>OZ219864.1:0-1305243 GCA_964291445.2 Paracoccaceae bacterium | reverse complement strand
ACAGGCGCGTCCTCCAGCCTTACTCTAAGTCGATGGAACATCTGCTAAAACACGGATTCAAAGCCAAGCTGCGTCCGTCGGGTCATGACATCTCCAGCAAGTTCAACAAGAACAACGGTGGCTCGGTCCCACCAAACCTGCTGGCCATTGCCAACACCGAGTCCAATGACCGATATCAGAACCACTGTCGCGCCGAGAATATCGCCATACATCCGGCGCGTTTTCCCGCCCAACTCCCCAAGTATTTCATTCGCTTTCTCACCGACCCTGGCGATCTTGTTGTCGATCCATTCGGCGGTTCTTGTGTCACAGGAGTCGTCGCCGAGAATCTGAAGCGTCGTTGGATCTGTTGCGAGCTATCCGAGGAATATCTCCTCGGTGCAACGCGCTCGATTCGTACCAGAGGTTCAGTCCTTGCCCAAGGATCGGGACCTTCCCTATGAAGTTTTTTCACCTTGTGCGCGGCCGGTTGAAGAAGAGCATGAGCCACTTTTCGAGGACGGAGGCGCACAGCGCCCCGCTTCAATGCGCAAGAAGGTGACTAAACCTGCGCCGAAACCGGTAGCAGAGTAGGCGTCTGTCATGTCGCAATATTGTTAGGCAGCGGAAGCAAGCAACCTATCTCGTATCCAACATTGCAGGGCCCCCGATTGGATTCCTGTGAAATCCACCGTACGGGGCGCAGCGGCCGTTTCGTCCAAGAGGACAGGGGCGCTATGACTCAGTACAACAAGCGAGGCGCGGACGAGTCTGTCTATCCCAGTGTCCGGCACGTAGCCGCGCGCATATCGTACAACCTGCCCAGCCGCTTCGCGGAATCTGGCGTTCATTGTCTCGCCTACCAAATACTTGACCTCAACGACCCCTATCGCTTGATTGTCTTTGCGGTCGACTATCAACAGGTCAGGCCGGTCTCCCTTGAGATGCATCCCGTAGGCCTCCAGTACTCGCATGAGCCGCACCTCCGAGGGTTCGGGCGTAGGTTGTGTAAACAGCCCGACGGCACCTTGCCAGAAGATGTCATAATTCCCGCAAGAAACAATTGGCGTCGCGGAGGTATTGTCAAGCAGAGCGAGGCTCATGGGCTCGCCTGTCTCTGCTGCCAGCGCTTCCCCGATACCAAGCCCCACAGCCAGCTCGAAGCGACGCCACTGCTCCAATGGACCGATCAGCGTGCTGTTCAAAAACCCGACGCAGCGCATCTTCGTCACCCGCCTCGATCTGGGCCAGCGTGTCATAGGCGGCAATTGCCAGCCGATAGATCATCCGGCGCGAACGCGCTGCGTCTCGAAGCGCGCCTGACCCTGGCCGACTGTGCACCGACACACTCTTCAGCACTTCACGCAAGGAATCAAACCGCTTCACCGCCGTAACGTCCGCCATTGTCTCTTCAACGAGGTGGCCGTAGGCCGAATCTGCGGGCTGAAGGGAATGAAGCCGCGCTGCAAAGGTCGCAACTGCATGCACCACCCACGCTACGACCAGATTGGGGCCCGTGTTGAAGCTGCGGACTGGCTCCTCGTAGATCACCAGAGACGGATGACCAGTCACTCGCCGCGCAAGTAACGTCCGCCGTGCGTCGATTCTTCCCCTTGCAACAGCGTCATCCATCCGTTTTTCAAATTGCAGAAGACTCCGAGCTTCATGTCGATGCTTCAGAATATAGGACAGAAAAGTGCGCACCGACTCCGAAAGTGCCCAATGGGCTCGCAGCAAACCCATGTCCCGTGCAAGATCAACATGTGGTCTTTCTGCACCTGCCGATGTTCCCCGCCGGAAATACC
Source organism: Paracoccaceae bacterium (assembly GCA_964291445.2). Taxonomy (GTDB): domain Bacteria; phylum Pseudomonadota; class Alphaproteobacteria; order Rhodobacterales; family Rhodobacteraceae; genus JAPOXR01. Next base: position 1,303,459 of record OZ219864.1, on the reverse strand, counting down.
GCAGGAAGATCCCTGTCGCGTAATCATCAATAGCCTGGCCGGGCGCATCCATCACACTGCCACGAAGGCCATCCGAGACCTGATGCGTTTGGCCTGCCTGGAATCAAGCCCAAAAACATCAATGGCCCTGTCCCCAAGGAAATCTGCGTCCTGGACGACAATTCCGTCGAGCATCGGCAGCATAACCATGTCCACAGCGTCAAGCAGTGCCTCTTTCATTGAATGGGATGGCACGGCAAAGAAGTCCGCTTTCTCTTCCATCTCCTGCACGACCCTGATTGCGTCAATGACAGGCGCGGGCCCGATTACTCGCACTGTGTTGACAGCCGCCCAGAACTCTCCCAGAGGGCAGGGGGCACCCTCCACAGAATCATCCCACGACGGCTCTTCCTTGCGCAGGAACGCTTTGACAAAACCTACTGTGTCACGCGGGGCATCGACGTAAACCCAGCTGAATCGCCGGGCGAGCGCGTATGACATCTGGTAGAGTGCAGCCTTGTCGATGGAATTGATCGTTGCCACCAGTCGCCAATACGGCCCGGGTGCAAACTCGTTTGCCGCTGGTGAACGCTTGCTCTCCGGCAGAATCACGTAATGCTTGCTGTTCTTGTTCTCAATTTCCAGACGGTATGGCAGGGTTGTTTGCTGTCCCGACAGCACCGAGAAAAGCGGGCCAATCACTTTGTCGATATCGCAGCGATTCATCTCGTCGATGATGAGTGGGCGATCAAAACGACGCAACAATATTCCCGGAATGAATGCCACCGAACCGTCCCCGACTGGCTGATAGCCGCCAATGATGTCTTGTGAACTCCAATCCGAGGAGCCTGTCACCAGTGTCCACTTCCCACCCGTCAGCACCGTGGCGATGTGGCGGGCGAGCGTCGTCTTCCCTGTTCCCGGAGGGCCGTAGAGCATGACATGCTGCTTGCCCGAGGCGAGCGCGGCGTTGATTTGGCGATAGACCGCGCTATCAATGCCGAGCAAATCTGTCATTTCGGGGATATGCAACGAAGCAGGAGCCACGGTCTCGTCGTCACCTGCCGTATCATCGTCCTCGTCATTGAGGCCAGAACTGCTCGCATGGGCGGGCACGGGCCCTGCGGCCTTCCAGGCACCGGTAATTTCTTTCTTCAGCCGCTCGAACTCGGTCATGTCGCACAGGTCAAAAGTCGGAATCTGCCCGACCTCACCGCCCTGAGGTGATACGGTAATGTCCGCTGCCAATGCGTCGATGACCTCGCCATAGCTCAACATGCGCGATCCTGCGTTCAACGAGACTTCGACGGTCTCACTACGCGGCCGCACCCCAAGCAGACCAGACAGGAGATAGGATAAATCAATCCCCTTGAACATCATTGCTCCGGTTCTAGGGTCAAAACGAAACGGCTCTGCCGATGAACCTCTTGGGGTTGCGCCATGGAATAGAAAAAGAGCGTGGACCTCCAGCGAGTCATCACGAAAATAGTCGTTTTTTCCCTGTCGAATAAGCGGCGTCAGGCGGAACACCACACCGGCCTTGTCCTCCTGGGAAGCATTAATTGCTCCGAGATTGAGTGCGCCTCCTGCCGGATTGACAGCTTTCCAGCCAAGGTCGGCAGGTACAATTCGGTAAAGCCATCGCGGTGGCTTGTTGGCAGAGTAGGTTGGCTCTTTCCAGAACCCCGTTGCTAGATCAATGTCGTGCCGTGAACCCAATGTCTCTTTGAGCTTGAACCCACATTGTGAGAATTGCAGGCCCTTGTCCCTTAGGCGGTCCTTAAGCCATCGGAAGAAATGAGTTTCAAAATTCTTGGGACCATCTGCCATTTGAGCTTCCGTCCTCTTCTGGTTGAACCGCAGTTCGTCACGTCAAATCCACATATTTATTTTCAGGCCAATTTGTTACCACGTCAATTGGTCGTGACATCCTCTTATGCCGAGATGAAGCACATCTCCATTCAACCGGATGCACCTCCGTCGGCATTGAGCAGACTGTTCAGAAACTCTTCCCGTGACACTGCCTTGGAGCCGTCCGCCCTGTCGATCAGGGCATTTGTCACGCGCCGCGCCAAGCTGCGTGCCGCAATTCGGTTTTCCGAAGAAATGTCCTTCATGTCACTTCGGCCGTGCACGAACTCGCACCTGGCATCGAATAACTCGGCAAATCTCTGCTTGCACCTAGCGTCATCGAGAAGGAAGCCAATTCGTTTGCCAATCTTCTTCTTAACCCCACCCGACCCGGAATCGCCAATGTGACCCAGCGCAGCTTCAATGGTCGTGATGTGCGCAAGAAACTCATCGATCCCGTCAGCCTCGAATGCACGAACGAGAAAATGGGCGACCGGTGTCTCGAACAGCTTCGACTTTCGTGCCTCCTGAACGAGCATCCACCGATGATCGCTTGCGGAGCTGACAAAGTCGGAGACCTTGTTTTCGTCCAGATTGCTTTGCTGCAGAGGGCATCTTCCCAACCACTCGTCGAAGCCATACTCGTCGGGCCCGTAGATTTCATCCCAGGTCAGTGAATCGGGGGAGGGCGGCAGTTTCGGTGGCGAGAAGATGTCGTTGTCGACGCTATGAACCCATGGGACCCTGAATCCACGCAATGGGAAGTAACGGCGCGCCCAATTCTCCCACGGCAGCAGCAGCAGGAAAAACAATGCGTCCTCGAATGCCGTAGGGAACCGTGACATGTGAGGTTCGATGCGCCCCAAAGACTCTTCGAGATCTTTCCTCCTGACTGTCCCGTCGGCACTGCAGATACCGGAAAACGGGCCACCGCGGGCTTCTGGCGTGCGGTCCGTATGAATGGAGTCCTCGACAATGAGCCATGGAAATCGAGAAAGTTCATCACTGCCAAATTCGTGATCGGGCCCGAAATACCGCATCAGCCTTGGCAGATCGAAATAATCCTGAAGTTCGCTCCGGTCCGGAAAACATACCTTCGCCGGACCAAACGAAAGCAAGGGCAAATTCTTGAACGCGAAGTCGAGAGGCGCGAGATGGATGCGTCGAATTTCCGTCGCGCGCAATGTCGCATCAAGCATCCTGGCAGCCTCGTCAACCGGGAGTGCCAGATGGACATGGCCTGCCGGAAGTCCGGCAGGAATCCCCAACGAACGCAATGCCTCCACAAGCGCATGGTCAGGGCCATGCTTACCGGATGCGGGATAGTCGTCGCGGCAAACTTCACGCAAGCGCTGGAAAGCCGGGTGTCGCCGGATATCGTAAATGTTGGCCGGTGACGCATACATCCCGGGCTCCAGTCGCCACAGTTCGGCCATGGCGCGGCGCACCGGCTCACCCTGCCTGAAGGCCACAACATTTGATGGGCGTTGAGTCATTCTCGGGAACTACCATGTGATGGTTGCCCTAGGAAGTTGAGCATCGCGGTTTGCGGCACTCATTTCGGTGCTCCCAAGTCGCAAAACTCCATCCGAGATTGACTTGCAACTGTAGTACTAACCGCCGGAGTCCCGGAGACTCGCCTCCCTCCACTCACCTCTCACCGGTCAGCGCACGCGCAACCGCCGCACCAATCCGCTCGGCAGCAGCCTCGACATCGCGGTCCCCGACATGGGCGTAACGTATGGTCATCTGAACCTGGCTGTGGCCGAGAAGCCGCGCCACCACCGGCAGCGGAATTCCCCGCATCACCGCCTGGCTGGCATAGGTATGCCTCAGATCATGGAGCCGAACATCCGCAAGGCCGGCGCGCTCCCGGGCCAGGCCCCACAGCCTCAATTCATCTCCGCGGGGCCTGCCCGGGTCGGCGGGAGAGGGAAACACGAATTGCCCTCCATTCCGCCGCTGCCCGTCGATGAGAGCGCGTGCATCCTCGCTCAGATACACCACGCGCGGTCCGGTCTTGCTGTCGGAAAGCCGAAGCGTGTTGCCGTGGATCTCGGACCATTGCAGGTTCTTGATCTCGCTCTTCCTGCATCCCGTCAAGAGCAGGAGGCGGATGATGTCGGCCTGCGGTGCCCGGGCCGGTCGCTCGGCGACACAGTGATCGAGGGCCTCGATGAGACGGGCAATCTCCTCGGCCGACAGGAACCGGGTGAGCCGGGGCCTCGGGTTCATCGTCGTCTGCCGGGCAGGGTTCACGGCTATCAGTCCGCCGGCGACGGCATGGTTCAGGATCTGCCGGAGAATTGCCAGCGCCTTGTTTGCATTCCCCGGCGCGGCGATGCTGTAGCGCTCGAACCAGGCATCGATGCTGGCCGGCGTGATCTGACCGAGCCGCAAATGCCCGAAGGCGGGCAGCAGCTGGGTGCGAAGGCGAGCCTCCACGGATCTTTGCGTCGACGGCTTCCAGCGGCCGGTCATGCCGGCCTTCCATGGATCCTCCACATAATCCCGGAAGAGCGCAGTGGCGGGCATGCCCGCCGGCGCCCTCCCATCTTCCTCCAGCTGAACCTGCAGACACTCCCGGCGAGCCTCCTCGACGCTCTTCAAGGCGGCCGGCCCCAGCGAGACCCGTCTGGCCATTTTCGCTCCCCTGCGATGGAAGACATAGCCGCGAAATCCGGATGTGCGAACCCGGATGCCGAGGCCGGGAGCAAGCGTGTCCCAGATCGTGTAGTCGGCCCAGCCGGCCATCAGACGGGCAATACCGGCGTCGGTCAGGCGCATCCGGCGCTTCATCGCTCAGCCCTCCCGCCGAGAACCGGGGCCACGGCGGCAGCGCCGGCCCGGACCGCGCCATCGTCAAGGTGGATGTATTTGAGCGTCGTCTCCGCCCGCCGGTGACCAAGGAGCCGCCCGATGGTCAGGACCGTCTCGCCAGCCTGCAATGCAATACTCGCGTAGTTGTGCCGCAGATCGTGCAGCCGGACATCTGCCAGACCCGCTTCGGCGCGCACGCCCCGCCAGAAGCGACCGAGCCCCCGTGCCGGGCCGCCAGCCCGGCCCGGGAAGACCCAGATGCCGGTCCGCGGAAGGCCGTCGAGAATGGTGCGGGCAACCGAGGACAGCCAGACCGTCCTGGGCCCCACCTTGCTGTCACGCAGGAAAAGATGTCCATCGCGGTAGTCCTGCCATTGCAGTGCCATGATCTCGCTCTTTCGGCACCCGGTCAGCAGCAGCAGCCTGACGGCACTGGCCAGATGATGGCCGTCATGGCGCGCCAGCACCGTGCCGAGACGCCTTGCCTCCTCAGCCGACAGCACCCGCTCCCGGCCGCCGAGCCGGTAGCGCCGGATGCCTGCGCACGGGTTGCTGCCCTCATGGCGGTATCCGAGGCGTTCGGCCTCCCGCATGATCACCGACAGGATTGGTGCTGACCGGTCGGCAGCGGCAGGGGTCGCATGCAGGGACGCGAACCATTGCTGCACCTCCCGGCTGGTGATGGCGCCGACTGGCCGGCCCCGGAACCGGGGCAGGATCTGGCTCTTCAGATACCGGCGATTGACCGCCAGCGTTCCCGGCTTCCACAGCCGGGCATGTCGGCGGAAGGCCGCTCTTGCAACCTCCTCGAACGGGGTCTCTGACTTGCCGCCGGCTTCGCAGCATGGCGCACCGCCGCGAATCCCTGCCAGCTGCGACCGGGCGAAGGCCCGGGCCTCGGTCAGGCTCATGGTGCCGGCATCACCGATGGTCTTCCAGATCCGTTTCCCGTTCTGCTGGGTGTGGATGAAGTATCGCTTGCGCCCGGTTGGCAGGCACCGGAGGCCGAAGCCCGGCAATTCGGTGTCACGGAATTCGCGCACGGATTTGCCGGGGATGACGGCGTCGATTCGCCGCTGTGTGAGATGAAGACTGGTCATTGATTTTCTCCCGAATCAGTTGCACTGGCGAGCCGGATCGAGGCTGAATGGCTGTGTCTTGCTCGAAATCCGAGAGAAAATAATTTGTAGAATCAGATAGTTGTCAGACTATCAGCACCGAAGGTGCGTCATATGGTGTACGTGGATCGTATGTGGACGCCCCCCGTTAACGGCGAAATCACACCCCAAACCGTCTTTTGCCTTCTGCAGTATCTCATGGGCTTGTTGAACTTCCGCCAGGATCCGTGTGCTCCCGCAGCATTCGTGATGTCGCCCTCGCACTGACGACGCAGGTACGGACGGACGCTCCAGTTCATGTCGCTCAGCCTACCCTGACCTGCACGTCTCGCGGCCGTCTCGTACACGCGCATTCCCTCGGGTTTCTCGGCTATGGGTCGGAATCCATTGTGGTTGCATCAAGCCCAACGCCGCTCAATTCATTTCCTGGGCCAGAAGCGACAGCGGGTCGTCCCGGGTTGCGAACGTAGTCCAGGCCAGATCGCTCCTGCATTGCTCGAATGTCACGGAAAATTGCTCCTACATCATAGTGGAAGCGGGCCGCATGTGCGTCGCGCACTGCCCAAACTACGGAGATGATCGGGTCAATCGGGTGCGTTTCCATTGTTTGCCTCCATCAGTTCGTTCGGTGTGCAGATAACGGGCGGTTCGTACCCCACCTTCCGACAAACCTGCTCGATCCGGGCGCGCATTGCGGCATTGGCTATGTGCCGGAAATTCCACGTTACCAGGAAATCGATGCCGTTGGTGGCGGCGATAGCGATGTGCGCCGCATCATCCGCGGCTTGACGCGGAATCGCGCCGGCCTCGACCAGCGCATACGCAAGAACCTCCGCATCGGGTGTTGCGTCAAGTAGCGTAATTGCTTCAAGCGCTTCGATCCTGGCGCGCGCTGCATCTGGGTCACCTGCTCGAGCTTCCGCCATGACGAGCGCTGATGCAACCAGATTGAATCGGTCCGGGGCCTCGCGCACCACTCCTGGGTGATCTCTTGATACGCCATAACGACCAAGTCCCGCGACAAACGAGCCGTCAGATAACTGATTACCGAAGTCTCGATATACGCGGCAGATTTCATCGACTATCTCCATATCCCGTTGAACCGGGCCGCCCAATCTCGGCCCATGTGGGTAACGGAAATACTACAATCCGTAAGCTGGTGCCCCTGAAGAGTGTTGCTCAACTGTTGCACATCCCACTCCGGCGCCTTCCCGGGCGTGTCGAAGAATTCTCTCCACTCCGCCTGGGTGTCGAGACCTTCCCGGACGGAGAAGCCTTCGGCCGTTGCCACCATCCGGTGTCATCCAGGTACTCTCCAGACATGTTCAAATCAATGTGAACCTGATTCCGGGACAGTACGCGTTCACCTTCTTGCGTCAACTGGCAGACGCTCCGACGGACCGCGCCGGCAACCCGGCGCGCTTCAAGTAAATCACGGCCCATCTCACACGGTTCACAAAGATCAACATATATACACTATATAGTTATTATTCTGGGTGGTTTGGCAATTTATGCACAATACATGGTATTGTGAGTCAGGCTCTGAAGAACAAGGGCATGCTGACCGGACATGTGAAATGGCACATATTTCGGACACTGTCTCCGCTGCTGTTCAGGGATGATGATCGCAGGACGAGACTGGTGTCACCAGCCGGGGTTTGGGGGCCGGAAAGTCGGAGCCGGAGCCGCCGACGACAGTCTACCGATTTACAGCTTCGCCACGCTGTCGGGTGATCATGCGATCCCGACACCAAATTCGGTATTGCTGCCAAGTCACCCCGAAGTGTCGATACCGATGTTGGCAGAACCGACACGCATTCAGGCAGAGACCATGGAAATTCGTGGCATCGAATCGGAGAAGGCGGCCCCCGATGCAGCGACAGGTCAACGCGAGCGACATGGGCAGCAAATGCTTGTCGATCAATGCTGCTTGACCTGTCCGTGAGACTGCGTTGCGATTTCCGGGCTAGAACCCGAAGCCCTGGTACTTCTTCTTGAACTTGGACACTCGACCGCCGGTATCCATCAGGTGGGCACTGCCACCGGTCCAGGCCGGATGTACGGAGGGGTCGATGTCCAGTGACAGGGTCTCACCTTCGGCGCCGTAGGTCGACCGCATCTTCAAGATGTCGCCATTGGTCAGCTTGACATCGATCTCGTGGTATTCGGGATGAATTCCGTCCTTCATGATGCTCTCCTCACTCGGCGGTCGCTGCGGCGCGGCGCGGGCGGTAATTGGTCCGCTCGGCGATCCTGGCCGACTTGCCACGACGGGACCTGAGATAATAGAGCTTGGCTCGCCGCACCCGGCCACGCCTGATGACCGAAATCGAATCGATATTGGCCGAATGCAGCGGAAACACCCGCTCGACTCCCTCGCCGAAGGAAATCTTGCGAACGGTGAAGGAGCCGCTGATTCCGTTGCCGCCCCTCCGGGAAATGCAGACACCCTCGTAGTTCTGGATGCGTGTCCTCGTGCCCTCGGTGACCCTGAATCCGACGCGGATGGTATCACCGGCCCTGAAATCTGGAATGGAGCGATCCAGCTTGCTGATCTGCTCCGCATCGAGCTCTGCAATGATGTCCATTCAAACTCTCCCTCCGGGGTTCTGCCCCGACCACCAGCCATTTCAACTTCCCGAAGTCTCCACTTCGGATCCGCTGCACCTGGCCCGCCATAACTCCGGGCGCCGCCTCCTGGTCAACGCCTGCGATTCAGCCTGTCTCCAGGCAGCGATCCGTTCATGATGCCCGGACAGCAGGATTTCCGGAACCGTCATACCCTCCCAAATCCTGGGCCTCGTAAAATGCGGATATTCAAGCAATCCGGCAGAAAAGGACTCGTCCTCTGCCGATGCCTGATTCCCGAGAACGTGCGGTATAAGGCGCACGGTTGCGTCTATCAAGGCCTGTGCGGCGATTTCGCCGCCCGAAAGCACGAAATCGCCTACTGAGACCTCGGCAATCGGGAATTTTTGCAGGAATCGCTCGTCGATGCCCTCGAAACGCCCGCACAGGATGGTGACGCCCTCCCTCCCCGCCAACTCCCGCACCATCTCCTGGTCAAGCGGCTTTCCGCGCGGCGACATGAACAGCAGCGGCCAGTCGGGTGACTCGACCGGCAGGCCATCCTGTGCATGCAGGAGGGCGGCAGCGGCCACGTCGGCACGGAGCACCATGCCGGCGCCGCCACCATATGGCGGCTCGTCGACATTGCGATGCCTGCCGATGCCAAACTGGCGAAGATCGATGGTCTGCAATTCCCAGGCGCCCCGTGCCAGGGCCGCTCCCGGAATGGAATGTGCCAGCGGACCGGGGAAGGCGTCGGGCAACAGGGTTATGACCCGTGCCTGCCACGGCCTGCCGGCATCATCCTGCCGCTGCTCGTCCACGCGCTGCTGCACCGGTCACACCCCTTTCTGCCGGCCCTGGCCGGCAACGGCTTTCAGAACTGGCTCCGGTCAATGACAACCAGCCCCGCCTCCAGCCTGACCTCCGGCACCGCCCGTCGGTTGAGCGGCACCAGCAACCGGTCCCGGCCGGGAATATCGACCTCCACGATGTCGCCGGCACCGTGGTTGAACACTGCCGTGACCCTGCCCAGCGTCGTGCCATCGACGTCCTCCACGGCAAGATTGACCAAGTCCGCGCAATAGAACTCATCCTCGGCGGTCTCCGGAAACCGGGACCGTTCGGCATAGAGCCGGACCCCGCGCAGTTCCTCGGCCTGCCGCCGGGCCACCACCCCGGCAATCCGCGCCGTCAGGCCGGATTTGGTCCTGCCGGTGAGGCTGATGTCGAACTGCCGGCCCCGGTCACGGGTCAGGAGCGGGAGGTACGTCGTCAATGCCTCCGGGGGATCGCAATAGCTGGCAATTCTCACCGCGCCCCTGATGCCAAACGCCCCGGCAATCCTGGCAACGCATACCAGGCCGTCTTCCCGACCCTGCTGACCGCCTTCGCCATCCGGCATGTCGCCCTGCCGGTTCATTCAGCCCGAACCTGCCGCCTTGCCGCCGGTCGTGCCGGCCACCAGCCAGCCGCCCTGCCCTATTCCTGCGGTTTGCGAGGCAGCGCCTTCTTCGGGTTGTTGCGGGATTTCGGCGGCAGGATGCCGGCAGCTTCCAGCATTCTCGATACCCGGTCGGTGGGTTTGGCGCCGGTGTCCAGCCAGTAGCGGATCCGGTCCGTATCCAGCTTGACCCGCGACTCGCTGTCCTTGGGAAGCAGCGGGTGATAGTGGCCAAGCCTCTCGACATAACGTCCATCCCGCGGCATGCGCGAGTCTGCGGCGACAATCCGGTAATACGGACGTTTCTTCGAGCCGCCCCGGGCCAGTCGGATCTTCATTGCCATTACGATTGCTCCTTTTGCAATTTCCGGTTCCTGTCTTGGTATTTCTGGTGATGCCTGATGACTTCTTCGATGATGAAGGAAATGATTTTCCCGGCAAATTCCGGATCAACATCGGCGTCCTGGGCCAGTTTCTGCAACCGCTTGATCTGCTGCGCCTCACGCAGCGGGTCTGCCGGCGGAAGTTCATGCCTGCCCTTCAGCTTGCCAACTGCCTTGGTGTGCCTGAATCGCTCGCCAAGCGTGTAGATCAGGATCGCGTCCAGCCGGTCGATCGACTGTCGATGTTTCGCCAGTCGCTTTTCGATCTGCCCCGGATCGGTGGCCATCAGCCGACACTCCCGATTACGGCCGGCCTTGCCGGCAGCCACCCTGCCACCGGACGGCTCATTTCCTGAACAACCCGTCGGGCAGATCCATGCCGGTCGGAATCTGGCCGGGCAATCCCGGCGGAAGCTGCCCCCCCGCTCCGGGCGGCAGGCCGGGCATTGAGCCCGCCATGCCGGCCTTGCCCATCAGCGAGCCAAGCGCACCGCCAATACCGCCCCGCTTGGCCATGGCCTTGCTGACCATTGCCATCTGCTTGTGCATCTTCAACAGCCGATTGAGGTCGGCAACATCCTGTCCGGCGCCGGCAGCAATCCGGCGGCGGCGGCTGGCCTGGAGAATCTTCGGATTGGCGCGCTCCTGGCGGGTCATGGAGTTTATCAATCCGATCTGCCGCCTGACAAAATCGGAATCGAGGCCAGCAGCATCGACCTGCGAGGCGATCTTCTTCATGCCCGGCATCATCGACATCATGGCCTGCATGCCGCCCATCTGCTCCATGGCCTCCAGCTGTTTGCGCAGGTCATTCAGGTTGAACAACCCCTTCTGCATCCGCCTGGCCATTCGTTGCTGGGTCTCCATCTCCAGCGTCTCGGCAGCCTTCTCGACCAGGGAGACAATGTCGCCCATGCCAAGAATGCGTCCGGCGATTCTCTCCGGGTCGAATTCACCGAGTTCCTCCAGTTTTTCGCCGGTCCCGATGAACTTGATGCAGCTGCCGGTCACCGCCCGCATGCTCAACGCCGCACCACCCCTGCCATCACCTTCCATTCGGGTCAGGACGACACCGGTTACCCCGACCTTCTCGTTGAACTCCTGGGCAACATTGACCGCATCCTGTCCGGTCAACCCGTCCACGACCAGCAATGTCTCCCGGGGATTGGCAACCTTCCGGATATCAACCACTTCCTGCATCAGCGACTGATCGACATGCAGCCTGCCGGCAGTGTCCAGCAGCAACACGTCATAGCCACCGAAGGCGGCCTGCTGCGATGCCCGCCGGGCGATGTCCACCGCCTTCTGCCCGTCGACGATTGGCAGGGTATCCACGCCAGCCTGCATTCCGAGCACCCGCAACTGCTCCATTGCCGCTGGCCGGTGGGTATCGAGCGAGGCCATCAGCACCCGCTTGCCATCCCGCTCGGTCAGCCTCTTGGCCAGCTTGGCCGTCGTCGTGGTCTTGCCCGAGCCCTGCAGGCCAACCATGAGGATCGGGGCTGGCGGATTGCCGATGCGTAGCTCGGCATCCTGCTCGCTATCGCCCTTCAGCACGTCGATCAGTTCGTCATGCACGATCTTGATTACCTGGTGGCCCGGCGTGACCGATCGCATGACCGCCTGGCCGGTGGCCTTGCGACCGACTTTCCTGACAAAGGACTTCACGACCGGCAGGGCAACATCGGCCTCCAGCAAGGCCATCCTGACCTCGCGCAGCGCATTGTCCACATCTGCTTCGGAAAGTATTCCTCGCCGCTGCAGGCGATCGAATACTCCGGACAACCGGTCGGAAAGTGTCTCGAACACGTTCAGCCTCTTTGCAATCTGCCGCCGAACCCGGCCAATGATGATCCGCAAATGACGACGGCACCCGCGGGCGAGCCTTCGCTGACGGGTGGCGATCCGGGCGTCAACCTGCGGACCGGAACGAGCCGGAACTTGATGACGATCGGCGGTTCAATATTACACCGCCGAAACCCGGTCAAGAATGTAGTGCCGGGCATTTGCGACATCAACTGCGAGACAGGAAGCCCCTGGCGGACCATCCGCGGCCACATTGCAACTGGCCGTCATGGCAAATTTCGGGGAAGCAGGATGACCTCCCGCCGGCAGCGTCGGGGACGGCAGGCGCAATTCGGGTTTTTCGCCTGGGCGCCCTGCTCTAAACGGCATGAATGTTCGCGCTCGGCCAACCTGCCAGGGGTCACCTGGCCATGCTGGGATTTTCCCTGGGAATTGCCGGTTCGTTCAGCCTCGGGAGCCTGTCGGCAAACGAGATCGACCCGGTCACCATCACCGCCCTCAGATTTGCCGGAAGTTCGGTGATGATGGGCCTGGCGGTATCGCTGGGTCCGGGAATCACGAGGAAGGATACCACCGCCCCGTGGCGCTACCTGATTCCCGGAACACTGATGGCGATCTATTTTGCCTTGATGTTCGAGGGACTCAAGACCGCCTCGGCAGTATCGACCAGCGCAGTGTTTACCTTGACGCCAGCCATGTCGGCGATAATCGGCTGGTATCTGCTTCGACAGATCACCACCGGGTGGATGGCGCTGGCGCTGTTCATCGGCGGGTGCGGCGCATTGTGGGTCATTTTCGGGGCCGATATCGACTCCCTGCTGGCTTTCAAGGTCGGGGCTGGCGAGATGATCTTCTTTGTTGGCTGCGTTGCCCATGCCATCTACACGCCAATCGTCCGGCTGCTGAACCGCGGCGAATCGCCGCTGGTCTTCGTCTTCGGAATGTCGGTGGCCGGCACCATCGTTCTGACCATCTATGGCTGGGACGAAATCATCTCCACCAACTGGTCGGCCCTGCCACCCATCGTGTGGATCACGCTCCTCTACCTGACGGTGGTATCGACGGCGCTGACCTTCACGGCCATCAACTATGCGACATTGAGGCTGCCCTCGGCCAAGGTCATGGCCTACACCTACCTGACGCCGTCATGGGTCATAATGTGGGAGGCCGTTCTCGGTCACGGCATCCCGGCCCCGGCCATCCTGCTCGGTGTCCTGGCGACGATCATTGCCCTGCTGATGTTGCTGCGGAACGAAGACCGCGACTGAACACCTGCCCGCCAGCCACGTCGCGACCGAACCCGGCCGATAGCCGGTCACCTGTTCATGCTGCCGGGTCATCGTCCCTGAACCCCTCATCCACGAGCAGTTCGAGCAGTTCGAGGTTCTCGGGATCGAACTGGCCGAAACCCTCGATCCAGACTGCCGCCTGGCGTATCGCGTCGGGATCGAGGCGGCACCATCGCTTGCGTCCGGCGCTCTTCCGGGTCACCAGCCCGGAATGTTCCAGTACGGCGATGTGCTTGGATGTCAGCGCCACCGACCTGCCGATGGTCCTGGCAATGTCGGTCACCGTCATGTCACCGGCCAGCAGCAATTCCAGCACCTGCCGGCGGGTGCCGTCGGCAAGCGCACCGAACAGGAGATCAATCTGCTTGTTCCCGGACATTTCTTCCTTCCCCTCGATTCCGGCCGAATGCGCATCGGCGCCGGCCGCGTCCTGGCGGCGGACAACGGCCAGCCAGGCGAAGACATGCCGATTCTGCCGGACAGTCAACCATTTGGTTGAATAAACTGGCGGCGACCATTCCCGTCCGCCGGCAACGAACAAAATCAACCACTTGACGATTTATCCCTTGTTTTCAACCTGTTGCGCCTTGCCAGCCATGCGACTACGGGGTTGACGGGGAAGAATGACACACATAGTTTACGCCGGTCCGAATCTCTGGGCGGAGAATATGGCGAATTCGCCTGATGCCGACAAACTATCCTCGATTCGCAAGCGCATCGAGGAGGCCAGGGGGCAGCTGGACCCGAAAAAGTCCGAAGCCGGTCCGGTTTCGAACTTGCATGCCGTCTGGCGGATGGTCATCGACCTGGTCGCCGGCACCGGCTTCGGGGCCGCCTTGGGATACGGTCTGGACGTGTTGCTCGGCACATTGCCGATCTTTCTTGGCGTCCTGACCCTGCTCGGCTTTGCCGCCGGCGTTCGACTGATGATCAGGACGTCGCGTGAGGTGCAGGAAGAGATGGCGTCCCGGCTTGAGAAGCCGGGAGAATGAGGCGACCGCAGGAGGTGGCAGGCATTGGCGACTGAGGAGACAGGGCTGCAGATCCATCCGATGGATCAATTCGTCATCGAACCCCTGTTCGGAGACGGGCCGCTCAGATGGTACACACCGAGCAATTCAACCTTGTGGATGCTGATTGCCGTCCTCTGCGCCACGCTGTTCCTGGTCGCGGGAACCCGACACCGGGCGATCGTTCCCGGCCGGATACAGATGATCGCCGAACTGGCCTATTTGTTTGTCAGGAACATGGTCGAGAATGTTGCCGGACGGGACGCGATAAGGTTCTTTCCCTACATCATGACGGTGTTCATGTTCATCGCCCTGGCAAACCTGCTGGGCCTGATACCGATGAGCTTCACCACAACCTCGCATGTCGCGGTCACCGCGACGCTGGCACTGACCGTATTCGTGTCGGTGACGGTGATCGGTTTTGTCAAGCACGGGCTGGGATTCCTCGGGCTGTTCTGGATCTCGTCGGCACCGCTGCCGCTCAGGCCGTTCCTGGCCCTTATCGAACTGATTTCCTATTTCGTCCGGCCGGTCAGCCATTCGATCCGCCTGGCCGGAAACATGATGGCCGGACATGCGATGATCAAGGTCTTCGCATCCTTTGCCGGCGTGCTGGGATTGGGGGCATTCGTCCCGATCGTGGCCATCGCCGCCGTCTACGGGCTCGAATTGCTGGTGGCGTTCATCCAGGCCTACGTGTTCACGATCCTGACATGCGTCTACCTGCGGGATGCGCTGCATCCAAGTCATTGAAGAATTTCGGATAACAACTCGAATTAGCAAGGAGCTTGAAAATGGCTACTGAATTGGTCGGAGACATCAACACTGCCGGGGCGCTTATCGGTGCCGGCCTGGCATGTACCGGCATGGGCGGGGCGGCGATTGGCGTCGGCCATGTTGCCGGGAACTACCTGTCGGGAGCGCTGAGGAATCCTTCGGCGGCGGCGTCGCAGACAGCCATGCTGTTTATCGGCATCGCCTTTGCCGAATCGCTGGGAATTTTCTCGTTCCTGGTGGCATTGCTGTTGATGTTTGCGCTGTAACGGCCCAGGCAACCTGCCGGCAAGGCAAACCGGAGACACACTGCAATGGCCGAACCTACGGAACAGGCGGGAATTCCGCAGCTGGATTTTTCGGCGTTTCCGAACCAGATATTCTGGCTCGTCGTTTTCCTGACGATCCTGTTCCTGGTCGTCAACCGGGTGGTATTGCCACGCATCGGTGGCATCATCGATCAGCGCGAGAAACGGATACGTGCCGATCTCGAACAGGCGGAAAGGAATGATGAACAGGCGGCCCGCCTGAACCAGGAAACCGAGGATCGGTTGAGCCGGGCCCGGAAGGAAGCCGAACAGATTGCTGCCGAGGCCCGCAGCCGCGCCAGGGAGGCCCAGGACCAGGCCGTTGCCGGTGCCGCCAGCACCATTGCAGCCAGGACGGCGGAGGCAGAAGCCCGGATCGAGGATATCAGGGCCAGCGCCCGCCAGAGCGTGCGGGAGATCGCGTCGGAGGTTGCCGAGGAAATCGTCGAACAGCTGCTGCCGGGACACGCCGGAGGCCAGCTGGTCGGCAAGGCCGTCGACAAGCGGATGGCGGGAGAGATGCATTGACACGTCTGGCATGGATTCTTCTGCTTCCGGCATCGCCGGCGCTTGCCGCAACCGGACCATTCTTCTCGCTCGGCAATACCGATTTCGTGGTCTCGATTGCATTCATCATCTTCATTGCCGCCATCATCCATTTCAAGGCACCGAAATTTGCCGGCCGCCTCATTGACGGGCGCATTGACGCAATTCGCAGCCAGATCGACAACGCGGCGCAAATCCGGGCCGACTCGGAGGTTGCCCTGGCCCGGGCCGAGGACATCAACCGTGAATCGGCCGAACAGGCGGCACGAATGCTGGAAGGTGCCAGGCGGGATGCGGAGCTGTTCATGGCGGAAGCTGGCAAGGCCGTGGAAAACACCATCGCACGGCGCCTGCAGGCTGCCGATGAGCAAATCGCCAGTGCGGAAGCGGCGGCTGTTGCCGGCGTGCGCAACGAGGCGATTTCAGTTGCCGTGGAGGTTGCCGGCCAGGTCATTTCCGAATCCATGAACCCCGCCGACCGTCGGGCGATCATGGACAAGGCGGTCGAGGATCTCAGGTCAAGTTTGAACTGACCCGGCTGCGGATACGATCCCGTCCAGGCGGGAGGCCCGTCCCGGGCTTGGCGCGCCTCCCATCCAGCATTGCACCTGGTCGTGAATGATCGCGGCCCAACCGTCTGCCCGGGCTGGCGCCGGACCCATCGCAGTCACTCAGGCTTCGCTTCGGGCCGCTTCCCATGCAAGCAGCGCACGCTTGACCGGCAGACCCCAATGATATCCGCCCAGACCACCGGATTTGCGGATCACCCGGTGGCAGGGGATCAGCCAGCTGACCGGGTTGCGGCCAACCGCGGTGCCGGCGGCCCGGGTTGCAGTCGGGGCGCCGGCGGCGGCGGCGATCTGCGAATAGGTGGTGACATGTCCCGGCGGAACTGCCATCAGCGCCTCCCAGACCTTGATCTGGAACGGTGCCCCGACCATGAACAGTCTTGCCTCGCCCCGCTGCCGAAGCGCAGCATCGACCCAGGGCTGAATGGCAGCCGATGACTGCGTGTAGCTGGCCCGAGGCCAGCGCCGGCACAAATCAGCCAGGACCGGCTCGCGTCCATGTTCGGCGGCAAAGGCCAGGCCGCACAGACCGCGATCCGTCCCCATGGCCAGGAGATCGCCAAACGGGCTGTCGAACCAGCCCCAGCAGATGGTGAGCCCGCTCCCTTTCCTGGCAAATTCTCCCGGACTCATCGCCTCCCAGGTCACGAACAGGTCGTGAAGCCTTCCGCTGCCCGAGAGGCCGAGCGAGTTCGAGGCATGCTGCACCGTGACGCTGCCACTCAGCATCCGCTTGGCGTGCTGCAATGACAGGTATTGCTGGAACCGTTTCGGCGACACGCCGACCCATTGCGAGAATACCCGCTGGAAATGCGAGGGACTCATGCCCATCCTGCCGGCCAGTTCATCCAGCGACAATTCACGATTTCCGGCCTGGTCGATATGCTTGATGGCCCGCGCAATAACGTTGTAGTGGTAGCTGCTCTCGGTCATCTGGCCCCCGGCATTTGTCGGGACCTGATGTAGGCCGGGGCCTGCAGCCGGTCGACCCGTTTCTTGCTGATTCATCGCCGGTCCTCGTCAATTGTCACGGAAAATGCATCACCGGTGAGCGTGTCGTCCGAATATCATCGGATCTACCAGATCTTCGAGAGGTTCCGGGCGGCAAATGCCGAACCGCGGGGCGAGTTGGCCCATGTCAACGCCTATACCCTGCTGGTGGCCGTGGTACTGTCGGCCCAGGCGACCGATGCCGGAGTCAACAAGGCAACTGCCGAGCTGTTCAGGCAAGTCGACACCCCGGAAGGAATGCTCGAACTGGGTGAAGATGGGCTGATCGAACATATCAGGTCGATCGGACTCTACCGGAACAAGGCACGGAACGTGATCGGGCTGTCGCAAATCCTCGTCGACCAGTTCGATGGAAATGTTCCGTCATCCCGGGCCGCCCTCCAGTCACTCCCCGGGGTTGGACGCAAGACTGCCAATGTGGTCCTGAACATGTGGTTCCGTCAGCCGACCCAGGCCGTGGACACCCATATCTTTCGGGTTGGCAACCGGACCGGAATCGCTCCCGGCAAGTCGGTCGACATGGTCGAACACGCCATCGAGGACAATGTTCCGGCCGAATTCCAGAGCCATGCCCATCACTGGCTGATCCTCCACGGCCGATACGTGTGCACCGCCAGGAAACCGGCCTGCTCCGGTTGCCTGATCGAGGATCTCTGCCCGTTCGACGACAAGACCGGTGCCCGACCGGCGGGACAGGCTGCATGAGCCACCAGGACCATCGCACCCTTGATGTCGTCGGCATCGGCAATGCCATCGTGGATGTGCTGTGCCACGTGGATGACCGGCTCCTGGTCGAACACCAGGTCGAGAAGGGAGCCATGCAACTGGTCGATATGGACCGGGCCGCCCAGCTCGGCGGGCTGCTCCAGTCACGCACCGAGGCCAGTGGCGGCTCGGTCGCCAACACCATTGCCGGCCTGGCGATGCTCGGTGGCGGCGGTGGCTATATCGGCAAGGTCTGCGATGACCGGCTTGGCGATGTCTTTGCCAGCAACCTGGCCGAACTCGGAATCAGCTACCGAACACCCAGGGAGCCGTCCGGCACCTCCATGGCAACCGGTTGCAGCATGATCATGGTCACTCCCGATGGCGAGCGAACCATGAATACGTATCTCGGTGCCGCCGAGATGCTGGCCGCCGGCGACATGGATGAAGGGATGATTGCCGATTCACGCTGGATCTACCTTGAAGGGTACCGGCTGGACGGTCCGGAGGGCCTGGCAGGCTTCAGAAAGGCCATCGGGACTTGCCGCCGCTCCGGCGGGTCGGTGGCTCTGACGCTGGCCGACCAGCACTGCGTGACCCGGAATTTTGCTGCCTTCAGCGAGTTGATCGACGATGGAATCGACCTGCTCCTGGGCAATACCGGCGAATTGCAGTCCATGTTCGACCCCGGGGATCCGGAGAGGGCGCTGGACTTGGCCGCTGACCGGGTTCCCCTTGTTGCCTGCACCCGGTCGGCGCAAGGGGCAATCATCGCCGCCGGAGAGTCGAGGGTGGTGGCTGATGCCGTACCGGCCACACTCGTCGATTCAACCGGTGCCGGCGACCTGTTCGCTGCCGGATTCCTCTATGGATTGACCCGCGGAGCCAGCCTGCAGGATTGCGGTAACATGGGTTGTGCGGCGGCATCGGCGGTTGTTTCGCACATAGGCCCACGACCGCAATCGGATTTGCGAGCCCTCTTCGCCGATCTCGGCCTCATCGGGGATTGACCCTGATCTTGGCCTGGCCGGGGATTGACCGGGACTAGATTGCCGTTCCGGCAATTCGAGTGACGAGCAGGATGCCGGCAGCTGACAGTGCAGCCACCGGCACCGGATTCTGGACCTGGCGTCAGTTCGCCAGGGTCATGCGACCTTCGACCGCAGGCGATACCTCGCCTCGTGACGAGATGTAGTCGAATATCTGCACGGTCATCAGCACCGCAGCATACTCGTCGACGATGCGCGGCCGGTTGGCAAGCATGGAATAGCCATCGCCGCCGCCGGCAACGTAGTCGTTGATTGCCAAGGTGAATGTACCGGCCGGATCAAGCGGGGCGCCGTCTCTGCTGACCGACACCACCCTCTGTCCAGGCTCGGCGCCGGGGTCGTAGACGACGGCGATCCCCGACACATGCGGATATCGTCCTGCTCCCTTCTCGATCTGGCTGTAGCCGTTTTCGAGAGCGTCGATGATATCCTGTCCGCTCACTTCCAACACGACCGTCTTGTTGCCGAATGGCAGTTCGGTCTGGATGTCACGCCGGGTGAGAATGGTGCCCGGTGCATAGACCTGGTTTGCACGAATTCCACCACCATTCATCATGCCGATATCGGCGCCGGTTGCCTCCCGGATGGCGTCGGCCACCAGATTGGCAAACGCGGCCTCCATCGACCTGACCGTTTCGCGCCTGGTGTCCAACTCGGTCGTCGTCGAACCCAGCTCGACATTGAGTTCCTCGTCCAGCTGGTCTTCAAACACCTGCACGGCCGCGACCACCTCTGGATCAGGCTCGAAATTGGCCGAGTCGACGATCCGGTATTCGGCGGACCAGACGAACTCGGTCTTGTCATCATCCTGCTCTTCATCAAGCGTCAGATCGATGATCGAGACCCAGTCGGCCTGCTCGCCGGATTCCACGAACAGCATGTCCCCGGAATATTCGGCCACCAACAGGTGATCATCACCGCTGAGCAGGATGTCGACCGCACCCTGGTCGATGAGCATCTGGTCCTCGGCGATATCGGTATGGGCCAGCGCAATTACCAAATGCGCGCCATTGTCGCGCAGTTCGGCCGCTACCTCGGCCGCGGCCTCCGTCACCTCGCTGAAGGTGAAATCTCCGGGGCTGGACTTGACCATTGTGCCGACCGTGGTCAGGCCGAGAATGCCGATATTGAACTTTCCGGCCGTCGTCATGATTGACGAAACGGCGCCCTCGACGAGGCTCCCGTCCGGAGCATGGCTGTTGGCGCTGAGGACTGGGAAATTGGCTTCCGAAATACGTTCTGCCGCGATGTCGGGACCAAAGTCGAATTCATGGTTGCCCAGCACCATGGCTGTCAGGCCAAGCCCGTTCAGCAACTCGATCATGTGGGCACCCTTGTCGAGGCCGGACATGAGCGAGGGCGAAATCGTGTCGCCGCCAAAGGCCACCAGCACATTGCCGCCGCCAGCGCGTTCGGCATCGATGATGGAGGCAAGACGCGCCACCCCGCCACGGCCTCCCTTTTCGCCCATTCGATCCAAATCGTTGAAATGCACGATTGTGACCCTTTCGGCCGCCAGCGCAACGCTGCCAGCCATCATGGCTGCAATCAGCGCGGCGCCGGCAGCGAGATGTGAGAATGAATTCGCCTTCATTGTTGACCCCCCAAATCTGATTTTCCTTGAAGGCCAACTATTTCACAATTCGAATCCTGTTGAAACAGCCGACCGCTCGCCTCACGCTGCCATATCTTGCCAATTTGCATAGTGGCCCGGTCTCACTGCAACGCCGATGCGAATCTGGGACTCGTAGCCTCGGACCACGGCATCAAGGAATGCGCCCGCCTGCGCCGCCGCCATTTCCGCAGCGGCAAGGGCGGCGGGAGTGACCACACCGTGCGGGTTGCAGTCGCTATCCTTGCGGACAACCCAGGAGGTCTCGTGCGCGTCCATCGTCAAAACGGGCCTGAACGCTGCCATAAGGTGTCCCCGAGAGACCGTTCCCGGTGATTGAGGCTTGCATACTTACAAATTATACATACATCGACATGCGTCTCGAATGGGATGACGTCAAGGCGCGGGCCAACGTCGCAAAGCATGGAATCGACTTCGCGATCGCGCAGCGAATCTTCGACGGTCCGGTGCTCACCCGGCCCGGCCCGCGCCGCGACTACGGCGAGGCGCGCCATGTCAGCCTGGGACGGGTCGGCCCCGCGGTCATCGTGGTAACGCACTCGACGCGCGGGGACCGGCGACGCCTGATCTCGGCGCGGCCCGCATCTCGTAAGGAGAGGAGGCCATACGATGAGCGGTTACAGGAAGGCACTGAATCCGGCTGAAATCGCCGGGGTGGAGGATGCCGCGATCGACTTCGGGGGCATCCCGGAGTTGGACGACGCGTTCTGGCAGGAGGCTGACCTGATCGAGCCCGACCGGACGGAGCAGATTACCTTGCGTGTGAAGCGTTCGGTGCTCAATCACTTCCGCGAGCCGGGAAGGGGTTACCAGACGCGCATCAACCGCGTGTTGGAAAGCTACGTCCGGGCACAGCGTGGACCGGAATAGCGTATCGGCCACATCTTCCGGCGCTTGACGAAGGGCTTGACGTAGGTCGGCGGGGTCAGCTTGCGGTCATGGCCCATGGCGATGATCTGGCGGCCCCAGTGATGGGCGCCGCCGCAAGACTCCATCACCGCAGCTGCCTACCGTCATGCATCCAGGAACCTGGCGCCAGTTCGGAATTCGGCCAGGACAGACAGCCGTGAACAATCACGGCGAGCGTTGGACCGGAATACGGCTGCCCAAATGTCGCCCTGATCCAGCTTCCCGATACGATTGCCGGGGACAATGGACGTCTCGCATGGGTGCATGTGACATGTCACCGGTTTCGGAACTTGGCAAGAACCTCGTCCGTGTGTTCGCCAAGCCCGGGGAGATCGGGCACGAGACGGCCCGGTTCATCCGAAAACTTGATTGGCAAGCCGATATGGAGATTCCCGTCGGTATCCCTGACCAGCATGTTGCGAGCCTCGGCCTGGGCGCTGTGAAAGGCCTCATGGATGTCAAGAACCGGCGCCGCGCACACGTCAAGATTTGACATGAACTCTTCCCACTCCGCCCGTGTGCGTTGTGCAAATGCCTGGCGCAGGAACGCTTTCACGGGATCCTGTGCCGGGCCGTTCGGGCCGGTTGCAATCCCGATCAGATCGGGTCGATCCATCGCGGTGAGAAAATTGACAACAAATTTTGGCTCGACGCCGCCAAGGGCAACGTACTGGTCGTCTCTTGTGCGGTAAGTGGCAAAGAAGGCATAGCCGCCGAAGCTTCGCTCGTGCTTGACCACCGGCGCCCGATCCTCGGCGAATACTGGCCCCGTGACGTTGGGCAGCCAGGACATGAGACTGTCCATCATGGAAATGTCGACATAGTCGCCAAGCCCTGTTGACTCGCGTCGGTAGAGCGCCATGAGAATTCCAGCCATGGCCACCAGCGAGCCGGTCAGATCGGCGACGGGCATGCCGGGATTGGTCGGCGCCCCGTCGCTTCCGAGGTTCAGCGAGAGCGTTCCTGCAAGCGCCTGAATGGCGAGGTCGTGCGCCGGTCGCGTCACTTCCGGTCCGGTCTGCCCGAATGCAGCGATCGACGCGTAGACAATTCGCCGATTGCGGGCGCGCACGGTTTGCGGATCAACTCCCAGCCGATGGACAACCCCCGGCCGGAAGGCCTCCACGAAGACATCGGCGGTGTCGGCAAGGGACAGCAGCGCCGCACGGTCTTCGTCATTCTTCAGATCGAGGACGACGGACTTCTTGTTGCGGTGCGTGTTGCGAAACCACACCGCGACACCATCCTCCGTCCGGTAACCGACCCTCCGAACCGGCTCCCCGCCAGGAGGTTCGATCTTGATCACCTCGGCGCCATGGTCCGCCATCATCTGGGTCAGGTACGGGCCTGGCAGAAACAGCGAGAGGTCAATGACGCGGACACCTTCGAGTTTCATTCTAGATCACGCCGGATTTCCGGAGCCGCAGGATGTCCGCCTCGTCATATCCGAGGCTGGAAAGAATTGTTGATGTGTCCGCTCCGAGTTTCGGTGCGGCACGAGATCGCGGGCGCTTGCCGTCGAGTCGGATCGGGCACGCCACCATTGACAGCCCCTGCGGCATGTCGGGATGGGCTATGGTCTCGACCACGCCCGTTTCGGCGGCATAGGGGTTTTCAAGCGCATCATCCAGCCTGTAGACCGGCGCGACCGGAACCTGGCCAGCGAGACGACGCACCCAAGTCTCGGTCGTTTCCGCGGCGAGTGCGGCATCAAGCAGGGCCATGAGTGCCGCGCGATTCCGGTAACGATCGGCGTTGGTCTCGAAGCGTGGATCCGTCACCAGCCAGGGAAGTCCGAGAATGTTGCAGAGCGTCACCCAGAACTTCTGGAGGACGCACATCACGAAGACGTGGCCGTCGGCGGTGGGAAACATCTCGCACGGAACCAGGGCTGGATGCCCCGAACGAGGCCTTCGCCCTATCTCTGCCTTCTCATTTAGCTGCCAGGCCGCGGGATAGCTGAGTTGATGCATGGCAACATCGTACAGCGTCACGTCAACATCGCGGCCAGTGCCGGTTCGTGCGGCACCGAGCATCGCCGCGGTCAGCGCGAAGGCGGCCGTGATTCCGGTCAGGTAGTCCACGATCGAGAGGCCCATTCGGGTAGGCGGGCCGCCAGGCTCGCCGGTCATGTCCATGAATCCGGCCTCGGCCTGCATCAGGTAGTCATAGGCGGGCCACGATGCCCGGGGGCCGGTTCGACCATAGCCCGACAGGTGGAGGCAAACGAGCCGGGGGCTGATTTCCCCGAGGTCTGCATGGGTAAGTCCAAGACGAGCCGGCTGGTCTCCCCGCAAATTGTTCATCACCGCATCGGCGGTCGTCGCCAGTTCCCGGAGAATCCGCTGCCCCTCCGGCGTCTTGAGGTTGAGCGTCATTGAACGTTTCGACCGGTTGAAGGTCTGGAAAAAGTGGCTGTCGTTTTCGCCAAGGAAGTAGGGACCGGTTTGTCGGGACGTGTCCCCGGAGCCCGGAGTTTCGATCTTGACGATCTCGGCTCCCATGTCGGCGAGGTAAGACGAACCGAAAGGCCCGGCGCCGAACTGCTCCACCGAGACAACCCGGATTCCTGAGAGCGGTGCTGTTGTCATCCGGCACCGGCCGCGGCGGCCGCCAGGATCTGCTCCATCTTGCGGAGCACCGGCTTTTCCACGAGTTTTCCGTCGATCACGACCAGGCCAGTGCTGCTCGCGGCAAATGCGTCAATGACACGCCTCGCCTGCGCCACCTCCTCTGGTGTCGGGGAAAACACGGCATTGACGACCGGGACATTGTCCGGATGCAGGACGGCTTTGCCGGTGAATCCAAGCGATCTTGCCGCCCTGGCCTCTTCCTCGAGGGCTTCGAGATTGCGGAAATCGAGGGCTGGCACGTCGAAGGCGGCGACCCCGGCTCTCCTGGCGGCGTGGACTATTCGAGATCGTGCGTACATCAATGATGCCTGGCCCAGGTCACATCCGAGTTCCGCTGCCAGGTCAACAGCCCCGAACATGAGAAATTCCAGCCTCGATGACGCGGTGGCAATCGCCTGCACATGTTCGAGGCCATCGACACTCTCGACAAGCGCGCCAAGCCTGGCATCGCTTCCAGACTCCACGAGAATGGCCTCGGCGATGGCCAGTTCATCCGGACCATCCACCTTTGGAAGCAGCACCACGCCACCTGCGGGCGCCGCCTCGGCAATCGCGGTCAGGTCACGCAGGCCATCAACGGTCTTGAGACTGTTGATGCGGACCACCCGCTCCGGGCCCTGCCCGCCTTCGCAGAGCCAGGAAACGGCAACAATCCGGGCATCCTGCTTGCTGCCAGGCGGAACGGCGTCCTCCAAATCCACGCATACCAGGTCGGATTTTGCCGCCAGCGCCTTTTCGAACCGATCTGGCCTGGTGCCCGGCACGAATATCAGGGATCGACGAGCCGCCATCAGTGATATTCCTCGCCGCCCGACACGTTCATGGCCTCGGCGGTGATGAAACCGGCATCTTCGGAGCAGAGAAACGCGCATGCCGATGCAATGTCGTCAACCCGACCGGTTCTTCCAATCGGAATGCGGGCCCGCATGTCACTCATGTAAGTCTCCAGCGACTTGCCCTGTGCCTCCGACATGAAGTCGTTCTGCCATGCTCCCAGTCCAGTGGTGATGTGGTTTGGACACACCGCGTTCACCGTGATGGCATGCTCCGCAAGTTCCAGGGCTGCGGACCGTGTCAGACCAATCACGCCATGCTTCGAGGCCGTATAGGCCGAGGCAAAGGCAAAGCCGGTCTTCGATGCCTGGCTTGCGATATTGACAACGCGGCCTCCGCAACCCTGGGGGATCATGTGTCGCGCCGCGTGCTTGATTCCGAAAAAGACGCCCCTGAGATTGACGCCAAGCACGGCGTCCCAATGTTCCTGCGTCGTGTCAACCAGCGGCCCGAACAGGTAACCAATTCCGGCATTGTTGATGACGATATCAAGGCTTCCGAATTCCGACGCGGCAAAATCCATCAGCTTCGCAACATCATCCTCGATCAGCATGTCGCCGCAGAATGTGACAGCGGTGCCTCCTTCTGCACGAATGGACCGCGCCGCCGCCAGCAGATCTTCCGTGGTTCCGACGCCATGCGCGGGCGACAACTCGCCGCCCACCCTTCCAATATCGTGCAGGACGACCCGCGCGCCCTCGCTGGCAAGGCGCCTTGCCACCCCGAGACCAATTCCCCCCGCTCGACCCGAGCCGGTGACAATTGCAGTCTTTCCATCCAGGGACACCGGGGCCTCACGCAATGCCTTCGGTCAGGATAAATTGCGGGTCGTCGGCAAACCCCTGGAACTCGCCGGCAATCGCCTGCATCACGTCGCTTGCAATGTCTTCCATGAATCCATCCATTGCACGGATGTCGATAACCTCGACATAGTCATAGGGTGAAGGGGTATCGGACCCCAGCAAACCCGTGGCCCGATGGACGCTGAATCCCGCAATTGACGGGAGATCCCGAACAGTCGGAGCATCCCTCTTTCGAGCCCAATCCTCGTAGGTGGCGGCATCAACTCCAGGCTTCAGGTTGAACAGAACGACAATGCGCGGCATTTCCAATTCCCGTCAGATTTCCTGCCGTCAAATGGCGGAAGCGGGCATGAATAGTCAAGCCTTGCCAAAGAAGCGCCGTGCATTGTTCGAATCCGGAGGCGAAGCGGCGTCCCGCGGGCATCGCCCGGGGCGATTGCCGAATAGCTGGCCTGCGGCTGGCCATGCACCGCTCCCGACACCCGGTGCTGTTGCAAGGACACCGACAGGGACATGACAGGCAGGGTGAGACAAGCCGGAGACTGCCTTCATTTGCCGCCCCGGCGAGGACGGAACTCGTCCGTTTGCGGAATCGGCCGGAGGCCCTGGTCCGGAAGCCATGCGGCGAGACAGGCCGGAGGCTGCCAAGGCATTGCCTCGGCAAGCTGCGACAAGGCACAAATCGGGATGTCGCCCCTGATTCGGTTGGCGATGCGAGGTTGACAAGCCGGGCAATCAGGGTAGTGATTTCCCCGACGATGATCCTGGGAGGAGATTGATCAACATGACCATGCGTACTGCAGCACATATCTTGGGGGCTTCCGCCCTGGCATTTTCCGCGGTGGGCATGTCCCCGGCGCACGCACAGGAAATGCTCTTTCTTGCCGAAGATGTTCCAGCCGGACTGAATTACGATGGACCGGCCGCGGCCATTCCCACCAGCCAGACCGGCATGGTGAACGTCATGGAGCCGCTGTTCGGCTATGCCACAAACCCGGCAAACGAAAGCGGGGTCATCACGCCGGATTTCGGCACATTCGAGGGGCGCCTCGTTGAAAATTGGAGTTTCGATCCGGAGACCCTCACCTGGACGCTCAATCTCCGCAAGGGGGTGGAGGGGTGCGACGGTGCGACCTTCAATGCCGATGACGTGGTCTACACCTTTGCCCGCGGCAAGTCGGTCTCCGGCGCTGCTCCCATCGGATGGTTCCTGTCGAACGTTGCGTCCATCGCGAATTTCACACCGGACGTGTTTGGCGATGAGGCAGCACGCGAGCTCGGCGATGAGGTCGTCAAGGTTGATGACTATACCGTCACCATTCGTCAATCCGAGCCGAACGCGCTGTTCTTGCCGGTGCTGACGATTTTCGGCCTCTACATTTTCGACAAGGAATTGATGGATGCCAATGGATCGGATGACGATCCCTGGGCGCATGACTATACCAACAATGTCAATGTTCCGAGTTTTGGTCCCTATTGCGTCGCGAGCTGGACCAAGGACGACGAAATCGTATTCACCGCAAACGAGAATTACTATCGCGGCGCTCCGGCGATCAAGCGCGTGGTGATGAAGAAGGTTCCGCAGTCTTCCAACCGTGTCGTGGTCCTGCGAACAGGCCAGGCACAATTGGTGCAGGGGCTGACGCCGCGCGAGTTCGAAAGCCTGCGCGAGGTTGACGGCATCTCCGTTGGCACCGTGTCTGGTAACGAAAACCTGTTTGTTCACATGAATTTCGACGTGCCGCCATTCGACAACATTGCCGTCCGCCGTGCCGTGGCCCATGCGATTCCAACCCGGCAAATCATCGACAACGCCTATTTCGGGCAGGCAACGCAGTGGGCGGGACATGTTCCGTCCAGCTATCCGGGCTACCATGAGTCGGCGATGCAGTACGGGTACGATCCCGATGCCGCGAGGGCGCTGTTGGCCGAAGCCGGTTATCCCGATGGAGCCGGACTCGACGAATTCGGTGAGGCGTTCCAGTTGACCTATGTTTCGGAAAAGGAAACCACGCTCGGCCCGACTGTCAACGCAATTGCCACGGCGATGCGTGAGATCGGGTTTCCAGTTACACTGAATCCAATTCCGCAAACGCAGTATGGCGACCGTCAACTCGTCAAGCGCGATCTTCCATTCGCAGTCAACGACCAGGAAAAGCCGATCGGTGTCGATGCGGGGTATGCAACGCAACTGTTCTTTGTCTCTCCCGAAAGCGGCGGTCTCAACAACATGGTGAATTACCGCAATGCCGAGATGGACGCGATCTGGTCCGCTGCCAGAATCGAGGCCGACGGCGCGGCGCGGGACGCCTTGCTCGTCGACATCCAGGATATCCTGATGCGCGACGTTGTCTGGGCGCCGGTCGTTGAATACGCCACGCAATGGGCCTATTCGGACCAGGTCAAGGGGATGCAGTGGCATGCCGACAACTCGGTTCGTTTCGTCGACTTGAACATCCAATAGGCGCGTCATGTTGAGCCGCCTCCCGTCGGAGGCGGCTCTCTCCTTCACGGACCGGTATAACGAAACCCGCACTTGACACGATACGTCATTCGCCGACTGGCCATTGGACTGGTGCAGTTATTCTGCCTGGTTGTTGCCGTCTTTTTCCTGATCAGGTTGTTGCCCGCTGATCCCGTCTCGAGATTCGTCGGACTCAATGCAAGCGCCGAGGCCTATGCACAGGCCGAGAGGAATCTTGGCCTTGACCGGCCGATCATGGTTCAACTCGGCCATTACCTGGGAGTATCCCCGTCAGAGGGAACTGGCTTGCTGCAGGGCGATTTGGGGACATCCTGGGTCACGGGGACGGCGGTCGCATCGGAAATCGCGCAAACGCTTCCGGTCACGCTTGAACTTCTGACAATGGCTTTCTTCTTTGCCCTGCTTGTCTCGGTGCCGGTAGGCATGCTGGCCGCACTCAGGCCGGGAGGTGCGGCCGACAAGGGTGTGTTCATCTACTCGCTCTTCGCCGGATCGCAGCCGGAATTCTGGTGGGGACTCCTCTTCGTCTATCTGTTCTTCTTCACGCTTGGCGTAGCGCCGGCCCCGTTGGGACTCCTGTCGCCACTTACGAGCGCTCCGCCAGACATCACTGGGCTGATCACCATCGACAGCCTGCTGTCGGGACGGCTTGACGTGTTCCTGGAGGCCCTGCATCACCTGATGCTGCCCGTTGCCACCATGGTCTTCATCCTTTCGGGCCCGATCATAAAAATGGTGCGCCAAAACATGGTACGTGCGCTGGGGAGCGATTTTGTGCTCTATGCGCGCTGTGCAGGGCTTCGTCGGCGGCGGGTGGCGATATACGCACTTCGTGCCGCACTCGCGCCATCCATGACGCTGATCGGGATACTCTACGGGTTCATGCTGGGAGGTGCGGTGCTCATCGAGAGCGTGTTTTCGCTCGGAGGGCTCGGGCAATACGCGATACGGTCGATCCTCGCGTTCGACTACCCGGCAATCCAGGGCGTGATTCTCGTCATCACGGCGATTTCGCTGCTGGTTTATCTCGCGCTTGACCTGGCCCATGCCTTCGTCGATCCAAGAGTCACCTTCTGATGACCCGCCTGACTCGCAATTCGGAACGCAAACGAACGGACTGGCTGTTCTGGACCGGCGCCGGCATCGTGGCCGTCGTGACCTTTCTTGCCGCGGTCGGGCCCCTGATCGCGCCATACGACCCGACACTTGCAACCGCGCGCGTGTCCGTTGCACCGCCGGAACTCGCCGAGTGGCCAGTCCTGCTCTGGCAGAGTCTGAATGGAACGCTTGACAGTCCACCGCACTGGTTCGGGACGGATGCGAGCGGTTTCGATCTGTTTTCCAGGGTGATTTCCGCACCCCGCGTGGACCTGACAATTGCGCTGGCGGCAAATGGGCTCTCCCTGTTTCTCGGCGTGTTCTTCGGACTGATCGCAGGATATTTCAAGAATGTCCTGACCGAGGGGTTGATGCGTGTTTCAGACGTGCTGCAGTCGTTCCCCGTATTCATTTCCGCGATGATCCTCGTTGCGCTCGCCGGCAGGTCGACCGTCAACATCGTGATTGCGCTCGCGCTGCTCTACACGCCCATCTATATTCGCCTTACACGTTCCGAGGTGCTCAGCCAGCGAGTGCGAGGGTATGTCGAGGCGGCCCGCGCCCTGGGAAACCCCGAACTCGTCGTTGCCTTTCGGCATGTCCTGCCCAATTCGCTGGCACCAGCCCTAATCCAGTCTTCCGTGACAATCGGCTTTGCCATCCTGCTCACGGCGGGATTGAGTTTCGTGGGGGCAGGCGTGCGTCCGCCCGCTCCGGAATGGGGCCTCATGATATCCTCGGGCGCCAACCAGATCATTCTCGGTGAATGGTGGCCATCGGTGTTTCCGGGAATCGCGATTTCGCTCACGGTTTTCGGTTTTGCCGTTCTCGGAAATGCGCTGGAAAGACGGTACGACGCATGAGCACCGGCTTCAAATGGTCATGGCGGCGCGGGTGAGTGTCGTCCGGTCGTGGGAAGGGGTTTCGAATGGACATGGCCGTGAGTGAGGATCGTCCGGAAATACTGCGGGTGGAAAATCTCACGGTTACCTATCGAACTGCCGAGGGCCCAGTATCCCCGATTGTCGATTTCTCGCTGCGCATCAGTGAACGGGAGGTCGTCGGCCTCATCGGCGATGGCGGGTCGGGAAAGTCGACCGCCGCCCTGGCGCTGATGGGGGTTGTTCGTCCGCCCGGCTTCATCGAGCAGGGACGCGTTTTCTTCGATGGCGAGGATCTGCTGGACAAGAGCGAGGAGGAATTGCGCCTGTTGCGCGGGCGAGACATCGGGATCATCGTGCAGAACCCGCGCGGCGCCCTGAACCCGATGCTGCGCGTCGGGAGCCAGATCGGCAACGTCTATCGGTCGCATAACGACGTCAGCAGGTCGGATGCGGCGAGGCGGGCGGTCGAGATGCTTCGGATGGTTGGTATCAACGATCCAGAGAGGCGAGTTCAGGCCTATGCGCATGAATTGTCAGGGGGGATGGCCCAGCGGGCACTCATTGCGATGGCATTGAGTTCCAGCCCGCGCCTCCTGGTTGCGGATGAACCCACATCAGGACTCGATGTCACCATCCAGGCGCAGTTTCTCGATGAAATGTGGTCAACCGTCCAGCAGACGGGTTCGGCAATTCTGCTGGTGACCCAGGATCTCGGCGTCATCGCCAATTACTGCGACAGGATCGTTGTCCTGAACGAGGGGCGGATCGTGGAGGATCAGGCCGTCTCCGGCTTCTTCCGTGCACCGCAGCATCCCTACAGTCGCAGCGTGCTGGCGCTGCAGCAGGATGATGGGGGCGCGGCCGGCGAGTTGTCGGCAAAACCGCAAGGCGATGGCCAGCCAGTCTCGGAGCCCCTCGTGGAAGTCGGGGACCTTGCCAAGGATTTTCCCATGCGGGGTACCGACAAGGTCATCCGTGCGGTCCAGGGCATTGAATTCGAAATTCGCCCCGGGGAAACCCTGGGGCTTGTCGGGGAAAGCGGATCCGGGAAGACGACGGTTGGTCGCTGCCTGCTTCGCCTGGAGGAACCGACCAGCGGATGGATCTCGTTTCGCGGAAAGCCCATAAGCCGGATCGGGCGCCGGGAATTGCGCGGCTATCGATCACGCATGCAGATTGTCTTTCAGGATCCCTTCGACAGCCTGAACCCGAGATGGACCGTTGGACGTGTCCTGCGTGAACCGCTCGATCTCCATACCGACCTCAATGCTGCGGAAAAGGTTGTCCGGTCACGTGAACTGCTCGGCATGGTTGGGCTTCCGGACGATATCCTGAATCGAAAACCGGGGGGAATGGGTGCCGGGGCCATGCAGCGCCTGAACATTGCCCGCGCATTGGCATCGAATCCCGAGTTTCTCGTGCTAGACGAGCCGACCTCGGTCCTGCCGCCCGGTGCCATCAATGAATTGATCGGGCTGCTGCGGCGTTTGCAGACCGAACTCAATCTGGGTTACCTCTTCATCAGCCACGACCTGACCACGGTCAAGCATCTGTGTCACAGGGTTGCGGTCATGTATCTGGGGCAAATTGTCGAGATTGGAACGGTTGACCAGGTCTTCAACTCGCCGCGCCACCCTTATGCGAGGGCACTGCTCGCCTCGCATCTTTTTCCCGACCCAACCCGTCGGCGGGTCGACCTCCCGATCCAGGACGCCCTCAAGGGCGAAATTCCGTCTCCCGTCGATCTGCCAACGGGATGCTACCTTGCAAGCCGCTGTGCCCATGTCACTGATCGGTGCCGCACAGAGCCGCAGGCGCTCGAACAGCTCGAGGACGGGCGGCGGACGCGGTGTTGGCGCAGCCGGGCCGGCGAACTGGAGACCGTCGCGTGAACGCTGAACACCAGGATGTGGCGATTGTCGGTGCCGGCGCCAGCGGGGCCGTCATGGCATGGCGACTGGCTCGGGCAGGCCTGTCGGTCACCTGCCTGGAGCGAGGTGGCTGGATGAATTATGACAACACACCTTCGCGATCGAGCGATTGGGAACTCGCCCGGCAGACCACGCATCACCCAAATCCGAACATCCGGATGAATTCATGGGATTACCCGATTGACGATTCCGATGCCGCCATCAAGCCAATGATGTACAATGCGGTCGGTGGCAGCACCCTGCACTGGGGTGCGCATTTTCCGCGCTTCCGGCCGAGCGACTTCCGCGTGCGGACACTCGATGGTGTCGCCGATGACTGGCCGATCACCTACGATGACCTGTCACCTTACTACGAGGAGAATGACCGGATCATGGGGGTGTCGGGAATCAATGGTGATCCCGGCAACCCTCCCCGGGGGCAAAGGCAGATGCCGCCCCTGCCAATCGGGCGCGGCGCCGAACTGATGGCCGGCGCCCTTGACCGGCTCGGTTGGCATTGGTGGGTGTCTGATGCGGCGATCAATACGCGTCCCCGGGGTACGGGTCGCCAGGCCTGCAACAATTGCGGACCATGTGATCTCGGTTGCGCGGTTCGAGCCCGTTCATCGACCGACCTGACCTATTGGCCCCTTGCGCTCGCCGCCGGTGCCAGACTCGTCACGCAGGCCAGGGTGTTCGAAATCGAAGCTGCCAGTGACGGCAGGGCTGCCGGCGTTGCCTATTTCGATGAAAATGGCGACGTGCGCAGGCTGCGTGCCTCGGTGGTGGTGCTCGCTGCCAACGGAGTCGGGACTGCGCGCCTGCTGCTGCTGTCCACCTCGCCCTGCCACCCCACCGGACTTGGTAATCAATCCGACCTGGTTGGTCGCAATCTCATGCACCATCCAACCGGAATGGTCACGGGAGTGTTTGACGAACCCATCGATGGCTTCAAGGGGCCGTTTGCAACGTCGATTCTCTGCCAGCATTTCTACGAGAGTGAGCCGTCACGAGGCTTTGTTCGAGGATTCCAAATGCAACTCGTGCGCTCGGACGCACCGCTCGGAACGGCCGTGGGAGTCTATCTTCCACGTGTACCTTGGGGGACGACACATCACCGCCGCTTTCTCGAGGTGTTCGGGCGAACAGCAAGCCTCACGGTAACGACCGAAGATTTGCCCTACCCGGAGAACCGGGTGACCCTGCACCCGCATCTGACCGATTCCGACGGCGTTCCGGTCCCCAGGATGACCTACCGGGTGGACGAGAATACCCGATCGATGATCCGGTTTGGCATCGCGCGGGCGACCGAGGCCTTCGAGGAGGCCGGTGCAGTCGAAGCGCTTCCCCAACCCCTGCTTGAAGGGGCCGGATTTCACCTGCTGGGAACCGCCCGGATGGGAAACGATCCCGAGACCTCGGTCATTGACCGGTGGTGTCGCATGCACACGGCAAACAATGTTCTTGTCGTTGACGGCAGCGCGTTCGTGACAGCTGCGGCGCTGAATCCCACGCCGACGATTCAGGCGATGGCAATGCGGGCCGCGGATGCCCTTATCCGCGATCGCCGCGACATCCGGGTGGCGGAATGACTGCGCGCTTGACGGCATGGCTCGATGTGCTGCTGCCGGGCGGCGACGGATTTCCGTCGGCGTCGGCGGCCGGTGCCGCCGACTGGCTGTCGAACGAGTCGCGGTTCGAGCGGGCAGTTGCCGACCTCTTGGCGAATTTGCCGGATGGCTTCGAGGATCTTGCCGCCGACAGGCAAGGGGAAGTCTTGACGCAAATCGAGGCGAGGGCGCCGGCATGCTTCAATGCTGCCATTGTCGCAGCCTACAGTGCCTACTACACTCGTCCGTCGGTACTGCAGGTGATCGAGGATACCTGCGGATACAAGGCTGGCCCTCCACAGCCCGGCGGATACGAATTACCGCC
Source organism: Paracoccaceae bacterium (assembly GCA_964291445.2). Lineage (GTDB taxonomy): Bacteria > Pseudomonadota > Alphaproteobacteria > Rhodobacterales > Rhodobacteraceae > JAPOXR01. The sequence goes on along the minus strand of OZ219864.1, from coordinate 1,269,105 downwards.
ATTTGACGACAGGATTCTCGAAATCCCCCGATCAAGGGAGCCGTCCTGGGTGGATCCGGGCAGCGAGGTGAAGACATGAACGAGGTGCACGCTGGCAAGACGGCGATAGTGACCGGCGGGGCAAGCGGCATCGGCGAGGGAATTGCCCGCCGTTTGTCCGCGGACGGAGCTGCGGTTGTCATCGCCGATCTCGACGGCGAAAAGTCCAGGGAAATTGCCGAGAGTCTTCCCGGAGATGCCATTGCGATTGCGTTGGACGTGACGGATGAAGCGGCCATGGATGCCTTGATGACAAGAACCATCGAGCGATTTGGCACGGTGGACATCATGGTCAACAACGCCGGCATCATTCACGTGGCGCCGGTGGCGGAAACGTCTCTTGCCGATTGGAATCGGATCATGGAGGTAAATGTGAACGGCGTGTTTCTCGGCTGCAGGGCCGCCGCACGCCTGATGATCCGGCAGCGGCGGGGCGGGACGATCGTCAATGCCAGTTCGGGAGCGGGGCGCCGCGGGGTTCCGAACATCTCTGGCTACTGTGCTTCAAAAGCCGCAATCATGATGTTGACCCAGGCGCTCGCCATCGAGCTGGCACCACACGACATCACGGTCAACAGTTATGCTCCGGGTCACATCCAGACGCCGTTCTGGAAGGAGATTGCCGAGGGATTCTCACGGGTAATGGACAAGACACCGGACGAGGTCGTGGACATGTTCCGGTCCACGGTGCCGATGGGGCGTTTCGGCACTCCCGGCGACGTGGCGGCTGCGGTGTCATGGCTTGCGACCCAGGATGCATCCTATGTCAGCGGCCAGGCAATCGCGATGAACGGCGCGGAGTTTCCGTATTGATGGCCCGGATCCGGACGGCGTTCGACTTTGTCGTGGTCGGGGCTGGCTCGGCCGGATGCGTTCTGGCCAATCGCCTCAGTGAGGATGGCCGAAACCAGGTTCTCCTGGTCGAGGCGGGGCCGCGTGACTCCAATCCGATAATCCGCGTGCCACTTGCTGCCGGACTTGCCTATTTCTGGAAGTCGATCAACTGGAACTACGAAATTGCTCCACAGCCGCGGATGGACAACCGATCCATCCCGTGGCCACGAGGGCGGGTCCTTGGCGGCTCATCGTCGATCAACGGCATGATGTACATGCGGGGCAACCGCGCCGATTACGATTCATGGTGCCGGATGGGCCTGCCGGGATGGGGTTACGAGGATGTCCTTCCCTATTTCAGGCGAAGCGAGGGTCACCGGGACCGGGATGATGGATTTCATGCCACTGACGGACCGTTGCGGGTCGTTACCGCGCGGGCAGAGAACCCGCTCTACGATGCGTTCCTGAAGTCGGCCAATGCCGCCGGCCATCCCCGGACCAATGACCACAATGGTGTTCAGCAGGAGGGCCTTGGGCCATACGACTTCAACATACGGGACGGATTGCGGGAGTCATCGGCGACGGCGTTTCTGCGACCGGCCGAGGGACGGGCAAACCTCGTTGTTCGAACACGCACACGGGCACGCCGGTTGATCGTCGAGGGCCGGAAGGTGATCGGAGTCGAGGTCGAGCGGGGCGGACGGCGCGAGACCATCCATGTCCGGAGGGAGGTCGTCCTTGCATGCGGCGCCATCGGCTCGCCGCAACTCCTTGAACTGTCGGGAATTGGTGATCCGGACGTGCTCGCCTCCGCCGGTGTCGAGCCATTGCATCCGCTGCCGGCCGTCGGCACCAATCTTCACGACCATCTTGGCGTCTACCTGACTTTCAGGTGCCGGTCGCCGGTGACGCTTTATGGCTTCTTCCGCCCGGACAGGGCCGCGCTCGCAGGGCTGCGTGCCCTGTTCTTCGGGACAGGCCCGGCAACCTCCGTGCCGCTGGAAGTTGGCGGCTTCTTGCGAACGCGACCCGAACTCGACATTCCCGACATCCACATCACCTTCGTCCCCGGCCTGAACCTGGAGACGACCCGGAAGGGCCAGGGGCAACACGGCTACCTGATCAATTTCTACCCGCTTCGTCCCCGGAGTCGCGGGACAACGCATATCACGAATTCCGACCCCGCGACGGCACCGCTGATCGATCCGGACTATCTGAGCGATCCCGCGGATTTGCGCTGCCTGCGAGACGGCGTTCGCCTGGCGCGGGACATTGCCGAAAAACCGCCGCTGGCGCAGTTCAATGCCGGGGAAATTTCTCCAACCCGGGACGTGACGAGCGACAACGAGATCGACGCGTGGGTACGGGCCTCCGCCAACACCATCTTTCATCCCGTGGGAACGTGCCGAATGGGTGCCGATGACGGTTCGGTTGTCGATGCCTCGTTGCGGTTGCGGGGGCTGACGGGCCTGCGTATTGCCGATGCCTCCGTCATGCCATCCATTGTCGGCGGCAACACCTCGGCACCGACGATCATGATTGCCGAGCGCGCCGCGGACATGATGCTGGGACGGGACTCGTTGCCAAAGGCCGACCTCACCGAACTCATTGGCAGGGGAGCGTCCGCATGATCGCATCTCTCGGTTGGCCGCAGGGCAAGACACTGGCACTCTCGATCGTCGTGAATGTCGAGGAAGGTTCCGAAATGACAATCGCCGATGGCGACAAGAAGCCGGAACCGGTGGACGAGTTGGGTATTTCCCTCGGGATACCAGTTCGCAACTACGGCAATGAAAGCAACTACCGGTATGGAATCAATGCAGGCGGCCCCCGGCTATTCAGGCTGCTGGGCCAATACGGGATTCCTGCCACCGTCACGGCAGCGGCCCTGTCCCTCGAGCGGGCTCCGGAGCTCACAAGAATCATGGTCGGGCAAGGCAATGAAATCTGTGCCCATGGCTGGCGGTGGGTGCACACCTTCTCGATGAAGGAGGACCGTGAACGAAAAACGATCGCCCGGGCCGTCTCGAGCATCGAAGCGTCGACAGGGCAGAAACCTGCCGGCTGGCTCAGTCGCTACCTGCATACCGCAAACACGCGCCGATTGCTGTCGGAGGCGGGGTTTCTCTACCACATGGACGATTATTCCGCCGACATTCCCTTCTGGGAGCCGGTTCGACTGTCCGATGGGACAATGCGTCCACTCGTCTGCGTGCCCTATGCACTCGACAGCAATGACATCAAGATGTGGGTATCCCCGGCATTCACGCCACGGGACTGGCTGGATTACGCATGCCACAGCTTTGACTGGTTGCGAGCCGAGGCCGCAGTGGAGGGGCCGCGCCTCATGTCGCTCGGCCTGCATTTGAGGATTATCGGCAGACCCGGAAGGATCTGGGCACTGGAGGCGTTCCTGGATCACGTGGCCGATTGTGACGATGTCTGGGTTGCCACCCGCAAGGACATCGCCGAGCGATTCGCCGAATGCTGTCCCTGGCAGGATGGACGCGGGTGACCTGTCCGGACCGCATGTCCTCCACCGCCTGGCTGGATGCATATCCGGCACTGATCGACGAGGCCGCCAGCTTGCCAGGCATCGAAGATGCAATGTCCATACTGACCGGGGCAGCCCGGAGATATCTCGGGGACAGATCGGCGGCGGGACGCAGCGGGGCGTTGAAGACCGGTGAGCGCGACTACAGGGTTTCCGGCGTCTTCCTGATTGCTCCCGACCGGCGACACAATGTCCTCGTGGCCAATCACGGCTTCCCCCCTGAACAGAGACGACTCTCGATACCGATAGGCTGGAATCATCCCGGCCGGGTCGTGGCCACCGAACGGATGATGTTGCTGGAAAATACCGACGAACACCGCGAGTTCCGGCAATTCCTCAAGACCAGCAGGATGGGATCATCGCTCTACATGCCCATTTTCACCGGCTCCGGGATGGTCGGTCAGATCGTCGTTGCCGCCCAGGCGCGAGGGACCTATTCGTCGGATGACATTGCGCCGATGTCTTGGCTTGCCGCTGGCGTGGCCCTGCTCTGGGAAGCCAGGGATGGACCGGCATGGTGGGCAAATGATCATCCGGCCGAGGATGCCTGGTACGCAGAGGAAAACAGGATATGAGATCATGATCGAAACGACGGACCGGCTGGTGGCGCATGTCGCCGGCGCGGAACTCTCGGAGCTGGGTCAGCATGAGATCGAAAAGGCGAAGATTTTCCTGCTCGACACGCTTGGGGTGGGAATTGCCGGCTCAAGCGGTGCGGCCATTCCCGAATTGCTGCGAACCGTGCGCAGCTGGGGTGAAGGAAACGAGGCCACGGTCTGGGTAACGGGCGAGCGTCTTCCTGCCCAGGCCGCGGCAATCGTGAATGCATACCAGATCCACTGTCTCGAATATGACTGCGTCCACGAGGGAGCCGTGGTTCATCCGATGGCCACGGTTCTGAGCGCCCTGATGGCATATGTCGAACGACGCTCCTCCGAGGGTCGTCCGGTCAATGGCACGGACTTCCTGCTTGCCATCGCCCTTGGCGTCGACGTGGCGGCATTCATGGGGGTTGCAGCCACGGGTCCCGTTCGGTTCTTTCGCCCGGCCACGGCAGGAGGGTTTGGGGCGACGGCGGCAATCGCCCGGCTCGAAGGGCTGGACGAGGATGGAATGAAGGATGCTCTCGGAGCCATGTATGGGCAGACCTGCGGAACATTGCAGCCGCATGTGGAGGGCTCGCCGCTGCTCGGGCTGCAAATCGGATTCAATGCGCGCGGTGCACTTGCGGCGCTGGACCTGACCCGTGCCGGGTTTCGCGGGCCGCACGACATCATAGACGGACCCTATGGCTACCTGCCGATGTTCGAGAGCGGACAGTTTGATCTGGAAAGGGTATGGCCTGGTCTCGGGTCCGAGTGGCAAGTGGCACAGCTCTCGCACAAGCCGTTTCCGAGCGGACGCCTGACACATGGTGTCATCGATGCTTTGCAAAAGGTGACAACCACGCTCGGGATTGAAGCGGATGACATCGTGTCGATCCAGGGCCACGTTCCGCCACTGGTCCATCGCCTGGTTGGCAGACCTGACCTGCCCGAACCCGAGGCGAATTATGCCAAGCTGTGCCTGCGCTATGTTGCAGGCGCCTGGATGGCAAGGGGGCAGGTGGACGTGTCCGAGTTCCGCGGCCGCGAGGTATTGGGCGACCCGGCGATCCACGCCCATGCCGCGAAGGTGGACGTGATCCTTGACGACAATCCCGACGAGAACGCGTTGGACCCGCAACGGTTCGTCTTCCGGCTGACGAACGGACAGGAGCATGAAATCCGTCTTTCCAGGGTGATTGGCCATCCGGATGCAGCCCTCTCCGCCGAACAGAACCGTGCGAAATTCGATCGATGCATCACCTACGGAGCCAGGCCCTTGCGCGGAGGAAGGGGCGAGGAGATTGCGATGGCGGTGGAGAACATCGAGAACCTGGAAGACGTGGCCGAACTGGCGGGCATGACGGTGGCAACGGTGCGGTGCCAGGAAAATTGACCCGTTCCACGACGCGCTGTAGGGCTGCCCCGGTAGCGGTTGATGATCCTGACAAAATGGAGTGGTGCTGACGATGGTCGGATACGCGGAACAGGTTGGCGATGGTCGCTATCGTGAGCGATTTGGTCGCTATTACGAGGAGTTTCATCCTGGCGACATCTATGAACACCGCCCAAATCGCACGATCACCGAGTCCGACAATACCTGGTTTACCCTGCTGACGATGAACACCCATCCCATGCACTTTGACAAGGAGTATGCCAGGCACTCCGAATTCGGTCGCGTCATTGTCTGCTCCCCCTTTACCGTGGCACTCATGGTCGGGATGAGCGTCAGCGATGTGAGCCAGAAGGCGATCGCCAATCTGGGTTGGTCGGACATCAGGCTGACGCACCCACTCCATGTTGGCGATACGCTCAGCGCCGAGAGCGAGGTGCTCTCCAAGCGCGAGAGCAAATCCCGTCCAAATGCCGGAATCGTGACCGTCAAGACTCGCGGATTCAACCAGGATGGCGTGATCGTCTGCGAGTTCGAGCGGACAATGCTGATTGCAAAACGTGGATTCGAGCACGAGGACAAGGCCGGATACTGAGCCTCCCGAATTGAAGGGCCCATCCCATGAACATGGACTATCGCGCATCGTCGGAAAGCGAGGAACAGGAACTGCTGATCCTGGAAGCTGTTGACAAATGGCTTGACCGGGATGTTCGCCCCCATGTCATGCGTCTTGATCACGCTGACGAGTATCCGCATGAAATGGTTGAGCAGATGAAGGAGCTTGGCCTGTTTGGGGCGACGATTCCGGAGGAATATGGCGGGTTGGGCCTTTCGGCGACAACCTATGCCAGGATCGTCGAGCGCATAGCAACTGTCTGGATGTCGTTGACGGGTATTTTCAACAGCCACCTGATCATGGCTGCATGCGTTTCGCGCATGGGAACACAGGGGCAGAAGGCGGATTTGTTGCCACGTTTTGCCACCGGCGAATTGCGAGGCGGGCTCGCGCTCACCGAACCGGATGCAGGCACTGATCTTCAGGCGATCCGGACCCGGGCGGTCCGCAACGGTGACCATTACGTGGTCAACGGCACCAAGACGTGGATTTCGAACGGGATCGAGGGTTCGTGCTTTGCCCTGCTCGTGAAGACGGATCCCGATGCCGAACCGAGACACGGGGGCATGTCGATGTTCATTGCCGAAAAGGGAGAGGGTTTCTCGGTATCCAGGAAGCTCGAGAAACTGGGATACAAGGGCATCGACAGCGCAGAGCTCGTGTTCCAGGATTATCGCGTTCCCGCCGAACGTCTCGTGGGCCTCAAGGAGGGCAAGGGTCTGCAGACAGCGCTCGGCGGCCTTGAACTTGGTCGCATAAACATTGCCGCACGCGGGTGCGGATTGGCTGCAGCCGCCCTCAACGACAGCATTGCTTATTCGCAGACACGCCAGACATTCGGCAAACCGATCGCGCAGCACCAGGCCATCCAGTTGAAGCTCGGCGAAATGGCCACGAAGCTCCAGGCGGCCCGCCTGCTGACCTTCGATGCGGCGAGAGCATATGATTGCGGCCAGAGATGCGACATGGAAGCGGGAATGGCAAAGTATTTTGCGTCGGAAGCAGCGGTGGAAAACTCGCTTGAGGCCATGCGAATCCATGGTGGTTATGGATATTCCAAGGAATATCATGTGGAGCGCTACTTCCGGGATGCACCGCTGATGTGCATCGGCGAGGGCACCAACGAGATCCAGCGGATCATCATTGCCAAGCAGCTCATCGAGCGATTCCCGGCATGAGGCGGCACCGTTGAGCGAAGCCGTTTTTGCCGGCGGGGATCTGCGCCTTCTCCGCACGAATTCAATTGCAAGATTGACTCTCACCCGTCCCGAGGCCCTGAATTCGCTGACCTTCGCCATGTGGACGGCATTGCCGGGAATTGTGGAAGAACTGACCACTGACGGATCGGTGCGCGTGCTGGTCATTGCCGGTTCGGGATCCAGAGCATTCAGTGCAGGGGCGGATATCGGCGAGTTGCCCGGAATTCTCGCCAATCGCGAGACCACGCAACGCTACAATGCGGCAGTTCGCGCTGCCCAGGCATCCCTCGCAGCACTCCCAGTGCCGACCATCGCTGAAATTCGTGGCTCCTGCTTTGGCGGTGGATGCGGATTGGCGCTGCATTGCGATTTGAGATTTGCCGACAGGACGGCGCGCTTTGCGATCACCCCTGCCCGGCTGGGGCTCGCCTATTCGTTCGAGGACACGGCGCGGCTTGTCTCCGTGGTTGGTCCTGCACGAGCCAAGGACATGCTGTTTTCCGGTCGCGTCCTGTCATGCGACGAGGCACTATCTTTCGGTTTGATCAACCGAGTCGTCTCCCCGCCTGAACTGGGTCATGCCGTGGCAGACTACGCCGAATCACTGACAGCCGTTTCGCAGGCCTCCATTCGAGTTGCCAAGGCGACAGTCAATTCAATCGCAGCCGGTGACCGCGAGGCAGGTGCCAATCTTCGGGCCGCGTTCGAAGCGACGTTTTCCGGCCCGGATGCGGTGGAAGGATATGCGGCCTTCATGGAAAAGCGAAAACCGAATTTCAGCTAGTCCCTAAGGGCACGCTCCAGGCGCGCGCCCAGCGCCAGAATCAGGGGCTCGGAAAAATGTCGTCCCATGAGCTGAATCGAGGCGGGCAAGCCCGAGACAGGGACGGGCAATGCCAATGCCGGACCACCGTGGAAATTGGCCAGTGAGGTGAAATCCGCCTGGTTGGCCGGCGCTGGATCGACATGGGAAAACGCCCGCTGCGGTGCGGTTGGCATCAGCAGGACATCACACTCCGAGAATGCGCGCTCGGCGGCCGTCGCCGCAGTTCGAATCTTGGCATAGCCGTCGGCGAGCTGATTGCCTGGCATGGCTCTGCCGTATTCCAGCATGGATCGCAATTTGTCGCTGACATCGGTCTGAAGCTTCGTGGAAAGTGCGTCGGCCAGTTCGACCGCACCCTCCACCTCGCAAATCAGCAATCCGCCACGACGTGCCCGACCAGGGGACCAGCCGTGAAGATCGACGTCGACAACCTGGCAGCCAATCGCCTCGATCCTGGACCTCGCCACGTCCAGCCCTTCCAGGACCGCTCGGTCGCAATCGACCGTCCCGATTTGCCGTGGCAGGCCAACGCGGAGAGCTCCCGCGGTGTTCCCGTGAAATTTCCGCCGCCAGCCCGACGGTGCAGGGAGCGAGGCTGGATCCTGATTGTCCGCTCCCGCCATTGCGATGATGAGTTCGACGAGTGTCGTGACATCGCGGGCAAGCGGGCCAATGGTGTCCAGGGTGGGCGAGAGGTGCGTCATTCCGTGGCGCGGAACCAGGCCGCTGGTGGGTTTCAGCCCTGAAACCCCGCAATAGGCCGCCGGAATCCTGATCGATCCCATGGTGTCGCTGCCGAGCGCTGCGTCGGCAAATCCGGCCGCAATCGCCGCCGCCGACCCACCACTTGAACCTCCGGGGGTCAGGTTCGGATCCAGCGGGTTTCCCGTTCGCCCGAAATGCGGATTGTCGGTGGTGGCGCCGAGGGCACCCTCATCCATGTTGACCATTGCCAGCGGCGTAGCACCGGCAGACCTCAGTCGTGCAACAACGGTTGCATCGGCCTCGGCAATTCTCTCCCGCCAATAGCCAAGGCCGGCGGTCCAGGGCATGTTTGCAACGGAGATATTGTCCTTAATGCCGAGGATGAGGCCATCAAGCGGGCCCCAGGGACCAACCGGCCCATGGCGGCGTGCATCTTCCATCGCCAGCGACGTGACAATGTTCAGCCGGTGGTTTTCGGCCGCGATCCGGTCCAGCGTCACCGCCAGTCTTTCGGTCAGAGGCCGACGACCATTACCGCTCATCGATCAGCCGGATCGGTTTCTGGCGGGTTTCGATCCCGGTGTCGGCCGCCGTTCCGCCCGGATGCACGAGCTCAACCCCGATGCGAACGCCAAGCCGGGACCGCAAATGCGACTCGATGTCGTCCTTGAGACTCTCACTTGACTCGGTCACTTCCAGCCAAACAGTCATGTCATCGCGGCCATCCGTCCGGGCTACCCGGCAAACATACTCCCCCGTTGCAACCGCGAAGGAGGCCGACACGAGTGTGCCGATCCCCTGTGGGTAGATGTTGATTCCTCTCAGCTTGACCATGTTGTCGCTTCGCCCGAGGAACCCTTCGAGGCGCCGAAACGGAAGTCCGAGCGGGTTTGCTCCGACGACCTCGCGGCTGACATCGTGGGTCTGGAAGCGAATGATCGGAAAGATGTCATCCTTGTAGAGACAGGTGCAGACCATGTCGCCCATGTCTCCGGACTCGACCGGGATGCCGGTATCAACATCAAGCAGTTCCAGGAACTGTGCGTCCTCGAGTATGTGAAGTCCGGATTGATCCGGTCCTTCACCAGCGATGCAGCCGGTGTCGCCGACGCCGTACCAGTCATAGACGGCCGCCCCACCCCAGGCCTCCGACATCGAGGCCTTGCTCTCCGTCCCCATATGTCCGGAAATCATCCTGACAGGGATGTCGATGCCTGGCTCCAGCCCCTGCTCGCGGGCGATGTCGGCCAGGCGCTTGATGAAGTCACCGAAGCCCACGATGGCCGTGGCGCGAAAGGCGTGCATGAGTGACACCTGGTTTGCACTTCTCGTTTCAACTCCAGTCCCGGCAGTCAGCATCTGCGCTCCGGTCCAGTGCGTGATTGCCTCTCGAACATAATGGCCGCCATTGACCATGCCGTGTCCGTAGACGGAATGGATGACATCCCGATTGGTGAGTCCCTGGATCTCATACAGGCGGGCGAGCAGCAACGCCTGGATCTCGCGACTGCGTGGACCGAACAGGAGTGGCTGCGGCGTGCCGGTGGTGCCGCTCGTTGTCTGGAAGATCAGCGGCGGACGGTCTCCCTCGGAATAGGTGTCGAGCCCGTGGAAATCACCGATTGGCGGGTGGGCCTCGACCGAGCCCATGAGGTCCGATTTGGAATAGGGCGGCAGCTTCGTGATGTCCTCAAGCGACTGTATGTCACACGGGGTGATTCCATGTGATCCCCAGTGACGCCGGTAGAATGGCACCCGCCATGCAAATTCCAGAACCTTGCGGAAATGAAATTCCTGCCGCGCCCGAAGTTCATCCCGACTCATGCCTCCATAGGTGTCGAGAAACCGCTTCCCCTTGGGATACGCCTCGAGGATTGCAGGATACTTCACGGCATCAAAGTAGTTGGATGAGCTCATGCGGTGCGCCCCTGTGCCATATGCGAGGCAATTTCCCTGACCAGCACCGAAAATCGGGCCATGCCCCCAGTCAATCGCAGTGAAAGTGTGGCATCGATCAACTGTTCGATGGCTTGGTCAGGTAACCGGGCGGCGGCCATGAGGCGACGGGACTTGGCCACGATTCTATCCTCGGTGAGGGGGTTTTCGGGATCGCCAAGGGCGTCGGGCACGTCAAAGGACAACACGGCTCCATCCGACATGGTGATGTCAACTCCACTTCCGTAGTGACCTGGATAGCGTTCCTGGAACCGTTCCGTTACCCGAACCGACATGCGGGAACGCAAGCTTCCAACATCTCGCCTGAGGATTGTGGTTTTCTCGAAATGTTGCAGGTCCGGCTCGCCATCCAGGAGAGCAACCGCAACGGAGTGCTGGAGGCTGAACTTTGCCTCGAGCGTGGATGCGGGATCTTGCCGGTCGCAAAAGCGCCTTGCATCGGCGAAAGTTCTGATCCCGATTTCCGAGATGTTTTCCGGCTGCAGATCATGTCGCCTGCGGAGCTCAAGAGCGGCATCAATTGCCGCGTGAGCGTGCCGGCATGCGGGCCACGGCTTGAAACTGGTCTCCCAGATTTTCCATGGTCCGTCCAGCTTCGCCAGGATGCGCTCCTTGCACGGGTCCGGGCACATGGCATCGAAAAATCCCTGCTCTCCCTCAAGGATGAATTGCGGTCCCGAAAACCCGATTGCGGCGAGCGATGCAGCAACGAAACCGGCCTCGGCCGCCCGGGCGGTATGCAATTGCTTCGTCATCACCTGTTCGTGACGGCAACGCCAGGGTCCGCTGGATTGCGTTCCGGCGTTTCCGAGCGCCCAGACGATTTGGTCTTCGTCGAGTCCCATCACGCTGCACACCGCTGCCGCCGCACCGAACGGTCCGCAGGTTGCCGTATTGTGCCAATTCGCATAGTGGCCCGGTCCCACTGCAACGCCGATGCGAATCTGGGACTCGTAGCCTCTGACCACGGCATCTAGGAATGCACCCGCCTGCGTCTTCGCCAATTCCGCAGCGGCAAGGGCGGCGGGAATGACCACTGGTCCGGGGTGCAGAATGGCCGTGCGGTGGATGTCGTCCATTTCCAGGACGTTTCCGAGACCGCCATTGCAGAAGACGGCCTGATCGGGCACCGATGTGCCATCGCCACCGATGACGCTGATCTGTCCCGCCGGTGCCTGGCTTGCACGCGTCAGGAGCAGTTGCCCAACCGGTTCCGTCGAACCGATTAACGCACATCCCAGCCAGTCGAGGACATGCAATGCAGCGCGTTCACGAGTGGCGGTGTCCACGGGTTTCCCGAGACGCCGGGCAAGGCTCCTGGTGAGAGATATCGTCATGTCCGCCATGGCGCCCGTGCGGTGATTTCGACACGGCACATTAGTCGGAACGTCACTGGTCGGCTAGGAAGTTCCGGATGCGGGTGGCTCACCAACCGAGTCGTCGGCTCCAGCCCCTGCGCAGCGGTCTCAGCCAGATTTCCTCCCTTCCTGAAAAACTCCTCCTCGGCCATTGCAAGCCTTGAATGCCAGCGATCAGAACTCCGATAGTCGGCGAATTCGTTACGGTGCTGCGTTTGCCTATTTCCACCCGGACCGGTCCATGACCTTGACCGCCTCGCTGTTGTAGAGGCCCAGCTGTGACAGGTTCACGCTGTCCTCGGCGAATTCTCCCCAGGACATCAGGACGGGCGATAGCGGGACTCCTGGCACTGTCGGATATTCGTGGTTTGCGGAGGAATACCAGCTCTGCGCCTCCGGAGACACCAGGAACCGGAGCAGCTTCAATGCGTTGTCCCGGTTCTTCGCATGCGTCGTGATGCCGGCTCCACTGACATTGACATGGGCGCCGCGGCCCTCCTGGTTTGGCCAATGGATTTTCAGTTTCTGTACCGTTTGCACGTCATCCGGATTGCTGCTGCCGGCAAGACGGCCAAAATAATAGGTGTTGACGACGGCCAGGTCGCACTCGCCAGCAGCCACGGCCCTGATCTGGTCAGTGTCGCCACCGGCTGGAGATCTTGCCAGGTTGCCAACCAGGCCCCTGGCCCACTCTTCGGCAGCCACCGAGCCGGATTCAACAATCATCGAGGCCACGAGCGACTGGTTGTAGATGTTGCTTGAAGACCTGATGCAGATCCTGCCATGCCACTGCGGGTCGGCCAATGCCTCGTAGGTTGACAGCTTGTCTGCATCGACACGATCTGCCGAGTACACGATCACACGCGCCCGCTTGGACAATCCAATCCAATAGCCATCCTTGTCTTGAAGGTGGGCCGGCACTGCTCCGGTCACCAACTCATCGTCGATCGGCCGCAACACACCGGCTTCCCTGGCCCTGTGCAGACGTCCCGCATCGACGGTGATGAATATGTCCGCCGGTGTTGCATCGGCCTCCAGTTCCAGCCGTTTCAGCAATTCGTCCGCCTTGCCGGTTACCAGGTTGAACTCGATACCGGTCTGCTCCTCGAAATCCCTCAGCAGTGGTTCGATCAGTTCCTGCTTGCGGGCCGAGTATATGTTGACAACGCCATCACCCGATTGGGCAGATGCGCCAAAGGGCGGAGCCATCAAGGCCAGCACAACCGCAATTGCGGTGAAGAATCTTGAAAATTTTGTCATGATCACGTCCCCTTTGCAGGTGAATACGAAGGTGGGAACCGGGGTTCGCCATAATTCCTGACTAATATACTCAGGAATTATGGCGTCAACCACTTTCCTGCAGGCAAGATTGGCCGCATTACCCCCTGCCCGCCTTCCGTTGGCTGCAAGCAGGCGCGCGTCACAAGAATTTGGTCGCGGGGTTGCGCATTTGCACGATGGCCCGATTGTGGTCCTTCGGCAAATTTTTCCGCGGATGGTTACGGCAGGATGGCGCGGGTCGCAGCGTACGGCAGTGGGTCCGAATTGACATCACCTATGGTGCAGGCCCTCAGCGGTCCAGTCATCTCCTGTTGCGGTCCAGCCATTTGTCGACCCGGGCAACAATGTCGTCGACCGCGGGATGACTGGCTCCCCTGTCGGCAGCAATCCGCTGCACGAGACGGTCCACTCTCTCGATATTCGAGGCTCCGGCTGCAAGCGCGCGGGCAGCCGAGGATGGCGTTACAAGCGATTCCGCCGCCCTGGCATACTTGTCAAACGAAACCATGTCTTCCCTGGCTGCTCCCAGCGAAATGCATAATTCCGTCACCCATTCATAGATCATCCGGGACTCGTCGAGATTCTCATGAACGGCATCCCGTATTGGACGCATGTCGTCCGAACCGACACACCGGTAATTGCCTGCAAGCAGCATACTCCACTTGGCCATTGGCACAAAAATGGATTCATGCACCCTGAGCTTCACCGGGACTTCGATCACTTCACCATCAAGATTGTATCGGGCGTTCTGGATGTCGGTCTCCAGCCGACGGAGGATTGCCGTGTGGGCGTCGGATGCGAACCTTGCTGCCTTGAAATTGGTCGGCAATCGTACCTGTAGCACATTGGCCGGCTGGTCCGGCGGTCGAAACGCCTGTGGATCCGGACTGCAAAGCGTCATCTGTTCTGGACTGACAGCATCCCAGACCGTGGCATCGGCATAGCAGTTGCGGCATGACCGGGCATCAATGCCGGAAATGCGGGACAGATAGGGCAGAGGCGGCATGTTCATGATCGACATGCATGGCCGGGCTGCCGAACCGATGCGGCCAAGGAGGTTCCGGATGTCGGGATGACGATATTGTGGCTCCTGCATTGCAAGCACGATCAGATCGAACTCCGCTGGGCAGATCTGGTCCGGACCAGAAGCCGAAACCGGCCCATCAAGGTCACGGGTGCGGATTTCGACCACCCCTTCCCTGTTTCTGATCGGAAACCTTACTATCGCTCCTTCGGAATTGATCAGTTCCGCTTCTTCGGGAAGGCAAACGAGCCTCGCCGAATGTCCGGCCATGGCCAATTTGGCCGCCAGCAACGAACCATAGGAGGCCCCTAGAATGCCTACATTGTAACTGCCCATCCTGATCCTTTCCCCGTGCCAAATTTCACCAAAGTGTCACCCGGATTTCATCCAGGGTAGCCGGTCAACTTCACTCATAGCAACCGCCTGATTTCAGCAATGCGGCCACCCGGAGCGAAGCGACGCTATCGGGCTGTATTCGGCAGTCGGTCCTCCTTGTCCAAATCCGGTCCCGATCTACCGCCCAGACGGCCATACCGCAAGGCGCCGCTGCGAGGACGGGCTCGTTCATGGCTGCATGGTCGGCGCGTCGACACTCTCGAGCTGGCCAGTTCCGCCAGGTTGTTGCGAATGGCGGAGCTGACAAAAGTGCTTCGGCAACACATCCTGCCGGACAGCAATGCCCGCTCCTGCACCCAGCACCCAGGGAACCGAACTGGTCCGGCTTTCCGGTGAGTTTCATGTCAAACTCTTCGAGGCATCCGGGCATTTCATCCTTCGGAGCCTGATCCGGAAACCTGCCACCAGATCGTCACCTGTCGCCTGACCCTACGGCCCCTCCAATCACAAACCTGTCCCGAGAGCGAACATATGGGCATACTGAGCGCGATCGAGCGCGGAGATATGGATCTGGCCGAAACCCGGAAGTTCGAACACCCGAACCCAATCCGGGACGACCTGGATTTCTCGGCTCCGCGACCGCATGAACGGGGCCTGGCGGGCTCCGGGGATTGACCTGGCGGTCAAATGCCCCGCAGCAGCACGTCCCATGGCCAAGCTGCAGGCAATTGTGCCTGAATTACAATTCGGAGGTGGCGCGCTGGGGAGGATTCGAACCCCCGACCCCTTGATTCGTAGTCAAGTACTCTATCCAGCTGAGCTACCAGCGCCGCCGAGAGGGGTTAATGGCAGTTCATGTGAATTGCAAGGCAGGGTTGTCGTTGCAGCGGCTGCCTGCCGAGGGTCAGCACCATCAGCGGTCTCTGCCTGCCCTGACGGGACCGGATGCGATATTACCGCCATCCAGGGGCAGCTTCAGGATGACTTCCGCCCCCGCCCGCCTGGCCCCGTGCGGCGATCTGGGTTGGTCGGCGATCAGCATGCCGCCGCCAAGCTGGTTGCATCTCTCCCTGACGATTTCGATTCCCAGCCCCCAACCCTTGATCCCTGCCAGGGGATCCTGCTGGGCACCCGTACGGTCTGGTTTCAGCCTGCCAAAGCCGGGCCCGTTGTCCCGAACCCAGATCTCGACATCGCCATTCATCCGGCGGGCACCGACTTCAACGACATTTTTCTGCCAACCATCCGCAAAGTCACCCGCTCGGAATATCTTCGTCGAATTCCAGATCAGGTTGTTGAGAGCGCTGGTCAGGGCAGCCCGGTTCGAATGCATCACCAGACCGTCCGGAACATCGACACAGGCCCTGGCAACGAAGACATGCCTGAATGACGCCTCGTTGCGAAGACTGCTCAACTCCTTCCTCAACTCCACGATCGGCTGCACATCGGTGGCCATTTCCAGGACCGCATCGTCGGCATCAAGGTCAAAATGCGTGCAGAGCAGATCGGCGCAGAAGCCACCGAGATCAATCTCCTCCCATTCAGCATTGCTTCTGCCCCATTTCATGAAGATGAAGATGTCCTCGAGATACTTGCGGGTATTGCTCAGCTTTTCCTCGAGCAACTCCACGAACAGCGATCTCACCGCCGGTTCATCGATGCCGGGAACAAGCCGGATATAGGATGACATCCTGCTTAGCTCGCCATTGATGTCATGTTCCACCTTGCCGCGGTAGTCGCGGAACACTTCCAGCCCCATCGCGTGCAGCTTGCTGCTCAACTCATTGGCCGCCTCCTGGCCCATGGCAATTTCACGTATGGTGCTCTGCTGTTCGAACACGGCGCCCGCAGACGCCATCGGGTTGTCCCTGATCGTCTGCAGGAATCCCGACAACTCCCTGGCTGGCACACCGATCCGTCTCTTGGCAATGACATATACCGGCACCACTACCAGCAGCAGCAGGATGGTGGCCTGCAGGAAGTATACGCTCATGAATTCCAGCATCCTGCTCTTCAGGTGCCGGCGATCGAGCAGGACATGGTCGATGAGCGGTTGAAAGCTGCCGGGTCCCGCTTCCCGCCCGGCGCTGGTTTCCGACAGGAGGCTGCCGGCGTTCTTGATCAGGATGTTCTGGTCGCCCCGGCCGATCAGGCGAACGACCGGACCGAAGAGGTAGCTGAGAATGTTCTGCGAATTGGCGTTGATTTCAATGACCTCGCCGGAAGGCACCTGCCCTGATTCGGTGAATTGCTGGCTGCTGTTCCTGCCCGGTGTCTTGAAGCCCGGATTCAGAATGCCGTGCTGTATCTGCTGGTCCTCGAGAATTCCAAGGATCTTGCCGTAGATTTCCGGCTCGACATCGTCGCAGGCATCCCTGCCGTCACAGACGATCGACGCCAGCAGGCTGGATTTCTCCACCGAGGTTATGACCTGGTCGCGCTCGAAAACTGCCAGCAGGACCACGAACAGCACCGCCTCGGCCAAGACAACAAGCAGGGCGGTGCCGATAAACAGGTAATCCCCTATTGAAGACAGCCGCGTGTAATCTCTCGTGTCCCCTTGCCGGTGCCAGCCCCTACCATCGCTGGATGAATCGGACGAATTTCCTGATCCTGTTGTCGCCGAACAATCTCTTCGAGAAAAAGGCACTTGCCACCCCCTTGTTGATCTCGCCGAGAGTAGGATACGGGGCGATCATATTGGCAATCGCCACCATCTTCATGCGGTTGGCGATGACCAGGGACCAAAGCTGAATCAACTCGCCTGCGCCTGGGCCAACGATGGAAACGCCCACCGGCCGCCCTTTCAAGACCAGCACCCTTGCCTGCCCCCTGGTAATCCCTTCCGCAAGCGCACGGTCATTTCGTTCATAATCGAAGGTCACCACCTCCGGCTGCCTGCCGGTCCGCCGGGACACCTCGTCTTCCGACAGGCCGATTTCGGCAATTTCCGGATCGGTATAAGTGGCCGAGGGGATATGGTCATCCCGGACCCGGGCCGGCAGGCCAAACAGTGCCGACCGGACCACGATGCCGGCATGGTATCCGGCCACATGGGTAAATTGCGGGCCGCCGGCAACATCACCAATGGCGTAGACCCGCCGGTTGGAAGTCTTCATGCGCCGGTCGACGGTGATGCCCGCACGCCCGACAGAGATGCCCGCGGCCTCCAGGTTCAATCGTGCGGTATTGGGTTTGCGCCCGGCGGCAACCAGGATGTGCGAGCCGCGGGTAATTCGTCCATCGGCGGTGGTGATGGATACCTCCCCATCCACCCCCTCGACCTTCTCGACATTCGAGCCCTCGCGAATCGTGATGCCTTCGCTCTTCATCTGGTCCACGACTACGACCGAATGCTCCGGATGAGAACGGGCCAACACCTTCAACCCTTCGAGTACCGTGACCTGGCAGCCGAGGCGCCGGTGGGCCTGGGCAAGTTCCATCCCGATTGGCCCACCACCAATGACCAGAAGATGTTCCGGCCGCCGGCGCGACTCGAATATGGTCTCGTTTGTCTCGTGTGGCGTGTCCGCAAGACCTGGAATCGGCGGCACGAATGGCGACGAACCGGTCGCGATCACGAACCGGCGTGCCTCGATCTGCGTATCGCCGGCCTGAACGGTGCGAGGCGACGTAAAGGAGCCGTATTCGCTGATGACGGTCACGCCGAGGCCCTCGAATCGCTCGACGCTGTCATGCGGCTCGATCCTGGAAATGACATCCGATACATGATCCTTGGCGACAGCAAAATCGACCTCGGGCGTCACCGGCTGCACGCCGAATTTCTTGCCATCCGTCATCGCATATGCATGCTTGCCAGCGGCGATCAGCGATTTTGAAGGAACACAGCCGTAATTCAGGCAATCTCCTCCCATCTTGCCGCCTTCAAGCAGAACCACCCGCGCCCCGAGTTGTGCCGCACCCGCCGCCGCCGACAGGCCGCCGGAGCCGCCACCGATCACGCACAGATCGGCCTTGATGGAATTGCCGGTCATTGATCGCCCCTTCGTCCCCGTACCAGCTTGACGATAATCGGCAGCGCCGCCAATGCGCAAAGCCCGAGAATCGGCCCCAGGATATTCCATTGCCAGATGATCCCGAAATTCGGCGTGCCGCCGGCTTCGAGGACATCGCCGAGGCCGACTCCGACCCAGCTGTAGATCGTGGTGCCGGGAATGATCCCGAGAAAGGTCGTCAATGCGAAATTGCGGAATTTCACCCCAACCAGCGCCGGCACCAAATTGGCCGCAAAGAACGGAACCGCCGGCACCAGGCGCAACAGGAACAGCACGCTGATCTCGTTTTCGAGCAAGCCGTCCCGGATCTTCTGGATCCGGGGCGAGCCGGAATCGATCTTGCTGGAGAGAAAATCTCCCAACCCCATCCTCGCGGCCAGGAATATGATGATGGCACCGATCGTTGCCGCCGCCACATTGTAGAAAACGCCCGGAAAAAGACCGAACAGGAACCCACCGGTCAGGGTGGCCACCAGGGCGCCGGGAAGCGAAAATGCGACAATCACGATATAGGCCAGGACGAAAACCACGGAGGTCAGAAAGTAGTTCGAATCCCGGAACTCGATCAGCGTCTGCCGGTTTTCGGCCAGTGCGCCGAAGGACAGGTAGTCCCGCAATGCTACGAAGGCGATGATGGCGACGGTCAGGATGACCAGCAATGGAAGCAGCCGCCGGAAATTGAGTTTGGAGCCTTCGCTCGATTTGTTCATCTGTCCACCCGATTACACAAGGCCATCTCCGCCCTGTTGCAAATTTCATGCCGTGGCCAACCCTACCGGGTCAACATCTCCATGTCGATTTGATGATTCAATGAGCCGGCGGGTGCCTGTGCCCCGGCCATGCAGATGGCCCGGCCGCGACCGGACCGGCGCCGCAGCCGGCAATGTGCGGCCGTTCCCGCGACGGGATCAGTGTCTTGGTCAGCCATGTGCGGCCGGTGGCATTCACGCTGCCTGGCATCCCTTCCGGGGCCTGGCAGCGCTAGCGGCTGCGCATTCTTGGTGCCAGTTCGGGATCCGCCCTCTGCATGCGGGTGGGCGGCCGGCCAGCCAGAATGTTTCGGACATCCTCGACCATCATGTCGCAGATCCTCCGGTATGACTCCCACATTCCTCCCGCCAGGTGGGATGTGAACTGGACATTGGGAGTCTTTCTGACGGGCGAGTCGGCGGCCACCGGCTCCTCCGGGAACACGTCGACCGCGGCGCGGAACCGGCCCTGGCCGGCTAGCTCGAGAAAGGCGTCGAAGTCGACGATCTCGGCCCGGCTTGCCAGCACAACGGACGCGTCCTGGCGAATGGAGGAAAGGCGGCCGCGGTCAAGAAACCCCTCGTTTTCGGTGGTGGCGCCGGCAAGGAGAAACAGGAACCGGCATGACGACAGGATTTGTTCGAGGCTGGCGGGGCTGATGCCGTGATGTCCGAGATCGCGATCCTCGACCCATGGGTCGTATGCGCAGATGCTGCAGCCGAACGGGCGAAGAAGTTCCACCAGGGCCTTGCCGAGATTGCCGAATCCCACCAAGCCGACGCTGGAGCCCAAAAGACTGCAGGCATTGACATTGCCGGCGATGCCCCATTTTTCCGTTCCCTTGCGAAACTTGGCGTCGGCAGCAACCAGTCCCCGGCCAAGGCTGATCGCCTGGGCCAGGCAGAATTCGGCAACTGCCGGCGCCATGGCCGGCGCAGCCGACAACACGTGGATGCCGCGGCGATGCGCCTCGGCATAATCGATGTTCGGCTCCCAGTTGCCCTTGACGTTGAGGATTGCCTTGAGATTCGGGGCCCGGTCGAGTCGGTCCCGGGGCATCGCGGTCTGGCCGACAATCACCTCAACCTCGGGAAGTGCGCGCTCTACCATCTCGGCTGGTGCACGCGAGCCGAAATGGGTCACCACCCGGCCGAGCGCGGCGAATTCCCTGGCCACCGATCTCGGGAAAGACCATTGTCTTCCGTTCGCGGGTATGGATCGAAAAAAATCAGGCTCTTCTTCATGACACTCTCCCGATTCCTGCCGCAGCCGTGAATTTCCGGCCCCGCCAGTCGGTCTGACCTGGCAACGTCACCGCGGTCACATCATTCCGGTGCCTGCCATTCCGTGGTGAAGTCGTGATCACTTCATTCCGGTGCTTGCAATTCCCGTGGTGATGAAACGCTGGAGAAACGCGAAGACGAGGATGACCGGTATCAGGGTGACCACGGTCATGGCGAGAACATAGTGCCATTGCACGTCGAGTTCCCCCTGGAAGGCGTTCAGGCCAACCTGCAGGGTGTAGACTTCGCTGCGATTGAGGACGATCAATGGCCAGAGGAAATCGTTCCATCGCCACATGATCGAGAAGATCGCCAGCACCGCAATGGCGGGAGCGGCAAGAGGCAGGACCACTCGCCAGTAGATGGTCCACTCGCTGGCCTTGTCCATGCGCGCCGCCTCAATGAGGTCCCTTGGAATGGTCAGCATGTACTGGCGAAGCAGGAATACCCCCGTGGGCGTTGCCGCACCGGGCAGGATGACGCTCCACAGGGAGTTGATCATCCCGAGTTCGGTAACGACAAGGTATGCCGGAACAAGAATGACGGTAATCGGGATCATGAGGGTGCCGATCACGAACAGCATGATGGCATTGCGGCCGCGGAATTCGTAGATCGCCAATCCGTATGCCGCCATCGAATTTATGAGCAGGGTCACGAGGGTGGCGGCGACGGTGACCACGACCGAATTCTTGAGATAGGTCAGGAAATTGAACCGCTTCAGGGGTGCCGTGTAGTTCTCCCATGCAACGCGGAATTCCCGCAATGCCTCGCGCCGGTCGATTGGCACCTTGATCGTGTCGCCCGGATCGTTCGGATCCACCATTTGTGCGACTATTCCAATCCGCCGGATCTGCGCCAGCTCGCGCACCGAACCGTCATCCATGGTAACCGCATACAATGGCAGCGGCTCGTCATGTCCTTCGACCTGGACCTCGATCTGGCCGAGCGGAAGCAGCGTTGGCGGAAACTCGAGCAGGCCCGATGCGGTCTTGAAGCTCGACAATGCCAGCCACACGACCGGGCCGAACATCAGGAACACGCCAAACAGCAGGTAGGCGTAGGAAAACGTGTCCGTCCAGTGCAATCGACCACGACCGCGCCTGGCAGCCAGGAAGCGCAGGGGGCGGAGGCGATCGGTCGCAGCGTCAACCATTGCCACGGTCCCGCCGCCGCACAACTGCCAGCTGTGCAAGGGTCAATGCAAAAAGCAGGATGCCAAGAACCACCGACGCCGCCGAGGCCAGCCCGAAATTCTGGACCTGGTTGCTGAATCCGGTGTTGTAGATGTACTGGACGATAAACTGGGTCGCCGTTCCCGGGCCTCCCCCGGTCAGGACAAAGACCTCATCGAAGATTTGCACGCCCTTGATGAGGGCAAGCACGATGACGACGAGCATGTTGGGCCAGAGCAGGGGCAGTGTAATCCGCCAGAAGACCCGCTCGCGGCGAGTACCATCCATTTCCGCAGCTTCGTACAGCTCCGGAGGAATGGCCTGCAGGCCGGCCAGCAGGATCAGCGTATAGAAACCCATATGCGCCCATATGGAAACGAAGATCGCCCAGAACATGGCCCATTCGGGGCTGACAAAGAACAGGATCTTGTCCAGCCCCAGGCTGACCAGAAACGCATTCAGGATGCCATCACGAAGCAGGATCCATTTCCATACCAGCGCCACCACCACCGGCGAAAGCAGCACCGGGAAGAAATATACCGCCCGAAAGAACCCGCGACCGCGAATCTTCCGGTTCAGGATCAATGCCGTGACCAGCGAAAACACGACCAGGAAGAATACCTGGAAGGTCACGAAGAACAGGGTGTTGTAGATGCCTCGCCAGAACCGGTCTTCGCGACAACTCGCCGAGTCAAGAAACCGGTCGCAGGTGAACAGGAACTCGTACTGCTCGACCCCGGTATAGACCCGGTCGCCGAGAAACAGGTTGACACCGCCCGTGAAGGAAAACGCGAAATTCACGAAGAGCGGGATGACGACAAACAGGCCGAAGAATCCGAGGTTGGGAACCAGGAACACGTACGGCATCAGGCGAAGGCCGCCCAACCGTTGAATGGCTCTGAAGGGTAGGTCCAACAGCTGGCCGAGCCGGTCCATGACAAGCCATGCCATGTTCCCGAGTGACATCTCTTGCCGCTTGATGTTCACGTCAGGCTCCAGCTTCCAGCCAGCTCCGAATCTGTCTGCGCCCGGACCCCGGCGGGGGTCCGGGCTTGTTCAAGGACTGGTTATTCTCGAGCTTTTTCAGCGAGTTGCTGCTCGATGTCCTGCTCCATGCGGTCGTAAGCCTCGTCCAGCGTCATCTGGCCGACTATGGCCTCGCCAAGGCGCGAAATCAGTGCATTGAACATCACGCGGTTGTTCGGATAGCCTTGGAGTGCAAAGGCGACCGGTGAAATCGACGGTACGGCACCGGCAAAGGTTTGCAGCGCGTGTTTCGCCCGCGGATCATCGGTGTCGAAGTCCACGCCGCCGGATGCCAGGCCGATATGACCGGGGATGAACAATGTCCGGCCATAGAATTCGGCAAGAACATCGGTGCTCGAAAGATACTCCATCAGCTTTCCGACCTCGTCGGGATGCTGCGTGTTCTTCATCGCGACCAGGGCAGCTCCACCGGGCATTCCCGTGCATGCGGCCGGGCCGCAGGGTGCCGGGACTGCCCACCAGTCAAAGGCGTCGCCGATCTTTTCGGCGAATTGCGGAATTTGCCAGGAGCCGCTCATGTACATCACCACCTGGGCGTTTGCGAAATCCTCGTTGGCGCCCAGATAGGTCGAACCCGAAACGGACCCCCAGAGATCCTTGGCCATGGTGCCATCCTGGTGCCAGTCATAGAGCAGCTGGGTCATCGCCTTGAGGCCGTCATCCACCAGCGCCGGATTGCCGTCGGCGTCAAACATCTGTGCGCCCATGGCGATTGCCGGTCCCGATACCCGGTGTCCCGAACGGTCCCAGGCCATGGGAATTGGAATGTCCAGCGCCTCTGCGACCGCGTTGGCGGCGGCGGCCCAGTCCGCCCAGGTCGCACCGTCACCCGGCAGCTCGATGCCGGCCTGTTCGAACAGCGTGCGGTTCACATAGGGTCCGGTAACGGTGAGCTGGGTCATGAAGCCCGAAATCGACGAGTCATCACCAGGCTGGCGCAGCCATTTCAGGAACGGGCCGAAATTCTCCTCCCAATACCCGGCATTTGAAACATGCGGCGTCAGGTCAAGGTAATGCTGGGCCAGTCCGCCCAGATCAGTGACCCGCGCCATATCCGGTCCCTCGCCGGCGGCAAGCTGCACCGGCAGGCTCTCAAGGATGGCCTTGTACGGAACGACGTCCAGGACAATTGTGACATCCGAATTGGCGGCCTCGTACCGGTCGAGGATGTCTCGCATCACCTCGCCCTCGATACCGTCATTGTACCAGGTCATCCGCAACTCTGTCTGGGCCGAGGCCATCGTTCCAGCGGCAACAGCCGCGATTGCAAAAGCGGACAATGTCCGCATGCCGTGTCGTATCATCTTGATTTCTCCCCTTTCTGGATTGTCAGGATTTGAAGAGCCTTACCTTTCAAATAAAACAGTCGGGTTCAACCCGGTCAGGAACCGACGACAAGACCATTCAAGCGCAGCTGGCAACAAAGGACGGCCCATGTATTTCTTCTATTTCGACGAATCGGGCTCCCGTGACCCCTCGGCCGGCACCGCGGAGAAGCCGAAGGACCATCTTTATGTCCTTCTTGCCGTCGGGATGTACGAAGGCCAATGGCAGCCGTTCGAGGCCGAGATTTCCGGCTTGAAGCTCGAACTGGCCGACGGGTTGTCGTGTCAGGGCAAGGGCCAGTTCGAACTGGCCGATTGCGAGGTCAAGTCGAACTGGGTCCGCATTCCGGGCGAGCGCCAAAAGCGCAGCCGGTTTCTTCACGGATTGACCGCCGCCGACCTGACCCGGCTCACCGATGCCTATTTCGACCAGGTCGCCGGACGCCACACCGTCATCATGGCCAGCGTGGTCGACAAGCGGTTTCTCCACGATGGCACGACCCACGAAACGCTGCACATGACGGCCTACGAGTTCCTGCTGGAGCGCATTCAAAACTACATGAGGCAATACCACCCGAAGCATCGTGCGCTGATCGTGATGGATGACACCAGCCGCCAGCTCAACCGCGCCGTCTCGATGAAACACGCATCGTTCCAGAGGACGGGAAACCGGAACATGACATTTCCGGCGATCGTCGAGTATCCGTTCTTCACCCGCAGCGAGCTGTCGAACGGAGTCCAGTTGGCCGATCTGCTGGCCTACAGCGTCTACCGCGCCTTCAAGGGAGAGGACCTCGGCTATCCGTATTTCGAGAGGGTGCTGGGGAACTTCTACCGGCGGCGGCAGGGAACTGCGCTCGACGGGCTGAAGGTCTGGCCGGACCGCTCGCCGCTGTCCGCCCTACAAAAAACCCTCCGGGTGGAGGGTCGGTGATGTCAGGCTGGGGGAACCATATCGAGCCCATCAAGGGCACCCGACGGCGAATATGTCGCATGTAGATGCGCCACTGTCAATCCCACAAGCGACGGCGGCGAGCCGCCCTCGCCCTGTTCCGGCTGGCCAGACGCACGGCCTGGCCTGGTCTCAAGCCCGGCACTGGTGGGTCCGACGGCCTTTACCGCTTGGCGGAAGGCGGCAGCCTGCTGGCCGCGACCGCCATCGAGGTTTTCCACCATTCATCGCCTCGCGGAAGGCAGCGCCCCTGTTCAAGGACGGGGAAATGGCGTATCCGCGGTCGGAAAAAATCATGGACCATGGCGGATTGAATGACGGAAATTGTTCTCAGGGATGTCCGGAAATCGTTTGGCGATTCGGAAGTTATCCACGGGATAAACCTGTGCGTCGAGAGTGGAGAATTCGTGGTCTTCGTGGGGCCTTCGGGTTGTGGGAAGTCAACGCTGCTCAGGATTATCGCCGGTCTGGAAGATGCCACCAGCGGCGACATCCTGATTGACGGCGACTCCGTTCGGCATGTCTCGGCGTCGGAGCGTGGCCTGGCAATGGTGTTCCAGTCCTACGCCCTCTATCCGCACATGTCGGTGTACAAGAACATGGCGTTCGGCCTCGAAAACTCGAAGCTGCCGAGAAAGGAGATCGACCGGGTCGTGACGGAGGCAGCAGAGATGCTGCAGATCACGCAACTGCTGAATCGCCGGCCAAAGGAGCTCTCGGGCGGTCAACGGCAACGGGTTGCCATCGGCAGGGCGATCGTGCGGGCACCCAAGGCGTTCCTGTTTGACGAGCCCCTGTCCAACCTCGATGCCGAGTTGCGGGTAACCATGCGCAAGGAGCTTTCGGCGCTCTACGACAAGATCGGCGGCACCATGATCTATGTCACCCATGACCAGACCGAGGCCATGACGCTGGCAAGCCGGATCGTCGTGCTGCAGGACGGCGTCCTGGAACAGGCCGGCCGGCCGCTCGACCTCTACAACGAGCCAAGAAACACCTTCGTCGCCGGATTCATAGGCTCACCGAAGATGAACCTGTTTGACGTGCGCATGGATGCAGGCTGCCTGCTGGCGGGTCCAGGCAGAATCGCCGTCGGTCACGAGACCGGAATTGATGACGGGCAGGAAGTCGTACTCGGCATTCGCCCGGAACATCTCGAGGTGACCGATCCGGAGAATGCAGACATCGAGGCCCGGGTTGATTTCTCCGAACAGCTGGGCGGCGAGACCTACTTCTACTGCACGGCCCCCGGAGTCCCGCAATTGACGGTCCGGTTGGCGGGCCAGTTTCCGGTTCGCCCGGGTGAACGGCTGCACCTGCGGCTTGACCGGACATGCATTCACCTCTTCGACGCCGGCGGCCACGCCATCGTCAATGGGCTGGCCGAATGACCCGGCGCTTCAGGGTGGCGCTTGTTGGCACCGGCATGGCTGCCTTGCCGCATGCGCGGGCGCTGTCGGCGCTCGCCGGCGATCTGAAGGTGGTCGGCGTCTTCTCGCGCCGGCAGGCCAACCGGGAGGCATTCGCAGCACGATTCGGATTTCCTGCGGCGCCGACGGTGGAGGAGCTGGCGGAGGATGCCGATGTCGATGGCGTGATTCTGGTAACGCCTCCCAACGAGCGCGGGGAATTGATTGACCTGTTCGCCGCCGCCGGCAAGCACATCCTTGCCGAAAAGCCGCTTGAGCGCACGCCGGAAGCTGCAGAGGAGATCGTGGCGACCTGCCGTCGCCGCGGTGTCAGGCTGGGCGTCGTGTTCCAGCACCGGTTCAGACCGGCATCCCGCCGGCTTGCGGAATTGCTGGCATCGGGCCGGCTTGGCGCCATTGAGCTTGCGAGGGCCGAAATCCCCTGGTGGCGCGACCAGGGCTACTATGACGAACCCGGCCGCGGTACCATCGCCCGGGATGGCGGCGGTGTCTTGATCAGCCAGGCCATTCATACCCTGGACCTGCTGCTGAGCCTTGCCGGCCCAGTGGCGCAGGTGCAGGCCCTGGCTGCCACCACCGGCCTGCACCGGATGGAAACCGAGGATTTCGCGGTCGCCGGCCTGCGGTTCGAGAGCGGGGCTGTCGGTTCGGTCATAGCCACCACCGCCGCCTGGCCGGGCGAAGCCGAATCGATCACTCTCGAATGCGACCATGCAAGCGCGGTGCTGAAGTCGGGTACACTCTCGATCCACTGGCGAGACCGGGAGGTCGAGACATTCGGCACCGAGGCCGGCAGTGGGGCCGGCTCGGACCCGATGGCATTCCCGTTCGACTGGCACCGGGATCTCATCATGTCATTCGTCGAACGGTGTCGGGCGGGCCGGGATCCGGAGGTGGCAGGGGATGATGCCGTTGCGGTGCAGTGGTTGATCGAGGCCATGCTGAGATCATCGTCCGACGGGGTCCGCGTGCAATTGTCGGGCGGAAGGCCCGCCTCCGCCGGGTCATGCTGAAACTGGGCGTCATCGGGGCCGAGCACAGGCACATCTACGGTCAGCTCGCCGGTATGCTGGAGCTTGGTTGCGCCTGCAAGGGCTGGTGGACCGAAGGGGAGCCACATCCCGTGGCCGGCCTGGAGAGGCGCTTTCCGGCAATTCCCAGGGTCAGTGACAGGTACCAGCTTCTCGACGACCCCGACATCGACCTGATTCTCGTTGCGGACATTCCGGCTCGCCGAGCCGAACGGGCCATCGAAGCCATGCTGGCGGGAAAGGATGTCATGTCCGACAAGCCGGGTTGCACCACCCTGGATCAGCTTTCCCGGATCAGGAACGTTGCCGGTGAGACCGGCCGGATCTGGTCAGTTGATTTTTCGGAGCGATTCGAGGTGCCGGCGGTGACCCGGGCACTCGAGTTGGTCCGGGACGGGGCAATCGGCCGGGTGGTGCAGACGGTCGGGCTTGGACCTCATCGCCTCAACAAGGCGACACGACCGCGCTGGTTTTTCGATGAGGGCCAGACCGGAGGTGTGCTTTGTGACATCGGTTCGCACCAGATCGATCAGTTTCTCGAATTCACCGGCTCCCCCGATGCCGAAATCGTGGCGGCATCCGTCGGCAACTTTGCGCATCCGGATGAACCGGGGCTGCAGGATTTCGGCGAAATTCTCCTGCGTGGCGACGGATGCCAGGGCTACATCCGGGTGGACTGGTTCACCCCGGACGCCCTTCCGAGCTGGGGTGACGGGCGCCTGACCATCCTGGGGACCGAGGGCTACATTGAACTGCGGAAATACGTCGATGTTGCCGGTCGCCCGGGAGGCGATCACCTGTTCATCGTGAATGGCGACACGTGCCACCACGAGGATGCCAGTTCGGCCGAGCTTCCATATTTCCGCGACCTTGCCAATGATGTGCTGCATCGCACCGAGACCGCGATGACCTCCATTCACTGTTTCAAGGTGATGGAATTCGCACTCCGGGCGCAGCAGGTTGCGGCAAGGTTGGGGAATGCAGGCGACACCCGAAATGCCCGGCCCTGATGCAGGACAGGTCTCGAACCGGGGATGCCGGGATACATCCCTGGCGCCTTGGCGGGTGGCGATCCTCGGCGGCGGCGTCGGCAGGCAGCATCTTGCCGGCTGGCTGGCGCTTGGCGGCCGGGCGACAATCACGGCCATCGTCGACCAGGACCCGGAAATCGCCAGCGGACTGGCCAGCATGGCCGGCGGTGCCAGGGTGTTTCACGGCGTGGACGATTTCCTGCGGCAGGCAGATGCGGATATCGTCGACATCTGCCTGCCGCCACCCCTGCATGCACCGGTGACGGAACAGGCGCTGCGTGCCGGCCTGAATGTCGTTTGCGAAAAACCCATGGCGGGCAGTCTCCTGGAGGCCGAGCGGATTGCGTCGGTCGCTGCCGCCGCTGGCCAGCTCCTGGTTCCGGTGTTCCAGTATCGCTATGGCGCCGGCACCAGGACTCTCGACAAGTTGCAGGCACAGGGCATTCCCGGCCGTCCCCTGGCAGCAACCCTCGAGACGCATTGGAGTCGTGGTGCGGACTATTACGCCCGGCCCTGGCGCGGGACATGGGATGGCGAGTTCGGCGGTGCCGTGATGATCCATGCGATGCATATCCATGATCTTGCCGGGCGGATTCTCGGGCCCGTCACCAGCGTTGCCGCCATGCTGGATACCCGCGTCAACCGGATTGAAACCGAGGATTGCGCCGCAATCTGCATGACCACGAAATCCGGAACACTCCTCACCTCCTCGATTACCCTGGGGTCGGCTCGAAACTGGTCCCGCATGCGCATGGTGTTTGACCGCGTGACGGTGGAGTCCGGGACCTCCCCCTATGCGATTGGCGGTGATGGCTGGACATTCCAGGCCCGTGACCCGGCAGACCAGCGGCGCCTTGACCGGGCGGTCGAGGCCGCAAACATGCCCGATGCCAGGGACGGGTTTGCCGGGCTTTTCGAAGACGTGATCGATCGCCTTGAAGGGTCTCGCAACTCCCCTCCGTCGGCGGATGACGGCATCAGCTCACTCGAACTTGCAACCGGTATCTACCATGCGGCCCGGAAGCGGCGATGCGTCGACCTGCCGCTCGACCGCAACCTGCCCATATGCCGCCGCCTTCGTCCGACCAGCTTGTAAGCGGGTAGGCGACAGCGTCCCCTGACACGATCCTGCCCATGGGTTGGGCTGGTGCATGCGATCGACGGCAAGGCCGGACAGGCCCGGTCGCCACCGTCGCCAGGGCGCTCCTGCCATGATTCCTGGTAACTTGACCAGGGACACCACAGCTGATCCTGGAGCCTCCTATCGCTTTGCGGCGTAGTAGGCGACACGGCGCTCCAGACCGGCCAGCAATTCGGAGATCGTGAAGGCAAGCGCGAAGAGCACGACCAGGACAGCCCAGAAATGCGACATCAGGAAATTGGCGGAATAGAGTTCGAACAAGGCTCCAAATCCGACAATTGAAATCAGCAATTGGCCGATGATGACTCCCTTGACGGCGCGGATCACGCCGATTCGAACCCCGCCCAGGATTTCCGGCAATGCCGCCCAGAAATAGACCTTGGTGAACGCCGCCCATGGGGATGCGCCGAAACTGCTCGCCATTTCAACCAATGATCGATTGATCTGCATCACGCCAGCACGTGCATTGAGGATTATGATCCAGATTGCAAACAGCGTCGTCGTGATTATGATCGACTTCATCCCGAACCCGAACAGGACCATCAGGACCGGCACCAGGGCCGTCAATGGTGCGCTGAGAAATATGTTGACCCAGGGCAGCAGCAACTCGTCGACAAGCCGGTTCTTGCCCATCAGTATGCCAACCGGAATACCAATGACCACGGCAAAGAACACGCCCGAAAGGAATGCCTGGGCGGTCTCGGCGAGAGCCTTTTGAAACGCGGGCGTGCCAATAATCTCGAACAGGGTCGCGAGCACTTCGGACAGGGGAGGCAGGAAGAAGGTAAGCCCGGATTGACCGATGGCCTCCCAGAGCAATCCCCAGAGAATCAGCGATGACATGCCGGGTAGCCTGAATCCGTATACAAACATGGTCTATTCCACGTAGTTTCGGAGCGAAGCCCAGATCTGGTCCACAATGTCCAGATACTCCGGGTCACGGCGAATGTCTGCCACGTCTTTCGAGCGCAGACCGCTTGGTCGAATGATGTCAGACACCCTGCTTGGGCGGGGCAGGAGGATGGCAATCTGGTCAGAGACGTACACCGCTTCCTCGATGGAATGGGTGACGAACAGGAAGGTCTTGTTTTCCTCGGCGACGAGCCCAAGCAAATCCTCCTGGAACTTGCGTCGGGTCTGTTCGTCGACAGCCGAAAACGGTTCGTCCATCAGGAGAACCTGGCTGTCAACCGCAAGTGCACGCGCAAGCCCCACACGCTGACGCATTCCACCGGACAATTCGTGCGGATAACTCTTTTCGAAGCCGGCGAGACCGACATTCTGAATGTATTTTTCGGCAATTGCCTCACGTTCCGAAACCGCGACACCGCGCAGCTCGAGCCCGAATGCCACGTTGCGTATCACGCTTGCCCAGGGAAGCAGCGCGAAATCCTGGAACACGAACGCGCGATCGGGACCAGGACCGGTCACCGGCTGGCCATTGACCTCGACCTCGCCTGCTGTTGGCTCCAGCAATCCGGCGATGATCTTCAGCAGCGTGGTCTTTCCGCAGCCCGACGGGCCGAGGAGCGAGGTCAGTTGACCGCTTGGAAACTGGAGCGTCAGATCCCGCAATGCCTCGACATCGCCGTAGCTCTTCGAGATGTTTCGCGCCGAGACCGCCGTGGGCGGTTCGGTGGGCTTGTTCAGCGGAACATCAGTCTGATGCGTAACCACGGACATTCCCTTCAAAAAGCGTGCGCTCTATTCGTTCAAGCACGTTCAGGAAGCACACGGCGAGCAGAATTATCGAGAAAATGGCGGCATACATGCTGGCATAGTCAGCGATTGATCGACTGTAGGTAATGATATCGCCAACCCCGGTGGGCGTTATCTTCAGTTCGGAGAGAATGGCACCAATGAATCCTGCCGAGGTTCCAAGCCGCAGTCCC
Source organism: Paracoccaceae bacterium (assembly GCA_964291445.2). GTDB lineage: Bacteria > Pseudomonadota > Alphaproteobacteria > Rhodobacterales > Rhodobacteraceae > JAPOXR01. The sequence continues at coordinate 1,237,330 of OZ219864.1, read as the reverse complement.
GAAAATATGATCGGAGAGGCGGAAGGGATGATGACCTTCATTATGATATCCCGCTCGCCTCCAAGAAATGAATATCCCATTTCCTTGAGGTTTGTCGGCGTGTTGCGGACGCCGCCAGCCGTGTTCAGCACGATGACCGGCATAGCCATGATGCAGACGACGAAGATCTTGGAAGTGATTCCGATGCCGTAGACCATGACCAGGAGCGGGATAAGGGCGGCAAGCGGTGCCGCCTGCATGACGATGAATATCGGCAAGAACAGCCAGTCGAACCAGGAGCTGAGGCCAATCCAGAGGCCCACGGCAATTCCGATGAAACTCGAGATGATCAATCCGATGACCAATGGACGAAGCGTGTCCACATAGGCATCAAGGAGCCTGCCGTCCATTGTCATGTCGGCGAGTGCGGCCATCGATTCGAAGAATGTCGGGAACCCGTAACTCACGGGAATGCGCCCGGCAATTTCCCAGGCGCCAAATACAACGAACGCCGACAGGAACTTGAGAACAAGCGATCTATGCAGAATCATGATGCCGCGTCCAGAGGTAGGGGCGGTGCCAGAAGGCACCGCCGATGCAGTCAATTCATGGCTGCGTCAAGTGGAGCCAGATACCAGAAATCCTCGATGTTCAAGGTCGACGGATCTCCTTCCAGCTGGCCGGCATTGCTGTACCATTCAATGTCGGCCATTGCCGCCTTGCGACCACCACCATCGGCATCATACAGGCCACCAGCGACCGCTTCGGTGTAAAATGTGTCCAGGCTGCCCAGAATTTCCGGCGGCAACTGGCCGATGGGCCCGTCCGGGTCGGTTTCACGGGCAACGATCATTGGGTCGGCGTTCATGTCCTGCCATACGCCAAGCAGCGCGTTGACGAAAATCTGAACCTGCTCTTCATTGTCCTGGATCCAGTCCAAATTGGCGAAAAGCGCCTCGTCAGAGGCTTCAACCTCGAACATTGGCAACACGTTGAACTTGTCTCCGTGCTGACGCATCACCTTGTTCTTGTTGGACAGGTCAATGATGGTGGCGTCGGCTTGCCCGGCCACGAGCGCAACGACGCGATTGGCCGAACCAGGCACATAGGACCGTTCGCCAAACATGATGCCGGTCTTGCTTTCGATGACATTTGCGATCGCATCGGTGCCACCGCCACGCGAATGCAACAAGATTGGCTCACCGTCCAAATCTTCGAGAGAACTGTATTTCTTGGTGGTAACCGGGAAAAACTTCAGTTTTGACAGCTGGAAAATGATCCGGATTGGCGCTTTCGCGCGCTGCATCGCCGCATACGGCGTGCCAAAACCTATGTCCATCTGTCCGCTCAACACGGCCTGGATGGCCAGTTCTTCGTCCGAAAAGGCGGTCCATTCGTAGTCGAGCCCATTTGCCCTGGCCCGGTCGAGCGCAACAAAAAATGCCGCGAGTTCGTCGGATGGCGTCTCGGCGAGCGCGATGCGGATCGTGTCCGCATGCACGGCGGATACGGAAAGCCCAAAGGCAATGGGCAAGGTCATCGTCCTGGCGATGGCTTTCAGGATTTTCAACATCGTGGTTTCTCCTTCTTGATGTAGTCTGCAGTCATTGTTCCACCGGTTGGCGAATGTGCCGGCGAGCCATCACGCTGCCCAAACACACGCCTCTCCGAATAGCCGAGCGGAAACCGAGACCAGATGGTCGCGCATCGCCGCGTGTGCCGATACGGGATTCCTCATATCGATTGCATTGACGATTCGATCATGCTCCGAAAAACTCGGATGGTTGGCTGGAGGGCTTGGTGACTCGCGAATAACGGTGTTCCAGGCCACTGTCCGCCGCACCTGGTTCAGCCGGTCAAAGATTGACAGAAGCAGGATGTTTCCAGTCGCCTCCGCCATGGAGCGATGCAGCAGGTCGTCACGCGCCTCGTAGTCATCCCAGCTTGACGCCTCCTTCGCACGATCCCGGTTCAGCTTGATCCTGGCCAGGTCTTCGGCGGTCGCATTCATCGCCGCTTCCTGTGCCAGGGCCGGTTCAAGCAAGAAGCGCGCCCGCATCATCTGCGCGGGGCTGACCTGAAGCGTGATGTCGGCAAGTCGATCGACCCCGGCGCTGACCAGGAAGGTTCCCTTGCCGACGTGACGCCAGATCTTGCCTTCGTGCTCCAGCGTGTCAAGCGCCTGGCGCAATCGAGTTCGGGTCATGTCGAGCTTTACGATCAATTCCCTCTCGGGCGGCAATCTGTCGCCAGGGCTGTATTTCCCGGCGACAATGAATGCCTCGAGTGTTGCAAGCGCGTCTTCCCTGCCCGTTTCCTTGAACGCCACCAGCACAGCTAGTCTCCGGTATTGGTTGACCAATAGATCATATTGATTTACCATTATCGGACACGGTCAGTCGGGTCAACAGGCGTTTTCGCAGCCGTGCAACATTTCGGCCTTGCGACACAGGTTGATCGACTGGAAAAGAGTTGCCCTTGATACGAAACAACGGAGATCCGCATGACAAAATTCGCCATTGACCAGCCAACCATATGCGCAATTCCTGTTGCGAATTCCGACATGCTCTTCCCTGTTCGGCGGGTCTATTGCATTGGTCGGAACTACGCGCTGCATGCGGTGGAAATGGGACATGACCCAAGTCGCGAGGATCCATTCTTCTTCCAGAAGAATCGGGAAAACCTCGATCCTTCGGGCGAGTTTCCCTATCCGCCACGCTCATCCGACGTGCATCACGAAGCTGAGCTGGCGGTCATGCTGAAATCCGGCGGAGCCAATATCGGGGTGGAACAGGCACTCGACCACGTATTTGGATATGCGGTGTCGATTGACATGACTCGCCGCGACCTGCAGAGCAGGCAGAAGGAGCTCCGGCGACCCTGGGAAATCTCGAAAGCCTTTGAAAGATCGGCCCCTGTCGGACCCGTCCATGCGGCTGCCGAGATTGGGCATCTCTCCGAGGGACGGATCATCCTGAAGGTCAACGGTGAGACCCGCCAGGAAGGGGACCTCAACCAGATGATCTGGAAGGTGCCTGAAATGATCTCCTACCTGTCGGAGTTTTTCGAACTCGCCGCCGGCGATGTTATCCTCTCCGGCACGCCCTCGGGTGTTGCCGCCGTTGAGCAGGGCGATGTCATGGAGGTGGCCATTGATGGACTTGCCTCTCTGACGGTGACTGTAATCTGAGAGTATGCAATCCGTCAGTCGGGTCTGAAGGCCCGTCCTGAACGACTGCACTGATTGCCCCGATGTTAAGGTATGTGTCCATCCGGTGTATGTCTTGGTGATGTTGCGACCCTTCTCGCCGGGAGCCGAATGGCTGGCTGTCTCGAGGCCAGTGAGCCTGCCGGCTCGAGCTTGAGGTGTCTGGCCAGGCGCCGACGGCACGACATCCGGGCCATGGTCCGCTTCACCGCTCCCGGCGGAGCCAGATGACGTCAAGCCCCTGGATGCCCTTCGGATTCCGTACAACCTCCTGAAAGTCTCCGGGTCCGTGCAACCCGGCTTCCGGTTTCTGCCCCGAATTGCCGCCATCGGCCCGCAGCTTCATCGCATCGGGCGCTATTCCGGCATGGTCCGTGTCACCTCTCCGGGTCAGCCGGGCGATGAAGATCGAGACATCGGTGATGACGATGGGGCGGGGTGCGGACATCTGCCTGCGGAATGCAGGGCCACAGGTTGATTGCAGCCGCACAAGGGTTTGACGAGGGGGACTCCATTCCAGTATAGGCCTCAGTTCCAATCGGACACCGGACGGTGGACGAGCCGCAATCCAGATCGTGCAGGGACCGAACATGAAGCGCACATTCCAGCCAAGCAACAAGGTACGCAAGCGCCGCCATGGTTTCCGTGCAAGAATGGCCACCCGGGCGGGCAGGAAGATTCTCAATCGGCGCCGGGTCAGGGGACGCAAGACCCTGAGTGCCTGATTTGCGCCGTGTCGGTCACCGCCCGACAGGCGCAAAGACAAATGCATGCCCGAATGTGACAGGAGCAGCGCCCCTGCCGAAGTTTCGACACTCAGGCGCAGGGAAGACTTCCTGAAGGCAGCCCGCGCCAGGCGTTGCACGACACCCAGCCTGCACCTGCAGGCTCGCCGACGCCGCGATCTTGACACGCCTGCGGCAATCAGGTTCGGCCTGACCTGCTCGCGCCGGGTCGGCAACGCGGTCACCCGGAACCGGGCAAAGCGGCGGCTGCGGGAGGTGGCCCGGGAAGTGCTTCCCGGCTTCGGGCGAGCCGGATGGGATTATGTCCTGGTCGGACGGGCCGGATCGACGGTCGAATGCCCGATCGCCAGCATCAGGAACGACCTTCGGGCCGCCCTCGAGATCATACACGGGAAGCCAGGATGAGCCGGCAATGCGAACCGGCCCCGGATGGCCGGGACGACACCTGACATGACTCCGCTTGCCTGGCTGATTTCGCTGCCGGTCCGGGCCTACCGGATCGTCGGCAGCCCGCTCGTGGGCATGCATTGCCGGTTCCAGCCCAGCTGTTCGGCCTACGCCCTCGAGGCGCTCGAGCGGCATGGCGGAATCAAGGGAAGCTGGCTGGCCATCAGGCGAATTCTCCGGTGCCACCCCTGGGGCGGGTCCGGATATGACGGCGTCCCGGATTGATTGCCACCGGGGAGTAATGGGTGGCAGCCGGTGGTGATGTTTCGGCCGGGGCAGCTTTTCGGCGATGGCATGGCTGCCGGCACGGAGCATCCCTCCGGCGGCAATGATGGCCCCCCGGACCGCTCCCCTCTCGCCGCCATCGTCGCCGCTGCCAACCTGCAATTCACTTGACCTTCATTCGGCATTTCTATTGAACGGCGCGGCGGCAGAACCGTCACGGGCAATCGGCATCGATGGACGACCAGAACAGAAACCTCATACTCGCGACAGCACTCAGCTTTTTGGTTGTCCTGGCCTGGTTTTTCGTGTTCCCGCCTGAAGAACCACCGGTCCAGAACGAGGCGCAGACGGCCGATACGGCCCGTCCGGTCGAAGATTTCGCTGCTTCCCCACCGAGTGCAGACGACATTCCCGCCATTGGTGCCGATGCCGGACAGGCCCCTGTGCCGGAGGAACGGCAGGGGCAACGCATCGAGATTGATACCCCGAACCTCGTCGGATCGATCCTGCTGGATGGTGGCAGGCTCGATGACCTGTCACTTCGGCAATACCGGGAAACCCTGGCCGAAGATTCGGAGATCGTCAGGTTGCTTTCGCCATCGGGCACGGCCGAGCCCTATTACGCCCTGTATGGCTGGGCGCCGGCCGGATCGCTGGATTACGCCGATGTTCCGGGCGCCAACACGCCCTGGCAGCTGGAAAGCGGCACCGAATTGTCCCCGGGCAAACCGGTCGTGCTGGTCTGGGACAATGGCAACGGGCTGGTATTTCGCCGGTCGATTTCGATCGACGAGCATTACATGTTCTCGATTTCGCAGCAGGTCAGCAATCGAACCGGCAGCCCGGTCCGGATGGCACCGTATGGAATCATCGCTCGCCATGGCGAGCCGGACGGCTACAATTTCTTCATCCTTCACGAGGGCGTCATCCAGATGGCCGATGGCCAGCTCGAGGAGTCCGACTATTCCGATGTCGAGGATTTTCCGGTTGATGCCCGTGAAGGGGCAAGCCTGAACACCCAGGCCGTGCTGGAGGATGGCTGGATCGGGTTTACCGACAAATACTGGATGACCACGCTGATCCCCTCGCCAGGACAGCCATTTACCGCGGTGTCAAAATTCACCGACAGATTTGGAATCTACCAGACCGAGGCCCGCCTGCCGACGGTCGAGATTGCGCCGAGGAGCGATGCCCGGATCGATACCAGCCTTTTCGCCGGCGCCAAGGAATGGGAAACCATCCGCAACTATGAAAGCGATTTCGGAATCGACCGCTTCATCGACTCGATCGACTGGGGATGGTTCTTCTTCCTGACCAAGCCGATTTTCACCCTGCTCTACTGGCTGAATGGCAAGATCGGCAACATGGGATGGTCCATCATCTGCCTGACCGTGGTCATCAAGGCGTTCCTGTTTCCGCTTGCCTACAAATCCTATGTCTCGATGGCCCGGATGAAGGATCTTCAGCCGGAGATGATGAAGATCAAGGAAATGGCTGGCGATGACCGCAAGCTGATGCAGACCAAGACCATGGAACTCTACAGGGAGCGGAAGATCAATCCGGCAGCTGGCTGCCTGCCAATCCTCCCGCAGATTCCGATTTTCTTTTCGCTGTACAAGGTCATCTTTGTCACCATCGAACTGCGTCATGCGCCTTTCATCCTGTGGATCCACGACCTGTCCGCACCCGATCCGACCTCGATCCTGAACCTGTTCGGTGCGCTCCCCTGGGGAACACCGGCCGCGGGTTCGCTCTTTGCCATCGTTTCGCTGGGCGTGCTGCCGATCATGCTGGGGGTCTCAATGTGGCTCCAGCAGAAGCTCAACCCGTCCCCGACCGACCCGACCCAGGCCGCGGTGTTTGCCTGGATGCCGTGGATATTCATGTTCATGCTCGGCCAGTTCGCCAGCGGCCTCGTCATCTACTGGGTTGCCAACAACGTCATCACCTTCATCCAGCAATACCTCATCATGCGGAGCCAGGGGGTTCGTCCCGATGTCCTCGGAAACATCTATGCCGGTGTACAAAAGACCATACTGCGAAACAGGAAACCGGACGACGCGGCCACCACCCGGCAGGACGATCCTCCGCCGGACCCGCCAGCGAAGCGCAAACCGAGGAAAGGCCGGAAGCAACGCCGAAACTAGGCCGATCATCCGGGGCCGGCGGGAATGCAGCGCTTTCCCTGCCTGGTTCGTGACCCCGGAGACCCCCTGCCGGCATTTCCCGCAAGCCCGTGAAGACTGAACCCGTCAATGATCTCGGATCCTGTGAATTCATCATGGGGTCGGCAATTCCGGGGGATTTTCCACCGGCAGACCGGCCCGAAATCTGCTTTGCCGGGCGCTCCAATGTCGGCAAGTCTTCCCTGATCAACGCCCTCACCCGCCGCCGCAAGCTTGCCAGGACCTCGAATACGCCCGGCCGAACCCGGCAGATCAACTTTTTCCTGATCGGCGAGGCCCGCTACCTGGTCGATCTGCCAGGGTACGGCTTCGCCCGGATGTCAAAATCGGAAGCCAGGATCTGTGCCACGCTCATTGACAATTACCTCTACGGGCGTCCGTCACTGCGGCGGGCCTTCCTGCTCATTGATGCCCGCCGCGGCATCATGCCGATCGACCAGGAATTCATGTCCCGCCTCGATGATGCCGCGGTCGCTTTCCAGGTCATCCTGACCAAGTCCGACAAGGCAGCACGCGGTCTGGAGGAACTCGAGCAATCGGTGGCCGAGGCCCTCACCGCCCATCCGGCAGCGCTGCCTGCACCGATTTCCACATCGTCGGTCAGGAATACGGGGATCGAGACCGTCCGGCGTTCGATCCTGGCCCTGGTGTGACCGGAAGCTGCCACGGCTCGCTGCCACGGATTGTCGCTGACTTGCCGCGGTGACTGTCGGTCCGATCCTGCCGGGGTTTTCGCCTGGCGGGACGCCGGGGCACGGTCCATTAACATCACGGCAAGGACAGTATAAGGATGCGTGGGCCGGAGCGGCAAAGCCAACCGGTTCCAGAGCCGCCAGCACCCGGGCAATGATGATCAGACAGTCAACCATGAAACGCAACTGGATCGCTACCGCACGCACTCTTTCCGAAGCACTGCCCTACCTGCAGCGCTATGACGGGGCCTGCATCGTCATCAAGATTGGCGGACATGCCATTGGCGACGAGGCAGCGCTGTCCAGCTTTGCCGGCGATGTCGTGCTCATGAAGCAGGTCGGCGTGAACCCGATCATTGTTCATGGCGGCGGCCCGATGATCAACCAGACCCTGGCGCGTCTCGGCATTGAATCCACCTTCATCGACGGCAAGCGCGTGACCGACCAGCACACGATCGAGGTGGTGGAGATGGTGTTGTCGGGCCTGATCAACAAACGGATCGTGCAGGCCGTCAACAGCCAGGGTGGCAGGGCTGTCGGCCTTTCCGGAAAGGATGCCGGCATGATGATCTGCGAGCAGCAGTCACCTGATCTGGGCTACGTGGGCAGGCCGGTCGAGGTCAACCCGGCCGTGCTGACGACGCTGTTCGATGCCGATTTCATTCCGGTCATGGCCCCGCTGGGTGTCGGACGGGACGGGATGAGCCTCAATGTCAATGCCGACACCGCCGCTGGCGCCATTGCCTGCGCCTTGCAGGCCGACCGGTTGCTGCTGCTGACCGATGTCGACGGGGTCCAGAACAGTGAAGGTGAGCTGATCACCCAGCTGTCGCCATCCGATGTCGACCAGCTCCGCAGCGATGGCACCCTGACCGGAGGCATGCTGCCCAAGACCGAAACCGCGGTCAGCGCCGTGATCAATGGTGTCCGGGCGGCAGTCATACTCAACGGGACCTATCCGAACGCGGTCCTGCTTGAACTGTTTACCGATCATGGCGTCGGCAGCCTGATCCGGGCAAGGCCGGCCGGCTGACGAGGCGCCGCATGGTCTCAGCGGCATATGAGAGGATCGACTCCGCGGTCAGCGACACCTCCCTGCAGATATTCGGCAGTTTCAACCCGAAACCGTCGGATCGATGTCCGGATGGCGGCCGGACATTGGTCATGCTGGGACCCAGGGAGCCGGGATTCTGGCCGCTGGTGTCGGCAGAGCCGGAATTTGCCGACAATGAACCCGACCCGCTTGATCGATGGTCACGCCGCATCATCGATGGTCTGGCAAGGCAACTCCAGGCGTGGCCAGTCTATCCCTTTGGCGGGCCGCCCTACCATCCATTCTTCAGCTGGGCGCTTCGCACCGGCCGGTGCTGGCAATCACCGGTACAGTTCCTGGTCCATGACGTTGCTGGCCTGTTCGTGTCTTACCGCGGTGCCCTGCTGTTTCCCGAGGATATCCTGCTGCCTGCACCGAACAGGGAATCTCCCTGCCAATCCTGCCGTCACCAGCCATGCCGGACGGCCTGCCCGGTTGAGGCTGTCAGCGACGGCCGCTACGATGCCACTGCGTGCAGGAGCCATGTTGGCAGTCCAGCCGGCACCACCTGCCTCGATCTGGGTTGCCAGGTTCGCCGCTCCTGTCCGGTCAGCGAGTCATATGGCCGGCTGCCAGCACAATCCCGTTTCCACCAGGCAGCCTTTCTGCGAAGATGAGCCGCCATGCGACTTATCATCGTCCGACACGCCAAATCGAGCTGGAACCAGCCGAATCTCGATGACCATGACCGGCCACTGGCCCCGAGAGGGCAACGCTCGACGGGGCTGATCGGCAACTGGTTGGCATCACGGCAATTCCTGCCACAGCAGGTCATCTGTTCAACGGCAAGGCGGGCCCGCGAGACCTGGCTGGGAATTGCCGGGCACCTGCCGGAACCGGAGGCGGTGCAGTATCGAGACCGGCTCTACCATGCTCATCCGGTCGGAATCGCCAGGATCGCTGCCGCCGCCGAATTGTCCCCGGTGATGATTGTCGGACACAATCCGGGATTTGGCGATCTTGCCCGTTTCCTGTGCGGCAACCAGTGCAACCATCCGGAATTCGGCCGCTACCCCACGGCGGCGACGCTTGTCTGCGATATCGACAATCTCGATCTCGCCAGCCTCGTGCCCGGCACCGCAACCCTCGTCGACTTCACCGTGCCGCGCGATCTTGACCAACGGCCCGACCCGTCAGGCTGAAATCCCGAATTCACACCGCCGCGCCCCGGCGGCTCCGGGCGCGGCGCAATTCGTGATGTCCGGAAGGGCCGTCCGGCCCTGGTCAGTGGCCGAGAATCTGGCTCAGGAACAGCTTGGTGCGGTCATTCTGCGGATTGTCGAAGAATTCGGTCGGCACGTTCTCTTCCACGATCTGACCTTCGTCCATGAAGATCACCCGGTTGGCCACCTGGCGGGCAAATCCCATCTCGTGGGTCACGCACAGCATGGTCATTCCGTCGCCGGCAAGCTCGATCATGGTGTCGAGAACTTCCTTGATCATCTCCGGATCGAGCGCCGAGGTCGGCTCGTCGAACAGCATGATGCGCGGCCTCATGCACAGTGACCGGGCAATGGCCACCCGTTGCTGCTGGCCACCGGACAGCTGACCGGGATACTTGGCGGCCTGCTCTGGAATCTTGACCTTTTCGAGAAAATACATCGCCGTCTCTTCGGCTTCCATCCGCGGCACCTTGCGCACCCAGATCGGCGCCAGCGTGCAGTTCTCGAGAATGGTAAGATGGGGAAACAGGTTGAAGTGCTGAAAGCACATTCCCACATCCGACCGGATCCGGTCGATATTCTTGAGATCCGAAGACAACTCGGTGCCCTCGACGATTATCGTCCCCTCCTGGTGCTCCTCCAGCCGGTTGATGCAGCGGATCAGGGTCGATTTGCCCGATCCCGACGGCCCGCAAATCACGATGCGCTCACCCTCCTGCACCGAGAGATTGATATCCCTCAGAACGTGAAATGCGCCGTACCACTTGTTCATTCCGGTGATTTCAACAGCCATTCCGGTTGGCGAATTCTCCGTCTGCGCTTCCGGCATCTCAGCCCTCCTCACTTGTGATCCGTCTGCAGCTTGCGCTCCAGATACATTGAATACCTGGACATCGAGAAACAGAATACAAAGAACAACGCTGCCACGAACAAGTACAGTTCCCACACGACTCCATTCCATGCGGCGTCGGCCCGGATGGCGTTGGTCAGGCCGATCGGATCAAGCAGGCCGATGATCGACACCAGGGTGGTGTCCTTGAACAGGCCGATGAAGGTGGACACGATTCCGGGTATGGAGATTTTCAGCGCCTGCGGCAGCACGATCAGCCGCATCGACTTCCAGTAATCGAGGCCCAACGCATCAGCCGCCTCGTATTGACCCGTCGGCAGGGCGGCCAACCCGCCGCGAACCACCTCGGCGATATAGGCGGAGGAGAACAGCGTGACCATGATCACCACCCTGAGGATGAGATCAAAATTGGTTCCGGGGGGCAGGAAGATGTTGAGCAGGGTCGATGCGACAAACAGCAAGGTGATCAGCGGCACGCCCCGGATGAACTCGATGAAGCCCACGCAGATCGACCGCACGATCAGCAGGTCGGATTTGCGGCCGAGTGCCAGCAGGATGCCGATTGGCAGTGAACAGGCAATGCCGGTAACCCCGATCGTCATCGATAGCATGAAGCCGCCAAACCTGGCGCTTTCAACTTCGGCAATTCCGATCGGCACCACCGCATGCGCCAAATTGGCAAAGCTGCCGGCCAGGAACAACCAGTACAGCACCGCTCCCAGCGCACCGCCGATTACACCGGCGAGCGCCCCGGCCGCCCTCGAAATCACCACGATCAGCAGGTAGCCGACGACGAAACCCAGCACCATCGAGACCGGGAACCAGATGGTTCCGCCCCACAGCAGCCAGTAGCCGAGAAATGGATAGACGCCCGAAAACCAGAGCATCTTGCGCGGAAGCACCGGAAACAGCACCGGCGAGATTGCCACCAGCATGAGAATGAAGGTCAGGTTTGGCCGGAAATAGGATTCGGACGGGTAGAACCCGTACAGAAGCTGCAGATAGCGTTCCCTGATGACGGCCCAACAGGCGCCATGGGCGCCCTCGCCATAGCGCTCGATGATCGAGGCCCGGCATTCATTCAGCGAATTCGCGGTCCAGGAAGACTGGATGATCCAGGGCAACCACCCGTACAGCACGAAGAAGATTGCCAGCAGCGACAGAATTGTCAGGACCGAGTTCAGCCAGCCATCAAAGAGGTTGGCCCGAATCCACCCAAGCGCACCGGCCTCCGATTTTGGCGGTGGCTGGGACCCGAGCATGCTCGTGCGCACATATGCAGTTTCCGACATGTCTCAGCGCTCTCTCAACTTGACCTTGCTGTTGTACCAGTTGAGCGTTGCAGAAACTCCCAACGAGATTACCAGGTAACAGATCATCAACAGGAGAATTGTCTCCAGTTCCCGGCCGGTCTGGTTCAACGTGATGCCGCCAAGCGTGCCGGTGACATCCATGTAGCCGACGGCGATTGCCAGCGACGAGTTCTTGGTCAGGTTCAGGTATTGCGAAATCAGCGGCGGGATGATCACCCGCAATGCCTGGGGAAGTATCACCAGGCTCATGGTGCTGGAAGGACGCAGGCCGAGCGAATAGGCGGCCTCGGTCTGGCCTTTCGAAATGGCCATTATGCCGGCCCTGACGTTCTCGGCAATAAATGCGGCGGTATAGAAGGACAGGGCCAGCCACAGCGCAATGAGCGAATTGCGCATGTAGATTCCGCCCTTGAAGTTGAATCCCTTCAACTCCGGGAAACCCAGGTGGAAGCCCAGTGCGAACAGCAGCGCCGCGATCGGGCCGACCATCACCAGCAACCGCCAGTACCAGGTTGCCGGCCGCACCCCGGTCTGCTCCTGGATCCGGTCGGCTCGGCGCCTGATCCATCGGGCGGCAAGTATCCCTCCCGTCAGGACAATCAGGATCGCAACAAGGTCAATGCTGATTTCAAACAGGCCGAATATCGACAGATCGCCAAGGCCATTGGCAAAGAGCGGTTCCGGCACGTAGACGCCGCGGTTGGTGAATGCCACGCTGTCGCCAAGCAACATCGATGCCGTCGCGTCCTCGCCGCGAAAATCGGCTGGCTTTGGCAGCGTATCGATCAGGACCGCCATGAAAAACACGATCCACAGCAGCACAGGAACGTTGCGGAATCCTTCGATGTAGATGGTCATCAACCTGGCGATGATCCAGTTATGCGACAATCTCAGTATGCCGATGATGACACCAAGCACGGTCGCAAGCGCGCACCCCATGACCGCAACCAGCAAGGTGTTGAGCAGGCCAACGACGGAGGCGCGCAAATGGGTCGATCGCGAGGTGTATTCGACAAGCCGCTGGTTGATGTCGTAGCTTGCCGGCTGGTTCAGGAACCCGAAACTGACCCCCTTGCCGAGAGCATTCAGGTTCTGGACGGTATTGCTGATAAGCCAGGCCACGACCAGCATGAAGCTCATCAGGGCGACGACCTGGATGGTCATGGAACGATACCGGGTATCGTAGATGAGCATGCCCAGGGTGAAGGTACGCTGCGGTTGGGCCTGTTGTGCCATGTTACGCAAATCCGTCCTGTGAATCCCGGGCGAACTGAAGCCGCCAGTCAATGCTGACCGGCGGCTCAGAGTTTTTTCTCAAATCGAACAACACTCGACGATCAGTATCAGTGATCGTGCGGTCGCCCGTTCAGATCAACGGAACGGCGGTGAGTATACCAGCCCGCCATCAGTCCAGAGCGCGTTGACGCCACGCTCCAGGCCGATCGGCGTCTCGGCGCCGATATTCCTTTCGAAGATCTCGCCATAGTTGCCGACTGCAGCCAGGGCATTGACGGCCCAGTCTGCGTCGAGTCCGATCATGGCACCCAGATCACCTTCCGAACCGAGAAGGCGATTGACTTCCGGGTCGTTGCTGCCGGCAGCCATTTCCTGGACGTTGCCACTGGTGACGCCCTTTTCCTCGGCAGTGATCAGTGCATTCAGCACCCAGCGGGCGATGTCAGCCCACTGGTCGTCGCCATGGCGTACCAGCGGCCCCAATGGCTCCTTGGAAATGATCTCGGGCAGAACAACCAAGCTGCTCGGATCCTCGGCCGTGGCACGAGTCGCCGCCAGGCCGGAGCGGTCCGTGGTGTAGACATCGCAGGCTTGGGCGAAGAACTGTTCACGCGCTTCGGCATTGGTTTCAATCGGAACCGGCTCGTAGGACATGTCGTTGGCACGGAAGAAATCGGCCAGGTTCAACTCGGTGGTGGTGCCAGTCTGGATGCAGACGGTGGCGCCGCCGAGTTCATGGGCAGACGAAACTCCGTTTGACGCATGGGTCATGAAGCCCTGTCCGTCATAGTAGTTGATGCCGACAAAGGTCAGCTTCAGGTCGACATCGCGCGAGAATGTCCAGGTGGTGTTCCTGGCCAACACGTCGACTTCGCCTGAAGCCAGGGCAGTAAACCTGGTCTTGCCCGTGGTCGGGGTGAATTTCACGGCTTGCCCGTCACCAAATACGGCAGCGGCCAGCGCACGGCAGTAGTCGACATCGAAACCCGACCAGTTGCCATCGGCATCCGGCGCGGCAAATCCGACCAGCCCGGTGGACACACCACACTGGACAAATCCCTTTGCCCGAACATCGTCAAGAGTTGCCGCAACCGCCGCGCCGGTCATGCCGGCGAAGGCAACCGCAGATACGAGAAGCAGTTTCTTCATCAGTTTCTCTCCATATGATTGTTGTTGAGAATTTTTTCCTAATTCGTCCGGGATCGACAGAACAATCCCGAAACCAGATCAGGCCCGCTACTCCTCTTATTCGTGCAATATCATGCAGGTCAAGAAGATATGTCCAACTTGGACTGGTCCCTGCTGAAACGCAAGCCACATGATGGTTTCTTGCCGGTTGCCAGAGCCGATTTCCGGAGCCCGGGCGACATGGGTCCCGGTTGCGGCCGCGCTCAGGCCCGGCCAGAGTCGCTGGCCGACATGGCATAGACACAGGCAACCAGGTATCCTTGGCGGCGATATTCCTCCAGGGAAGCGGCCCCGGAATCGACCCCCCAGCGCTCCGCCTGGAAATGCTCGTCGATCATCGCCGTGTTCCAGCCGACATGCGGGTCAAGCCGGCCATGCAGGACCGCCAGGCCGATCGCCAGCGATCCGGTCAGGGCCACCATTTCCGAAAATCCGCACAACACATGCGCATCCAGCCTCCCCACCTCGTCGGCCAGCGCCCGAACACTGCGGGTGCTTTGACGGACCGGCATGACCCCGCGGCAGGCCGCCAGCGGCGCACCGAATTCGGCATCCAGCCATTCCAGTATCGGGCTCCAGGACCGGCTCTGACGGGCGACCAGCTCGTCCGGCCCGCTGGCCCGGTGGCATACCAGGTCGCTCTCGGCATATGCCGACACGGCGGCGACAACATCGCGGTGCGCCTTGCCGAGCCGGTCATTCGCCACATTCGCCAGGCGCGTGAACGGCATGGTCTCCGGCCGGCACTTGCCCTGCTGCGCATCCCACTCGTCCCGAACCTCATCGGCGAGCCTGCGTGTCGGCAACAGCAAATCCCGCCCCCCGGGCGTCCTGGCCGGCCGGCCGTCGAGATTGATCCGGTATCCGGCAGCGTCCTCGACCACCTGCACGCCGGTCCAGCTTCGTCTTGGCTGCCACTCGCTCATGACCTGCCCGCAAACGGATCTGCCGGGTAGCGATCCTCCTGCCACCCCAGCAGGGCAAGCGTGCGATCCATATGCGCAGGCAGGGGAGCACGAAACCGCATGTCAAACCCGGTGAAGGGGTGGCTGAAGGAAAGCTCGCGCGCATGCAGGTGAAGCCGGTTGCCGACACCGCCCGCCGGGGGCCGGGACCTGCTACCTAGCCCGTATTTTCGATCACCGAGGATTGGTGTTCCCAGCTGTGCCATGTGAACGCGCAGCTGGTGCGTGCGCCCGGTCCGCGGGTTCAGGGCAACCAGCGCAAACCGGTCAGCCACCAAATCCAGGACCATGTAACCGGTCCTTGCCGGCTTCCCGGATGGTCCGGCCGTGCCGCTGATGGTCCCGCCATGCTCGGCCGGGCAGCCGGTGACGACGGCCCAGTAGATTTTGTGCAGGCTTCCGGTGGCAAACAACCGGGCCAGGGCGCTGGAGGCTCGCCGACCCCTGGCCAGCACCAGGACACCGGAGGTGTCCTTGTCAAGGCGGTGAACAAGCCGCGGTCGCTCGCCATCGGACAGGCCGAGATCGTCAACCATGCGGTCGACATGGCGACGCTGGCCGGTTCCGCCCTGGACGGCAAGCCCGGATGGCTTGTCGATGACCACCATGTACTCGTCCTGGAACAGGACCCGCCCGGCAATCAGCCCGCCATCGCCGGATCCCGGCGCCGACCCGTGCCCGGTCATGCACCTCCCGGGCGCATCTTCCATCGGCGGAAGACGCAATGACTGGCCCTCCACCAGCCTGGTCGACGGTCTGGCCCGCTTGCCGTCGATCCTGATCTGGCCCTTGCGACACAGGCGCTCGATATGCGATTGCGCCAACTGGCCGTAGCGGCGCCGCAACCAGCGATCCAGGCGCTGGTCCGCCTCGTCCCACCCGACCCTGGCAATGGTTGGTCCGGTCAACCGGACAGCTCCCGTGCAATGATGATTCCCACCAGCAGGGCCGCCATGGATATGGCAACCGAACCGGCGGCGTAGAACAGCGACGCCATGACCCGCCCGGAGTTGAAGAGTTGCCAGGCGTCAACGGAAAACGCCGAAAAGGTGGTGTATCCGCCAAGAAACCCGGTCATGACCAGCGACACCGCCTTCGGCTGGCTGGCGCCGGACTGCACGAGGGTCGACCAGACAATGCCGGCAGCCAGGCACCCGACCGCATTGACGATCAGGGTTCCATAGGGAAACCCCTCGCCCAGGATGCTGCCGGCAGCCATCCCGCTGAGGTACCGGCAGACCGCGCCTGCACCGCCGCCGATGGCGATCAGCAACAGGGTCAGCCCCATCATCCGCCTCCGCAGCAGGCTGACCGCAACCGCCCGGCCATGCGATCAGCCGCGACCCGGTTCCTGCTGGAGTTTCTTGCGCAGCCTGGCAAAATATTCGCCCCGTTTCTTCATTTCCCGTTCGAACCCGCGCTCGACCGGACGGTAGAAGATCCGCCGGCCAAATCCCTCGGGGAAGTAGTCCTGGCCGGAAAAGGCGAGCGGTTCGTCGTGATCATAACGATATCCCGATCCGTATCCCATTTCCTTCATCATGCCGGTCGGCGCGTTCAATATGTGCTTCGGTGGCGGCTCGGCGCCCGAGCGACTGGCCGCCGCCGATGCTTCCTTGTAGGCAGCGTATGCGGCATTCGACTTGGGCGCCAGCGCCAGGTAGAGCGCCGCTTCCGCCAGGGCAAGATCGCCTTCCGGACTGCCCAGCCGCTCATGGCCCTGCCAGGCCGCAAGGCACAGCCGGACGGCATCAGGGTCGGCCAGTCCGATATCCTCGATCGCCATCCGGGTCAGTCTCCGGGCCAGGTATTGCGGATCCTCGCCGGCCTCCAGCATGCGGGCGAGCCAGTAGAGCGCCGCGTCCGGATCGGAGCCCCGGACGGATTTGTGCAATGCCGATATCAGATTGTAGTGCCAGTCGCCCGACCTGTCATAGAGGGCCGCCCGCCGCGACAGCCGCCTCTCCAACTGCTCGCGGTCGAGCACCTCGCCGCCCCCTGCCGATGCAAGCTGCTCCACGTTGTTGAGCAGTGACCGGGCGTCGCCATGGGCCAAATCGACAAGCAATTCCCGCGCCTCATCCGTCAATGGCAGCGCGCCGGTCATGGCCTCGGCCCGCTCCAGCAGGGTCTCCAGGCTCGGCCGGTCGAGGGGCTTGAGCACCAGGACCCGGGTCCGGGACATCAGCGCCGCATTCAGGGCAAATGACGGGTTCTCGGTAGTGGCGCCAATCAGCGTGACCGTCCCGTCCTCGATATAGGGAAGAAACCCGTCCTGTTGCGCCTTGTTGAACCGGTGAATCTCGTCCACGAACAACACCGTTCCGACACCGTCTTCCCGCTGTTTCCCGGCCTCGGCGATGATCTTCCTGATCTCGGCGGTGTTCGAGTAGACGGCGCTGACCTGGACAAAATTCTGGCCGGTCTCGCTGGCGGTGATGCGGGCAATCGTCGTCTTCCCGGATCCCGGAGGCCCCCAGAAGATGGTCGAGGCCGGCTTGCCGCCCTTGCCCAGCCAGCCGAGCGGGCCATCGTCGCCAAGCAGGTGCTGCTGTCCGACCACCTCGTCCAACACCCGCGGCCGCATCCGGTCGGCAAGCGGCGTGGCCGGCCGGGGACCGCCCGTGGCAGTTTTGCCGGAATTGCCGTTCGTCTTCGCCATTTGCCGCCCCGGCCGCCGAACCCGAATCTGCGACGCCGGTCATGGCATCGATCTGCCGATCGCCCACCGGCGGCACATTGCGGCGATGCAGCTATTGGCGGGCACCCCGCCGCCACCCTGGCTCTCCATCACGAGACCCGGAAACACCGGCCCCGGGGAAGGCTCTCGCCAACCGGTTCCTAGCTTGTCCGGCAGCAGACTTCCAGACCACCCGCCATCGCCGCACGGCCACCGTCTGGTCAAGGCGCCCCGCTCCCCCGGCCGGTCTCGGCCGGCAATTGCCAGTCATATCCCAACCCCGCGAAACAATGGCATCCATGACCCGGCAAAGTTGTGGAGAACCTGGCAGGACGAATCATGTGGCACGAGCAGCCGGACACGGGAGTCGGTCAATCAGCCCCAAAGCGCCGACAGGGGAACTGCAGCCGACCGCTCGCCAAAGGGAATGACGTCGGTGCCGTCATGGAGCACGACGCCAAATGCGAACCTGCTTCCGCAGGTTTCCGCAAGCACCCTCAGCCCGCCAAAATCGCTCGACCTTACCGTTGCGGATGCTTTCACTTCCATGCCGGCAACCAGGCCATCATTGCGCTCAAGGACGATGTCCACCTCGCGATTCATGTGGTCGCGAAAATGGAGGAGAGTGAGCCACATATCCGACGCGGTCATCAGTTTGCGGACCTCCGAGTAAACGAAGCTCTCAAGCAGTGCTCCCGACAAATCACGATTGCCCGTCACGCGCTCGAAGTCGAGACCCCGCA
This sequence comes from Paracoccaceae bacterium, assembly GCA_964291445.2. GTDB lineage: Bacteria > Pseudomonadota > Alphaproteobacteria > Rhodobacterales > Rhodobacteraceae > JAPOXR01. The sequence goes on along the minus strand of OZ219864.1, from coordinate 1,218,616 downwards.
CTGCCGCCAACAGGCCGGAATCGAGAAAGTGAAGCTTTGGTGTCTTGACGAGACGCTTGCGCGCGTTTGAATGCCAGGGCCGAACTGCCGTGACCAGGAATACCTGTTCAAGCAGTGCGACGTAGCGTTGCGCGGTATTGTGGCTGACATTGATGCCGGCACCGATTCTGGAAAAATTGGCGAGTTGTCCGGAATGTTCGGCCAGCAATCGGACGAAGCGGGGGAGTTCGGTCAACTTCGCCATCTCGGCAATGTCCCTGAGATCGCGTGTCAGAACCGATGTGAGATATGATTGCGCCCAGGCCATGCGTCGGCGCTCGCTCTAGCGATTGAGCATTTCGGGGAATCCTCCGCAAATGGCCATGTGGATGATGTCGTCGCCGACATGCCCGCTGCCGACGTCCTGCAGCTTTCCTTCGAACAGGCGCTCCAGGAAGGATGGTGCGGTGCCGATGATTTCGGCCTGGGCCAATGGCAGCATTTGGATCGTTTCCATGCGACCGGCCAGGCTGTCGGCCACACGCGGCATCGTCAGTACATTGGCCGAGCCAGTGAGCAGGAACTTCCCGGGACGCCTGGCGTCGTCAACGGATTTCTTGATCGCCAGCAACAACTCCGGCACCCGCTGGATTTCATCAATGTTGCCAATTCCAGTTGCCGTACAAAACCGACCGGATCGCCGCGTGCCGCATCAAGGGTCGCCTGGTCGTCAAGCGTCAAGTAGGTTCGCCTGTCGCTCCCGATGTCATGAAAAAGCGTGGTCTTGCCAACCCGCCGCGGTCCCGTCACCAGGACCACCTGCATGTCTCCAAGAGCCTCCTCCACCCTCTGCTTGATGAATCGATCAAACATGTGCGCTCCAAATCCGTGATGATTGGAAGCAGAGCACATGACGATTGGGAATCAAGATACTGATGATTGGGATCCACCAGTCTGGTGATTGGAAGTCTGATCCAATTGCAGGGCGGCAATCACGGAAGCAAGGTCGCTCGGGCCACGAAGTCCAACTGGTGCAGACCGGCCAGGTGAGTGTCCGGCATCATTCCTTCCAGGAGCGAGACCGCGTCTTCGAGTTGGCCCGATACGACGAATCCGCCAGCATGACGGTTCGCTTCCTGATCTTGGTCATGGACCCGCTCCGTCTGCCTGACTGGCCTGCCCTTCCGGGGCCGAACTGGAAAATCAACTCCTGGCGCACGGGAATTGCTGTCATCTTCACGAAAGGACGCGGGCGGTCGAGCAGATTGCTGCCGACTCTCCTTGTTGTCAACGGCTAACAGATAGGGCGGGATTCTGGTGATTCACCGCTCTTTTGCCAGGATCGCTCCCCATCCTGTTGTTCGCTCCTATTGTACCGCGGTGACCCGTCCCGGCCTGCCAACCGGCCTGGTGCCGGCGGTTTTTCCCTGGTGCCGGCACCCCGCTACAGCGGCGCCGACTTTGCCCGGGCCCGGCCGGATGCTACTGCCAATGCGAAGGAATGAGCGATGCGACGCCGGCTCAATGTGAAGACGAGCCCCGGCGCCGCACCCGACGAGCCGGCCGCGGGGACCGAACTCCCGCCCCTTATCAGGCAATTTGACGTCCGGGTCTACCCCCGCTCCCGAGAAGGACGGTGTGCCGTACAGGGCGTCTCTACAATTGCAAGCGGTGCCATCGGCAGACCGCCATCTGCCGGTCATGCGACCGCGGGCAGCTGTACTGCTCCGGAAGCTGCAGCGGGCAGTCCCGCATCGAGCAATGCCGCGAGACCCGCCGGCGCTACCGGCGCACCGAACGGGGTCGCGAGACCGGCCGGGCGCGCCAGCGCCGCTACCGGCTCCGCCAGGCCGAGATGGCGCGCCGGGCGGCCGGGGCCACGCCGGCGGGCGATGACGAAAAAACCGTTACGGACCACTCTTCCGCACCGCCATCGGCGCCATTAGCTGCGGGGTTCACGGCGCGGATGCGGCACGAATCGTCGCTTCGGTGCGCCAGTTGCGGCCGGGCCCTCTCGCATGTGGTGCTGGCGGATCCCTGAGCGCGGCATTCGGCCAGGCAAGGAGGACAATCTGATGGCAATCGACGAGGAGATGCGGGCGACGATCGTCCGGCTGTCGCGGGCCGAGGGCTGGTCGGTGGGTACCATCGCCAGGCATCTCGGGCTGCACCACGGCACGGTGACGCGGGCCCTGCTGAAGGGCGAACAGGAGCGGCAGCCCCGACCGAAGCTCATCGATCCCTTCATCCCCTTCATCAGGGAGCAACTCAAGGAGGCGCCGGACCTGCCGGCCAGCACGCTGTGGCAGCAGGTCCGGTCGCGGGGCTATGGTGGCGGCGAGGACCACTTCCGCCACAGCCTGCGCGCCCTCGATCTCAGGCCGCCCAGGGTGCGCCGCGCCCATATGCGGCTCAACTTCCTGCCGGCCGAGCAGGCGCAGGTGGACTGGGCCGAGTTCGGGCGCGTCAGGATCGGCCGGGCCGAGCGCAAGCTCATGGGGCTCCTCGTTACCCTCAGTCATTCGCGCCAGACCTTCCTGAGCCTGTATCACGATGCCCGGATGCCCAGCTTCCTGCACGGCCATGTCGAGGCGCTCAACGCGTTTGGCGGTGTTCCCCGCCGGCTGCTGTACGACAATCTGAAGAGCGCCGTGATCGCCCGCCGGGGCAAGGCCGTCACCTTCCATCGACGCTGCTTGCCCTGGCGTCCCACTACGCCTTCGAGCCCGTTGCCGCATGGCCGCGAAATCCCCAGGAGAAGGGCCGGGTGGAACGGCAGGTCGGATTCGCGCGAACCGGCTTCTTTGCCGGGCGCGATATCTCGGTCCCGCTCGATGAGCTCAACGCCGCCGCCCGCGACTGGTGTTTCGGCATTGCCGCCGATCGTCCCCTGCCGGGCAATGACAGCCTGTCGGTCGGCGACAGCTTCGCCAGGGAAAGGTCGATGCTGATCGAGCTGCCGGCGGCGCCCTTCCCGTGCGAGGAGATCCGCGCCGTGCGGTAGGGCAAGACCTGCTATGCCCGTTTCGACGCCAATGACTACTCCGTTCCACCCGACCATGCCGGGAGGCGGCTGACGCTGGCCGCCACCCGCGACACGGTGCGCCTTCTGGATGGGTCCCGCGAGGTGGCGGTCCATCGGCGCTGCTACGACAGGCAGCGGAGCATCAGCGATCCTGGTCATGCCAGGGCAATTGCCGCCCGCACGCGACACGGCAAATCCATGAGCATCCGCGACCGGTTGTGCCGAGGGCGGAGGAGATGCTGGCACTGGCCGGCGCCGGCAGACGGAACGTCGCGTCATGCGCCCGGATGCTGACCGGCCTCCTGGACACCCATGGCGGCAACGAGCTCAGGTCGGGCCATCGCCGCCGCGCTGGCGCGTGGCTCCTGCCACCCGGAGACGGTGCGCGCCATCATCGAGGAGCGCCGCCGGGAGCAGGGATTGCCGGCCGTCAGCATCGCCGATGTCGATGGCGACGGCGCTGCCGGTTCACCGCGCCGAACCGATCTGGGTGCCTATGACCGGCCCTCGAAGCGGCGACGGGGAGAGGAGGGATGAGCAGGCTCAGGGAGCGCGCCCGGATGCTCGGCCTGCACGGGCTGCTCGAGCGCCTGCCGAGGTCGCCGGCACCGACTGGATCGAGGCGATGATCGCTGGCGAAGAGCGGGTCCGCAACTGTCGCAGCTATGAGCGCCGCCGCGCCGGGGCCAGGCTGCCCCCGTTCAAGCCGCTGGCGGATTTTGACTGGACATGGCCGCGCGACATCAACCGCGCCGATGTCGAGGCACTGGCCAGTCTCGGCTTCATCGAGCGCGCCGAGGGCGCGGTGCTCGTCGGCGGACAGGGAACCGGAAAGACCATGATCGCCGCCAATGTGGCGCACCAGGCGCTGCTGCACGGCCACACCGTCCGCTTCGAGACGGCGCCGGAGTTGCTCGATGACCTGGCCGGGATCGCTGACCGGACCGAGTTTCGACGTCGGCTGGCGATCCTCGCCCGGCCCCGGCTGCTGGTGCTTGACGAGATCGGCTACGTGCGCCTCGAGGGCCGCCATGCCGACATGCTCTACGCCATTGTCTCGCGACGCTACCAGCGCCGCTCGACCATGGTCACCACCAGCCTTGCCTTCGCCCAGTGGGACCACGTGTTCCCCAGCGCCTCGGGCATTGCCGGCACCGTCGACCGGTTGATGCACGGCGCGTCGCTCATCGCCATAGACGGCGATTCCTGGCGGCTCCGACGCGATGGCTGATGACCGGCGCCGCGCTGATTTCGATGCCATCAAGCGCATGCCGTTCGAGGAGATCGCCGCCGGCTGGGGATATGTCCGCGATGGCCGGGCCTCGAGTCGCACCAGCCCGGTCCTGCGGGCCCCGGCTCTGCCGAAGCTGGTCACCAGGCAGTGCGACAATGGTCACTGGGTCTACTTCAACACCCTCGATGCCGACGACAATGGAACCGCGATCGACTTCCTGCTCCGGCGCGGCCTGTCCTTCGCCGATATCGGCGCCAGGTTCGGGAGGCCGGTGGCGGGCGACTTCCACTGCCGGTGGCGCCAGGCGAGGCCGGAGCCGGCACCGCAATGGCTGGTCGGTCGCGGCATCCGGCGGGAGACGCTTGCCTGCCGGCCGATCATGCGCTGTGACCGCGATGGCCGCGTCCTCTTTGCCCATCGCGACCGCCACCGCCGGCTGACCGGCTTCGAGATCGGTCCGCCGGACGAGGCGCTTCGCCACCGGCGGGCGGCGCAGCCTGTTTGTCGTTCATGCCGGCACCGCCGCCAGTCTACAGGCCCTTGTCATCACCGAGGGCACTCCGGACCCGGTGCGAATCACGCGGCCATGCGATTGGCATGCGTCAGATCTCGGCGGAGACAGGGAGTGGTTCGGCCCGGCCTGCAAGGGCCGCGCTGACGCGGAGCGCTGGCCCGGGAGTTCTGCGAAAGGGAGGGCTGGTTCGGGCCCGCCGGCAGGCCGTGCCTTGCCGATCGGCGCGCAAGCTTCTTCCACGCCTGTGCGTCTTCCGGAGGCCGACGGCGGCCGGGCCGCACCCGCGCCCGGCGTGGACTTTCCCGATCGTCTTGTCTCCTGTCCGCTTCGGGAACTCGGCGTCCTGTCGCTCGAGCCGGTGACGGACGCGGCGGCTCGCCGCCGCTGGGCAGGCGATGATCGAGACGCACCACCCGGAGGGGTCGACGTCCGCCGGGCGGGCAGGTCCGCTACAGGGTCCCTGGGCGGCATCGGCTTTGCGGCGTCGGGGATGCAGCTCGGGCCGCGCGACGGTCGGCTGGTCGGCCGATGCCCGAATGGCCAATATCGGCAAGGTCGTGTGCAACAACCGCTTCCTCCTGCTCCCCGGAATCCGCGTGAAGGGCGCCTCCCGGGCGCTTCGCCTGGCGACGGCGCGCATTGCCGATGACTGGGCGGCGGCCTATGGCGAGCGCCCGGTGCTGGCGCAGGAGCTTCACCGGGCCGGAGATTCCGGCCTGAGCTACCGGGCGGCGGGATGGAAGTGCTGCCCGCAGCTGACCTCGCCGCCATTCGGGGGTGCGCCGCGCCGTCTGGCTCAGGCCACTTGAAGAGGGCTGGCGGCAGGTTCTGCGCCGCGGGCCGGAGAGGGTTCCGGCTGGTCCGGATCGATGTACACCAAGGGAGCCGAACGGGAGTATGGAAGGAGCACCCACCCCGACGGCCGGGTCAGGCGACGGATCGCCGAGATGGGCGCGGCATGGACGCGGCGCCTCGGCGAGCACCTGCCGGCGATCTTCCCCGGAAGGGGAATCGCAGCAGATGGCAGCCTACCGGCTTCTGTCCAGCGAGGCGGTGACGATGGAGCACATACTGGATTCGCATTTCGAGCAGACGGTGGAGCGGTGCCGCGCCGAGCGTCTGGTGCTTGCCGTGCAGGATACGACGACGTTGAACTATGACGGCCTTTCGCAGACCTCCGGCCTCGATGATCTTGGCGGCGGCGGCAAGGGAAGCTCGGGCATCCTGGCCCATGTCGGCGTGGCGGTGAACGCCGCGGGCCGGCCTCTCGGGATGTTCGAGGCGGACGCGGCGTTCCGCCGGGCGCAGGGCAAGGACAGCACCCGCTGGGTGGACGGTCTCGACCGGGCGCAGGAACTGGCGGCCGCCTGTCCCGACACAAGGGTGGTGACGGTCTGCGACCGCGAGGGCGACTTCTGGGGGCTGATCTCGCGTGCGGAGGAGACCGGGGCGGCGCTGCTGGTCCGGGCCTCCCGTGGCTCGAAGCGCCGGGTGGCGCTGGCCTCGGGCGGCGAGGCGGGCCTCTGGGACCACGTCCTGGCGACGCAGCCGGTGGGAGAGCGGAAGATCGTGGTCCCTGCCCGCGGCAGGCCGAGACGGCGCAAGGGCCGAACGGCGAGGCTGACGCTGCGCTGCGCGCCGGTCGATCTGCTTCCCCCGCAGGATCGGGCGGGCGAGGCGCCGATCCGCATGATCGCGGTCTCCGCCCTGGAGGAGAGACCGCCCCGCCGCCCGGCGACGGGGAAGGGAGGGAAGGGCAAGGGGAAGCTGCACTGGATGCTGCTGACCACCGAGGGCCGGGCCAGCCAGGACACCGCCCGCACGGTGCTGCGCTGGTACGAGCTGCGCTGGCGGATCGAACGCTTCTTCCATGCGCTGAAGACCGGCACCCGCATCGAGGACCGCCACCTCGATGCGGCCGACGATCTCAGGAAGTGCCTCGCCTTCGACGCCATTACCGCATTCCGGGTCTGGGACCTGTCCCTGCTTGCCGGCGAGAGACCGGACGAGCCGGCCAGACGGCATGTCACCCGGGAAGACGTCACCGCGCTCTGCGCCCTCGCCGCCCATCATGGCTTCAAGGTCGCCCGGGGACCGCCGGACATGACCATCGCCCGCTTCGTCGTGCTGACGGCCGGGCTGGCCGGCTTCCACCCCTCGAAGCGCCAGCCACTGCCCGGAACCCAGAAGCTCTGGGAGGGGGTCAGGTTCCTGTCCAACGCCGTCATCGCCATACAGGCCATGCAGAACTGGGACGGCAGCGAAATGGAAGGAGAATTCACGGAGTCAAGTGTGATAGATTGATAGGCCCGGGGGCGCCGTCGATGCAATCAGCCTGGCCCAGATCGAGCGATGTCCGGCCAGCCATGCCTTCCTCTCCACCGCCGGTGCCCCGTCGGCAAGACAACGCGAGCAGATCGGCCTTGCCGCCCGCACCCTTCCCAACGTCACCACCATCATCCTGGCGCAGGATGGCGACGAGGCCGGAGAGCGCCAGGCCGAGACCCTGCGCCAGCGGCTCCAACTGCCGCCGCATGTCAGCATCGACCGGCGCCGCCCGCCAGCGGGCGCCGACTGGAATGACATCGTCTGCGACGCAACGACAGGATGATGGACCCGAAGGGTCGCCTCTGACCGCAAGACTGCATGCAGCGACAATCAGGATGGGTGCGCTTCTTCCCTATCGTGACGATTCCAGCGGCTCCACCCCCCGTCGCATGCCGCGATCAGCGACGCGGAAGGGTCGAGGCGGCACTCGAAAAGAGCGGTTTGCCGCCGGGATCCCGCTCTTTGCGAAAACCGTTGACACTTGTCGACAAATGCCGTCTCATCGAGACGCTGGCGCATTGCCGTGCTTCCGTGCCGATTGCTCTCCCCCGGACGGGTTGGCATCCTGACGCAGGGACCTGTCAAGCCAGATGAGGCCAGCGACATCATCGCCCTGCGCAGCGGCATTCACAGCAACCGCATCGACGATCTACGGGGGGCAGCGAGCGGGCTGAACCGGGCCCAGTCACGACATCATCGCGCACTCGCTGGCACCGGGCTTCAGCGGGTCAGCCCTGCCGGCAATCCGCATTCGTGAGCCTGGCGGCGCTGTCGGTGGCCCCGTGGTTTGAGGATCGGGCCCCGACCCGTTCAATGACCGCCGGCAGGGCCGGGACAGCCTGGCGATGCCCTGCCCCGGCAATTCGGACATGACCGCCATTTTCTGCGCTGTATCATGGCGCGGCAACTCCAGTCAGTCCGGGGAGGCGCCGATCCTGCTTCAACCTCCACGGGGCCTTCCGCTGCACCCTACCAGCGGATCGTCGCCTCGATTCCGGCTCCGTGCACGGCTGGCGCGGCGTGGCTCTCCTGGCGGGTGGCCTTCACGCCGAAGGTGATGTCGGGGGCGCCTTCTTCCGGCTCCAGCTGCCAACCCAGGCTGTAATCGCGCCCTGCGCCGTTGATGCCGATGCCAAATTGCGGGCTGCCGGTATAGTTTCCGGAGAAAGCCGGGAAGCCATAGGCCGCCTCGGCCGACCAGCGGCTCTCGGGGACAGATCCCGAGACGTCCAGCGGATCGGCCGCAAACAGCCCGTCGAGGCCGCCCTCGGCCTGTCCGCCCCAATCCTGGGACATCGACACCGATGGGCCGCGGCGGCTGGCCGGGTCGGGATCCCAGGCCAGCGAGGCGGCAAAACCCCGATCCTTCAGATCGTCGGAATCATGGGCCACCAGCGCCCGACCTGACAAGTCGAGCGACAGGCCGAGCGACGGGTCCATCCAGGCGATGCCGCCGCCAAGTTCGATCCCGAAGCCGGTCTCGGCATCGCCGCCATCATGGCGCAAACCCGCCTCGAGCCGGGACTCCAGCCAGTTGCCGCTCTCGAGGGCAATCCGGTAGCTGCCCTCCAGGCCGATCCTGAAACGGGTCACGGTGGAATTCGCCGGCGCCAGCTCATGCGTTCGCACCGAGGAGGTGCGCGTCCACATTGCGTCCGAGGTCACGGCCAGGGTCGGGCCGGGGCCGTCCGCCAGCGGAGCGGTGAGGCTGCCGCGCAGCCCGGCTGCCGCCATCGACCAGGCGATTTCCGATCTGAGGGATCCGCCCCGATCCGGGTTCAGCGTCACCTCGCCCGATCCGTAACCGAGGGCGCCCCACAGGGCCAGCCGCTCCGAGACCTGCAGTGACGCGTACGGCACCGCCGCCGTCAGTGATGCCTCCACCTTCCCGCTGCTGCCGATGCCGCCGCTGCACGGGTCGGCGCAGGGTTGCGGGGCGCTCTCCATACCCGCACCGGAATAGCTTCCCTTGCCGCCGCTCTGCATCAGGGTCATGCCGAGCAGCCAGTCGTCACGGGCATAATCGGCGCCCAGCATGGCCGTTATCGCCTCGCCATCGAGCGAGATTGCCCCCTCCCTGCCGCCAAAGCTCGACCGGGCACCCCGTCCCCAGACGGCCAGGCTGCCGCCACGCGTGTCCTTCTCGGCGGTCGCGGTGAAACTGCTGCCGAGCAGCGCCTCGCGGAAAGTGGTGGAGAGCGAGCCTGCCCCGCTCGCCCCGCCATTATCTTCGATCTGGGCTGCGAGGGCCGGCGGGTCCTCATCGGCATATGATGCCGGGATCGTATCATCGGTGCTTTCCCGACCCTGGGTGGCGGAATCGGGGCTCAGCGCCTGGCCGGCGACCGTGCCTTCGAAGCCCGGGCTGCGCGGCGCGTCGATTCGTCCAGCGATCCCGTCCAGCGCCTGCTGCGCCACGGCGCGACCGAAGCGCGCCAGCCACGCCGCCGGCATCGGGTCCGAGTTGACGATCGTGCCTGTCGCCTCGGCACGCGACAGCACTGCACCCTCAGGCGATGAGAGCACCAGCGTCATCGTCTCCTCGCCCTCGTCATGCGCATCATCATGGACCGGCACCCGCACCGTCTTCTGCCTCTGCCCGGGCGCGAAGTTCAGCGTGCCAGAGACCGCCGCGTAATCCACCCCCGCCGTCGCAGTGCCGTCATCGGTCGCATAATCGACCGTCACGGGGTCGCTGCGGGCACCGCCCGCCCCGATCAGTCTTACCGTGAACGCCAGCTCTGCCCCGGGCGCTTCCGTCACCCGCGCATCCTCGACCCGGAGGCTGGCTTCAGCCGCCTGAGAAGCCGCCTGGCCCACCTGCTCGTCATCCAGGATGGTGCCGAGCGCCTTGCCGCGCATGACCCATCCAGGCTCGGGATTGTACAGCTCGAATTGCAGCGTCTCGTCGCCCTCGGCCTCGGCGTCATCGATGACGGGCACTGCTATCCGCTTCTCGGTCTCCCCGGGGTTGAAGAAGATCATGCCGCTCGAGCCGCGGTAATCCGTGCCATCCCTGGCCGTGCCGTCATGCATCCGCCAGAAGGCACGGACCCGCCGATTGCCCGTCTTGCGCTCGAGGCTCACCGCGTAGACGAGAGCGGCATTCGGCCCTTCCCGTGTCTCGGCATCGGCAACCGAGAGAATTCCGAAATCGGCCGTCTCGTCGTCGACGATCTCGACCAGCGCCTCCTCGTCGGGCCGTTCGGCTCGATCATAGGAATTGTCGTATGCACTCGAGACGATCACACCCATCCTGCCATGTCCCTGGGTGCGTCCATCATCGTCGATGGCGATGCTGAACGTGGTGGTCACCGCGCCGGCGGGCAGGGTCACGTCAAGGGACTTGAGGCCGGCCATGACATTCTCATCGAAGACGTAGGCGGGAGTGGTTGTGAAGTCGCCGCCCATGCCGAGGTAGAAATCGATGTTCATGTCGCGCTTGGGCGCCTTCGATGCAGTGAAGGTGAACGTTGCGGTCTTGCCTTCCATCACGCTCTCCGGGCCGGAGACGGACACGATGATATCGGCTGGCGGCACCGGGGTTACCGGATCGTTTTCCCCGACCCTCACCGAGTCGTACCAGGTGAAGCGCGCCAGTTCGTCATTGGGTGTATGATCGATGCGGTACGCATCGCTCTCGACAATCTGTGCGTTGATGGACTTGTTGCCGCGCCTGGTGCCGATGCCATGAACCGCATCGTCGTCGTCGGTCTGCACCTTGAAGCTGACCGATTTCTGTCCCCAGGGCAGCGTCACGGCTCTTGCGCCTTTCTCGCCCTCGGCCAGGATCTCCCCAGTGCCGATGCAGCAATCGCCATACCCCACCTCGATCTTCACCGACACATCGGTCGTCGGCAACCGGTCGGCCTTGATCGTGAATGTCGCCGCCTCACCTTCTCCGATATAGTCTTCGCTGGCCGTCAGGGTGAGGTTCGGCACGCCGATGACGTTGGTTCGCAAGGGTTTTGGCGCTGGTGCCGCCGCATAGATCGGGTCGGCACTCTGGATTGTGGTATCGATTGACACATCGCCGTCCTCCATGCCGTGAACGGTGACGGTTCGGGGCACGTTCCAGTTCTCCGGCGTGAACAGCAATTCGACGCTCGTCCCGCGCGGGCTTGCGCTCAGCTCTGCCACCTTCGGGTTGCTGCTCGTCAGGACCACGGTGGTGTCCATCGTCGGCTTCGAGCGAAGGCTCACAACGATGGTGGTTGTCTCGTCCTTCTCGACCTCGATCTCGCTCGCGGAGAAATTCACGCCCGCCTTGTCGTCATCCCTGATCGTGAGGGTGACCTCGTCGGGGTTGGCGATGCCAAGCCCGCCGCTCGCGGTCGCCGACAGGTGCAACTGCTTGTCGTCAACGGCATGGTCCTCGTCGTTGTCCACGGCGGTAACGGCGATTTTGGCGGAACTTGAGGTTTCGCCAGCCGGAATGATCAGCTCCGGATTGGCGGTGATGGTGAAATCGTTGGTCGTCATCGGCGCGACCAGATCGACCGCGACTGCCAGCGTCAGCGCTTGGCTTGACGGGCCGCTGATGGTGGCGCCCAACTTCGCGCTGCCGCCATCCTCGTTGATCGTCGTCTTTGAGAGCACCAGACTCGCGGAGGGGGTGGCGTCGTCGTCGGTGATATCGATGGTGCCGGCGCCGGTGACCGTCAGATCGCCCGACTTGCCGCTGACGCTCAACCTCTCCGTCGGTTCGTCGATGATGTCATTGACCGGCGCGAGATTGAAGGACTCGCTCGCGCTGGCCGCACCCACCGGGATGTCGATGGTGAATACATCCACTCGTGTGTAGTCGGCGCCTTCACTGGCGCTGTCCGCAGTCGCGCCGACAATCACGCTGACCGCGGTTACCTCTCCGTAGGTGGTGCCACCCTGCACATCTGCCGTGACTGTGACCGATGTGGCGGCGGCACTCTCGCTGACGCTGTCGGTGTTCACCGAAAGCGCGATGCCGGTCGGCGCGGCGTCATTGTCGGTGATGCTGATGCTGGCCGGGGCGACGGTGAGGCCCGCGAGCTTGCCGGTGACGCTCAGATTCTCGGTCGGCTCGTCGATCACGTCATCGGTCGGCTTGAGGGTGAAGCTCTGCTCGCCGCTCGCCTGGCTTGCGGTAATGGTGATGTCAAAGGCTTCGACGCCCTTGTAGTCGGTACCTGACACCGCCGCGTCCGCATCCCCGCCCACGGTGATGCGCACCGTCTTGTCGGCGGCGAAGCGGGCGTCGCCCTTCAGCGTCGCGGTGACGGTGATGCTGGTCGCACCCGCATCCTCGGCAAGTGTCGTGGTGTCCACGCTGAGCGCCACGTCCATGGGGGCGGTGTCGTCGTCGTCGACGGTCACGGTTACGTTTGACGCCGTCTCGCCCGAGTAATCCGTGCCGGAGGCGCTCACCGTGTTGGTGATGATCGCCTTACGGGCGTCATCGGTGTTGTCATAGACGTCATCCACCGCGGTCACGGTGACGTTCTGCGCCGTCTCCCAGTTCGAGGCATTGAAGGTGAGGCTCTGCGGCGAGACGGTGGCGGTGCCTGTCGCGCCGCTGGCGACGTTGATGGTGACGGTGCCGCCAGTCGGCTCGCTGGTGAGCGCGACGGCGAAGGTCCCTTGATGCTCCTTTTTGGACGCCGTCGAGGCGTCGTCCTGTTCGTCAATATCCAGGGTCGTCGGGGAAACCGACACGCCGCGGGTGTCGTCGTCGGTGATGGTGCCGGTGGCGTCGAGGGTGGTGGCGGTGCCGGCAAAGACTGCGTTGCCCGGCGAGGACAGGCGCAGGATGACGGTCTCGTTGCCCTCGTCCACGTCGTCGCCATTCACCGTCACGTCGACGTGCTTGACCGTTTCGCCCGCCGCGAAGGTGAGCGTGCCGGCCGTCAGCGCCGCGTAGTCGGTGGCTGAATCGGCGGTGCCTGTCGCCCGGTCGGCGTAATCCACCGTCACCTGTTTGTCGCTCGCCGTGTCCAGCCGCACGCTGAAGCGCAGGCGCGCCGTGGTGCCGTCGGCGCCCTCGGCGACCGCCGGCGAGTCGATGGACAGCGTTGGCGGGTCCTCGTCGTCGGTCAGGTCGATATGGGTGCCTTCGATGCTGATGCCGGTCGCCGTGCCGGTAACGCTGATGCGCTTGTCGGCCCCGTCGCGGTCATCGTCGACAGGCGCAAGGCTGAAGGTCTTTTGCGCACTCGCAGCACCCGCCGCGATGCTGAGATCGAAGTCGTCCACCGATTTGTAATCGGTGCCCTCGGCGGCGCTGTCTTTGCCGTCGCCGACCTCGACGCGCACCGTCCTGGCCGTGGCATAGGTGGTGCCGCCGGTGACCGTGGCCGTCACCGTCACCGTCGTGGCGGCGGAATCCTCGGCCACGCTCGCCGGGCTCACCGAGAGCGTGATGCCGGTTGGTGCGGCATCGTTGTCGGCAATGCTGATGCTGGCCCCGTCCACGTCAATGCCGGTGGCGGTACCGGTGATGCCGATGGTCTCGTTCGGCTCGTCGATCACATCGTCGGTAGGGTTCAGGCTGAAGCTTTTCTGGCCGGTCGTCGCGCCGGCGTTGATGGTGATGCTGAATTTCTCGACTTCGGCGTAGTCGGCACCCTCGGTGGCGCTGTCGTCGGAGCCGCCCACTTCGACCTCGATGGTCTTGGCCTCGCTGTAGGTGGTGCCGCCGCCAACGGTAGCGGTGACCGTCACGTTGCGGGTGGCCGCGTCTTCGGCAATGCTCGAGATATCGGCGGACAGGGCAATGCCGCCCGGTGCGGCGTCGTTGTCGTTCACTCGCACGCCGACATTCGGCACCGTCACCGTCCCGTAATCGGAACTGCCCGCCACCATGGTGTGGGTAATGGTGGTGTCGCGCCGGTCATTCGGATTGTCGATGTCGTCATCCACAGCGGTGACGGTCACCATCTGCGCGCCCCAATTCGAGGTCGTGAAGTCGAGATGTGTCGGGCTGATGGTGACCGGCGCGCCATTCGGCAGCGAGAGATTCACGCGCACCGCCGCGGTCGGCTGGCTGTCGAGCGCCAGCGTGTAGGTGGCCTCGTTTTCCTTGGTGTCCGTGGTCGCTGCGGTGTCCACCTCATTCACCGTCAGGCTGGTGCCGGACAGCGTCGCGCCGCGCTCATCGTCGTCGGTCAAGCCGATGCTGACGCTGCTCACGGTGACGCCCGAGAGCGCACCAACCAGGCTGATCGACTCGTCGACCTCGTCAACATCATCGTCGGTGGGCGTCAGCGTGAAGTCCTTGTAGCCGCTGGTGGCACCGGCGGCGATGGTGACGTTAACGGTATCGACGCTGCTGTAATCCGTGTCCCTGGTGGCGCTGTCGGTATTCGCGCCGACCGTAACGGCAATCGTCTGGGCGGTGTCAAAGCGGGTGCTGCCGCCGAATCTCGCCGTCACCCGCACCGTCTTCGCGCCGCCGCCTTCGGCAAGGTCGGTCTGCTTGCCGTCGGTGCCGGTATCGGCGTCGACGCTCAGGGTCGCCGACATGGGTGCGTCGTCATCGTCGTTAACGGTCACCGCCACCGAGCCCACGGTTTCGCTGTCATAGTCGGTGTCCGAAGCGGTCAACGTATGGGTGATGGTGGCGCTGCGCTTGCCGCCGGCATTGTTGTTGTTGTCATTGACCGCGGTGACGGTGACCGTCTGCGCACCCCAGCTCGACGACGTGAAGTCGAGCTGGGTGGGACTGGCCGTGAAGGGTGCGCCGTTCGGCAGGTTCAGGGTGACACGCACATTGCCGGTCGGCTGGCTGTCGAGCCCCACCGTGTAGTTCGCCTTGTGCTCTTCGGTGCCGGGGGTGCTGCCGTCATCAACTTCCTCAATGGTGAGGCTGCTACTGGAGACGCTCACGCCCTTGGTGTCGTTGTCGTTGAGGGTGATGGAGGCGTTGCTGATGGGGATATTGCCCGACTCGCCTTCGATCCTGATGATCTCGTCGTTCTCGTCAACATCATCATCGGTGGGCGTCAGATCGAAGCTGAGTTCCCGCGTTGTCGCACCGGCCGGGATGGTGAGTGTCAATTCCTCGACCGTCGCGTAGTCCTCGCCTTCGTCAGCGCTGTCGTCGCTCGTGCCGACGGTGATTTCGACTGTTTTGGCGTCCTGATAGGCAGTGCCGCCGGTCACGCTCGCCGTCACCGTGACCGATGTCTTGCCGGCGTTCTCGGCAAGGTTGGTCTGGCTGCCGCTGGTGCTCGAATTGGTATCGACGCTCAGGGAAATGCCGCCCGGCGCCGAGTCGTCGTCGCTGATGTTGAAGCTCGTCGAACCTGTGCCGGAGGCGCCGCCGCCGAGGTTGGTCCCCGAGCTGGCGTTGAGAACACCGAGACCCACGGTCACCGGTTCGGCGCCGTTCTCGTCAATCACGTCGTTCACGGCGGTGAGGGTCAGCGTGGCTGCGCGCGCGGCGCTCGAGATGCCGGTGAACTTGATGGTTGGCGGATTGGTGGTGAGATTTGTGCTCGTCAAATTCTCATAGCTGACGCCGGTGGGGATCGAGTTCGGCTCGGCGAGCGTGTAGTCCTCGCCGAACGCAGCCGCGCCGCCGAAGGTAAGCGGCACCGCAAGGGCCTCGTCGCCTTCAAGCGTGCGGCCGAGGGTGACGGTGATGGTCTTGCCGCCGTTTTTCTCGGCGATGTCGCCGGCCGGGGCGGCGAGCGTCACCGTGGTGGCGTCGTCGTCGGTGATGTTGACGGTGTGGCTCGCCTGGGAACCAGTCTTTGCGTGGGAGACGGCGCCGAGGTTGACGCTGAAGGCCTCCGCCGGTTCGTCGTCGCTGTCATCGGTGATGGCAACGGTGAAGGTCTTGTTGGTTTCTGCCGCGGTGAAGGCGAGGTTGGTGCTGGCAATGGCGGTGAAATCGCTACCGCCCGTCGCCGTGTCGTTCGCGGTGGCGTAGCTCAAGGTGGCCGGCACTTCGGTGTCGCCGGTTCGCTGCACGCGCAGCGTTGCGGTGCCATCGTCCTCCTCGAGCGTGGTCGCGGCGACGGAGAAGGCGTAGCTTGGCATGTCCGCCGCATCGGTGATGGTGCCGATGGCCGACCCGGCCGAGGGGCTGATGTCGAAACCTGCGGCCGCATCGAGGGTCAGGGTGAAGTGGTGGTCGCCTTCGTAGCTGTTGTCATTGGTGGTGGCAATGCTGATCGTGCCGCTGCTCTGGCCCTGGGCGATGGTGATTCTGGCGTTGTCCGCCGCCGCCGTGTAGTCGCTGCCGGCGGTGGCGACCTGGTAGCCGGCGTCGGTGCTCTCGCCCCGGCCATCGGAAGTCGAGTAGTTAACGGTGACGCCCCCGGCAGGCGCGGCTTCGGGCAGGGTCACGGTGAACCCGACGCTGCTGCCCTCCGCTGCGCTCGCCGCGCCGACGGTGACCACGGCTTCATCGTCGGAGGTGGTCACCGGTAGACTGGCGGAGATGGACGCATAGCCGCCGCCGTTCGCGCTCAGGGTGAGCGTCGCCGAGTCGTTGGTCTTGTCGGCGTCCTGGCCGGCACTCACCGTCACCGTCTGCGCCCGATTCCAGTTCGACGTGGTGAAGGTCAGTGAGGTGTCATCAATGGTGAGGTCAGTGCCGGTAAATCCGCTGACGGTCACCGCCACCTCGCCGGTGGGCTGGGTGGCGAGTTTGACGGTGAAGGTGCCGTTCGCGCCCTCGATCACGGTGACGCTCGTCGGGGCAAGAACCAGCGCCGCCGTGTCGTCGTCCGTGATGGTCAGGCTGTCGGCGGCGATGGTGAGGCTCGCGAGGGCGCCCTCCACGCTCAAGCTCTCATCGCCCTCGTCGAAGTCATCGTCGGTCGGCGTCAGGTTGAAGCTCTTGCTGCCGCTCGCCGCCCCGGCGTCGATGGTCAGGTCGAAGCGGGCAACGTTGCCGTAGTCGGTGCCTTCCACCGCCCCATCGCCGTTCTTGCCGACGGTGACGGACACCGTCTGCGCCGTGTCGAAGCGTGTGGCATCGTCGATGCTGACGGTGACCTCGACCGCGGTCTGGCCCGCCCCCTCGCCGATGCTGTCCTGATCGCCAAGGGTGCCGGCATCGGCGTCCACGGTGAGGGTGGCGTTCATGGGCGCGGCGTCGTCGTCGTTGACCGTCACCGCCACCGAAGCCGCGGTCTCGTCCTCATAGTCGGTATCGGCGGCGCTCAAGGCGTGGGAAATGGTGGCGGTGCGGTTGCCGCCGGTGTTGTCGAGGGCATCGTCGGTCGCGGTCACGGTGACCGTCTGGGCGTCGCTCCAGTTCGATGGCGTGAAGTCGAGCTGTGTGGCGCTCACCGTGAAGGGCGCGTCTGCGGGCACACTGATATTGACGCTGACGTCGTCGGTGGGCTCGCTGTCCAGCACCACCCTGTATGTCCCCTTGTGCTCCTCGGCGGGGGTGGTGCCGTCGTCGGCCTCATCGAGCGTGATGGTCACCGGCGAGACCGAGACGCCCCTCGTGTCGTCGTCGGTCAGGGTGATGGTGGTGCTGGTGACGGTAAGCGACGTGGCGGTGCCGGTGACGCTGATGGTCTCGCTGTCCTCGTCGAGGTCGTCGTTGCTCGGCACCAGGTTGAAGTCGTAGGTTTGCGACATGGCGCCGGCGGCGATGGTGAGATCGAGGCGCCCGACCGTGGTGTAGTCGGTGCCCTCGACCGCGTTGTCGGTGCCTGCGCCAACGTTGACCTGAACCGTTTTCGCATCCGGGTAGGCGGTGCCGCCGGTCACCTCGGCGGTGATGCGGATGGCCGTGCTGCCGGCGTTCTCGGCGACACTCGCCTTATCGACCTTGAGCGCAACGCCGGTCGGCGGACCGTCGTCATCGGTGATGGTGCCGGTGCCGTCGAGGGTGGTGCCATCGCCGGTGAGCGTCGCGTTGGTCGGCGACGAGAGGCGCACCTTCAGGGTCTCGTTGGGCTCGTCCACCACATCACCGTTGATCGTCACATCGATGGTCTTGCTGGTGTCGCCGGCGACGAAGGTGAGCGTGCCGCTGGTCAGCGCTGTGTAGTCCGAGCCCGAGGTGGCCGTGCCGCCGGATAGCTCGGCATAGGCGACGGTGACCTGCTTGCTGCTCGCCGGGGTCAGGGTGACAGTGAACGACAGGGTCGTGGTCGTGTCCTTGTTGCCCTCGGTAACGCTCGGGTCGTTGATCGAGAGCACCGGCGGATCGTCGTCATCGGTGATGGTGCCGGTGCCGTCGATGGTCGTCGCGCTGCCGGCAAATCCCGCGTTAGTCGGCGAGGACAGGCGCAGCTTGAGGGTTTCGTTGTCCTCATCGGTGACATCGCCGTTGACGGTGACGTCGATGGTCTTGCTGCGGTCGCCTGCCGCGAAGGTAAGCGTGCCGGGGGTGAGCGCTGCGTAGTCGGTGCCGGAGTCGGCCGTGCCGCCGGATTGTTCGGTATAGGCGACAGTCACCTGCTTGCCGCTGGCGGCGCCGAGGCTGACGGTGAAGCGCAGGGTGGCGGTTTCGCCGCTGTCGCTCTCGGCGATGCTCGGGCTGTTGATGGACAGCGTCGGCGGATCATCGTCGTCTGTGAGGGTGATGTTTGCGCCGGAAACGGTGACGCCGTCCGCCGCGCCGGTGACGTTAATCTTTTCGTTGTCCTCATCGAGGGTGTCGTCGGTGGGATCGAAGCTGAAGGTCTTCTCGGCGCCCGTCTCCATCGCGTTGATGGTGAGCTCGAAGTCGTCGATGTCGGCGTAGTCGGTGCCTTCCACCGCACTGTCGCCATCCACGCCCACCTTGACGCTGACGGTGGTGTCGGTGGCGTAGGCGGTGCCGCCGGTGACCGTCGCCGTCACCTTGACCGTCGCGGTGGCGTCGTTCTCGGCCATGCTGGCAGTGTCGAGGGTCAGGGTGATGCCGTCCGGCGCATCGTCATCGTCGGTGATGTTGAAGCTCGCGGTGCCGGAACCGGAAGCGCCGCCGCCAAGGTTTGTCCCTGAACTGGCGTTGAGGGTACCGAGGCCCACCGTCACCGATTCCGTCTCGCCCTCGTCCGTCGCGTCCGCCTTGGCGGTGAGGGTGAGCGTCGCGCTGCTTGCCGCGCTGTCCACGCCGGAGAAGGAGACTGTCGGCGGATTGGCCGCGAGGTCGGTGCTCGCCAGGTTCGAGTAGGTCACACCCGTGGGTGTCGTGTTCGGCGCGGCAAGCGTGTAATCGGCGCCGAACGCAGCGCTGCCTCCGAAGGTGAGCGGCACAGAGAGGACCTCGTCGCCGGTAAGGGAAGTTCGCCCGCGCAGCACGCGGCCAAGTTCGACGGTGAGGGTCTTGGCGCCGCCGTTCTCGTCGATGGCGGTTGACGGGGCTTCGAGCGTCACCGTGGTCGCATCGTCGTCGGTGATGTTGACGGTCTGCCTCGACTGGCTGCCGAGTTTGGCGTCGGCACCGGCGGTGAGACTGACTGTGAAGGCTTCCGCCGTCTCGTCGGCGCTGTCGTTGGTGAGGCTGACATTGAAGCTCTTGCTGCTCTCTGAGGCCTTGAAGACAAGGTCAGTGCTGGCGATGGCGGTGAAGTCGCTGCCGCCGGTCGCCGTGCCGTCCACGGTCTGGTAGCTGACGGTGGCATCGACCAGGGTGGTGCCGGATTTCTGCACGGTCAGCGCCACTGTACCGTCGCCCTCGTCGGCAGTGGTGGACGCCGCGGAGAAGACGAAGCTCGGCGTGTCGGCCGCGTCGGTGATGGTGCCGGTGGCCGAACCCGCCGTGGTGCTCAGGTTGAAGTGGCTGGTGCTGGTCAGGGTCAGCGTGAAGTAGTGGTCGCCCTCGTAGGTGCTGTCATCGGTGGTGGCAATGCGGATGGTGCCGCTGCGCCCATTCTCGGCGATGGTGATGGTGGCGCCATCCGATGCCGCCGTGTAGTCGGCGCCGGTGGCGATCTGGTGCGTCGCGTCGCTGGCGTTGCCGCGCCCGTTCGAGGTCGAGTAGCCGACGGTCACGCCGCCCGTCGGCGCTGGATCCGGCAGGGTCACGGTGAAGTCCATATTGCCACCTTCCGCCACGCTCGCCGCGGTGACGCCGACCATGGCGTCGTCATCGAGGATGGGCACCGACACCGAGCCGGTCGCGCTGATGCCGCCGGCAAGGCCCGTCGAGGATGGTGCGCGGTTGCTCGTCCCGTAGAAGATGGCCACCGTGCGGCTAAGGCGGTCGGTGTTGGCCACGGCGGTCAGGGCGAGCGTTGCCGTCCGCGCACCGGCACCGGAGAGCGTGACCGATGGATTCTGGGCGTTGTTGGGCGTTGTGGTGTCGAGGGACACGCCGATGCCGCCGTTTCCCTTGAGCCCGAGTGTGTAATGCGTCGTCTCGGTCGCGCCGGTCACCGTTAGCGGCACGGTGACGCTCTCGCCCGCCACCAGCGCCCGGCCCAGCGTGATGGTCACGTCCACCGCGCCGCCGTCCTCGGCAATGCCGCTGGAGCCTGCGCGCGCCAGGACCACGCGCGTCGCGTCGTCGTCGGTGATGGCGCCCGAGGCTTCACCCGCGCCCTCCGTCGCGGAGACCGTGGCGTTGGTCGGCGCGCCGAGGGTGACGGTGATCGTCTCGTTGGGCTCGTCCAATGTGTCGCCCTTGACCGGGATGTCGATGTTGGCGCTGCGGGAGCCGGCGGCGATGGAGACCGACTTGGGGCTCGGCGCGGTGTAATCGTCGGTGGCGGTCGCGGTTCCGCCCAGGGTGTAGGGGACGGTGACCTGCTTGCCGCTCACCGCGTCGAGGGTCACCGTGAAGCTGAGGTTCACGGTGGTGTTGGGGTCGTTGCCTTCGTTGACCGCTGTGGCGTCGGCCACCGAGACCGTCGGCGCGTCGTCATCGTCGGTGATGGTGATGTTCGCGCCGGTCACCGCGATGTCGCCGGAGGTGCCGGTGACGCTGATGGTCTTGGTGTCCTCGTCGAGGGCGTCGTCGGTGGGGTCGAGGCTGAAGGTCTTCTCGGCGCTGGTCTCCATCGCGTTGATGGTGAGCTCGATGTCGGCGACATTGGCGTAGTCGGTGCCCTCGACTGCGGTATCGCCGCTTTTGCCGACCTTGACGGTGGCGGTCTTGTTGGTCGCATAGGCGGTGCCGCCGGTGACGGTGGCGGTGACCGTGACCGTCGCCGTGGAGGCATCCTCGGCGATGGTGGACTTGTCCACGGTCAGCGTGATGCCGGCGGGCGCATCGTCGTTGTCGGTGATGTTGAAACTCGCGGTTCCGGAGCCAGAGGCGCCGCCGTCGAGATTTGTGCCGGAGCTGGCATTGAGGGCGCCAAGGCCCACCGTCACCGACTCCGAGGTGCCCTCGTCGGTGGTGTCGGCCGTGGCAGTGAGGATGACGGTGGCGCTGCTCGCCGCGCTGTCCACGCCGGAGAAGGCGATTGACGGCGGGTTATCCGCGAGGTCGGTGCTCGCCAGGTTCGAGTAGCTGACGCCGGTGGGGGTCTGGCTCGGCGCGGCGAGCGTGTAGTCGGCGCCGAACGCAGCGCTGCCTGCGAAGGTGAGCGGCACCGTGAGCGTCTCGTCGCCCTTGAGCGCGCGACCGAGGGTGACGGTAATGGTCTTGGCGCCGGCGTTCTCGTCGATGGCGGTTGACGGGGCTTCGAGCGTCACCGTGGTGGCGTCGTTGTCGGTGATGTTGATGCTATGGCTCGAGGTGCTGCCGAGCTGCGCATGGGCGCCGGCGGTGAGGTCCACGGTGAAGGCTTCGGCGGGCTCGTCGGTGCTGTCGTCGGTGAGGCTGACGGTGATGGTCTTGCTGGCCTCGGACGCCGTGAAGTCGAGCTCGGTGCTGGCGATGGCGGTGAAATCGCTGCCGCCGGTGGCGGTGCCGTTGGTCGTCGCGTAGCTGACCGTGGCGGCGACGAGAGTGTCGCCGGTCCTGGCAACGGTCAGCGTCAGGGTGCCGTCATCCTCGTCGGCGTCGGTCGAGGCGGCGGAGAAAGCGAAGCTCGGCGCGTCCGCCGCGTCGGTGATGGTGCCGGTGGCCGAATCCGCCGTAGTGCTCAGGTTGAAGTGGCTGGTGCTGTCGAGATTGAGCGTGAAGTGGTGGTCGCCCTCATAGGTGCTGTCCTGGGTGGTTGCGATGCTGATGGTGCCGCTGCGCTGGCCCTGGGCGATGGTGAGCGCCGCGCGCTCCGCCGCCGCCGTGTAGTCGGCGCTGGTCGCGACCTGGTGGGCATCATCATCGTCGTTGCCGCGGCCGTCGGTGGTCGAGTAGCCGACGCTCACCCCGCCGCTTGGCGCGACTTCGGGCAGCGTCACCGTGAACACCACTGCGCTGCCTTCGGCGGCGCTGGCGGCGGCGACGCTGACCATGGCATCGTCGTCGAGGATCGGCACCGAGGCCGAACCGCTCGTGCTGATGCCGCCCGAGAGGCCCGAAGATGTGGGCAGTCTCGTCCCGGTCCCGTAGCCGATGGCGACCGTGCGGCTGGCGTTGTCGGTGTTGGCCACCGCGGTCAGGGTCAGCGTCGCCGTTTGCTCTCCGGCGCCGGAGAGCGTGACCGCCGGGTGCTGGGCGCTGTGCGGTGCGGTGGTGTCGAGGGAGACGCCGGTGCCGCCGTTGTCCTTGAGCGCTAGCGTATAGTGCGTCGCCACCGTCGCACCGGTGACGCTGAGCGGTACCGTCACGCTTCGCCCGCCGCCAGCGCCCGGCCCAGCGTGATGGTCAAATCCTCGGTGCCGCCGTTCTCGGCGATGCCGCCGGAGCCGGCCCGCGCCAGGGCGACCGTGGTGGCGTCGTTGTCGTTCACGTCCACGCTGGCGGAGGTCTTGCTCGAATCCACCGCGTAGTCCGTGCCGTCCTTCAGGGTCACCGTCACGGAACCGTCGGGCTCGTCGGCGGTGTCGGCCTGGGTGCTGACCTCGTAGGTCTCGCTCGTCTTGCCGGCGCGGAAGGTGAAGGTCTGCGCGCCTGTCGTGCCGCTCGCGGCGAAGCCGGCCGTGGTGGCCACATCGACCTTCACAATGAGATCGGCCACCGGCGCGATGTCGGCATCGACGGTAAAGCTCGCCGCCGTGCCCTCGGTGACCGCTGCGCCGGCCGTGATGCTGAGTTCGGGCGTATCGTCGTCGGTGAGGGTGATGCTCGTGCCGGTCACCGTCAGGCTGCCCGATTCACCGGTCACGCTGATGGTCTCGTCGGCCTCGTCGAGGATATCGTCGGTGGGCGTCAGGTCGAAGGCCTTGGAGACACTCGCCTCGCCAGCGCTGATTACGAGGTCGAAAGCAGGGACCCGCGCGTAGTCGGTGTCGGACACGGCGTTGTCGGTCGATTTGCCCACGGTAACGGTTACCGTCATGTCCGCCGAATAGCGCGTTCCGCCGCCGACCGTCGCGGTGACGGTGATGCTGGTCCTGCCCGCGTCCTCGGCGACCTCGACGGTGTCCACCGTCAGGGCAATGCCGTCCGGCGCGTCATCATCGTCGTTGACCGTCGCCGCCACGCCGGACACGTTCACCCCGGCATAGTCGGAGTCGCCGGCAACCAAGGTATGCGAGATGCTGGCGCTGCGGGCGTCGCCGGGGTTGTCGATGTCGTCATCAACGGCGGTGACGGTGACGGTCTGCGCCTCATCCCAGTTCGACGGGGTGAAGTCGAGGCGTGCGTCGCTTAAACCGACGGCGCCGCCAGTTGCGGCGAGGTCGATGCGCACGTCATCCGTCGGCTCGCTGTCGAGCGCCACCGTGTAGGTCGCCTGGTGCTCCTTGGCAGGGGTGTCGGGATCATCGGCCTCGTCCACCGCCAGGGTGGCCGTGGACACCGTCACGCCCCTCGTGTCGTTGTCGGTGAGGTTGATGCTCGCACCCGCCACGGTGACGCCGCCGGGGTCGGTGCCGGTGACGGCGATGGTTTCCGTGTCCTCGTCCACCTCGTCGTCGAGGGGTTCAAGATCGAAGGTGCCTTTCGCGCTCGACGCGCCGGCAGGCAGGGTCAGGGTGAAGCTCTCGACCGCGGTGTAGTCCTCGCCCGACACCGCCGAGCTGGTTCCCGCGCCGACCGTGACCGTGAGGTCCTTGCTCGCCGAATAGGTGCTGCCGCCGGTGACGCTGGCCGTCACGGTGACGGTTGCCTCGGCGGCGGTCTCGGCGATGGTCGATTTGTCCACGGCAAGCGTGATGCCGGTCGGCGCGGCGTCGTCGTCGGTGATGGTGAGCGTCGAGTCCTCCGGGTCGGCGACGCCGCCGCCGCTCGCACTGGCCGAGACGGTGACGGTCTTGTTGGCCGCGTCCACCGTGTTGTCCACGGCGGTGATGGTGACGGCGCCGGTGCTGGCCTTGCTGCCGGCGGCGATGGTCAGGGTCTTGCCGGCGCTCAGGGTGTAATCACCGGCGACCGCGGGGGACACCGGCGCGGCAGCGACCGTCAGGATCACGTTCTGGTGCGACGCGCCGGACAGGGTGGCGGTCACGGTGCTTTCGTTGTCGTCGCCCGACTCGTCGATGGTCGCGGGCGTCAGCACGAGAGTCGCGGTCGGGGTTTCGTCGTCGTCGTTTATGGTGCCGGTGGCGTCGAGGGTCGTGGCGTTGCCGGTAAGGCTGGCGTTTGCTGCCGAGGACAGGCGCAGCTTCACCGTCTCGTTGGGCTCGTCGGTGTCGTCGCCGGTGACGGTGAGGTCGATGTGCTTCTCGGTGTCACCGGCGTTGAAGGTCAGCGTACCGGCGGTGAGCGCCTGGTAGTCCGTGTTCGCGGTTGCGGTGCCGCCCGACTGTTCGGCGTAATCGACGGTGACCGTGCGGCCACTCGCCGCGTCGAGGGAGACGATGAAACGCAGTCTCGCCGTCTCGCCGACGTCGCCCTCGGCAACGCTTGGGGTGTCGATGGACAGCGTCGGCGCGTCGTCATCGTCGGTGATGGTGATGCTCGCGCCGGTCACCGCGATGTCGCCGGAGGTGCCGGTGACGCTGATGGTCTTGGTGTCCTCGTCGAGGTCGTCGTCGGTGGGGTCGAAGCTGAAGGTCTTCTCGGCGCTGGTCTCCATCGCGTTGATGGTGAGCTCGATGTCGGCGACATTGGCGTAGTCGGTGCCCTCCTCCGCGCTGTCGGCATCTTCGCCCACCTTGACGCTGACGGTCTTGTTGGTCGCATAGGCGGTGCCGCCGGTGACGGTGGCGGTGACCGTGACCGTCGCCGTGGAGGCATCCTCGGCGATGGTGGACTTGTCCACGGTCAGCGTGATGCCGGCGGGCGCATCGTCGTTGTCGGTGATGTTGAAACTCGCGGTGCCGCTCTTCGATGTGCCGCCGTCGAGCTCGTCAGTGATCGTGTCGATGCCGACGGTCACGGATTCCGATGCGCCTTCGTCGGTGTTGTCGGCGGTCGCAGTGAGAATGACCGTAGCGCTGGCCGCGGCCTCGTCCACGCCGGAGAAGGAGACGGTGGGCGGATTGGCCGCAAGATCGGTGCTCGCGAGGTTCGAGTAGCTGACGCCGGTGGGTTTCTGGCTCGGCGCGGCAAGCGTGTAATCGGCGCCGAACGCAGCGCTGCCTGCGAAGGTGAGCGGCACATCGAGGGTCTCGTCGCCGGCGAGGGCGCGGCCGAGCGTGACGGTGAGGGTCTTGGTGCCCGCGTTCTCGCTGATGTGGCCAGCCGGTGCCCCGAGCGTCACCGTGGTCGCGTCGTTGTCGGTGATGGTGATGCTGTGGCTTGCGGTGCTGCCGAGTTTGGCATCGGCACCGGCGGTGAGGTCTACTGTGAAGGCTTCCGCGGGCTCGTCGGTGCTGTCGTCGGTGAGGCTGATGCTGATGTCCTTACTCCTGTCCGCCGCCTTGAACACGAGGTCGGTGCTGGCAATTGCGGTGAAGTCGCTACCGCCGGTGGCGGTGCCGTCCGCGGTCGCATAGCTCACCGTGGCGTCAAGGAGGGTGTCGCCGGTTTTCTGAACGGCCAGCGTCAGGGCGCCATCGTCCTCGTCGGCGGTGGTGGATGCAGCGGCGAAGGCAAAGCTCGGCGTGTCCTCCGCGTCGGTGATGGTGCCGATGGCCGAGCCCGCGGTGTCGCTGATGTTGAAGTTGTCGGTGGCGTCCAGGGTCAGCGTGAAGTGGTGGTCACCCTCATAGGTCGTGTCCGCCGTGGTCGAGATGCTGATGGTGCCGCTCGAATCGCCTTCGTCGATGGTGAGCGTCGCGTTCTCGGCTGCTGCCGTGTAGTCGGCGCTGGTGGCGACCTGGTAGTCGGCATCCGTGCTTTCGCCGCGGCCGTCGGCGGTCGAGTAGTCGATGGTGACATCCCCTGCAGGCGCCGGGTCCGGCAGCGTCACCATGAACACCACTGCGCTGCCCTCGGCGGCGCTGGCGGCGGCAACGCTGATCTTGGCGTCGTCGTCGAGAATCCGCACCGAGGCCACTCCGCTCGTGCTGATGCCGCCCGAGAGGCCGCTCGACGAGGGGCTACGGTCATTGGTGCCGTCATTCGTCCCGTAGCCAATGGCGATGGTCCGCGTCAGGCGGTCGCTGTTGGCGACCGCGGTGAGCGTCAGCGTCGCCGTCTGCGCCCCGGCGCCCGCAAGCGTCACCGCCGGGTGCTGGGCGCTGTGCGGCGCGGTGGTGTCGATGGAGACGCCCGTGTTGCCGGTGCCCTTGAGCGCAAGCGTGTAGTGCGTCGTCACCGTGGCGCCGGAGACGGTCAACGGCACGGTCACGGTCTCGCCCGCCGCCAACGCCCGGCCGAGGGTGATGGTCACATCCGCGCTGCCGCCGTTCTCGGCGATGTCGATCGGCCCGGTGGGCGCCAGGGTGACGCTGGTGGCATCGTCGTCGTTCACGTCCACGCTCGCCGAGTTGTCGCTCGCCGCCACCGCGTAGCCCATGCCGGCCTTCAAACTCACCGACACCGAGCCGTCGGCCTCATCGGCACTGTCGGACTCGGTGCTGACCGTGTAGCTCTCGCTGGTCTTGCCGGCGCGGAAGGTGAAGGTCTGCGCGCCCGTCGTGCCGCTGGTCGCGAACCCGGTGCTGGTCGCCACATCGAGGTTCACCGTCAGGTCGGCGGCGGGCGCCCGATCCGCCTCCAGGGTGAAGCTCGCTGCCGTGCCCTCGGTCACCGCCGCGCCGGCAGAGATGCTCAGTTCGGGCACATCGTCGTCGGTGAGCGTGATGCTGGCGCCGTTCACGGTCAGGTCGCCCGACTCGCCGCTCACGGTGATGGTTTCGTCCACCTCGTCGAACGCATCGTCGGTGGGGTCGAGGGTGAAGCTTTTCGTGGCGCTTGCCGCGCCGGCAGCGATCTCGATGTCGAAGGCATCGACCGCCGTGTAGTCGGTGCCGGACACCGCGTTGTCGGTCGATTTGCCCACGGTCACCCGCACCGTGACTGCCGCCGGATAGCGCGTCTCGCCGCTCACACTGGCTGTGACGGCGATGCTTGGCCCGGTCTCCACGTTCTCGGCCACCGAAGTCACGTCCAGGCTGAGCGCGATGCCGCCGGGGGCGAGGTCGTCATCGGTGATCTGCAAGCTCGTGCCGGTCACAGTCAAGTCGCCAGACTCGCCGGTGACGCTGACGGTCTCGTCGGGCTCGTCGAGCGCATCGTCTTCCGGCTCGAAGCTGAAGCTGCCGGTCACGCTCGTCGCCCCGGCGGGAATGGTCAATGTGAAGACATCCACCGCCGTGTAGTCGTCGCCGGATTTGGCGCTGTCGTCAGCGTCGCCGACGGTCACGCTCACCTCGGTCGCCTCGCCGAAAGTGGTGGCGCCGTCCACCGCCGCGGTCACACCCACCGTGACGGCGGCGGCGACGTCCTCATCCACCGCGCTCTGCTCGCCCGCTTTGACCGAATCCGTATCCAGACTCAGGGTGACGCCGGTGGGCGCGGCGTCGTCGTCCTGAATGCGGAAGTCGATCTCGTTGTCGGCGGTGGTTTCGTCGCCGTCATCGCTCGCCGCGGCGTCGCCGTCGAGGCCGGTGGCGGCGAGGGTGCCGAGCCGGATGCGCACCCGCTCGCTCGCGCCTTCGTCGAGCACATCGGCTGTGGCTGTCAGGTCAAGGGTGGCGGTTGACGACGCGCCGTCGTCGCCGGTGAAGGTGAGGGTCGGCGGGTTGGTTGCGAGATCGCTGCTCGCGAGGTTCGTATAGGCGACGCCCGAGGGAGTCGGATTCGGCGCGGCAAGCGCATAGTCGCTGCCGAGTGTGGCTGTGCCGGTGATTCTGAGGGGAACCACCAGGGACTCCCCGGTCGCGAGCGCCCGACCGAGGGTCAGGGAGATGCGCTTGGCGCCTGCGGCCTCGTCGATGTTGCCGCTCGGCGCGCTTAGGGAGACCGTGGTCGGGTCGCTGTCGGTGAGCGTCACCGTATGCCTCGTGTTGGCGCCGAGTTTGGCGCCCGCGCCGGCCACGAGGTCCACGTGGAAGTTTTCGGCGAACTCGTCGGCATCGTCGTCGGTGAGGGTGACATCAAGGCTGGCGCTGGCGTCTGCGGCGGGGAAGTCGAGGCTGCCGGCGCTGACGCCGCTGTAGTCGGAGGCGGCGAGCGCGGTGCCGTCGGCAGTGGCCCAGGCGAGGCTGATGGGCACCGACGCCGCGCCGGTCTTGCTCACGGTGAGCGAATGGGTGCCGACGGCCTCGGCTGCCTTGGAGGCGGTGAGCGCGAAGCTGAAGCTCGGCGCGTCCGCCTCGTCGTCGATGGTGATGTCAACCGGCGCCTCCGCGCGATAGATATCGGCCAGATTGCCGATTCCGATGCTGAACGCCTCGCTGCCTTCGTAGGTGCTGTCATCGGCGATGGCGACCTTGGCTTCGGCACTCGTCTGGTTCGCGGGAATGGTGACGCTGGCCACGGCGGCGTAGTCGCCCGCCGCCGCGGTGTCGTTGACATAGACGAGGGGCACCGCCACGGCGCCCGTTTGCGCCGCGTCGATGCTGGCGGTGAGCGTCAGGTCGGCGCCTTCGGCGACCGGCGCCGGGGTGGCGGTGAGCGTCACCACCGGGCGGGTGTCTTCGGTTATCGCGACATCGGCTTCCAGCGTCTTGCCGTCGTAGTTCGAGTCGGCAGACCTCGCAACAATGCCAACCGAAACGAACTTGCTATGCTCATACCGCTTGATGCCCTTGATATTCACCGTCACACTGCGTCCCGGTTTCCAGTCCGCGGCGGAAAAGACCCAAGTTTCGGGGATGATTTCGATGTATTCCCCGTCCTGCGTCGTCGCCTCGAGGGTCACATCCGCTGTCGGCCGACCGGTGAGAAATACGAAGATCTTGTCGGTTCCCCCGTATTCGCGCACCGAGTACGAGGTGGCGGAGAGGTCAAGCGCATGGCCAAAATCGGTGATGTTCGCTTGCAGCGACGCAGCCGTTACCTGGTGGTAGGGCGTGTCTTTGGGGGCGGTCACCGCATGGCTGACGGCGATCGTTTCGTCGTCCGCATCTTCATCCGTCTCGGCGGTGATGGTCACCTTCTGCGCCCTGTTCCAGGCCGTGTCGCCATCCGGCTTGAAGGTGAGCGTGCTCGGCGACAGGGACAGCTTGCCCTGCTCGCTGGCGCTCAGCTTGACGGTCACCGTGGCGCGGGGGTTGGAGGCGAGTCGCACGTCGTAGGTCGCGCCCTTGAAGCGCTCCTTGAGGTCAATGGAGGCCGCGGACAGCACCACCGCCGGGTCGCGGTAGTCGATGATGTCGATGGATGCCCGGTTGAGGCCCGCGCCCCCTTCGATGCCGCCGTCGAGGACGGTGCCGAGAGAGGCAGTGGTCAGCAGGCCGATTCCCACCCGTAACCGATCGAGGTCGAGGTCGCCGTCATCGCGGCTGGTGGCGGCGAAGGTCAGGGTGGCGACCTGTTCGGTGGCCGCGCCGCCGGTGATGGTGACTTTCGGCGCGGCGGTGTTCTCATCCGCGAGACTCACGCCGGCGCCGCTGGCGCTGAGGGTGAAGTCGCGCCGGGCCGCATCGGACTCTGCGATCACCATGCCCGTGGTGGTGGTCAGGGCGAGCGGCACTTCGGCGATCTCGCCGGGGGCGAGGTCGCGGGAGAGGGTGATGGTAAGGCTGCCGGTGTCGGTCGGCTCCTGTTCGGTGAGGGTGGTGTCGGCGCTGGCAGCGAGGGTCACCTGGGTCTTGTCGTCATCAAGAATCCCGATACCGGCGGACTTGCTGCTACCCGGCGCATAGCCGGTGCCATCGGCGAGGGTCAGGGTCACCGAACCGCTCGCCTCGTCCACTGTGTCGCCGATGGTTTCAACATCGAAGGTCACGCTTGATGCGCCCTTGGCCAGCGTCACAGACTTGCCGCTGCCGGTGTCGGCCGCCGCGACGAAGCCACCGCTTTCCGAGATGGCGAACTGCACATTGAGGTCGGCGTGTGGCGCCGGGTCGGCGGCGATGGTGAAGACCGCGTCGCTGCCCTCGGTGACCGCCGGGCCGCTGACGCTGAGTTCGGGCACGTCGTCATCGGTCAGCGCGATCTGCGCGCCGGTGATGGTCACGCTGTCGGACGTGCCGGTGACGCTGATGGTCTTGTCCGCCTCGTCGAGGGCGTTGTCGGTGGGGTTCAGGCTGAAGGTCTTGCGGACGCTCATGGCGCCGGCCTTGATCAGCAGGTCGAAGTCGGCGACGTTCGCATAGTCGGCGCCCTCGACCGCGCTGTCGGTTGCCACGCCGACCTTGACCTTGACGGTGGTGTCGCTCTGGTAGGCGGTGCCGCCGTTGACCGTGGCGGTGAGCGTGACGGTTGCCGGGTCGTCGTCCTCGGCGATGGTGGTGGTATCGACGGTGAGCGTGATGCCGGTGGGCGCATCGTCGTCATCGGTGATGTTGAAACTCGCGGTGCCGGAGCCGGAAGCGCCGCCGTCGAGATTGGTGCCGGAGTTGGCGTTTAGGGTGCCGAGTCCCACGGTGACCGACTCCGCGGCGCCTTCGTGGGTGCTGTCGTCGCTCGCCTTGAGATTGAGGGTGGCGCTGCTCGCGGCGTTTTCTACGCCGGAGAAGGCGATTGACGGCGGGTCATCCGCGAGGTCGGTGCTCGCGAGGTTCGAATAGCTGACGCCAATGGGTGTCGAGTTGGGCGCGGCGAGTGTGTAGTCGGTGCCGAAGGTGGCGGTACCTGCGAAGCTGAGCGGCACCGTGAGGACCTCGTCGCCGGTGAGCTCGCGGCCGAGTTCCACGGTGATGGTCTTGGTGCCCGCGTCTTCGTCGATGGCGGTGGACGGGGCTTCGAGCGTCACCGTGGTCGCATCGTCGTCAGTGATGCCGATGCTGTGGCTCGATGTGCTGCCGAGTTTGGCATCGGCGCCGGCGGTGAGGCTGACGGTGAAGGCCTCATCCGGCTCGTCGGTGCTGTCGTCGGTGAGGCTGACATTGATGGTTTTGCTGGCCTCGGACGCCGTGAAGTCGAGCTCGGTGCTGGCGATGGCGGTGAAGTCGCTTCCGCCGGTGGCGGTGCCGTCCACCGTCGCGTAGCTGACGGTCGCCGCAACGAGGGTCGTGCCGGTCTTGGCAACCGTCAGGATCAGGGTGCCGTCGTCCTCGTCGGCATCGGTGGAGGCGGCGGAGAAGGCGAAACTCGGCGTGTCAGCCGCGTCGGTGATAGTACCGGTGGCTGAGCCTGCAGTTTCGCTGACGTTGAAGTGGCTGGTGCTGTCGAGGTTGAGCGTGAAGTGGTGGTCGCCCTCATAGGTGCTGTCCTGGGTGGTCGATATGCTGATGGTGCCGCTGCGCTGGCCCTGGGCGATGCTGAGCGCCGCGTTCTCGGCTGCCGCCGTGTAGTCGGCGCCGGTCGCGACCTGGTGGGCGTCATCATCGTTGTTGCCGCGGCCGTCGGAGGTCGAGTAGCCGACGCTCACCCCGCCGCTCGGGGCGTTTTCCGGCAACGTTACCGTGAAGACCACCGCACTGCCCTCCGCGGCGCTCGCGGCGGCGATGCTCACCATGGCGTCGTCGTCGAGGACCGGCACCGATGCCGAACCGCTCGTGGTGATGCCGCCGGACAGGCCGCTTGATGAGGGTGCCTGTGTGCCTGTCCCGTAGGCGATGGACACCGTGCGGCTGGCGTTGTCGGTGTTGGCCACCGCGGTGAGGGTCAGCGTCGCCGTCTGCGCCCCGGCGCCCAAGAGCGTGACTGCCGGGCTCGCCGCGCTGTGCGGCGAGGTCGTGTCGAGCGAAACACCCTTGCCGCCGTTGCCCTTGAGGCCAAGGGTGTAGTGCGTCGCCACCGTCGCGCCGGACACCGCAAGCGGTACCGTCACGCTCTCGCCGGCCACCAGCGCCCGGCCCAGCGTGATGGTCAGCTCCTCCGTGCCACCGTCCTCGGCGATGCCGCCGGAGCCGGCGCGAGCCAACAGCACCGTGGTGGCGTCGTCGTCGGTGATGGTGCCGCTCGCGGTGCCCGCGCCCTGCACCGCCGAGACCGTCGCATTGGTCGGCGTGCCCAGGGTCACCTCGATGGTCTCGTCCACCTCGTCCGCCGTGTCGCCCTTGACCTTGACGACGATGGTGCCGCTCCTCTGCCCCGCCGCGATGGTCGCCGACAGGGGGTTCGGCGTCTCGTAGTCGCTGCCGCCCGTCGCCGTGCCGGTGAGCGTGTAGGGCACCGTTATCGCCTGGCTGCTGGTCCCCGAAAGCGTCAGCGCAAAGCTCATGTCCTGGGTGGTCATGGGGTCGTCACCCTCGGTGACCGCGGTGGCGTCCGCCACCGACACCGTCGGCGTGCCCTCGTCATCGTTGATGGTCAGCGTCACGCCCGTCGGACCGGCCACGCCGTTGCCGCCGCTCGCCGCGGCGGAGAAGGTGACCGTCTTGTTCGGCGCATCGACGCTGTTGTCCACTGCCGTGACGGTAACCGCGCCGGTGCTCGCGGTGGCTCCAGCGGCGATGGTCAGCGTCTTGTTGGCGCTCAGCGTAAAATCGCCCGAGACCGCCGGGGACACCGGTGCGGCGGCAACGGTGAGGGTGAGGTCCTGGCTGGTCGCGCCGTTCAGGCTCGCGGTCACCGTGCTCTGGTTGGTGGCGCCGGATTCGTCGATGGCCGCCGGGGTCAGGGTGAGCGTCGCGGTCGGCGTCGCGTCGTCGTCGGTGATGGCGCCCGAGGCTTCACCCGCGCCCTCCGTCGCGGAGACGGTGGCGTTGGTCGGCGCGCCAAGGGTGAGGGTGACAGTCTCGTTGGGCTCGTCCAATGTGTCGCCCTTGACCGGGATGTCGATGTTGGCGCTGCGGGAGCCGGCGGCGATGGTGACCGACTTGGGGCTCGGCGCGGTATAGTCGTCGGCGGCGGTCGCGGTTCCGCCCAGGGTGTAGGGGACGGTGACCTGCTTGCCGCTGGTGGCGTCGAGGGTCACCGTGAAGCTGAGGTTCACGGTGGTGTTGGGGTCGTTGCCTTCGTTGACCGCTGTGGCGTCGGCCACCGAGACCGTCGGCGCGTCGTCATCGTCGGTGATGGTGATGCTCGCCGGGGTAACGGTGACGCCGTCCGCCGTGCCGGTGACGCTCAGGGTCTCGGTGTCCTCGTCGAGGGCGTCGTCATCAGGGTCGAGGCTGAAGGTCTTCTCGGCGCTGGTCTCCATCGCGTTGATGGTGAGCTCGATGTCGGCGACGTTGGCGTAGTCGGTGCCCTCGACTGCGGTATCGCCGCTTTTGCCAACCTTGACGCTGACGATCTTGTTGGTCGCATAGGCGGTGCCGCCGGTGACCGTGGCGGTGACCGTGACCGTCGCGGTGGCGGCGTCCTCGGCGATGGTGGACTTGTCCACGGTGAGCGTGATGCCGGTGGGCGCATCGTCGTCGTCGGTGATGGTGCCGGTGCCGTCGAGGGTTTGGGCGCCACCGGTGAGCGTCGCGTTGCTCGGCGAGGACAGGCGCAACACCACTGTCTCGTTCAGCTCGTCGGTAGTGTCGCCGTTGACCGTGACCGCCACCGTCTTCTTCTTGTCGCCGGCGGCGAAGTTGAGCGGGCCGTTCGTAATCGCCGCGTAGTCGTCGCCCGAGTCCGCCGTGCCGGTGGCCGCGTCGGCGTAATCAACGCTCACTGCCTTGCCGCTTGCGGGCGCCAAGGTCACCGTGAAGGTCATGGTCGCGGTGCCGCCGTCACCCTCGGCGACGCTCGGCGCGTCGATGCTCAGCGTCGGCGCGCCGTCGTCGTCGGTGACGGTGACACTAACGGGCGCGGCGGTCTCACCGTCGTAGTCGGTGCCCGTGGCGCTGACCGTGTGGGTGATGCTCGCGGTGCGCTGGTCGCCCGCGTTGTCGATGGCGTCATCCACGGCGGTCACAGTGACAGTCTGTGCGTCCCAGTCGGACGCTGTGAACTCGAGGCTGTTGTCGCTCAGCGTGGCGGTCGTGGTGTCGCCGCTCGCAAGGGCCACCGTCACCCTGCCGGTGGGCTCGCTGTCGAGTTCGACGGTGTAGGTCTTCTGGTGCTCGGCGATGCTCTGCGTTGACGGATCGTCGGCCTCGGCGAGGGTCAGCGTCACCGGCGAAACGCTGATGCCGCGCTCGTCGTCGTCGGTGATCGTCAGCGTCGCGTTCGCTGGATCGGCCACGCCGCCGCCGGTCGCGGTGGCCGAGACGGTGACGGTCTTGTTGGCCGCGTCCACCGTGTTGTCCACCGCCGTGATGGTCACCGCGCCGGTGCTCGTGGTGCTGCCGGCGGCAATGGTCAGGGTCGTGTTCTCGCTGAGCGCGAAGTCGCCCGCTGCCGCCGGAGACACGGCCGCGGCGGCGACCGTCAGGGTGACCACCTGGCTCGATGGGCCGCTCAGGGAAGCGGTCACCGTGGTCGCATTGTCGTCGCCGGCCTCCTCGATGGACGCGGGGTCCAGCTCCAGGGTGACCACCGGCGTGCCGTCGTCGTCGTTCACGGTGACCTCCACGCTCGCCGCCGCGACGCCGGCGTAGTCCGAATCGCCCGCCACCACCGAGTGGGTGATGCTGCCAGCGCGCGCATCGCCGGCGTTGTCGATGGCGTCGTCCACCGCCGTCGCGGTGACGGTCTGCGCCTGGTTCCAGTTCGACGGGGTGAAGGTGAGGCTTGTCGGGCTCAGCGTCACTATGTTCAGCGCGGTGATGTCGATGCGCACGTCGTCCGTCGGCTCGCTGTCAAGCACCACCGTGTAGCTGTCCTGGTCCTCGCGCGTGTCTTGCGTCCCGGCCTTGTCCGCCTCGTCCATGCTCAGGGGGCCGCCAGCCACCGTCACGCCCCGCGTGTCGTCGTCGGTGATCGTCAGCGTCGCGTTCGCTGGATCGGCCACGCCGCCGCCGGTCGCGGTGGCCGAGACGGTGACGGTCTTGTTGGCCGCGTCCACCGTGTTGTCCACGGCGGTGATCGTGACGGCGCCCGTGCTGGCCTTGCTGCCGGCGGCGATGGTGAGGGTCTTGTTGGTGCTCAGCGTGAAGTCGCCGACGACTGCGGGATCGACGGCCGTTGCGGCGACCGTCAGGGTGACGGCCTCGCTTGATGCGCCGCTCAGCGTGGCGGTGACCGTGCTTTCATTCTTGTTGCCGGATTCGTCGATCGTCGCGGGGGTCAGCACGAGTGTGGCGGTGGGCGTCGCGTCGTCGTCCGTGATTGTGCCGGTGCCGTCGAGGGTTTGGTCACCACCGGTGAGCGTCGCGTTGCTCGGCGAGGACAGGCGCAGGATGACGGTTTCGTTGGGCTCGTCCGTGGTGTCGCCGTTGACGGTCACCGTCACCGTCTTCTCGGTCTCGCCGGCCTTGAAGTTGAGGGTTCCAGACGAGATCGCCGCGTAGTCCGTGGCCGAGGTCGCCGTGCCGGTGGCCGCGTCGGCGTAGGCGACGCTCACCGGCTTGCCGCTCGCCGGGGTCAGCGTCACCTTGAAGGTCATCGTGGCGGTGACGCTGTTGCCCTCGGCGACGCTAGGCGCGTCGATGCTCAGCGTCGGCTCGCCGTCGTCGTCTGTGACCGTCACGTCCACCGGCGGGGCAGTTTCGTCCTTGTAGTCGGTGCCGGTGGCGCTCACCGTATGGGTGATGCGCACGGTGCGGGCGTCGCCCGCGTTGTCGATGTCGTCGGCGACGGCGGTGACGGTGACGGTCTGCGCGTCCCAGTCGGATGCCGTGAATTCAAGGCTCGTTTCGCTGAGCGTGGCGATCTTGATGTCGCCGCTCGAGAGGTTCACCGTCACCGTGCCGGTGGGTTGGGTGTCCAGTTCGACGGTGTACGTCTTCTGGTGCTCGGAGGTGTTCTGGGTTGACGGATTGTCGGCCTCGTCGAGAGTCAGCGTCACCGGCGTGACGCTGATGCCGCGCTCATCGTCGTCGGTGATTGTCAGCGTCGCATTGGCCGGGCTGGCGATGCCGTTGCCGCCGGTCGCGGTGGCCGAGACGGTCACGGTCTTGTTGGCCGCGTCGATATTGTTGTCCACCGCCGTGACGGTCACCGCGCCGGTGCTCTCGGTGGCGCCGGCGGCGATGGTCAGGGTCGTGTTCTTGCTGAGCGCGAAGTCGCCCGGTACCGTCGGCGAGACAGCCGCGGCGGCGACCGTCAGGGTGACGTCCTGGCTGGACGCTCCACTCAGCGTGGCGGTCACCGTGCTGGAACCCCCATCCTCGGTGATGGACGCCGACGACAGCTCGAGCGTCACCGCCGGTGTACCGTCGTCGTCTTCGATGTTGAAACTCGCCGTGCCGGAGCCGGAGGCGCCGCCGCCGAGGTTGGTGCCGGAGCTGGCATTGAGGGTGCCAAGGCCCACCGTCACCGACTCCGAGGTGCCCTCGTCGGTGGTGTCGGCCGTGGCGGTGAGGATGACCGTGGCGCTGCTCGCCGCGCTGTCCACGCCGGAGAAGGCGATTGACGGCGGATTGGCCAAGAGGTCGGTGCTCGTGAGGTTCGAGTAGCTGACGCCGGTGGGGGTCGAGTTCGGCGCGGCGAGTGTGTAATCGCTGCCGAAGGTGGCAGCACCGCTGAAGGCGAGCGGCACCGACAGCGTCTCGTCGCCCTCGAGTGCGCGGCCGAGGGTGACGGTGATGGTCTTGGTTCCGGCATCCTCGTCGATAGCGGTGGACGGGGCTTCGAGCGTCACCGTGGTGGCGTCGTTGTCGGCGATGTTGACGGTGTGGCTCGCCGTGCTGCCAAGCTGGGCATCGGCGCCGGCGGTGAGGCCCACGGTGAAGGCTTCGGCGGGCTCGTCGGTGCTGTCGTCGGTGAGGCTGACGGTGATGTCCTTGCTCGTGTCGGCGACGGCGAAGCTGAGGTTCGTGCTCGCGATGGCGGTGAAGTCGCTGCCGCCGGTGGCGGTGCCGTCCACAGTCGCGTAGCTGACGGTGGCGGCGACGAGGGTCGTGCCGGTCTTGCTAACAGTCAGCGTCACCGTGCCGTCGTCCTCTTCGGCATCGGTCGAGGCGGCGGAGAAGGCGAAGGTCGGCGTATCAGCCGCGTCGGTGATGGTGCCGGTGGCGGAACCCGCCGTGTCGCTGATGTTGAAGGTGTCGGTGCTGTCGAGGGTCAGCGTGAAGTAGTGGTCGCCCTCGTAGGTGTCATCGTCGGTGGTCGCGATACTAATGGTGCCGCTCGAATCGCCTTGGGCAATCGTGATTGAGGCAGTGGCCGCCGCTGCTGTGTAGTCATCGGCACTGGTGGCGACCTGGTGGGTGGCGTCGGCGTTGTTGCCCCGGCCGTCGGACGTCGAGTAGTCGATGGTCACGCCGCCGCTCGGCGCCGGATCCGGCAGGGTCAGGTTGAACACCACCGCGCTGCCCTCCGCCGCGCTCGCATCGGCGACGCTGATCTGGGCGTCGTCGTCAAGAATCGGCACCGATGCCGAGCCGGTGGTGCTGACGCCGCCCGACAGGCCGCTCGACGAGGGGCTGCGGTCATTGGTGCCGTCATCCGTGCCGTAGGCGATGGTTACCGTCCGGGCCACGCGGTCGGTGTTATCAACGGCGGTCAAGCTCAGCGTCGCGGTTTGCGCATCGGCGCCGGCCAGCGTCACCGCCGGGTGCTGGGCGCTGTGCGGCGCGGCGGTGTCGAGGGAAACGCCCGTGCCACCACCGTCCTTGAGACCAAGCGTATAGCGCGTTGTCACCACAGCGCCGGACACCGTCAGCGGTACCGTGACGCTCTCGCCCGCCACAAGTTTCCGGCCAAGAGTCACAGTCACATCCACCGCGCCGCCAGCCTCGGCGATGCCGCCCGAACCGGCCCGCCCCAGGGTGACGCTGGTGGCGTCGTCGTCGTTCACGTCCACGCTCGCCGAGTCGCCGCTCGAAGCCACCGCATAATCGGTGCCGTTCTTGAGGGTTACCGACACCGAGCCGTCGGCCTCGTCGTCGCTGTCGGATTCGGTGTTGACCTCGTAGGTCTCGCTCGTCTTGCCGGCCCGGAAGATGAAGGTCTGTGCGCCGGTGGTGTTGCTGGCGGCGAAGCCGGCCGTGGTGGCCACATCGACCTTCACGGTGAGATCGGCCGCCGGCGCGATGTCGGCATCAACGGTAAAGCTCGCCGCCGTGCCCTCGGTGACCGCTGCGCCGGCCGTGATGCTGAGTTCGGGCGTATCGTCGTCGGTGATGCTGCCGGTCGCCGCGCCCGCGCCTGCCGCCGAGGAAATCGTGGCGTTGGTCGGGGCGCCCAGGTTGACGATGATAGTCTCGTCAACCTCGTCGATGGTGTCGCCCTTGACCGGAATCACGATCTCGCCGCTGGTGTCGCCCGCAGCGATGGTCAGGGATTGGGTCGCCGGCGCATCGTAGTCGGCGCCGTCGGTGGCGTTGCCGGTCAGGGTGTAGGGGGCAGTCACCTCCTTGCCGCTCGCCGCCGACAGGCTCACCGTAAAACTCATATCGGCGGTCACCGCCGGGTCGTCGCCTTCCGCAACCGCCGTCGCATCGGCCACGGATACGGTCGGCTCGGGGTCGTCGTCGGTGATGGTGATGCTCGCCGGGGTGATCTTGAGCGAGCCGGAGGTGCCCGTGACGCTCAGGGTCTCGTCGGCCTCATCGAGGGTGTCGTCGGTGGGGTCGAGGCTGAAGCTGCCGCTGGCGCTGCTCTGGCCGGCGGTGATGGTGATGGTGAATTTCTCCACCGCCGCATAGTCGGCGCCGGAGATGGCGGTATCCTCCGCGCCGCCGACGGTGATCTCGATGTCGTGGTCTTGCGTGAAGGAACCGTTGTCTTGAGCTGTGGCGGTGACGTTGATGGTGGCCGCGGCCTGGGCGTTCTCGGCGACGGAGTTGGTATCCACCGACAGGTCGAAGCCGTCCGGCCCTTCCTCGTCGTCGACGATCTTGATGGCGACGATGTTGTCGTCGGTGGCGGGGTCGCCGTCGTCGGTGGCGCTGACGCCACCCTCAAGATTGGTGGCAAGCGTGCTCGCGGTCAGGTCGCCGAGGGCGATCTGGATGGCCTCGTCCTGGAAATCGCCGTCATCGCGGGTGGTGGCGGTGATGGTGATGGTGGCGGTCTGCACCTTGGCCGATACCCCGGCCTTGTTGAACCTGATCTTTGGCGTGGCGCTGTTCAAGCCGGTGGCAGTGACGCCGTTGCCGCTCACCGCAATGGTGAAATCGGCGCTCGCCGCACCGGGGAGCGCGACGCCGGTGCTGGTGGTAAGCAGCAGCGGGATCTCGGCGGTTTCGACGAGTGAGGGGCTGCCGAACAGAAACAAAACATTTTCAAGAGGCCGCGCCAGCGTCAGGGTCAGGCTGGCCGAGCTGCTGGCGTCGCCTTCATCGATGGAGGCACCAGCCGATGCGGCGAGGGTGACCGGTGTGGGGTCGTCGTCAACAATCCGAATGTACTTGCTGCGTTGCTGAGGGACACTTTTCACACCCCGATGACCCATACGCTCAAGACCAAAATTGAAGTACTCCGCGCCGGCCTCGTCCTCGTCGTCATCGATGACCGGCAGCAGTATGGCCGGTGTCGAATCGTCAGCGGGCACCTCGGCCACGTCGGTCTCGCCATGGGGTGTCGGCTTGTAGTCGCTCCCCGCGTCTGCGCCTACGAAATTGGTTGTCTTATAGAGGAGAAATGAAGACGCCTTGGTCTTTCCCGTGCGGACCAGGGACAATTCCGGAGTGCCTTCGTCCACGTCCACATACGGCGAATTCGAAGCGTAGGCAAATGTTGGGGCGTCGTCAAATTCATCGAAAATCGTGAATTCCAATTCCGGGAACTCACCTTTGACGATCTTCGATTCCGGCAACGGCAAGTCGCCCAATGCGATCGTGAATACCCTCGGGCCATCGTAGATGTCGTCATCGGCGACATTGAAAGTTATCGTGCCAGCGCGACGAGTGCCGGCCTGACCGGCCCGGATGGTGATGTTCGCGACCTGATTGACGTCCGCCGGCTTGGCGGTATCGAAGGTGTACACGAACGGAATGGTCAGTTTCTCCGACAACGGCTTGTCGAGATCAACGGTCAAAGGAAACTCCGTCGTTGATTCCTTGGCCTGGGCTTTGGATGCGGAAAACGTCACCGTAGACGGGCCATCATTGAAGTCATCGATCTCGACTTCGACTTCCGCCGTATCCCCTGCAGCGAGACCGGCGGGGAGCGTCCCGAGACCGATGGTGAAGGTCTCGCCGGGCGTCTCATGGGTCGCGTCATCGACAATCGGAATCGTCACCATGGTGCTGGTCTCGCCTGCAGCGATGGTCACGTCGGCGACTTCGGTGAAGTCCTCGGCCTCGGCGGTACCGAGGGTATAACTGAGCGGTATGGTGACGGCGCGCGCCGGGGCGGTGAACGCCGCACCGAGGGTCACGGTCAGTTCTACACTGTCGGCGCCCTCCCGCACCGGGTTCTTGGCAACCGACAGGTTGACCTTGCGCGCCACGTCCGCGGCGTCGTCGATGCTGATGTCCACCGAGGTCGTCGTACCCGCGAGCAGCTCCCGGGGCAGCGTGCCGAAGGCCACAGTGAAGGTCTCGTCGGGCGTCTCGTGGGCGGTGTCATCGACGGTGGCGAGCGTCGCCGTGCCGGTGATCTGGCCGGCGTCGATGGTGATGCTCGCAGTTTCCGTGTAGTCGGCGGCGACGGCGGTGCCTTCGGTATAGGTGAGCGGTATGGTGACCGCCTTCTGCGGATACACAGCCTGCGGAATCGTCGCGGTGAGCGTGACGTCGGCGCCCTCGGCCACCGGGTTGGGGGCGGCGGAGAGTTCCACGGTGCGGCGGTTGTCGGCGATGACGGTGACACCGACCGGGAAGTTGCCGCTGAGCTGGTAGTTCGGGTCGTTGCTGGTGACGGCGTGGGTGATGGTGGGCTTGCCTTGTTTCAGGCCGGAGACCGCGATCGGTTTGGGGTCCTTCCAGTCGGACGGGGTAAAGGTCACCGCGCCGCCGACGGTGGCGAGCGTAGTATCGCTACTGCTCGGTGTGACGATGACGCTGGTGTTGTTGGCGGGCTGGCTGGTGAGCTGGATGCCGTAGGATTCCTGGCCAGCGGGTTCGGCCACTTCGAGCTTGTTGTTGCGGTTGTTGTGGCTGAGCCGCAGATCGTAGCCAAGGTCCTTGACGGTGACGCTGACGTCATCGATGGGGCCGGTGTGGCCGGGGTAGTTGGCGATGCTGTGGGTGAGCGCAAAGGTGTCGGGCTCGCCGTCGTCGTCGAT
Source organism: Paracoccaceae bacterium (assembly GCA_964291445.2). Taxonomy (GTDB): domain Bacteria; phylum Pseudomonadota; class Alphaproteobacteria; order Rhodobacterales; family Rhodobacteraceae; genus JAPOXR01. The sequence goes on along the minus strand of OZ219864.1, from coordinate 1,177,076 downwards.
GAGCGGCGCGACGGTGATCATCTGCGGGACATCCCAGGTGCCGCCGGCGCCCGACGTGAAATCGAGGGTGGCGCTCGAACCGGCGACGCCTCCCGGGGCCTGGACGGTGAGCGAATCCTGATGCGCGGCGGGCACGTTGACGGTGAGGGTCGCCGTCTGCCCCGGGTCGGTGGCGAGTTCAACAGTGTAGCTGCCGGTCTTGGTCAGGTCCTTCTCGCTGACCGTAGTATTCTCATTGTAGATGACTACGCCCGGACCGCCGTCGTCGTCCACGACGGTGACCGCGGCCTGGTTGTTGGGCGGGAAGTCGACGGCGTAGTCGGATAGCTGGTTGACGTCCGTGCGGTTGGGCAATAGCTCCACGGTGACAGTGCCGTCCTTCTCGCCCCTGTCGTCGTCGATGGTGGGCACGTTGTAGGTGGCGCTCGTCTCGCCTTTTGTCAGCGTGATGGTCTTGACGCCAAGGTCTTCGTCCGCCACGAAGTCACCCCGCTGCGAGATCCGTAGCTGCACAACGGAAATGCTATCATCCTCCCAGAATCCGTTTGTGCCTTCTGTCCCACGGGTCACAGTAAAAGCCGCTTTGCCGCCTTCGGTGACGCTGGCGCTGGCCGGGGCGAGGCTGACAGTGGGCCCGCCATCGGTGTCGATGACGCGGGTGGTGGCGCTGCTCATGGTCGGTGACAGCGTATAACCCGTGCCGGCATGGACCTCGAGAGTGACGAAGCTGGTGGGCTCATCGTTCCGGTCGTTGTCGATGTGAAACTGGACGACCTCAGGGGCGGCCTGCCCCGCCTTGATGGTGTAGGTTTTCCGGCCGGGCTGGGCGCCGCGGCCCCTTTCAATTACGTTCCCCTTCTCGCTCAGCGTGGCGCTGACGGTGATGTCGGTCTGCGGCACCGGCTCGGCGTAGATGTACATCTCGGGGTTTGGGCTGTGGGTGCCCGGCACATCCCGGCCTTCGCGCATTTCCGCGACCTGGGCCTCCACCCGCACCACCGGCGTGCCGTCGTCGTTGACGATCTTGACGCTGGCAGTGCTGGCCGCGCCCTTCTCGACGCCGCCGGAGACCTTGTTCGATGTGAGCGTACCAATGCCCAGGTTCAGGGTGCGGGCGGTGTTGTCGTTGTTATCGACCGTGGTCAGGGTGAGCGCCGCATCTTTCGCGCCCTTGCCACTGAAGCGCAACGCCGGGTTCTGGGCGCTGTGGGGATTGCCGGACAACAAAGTTACGCCGGTCTGGGCGCCGGACTTGAGGACAAGCGTGTAATGCGTGCCGGCCGTCGCGCCGGTCACATTAAGCGGCACAGTGACGGTCTGGTCCGCAGCGCCCAGCGCGAGGCCGAGACTGACGTCAAACTCGGCGGTGGCACCGTTCTCGGAGATGGGGTAGCAGGGGTCATAGCCGCAGTCCCGCTCAATGGTGACGGGCGTCGCCTCATCGTCACGCACGGGCATGGAGCGCCCGGAGCGGGACCCCACGCGGTAGGCGTCGTTGGCGACGATGGTCACATCGACCTTGCCGTCGATTTCGTCCCTGGTGTCATCCACGGTGGGCACATCGAAGGCGACTTCCGTTGCGCCCTTCTTCAGCACCACCGTCTTCGCGCCTTCCTCGGTACTGGCGACGAAGTTGGTCCCGGCTTCCTCGCTGACGGTCAGGTGGATGGTCACGTCGGCCTGGGGCGCGGGGCTGGCCTTGATCAGCATCTTGACCTCGCCACCCTCGGTGGGCGGCTTCGCGCCGGATGCCCAGTCGATGTTGAGCTCCGGCTTCAGGCCCTCGTCGTCCAGAATAGTAATCTCAACGGTGTTTTCAGCCGTTTGCGGGTCGTTGTCGGCGTCATGGGCCACCACCCCGCCGCTGATGCTGGTGGCGAGGCTGTTGGCCTGGATGTTGCCGAGGGTGATGCTAAGCGTCTCGTGGTCCTCATCATCGTCGTTGCGGGCGGTGGCGGTGAGGGTGATGGTGGCTTCCCGCGCACCGGCCCCGGTGAACTTGACCTTTGGGTTGGCGCGGCGCACCAGGGTGCGGGTGACGCCGGTGCCCGAGACTTCGAGCAAGTAATCGCGATCGGCATCGGTCAATTCGTCGATGACAGCGCCGGTGCTGCTGGTGATGGCGAGCGGCGCCTCGACGATCTCGCCGGCGACGAGGGCGCGGCCGAGACGCAGGGTGAGTGTGGCGCTGGTGCTGGCGTCGCCCTCGGTGAGCGTGCTTGAGGCCCCGGCGAGAAGCGCGATGCTGGTGGCGTCGTCGTCGGTAACGGCCACGTCCGCACCGCCCTTGGTTGTGGACACCGTGTATTCGCCGTTGTCCGCCGCAGCCACAGTGAGGCTGAGCGAGCCGTCGGCCTCGTCGGTGCTGTCGGCTTCGGTGGCGACGGTGAGGGTCGCGCTCGTGGTGTTCTTCGGGATGGTGACCGTGGTGGTGTCGGTGAGGGTCTGGGCAGCGACGAAGCTGCCTTCCTGGGTGAGCGTGACCTTGACGGTGAGGTCCACCGGGATGGAGACGCTGCTGGTCAACTTCCAGACCGCGTCGCCGCCCTCGGTGATGTTCTTGACGCTGCTGTCAACGGATACGCTGATCTCGGGGACGACGCTGTCGTCGGTGAGGGTGATGGTCGCGGGATTGACACTCAGGCCCTGGACCGCGGGGGTGAGTGCGCCGGTGACGGAGATCGTCTCGTCGGATTCCTTGACACCGTCATAGACGGGCGTGAGGGTGAAGCTGCCCTTGACGCTGCTGTCCCCCGCCGGAATCTTGAGGTCGAAGGCGGTGACGGCGGCAAAGTCGTCGCCCACGGTGGCGGTGTCGCCGACCACCGAGACGCGGATGGTCTTGTCGTCGGTGAAGACGCTGCCGCCGTCGATGGTGGCGGTGACTTCCACCGACGGCGGGCTGGAAACGCCCTCGGAGACCTCGTCCTGCGCCCCGTCGGTAGCGGTGTCGGTGTCCACGCTGAGGCTGATGCTGGTGGGCGTACCGTCGTCGTCGGTGATCTTGAAGCTGCCGGTGTGCTTGTTCGAGTCTGCCCTGGCGCCGCCGTCGAGGCCGCTGCCGGAACTGGCGCCGAGGGCGCCGAGGCTGACGGTGACCAATTCGTCGTCACCCTCGTCAGCCTTGTCCTTGGTGGCGGTGAGGGTGATGCTGGCGGTGTTGGAGGCGCTGTCGCCGCCGGTGAAGGTGATGGTGGGCGGGCTCGTCTTAAGATCGGTGCTGGCGAGATTGCTGAAGGCGACGCCGGTGGGCGCGGCTTGCGGGCCGCTCAAGGTGTAGTCCTCGCCGAGTGTTGCGTCGCCGGTGAAGGCGAGCGTAACGGGCAGGGATTCGCCGGTGGTGAGGGCGCGGGCGAGGGTGACCATGATGTCCTTGGTCCCCTCTGCCTCGTCGATGGCCAGTGCGCCCACAGTGAGCTGAACGACGGTCGGGTCGTCGTCGGTGAGTTCGACGCTGGCGGAGGTGGTGGCGCCGAGCCTGGCCGCGGTGGGGTTGCTGATGGTGACGGTGAAGTCTTCTTTCAGTTCGTCGTCGGTGTCGTCCTTGAAGGTCACGGTGACGGATTTCTCGGTGTCGGCCTTGGCGAAGTTGAGAGTCGTATTGGCCGCGATGGACATGTAGTCACCGGGTGCAGTCGCCGTGCCGTCGGCGGAGGCGATATCGACCGTTGCGTCGAGTTCAGTGGCGCCGGTCTTGGTGACCTTGAAGACCCGGTCCTTGCTCTGGTCGCCCTCGGCGCCGTTCAAGGGGTCGGGCGGGACGAGTTCGAACACCGGCTGGTCGGCCTCGTCGGTGATGGTGATGATGGCGCTCCTGTTATTGTCGTCCACAGAAACGCCACTTGTGCCGCCGGAAAAGAGTTCCACCCCAAAGGTCTCCGCGCCCTCGTAGACCGCGCTGCCTTCGGCCTCATTGACGGCGGTGATGACGATTGATGCGGAGGTGGAACCCTTTGAAATCGTGAAATTGATGGGGTTGGCATTGGGGGTGAAATCGGCGCTTTCCGCCGTCATGTCTTGCCCGCCAACCGAGGACCCGACGGTGCGGGGGCGCAGCAACCCTGCAACGTCCACCGTGTGAGCGCGGTCAAGCTTGGCAGTGACGGTGACGCTCTTGCCCTCCTCCACCGTTGTGGTCAGGGCTTCGAGGGTCAGCGTGCGGTTGCCGGTGTCGGCGACGCTGAATTCCACCGGCGAAGTAGCCATGGTCTGGTAGTCGTAGTCGGAGTCAAAGGACTCCCAGGTGTGCGCGATCTGGACAGTGCCGGCGCCCTTGCCGGTCACCGTGACCGTCTGCGCCTGGTTCCAGTTCGTCGGGGTGAAGGTGAGGTCACCGCTGACCGTGGCGATGCGTTCATCGCTGCTGACCGGCGTGACGGTGACATCGTCCGAAGGCTTGCTCTTCAGCTTGACGGTATAGGTGCCGGTGTTGTTGACGGTAATGCTGGATGGGGATGGTGAGGTGAGCGAGAGGCCAGCGCCGGCGTCTATGGTCTCCACATCAAGGGGCTTGCTCGATACTCCGGTATAGCCGGTCGGTACGATATGGACCTGGGTTTGTTCTGATTCCGCGTCTTCGTCCGCAAGCGCCGTAACTGTAATCGTTTGCGGTTGATTCCAGTTTGAAGTCGTGAATGAAAGTGATGCGGGACTAACGCTGAGGGCGTCCGACACATCACTATAGTATTGAGAATCAAACGAGATTGCCACGCTGACCGTGCTACTCGGCTGGGTGGCGAGCTTGACGGTAAAGGTCTCGCCCTTGCCTTCTTTCACCTTCAGCGGGTTGCTGCTGCTGAAGTTACTGCGGGAAAGCACCAAGCCCGCGGTAGCCGTGACTTGATCATCGTCGAGAATACGAAATTGTACGTTCGGCTCCGGGGTGCCGCCGGTGGCACCGTTGCTCTCACCAAACCCTTCGTTCCCCTGAAAACCCAAGATCTTCACTTGGACACTTTCGTATGGCCTCCGTTCGGGGGCTACTCCCGGCTGCTCGACTAACGTGTCCTGTTTGGCAGTGAGCGTAAAGGTCGTGCGCTTGGCCGCGTTCTTGCCGCCGGTGAAGATAATGCTGGGGGTTTGCGTGTCGGTTCTGTTGAAGTTCGTATAGGAAACGCCGGATGGAGGTGAAGTCGGGTGCGACAGGGTAAAATCCGTACCCAGATCGGCATAACGGTTGCCAGTTTTGAATTCGAGGTGGATCGGCAGTTTTTCCCCATCCACCAGGGCACGACCCAGAGTAATGGTGAAGGTCTTGCTGCCACCCGCTTCGACAATGTCGCCGCCCGGTGCAGTCATAGTGACCAGGGTCTTGTCGTTATCTGCCATGCTGAAGCTGAGCGCTTTGCTGGCCGGATCGATTTTGTAGCTGGCATCCTCAACCAGAGTCAGTGTGATCGAGCCATTAGGCTCGTCGATGGCATCATCGTCCACTTGGAGTACGAGGGACGCTCCGTTGGACGAGTTCGCAGGGATGGTCAGCTTTTGTTTGCCGAGACTGTCCGATTTCAGATAACGCCCTTCCTGCGTCACATCAACGGACACAACGACATCATAATCGGGAATAAAAGGAGGGGATTCTAGCTCCGCTTTGAAATTTATTCTGACACTAGAACGCGATTCATCTTGTTCGATAAACTTAAGCAGGACATTATTCCCAAACCCCACAGTCGGCGGGGGCTTGTCGTCATCGACGATCTCAACGATGAAGTCGTAGGATGCGTCGTAGTAGGATTCTTCATCGTATTCGACTGCGTCTCCGAGACTGCTGAGATCCACCTCGGTACGGAAGTACTCGTTATCTTCATCATCATCCTGATTGGTGGTGACGGTCCCGGTGCCGGTTGTCTGTCCAGCCTTGATGGTAATGTTGGCCAGGCTGCCGTAGTCGCCTGCCTCGGCAGCGTCGGGATCAATGCCTAATCCGTCATCGTCATAGCTGCCAGGGGACAGCGTCACCGGCAGAACAATATCTGCGCTATGCGCCCGGTCGAGTGTTGCCGTGACGGTGACCGATTCGCCTTCGTCCACTGACACATTGCCATAGTCACCTGAGCCCTCTGGCGTAGTAGCCATAGTCAGCGTCGGCTTGACCACCGCGAATGCCCTAGTGTCGTTGATGGTGATCGTGTAGCCGGTGGTGCTAGCGACTACGCCCGAGGGCAGCGGCGTACCAACTCGCACATTGAAAGTGTCGTCGTCGGTGTCCGCATCGCCGATGGTGGTGAGGGTGCCGGGTCCGCTCATCGCGCCCTTGGCTATGGTGATGCTGGCGAGCGCTGCGTAGTCGCCCGGTTCCGCCGTTCCATTCGCGAGCGCGAGCGGCACCGTTACGTCGGCGTCGAAGAGGCCGTTGGCGGTGGCGGTGATCACGGTGGCAGTGTCCTCGTCCACCGGATTGGGGCTGGCGGTGAAGGTGATGCTGTGGCCGAGGCCATCGTCGGTGATGGTGACTTTCGCCGAGTCCGAGGTGCCGGTGGAAAGGTTGATCGGCAGCGGCGAGCCGAAGCTGACGGTGAATTCCTCGCTCGCCGTGTCCTGGTCGCGAATCGTCTCGATGCTGGCCGTCGCCGAGGTTGCGCCGCCGGCGACCTTGATGCTCGCGGGCGCTTCCCACTCGGCCGCTTCCGCCGGATTGGTTCCCGAACCGACCACGTTGATCGGAATGATGGTCTTGGCGGCGAAGGCCCGGTCGAGGCTTACGGTGATGGTGACAGACCCGCCGTTGGCGACCGCCGCCGCGCTGCTCTTGAGCGTGGCCTCCACGCCCTTGCCGTCGTCGTCGATGCTGACCGTCGCCGAGGCCGGGTCCCCTGCGGCGAGGCCGTCCGGCAGCGTGCCAAGGGCGAGCTTGACTGTGTCGTCGTCCTTGTCGGCGTCGAGGTGGGTGATGAGTTCGGTGGTGCCGGTCTTCTCGCCCGCAGCGATGGTGATGCTGGCCGGGGCGTCGTAGTCGATCGTCTCCGCGGTGCCGGTGGTGGCGGTGATGGGGATGACCACATCGGCCGTCTGGGCAAGGCCGTTGATGGTGGCGGTAACGGTGGTCTTGTCGCCTTCCGTGACGTTGGCATCGGCACTCAAGGTGACCAGGGTGTCTTCGTCGTCGCTGATGTTCACCGTGGCCGCGTTGTCCGGCGCGGCGGCGATCACGTAATCAGTGCCGGCAGCCAGGGTGGCCGTGAGGCTGCCGTCGGCCTCGTCGACGCTATCGTTCACCGTGGTGACGGTGATGCTGGCGGTGCCGGTGTCGTCGATGCTGACGGTCTTGCCCGTGCCGAGGTCCGCCGCGGCGACGAATTCGCCGATTTGGACGAGATCGTAGCTCACCGAAATCGACTTGCCCGTGCCCGGCGCCGGCGAAACGGTCAGGTTGAAGACTGCGTCGCTGCCCTCGGTGACATCGCCATCGGCGGCGATGCTGACCGTCGGGTGCTCGATGATCTCAACTTCAACGTTGTTCTGTGAGCCGGATGCGGTTTCTATGGCGCCGGTCTCGAAGCGGACGCCGTCGGTGTTCAGGTTGGAGACCGGCGCGGTATGGCCGACGGTCATGGTTTCCGAACCGCCCTCGGCCACCCCGTCAGCGAGCGCGGCGACCTCGAAGACTACTTTTTGTGACTCGCCGGGGCCCTTGATGACCAGCGCCGGGGCGCTGGCGCTGTAGGGCGCATCGGTGCTCAGCGTGCCGCCGGAAACGACAGTCACCGCATAGTCGTCGCCGGTGATGCCGGCGCCCCCGATCTTGAGCGGCACGCGCATCTCTTCGCCGGCGTAGAGCGAGCGGCTCACCGTCGCGAACTCGAAGGTCGCCTTGTCCGAGCCGCCCTCCTGAATCGAACCCGAATCGGTGCGCGTGAACTTGACGCTGGTAAGTTGGGTGTCCTCGACGATGAAGTCGGCTTTTGATCCGGCCTGGGGGATGGCGACCATCGCGGGCAAGGGGTCGTCGGGGTCGGCTTGCAGAGTGACGGTAAGCTTCTCAAACTTCTCGTCATAGGAGTCGTGCAGCACATTGAAGACCTCGACTGAGGTTTCCTGCGAAGGCCTTTGTGTTTCCCGGCCAAGACTGCCATCCACGCATTTTTCGCCGGGGGTAAGCGGCGCAATGTCGCGTGCAAACACCGAGGCCTCGCCATCCTCGAAGCAGACGCGGAAACTGACTGCCGGCAGGAAACCTTTATAACCGTCCGACCCTTGCAGCGAAACCTCGACCTGGGCCGGATTCGGAGCATCATAGGTAAGCTCCTCGCCGCTGAACCTCGATTTACTGAATTGCAGATTCAAGGTCTCGGTAAGAGTGGTGTCCAGCAGGATGACGGTGATTGGCGGTCCGGTGGTGGTCGCGCCGTAGCCGGTCACTGCATGGGTGATGTTCGCTCCGTCACCCGCAACCACGGAGCCAGCCGGGGAGGTGAGGCTCACTGTTTGCGCCTGGTCAAAGTTGCTGGCGGTGAACGTGAGAGTGGTCGGGCTGACGACCAGTTTCGTGGTGTCGTCCGAAGTGATGGCGACGGTGGCCTCATCCGTGGGCGGATGACTCAGTTTGACGGTATAGGTGAACGCTTCCTGACCCTCCCAGACCCTAACTGTAGTGCCTTCCGAGAGCTCGACCTCACCGCCACCGCGGTCTGATACCTGTACCTCAACCGAGGGATTCAGGCTCTGCGGCCAGTCCAGGCTGGCGCTAACGCTGTGGGCGAGCGAGACGGTTTCGTCGATGAGATTCGCGTCGCTCACGGCGGTGACGGTGATCGTTTGCGGGGTCTTCCAGGTGCCACTCGCGCCGCCGGTGAAGGTGAGGCTCGCGCTCGACCCGGCCGTTCCGCCTGGCGCTTGCACCCGCACTGACCCCCGATGCGCCTGGGGAACTTCGGCGGTGAGGGTGACGGTCTGGCCGGGGTCGCGCTCGAGTTTCACTGTGTAGGTTTCGGCGGGGCCAGCTTCGATAACCGGCACCGAATCGCGACTGAAAATCGGCGCGTTGCCTGCGTCTGTGAGCGTTACGGGCAAATTCTTTGTACTCAGATGCCAGGTCTTTGTATCGGAGTCGGGCTCGTGGACAATCGGCAGTGTGTTCTCGTTGTCTCCGTCGCTGTCCAGGATGTGCTTGACTTCAATGGTCTGCGGGGTCTTCCAGCTGCCATTGGCGCCTTTGGTAAAGGTGAGGGTAGCCTGTTCGCCGAACGCGGAGTCGCCAGGCCCTTTGAAGCGCAGATGCGTGTGCGCTTTGGTGACCAAAGTCACATCCGCGACCGGCTCGCGGTCGAGCTTGACGGTGTAGCTCTTGGCTGGGCGGCTTTCTACGAGCGTCAGACGGTTGGCATCAAAGACCGGAATGGCGGTCTCGTCAATGACAGTGACGGGTATCTCTATTTTGTCCAAGTAGTAGTAACCGAATGACTGTACCTCCACGTTTTCCTTCATGTTGGTGGTACCGTCGGTGTCCGTGACGGGAAGAAGGGTGACGGTTTTAGGTTTATCGTAGTCGTCTTTCTTAAACTGAAGTGAGGTGCTGGAACTGTCACTAATATTTCCTTTCTTCCACTTAGCCTGGTCATTGTCTGTAAATTGTATTCTAACGGTCTTCCCCTCGGGTGGCTCCGTGGCAAGCCGAACCTTGATCTCGACACCGCCGGAATCGCTTTCCCGCAGTTCGATGCCCTTTTTCGGGTCGGAGCGACCGCCGGAGGTCGGCATGTCAAGAGCGATACCGGCCTGGCGCCGACCATCCGTAATGGTAAGAGTGAACTTGCCGTGTCGTGTTTCTGTGCTGTCTGCCTGGTTTTCTGAGTACAGTTCGAACACAAGGATCTTGTTTCTGGGATTACTGTCGTGGTCGAATGTGAATTCAAATTGCGCCTCGGTAAGGTTGCTGTCGCAGGCAGTTCCCTGACTGGTGAGTACTTCCCCGGATACTTCAAAGTCACTCGCAGCGGCGTTAATGCTCTCACCGGCCAAAAATTTCGGGTATATTTTGCTGCATTCTCCTGCAATGGTGAAGCCGGTGATGGTGACCAGAACGTCCGTGTCGCCTTCGTAAAGGGGGCCACCGTACGTGTGGGTGGCGGTGAGCGTTTGTGCGCTGGCGGGCGCGACCACGAAAAGCGCCGTCAACAGCGAAATGGCGCAGGCGGCGCGCCATGCCCGGACGCTCCCGCCTCCGGGTCGGGACGCAAGCCCCGAGGCGGCCCGGCGAGGTGCCTCGGAGGCTGACCTACGCCGGGAGTCGCGGCGGGGATGGTTGATGTCGGGCAAACAGCGTTCCCGATGCTCGCGCCCGGGGGTGGCGGTGACCGGTGAGAGCCAACTGGACTCCGGCCCCGACACTCCCCGTACACCCGCGATCCGATCAAGGCTGCTCTCGGGGGCGAAAGCGTGCACCAAGTGGGGCTGCCCCTGCTCTTGGTAGCGCTGCCGCGCCGACGAGCCCTCCACCCTGCGGCGCAGGCCCCGAAGAACGGCTCCTGCCTGCGCCCACAGGGCACGGATGCAAGCGAGGGTCGTCATCATCCCCGGCACCTGGATTCGGCCGCACTGCATCCCCGGCTGGAGGATGGGTAGTGAAGCTGTGCTTTTGCCTCGACGAGAGGAGGACTGCTCGGCCTGTCGGGAAACGGCGAGTGCCGCCGTCGCCCGTGGAGGGGCCTGGAGCCACGCCTGACGTGCCCGCCTACGCCGGGGATGCCTTCCAGGCGGCTCTCGCCGGATGAAGGTGCCGGTTTGACCGGGTGGGACTGAGGGCCGGGCCACTGATCGCCGGGGCCCTCGGACCGGGCCGCTTTCTGCTGCTTCTGGGAATTCCGGGCTCCGGCGCTGACATGGTGATGCACGGGGCCACCTGGCGGCTGGATGGATTTCGGGCCAAGACCGTCGTCAAGCCCCGGACCCTGGAAGGCACAGGGGACCAACCGCTCGACCTCTCGCTTGCCGGCCGAGGCTCGGACACCTGGGCGGATGGACACCGCACTCCCCGGGCCACCGCCTGGGCGGCATATGGCGGTCTGGCTGGCAGGAATGCGCGGGAGATGGTGGAAGCAGTCATCCTGGCGTCTCGTGCGGCGCATTCTGCCAAGGCCATCGGCTCCTTGGCGGGTTTCGATTGGAGGCTGGCCACGGTTGCCGCAATTGCCGGGACCCGGCGCATCGGCGGGAAGGAGACGGGCGGTCACGCGGTCCGGTTGACCCACGATCTTCACCGGCAAGGCAAGTCCCTGGCGCTGCTCCCGGGTCCGTCGGGCAGATCGGACCCCGAACTCGTCGGTTTCCTGCGAGCCGCCGCCTTGCTGCCGGAATGATTGGCTGTGGCTGGCACCTGTCGGCTGGATGTCGTGATGCGGGCGGTGTGCAAGGGTGTCGGCTACGGCGGCGACACCCGTTGCGATTGGTGTTACGCGGGCAGCATTCTGTCCGGCGAGTTGGTGGTCTTGCAGCGCATCCCTGGGCGAGGCGGGGTGATCACCTTGACCGGCGAGGGCGTGGCAGGGCTGGCACCTTCGGATGCGGCGGAAGGCCGACGAACGCTGCCCCCCCCCCCGGTCTTTCCTTCACGTCGGCATCCAGATGCCGGCGAGACTCCTGTCGCCTTGCAGGGCGGGAGGGCGGCGCTCGATCGTCGATGGGCTGCTGATCCGGCCGTGGCGGCAGCGAGACCCACCGGATGGAGCGTAGGTCGCAGAAACGTCGGACAGGTCTCGGCGTGACTGGCACGTCTACTGGCGCTGCCGAGACGACAGGTCGTGGCTGGGCCTGCAGCGCCTCCGGGGCGCGGGTCCCGCTGTCCCGGCACATGCGGAAGAGCTCGGAGCCTCCTTGCCTGGAAGCCGTCATCGAACCATACTCGTGTCGAAGGCATGCAGGCACCGTCGTGGTCAATAGGCGTTTGTCGGGGAGATGATCGACATGGCTGCGGGCGTCCCGAATGCCGATCCGCAAGGATAAAGGCCCCGGTCCTTGTTCGGCCAACCGGCATGAGCCTTGATCATCTCGCGAGTACCGGGCCGGGCGGGCGGAGTTCCGGCAATCACATCCTGTGCCCGCTCCCGTATGGCCCATGCGTGCCGGCTTGAATTTTTCCTGGTCATGTGACGTCTCCTACTTCCAGGACAAGACCTGTCATCCGGAATCACCTGGCACCCCGGTTATCCACCGCGATGGGCAGTCTCCGGTCATGCGTCATGTCGGGTGCGTTCTCCCGCTGGCGATCTGAAGGTTTGTTAGTGTGTTGAATTTACAGGATTATTGCGCTTACATCCCGGCGATGAAGGCCGGTTTCACGGGATCCGGCAAGGAACTGGCAGCTCGTTCGCGTCCTGCCGATAATCGGTGGGTCCCCAATTGACTTCCTGACCCCAAATGGCAGGATTCAAACCCCATTTCAAGCCCTACCAACGCCATGAATGTGAATAGTGGCGGCGGTGCAAGAGCAGAAGGAATCGAAGGGTTTCGACGACGCGCGAGGTTTGTCCTGGCCGCCACCAGCCAGGCCGCAAGGCAGAGGCTGGCGCTGATTTGTCAGCCTGGATTCCCCCATGCCAATGGCGGCTGTCTGGATGATGTCGAGAAGATGGCAGCCGTCCGAATTCGCCAGGCGGTGAACGAGTTCATCAGCACCGATGCCCCCGGGTGGATGTCGGGCGCGGTGACGGATTTGCTCGGGTTGGGAATACGGGCGGGTAAGCAAGGATGACGACTGGCTTGCCGGCAACATGTCCGGGCCTGGCCCGCCTATCCGGCAGCAGATGGTGAATTCTGGTGACCATTTCCAGGTGCAGGGGCAAGTCCGGGGTGCCGGGTCTGGCGGCTGATGCAAAATTCCGGGAGGCGCTTTCTGGAGGAGGACAGACGGTCCGGCGGGTTGCCCGGCGATTCGGTATCTCCCGTGCATGGCTCGCAAGGCGGTGCGTAACGGGTCGTCTTGAATTGCTGACCGATCGGTGCTCCGCGTCTGGATTCACGGACCTTCCAGCCGGCGGTGGGCGTGCACGTGGCGGCATCCCGCCGGCGGGGTGAGCAGGCTGCGCGGGCGGGTCGGGAACTGGTTCTTTCGCCGATCATGCAATCGTGCGACGTCGGTGGGGCCTGGAAGGAGGCGTATTGGATCGCGAGGCAGCGATGGTGCGGGGGATCTGGCGGGGATGTCGGTGTCCTGTCTTGCCGACGCTGGCACCTCGGCTGGGCGGGGCGACGCCGAGCATCCGGGCCATGTCCAGTATGTCCACGCATTCGAAGCCGCCTGGTGCAAAACGCTCCCGCGCTTGCGGCGCGAAGGATGGCGAGACCAGCAACTGGCGGCGCGGCAGGTTGCACAACTCCCGCAATTCACTGTCCGACGACCCGGCCTCGAGAAATTTCTCGAACTGTCGCTCGAGCTGGGCCGGATGACAGGTGTCCGGATTGCGCTTGCATCCGCCCATGAAGAGCGTCCGTCTGCCGCCTCCTTCCTGGAGCACCATCACATCGATGTCTGAGCCCTGGCAGCCAGACCCCGCAGCCATGCCATGTGACACCCTCCAGCTCCTCGAGCCAGGGAGGCGGCCGTACGCTTGAATGCGGGTTCCTCGATGCTCTCCAGCCGTCTCTCCAGTCTCGCGGCGGCGCCAGGCCTTGCCCTGGCGGGATAAGGGACGTCGCCCAGCACCCGCAGCTGAAACAGGGCCGAATTGTCGGAAAGATGCCATCGGGCTTCGCTCCCCATGAAGTTCCAGGACGGGGTGACAAACTCGAGATACTCCTCGAGAGTCTTTCGCAACCGGCGGAGATCCTCGCTGGTCATTCCGAGTTGTCCCCGGATCTGGGCGGCAGTCCGGCCGTCCGTACTGCTGGCGATTTCACCAATCACGGCCCGGCTCTCCGGGGAAACCTCAATGAACCTGGCGTGATCCCACCGGTCCATCGGCTCTTCCTCCATCGACCGCATTGTCGCAACGTTGAATTCACGCCTCCACGCCCCGTCGTCACTCCACGCGCCGAGATCCCTCTCTGGCGAGTTCCCGGTCACGAATGTCTCCCAGGCGCCGGGCATGCTGCCAAAACCCGTGTACATGGTGAGAAGCTTGCGTGGTGTGTGCAAAAATCCCTGCTCACCGGCCATCTCCAGCACAGATTTGAGGCTCCACTGCCGAAGCCGGATACCTTCGTCGGTGCGCCCGTACAGCGGCTGGTCGTCCCGGAACATCTCGAACATTCGCTGTTGATGTGATCCGGTCAGGAAGGGCTTTCCGCAGATCCCCCATCTGGAGAATGGCGGTTGATCGGGACCCCGTCGATCACCGTCTTGACTGCCGATACGAGACCGAGGCCCCTGGCATTCTGGAATTCGTCCAGGACGACGGCTGCGCCGCCATGGACGACCCTTCGGGGCAGCGATTTGAAGCGCATCGTATCGCAACGGCCTGAAGTGGGTTGCTCTTCCAGGGATACGCCCGCGGCCGAGACGGCATCGGCGAGGCGCCTCAGCGCCATTCCGGCATCTCCTTCCGGTGGCTCGGGCAATTCGATCATCACCAGGGGTAGCCTGCCGGGGCGGCGTGAGAAGGCTTGCCTGAGAAGTTCCGGCTTTCTGGCGAGCCGCCGTCCATGGACACGGACGCAGCCGAAGTGCGGCGAGTCCAGGAGTCGGTCCAACCGTTCAAGATGGCCCTGTTCGACCGTAAGATCACCAGTCGGGAGTCAAATCCTGTCCATCATCAGTGCGCGACAGCCCCCGATCCATCACCCATCTGCCGGGCGGTCCTGTTCCCGCTTGTCATGCAAGCGGCCCGGTGCACCTTGCCTTCCAGTGAAACGGATCCGCAATTTGCGGCGCAGCTTGGCGGGGCCTGACGATCGGCCGGCAGCCAATATCCCCGCGTTTGCGTAACTGTATGGGACGCGAGGCCGCGACCGGAGCCGGCCCACTTCCGTGTTCCGCCCGGGATGCTGTTTCCGGAGATCGGCCTGCCTTGCGGGTCAGCCCTGTTCGGCTTCCTCTTCGGCAAGGCGGGTCTTGTCGGCTGCGCCCTTGGCCTCGGGATCGCGGTCGACCAGCTCGATGACCGCCAGCGGTGCCATGTCGCCATAGCGGTTCCCCGATTTGACGATCCGGACATAGCCGCCATTGCGTTCGCTGTAGCGCGGCCCCAGCACTTCAAACAGCTTGGCGACGTGCTTGTCCTGCTTCAGCCTCGATGCCGCCTTTCGGCGCGCATGCAGATCGCCGCGCTTTCCCAGGGTGATGAGTTTTTCGACAATGGGCCGCAACTCCCTGGCCTTGGGCAGGGTGGTGCTGATTTGTTCATGTTCAATCAGCGAGCCAGCCATATTGGCAAACATGGATTTGCGGTGTTCGCTGGTTCTGTTCAGACGGCGATAACCGTTCCCGTGCCGCATTTTCTCCAATCCCTGTCCGTGGCGATCGAACTGCCGTTTCCGGCGGTCCGGTGCCTATAGATTTGCCGGCCTTCCGAGTCAATCAATCAGAATTCGCCTTCATGGCTCTTTGCCAGCTCTTCAATGTTCTCCGGCGGCCAGCCCTTGGTTTCCATGCCCAGATGCAGCTGCATGTGGGCGAGGACTTCCTTGATCTCGTTCAGCGACTTGCGACCGAAATTCGGGGTTCGCAGCATCTCCGGTTCGGATTTCTGCACCAGATCGCCGATATAGACGATGTTGTCATTCTTGAGGCAGTTCGCCGAGCGAACCGACAATTCGAGCTCGTCCACCTTCTTCAGGAATTTCGGATTGAACTCGAACTCGTCATCTTCCTCGACCTCTTCGACGACCTGCGGCTCGGTGAAATTGACGAAGGTGGAGAGCTGGTCCTGGATGATCCTGGCCGCCAGCGCCGTCGCATCCTCCGGCGTGACCGAACCATCCGTCTCCAGCTTCATCGACAGCTTGTCGTAATCCAGGATCTGGCCTTCCCGGGTCGGCTGGACCGAGTAGGAGACACGCCGGATCGGCGAGTAGATGGCATCGATCGGAATGTATCCGATCGCCGCATCGGGGTGTTGATTCTGCTCGGCCGAGACATATCCCTTGCCGGTATCGACCGTCATCTCCATCTTCAGCGATGCACCCTCATCGAGATGGCAGATCACGTGTTTCGGGTTGAGGATCTCGATCCCGGCCGATGTCTCGATATGCCCGGCCAGGACCGGCCCCGGCTTGCTGGCCTTCACGCTCAACCTCTTGGGTCCTTCCACGATCATGCGCAGATGGACATCCTTGAGATTGAGCACGATGTCGGTGACATCCTCCCGCACGCCGGGAATTGACGAGAACTCGTGCAGCACACCGTCAATATGCACGCTGGTGATCGCCGCCCCCTGCAGTGACGACATCAGGACCCGGCGGAGCGCATTGCCCAGCGTCAGCCCGAAGCCCCGTTCGAGCGGCTCGACGGTAATCGTCGCCTGCCGTTCGGGGTCCACTCCCGGCTGAATGTCGTATTTTCGGGGCTTGATAAGGGAATTCCAGTTCTTGTGGATCATCGCGCCAATCTCCATGCTTGTTCCCGGCAAGATCCCGTGCCGGAAATGTTCCGAGAGTTAATTCGTGTACCGGGGATACCGGTGATGCGGGGTCAGACCCGTCGGCGTTTCGGCGGCCTGCACCCGTTATGCGCAATCGGCGTGACATCACGGATCGCGGTGATGGTAAATCCGGCCGCGGCCAGCCCCCTCAACGCGCTTTCCCGTCCGGAGCCGGGGCCCTGGACCTCGACCTCCAATGTCCTGACGCCGTGCTCCATTGCCTTCTTGCTGACATCTTCGGCAGCGAGTTGGGCGGCATAGGGGGTCGATTTGCGTGAGCCCTTGAACCCCATGGTCCCTGCCGACGACCAGGCAATCGCGTTTCCCTGGACATCTGAAATCAGGATCTTGGTGTTGTTGAAGGATGAATTCACATGCGCCACGCCGGTGGCGATGTTTTTTCGCTCCCTTCGCCGGACGCGAGTTTTGTCAGCTGCCAATTTGCTTCTCCGCTATTTCTTCTTGCCGGCAATCGGGCGGGCCGGACCCTTCCTGGTCCTGCCATTGGTATGGGTCCGCTGTCCCCTGGTCGGCAGGCCGCGACGATGCCGCAATCCCCGGTAGCAGCCGAGATCCATCATTCGCTTGATGTTCATCTGGACATCGCGCCTGAGGTCTCCTTCAACCATGATGTTGCGATCGACATGCTCGCGAATTGACAGCACCTCGATGTCGGTCAGTTCGTTGACTCGCCGGGACTGATCTATTCCGACAGCTTCGCAGATCCGGACTGCAGTGGAATGGCCAATGCCATGTATGCTGGTCAGGGCGATGGGAACACGTTTTCTCGTCGGGATGTTAACGCCTGCAATCCGCGCCAATTTGCCTTCCTTTCAGCGTTCTTGGAACCGCAATCACCCGCCCCTCCGTAACCAATCGGCGGGCTGGTTCGTCTTGCGGCATCATGTCAGGAGCAATCGGAGTTTCGAAACCGTGACATCCAATTGTTGGGAAAACAGCATGTATTGATTTTCATCCCGACGGTCAACAGCAAGCCGGGAGATTTTCGTGCAGAATTTCCGCCGGTACCGCCCGGTCGACACGGCCGCGCCCATGACCGCCTCCGGCCATGCCTGCCAGGCCCGCACACCGGCGGGTGCAGCCTGGTCAGCGGCGCCTTGCCTGCGGCGGGCCCGAACGGGGCGAGCCCGCGACCAAAGCCGCGGTATTCAAATCGAATGCGGCGGGAGCTTGCCGGTGGCTTTCCCGAATGCGGCCGGAATTTTGACATGGGGGTGCAATTCCGGTAAATCTCATTCGCAACTAATGCGGGAATGAGACTGCGAATCCGGTCGTGGCCGGGCATCTGGAAGAGTGATGGCAGTTGTTCCCGTGTTTCTTGCGTGAACAGATGCAACCAGCCGGCCTGGCGGGCCGATGCGGCCAACCGGAGACCGGTAGCATTCGGGAGCACGCATAGTGATCAGCGAAGACATCAAGCTGGATTATGATGATGTCCTGATCATCCCGGGACCCAGCCCGGTTTCGAGCCGCAAGCTGGTCAGGCTCGAAACCAGGATCAGCTTTCGCCGCCGCGACTGCGCCTTTCATGGCATTCCGATCATGGCGGCAAACATGGATGGCGTCGGCACGTTTGAAATGGCCGATCGCCTCCGGTCGCACGGGATGTTCACCTGCCTGAAGAAGTTCTACGAGGCAGACCAGCTGGTGGAGTATTTCTGCGGCGATGACCGGCGGGCCGACTATTGTGCCATCACCATCGGCATCAGCGATGATGACTGGAAGCGCTTCGATTCCGTTGCCCGGCAATTGAACGGGCGGCTCCGCTATGCCTGCATGGATGTCGCCAACGGCTATACCGACCGGTTCGTCGATTGCGTGCGAAACTTCAGGGATGCATTTCCCGAATTGGTGCTCATTGCCGGCAATGTGGTGACGCCGGACCAGACTGAAAAACTGGTCGAGGCTGGTGCCGACATGGTCAAGGTCGGCATTGGCGGCGGCAGTGTCTGCGAGACCCGGATCAAGACCGGTGTCGGCTATCCGCAATTTTCGGTCGTGGTCGAGTGCCACAAGGCCGCCCGCCGCATCGGGGCCAGCATCGTGGCCGATGGCGGCTGCAACACCGCCGGCGACGTGGCCAAGGCATTGGCCGCCGGCGCCGATTTTGTCATGCTGGGCGGGTTTTTTGCCGGGCACAGCGAGGGTGGCGGTCACATCATCGACCGTTTCTTCCAGGGCAATGAGGTCGACCGCTGCGGAAACCCGATCATCGAAAAACAGCAATTTGTCGAATTCTACGGGATGAGTTCCCGGACCGCCAACGAGAAGCATTTCGGTGGGCTGAAGAACTACCGGTCAAGCGAGGGGCGGACCGTCCTCTTGCCGCTCAAGCCGTCACTTGACGAAACCGTGCATGACCTGCTCGGCGGCTTGCGCAGCACTTGCAGCTATGTCGGCGCCGAGACCCTGGTCCAGCTGCCCGGCAAGGCCAGTTTCGTTCGCTGCACCAACACCCACAACCGGGTATTCGAGGGTTTGGCCTGATTTCGGCCGCCTTGCCCGGGCGTCGGGCCTGCGAGGCACATGGGTCTTCGAGGGTCCGGCCAGCGGCTTCGTTCACCTTTCTCGGCGACCAGGCCTGAACAGCACTTGGGTCTTCGAGGGTCCGGCCCGTGACCCTGCCGGCCTTGGCAAGGGGATGGGCCTGATGGGCGCACGGGCATTCGAGAAGATGGCCTGGCACCCTGTCCGGCTTGCCCGGGCGTCGGGGGTGGTGCGGACTGGCAGGTATCGCTGCCCGGGGTTTGCAGCGTTGCCTTCTTGACCGTGCGGGGTCAGCGACCGTGTTCGGCTGCTGTCCAGGTTGCCACCGATTCCGGGTCAGCGGTCGAGTTCGGCCGCCACCCGTGCTGCCACCGAGTCGGGGTCGCCGATACATTCGACCCGCCGCAGCTGCCCGGCATGATGGTAGTATCCGACCAGCGGTGCGGTCTTGCGGTAATATTCGAGCATCCGGGTTCGCAGCGCCTCGGCGGTGTCGTCTTCCCGCTGGCGCAGGCCTGCGGTGCCGCAGGCGTCGCAGATTCCCTCCTGCTTCGGCGGGTTGTTGGTGCGGTGATAGACGGCGCTGCAATCGCTGCAGGAAATCCGGCCGGTGATGCGATCCTCGAGCTCGCCCAGATCCACCACCAGCTCCAGCACGGCAGACAATTCGATGCCGTTGCGGGCCAGCAGGTCACCGAGCGCATCGGCCTGGGCCAGGGTGCGCGGAAATCCGTCGAACACGAAACCCGCACCCCGGTCGCTCCTGATGCGCTCGTCGATGAGTTCGATGACGATGCTGTCCGTCACCAACTCGCCTGAATCCATGATCCGTGCCACCCGGTCGCCGAGCTCGGTGCCGGAGCGGCGGGCCTCTCGCAACATGTCGCCGGTCGACAATTGCGTCATGTTCCGGTCCCTGGTCAGGAACTTTGCCTGGGTTCCCTTGCCAGCTCCTGGCGGGCCAAGAAGAATGATGTTCATCGTCCCGTCTGCCTTGCCCCTGGCGGGCCAGCGAGTGTGATGGTCATCGTCCCGTCTGCCTGGTGGTGGTCTTGCGCCGGCGCTTGCCGCGCAGCTGCGACTTCTCGATCAGGCCTTCATACTGGTGTGCCAGCAGGTGCGACTGCACCTGGTTGATGGTGTCCATGGTCACCGAGACCACGATCAGCACCGAGGTTCCGCCGAAATAGAACGGGATTGCCAGTTGCGACCGGAGAATCTCCGGCAACAGGCAGACCGCGGACAAATAGGCCGAGCCGAGAACCAGCAACCGGTAGACGACGTAATCCAAATACTCGACCGTCCGCGGTCCCGGCCGGATCCCGGGAATGAAACCATTCTGGTTCTTCAAATTCTCGGCAACATCCTCGGTCTTGAAGGAGACATTTGCCGTGTAGAAATAGGCAAAGAACACGATCATCACCACGAAGAACAGCAGGTAGAGCGGCTGGCCGGGGCCGAAATATGCCAGGACCGTCGACATCAGAGAACTGGTCGAGGTGCCGGAAAAGGTCGAGATGGTGGTCGGCAGCAACAGCAGCGACGAGGCGAAGATCGGCGGGATCACGCCTGACGGGTTGATCTTGATCGGCAAATGCGACGAGCCGCCATCATACACCTTCATGCCGACCTGGCGGCGCGGGTACTGGATGTGGATCTTGCGCAGCGACCGTTCCATGTAGACCACGAAGCCGATCACGAACACCACCATCATCATCACGCCGATGATCACCACCGGTGACAACGCACCCGACCGGCCCTGGCTGAAGAACTGGGCCAGCGCTGACGGGATCTCGGCAATGATCCCGGTGAAGATGATCAGCGAAATGCCGTTTCCGATTCCGCGGGCGGTGATCTGTTCGCCAAGCCACATGAGGAACATGGTGCCGCCAACCAGGGTCACCAGGCAGGAAATCCGGAAATACCAACCCGGATCAACGGCCAGGCCTCCCGATTCCAGGCTGACCGCCAGCCCGTAAGCCTGAAAGGTGGCCAGGAACACGGTGCCGTAGCGGGTGTACTGGTTGATCTTCTTGCGGCCGGCCTCGCCTTCCTTCTTCAGCTGTTCCAGCTGTGGAACCATGGCCACCAGCAGCTGCACGATGATCGCCGAGGAAATATAGGGCATGATGCCGAGGGCAAAGACCCCCATGCGTCCGATGGCGCCGCCGGTGAACATGTTGAGCATGCCACCGAGACCGGTCGACGCGGCATCGACGAATTCCCGCAGTGCCACGGTATCGATGCCCGGCACCGGGATGAAGGTCCCGATCCGGTAGACGATCAGCAGGCCCAGGGCGAAGAGGATGCGGTTGCGAAGATCGGTTGCCTTTCCGAATGCGCTCCAACTGAGATTGGACGCCATCTGTTCGGCGGCTGAAACCATCGATCAATCCTTCACAGCTGGATCGGCAACATTGGCAGGTTATTCCTGAACCGGCGCAGTGTCATCCGGATTTGTCGCCCGCCCTTCAATCTTCAGTGAGCCTCCGGCCGCCTCGACAGCGGCAATCGCCGAGCGTGTCGCCCCGCTGGCCACGATATCGACCTTCCCGGTCAATTCTCCCTGGCCGAGAATCCTGACACCATCTCGCCGGCGCCGAACAAGGCCGCTGGCCTCCATCGCCGCCGCGTCGATGATGCCGGAGGCATCAATCCTGCCGGCATCGATGAATTGCTGCAGCTTGCCGAGATTGACCACCGAATACCGCTTGCCCGACGGGTTGTTGAAGCCGCGTTTCGGCAGCCGCTGGTAGATCGGCATCTGGCCGCCCTCGAAGCCGCCGAGCGCCACCCCCGAACGGGATTTCTGGCCCTTCATGCCCCGTCCTGCCGTCTTGCCCTTGCCGGAGCCGGGACCCCGGCCAACCCGGCGCCGCTTGCGCGTGGCGCCCGGATTGTCTCGCAATTCATGGAGTTTCATCTGGATACCTGCAATCTTGCTGACCGATGGCGACGCACCCGGTCAGGAGTTGTCGCTGTTTCCGTCCCGCTCCTCGATGATTTCCACCAAATGCGGGATCTTGTTGACCATGCCGCGGATCGAAGGCGTATCCTCCAGCTCCCGCGTCTTGTTCATCTTGTTCAGGCCAAGCCCGATCAGGGTCTGGCGCTGCTTCGCCGGCCGGCGGATCGGCGAGCCGATCTGCTTGACGATGATGGTTCCGGCCATGATGGATTCTCCTAGCCTTGCGCTGCCTCGGCCTCGCCGCGACGCATGATTTCGGCAACCTTCTTGCCCCGCCGCTGGGCGACCCAGCGCGGGCTGGATGACTTGCCCAGCGCGTTCAGCGTTGCCCGGACCATGTTGCAGGCATTTTGCGAGCCGATCGACTTGGCAACGACATCCTGCACGCCGAGCATCTCGAACACGGCCCGCATCGGGCCGCCGGCGATGATCCCGGTTCCCTGCGGGGCGGTCCGCAACACGACCCGTCCGGCACCGTGCTTGCCTTCGACATCGTGGTGAAGGGTGCGACCCTCGCGCAGCGGAACCCTGAACAACCTGCGCTTGGCCTGTTCGGTGGCCTTGCGGATGGCTTCCGGAACTTCCTTGGCCTTGCCCTTGCCGAACCCGACCCGACCCTTCTGGTCGCCGACCACCACCAGCGCCGTGAACCCGAACCGCTTGCCGCCCTTGACGGTCTTCGACACGCGGTTGATCGACACCAGCTTGTCATTGAATTCAGGATTCTCGGACCTGGAAGATCTTCGTCCCTCGTCTCGTGCCATTCAATTCTCTCCTAGAATTTGAGACCGCCCTCTCGGGCCGCATCGGCCAGCGCCTTCAGCCTGCCATGAAACAGGAAGCCGCCGCGGTCGAAGTAGCAATCCTCGATGCCGGCATCCCTGGCCCGCCTGGCGATTTCCTCGCCGACCAGCCGCGCCGCCTCGCGGTTGCCACCGCCGGTGGTGCCGATCGATTTCTCCAGCGACGAGGCCGATGCCAGGGTGACCCCCCGGACATCATCGATGATCTGGGCGCTGATATTGCGGTTTGACCGGTGAACGGACAGCCGCAACCGCCCGGTGGAACTTCTCCGCAGCCGGTTCCTGACCCGTGTCCTGCGGCGCAGATACAATTGACGCTTTTTGCCAGACATCTTGCTGTGACCTATTTCTTCTTGCCGACCTTGCGGTAAACCGCCTCGTCGACATACCTGATCCCCTTGCCCTTGAAGGGCTCCGGTGGCCGCCACGACCTGATCTCGGCCGCGGTCTGACCGACCTTCTGCTTGTCGGCCCCCTCGACCACCACCCTGCCGGCGGCCGGAACCGAGATCGAAATTCCCTCGGCCGGCCGATAGCGGACGCCATGGCTCAACCCCAGCGCCATCACCAGCTCATTGCCTTCCATCTGCGCCCGGTAGCCGACGCCGCTGATGGCCAGCTCTTTCCTGAACCCGTCGGCGACCCCCTTGACGCAATTGGCAATCATCGAGCGTGACATGCCCCAATGCTGGCGGGCCTGTTTCGAATTTCCCCTCGGGGACACCGTGATCAGCGATTCGTCGATCTCGACCGACACGTCGTCGGAGAAGGTGAAGTCATTGGTGCCCTTCGGCCCGTTCACCTCGATCCGGCGCCCCGACAGGCTGGCAGTCACGCCGGCCGGAAGGGAAATCGGGTTTTTTCCAATGCGAGACATATCCGGCCTCCTCAAAACAGCGAACAGAGCACTTCGCCACCGACATTCCTGGACCGGGCGTCGGCATCCGACATCACGCCCTGCGCCGTGGAGACGATGGCAATTCCCAGCCCCTGCCGAATCGACGGCAGCTTGTCGACCCCGGCATAGACCCGGCGGCCCGGCCGCGAGATCCGCCGCATCTCGCGGATGACCGGCGTGCCGTCAAAATATTTGAGCATGATCTCGAATTCCGTGAATCCGGCCTCCGATTCCACGACTTCGTAGCCGCGGATGTAGCCTTCCTTCATCATGACATCGAGCACCCAGCGCCGGAGTTTCGACCCCGGGGTCCGAACCGTGGACCGGCCCCGGGTCTGGGCATTGCGAATGCGTGCGAGCATGTCGCCGAGAGGATCGCTGAATGACATCTTGCAGAACTCCTACCAGCTGGACTTGACCATTCCGGGAATTTGCCCGGAACCGCCAAGTTCCCTCAGCGCAATGCGCGAAATCTTCAGTTTCCGGTAATACGCCTTCGGCCTGCCGGTGAGTTGACACCGGTTGTGAAGCCGGGTTGCCGACGAGTTTCTCGGCAGCTTTGCCAGCTTCATGGCGATGACGAATCTTTCCTCGATCGGCAACTCCCGGTCATCCAGCAATTCCTTCATCGCCTGGCGTGTCGCCTGGTGACGCTGCACCAGCCGCTTCCGCTTGCGTTCGCGCTCGATCAGCGCCTTTCTTGCCATTGGCCCTGTCCCTCCAGGTCTAGCTGTTGAACGGCATGTTGAACTTGGCCAGCAGGCTCTTCGCTTCAACATCCGTTCTGGCAGTTGTGCAGATGACCACATCAAGTCCCCTGATTTCGTCAACCGCGTCGTAATCGATCTCCGGGAACACGATATGTTCCCGCAATCCCATCGCAAAATTGCCATTGCCGTCAAACGAGCGGCCGGACACGCCGCGGAAATCCCGCACCCGCGGCATGGCAATGGTCACCAGCCGGTCGAGGAAATCGAACATGCGGCTGCCTCGCAGCGTCACCCTGGCGCCAATGGTCATCCCCTCCCGCAACCGGAAGGCAGCAATGGATTTGCGGGCCTGGGTCGGCACCGCCTTCTGCCCGGCAATCAGCGTCAGGTCATCGACGGCCGATTTCGCCTTCTTCGAATCCTTGACCGCCTCGCCGACCCCCATATTGAGGACGATTTTTTCCAGCTTCGGAATCATCATGTCGTTCCGGTAGGCGAATTCCTCCCGCATTTCCGGGCGGATCTTCTCCTCGTAATGAATCTTCAGACGCGGCACGTAATCAGCCATCGATCGGCGCTCCCGACTTTTTGGCAAAACGGATCTTCCTGCCATCCTCGATCTTGAAGCCGACCCGGGTGACTCCACCCTCTCGCGGGTCGACCATCATCAGGTTCGACAGGTCGACCGGATGCTCTGCCGCTATTCTTCCACCCTGGGTGTTGGCGGTCTGGCGGGTATGCCGCAGCATCATGTTGACGCCGGAGACCACCGCCCGTCCCCGCTGCCGGTCAACGCTCAGGATCTCGCCGGTGGCACCCTTGTCCTTGCCGGTCATGACCTGCACGCGGTCGCCCTTCTTCAATTTCGCGGCCATCACAGCACCTCCGGGGCAAGCGAAATGATCTTCATGAAGTTCCGGCCGCGCAATTCCCTGACCACCGGGCCGAAGATCCGGGTCCCGATCGGCTCGTCATTGTTGTTGAGAATGACCGCGGCGTTGCGGTCGAAGCGGATGGAGGTGCCATCCTCGCGGTGAACCTCCTTGGCGGTGCGCACGACGACCGCCCGCCTGACATCGCCCTTCTTCACCCGGCCGCGCGGGATCGCTTCCTTGATCGACACGATGATGATGTCGCCAACCGAGGCAAACCGCCGTTTCGATCCACCGAGCACCTTGATGCACTGGATCTTCCTGGCCCCGGAATTGTCGGCAACATCCAGATTTGTCTGCATCTGGATCATGTGGCTTCTCCCGACCTTTGGGGACCGGACACGGCCCCATGGTTTCGTTCAATCCGGGACGCAGGTCAGCTCCCGGGCTGTCCCTCGATCACTTCCCAGCATTTCGTTCGCGAGATCGGCCTGCATTCGCTGATGCGAACCATGTCTCCGATTTGTGCAGCATTCCCGGCATCATGCGCGGTGTATTTCTTCGACTTGCGAATGGTCTTCCTCAGCACCGGATGCGCAACGCGGCGTTCGACCAGCACCGTGACGGTCTTGTCGCTGCTGTTGCTCAGCACCCGTCCT
Source organism: Paracoccaceae bacterium (assembly GCA_964291445.2). GTDB lineage: Bacteria > Pseudomonadota > Alphaproteobacteria > Rhodobacterales > Rhodobacteraceae > JAPOXR01. The sequence continues at coordinate 1,151,147 of OZ219864.1, read as the reverse complement.
GTCAGCATTCTCTTCGGCATTCCACAATCCCTGTTCAGCCGGCGTCGCTGCCGGCCATTTCCCTGAGCACTGTCTTGGTCCGCGCCGTTTCACGGCGAACCTGTCGCATGCGATCGGTATTCTCGAGCGATCCGCTGGCGCGCTGGAAGCGGAGGTTGAATGCCTCCTTCCGAAGATTGCGCAGATCCTCGCGCAGCTCGTCAGCCGTCTTTCGTCTCAATTCCTCAGCCGTCATCCTTCATGCCCCTCCAGGGCTGCCAGTTGCTGCCGGGGTGACTCTCCCACCCGGCGCAGGCTACCAGTCTTCCCGCTGCACGATCCTGGTCTTGACCGGAAGCTTCATTGCCGCCAGGCGAAGCGCCTCCTTTGCCACAGACTCCGAAACGCCGTCAATCTCGAACATGACCCTTCCGGGCTTGACCCGGGCCGCCCAGTATTCCACCGCGCCCTTGCCCTTGCCCATCCTGACCTCGGTCGGTTTCTTGGAGACCGGAACATCGGGGAAAATCCGGATCCACACCCGTCCCTGGCGTTTCATCTGCCGGGTCATGGCCCGCCGGGCCGCCTCGATCTGGCGCGAGGTCACGCGCTCGGGCTTGACCGCCTTGAGTCCAAATGAACCGAAATTCAGCTCGGTGCCGCCCTTGGCGCAGCCATGGATCCGCCCCTTGTGCTGCTTGCGGTATTTTGTCCGTTTTGGCTGAAGCATTGCTGGTTCCGTTCGTCAGTTGCCGCGGTGCATGACCGTGCCATCCCGCAACTCCTGCTCCTTGCGGTCGCGCGCCGATGGATCATGCTCCATGATTTCGCCCTTGAATATCCAGACCTTGACTCCGATCACCCCGTAGGGAGTCGAGGCCACGGCGGTGGCATAGTCGATATCGGCCCGCAAGGTGTGAAGCGGCACCCGGCCTTCCCGGTACCATTCGGTGCGGGCAATCTCGACACCGCCGAGCCGTCCGGCCACGTTGACCCTGATGCCGAGCGCGCCCATGCGCATGGCGTTCTGGACCGCACGCTTCATGGCCCGGCGGAACGACACCCGCCGCTCCAGCTGCTGCGAGACCGATTCGGCGACGAGTTGGGCATCGATCTCGGGTTTCCGCACCTCGATGATGTTCAGATGGGTCTCGGAGTCGGTCAGTTCGGCCAGCTTCTTGCGCAACTCCTCGATATCGGCGCCCTTCTTGCCGATGACCACGCCAGGCCGCGCCGTCTGCACCGTCACCCGGCACTTGCGGTGAGGACGCTCGATGATGACCCGGCTGACCCCGGCCTTTTCGCAAGCCTTGCGGATGAATTTCCGGATCCGCAGATCCTCCTGGAGCAAATCCCCGAACTCTCTCCTGTCGGCATACCATCGGCTGTCCCAGGTCCGGTTGACCTGCAGCCGCATCCCGACCGGATTGACCTTCTGGCCCATCAAATATCCTCCTGCATTTCGCGGACCCTGATGGTCAGTTGCGAAAACGGCTTGTTGATCCGCCCGAAGCGTCCGCGCGCATGGTAGCGAATCCGCTTGAGCTGGATGTTCTTTCCCACGAAGGCCTCGGACACCACCAAATGGTCCACGTCCAGCCCGTGATTGTTTTCCGCATTGGCGACCGCCGACATCAGGCACTTCTTCACGTCACCGGCAATCCGCCGCTTCGAGAAGGTCAAATCGGCCAGGGCGGTATCGACCGGCTTGCCCCTGATCATGGCGGCAACCAGGTTCAGTTTCTGCGGCGAGACCCGAAGCATGCGGCTGACGGCCATCGCCTCGTATTCGTCCAGCGTCGATTTTGTCTTCTGCTTTCCCATCTCTAGCTGCGCCTTGCCTTCCTGTCGCCGGAGTGACCGTAGAATGTCCTCGTCGGCGAGTATTCGCCGAATTTCTGTCCGATCATTTCCTCGGTCACGAATACCGGTATGTGCTTCCTGCCATTATAGACGCCGAATGTCAGGCCGACGAATTGCGGCAGGATGGTCGAACGGCGGGACCAGATCCTGATGACATCCTTGCGGCCGGACTCTCTGGCCTTTTCCGCTTTCTTGAGCACATCCATATCGACGAACGGCCCTTTCCAGGTTGACCGTGGCATGAATTAACGTCCTTTCCTTCGGGCATGCCTGCTGCGCAGGATGAACTTGTCCGTGGTCTTGTTGCGGCGGGTCCGCATTCCCCTTGTCGGCTTGCCCCAGGGCGTCACCGGGTGACGGCCGCCGCTGGATTTCCCCTCGCCGCCGCCATGCGGGTGATCAACCGGGTTCATCACCACGCCGCGGACGCTCGGGCGCCGTCCGAGATGCCGGCTGCGGCCGGCCTTGCCCAGATTGCAATTGGCATTGTCGGGATTGGAGACGGCGCCGACGGTGGCCATGCATTCCTGCCGCACGATTCTCAACTCACCGGATGACAGCCTGATCTGGGCATAGCCGCCATCCCGGCCGACGAATTGCGCATAGGTTCCGGCGGCCCGGGCCATCTGCCCGCCCTTGCCGGGCTTCATCTCGATATTGTGGATGATGGTTCCGAGCGGCATGCCCGAGAGCGGCATGGCGTTGCCGGGCTTGATGTCGGCCCGCTGCGACGACACCACCTGGTCGCCAACCGCCAGCCGCTGCGGCGCCAGGATATAGCTGAGCTCGCCATCCTCGTATTTGACCAGGGCGATGAAGGCAGAGCGGTTCGGATCATATTCCAGCCGTTCCACCGTCGCCCTGACATCCATCCGCCGCCGCTTGAAATCGATCTTGCGATAGCGGCGCTTGGCACCGCCGCCGCGCCGCCTGGACGTGATGCGGCCGGCATTGTTGCGCCCACCGCTGGATGACATCCCCTCGGTCAGCGACTTGACCGGGCTGCCTTTCCACAGCGCCGACCTGTCGACCAGGATCAGGCCACGCTGACCGGGCGTTGTCGGATTGTATGACTTCAGTGCCATGATCTTTGCTTCCGTTCCCCAGTGCTGCCGTCAGATGCCGGTGGTGACATCGATGGTGTAGCCTTCCTCCAGCCGGACATAGGCCTTCTTGGTGTCCTTGCGCCGCCCGGGCCGACCCCGGAACCGCACGCGCTTTCCCTTGTTGACGACAACATTCACCGATCGCACCCTGACATTGAACAGGGCCTCCACCGCCTCCTTGATCTCGGCCTTGTTGGCGCCGATCGCGGTTTCGAACACGACGGAATTCGCCGCCGAAGCCAGGGTCGCCTTCTCGGTGATGACCGGCTTCACGATTGTGTCATAATGTTTTGGCAGGGCGTTCATTGCAGCCTCTCGCAAATCGCCTTCAATCCGGCCTCGGTCAGCACCAGCGTGTCCCGCCTGAGAATGTCGTAGACATTGGCGCCATGTCCCGGAAGGATATCCAGGCCGGGAATGTTGGCGGCGGCACGGGCCAGGTTCCGATCGATTTCGGACCCGTCGATGATCAGCGCCCGTCCCCAGCCAAACCTGGCGACGGCCCGGGCCAGCACCGCGGTGCGATGCGATTCCATCTCCGCCGATTTCAGCACCACCAGCTCGCCCTCGACGGCCTTGGCCGACAGCGCATGCTTGAGGCCGAGTCGCCGGATCTTCTTGGGAAGATCGTGGGCATGGCTGCGCGGCACCGGCCCCTTATAGGCGCCGCCCTTGCGGAAGATCGGGGCGTTGCGGTCGCCATGCCGGGCGCGGCCGGTCCGCTTCTGGGAGTAGATCTTGCGCCGCGAGTAGCTGGTCTCCGACCGTGTCTTGGCCTTGTGGGTGCCCTGCTGCTTCCTGGCAAGCTGCCAGCGCACCACCCGGTGCAGAATGTCCGGCCGCGGCTCCTGGCCGAAAATCGCCTCCGGCAATTCGACCTCGCCGGCCTCCTCGGCCTCCATCGATATGACGGGAATCTTCATCATGTGCCTTCCTGTTCGCCGGACATCCCGACCCCGGCATCGGCGGCATCGCCATTGGCCGACATCTCGCCGGCGGCATCGCCATTGGCCGAGATTCCGGCCGGCCGAAAGGCGCCGGGAAACCGGACATCATCCGGCAAGGTCTTCTTGGCGGCATCGCGGACGGTGACCCATCCGCCCTTCGAGCCCGGAACCGCGCCCTTGATCATGATCAGGCCACGGTCGACATCGGTCCTGACGACTTCGAGATTCTGCGTGGTGACCCGGGCATTGCCCATCTGGCCGGCCATCTTCTTGCCCTTGAACACCTTGCCCGGATCCTGGCACTGGCCGGTCGACCCGTGCGAACGGTGATTGACCGACACGCCATGCGATGCCCGCAACCCGCGGAAATTGTGCCGCTTCATCGGCCCGGCAAACCCCTTTCCGATCGATGTCCCCGACACGTCGACCCGCTGTCCCGGCACGAAATGGTCGGCGGTGATTTCGGCGCCGACCTCGATCAGGTTCTCGGGGCTGACCCGGAACTCGGCAACCTTGCGTTTCGGCGCCACCGCGGCCAGGGCAAAATGCCCGCGCATGGGTGCGCCGACCCGCCGGGCCTTCGAACTTCCGGCGCCGAGCTGGACCGCGGTATAACCATCCTTGTCTGCCGTGCGTTGCGCGACCACCTGCACCTTGTCGACATGCAGCACGGTAACCGGCACTTGCCGTCCATCATCCATGAACAGCCTGGTCATTCCGACTTTCTTGGCAATCACGCCTGAACGCATGGCGGATTTCTCCCTAAATCTTGATTTCCACCGCAACCCCCGCCGCCAGGTCGAGCTTCATCAGCGCATCGACGGTCTGGGGTGTCGGGTCCACGATATCAAGCAGCCGCTTGTGGGTGCGGATCTCCATCTGCTCGCGCGATTTCTTGTCGATATGCGGACCACGCAGCACGGTAAACTTCTCAATCTTGTTCGGCAGCGGAATCGGCCCCCTGACACGGGCACCGGTTCGCTTGGCTGTCTCGACGATCTCGTTGGTACTGGCGTCGAGCAACCGGTAATCGAATGCCTTGAGGCGGATCCGAATGTTCTGGTTCTGAATCACAATTCCGCTCCTGAACGAAAAAGCGCGGCGACCCCGGTCACCGCGCCCTGCATTTCCCTACTTGATCACCTTGGACACGATGCCGGCCCCAACGGTCCGACCGCCCTCCCTGATGGCGAAACGAAGTTTCTCCTCCATGGCGATCGGGGCGATCAGGGTCACCGTGAAGGTTGCATTGTCACCCGGCATGACCATCTCGACATTATCTGGCAATTCCACGGTCCCGGTCACGTCGGTGGTGCGGAAGTAGAATTGCGGACGATACTTGGTGAAGAAGGGTGTATGCCGCCCGCCCTCATCCTTGGTCAGCACGTAGGCCTCGGCCTCGAACTCGGTATGCGGCGTCACCGATCCCGGCTTGCACAGGACCTGGCCACGCTCGACCGCGTTGCGGTCCACGCCGCGCAGCAGCGTGCCGACATTGTCGCCGGCCTCGCCGCGGTCCAGCAGCTTGCGGAACATCTCGACGCCGGTGCAGGTGGTCTTCTGGGTCGACTTGATGCCGACGATCTCGATCTCGTCGCCGACATTGATCACGCCACGTTCGACCCGTCCGGTCACCACCGTGCCGCGGCCGGAAATCGAGAACACGTCCTCGATCGGCATGAGGAAGGGCTGGTCGATCGGGCGCTCCGGAGTCGGAATATGCTCGTCGACCGCTGCCATCAGTTCGGAAATGCTGTTGCGGCCAACCTCCTCGTCGCCATCCTCCAGCGCCAGCAGGGCCGAGCCGCGGACCACCGGGATGTCGTCGCCGGGAAACTCGTAGGAGCTGAGCAGCTCCCTGACTTCCAGCTCAACCAGCTCCCGCAGATCCTCATCATCCACCTGGTCGACCTTGTTCATGTAGACGACCAGCGCCGGCACGCCGACCTGGCGGGCCAGCAGGATATGCTCGCGGGTCTGCGGCATCGGGCCATCGGCGGCACTGACCACCAGGATGGCGCCATCCATCTGCGCGGCACCGGTGATCATGTTCTTCACGTAGTCGGCATGACCCGGGCAGTCGACATGCGCATAATGCCGGGCCTCGGTCTCGTATTCGACATGGGCAGTGGCGATGGTGATGCCGCGTTCCCGCTCCTCGGGTGCGGCGTCGATCTTGTCATATGACTGGAACTCGCCATAAAACTTGGTGATGGCGGCCGTCAGCGTGGTCTTGCCGTGGTCGACGTGACCGATGGTTCCCACATTGACGTGCGGTTTCGTCCGCTCAAACTTTTGCTTGGCCATGGTTAACTCCTGTTCTTGTCCGATGCCGGGCCGGGCCCGTTACGCATATTTTGCCTGGATTTCCTCTGAAAGATTGTGCGGCACCGCCTCGTAATGCGAAAACTGCATGGTGAAGTTCGCACGGCCCGAGGACATCGACCGCAAATTGTTGATGTAGCCGAACATGTTGGCCAGCGGGACATGGGCGGAGATGACCGTCGCATTACCGCGCATCTCCTGGCCGAGTACCTGGCCCCGCCGCTTGTTCAGGTCACCATTCACGTTGCCGGTATAGTCATCCGGTGTCACCACCTCGACCTTCATGAAGGGCTCGAGCAGCCTGGCGCCGGCCTTGCGCAATCCTTCCCGCATGGCGGCCCGGCCAGCCATTTCGAATGCCATGACCGAGGAATCCACCTCGTGACAGGCGCCGTCGACCAGGGTCACCCGGAAGTCGATGACCGGAAACCCGGCCAGCGGCCCCGACTGCATGACCGAGGCCACGCCCTTTTCCACGCCGGGGATGTATTCCCTGGGGATGGAGCCGCCGACGATCTTCGATTCGAACAGGTAGCCCTCTCCCGGCTCCAGCGGCTCGACCACCATCTTCACGCGGGCGAACTGTCCGGCGCCGCCGGTCTGCTTCTTGTGCGTGTAGTCGATCTCCGCCATGTGCGAGATGGTCTCGCGATAGGCCACCTGCGGGGCGCCGACATTGGCCTCGACCCGGAATTCCCGTTTCATCCTGTCGATGAGAATGTCGAGATGCAACTCGCCCATGCCCTTCATGATCGTCTGACCGGACTCCATGTCGGTTTCCACCCGGAATGACGGATCCTCGGCCGCCAGCCGCTGCAGCGCCTGGGCCAGCTTCTCCTGGTCGGCCCTGGTCTTCGGCTCGACGGCGATTTCGATGACCGGGTCCGGGAAGGTCATGGTCTCCAGCACCACCGGGTCCGAACTGCTGCACAGCGAGTCGCCGGTGGTGGTTTCCTTCAGCCCGGCCAGGGCAATGATATCGCCGGCATAGGCCTCCTCGATCTCCTGGCGGTTGTTCGAGTGCATCATCATCATGCGACCGACCCGCTCGCGGCGGCCCTTGGTCGAATTCAGCATCTGGTCGCCCTTGCGTATCGATCCGGAATAGATGCGCACGAAGGTCAGCGAACCGACAAAGGAATCATTCATGATCTTGAAGGCCAGGGCGGAGAATGGCTGGCCGTCATCGGCGCTGCGGCTGACATCGCGGGTCTCGGTCTTGTCGCCGGGGCGAAAGCCCATATAGGCTGGCACGTCGAGCGGTCCCGGGAGATAGTCGATCACCGCGTTCAGCATCGGCTGCACGCCCTTGTTCTTGAAGGCCGAGCCAGCCAGGACCGGAACGAATGTCATGTCCAGGGTTCCGGTTCGGATCAGGCGCCGCAGGGTATCGACATCCGGCTCCTCGCCCTCGAGGTAGCTCTCCATCAGCCGGTCATCGAGTTCGACCACGGTCTCGATCATCTTCGTCCGCATCTCGGCCGCCTGCTCCTGCAGTGCCGGACGCACCGCCTGGCGGGTCCAGGTTGCCCCGAGATCATCGCCGATCCAGGTCCATTCATCCATGGTCACGAGGTCGATGATTCCCTCGAAATCCGCTTCCGACCCGATCGGGATCTGGATGGCCAGCGGCTCGGCGCCGGTGCGGTTCCTGATCATGTGAAGGCAGGCGTGAAAATCGGCACCGATCTTGTCCATCTTGTTGACCAGAACGATGCGCGGCACCCGGTAGCGGTCGGCCTGGCGCCAGACCGTTTCCGTCTGCGGCTCCACCCCGGCATTGGCATCGAGGACGCAGACTGCGCCATCGAGCACGGCCAGCGACCGCTCCACCTCGATGGTGAAGTCGACATGGCCCGGGGTGTCGATGATGTTGAAGCGGTACTGGTCCGACTGCGAGGCAACCCCGTCCTCGGTCCGCTCCCAGAATGTCGTGGTCGCCGCCGAGGTGATGGTAATGCCCCGTTCCTGTTCCTGCTCCATCCAGTCCATGGTGGCGGCGCCATCATGGACCTCGCCGATCTTGTGCGATTTTCCGGTATAGTAGAGGACGCGCTCGGTCGTCGTGGTCTTGCCGGCGTCGATATGCGCCATGATCCCGAAATTCCGGTAGCGCTCCAGTTGAAATGCACGCGTCATCGACCCGAACTCCTGCCTGTTACCAGCGGTAATGGCTGAATGCCTTGTTGGCATCGGCCATCTTGTGGGTGTCCTCGCGGCGCTTGACGGCCGCACCCCGCTCATTGGCGGCATCCATCAACTCGCCGGCAAGGCGCTCTTCCATGGTGTTCTCGCCACGCTTGCGGGCGGCGCTGATCAGCCACCTGATCGCCAGCGCCCCGCGTCGTTCCGGCCGCACCTCGACCGGGATCTGGTAGGTCGAACCGCCAACGCGGCGGGAACGCACCTCGACCGACGGCTTCACGTTGTCGAGGGCCTCGTGGAACACCTCGACCGGAACCCGGCGGGTCTTGGCCTCGATGCGGTCCAGGGCGTTGTAGACGATGGTCTCGGCCACCGCCTTCTTGCCATCCATCATCAGGTTGTTGGTGAACTTGGTGATGGTCTCATCACCAAATTTCGCATCCGGGAGTACTTCGCGCTTCTCGGCGCGTCGCCGTCGTGACATCTGCGCCTCCTATTTCGGTCGTGCCGCGCCGTATTTCGAACGACGCTGGCGGCGACTGGATACCCCTTCGGTATCCCGCACACCGCGGAGAATGTGGTAGCGGACGCCGGGCAGGTCCTTGACCCGGCCGCCACGAATGAGCACCACCGAGTGCTCCTGCAAATTGTGCGATTCACCGGGAATGTACGAGATCACCTCGTATCCGCTGGTCAGCCGGACCTTGGCGACCTTCCGCATCGCCGAGTTCGGCTTCTTTGGCGTTGTCGTGTAGACCCGGGTGCACACCCCTCGCCGCTGCGGACAGCCGAGCAGATGCATCGACTTCTGCCGCTTGACCTTCGGCTTCCTCGGCTTTCGGATCAACTGCTGTATGGTTGGCATTCCAACTTCCCGTTTCAATTCCGGCTGCCGTCGCCCCAAATCCGCAACTCGCCGTGAAAAAGTGTCTGGCCGCCTCGACAGGGCTTGACGGCATTCTTTCAGAGGATCGCGGCCCGGGCCGGGATCATGTTCACCAATTGCACGGCTGTTGACTCGGACAGGCGGAGCCTTCCGACAGTGCGGCGGCGTTTAATTTCGATTCGCGGTGTTGTCAACAGCTTTGCGGCGGTGCGGATGCAATCCAACCCGAAGGATTGGCGTGCACCGGCGCTGGCGCGGCCAATGCCGGCTTGCCTACTGGGCTGCGACCTCGTTGCCCTCCTCTTCCGCTGCCGGCAGCGTCGATTCGAATATGGCGGCCTCGTCGAACGGCCCCGCATCGGCGAAGCCGTCCCCGGCCAGGAACTCGTCATCCGGCGGCGGCAGCGCTGCCGCGGCGGCGGCCTCCTGCTCCTCGATGATCACCTTGTCACGCTCGGTGGCGATCTTCTTGATCTGCGATGCCGCCCCGCCGGTTCCCGCCGGGATCAGCCTGCCGACGATCACGTTCTCCTTCAGCCCGATCAAATTGTCACGCTTGCCCTGCACCGCGGCTTCGGTCAGCACCCGCGTGGTCTCCTGGAAGGAGGCCGCAGAGATGAAGGAGCGGGTCTGCAACGCCGCCTTGGTAATGCCCAGCAGGATCGGACCACCCCTGGCCGGCTGGCGGTTGTTGGCGACCGCCCGGTCATTGATTTCCTCGAATTCCGACTTGTCGACATGCTCGCCCTCCAGGAGGGTGGTCTCCCCGGACTCGGTCACCTCGTATTTCTGCAGCATCTGGCGGACAATGACTTCGATGTGCTTGTCATTGATCTTGACCCCCTGCAGGCGATAGACGTCCTGGACCTCGTTGATGAGATAGTCGGCCAGCGCCTCTACCCCCAGGATCCGCAGGATGTCGTGCGGGGCCGGGTTGCCGTCGACGATGTAGTCGCCCTTGCGGACAAAATCGCCCTCCTGGACCGGGATGTGCTTGCCCTTCTGGACGAAATACTGCTTGGGCTCCTCGTCCTCGTCCAGCGGATCGATCTTGATCCTGGTCTTGTTCTTGTAGTCCTTCTCGAACCGGATATAGCCGTCGGCCTCGGCGATGATGGCGTGATCCTTCGGCCGGCGCGCCTCGAACAACTCCGCCACCCGCGGCAGGCCGCCGGTGATGTCCTTGGTCCTGGCCCCTTCCCTCGGGATCCTGGCAACGACGTCGCCCATCCTGATTTCGGCGCCATCCTCGACCGACAGGATGGCCTCGACCGACATCGGGTAGCTGGCCGGCTTGCCCTCGATATCGACCGGCTCGTCATCGCCGGCACTGGCAACGATCTGGATCGCCGGCCTGAGATCGGCGTTCTTGCGACCGAGCTGCCAGTCGGAGACGATGCGCTGGCGCATGCCGGTGATCTCGTCGGACTCCTCCCGGATCGACACCCCGGGCACCAGGTCCCGGAAGCGGGAAATACCCGAACATTCGGCGATGATCGGCGTGGTATACGGGTCCCATTCGAACAGCCGGTCGCCACGCTTGACCACCTGGCCGTCGGCGGCCAGCAGTTTCGAGCCATGGCTGACCTTGTGGACGGCCCGCTCGTCGCCCTTGGCATCAAGGATCGACAGCTGCATGTTCCGGCCAACGACGACGGTGTCGCCAGCGGCGTTCTCCAGCGTCTTGCCATCGCCGGTGATGCTGACCGTTCCTTCGAAACCGGCCTCGACGAAGGATTGCTGCGCCGCCTGGGCAATGCCGCCGATATGGAAGGTCCGCATGGTCAGCTGCGTTCCCGGCTCGCCGATGGACTGGGCAGCAATAATGCCGACCGCCTCGCCGATATTGACCGGCGTTCCCCGGGCCAGGTCGCGGCCGTAGCACTGGGCGCAGACTCCTTCTTCCGCCTCGCAGGTCAGCGGCGAGCGGATCTTGACCTCCTGCACCTCGCCCGTCTCGATGGCCTCGGCGGCATTCTCCTCGATCAGCTGACCGGCGCTTGCCAGCACCTCGCCGGTTTCCGGATTGACGACGTCCTCGACCGCCACCCGGCCCAGGATCCGCTCGCCGATCGGCGACACCACCTGGCCATCGGACATTGACGGCCTGACGGTGATCGCGTTCCCGGTACCGCAATCATCGACCCTGATGATGCAATCCTGCGCCACATCCACCAGCCTTCTCGTCAGGTAGCCCGAATTGGCGGTTTTCAGCGCGGTGTCGGCCAGCCCCTTGCGGGCGCCATGCGTCGAGTTGAAATACTCGAGCACGTTCAGCCCTTCCTTGAAGTTCGAAATGATCGGGGTCTCGATGATCTCGCCGGAGGGTTTGGCCATCAGGCCGCGCATGCCGGCCAGCTGCTTCATCTGCGCCGCCGAGCCACGGGCGCCGGAATGCGACATCATGTAGATCGAGTTCGGCTCCGATTCGGCGCCGCTGTCATCGGTGGCGACCGAGGAGATTTCCACCATCATCGCATCGGCGACCTGTTCCGAGCATTTGGACCAGACATCGACCACCTTGTTGTATTTCTCGCCCTGGGTGATCAGCCCGTTCCAGTATTGCTGCTCGAACTCGGCAACCTTGCTGCGGGTATCCTCGACGATCCGCCATTTCCGGTCCGGAATCACCATGTCGTCCTTGCCGAAGGAGATCCCGGCCTTGAAGGCCTCCCGGAAACCGAGCGCCATGATCCGGTCGCAGAAAATGACCGACTCCTTCTGCCCGCAATAGCGGTAGACGGTGTCAATGACCTCCTGCACCTCCCGTTTCCGCAGGCACCTGTTGACCAGCCGGTCGAATGGCGTCCGGGCGTTGAGCGGCAGCAGCGAGCCAAGCAGGATCCGCCCCGGGGTGGTCTCGAATATCCGGTGGACCTCGGAGCCATCCTCATCGATCTGCTTCAGCCGCGCCCGCACCCGGGCATGCAGGTGGACGGCGCCGGCCGCCATGGCGTGCTCGACCTCGTCAACCGACGAGAATACCAGCCCCTCGCCGACCATGCCGCTGCGCTCCATGCTGAGATAGTAGAGGCCGAGAATCATGTCCTGCGACGGCACGATGATCGGCACCCCGTTGGCCGGGGACAGGACATTGTTGGTCGACATCATCAGCACCCGCGATTCAAGCTGTGCCTCGAGCGACAGCGGCACGTGCACCGCCATCTGGTCGCCGTCGAAATCGGCATTGAAGGCCGAGCAGACCAGCGGGTGCAGCTGGATCGCCTTGCCCTCGATCAGGATCGGCTCGAATGCCTGGATGCCGAGCCGGTGCAGCGTCGGCGCCCGGTTCAGCAGAACCGGATGTTCCCGGATCACCTCGTCGAGAATGTCCCAGACTTCCTTCTGCTCCCGTTCCACCAGCTTCTTGGCCTGCTTGACGGTCGAGGACAGCCCCTTGAGTTCGAGCTTCGAATAGATGAACGGCTTGAACAGTTCGAGCGCCATCTTCTTCGGCAACCCGCACTGGTGCAGCTTCAGCTCCGGCCCGGTCACGATCACCGATCGCCCGGAAAAATCCACGCGCTTGCCGAGGAGATTCTGCCGGAATCGTCCCTGCTTGCCCTTGAGCATGTCGCTCAGCGATTTCAGCGGCCGCTTGTTGGTGCCGGTGATCACCCGCCCCCGACGGCCATTGTCGAACAGCGCATCGACCGATTCCTGCAGCATCCGCTTCTCGTTGCGGATGATGATGTCCGGCGCCTTCAGCTCGATCAGCCGCTTCAGGCGGTTGTTGCGGTTGATGACCCGGCGGTAGAGGTCATTGAGGTCGGAGGTGGCAAACCTGCCCCCGTCCAGCGGAACCAGCGGCCGCAATTCCGGCGGAATGACCGGAATCACCGTCAGGATCATCCATTCCGGCCGGTTGCCGGAATCGATGAAGTGCTCGAACAGCTTCAGCCGCTTGACGATCTTCTTCTGCTTCTGCTCGCTGGTCGCCTCGGCCAGGTCCCGGCGCAGATCGGCTGCCTCGGTCTCCAGGTCGACCCGGCTCAGCATCTCGCGGATGGCCTCGGCGCCGATTCCGGCCTTGAACCCTTCCGGGCCGAAATCATCCTGGGCAAGCTGCAGCTGTTCCTCGGTGATCAGCTTCCCGGCCTCCAGGTTCGACAGGCCGGCATCGATGACGATGAACCGTTCGAAATAGAGGACGCTCTCCAGTTCCTTCAGGGTCATGTCCAGCGCCAGCCCGATGCGGCTGGGCAATGATTTCAGGAACCAGATATGGGCCACCGGCGCCGCCAGCTGGATGTGACCCATCCGCTCGCGCCGCACCTTCTGCAGCGTCACCTCGACGCCGCATTTCTCGCAGGTGACGCCGCGGTATTTCATGCGCTTGTACTTGCCGCACAGGCATTCGTAATCCTTGACCGGACCGAGAATGCGGGCGCAGAACAGCCCGTCCCGCTCCGGCTTGAAGGTGCGGTAATTGATGGTTTCCGGCTTCTTGATCTCGCCATAGGACCAGGACAGGATCTTTTCCGGCGACGCCAGCGAGATGCGGATCTCGTCGAAGGTTGCCGGAACTGCACCGGCGTGAAATGCCTGTGGACCAAATTCTCTGTTCATTGCTGTCTCGCTATCTTCCGGCTATTCGGGATCCCGCTGGATCAGTTCCATGTTGAGCCCCAGTCCGCGGACTTCCTTGACCAGGACATTGAAGCTCTCCGGCACGCCGGTTTCGAAATTGTCTTCACCCTTGACGATGGATTCGTAGACCTTGGTCCGCCCGGACACGTCATCGGCCTTGACGGTCAGCATTTCCTGCAAGGTGTAGGCGGCGCCGTAGGCTTCCAGCGCCCAGACCTCCATCTCGCCGAATCGCTGGCCGCCGAACTGGGCCTTTCCGCCGAGCGGCTGCTGGGTGACCAGGCTGTAGGGCCCGGTCGAGCGCGCATGGATCTTGTCATCGACAAGGTGATGCAGCTTGAGAAGATATTTCATGCCGACCGTGACCGGCCGCGCAAACTGTTCGCCGGTTCGGCCATCACACAGCACCGACTGGCCGGACATGTCGAAACCGGCCCGGGTCAGCGCCTCGTCAACATCGGATTCCCGTGCCCCGTCGAAAACCGGCGTGGCAATGGGAACGCCCGAGGTGACATTCTGCGCCGCATCGGCGAGCTCCTCGTCATTGAGCGATGCGATCTCGTCCCGGTAGGTGTCCGGGCCATAGGCGACTTCCATCGCCTTCCGGACCGGCTTCAAATCGCCATCCTGCCGGAAATTCTCCAGCGCCTCGTTGACCGACAGCCCGAGGCCGCGGGCAGCCCAGCCCATATGCGTCTCCAGGATCTGCCCGACATTCATCCGCGACGGAACGCCCAGCGGGTTGAGCACGATATCCACCGGCATGCCGTCGGCAAGAAACGGCATGTCCTCCATCGGTACCACCTTCGACACCACGCCCTTGTTGCCATGCCGGCCGGCCATCTTGTCGCCCGGCTGCAGCTTCCGCTTGACGGCGATGTAGACCTTGACCTTGTTCATCACCCCCGGCGGCAGATCGTCGCCGCGCTGGATCTTCTCGACCTTGTCCCGGAACCTGGCCTCCAGCGCCTCCTTCTGGACATTGAACTGCGAGTGCAGCGCCTCCTGTTCCCGGGCGCTCTTCTCGTCGTCGATGGCCAGCTGCCACCACTGGCCACGCGAGAGCGGCGCCAGCACCTCCTCGGTGATCACCGTGTTCTTCTTCAACGATTTCGGACCCCGCAATGCGGTCCTGCCCATGATCAACGTCTTGAGCCGGGCGTAGATGTTGCGCTCGAGGATCGCCAGTTCGTCATCATGGTCACGGGTGAGCTGGGCAATTTCCTCCCGCTCGATCTGGATGGCCCGTTCATCCTTCTCGATTCCGTGCCGGTTGAAGACCCGCACCTCGACCACGGTCCCGTAATCGCCGGCCGGCAGCCGCAGCGAGGTGTCACGCACATCGGAGGCCTTTTCGCCGAAGATTGCCCGCAACAGCTTTTCCTCCGGGGTCATCGGCGATTCCCCCTTCGGCGTGATCTTGCCGACCAGGATGTCGCCGGGCCCGACCTGGGCGCCGATATAGACGATGCCGGCCTCGTCGAGGTTGCAGAGCGCATCCTCGCCGACATTGGGAATGTCGCGGGTGATTTCCTCCGGTCCGAGCTTGGTGTCCCGCGCATCCACCTCGAATTCGTCGATATGGATCGAGGTGAAGACGTCATCGCGGGCGATGCGCTCCGAGATCAGCACCGAATCCTCGAAATTGTAGCCATTCCAGGGCATGAACGCGACGAGCACGTTCTTGCCGAGGGCAAGTTCGCCCAGATCGGTTGACGGGCCGTCGGCAATCACCTCGCCCTTCTCGACCGTGTCGCCGACATTGACCAGCGGCCGCTGGTTGATGCAGGTGTTCTGGTTCGATCTCTGGAACTTGCGCAGGCGGAAGATGTCGACGCCGGGATCTCCCGGCTCCAGCGCCTCGGTCACCCGGATGACGATCCTTGTCGCATCCACCTGGTCGACCACCCCGGCCCGCCTGGCGGTGATCGCTGCTCCCGAATCCCTGGCCACGACCGATTCGATCCCGGTTCCGACGAAGGGGGCCTCGGCCCGCAGCAGCGGCACGGCCTGCCGCTGCATGTTCGAGCCCATCAGCGCCCGGTTGGCGTCGTTGTTCTCAAGAAACGGGATCAGCGACGCCGCCACCGAGACCAGCTGCTTGGGCGAGACGTCAATCAGGTCGACGGTCTCACGGGGGCTGAACTTGAACTCGCCCTCCCGCCGGGTCGACACGATCTCGTTCTGGAACCGCCCTTTGTCGTCCAGCTTCGCGTTGGCCTGGGCGATGGTGTGCCGCATTTCCTCGGTGGCCGAGATATACTCGACCTCGTCGCTGACCTGGCCGTCGACCACCTTTCGGTAGGGCGATTCGATGAACCCGTATTTGTTGACCTTGGAAAAGGTGGCCAGCGAATTGATGAGGCCGATATTCGGCCCTTCCGGGGTTTCGACCGGGCAGATGCGGCCGTAATGGGTCGGATGCACGTCCCGGACCTCGAACCCGGCCCGCTCCCTGGTCAGCCCGCCCGGGCCGAGCGCCGACAGCCGCCGCTTGTGGGTCACCTCCGACAGCGGGTTGGTCTGGTCCATGAACTGTGCCAGCTGCGAGGAGCCGAAAAACTCCCTGACCGCGGCCGCAACCGGCTTCGAATTGATCAGATCCTGCGGCATGACGGTATCGATCTCGACCGAGCTCATGCGCTCCCTGATCATGCGCTCCATGCGCACCAGCCCGATTCGGTACTGGTTTTCCATCAACTCACCGACCGACCTGACCCGGCGATTGCCCAGATGGTCGATGTCGTCGATCTCGCCCCTTCCATCCTTCAAATCGACCAGCGCCTTGATGCAGGCCACGAAATCCTCGCGCCGCAGCGTTCGCTGGCTGTCCTCGGCATCGAGCCGCAGGCGCATGTTCATCTTGACCCGGCCCACCGCCGACAAATCGTAGCGGTCGGGGTCGCCGAACAGCTGCTCGAACATGGCCTCGGCCGTTTCCTCGGTGGCCGGCTCGCCGGGGCGCAGGATGCGGTAGATGTCCTGCAGGGCGGAGCTGCGATCCTTGTTCTTGTCGACCGCCATGGTGTTGCGGATATACGGCCCGACCGTGACCCCGTCGATGTCCAGCACCGGAATGTCGGTCACGCCGTGATCGAGCAGCACCTTCAGCAACCCGCCGGTCAGCTCGCCATCCTTGTTCCTTTCGACGGTGATTTCCTCGCCGGCCTCGGCCCAGATCTCGCCGGTCTCCTCGTCGATGATGTCGCTGGCCACGAACCGACCGGCAATCTTGCCGAAAGGCTCCAGGATTTCCGAGACCGAGGAATTCTCCACCCACTGCCTGACCATTTTCGGGGTGATCTTCCTGCCGGCGCTGGCGATCTCCGAGCCGTCGGCGGCCCGGATGGCCTCGACCGGGGTCACGTTCTTGTACCGCTCCGGGAAGAACCTGGTGATCCACTCCTCGCCATTATCGGCGATCCGGAACGACACCGTGTTGTAATAGGTGTCCAGGATCTCCTCCTGGTCGAAACCCAGGGCATAAAGCAGCGTCGTCACCGGCAGCTTGCGGCGCCGGTCGATGCGCACATGGACGATGTCCTTGGCATCGAATTCGAAATCGACCCAGGAGCCCCGGTACGGGATCACCCGGCACGCGTAGAGAATCTTTCCGGACGAGTGGGACTTGCCCTTGTCATGATCGAAGAAGACACCGGGCGAGCGGTGCATCTGCGAGACCACCACCCGTTCGGTTCCCTTGATGATGAAGGTGCCGTTCTTGGTCATGAGCGGCATGTCGCCCATGAAGACATCCTGCTCCTTGATGTCCTTGACCTCGCGGGCATCGGTCTCCTCGTCGACATCGAACACCACCAGCTGCAGTTTCACCTTCATCGGCGCCGCATAGGTCATGTCCCGCTGCTGGCATTCCTCGACATCGTATTTCGGCGGCTCGAGCCGGTAGGCCCGGAAAACGAGCTGGGCGGTCTCGTTGTAGTCGCTGATCGGAAACACCGACTGGAACACGCCGCGAATACCTTCGCCGTCGGCATGCTCCTCGCCATCGCCGGAATTCAGGAACAGATCATAGGAACTCTTCTGGACCTCGATGAGATTCGGCATCGCGATGGCTTCCCGGATCTTGCCGTATTTGCGCCGGATCCGCCGTCTGCCTGCTGCCGTGGATGCTGTGTGAATCATGGGTGATCTGCCTTTGGTAAGTCCCGCGACGATGCCGGCCGGGCCAGCGGCATCGTGGGTAGCCACATGACTTCCCGGCCCAATTCCTGCAGACCCTGCCAACTGCCTGCCCCCGGGCCGACCATCGCCTCGGGGAGGCCGCCGGATGGCGAGTCCCCGGGATGGGAGTATCCGGAGCGGCAGCCTGCCGCCCCGGTTGCGTGTTATCCGGAGTTTTCCGGCTACTGGATCTCGACTTCCGCCCCGATTCCCTCGAGCTTGGCCTTGATTTCCTCTGCCTCTTCCTTCGAAACACCTTCCTTGACTGCCTTGCCACCGGCCTCGACGAGGTCCTTGGCATCCTTCAGCCCAAGTCCGGTCAGAACCCTGACCTCCTTGATCACCGGCACCTTCTGCGAGCCGGCAGCCTTCAGAATGACATTGAATTCCGTCTGCTCCTCGGCAGCCTCGGCATCGCCGGCGCCATCGCCGCCCGGTCCCGCCATCATGACCGCTGCACCGGCAGCCGGTTCAATGCCATACTCGTCCTTGAGAATCGTCTTCAGTTCCTGGGCTTCCAGAAGCGTCAGTCCGACGATTTCCTTGGCCAGTTTCTTCAAATCTGCCATTTGCTTGTTCCTGTATCCTTGATGTGGCTAGGTGCGCCCTGGTCGAACCACACGCCGCCGCTGTTGCCGGTCTAGGCCGCCTGTTGCTCCTCGATCGACTCCAGGATTCCGGCGATGGCCGATGCGGGAGCGCCGATCGCCCCGGCAACCTGCGATGCAGGCGCCAGGATGCAACCGACCAGCGAGGCAAGAAGTTCTTCCCTCGAAGGCATCGCCGCCACCGATTTCACACCTGCGGCATCCAGTACCGTGTCGCCAACCGCGCCGCCGAGAACCACCAGCTTCCTGTTGGTCCTGGCGTAATCCTCCACCACCTTGGCGGCGGTGACCGGATCTTCCGAGTAGGCAAGGACTGTCATGCCGTTCAGATATGCGGCAACGCCCTCGCATTGCCGGTCCTTCAGTGCGATCTTGGTGAGCCTGTTCTTGGCGACCCGGACGGAGCCCCCGGCTGAACGCATGCGTCCCCGGAATTCCTCCATGTCGGCAACCGTGAGGCCGGCGTATTGCGCGATCACAACAACACCTGAGCTTTCGAAGATCTGGCCAAGCTGGTCGACCACCTGTTCTTTTCGGGCTCTGTCCACAGTTTCTCTCCAGTTCAGGGAGGGGAATCCCCTCCGGCTCGGTTTTGCCGGTCAATGCCGGCCTTCGGTCCTCGACCCGGGTCCGAAACGTCCCGCCCGAAAGCTGCGCTTCCGCGTGTTCCATTCGATTCCCGTCTCAGGCAGGATTTGCACTCCGGGCCCGGAGGCCCTCGGATACCCACCGTCTTGGACAGCCCGGCGAAGCTGCTTCAGCCCGCCGGATTCCATGCCCGCACATCACGGGCAACAGAATCTCCCCTATCGTTCTCCGGCCGACGCAATATCGACCGACACGCCCGGCCCCATCGAGGAGCTGAGCGAAATCTTCCTGATGTATTTTCCCTTGGCACCGGTCGGCTTCGCCCGGCTGACGGCGCTGACGAACGCCCTGACATTCTCCGAAAGACTGCCTTCGTCAAAGTTCACCTTGCCGACGCCGGCATGAATGACTCCCGATTTCTCCACGCGAAACTGGACCTGGCCGCCCTTGGCATTCTCGATGGCCTCGGCAAGATCGTTGGTGACCGTGCCGACCCGCGGGTTCGGCATGAGATTGCGCGGGCCGAGGATCCGGCCGAGCCGGCCGACCACCGGCATCATGTCCGGCGTGGCAATGCAGCGGTCGAAATTGATCTCGCCCTTCTGGACGGTCTCCATCAGATCTTCGGCACCGACGATGTCGGCACCGGCCTCGCGGGCCTCGTCCGCCTTGGCGCCACGGGCAAACACCGCCACCCGCACCGTCTTGCCGGTGCCGTTGGGCAGCTTGACGGTGCCACGCACCATCTGGTCGGCATGACGGGGGTCCACGCCGAGATTCATGGCAATCTCGACGGTCTCGGGAAACTTCACGTTCGAGTTTTCCTTGATCAGTGCGACCGCCTCCTCGACCGGAAGCTCCGACTTGCCGCTGAATGCCTCGCGGGCCGCCCGCAACCGCTTACCGACTCTTGCCATTTCAACTATCCCCTGATCTCGATGCCGATTGACCTCGCCGAACCCAGTACGATCTTCATCGCCGCCTCGACATCGTCAGTGTTCAGATCCTTCATCTTCGCCTCGGCGATTTCCCGGACCTGCTTGCCGGTCACGGTGCCGATGGTCTCCCGTCCCGGTGTCTGCGAGCCGCTGTCGAGACCCGCCGCCTTCTTCAGGAAATACGATGCCGGCGGAGTCTTGATCTCGATGGCAAACGACTTGTCCTGGTACATGGTGATGATCGTGGGACACGGAATGCCCGGCTCCATCTTCTGCGTCCTGGCATTGAACGCCTTGCAGAACTCCATGATGTTGATGCCCCGCTGGCCAAGCGCCGGGCCGACCGGCGGGGCCGGATTTGCCTGTCCGGCCGGAACCTGCAGCTTCAGCGTCCCTGCGACTTTCTTTGCCATCCGGTGCTCTCCCTAAAATTCCACGGGCAACCGCCCGACCTCAAAGCTGTTTCGAAACCTGCATGTATTCCAGGTCGACCGGCGTCGCGCGCCCGAAAATCGACACCGACACCTTCAGCCGGGCCAGCTGTTCGTCGACCTCTTCCACCATGCCGGAGAATCCCTCGAACGGCCCGGACGTCACGTTGACCATCTCGCCGACATCGAATGACACCAGGTATTTCGGCTGCTCCGCACCCTTCTCCACCCGCTGGAGAATAACGCCGACCTCCTCGTCGCGCATCGGCGACGGCTTGCCGGATGCGCCGAGGAAGCCGGTGACCCGGTTGACCGACTTGACCAGGTGATAGCCCTGGTCGGTCATTTCCATCTTCACCAGCACGTATCCCGGCATGAAGCGGCGTTCTCTCTCCACCTTCTTGCCGCGCCGGATTTCGGTGACCTGTTCCGTGGGAACCAGCACCTCCTCGAAATCATCGGCCAGGGCGCTTTGCGCTGCCTTGGTGCGAATCTGTTCGGCGACCCGGTTTTCGAAATTTGACAGCACGCTTATCGAATACCACTGCCTTGCCATTCGGCGTGCCTCCAATGTCAAGCCGCCGGCTACGACGAGCTGCCCGGTCGTATCTCGGCATCATGATGCAACAAAAAAGAGCGCACGCATCAAGCCTGATGCGAAACGCGAATCAGTGAATGGTGACCTATACAGCCGGCACCGGCCCCCTGTCAATTGACAGTTGTGGCAAAATTCACCCCCGAATGTCCGGCCAGGGCCAGCCGGGTCCAGGCTCGCACGACACCGGCCGGACCTTGAAAGGCCCTGCAGCGCCGTCAGGCCGAACCGGACGGTTTGTCAGAGCAGGTCCAGCAGCGCCGTCAGGCCGAACCGGACGGTTTGTCAGAGCAGGTCCAGCAGCGTCGTCAGGCCGAACTGGATGATCTGGTCGATGAAAAAGAAGAATATCGAGGCGACGGTGGCCATGGCGAAGACCATCGCCGTCGTGATCAGCAATTCCCGGCGCGTGGGCCAGACCACTTTCGAGACTTCCGACCGCACCTGCTGCATGAACTGAAATGGTGAGAGTCGTGCCATGTCTGCCCGTCGAGTTTGCAATGGACCCGCCAATTAGATTGTCACGCAAGGAGTTTCAAGGGTCACCGGAATTTGAATGCCGGCACCGCCGGCAGGCCTGCCGCTGCGACGAGCCAAGCGGAATTGAATTTCACCCTGCTACGCCCCTCATGGGCTTCATCCGGTCCGGGTGCGACGGCAACAGGCGAACGTCACCCCGTCCCGAGGGATTGCCGGCAGCAATTTCGGAACATCATGCAGCGGAAATTGGTTCGCGCGCAGGAGAAGAAGCGCCCGGCAGAGGCGGAATCTGCAGAGTCTTCCCCGCTTGACAGCCCAGTCGGAAGGGGTGCACGTTCGTGACGCATAAGCGAGGAAGCGGCCACTTTACAGTTCGGCGAGAGTTCCGCGTCTCCAAGTTGCCGATGCATGGCTCGAGGAAAGAACCTG
Organism: Paracoccaceae bacterium; assembly: GCA_964291445.2. Lineage (GTDB taxonomy): Bacteria > Pseudomonadota > Alphaproteobacteria > Rhodobacterales > Rhodobacteraceae > JAPOXR01. Next base: position 1,129,055 of record OZ219864.1, on the reverse strand, counting down.
GAGCCGGGCTCGTGGCCAAAATCAAGAAGGATTTGGGACTGGATCGAAACGATGCTGTCATATCCCATGAAACTGCAGGAAGATGACCATGGCGTGTTGGCGACAGCGCCGGACTTTCCCGAACTCACGACCTTCGGCGACGACCGACACGAAGCGCTGGCCCGATCCGTGTCGGCCCTCGAAGAAGCAATTGCCGCGCGCATGCACGACAAACGGGACGTGTTGGCTCCTTCGGGGGGCGACATGCAGGTGACGTTGCCAACGCTCACGGCGGTGAAGGTGATCCTGTACCAGGGCATGCGGGAGCAGGGGATCGGCAAGGCCGAACTGGCGCGGCGGCTCGGCTGGCATCTTCCCCAGGTGGACCGGGTTCTGGATGTGGAGCACCACTCGCGACTCGACCGGATGGACATGGCGCTGGGTGCCATCGGGAAGCGGTTGAGCGTGCAAACGCGGAAAATGGCAGGATAAGCCATATCTGACATGGCCCCGTCGCCAGTTCCATCTCCTGAGCCGGCCATCATGGGAAATCACCAAGATCCGTTGGGGGGTGGCTGACTGGTCTTGTCTCCAATCTGACTTGTCCAACCTGAAATGCCGCAGCCAACCCGGTCGGTCGGATCCACGTTCCGCCGATGCACGTAGCAAATGGGCACACCCGCAGCCCGTCCTTGGTGCGCCCGGATATCAAACGGCGCTCGAAATGCGCGGTGGTGCCGAAGACATGAAATACCGGCTCCCCGGCAGCTGAATTCCTATCAATCCGCTCCTCGACGCTCATCAGGTTGATCTCTTTGGACTTAAGGGCATCGACATTGTCACTGGATAGCCGGGGCCGCTATCCCCCTGTCTGACCAGGATCCCTGATCCGTCCTTGCGATGGCGGGCAGGCAGAGCTCGCGTCACCTCGCCCTGGCTGAACATGGAATGGCCGAAACCGTTCCCGGCGGCCCTGTACCCTTCCTTGCACTCCTGCAGATACTTCCAGGGATGGGCGCTGAGCGTGTATTTCGGGTCAACCCCGGCATCGGGGATCGTCCCGAGTGAGGGAGGAGTTCCTGCCGGTGCCGAATTTGGTGCGCCAGCCCTGCTCGGGGGCATGCAAATTCCCTGTCAAGGCTTGGTAAGGCCTTGCCCTTCTCATAAGCTCGCAGCAAGGATGGGGAGCTGACGCCGGTCGGGGCGTCAGGAGAAACATGCCAGTCATTCTCGCGCAGCAGCCATGGCGAGACAGAACAGGAGCGTGAACGGAATGACACAGGATTCGGATCGGCAGGCTGGAGGAAACTGGAAGGGTTATTTGCAGATCGCGGCCATTGCCGTCGTCATCATCGCAGCAGTCTATTTTGCCCGGGCCCCCGGGCAGATCGAGATCACCGGCGACCCCGAACAGGCGGACCAGAAACCGGTGGTTCACGTGCTTCAGCCCGAATTGACCAGCCAGGCCATCGACCTCCAGCTGACCGGCAGCGTCGGGCTCAAGGACCGGGTGACCGTGTCATCCGAAGTCGTCGGCCGGGTGGCGTGGGTATCGCCAATGTTCGAGCCCGGCGGCACCATCAAGGCCAACGAGGTATTCATCAGAATCGACCCTGCCGAATATGAACTCAGAGTCAGGGAGGCCATGATTCAGCAGCAGCTGGCCGAGGAGGCCATGCAATTGCCCGGGCGCCCGCAGTCGATCAGCCAGAACCTGCTGGAACTGGCCGAGGTCACGATGGAGCTGGCCGAATTGCAGCTCTCCAGGACCGAGATCTCGCTACCATACCCGATCAGGGTGATCTCCTCGTCGGTTGAAGTCGGCGAGGTGGCGGGACCCGCCGACACCGCGGGTCGCACCGCGGTGCTGGGGGTCGGCTACCGGCCGGACTCCATCCGGGTTACGGTCCCGGCGGAACCGCTCGATGTCGAATACCTGCACCCGGTCATCGGGCGCGCGGTACAGGTTTCAGCTGGCGGCCGGATATTCCCGGCCACGGTGGCCAGCATGTCGCCGGTACTGGCGCAGCGGAGCAGGCTGGCCACGCTGCACATGAAATTTGACGAAAGCGTTGCGGTGGATGACTATCCGCTACCCAATACATTTGTCGAGGTGACCATTGCCGGGCCGGAACATTCCGATGTGTTCGTGCTTCCGGAATCTGCCGAACAGGGGCTTGGCAGGGCATGGCTGGTCCGGGACAGCGCACTTGAATCGGTCGTTGTCGAACCGGTTGGACGAACCCGGGACGGGTGGGTGGTCAAGGCTTTCGATGCCGGTGACGGCGTTGTCGTCGACGCAATTCCGAATGCGCGTGAGGGGCAGGAAGTAACTGCCATCACGCCGGGAGGCTAACATCATATCCGGGCCAGCGATCTCTGCAGCGGCTGACAGCCTGTCGGTCCTGGCGGTGTCCCCGGCTGTCGGGGGAAAGCGGCGCCATGGCGCCCCGGGCAGGACATGTCCGGCCAGCAGTTCGGTGCGGATTCAGCACATCCCGGCGCCGAGAGCGGCGGTGCGGGCCAGGGCTGATGACATGATCCGGCCTTTCGGGGCCGGCACCTTCATTCGGCGCAGGGATATCGCGAATTGAACCAGACCAGCAGGTACAACTCATGGACATAACCGACACCGCAGGCGCAACACGTGACGGGTCCGGAACCTCGCGGGGCCTCATCGCGTATTTCGTGCAGAATCCCGTTGCCGCCAATCTGCTGATGGTTTTCCTGATTGCTGCCGGCACCATCTCCGGGATGAATTTGGCGGTCCAGAACCTGCCGGATTTCGACTCCAGGCGCATATCGATCACCGTACCCTTTCCCGGGGCATCTCCAAACGAGGTGAGCGAGGACGTCAATCGCCGTGTCGAGGAAGCCCTTATCGGGATTGCCGGCGTCGACCGAGTGGTCAGCAAGGCCCAGGACGGCATCGGGTCGCTGAATGTCGAACTCCTGCCCTATGTCGACAGCGAGGGCGTGCTTGATGACGTAAAGAGTGCGGTTGCCGCCCTGGAGAATTTTTCGCCGCTGGGAGCGGAACGGCCAGAGATCGAGAATTTCCAGTTACGAAACCCGGTCATGACACTGGCCGTGTCGTCGACCATTGCCACCGAGCACGAATTGCGGATTGCCGCCGAGGATTTGCAGGAACGGTTGCTGGCCCTTCCCGGCGTCTCGCAGGTGAATCTGTCCGGGACACGGGACCGGGAGATCAGCATCGGGCTGAGCGAAACCGCGCTGCGCCAGTATCGCCTCGACATCAACGAGGTGGCACGAATCATCCGTTCGACCTCGCTCAACCTGACATCCGGTGAAGTGAACACCGATGCCGGCGACATCGTGCTCAGTTTTTCCAGCAAGAAAATCACCGGCGACGAATTCCGCGACATTCCGCTCATTACCAGGTTTGACGGCACGGTCATTACGCTGGATGACGTGGCTGTCATCCGCGACGGGTTTGCAGCCGACCGGGTCGTCGCCGAGTTGAACGGGGCACATGCTGTCTTCGTCCAGGTCGATGCGCCGGATGGTCAGTCCCAGAGGGAGATCAGGAATTCGGTGCTGGAGTTTCTGGACGAGATGGCGGCGGACGACAATGTCACGGTCAGCATCTGGGATGACGACTTCGAAGTCACCCGGGACCGGCTGACCCGGATTCTCGGCAATTCCGTGATCGGCACGATGCTGGTGTTTCTGTGCCTGGTGACGGTGTTTGACCTGCGTTCGGCCTTCTGGATTTCACTCGGCATACCGCTGTCATTCGTCGGTTCGCTGATGTTCTTTGCCCCGGCCGACCTGACATTGAACATGGGAACGATGCTTGCCTTCTTCCTGCTGGTCGGCATCGTCGTGGATGATGCCGTGGTGGTCGGCGAGAGCATCATCGCCGAGCGCAAGAAGGGAGTCTCGGGACGAGAGGCGGCGATAACCGGGGCCCGCAATGTCTTCGGCCCGCTGTTCATCGGTGCGCTGACGACAATCTTTGCACTCGTGCCGCTGAACTTCATCGATTCGGGAGGCTGGCAGGTTATAAGGGTCTTCCCCTACGTGGCGGCCTTCGTGCTTCTGGTTTCGCTGGTCGAGGCCTTCCTGATTCTCCCGTCACATCTCTCCCATGACCGGCCGTGGAGCGCGCCACCCCTCAGCAATATCCGGGATGCGGTAGACGGACGGCTCAAGGTTGTCAGGGACAGGCTGGTTGCATCAACCGTCGCCTGGTCGATCAGGAATACCTGGCTGTCGATACTGGCGACGGCCCTGCTGGTGGTTGTCAGTGTGGCGCTCCTGCGCTTCGAGGCAGTGCCGGTTGTCTTCGGTGAAGGGCGGGAGGGCGCGTCCGATACGATCCAGGTCGAAATCAGGCTGCCAACCGGATCGCCTTTCAGCGCAACGCGGGAGATGGCCGATCGCTTCCGGGACGCCGCCCTCGAGATCAATGACGTGTTCGAGGGAACGCCGATCCGGTCGGTCAGCGTCATCGTCGGCTCGATCCTGTCAACCAGTGCCTTGCAGGATGACACCTATCAGGAAAACGTGGCAACAGTGCGGGCAAACCTGGCAGGCCAGCATCAACGCAATGCCCAGCCGCGCGAGATCGAGCGGGCCTGGCGGACCCGGGTAGGGAGTGTCCTGCAGGCCGAGCGTGTCGAATTCGTCACCACCCTGAGGAAATCCAGGCCGAACCTGGCCTACTCGATTCGCCATGATGACAGGCAGGTCCTGCAGGAGGCGGCAGACTCGTTAAAGGCGGCGATGGCAAAGATCCCCGGCGTCTACGGCATCTTCGACAACAGCGATCCCGGCAAGCGGAAGCTCGAGATTGAACTGACCGACGAGGGCAAGATCGCAGGGCTGTCCCCGGCAACGCTTGGCGCCCAGTTGCGGGCCAGGCTGCACGGCATCGAGGTTCAGCGCATCCAGCGAGGCCGTGACGAGCTCAGGGTGATGGTCAGCTACCCCTCTCAGAATCTTCGCAGCCTGGGTGAGTTGAAGCACATCCGTGTTGATGGCCCGGATGGCGGCAAGCTGCCGCTATCAACGGTGACCAGGATCACCGAGGTGCAGGAACTCGCCGAATTGTCCAGGCTTGACGGCAAGCCCGTCATCTTTGTCGAAGCCCGGGCCGACCCGGCGACGATAACCCCGAATCGTGCCCGCAGGCTGGTCGAACAGGAGATCATCAGTGGATTGCAGGAGCAATATCCGGGCATCCGTATCGAACGGGATGGCAGCGGCAGGGAAGAATACCGGACGCTGCAGATTCTTGCCACGCTGGCACCGCTGGCATTGCTGGCAATCTACGCGGCGATGGCAGGATTCCTGCGCAGCTACTGGAAACCGCTGATCGCGGCTGCCGGCATGCCAGCAGCCTTTGTCGGGGCGGTTCTCATCCACTGGATTCTCGGCTGGCAATTCACCTTCATGTCGATATTCGGCATCCTGGCTGTATCCGGAGTCGTGGTGAATGACGGGTTGGTTCTACTGGACCGCTACAACACCATTCGCAAGAATCAGCCGGCCCTGCCGGCCATTGCCGCCGCCGCCAAGACCACGAGGCAGCGTTTTCGCGCCGTGTTTCTCACCAGCCTGACGACAATACTGGGGCTGTCGCCGCTGCTCTACGAGCGAAGCGATTCCCTCCAATTCATGATCCCCTTTGCAGCCAGCATGCTGGGCGGCCTGATCACCGCAGGCCTGTTCGTGCTGTTCGTGCTGCCGGCCATGATCATGGTTGCCGAAGGCCACAAGGAATAGCGCCGGCGGCTTTCGGCAGGCCAGGCCCGCAGATTGACCACCGGGGTGGGCCCCTGTACCACCTGTTCGACAGGCGTGAAGAGATCAGGTTGCCCATGTTGTTCACTTCGCCCGGGGCCGGCAGGGCTTGCGGCCGCATCCAGAGACGCTGGCCTCCTGCTATTGCCTGGGCGGCACCGCCGATGCCGACATGAACGGCGCATTCGATCGCCGGCATGGCCTTGACCACATTGAGCGGCTGGAGGCGGAAAGCATCGGGATCATCCGCGATTCGGCGGCCGCATTCGAAAATCCGGTCATGCTCTACTCGGTCGGCAAGGATTCATCGGTACTGCTTGAATTGACCAGGCGGGCCTTTGCTCCCGGCGCCCTGCCTTTCCCCCTGCTGCATATCGATACCGGCTGGAAATTCCGCGACACCATCACCTTTCGTGACCGGACAGCCAACCGGCTGGGCCTGGACATGCGTGTTCACACCAACCCTGACGGTGTGGCGCAGGGAATCGGGCCGATCACCCACGGACCCCGCGTTCATACCGAAGTGATGAAGACCCGGGCCCTCAGGCAGGCCATTGACCAGCAGGGATTTGATGCGGCCATTGGTGGCGCCAGGCGGGACGAGGACGCATCGAGGGGAAGGGAGCGCATCTTCTCGCTGCGCCGCCGGGGGCATCGTTGGGACCCGGACAACCAGCGCCCGGAGCCGTGGAACTTGTGCAACCCATACATGGCAGCCGGCGAGACCATGCGTATCTTCCCCCTCTCCGACTGGACCGAAATCGACATCTGGCGATATATTCAGCGACATCGCATCCCGGTGGTTCCGCTGTATTTTGCGGCCAAGCGGCCGGTGGTTCACCGGGACGGCCGGCTGATCGTGGTTGATGACGACCGTCTGCAGACCGGATCAGGCGAGCCGACGGAAATGCTGGTGCGATTCCGGACCATCGGCTGCTGGCCCCTGTCGGGCGCCATCGAATCCACGGCCGCGACCATTGACGACATCATCAGGGAGTTGGAATGCAGCACGAGCACCGAGCGGGAGGGCCGGCTGATATCCGGCAATGACGGCACCATCGAACAGGAAAAGCGGGAGGGTTATTTCTGATGGCGTCGCCCGCCCGGCCCGAACCAGGACGCCAGCCCAGGGACATGCTGCGGGTGGCGATCTGCGGGGGAACGGGACCGGAAAGAACCGCCCTGCTCGACCTCCTCCGGCGAGGCGCCGGGAAGAGTCTGGCCGATCACCCGGACACGAATGGCGATCGGTTTGCCGGCATCGCGGTCGGGCAACCGGAACCGACCGGCCTCACCTGGCACTATTTCGAGACATTTGAGCGAAAAGGCTTATCCCCCTGGCCAAGGCGGCACAAGATGTTGTGTCGGCGCCCGCGCGGCCGGGTTCCCGGATCCGTTGCGCAGAACGCGCCGGCACGGCCGCAAGGCGGTCCCGGCGGCGGGGATTTCCGAGTTGCGGGGGCGTGGACGGACTGCGGGAGCGGGGTTCCGGCGCCGGGGCCGCGTCAGGCGCGGCCTTCGACGATGTCCTGATACGTTGCGGGCGGCAGCCCGAGGCCGATGCCGAGGAGGCTGTCGAGCGAGGTCCGCCGGTGGCGGCGCCGGTTCCAGCGGAAGACGAACTCGTCCAGGTAGCGCTGGACGTGCTTGCGTCTCAGCCCGTGATGCACCCCCAGGGCCCAGCGCTTCAGGTTCGAGAAGACCCGGTGGATCCAGGTCAGGATCTCGTGCGCCTTGCGGTCGCCGACCACCCTTTCCTCCCACGGGTTGTCGGGCAGGCCGCTGTACCCGAGCCAGCCGTCGGTGACGACCCGCGCGCCGGGTGCGACCGCGTCCGACACGAACCCGTGCAGCGCCTCGGAGGCGTAGCTTTCCACGGCCTTCAGCCGGATGCGGCGCGGCTTCCCGCATTCCGAGAGCTCGACCGCCCCGGCCAGGAGGATCCTGCCGTCGGCGCTGCGGCCCCGGCCTGACACGCCCTTCACCCCTTCCGCACCGCTGCCGTCGCGGCAGGGCACGGACGCCTCGTCGACCTCCGCGATCCCCTGCAGCAGGCTCCGATCCGGGTCGACCATGGCACGGCGCAGCTTGTGCAGCAGAAGCCAGGCCGTCTTGTAGCTGCCGATCCCCAGCTGCGCCTGGAGCTGGAGCGCGGAAATCCCGTTGGAATGCGTGGCCACGAGATGCGCGGCGAGAAACCATGTCTTCAGAGGCAGGTGGCTGCGGTGCATCACCGTTCCCGCCGTCACGGAGGTCTGGCGCCCGCAGTCCGCGCACTCGCGGACGAAGCGCTCGCCCTTAAGCTCCCAGCCCTTCGTGCCGCCGCAGGCCGGGCACGCGAAGCCGTCGCCCCAGCGCAGCTCCGCCAAGTGGCGGGCGCAGGCCCCGTCGTCCGGGAAGAGCTCCTCGAACTGTTGGCGGGACATCGGGCGGTCGTCTTTCAGTCGGCTGGGCATGACTGGAACATAAAGCGAACACGACGTGACGTCAACCTCCTCGGACACAAAATGTGGGACCACCTGTGCTAAGGGGATAAGCCTTTTGGGTAAATTGAATGCAAACTGGGATTCTATAAAACTCAAACTCATTGAAAAGATAGACACACAGTTTGGCGTTTACATCGAGAGCAGCTTCAAAGAGGCGCTATTTGAAGCCTATCTTGCCCGTGAGGAGATCCCTTGGCCTCGACTTGATAGCGGTCGTCTCGCCTTGAAACGTGACGTCTTCAGCAATATGAGCAAACGGTACTCGAGCATTCAGCCCTTGCATGAATTGCGTAAAACACTTGGGGAATTAAAGCTAAATAAACTTGCCGTGGGTCATGATGGACGTAACCGAGCACTTCTCTCTCCCTTGGCGGCCAAGACAGGCCGCAACCAGCCGAGCACAACCAAGTTTGCCTTTGGTCCGGCTAAATGGGTCCGTGGCTTAATTAAACCCACAGAGGGCATGGCGTTAGCGTATTGTGACTGGTCCTCTCAAGAGATTGCTATAGCTGGCGCCCTTTCAGGCGATGAACTTCTCTGGGATGCTTATGCTAGGGCCTGTTGACAATCATGTTGCCGCGACCACGCCACTGACGAGACAAATCGCCGCCGCGAAACTGGCGTCGGTCTTGTCGTAGCGGGTGGCGATGGCTCGGAACTCCTTGATTTTTGAGAAAAAGTTCTCGATCTGGTGCCGCCATTTGTACATTTCCCGGTCATGATCCCTGGATTGGGCACGGTTCCGTCTTGCAGGAATCACCGCCATTGCTCCGCCTGCTTCAATGTCACCGATCAGCCAGTCGGCATCGAATGCCTTGTCGCCGATGAGGGCGCCGCAGCGGAGGTCTGCAAGAAGCTCCGGAACGCCGACCAGATCATGCGCCAGTCCGGGAAGGATCACGAAGCGAACCAGGTAGCCGAGCGCGTCCACCACGGCCACGATCTTGCTGGTCAGGCCGCCTCTGGAGCGTCCGATACCCTGGCGGCAGGTCCCCCTTTTGCGCCGGATGCCTTCTGGTGGGCCTGGACGATGGTGCCGTCCACGAACACGTATTCGAGGTCGAATTCATCAGACAACTCGTTGAATATACGCTCGAAGATTCCCGAAAGCGCCCATCTGCGGAACCGCTTGAACACACTGTTCCAGTTGCCGAAATGTCCGGGAAGGTCGCGCCAGGGCGATCCGGTGCGGGTCCGCCACAACACCGCCTCGAGAAACATCCGGTTGTCTGCCGCGGTGACACCGGGATCGGTCGACTTTCCGGGCAGTATGTGCTCGATCCGCGCCCACATGGCGTCGGTGAGTACCGTCCTGTCTTCATTCATGCTGATACCTGTCTTGACTGCTCGTGCCGCCCTTTGGCGTGCTGTTGCGAGGAAAATGGCATCAAGACGGCTGATTGGCAACTCGATTGTCAACAGGCCCTAGTGGCGATCCCTATATTGCATTCGCCATTCAGGCGGGTCTGGCACCACCTGGGGCGACCAAAGAGACACACAAGAGCGTCCGTAACCGATGTAAGTCCGTTGTTTTGGGAACCAATTATGGAATGAGTGCATACGGTGTCGCACAGGCCGCAAGGATCCACGAGCTGGAAGCAAAGGTGCTCCTTCAAAAGCACCGGGAGACTTACCGTGCATTTTGGGCCTGGGCTGAAAACAACAAAGATCGTGGATTACTGGGCCTCAAACTGGAAACCTGCTTCGGCTGGCAAATTCAAGTGACTGCAGGTGATGTCAAGGCCAACACGTTCTTGAACTGGCCTATGCAAGCCCACGGTGCAGAGATGATGCGTATTGCTTCCATTCTTGCCGTAGAGCGTGGCATCCAGCTCTGTGCGCCAATACACGATGCCCTCCTAATTGAGGCGCCCTCAGATCAAATAGACGCGGAAGTCTTCAAACTGAAAGAGTGCATGTCTGAAGCCAGTGAGGCCGTGTTAGGCAACGGAAAAGTATGTGGGGTAGATGCCGACATTGTTCGATATCCGGATCGCTATATGGATGAACATGGCCATGAAATGTGGCATCAAATTATTAGCTTGTTAGAGAGAACTCAAGGATAGACCAACGCGGTTTCCGCGGGACACCTACGCGCGTTCCGCTGCACCGTATCTATTCTTTTATATTCTTTTATTAATTAAATGTAGGGTAATGATATGCAAACCATGAGAACCACTCCGCGCGAAAAACGAGACAAATTGTATCTGGGCTCGCCTGTATACTTTGGTTGGATCAAACAAAACATCCCCGATCCCACCTCTAGGCTTATCTTGGTCGCTCAAGGCTTCATGGGAATGTCTCAACCCAAATCAACAGAAGTTACTCTGTCAGCGAAAGTGTGGGACTGTGCAGGGATCGAGAGCCACGATCAGCGATCCAGGGTCCTTAAAAAGATTGATCAGCGATGCGAAGGGTACTGGGTGGAACGGCGTGATGGCCGCACTGCGGTCTTACACAAAGGCAAACCCAAATGAAGTTGCACCCGAATGAATTTGTTGGGCTAATACTATAGGCACTGGACCATGGACCGCAGCCTAATTAACCGGGGTATCCCTTTGATCTTTTGGTTACCGACATTCAGATTTGACACAGTAACCCCCCGTTCCCAGGTCCGTGGACCTTGGACCTTGGCTATAGCTTCCAGTCTTTGCGCCAGTTACGCTCCAGGACACCTTGCTCAATCAAATTCGTTTCAATTTGCTTGATCTCTGCGCATACTTTGCGGCCCACCTCGGCACGCTTCTTTGCAGCCTCGCGTTTTTCTTTTGTTAATTTTCCGTGCGTAGTGTGCAAAGCAGCAATTTTATCACGGCCAGCTTGGGTTCGAGGCCCAGTGCTTTTGCCGCCGTGCCGGTTACATTTACCGGTCCGCTTCACCGCAGGACGTTGACATTTACCTCCAGCCTTGGTCCGTGCACCGCAGCGGACGCCAGGCCAATCAGGCCCGAAGCGTGTTTCAAGGCCGATCGTGACGTTACCTTTTGCTAACATTTGGAACACCCCTATGTGAGTGTTATATTATAACACATTTTAGGGTGCTGTGCGAGAGGGCACGCTTAGTGGAAACCTCACATAATGACTGTAAGTTGGATGTTCTCTGGACTGGTTTTGAAGTAGCGAAAGGATATAGGATTGGGAATGTCATAGAAGGTAATTTCCAAGATGCTGTCGGGCAAGGTGGTTTATTCTGACAAAGCCCTATATTTGCTTTTCCGGCATTTGAACGATCAATCCGTCTAAGGCATCTGTGACTATCAGCTAGCAAGTAAGTCTAGATCTTTCCGGATCCGGTTCGTAAGCAAAATCAAGCATATCTTCTTCTTCAGGTTCACGCGCCGGTACCTTTGCTACCCAGTCTGGATGGATATACACATGGCAGGTTGCACATACACATGCTCCCCCACAGTCAGCGTCTATGCCAGGTATACTATTATCTCGAGCACCTTCCATTACTGTCAAACCGTTGGATACCTCAACAACATGCTGTGTTCCATTATGTTCAATATAGGTAATTTTTGCCATTCTGCTCATTCCTTATTATACGTCCATCTCCTCTAATCAGCATGTTTATTGATCGTCGGACAGTCAGATGACGGCTGTGAAGGACGTGACGCTTTTAGACAAAACTCTCTAAATACTCAGTATCTTAACACCCAGTCCTGAATGTTTTTGACCACCCACCCCTTGCTATGCTTGTTTTAAAGGAAAATGTTTCCCTCGCACCCTCTGAGTGAACCATAATTCGCCGCCTTCAGTCGAACCCCAGGCCCTCCGCTCATTCAAACTTTGCCTTGATCTCGCCTGCATCGCCGTAGCGGATAACGATTTCGCTGCCGGCTGTTGCCTCCACAGGGACATGCGGGCTGCCGGTGGCGACGACCTGGCCGGCGCGAAAGCCCATACCGCGTTGCGATAAGTCGTTGGCGCCCCACTGCAAGGCGGAGATCAGTTCGTCGAAACTGCAGCGGTATTCTCGTGAACGGGTCAAGGTATCTGCAACTAATTTGCCGTCGACGTACACCTCGACGGGCAGCGTGGCCAGGTCGAGGGTCTGCCAGCCCGACAGCACATCCCCGATGACGTAAACACCCGCATTGGCGTTGTCGGCATTGCCCAGAAACATATTCAACTCAAAAGGATGCGTGCTCCAACGGGTATCGACCACATCGATGGCCATGACGACGTCGGTGACGGCATCGCGCACTTCGGCTTCGCTATAGGCCTGTTCGCGGGGTGGCAGGTCGTGGCCCAGGCGCAGCGCAAACTCCCCTTCGATCAGCGGGGGGTGGCGAAAATCGGCCATCCGGAAACGCGACGGGCTGTGTTGGGTAAAATTACGGTATTCGCGACCAAAAAACGGCGGATGGTCCATTTCGAATTCCTGCATTTGGGCCCGGCTGGTACAGCCTATTTTCCAACCCGCCACTTCAAAGCCCAGTCGTTCATCGAGCGCATCCTGGACCTGAAATGCCTCTTGCCAGTTTTTCGGCAATAATGCTTCGTCCAGTTCAGCCACGGTGCCGCCGTTGCGATGGGCCTCGGCCAAAGCATCGGCGACTGCATCGATCTTCCTCTGATTCATGTCTTGCTCCTTCATGTCTTGCTCCCCTTTTGATTGTGCATTATCGAACTTAATATGACTCCCTAAAAAGGAAGAGGTTACGGGCTAGTTATCCTGGCTTCAATGCGCGAAAGTTCCCCGAAAGTCGCAATCGCTTTTTTACCCATGGGTGCGATTGCCGCCGCTCCAAGGACCACCACTTGACCAGCTTCCAAACCAATCCCTCTTTGAGAAAGATCATTGGCTAACAAAACTAAAACATCCAAAGGCTCACGTCGCAACTCGTCAGGCAAACCTGGAACGGGAGAGCCCCCGTCAATAGTTAGTTCAATTTTCATATCAAGCAGAGACATCTCCCGCCAGTCCTTAATTTCGTCGCCGACGACGACCCCAAGCTGTAAGGAATTGGCTGCATACGCTAGAAGAAAATCGGTTTCAATCTGCGGATCAATGTTTTCGCCCGAAAAATGCGTACCACCTAGTTCGAATGCAGACACGAGCATGGCATGTTCTGCGACTTCATCGGCATTATAAACCGCAGAGCGAGCTGGAAGATCAGAAAGCATCCTGAAACCTAACTCAGCCTCAACCATTGCATTGCCATAGATTTTCTCAGGCAGCTCTGCAGGACTTTTAAGAAGATTGGGTTGAAAAACACGCCCAACAAGTTCACCGCCTACTTTCCATCCAACCACCTTGTGCCCAATGAGTCTTGCCAACTCGTCCTGAATGGCGACTGCGGTTTTTCGGTCTTGGGGACGAAGTTCTCCAGAAAGACGTTCAATCCTCTTATGTTCCAGCTGCGCCTTTGCTAATATTTCTGCTGCTTGAGTAATTTGACTCGGTGTCATCAGTGTTACCTTTCAATACAGATTAATAATGCGAATTAAGAGTTGACCAATCCATAATCCTCAGTTGATTGTAACAGCTGGGCTTATTCGATTGGGCGGTTTTCGTCGTCAAATTACGTCACCTCTCAATAACTCCCTGGCGCCACATGGGCGGTGACCAGGTTGTTACCACCATCGACATCGAGTATCGACCCGGTGATAAACGATGCCTCGTCGGAGGCGAGATAGGCGATCGCATTGGCCTGCTCCTCTGCCCTGGCAATCCGACCGATTGGCAAGCGCTCCGAGACAGCAGCATTCGCCGCTGCCGGGTCGCCAGTTCTTGCCAATGCACCGCGGACAAAGGGCGTCTGCGTACTACCTGGATTGATTGCCGTCACCCGAACGCCCTGGCGGGCGTATTGCAACGCCATCTGCCTGGTCAGCCCCATCACACCGGCTTTGTTAGCGCTGTAGGCGGCGCGGTTCGGCTGCGGATTCAGCCCGGATGTAGAAGCGACATTGACGATGGCGCCGGATGCCTGCTTCAGCATGTGGGGAAGAGCGAACTTGCACCCGAGGAAGACAGCCGTCAGATTCACCGCCATCATTCGATCCCACTCTTCAATGGTGGTATCAATCACATCTTTCTCGACTCGAATGCCCGCATTGTTGACCAACACGTCAATTCGACCCGTCTCACTCATGACCCGTTCCACCATACCACTCACCGCATCCGCATCAGTCACATCACAGACGACTTCGATGTACTCGTGCGGTGATGATTCATCAAACGACAAATCCGTTCCGTAAACACGGTCTCCAAGTGACAAGAATTTGTTGGCTGTCGCCTCACCAATACCACCTCGCGCACCCGTCACAATTACTGTTCTTCCCTCACTCATTGAATAATCTCCGGCGTTAGTTGCTCTATAGCGCGACAATCTGGATGGCAGGTGCGCGACAATCTGGATGGCAGTATTGACGTCGCGGCAGGACGGAGTGTTTCGGCACATTGGGGCGATTGCAAGGGTTTTCTTCCCGTGCCTGCAGGCAGATGAGGTTCGTGGAACTTTTCGAGATGAGACGGGCGTATTGCCGGACCCCGGAGATGTGGCGACGGCACCTGCCGCGATCCCTTTTTTGCCCTCGCCGGGCAGGCAGTCCCTTCCATGAACTGCGCAGGCTTGTTCAGGAAGGGACCGCTCAAGGGTGACCGTTGCAGGGCCGCGTCAACCCTTCCCTCCGGCGCGATCCTCGCCATGCTCGCCATGCTCGGGCAAGCCCTGCGCGTGGCTCCGCGTGGCTGCGGTCGCGGGGTTGACCCGGCCCTTCCACTCGCCTCCTGGCCGCCTGCGGCCCGGTTTCAAGCCGCAGGAGTCCTGCCGTGGCGTCCGCTCAGCCGGTGGGCGTGTTCTTTTCCGTGGCCTTCTTCGCGGGCCGGCCCCGCTTGCGCGGCTTCGCGTTGAGGGCTTCGCGCCGACGATAGCTCTCGACGTTCATTTCCAGGATCGTGGCCCGGTGCACGAGGCGGTCGACGGCGGCGACGGCGGTGGTTTCGTCCGGGAAGATCCGGTCCCATTCGGAGAACGGCTGGTTGGCGGTGATCAGGAGCGACCGGCGCTCGTACCTGGCCGAGATGAGCTCGAACAGCACGCTTGTCTCGGCCTGGTCCTTGCGGACGTAGGCGAGGTCGTCGAGGATCACGAGGTGATAGCGGTCCAGCCGCGCCAGCAGGCTTTCCAGCGACAGCTCGCGGCGCGCCACCTGCAGGCGCTGCACCAGGTCCGTGGTCCTGGTGAAGAGCACCCGGTAGCCGTTCTCCACCAGGGCCAGCCCGATCGCCGAGGCAATGTGCGATTTTCCGGTCCCCGGGGGGCCGAAGATCAGGCAGCAAGCGCCCTGGTCGAGCCATGCGTCGCCGGCGGCGAGCGCCATGACCTGGGCCTTCGAGATCGTTGGCACCGCGTTGAAGTCGAAGTTGGCCAGGCTCTTGCCGGGCAGCAGCCGCGCCTCGCCCAGGTGGCGCTGGATCCGGCGCCTGCCGCGCTCCGCCAGCTCGTGCTCGGCGAGGACGGAGAGGAACCGGGCCGCGGGCCAGCCCTCGGCGTCGGAACGCTCGGCGAAGCGTTCCCAGAACTCACGCATCGTCGGCAGGCGCAGCTCCGAGAGCATCAGGGCCAGCTTCACCCCGTCGACGGTCTTGGCGGAATCATCGGGCATTCGTGTCATGACGCGCCTCCCATGCGAAGCAGGTCGCCATAGCCGGCAAGCGGCGCACGGATGACGCAAACCTCGGGCATCGCGCCGGGTTCCGGCGCGAACCGGACCTTGAGGCGGTCGAGGTCCGGCAGCTTCCCGGCGGCGAGGCAGACATCGATCTCGGCTGCCAGCGCCGCCTCGCAGCTCTCCTCATGGGCCAGTGCCAGGAGCCTCACCGTCAACCTGCAGGCAGCGCGTTCGCCCGCCTTCGACAGCGCCGCCTCGAAGCAGCGGCGGTAGGCCTCGCGCGGGAACAACTCGTCGCGGTAGGTCAGGTTCATGAGCGCCATCGGCTTCGTCTTCAGGGAGTGGATGACGTGGCGGTAACGGGAACATTCCCGTTACGGGCATAATGGGAACCGAATGGTTATGGGAACCCGAGGTTCCGAGCGCCTTTGATGACACGCCGTTTCCGTTGATCAGGTTCACATAAGAATCTGCTTCTCTCCTGTCGGTTTTGACACTGAGAGGAGAAAGACCATGCCTTCGAAACGATTTGACGCACCGCTGCCCGAAGCTGTTCCGGAGCGGGATTCCCGCATTGTCCGGTGCTACGCGAAGCACCTGGAAGCCCTTTGCCTTTCGGCGGAAACGACCCGCAAAATGATCGGTGCTGCCAAGCACGTCGCGGTCTGGCTGGCACGCGAAGGGTCTGGTCTCGACAGGCTCGACATCCGCCTCCTCGACCGCTTCATGCGCCATGAATGCCATTGCCCGGGCCGACATCGGACCGGCAGGAGGCCAGGACGGCAGCACAGGCAGCTTGCGCTCAGGTTTTTCCGGCATCTGCTCGAGATCGGTCGCGCGAAGGCGCCGCCGGAGATCGAGGCCGGAGGACGCCTCGTGGCGCAGTTCCTGGATTCCCTGGAGGAGCGGGGATATGCCCGCTCGACGGTCCAGGATATCGGGAACCTGTGCCGCCACTTCGTCGTCTGGCTCCACCTGTCGGACATTCCCCTGGCGGCGGCCGACGAACGCGTTCTGCGCCGGTTTCTCGCCCATGACTGCGCCTGCGTTCATCCGGGGTTCCTTGACAACAGGCCCGTCGGGTTCGTCGGTTCGAAAGAAGCCGGATCGACCCTCCGACGCTTTGCCGCGTTCCTGGTGTTGTGGGACGTCATCCCGGCGCCGGAAGTCCCGCAGCTTCATGCGGAACACGGCGAGCATCTTGGTGCATTCCTGAACTGGCTTCGACAGCACCGCGGCCTCAGGGACACGACCATCGAGCGATACGAACGGCACATGCGTACGCTGCTTCCGGCTCTCGGCGACGACCCGGGGACGTATGATGCCGCTCGTGTCCGGAACACGATCCTGGGCCGTCTCGAAACCGCGTCCCGAATACAGGTCGGAGACGAGGCGAGTGCATTCCGGATGTACCTGCGCTTTCTCGGCTCGAACGGCCTATGCCGGCCGGAACTCGTCCACGCGGTCCCGACGATCCCGAGGCTCCGGGGCGAGAGCCTGCCCCGGCATGTCGGGCAGGACGACATCGAGCGCATGATCGCGACCTGCGACGTGACGACGCCGATGGGGATGCGTGACAGGGCGGCCCTGCTGCTGCTCGCCCGGCTTGCGCTGCGGGCCGGCGACGTCTGCGGGCTGGCTCTCGATGACATCGACTGGGATCGGGCCGTCATCCGGGTCGGCGGCAAGTCGCGGCGAGAGGCGGAACTTCCGCTCCCGCAGGACGTTGGCGACGCGCTGCGGGATTACATCCTGAAGGCTCGGCCACGCAGCGACGAGAGGAAGGTGTTCCTGTGCTGCAAAGCGCCGTGCCGTCCCCTGGCGAGCAACAGCATCAGCACCTCCATCGTCGGCCGTGCCGTCAAGCGGGCCGGAATTCGGGGCGTCGGTCCGACATCGTCGCACCTGTTCAGGCATTCCGCGGCGACAAATCTCCTGCGCGACGGCACCCCGCTTGAAGCCGTCGGAACCCTTCTCAGGCACAGGTCCCCCGACACGACCGCGATCTACGCCCGCGTCGATGTCCGGATGCTCCGGGAACTGGTGCAGCCCTGGCCGTTCGAGGGAGACCCCCGATGACCATGACGGATCACGCGAAGGGCTACGTCGCCGGCAGGAAGGCGCTGGGCCTGTCGTTCAAAGGCCAGGAACGGGTCCTGATGCGCTTCGCCGAATTTGCCGACGCCAGGGGCGACAGGTTCGTGCGCACGGGCAGCGTCCTGGACTGGGCCTGCACGGCAGCATCGGTCGGCGGGGCGCAGAGGCGGCTGCGCGCCGTCCGCGTAATGGCCGTCTTCCTCCATGCCGGGGACGACCGTCACGAGGTGCCTCATCAGGACGCTCTCGGCAGGCCGGGACGACATCGGCCGCCACCGCGCATCCCGTCGCCGGAGGAGATCCGGAAGATCATGACGGAGGCGCTGCACCTGCCGCCGGCAGGGTCGCTCACCCCGCTGACCTTCCACTTCATCATCGGCCTCATGGCATGCACCGGCCTGAGGCGTTCGGAAGCGACCGGGCTGCTGCTGGGGGACCTGGGACCGGACGGGCTCATGGTCAGGAACGCCAAGAACCACAGGGACCGCCTCGTGCCCCTGCACGAGAGCGCCCGCCGCGCCCTCGACGAATACCTCGTCGTGCGCAAGCGGCGGGGCGGACCCGACGAGCACCTGTTCGTGCTCGCGTCCGGCCGGCCGGTGCGCCCGGCCTACCTGACCAGGACGTTCATTCTGCTCGCGCGCAAGGCAGGGGTTCGCGGAGGGCCCGACGAGCCCGGCCCCAGGCTGCACGATCTGCGCCACGGTTTCGCCGTTTCCGCACTGGAAGGCAGCCTCTCCTCAAGCCGGAAGGACGTCGGCCGGCACATGCTCGCGCTCTCGACCACCCTGGGACACGTCAACGTCACCGACACTTACTACTACCTCGAGGCGACGCCCGTCCTCATGCGCCAGGTGTCGGAGGCGACCGAGATTCTTCACATGACAACGGGAAAGGAAACGACATGACCCGACTCGCAACCCCGCTGGCCGCGTTCCTTAGGGAGCATCTCCCCCGTGACCGTGGGGCAAGCCGACACACCGTCGAGAGCTACACCACGAGCTTCAGGCTGCTCGCGGCCTTCGCCGCGGACAGGCACGGCATCCGCCCCTGCAGGCTCGAGGTCGGCCATCTCGACGTCGACACCATCCTCGCATTCCTCGACCATCTCGAGGCGGAACGGGGCAACGGCGTCGGCACCCGCAACATCCGATTGGCCGCGCTCAAGAGCTTCTTCCGTTTCCTCGAGTTCCGGCACCCGGACTGCCTCGACATGGCTGCAAGGGTGCACGCGATCCCGCAGAAAAAGAGCGACGTTCCCGTGCTCAGGCATCTCGACCGGGACGAGGTGAAGGCGCTGCTCAAGGCTCCGGATGCCGCCACCAGGTCCGGAACCCGGGACCGGGCGATGCTGTGTCTCGCCTACAATGCCGGGCTCCGCGTCTCCGAGCTGATCGGTCTCGGTCTCGACGATGTCAGGATGCCGCAGCTGAACGAGGTGCGAATCTTCGGCAAGGGACGGCGGACCCGCGTCCTGCCGCTCTGGAAGGAGACGGCCGGCGCGCTCGGAGCATGGCTTTCCATACGCCCCGAAGTTCCCGACAGGCACATGTTCCTGAACGCGATGGGAGGGGGAATGACCCGGCGCGGCTTCGCCAAGCGGCTCGCGCTGCATGTCGCGACGGCAGCGCTGACCGAACCGTCGATCGCATGCCGGAAAGTGACCCCTCATGTGCTGAGGCACGCCTGTGCCTTGACGATTCTCGAGGCGACCGGCGACATCCGCAAGGTCTCGCTGTGGCTGGGACACCAGTCGCTCCAGACCACGGAGATGTACCTGCGCACGGATCCCGCCGAGAAGCTGGGTACCATCTTGGAGTGGCGTTCGCCGGGTCTCGGCAAGGGACGGTTCAAGGGCGTGAGGGACGAGTTGATGACGATGCTCTCGAACGTCTGAGCAGGAACTTATTACGGGAACCCGATCAAGGCAAAACGGCGTGTCATCAAAGGCGCTCGGAACCTCGGGTTCCCATAACCATTCGGTTCCCATTATGGCGGTAGTTGACCACGTGCACGGGCTTCGTCGACGCGCCCTTGTGCTTGCGCGGCAGGGTCAGGTGATGGACGGCGCCGACATGGAGCTCCAGGCGGTCGTCGTAGAGCCGGACCCCGAGCCGGTGGCCGATCAGCCGCGAGGGCACGGTGTAGAACACCCGCTTCAGGATGAAGCCGCTCGACGAGGTGACGTCGACGCTGGTCTCCTCGTAGTCCGTGGTGCGCATCGGCGGCAGGTCCTTGAGCGTTTCGCGCTCTGCCTTGATGCGCCCGGACCGGCGCGCGTTGCCGCGCCCGACGACTTCGGCGACGAAGGCGCGATACGCGTCGATGTCGGCGAAGTCCTTCGACCCCCGGAGCGCCAGCGCGTCCGCGATCTCGCGCTTGAGATGGCCGTGCGCACTCTCGATCGCGCCGTTCTCGTGCGCCACGCCGCGGTTGTTGCGGGACGGAACCATCCCGTAGTGCCGGCAGAGCAGGCGGTAGCGCTCGGTCATGTCCTCGGCGTCGTCCTTGCAGCGGTTCCGGAACCCCGCCGACAGGCTGTCGGTGCGATGCTCGCCCGGCGCGCCTCCCAGGGACCAGAGCGCGGCCTGCAGCCCCGTGGCCAGGGCCGTGAAGCTCTCGCCGCCGAGAACCACCTCCGCATGCCGGAACCCCGACCACGGGAGCCGGAAGTGATAGAGACGGTGATCGAGGGGCTGGCCGGCCACGGTGACACCGAGCGCGTTCATGGACGTGAAGTCCGACAGGCCGATCCGGCCGGGCGTGTGCGTCTGTCGGAAGATCACCTCCCGGTCCGGGCCGTGGCGGGCCCGCCAGTCGCGGATCCGCCGCTCGAGGGTGCGCCGGATGCCCGGATCCAGCTCGGGATGGCGCCGCATCAGTTCCTCGAACACGCCGAACGCGCGAATGTCCGAATCGCCTTCCAGCATCGGCACGACCTCTTCGTCGAATATCCCGGCGAGCGGGTCCGGGCGCCGCCGCCCCCGCGGAGCCTTCTTCTGTGAGGGAAGCGTCGGGTCCTGCTGGATCCGGTAGCCGCTGCGGGCGCTGAAGCCGGCCTTCGCGGCCGCCGCTTCCGTCGAGTGTGATTTCCTGTGTTTCATGAATGACCTCATCTGGTTGTCCGTTACATGGTGACCGGGCACCTTGCGCTCCTCTGCTCGAGAATGATCGCAAGGCCATTACCCGGCCAGCCGCAGACACCAAAGGAGGCCCGGGAGGGGGAGAAAGAGCGTCGTTCCGGCTGCCGCCAGCTCCAGTCGGGCTACGCCCTCCTTGCGCTGGCGGCAGCCGGAAACGCCCCCTCAACGAGACTGCCATCCTGATTGTCGCTGGACTGCCAGCTTGATTGACGCGCTAGATTGCTCTGTCGCGACATTGGCCGGGCCGTATACCTGCACTACCAAGTAGTCTTCAGACACCCGGGTCTCGTTGTGAAGGATCCTGGCCGGCAGAAAGTAGGTATCGCCCGTCGCTTCGGCAAGACCGAGGTCAGCATATAACGCGCCACCACGCAGCCCTGACCCAAATTCCCGGTCCTTGGAATAAGTAAATGCGGGTTTCTGCGGGTTCCAACACTGTAAACGGTTATTGAACGAAGCTGCTTCGCAGCAGTTTGACTGCCAGCTGCGTCCTTTGCTTGGTTCTGACATTTCGCATCGCCAATGGGATGCGGATCGAGCCTGGTTCGCCGGGACCTGAGCCGTTTTCCCCGACCGCCTTCGTCCGCCATTGTCTCCACTGACGGCCCGTCTCCGGGAGGTCCGGCGGCGCGCCGTCCGGTTTCAAGGAGACAGACCATGACGAAGACTCAATCGCCGATACGCGCTCGAATGATCGAGCAGATGAAGATCGGCAATCTGGCGCCCGTGACGCAGAAGGAGTACCTGCGGACCGTCAGCAACCTGGCCCGTGACACAAGGGCCGCTCCGGACCGGCTCGACGCGGAACAGGTTCGCGCCTGGGTCCTGGGCCTGATCGACCGTGGCTTGGCGCCCGCCTCGACCAACGCCGCTCTCTCCGCGCTGCGGTTCTTCTACTGCGAGGTGGTCAACCGTCCCGACGTCGTCCGCGGCCTGCGGAACCGGAAGCCTCCGCGCCGTCTGCCCCGTCACATGGCGGAGGTCGAGGTCGAGCGCCTGCTGCTGGCGACGCCCGACCTCCGCTACCGGACCGCGATCCTTCTCACCTATGCTGCCGGTCTCCGGATCTCGGAGACCGTCGCCGTGCAGATCGCCGACATCAAGGCGGACAGGAAGCTCCTGCACGTTCGTTCCGGCAAGGGGGACGTCGAACGCATGGCGCCGCTCCCCGCGCCGGTGATCGGATATCTGCGCAGCTATTGGCAGACTCTCTGGCCACGACCGGCAACATGGCTGTTCTACGGCAAGTCCCCGGAGGTGCCAATCAAGGCGGAGGCCCTGCGCAAGGCGTTCAATGCGGCCCGGAGCCGGGCCGGAATCGACCGGGGCACCGGCTTCCATGCACTGAGGCACAGCGCGGCCGCTCACTGGCATGAGCGCGGCGGCAGCATCGACGTCATCCAGGACGCCCTCGGCCATCGGAACGCCGACACGACGCGCGCCTACGCCCGCGCCACGGGCAAGATGTTCGAGGCCCTCGACCACCCGGTCTCCGGCTTCGGCCTCCTGACCGCCTGACCCGTGACGCAGGACCGTGCCGGCGTGGCGGAGATCTTCCGCCGCGCCGGTCCCGCATGGCGGCAGCGCCGGAACTGGCTCGACCGCGGCCGGCTCAAGGTCATGGCCGCCATCGAGACCTGTCGAACCGCCGTCCTCGGCGGCCATCTCTACCAGTGCGACGGATGCGGACGAGAGCATCCCCGATACAACTCCTGCCGGAACCGGCACTGTCCCACGTGCCAGGGTGCCGCCGCCCGCCGGTGGATGGAGGCCAGGGCCCGGGACATCCTGCCGGTGCCCACCTTCCACGTCGTCTTCACCCTGCCGCGCGAGATCGCCGCCATCGCCAGAAGCAACCGGAAGACTATAGAGCGACAATCTGGATGATAGCTGCACGTCAATCAGGATGATTGTTTGACGTCGCGGCAATGCGGATATTTTCCGGATTTCCTGTCGAGTGCAAGTGGTTTTTCCGCTGATCCTGTTTGCCGCTGATTTCCTTGTTTCCGGAACGAAGACGGCCCGCGGCTCTGGTGTGCCGCGGGCCGCATGTTTTCGGTGTTTTCCGGCTCAGTCGACGGTGGTGTTCTTTTCCGTGGCTCTTGTCGCCGGCCGGCCGCGTTTGCGGGTCTCGAGTGCGGCGCGCCGGCGATAGCTCTCGACGTTCATCTCGAGAATCGTGGCTCTGTGGACCAGTCGGTCGACTGCGGCCACCGCCGTGGTCTCGTCCGGAAAGATCCTGTGCCAGTCCGAGAAGGGCTGGTTGGCGGTGATCAGGAGCGAGCGCCGCTCGTATCTGGCCGAGATGAGCTCGAAGAGCACGTTGGTTTCGGCCTGGTCCTTGCGGACATAGGCGAAGTCATCGAGGATCAGGAGGTGATACCGGTCCAGCCGGGCCAGCAGGTTTTCCAGTGTCAGCTCCCGCCGCGCCAGTTGCAGGCGCTGCACCAGGTCCGTGGTCCGGCAGAACAGCACCCTGTAGCCGTTTTCCACCAGCGCCAGTCCGATCGCACTGGACAGATGACTCTTTCCGGTCCCGGAAGGGCCGAAGATCAGGCAACAGGCGCCCTGGTTGAGCCATGCGTCGCCGGCGGCGAGCGCCATGACCTGGGCCTTGGAGACCATCGGCACCACGTTGAAGTCGAAACTGGCCAGGCTCTTGCCGGGCAACAGCCTTGCCTCGCTCAGATGGCGCTGGATCCGGCGCCTGGAGCGCTCGGCGAGTTCGTGCTCGGCGAGGACCGCAAGGAACCGCGCCGCAGGCCAGCCCTCGGCATCGGACCGTTCGGCAAAAGCCTTCCAGAACTCCCGCATTGTCGGAAGACGCAACTCCGAGAGCATCAGGGCCAGCCTGACCCCGTCGACCTTGCCGCCGGCATCATCGGGCAGCCCGCTCATGACTGGCCTGCCGTGTCGAGAAGCTCGCCATACCCGGCCAGTGGCGCCCGCATGACGCGGATGTCGGGCATCGCCCCGGTCTGCGGTGCAAACCGGACCTTGAGGCGGTCAAGCTCCGGCAGCTTGCCGGCCCGCAGGCAGGCGTCGATTTCCTCCGCCAGCGCCGCCTCGCAGTTCTCCTCATGTGCCAGCGCAAGAAGCTTCACCGTCAACCGGCAGGCGGAACGCTCGTCCAGCTGCGCCATCGCCATCTCGAAGCAGCGCCGATACGCCCCCCGCGGGAACAGCTCGTCACGGTAGACCAGGTTCAGCAGCGCCATCGGCTTGGTCTTCAGGGAATGGATCACGTGGCGGTAATTGACCACATGCACCGCCTTCATCGACGAGCCTCTGCGCTTGCGCGGCACGGTCAGCTGATGGATGCCGCCGAGATAGAGCTCCAGGCGGTCATCGTAGAGGCGCACGCCGAGCCGGTGGCCGATCAGCCGGGAAGGCACAGTGTAGAACACCCGCTTGAGGATGAAGCCGCTCGAGGTGGTGACGCGCACGCTGGTCTCCTCGTAATCGGTGGTGCGCATCGGCGGCAAGTCGCGCAAGAGGGCGCGTTCGGCCTTGATGCGCCTGGTGCGACGGGCATTGCCGCGCCCGACGATCTCGGCGACGAAGCCGCGCCAGGCTGCAAGATCGGCGAACTCCTTCGAGCCTCGCAGGGCCAGCGCATCAGCGATCTCCCGCTTGAGGTGGCCGTGTGCGCTTTCGATCGCACCATTCTCATGGGCAACGCCGCGGTTGTTGCGTGAAGGTGTCATCCCGTAATGCCGGCAAAGCAGGCGGTAGCGTTCGGTCATGTCCTGCGCATCCTGCCTGCAGAGATTGCGGAACCCGGCCGACAGGCTGTCGGTCCGGTGCTCCTGCGGGGCACCGCCCAGCGACCAGAGCGCAGCCTGCAGACCCTCGGCCAGCGCCGTGAAGCTCTCGCCGCCGAGAACCACCTCGGCATGCCTGAAGCCGGACCAGGCAAGCCGGAAGTGATACAGCATGTGATCCAGCTTCTGCCCGGCAATGGTGACGCCGAGAGCGTCCATCCGGGTGAAGTCCGACAGGCCGAGCCGGCCCGGCCTGTGCGTCTGCCGGAACATGACATCCCGATCGGGACCGTTCCGGGCCCGCCAGTCGCGGATGCGCCGCTCCAGGGTGCGCCGGATGGACGGGTCCAGATCGGGGTGACGCTGCATCAACTCCCCGAACACGGCCACCGGCCGGATGTCGGAATCAATCTCGAGAAGCGGCACGACCTCGCTGTCGAATATCCCGGCCAGCGGGTCCGGACGGCGCCGGCCCCTCGGTGCCCGTTTCAAGGAAGGAAGCGTCGGGTCCCGGTTGATCCGGTAGCCCGTGGCGGCGCTGAAACCGGCCTTCGCCGCGGCCACCTCCGTCGAGTGGTTTTTCCTGTGTTTCATGAATGACCTCATCTGGTGATCAGTTACGTGGTGACCGGGCAACTTGCGCTCCTCTCGAAAACAACGAGCGCAAGGATTTACCCGGCCAGCCGCAAACGCCAAACAAGCCCGTAGGGGGGAGAAAAATCCCCATCCGGCGGCCGTCACCTCCAGTCGGCCTACGACCTCCCTCCGGTGACTGCCGCCGAAGACGTCCCCCTGAAACCGACTCTCATCCTGTTTGACGCTGAGCTGTCACCTTGATTGTCGCTCTCTACGGAAGACCGTGCTCGACATCCTGTTCCGGACCGCGACCGAGACGCTGCGGACCATCGCCGCCGATCCCCGCCGCAGCGGCATCCGCATCGGCGGCACCGCCGTGCTGCACACCTGGGACCAGAGGCTCCTCTGGCATCCCCACCTGCACTGCGTGGTCCCCAACGGCGGCTTCGACGTCGAGACCGGGGACTGGAAGACCGGCAGCGGCCGCTTCCTCGCCCCCGTCAAGGTCCTTGCCAGCCTGTTCCGACGCCGCTTCCTGGAGGAGATCGCCAGCGCCCATGACCGGGGCGAGATCGCGTTCCGGAGCGACGGCGGCGATCCCGACGCCTTCCGCGAGCTCCTGGCACGAGCGCGCGCCAGGGACTGGGTCGTCTTCGCGAAGCGGCCGTTCCGGGGACCCCGGCAGGTCTTCGCGTACCTCTCGAGATACACCCATCGCGTCGCCATCGGCGACAGCCGCATCCTCGGCTTCGACGGGGAGACCGTGCGGTTCCGCTGCCGGCGGCCGAAGCTTCCCGGGCAGCGAAAGCCCCGCTACGGCGTCGAGACCCTCACGACCGACACGTTCATCACCCGCTTCATGACCCATGTCCTGCCCGACGGCTTCCACAGGATCCGCCACTTCGGCATCCTCGCCAACGGCTGCCGCCGGAAGACCCTCGACGCCGCCCGCGCGGCCCTTGGCGTCACCGCACCCGAACCGGAACCGCACGACCCGGACGAAACCTGCGGCGACGAGGACGCCGCAGAGCCGCTCGCCTGTCCCCATTGCGGCGCTCCCTTGCGGCATCTCCGCGAGATCCCGGCCGAAGGATCCGGGCCAGGTCCGGGTCGGGATCCGCCCCGGACGACCTCGCCGGAGGCACCCGGTCCATGACGCAAGCGTTCGCAAGACGACCGGACCTGCCGGGCGGGAATCCCGCTCGCCCGTCGGCCCGCCTCCGTTCCGCCCTCGCCGAGGCTCCAACCCCGACGGCCCCGCTTCAGCCCGTCGATCGACCGGCGCAGCCGCCGTCACGGCTTCCCCGCCGATCCCGACTCCCGGCCTCGTAGAACAGGAGACGATCATGGATCACAAAGAGTTCCAGGAATCCGCCCTCGCCGAGGCTCCAACCCCGACGGCCCCGCTTCAGCCCGTCGATCGACCGCGGTCGCAGCCGCCGTCACGGCTTCCCCGCCGATCCCGACTGATTGCCGTCACCCCCGCAGCACCACGCGACGTGCAACTTTCCCCATAGGTCCGGAAACCCGCACGCAGCCTCGTTCAATCAGGTTAGTGACACTCCCAGAGCGTCACTAACCTTAAGATTAGTCATTTTTAGTCTCCTCTATATAAAGTCTCGTAATAGTTAAAAAAGATTAACGACAACAATGCTCGCCCCATGTGACCTAATAGCTCCCTGGTGCCACATGGGCGGTGACCAGGTTACTGCCACCATCGACATCGAGTATCGACCCGGTGATAAACGATGCCTCGTCGGAGGCGAGATAGGCGATCGCATTGGCCTGCTCCTCTGCCCTGGCAATCCGACCGATTGGCAAGCGCTCCGAGACAGCAGCATTCGCCGCTGCCGGGTCGCCAGTTCTTGCCAATGCACCGCGGACAAAGGGCGTCTGCGTACTACCTGGATTGATTGCCGTCACCCGAACGCCCTGGCGGGCGTATTGCAACGCCATCTGCCTGGTCAGCCCCATCACACCGGCTTTGTTAGCGCTGTAGGCGGCGCGGTTCGGCTGCGGATTCAGCCCGGATGTAGAAGCGACATTGACGATGGCGCCGGATGCCTGCTTCAGCATGTGGGGAAGAGCGAACTTGCACCCGAGGAAGACAGCCGTCAGATTCACCGCCATCATTCGATCCCACTCTTCAATGGTGGTATCAATCACATCTTTCTCGACTCGAATGCCCGCATTGTTGACCAACACGTCAATTCGACCCGTCTCACTCATGACCCGTTCCACCATACCACTCACCGCATCCGCATCAGTCACATCACAGACGACTTCGATGTACTCGTGCGGTGATGATTCATCAAACGACAAATCCGTTCCGTAAACACGGTCTCCAAGTGACAAGAATTTGTTGGCTGTCGCCTCACCAATACCACCTCGCGCACCCGTCACAATTACTGTTCTCATCTTACATCTCCTTCCAATTCGTTCCGTCCTGAAACCCATGGGCAGCACGGTAAATGGTGGATTCGTCAAAATGCTTTCCAACAAGCATTAAACTTATCGGGAGTCCCTCTGACATCCCACAAGGAATGGCCATTGCCGGGTGGTGAGTGATATTAAAGGGGCATGTATTTGCGTGCATTTCATTAGTTCTTTGAATATATTCCTCTCGACTTGCATCAGGAGCTGCATGTGGTTGAGCCTTAATCGTAGTCGGCATCGCCAGCAAATCATAATCATTAAGAACCTTGTCATATGCAGCTCTCAGCAGTCTACTCAGATTGATTGCCTTTCCATAATAGCGATCACCGTAATACTTTCTGATGTAGGCGCGAAACATAGTCATCAGCTTCATGGTTTCCGGCAATTCATTCGCCCGGTTTCGCCAATTCCTTAGAAAATCCATAAGGCTGGTTACATAGAGATCAGAATTGCTCCTTCCATAGGCACTGCCCTCATATGCGCCATCGCCCCCTTGAACCAGGATTGGCGCTGCGATTGCCGGAGCAACAGGATGCATAGGAATTGAGACTTCCTCTACCGTTGCTCCCAAAGACTTCAGGGCGGCAGTGGCTGCCTTGACTTTTTCACTAGCTTCTTTTTCTGCATTAAGATTCCGCCGTAGATGCCCCCAATCACTGGCACGAAGATCACCTTCCTGCAGGTACCCTTCTTTGACCACGGCAATCTTCATGCCTTTTAGACCGTCTTTGCCCTTAAGAGCCTCCGTGTAGCGCTGTGTTTTCACATTATATTGCCTGGTATCATATCCATCCACACCGGCAATCACTTCCAGCATTAAGGCGTTGTCTTCGACATTATTTGTCATAGGACCCGTATGATC
Organism: Paracoccaceae bacterium; assembly: GCA_964291445.2. Classification (GTDB taxonomy): domain Bacteria; phylum Pseudomonadota; class Alphaproteobacteria; order Rhodobacterales; family Rhodobacteraceae; genus JAPOXR01. The sequence continues at coordinate 1,100,317 of OZ219864.1, read as the reverse complement.
TACATAAACCGCATTCGACCATATGCCTGTATAAGGGACAAGCCCATAGGTAGCCTTCATTCCATATATTCCACAGCAAGCCGAAGGTATTCTAATGGATCCCCCTTGATCTCCACCAATTGCGAGATCGACCTCTCCTGCAGCAACAAGGACAGCACTGCCAGAAGATGATCCGCCAGCATTATGTCCTCTTTTATAGGGGTTATGTATCGGTCCTTTTGAATTGGTATAACTGCCACCAGCCATGCTAAGATTTTCACAGTGAGCTTTTCCGGCAATCGTAGCCCCTGCATCCAAAAGCCGTGTGACAACCGTCGCATCCATGTCAGGAACATACCCCTCCACAATGGAAGATCCATTCATCATGGGAACACCAGCCAGCATGACGTTATCCTTCAAGGCAACGGTTTTTCCTTGAAGTTTCCCTTGAGCGGCCCCTTTAATTTCTGTCTTTACATACCAGGCATTATACTGATTTTCTTCACTCCTGGGTTGATAGCCAGGTGTTCGTGGATACTTCACAAGCGGAAGATTATCAGGCATCGCATCAACCACATTGTATGCATCTACATCACCCTGAAACATACCCAGATAAGATTCAACATCCGCATCGGTTAAATCCAGACCCAGTTCATCGGCGACTTCTCGTATTTGCTGCGGAGTTGGTAGTTGTACAGCTTTCATTGTTTACTCTCCTTAAAAAAGTCTAAAAAGTTTCTTGCGGTGCCGCGAAGTGACAGGCGCTTGCGTGCCCGCCATCGCGCTCAACGAGGGCAGGCTCTTCCGCAGCGCAACGCGCCTCGGCCTTGCGACAACGGGTGCGGAAGCGGCAGCCTGATGGCGGACTGATCGGGCTTGGCACCTCACCCTCCAGCATGATTTTCTCGACCCGCTCCGCAGGGTCGATTGTCGGCACGGCCGATAGCAGCGCCTGTGTGTAGGGATGCGTCGGCCGCTCGTAGACTTCCTCCCACGTGCCCAGCTCGACGACCTTGCCGAGATACATGACCGCAACCCGATCTGAGATATGGCGCACAACCGATAAGTCGTGGGCGATGAAGATGTAGGAGAGCCCGAACGTCTCCTGGATCTCCTGCAGCAGATTGATCACCTGCGCTTGGATGGAGACGTCGAGCGCCGAGACCGGCTCATCGCAGATCAGGATCTCAGGGTTGAGGGCGAGCGCGCGGGCGATGCCGATACGCTGGCGCTGGCCGCCTGAGAACTGATGCGGATAGCGGCTGGCGTCGTCGGCGTTGAGACCCACCCGCGTCAGCAGGTCGGCGACGCGGTCGGCCCATTCCCGGCGCGGTACGACACCGGGGAAGATGGCCCAGGGCTCACGCACCAGCTCGGCCACAGTCATGCGCGGGTTCAGCGACGCGAACGGGTCCTGGAAAATAATCTGCAGCTGCCGCCTCCGTCGCCGCATCTCACTGCGTGACAGCTGGAACAGATCTTCGCCGGCAAAAAGCGCCCGCCCGCTGGTCGGCTCGACGAGGCGCAAGAGCGCGCGTGCGAGGGTAGACTTGCCACACCCGGATTCCCCAACGATACCCAAGGTCTCACCGCGGTGGAGAGTGAACGACACGCCGTCGACCGCACGCACGATGCCTCCGCCGCCGAGCAAGGCGCCGCGGCGCACCGGATAGTGCTTGACCAGCTGATCAACCTTGAGCAGTGGCTCACCGAGGGCAATCGCCGGCTCAGCCATCGGGCACCTCGGTGTTGAACACTTTGGTGCTGAGTACCTCGGCGGCGAAATGGCAGGCGCTTTCGCGATCGCCAGTGACTGCCTGCAGCGCTGGTTGGTCTTTGCTGCAGATTGCCTGTCGTCGACCACATCGTGGATGAAAGGCGCAGCCAGGTGGTATCGCCGTCAGCACAGGCGGCGCGCCCTCAATCGTTGCCAATTTGCGATGCTTGAGTTCGGCCCGTGGCACCGAGTTCATGAGGCCGCCCGTATACGGATTACCGGGGTGTCGGACAACGGCGGCAGTCGGGCCACGCTCGACGATGCGCCCGGCGTACATGACAAGTATGCGGTCGACCGCCTCGGCGACGACGCCGAGGTCGTGGGTGATCAGGATCAGCGCCATGCCGGTTTCCGCCCGCAGCTCGGCCAACAGCTGCATGATCTGGGCCTGTACCGTGACGTCGAGGGCCGTCGTCGGCTCGTCTGCGATAAGAATATGCGGCTCCAGCGCGATCGCCATGGCGATCATGATGCGCTGGCTCATGCCGCCTGAGAATTCGTGTGGGTAGCTGTGCACGCGCTGTTTGGCCGACGGGATGTGCACCCGGTCCATCAGCTCCGTCGCCCGTGCCAGGGCGTCGCGCCGCGAGGTGCCGGGCCGGTGGACACGAAACATCTCCCCAATCTGGTAGCCGACCGTCAGGCCGGGGTTGAGGGCGGTGACGGCGTCCTGATAGACCATGGACACGCGATCGCCGCGGATCTTGCGCGTCTCCCGCGCCGGCGCGTGCAACAGGTCGACGCTGCCGTAACGGATTTCGCCGGTGATCTCCGCCGGCGGCGTGTCCAGCAGGCCCATGACGGCACCTACGGTGACGCTCTTGCCGGACCCCGACTCGCCGAGGATGCCGATGGTCTCGCCGCGCCCGATGTCGAACGAGACGCCGTTGACGGCTTGAACGAGACCGTGCGGGGTCCGGAACGCGACGTTCAGCTCGGCCACGGTGAGCAGTGCGGACTGAGTGGTGGGCATATGATCGTCCTCTGGGTTCATATGAGCCATCGCCATCGCTGCACCGGGTCCATGATCGTGCGCAGCCAGCCGGCGAATAGATTGAGGCTCAGCGTCGTCAGGAAGAGCCCCAGGCCGGGGAATGTGATCATCCACCAGGCCTCGCGTAGATACTCGCGCCCGCGCGCTATCATCAGGCCCCACGATGGCTCCGGTGGCTGCAGCCCGAAGCCGAGGAAGCTCAATCCCGCCTCAGCCAGGATCAGCAGCGCGATCTCCAGTGTCGCCACCACCAGCAGGGGCGCGACCATGTTCGGCAGGATGTGCCGGAAGATGATGCGCAGGTCAGTTGCGCCGATCGACCGTGCGGCCTCAACAAACGTAGACTCGCGATAGGAGAGTGTGATGCCGCGGGCCAGGCGCGCAAATACAACCCAGCGGGCGAAGGCGAGGATCAGCACCAGGTTGGCCACCCCGCCGCCGATCAGGAACAGCACGTACAGCGCCACCAGCAGCGATGGCACCGCCATGATGCCATCGACGATGCGCATGATCACGATCTCAACGCGGCCGCCATAAAAGCCCGCGAACAGGCCAAGCGTGGTGCCGACGACCGCGCTTAGGGCGACGGCGCCGAGGGCGATAGAGACCGATGGGCGGGCGCCGTACATCAGCCGGCTCAGCATGTCGCGGCCAAGCGCGTCGGTGCCGAGCACGTGGAACTGGTCGACCCCGCCGGGCCCCGGCGCGGTCGATAGCGGCGCCAGTCGGCCGGAGAAAATGTTCGGCTGCAGCGGATCGTAGGGCGCCAGCCACGGCGCGAAAAGGACGGCGATGCCGAGCACCGCTAGGAAGATGACGGCCAGCAGCACCACCGGTTCACGGACAAGGGCGCGGGCAACATCCCGCCAGGTCACGCTGGCCTGCCGCTCCTCTCCCGTAACCGGCATCTCCGCCGTTGGCGTTTCGGCGGTCATGACTGCTGACCCAGCCGCACGCGCGGGCTTAGCACGGTGTAGAACAGATCAACGATCAAGTTGATCGTCAGCACCATCACGAGCAGCAGGAAGACCGTTGCCTCGATCAGCGGCACGTCGCGGATCTTCAGCGCATCCACGGTCAGGGCGCCGATTCCAGGCCAACCAAACACCGTTTCGATGATGATGACGCCGGTCACAACAGAGGCCGTTTCGTCGCCGATCGTCGTCACGATCGGGATGGCGGCGTTCTTCAACGCGTGGACGGAGGCAATTTTTGGCAGCGGGATACCGCGGCCACGGGCAGCGGTGACGTAGGGCTTCGCCAGCTCGTCCAGCATCGAGCTGCGGGTGATCTGGATGATGCGCCCGATCGGCCGCAGCGACAGCGCCAGCACCGGCAACAACAAGTGAGCGGCGGTGCCGTAGCCGGAGGTCGGCAGCCAATCCACCTGGATGGCGAAAACCAGGATCAGGATCAGCGCGAACCAGTATTCGACGATCGACACGCCGGCGAGCGACAGCACGTTGACGACGCGGTCGCCGAACGTGCGCGGCCGCACCGCGGCGTAGATTCCCAGGGGCAAGGCGACGAAGACCGAGAAGGCGATCGTGACGCCGCCGAGCAACAGCGTTGCCGGCAGGCGCTCGGCAGCAATAGGCAAGGTCGCGCGCGGGTCCGGGAAATCCTCTTCTGTAAGCGCCCCGGTGTTGACGAGAGTATTAACGCCGTAGCGGAACGTGCTGCCCAGGTCGCCTGTCGCCAGGCCCTTAAGGAAGCGTCCATACTGCTCTAGGAATGGGTCGTTCAGGCCCATGCGCTCGCGCACGTCGGCGACGTCTTCTTCGGTCGCATTAACGCCCAGCACCATAAGTGCGGGGTCGCCGATTTGCCGGTTGGCGATGAAAACAACTGACAAGACAATCACGAGCAGGACGATGGAGCCCAGCAGGCGACGCGTGAAATAACTAATGCGGCCGCTAGCGATCATCGATTGGACCCTCGCGCTACCATACCCATGAGGATAGGCCGCATACGTGGCGGCTCAAAGCGGGCAAGATTCTTGCGCCTCGCGCGGCAGGAAAACGGCCCTGGGCCCTCATGGTTCAACCATGAGGGCCCAACCGCGGCGAAAACTCGCCTTTTCATGACTACAGCCGTCACTTAAGCCGCATGTTCACCGCGACTATGCGGTGGTCCAGGCCGAAATCCCATTCGAAGTTCTCCGGCAGGCCGTAAGCGCGCTGCAGCAGCCCGACCGCCGCGACGACGTAGCGATCGTGTCCTTCCTTGACCAGGTCACGCAGCGCCGTGTGACGCTCGTCGCCTGATAGTGTTTGGGCTGTGGCGACACGAGCATCGAAGTCGGGGTCGCAGAACACCGAAACGCGGCCGCCGCACGAGAAGTGCGCGCCGAACGTTGCGGCGTAGTCCATCAGCGGATTGGCCTGCACATGCAGCCAGGCGGAGGACCGCTCCGGGTTCGGCTTCGATGTTACCCACGGGTTGAAGATGCCTGGCTCCTCGACGGCTACTGTATTAGGAATGCCGACGGCGTCGAGCATCGCGCCCATCGCTTCGACCATCTCGCCGTTGCGCGGCGTCGAGCCGAGACGCGTCGCGATGTGGATGCTCGGCATGTCGGCGCCACTGGCCTTCAGCTTATCGACAATCGCCTTGGCGCCCGCCGGGTCGTACGGATACTGCTGAATGCCCTCATGAAAGCCGGTGGCGACGCTGGGCAGCATCTGACCGGGCAGTGACTCGCCCAGGCCCATAAGGTTCACACGAATGCCGTCCCAGTCGATGGCGGTGAAGATCGCCTTGCGAAAATCGAGGTCAGTGAGCAGCGGGTCGGCGCCGTGATAGTCAAGGCGGAACTGCAGGAACGTGTCCGAGCCCTTGCCTTTGCACTTTATCCCGCCGGTCGCATCGAAGCGCTCGCACTCTTCCTTGGTCAGGAACATGGCGAGGTGCGCTTCGCCGCTCTCCACCATGGCCGCGCGGACGATCGGCTCTGACCGCCAGACGACACGCACGCTGTCGAAGTAAATCTCACCGTAGGTGTCGGCCGCCGTGTTGCCCCACCAGTCGGGGTTGGCTTTCATGGTCCAAAACTGGCCCTGCTTCCATTCGTCGAAGACGTAAGGGCCGGTACCGATCGGATGCACATCATAGTCTGCCGGGTTCTCGAGGATCTGCTTGGCGGACGAGATCCCGCCCAGATACATCCGCTTCGGCAGCAACGGGTCAGGCGCCGCCGTGATCACCGCGACCGTAGACTCGTCGACGGCCTCTGCCGTGATTTGGGGACCCATGTTCGCGCGGATGTCGTAGTCGTTATCCGGGCTCCAAGCATAGTTGATGCCGACCGCCGCGGCCTCGCCATCAAACGGCGTACCATCATGGAACGTGATGCCTTCTCGCAGCTTGAAGTGCCAGACCGTTGGACTGACCTGCTTCCAACTGGTCGCCAGCATGGGCAGGACCTCGCCGGTGTTGTCGTCGATACGGGTGAGCTGCTCGATCACGTTGCGCAGGCCGACGCTGTTGATCTCCTTGTAGGTGACCTGGGCCTGCATGTGCTGGGGTTCCTGGTTGGCGACGACGACGAGCTCGCCTCCGCCACCCTGCGCGTAAGCACCACTAGCGGCTAAAACGCCTAAAGCAGTGCCCAGCAATGCGGAACGAAATAATTGCAGTATCATGTGTTTCTCCTTTTTGTTCGCTGCATTTTGCAGCCTGCGCTCTTGCCTTAACATCGCGAACATCGCGAACATCGCGAACTAAGGCAAATTCTTTGGATTACACATTTATACAAGCGATGATTCCGTTAGGAGTCAACAAAATTTGTATTGAACGAAGCTGCTTCGCAGCAGTTTGACTGCCAGCTGCGTCCTTTGCTTGGTTCTGACATTTCGCATCGCCAATGGGATGCGGATCGAGCCTGGTTCGCCGGGACCTGAGCCGTTTTCCCCGACCGCCTTCGTCCGCCATTGTCTCCACTGACGGCCCGTCTCCGGGAGGTCCGGCGGCGCGCCGTCCGGTTTCAAGGAGACAGACCATGACGAAGACTCAATCGCCGATACGCGCTCGAATGATCGAGCAGATGAAGATCGGCAATCTGGCGCCCGTGACGCAGAAGGAGTACCTGCGGACCGTCAGCAACCTGGCCCGTGACACAAGGGCCGCTCCGGACCGGCTCGACGCGGAACAGGTTCGCGCCTGGGTCCTGGGCCTGATCGACCGTGGCTTGGCGCCCGCCTCGACCAACGCCGCTCTCTCCGCGCTGCGGTTCTTCTACTGCGAGGTGGTCAACCGTCCCGACGTCGTCCGCGGCCTGCGGAACCGGAAGCCTCCGCGCCGTCTGCCCCGTCACATGGCGGAGGTCGAGGTCGAGCGCCTGCTGCTGGCGACGCCCGACCTCCGCTACCGGACCGCGATCCTTCTCACCTATGCTGCCGGTCTCCGGATCTCGGAGACCGTCGCCGTGCAGATCGCCGACATCAAGGCGGACAGGAAGCTCCTGCACGTTCGTTCCGGCAAGGGGGACGTCGAACGCATGGCGCCGCTCCCCGCGCCGGTGATCGGATATCTGCGCAGCTATTGGCAGACTCTCTGGCCACGACCGGCAACATGGCTGTTCTACGGCAAGTCCCCGGAGGTGCCAATCAAGGCGGAGGCCCTGCGCAAGGCGTTCAATGCGGCCCGGAGCCGGGCCGGAATCGACCGGGGCACCGGCTTCCATGCACTGAGGCACAGCGCGGCCGCTCACTGGCATGAGCGCGGCGGCAGCATCGACGTCATCCAGGACGCCCTCGGCCATCGGAACGCCGACACGACGCGCGCCTACGCCCGCGCCACGGGCAAGATGTTCGAGGCCCTCGACCACCCGGTCTCCGGCTTCGGCCTCCTGACCGCCTGACCCGTGACGCAGGACCGTGCCGGCGTGGCGGAGATCTTCCGCCGCGCCGGTCCCGCATGGCGGCAGCGCCGGAACTGGCTCGACCGCGGCCGGCTCAAGGTCATGGCCGCCATCGAGACCTGTCGAACCGCCGTCCTCGGCGGCCATCTCTACCAGTGCGACGGATGCGGACGAGAGCATCCCCGATACAACTCCTGCCGGAACCGGCACTGTCCCACGTGCCAGGGTGCCGCCGCCCGCCGGTGGATGGAGGCCAGGGCCCGGGACATCCTGCCGGTGCCCACCTTCCACGTCGTCTTCACCCTGCCGCGCGAGATCGCCGCCATCGCCAGAAGCAACCGGAAGACCGTGCTCGACATCCTGTTCCGGACCGCGACCGAGACGCTGCGGACCATCGCCGCCGATCCCCGCCGCAGCGTATCCGGCTAAACAAAGGCGTTGCCGGTTCCGGCTGACTTCGCGAACCGCCCGCCGGGCGGCAAAAAAACTTCATATATTCTAATAAAAACAAACAATTAGCTTGCAATATGCGGCGGAATCCTGTAGTCTTCCGGGCATTGGAGACAGCATTCCGGAGACAGTTCCGAAGCCATGCAGACCGCCGCCGCACAGCCCGATCCGGCTCCAGCGACTCTGGAGGAGGCCCTCGCCGCCCTGGCCGAGGCGAAAGAGGCCCTGGCGGCCGCGCGCGATGAGATCGCGGACCTCCGGCTGCAGCTCGGCTGGTTCAAGCGGAACGTGTTCGGCCGCAGGTCCGAGAAGCGGATCAGCGGTTTTCCGCTGCCGCAGACAAGCCTGTTCGAGGCCGCCGGCGTTGATATCGGGCCCGCGGAGGAGGAGGAGGCGGTTGATGAAGCCGCTGAGGCGCCGCCTCCGGCGCGCCGCCGCCGGCGCGGTCCGAAGAGCCGCGCCAACGCGGTGAACGAGGCCGGAATCCGCTTCAGCGCCGACATTCCGGTGCGCACCGTGGTGATGCCCCCGGAGGAGGCCGAGGAGTTTTCCGGCGGGGAGCTGGAGCGGGTCGGCGAGCATGTTGTGAACCGGCTGGTCCAGCGGCCGGCGAGCTATGAGATCCTGCGGATCGTCACCCCCGTGCTCAAGCGGCGGGGAACGGACAGGTTCCTGCCTATAGAGCGACAATCTGGATGATAGCTGCACGTCAATCAGGATGATTGTTTGACGTCGCGGCAATGCGGATATTTTCCGGATTTCCTGTCGAGTGCAAGTGGTTTTTCCGCTGATCCTGTTTGCCGCTGATTTCCTTGTTTCCGGAACGAAGACGGCCCGCGGCTCTGGTGTGCCGCGGGCCGCATGTTTTCGGTGTTTTCCGGCTCAGTCGACGGTGGTGTTCTTTTCCGTGGCTCTTGTCGCCGGCCGGCCGCGTTTGCGGGTCTCGAGTGCGGCGCGCCGGCGATAGCTCTCGACGTTCATCTCGAGAATCGTGGCTCTGTGGACCAGTCGGTCGACTGCGGCCACCGCCGTGGTCTCGTCCGGAAAGATCCTGTGCCAGTCCGAGAAGGGCTGGTTGGCGGTGATCAGGAGCGAGCGCCGCTCGTATCTGGCCGAGATGAGCTCGAAGAGCACGTTGGTTTCGGCCTGGTCCTTGCGGACATAGGCGAAGTCATCGAGGATCAGGAGGTGATACCGGTCCAGCCGGGCCAGCAGGTTTTCCAGTGTCAGCTCCCGCCGCGCCAGTTGCAGGCGCTGCACCAGGTCCGTGGTCCGGCAGAACAGCACCCTGTAGCCGTTTTCCACCAGCGCCAGTCCGATCGCACTGGACAGATGACTTTTTCCGGTCCCGGAAGGGCCGAAGATCAGGCAACAGGCGCCCTGGTTGAGCCATGCGTCGCCGGCGGCGAGCGCCATGACCTGGGCCTTGGAGACCATCGGCACCACGTTGAAGTCGAAACTGGCCAGGCTCTTGCCGGGCAACAGCCTTGCCTCGCTCAGATGGCGCTGGATCCGGCGCCTGGAGCGCTCGGCGAGTTCGTGCTCTGCGAGGACCGCAAGGAACCGCGCCGCAGGCCAGCCCTCGGCATCGGACCGTTCGGCAAAAGCCTTCCAGAACTCCCGCATTGTCGGAAGACGCAACTCCGAGAGCATCAGGGCCAGCCTGACCCCGTCGACCTTGCCGCCGGCATCATCGGGCAGCCCGCTCATGACTGGCCTGCCGTGTCGAGAAGCTCGCCATACCCGGCCAGTGGCGCCCGCATGACGCGGATGTCGGGCATCGCCCCGGTCTGCGGTGCAAACCGGACCTTGAGGCGGTCAAGCTCCGGCAGCTTGCCGGCCCGCAGGCAGGCGTCGATTTCCTCCGCCAGCGCCGCCTCGCAGTTCTCCTCATGTGCCAGTGCAAGAAGCTTCACCGTCAACCGGCAGGCGGAACGCTCGTCCAGCTGCGCCATCGCCATCTCGAAGCAGCGCCGATACGCCCCCCGCGGGAACAGCTCGTCACGGTAGACCAGGTTCAGCAGCGCCATCGGCTTGGTCTTCAGGGAATGGATCACGTGGCGGTAATTGACCACATGCACCGCCTTCATCGACGAGCCCCTGCGCTTGCGCGGCACGGTCAGCTGATGGATGCCGCCGAGATAGAGCTCCAGGCGGTCATCGTAGAGGCGCACGCCGAGCCGGTGGCCGATCAGCCGGGAAGGCACAGTGTAGAACACCCGCTTGAGGATGAAGCCGCTCGAGGTGGTGACGCGCACGCTGGTCTCCTCGTAATCGGTGGTGCGCATCGGCGGCAAGTCGCGCAAGAGGGCGCGTTCGGCCTTGATGCGCCTGGTGCGACGGGCATTGCCGCGCCCGACGATCTCGGCGACGAAGCCGCGCCAGGCCGCAAGATCGGCGAACTCCTTCGAGCCTCGCAGGGCCAGCGCATCACCGATCTCCCGCTTGAGGTGGCCGTGTGCGCTTTCGATCGCACCATTCTCATGGGCAACGCCGCGGTTGTTGCGTGAAGGTGTCATCCCGTAATGCCGGCAAAGCAGGCGGTAGCGTTCGGTCATGTCCTGCGCATCCTGCCTGCAGAGATTGCGGAACCCGGCCGACAGGCTGTCGGTCCGGTGCTCCTGCGGGGCACCGCCCAGCGACCAGAGCGCAGCCTGCAGACCCTCGGCCAGCGCCGTGAAGCTCTCGCCGCCGAGAACCACCTCGGCATGCCTGAAGCCGGACCAGGCAAGCCGGAAGTGATACAGCATGTGATCCAGCTTCTGCCCGGCAATGGTGACGCCGAGAGCCTCCATCCGGGTGAAGTCCGACAGGCCGAGCCGGCCCGGCCTGTGCGTCTGCCGGAACATGACATCCCGATCGGGACCGTTCCGGGCCCGCCAGTCGCGGATGCGCCGCTCCAGGGTGCGCCGGATGGACGGGTCCAGATCGGGGTGACGCTGCATCAACTCCCCGAACACGGCCACCGGCCGGATGTCGGAATCAATCTCGAGAAGCGGCACGACCTCGCTGTCGAATATCCCGGCCAGCGGGTCCGGACGGCGCCGGCCCCTCGGTGCCCGTTTCAAGGAAGGAAGCGTCGGGTCCCGGTTGATCCGGTAGCCCGTGGCGGCGCTGAAACCGGCCTTCGCCGCGGCCACCTCCGTCGAGTGGTTTTTCCTGTGTTTCATGAATGACCTCATCTGGTGATCAGTTACGTGGTGACCGGGCAACTTGCGCTCCTCTCGAAAACAACGAGCGCAAGGATTTACCCGGCCAGCCGCAAACGCCAAACAAGCCCGTAGGGGGGAGAAAAATCCCCATCCGGCGGCCGTCACCTCCAGTCGGCCTACGACCTCCCTCCGGTGACTGCCGCCGAAGACGTCCCCCTGAAACCGACTCTCATCCTGTTTGACGCTGAGCTGTCACCTTGATTGTCGCTCTCTATCCTGCCGGCGGCGGCGCCGCCGGCGGTTCTGGAGCGCAGCTGCGCCGATGTGAGCGTGCTGGCGGGGCTGCTGACCGACAAGTTCGTGTGGCATCTGCCGCTGCACCGGCAGCATCGGCGGATGAAGGCGGCCGGGGTGACGCTGGCGCGGCAGACGCTGACAAACTGGACCGGGCGGGCCATCGACCTCCTGGAGCCGGTGCGCGACGCGCTGTGGGAATCCGTTCTCGAGAGCCGCGTGATCGCCATGGACGAGACCGCGATACGGGCCGGCCGGACCGGCCCCGGAAAGATGCGGAGCGCAAAGTTCTGGCCGGTGTTCGGCGACCGCGGCGAGCTTGTGTTCCACTACGCTCCGGACCGGGCGCACCAGCGCGTGCCGGAGATTCTCGGGGAGTTCAGCGGCGTTCTGCTGAGCGACGGATACCAGGCATACGAAAAATACGCCGCGGCCCGCGGGGAGGCCGTCGCGCACGCGGGCTGCTGGGCGCACACGCGGCGGAACTTCGAGGCGCGCCTGGAGAGCGATCCGGCGGCGGCGGCGGAGGCCCTGGAGCTGATCTGGGAGCTGTATAAAACCGAGCGCCGGATCGCGAAGCGGAAGCTGGAGGGGGCGGAGAAGCTCGCCGCGCGGCGCGGGCAGAGCGTTCCGGCGATGGCGGCGTTCTGGGAATGGCACGCGGCCGAGACGGCTGTGGAGCGCCTGCCGAAGGATCCGTTCCTGAAGGCGCTCAATTACGCCGGCGCGCGCCGGGCTGAGCTGGAGATCTTCCTCTCCGACCCGGACGTCCAGATCGACACCAACCATCTGGAGCGCGGCGTGCGGCCGATCGCCTGCGGACGGAAGAACTGGCTGTTCGCCTGGACCGAGGACGGCGCCGCGCGGACCGCGTCTATCCAGAGCCTGCTGTTCACCTGCGCCCTGCACGGCGTCGATCCCTATGTGTGGCTCACCGATGTCCTGCAGCGCGTGGCCGTCCATCCGGCGAGCCGGGTCCGCGAGCTGACGCCGCGCGAGTGGAAGACGCGCTTCGCCGGCAGCCCGATGCGGTCGCTCGCCGATTCAGCGCATCCCGGTCCGGCGGGCATGCCCGCCGGATCAGTCCTTCATCTCTGATCAGGCGGCCCGGCGGAGGCGGACCCGCCGCCGCGCGGCCAGGACGTCAATGCCCTCGATCAGCGCCAGCAGCCCGAACGGCGACAGCGGCTCCGCCGGCCCGTCCGCGGCGGCGCGGGCGAACAGCCCGCGCTCCAGCCGCTTGCTCCAGATCCAGTATCCGCCGCTGTCGAAGGCCAGAACCTTCATCAGCGTGCGGCGCCGGTTGATGAACACGTACCACGCCCCCGACACCGGATCGCGGCCGAGCCGCGTCCGCACCAGGGCCGAGAGGCCGTCGAACGACATCCGCATGTCGGCCGGCGCGGTGGCCAGCCAGATGCCGCCCGCCGGCCGGCCCGCGATCACGCCCGCCTCAGGCGGAGAACGGCGCCGCCGCCGAGATCAAGCTCGACCTCAAGGGCCGCCGGCAGGCCGGAATCCGCAACCGCGACGAACGCCGGCGCCGGCCCGTCCCCTCTGAGCCGGCTCCGCCAGTTCGAAAGCGTCTTCGCCGAAAACCCGCGGCCCGCGCACCACGCCTTCAGCGTCTCGCCGCTGGCCTCGAACTCGCCCACCAGAGCGCGCCAGTCCTCGGCGCTGCGCCTCACCGGCGCCGGCGGGCCCGCCGTCTGATCTCTGTCCATGTCCGATTCTCCTTGCTGAACGCGCGCCTCTCGCGCGCGTCCGGAGAATCCGGAAATCAAAGCCGGGGCTCAACAAAAACCAGCAACGCCTTTGTTTAGCCGGATACGCCGCAGCGGCATCCGCATCGGCGGCACCGCCGTGCTGCACACCTGGGACCAGAGGCTCCTCTGGCATCCCCACCTGCACTGCGTGGTCCCCAACGGCGGCTTCGACGTCGAGACCGGGGACTGGAAGACCGGCAGCGGCCGCTTCCTCGCCCCCGTCAAGGTCCTTGCCAGCCTGTTCCGACGCCGCTTCCTGGAGGAGATCGCCAGCGCCCATGACCGGGGCGAGATCGCGTTCCGGAGCGACGGCGGCGATCCCGACGCCTTCCGCGAGCTCCTGGCACGAGCGCGCGCCAGGGACTGGGTCGTCTTCGCGAAGCGGCCGTTCCGGGGACCCCGGCAGGTCTTCGCGTACCTCTCGAGATACACCCATCGCGTCGCCATCGGCGACAGCCGCATCCTCGGCTTCGACGGGGAGACCGTGCGGTTCCGCTGCCGGCGGCCGAAGCTTCCCGGGCAGCGAAAGCCCCGCTACGGCGTCGAGACCCTCACGACCGACACGTTCATCACCCGCTTCATGACCCATGTCCTGCCCGACGGCTTCCACAGGATCCGCCACTTCGGCATCCTCGCCAACGGCTGCCGCCGGAAGACCCTCGACGCCGCCCGCGCGGCCCTTGGCGTCACCGCACCCGAACCGGAACCGCACGACCCGGACGAAACCTGCGGCGACGAGGACGCCGCAGAGCCGCTCGCCTGTCCCCATTGCGGCGCTCCCTTGCGGCATCTCCGCGAGATCCCGGCCGAAGGATCCGGGCCAGGTCCGGGTCGGGATCCGCCCCGGACGACCTCGCCGGAGGCACCCGGTCCATGACGCAAGCGTTCGCAAGACGACCGGACCTGCCGGGCGGGAATCCCGCTCGCCCGTCGGCCCGCCTCCGTTCCGCCCTCGCCGAGGCTCCAACCCCGACGGCCCCGCTTCAGCCCGTCGATCGACCGGCGCAGCCGCCGTCACGGCTTCCCCGCCGATCCCGACTCCCGGCCTCGTGACCCCCGCAGCACCACGCGACGTGCAACTTTCCCCATAGGTCCGGAAACCCGCACGCAGCCTCGTTCAATCAGGTTAGTGACACTCCCAGAGCGTCACTAACCTTAAGATTTCAAATTTCCTAGAAATTATTAGGATTTTCCCATTTTTTTATTTTTTTTTTATTTAAAGAAAAAATTTGTTATTTTTTAATCAATGTCTTACTGGCAACGTTGGGTCGGGTGTTAGATGGACCGATTTCGATGGCAGAAGAAATCCGACGTGTTCGAGGAGGTTGGTGTACTGATTTTGGGGGAGCCACATCGAGGCGTTCGGTGAGAGAGCAGGCGCGCTGCGATGGCGTGGGGCAGCGGTGAGTTGGGTGCGAGCACGTCGTGGTAGCGATGGCGATTACGCCGTGGCGGCGGGATCAGGGCGGCGAGCCGATCGAGGAGCTCGCTCACCGTGAGGTCGACGTGCGCGGTGCCATCGGAGGCGAGGTTTTGGCAAGCGATAGCGCACCCGCCCGAGAAGTGCCGGGTCGCGGGGCTGAATGCCTCTGACCGTGGGTCTGCCGCCTAGGGAAGCCAGGCTAGCGGTGCGATCGCATCAACATGGCTTTTGACATCGATGAGCACCGGTCCAGTTGCAGAAAAAGCCTTATCAAGCGCGCCGGGTAAATCAGCGGGCTTGTCAACGGTTAGCCCTTCAGCGCCCATTGATCGGGCGATTGCTGCAAAGTCTGCATCCGGGAAAAGCCACTGCTTGTCACTCGCTGCTGATTGACCTTCGTAGCTTTCGACGGCGTTTTTTTCCTGATTGAGCGAATGATTGTTATTCACAAGGATCACGACGTGCAGGTTTTCCTTCACCGCCGTCTCAAGTTCGGAAATGTGATACCAAATCCCGCCATCGCCTGTGAAACATAACACCGGCCGATCCGGGGCTGCACATTTCGCCCCAAGCGCCGCTGGAAGCCCCCAGCCCAAAGATCCGGCGCAACGGATGAAGCTTTGGGTTGGATGTTTCAGATCCAGCATCGTACCGGTCCAAACACCAGAATGCCCTGTATCAGAAACCACAATTGCGTCGCTGGGCAGGTGTTCGCTTAATTCGCGACAAATGCGCTCGGGCCGCAAAGGAGACCAGTCCGAGTTCCAATGTTCTTCAACGCTATCTTTCCAGCGCGCAACCATCCCCTGCACCTCGGTCAGCCAATCAGCTCGGTCGGGGCCTGGACTAGCTGCTTTTATCATTGCGGCCAAGGACGCCTTGGCATCCCCTTGTATGCCAACCTCAACAGTGTAGTTGCGACCGATCTCTTCGCCGTTTATGTCCAGTTGAATGGCACGCGTTCCCTGCGGCGGAATACGAAAGTCGTGGGTCAATTGGCCACCGGTGTGGCTGCCGATGAAGAACACCATATCCGCCTGACAGAGAATACGATTGGTGCACTCTCTCGAGTAATTTCCCGGGGTTCCGATGGCCAGCGGGTGGTCGGCCGGGAACATCGCCTTGGCGTTGAGCGCGGTGGCGACCGGAATCGACAGCTTCTCGGCCAGGCCGATCAGCTCCTCGCGCGCGTCCGAAGCTGTAACGCCCCCTCCCGCGACTATTACCGGACGGCTGGCGGTGCCTAGCAGTTCCAATGCCTTAGCGATGGTGGCAGGATCAGCGACAGGGCGAAATGCCGGCACCTGTGTGAACTGCTGCTCCACGACGACCTCGGCATCTAACTCGCCGTCGGATATCGTCAATCCGGCGATACCCTCCAGGTCTAGATGAGTGGGCCCTGGCGTGCCGCTGACGGCGCTGCGGAAGGCCTGGCGCAGGTACATCGGCAGCGTCTCCACGGCAGGCACGTAGGCGCTGTACTTCGTCACCGAGGCGAATGGCTTGACGTGGTCCACCTCCTGGTAGGAGTTGCGGTTCAGGTGGTGCTGCCGCTCACGACCGGTCAGCGCGATGACCGGTGAGCAGGCCAGGTAGGCGTCCTGAAGGCCGGCGGCGAGGTTGGCCGCACCGACCGACTGCGCCATCACCAGCGAGGGGCCGCGTCGCACGCGCGCATAGGCGTCGGCCATGTAGGCAGCTGCCTTCTCGCCGTGCGATTGGATGGCGGTGACGCCCAGCTTGTCCATCTCCAGGATGGCCTCGGGCATGATATAGGGCATATAGAATACATGAGTGAGGCCGTATCCTCGGACAGCCTCAGCGACAAAGCGCGCGCCGGTGAGCTTGGGCATTACTGTGTCCCCCCATTGTTGAAGAGATAGTAGAGCGTACCCGGCATCGAGATCGCCGTCTCGACCGAGTTTTTTGCCTTTTTGATCTCGATGGCCTCGGCACTTGGATAAACCAGACCATTACCGATACTAGGCTTGCCCTGCTTGTTTTTCTCAAATATCTTGTTCGTTCTAAAGTTCATGATGGGTTCCTTTTCACACTATGTTGAGACAAATTGTCTAGGTCGGGTCAGTCTGTATATCAGTCGATTTCACTTAAGCCAGCGATTTAGGAGCTAAATCGCCAATGGAGGCGGCTAATTTGTGATTCTCTTCAACCGATTTTTAAATCTTTGCGGACATCCAGTAACGGTACATATTCAGATGGCATAATGGGCACTGTCCTTTGTATGGTTGGCGAACTCTTTTATACAAGCGATGAATCCCTTAAGAGTCAACAAAATTTATATTGAACGAAGCTGCTTCGCAGCAGTTTGACTGCCAGCTGCGTCCTTTGCTTGGTTCTGACATTTCGCATCGCCAATGGGATGCGGATCGAGCCTGGTTCGCCGGGACCTGAGCCGTTTTCCCCGACCGCCTTCGTCCGCCATTGTCTCCACTGACGGCCCGTCTCCGGGAGGTCCGGCGGCGCGCCGTCCGGTTTCAAGGAGACAGACCATGACGAAGACTCAATCGCCGATACGCGCTCGAATGATCGAGCAGATGAAGATCGGCAATCTGGCGCCCGTGACGCAGAAGGAGTACCTGCGGACCGTCAGCAACCTGGCCCGTGACACAAGGGCCGCTCCGGACCGGCTCGACGCGGAACAGGTTCGCGCCTGGGTCCTGGGCCTGATCGACCGTGGCTTGGCGCCCGCCTCGACCAACGCCGCTCTCTCCGCGCTGCGGTTCTTCTACTGCGAGGTGGTCAACCGTCCCGACGTCGTCCGCGGCCTGCGGAACCGGAAGCCTCCGCGCCGTCTGCCCCGTCACATGGCGGAGGTCGAGGTCGAGCGCCTGCTGCTGGCGACGCCCGACCTCCGCTACCGGACCGCGATCCTTCTCACCTATGCTGCCGGTCTCCGGATCTCGGAGACCGTCGCCGTGCAGATCGCCGACATCAAGGCGGACAGGAAGCTCCTGCACGTTCGTTCCGGCAAGGGGGACGTCGAACGCATGGCGCCGCTCCCCGCGCCGGTGATCGGATATCTGCGCAGCTATTGGCAGACTCTCTGGCCACGACCGGCAACATGGCTGTTCTACGGCAAGTCCCCGGAGGTGCCAATCAAGGCGGAGGCCCTGCGCAAGGCGTTCAATGCGGCCCGGAGCCGGGCCGGAATCGACCGGGGCACCGGCTTCCATGCACTGAGGCACAGCGCGGCCGCTCACTGGCATGAGCGCGGCGGCAGCATCGACGTCATCCAGGACGCCCTCGGCCATCGGAACGCCGACACGACGCGCGCCTACGCCCGCGCCACGGGCAAGATGTTCGAGGCCCTCGACCACCCGGTCTCCGGCTTCGGCCTCCTGACCGCCTGACCCGTGACGCAGGACCGTGCCGGCGTGGCGGAGATCTTCCGCCGCGCCGGTCCCGCATGGCGGCAGCGCCGGAACTGGCTCGACCGCGGCCGGCTCAAGGTCATGGCCGCCATCGAGACCTGTCGAACCGCCGTCCTCGGCGGCCATCTCTACCAGTGCGACGGATGCGGACGAGAGCATCCCCGATACAACTCCTGCCGGAACCGGCACTGTCCCACGTGCCAGGGTGCCGCCGCCCGCCGGTGGATGGAGGCCAGGGCCCGGGACATCCTGCCGGTGCCCACCTTCCACGTCGTCTTCACCCTGCCGCGCGAGATCGCCGCCATCGCCAGAAGCAACCGGAAGACCGTGCTCGACATCCTGTTCCGGACCGCGACCGAGACGCTGCGGACCATCGCCGCCGATCCCCGCCGCAGCGGCATCCGCATCGGCGGCACCGCCGTGCTGCACACCTGGGACCAGAGGCTCCTCTGGCATCCCCACCTGCACTGCGTGGTCCCCAACGGCGGCTTCGACGTCGAGACCGGGGACTGGAAGACCGGCAGCGGCCGCTTCCTCGCCCCCGTCAAGGTCCTTGCCAGCCTGTTCCGACGCCGCTTCCTGGAGGAGATCGCCAGCGCCCATGACCGGGGCGAGATCGCGTTCCGGAGCGACGGCGGCGATCCCGACGCCTTCCGCGAGCTCCTGGCACGAGCGCGCGCCAGGGACTGGGTCGTCTTCGCGAAGCGGCCGTTCCGGGGACCCCGGCAGGTCTTCGCGTACCTCTCGAGATACACCCATCGCGTCGCCATCGGCGACAGCCGCATCCTCGGCTTCGACGGGGAGACCGTGCGGTTCCGCTGCCGGCGGCCGAAGCTTCCCGGGCAGCGAAAGCCCCGCTACGGCGTCGAGACCCTCACGACCGACACGTTCATCACCCGCTTCATGACCCATGTCCTGCCCGACGGCTTCCACAGGATCCGCCACTTCGGCATCCTCGCCAACGGCTGCCGCCGGAAGACCCTCGACGCCGCCCGCGCGGCCCTTGGCGTCACCGCACCCGAACCGGAACCGCACGACCCGGACGAAACCTGCGGCGACGAGGACGCCGCAGAGCCGCTCGCCTGTCCCCATTGCGGCGCTCCCTTGCGGCATCTCCGCGAGATCCCGGCCGAAGGATCCGGGCCAGGTCCGGGTCGGGATCCGCCCCGGACGACCTCGCCGGAGGCACCCGGTCCATGACGCAAGCGTTCGCAAGACGACCGGACCTGCCGGGCGGGAATCCCGCTCGCCCGTCGGCCCGCCTCCGTTCCGCCCTCGCCGAGGCTCCAACCCCGACGGCCCCGCTTCAGCCCGTCGATCGACCGGCGCAGCCGCCGTCACGGCTTCCCCGCCGATCCCGACTCCCGGCCTCGTGACCCCCGCAGCACCACGCGACGTGCAACTTTCCCCATAGGTCCGGAAACCCGCACGCAGCCTCGTTCAATCAGGTTAGTGACACTCCCAGAGCGTCACTAACCTTAAGATTTTGACATCGGCCTCGTTGGATCGGGTTCGATGTGTGCAACAAATTGATGCTTTAGGCGCCGCAAAGATTCTTTTGAACTGTCTTGGGTTTTGATTGCAGCAATAAACGAGATCAGATCTGTGCAGTACTTTTCCCGTGAGGCTCCTGCTAAATTTTCAAATTCTCCAATATTGAATACAGGAAGCCTCATCACGTTTACGCCTATTATTTTTATTTGATGGTTGAAATAAAAAAATTGATTTTAGAAAATTCACCCACCCATAATTGCTTTTACTTCAAGAAATTCTTCAAATCCCCATTCAGCTTTTTCTCGGCCGTTGCCAGATTGTTTATAGCCGCCAAATGGAGCATCTTCGCCACCAGAGCCATAATTTATGTGAATTTGGCCCGCTCTTAATCTTCGAGCAATTGCAGTTAAATCTTCTTTATTTTTCCCTGCCACATAAGCGGCTAGTCCATATTCAGAATCATTTGCTATGGATACAGCCTCGTCGATATCTGTATATGTAATGATTGACAAAACTGGTCCAAAAATTTCTTCTCGTGCAATCGTCATATCGTTAGTCACATCACCAAAAACTGTTGGTTTAACATAGTAGCCTTTATTAAGGCCATCAGGTTTTCCAGTACCCCCTACTAAAAGTGTAGCACCTTCAGAAATTCCAGCATCAATTAGCGTTTGGACTTTGTTGAACTGAACATCACTTACAAGTGGTCCAATTGTCGTGTCATTAGCTTTTGGGTCACCCACTGTGGTATTTTCTGCTTCTTTAACTGCCAGTGCAAATGCTTCTTCTTTTCTGCTCTCGGGAACTAGCATACGGGTTGGAGCATTGCACGATTGACAAGTATTATTCATGCAAAGTTCAACTCCATCCATCACTGACTTTTCAAAGTGATCATCGTCAAGAATTATGTTAGGAGATTTACCACCGAGCTCCTGACTAACTCTTTTAACACTGTCTGCTGATGCTTTCGCTACTGCTACGCCACCTCGCGTTGAACCTGTAAACGACATCATATCAATAGGCTCAGTTTACAAATCGTATGCGTTCGTAGTATGTTCATGAGTAGAACAGGAGACGATCATGGATCACAAAGAGTTTCAGGAATGGCTGTCGGGGATTGCCCTGCTCAGCCGGGAGCAACGCCTTGAGGTCGAAGCGGTACTCTCTGGATCCTCGCAGGAATCGGCGTCGCTGGCGGCGATCGAGGCGGCGGTGGGCGAAGACCGCCAATGTCCCCGTTGCCATGCGCCGGGTGCGGTCTTGCGCGGCAGATCCCGCGGTCTTCGGCGCTACCAGTGCAAGCGTTGCGGCCGGACCTTCGGTGCCAGGGCCGGGACACCCTTGTCTGGGCTTCACCACAAGGAGAAATGGCTGGAGTACGGCGACTGTCTTGCCGAAGGCATGACCATTCGCCAATCGGCCGAGCATTGCCGGATTGCCGTCAATACCGCGCATCGCTGGCGGCACCGGTTTCTTGCCACGCAAGGCCGGGGCCCCGGCAAGCTCACCGGTATCGTCGAGGAGGGCGGGGTCTATATCCTGGAGAGCCGCAAGGGCGAGCGAGGCCTGGACCGCAAGCCGCGCCGTCGTGGCGGCAAGGCAGCCAAGCGCGGCCTGTCGGATGAACAGGTTCCGGTACTGGTAGCTGCCGACCGTAGCGGCATGACGGTCAGTGCGACACTTCCAGCGGCGGGTTCCGATACCCTGCGCCAGGTCATCGGACCGGTGGTGGATGGTGATATCGTGCTGGTGAGTGATGGCCACCGTGCCTATCCGCCATGCGCACGGGCAATGGGGGTCCGCCATGAAGCCCTGAACCTGTCAAATGGAGAGCGGGTCCGAGGCGCCTTTCATATCCAGACTGTGAACAGCCGGCACAGCCAGTTGAAGGATTTCCTGCGGCGCTACCGGGGTATCGCCACCAAGTATCTCGACAACTATTTGCGATGGTTTCACCGCATTGAACTGGAGAAGGCCTCGTCACGCAGCTGTCTTGCGGCAGCGATCGACAGATCATGCATACGATTTGTAAACTGAGCCTATCAATATCAGGGTGTGAGGACATTGCCTCGCCTACCTCCGGGCCTAGCCCATTCACGAGATTAAAAACTCCAGAGGGTACATTCGCTTCATGTATTATCTCAGCAATAACCATCGATGATAGGGGTGCAATTTCTGATGGCTTTAGGATGGCAGTGCATCCTGCTGCAATGCATGGCGCAATTTTAGAAACTACTTGGTTCACGGGCCAATTCCAGGGCGTAATTAAACCGCATACTCCAATTGGTTCGTGTCTAATAAGAAATTTACCATGGGTATATTCAAATTCATGGTTGCTTAGAGCTCGTATTGCTGCTTTTAGATGCCCCAGGCCTACCATTGCCTGAGCTCCTCTTGCCAAACTTGTTGGAGCTCCCATTTCAGTCTGGATTGCATCAGCAACGTCATCAATTCTTCGTTTATAAATTTCTCTAATAGTAGTGAGTAATTCAATGCGTTCCGCGACGGGTGTTTGTGAATAACTCTCAAATGCAGATTTGGCAGCGCTTACTGCTAAATTAACATCGGCCTGCGAGCCTAACGAAATGGTTGCAACAGCTTCTTCAGTTGCTGGGTTAATGACGTCAAGAGTTTTAGTATTTGATGGTTTTACCTATGCTCCATTGATATAGAAGTCTAGTTTTTCCATAAAGGTTTCCTTCGGTATTTGGCAGTTATTATATTGTGAACATCATGTATTCTTTCTGGGGTCAGTCTGTATATTAATCGATTTCACTTAAGCCAGCGGTTTAGGAGCTAAATCGCCAATGGAGGCGGCTAATTTGTCATTCTCTTCAACCGATTTTCGATCTGTCGGGGGCGGCACAGGGGTATCGTATTCATAACTCGGATCTTCCTGTTGTCTTCGCCAAATTTCCCGCATTTCGCGCCAGGCTCCAAACACATTTTTGGGTTGCGGCATATCGTGGGCAATCGCCCCATGCAAATTCTTGAGGTTGTAGCAGGGGACCCCGGCATACATGTGGTGTTCTGCATGCCAGTTCATGCGCCAATAGAGAAATTCGGAAAGGGGATCGAGTTTGATGGACCGCGTACACTTACGAAAATCCGGGACATTGCTGCGTAGGCCGCAATGCATCGGCAAGCCTACAAAATATTTGAGCCAGTTACCGATGAAAAGATGGAAGGAAAGCAATATCGGCAAGATCCACAATTGAAAATAAATCGACACTACCAAGACCCCCAGATGGAAGAGCAAAATCAGCCGTGCCAGGTTAATCGACTTCTTCATATAGTCCGGCCCAAGGGCTTCATACACAGCTCCAACCCATTCATCCGGGTATTGCCCCATCGCGTTTTTAAGCGTCTGCTTGATCACGGGTATCATTCCTGACACTACAGGACCATCAAAGATTTGGATAGTGAACAACTGTAGCAGGCGAGTCCACCTCAAGGATACCGGAAGGGGTAGAACGACTTCCCGGTCTCCTCTTGGATGCAGAGTGTAGCGGTGGTGGTAGGTATGGCTAAAGTCATAATTGTGAAAATTGAGCCAACCCAAAAAGCTAAAAATATAAAGAAACATCTGATTTAGCCAGCGGGTTCGGAAGACGGTGCCGTGGCTGAGTTCATGAGTCGCCAATCCGGAAAAGAACGTACCGACGGTCCCATGGGCGATCACTGCCAGAATGCAGGCAATCCACCACTCTTGCATAAAAAAGGTGTAGCTGAGCATTCCTGTGCCGGCAAAGATGGCCAAATGCCCACCAGCCTGAAACAGTCCTTGGCGGTCACTTTTTTGCATTAGTTCCCGCAAGACCTTTTTGTCAATAGGACTGCGATACCAATCGATTTTTAAATCTTTGCGGACATCCAGTAACGGTTCATATTCAGATGGCATAATGGGCACTGTCCTTTGTATGGTCGGCGAACTCTTTTATATCAGCGATGAATCCGTTAAGAGTCAACAAAATTTGTATTTTTTTGTCAAACTTCCTAGCAAAGGCTTATCCCCCTGGCCAAGGCGGCACAAGATGTTGTGTCGGCGCCCGCGCGGCCGGGTTCCCGGATCCGTTGCGCAGAACGCGCCGGCACGGCCGCAAGGCGGTCCCGGCGGCGGGGATTTCCGAGTTGCGGGGGCGTGGACGGACTGCGGGAGCGGGGTTCCGGCGCCGGGGCCGCGTCAGGCGCGGCCTTCGACGATGTCCTGATACGTTGCGGGCGGCAGCCCGAGGCCGATGCCGAGGAGGCTGTCGAGCGAGGTCCGCCGGTGGCGGCGCCGGTTCCAGCGGAAGACGAACTCGTCCAGGTAGCGCTGGACGTGCTTGCGTCTCAGCCCGTGATGCACCCCCAGGGCCCAGCGCTTCAGGTTCGAGAAGACCCGGTGGACCCAGGTCAGGATCTCGTGCGCCTTGCGGTTGCCGACCACCCTTTCCTCCCACGGGTTGTCGGGCAGGCCGCTGTACCCGAGCCAGCCGTCGGTGACGACCCGCGCGCCGGGTGCGACCGCGTCCGACACGAACCCGTGCAGCGCCTCGGAGGCGTAGCTTTCCACGGCCTTCAGCCGGATGCGGCGCGGCTTCCCGCATTCCGAGAGCTCGACCGCCCCGGCCAGGAGGATCCTGCCGTCGGCGCTGCGGCCCCGGCCTGACACGCCCTTCACCCCTTCCGCACCGCTTCCGTCGCGGCAGGGCACGGACGCCTCGTCGACCTCCGCGATCCCCTGCAGCAGGCTCCGATCCGGGTCGACCATGGCACGGCGCAGCTTGTGCAGCAGAAGCCAGGCCGTCTTGTAGCTGCCGATCCCCAGCTGCGCCTGGAGCTGGAGCGCGGAAATCCCGTTGGAATGCGTGGCCACGAGATGCGCGGCGAGAAACCATGTCTTCAGAGGCAGGTGGCTGCGGTGCATCACCGTTCCCGCCGTCACGGAGGTCTGGCGCCCGCAGTCCGCGCACTCGCGGACGAAGCGCTCGCCCTTAAGCTCCCAGCCCTTCGTGCCGCCGCAGGCCGGGCACGCGAAGCCGTCGCCCCAGCGCAGCTCCGCCAAGTGGCGGGCGCAGGCCCCGTCGTCCGGGAAGAGCTCCTCGAACTGTTGGCGGGACATCGGGCGGTCGTCTTTCAGTCGGCTGGGCATGACTGGAACATAAAGCGAACACGACGTGACGTCAACCTCCTCGGACACAAAATGTGGGACCACCTGTGCTAAGGGGATAAGCCTTTGAGCGAAAATTCGTCATCGTCGATATTCCCGAAGGCGAGCAGCCGGTCGGCGACGCCGTTGCCGGCCTCTCGGTCGCCGACGTTGCAGTGATCCTGGCCAGTGCCGCGGAGGAGCTGCAATCGCCAGAGCGGCAGCTGGCCAGTCTTGCCTCACTGTTGCGGGTGGAAACGGTGATCCTTGCAGTCACCCGCATGGATGAGGTCGGGTTTCGGGAAAGGGCATTCGACAAGATCGATGCCAGCATCTGGGAGCTGGCTGACAGCGTCGGGTTCGACAATCTTGCCGTGCTCCCGATCACGGTGACGGCCGGCGACAATGTGCTGACGGCCAGCGATGCCATGCCCTGGCATGATGGCTCGACACTGGCCGGAGATTTGAGGATCGCCCGGCCAGGCGGCGCGCAGACGAATGCTCCCATCCGCCTGCCAGTCCAGCGGGTGGCAGCACGGAAGTCCGGATCGCAGGGCGTTCATGGTTCCGTTGCGGCAGGCCGCATCAGCAGCGGAGAGACGCTGACCATCCATCCATCCGGCGAGGAATTCCAGGTCGCCGGCATTCGCGGCCCGTCGGGCGAACTCGCCGAGGCAGTGGCCGGCCAAGCGGTGGCACTCCTACCGGCCAGCGACATCACTGCCGAACGGGGCGACCTGATTACCTCGCCGGAATATCCGCCGATGGTATCCCGTCGGCTCGTGGCTTGGCTGATCTGGCTGGACCACCCGGCAATGCTCCCTGGCCGCGTCTACTCCATCCGCCTGGCAGCGGCCTCGGCCGAAGCACGGCTGACCGGTCCGATCCATCACCTCGACCTCGATACCGGCTGCCCCCGCCATGGCGGACTGCTCGAGCCGGGCGAGGTTGGCCTCTGCATGTTGTCGCTCGACCGGCCACTTGGATTCGATTCCTACCATGTCAATCGCCATACCGGCGCCTTCCTCGTCATTGACCGCTCGACCAACGCCACCGCCGGAGCCGGGTTGGTCAACCACATGATTGACCATGACGACAATGTCAGCTGGCAGCAGATGGCCGTCGACAAATCGGCCCGCGCCAGCGCCCTGGGGCAGCGGCCCCGGGTGGTCTGGCTGACCGGCCTGTCGGGCGCTGGCAAGTCGACGATCGCCGACCGGCTCGAACAGAGTCTGCATGAAGCCGGTACCCATACCTATGTGCTCGACGGCGACAATCTGCGGCAGGGGATCAACCGCGATCTCGGCTTCGACGACACTGACCGGGTGGAAAACATCCGCCGTGCGGCCGAGGTGGCAAGGCTGATGGTCGATGCCGGCCTCGTTGTCATCGTGTCGATGATCTCGCCATTCAGGGCCGAGCGCCACATGGCCCGGGAACTCATGGATGACGGCGAATTCATCGAGGTGTTCGTCGACACGCCGCTGAGCGTATGCGAGCAGCGGGATCACAAGAACCTCTACAGCAGGGCGCGCAGGGGCGAGATCCGCAATTTCACCGGCATAGATTCACCGTATGAGGCTCCAGAGACGCCCGAATTGACCCTGAAGGGTGCCGAGGAAGACCCCGACCAGCTGGCAGCCAGGCTTCTCGCCTATCTCGACTCCCACTGACCGACCATCCAGCCCAGGACACCAGCCCCGGCAAGGTCGCCACTCCCCGGCTCCGCAACCGGCGGGCACCAGCCAGGTTCCCGGACATCCGCCGCTCAGCCAGCTCCACCGGTCCAGCCCCTTGCCCTCGGCAATGCCACCTTGCGGTTACCGGGCCAGGGCAGCCGGCGTCGGCGCGATCTTCCGGCCGATGTCATGGTCTGTCGCGTGATCGTCATGGCGAGTCTTCGGCAGGTCGCCGCCCGCGAGGTCCTGCGCTGCCTGGAAGGCGGCATGCGGTGGATCTTGCCGGGCCTGCCGGTCCGCGTGTCGGGCAAATCCTCGATATCGCGGGCCACCCTTTCCGGCCATGGGCTGCCTTCCGGCCATGTCCGGCAAAGTACCGTGGAAGGCAAGCGGCAATGCGCTGCCGGGGCTTCTTGCTACCGGAAACGGAACTGCCTGGAAAAGAATCCCTGTAGCGGATTGTCGCTGACCTGCCGGGGACTCCCGTCGATGGGAATGTGGAACAAACCCCCCGGTTCAGGCCAGATTAATGTGAGACCCTACACGGTCCAGCTGCAGCCTTCGGCGGGTGGCGGCAAGGGTGCCGGGGTGAACCGGCGCCTCGCGGAGCGAGACGCCCCCGATGACAGGGCTTCTTGCGCCAGCCATGATCATGACCTATATGTTGGTCATTGCAAGGGGGTGTGCTCATGCAGATCGCTATAGCCGAAGCCAAGGCCCGGTTCGCCGAGCTGATCCGCCGTGCCGAGGGGGGCGAAGCGTTTGAGTTGACGCGCTATGGCCGCCCCGTGGCCCGGATCGCAGGTCCAGACCGTCCGGTCGGCCGACGTCTGATCGGGGCCATGGAAGGCGCGTTTTCGCTGCCCGACGACATGTTTGACGGCGACGACGAGATCGCGGAGATGTTTGAACAGGGCACGGCGACTTGAGTGCGGCTGCTGCTCGACACACACGTCCTGCTCTGGGCCGTCCTGAACGATCCGCGCCTCACAGAGACCCAGGCGCGGGCCATCACGGACGGCGACCTCTATGTCTCGGCAGCGAGCGTCTGGGAGATCGGGATCAAGCGCGCGCTTGGCAAGCTCCGGGTTCCGGAGGAACTCTTCAACATTGTGTTGGATGCCGGATGCCATCCGCTTCCCGTTTCCTGGGCCCACGCAGAGGTCGCGGCGGCGCTGCCGCCGCATCACAATGACCCGTTCGACCGAATGCTGATCGCTCAGGCCCGCTGCGAAGGCCTGCATCTGGCGAGTTCCGACACGAAGCTGGCGGTTTACGACGTCGAACTCGTCGATTGAGCGGCCCGGTCCCGAATGGATGTCCGCGCTGAAATTGCCGCCGTCCTGTCCTGATCGCTTGACTCGGGTCGATCGGCACACAGGTGGGGACCACCAGGAACCTGGAGGTCAATCCGTTGCGGAGAAGTGGGTCTTGCGATCCACTGTCCAAATCATTGGTTCTTCGGCGTGGCTTGAGGCAATTCTTGCATGGTGGTGTCGTCGATTGACCCCCAGGATCTTGGCGCTTCCCCAATGGCCGCTTTCTTCAATCTGGTGTTATTTTGTGGTTGAGACCGCTCCTGAAACGGTCCGTCCGAATAATAATGCGGCGCCCGAAGGCGCCCTCCAAATCGGTGGCGGGAGAAGATTATGCTGGTTCCCGGCAGGGATTGTTTGGTGTCTGGGCTTGAACGTGTCAATTGTCGTTCATTCTTTTCTGTCCGAGTGCCGTATTTCTTGCTTACGACCCGAAATGCCCGGTAAGAACCGCAAATGACAATGCGCGTTGCGTCTTCCCCCTGGCAACGGTCGGCCGCCAGGCTGATTCAGGTTGCTGGCGGCAGCCTTCCGGCCGACCTGGTGTTCAGGAATGGTCGCTGGGTCAATGTCCAGACCCGCGAGATCATTGACGGGCAGGACATTGCAGTCGCCGAGGGGCGGTTCGCCTATTGCGGCCCCGATGCCAGCCATTGCATCGGCGATGATACCGAAATCGTCGATGCCGGCGGAATGTACATGGTTCCCGGCCTGTGCGATGGCCACATGCATGTCGAATCCGGCATGCTGACACCGTCCCGTTTCGCCGAGGCAGTCATTCCGCACGGCACCACGACCATGTTTGCCGACCCGCACGAGATTGCCAATGTGCTGGGCATCGAGGGCGTCAGGCTGATGCATGACGAGGCCATGTTGCAGCCGATCAACCTGCTGATGCAGATGCCGTCCTGCGCACCATCGGCTCCGGGGCTGGAGACGCCGGGTGCCGAGATTTCCGCTGATGATGTCCGGGAGGCGATGGGCTGGCCCGGAATCGTCGGGTTGGGTGAAATGATGAATTTTCCCGGGGTGATCGGCGCCAATCCGCAGATGCTGGAGGAAATCGCCGCAACCATGGATGCCGGACGGACGGTCGGAGGCCATTATGCCTCGCCTGATCTCGGCCCGGACTTCCATGCCTATGCCGCCGGGGGGCCAGCCGATGATCACGAGGGAACCCGCGAGATCGATGCGATCAGCCGGACCCGACAGGGAATGCGGGCCATGATGCGCCTCGGCTCGGCCTGGCATGATGTCGAACGGCAGATCACCGCGGTCACGACCGGGGGGCTCGATCCGCGCAATTTCATACTCTGCACCGATGATTGCCATTCCGGCACATTGGTCAATGACGGGCACATGGACCGGGTGGTGCGCCATGCCATCGAGTGCGGTTGCGAACCCCTGGTCGCCCTGCAGATGGCAACGATCAACACTGCCACCCATTTCGGACTGGAGCGTGAACTCGGTTCGATTGCCCCTGGCCGGCTCGCCGACCTGTTCCTGACCTCATGCCTCCGGACCCTTCCGATTCACCGGGTCCATGCACGCGGTCGCGAGCTGGCCGTTGCCGGCAAGCTGACGGCACCCCTGCCCCGCCTCGACTGGCCCGAACAGGCGCTGAACACCGTTCGGCTCGGCAGGATGCTCTCCGGCGAGGATTTCCACATCAAGGCCCCGGCCAGTGAAGGGAGTTGGCGGGCACGGGTGATCGGTGTCATCGAAAACCAGGCCCCGACCCGTAGCCTGGTCCGGGATGTCAGCGTCCGGAACGGGTTCGTGGAGTGCGATCCGTCAGGCGAAATTTGCCGGATCGCCCTGGTCGAGCGTCACCGCGCCACCGGTCAGGTCGTCAACGGCCTGGTATCGGGGTTCGGCTACCGCGGCCGCATGGCGGTGGCGTCCACCGTCGCCCATGACAGCCATCACATGATTGTTGTCGGCACCAGCCGGGCCGACATGGCCCTGGCCGCCAACCGCCTTGGCGAACTCAATGGCGGCATTTCGGTCTGGAAGGAAGGCGCCGAGCTTGCCCATGTCGGACTGCCGGTGGCCGGCCTGATGTCGGACCGTCCCGCTGCCGAGGTGGCGGCGGCGGCCGAGCGGGTCAACGCCGCCATCATCGATTGCGGTTGCAGCCTCAACAATGCATTCATGCAGCATTCGCTGCTGGCCCTGCCGGTAATTCCCGAATTGCGAATTTCCGATCTGGGGCTGGTGGATGTGTCCAGCCACTCCATAACCAGCCTGTTTGAAGGAGCCTGAATTGGAACCGGCGGAAACTGACGGTCAGATCGTGTCGCCCGATGATTGCGGGGAGGCGGAATTCCGCTCGCCCGCCCAGGCCGTCGAGCGGTTGAAGGAGATGTACCGGCAGTCAACCGGTTTCCTGAAGGACCGGCTGATTGACGTTGCCAGGGACGGGCCGGGAAACCAGCGCTACCGCGCCTTCTATCCGGAGGTCAGGCTGAGATGCACGCGGTATTCAAGTGTCAGGACCAGGTATTCCTTCGGTCATGTGTCCAGGCCTGGCAACTACGCGATCACCATCACCAGGCCCGACCTGTTCGAGAACTACCTGGCGTTGCAGATCCGGCTGCTGATCGAGAACCATGACGTTCCGGTCACCATTGGCCAGTCCGACACGCCGATCCCGATCCATTTTGCGGTCGATGACGACACCTTGGCCAAATGGCCGGACGAGGAAATCGAGTTGGCCCTTCGCAGCACCTTCGATGTTCCGGATCTCGGCACCCTGCATGATCGGATTGCCAATGGCGAGCCGTATCTGAATCCGGACGGATCGCAGCCGCTCGGCCTGTTCCTTGCCCAGCGGGTCGACTACTCCCTCGCCAGGATCCGCCACTACACGGCCACCTCGCCGGTCCATTTCCAGAAATTCGTGCTGTTTACCAACTACCAGTACTATGTGGACGAGTTCGAGGAATATGGACGCGCCATGCTGGCGGACCCGGATTCGGGATACACGTCAATGATTGTGCCGGGCGATTTCGAGCTTTCAGGTCCGGAGGAAACCGCCCCCCGTCTGTCCAGGGTGCCGCAGATGCCGGCCTACCACCTGAAACGGCCGGACGGGCACGGGGTCACGCTGGTCAATATCGGCATCGGCCCCTCCAACGCCAAGACCGCGACCGACCATATTGCCGTGCTGCGGCCACGGGCATGGCTCATGCTCGGCCACTGTGCCGGGCTGCGAAGCGGACAGAGCCTGGGAGATTACGTGCTCGGTCATGCCTATTTGAGAGAAGACCAGGTGCTTGACGACGATCTGCCGGTCTGGGTCCCGGTCCCGGCCCTGGCAGAAATCCAGATCGCCCTGGAACGGGCGGTTGCCGATGTGACGAAAATGGCCGGGTTTGACCTCAAGCGAATCATGCGGACCGGCACGGTTGCCTCTGTCGACAACCGGAACTGGGAATTGCGGGCGAATTCCGGACCGGTGCACCGGTTGAGTCAATCCCGGGCCATCGCCCTCGACATGGAATCGGCCACGGTCGCTGCCAATGGATTCCGGTTTCGGGTTCCCTACGGAACCCTGCTCTGCATCTCTGACAAGCCGTTGCAGGGCGAGCTGAAACTCCCGGGGATGGCCAGCCGCTTCTATCGCAACCAGGTCGAGAACCACCTGCTGATCGGCATTCGCGCCATGGAATTCCTGCGCGGCGAGCCACTTGAATTCCTGCATTCGCGCAAATTGCGCAGCTTCGAGGAATCGGCTTTCCTGTGATCTTGGTGTCCAAGGAAATCGCCAATCTGCCAAATGCTCAACTATTCCATTGAACTACCGGCCGATTTTTGCATTTAGTCGCCGGTCGTTTGACAGAATTATCACAATTACTGGAGACCAATAATGGCCCAACAATCCATTCGAAAATCAGACCTCGTGGCACTTCTGGCCGAAAAGGCCGGCGTGAGTGCCCGCGAGGCCGGCGACGTCCTCGATGCGTTGTCCGAAACAATCATCGAGACCGTCGCCGCCGGCGACGCCCTCACCATTCCCGGTGTTGGCAAACTTTCAGCCCGCGACCGGGAAGCCCGCTCATTCCGCAATCCGAGGACCGGCGAGACCGTCCAGAAGGCTGCCAACCGTGTTCCCCGGATGACTTTCTCCAAGACAATCAAGGATGCCTGCGGCTCGTAGCCGCTGACGGCACCATCCCACCCATACCCGGGACTCGGAGGCAGATCCGGTGAATCGACTGGATCTGCTCGCTCTGGGTATGGGGATTGCCTTTGCCTTCATCTGGTCCAGCGCCTTTTCCAGCGCCCGGATCATTGTCGAGCATGCCCCGCCACTGACGGCGCTGGCGGTGAGATTTGCCATTTCCGGGTCCATCGGGGTGATGCTTGCCTTGCTGCTTGGCCAGTCTTTTCGGCTGGACCGAAGCCAGTGGCGGGCAACAATCCTGTTCGGCATCTGCCAGAACGTGATCTATCTTGGCCTCAACTTCGTTGCCATGCAATGGATCGAGGCGTCTCTGGCAGCAATCATTGCCTCGGCCTTGCCACTCGTCGTTGCCCTGCTGAACCGGCTCCTGGCACAAGAGCGGCTGGGCGCGATCGGATATTGCGGCCTTGCCGCAGGCCTGGCCGGTGTCAGCCTGATCATGGGCAGCAGGATTTCCGGCGGCAGCAGCCTGCCCGGGATCGGGTTTTGCCTGGTCGGCCTCATGGCCCTGGCCATCGCCACCCTCGCCATCAGGAGCACGATCACCCGCGGCAATCTGTTGATGGTGGTCGGGCTGCAGATGCTGATCGGATGCGTCCCGCTGGGCCTGGCAGCGGCGTTGATCGAAACACCGTCACTGGACTGGTCGGGCAGTTTTGCACTCGCCTTCGCCTACACCACGATCTTTCCCGGCCTGGTTGCCACCTGGATCTGGTTTGTCCTCGTCGACCGGGCCGGCCCCACGCGGGCGGCAACTTTCCATTTCCTGAACCCGTTCTTCGGCATCTCCGTCGCCGCCATACTGCTTGGAGAGACCATCTCCGCCCTCGACCTGGTCGGCGTGGCAGTCATCACCTGCGGCATCCTCGCCGTCCAGCTCACCCGCCCCACCACTGTCATGAACACGGGTCGGCAGCTGATGTAGCGCCGTCGATCGCCTGCGGCGCCTCCAAAAGGCCAGGGGAAATTCGTCGCCGGATCGGCTCCAGCCATGGCAACCATTTCCGCGAGCACTCCCTCTCGATCCTGCCTTGGCCAACCCATCGCGCCGGCACCAGGCCCACTTCCAGGCCGATGCGGCGCCCGCAATTCCGTCAAACATTGCCGGTCTGGCTGTCAAATCCTTTTCGTCATGGCACTCCGGGATCCCGAACTTCGCCTGTCGTCCCAACCAGGCGGGTGGAACCGATGCTTCCGGAACAGGGAAGATAGCCCACTATTCCTTTACTCTTGGGCGGCCGACCTGGCCGCGGTCGAGCATTACGTGGTCGGCAAGTACAATCGCCATCATCGCCTCGGCAACCGGCACTGCCCGAATTCCCACGCATGGGTCGTGCCGCCCCCTGGTGACCACCTCCGTTGCCTTTCCGGACTTGTCGATGGTCCGGCGCGGGGTCATGATCGACGATGTCGGCTTGACTGCAAACCGCACGACGACATCCTGACCGCTCGAGATGCCGCCGAGAATGCCGCCGGCATTGTTCGAGCCAAAGACCGGCCCGTCTTCGCCGGGCCACATCTCGTCGGCATTTTCGCTGCCCTTCAGGGCGCCGGCACCCATGCCGGCGCCGATCTCCACTCCCTTGACCGCGTTGATCGACATCATTGCCGCGGCAAGATCCGTATCCAGCTTGCCATAGACCGGTGCACCGAGTCCGGCCGGCACACCGGATGCCACGCATTCGATGATCGCCCCGAGGGAATCTCCCGATTTGCGGGTCCGGTCCAGCAGCGATTCCCATTCCCGCGCCGTCTCGGCATCGGGAGACCAGAACGGATTTCGCTCGATCTCCGATGGCTGGTATCTCGTGCGGTCGATTGCCACCGGCCCAACCTGTACCAGGCAGCCGCGGATGCTGATCGAGGGGGTCAGCGATTGCAGGATCTGCCGGGCGACACCGCCAGCGGCGACCCGCGATGCAGTCTCCCGCGCCGACGCGCGGCCGCTGCCGCGGACGTCGCGGATGCCGTATTTTTCCCAGTAGGTGAAATCGGCGTGACCCGGCCGGAACTTGTCGGTGATCTCCGAGTAGTCACGGGAGCGCTGATCGACATTCCTGATCAGGAGCTGGATCGGTGTGCCGGCAGTCTTCCCCTCGAAGACGCCGGAGAGGATTTCCACGCGATCCGGCTCCCGGCGCTGGGTCGTGAACCGGTTCTGCCCGGGGCGTCGTCGGTCCAGCCAATGCTGAAGCATCGACTCGTCCAGGGGAATTCCCGGAGGACAGCCATCAACCGTGGCCCCGATTGCCGGGCCATGCGACTCGCCCCAACTCATGTATCGGAACAACCTGCCGAATGAATTTATCGACATGACAAGTCTCTCCCGGTTGATCCGGAGCGCTTCGGCGCTCTCCGGCAGCCTGCCTTTCGGACCGGATCAGATTTCAACGAGGACCCTGCCATTCTCGACCTTGACCGGATAGGTCTTCAGATCGACGCAGACCGGTGCCCGCATGGCCTTGCCGGTCTGGTAATTGAATACCCCGTTATGCATCGGACACTCGATCGTGTCACCGATCACCAGCCCGTCAGCGAGATGCACGTATTCATGGGTGCACAACCCGTCAGTACAGTAATACCGGTCCTCCGGTGAACGATAGATGGCAAACGTTCGTCCATCCGAATGGTCAAACTGCACCAAATCCTCGTTGTCGATCTCGTCGGCTGCACAGGCATCTACCCATTGTGGCATCATGTTGTTCCTCGTTTGGTGAAATGTCAGGCGGAAACCGCCTCGTGAAGCTCGGCCCGGTATGGTCGGGCGGTCTCCGGAAGATCCCGGACCTGAAAGACATCCTCGCCGCGCAGCTGTCGGCGCAGGATCGGAAGTACCCTGCGATATGCCGACCAGACCGACCGGTCCGGTTCCGGCAAATCGTGCCTGATCAGCTCATGCAGGCG
Source organism: Paracoccaceae bacterium (assembly GCA_964291445.2). Taxonomy (GTDB): domain Bacteria; phylum Pseudomonadota; class Alphaproteobacteria; order Rhodobacterales; family Rhodobacteraceae; genus JAPOXR01. The sequence continues at coordinate 1,065,516 of OZ219864.1, read as the reverse complement.
AGGCAGGGCATGGTAGGGAACCATCGGAAACATGTGGTGTTCGACGTGATAGTTCATGTTCCAGTAGATGAACCGGGTGACCGGGTTGGCAAGGAAGGTTCGGGTGTTCAGCCGGTGGTCGACAACATCATCCGCCAACCCTGCATGCTGCAATATGCCGGTCATGATGTGATGCCATGCGCCGTACAGCCGAGGAAGCCCGATCACCATCAGCGGCAGGATCGACGCGGTTGCCACGGACAGTGCAACGGTTGACAGGTAGATTGCCAGCCAGATCCGGGCGACCAGGATCACCTTGTAACGCTCACTTTCCGGAACATAGGTCTCCTCTTCCGGATGCAGCCTTCCGGTCACGTGAATGAGCATGCGGCCGAGCAGATCGATCGCGTCCCTGATGCCGACCAGGTTCAACGCCAGCCGGACCGCATCCGGCGGACGCATCACCGCCACTTCCGGATCCCGCCCGACAATGATGGTATCGGTGTGATGCCGGGCATGACTCCATCGCCATGCAGTCGGGTTTCTCATCATCATGAACGAGGCGATCTGGTAGACCACGTCATTCATCCATTGCGTGCGGAACGCAGTGCCATGACCACATTCATGCCAACGCGAATCTCCGGAAGAGCCATAAAGCACCCCGTAGGCCAGCCAGAACGGCAATGACCACCAGGAGGGCCAGAGATAGATCCCCATCCCGGCAAACAGGATGAGGGCACCGATCCAGACTGCCGTATCCCGAAGCGCGTAGCGGTCGGTCCGCTTCATGAGTTGCTTCATGGTCTGGCGCGGGATGTCGGTGTGATACCACTCGGCGGCGGCCAGGCCCTTCTCCACGGCCTTTCTGCCCTCCTCGCCGAGCAGGCTGTAATCACGGCGACGAAACACGGCGACTCCTCAACTGGCCCGGCCGGATGCCGGAAGAATTCCTGATCCTCGATCGGTTCTGAATCGCATAGTTGCGGCCCGGTTTCAAGGAACAGCACCCGTGTTGATTGGCATTCGGATGTGCAAACTTGACGAGTTCGAACCGGCCGGGACCTGCGGGCAGTTCGATTCCCGGCAATGCCGGCAGGCCCCGCCATCCCGCAAGGCACGGACCGACACACTTCATTGACAGCGGGAGCCGGGTTGTGCATTGCCAATTCCCAGCGACGGTCAGCAGCATACCCATTCGACATGGAACCACAGCTTGACGTGATCACCATCGGCCGAGCCTCGGTCGACCTGTATGGGGGCCAGGTCGGGGGGAGGCTGGAGGATATGGGATCCTTCAGCAAGTATATTGGCGGCTCGCCGACCAACATCGCTGCCGGGGCGGCACGTCTTGGCCTGAAATCGGCCCTGATCACCAGGGTTGGCGATGAGAGCATGGGCCGGTTCATCCGCGAGGAGCTCCAGCGCACCGGCGTCGATGTCCGCGGCGTCCGGACCGACCCGTCCCGGTTGACGGCGCTGGTTCTTCTCGGCATTCGCAACGAACAGGATTTCCCGCTGATCTTTTACCGCGAGAACTGTGCCGACATGGGGCTGTGCGAGAACGACATCGACCGGGAATTCATCCTGGAATCCCGCTCCGTCTGCGCCACCGGTACCCACCTGTCTCACCCGGACACCGAGGCCGCGGTCATCAAGGCGCTGGACATCGCCCGGGACAATGGCCGGCTGACGGCGCTGGACATCGATTTCCGGCCCAATCTCTGGGGGTTGTCGGGGCATGGCGACGGCGCCAGCCGCTTCATCGCATCGGACCGGGTCACCGCATCCCTGCAATCGGTGCTCGGCATGTTCGACCTCGTTGTCGGCACCGAGGAGGAATTCCACATTGCCGGCGGCAGCACCTGCACGATCTCCGCCCTGCGCACCGTGCGTGAACGGACCCCGGCCACCCTCATCTGCAAACGCGGCCCGATGGGGGCAAGCGCCTTCACCGGCAACATTCCGGACAGTCTTGACGAGGGCGAGACCGGCAGGGGTTTCGAAGTCGAGGTGTTCAACGTGCTGGGTGCCGGCGACGGATTCATGGCTGGCCTGCTCAAGGGCTGGCTGACCGGAGAGGATTGGTCCCGATCGCTTGAATATGCCAATGCCTGCGGTGCACTGGCGGTCTCCCGGCATGGTTGCGCCCCCTCCTACCCGTCCTGGGAGGAGCTTCGGTTCTTCCTGGAACGGGGGGTCCGCAACCCGGCCTTGCGCAAGGATCCGGAACTGTCGCAGATTCACTGGTCGACCAACCGCAGTCGGACATGGCCGGTTCTGCATATCCTCGATATAGATGACCGGCTTCCGGACGGGCTGGAGACGGAGCAGCGGTCCCGTCCCGGCTTCAGGCAGATCTGCCTTGATTCCGTGCGGAGTGTCGCCAACAGGCGGGACGGTTTCGGCGTCATTTGCAGCACCGAAGGTGGTCGGACCGCATTGATGGACGCAACCGGCACCGGCCTCTGGGTCGGCCGGACGGTGGATCGGGCCCGGCTGAACCGCGATCTCGGCAGCATGGATGAATGGCCGCTCGAGCAGGTCGTCGTCACCTCCTGCCCGGCGGCGGAAGTGGCAGACAGCGCCCAAGCCGACGCGCTGGAGGCGGTGTTCCATGCCGCCCGTCATCACCGCCTCGAATTGCTGGTCATGCTGACCGGGGAAGATGACGAATTGGCCAGTGGCAATGACATTCCGGCCGCCATTCGCCACATCTACCAGCGTGGCATCCACCCGGACTGGTGGATGCTCGGCCCGCCACCGGGCAAGATTTGGAAGGAGGCATGCCGGACAATTGCCGCCCGGGACCGCCATGTGCGGGGAGTCATCATCCGCAATCCCCGGTCTGCCGACCGGGGCCTTGCCGACAATTTCGGTCCGGAAGATGCCGCCGACCTGGTTGGCGGCATTTCCGGCGGCTCCGAACTCTACCTGGATATTGCCCGCCTCTGGTTCGATGGATCAATCGATGACCGCGATGCGGCTCGCCGGCTTGCCGACGGCTTCGATGCCCTTTGCCAGGAATTCAACCGTACCCTTGCCCGACGAAATTTCCCGCATTAGTGGCAGGGCCGACTGCCGCCTCCCGCAGGCGGGCTCCGTAATCTGGAAGGTCAACATGACAAGCTCCGATCAACCGGTCCGCGTGTGCAGCTGGAATGAGTGGGACCCGCTGCGGCATGTGATTGTCGGGGTTGCCACTGACAGCCATATTCCGCCACCCGAGCCGGCACTCGATGCCAAGGTTCCTGAAAACTCTTCGATGCGAGGCCAGTTCGGACGCCGCCCGCAGGAGACGATCGATCGCGGCAATGAACTTCTCGACCGGTTTGCCGACCAGCTTCGCAGGCGCGGCATCCGCGTCGACCGGCCAACCCCGATCGATTTCGCAGGCGAAGTCCGGACGCCGGATTTCCGGACCGGCAGCCAGTTTGGCTGCATGCCGCCGCGTGACGTGCTGCTCACGGTCGGCCAGGAAATCCTCGAAGCGACCATGTCCTACCGATGCAGATGGTTCGAATATCTCTGCTATCGCCCCCTCCTGCAGCAATACTGGGAAGAGGATCCGGGCTTTCGCCACGAGGCGGCGCCAAAACCGCGCCTGACCGATCGCGACTATCATCCGGATTACCTGTCGGACAGTATCGGCGAGGAAAAGCGGCTGGAATGGACAGCCCGGAAATTCTTCGTCACCACGGAAGAGGAGCCGCTCTTTGATGCTGCCGACGTGCTGCGGATGGGCCGGGACCTGGTCGTTCAGCATGGATTCACTACCAATCTCAAGGGGATCGAGTGGCTCAGGCGGCATTTTCCCGAGCACCGGGTTCACGCGGTGAATTTTCCCGGCGACCCCTACCCGATCCATATCGATGCAACCTTCACCCCGCTCAGGCCCGGCCTCATTCTCAACAATCCGCGCCGACGGCTGCCGGAAGACCAGCGTCGCCTGTTCGAGCGCAATGACTGGGAGATCGTCGATGCCGCCCCACCTGCCCATAACGAGCCGCCGCCGCTGTGTTATTCCTCGGTTTGGCTGTCGATGAATGTTCTGGTTCTCGACACCAGGACGGTCTGTGTCGAAAAGTCGGAGGTCTACCAGGCCGAACAGATGGACCGGCTTGGCATGGAGGTGGTCGAGGTCGAGTTGCGGGATGCCTATGCCTTTGGTGGCGGCCTGCATTGCGCAACCGCCGATGTCAGGCGCGAGGGAAGCTGTGAAGACTATTTTCCGGTCCAGCCGGCTTCCGGCCAGGCCGGGTAGAACGCTGCTACCGGGGACGGACACGCTGCCGCCGGAGACGGAATGAAGCTGTTCCAGACACCTCCCAATATTGCCGGCACGCCGCTGGGATCGGTCGACGCCGTCGTCTTCGATACCGAAACCACCGGCCTCGATACGAAGCACGCCAGGATCGTCGAGATTGCCGGCGTCAGGCTCGTCGCCGGCCAACTGCAGCAAGACTCGGCCTGGTCCGGCCTGGTCAAACCCGGGGCCGAGATCGGCGACGCGGCACGGGCCATTCACGGGATCGACCGCGGCATGCTCGAGGATGCACCCGGTTTCAGGGATCGGATCGCCGAGTTTGCCGACTGGGTCGGGCCAAGATTACTGATCGGCTATTCGGCCTGGTTCGACCTCCTGGTGCTCGAAGCCGAGTTCCGCCGGCACGGGCTCTTGTGGTCGTCACCGGAAATCATCGACGTGCAGGAACTTGCCATGGTCCTGCGGCCTGAGCTTCGCAGCTGGACCATGGAATCGGTTGCCGACTGGCTGACAATAGCCCTCGACGGCCGTCACCGGGCCCTTGCCGATGCGAAGATTGTCGCCGACATCTTCATCGGGCTGATTCCCCGGCTGCGGGAGCAGGGAATCGACACGGTCGGACAGGCGGCCAGGGCCTGCGAGGCCCACAAGGACAGGACGGCCCCGGCCAGACCCGCTCCCACCGGGGCGACAGCAGTCACGCCCGGCATAGCCAGCCTTCCCTATCGGCGACGGGTCGGTGACATCATGTCGGCGCCACCGCTGACGGTGGGCCGGACGGAGACGCTGCGGGCGGCGATCGACAAGCTGGCCGCAAACGGCGTGTCCTCGCTCTTCGTCTCCGGCTTCGACAACGAACAGCCCGGGATCGTGACCGAAAGCGACATCCTGCGAGCATTGGCCTATGAATGCACGCTGGCGTTCGACCGGCCGGTCGAGGCCGCCTGCTCTCGCCCGCTCATGACCGTCGCCGAACGTGAATTCGTCTACCGGGCGATGGCGATGATGGCGTCCCGCAAAATCCGCCACCTGGGAGTGACCGACGCCGGTGGCCGGCTGGTGGGGGCGGTATCCGCAAGGGACACGCTCAACCTTCATGGCAGCGATGCGATCACGCTCGGACGTGACATCGACACCGCCGGCAATGCAGCCGATCTTGGCCGGATCTGGTCCGAACTTGGTGCCGTGGTCGGATCGCTGCTCGACCAGTCGGTTGGCCCGCGACGAATTGCTGCCATCATCTCGCGTGAATTGCGGGCCTTGACCGAGCGGGCCTTTGCCATCGCCGAAGGTGAACTCGCCGACCGCCTTGAACCGGCACGCGGCGAATATGCAGTGCTGGTGCTCGGCTCCGGTGGGCGAGGCGAGAGCCTGCTGGCAATGGACCAGGACAACGCCATCGTCGTCAGCGGCGAGGCGGACCAGCCACAGCGGTTCCTCGAACTTGGGAAGCGGATGAGCTCGATCCTGCACGAGGCCGGTGTGCGACTGTGCGATGGCGGGGTCATGGCCTCGAATCCGGACTGGTGCCGGGACATCGATGCCTGGCAGAGAGCGGTCTCGGAGTGGATAACCAGGACCAGGCCGTCCGACTTGATGAATGTGGACATCTTCTTCGATGCGTACCCCGTGGCTGGCAGTGGCCAGCTGGCGAGCAGGCTGCGGCAGGACGCGATTGCCAGGGCCAGGGACAACCGGCCATTCATTTCGCTGCTGGCCCGGAGAGCCTGCGACATTGCCAGCCCGTTCGGGTTGTTCGAGCGCTGGAAGCTGAACGATCGGGGTCGGATCGACCTCAAGAGATGCGGACTCATGCCGCTGTTTTCGACCGCACGGGTGCTGGCGCTTGAACATGGAATCGAATGCCGCTCAACCGCCAGCCGCCTCGAACTCGCAGTCGAGAATCACGGGCTGAACCCGTCGCTGGCCCAGGATCTGCTGGCCGCCCACGACATCCTGCTCGGCACAATCCTCCGCCAGCAATTGCGGGACATGAAAATGGGGCTGCCACTTTCCGGCCAGATCCGGCCCTCGGAACTCGGCGGTCATGAACAACAGGAGCTTCGCTGGGCCCTGCGGCAAATCCCCAGGGTCACCGACCTCTTGGGAGTCCCCGCATCCATCTGAAAACGTGCCGGATCGGGCCACCGGATTCCAAATCGTTACGACGACAATATGCGCGCGTCTCGTGAACTCGACTTCCTCAGGCAGTGACACGGCACCGCTCCCGGGTATGGGACCGGCACCGGCTGATCCGTGGTCGGGCCGGCCATCGAAGCAAGTTGAAACCATGCAAAATGTTAGCTATATTTCTAGCTAGATACCTTGCTGGAGGCAAACACATGCTGATTGTCAATGTTCATCAGGCCAAGACCCAGCTCTCGAGGCTGCTGGCGCGGGCGGAAGCAGGTGAGGATGTCGTGATCGCCCGGCGCGGCGAGCCCGTCGTGCGCCTGGTTACCTGCAAGTCAAGGGGGGCGCGTCAGCCAGATGTATTGAAGGGGCAAATTTCCTTCCCGGACAGCTTTTTCGACCCGCTTTCCCAAGGTGAACTGGCCGTGTGGGAGAGTCGGTAGATTGCCGTTTCTGCTTGATACGCATGCGTTTCTCTGGTGGCTTTCGGATAGCGGCCGGCTGTCGGAGCCTGCCCGGCGCGTCATTGCGGATCCGTCCAATGGCATTCTGGTCAGCGCCGTCAGCGCCTGGGAAATTGTCACCAAATTCCGAATTGGCAAACTCCCTGAACACCAGGCGGTGGCGCTTGATGTGGCAAGCCAGATTGCAGGCCAGGATTTCAGTGAGTTGGCCATCAGCGTTGCCGATGCGGAGCATTCCGGACGCCTGCCCGGAAATCATCGCGACCCGTTTGACCGAATGCTTGCCGCACAGGCCTTGGCACGTGATCTGTGCATCGTTTCAGTCGATTCCGTATTCGACCGGTTTGGTGCCCGGCGTCTATGGTAGAATGCGATGCCACCCTGGAGCCCGCCCTCGACCGGAAATTGACCTCTCCATCAAGATCGGTCACCCTCGATTCTCGCTGTGCCGACAATCTTGGCACCCGACTTGGCCACAAAAGTACACTTCCATTTATCTCAATACGCCGTTTTCTTGAAATCCCCTTCCAAGGCCTCGTGCGGCCTGCGGCCATCTTGCTGGCGCGTCAAGACGCCTGGACCCCCTTCCGGGGTCCGACGATCAGGCGTTTGTCTGCCTGCGGTGTCATGGGCGCCGTGTGCCGGCTTGCCTGGGCCCCGATTAGGTGGTTATGACATCCGCCGGGCGGAGGACTTATCCGGTTTCAGGCGGGATGACGGACATGACTGACCACGGGGATGGCAAGGTTGCCCTGATTACCGGTGTGACCGGACAGGATGGGGCGCTCCTGTCGCAGTTTCTGCTTGGCAAGGGCTACGAGGTCCATGGCATAAAGCGGCGGACATCGCTGTTCAACACCGCCCGGATCGATCACCTGATGGAGGGAGAACATGGCCGCAGCGGCCGGTTCGTGCTGCATCATGGCGACATGACCGACAGTTCGAGCCTGACCCGCATCATACAGATGACCATGCCGGACGAGGTCTACAACCTGGCTGCCCAGAGCCATGTCTCGGTCTCCTTCGAGGAGCCCGAATACACCGCCAACTCCGATGCCCTGGGCACGCTGCGCCTGCTGGAGGCGATCAGGTTCCTCGGCCTCGGAGACCGGACCCGATTCTACCAGGCCTCGACATCGGAGTTGTTCGGCAAGGCCGGCGAGACACCGCAGAGTGAGACCACCAGCTTCCATCCCCGCTCTCCTTACGGGGTGGCCAAGCTCTATGCCCACTGGATCACCGTCAACTACCGCGAGGCCTATGGCTTCTTTGCCTGCAACGGCATTCTCTTCAACCATGAAAGCCCGATCCGCGGCGAGACCTTCGTCACCCGCAAGATCACCCGTGCCCTCTCCCGGATCAAGCTCGGAATGCAGGACGAATTGCGTCTTGGCAATCTCGATGCGCTGCGTGACTGGGGTCATGCTGGCGACTATGTCGAGATGCAGTGGCTGATGCTGCAGCAGGACCAGCCGGATGATTACGTGATTGCGACCGGAGAGCAGCATTCGGTCCGGGATTTCGTTCGGGTGACGGCTGACGTCCTCGGGATGGACATCACCTTCGAGGGGGAGGGAGAGGACGAGGTCGGACGTGACGGAAATGGGCGTCCTGTCGTCGTCGTCGATCCCCGCTATTTTCGCCCCTCCGAGGTCGATTCACTACTTGGTGACGCCGGCAGGGCAAGACGGAAGCTCGGCTGGGAGCCGAAGGTCGGATTCGAGGAACTGGTCCGGGAGATGGCCTCTGCCGACCTGGCCCTCGCCGAAGCAGAGCTGGCCATGCACAACAGTCACCGGCGGGGCCGCTGATGTCCCGGGTGCTGATCACCGGCGGTGGCGGCATGGTTGGCCGCAATTTGGCCGAACATCCCGCCGCCGATTTGCACGAAGTGTTTGCACCGCGGCGAGCCGAGCTCGATCTTTCCGACATGAATGCCTGCCTGGTGGCGATTTCGGAGTTCCGCCCCGACCTGGTCATTCATGCAGCCGGCAGGGTCGGAGGCATCCTGGCCAATTCCGCCAACCAGGCCGGTTTCCTGGTCGACAATCTCGATATCGGCCGCAATATCGTGCTGGCCGCTCGCCAGTCAGGCGTTCCCCGCCTGCTCAATCTCGGCTCATCCTGCATGTATCCGCGCCAGGCGCCCAATCCGATTCTCGAGGAGAGCGTTCTCTCGGGGCCGCTGGAGCCGACCAATGAAGGCTATGCCCTGGCCAAGATCATGGTCGCCCGCCTCTGCGATTTCATCAGCGAATCGGATGGCTTGTGCTATCGAACCGCCATCCCCTGCAATCTCTACGGCCCGCACGACAAGTTCGGCCTTGAGGTCTCACACATGCTGCCCGGGATCATCAACAAGGTGCATCACGCCCTGAAGGCCGACCTGCCCACGGTCGAGATCTGGGGCGACGGCACCGCCCGGCGGGAGTTCATGTATGCCGCTGATCTGGCCGGGGCGTTGTGGCATCTCGCGGACCGGCTGGAGGAGATACCGGGAATGATCAATCTGGGCATGGGCAGTGACCGCACTGTCCTCGACTACTACGAGACGGTGGCCGAGGTGATCGGTTGGCGGGGTCGGTTTACCTTCGATCTGACTCGTCCGGTCGGCATGCAGCAAAAGCTGGTCGATACCAGGCGGCAAGAGGCACTCGGATGGTCACCCTCGACCTCGCTCAAGGATGGAATCGCGATGACCTACGAGTATTATCTCGGCCTCCCGGGCAGGGCGGAGGCTGACCATGAGCGGCGCATTCCCTGTCATGGTCGGCTCCTGTAGGGTCGGCGCAGGCAATCGCTGAAGGAGGCACGATGTCAGGACTGCTGCGCAGACCCGTCGGACAAACCGGCAAGACCCACGATATCACGCCGCAATCCGCCGGTTGGGGCTATGTCGGGTTCGGCCTTTACCGGCTGAAGGCTGGAGAGGATGTCCGGGAACATACAGGTAGCATGGAAGCCATTCTGGTCCTCGTTGAAGGCAGGGCCGAACTGACAGCCGGCCAGACCGGGTTCGGACTGCTCGGCGACCGGCTGAACGTATTCGAAAAAACGCCGCCGCATGCCGTGTATGTTGCGCCCGATACCGCCTGGAGTGCGGTTGCGGCCACCGATTGCACGCTCGCCATATGCCTGGCACCGGGAAAGGGCGGTCGGGCAAGCCAGCGTCTCGGCCCGGACGGCATCGTTGCGGCCGAGCGGGGAAAGGGCAGCAACCGGCGGCACATCTTCAACATTGCCATGGAGGACCGGGATGTTGCCGACAGCCTGCTGGTGACCGAGGTGTTCACACCGCATGGCAACTGGTCATCCTATCCGCCGCACCGCCATGACGTGGACAGTTTTCCCGACATCACCTACCTGGAGGAAACCTACTACCACCGCCTCAATCCTGCGCAGGGCTTCGGCTTCCAGCGTGTCTTTACCGAGGATCATGACCTGGATGAAACGCTCTGCGTCCACGATCATGACGTGGTTCTGGTCCCGAGGGGCCACCACCCCTGCGGCGCACCGTTCGGCTACGAGATGTACTATCTGAATGTCATGGCCGGGCCGATCCGCAAATGGCGTTTCGCCAATCACCCGGACCATGAATGGCTCTACGAATTCGAGCCCTGATCATGACCTGAAAATCTGCCGGGACTTGCCGGCAACCTGGCCGAAGCCAGCCCCTCTCAGTCGGGATCCCGGTGCTTGATCGGCGCCCACAATTTCCTGTTGGTCATGTAGAGCAGCACCGACAGGAGGCCGAGCAGCAGAACTGCAACCAGACCGGTCTGCTTCCGGGCCATCATTTTCGGCTCGGCGGTCCAGGCCAGGAACGCGGACACGTCCTCGGCCATTGCTTCCACCGAATTGTCGGCACCATCCGCAAATTCCACGAGGCCGTCGGCGAGCGGCGGGGCCATCGACAGCCAGCCCGAGGCATAGGCGGTGTTCTCGTAGAGATAAACCCCGGCCTCCTCCTTCTCCTCGCCGGTATAGCCAGTCAGGAGTGACGCCATGTATTCCGCACCGCCGATGCCCTTGAAGAGCTGGGTGAGGCCGGTCCCCTCCGGTCCGCTGAACCCGGCACGTGCCTTGACCATCAGCGAGAGATCGGGGGCATCGACCGAGTCGTTGGCCGGAAAATTGTCGACTGGCCTGGCTGGCCGGAAATCTTCCAGTCCATCGTCATAGATATCGAAATTGCTGGCGAATTCCTTGACCGCGCCCTCGCTGAGCCCGACCCCGCCCTCCTCGGCCAGCGACCTGAACGGCACGTAGCGCAACCCGTGGCAGGCGGCGCAGACCTCCTGGTAGACCAGGAGGCCGCGCTGCAATTGCTGCTGGTCGAACTTGCCGAACGGGCCTTCGAACGGAAAATCGAAATCCTCCACCTGGCCACCGCCGCCTGCCGCAACAACTGGCCCTGCTGCCACCGCCAGGGCGCTTGACAGGAACAGCGCTGGAAAAGACCTTGTCATCATCCTTGCCAGGTTCCTCATTCCGGTTCCGGATCGGAGCCAGGGCCCAATCCATGACTCGATTCAAAATCTTCCTCGATGGTCACCGGCCGCGGCAGCGGCTTCTCGATGACGCCGAGCACGGGAAGAATGATCAGGAAGTAGAAGAACCAGTATGCCGCCCCGGCCAGCGAGATGATGGCATAGATGCCCTCGGCCGGCCGGCCTCCCGCCCAGATCAGGACGATGAAATCGACGACGAGAAGGCCGAACCACCACTTGAACATTGGGCGGTAGCGTCCCGAGCGAACCATCGAGGTGTCGAGCCATGGCGCCAGGGCCAGCACCAGCATCGACCCGAACATCGCCATGACCCCGAAGAACTTGGCATCGATGATGCCGCCGGTCACGAAACTGGCCAGTTGGACGACCCATACATCGGAGGTGAATGCCCGGAGGATGGCGTAGAATGGCAGGAAATACCATTCGGGAACGATGTGTTCGGGCGTGGCGAGCGGATTGGCCTCGATGTAATTGTCCGGATGCCCGAGATAGTTGGGCATGAAGCCGATAATGGCGAAGAATATGGTCAGGATGACCGCGAGCGCGAACAGGTCCTTGATGACAAAATATGGCCAGAAAGGAACGGTGTCACGCTTGGCAATCTCCTTCGACTCGCGGCGGACCTCCACCCCGGTCGGGTTGCTGTTGCCGGTGGTATGGAATGCCCAGATATGGACAATGACCAACCCGGCAATGACGAATGGCAACAGGTAGTGCAACGAAAAGAATCGGTTCAGGGTCGGGTTGTCCACCGCCGGTCCACCCAGGAGCCATGTCTGGATCGGCTCGCCGATTCCCGGAATGGCCCCGAACAGGCCGGTGATGACGGTCGCGCCCCAGAATGACATCTGGCCCCATGGCAACACGTAGCCCATGAAGGCCGTCGCCATCATGGCGACATAGATCAGCATGCCGATGATCCAGGTGATCTCGCGGGGCTCCTTGTACGACCCGTAATAGAGCCCGCGGAACATGTGCACGTAGACGGCGAGGAAGAACAGCGATGCCCCGTTGGTATGCAGGTAGCGCAGGGCCCAGCCCGCATTCACGTTGCGCATGATGTGTTCGATGCTGGCGAAGGCCAGATCGGCGTGCGGGGTGTAATGCATGGCCAGCACGATGCCGGTCACGATCTGCAGCGCCAGGCAGAATGCCAGAACGATTCCCCAGATCCACCACCAGTTCAGATTTTTCGGCGTCGGGATCATCAGCGTATCGTAGACCAGTGACAACACCGGGAGTCGCCGGTGAATCCAGCGCTCCAACCCGGTCTTCGGCGAGTATTTGTCGTGCGGGATGCCTGCCATGACGAGAATTCCTAACCCAGCCTGAGGGTCGAATCATCGACAAATCTGGCTGTCGGCACCTCGAGATTTTCCGGTGCAGGACCTTTGCGAATGCGGCCGGACGTGTCGTAATGCGATCCGTGGCAGGGGCAGAACCAGCCACCATACTCGCCAGCGCTGTCACCCAGCGGCACGCAGCCCAGATGGGTGCAGACCCCGACCATCACCAACCACTCGCCGGCCTCGTCCAGGGCGCGGTTCTCGTCGCTTGCGGCGGCCTCGCCGTCACGATTGCTGTTCCTGGCCAGCGGATCGATCAGGATGCCCATCTCCACCTCCCGGGCCTCGGCAATCTCTTCCGGCGTGCGCCGCCGGATGAAGACCGGCTTGCCCAGCCACTTGACCGTCAGCTGCGTTCCCGGCTCGATGCCGGAAATGTCAACCTCGACGGATGACAGCGCCTGGACATCGGCGCTCGGATTCATCTGGTCGACCAGTGGCCAGACGGCAGCCCCGCCTGCGACCGCCCCGGTGGCACCTGTTGCATAGTAAAGGAAGTCCCGGCGGGTGCCCTTTACCTGTTCGGCATGGGACAAGCTGCAATCTCCTTCAACCTGCCCGCGGGCGGGCGACACTGCTTCAAACTCCGGCACCCGTCAGCGCTGCTGCGGGAACGGAACGCCTATTAGCCGAATTGTTCGGCGCCTTGAAGTCAAAAAGCGGCGTATCCCGTGTTTCCGCGCCGCACCCGCCAGCGATCGATCGAATTCACCGCTGCCTGCGAGACGCAACCACCCTCGTGCCCCTCTCGAGCGCACCGCCGGCGGGGGCATAAATCGCCGATGGCGACTTGCCGTCAGCCCGGGCATCCAAGCCCTGTCGTCACCACCCTGCCGGTCAGCCGTAAACCCGCGATGCCGTCAAACCTCGCCTGGCAGACCGCACCCGGCTCCGGGCCGTCCGCGAGCAGGACTTCGGCGAACTGCTCGGTTCGCCCCTTTCCCCCGGCCTCCATCAGCACGCTGCCCACCCTACCCAACCGGCTGCGAAGATGACGCTGAACCTGCGCTTGCCCGGCCTTTCGCAGCCTGGCGGCCCGCTCCCGGATCGCCTTCGGCTCGACCTGCGGCATGCGGGCGGCCGGCGTTCCCGGTCGCTGGCTGTAGGGAAACACGTGGAGCCAGGTCAGGTCGCATTCCCGGACCAGGTCCAGGCTTTGGGCAAACATCTCCTCCGACTCGGTCGGGAAACCGGCAATCAGGTCGGCACCGAACACCATCTCCGGGCGGCGGCGGCGGAGCTGGTCGCAAAAGCCGATGGCATCTTCCCGGAGATGCCGCCGCTTCATGCGCTTGAGCACGAGATTGCTGCCAGCCTGCAGCGACAGGTGCAGATGCGGCATGAGCCGCTCGTCGCTGCACAGGATCTCAAGCAGCACCGGGTCGATCTCGGACACGTCGATCGAGGACAATCTCAGCCTCGGCAGCGCTGGCACATTGTCAAGCACCTGCCGGACCAGATCGCCCAGACGCGGCTCCCCCGGCAGATCCAACCCCCAGCAGGTGAGGTCGACACCGGTCAGCACGACCTCGTTATGGCCGCCATCGGCCAGCATCCGGACCTGGGTGACCACCTCCCCTGCCGGCACCGAGCGTGAATTGCCCCGCCCGTAGGGGATAATGCAGAAGGTGCATCGGTGATCGCACCCGTTCTGCACCTGGACATGGGCGCGGGCGCGGCCGCCGAACGAGGATATCAGGTGATTGGAGGACTGGCGGGCCGCCATGAGATCGCCGCCGAGCACCTGCATGGCCGTATCGCCTGTCCCCCGGTCGGCAAGCCGGCGCCACGTGTCGGCATCCAGCTTCACCCGGTTGCCAATCACGGCGCCGACACCCTCCAGCGCCGCGAATTCCTCCGGTTCGAGCTGTGCAGCGCAGCCGGTGACAACCAGGCGGGCGCCGGGGTTCTTCCTGGCCGAACTCCTCACCAGCTGCCGTGACTTCCTGGCTGCCTCGGCGGTCACCGCACAGGTGTTTACGATCACCGCATCGCCAAGCCCCTGCCCGGCTGCAAGCTCGGACATCGCCACCGACTCGTACTCGTTGAGCCTGCAGCCCAGGGTCTCGGTATGGGGCCGGCGCCGGCTCATCGCGCCCCGGCAAGGACGGGCGACAAAACGCCATCAAAGACATGGGTGGTCGGGCCGGTGACCCAGACACCGTCATCGCGCCAGTCGATGTCAAGCACGCCGCCATCGAGCACGATTTCGACGCTGCGGCCGGTCAGCCCCCTGCGAGCGCCGGCAACGGCCGCGGCGCAGGCGCCGGAGCCGGATGCCAGGGTAATGCCGGTCCCCCGCTCCCAGATCCTGGCCCGAAGCGAGTGTGCCGACCGGACCGACACGAATTCGACATTGGTCCGCATCGGGAACAGGGCATGATGTTCCATGTCGCGGCCGATTTCCGCCACCGGGGCCGTCTCGGCATCCTCGACGACAAACACGCAATGCGGGTTGCCCATTCCAAGCGCGGTGGGGTTGCCGTCAACCGGAAGCGAGAGCGGGTCCATCTCGGCCACGAGCGGTATGTCCTGCCAGTCGAATTGCGGTTGTCCCATGTTCACACGGGTCAGGCCACCGCCGGCATCCTCGCAGGTGAGCGCGCCTCGCTCGGTCTCGAGCACCACGCTGTCGGCGCCGGCCTCGTCCATCAGCATGCGGGCGATGCACCTGGTGGCATTGCCGCAGGTGGCCGAGGGCGAGCCATCGGCGTTCCAGAAACGCAGCCGGGCATCCGAACTGGCCGAGTCCTCGATTCTGGCCAATTGATCGTAGCCGACCCCGCGCCGGCGGTCGCCCAACACCGCCAGCAGCGAGCCGGGGTCGACCAGGCACTCGCCACGGGAATCAATGATGACGAAATCATTGCCCAGCCCATGCATCTTCCTGAATCGCATCAACCGCCGTCCATCATTTGCGCACCGGGTGGTGCCCGCTATAGCCGATGATCTGCCTGATGGCTACAAACCGGAAGGCAGCGCCGGCGACCCCGACCGGTCGGGCGATGGTGATGCGGGAATGTCATCACCGGCGGGCGCCGGGAATTCCAGGGCCCGACGATGTTGACCGCCGGATGGCCCGGTGCTAATCGTCGGCCATCCGGCGGGCAGGCAGGACTTGCCCTGGCATTGAAGTGGGCCCGTAGCTCAGTTGGTAGAGCAACTGACTTTTAATCAGTGGGTCACAGGTTCGAATCCTGTCGGGCTCACCACAGCACGCAATCCGGAGACCTGACCCCATCCCGGCTCCCGGCAACAGCCATTTCCTCCTGCCGGTTGCTGACCTGGCCCTTGTCCGGGAAGCCATCAGCCGAGTTTCCGAACGGGCATGCGGGAGTTTTCCGGTCATTTCCTGGAGGGCGACGAGCAATTCGTGTTCCCGAACGGGCATGCGGGTGTGTTCCCCAGCCGAGACATTGTTGTGGAGCCGCATGCGCCAAGACCGCCTTGCCACTTGCAGTCCGGCATTGAATGGACAACCTTGAAAGCCCGGCCCGGCCGGCAAATTCGACATCAATGACCGGAGTGCAAAATGATCTGGACACGCAGGCCAACCGAAATCGTCCGCCTCGGCATCACGCTCCGGGTCGTGGAACCGAGGGTCGCAAGGTGAATGGACGTGTCAGCAAATTGCCGTCTCGATGATCTCCACGACGACATCGAGGCCGCCATGGGGATGGCAGGGTTGTCATTTGAGGGCGTTCCTGGCGAGACGTCATGGCAGGATCGCCCAATGGAGTCCGGCTGAATTGGGGGAAAGATTCGAGCCCATCCTGCGTGACGTCGTCGCTTTCCCGGGGGCAAGCAGGAATTCGTCCACGAGTATGATTTCGGAGATGGCTGGACACACGGGATCCGGATCGGGAAGATCCAGCCGGCGCGAGATGACCGGACATACCCGTATCTCGTTGCCGGCAGCGGGCGTTGTCCACTGGAGAATATCGGTGGCGCGCGGGGCGGCCAGGGGTTCCTGCGGGCGTTCGAGGATCGGTCGTCGGAATACCGGGAATACTATCCCGAATTCTTCGGGAGCGGCGTCACCTGGGAGCCGGAAGATGCCGATCCCGGCGCCAGGAGAGCCAGCCTTGCGTGGTACAGCTTATGGGAGGATACGGGCATCATCTCTGCATGATGCGCATCCATGGCGACGGCGCGGTTGCGAGGCCGACGAAACCCGAAGGGAGGGTCGGAATTTCAGCCAGGACAGGCCCGTGCGGAGCCCTGGAAATCCGGCCCCCGGCAATGTGGTGCAATACAGATGACGAATTCGGACATCAGGATCGTTGACGGGGCATTCATCACCCTGTCGGATGGGGTAAGGCTGGCCTCCAGGATCTGGCTGCCTGCCGATGCCGATCGCCATCCCGTTCCGGCGATTCTCGAATACCTGCCCTACCGCTACCAGGATGGCACGGCGCAGCGTGACGCGTTGATGCATCCCTGGTTCGCCCGCCATGGCTATGCGTCGGTCAGGGTCGACATGCGCGGCACGGGCAATTCCGAGGGGGTGCTGCTCGGCGAGTATCTCCTGCAGGAACAGGATGACGGGCTGGAAATCATCGACTGGGTTGCCCGGCAGAACTGGTGCTGCGGAGAGATCGGAATCATCGGCATCTCCTGGGGCGGCTTCAACGGCCTGCAGATTGCCGCCCGCCGGCCACCCGCGCTCAAGGCGATTGTCACCGTCTGCTCCACCGATGACCGCTTTGTCGACGATACCCACTACAAGGGCGGCGCCATGCTGTGTGACAACATCGCCTGGTCCGGCTTCATGTTCTCGATCAATACAACGCCCCCGGATCCACTGCTGCACGGCGATGGCTGGGAGCAGATCTGGCAGCGGCGGCTTGCCGAGACCGGTCACTGGCTGGTCGACTGGCTGGAACATCAGCATCGTGACAACTTCTATCGGCACGGCTCGATCTGCGAGAATTACGACGATATCGAATGTGCGGTCTATGCCGTCGGTGGCTGGGCGGACGGTTACACCAACGCGGTGTTCCGCCTGCTCGCCAACTTGTCAGCGCCATGCAAGGGGCTGATTGGCCCATGGGCACACCAGTATCCGCATTTTGCCACCCCCGGCCCGGCGATCGGCTTTCTGCAGGAATGCCTGTCGTGGTGGGATCGCTGGCTGAAGGGAATCGACAACGGCATCATGGACGAGCCGGCATTGCGGTGCTGGATGCAGGATTCGGCGCCCCCGGATGTCTGCCCCGACCAGCGTCCCGGCCGCTGGATTGCCGAATCCTGCTGGCCGGCCGCCGATCTGCGCCCGACCAGCTTCCACCTGAACAACGACGGCCTCTCGCCGCGGGCCGGACCGGCCGGACCGATGACAATCACCTCGCCGGAGACGACCGGACAGGCCGCCGGGCTATGGTGCGCCTATGGACGGGACCCGGATCAGCCGGCCGACCAGCGAATTGATGCCGGCGGCGCACTGCTTTTCGAGACCGGACCGCTCGAGGACGGCCTCGAGATTCTCGGCCGGCCGGTCGTCAGGTTGCGGGCATCCTGCAACCGGACAGGCGGGAACGTGGCAGTGGTGCTGAACGAGGTTTTTCCCGACGGGCAATCCGCCCGGATATCCTTCGGCGTGCTGAACCTGGCCCATCGCAATGACCACCGGGACCCGGAGCCGCTGGTGCCGGGAGAGGTCTGCGAGTTCCTGATCCGGCTGGATGCCATCGCCCATGCCTTTTCGGCCGGCAACCGGATCTGCCTGGCGGTCTCGACCGCCTATTGGCCGACCATCTGGCCTTCGCCCGAAAAGACCGCGCTGACGGTCATCGCATCGGACAGCATGCTGGAATTGCCGGTCCGGCCAGGCCGGGCGGGAGACCGGTCGCTGCGGGAATTCCCCGGACCTGAACTCCCGGCCCCGCTGGATGTCATCGTCGAGCGAGAGGCCGGGAGCAGGTTTTCGGTAACCAGGAATATCGGAACCGGCTGGCTGGTACGGCACAACGCCGTCGATGAAGGCAGGATTGTCTTTGGCGACCATGAAGGTTGGGCCGTCGAATCAACCCATGACGAGACCTACTCGATCCACCCGGAGGATCCGAATTCGGCCTGCTGCAATATCGTCTGGACGGAGGGATTCTCTCGGGGAGAGTGGAATGTCTCGACCCGGACTTCCACGGTGGTCACCTCGACCCCAACGCATTTTGAACTGGAAGCAAGGCTCGAAGCATGGAACGATGACCGGCTGGTGCACGAGCAAGGCTGGCAACGTTCGATTGCCAGGAAGCTGGTCTGAGGCAATCGGGTTGCGGCGCTGGCCGGACCCGGAATCGAGATGCGATGATGAACATTCGGAACCCTGACAGGCTGACCACATATCCGCTGCCGGTTGGGCAGAAGGCGGAGGAGTCTTTCACCCTGCCGTCATATCTCTACACCGACCCATCGGTCTACGAGCTGGAGAAGGCGCACATCTTCTACCGGAGCTGGCAGTATGTTGCCCATCGCTGCATGTTCCGGCAGGCTGGCGACTACGTGACGCTGCGCATCGCCGATCAGAACATATTCGCCATCCGCGGCGATGATGACCTCATCAGGGCATTCCACAATGTGTGCCGGCACCGGGCGCATGAACTGCTTCCGGATGGTGCCGGCAATGTCGAGCGGGCAATCACCTGTCCGTACCATGCCTGGACCTACCAGCGTGACGGGACGCTTCGGGGGGCGCCGCTGGCCAGTCGCCGGCCAGGATTCGACAAGACGGCATTCCCGCTGAAACCGGTACGGCTGGAGCTGTTTCTCGACTGCGTATTCGTCAATCTCGACCCCGGGGCACCGGCACTGGCAGAACTTGCCGGCGACATGGAGGAAGATGTCCGGTCGCGGATTCCCTTCTTTGGCGACCTGCACACGGTCAGGACTGACGGGCAGGGCGAGAGCCGCATCGAGGCCGGCTGGAAGGTCGTGGTCGACAATTACGTCGAATGCTATCACTGCGACCATGCTCATCCGGCATTTTCCGACATCATCTGCATGGACAGCTACCAGCATGATACCTTCGGATTGTGGTCACGACAGCTCGGCGGCGAGATCAGGCCTGCCAACAGCGCCTACCCCGTTGACCCCGATACCGATTTCATGATGTCGGCGTTCTGGTACCTGTGGCCCAACACCACGATCAACGTTCTGCCCGGCAAGGAAGAGCTGAGCATTGCCGCCATCCGCCCGGCCGGCCCGGAGTCAACGCTGTTCGAAGGTCACACATTGTCAGCAACCGGATGCTTTGACGAGGCGCGGATGACATACTCGGCCAACATCCTAGTGCCCGAGGACATCCGGCTGTGTGAAAGCGTGCAACGGGGGCTCAAATCCTTCGGTTATTCCCAGGGACCGCTGGTCGCCGATGGGGAACGGACCGGACGGGGCGAACATTCGCTGCACCATTTCCACCGGCTGGTCCGCAAGGCCCTGGCCGGATGAGCCACAGAATGCACCTGGGTCAAATCATCGAAAGCCGGGCCCGCCGGCCGGGACACGGCATGCGCCCGGGCCAGACCATCAACGGCCGGCGCGGGCAGGCCAGGGATCGCCTGGCGGGTTGCTGCATGTTTCCCGGACAGGCCGGCCATCCCCGACTGGTCTCCATTCGACGATGAGCGGGTTGTCGGCACTTGAGTGCGGCCGCGTCGTCGTGTTGGGTCGGGCAGGCATGGACCTCTATGCCGACCCGCCGGGTACGAGCGTCGAGACCACCGAACGCTTCGTTGCCTGTCTTGGCGGCTCCTCGGCAAACATCGCCGTCGCCATCACCAGACAAGGCGGCAGCTCTGCGCTGGTCACGACTGTCTCCGATGATGCCGTCGGCCGGTTTTGCCTGGGCCAGCTGGACAGGTACGGGGTCAATCGTGACCATGTCCGGGT
This sequence comes from Paracoccaceae bacterium, assembly GCA_964291445.2. Lineage (GTDB taxonomy): Bacteria > Pseudomonadota > Alphaproteobacteria > Rhodobacterales > Rhodobacteraceae > JAPOXR01. Next base: position 1,044,932 of record OZ219864.1, on the reverse strand, counting down.
TGTTTCCGGGGTGTTCCGAACCTCGATGGCGGTTGCAGACAGCAGGGTCGAGGACCATCAATGCGTTCTCTACCGGAACCGGGCGGCCGATTTCCGGATGACGGTGAAGGATGTCGAGGCCGTCGACTACCGCCGGTATGGAGGGCTGATTGCGACCGGCACCGTCCTTGCCGAGGAGCCGTCACGCAGCGCCGCCTTCCGGGGGTTCGAGCTGGCCCGCCAGGCCGGCCTGGTGACCATCATCGACATTGATTACCGACCGCATTCCTGGGCGTCGGATGCCGAGGCCGCCGAAACCCTGGGCCAGGCCGGATCACTCTGCGACATCGTCATCGGCAACGATGTCGAGTTCGATTTCATGGCCGGCAAGCAGGGCGACGGGCTGCGCAAGGCGCGCCAGCTGGCAGCATCAACCGCTGCCGTCGCCGTGTACAAGATGGGCGAGCACGGCGCCATCACCATCTCCGGCGGCACCGAGACCAGGACCGGCGTGTTCGCGGTCGATACTCTCAAGCCGATCGGCGCCGGCGATGGATTCATGGGCGGATTCGTTGCCGGCCTGGCCAGCGGATATTCGCTTGAGGAGTCGGTGATCCGCGGCAATGCCAGCGCCGCCATGGTCGTATCCCGGGTCGGCTGCGCGCCGGCCATGCCGGACTGCGCCGAGGTCGACCGATTCCTGTCGGCCCATCCCCGCCCCGACATCAGGCGCAGGAAGATCGAGAGCCATGCACATTCCTCCCTTTGACAACGGGAACCGGCCGATTGTCGACGCCGGAAACGACACCGTTCCGCTGAACTATTTCAACATCGTCAAGCTGAAATCGAACGAGGAATTCAGCTACTCGGTTCCGGGCTACGAGACCTGCATCGTGCCGGCAACCGGAACCATCGATGTCGAGACCGGAGGCAGAACCTTCGCCGGAATCGGCAATCGCCGCCTGGATGTCTGGGACGGCGAGCCGGAAGGGGTGTATGTTCCGTCCGGCCACCAGGCCAGAATGATCTGCGTATCCGGCAATTGCGAGGTGTTCGTGGCCGGCGCCCGCCACGAGACCGAACTGGAGGCGTTTGCCGTGCGGGCCGAGGATCTGGACCTGGTGCAATATGGCTCGGACGAGACCAAGACCCATCGGAAGATCAAGCACATCCTGGGGCAGAAACAGCGCGGACGGGTCGGGCGATTGCTGGTTTCGGAACTGTTCACGGTTGGCCAGGGAGGATGGTCCGGCTTTCCCTCGCACAAGCATGACACCGACCGGCTGCCGGACGAGACCCGCCACGACGAAACCTACAATTTCCGGTTCAGGCCCCGGCGTGGCTCCGGGCTGCAGATGCTGCAGCGCCAGGACGGGCGGGCGGGCGATGCCTACCACGTGGTTGACGGCTCAACCATCTGCATCGACCACGGCTATCATCCATGCGCGGTTCTGCCTGGCTACGAGATGTACTACTTCACCATACTGGGCGGGCTGAGTCAGCGAAGCCTCAAGCAGTATTTTCAACCCGACCACGCCGACCAGCTGCACAGCATTCCCGGAATTCTCGACATGGTTGCCAAGTTCAAATGACCATGGCGACGCTGGCCAGGGTCCTGCAGCCGGCCCTGCATGACGGATATGCCGTGGCCGGGCTGGTCGTGCTTGGATGGGAGGACGCGCGCGCATTTGTCGATGCCGCAGAACTCGAACAGTTGCCGGTCATCCTGCAGGCAGGCCCCGGCTGCCGTCGCCACACCCCGCTTCCCGTCCTGGCGGCCATGTTTCGCCATCTCGGCGAAGGCGCCGGCGTTCCGGTGGTCGCCCATCTCGATCATGGCTACTCCCTCGACGAGTGCCGGCAGGCGATCGATTGCGGATTTACCTCGGTCATGTTCGATGGCTCGCGGCACCGGATCGAGCGCAATATTGAATTGACTGCCGAAGTGGCGGCGATGGCCGCCACAGCCGACATCTCCTGCGAGGGCGAAATCGGATTTGTCGGCTATGCGGGCGGAGAATCCTCCACCCGCACCGATCCGCATCAGGCAGGACGGTTTGCCACCGAGACCGGCATCGACGCCGTCGCGGTGTCGGTCGGAAACGTCCATCTGCAGCAGCGGAAATCGTCATCCATCGATCTTGACAGCTTGCGGGACATCGAGGCCAGTGTCGATATCCCGCTGGTGTTGCATGGCGGTTCGGGAATCGACCATGACCAACGCCGGCGGCTGGCAACGACGACCAGCGTATGCAAGTTCAACATCGGGACCGAACTCAGGATGCTTTTCGGACAGGCGCTGCGCCGGGCGGCGGATGCGCATCCCGACCGCTTTGACCGGATCGAACTGCTGCAGGAGACCGAGCAGCCAATCCGGGACGCAGCCCGCCATATCATCTCCTCCCTCGGCCCGGCGGCAGGCGCGTAATCGAAGACCAACGGCAACCGGTCCCCATCCCGGGAGCGGTGGTTGGCGAAAATCACCGCCCAGGACAATCCTGGCTGCCTCCGCGGGTTGGCGATCGGCCTCATCCCCTGGGGCGGTCGACCAACGGGAGCCGAACCCATTGTCCGGTTCCTGGCTGGCACCGGAACGACGGCCGGACAAGACATCTGCCCTGGCGCATGGCAGGACATGGTCATCGCCCTATGGGGGCTCGGCGATGGAAGGCGGGGCGAATTATCGCCGCCATCATCGATTGCCGTTCCGTGTTCCTGGCCGGAGACCGGAAGGCCGGGGCCGGTGAGTCGGATGGGGCAAGCATCCATGTCTGCCTGCAAGGGGTTTTTTTGAAGTTGTCCCGGGTTTATACAAATCCATACACGGGCCATACAGTGGTTCTCCACAGCCCGCCCGTGCCGGCAGACGCGCCATTCTGCCCCGCTGCCACAGGCAGCGGGAAGCATCCGCCTCATGAAGTCCGCCCCGGCGGCGGATGATGTCAGGCCGGTGCCCGCTCCGACCAGGTCCGGCGATCCCGCAGCAGCGCGTTGGCGGTGACGATGAGCTTGCGCATCACCGCCACCAGCGCCACCTTGTGGTGCTTGCCCCGCTCCCGCAGCCGCTGGTAGAGGGCAATCATCTGCGGATTGTGCGACTTCGCCGAAAGCGCGGCCATGTAGAGCACATCCCTTGGTCTCCTGCGCCCGCCGGCCACGTGCCGCGCCCCGGAATGAACCCCGCTGTCGCGGGCGAATGGCGCCACGCCGATGAGCGCCGCTGCCTGGCGATTGCCGATGCTGCCGAGCTCGGCCATCCACGAGATCAGCGCCGCCGCGGTCACCGGCCCGATGCCCGGGATCGAGGTCAGGATCCGATAACTCTCGGCATGGGCGGAATCGCCGGATATCAACTCCCTGATCGCCTTGTCATAGTGCCCGATCTCCCGGTCATGCATGGCGATGATGCGGGGAAGCCGCCTCCTCGACACCGGATCGCCAAGCTCGGAGAAGGTTGTCCGCAATTGCGCCCGCTGATCCACGAGCATTTCCCGTGCCACCAGCATGTCACCGAGGTGATCGAGGAGACTGCCCCGCGGCTGCGTGAGCGGCAGGTCGGCAAAGGCGGCGCCGAAGGCCGCCAGCATCCTGGCATCGACCCGGTCGGTCTTGGCCAGCTTTCCGCTGGCTTTGGCAAAATCCCTGGACTGGCGGGGGCCGGCGACGCAGACGGCAAAGCCTTTCGCATGCAGGGATTGCAGGAGTGCCCGGTGATAGCGCCCGGTGGCCTCGAGGATGACCCGGTCGGGCCGGCGGTCCCGGAACCATCTGGCTATGGCCCGGAAGCCGTCCCGGTTATTGGGAAGTCTCCTGTCCTCTCCATCCAGATGGATGTCGAGATTGTCCTTGCTGACATCGATGCCTGCGACTAGCTTGCTCATGGTCTCCCGCTCCTATTCTCGCGATGATCCGGCCTCTAACCCAGGCATCCATCCAGGACCCGGGAGACTAACGGGAAGGCGGGCCGACCATGCTTGCCCACGGATCCACTTTCGTGATCCAGGTTGCTATCGGTCCGACCCGCCTTGCGGGGCATGCACCCCGCTTCGTCGTTGCCGGAAGTCAGTCAGTGACAGCTGGCGACGGCGATCCCGTGTGAAGAATGGAGACTTGGAAGCTGCTCGGCAACCGCGGAGTTTTCCACAGGAAGGCCCGCGGTACAATGTACAACTTCCTTTTCTTCTCTACTCTCTGATTCTGGTCATACGAGGGTTGCTGGCCGCAGGAATGGCCCGGCGAGTGGGGGTTGCAAATTCCTTTCTTTGCGCATGAAATGCGATGAAGCCTTTCTTTCCGTCCGGGGACGGGGGAGGCGGGGATTGCGGGACCCTTGCAGATCTCGCCGCATGGTGGGTCAATGTCCTTTTTCCTTGAGCACGAACCCCCTGGTCCGGCATGGCATGCCGGATGCCAGGGCCGCCTTGCGAAGGCGGTGGGGTGTGACTGGTCTTGCCGCCGGCGAGATGATGGATGAGGCCGCCTGGCAATTGTCCGGATTACCTGGTCGCGCCGGACCCGACGGTGGCCGGATTGACCCGCAAGGTGACCGGGGTTGATCATCGGGGCGAGGTGAGCGAGACCGGGGTTGTCGAGGAGCGACCGCTGACGATCTTCCTGAATGCGACGGAAATCGTCACCGCGATGACGATCGGCGATTATCCGCAACATCTTGCCGCCGGGTTCCTTTACAATCAGGGCATGCTGCACGACATGAAGGACGTGGTCCGGATTGACCATGATCCGGAGGCGGAGGCGGTGGTGGTTCGGACCGCAAGCGTCACCGGTCACGAGGACAAGATCCGCAAGAAGACCCGCACCAGCGGCTGTGCCGTCGGCACCGTGTTCGGCGACATGCTCGAGTTGGTGGAAGGGGTGAGTCTGCCCGATGCGCCGCTCAGGACATCCTGGCTCTACGATTTGGCCAGGACGATCAATACCACGCCGAGTCTCTACCTGGAGGCGGGAGCAATTCACGGGACCGTGCTGTGCCACCGGAACACACCGCTCGTCTACATGGAGGATGTCGGGCGCCATAACGCGGTTGACAAGGTGGCGGGATGGATGCTTGCCAACGGGGTGAAGGGGGACGACAAGATTCTCTACACGACCGGACGCCTCACCTCGGAAATGATCCTCAAGACGGCGCGAATGGGAATTCCGTCTCTCGCCTCTCGATCGGGATTTACCGCCTGGGGAGTGGAGATTGCCAGGCAGGTCAATCTTACACTGATCGGGCGATTGCGTGGCCGGCGCTTCCTGTGCCTTTCCGGCGAACACTGCCTGGTCCGGGACGCCGATGCGGCGAGCATTGACGAGGAAGACCGGCGCTTTCACCGCAAGGCGGCGACTTGAAGATGAGTGGTGGGGCGAAACGGGGTCGGGCGGCCGGGCGGCCGGTAGGGGTGGTGCTGGCGGGCGGCAACTCCACCCGCATGGGCGGACAGGAAAAGACCTTTCTCGAACTGGGGGGAAAGACATTGCTGGCCCGTGTTGTTGACCGGCTGGCGCCACAGGTGGCGGCGGCGGTCATCAATGCCAATGGCGATCCTGCAAGGTTCGGGTCATTCGGCCTTCCGGTGATCGGCGACGATGATGACGGGCGGCTTGGCCCCCTGGCCGGCATCCTGGCCGGCATGCGTTGGGCACGGCGCCATGGCCACTCGCAGATCGTCTCGGTGGCCGGCGATACGCCGTTCTTTCCCGACATCCTAGTCCGGAACCTGGCACAGGCCGCCGAGTTGCAGTCGGCCTCGATCGTCCTGGCCGCATCCCGCGACGACAGCGGCAAACTGCACCTGCATCCGACATTCGGGCTATGGGATACCGGGTTGATGGAAGACCTCGAAGGGGCGCTGCGGGGCGGTGTGCGCAAGATACTCGACTGGACCGACACCCACTGGACGGTTCCTGCCGAGTTTCCTTGTGTGCCTGTCGACCCCTTCTTCAACATCAACCGGCCGGACGATCTGGAGGCGGCGGCGCTGATGCTGGAGGCGGCGGCCGGATGAAGGTTCTCGGAATCGCCGGTTGGAAGAATTCCGGGAAGACCCGCTTGACCGAAAGGCTGATCCGGGAGCTTGCCTCACGGGGCCTGGCGATTGCCACCATCAAGCATGCGCATCACGGTTTCGATACCGACCAACCGGGCACCGACAGCCACCGACACCGGAAGGCGGGAGCCGGCGAAGTGCTGGTCTCGTCCTCGAAACGCTGGGCGCTGATCCACGAGAATCCGGGAGCTGAACCCGGACTTGACCAACTGCTCGCGCAATTGTCACCAGCCGACCTGGTCATCGTGGAAGGCTTCAAGGGCGAGCCGCATCCGAAGATCGAGACCAGGCGGCAGGCGGCGGCAGGTCCTGCCCTGTGCGATGATGATCCGGCCGTCTTCGCCATTGCCTCCGACTCGCCGACGCCGGCGGCCAACCTGCCGGTGTTCAGCCTCGACGATATCATCGGCATAGCCGATTTGGTCATGCACCACTACCGGCTGGCAGATCGGCAGGAGGCGGGGCAGTGAGCGGCCGGCTGGCTGCAGATGAGAGCCATGCCCTTCCGCCGGGCGTCGACTGGACACCGGTCGACGATGCGCTTCGGGCCCTGAGGGATGGGCTGAGTTGCGTGGCCAGCGTCGAGACCGTGGATCTCGGCAGCGCCGAAGGCAGGTTCCTGGCCGGGAAGGTCACGGCGCGGCGATCGAACCCGGCGGCAACGAATTCCGCCATTGACGGCTATGGATTTGCCCATGATTCGCTGGGGGAAGGCGACGAGTGCCGGCTGAAACTTGCGCCCGGCCGGGCGGCGGCCGGGCATCCACACGAATCCGGGCTCGAGCCGGGTCATGCGGTTAGGATCCTGACCGGTGCCATCCTGCCGCCGGGGGTAGATACGGTCGTGCTCGAGGAAAGCACCCGGATCGACAATGGTCATGTCTGTTTCCGAAAGCCGCGACGGTCTGGCCAGAACACCCGGCTGGCGGGCGAGGATTTTGCCGAAGGCGACCTTCTTCTCGATGCCGGCACAAGGCTGAACGCGGCGAGGATCGGCCATTTGGCAGCTGCCGGGGCAGACCGGGTGGTGGTCCGCTCGACCCTGCGGGTCGGCATCCTGTCGACCGGAGAGGAATTGCGAAGGGTCGGCCGGGAATTGGCCCCCCATCACGTTCCCGACTGCAATCGCCCGATGCTGCTGGCGCTGGTTGGCAGGTTGGGCTTCCACCCTGTCGATTTGGGAATGGCCGGCGATGATCCCGACGACATCAGGCTTCGCCTTGACTCCTGTTCCGGGCAGGTCGATGCCATCATCACCAGCGGTGGTGTCTCGGCCGGTGACGAGGATCATGTCTCCAGCCTGCTGTCCGACGAGGCCAGCCTGAACATCTGGCGCATCGCCGTCAAGCCCGGACGGCCGCTGGCCCTGGCAATCCGCAAGGGCGTGCCGGTCTTCGGCCTTCCCGGCAATCCGGTTGCCGCCTTTGTCTGCTCGCTGATCTTCGTGCTTCCTGCCTTGCGGCTGCTGGCGGGTGGCGGCTGGCTCGAGCCGCGGGGGTATTCCGTCCCGGCTGCATTTGCCAAGCAGAAGAAGGCCGGCAGGCGGGAATTCATCAGGGCACGGTTGAACCCGATAGGCGAAGCCGAGGCGTTCGAGTCGGAAGGCTCGGGTCTGACCACCGGCCTTGCCTGGTCAGACGGGTTGGTCGAACTGGAAGATGCCCGGCAGCAGGTCGGCAGGGGCGAGCAGGTGCGCTACATTCCCTATACCAGCTTCGGCCTCTGATCACCATTCCCGGTCTTGGCATTTGGTCGCCATGCCAGCTTTGGCCTTCGGGCCGTTTGCCGGTTTCGGTTCCCGATTCACATGTCCGGCTCTTGTCCCTGGGCCGTTCGCCGGTCTTGGTTTCTGATCGTCATGCCAGCTTTGGCCTTCGGTCGAAATGGTGGTTGGCCAAGTCAAGATTCTCCAGCAACAGGAATGCAAGCAGCGTTCGGCTGCCCAGCATCGCCGTGATCTCGTTGTCATCGGCGCCGGCGATGAATGTACCCAGGAACCGGCGGGCCTGGTCACGAAAATCCGCCGACACCTGCTGGAATTCGGGCTCCCGCCCGATATAGCCATACATCCGGGCCAAGTTGCGCCCTTCGGAGATCCGGCCCAATGCGGTGATATCGGTGTCAGGACTTGCGGGATCGGCTTGTCTCCACTCTTCCGGTCCAGCCAGGTCGAGATCGAGGTCGTCGAGCTGGACGCCAGCCTTCGCGATCCCGTTCAGGACGTCCATGGACGAGTCGAGAAGCCGGGCAATATCCGGCTGCTGTGCCGCGGTCTCGACCGCGGCGATGCCGGCGACATCGCCGAAATCCTCGGCAAAATTCAGGGCCCGGATGATGATCGAATTCGGTATGCTGGCCGCAGCAGGCCTGGCACCGACCATCCCCGAGACGGGGTTCCGCCCACCGGCCGCTCCCGGAGGAGCTCCACCCGCCTCGCTCCTTTCGCTCTCGTGCTGGCCGTCAAGTTTCACCCGGTGCGACAAGGCAGCCCGCAGGCTGCGAACCTCGCTGTTCAGGCGCCAGAGTTCATCCTCGACATTGGTGTAGGACATGATCGCCGCCGCCAGCCAGACGAGCACGATCGGCACCACCAGCACCACCGCATTCACAACTGCATCCGGAGAGACCAGCATTGGCGAATCCGGCCGGTCCACGTAGTGAACGAAGGCAAGGAATCCGAGCCAGATCACTGTCAAGGCCAGCGCCGTGGTTACCAGAATCATGTTACGGGACATAGACGGCGACTCCGTGGGTTGGTGTGGGCGTTGTGCCCGGGGACATGCGAACAGGTGGTGTCAAACGTAGCGGATATCGAGGATCGTGAAGCTCCTGACTCCGCCGGGCGCAAAGACCTCGACCTCATCATCCACATCCTTGCCGATCAGCGCCCGCGCCAGTGGTGAGCCGAGATTGAGCAGCCCCCTGGCAATGTCGGCTTCCGCTTCGTGAACGATCTGGTAGGTCAGCGTCTCCTCGGAGTCATTATCTTCGAGGGTAACGGTGGCACCGAATTTTGCCGGACCGGCGAGCCGGGAGGTGTCAATGATTTCGGCCCTGCCGATGATGTTGTCGAGTTCCTTGATTCGTCCCTCGATCAGGCTCTGCTGCTCGCGCGCCGCGTGATACTCGGCATTCTCCGACAAATCGCCATGCTCGCGGGCCTCGGCAATGGCCTTGATCACTTCCGGACGATCAACAGATTTCAACCGTTTCGCCTCCTCGTCGAGGCGCTGATATCCGTTGGCGGTCAACAAGATTCTCTCCATGAAATCAATTCCGGCTGGTCAGGACAACAACCCGAGTAGATTGCAGCAATCCCGAAGGTGTCAAGAGGCGAATGCAGCCGGTATCCCAGGACCGGAATCTGCCCGGCTGCCGGGTGAATTGTGTCCGTGTTCCGATCTTTGTCAACAGCCAATTCGGCCGCCGGTCCGTGATCCTGGTTTCCTGCCCGGGGATCGGGTTGCCCCTCGATCTGCCTGCCGGATTGCCGATCGGCTTGATCGCCGTCAGGTAGCCATTCCTGCCGTCTCGCTCGTCTGCAGCGGATCATGGCCGGGCTTGCTGTCTGCCCTTGTCCGGACGGGTTACTGGGCCGGGTCCACTCGGGCCGATTCGTCATTCCAACACCTGCCGAACTGACGTATGGTCAACCACTTGACGTGCCATGGACCTGATGCCGCAGGCCGATGATTGCCTTCGACCATGACATGGCTTGGACATCTCTCGTGGAGTGTAACGGCGTCGCTGGCCTGGCGGCCCCAAAACCTGGAAGGAAACATGATGACATTGACTGACGTGAAGCTCATTGCCGCGGTCGCGGCCTTCGCCGCCCTCGGGATGGCCGGCATTCAGGCATCGGCCCAGGATTGCCCGCGGGGCGATCTGGATGATCGCTACTGCGATGCGGATGGCGACCTCATTGCCGATGTCCCGACCAATGCGGACATGCTGATCGATCCCGACCCGCTGATCTTTGCCTACACGCCGGTGGAAGACCCCGCCGTCTACGCGACAGCTTGGTCAGACTTCCTGACACATCTCGAAGCCGAGACCGGCAAGGAGGTGGTGTTCTTCCCGGTGCAATCGAATGCTGCACAGATCGAGGCCATGCGCTCCGGTCGCCTGCACATTGCCGGCTTCAATACCGGATCAAACCCGCTTGCCGTCAACTGCGCCGGCTTCCGGCCATTCACGATCATGGCCTCGAAGGACGGCAATTTCGGATATGAGATGGAAATCCTGACTCATCCGGGCTCCGGCATCGAAAAGGTAGAGGATATCCGGGGCAAGCAGCTTGCCTTCACCTCTCCAACCTCCAATTCGGGTTTCAAGGCGCCGTCGGCGATCCTGAAGGGTGACTTCGACATGGTGGCCGAGGTCGATTTCGAGCCGGTGTTTTCCGGCAAACACGACAACTCGATCCTTGGCGTGGCCAACAAGGACTATCCTGCGGCCTCGATTGCCAACTCGGTCCTCCACCGCATGATCAGCCGCGATGTGGTCGAGCCGGAACAGGTCATATCGATCTACAAGTCGCAGACCTTTCCGACCACCGGCTTCGGCGTGGTCTACAATCTGAAGCCGGAGTTGCAGGAGAAGATTCGCAACGCCTTCTTCAGCTTCGAGTGGGAGGGAACGACGCTTGAGGAAGAGTTCTCCAAGTCCGATGAAGGACAGTTTCTCGAAATGACCTACCAGGTATTCTGGGAAGTCATCCGCAAGATCGACGCGGCGAATGGTGTCAGCTACGCCTGCGAGTGACGCTCTCGGGCGGCCCGGTTCGGGCCGCCTCCGATTTACGGTATTGCGGCGGGGGAGCCGGTGCTTCGACTGGACAGACTGACCAAGACCTACAAGACCGGGGACAAGGCGCTCACCGAGATTGATCTCGAGGTTCCGGAAGGTCAGGTGATGGCACTCATCGGCCCCTCAGGCGCCGGAAAGTCGACATTGATCAGGTGCATCAACCGCCTGGTCGAGCCGACCGGCGGCCAGGTCTGGCTGAAGGATGTCGAACTGACCGGAATGTCGTCGCGGGGCTTGCGCCGCGAACGGCGCCGCATGGGCATGATATTCCAGGAATACGCGCTGATCGAACGCCTGACCGTCATGGAAAACGTCCTGTCCGGGCGACTTGGCTATGTCGGTTTCTGGCGCAGTTTCCTGCGCCGCTACCCGCAATCCGACGTCGATTCGGCCTTCCGCCTGCTTGACCGGGTCGGCCTGCTGTCCATGGCCGACAAGCGGGCCGACGAACTTTCGGGCGGCCAGCGCCAGCGGGTCGGCATCTGCCGGGCATTGATCCAGGATCCCGACCTGTTGCTGGTCGACGAACCTACCGCATCGCTCGACCCCAAGACATCGCGCCAGATCATGCGCCTGATCTGCGAATTGTGCGAGGAGCGCCGGTTGGCGGCGATCATCAATATCCATGACGTGGCGCTTGCCCAGATGTTCGTGCAGCGTGTCGTTGGCCTTCGACATGGCATCATCGAGTTCGATGGCCCGCCGGAATCGCTGACCCCGGACGTGCTGACGACGATCTATGGCGAGGAAGACTGGGAGCGGACGATCCGGCGGGTCGACGAGGACGAGGAAGGCACGGCCGAATGAACGACGATCTCGATCGCGTTCTCGGCAGGAGGTGGAAGAAGCCGCCACTTGTCAAGCGGGCCTGGCTGCGCAGGTCGATGCTGATCGGTTTTGTCGTCTACCTGGTGCTGGCAGTCTCCACCATCGAGGTCAACTGGCTGCGCGTCTACGAGGGCCTGGACAGGGGATTGTTGTTCGTCCTGGCATTTGCCAGCCCGGATTTCGTATCGAGGTCATCCGACATCTGGACCGGCATGGTGGAAAGCATCATCATGACCGTGGCCGCGTCGGTGGCCGGCATCGCCATATCCATCCCGATCGGTCTGGGCGCGGCAAGGAACATTGCCCCGCTGCCGGTATACCTTGTCTGCCGTGGCATCGTCGCCATCAGCCGCGCCCTCCAGGAAATCATCGTCGCCATCCTGCTGGTCGCGATCTTCGGCTTCGGCCCGCTCGCCGGTTTCCTGACGCTGAGCTTTGCAACCATCGGTTTCCTGTCGAAATTGCTGGCAGAGGATATCGAGAGCATGGACCGGGTCCAGGCCGAGGCGATCAGGGCCTCCGGGTCCAGCTGGCTGCAATGGATCAATTACGGTATCCAGCCGCAGGTCATGCCCCGGTTGATCGGGCTGAGCATTTACCGGCTCGATATCAATTTCCGTGAAAGCGCCATCCTGGGGCTGGTTGGTGCTGGCGGGATCGGGGCAACACTGAACACCGCCTTCGACCGCTACGAATACGATACGGCGGCGGCCATCCTCATCCTGATCATCGTCATTGTCATGGCTCTCGAATATATCTCCGGCATCATCCGGGCGAGGGTGCAGTAATGCCGTCCCACGAAATGGACGGCACCAGGGTCTGGCAGCGGCGGACCCGGGCGCAGTCGCTGTCTCACTGGGCGATGTGGCTGGCCGGAACGGCGATCTTCCTGTTCTGCTGGCAGCGGATTTCCGATGCCACGACCTGGTTCTTCGTCTGGGATGCACCGCGCATTACCGCCGATATCTGGACCCGGGCGACACCGCCCCGATGGGAATACGTGACCCAGCTTGGCAGTCCGATCTGGGACACCCTGAACATTGCCACATTGGGGACGATCATCGCCATCTGCCTGGCCGTTCCCGTGGCCTTTCTGGCCGCCCGCAATACAACGCCATCAAGACTGTTCATTCGACCGATCGCTCTCCTGGTCATCGTGTCGTCCCGGTCCATCAACTCGCTGATCTGGGCACTGCTGCTCATTGCCATCATCGGTCCAGGCGTGCTCGCCGGCGTGCTGGCGATCGCCATCCGGTCCATCGGCTTCTGTGCCAAGCTTCTCTACGAGGCGATCGAGGAAATCGACGAGAACCAGGTGGAGGCAATCGAGGCCACCGGTGCCAGGCCTTGGCAGGTCATGACCTATGGAATCGTTCCGCAGATATTGCCTGCCTTCGCCGGGATCGCGGTCTTTCGGTGGGACATCAACATACGTGAAAGCACGGTGCTGGGCCTGGTCGGCGCCGGCGGGATCGGGCTTCAGCTGCAGGCTTCGCTCAACGTCCTGGCATGGCCGCAGGTCAGCCTGATCCTGCTGGTCATTCTTGCCGCGGTCGTGATCAGTGAATGGGTCTCGGCCAAGGTCAGGGGCGCTATCATCTGAGGGTGGCGGCCCTGGGTGGAGGATCGTGCCTCGGGTGCCTTCACCCATCCCGGTCCGGCACCGGTGGCCTCGATGCCGGAGCACTCCCTCTTGCGGCGTCAAGTCCAGCGGCCACGGTCGCGAGGGCGGCACCGAGGGGCTGGACAACGACATGATCGTCAAGAATGTCTGGCACTCGGCCCGGATTGCCTGAACCGTAATGAGCCGGTTGTGGTCCGGCACACCGAGAGCGGCCACCGAAGGAATGGCGGCTTTCGGTCGGGCGGGGCCAGAGATGGTTCGGGGTGAATTGACCAATTGGCCGGACTTCCGATATTCGTTTCGGCGCACTGGCTGGGCCGGGGGCGCACAGCATTCCAGTTGGAGACGCGGTGATGCAGGCTGAACGCGAAGAAATGGAGTTCGATGTCGTCATTGTTGGTGGCGGGCCGGCCGGCCTTTCGGCGGCGATTCGGCTGAAGCAGCTGAATCCTGAACTGGAGGTCTGCGTCCTGGAGAAGGGGTCTGAAATCGGCTCTCACATCCTGTCGGGAGCTGTCCTGGACCCGTGCGGGCTGGACGCGCTGCTGCCGGACTGGAAACGGCGCGGGGCGCCGGTCGGCAATGAAGTCCGCAGGGACTGCTTCTACATGCTCGGCGAGGGCGGGGCGCTGCGCATCCCGAACTGGCCGATGCCGCCGCTGATGAGCAATCACGGCAACTACATCGTGTCCATGGCAAATCTCTGCCGGTGGCTCGCCGAACAGGCGGAGGCGCTGGAAGTCGATGTCTTTCCCGGAATGTCATGCTCGGAGCTGGTGTGGGGCGCGGATGGCGAGGTGGCGGGGGTGGTCGCCGGCGAATTCGGCCGGCAGGCCGACGGCAATCCCGGGCCGTCATACGAGCCCGGAATGAATGTACTCGGCAAGTATATCCTGCTGTGCGAGGGCGCCCGCGGCTCGCTGTCCAAGCAGGTCATTGCCAGGTTTGACCTCGATGCTGGCTGCGATGTGCCGAAGTTTGGCCTGGGAATGAAGGAAATCTGGGAGGTCCGGCCCGATCGGCACCGCCTTGGCGATGTCATTCATACCGCTGGCTGGCCGCTTGGCGGCAATGCCGGCGGAGGTTCCTTCATCTACCACATGGAGAACAACCAGGTCAGCATCGGGTTCGTCGTCCACCTCAATTATCGCAACCCCTGGCTTTACCCGTATATGGAATTCCAGAGATTCAAGCATCATCCGATGGTCGCCAGGCTGCTTGAAGGCGGCAAGCGGCTGGCATACGGGGCACGGGCCATCACCGAGGGGGGCTGGCAGTCGATCCCGAAGATGGTCTTTCCGGGCGGGGCGCTGGTCGGCTGTTCGGCCGGGTTGGTGAATGTCCCCAGGATCAAGGGCAATCACAATGCCATGCTCAGCGGGATTGCCGCCGCCGAGGCCGCCTGCGCTGCCATCGGTGATGGCCGTTCGGCCGACGAGTTGCAGGACTACGACGATGCGGTGCGGAACGGGCCGGTAGGCCGGGACCTCAGGCGGGTCCAGAATGTCAAGCCACTGTGGTCCCGGAACGGGTTCCTGGCCTCGATGATCATCGGTGCAGCCGACATGTGGATGGCAAATCTGACGGGATGGAACCCGCTCGGAACGCTTTCGCACGGCAAGACCGATGCGGCGGCGACCGAGAGCGCGGCGAGCCACCGGCCAATCGAGTATCCGAAGCCGGATGGCGTCCTGAGTTTCGACCGCAACACCAATATCAGTTTTTCCGGAACCAATCACGAGGAAGGGCAACCCTGCCACCTGCACCTGCTTGATCCGGCACTGCCGATTGCCGTGAACCTGCCGGAGTTCGGCGAGCCGGCGCAGCGCTACTGCCCTGCCGGAGTCTATGAGGTGCTTGCGGGCGAGGACGGGTCCGAGCCGCGCTTCCAGATCAACGCCCAGAATTGCGTGCATTGCAAGACATGCGACATCAAGGATCCATCGGCGAATATCGAGTGGCGAACGCCGCAGGGCGGTGAGGGTCCGAACTATCCGAACATGTAGGGATGGCTCCGGGCCAGCCAGCGGCGATGCGGGGTAACAATCCCGTCAACTTTGTTGTTTTCGTCAGGCGTACTGGGTAGTTTGCCGCCGCATGGGGAGCATTTGGACGTGAATGTCAAACGGACAGGAATTCTGGCTGCAGCTGCCTTGCTGCTCCTGCACTCGCCGCTGGCGGCGGATGACGAAGGCGCAGCCGGGCCGGAGCTTGCCGATTACCTGCGCGGACGCGTGGCGATTCTCAACCAGGATTTCGATCTTGCCGCTACCAGCCTGGACAGGCTGGTAGCGGCACATCCCGATCACCCGCACTTTCTCGGCCAGGCCCTGCAATCGGCGATTGCCACCGGCGATTTTGACAGGGCCGTCGAATTGTCCGCCAGGCTGGACGCCACCGACCCCGGCCGGCATGATCTGGCGGTCAACCTGCTGGTCTCCGCCGACATCCTGGATGGCAATATTGCCGCCGGCATCGACCGCTACGAGGAGTCGGCGATCGAGCTGAACGATGCGTTCGGGCGAATTCTCTCGGCCTGGTCCCACTTTGAAGAGGGCAGGTTCCAGGAAGCGGCGCAGGAGCTGGAAGAGACCGCCGAGGATGATCCGCTGAGGCCAGTCACCCGGTATCATCATGCGCTGATACTGGGGGCACAGGGCCGGTACAAGGAGGCGGATGATTTGCTGCTCGGCCTCTCCGGCCCGGATGCGCGGCTGCCGGGCTCGCTTGACGCCAGGATCATCCAAGCAAGAACGCGGTTCCTGACAGACCAGGGCCTGGCGCAGGAAGCTCTCGAGGTCACCATGCTGCCACCGGACACGCTGACCGGCCTGGCATCGGAGGAGCTGAGTCAGTTGAACGCCATGTTGTCGGCGGGGGAAGATGCCGATCTGGACATCGCCACTACCGCTGCCGAGGGCATATCCGGCTTCTTTGCGCAGGTCGGCGAAAGCTACCGGCAGAACAATGATTATGGCACGGCACTGGCCTACAGCCGGCTGGCCATGTTTCTTGACCCCGACAGCTATGCCAGGCGACTGGAAGTTGCCGACACGCTCGGCGCCCTGCAAAGCTGGAAAATCGCCGAGCGGGAATTCGCCCAAATCCCGCAATCCGAACCGCTGTACCGCTATGCGGCCATCGGCCGGGCGAGCGCCCTGCACAACCTTGACAGGAAGGATGAGGCCTTTGGCCTGCTCGAGGGCCTGGCCGAGGTCGGGGAGAACAGTATCGATCTCCAGCTGGAAATCGGCGATCTGAGCCGTCTCGACCTGGATTACGAGCGTGCGCTGAGAGCGTACAGCTCGGCCGTTGAACTGGCCGAGGCCGAACTTGCAATACCGTCGGGCGAGGATGCTGACCCGGCGCCGGTACTGGACTTCTGGCTGCCCTATTACCTGCGTGCCATCACCTATTTCGACCTGGACCGGTGGGACAAGGCCAAGGCCGATTTCCGGGTGGCGGTGGAGAGGTCCGGCGAAAACCCGTACGTCCTCAACTACCTGGGCTACTCGCTTGCCGACCGCGACGAGAGCCTGGAGGAGGCCGAACGCCTCATTGTCAAGGCCGTCGAACAAATGCCCAACAACGGCGCATTCGTCGATTCCCTGGGATGGGTCCTCTACCGGCAGGGCCGGTTCGAGGAAGCGCTCGAACAAATGGAGCTTGCCATCAAGCTGGAGCCGCTTGACCCGGTGGTCATGGACCATCTTGGCGATGTCTACTGGCAGGTTGGTCGAAAGCGCGAGGCGAAGTTCCAGTGGAACCGCGCCCTGTCGTATGACGACGACATCACCGACGAGGAGTTGATCCGGCAAAAGCTCAAGACCGGCCTCGACGGCATGGATCTGCCCTGACAGGCGCCCTGCACCATCAATCGCCCACTGCCGGCATCTCCGGGCTGGCCCCGGCCAAGATCAACCTGGCGCTGCATGCCGGTTGCCGGCGCAGCGATGGCATGACCCTGCTCGCCAGCCTGGTGGCATTCTCGGAATTCGGTGATCGCGTCACCATCCGGACCAGTGACCGGATGGCGCTGTCGGTCAGCGGCCCGCAGGGCGCCCTGGTCCCGAACGATCATTCCAACCTGGCGGTCCGGGCGGCGATGCTGGTGGCGGATGGACGTGGCGCCGAGATTTGCCTGGACAAGCAAATTCCGGTTGCGGCCGGCCTGGGCGGAGGCTCATCGGATGCCGCCACCGTCACCAGGCTATTGGAGAAACTGTGGGGCTCGCCGCCGCCCGACGCCGATTCCCTGGCCGCGTTGGGGGCGGATCTGCCGGCCTGCATGGCTGGCCATCCGGTACTGGTCGAGGGAATTGGCGAGAGGGTCACGAAGGTGGACACCGTTCCCGATTGCGAGTTGGTGCTGGTCAATCCCGGCGTGCCCCTGCCCACGGGTCGCGTCTTCCAGGCCTATGCTGGCCAGGGGGCGCCGGCACTCGACATGCCACCGGCGACCGGCAACATTCCCGACTTCGTGGCCTGGCTTGCCGGCCAGCGCAATGATCTCGAACTGGCGGCCATGCGGCTTGTGCCGGCCATCGGCCGGGTGCTGGAAGAAATCGCGGCGACCGAGTCGTGCCTGCTGGCAAGAATGTCCGGGTCGGGCGCCACCTGTTTCGGGGTTTTTCCGCAGCCGGATGCGGCGCAGGAAGCGGCCCGGCGCATTGCGGCCGGGAATCCCGGCTGGTGGGTAATGCCGACCCGGCTGCGGGCGTCCGGCCCTGCTCAGCTTTTCCTGTAGACGGCGAACTCGGCAAGTTCTTCCAGCCGGTCCCGGAGCCGATGGCCGGGAAGCCTGTGCAGCTGATGGCGGGCCTGTTCGGACCATCCGAGGGCATCTTCCTGGACCTCTTCCAGTATCCCGCGTGAATTCAGCAACTCGATGGCGTGACCGAGATCGCCATCCCCCTGGTTGCCCTCTGCAATCACCCGAACCCAGAATTGCCGTTCGGCCTCGTTGGCCCTGGCAAATGCCCGGATGACCGGCAATGTCATCTTCCGGTCACGGAAATCGTCACCGACATTCTTGCCCATGGTCTTCGAATCCCCGTAATCGAGGATGTCGTCCCTGATCTGGAAGCTGATCCCCAGTGCATTGCCGAAGCTGGCGGCGGCCTCCTGCTCGGATTGCGAACCGCCGGCAACGAGCGCACCCACCCTGGCGGCGGCCGAGAACAGCGATGCGGTCTTGCCGCCGATGATCCTGAAATAGGTTGCCTCGTCGACATCGACGCGATGGGTTTCGGCAAGCTGGATTACCTCTGCCTCCGAAATGGTTGCCGATGCATCGGCCAGCACGTCAAGCGCTGCCATCGAGTCGGTCCTGACCATGAGCTGGAATGACCTGGCGAAGAAGTAGTCGCCAACCAGGACCGACGATTTGTTGTCCCATAGCAGGTTTGCCGTCGGCCTGCCGCGACGCTGCGTGCTCTGGTCCACGACATCGTCATGCAACAGCGTGGCGGTGTGAATGAATTCGACCGCGGCGGCGAGATAGAGGTGATTCTCGCCGGGATAGTCGTAAAGGCCAGCCGCCGACAGGGTCAGCATCGGCCGGATCAGCTTGCCTCCGGAGCCGAGCAGGTGATCGGCGATTTCCTGGATGCGTGCCACGTGGGTGGATTCGGCCCGCTCCCTGATCAGCAGGCGGACCTGTTCGATCTCGGGCGCGAGTTCGGCGGCGAGTTCGGCGAGCGGGTCGGACCATCCCTCGCCGGAACGTCCGGCACTATTGTCTCGACATTCTCTGGCGTCCACTGCTACCACTTCCGAATGAAGGAACTGTTCCGCACAAACGATCCCACGGAAATCGCCTGCGCCACGGCCCTGCTGGAGGGTGAGGGTATAGGGTGTTTCGTCATGGACATCCATATGAGCGTGCTCGAGGGGTCGGTCGGAATACTTCCAAGACGCATGATGGTTGCCGATGCCGATCTTGCCATGGCCCGGCGGGTTTTGCGGGACAACGGAATTGGAGATGTCCCGGGCCAGCCGTGATGCCAGTGCGGATGACCTGACGCTTGACCGGTTTCTCGGCGGCCGCATCGAGGCCTGGCAACCGCGGCGCGGGTTCCGTGCCGGGATCGATTCCGTACTGCTGGCGGCCGCGACCCCGGCTTCGCCTGGCGAGCGGGTATTCGAACCCGGATGCGGCTGCGGAGTTGCCATGCTCTGCCTCGGCAGCCGTGTCGGCAGAATCGATGCTGCCGGGATGGAAATCCAGGAATGCTATGCCGGCCTTGCCCGACGAAACGCCGAGCGCAACGGCATTCCGGTCAGGGTCGTCACCGGTTGTGTCACCCGGCCACCGGCCGTCATTGCCGCCGGCACATTCGATCACGTCATTGCCAATCCGCCGTATTATCCTGCCGGCAGCACGGTTCCGCCACGGGACCGGGGCCGGGCGACGGCGATGATCGAGCAAGCGCCGCTCGCCGCCTGGACCGGCCTGGCCTTCGATGTTCTCGACCGAAATGGCTGGCTGACAGCGGTGCTTCCCGCCGGTCGGCAATCCGAGATCATCTCGCTGCTCGAGGGCAAATTCGGCCCGATCCTCATCAGGCCGATCCTGCCGGAGCGACACCGTTCCGCCAGCAGGATCCTGGTCAGGGCCGCACGGTCGGGGGGGGCCTCGGTCAACGAGTGCAGTCCGCTAATCCTGCATGCGGGCGCTTCGCCGCCGCATGCGGGAAATCCCTTCACCGCCGAGGCGGAGGGGGTGCTGCGTGATGGAAATGGGCTGGAGTTCTGAGGGCCAGCAGACGGAGGGCCGAGCCTTCCGGCCCACCGCTCCCGCCACCGGCGGCGCCAAACCCCGGTATCGGGAACTCCCGGACAATGCATTGGAATCCTGAGCCTGTTGACTTGACTGGAGCTTTCGTTGTCAATAGCCTGCAAGCCGGAACCGGTGGAGACAGGGTGCTACCTGAGCCAAGTTAGATGGCGACTCTTATCGAATGGTGACAATTCTCCGGGATTGGGCACGTTCAGCCGGGTACCGGCGGCATTGCAAAGGAGAATTCGAAATGACAAAAGTGATGAATGTGACGCGTCGCCTTTTGGGTGCGACTCTGCTGGGAGCAATGATCTCCGGTGCGGTGAGCGTCGGGCCGGTCTTGGCGCAGGACCGCAGCATCAAGGTCTGGTTTGGCCGCGACAATTTTGTTCCCGAGGACGAGTTCGCCGCTTTCAAGGCCGAAAATCCAGGAATCAATGTCGAGTTCGAAACGATCCGACTTGAAGATGTGAGCGCACAGTTGATCTTGGCAACACGCTCCGGCAACGCGCCGGATATTGTGCAGATCCACGCCCGCGACGTTGCCCAGTTGGCGCAAGGCGGTGTGGTCAAGGATTTCACGCATATGATCGAGGAGTGGAAGCAACGCTTTCCCGAGACCTATAACCAGCTTGCGCCACTGGCGTGGGAAGGTGCTTCGGATTTCGACGGCAAAATCTACGGCCTGGCACTCTATGCGCAGTCTATCTACCTGACCTATCGAACCGACTGGCTGGATGAGGCCGGGATTGCCTATCCGCTGGAGACGATCGATCGTGTGCTAGAGGCCGCCAAGGCGATCAGCACGCTGCCGGATGGCGGGGAACGTTTTGGATTCAGCCTGTTGGGGTGCTGCAACAGCCCCACCTGGGAATTGCCTTTGTTTTTGGCCATGGGCGGCCAAATCATAGACGGCGTTCCGCAAGTCGACAGCGAGATCGGCATCGCCTGGATCGAATTCTATCAGGAACTGATGCGCAGCCAGGCGTCTCATCCTGACACGCCGTCATGGGATTCCGGCCAGATGCGCGCCGCATTTATCGGCGAGCGCGCCGGTATCATGAATGAGGGCGAACATATCTATGTCGAGGTCCACAAACAGCTTCCATACGAGGAGGGCAAATGGACCTTTGAACGCCTGCCCACCCGTCCGGGTCAGACCGAGCCGCACGTCCAGTCCGGCTTTGCCTTCCCGTTCATCGTCACCTCGGCCAACGAAGATGAAGAGGCTGCCATGTTGGCGCTTGAATATCTTGCCCGTCCGGATTTTGCAAAGCAGGTAGCCATTCGTTACCAGCCCTCAACCAACACTGCTGTGTCGGAAGATGCTGAATACTTGGCCGCCAAGCCTTGGGCCAAAGATATCGTAGCGCTTTCCTCGAATCTGATCTCGCTGCCGACCCATCCGACCAAAGCGATCCAGATTTTCGACGCATTGAAAGAGTTGCGCAATCGGATGGTCGCAGAACCGGACGCCGATGCCGCGACGTTGGCCGCTGAGGCTCAGGCAGCGTTGAACGACGCCGCCGGGTTGTAGGCACCTCGGAATCCAACGCTCAGTATGCGAGGGAGCGCGCAACATGTAGCCCGCTCCTTCGCTTTAAGGTGGTCTTTCTTGAAGGGAAACGGATCTATGGCATCCTCGACGAGTGCGGGCGATGACCGGTTGACGACACGCGAGTGGATCAACGATCAGGCAATGAACACGGTCCCATATTTGTTGGTAGTACCGGGCCTGATTTTCGTGATCGGTGTCCTGGGCTATGCCGTTTTTGGCGGATTTGTCCTGTCCCTCAACGAAACCGACATGTTCCTCAACAAATCATTTGTTGGTCTGGAAAATTACATCAAAGTTTTCAATGATCCGCGTTTTCAGGCGTCTTTGCTTCGCACTATTGTTTTTGTCATTTGCAGCATTACGCTTGGCATGGTCATGTCGATGATCTTCGCGCTGACGCTTTATCATGTGGGCTTTGGTCGCCGCTTTTTTCGCGGCATGAGCTTGGTTCCTTACTTCGTCTCGGGCATTGCGACGGCGGTCATGTTCCGCTTCGTTTTTACCACCAGCGGTGGCTTCGCCAATTACGTGCTGTATAAGTTCGGGCTGCCGACTCCGTCCTGGCTTGGCGATCCCTATCTTGCCTTCATGGTGGCGGTGTTTGCCAATTGCTGGCACATGGTGCCCTTTGCCACCCTGATCCTGCTCGGCGGATTGCAGACCGTTGACAGGGAAATATACGATGCCGCCACTATAGACGGCGCCTCGGGAACCCAGACATTTTTTCGCATTACCTTGCCGATGATCAAACCGATGCTGGGTGTCAGTCTGATCTGGGTATCCTATATCAGTTTCAGCACTTTCGACATCATCCTCGCCTTGACGTCCGGGGGCCCGCAGCGGGCCACTGAAGTTGTTTCGATGTATATGTATCAGCTCGCGTTCCTGCAGCTCGATTTCGGTCAGGGTGCGGTTCTGATGGTTGTCATACTGTCGATCAACACTCTGCTGAGCCTAGTCTATATCTATTACTTTGTTCTGGCTGACCGGAGTGACGAGAAGGACGCCAGGGCATGAGCACAACAATGAACCGTCGCAGCGGACGCGCCTTCCATCGTGAGCACGGCACTCTGCAGCACTTCCTGAATCGAAGCCAACGGTTCCTGCTTATTGGCCTGCCCCTGACCTTTCTGGTTATCTGGGCGATGGTGCCGATCCTTTGGGCCTTCATGGCCTCGCTCAAGGAACCATTGGAAATCTACGAATCGAATACATTCTTCCCGCGCGATCCGTCGCTGGAAGCGTATAAGACGGTACTCGCGATTGACGGCTTCGGCGTGTGGATGTTCAACAGCGTGCTGGTGACGGTCGTGGCAACCATTGTTCCTTTAATCCTGAGTATTCTGGCCGCCTATGGATTTTCCCGCTATTTCTTCCGTTTCCGTCACGTATTGCTGCTGCTTTACTTGATCCCGCGGATCATTCCTCGGGTCAGCTTGATTGTGCCATTGAATGATCTGATGACCAATCTGGGGCTGATTAACACGTATTGGGTACTCTACATCACGTATATTGCCAGCGCTGTGCCGCTTTCAACTTGGATACTTGTTGGTTTCTTCAAGGCAGTCCCCAGGGAGATCGAGGAATCCGCGACCATCGACGGCGCCAATATGTGGAATCGCTTGCGCTATGTGATCCTGCAATCGCCTGGCCAGGAGTTGTCACTGCCGCTGTATTATGTGTTCGCGAAGGCTGGAACGAATTTGCGTTTGTCCTAGCGCTGGTCACCGAGTCCGGTATGCGCACGCTGCCCTATGCGCTTTATACGCTAAGGGATTCCATGGGCGTGCAGAATTTTGCCGTCTACAACGCTTTCACCATTCTCACAGTTTTGCCACTGCTGGTTGTCTATCTGCTTCTCGAGCGCCGCGTGGTCGAGAGTATTGTGACCGGTGCGGTAAAATAGAAGCGAGACCTGAGCCATGAACGACAGTTTTGTAGAATTTCGCGAACTGGAAAAGAGCTTCGGCTCGACCTCAGTCCTGCATGGTATCAACTTGCAAATTGAGGAAGGTGGCTTTGTTGTCCTAGTTGGACCTTCAGGATGCGGCAAGTCGACCTTGTTGCGCATGACCGCCGGGCTTGAAGCGATTAGTTCTGGTCAGATCAGCATTGCTGATCGAGTGGTGAATCGAGTGCCGCCCAAGGACCGCGGCATCGCTATGGTTTTTCAATCCTATGCGCTTTATCCACACATGAGCGTGGCTGATAATCTCTCGTTCAGTTTGAAGATGAACAAAACTCCGCTGGAACGGATCGCGGAGAGCATTAAGGGCGCAGCGTCGATCCTGCAGCTCTCACCGCTGCTTCAGCGTCTGCCGGGGCAACTTTCAGGCGGTCAGCGTCAACGTGTTGCCATGGGTCGGGCTCTGGTGCGCGAGCCGGCGGTCTTCCTGTTTGACGAACCGCTCTCTAACCTCGATGCCAAATTGCGGGTCGAGATGCGCGCCGAGATCAAGGCCCTGCATCAGCGCCTGGAAGCGACAACGATCTATGTCACTCACGACCAGATCGAGGCCATGACGATGGCCGACAAGGTTGTGGTGATGAATGACGGCCGCATCGAACAGGTCGGCGCACCACTTGAGACTTACGATCGTCCCGAAAACTTGTTCGTTGCCGATTTCCTGGGTTCGCCTGCAATGAATCTGTTGCCGGGAAAGGTCGTGTTCGGTGACGGCCCTATGGAAGTCGAGCTCGAGAATGGCTTGCGACTGCCGCTGCCAGAAGGCCGCGAACTGCGTCCGGATCAACAGATCATCTATGGCATACGCCCGGAACATGTGGTCCTGTGCGACGACGATCACGGTCTTCCAGCAACCCTGACATTGATTGAGCCGGCAGGCTGGGAAACGCATCTGCATGCTGACCTCGCTGGCGTCCCGCTTCGTGTGCTTTCCGTCGAGCGGGTGCGCGCAAGACCCGGAGACAGTGCCCGTTTAGCCATCGATACCCGCCAGTTACACCTGTTTGATCCGGGCACAAGAAGGCGCATCTGACTGGCTCGATTGGTCCTTCCCAGTCCCTCTATTGCTCGCCCGAACCAATGTCTTGCGATGAATGACCCGGAAACTTTGCATGCCCAGCAACCGTCAATTCGATACACCGCCCCGTCGGATGGCCGATGCGGTACGAATTCTCTCCGTCGATGCCATCGAGAAAGCAAAATCCGGTCATCCGGGCATGCCGTTGGGGATGGCCGACGCCGCCGTGGCGTTGTTCGGTACGGCGATGAGGTTTGACCCGGACGGACCTTTGTGGCCAGATCGCGATCGTTTTGTGCTCTCGGCCGGACATGGTTCGATGCTGCTCTATTCAGCGCTGCATTTGATCGGGTATCCAGGCTTCGGTATTGAAACCCTGAAGAATTTTCGCCAATGGCGTTCGATCGCCGCGGGCCACCCCGAAGTCGAACAGGCGCATGGGATCGAAACCACCACTGGCCCTCTGGGTCAGGGGATCGCTACCGCCGTTGGAATGGCCCTGGCCGAGCGTATTCTTGCCACCAAATTCGGCGAGGATCTGGTCGACCACTACACTTACGTGATCTGCGGAGATGGCTGCTTGATGGAGGGCCTCAGTCACGAGGGTGCGTCCCTCGCCGGGCATTTGCGGCTGTCTAAGTTGATCGTACTCTACGATGACAATGATGTCAGCATCGACGGGCCAACTAGTCTTTCCTACAGCGAGGACGCGACACAGCGGTTCGAATCCTATGGTTGGCGCGTAGAGATGGTCGATGGCCATGATGTGGAGGCGGTCGCCGCGGCATTGGCGTTTGCGCGGCAGGCAGATCGCCCGACGCTGATACGTTGCAAAACAGTGATCGGCTTTGGTGCGCCCAATATGGCAGGTGATCCGGCGGTGCATTCTGGCGCGCTGGGTGCCGAGGAGATTGCCGAAACCCGCACTAAGCTGGGTTGGGAGCATCCGCCATTTGTTGTGCCGGCAGAGATCAAATCAGCTTGGGAGGCCTTTGCCAGCCCCGGTCGGCAATCACACCAGGAATGGCAAGAACGCCTGTCCGCGGCTGAGCCAAAACGGCGCCAGGATTTTGAAGATGCCCTGGATGGCAAGATCACCGATGACTTGCCGACGCTGATTGCCGAGTACAAGCGATGGGCACAGAAAGCCAACAAGGTTGAGGCCACCCGTTTTGCTTCCGGACATGTGCTGGAACGGTTGGTCCCTGCGATCCCGACATTGTTGGGCGGATCAGCAGATTTGACACCGGCCAACAACACGCAGACCGCGGGCCGCACCGGCATTGACGTTCAGTCCTTTGAGGGCGGTTATATTCATTACGGGGCGCGCGAACATGGCATGGCTGCGGTGATGAATGGCATAGCTCTCCACAAGGGGTTGATCCCGTTTGCTGGCACGTTTTTGGCATTCACCGATTATGCGCGTCCGGCAATTCGCCTAGGCGCACTGATGCAACAGCAAGTCATACATGTGATGACCCATGATTCTGTTTGCCTTGGAGAAGACGGACCCACCCACCAGCCGATCGAGCATCTCGCCAGCTTGCGCGCCATGCCGGGTTTGCTGACCTTTAGGCCCGCGGATGCGGTAGAGGTTGGCGAATGCTGGGAATTGGCAATCGGCTATCGCGACGGTCCATCGGTGATCGCTCTAAGCCGACACCCAGTGGCTTTGGTGCGCCACGAAGCCAATGATTCAAATCTTTGTGCCCGAGGCGCTTATATTCTCGCCGAGGCCTCCGGTGAGCCCGTTGTCTCGATTGCTGCAACCGGCGCCGAGGTCGGCCTCGCGTTAGAGGCGCGGCGTCAGCTAGAAGCCGAGGGAATTGGAACCCGCGTCATCTCCATGCCTTGCGTCGAGTTGTTCGAAATGCAGGATCCGGCCTGGCAGCAAGAAATTCTCGGCGAGGCACCAATGCGAATGGCCGTCGAAGCTGCAGTGCGGCAGGGATGGGACCGCTATATCGGGCGCGAAGGCAGTTTCATCGGCATGTCCGGCTTTGGCGCTTCCGCACCGGCCGAAGTGCTGTTCGAACAATTTGGCATCACACCGGAGGCCATAGTGTCCGAGGCCCGCAAACGCCTGAACGAACTTGCGGCCTGATCGTCGGTGTTGTTTGGAGTGCCGACGCACGTGCCTAGTCGAATGACATAGCCAATAACATTCGTGGGCCTGAAAACCGCAGTTTAGCCAATATCGTGCTCTAAATCATCCGCACTGACCCGACCCGACCATTTGCGATTGCCGCCGGATTGCCAAGCCGCACGAACAGAACCGGAGATAAAGATGGAAACTGCGAAGACCAGACTGAACCAGAAGCTGGATCGAATTCGCGGCGGTGCCTACCGGCCGCAGGACTTCATCATCGCGGACGCCAAGGACGGCGATATGGGCGGCGGCGCGGGTGCGATGGGGATCGACCAAAAGACCGGCCTGGCCCACCCGGCCGCGGTCTACCGGTCCGCAATGAAAGAAGTGGTCGCCTCTGATCTGGTGGACATCATGCTGATGTCGCTTGCCTCGGCCGAGGCGCTGGCGGCAGATGGTGTTTTTGCCGCAAGCGACGTAACCCCGGCTGTGCGTCTGAACGAGGGGACCGACATCTGGGGCCATCGCGGCGCGGATTACAAAAATCACCAAGCGCGCCCGTTCCGGACCGCCAGGCTTGACCGCGCGCGCACACTTTGCGACCTAGGCCTTTATGCAGTGACCATCTACAACGACGTTGACCGCGACGTGGCGACGCTGAATGCCTATTCCGAATTCCGTGATCAGGCCAGCGGGGCCGGGATGCGGCATATTCTGGAAGTGTTCAATCCCGCATTTCCCATTGATACCGCTGGAGAAGAAATCGGCTTTTTCATCAACGATGCAATCGTGCGCTGTCTTGCCGGTGTGGCCCACGCTGAACGACCGTTATTTCTGAAAATGCAATTCAACGGCGCGCGTGCGATGGCCGAGCTTGCGGCTTTCGATCCCGAAAACCTGATCGTCGGGATCCTAGGCGGCAGCGCCGGAACAACGCGCGACACGTTCGAGTTGATCAGCCAGGCCGAGCGG
Organism: Paracoccaceae bacterium; assembly: GCA_964291445.2. Taxonomy (GTDB): domain Bacteria; phylum Pseudomonadota; class Alphaproteobacteria; order Rhodobacterales; family Rhodobacteraceae; genus JAPOXR01. Next base: position 1,017,258 of record OZ219864.1, on the reverse strand, counting down.
TTCGGCGCGCGTGTCGCCCTGTTCGGACGCAAGATCTACTTCGCCGAGGATTCCGTGGAAATCGTCCGCTCGATGCGCCTGGTGGTCGAAGGCAAGCTTTCACCCGCCGAGGCGGTCAAGGCCTATCATGATCACCTTCGCAAGAAGGGACTGACGCCAACCAGATCGCTTGAAGATGATCTGCTGGTGACCGACCCGATATTGCTGCCCGAAGCGCAATGAGACTGGGTTCGCAGAAACGCAAAGGCATTGTCACCGGGGGGACGTGGTGCGCGGATCACAATAAATGCGTCTCGCATTGGCCCGGCGAAGAGGAAGTGGTGGAAATCCTGACCAACGAGGTGCGCGGCGGCGGCTCGGCCTGCAATCTTGCCATCGATTTGAAACGTCTGGACCCAGATTTCTCGGTCTCTACAATCGGCCTTATTGGCGACGACGAAGACGGTCGCACGTTGATTGCCGAGGCCGATGCCGCTGGTATCGACCTATCCGGCCTAGCAATCGCCGAGAACGGCAGCACATCGCACACCGACGCTTTCACCGCGGCTGACACCGGGCGGCGCACACATCTGTATTTGCCGGGAACAGCCGCCCAACTGACCCCGGATCACTTTGATTTCTCGGGGGTTATGGCCCGTATTCTGCATCTTGGCCTGCCGGGCCTTCATGCCAAACTGGATAGCGCCTGGGGCGATGACGTGAATGGCTGGGTGACAGTGCTGAAAAGGGCGCGCGCGGCCGGTATCGCGACGAACCTTGAACTATGCTCGATCCCGGCAGAACGCATTGCGCAAATCGTCCGTCCCTGCCTTGCCCATCTCGATCTACTGGTCGTGAATGATTTCGAGATCGCCGCAATCGCCGGGCTGGAGACCGGGCATGGGGTGGAGGTGGATGTGGAGCAATGCCTGAGCGCCGCCCGCAAGGTGTTGTCAAAAGGCTCGATGCAGCTGGTCGTCGCGCATTTTCCCGGCGGAGCGGTCGCGGTAGGCCCGGGCGGCGAGGAAGTCTTGAAACCGTCGTTGGACATCCCGGCGGAGGCGATTCAGGGCACCAACGGCGCCGGTGATGCCTTCGCTTCAGGTTTGCTCTATGGCCTGCATCAAGAATGGAGCGTGACGGAAGCAATAGAGCTTGGCCATGCAGCGGCTGCGGCATCGGTGCGCGGGCTGGGGACAACGGACACAGTGGTTTCATGGCGGGAGTGTCTTGAACTGGCATCCTGTTGGGGCTGGCAAAACTGATTTTGGGAAGCGCCTACAGCTCCACCTGGGGAGTGATCTCCAGGTGGCAAGGAGCCATTTTCCCAGTGCATTGTTTTACACGATTATTTCATTCCCCATCCGGCGATAATCACCGGTTTGGCGTGATCTGGCGAAAATGTTGCCGATATGCCGCGGAATTCCGCCTGCAATCGGCCCATTGCCTGGCCCCGCCTGGCAGGGTTGGTAGAGTGTTCCAAAGCAAAAGAACGCTCCGGATACGGAGCAGAAAGGAACACTCCGATGCAGAATCTACAGGCACCATTCCCCTTTGCCATTACCGGTGACGATGCCGATGTCATGGTGGTGGCACGGGCCCGTCTTGAACAGGCTGCACATGCACTCATGGCCACCGATGCCGCCCGCCGGCTGGTGGATGACATTGCCGAGGCGATACAAAGGGACCCGCTCACCGCCGAGCAGGAACTGCAAATCTTCGCCAGCCTCTTTGCCCGCGCCATCATGGCCGCTTCCATCGAGCAACTCGATGACCATGGCGAATACCTGCAGGTGGATGGCAGGAGCTACCGCCGGGCCGGGGCCACCCCTGGTCAGGCCATGACGCTGTTCGGCCTGGTCGAATACACCCGCTCGCGCTACCGGCCGACATCGGGCAAGGGCGCATCCATCTACGGGCCGAGGCCATCCTCGGCCTGACCGAGGGCTCGATGACACCGGCGGCGGCCGGGCTGGCGCTGTGGCTCACCGGTAGGCCCACCGCCCGGGAGAGCGCCGAGACCTGGGCCCGGCTCACCGGCGCCGGCCCGGCGATCAGTTCGCTGACGGGTCTGACCGGCGAGGCTGGCCGCCGCTTCGAGGCGGCGAATAGAACTTTGGTCACCTCGCGCATGAAGCGCTCGGGCCAGCGCTGGTCGCGCCATGGCGGCCAGGGCGTGCTGACCTTCCGGTCACTGGCCAAGTCGGGCCGTTTCGACCGGGCATGGGCCAAGCTGGCCAGGAGCTGGCAGCCATGGAGGCCGCCGGCCAGGTGCGAGGCCGCCAATGACAACCGGGCGCTGGCGCTGGCGGCGTGATTCGTTCTTGCGGCTCCGGGGCCCTGAAAGGCGCGCCATGCGAAGATCACTCCCCATTGGAAATTATGTGCTTGAAGCAGGTGAATTCTCGCCTACATTGAGTGTATTCAGCCCACCATGTCATGGAGGAAATATGTCGGTGAATGAACAACTGGCCGATCTGAAGAAACAGCACCGGGAGCTGTCAGCCACTATCGAAATCGAGCAGAGAAATCCGGGCGCAGATCACTTTGCAATTACCGAACTCAAGAAAAAGAAGCTGCTAATCAAGGAACAGATACACAGGCTCTCCGAGGGATAACACCTGGAGGGGCACCGCAGGTTCCAACTCGCTGCCAAGACGTCCGATTTCTTCTCCGCCCCGCGAACGCAACGGGGCTTCCGACCTGATCGCCCCGCAGTTGCAGCCGGGCGCAGGGAGACCATGGCAGCGCACGATTCACGAACACACGAATCAGGGTCTGAGCCCGGACGGACGGCCGAGTGCAAGGGGCCCGAACCACACTGCCAAAACCGCAGCCGCTCATGCCAGCCGCACCGCATGATGACAGGTCCCAACCGGGCCGGGAAAACAACCAGCCGGCCACAAAAAGAAACCATGAGGCCTTCACGGCGCCGGTCCGGAACATGGGTTGACGTCAGGGCCGGAGGCGGCCAGACGACCCGCCATCCCGGGTCGCAAACCGTACGGGGGGCGACAGTTGGCCGGAACAGGGAAGCGCACGTAGTTGACAAACGGCAGCGTCGACTCCCATTCTGGCCGGGCCCTCGAATGCGACGATCAGGACCCGGTCGTCCGGAGCCGGATATGCCTGCTGCTCGACACCCCAGGCCACGATGAATACCGTCTCGAATACCTGATCGGGTGCGGACGGTCCGACATCTTCCTGCGCGGGCAGCGCACCATCGTCGAGCGCAAGTGCTTCCAGCAGTCCGGGGAGAGTTGCCAATGCCGGACGGGCCGGCTGGAGACGCTGCCAAGCGCCGGTGGTTGCAACTGGAAGCGACAGTGAGCGCGGTCCTGGCATTTTACCGGCTGATCAACCCCGGTGCTGGCCAGCCCGTTGGAATGATCAGAACGACGCGATCATCACGCCGATTATCGCGGTCGCCAGCCCGATGTTGGTTCTCACTCTATCCCGACCTGAATGTCCCGAATTGTTTCTGCTCGAAGCAGGGATTTTTCCCGGTTTCTCCGTTTTCCCGGGGACCTCCCGCCGCAGGTGCAGATTTGATGCAACAGGTCTCCGGCGGGCCGCGAACACGCCACTCCGGCGTTGCCGGCAAGTTCCTGCCGTCAGCTCGCGCCAGGCACACCCAAGCGGCCCGTGGCGAGCAGAGCCGCGCTTCAGCGGCGGTCCCGCGGCGGTCCCGCGAGATATTTCTGCCTGGAAAGAAGAGTTGTCGTCACTGTCCCGGATTGATCCGGCCGGATATCCGTTGGACCAATTCGAGAATGTTCACATTATGTCTGACGACATAGTTCAGGAAATAACACCGCTTTCTGTTTCACGCTTGGCCATGTCCTCGCGCAGCTGCGCCAGGCTTGCATCAATTCGTGCTTCCATCGCTCTCATCTCCGCCCGAACAGCCGCCCTGTCCCCCAAACAATTCGGCAATGGCCAGGGCGTTGTCGCGCTCTTCGCTCACCCATCCAATCCAAGCACCGCCCGCCGGCCAGTCAAAGCCGGGAGTAACGGCGGCGCTACCGGACAGGCCGGGCCGTGACCGGCGGCGGCTGCGATCAGGTCAGGTACTGGCCGCCATTTGCAGTCAGCGTGGCGCCGGTGATGAACCCGGACTCGTCGGAGGCCAGGAATGCGACGCATCGGGCGATTTCCTCCGCCTCGCCGAGACGGCCAACCGGAATTTGCGCGATGATGGCCTCGCGTACCTTCTCCGGAACGGCCATCACCATTTCGGTGGCAATATAACCCGGGCACACCGCGTTGACCGTGATCCCTCTCGAAGCGCCCTCCTGGGCCAGCGCCTTGGTGAATCCAAGCTCGCCGGCCTTCGATGCCGAATAGTTGGTCTGCCCGATCTGGCCCTTCTGACCGTTGATGGACGAGATGTTGATGATTCGTCCGAATTTCCGCTCCCGCATGCCGGACCAGACCTGGTGGGTCATGTTGAAGACACCATTCAGGTTGGTGGCGATGACCTGCTGCCAGGCCTCGACGGTCAGCCGATGAAACATCGCATCCTTGGTGATCCCGGCATTGTTGACGAGCACCTCGACCGGACCCAGCCTGTCTTCGACCTCGGCAACGCCGGCGGCGCATTCCTCGTATTCGGCAACCGACCATCTGAAGGTGGCAATCCCGGTTTCCCGCTCGAAGGCCCCGGCAGCGTCGGCGTTGCCGGCGTAGCTCGCCGCCACGGCGAAACCATCCCTTTGTAGCTGTCTCGAGATTGCCGCCCCGATGCCGCGCGTGCCCCCGGTTACCAGCGCTGTTCTGCTCATGTCATTCTCCTGTGATCCTGGGGCCAGCGCCTAGTCGCGCTCGACACACATGGCGACGCCCATTCCGCCGCCGATACACAGCGTGGCCAGGCCGCGCTTCGCATTTCGCCGCTGCATTTCGAAGAGCAGCGTATTCAGGATTCTGCAGCCAGAGGCGCCGATCGGATGACCGATGGCGATGGCACCGCCATTGACATTCACGATATCGGGATCCCATCCCATGTCACGGGATACGGCGCAGGCCTGGGCGGCAAACGCCTCGTTGGCCTCGACAAGATCCAGGTCACCGGCCTGCCAGCCTGCTCGCTCCAGCGCCTTGCGGGAGGCATGGACCGGTCCCATTCCCATGACTGCCGGATCGAGGCCGGCAGTGGCATGCGACACGATCCGGGCCATCGGTTCGATGCCGCGGCGTTCGGCTTCCGACAGTGACATCACCAGCACCGCCGCCGCACCGTCATTGATGCCGGATGCATTGGCGGCGGTCACGGTTCCGTTGCGATCGAATGCCGGCCGCAATTTCTGCATGTTCTCGATCGTCGCCCCATGACGGATATATTCGTCGCTGTCGACCACCACATCCTGCCGGCGCTGCCTGACACTGACCGGCACGATCTCATCCTGGAATTTGCCCGATTTCTGGGCCGCTTCTGCCTTGTTCTGCGAGGCGACGGCAAAGGCGTCCTGCTGGTCGCGGCTGACTTGCCAATCGCGAGCGACATTCTCGGCCGTCACGCCCATGTGGTAGCCATTGAAGGCATCCCACAACCCATCCCTGATCATCGAGTCGACAAATTCCAGGCTGCCCATCTTCCGGCCCGAACGCAGGTGAGCCACATGTGGTGCCAGGCTCATGCTCTCCTGGCCACCAGCGGCGACGATGCCGGCATCACCGAGCTGGACATGCTGCGCGGCCAGGGCAACGGCACGCAGGCCGGAGCCACATACCTGGTTGATTCCCCATGCCGCGCTCTCCACCGGCAAACCGGCCCCGATATGCGCCTGCCGGGCCGGATTCTGCCCCTGGCCGGCAGTCAGCACCTGGCCGAAGATCGTCTCCGACACCTCCTCCTTCTCGATACCGGCCCGTTCGACAACGGCTTCGAGAACCGCGGCGCCGAGTTCATGGGCCGGCGTCGCGGAAAAGGCACCGTTGAAACTGCCGACTGCCGTGCGGGCAGCCGATACGATTGCTACATCTGTCATCGTCGGATTCCTGTCTGCTGACTGTGGATTGCGGCCGGAACATGGGTTGAACCTGACCCCCATATGGTGACGAAGTTGCGGGTTGCAAGCTGCCGGGGGCCGGGAATTGCCGCCGGGCCCAAATAAAGCCGCCGCCAAGCCCCGGCTGGCGCCGGACTCGGCGAATATTCACTGGCTGACCAGGAATTCCATCAGCTCGATCGCCGCCGGCGTATCCCATTCGGTGTCGCCGATGAACCGGGCGATTTCCAGCCCGTTCCGGTCGATGATGGCGGTAACCGGGATCGAAATGACCGACATCTGGCCGGAAAACCGGGCCTTTTCATCGTAGTAGACCGACAGGGCGGTGATCGCCTTTTCGGAGAGAAACCTGTCGACCTTGGCTTTCGGGTTCCGCCCGGTTGCGACAGCCATGACCCTCAGCTCCGCTGGATCGAACGCCTTCTGCAGGCGATCCAGCGACGGCATTTCCTTCAGGCATGGCGGGCACCAGGTGGCCCAGAAATTTACCACCAGGATCGATCCGGCAAAATCGCCGATGCCGACCTCGCGTCCCGCCTCGTCGGCAAATCGGGCGTCGGTGACCGCCACCGGCTCGTCGTGCACGATCAGACGCTGCAGATTGTCCTGCCTTGCCTGCCTGAGCAAATCCGGATCGATGCTGCCGGCGGCGGCCGAAATTGCACCGGCACAAGCCAATGCGTATAGAACACCCGTCAGGGCCAGCCGCGACGCGCGCGTTTTCAAGGCCCGCAGCCGGTTCAGGGCAGGATCAACCATGTCTGACAAGATGAGAGGGGGCAGATTCACTGAACGGCCCGACCTGCTGATGAAGGAGATGAATGCGTCGATCCGTTTCGACCGGCGGTTGTGGCGACAAGACATCGAGGGCTCCCTGGCACATTCACGGATGCTGGCCCGTCAGGGCATCCTCGATGATACGGATGCAAGGGCGATCACGGAAGGCCTGCTGACAATAATGTCAGAAATCGAAGCCGGAGAGTTCCGGTTTTCGGACCGGCTCGAGGATATCCACATGAATATCGAGGCCCGGCTGGCAGAACTTGTCGGGCCGGCGGCCGGCCGGCTGCATTCGGCGAGAAGCCGGAACGACCAGGTCGCCACCGATTTTCGCATGTGGGTGCGCGCCGAGGCCGACGGGGCAACCGGCAACCTCTACCGGCTGATCGATGCATTGGTCGGTCAGGCCGAGCACGGGGCCGACATGATCATGCCGGGATTCACCCATTTGCAATCGGCGCAGCCGGTAACCTGGGGACATCACATGATGGCATATGTGGAGATGTTTTCCCGCGATATCGGCCGGTTCGACGACGCCAGGGCGCGCATGAATGAATCGCCGCTCGGCGCGGCGGCGCTGGCCGGGACCTCCTTTCCGATCGACCGCGACCTGACGGCGGCAGAACTCGGTTTCGACCGGCCCATGGCCAATTCCATGGATGCGGTCAGCACACGAGATTTCGCTGCCGAATACCTGGCGGCGGTGGCAATCTGCGCCGCCAACCTGTCCCGCCTGGCCGAGGAGATTGTCCTGTGGACCTCGTCCCGGTTCGGATTCGCCACCCTCGGCGACCGGTTCACCACAGGCTCGTCGATCATGCCGCAAAAACGGAACCCCGATGCCGCCGAGCTGATCAGGGCCAAGACCGGGCGGGTCAATGGCGCCCTGGTGGCCCTGCTCACGATATTGAAGGCGCTGCCGCTTGCCTATTCCAAGGACCTGCAGGAGGACAAGGAACAGGTATTTGATGCCGCCGACAATATCGACCTGTCCATCCGGGCCATGGAAGGAATGATCCGTGATTTGCGGCCGGTTCCGGACCGGCTGCTGGCAACGGCTGGCGAGGGGTTTTCCACTGCCACCGACCTGGCCGACTGGCTGGCAAGGCATGCCGGGATGCCATTCCGGGATGCCCATCACGTCATCGGCCAGCTGGTCAGCATGGCCGAGGACAGGGGTTGCGCACTTGACGGGCTGACGGTCGAGGACATGCAATCGGTTTGCGAACTGATCACCGAGGAGGCCGTCAAGGTGCTTGATGTCAGCCACTCGGTCGCCAGCCGAACCAGCCAGGGGGGCACTGACCCGGCCCGGGTGAGAGAACAGGTCTGTCGCTGGAAGGAGATACTCGCATGCAAAACTGCATAATGATATTCGCGATGGTCCTGCTGGCGTCCTGCGGTATCAAGGGCGACCCAATCCGGCCAGGCGACACCGCACCGGGGCAGGATGAAGACACTGCCGTCATCCGTCCTGTCACCTGATGGAACATTCCCGGTGGCAGCCGGGCAGCTCAAACGAATTTCCGGCCGGGCTTGTCCGGACCGAAATGGCGAGATCATCCAGGAATGAACTGCTTCGAATATCGTGACCAGGTTCTTCATGCCGAGGGCGTGGCGCTACCGGCAATAGCCGACGCGATCGGAACGCCGTGTTATGTCTATTCGGCGGCGGCGATTGCCGGTCAGTACCGGCGCCTGTCGGCAGGACTTGCCGGCCTTGATCACCTGATCTGCTATGCGCTGAAGGCCAATTCCAACCAGGCCGTGCTGAAATTGCTGGCCGATCTCGGATGCGGGTTCGATGCGGTATCGGGGGGCGAAATCGCCCGGGCGCTGGCGGCCGGCGCCCCCGGCGAGCGGATCGTGTTTTCGGGAGTGGGCAAGACCGGGGGCGAGATGCGCGACGCCCTGCTGTGCGGCGTCAGGCATTTCAATGTCGAGAGCGAGCCCGAGCTCGAACTGCTTGCTCAAGTCGCAAGCTCGCTGGGACGGACGGCGCCGGTGGCGATCAGGGTCAATCCGGATGTCGATGCCCGAACCCACCGAAAGATCTCGACCGGCAGGTCCGAGAACAAGTTCGGCATCCCCATTGCCCGGGCACGCGATGTCTACCGGTCGGCCATGGGCATGCCGGGGATCAGCATCATCGGGCTGGACGTCCATATCGGCTCGCAACTGACATCGCTGGCGCCATTCGAGCAGGCCTACCGGAAGGCTGCCGAGCTGGTAACTGCGCTCAGGGCGGAGTCGGTGCCGATCGATCGGGTCGATCTCGGCGGCGGGCTCGGCGTGTCCTATGGCGACGACCAGCCGCAACCGCCAACCATCGAGCAGTATTGCGAACTGGTTCACCGGATATTCGGCGGGCTCGGCTGCCAGGTCGAAATCGAGCCCGGGAGGCTGATTGTCGGTAATGCCGGACTGTTGCTGACATCGGTGCTCTACTTGAAACAGGGCCAGGACAGGCATTTCCTGGTCGTCGATGCGGCAATGAACGACCTGTTGCGACCGGCCATGTATGATGCCCATCACGACATTGTCCCGATTCGAAGAGAGGCCTCCCCGGAATTGACAAACATGGACGTGGTCGGTCCGGTCTGCGAGTCCAGTGACACCTTCGCGGTGCAGCGCCAATTGCCGAAACCCGGTCCCGGCGACCTCGTCGCCTTCGGAACGGCCGGCGCATATTGCGCCGTCATGGCGTCGGAATACAATTCACGACCGCTGGTTCCCGAGGTTCTGGTGGCGGGCGACAGGTTTGCAGTCATCCGCGCCCGAGCCGGCATCGACAGCATCATCGAGCGAGACCAAATCCCCGACTGGCTGTAGGGATGATCGAGGGACCATTCCTGTCCACCGGGCACGGGACAGGCCTGGCTGTTCGGCATTGCCATCCAGGTCCGCATCGCCAGGCAGGAAATCGTCTGCCTCAAACCCCGGGGCAGCGAGCAGGCGGTCGGAAGAAGGGACCTTGCAAGGCATCTACATTTGCCATGCCCGACAAGGACTGACCGTGGCATCGGAGACGGGCGATGGTGGCGGCATCACCCTTGCCTGCTCCTTCCTTGAGGGCTGGCATATCATCCCGGCACCTGGCCTGACGTCCGGGATGTGAGCCTCGTCGGGAATTTGCTGCCGATTGCGCATCTGTCTCTTGCCAACCGCGCCAGGATTGGTCGAAATCGGCCCGATTGGCGGGAACATGACCCGGTTGTGCCGACTGGCGACACTGGCACCGGGCCCCGAACCGGGCTATCATCAATTCCGGTCTGAGGGTGCCGCCGCACCCGGGCCGACGGCAGGATCACCGGTTGCAGAACGAGCCAGGCCTCATCATGAAAGGACGAGACAGTCGGCACCGCGTTCGCGGTCTTCGGGCCCGCATCGTCCTGACCTGGACCGGCATGCTGACAGAACGGCTGGCCCGGTTGCTGTGGCCAGCATGGTGCGCAGCGCTGGCGGCATATGTCGTCTGGAAACTTGCCCTGCTGGCCGGTCATGGCTGGTTGATTCTGGCAGCGCTGGCGGCAATCCTGGCCATGCGCGGCCTGGTCCGGCTCCAGCTGCCGCGCCTGCGGCAGGCCGCCGACCGGATGGATGCCAGGGTGCCGGGGAGGCCGATCCTGGCAATCCAGGACCGGCAGCTGGCCGGGCTTGCCGACCCGGACGCGGTCGAACTCTGGCGCAGACATGTCAACCGGATGGCGGAGAAGGCGCGCCATGTGAAGCCGGTTCCGCCTGATCTACGCCTCTCGTCAGCCGATCCGCTGGCGTTGCGTCACATCTCGATCACCGCCTTCATACTGGTTGCACTCTTCGTTCCAGCCCCGTCCGGGAACAATGCGACCGGCCAATTGCTGCCCGGTGATACCGGATCGATTGCGGCCGACAATTTGTTCGACGCCTGGATTGATCCTCCGGCCCATACCGGCGAGCCCGGGATATATCTCAACGAGATCACAACCGGCACCACGTTGCATGTGCCGGCCGGCAGCCGGCTGTCGATCCAGCTTCATCGCCGGCAGGACGAGTTGCAGATCGTGACCGATCTTGCCGATGTCCCGAACCCCGGTGACCGGCCCCGACAGTGGGAAATCGCCGGCGACGGATACCTGGAGCTGGCATTGGCAGACCAGCAGCTGTTTCGCTGGGAATTCGAGGCCATCCCGGATCGGCCTCCATCCATCACCATTTTGCGCGGCCTTGAATCGGGCCCGTTCGGCCAGGCGCGGATGGAGCTTGAATTCGAGGATGATTACGGGGTTTCGGCGGCAGCCATTCATGTCGAGCTTGACCTTGCCGCCATCGACCGGCAGCACGGCCTGGCGGCCGACCCGGAACAACGCCAGACTCCGGAGTTCCGCATCCCCATGCCCCTCGACGGACAGCGGCGGCACTTCGAGACCGGCTTCACGGCCGATTTCGGCGACCACCCCTGGGCGGGATTACCGGTGCATGTGATCGTGTCGGCCGTGGACAGCGCCGGCCAGGAGACCACTTCCCGTCACTACCTGCCAAAACTGGCCGGACGGGTGTTCGGCGACCCGCTGTCGCGGGCGCTGGTCGAGCAACGCCGGGACATCCTGTGGAATCGGGCGAACAACCGCCGCGTCTCCAGGGTCATTCGGGCGATCTCGCATTTGCCGGACCGAGTGTTCGAAACCGCCTCCCCCTATCTCAAGAGCAGGATGGCAGTGCGCCTGATCGAGTCGTCACTGCCGGACCAGCCCGACGATTCGTCGGCCTCGGCGATTGCCGACCTGCTGTGGCACTCTGCCCTCGAACAGGAAGAGGGCGATCTGGCCATCACCCGGGAATACCTGACCGAGGCAGCCGAGCGCCTGGCTGAAGCGATTCGGAACGGCGCTTCCGAGCAGGAGATCGACCGCCTGACCGCCGAATACCAGCAGGCTCTGGCGAGGTTCATGGCCGAACTTGCCCGGAAGTCGGCACAGGAGCAGGCATCCAATCCGGATCGACAATCCCTGGGCCAGTTCGGCGAAACACGGGAGATCAGCCAGTCGAGGATCCGGCAGATGATGGATGACATGGCGAGGTTGCTTGCCGAAGGCAATTTGGCCGAGGCAAACCGGATTCTCGATCAGCTGCGACGGATCACCGAGAACCTCGTTGCCGGCCGGCCCGGGGCCCCCGATAACGGTGGAGAGTTCCAGGAGACGATGCGTGGCTTCAGCGGCACGTTGGAGCGGCAGCAGGGCCTGGCCGACGAGGCATTTCGTGACCTTCAGGAGCACCGGATGATGGAGAGTGCCGGCAGGTCAGAAGGCAATGTCGGGAGCGGCGGCGGCCTCGGCCAGGGCCGGGATCATTTTGGCCGGGGTGGTGGCTCTGGCGGTGAGGGCGATGTTGCCGAAAGGCAGGAGGAGTTGCGCCAGCAACTGCGCCGACAGATGCGGCAACTCGCCAACCAGGGAATCGAGGGACGGGATGCCATCGGTGCCTTCGAACAGTCGGCCCGGTCCATGACCCGGGCGCGAGACCGGCTGCGGGAAAACGATTTCGAGCAGGCGATCGTCGAGCAGTCACTGGCCATCGGGCAGCTAGGCCAGGGCATTCGGTCGCTCATGGAACAAAGAGCCAGCCAGAACGCCAATGGCTACGGCGGCCCGCCCGGATCAGGACAGACCGAGACCGACCCGCTGGGACGGCGGCGGGGGCAGAACATGGCGGGCATCGGCGACTTGATCGTCCCGGATCGCCTGCAGCAACGCCGGTCACAGGAAATCAGGGACGAGATTCGCCGCCGCGCCGGCGAGGCCGGTCGGCCCGAATTCGAACGCGACTACCTGAAGAGGCTGTTGCAGACCTACTGACCGGACAGCGCTTGCCCAGGCCACTCGCAGCATGGCCGGCAGTCACCCGACAAGATCACTCGCGATGTGGCTGGTGGTTATTCGATCAGGTCGGTGACGAAGGTGTGGTACTGTTCGAGCAACGGCCGCAGCGTCGGCAGTGCCTCGGCCAGCCTGTCATTGAAATCGTATGACAGCCAAAGCGCGGCCAGCACGGCAAGCAGCACGAAGGCCAGGCGCATGTCACCAGCACCGACCCGACGCTGGTCCGGCTCCGGCGATTCGGTCGTCGCAGCCAACCCCGGCCCGGGGGCTCCATCCGTCGACCTGGCATCCGGAGCTGCCGTCACCTCCATGTCCGTGGCTGTGTCCGGGCCCCTGGCTTCCGGGACCGGTTCGGGGGCAGCGTCGGAGCTGGCTTTCGGCCCCGCCGTCACGTCCGGCCCGGAGGCAGAGTCCTGCCCTTCGGCCTGGGCCGGTACGGGGACGGTTCCTGGCTCCCGCATCCTTCGAAGCAACTCCCGCACCCTGCGGGCCTGGTCTGCCTCTTCCCGGAAGATGTCGCTCATTGCCGGCGGCGGCGAGCCGGCCGATGCCGGCGGCGACAGGGCAATGGCGCCCCTGGTGTCTGGAGCGGGAATTCCCGGGTTGCTGCTGCCGGGTGCAACCGGCCGGGCCGGCTGCCAGCGATGGGAACAATTCGGACAGCGGAATTCACGGTCGCCGACAGTGATTCCGTCCGCTGCGATCTCCTGGCCAAAAAAACAGTTCGGACAGGTCAACAATCTGGTTGTGGCTGTGGTCAAGTCGCCGACCCCTGTTGAAATCGGAATGTCAGTTCAAATACTGTCAGAGTGATCCAGCCAGACATGCTCATGACAGGGTGGCACGAAAAATATCCACTTTCAAACATAACAGGTCCCGGACAGGTTTACTGCAATGGCTTCGCTCACTTGCATTTGTCGTGCAAATGTATGTTGCGATGCTGGTGCTGTCGCTGATCTACATTCCGCTGGCCGTGATCGATCGCAAATGGGCCTATGCCGGGATCCGGGCATACTGCGGCTGGGTGCGCCTCAGCGCCCGCCACCTGGTCGGGCTGCATTCGCAAATCAGGGGGGCAGTGCCCGCTGGCGATGTGCTCGTTTGCGCCAAGCACCAATCCTTTTTCGACATTCTCCTGATCTGCAGCGTGGTCGAGCGGCCGCGGTTCGTCATGAAACGGCAATTGCTTGCCGTTCCCGTTGTCGGGTTCTTTGCCAGGCGGATCGGCTGCATTGCCATCGACCGGGAGAAGGGAAGCCTTGCCGTCAGGACCATGCTCGACAATGTCGGCGGTGACCAGTACGGCGGCTCGCAGCTGGTCATCTATCCGCAGGGAACCCGGGTCGGCCCAGGCAGATACCTGCCATACAGGGTCGGTGCATCGATTCTCTATACCAGGCTGGAGGTCGATTGCGTTCCGGTGGCCACCAATGTCGGCGTGTTCTGGCCACGCCGGGCCATCCTGCGCCGGCCGGGTGTTGCAATCGTCGAATTCCTGGATCCGGTTCCACCCGGCATGGAACAGTCCGAGTTTCATGCCCGCATCGAGACCATCATCGAGGGGGAATCGAACCGCCTGATGCGGGAGGCCGGCTTCGAGCCGGATGACCGACAAGTCGATCCGCAACCGCCGGCTACCAGACCGGGCGAGCCAGCTCATTAGGCAGTGGCGGCTGGGGTCACCTTGCCGCCATTGCCCATATCCAGGAATTTGGCATGGCGCAGGCGCAGCCTCTCGCCTGCCTCCAGCGGCACGACCTCCTGCAGCATCTCCCCGATCGCGCCTCCCACCGACTGGATCGTCTCCTTCGTATGGCGGTGCGCACCGCCGACCGGCTCCCCGACAATCCGGTCGATGACGCCGAGTGTCAGCAGATCCTGGGCGGTAAGCCGAAGCGCCTCCGCCGCATCCTGCATTTTTTCCGAATCCTTCCACAGGATCGATGCACACCCCTCCGGACTGATGACCGAGTAGATCGAGTGTTCGAGCATTGCCGTGCGATCGGCGGTGGCCAGCGCCACCGCCCCGCCAGACCCGCCTTCGCCGATGACAATCGACACCAGCGGAACATTCAGCTGCAGGCAGCGTTCCGTGGACCGGGCAATCGCCTCGGCCTGGCCTCGTTCCTCTGCCCCCTTGCCCGGATAGGCTCCGGGGGTGTCGATGATGGTAATGACCGGCAGGCCAAAGCGGTCGGCAAGATCCATGAGCCGAATCGCCTTCCGGTAGCCCTCCGGCCGGGCCATTCCGAAATTGTGCTCCAGCCTGGTCCTGGTGTCATTGCCCTTCTCGTTGCCGATCACCACCACCGCCCTGCCCTCGAACCGGGCCAGGCATCCGGTGACCGCGCAATCCTCGGAGAAGCTCCGGTCACCCGACAGGTAGGTGCGGTCTGTAAACAGTTCGGTCAGGTAGTCGCGGCACCGCGGCCGGTTCGGGTGCCGGGCAACCAGGCATTTCTGCCAGGGCTGCAGCTTGCCGTAAATCCTGCCCAGCATCTCGGCCGACTTGCGATCGAGGCGCCTGAGCCTGGTTGTGTCACCCTTGGCACGCTCCGATTTCGGGGCCGAGCGCAATTTGCTGGCCTCGGCCTCGAGTTCGGCCAGCTCCTTCTCGAAATCAAGGTAGTGCTGCACGATGTCTCCTGTTCAGGATTGCTGCAATGATGTCAATTGACCGGCAAGTCACGACGCGACCAGTCCAATGCCTGCAATGTTGTAGCAAGACCCGATGATTGGAAACCAGATGCGTTAACCCCGGTCGCGAAGCAAATCATGCTGTTTCCGACCGCTGCATGAAGGTGACATGTTGCGCGCAACATGTTACCCCTCTCGCACTCGGACTGTCCAACCGGGGCCACGTCGGAGAATGCCGCTGTCAGCCAGAGATGTTTTCACGGAATTCGATTTGGTCGAGGCGAATGAATACCGGGTCCCGGAGTCGTAATATCCGACTCTCGAGACATGGCCCGGTATCCCCCGACGGCGTCATGAACCGAAGTTGTCATTTTGCCGCTTGGCTGACCTGTCCCGGACCGAACGGGTCAGGCAAGCCGGACATGAGCAATTCACATGTCCGGGCGTGAAATGGACCAAGCCGTGCACCACGCCGCCCTCTGCATCGAAACGAGAGGATATCCTGTCGAAGAAGCGAGTATCCAGCTGCTGATACCTGCGCCATACCGCCCAAGCGACAAGGTCGGCGAGTTGCACGAGGCGAGACGCCCGCGAATCCACAAACAGGGGAACTTCAGCCATGTTGCGAAGGTTGCCCCAGCGCGTTCCGTGCGACCGGAACTTTCTCGCAAGAGACTGCAGGGCACTTTCGTAATTGTCGGACTTGTCCATGACGACGAGGCCCCGCTGCGCATCAGTCTTCGGCGGTGATGATCGATGATAGATCCGTCTCAATTGCAGGTTGAAACGATTGCAGATCTCCTCGAAAGCGTATTCGACAGGATCGTTCGGCGCGCAGTACTGTTTGTCGACAGCGACTGCAAACAGGTGAGTGCTCTTGTGTGTGTCAAGAAAAGCATCGAGTGCGCCTTCTATTATCTCAAGGCGCCGTTTTCTTGAAATCCCTTTCCATGGCTTCTTGCGACCGGCGGCGATCTCGCTGGCATGAAGCTCTATGTCCTCGGCAGCGTCAAGACCCAGCGAGTCAACATAGGCGTCCATGGTCCTGATGAGATGGTATATCTGCCGCTCAAAAATCGAGACACCTGCGAGAACAAAATACTGTTCACCCGGGTTTCGGACTGACCCGGATCCATCGATGTAAAGAATATACATTGCCTGGGAAGGGTCGCCCTGCAATTGAAAACAGCCGGGTGGAGAACCTGCCTCCAGCGAACCGTGAACACCACAGCCCTCCCGACCGGACCCAGCGTCTAGGGGTTGACCGGTCTCGTGTCAAACCAAATTTTGCATACCCCCGCAATGCTCCGCAAGCCCAGGCACGGAATTGTCGTGCATCCTCCCTGCTCGACAAATGTTTTGACAGCTGCGCAGGAATGAGCGTGGTGGTGATCTCGAATGCAGCCCTTGGCACCACGACTGGACTCGTCAACCGGTGGCGAAGGCGTCTTGCAGGCGTTCAAGGGCCGTTTCCAGCAATGGCCGGGGAGTTGCGAGGTTGAATCGGCAATGTCCGGCGCCGCCAGCGCCGAAGGTCGGGCCGTGGTTCACGGCAATTCGCGCCTGCTTCTCGATTCGGTCGCTGACCTCCCGTTCGGTAAGCCCGGTTCCCCTGAAGTCGACCCAGGCAAGATAGGTTGCATCGAGCTTCATGGAGCGGGCTCCGTCAATCCCGCCAACCACCCTATCGAAGAGCAGGCTGTTCTTGTGGATGTAGTCCATTGCCTGGTCCACCCATTCCGCGCCTTCCGGCGAATAGACGGCCTCGGCCAGGAACAGCCCGAAGCTGTTTGGCGACATGCCAAGCCCGGCCATGCGGCCGGCAAACCGGTCGCGTAGCGCCGGGTCGGGAATGATGACGTTGCCGGCATGGGCGCCGGCAAGGTTGAAGGTCTTGGTGGTCGCCGTCATCATGACCAGGCGATCCTCGATTGCCGGGTCCGCCAGGTGCATGACCGTGTGTTGCGAGCCGGGCATCAGCAGATCATGGTGAATCTCGTCGGCGACCAGGATGAGATCATGGCTGCGGCAGAACTCGGCAAACTGGCGCAGCTCGGCGGAGCTCCAGACCGTGCCGCCGGGGTTATGTGGCGAACACAGGATGGCAATCTTCTCGCTGCCGGTCATGAGCCGGGAATAGCTGTCGAAGTCGAACCGGTATCGGCCGCCGATCTGCTCGAGTTGGCATTCGGTGATGCCGCGCCCGGCCGCCCGGATGATCCGGGCAAATGCATGGTAGACCGGCGTGAACAGGACAACATTGTCACCGGGCCGGGAAAAGGCGTCGATGCACATCGCCGTCCCGTTGACCAGGCCGTGGGTGGTGAAGATCCATTCCGGCTCCACCTTCCAGCCATGGCGATGCGTCATCCACCATGCGATGGCCTCCCGGTAGGCGCGGTCATCGCCGTAATATCCGAATATTCCATGATCGAGCAGGCGCTGCAGCGCCTGCCTCGCCACCTCTGGCGGGCGGAAATCCATGTCGGCGACCCACATGGCGATTCCGTCATCGGTCGGAACGCCGTAGAGGGACTCCATCATGTCCCATTTCATGCAATGCGTGCCTCGCCGCTCGATGATCTCGTCGAAATTCATGTGCCTCGTCTCGCCTGATTGCTGCATGACTGAAACGATTTGCCAGGCAAGTTCAAGTCAAGACTCGCCCCCGACACCGGGGGTGAGGCAAGGCCCGGGCCCTTGCAGGATCAATCCAGGGTCTCGGCATCGTTGGCGGCGGTGGCCTGCAGGGGAGCGACGAAAGCCTGCTGGCAGGATGAGCGGAAATTGGTACAAGGGCTTCCGCTGGCGCTATCGACCTGCGCTGGCAGCAAGGACTCCGACCGGCATGACCAGATTCGAGCGATGGCCAGGAAACGAATACTGATCTATCCCGATCCGGGATTGCGCAAGACGGCACGGCCAATCACCAAGGTCACGGGCGAGATCGGTGCCCTGGCCAAGGACATGCTGGAGACGATGTATGATGCGCCGGGGATCGGACTTGCCGGCCCGCAGGTGGGTGTCATGCTGCGGATATTCGTCATGGACTGCGCGCCGAAGGAAGATGAGCCTGACCCGCTGGTTTTGCTCAACCCGGAACTGGTCTGGGAATCCGACGATCTCGCCAAGCACGAGGAAGGCTGCCTGTCGATTCCGGGGCAATATGCAGATGTGGTCAGGCCGGAGCGGATCGTGGTCGGCTACCAGGATTTGCAGGGGAGGCGGGTCGAGGCGGAATATGCCGATCTGCACGCACGATGCATCCAGCATGAAATCGATCACCTGGACGGAAAGCTGTTCATCGACCACCTGTCCCTGGTCAAGCGCCAGATGATCAAGCGCCGGCTTGCCAAGGCCAGGAAGAACGCATCCAGGGCGTGAACATCTCGGGCGGCGCCAGACAGGTCTGACCGGGTGCCGTCGACCATTGGGGGTGAGGCGTGTCCTGCTCCCCGGCTGCAATGGGGAATAACCGGCAGTGTCGGGGCGTCCACATACGGGGATTGATGCTTGCCGCTACCCGTTCTGGCAGGCAGCGGCGCAGACTTCCTGCATCCCGCGGTTGGCCAGGGCGTCGGCTCGTTCGTTTCCGGGGTTGTCGGCATGACCCTTGACCCATTCCCAGGCAACATCATGCTCCTGGCGTACCGCGTCCAGCCGCGCCCACAAATCGACATTCTTCACCTTTCCGCCGCCCGCGGTCTTCCAGCCCCGTGCCTTCCAGTTGCCGATCCAATTGCCGATCCCGTCAACCAGGTATCTGCTGTCGGTCACCAGCCTGATGCGTGACCGTGAGTTCAGCGCCTCCAGCGCCGAAATCGCCGCCAGCAACTCCATGCGGTTGTTGGTTGTCCTCGCCTCGCCGCCACAAAGCTCCTTCTCCCGGATCAACCGGTCCTGGCGGAAGGCCTGCAGCACCACGCCCCAGCCTCCCGGGCCGGGATTACCGGAACATGCGCCATCGGTATAGGCCACCAGCTCCAGCTGCGGGTCGGTATCACCGGCCATCTTCACCGCCCGTTTCGAACACCACCTGGTTGAGTGGGTAGATGATGTTGAGAGCAGCAAGCACCGGGATGGCAAATTCGGTCAGTTCACCCCGTCTTGGCACGTCCCCGGGAACGAGGTTCAGCAGCCCCTCGACTGACAGGATCACCATGACATATCCGGCGATCTGGTACGTCTTCGGGATTGGCACCCCACAGCTGTCGGCCAGCGCCCGGATGCGGTCCGAGCGATGATAGAGCGGTGTCAACACCGCGAGATAGAGGATGAAGAAGAGCAGGAATCCTTTTGCGAACAGCAACTTGTTCAGGTTGACACCGGCAACCTCCAGATTGTGCAGGTTGGTTTCCCCCTGGATGTTGTGATCAAGGAAGAAATCGGAGGAGTTGACGCCGAACAGGCGCTGGCCCCAGGACAGCTCCTCGCCGGCGCCGAACACTGCCAGCAAGGCCAGCAGCGCCAGCACCAGGCGCTGCACCCAGCCGAATTCGCGGTATCCCCGGTACAGGCGCCCGGCAGTCAGGACGGCAACCGTTGCCAGCGTCATGACCGTGAGCCATTCCATCACGCCATCTTCGGCGGAATAGGTTTCATGGAAATACTCCGGGTTGAACAGGGCCATGACGACCCCCAGCACGAAAAGGGCGCCGCCATTGATCAGCACCAGTCGTTCAGCCGGTTGCATGGTTGCCTGCCAGTTGGGCGAACAGGTGGCGAATGACCCGGACCAGTGCCACCGTGACGACAATCGGGTCCAGCACGTAGTCGAACACGTTGCTGCTTTCGCCGGCATGAACCGCGTGCAGGCACACCGCCGCCGTCAGCCAGGCCGCAACCGCGACGTATTCCCGGCGCCACCAGGCAAGGGCGGCGATGATGGATACGGCCAGTGCAAACCAGGGCTGGTAGCCCAGCGCATAGGGGTCAAGATAACCCAGCCCCAGCGCCATGGGGTAGAGTGCAATTCCGGTGCCGAGTACCAGCGCCAGGAACCGGAACTCGCCGGCCGGCGGCGGACTTGCCGCGGTCAGTCCCGGAACTGCCCGGGCAACCGGCATGAGGCAGCAGATCACGAGGCCGATGCTCGGCTCGTAGAGCAACCCCTTCAGCCGCTCCAGCACGGTCAAATCGCCAGCCGGAAGAAAAAACGGCAGCAAAGCCGCCAGCATTCCTGCCACTGCCCTGGCGGCAAGCCTGGAACGAAGCCGTCCGGCCAACAGGAAGCCCAGTGCAAACAGCACCGCCAGCCAGGTGACATCAGAATACATGTCGCTCACATACTCCGGTCACGACGCCGGCATCAAACGGTTTGCAGCGGACGGCATCCTCACCCGTCGCCGGCACGCCATGACCCAATGGCGGGCGGCATCCGGGTGGTGCGCCTGCCATCTCCCCGCCCGAACCCCGGGCGGCGGCACCGGGGAGGCCCATCCGTGGCATGACTGTCATGACATGTGCCTCCCGGTCTGCGGCTAACGGGCAGTGAAAAGCGTTCGGGCCTTGTCGAGAAGCCACGAATCGTTGAACATGGCATGCTTGATGTGATCGCGATCATGGGTCCAGGCAACATGGTGCTGCCCCAGGGAATCGGTGAGCACCGACGGGTAGGAGAACCTGCCGGCGCCTTCCCGCGGCTCCAGGTCATGCAGCCAGACCAGGTCCCCGCCGATGTCGCTGGCGGCGGCGATTGACAGCACATCGCGGCCAGTCTCCGAATTGTTGTAGACGACCCAGAATCCCTCCCCGCCGGGGAGCGGGTTGCCGGCAACCGAGTTGTCGACATTGGGCAGGGCCGATCTCCATGCCCGCTCGAAGGTCCGGCCGGCATCGGAAGTCGCTGTCCGGAGCATTTTCATCGGCGCCTCCCCGGCATAACGCATGACGATGGCGGCGTCGCTCGCCGATATTGGCACCAATGCCGGCTGAAGGGCATTTCTGCCCCAGGTCAGCCTCTTCTTGTCACGCACCCTGCCATCCGGCCCGACAAAGAGGATCTCGGCGAACTTGCCAATGAATTCGTGGTAGGCCGGAACCGCCAACCCGCCATCCTGCAACAGCACCGGGGAGGTTCTGACCAGCGTGCTGATGTTGAAGAACGGGCTCGTGACCAGCCGGCGTGCCGGCGACCAGGTCTCGGCACCATCCTCCGAGATCATGACGTTCACAGCACTGCCGGCCCATCCGCCGATCGACACGCTGACGAAGAAAAGCCAGACCCGCCCATCGTCGTCGAGTACTGCCGCCGGATTGCCCAGCTTCCTGATGTGCCGGCCGGTCTGGGCGGCCAGCAATTCCCGGGACATCACGCTGACCGCCGGCGAGAATCGCCCGGTGTCCTGGTCCAGCCGCGCAAACCAGATATTGACGTCTTTTCCGCCCTCCCTGCTGCCGCCATACCACCACGCCCCGACATCGCCGCCGGGAAGATTCGCCAGCGTGGCGGCGTGAACCGAGTCCTGACCGGCCCGGTCCAGCAATTGTTCGTGGTACCGCATGCCGGCATCGCCCTGCGTGACGCCATTTGCCACCGGCGCCCTGCCGGCGACGAATCCGGCGGCCGGGGCGGGGGCAAGGAGGTCAATCGCATGCACCAGCGCCGGAACCAGCGCCAGCAGGCAGCCGATTGCCGGCATCAGCCAATGCCTCGTCTCCTGCGTCAATGCTTCGCTCCCGCGCGCCCGACCTGCCGGCAGGTCCTGCTCGCGCCTACAATGAGCCTCGCCCCGGTGCAAGTTGCCCCGGCCACCGCGGCGCCTGCCATGCCGGCGGCATGGCGCCAGCCGCTTGCCGGTCGTCGCCCCGCCATCCTGGCCGCTGCCGCGTCCTGATTTCGCTTGTAATCCGCACGGCGGGTTCCTATGTGATGTCCCTGCTTTCCTTCATCGGAGTCACAGATGGCACGGGTTACCACGGAAGATTGTATCGACAAGGTTCCCAACCGGTTCGACCTGGTCATGCTGGCGGCTTTCAGGGCGCGGGAGATCTCCTCCGGCGACCTCCTGACCGTGAGCCGGGACAACGACAAGAACCCGGTTGTCGCATTGCGGGAAATTGCCGAGGAAACGCAGTTGGCCGACGATCTGCGGGAGCGCACGATTTCGAATCTGCAGCAGATGAACGAAGTCGATGAGCCGGAACACGACCAGATGCTGATTCCGTCGGCATTGGTGTCTCCTGCTACCGGAAAACAGGTCGGGATTTTCAGCGACACCGAACCGGTGGCCGGCAAGACGGAAGAGGAAGAATTCCGTCGGTTGATTGAACAGAGCCGAGGACAGGCGGGCGGCTGATTATTCAGCCGTCTCGGACGGCAGGGATATTCGTGACTGCAGAAGAGCTGATCAGGATCGTCAAGGGATACCACCGGGACGCCGATGAGAATCTGATCAGCCGGGCCTACGAATTTTCCAGGACCAGGCATAGCGGGCAGAAACGCCTGACCGGCGACGAATTCTTCACCCATCCGGTGGCGGTGGCCAGGATCCTCGCCGAACACCGTCAGGATGATCTTGTCATAGCCGCTGGCCTGTTGCACGACACGGTCGAAGACACCTCGACCACCTACGAGGAAATCGAGGACAATTTCGGCAAACCGGTTGCGGCAATGGTCAATGGCGTGACCAAGGTCCGGGACGAGCTGGGCGGCCGCTACCAGCAGAGCAATGGCAGGCTGCAATTCAATGACATCGCCCGCGGCAAGACACTGAAGCGAATTCTCGATGCGGCCGGCAAATACAACCAGGTGGCGATCGTCAAATGCGCCGACAGGCTTCACAACCTGAAGACGCCGCCCGACAATTCGCAGAGCAAGCAGCGCCTCAAGGCACTGGAATCGATCGAACTCTATGCGCCACTGGCCGAGATGTGCGGATTCCAGAAGATCCAGCAGCAGCTTGAAGACGTGGCGTTCGGGATCCTGCAGCCCGACGAAATGAAGGAAATCAAGCGCCAGTATGTCCAGCTGCGCGGATCAAAGCGTGACCCATCCCATGAGGTCATCACCGCCCAGCTCTTCCATGGCCGGCTGTGCCGGAAGCTGAAGGCAGCCAGGATCGAGGCCGAGGTCACCGGTCGGCTGAAGGCCCCCTACTCGACCTGGCGCAAATACAAGGACCAGATCATCTCGGCCGATTTTTCCGGCGGAAGGGTCAGGCCGATCAAGGAATGGCTGAACTCGGTGTTCGACGTGTTCGGGTTCAGGATCGTCACCGAGAATGACGAGGATGTCTACCGGGCGCTCGGCGTCATTCACCAGTCTTGGCCGGCAGTGCGGGGTCGGTTCAAGGATTATGTCAGCGTGCCCAAGGCAGAGAGCGGCTACCAGTCGATCCACACCGCGGTCGAGGTGCCGCGCGAATTGCTGCAGCGATCGACGGAGGCGATGCAGGATGAAGCGTTGCTGGAATTGCCGGAACATTACTCGGTGGAAATCCAGATCAGGACCCGGGAGATGCATTTCCATGCCGAGTTCGGCGAGGCCGCGCATTGGGCATACCGCAATGGCATGCGGCTGCGGGACAATCGGCCGGGGTCGGGCAACACCCTGCAGACGGTGATCGACGAGACGCTTTATTCCGGGAAGGGCGAGATTCCCGATGCCGAGTTCAAGAACAGGTTCAGGAGCGCGATCTCGTTTCGGCAAAGCTCGATCGCCTGCTACACGCCGAGGAATCGCCTGATCCGGCTACCCAAGAAGGCCACGGCGCTCGACTTTGCCTTCGCCGTCCATTCCAAGATCGGCCAGCGGGCGGTAGCGGCCAAGGTCCGGGGCCGCAAGGTCGCCCTGAACACCATGCTCCAGGATGGCGACACCGTCCAGATCGTGACCGCGGTGGATGCCTCTCCGAAACCGGCATGGCTCGGATGGGTGACCACATCGCGCGCCAAGGCGGAGTTGCGGCGGGCATTGCGCGACATCGAACGTCAGCACCTCATGACCATCGGGCTGAAGATTGCCCAGGAGGCGCTGAAGCAATATGGCGAGGAAGCCAGCGACAGCGTGCTGAAGATCGCCGCCGACAAGGTGCTGAAGGAGGGAGGCGACGTCGAGCAGCTGCTGCTGCAACTCGGTCGCTCGGCAGAGGAACGGGAACGGGCAATCCATGAACCGGACCGGGGCGGGGTGGCCGGGCGATCATCGGTGCCCAACCGGCAAACCGGCACGGCAGCAGGCGAGTCCGGCCGCGGCGCAACCGGCCTGACCGGCGAGGATTTGGTCAAGGCAATCCTGCCCGAGCCCTTCCACGCGGTTGACCCCGAGGTCACCGACCCGGTCAACTTTTTCGTCAAGCTGCCGGATGGACTCATGCCCCATATCGCCCCGTGCTGCCTTCCGGTGCCCAAGGAAGAGGTCGTGGGGGTGTGCGAGGGCGATGGCCAGCTTCTGGTCCACCGGACGGAATGCGACAATATCGACTGGACCGGGATGGCCGGCAGGCTGGTCGAACATATCGACTGGAAGGACGGCAAGTTCGTTCCCATCCACCCGGCCGGAATCACCGCATCACTGGCCAACCGGGCCGGGGTTCTCGGCCGGATCTGCAACCTGATTGGCGAGCACCATTCCAATATTTCCGATATCGAATTCCTCCATCGCGAGCAGAAGGAATACCTGATCCTGTTCGAGATCCAGGTTCGCGACTGCACGCATCTGGACGAGGTCATGTCGGCCATCCGGTCCGATGTCGAAGTCAAGTTCGTGTTTCGAAGCGAAAATGTGAGTTCGCTGAAAGCTGACCTGAAGGCCCGATGACCGGCCAGCGCTGGCAGACATTCGGCAGGCTCCTGCGCCCGGGCCGCCGCCTGAACTGGTTGCGGATGGGCCGGTACCGTTGGCTCCGCGTCCTGCGAATCCCCGATTCGCCGCAACGGATTGCCCGAGGGGTGTTCATGGGGACCATCGTCGCCTTCTCGCCCCTCTTCGGCCTGCATTTCGTCATTGCCCCGGTTCTGGCCTGGATGATCGGCGGCAGCATCCTGGCCAGCATTGCCGCCGTTTTCGTCTGCAACCCGTTCACCTTTCCGGCCATTGCCTACGCATCCTTCAGTCTCGGCTCGGCGCTGACCGGCGACAATCTGAGCCTCACCGAGGACTCGGCGGTGGCGATGACGGTATCCGGCCTGAAGGAGATCTGGCTGAACCTGGTGGCATTGTTCACCACGGACACGGCCAATTGGGACTCGGTGTCCGAGGTTGTCAGGAATGTGTTTGTCCCCTATCTGATCGGGGGTGCGGTGCTGGGTCTTGTCAGCGGCGCCGTGCTTGGCTGGATGTCATACCGGCTCATTGCGGCATACCAGCGCCGGCGCCGGAGGGCCGTGCGACGCCGGAGCCGCAAGCGAGGCGCCGGGTGAGGGAGATTGGTTCGATGAGACAGAGGCTTGGTGTCAATATTGACCATGTGGCGACCGTCAGGAATGCCCGCGGCAGCTCGTATCCGGACCCGGTGCGGGCAGCCAAGCTGGCCGAGGAGGCAGGCGCCGACGGGATTACCGCCCATCTCCGGGAGGATCGCCGTCACATCGGCGACCGCGATATTGACGCGCTGATGCAGCAATTGGTGCTGCCACTCAATCTCGAACTGGCGGCCACCGCCGAAATGCAGGCGATCGCCCTGCGGCACCGGCCGCATGCCGTCTGCATCGTTCCCGAGCGGCGCGAGGAAATCACCACCGAGGACGGGCTCGATGCGGTCGGTCTCGGCGACCGGCTGGCCCGGTTCATCAGGCCGCTGGCAGCGGCCGGGTCACGGGTGTCACTCTTCATCGGCACCGACCCGGCACAGATCCGCTGCGCCGCCGATATCGGTGCGGAGGTGGTCGAGCTGCACACCGGATCCTATTGTGATGCCCATTTCGAGGGCCGCATCGGCGACCGGGATGCAGAGCTCGACCGGCTGCGGGAAGCTGCCAGCCTGGCGGTATCGCTTGGCCTCGAGGTTCATGCCGGGCATGGCCTGACTTACGACACCGTGGAGCCGGTTGCCGCCATTCCGGAAATCGCCGAGTTGAATATCGGGCATTTCCTGGTCGGCGAGGCAATATTCCTCGGCCTGGCGGAAGCGGTTGCCCGCATGCGCCGCCGCATGGACGCGGCTAGGGGCAACCAGGCATCATGACCGGCCTCCGGCATGCCGGCAGGTCCATGCCGGAACTCTGCCCAGATGGGCCGGCACCTCCAGGTCCTGGCCGCCGCCGCAATGCAGGCCATCCGGCACGTCACCCGCATGGTCACTGAGTCGGGATCCCCGCCGTCCGAACCACATCCCGTACCGGCAACCGGGGCCGGTCGGGCCGCATGATCCTGGGCATCGGCAATGACGTGGTCAATATCGACCGCATCGGCAATGTCCTCGACCGGCATGGCGACCGGTTCCGCAACCGGGTCTTTACCGAACAGGAACAGGTCCTGGCCCGACGGATGGCCGACGGCATCGGCATACTGGCCAAGAGATGGGCGGCAAAGGAAGCCTGCAGCAAGGCCCTGGGCACCGGCCTCACCGCTGGCGTTGCCCTCAGGGACATCGAGATCCGCACCCGCCGCGGTCATCCCCCCGCCCTCCTCCTGCATGGCGGCGCCCGCAGGCGGCTGGAGGCCCTCCTCCCCGACGGCCACCACCCATGCCTCCATCTCTCCATGTCCGATGACTGGCCAGTCGCCACCGCCACCGTCATCATCGAGGCAATCCCGGCGCAAGCCAACCCGACCTGATCCGCGCCCTCCCCCACGACAGCGCCTGCACTTCTCCCTCACCTTCGGCCAGCCAACCTGCCGATTGATGCGGGTGGAATGCTGTGGACATTGTGGGCAAAATCTATAATCCCCCATGCAATTCTGCCGAGGGACCCTGGGAGTTTGCGTTTGGGCAAGGCCGTCATCGAGAATTTGAAGACGCTGTTCTATGCGTTGCTGCTGGCAGGGCTGTTTCGCACGCTGCTGTTCCAGCCCTTCTGGATTCCCTCCGGGTCGATGAAGGACACGCTGCTGATCGGCGATTTCATGTTCGTCAACAAGATGGCCTATGGCTATTCGCGTCACTCCTGCCCATGGTCGCTATGCCCCTTTCCTGGCAGGATTCTCGGCAGCGAGCCCGAACGCGGCGATGTCGTTGTCTTCAAGCACCCGGTCTCGAACAGGGATTTCGTGAAACGCCTGGTTGGCCTTCCCGGCGAGCGGATCCAGATGAAGGATGGCGTGCTGCTGATCAATGGCGAGGCCGCACCGCAGCAGCCGGACGGGCAGTTCGAGGAAATACTCGGTATTGATGACCGGCGTGGCGGCAATCTGCGCTGCACCGAGGTCGATGGCAAGTCCTGCCTGAAGCCGCGCCTCCGGGAGACCCTTCCGGATGGGGTCGAGCATTCGATACTCGACATCGGCATGTCGCCGGTCGACAACACGCCGGTATTCACCATCCCGGAAGGCGAGTATTTCTTCCTCGGCGACAACCGTGACAACAGCAGCGACAGCCGCTATTCGAAACTTCGTGGCGGGGTCGGCACGGTTCCGTTCGAGAACCTGGTCGGACGGGCCGACCGGGTCATGTTCTCGTCAGCTGGCCGGAGCCTGTTCTTCTTCTGGACATGGCGCAAGGACCGGTTCTTCAAAGCAATCCAGTGACCGGAAAATCCAGGACAAGAGATCTCGAGGATCGCATCGGATACAGGTTCAGGGACCGGGAACTTCTGCACCAGGCACTGACCCATGCGTCGCTGACCGCCGGTCGCGGCGGCGACAATGAGCGGCTCGAATTTCTCGGCGACCGGGTACTCGGATTGCTGATTGCCGAATTGCTGACCGAACATCACCCGGAGGCCAGCGTCGGCGAATTGGCCGCCGGCCTGAACAGGCTGGTCAGCGGCGCCTGCTGCGCGCAAGTGGCCGCGACCATCGATCTCGCCGGTTTCCTCCGGCTCGGCAAGGGACTCCGGGGCTCGAAGAATTCGGCCATGGTCGGGGACGCCATGGAGGCATTGCTGGCCGCCATCTTCCTCGATGGCGGCCTGGAGCCGGCGCGGGTGGTGGTTCGCCGGCTCTGGCTTCCGCTGTCGGGCCAGGAAATGTCCGGCAACTCCCACCCGAAGAGCCAGCTGCAAATCTGGGCGCAGGCAAAGGGAATGCCGCTCCCCGAATACCGGATCCTCGACCGTTCCGGTCCCGACCATTCGCCGCGCTTCCTGGTCGAGGCCAGGCTGGCATCCGGCGAGTCGTCCACGGCAGGCGCCTCGTCGAGGCAGGAGGCGGAAATGCGGGCGGCCGGCAAACTGCTCTCCGGGCTGGCAGATGATGGCAACTGACACCGGGGCCGGGTTCATTGCGCTGGTTGGCGAGCCGAATACCGGCAAATCGACATTGCTGAACCGGCTGGTCGGCTCCAGCATCGCCCCAGTCACCCACAAGGCCCAAACCACCCGTTTCCGCATCCGGGGAATTACCATAGAGGGCAATGCACAGCTGGTCTTTGTCGATACTCCCGGGCTGTTTGATCCGAAGAGCCGCCTGGACCGGGCCATGGTTGCCACCGCCTGGAACAGTGCCGCCGATGCAGATGTCATCCTGCTGCTGGTGCCTGCCCATCAACCGGTATCGGATAGCACGCTTGATATCGTCGATGCCCTGGAGGAGCGCCGGCGGCCGGAACAGAAGCTGGCGCTGGCCCTCAACAAGACGGATCTCGATTCCGGGGCCTCGCTGCTGGCGGCAACCCGCTGCCTGTCGGACCGAATCCGGTTCGACGAGGTGTTCATGATTTCGGCGCTGCACAATGACGGGGTGGACGACATTCGCACATGGCTGGCTGGCAATGTTCCGGCCGGGCCCTGGCTGTTTCCGGCCGATCAGCTATCGGATTCTCCCAGCCAGGTCATTGCCGCCGAAATCACACGCTCCAAGCTCATGCTTCGCCTCCACGAAGAGATTCCCTACCGGTTGACCGTGGCCACCGAACGTTGGAAGAGCAGGAAGGATGGATCGGTCCATATCGACCAGGTGGTTCATGTCGAGCGGAGCAGCCACAAGGGAATGGTGGTCGGCAAGGGCGGCCAAACCATAAGGCAGGTATCGATCATGGCCCGGAAGGATATTGCCGCCTTTCTCGGGCAGGACGTGCACCTGGTTCTGCGGGTCAAGGTCAGGCCGAACTGGATCAGCGAGGTCAGCCTCGATCTCGAGACTGGCCAGTAGGGGAATGGATGCCTCGCCTGCGGACGGATTTCTGGGTTGCCGCCTATCTGAACCAGCTGCAGATCGAGGCGATCCCGGCATTTGTCACCGCCAGGGGCGAGCCGGAAGCTGGCTCGGTCCTGGTCAGGTTGAACCTGCTCGACGGACATTCCCGGCTGTTCCAGCGATCCTACGACCTGGCGCGGGACCGGCGGATCTGGATGCTGCTGGATGAAGGCGAGGATGGCAGGATCGACCAGTTGCTGCAGCGCCAGCAGCATCGCGACCGCGATCTCTGGATCATCGAGGTCGAGGACCGGCAGGGAAGAACACTTCTCGACCGCGACGGCCTAGTATAGCGTGACCGGATGGACTGGCACGACCGCGGGATATTGCTGGATGCCCGGATTCACGGGGAGACCTCGGCAATTCTCGAGATCTTCACCTCCGGGCATGGCCGCCATGCTGGCGTGTTGCGCGGCGGCATGTCGAGACGGTACCGGCCGATCCTGCAACCGGGAACGCAGCTCACGGTCGAGTGGCGGGCCCGCCTCGCCGAACATATCGGAACGTTCCGCATCGAGCCGCTGCATTCGCCGGCGGCGCTGTTTTCGGACCGGCTGGCCCTTTCGGCCCTGTCCTCGATCTGCGCGGTCCTCATGGTGTCATTGCCGGAGCGGGAGTCGTTTCCCGAGTGCTACCAACGGACGATGCAGCTCCTGTCCCGACTTGAATCACTCGACGAGTGGTTTGCCGACTATCTTCAATGGGAAATCGAATTGCTGGCCGAGACCGGATTCGGCCTCGATCTGACATCCTGCGCGGCCACCGGCACCACCGACGACCTGGTCTATGTCTCGCCCAAATCGGGACGCGCCGTCAGTCGGCACGGTGCCGGCCGCTGGGTGGACCGCATGCTGCCGCTCCCGCCATGCTTCCTGGGATCGGAACTTGGGGGCCTGTCGGAAATGGCGGACGGCCTGCATACCATCGGCCATTTCCTGCAACGCAGCATTCACCGTCACGGCCATGACGGGGCGGCACCACTGCCGAAGGCACGGACCCGGTTTGCCAACAGCATCCGGCAGCTCGCCGAGCAGGGAAGATGACATCCTGTCCCTGCCAAACGAATGGCGCGCTCAGGCGGCCCAGTCGCCGGCGGTGGCAACCAGCACGGTCACGATCCGGTCGGCAAGCTGATTGGCGAGCCGCCTTTCTGCATCCGCCCGGGCAGAGTCGGCCGCCACAGTCTCCCTGCCCATGGTGTAGGTGACCCAGCCCTGCACCTCGCCGCCGCTCACCTTCTCGCCGTCGCCGGCCCGGTTGACCACGAATTCGGCCGTTCCCTCGATCATGCCGCGGTCAATTCCGCCCGACCCGGCAGCGGTGGCAGCCCGATCCTCGAATTCCAGCGACACTTCGAGCCGGAATTCCGGATCACCGCCTGCATATCCCAGTTGGTGACGAAGCCGCTCCTCCAAATGGTATTCGGTCTTGCCGCCCGGCACCGACACGGCAATGCGGCCTGGAAGCGCCGCCGCCGGTTCTCCCCTCTGCATCGCCGGCCTGAACTGGCAGGCTGCAACCGGCAGCACCACCGCCAGCGACAGGAACCGGCGTCGATCAAATGACGACATTGACGATCCTCTCCGGCACCACGATGAGTTTCCTCGGCGGTTTGCCTGCCAGGTGTCTGGCGATCGCCGCATCCTCGAGCACCCGGCGTTCGATCTCTTTCCGGTCCAGCCCCCGCGGAACCCTGAGTTCCGACCTCCGCTTGCCATTGACCTGGATCGGCATGGTCACCATATCCTCGACCGCCAGTTCCGGATCGGCCTGCGGCCAGTCATTTGCCGCCACCAACCCCTCGCCGCCAAGCATACACCAGATCTCTTCCGCCAGATGCGGCGTCATCGGCGCCATGAGCCGGGCCATGACCCGCATCGACTCCCGCTTGGCGCCGGCGCCGGCGCCGGACCGGGACAGCGTGCCCGCAAACTTGTAGAGTTCGGCCACCGACTTGTTGAATGCAAAATTGTCAATTCCCCTGGTCACCTCGAGAATGGTACGATGGGCTGCATGGCCCAGGGCCCGATCCTCCTCCCCGGTGCCGGGAGACTCATCCTGCGCAATCTCGGCCGCCATTCGCTGAACGCGCTGAAGATGCCTGGCGGCCGCTTCCACCCCGGTTGTTGTCCATTCGACATCGCGGTCCGGCGGTGAATCCGAAATGATGTACCAGCGGGCGGTGTCGGCGCCGAACCGGGCAATGAGGTCTTCCGGGTTGATCACGTTCTTCTTCGACTTGGCCATCTTGGCCGACGGGATGACCTCGACCGGCTCGCCGGTTGCCTTCAATGTCGCCGAGCCGTCCGAGAGGTCCACATCCTCGGGAAAGTGATAGACTGGCCGCCCCTGCCGGTTCCTGGTCATGTAGATTTCGTGCGTGACCATTCCCTGGGTGAACATGGCCTCGAAGGGCTCGATCGCCTTGGCCGGAAGGTGACCGGTGATGTGCATCGCCCTGGCAAAGAACCGGGAATAGAGCAGGTGCAGGATCGCGTGCTCGACGCCGCCGATATACTGGTCGACATTCATCCAGTACTCGGCATCCTCCCTCGAGGTCGGCGTCGGGGCATCCGGGGCGGTGAACCGGACAAAATACCAGGAACTGTCAACAAAGGTGTCCATGGTATCGGTTTCACGCAGCGCAGCACCGCCGCAGGCCGGGCATGACACTGTCCGCCATTCCTCGTGCCGGTCCAGGGGATTTCCCGGCCGGTCGAAACTGACATCCTCCGGCAGGATGACCGGCAGATTCTCCTTGCGTTCCGGAACGACGCCGCAGGCCTCGCAATGCACGACCGGAATCGGACAGCCCCAGTAACGCTGCCGGCTGATGCCCCAATCCCGCAACCGGAAGCGGACCACCCCCTTGCCGATACCGGCGTCCTCGCAATGATCGATGGCCGCATCGATGGCCTCGTCACCGGTCTGCACATCCTCGCCGGCGACCCTCCTGAGGTAGCGAACCCGCTCACTCTTCGGCGGCACGAAGGCGATATCGGCGACGGCTTCGCCGGAGGTCTCGGCCTCGAAGACATCGATGACCGGGAGCCCGTATTTGCGGGAAAAGTCCAGGTCGCGCTGATCATGGGCCGGGCATCCGAAAATGGCGCCGGTCCCGTAGTCGAAGAGGATGAAATTGGCAATCCAGACCGGAAGTTCGGCACCGGGCGCCAACGGATGCCGCACCCTGAGCCCGGTATCGATCCCGGTCTTCTCCAGGGTCTCGAGCGCCGCCTCCGAGACCGCGGCCCGCCGGCATTCATCCAAATAGGCGGCAATCGATTCCTCGGTGGATGCCAACTCGTCGGCCAGCGGATGATCGGCCGAGATGGCAACGAAATTGGCGCCGTGCAGCGTATCGGGCCGCGTGGTGTAGACCTTGATTGCCTGGTGCGTACCGACGCCGCCGATGATCTCGAAATCGAGCTCCAGCCCCCGGGACTTGCCGATCCAGTTGCGCTGCATCAACCGGACCTTCTCCGACCAGCCTTCCAGCTGGTCGATGGCGCTCAGCAATTCGTCGGAGAAATCGCTGATCCTGAAGAACCATTGCGTCAGCGTTCGTCGCTCAACCTCGGCCCCGGACCGCCAGCCCCGGCCATCGATGACCTGCTCGTTGGCCAGAACCGTCATGTCAACCGGGTCCCAGTTCACCGGCGAATTCTTCCGGTAGACCAGCCCCTTCTCCAGCATGTCGACGAACATCGCCTGCTGCTGCCCGTAATACTCCGGATCGCAGGTGGCGAATTCCCGATCCCAGTCGACCGACAGCCCCAGCGGCTTCAACTGGCTGCGCATGTCGTCGATGTTGCGTCGGGTCCAGCTTCCCGGATGCACGCCCTTCTCCATGGCGGCATTTTCGGCCGGCATGCCAAACGCGTCCCAACCCATGGGGTGCAGGATGTTGAATCCCCTTGCCTTGCGGTAGCGGGCGATGACATCGCCCATGGTGTAGTTGCGGACATGACCCATATGGATCTTGCCCGACGGGTAGGGAAACATCTCCAGCACGTAGTATTTGGGACGGCTGTGATCACGCTCCGCCCTGAATACGCCGGACTCGTCCCATCTCCGCTGCCACGCAGCCTCGATTTCGGAAAATGGTCGAATGGTCATCCTGCGCCTCCGGTCGGGCAGGCGGTGCCCGTCAACCGGCGTCAACCGGCGTCGGCCAGCCTCAGCTGCCTGGCACGCGTCAGGATCGCATCCTCGATTGCATCCACGGTAGCCTCGGGAGCCGGTCCGCTCCTGGTCAGCAGGGACAACCGCAATGCCCGCCCATCCAGGGACGGATCCGAGACCAGCACCGTCGCCTTGTAATCCTTGCTGCTGCCGGGGGCCCGCCCCCAACCGGTGATGATGATGCCGGAGAACGGATCGACGGTTTCAACCGGGAGGAAATCCAGCACCTCGAAACTCGCGTTCCAGATATACTTGTTGACCCGGATGGTGACCTTTGGATCTTCCCGGTTCTCGAGAAGCGACCAGATCGACTCCCGCTTTTCCTCCGGCTCCGGTGCCTTGGACTCGTTGCCTGAACAGCCGATCAGCACGACCAGCAAAACCATCATTGCGGCGCATGGCCGCAGGAGACGCGATAACGGCATCAATAATCCCCGGGATAACATCTGCCCAAGACCAATAATCGCTACAAAATTCCAACACAAGTTGTTACCGACCCGCAGCCAATTGAAGCTTCATCCCCGCCATGCAGCGTGACACCGATCGTCACGGATACCGCCTGGCGCCAATAACTTTGCACAGTTCTGCCCGGTCAATCTATACTGTGCCGGGGCTGCCGCTTCCGGCATCACCGGCGGCGGGGCGGCAGGATCAATCCGGGGTTGCCGATGTCATTGACCGAGATACGTGAACGGATTGCCTGGGCCGAGGCAGCGGCCGGCAGGCCGGCGGGCGCCACCTGCCTGCTGGCGATTTCGAAATTGCAGCCGGTGGCGCGGATCCGCTCGGCCCTTGATGAGGGCCATCGCCACTTTGGCGAAAACAGGGTGCAGGAGGCAGTGGCAAAATGGCCCGATCTTCGTCGGCAATATCCCGGAACACGGTTGCACCTTGTCGGGCCACTGCAGTCAAACAAGGCGCGTGCCGCCATGCAGCAATTTGACGCCATCCATTCTGTCGACCGGCCGAAACTGGCCGGGAGGCTGGCCGACATTGCCCAGCAGCTTGGCCATTGCCCGCAGCTCTTCGTGCAGGTCAATACCGGCGAGGAGCCGCAGAAGGCGGGCGTGAGTCCCGACGAGACGGATGCCCTGGTTGCGGCGCTTCGTCGGCTGGACCTGCCCGTTGCCGGCCTGATGTGCATACCGCCGGCCGGCGAGGAGGCGGCGCTACATTTCGGCCTGTTGGCCAATCTTGCCGACCGCAACGGCCTGGACGGGCTGAGCATGGGCATGAGCAGTGACTTCGAGACCGCGATTGCTCTTGGCGCCACCCATGTCCGGGTTGGCACCGCGGTGTTCGGTACCCGGCCTGCTGCGGCGGTGGCCGGCCGGGATCATCCCGGCCCCTGACTCGGTCATTGGCGGATGACCAGGCGGGTCGCCGGCTCGATCCTGGCAACGATCCAGAGCAAATCCGCCAGGGAAAAGGCGACGCAGCCTTCGGTCGGATGGCGCGGCTTCCTCCAGACATGCAGGAATATCGCCGAGCCCTTTCCGGCAACGGCATCCGGCCAGTTGTAGTCGGTCGGCACGATGAGGTCATAGACCGGATCCGGCCGATACAGCCTTTCGTGGCTGTACGGGTAATGCCCGACGACTTTCAGCGGCTGGTTGTAGGCAGGGTCCCGCGGATCATCGGACCAGATGTCGCCGGGTGCGAGCGGGATTGCGCCGGCCAGGCCAGCCGCATGGATGCGGTCCTGGCGATACATGGCGGCAAGCAGGCCGAAATTGCCCGCCGGCGTGGTGCCATCCCCCTCCTGCTTGCTGGCGGCGATGCCGCCGCGACCGACCGAACAGCTGAATGACCGGCCGCGGAACCGGGCGCGATGGGCGTTGACGACGATGTCCTGCCAATGCCCGAATTGCCGGGGCGGCCGGTTGTGCTTCGTGGTGCAGGAATGAATGGTGATCACCTGCTTCCTTCCGGTCACAGGATGTGGCCGCTCTTGGCGGCCTTGACCGCCAGGTAGGCGTCGTTGAAACCGGTGCGCCCGACCGCCAGCGGCACCCGCCTGACCACCTCGATGCCGTGCTGGCAGAGCATCCTGACCTTTTCCGGATTGTTGGTCATCAGCTGGACCTGGCGGTAGCCCAACCGCTCGATGATGTGGGCACCGGTTCGAAAATCACGTTCGTCATCCTCGAATCCCAGCCGATGATTGGCCTCGACCGTGTCAAATCCCTGGTCCTGCAGACAATAGGCCCGGATCTTGTTGACCAATCCGATGCCGCGCCCTTCCTGGTTGAGATAGAGCAGCAGCCCGCTGCCTTCATTGGCGATGAGGTCGAGGGCACAGCGAAGCTGGGTTCCGCAATCGCATTTCAGGGATCCGAGGACATCGCCGGTAAAGCAGGCCGAGTGCAGTCGGGTGAGCACCGGGCGCTGGCGGGAAGGCTGTCCGATCTCGATGGCGCAATGTTCGTCATTGTCGATTCCGGCCCGAAAGACATGCACCCGTGAATTGGCGGCGGCGGCCAGGGGGAGGTTGGCCGAGACCAGTTGCCTGATCGCCATCGTCGTCGCCGTCGCCGCATCGGCCTGGCTGCCGCCGACGCAGCTCATCTGGCTTGCCGCCGCCAGCCCTGCCGCATCGTCAACCGGCACCGCGATGACCGCCGGCAGCAACCGGGCGCTGCGGGCCAGCGCCACCGCCTGCCGGAAGGCGCCGGCCTCACCAGAGCGCCCCGACTCCAGCGGCCCCTTCATCGGATATTGCAGGTCGGTCGACGGATCGGCAATCGAGCGAATCCAGCCGCACTCGACTCCGGGCGGTATCTTCAGGCGGGCAATGTCATCATCATAGACCCGGGCCTTCAGCACCCTGGCACGGCGGGCGGAGACGACCAGCACTGCGCCGGGGAGCTTCGCCATCTCCTGCAGGCGGCGATCGCGAGCCGCTTCCACCGCCATGGCGGCGATGCCGGTCTCGCCGTCAGCAATGGCGATCGGCATGCCGATGCGCAGATCGGCCAGGGCTCGCTGCACCAGCTCGTCAGCGTCGGGTCTGAACAGGTTTTCCAACGGATTTCCTGGCCTTTCGGACCGGCTCGCACCGGTCATCACGTTTCGGCAAGACTTAGCCACAACACCGGTCAAGGTCAAAACCGGTGCTTCCGGGGAGGTCGCAATCGCGGTCCGGCCGGGCCGGCGAATCTTTTTTCTCGCCGTCACGGCGAAATTGTCGTATGGTGCGCCACAATAATAATGCAAGCCACCGAGCAGTGAAATTGAGAAAGATTCTACTGGTAGTCCTGCTGGCAGGATGTGCATTCTTTGATCTTGGTGCACCCTCGAAGCTGGATGACGCGTGTTCCATCGTTCGGGAGCGCCCGAAATGGTACATACACATGCTGGATGTCCAGCGACGATACCAGTTGCCGGTATCGGTCCAGATGGCAATCATCTGGCAGGAAAGCAAGTTCGAGCAACGTGCAAGAACCCCTGTCAAATACCTGTTCGGGGTCATTCCGACCGGTCGGCAATCCTCGGCCTTCGGATATGCGCAGGTGCTTGACGGCACCTGGGAATGGTACCAGGATCAGACCGGGCGCCACGGCGCCAGCCGCACCAGTTTCGGCGATGCGGTGGAGTTCATCGGCTGGTATACCGACATCACCACCAGGAAGTATGGCGTCGCCAAGTCGGATGCCCGCAACCAATATCTTGCCTATCATGAAGGCCATGCCGGCTACGGGCGCAAGAGCTACCTGAAGAAACAATGGCTGGTGAACGTCGCCGACAAGGTGGCATCGAGGTCAAGCCTCTATGCAAGGCAGCTGCGGGGGTGCCGGTAGCAGCAGTTCGTGGCAACTGCGCGCCTGGTCTCAGCGATTGCGCTCCTGATTCGCCAGCTCCCGTTCGATGTCGAACAGCATGTTGCTGAGCTCGACGCCAGTGCTCATGCTGTCAAGGCGCACATGCGTGCGGTTGCCAAGCTCATCGACGAAGGTCCAGCCATCGATCTCGAGCGGATGGTTGCGGAAACTCAGGACAAGGCGGCCCTTGTAGACTGTCGACGGGCTTTGCATGTGCAATTCGCTGAAATCCGCCCCGGATACCAGCCGGGCCCGCAGGTTGGGATCGGCGGGATTGATCTTCTCTTTCAGGAGCAGGTAGAGCGGCGTCGTTTTCAACGGGAATATGTCCGGCCGCCGGTTCGACTTGCGGTCGATGAAGGCAATTCTCTTCGAGCCGGCCACGACCAGCCCCGGATCGGGCGGGTCGTATTCGAGCCGGGCGCGCCACGGCCGCCGAATGGCCAGTGTTCCCTGTGACTTTGTGCCGTCGGCGTTGAACTGGGTGAACCTCGCCAGGATGTTGGTCAGGCCGTTCAGGTAGTCCGACAGGTGGTCGAGGGTAACGGGCTCCTGTTGCCCGACCTGCTCGCCGCCGGAGGCATCATCGGCAGCGGGAGCCTGGCCGGCCGCCAAGGCAATTGCCAGGCAGGCAATGGATGCGGCGAGGAGCCGGCGGCTCAGCCTTCCGGAACCAGTATTTGCCTCTTGCCGACATGGTTCGGAGCGCTGACCAGCCCTTCCTCTTCCATTCTCTCGACCAGCCTGGCGGCCTTGTTGTAGCCAATTCCCAGCTTTCGCTGAATGTATGATGTCGAGCACTTTCGGTCCTTCTTGATGACCTGGACTGCCATATCATATTCCCGATCGTCCGAGGAAGAATTACCGAGCCTGCCGGCGGCCATTCCACTGGCATAGTCGTGGCCCTCCTCCGGGCCCTCGACGATTTCCGCCAGGTATTCGGGTGCGCCAAGCGACTTGAGATGGCTGACGATCTGCTCGACTTCGGTGTCGTCGACAAAGGGGCCATGCACCCGGTTGACCCTGCTGCCTCCCGACATGAACAACATGTCGCCGCGGCCAAGCAACTGTTCCGCACCCTGTTCGCCAAGAATGGTCCGGCTGTCAATCTTCGAGGCAACCTGGAACGATGCGCGGATCGGGATGTTGGCCTTGATGGTTCCGGTGATGACATCGACCGAGGGTCGCTGCGTGGCCAGCACCACGTGGATCCCCGAGGCACGCGCCATCTGCGCAAGCCTCTGGATGCAGGCCTCGATTTCCTTGCCGGCCGCCATCATCAGATCTGCCATCTCGTCAACGATGACCACGATGTAGGGCAAGGTTTCGGGCTCGACCATCTGCTCGACAATCGTCGGTTCGCCGGTCGCTTCGTCAAATCCGGTCTGGACCTTCCTGGTGAATTTTCGCCCCTGTTTCTTGGCCTCGATGACGCGTTCATTGTAGGTGCTCAGCTTCCGCACACCCATCTTCGACATCTTGCGGTAGCGGTCCTCCATTTCGGAGACGACCCATTTCAGCGCAAACACCGCCTTCCTGGGATCGGTCACCACCGGGGCGAGCAAATGCGGGATGCCATCATAGACACTCAGTTCGAGCATCTTCGGATCGATCATGATCATCCGGCACGCGTCCGGCGACTGGCGATACAGCAGGCTGAGGATCATGGTATTGATGGCCACCGACTTGCCCGATCCGGTAGTCCCGGCGATCAGGAGGTGCGGCATGGCCGCCAAATCGACGATCATCGGCTGACCGCCGATATCCTTGCCAAGCGTAATCGGCAGATCATGGCTCGAATCGCCAAAGCTCGGATGCGACAGCAATTCCCGCAGATAAACGGTCTCGCGGGATTCGTTCGGCAACTCGATACCGATGATCTGCTTGCCGGGAACCGTCGATATCCGGGCCGACAGCGCCGACATGTTGCGGGCAATGTCGTCGGACAACCCCATGACGCGGCTTGCCTTCAGCCCCGGCTCGGGAAGAAGTTCGTAGAGGGTGACCACCGGGCCTGGCTGGACCGCGGAGATCTCGCCATTGACGCCGTAATCTTCCAGCACCTCCTTGAGCAGGACCGCGTTCTCTTGCAGGGCCTCGCGGCTCATCGCTCCCTGCCTGATTTCGGTCGGTTTCTGCAGGAGCGACAGCGGCGGCGCTTCATACTCCCTGCTGGCCGGAACCGGCCCCGCGGCCATGGCGGCGCGTTTGGGCCGCGGCCGTGGCGGTGCCTGCTTGATGACCAGCTTCTCCGCCAGCGGCGGCGCAGCATCCGGCTCCAGGACATCCATGTCTTCCGCCGGCGGTGGCGGCGGATTGTCTTCGGCGCGGGAAATCGGCGGCTCTGCCACCCGACGGACCGGCCCGCCCCGATAGTCGGAGCGGCCCTCGCCGGGCGCCGGCTTGCGACGACGGAACAGGAATCCCCTCTTCCGCCTCGGCGGCGCACCGCGGTCGCCGACCGCGTCATCATCAGCCAGGCCGTCCTCGTCGATGACCATTGCAGGCTCTTCCCGAACCCGTCCGTGGTCGCGGCCGGCCCTGCTCCAGCGGCTCCGCCTTCCTTCCCGGTCTGCCGGCGCCCGGTCCCGCCTCAAGAACCCGTTGACGACACTCTGCACGCCGAGAATGTTCTTCATCTCCCGGAAGTTCAGCCCCAGCGCCAGGCAGGCAAACAGAGCGCAGACAGCCGCGATGACGTGACCGGTATACTGCTCTCCATCCCCGATCCCTGTTGGCCAGGAATAGATGATGGCGCCAAGCACGGTGTCGCCGAACATGCCGCCAATGCCGAAATTGTGCAGCCACCAGTCAAGTTTCCCAATCACCGCCAGGAATACCGACAACGAGACGACCGCGAATGGCAGGAACAGCAACCTGCCGACAAACCGGTCATCGCCGAGGTGCGACATGAACCGTAAACCCCACACCGTCAGGAAAGCCACAAAGAACCAGGAACTGATGCCGATGGTCAGCATCAGCGGGCTGGCGATGGCAGCGCCAGTCTCCCCGAACAGGTTCTTGACCGGCAGGTCATTGGCGGTGAACAATCCCGGATCGGTCTTGGAATATGTCGCCAGCATCAATCCCATTGCAACGCCAGCGACCAGCATGCAAAGCCCGATGATCTCCTTTACCCGCTGCTCGAGCATTCTGCGGGAATGATTGTCAATGAGCGGACCACGCTGTCTTGCCTCGTAAGTCAACTTCCTACCTCCAGATACTGCCGAGTGCCGAACCAATGCTGTCGAGGCCCTGCTCCAGCCTCTCCTCGTCGGCAACCATGGCCACCCGTATGTATTCGGCGCCGGGGTTGTGCCCGTCGATTTCACGTCCGAGATAGGCTCCGGGGAGCACCCGCACGCCTGATTCTGTCCAGATCTTCAGTGCCGCGGCCTCGCCGTCGCCGGCATTGAGCCACAGGAAAATGCCGCCTTCCGGACTCCTGTAGCCTTCGAGCCCCTCCAGGACCCGGTCGGCCAGGGCAAACTTCCTGCCATAGCGGTCGCGGCTGGACTCCACATGCGTCTCGTCACGCCAGGCCTGCGCCGATGCCGCCTGCAGTGGCCCGGGGACCGACGCTGCCGAGTATTCCCGCAACACCTTGATCCGCTCCATGGTCCGAGGCCCGGCAACCAGGAATCCCGACCGGATTCCCGGAAGATTCGAGCGTTTGGACAGCGATTGCATCACGACAATCCTCTCCGGGTCGGCCCCGGCAGCGTCAGCCACCTCGAGCATTCCGGGCGGCGGCGCCCGACGATAGATTTCCGAGTAGCACTCGTCGGCGACAATCCGGAAATCGTACCGTTCGGCAAGGGCCAGCAACTGCGAAATGTAGTCGGTCGATGCGACGGCTCCCTGCGGGTTTGACGGTGAACAGGTGAAGGCGAGCGATGTCCGGTCGAGAATGTCATCCGGAAGCGATGCGTAATCCGGAAGATAGCCGTTTTCCTTGACCGCCGGCACATAGACCGGCTCGGCCCCGGCCGCCACTGCCCCGGCTGCATAGACCTGGTAGAACGGGTTTGGAACCAGCACGCAGGGCAGGCGGCCGCCCTTGGCCTCGGGAACCAGCCACAGGCAGATATTGAACAGCCCCTCGCGGGTTCCACTGAGCCCAATGATGCGCGTGCCTGGATCAACGCTGACCGAATAGCGGCGGTCAATCCACCCGGACACTGCCGACAGCAGATCCTCCGTTCCGAATGTCGGGGGGTAGCGACCGAATTCATCGCCATGACGGGAGACGGTGTCGGCAAGCCAGGACGGAGCGCCATGTGCAGGCGCGCCGACAGACAGGTCAATGACCTCGCCACCGGCCTTGCTGCCGGCAAGCAAATTGCGCAACCGCGCGAACGGATATTGCGGCAGCACTGAAAACCGCTCCGGGAAACCCATGTTCTGCCTCGTTGCCGGGGTCGTGATGCCCCGTTGACGGTAGATTACCGCAAATCCCCCTTCAGGTCCAGCCAGAATGCGATCCTTGGCGGTTTATACGACATTAAACAGGTTTTGTGACAAATAAACGACTTTTTTTGTCGCATAAGAGTTTCATACAACATATCAACGACGGCATGCCGAAGCGGATCTCCGAACAGGAACTCGGCGACATCCTCGCCGTCGTGGCCGCCCATCCGGAAGGCGCCCAGATCGGCGTCATTCGCGAGGGATTGCCCTGCGAGATGCCGATACGAACGCTGCAGCGCCGCCTTGCCCTGATGGTGGCACAGGATCGGCTGATTGCCGAAGGCGGGCGCAAGGGACGTCGCTATCGCACTCCCGCCGCCCGAGCCGGCAAGGACAATCCGGTCGCGGGCAACGCGACCGCCAAGGCTCATGGCGAGGCATATGTGCCGATCTCGCCAGAGGCAGCGGCAATCATGCAGGCGATTCGCGCATCGATCCGGAAACGACACCCGGTCGGCTACCAGCGTGCCTTCATCGATGACTACGTGCCCAACGTCACCTTCTACCTGCCGGCCGGCACACGCCAGCGCCTGCACGTCATGGGTCGCCCGCCCGACGATGGCGGGCGCCCGGCAGGAACATACGCCCGGACGATCTACGGTCGCCTGCTGATCGAGCTGTCCTGGAATTCCAGCCGACTGGAAGGCAATACCTATTCCCTGCTGGAAACCGAGCGACTGCTGGAACTCGGTGAGGCCGCCGAGGGCAAGGATGCGCTGGAAACGCAGATGATCCTGAACCACAAGGCGGCCATCGAGTTGCTCGTTGACCAAGCCAGCGAAATCGGCTTCAACCGGTACACCGTTCTGAATCTGCACGCCCTGCTCGCGGACAACCTGCTTGGCGACCCGCAGGCTGCCGGCCGGCTGCGACGCATTCCGGTCAGCATCGGTGGCACGGTCTACCATCCACTCGATGTGCCGCAACTCATCGAGGAATGCTTCGAAAAGATTCTGAATACCGCGGCCGCGATCGTCGACCCGTTCGAGCAGGCCTTTTTCGTCCTCGCTCATCTTGCCTACCTGCAAGGCTTCGAGGACGTCAACAAGCGGGTCGCTCGCCTGGCGGCGAATATCCCGCTGATCCGGGGCAATTTCTGCCCCCTGTCCTTCGTGGACATGCAGGAACGAGCCTATGTCGACGGCCTGTTGGCCGTCTACGAGTTGAACCGCATCGAATTGCTGCGTGACGTGT
The DNA here is from genome assembly GCA_964291445.2 of Paracoccaceae bacterium. Lineage (GTDB taxonomy): Bacteria > Pseudomonadota > Alphaproteobacteria > Rhodobacterales > Rhodobacteraceae > JAPOXR01. The sequence continues at coordinate 974,084 of OZ219864.1, read as the reverse complement.
TCATCCGGGCCTATGAGCGCTCCTGCGCCAGGCACTCGGCCGTGCGACAGTCCCCGGGCGAGCCGGACCCGTTCCGTCTGCGCTACCGGGCAATGATTGCCGAGGTGGTATCCAGGGTGGTGCGCACGGGAATGGACAAGACAGCAGCGATTGCCCTTGTACGGCAAGTTGCGGCAAGTCAGCTGCTGCCAGTGGATCAGGCACGTTTCGTCGAGATCGTGGAGACCGAGCTCATGTCGCTGCATGACGGCAACATCGCTCGCTACCGCCTTCGGCCAACCGAATTCCAGGCGTGGCAGCAAGGCTGGCGATGACCGGATCGAAGTTGCCGGTCCCGTGTCGAATTCGGCATCAAGGCAATGCAGACGGCCCTGAACCGACCGGTTTCAAGCCCTTCGCCCGGAGACCTGTTCCACTGCAATTTGCCGGCGCTCGATTACAGCTTCCGCCGGCCATCACAGTCCGGAAATTTCGTGCATCCAAGAAACTTCCCGTATTTCCCCTTGCGTTCCACGAGCCAACCGTCGGGGCATTTCGGGCAGGCGGAGAACCCGGCTCCACAACTACAGACCAGGTTGCCGGGCCTCAGCCGGTCTGCAACCGGAAGATCCTCGCCGCAGGCACTGCATGGCCACAATTTTTCACCGCAGAGGTGCCGATGCTCACAGGCAAAATAGATCCGGCCCTTCTTGGATGTCCGGGACAGCATCCGTCCGCCGCATGCTCCACACCGCTTCCTGGCAATGCCGGACTTTCCTGGCCGAACCACCCCGTATTTCGGGTCTTCCAGCAGTTCGTCCACGAAGGCCGACGGTTCCTCTCGGCTGGCAAGGATGGTGACCGACTTTCGTGCCCGGGTCAGTGCAACATAGAACAGGCGGCGTTCCTCTGCGTGTTCAAACTCCTCGGGCTCAGGCAGAACCAGGTCGAGAAGCGGGTCATCCTCGATCTCGGAAGGAAAGCCCATGCGGCCAGAGTCGGCCTCCAGGATAACGACATGATCGGCTTCGAGGCCCTTTGACCCATGAACCGTCTTGAACTGGATCGACAGTCCGGGAAAGTCTGCGTTGAGCCTGGCAAGGTTTTTGGGCCTCAGGAAGCCATAGCGCCCCAGGAGAAGAACGCTGGTCCTGCCGGCGGCCCCCGCCCGGATTTCATTCAGGGTGGCGACGAGGGAACCGTCCCTCTTGCCGTGACCGTAATGCATGATCCTGATCGCGGGGGTGCTGGCTCGGCCGGCAGGCATGACCTGTTTGGTGATCTGTGAAGGGTTCCTGAGAACAAAATCCCGCGCAGGCAGGGCAATCCTGTCAACGCTGCGAAAGGTTCGGCCCAGATCGACAGTTTTGTGCACATCATCGGAGCCGGCATAGGCGCCGCCGAATTCTTGCCCGAAATTCCGCATCAATTGAATGTCAGAACCGGTGAATCTGTAGATCGATTGCCAGTCATCACCGACCGCAAAGACTCGGGCATCATCGTGCTGTTCCTTCAATGCCAGGAGGAGTCGTGCCCTGCCCGCCGAGATGTCCTGGAACTCATCGACAAGCAGGTGGCGATACGGGCTCTGAAAGCGTCCGGACTTCAGGTGCCCGGTTGCCCGGGCAATCATGTCCTCGAAGTCGACCCGGCCGTCCAGACGCCTCTGGTAGGACTCGAAAACCGCCTCGAATATCTGCAGAAAAGCAAGGCACCGCGGCGTGTCGGCGGACTTCCCGACACGCATCCGACAATCTTCCAACGTGATCTCCGAACTCTTGAAGTGTCGCAGGAACGTTCCGAGCGTCTTCGTGAATGCGTCCACCTGTCCGAGTTCCAACAGCTGGACAAGCATGTCGTCCGGCGAGAGTGGATCGAGCACAACGTAGGGCTTTAGCTTCTCCTCGAGAGTTTCGGTCAGGCGACCCTCGACCCGTTCGTAGCTGAAGGTCTCGATGAGCGTGGTGCCGTGCTCCTTGTGAATTCTCCGCTTCCATTCCATGCCCTCGAGATAGCTCGCCCGGTCAACGAAGGGTGCAGTGCTCAGCCTGGTTGTACCGTCACCTCGGCGCGTCTTCCTGACACCGAAATGCTCGATGTAGATTCCGCTCTCGGTCAGTCGAAAGTCCGGCGTGTAGGCTCCCCTGTCGTTTCCGGGAATGTCATGCTCGTAGACAGGCTCGTATTCGTAGGCAATTCCGTTCAGGTAAAGCCAGTTGGCGATCTCCCATTCTTCAAAGCTCCTGACGAGATGGCCCTGGAGGGTTCGCAATTCGTGTGCCTCGACGTAGCGGAAATACTCGCCCTTGGTCTTGAAGTCCCACTCGCTCTTGCAGGGAAAGTAGAACTCCGAGAACCACTTCCGCAGCAAGGCGCCCAAATCGGGCTTTGCAGCAATATCGTTCCTGAGAATGTCCTTGAGCAGGTCCCGGAATTGCACATCGTCATTCGCGTGAATTGCCAGTGCTGGCGCCCCCTTCTCCACCGCCCGAATGATCTCCAGCCCCAGCGCGTGAAACGTCGTCGCGTTGACCATCGCACCGGTTCTCTCCTCGATCCGGGAAGCCATCTCGGCGGCGGCGTCCTTGCCGAAGGCCATGAGGAGGATCTCGTCGGGTTTCCTGACGTCCCGGTGAACGAGATGCGCCGCTTTTGCAACGATCACACTTGTCTTGCCAGATCCCGCGCCGGCGAGGACAAGCGTTGCATCCTCGTCGGTGACAACGGCAAGGCGCTGCTCGGAAGTCAGCGGGTTCGATTCAATCGTGTCGAAGAACTCCTTGCATCCTGCCAGTTCGGACTTGATGAAGGTCTCGATCGCGGCCTCGCGAATGCGTTGCGGTGCCGCCCGAAAACCCATGACCGCATCCAGGATTGCCTGGCGCTCCGCCGGCAGGACATTCTCGGGAATGTCCTCCGGGAGTCCTTCAGCAACGCGGTTGGCCCGGACCAGAAAGGGCTCGACAAGACAGGCTGAAGGATATCGCCTGGGCCGCCCCAGGCGCTTGATGATCCTGGCGAGTTCGTGCAGTTCTTCGGCATCCTGCTCGACCTGCAAAACAAAATGCCGGCGCCACGCCTTGTTTGCCGCCGCCATGAAGCTGGTTGCTTCACCGCGCCCGATGCCGGCGACCGTGATGACGTTGCCGCCCCGCAGGGAGACCGCCAAGGCGTGGAACCCCAGAGCCCGGGTCAATCGCAGCGGCGCCGATATCTCCGGGTAGGGCACGCTCCATGGCGTTCGGGACAACACCGTCAGCCCGGCATCGGAACACGCGATACCTCCATGTCGAAACCCCAACGGACCCAGGAGCAGGTCGGCGAGGGTTCCTCTTTCAACCTTCTGGGTCACGTGAATGCGCATCTGGCCGGCGATCTTTCCTTGTCCAGGAATTTTCGGTGCGCCGTGGAACGACTTTCTATCTCGATTTCGCTTCACCCAAGCAATTTTTCGAATTCGAATCCGATCCTGAGCAGGCGAGCCTCGCCGAAGGGGGTGCCGAGCAGCATGATGCCCGTCGACGGGACCCCGGTGGGCAGGGTCAGCGCCGGAACCTCCATCAGGTTGCCGATCCTGGTATTGCGGAGAGCCAGCAGGTTCTCGGCGACGTAGTACTCCCTGTCGGCGAGGAGGCGGTCCTTCTGCGGTGGCAGGATCGGGCTGGTCGGGGTCAGAACCGCATCGTATCCCGCGGTCGACTCCCGGTACTGCGCCCGCAATTCGTCGAGGCGACTGACTGCCTTGATATAGGCGGTCCCCGGCACGTTGCGCCCGGACCGGAACCTGTCCCTGATCTCTCTGAACATCAGTTCCGGCCTGGCTTCGATGACGTCCATCCACTGGGCATAGGCCTCGGTCGCGTACAGCTCGCCCGACAGTGGCCAGGCTTCACCAATCGACGGCACTGACCGCGCTTCAATCCTGGCGCCGGCGGCGGTGATGGCCTTGATTGCCCGTTCAAAACCCTTGCCCGGTATTGTGCGCACCCCCTCAAGCGCCTCATCGGGGACCAGGAAACGCATCCTCTCCACCCGTCCGCCCTGCAAATCTGGAGGTCGGCCATTGCCAGCCAGGGCGCGCAGTATCGCCGACGCATCCTCGACATTCCGTGTCAGCGGTCCAACCGTGTCAAACTTGCCGCATAGTGGCACGACTCCGGATAGCGGAAGCAGCCCCGACGTGGTCTTCAATCCAACCAGGTCATTGAATGCCGCCGGGATCCGGACCGAGCCACCGGTGTCCGAGCCAATGCCGGCCGGGGCAAGGCCGAATGCGATCGACGCCGCCGCCCCCGAGGACGAGCCTCCCGGCACGGCTGCCGGATCGTTGATGCAGGGCGGGGTGGCGATCACGGGGTTGAGGCCCAGGCCCGAAAATGCCAGCTCGCTCAGATGCGTCTTGCCCAGGCACACCAGGCCAAGCGCGGTTGCACGTTGCAGGACGACCGCATCCTGCCGCGGCACCCTGCCCTTCAGCAGCAGCGAGCCGGCCTCCGTGGCAATTCCTGCCGTGTCGAACAGATCCTTCCACGAAATCGGAACGCCATCCAGCACCGATAGCCGCTTCCCTGCGCTGGCCCGCCTGGATGCTGCCTCCGCCTCCGGATATGCCCGCTCCTCCGTCACCCGGACATAGATGTCGTCCGCCTTCGGATGCGACCGGATCGCCTGTATGACATCATCAAGCAGTTCCACCGGGTCGACTGATCCGTCTCCGATAAGCCTCCCGAGCTCGCAGGCACCAGCATCAGCCCATCTGCCGGTCATTCACAATCTCCCTTCACGCGACATGCGGATAGCTACGAGAGGACAGCATAATCGGCAATGATGAAATTCCCGCCCGGACCTGGCGGCATCCGGGATGTCTCCGCCCATACCCTGCCTGCGCAATCTGCCGACGCCGGATGGTGTGGCACTGTTCGTCTTGCCGTCTGCCGGCCCGGTCCGGGGACATTCGGGATACGGGCAGTGAAACGTCGGTCGTTACGTCGTCAAGCTGCAGGCGAGGAAGCTGGCAGCAATCCGGAAGGAGGTTGGCACGGGGCCAGGGCCAGCTGGCCGGGTAGATTGGTCACCTGCTGGGGCCATTCCCGGGCCGGGAGCAATGTCTGTTGCCGTCTATCCTGGTGCGGTGCAGGCAATGGCGATGTTGAGGAGCACCTGAGTTTTCTCATTGGTGGCGATGCTGATTGCGCGGTCCAGGGCCGCCGGAAGTTCATTGCCGTCGGTCACCATCTCGGTGTGGGCGCGGCTGGCCTGCGCAACCATGGCAAAATCCGGCGAGGGCCGAAGCGAGGTCAGGGGCACGTCATTCGTCCTCCTGGCCAGGCCGTCCGGGTAGAGACCCTCGACCGAATGGCGCACCGCCCCCCATTCCTCGTTGTTCAGCACCATGGTGATGACTGGTAGATCAAGCGCCTCGGCAACCTGGTGGCAGGCGACCGGATTGGCAAACATGTAGGAGCCATCACCCATCGTGGCAAAGATCAGGCGGTCGCGGTCGGCGAGCTGCGCACCGAGCGCCGCCGGGAGACCCCATCCCAGCCCACCCGAATGCGGCTCCTGAAAGTAGCCCAGATGCTGGTCCAGGAATAATGGGGGCAGCGGGCAACCGAGCTCGTGGAATACACTCGACCGGCGACCAGGATGTGAGCGAATGGCCTCGCCGAGGCACAGGCTCACCCATTCCTTGGACATTGGCGCCGCATTGCCCGCTTTTGCTCCGGCAATGACCGCTTCGCGGTTGGCGGCAGCATGATCGGCAATGCGGGCCCGGCGTTCGGCGAAGGCGGCCGGAGAGCGGGGTGCCTGGCCAATCTCGTCGATCAGCGCCCGCAGCGCCGTCGCGGTCTCGCCGACCAGTGAAATGTCGGAGCGGAAATTCCTGATCGGGGTCGAGCGCGCAAAGAGCGGGTCAGGGCCGAGATGGATCACCCTGGCTTCCGGGCCGGGTTGCGAACGGTCAGGCCACCACGGCGCCAGGGAATTGATCACGAGGACGACATCTGCCTCTTGCAGCAGGTCATCCGGGCTCCAGTCCACATGCATGGGTGAAGTCATGGGGATGGCAATCATGTTGGCCCAGTAATGCGAAACCGGAATTGCCCATTCTTCCACGAATTCGTGCAGGGCATCGAACGCTCCCTGCGAGCCGGCTCCACGCTGGGCGATGATCAGCGGCTTGCGAGCTCCGGCGAGCAGCCGTGCCGCCTCTGCCACGGCCTTTTGATCGGGGGCGGCATGTGCCGGCGCCATGACGGATGGCTTGCCGAGTTCCACCGCCGGACATTGCTCGCACAACACCTCGCGGGGCAGGGCGAGATAGACTGGTCCTCTCGGCGTCGAGTTGGCAATTGCCCACGCCCGTTCGAGCAACCCCGGCAGTTGTTCGGGAGCACGCAATTCGTAATCCCACTTGCAGGCCTCCCGCACCAGGGCCGACTGATCATACATCTCCTGCCCCCAGCCAATTGGCACGGTTCGGGACCCGAAGCGGCCGCCTTCCGTCACCGGCGTGCGGCCGGACATGACGAGTATCGGAACCTGGTCGCAGGCAGCGTTGATGATGCCGGTGGCCCCGTTGGCAAGGCCGACATTGGTGTGGAGCATGACGGCCTGGATTCGCCCCGATATCAGGGCGTAGCCATGCGCCATTCCGACGGCCACATGCTCGTGCGGGACCACGACCGTCATTGGCAGCCTGCCGTCCCGATCGCGAGCTTCGATCAACCCTTCGATGATCGGCGGGAAGTCGGTGCCGGAATTGGCAAAGACGTAATCGACGCCAAGCCCGCCGAGCTTCCCGAAAATTGCGCCGCCTGCCGTCATGGTCTGCACGATGCGACTGCCCCCCGTGTTTCAGCCAACCGGTTGCCGGCGAGAATGCCATTCGATGGCTGGCGGGAAGTCAGTGCCGGGGTCGGCTGCGGACCTCCCGTCATTTCGACCAAAAATTTCGCTGTGGCGAACTCTCTCATTTTTCAGGACGGTTGTCTTGACAATCTTGCCGGCCTGCCCGGCATGGATCAGACCGTGTCGCCATTACACGGCGATTCACATTCCTGCTTGCAAACAACCAATCGACCATCCAAGAATTGCCCCGGTGGGGCCTGCGGCATGGACCGACTACCCTGCGGCTGCGAAAGCTTCGATTATGGACTACGAATTTGACCTCGGCTCCGTCCATCGACCGATAACCACGAATTCGCCGGCAGCACAGCGATGGTTTGATCGTGGCCTGGCATGGACCTACGGCTTCAATCACGAGGAGGCGGTCAGCTGTTTCAGGCGTTCGGCAGAGGCCGACCCGGATTGCGCCATGGCGCAATGGGGCATCGCCTACGCAATCGGGCCCAACTACAACAAGCAGTGGGACGCGTTCGACGAGGAGGACGCCGCCAGGTCGCTGGCGGCAGCCTTCGATGCTGCCGGGGCGGCAAGCCGGCTTTCGGCAAGGTGCAACAAGCCGGAGCGGGACCTCATCGGTGCATTGCTGACGAGGTACCCGCAACGGGTTCCGGCCGCCGACATGCTTCCATGGAATGACGACTATGCAGCCGCCATGCGCGGGGTGTGGCAGGAAAACAGGAATGATGCAGATATCGAGGCGCTGTTTGCCGAAGCCCTGATGAACCGCACCCCGTGGCAGCTCTGGGACATCAAGACCGGTGAAATTGCCCCGGGCGCCGACACCGCCGAAGCACAGGCGGTACTTGAGACGGCGATCCGCCGGCTGTCGGCAACCGGCAGCAAGCCGCATGCCGGCATGCTGCACATGTACATCCACCTGATGGAACTGTCACCGACCCCCGAGAAGGCGTTGCCGGCCGCCGACATGCTGCGTGGGCTGGTGCCGGATTCCGGACATCTGCAGCACATGGCGACACATATCGACACCATTTGCGGTGACTATGTGAACGTGGTCCGGTCCAACCACGATGCCGTCATCGCCGACCGACGCTACCTGGAGAAGGAAGGGGCGCTGAATTTCTACACGCTCTACCGGGCACACAATCTTCACTTCAAGATCTACGGGGCCATGTTCCTTGGCCAGTGGCGAACCGCGATCCAGGCCTGCGAGAAACTGGAGTCGGCCATTCCGGAAGAACTGCTGGTCGTGGAATCGCCGCCAATGGCCGATTGGCTGGAGGCTTTCGTGCCGGTCAGGCAGCATGTGCTGGTGCGGTTCGGTCGGTGGCAGGACATTCTTGACCAAGAGTTGCCGGCAAACCGGGACCTCTACTCGGTAACCACCACGACCATGCATTACGCCCGGGCCGTGGCCCATGCCTCCTCCCGCAACCCGCGTGCCGCCCGCGACGAAGCCGATGCCTTCGAGAGCGCCTTCGAGCGAATTCCCGAAGGCAGGTCGCTGTTCAACAACTCCTGCCATGACATCCTGTCAGTCGGCCGCGAAATGATGATGGGTGAAATTCTTTACCGGGAAGGAGAATTCGACGCGGCATTCGAAAAGCTGCGAACGGCCGTCGAACTGGATGACAACCTTCCCTATGACGAGCCCTGGGGCTGGATGCAGCCGGTCAGGCATGCGCTCGGCGCCCTTCTCCTGGAGCAGGGACGCCTGGAGGAGGCCCGGGCGGTCTACGAGGCCGATCTTGGCCTGGACGACACGCTCAGCCGTCCCTGCCAGCATCCTGACAATATCTGGAGCTTGAGCGGATACTGCGAATGTCTTGAACGCCTCGGATTGAACGGCCAGGCCCGGGCGGCCAGGCAGCGGCTGACCATTGCACAGGCCCGGACCGACATTCCGGTCACCGCCTCGTGTTTCTGCAAGCTGTCTGCCGGACATCCCTGATCGGGAGCGACGATGACCATTGATGCCGATGTGGCAATATCCGGCGGCGGGATCATTGGCACCACCCTGGCGCTGGCGCTGGCCGGGGGCGGGATGTCGGTTCTTCTCATTGACAGATCGACGGTTCGGGATCGCCGTTCGGATGAATTCGACGGGCGGGCCTACGCGCTGTCGCTGTCATCCTGCCGCATCCTCGGCAGCCTCGGATTGTCGGCCCCGCTGAAGGATCACGGCCAGGAATTCCGATTCGTCTGCGTTACCGACGGGCGGGTCGGTGGGGGCGCCAGCCCATCGGTGTTGCGATTTGATGCCGATGATCTGCAGGAGGGCCCCATGGCAACCATGCTCGAGGACCGCTTCCTGCGTCGGGCGCTGCTCGACCATGTTGCCGCCACGCCATCGATCCGCCACGAATCGCCTGCCGCCCTGTCGAGCTACCAGGCCGGACCATCCAGCGTGCAGCTGAGGCTGGAGGCCGGCAAGAGTTTCACCGCCCGCATCATTGCCGGATGCGATGGCAGGTACGGCCCGGTGGCCAGGGAGTTTCCGACCAGCCGGGTGGCCAGGGATTACCGGCAATCGGCGATGGTCTGTGCGGTGGAGCACGAATTGCCGCATGAAGGCGGTGCCTGGCAGTTCTTCATGCCGACCGGCCCGCTGGCTATCCTGCCATTGCCGCAGAACCGGTCGTCGATCGTCTGGACCGACACCACCGAAAATGCCGACCGGATGATGGCCCTCTCCGATGCGGATTTCATGGCGGAATTGCGATTGCGTTTCGGCGACTTTCTCGGCCGGTTGCGACTGGCCTCAAAACGCTATTGCTGGCCCTTGTCGCTGTCACTGGCCGAGGCGACGGCGGCAGCGCGTTCGGTGCTGGTTGGCGATGCCGCTCTCGGCCTGCATCCGCTCGCCGGCCAGGGACTCAATCTTGGCCTTCGCGATGTGGCGTCGCTTGCCGAGACCCTGATCGATGCCCAACGCCGGGGTGAGGATATCGGGGCGATCGGCGTGTTGCGCCGTTACCAGGACTGGCGCCAGCTTGACCTCAGCTCCTTTGCCTTCGCAACCGATTTCCTGAACTGGATCTACTCCAGTGACAGCGAGGCGCGCAGGCAGCTGCGCCGTACCGGCATGCAATTCGTAGGCAACATCCCGATGCTGCGCCGAATTCTCGCCCGAAATGCGGCCGGCATTGCCGGCGACCTACCGAGGCTGGCAGCGGGCATGCCCATCTGACCGGAAGGCCGCCCGGGCCGGGACCAGCGCTGCCGGCGGCAGGCCGACCTGTCACGGCGGCCACTGCCAGGCCATGGAATTCGCAACCCGCTTGCCGGTTCCGGAACGGCATCGCCGGCGGCGGACAATTCAATCGAGTTGCCTGGCCTGGTCGGCGAGCATGATCGGGATTCCATCCCGGATCGGAAATGCCAGGCGGGCGGCATTCGAGACCAGCTCGTTCTTCTCACGGTCGTAGGAAAGCGGCGCATGCGTGACCGGGCAAATCAGCGCCTCGAGCATCTTGCGGTCGATGTCCTGCCGGTCCGTCATTGCCGGGTCATCCCCTTGCCGGCTGACACCTCCATGCTGAGCACCAGTTCCAGCGCCTTCCGCCGTTCGGCCAGGGTCGGCAGTTCGAGCAATGCCTGTTTGTCCGCGGATGGCAGCGGCGCAAGCATGGAAACGGTTCCGATGATCACATCCGCGTCCCGGCCGATCGTCTCCACCGGGCCGAACTTCAGACCCCTGGCGCGGGAATAGCTTTCGACCAGCCTGATGAACCTGACCTCGGAAAATCCCGGGTCACCGGCAATGTCGTCGAGGTCGGTTTCGAACTCGCTCCATTTCGGCGACACCTTCAGATAGGGGGAAAACCCCTCGATCAATGTGCCGACCCGGAACCTCGATACCCCGGTCACAGTAATGTTGTAGCGGCCGCCGGGGACCTTCTGCACCTCGGTGACCTGGCCGGCGCTGCCAACCTCGTAGAGTTGCGGCGCCCGCTGGCTGGGCAACTCGCCGCCCGCCTCGCTGACAGGCTGGATCAGGCCGAGCATCCGATGATCCGAGAGCAGCAGATCGTCGACCATGGAGATGTATCGGGGTTCGAAGATGTGCAGCGGCAACTGGCAGCGCGGGAACAGGATCAGACCGGCATGTGGAAATAGCGGGATTGTCTCCGGCAGGTTGGACAGTGAGAATTGTGAGAACATCCGCAGGAACTCCTGCCATGCGTACCCATCATCAGGAAAAAATCATTGAAGACAGTCTTCGGCGGCCGCTCAACACGGCCGGGTGATTTGGTTTCTGGGAATCGAATATCTTGAACAGTTGCTCCCGTGCCGCACCGTCATTCCACTCGCGATCCCGGCGAAACAGCTCCAGCAACTCGTCGATCGCACCCTCGATGTCGTCGTCGGCAAACAACGCCAATGCCAGGTCAAGCCTTGCCTGGTGATCATCGCCATTGGCCTGCAGCCGCTGCCTGAGGTCGTTGGCCGGACCGGCGCTGGCCGCCCGTGCCGCCAGTTCGATCGCCGCCGCCACCGCGGTGATTTCCTTGGCATCGGCAATGCTCGCGGGGGCGGAATTGAGCATGCCTCCCGCCTTCGCGGTGTCACCAAGCGCCAGGTAGGCCCGGATCATGCCGGCATAGCAGGCGGCGTCCTCGGGATCTTCGGCCAGGATGGCCGAATACAGCTGGGCCGCCTCGACCGCGGCGCCGCGCGCCAGCAACTCTTCCGCCTGCCTGATATATTCATCCCGTTCGCCGCCATCGCCATCGGCGGCCAGTTTCCGGATGAAGGCCGTCAGTTCGGAGCCGGTCTTTGCCCCGACGAAGCCGTCAACCGGCCGGCCGTCAAGAAAGGCAAACACTGCCGGTATCGACTGGATCCGCATCTGTGCCGCCAGTTGGCGATTGGCCTCGGTGTCGATCTTGACCATCCTGACCTTGCCGCCAGCCGATTGCACGGCACGCTCCAGCTCCGGCCCAAAGGTCTTGCATGGCCCACACCAGGCGGCACTGAAATAGACAATGACCGGCTGCTCGCGGCTGGCCTCGAGAACATCCTCGACAAATGTCGCCTCCGAGCCGTCCCTGATCAGACCGTCAGTGTTCTTCCTGCCAATATCCAGCATGCCTGCTCACCATTCTTCCTGCATTCAGATATGGTATTTCGCCACCGGAATCCAACCCACCGCGTCAGCCCGACGTGCAAAACCCCAACAAGAGCCTGACAAGACCGACATCTGGCAGGCGGCCGGTGTCGTCGACACTCGCTGCCGGTGCTCACATCATGGTTGCGGGGACCGGCCACTCGGTCGGCGGCGCTTCAGTCCGACGCATCCAGGTCGAACTGGTGCAATTCCCTCCAGGGCACCAGGCTGCCATCACCACGGCGATGGGCCTGATCTCCGCCATAAACGACGACGACGGAGCATCGGCGAGTAGATTGAGAAAAATGTCCTCGGACCCGTCTGGCGCCGTCGAATAGGCCGGCCGATGCAGTCGCCGAGGATTTTGCTTCGACGATCGTGACGGCAGCCGGGCCTTCGACAACCAGATCGACCTTCGCGCCGTTACTGTCGCGGTAGTGCGAAAGTCTGCCGACTTCGCCCTGGTTGGCCCGATGCTTGGCAATCTCCGATACTGTCCAGGTTTCGAAGATGGCACCGCGGAGTGGGTGTGTGTTGAGTTGTTCGGGGGTTCGGATTCCCAGTAGCCAGCAGACGAGGCCGGTGTCGTAAAAATGCAGCTTCGGCATTTTCACCATGCGCTTACCTAAATTCTCATGGAAGACTGGAAGGCGGAAAACGACAAAACTGGTTTCAAGGATGCTCAGCCAGGCCTTTGCCGTCGGTTGCGTGATGCCGCAATCACCTGCGAGCGACGAGAAGTTGAGAAGTTGCGCGGTTCGGCCCGCACACATTGTCAGGAAACGTTGAAAAGCCACAAGGTCGCCGACATTGCTGATCGATCGTACATCGCGCTCGATATAGGTAGCAATGTAGTTGCCAAACCAGTCCGAAGGATCGTGTCTCTCATCAAATATGCGTGGGTAGGAACCGGTGAAGAGGCTCTCGTCGAGAGTCGCCGGATGCGGTGTGAAACGTGTCGTTTCGCCTCTCGTCAGCGGCAGGAGGTTGTGGACTGCCGTTCGTCCCGCCAGTGACTGGCTGATCGACTCGAGCAGTAAGAAGTTTTGTGAGCCGGTGAGAATCCAGCGGCCTGGTCCCGGGACGGTGTCGATGATGCCCTGCAGGTAGGAGAGAAGGTCCGGGACCCTCTGGACCTCGTCGAGAATTGCGCCTTCCGGATATCGAGCCAGGAATCCGCGGGGATCTTCAGCGGCGAAGGCCCGGATGTCGAGGGCTTCCAGCGACTCGTACTGATGGTGCGGAAACAGGGTACGGCACAGCGTCGTCTTGCCGCTCTGACGGGGTCCGGTGAGGGTGATGGCAGGCCAGGTCTGTGCGGCCAAGGTCAATTTTTCGGCAAGGTCACGTGTGATCATGGCGCACAACATAGCCGATATTTATGCTAATTCAAAATGTGATTTTGAATTAGCCTAGTATTGCTGGACAAGACCTTGTCAGAAGCTATCACAGCCGGGAGTTGATTCCTGCTGTAGCCCCTTCCCAGGGATGGTGGGCCGGACTCACCAACAGGTCTTAGAATCAAAGAATAGAGGGGTTCAAGAAGATGTACATTGTACGCGCGGTGTTTCTGGGGGAACCTTCGTTGTTGCCGAGCGGATTCTCTATTCTTGACTCGGGAACACCATCGCCAGCTTGCCTGTCGTTATCCCCGGAAGGTGGAGAAGACCGGAACGTGATCGGATGGGCGCGGCCAACCCCTGACATCGCGCCTGATCCTTGATGCGTGGGAGTGGCCGACCATGTCGGGGCTTGCCCAGATGTGATCAAGCCGGCGACCGCGGTCCGAGGCTGCCCAGTCGCGGGCGCGGTATGACCACCAGGAATAGAGCTTGCCTTCGGGGATGTCCCGGCGAACCACGTCGGTCCAGTCACCAGCCGTCATCGCCGAATTCAGGAGATTGACCTCTATCGGGGTATGGCTGACCACACCGAGCAACTGGCGGTGAGACCAGACATCATCCTCCAGGGGTGCAATATTGAGGTCGCCGACCAGGATTGTCCGGCGGGGCTTCTCCTCTTGCGACCACTCGCGCATGCCGGCGACGAAATCCAGCTTGTCGGCAAATTTCGGGTTGGCGTCGCGGTCGGGCTCATCGTCCCCCGCCGGCACGTAGAAGTTCTCGATGACAATGCCGTCCGGTAGCCGTGCTGCCACGTGGCGCGCCTCGCCGCGACCGAGAAAGTCCCGGGAGCCGAGATCCTCCAGCGGTAATTTCGACAGGATGGCGACGCCGTTGTAGCCCTTCTGGCCCCGCAACACGCAGTGCCGGTAGCCGAGGCGGGCAAACCCTTCGGTCACCACCAGTTCGGTCGGGGACTTCAACTCCTGGAGACACAGCACCTCCGGCTGCTCCTCCTCGAGCAACCGGCAGACCAGGCCTTCTCGAAGGCGCACCGAGTTGATGTTCCAGGTTCCAATCGTCACCGGCATGTCAGGCGGCTGCCTCCGGATGCATTACTGACAGGGCTCCTGCCTCGCAGCCGAACCGGCATCGGAGCCATGGCTACTCGGCAAGCCGGTACCCGATGCGGGGTCGGTTGACAATGATGTCCTGGCTGAATCCCCGTTCCCGCAGCTTGGAGCGGACCCGGTGAACATGCGTAGACACGGTATGGGTGATGGTATTGGGCGCATATCCCCAGACCTCCCGCAACAATTCCTCGTCCGTCGCATACCTGCCACGACGGTCATGCAGGTACTGCAACAGCCGGGTCTGCATGTCAGTCAGCTTGACCCTGGCGATTTCGGACTCGCCGTCCGGCAGTCCCGACAGCATCCTCTCGCGAGGATCGAGGGTGAGGTTGCCGATCTGTATGATGTTGTCCCTGAACACCCGGTGCGATGCCAGGATGGACTTGATCTGGCTGAGCAGGGTCCGCATCACGATCGGTTTTTCCAGATAGCTGACTGCGCCGGATTCCAGCCCTTCCACCCTTCTGTCCTCGCCCCGTAGCCGGGTCAGCATCACGATCGAACAGCGTTGCCTGCGGCTCACGATTTCGCGTGCCACGGCAAACCCGTCGACATCCCCGGGAAGATCGACGTCGAGAATGACGAGTTCCGGTTGAAAGGCGTCGGTAAAGACCAGCGCCTCGTGACCGCTGCCGGCGGCCTGGACCTCGTAGCCGCCAGTCTCTGTCAGCAGCCTGACCAGTTCCTGCTGCTGCAGATGATCATCCTCCACGACCAGAATTCGGTTCTTTGACATCGGGCACACCTGTTCCTGCCCGGACAAATACGGGAATTCGTGGCAGGCTGCCAGTTCCGGCGGCCGCCGGAGACGGGCTTCGGCGCCGCCCGCTTGTGGCCGGAAGGCTCCAATCGATCAATGGTTGGTCATGCGTAGCCGGCGAGCCGGTAGCCACCATCGGAATTGAGCACGTATTCCGGTTGCCTCGGGTTAGGCTCGAGCTTTTCCCGGACCCGGTAGATATGCGTCTCCAGGGTATGGGTGTTTGCGGCCGGATGATATCCCCAGACCTCGTCGAGAAGCCGCTCCTTGGTGATGACTTCACCCCTTGCCTGGTAGAGGGCCAGGACGATCGCACTCTCCTTTTGCGTGAGGCTCTGCGGACGCTCCATTCCGGCCCGACTGACACATTGCCGGTCGCGAAAGAAGGTGAATGGCCCGAACCGCAGGATGGCATTGCCGGCCTCTTCCGCCGATTTCAGCTGCACATCGATCCTGGCCCTGAGTTCCCGGCGCGAATACGGCTTGGCCACGAAATCATCGGCGCCGGTGGTCAGCCCGTCAGCCCGGTCATTGCCGTCGGCACGCTCGCCCGACAGCATGATGATCCGGCCGGGGAATTCCTGGCCCCGCAACCGGTTGCAGACGTCGAAGCCATCGAGGCCGTCAGGGGCAAGGCAGACATCCAGGATCATGAGATCGACGATTTCGTTCTCGGCGATCCGCAACGCCTCCTCCCCGCTCGCAGCCTCCATGACCCTGGCGATGGCAAAATTGTCGGTCTCCGGCGGATCGAAAACGCTGGCAACCATTGATTCCCGCTGCAGGTTGTCATCCTCGACCACCAGGATGTTCTTTTGTGGCTTCCAGATTGCCGGGCCCTGGTCCCATCTCATGATCCCACTCCTGTCGCTTGCTGACACTTCAGGACATCAGGGAAGCACCGGCCAGGTCAAGCGCTCAGGCGGCAAAATCACGGTGTGTTGATTCCGCCGCCGCCGGAGGGCCTCCCGTGCCGGGAATTGTTGCAGCCAACCGGGCCGACATGGCCCGTCCGGCGAATGCCGATTCTCTACCGCAGACCCGGGCGTCCACATCGGGATTTCACTTCAGGCTTGATACCTGGATGGTCAGCCAATAAATTTGACGGGCGGGGAATTGCAGGCAACTGTGCGAATGTCCAAGATTGTCAAGACAGCAGCAAAATTCGATATCGGCCAGGTTGTCAGGCATCGAAGCTTTCCATTCAGGGGCGTGGTCTTCGACATCGACCCCAAATTCGAGAACACCGAGGAGTGGTGGCTGGCAATTCCGGAGGAAATCCGCCCGCACAAGGACCAGCCATTCTATCACTTGCTGGCCGAAAACGAGGAAGCCCATTACGTGGCTTACGTGTCCGAACAGAACCTCATCATCGACAATTCCGGCGAGCCGGTGGATCATCCCGAGGTTGAATCGCTGTTCGGCCGCCTCCTCAACGGCAGGTACGAACTCGGCATCCACATGAACTGACGCCCGGTGGCTTCGCCCGCCAGCGGACCGGTCGTCAGTATCCCAGGGCGCAACCATCCTTGCGCTGGTCGGACGCACCGGCCAGCACGCCCCTCCGGTGATCGATATGGATGGCCTGGCCACCGCCCAGGGGCGCATCCGGGGTGACAACCCGGTGGCCGATGTCGGCAAGGCCGGCCCGGACCTCGTCGCCGATGCCCCGTTCCAGTTGCAAATCGCCGCCTTCCGGGAAGCAGCGCGGCCCGTCGAGCGCCTCCTGGGGGTCCATCAAGAAATCGGCCAGACCCGACACGAACCTTGCATGGCCGACGGCCTGGTACTGCCCACCCATCACGCCGAAGGACGAGACGACACGCCCGGACTCCCTGAGCATGGCTGGAATGATCGTGTGCAGCGGCCGCTTTCCGCCGACAAGTTCGTTGGGATGCCCCGGCGCCAGGCAGAAACCGGCGCCGCGATTTTGAAAATTGATGCCGAACCGGGCCGATGCCAGGCCCGACCCGAAGCTGTGGAATACCGAGTAGATCATCGATACCGCCATCAAATCCCGATCCACCACGGTCAGGTAGACGGTGTCACGGTGAATGGCCTCGGTCACTTGCCGCACCGCCTGCATCGCCCGTCCGGGATCGATCAGGCCGGCAAGCCGGGAGGCGGTCGATGGCGACAACATGCGGTCCAGCCGCTCGGGCATCGGCGCATCGCCGATGAAGCGGTCACGGGCATCAAGCGCCAGTTTCGACGCCTCGGCCTCGATATGGATGC
Organism: Paracoccaceae bacterium; assembly: GCA_964291445.2. GTDB lineage: Bacteria > Pseudomonadota > Alphaproteobacteria > Rhodobacterales > Rhodobacteraceae > JAPOXR01. The sequence goes on along the minus strand of OZ219864.1, from coordinate 956,657 downwards.
GCTCGACGCCGTAGGGATCAAGCCGCTCCAACTCGAACGAGGACAGGATGTTGGCCAGCAGCAATGCCGCCGCACCCTGTGCGTTGGGTGGATGCTCGACAATGACAAACTCCCGGTACGGGCCTTCAATCGGCTCGCCATACTCGCATTCGGTTGCGGCAAAATCTTCGAGATCGTGCACGCCCCCGGCATCACGCAGGCTGGCGACCATGTCCTGCGCGACCTCGCCTTCATAGAATGCTGCCCGTCCCTGGTCGGCGACCCGCCGCAACACCTCGGCCTGCCCCGGGGCCCGGAACACCGCTCCGGCAGCCGGGGCCTTGCCGGATTCAAGAAAGAAGCGACGGGCATGTCCCTGCAATTGCGGCTCGGCCCGTGCCCAGTCGAAGGCAACCCTCGGTGCGACTGCAACGCCCTCCTCGGCGTAGCGAATCGCCGGCGCCAGGCTGGCGGCCAGCCCGAGCCGTCCCCAATCCGCCGATAACCGGCAGATTGCATCGACGGCCCCCGGCACCGTGACCGCATGCGGCGAATCCAGCGGAACCACCTCGTGCCCCTTGCTGCGCACATGATCGGCAGACAGGGCCGCCGGTGCCCGGCCGGAGCCGTTGAGGGCAATGATCCGGTCCTCGCCAGCCGGTTTGACGAGCACGAAACAGTCACCGCCAATGCCCGTGGATTGCGGCTCGCAAAGCCCCAGCAGCACGGCGGCGGCAATGGCAGCATCGACGGCATTGCCGCCATCCTCGAGCATCCGCACGGCGGTCCGGGCCGCCAGGGGGTGCGATGTTGCGCACATCCCGTTGGTCGCGTGGACCGGGGATCTGCCTGGAAGCTGGAAATCTCTCATCGTCGGTATCGGCATTGCCGGCCGGGCAAAATCCGGCAGGTGGGGTTGTGTCGCTTGCCGACCACCGATACCGGGTCGGCGGCCGAAACGCCACCTCTGTGCGACCCGGATGACAATTCGCGGCGATTATCCACAAGGCAATCGCGAAGATGGGTTGAACTTGCCGGAAACAGAGGTCACATTGTCTCCATGGCGATTCAGCTGTTCACCGCAAATCACAACCGGCAGGAATCGCGACGGGATGTTGATACCGGTCAACCCGTAAGTTTCAAACGATCCGAACTCGCAGTGATCCTGGAGACCTATCGGCGCATGGTTGCCGCCGGCAACTGGCGGGATTACGGAATCGCCAATCTGACCCGAAGCGCCGTGTTTTCGGTCTATCGCAACGCCTCCGGGCAGCCGTTGTACCGCATTGAAAAGCGGCCAATGACGGCCTCGCGGCGCAATGTCTACCTGATCATCTCGATGGACAACCGCATTGTCCGGCACGGCCATGACCTGCATCGTGTCATGCGGTATTTCGATCGGAACTTGTTCAGGGTCGTCGCCTGAACGCAAACCATCACCATCCCGCGCATGTCCGGGCGGCAGGTCATTATCAGCGAGATCGCCATGTTGGTGATGGCCGCTGGTCTCTCGGGGACATTGCCGACATAGGCCCGGCAGCGATCCTCGCCATGGGCGGCGTCGCAGACGAAGTGCAGCCTGTCCTCCACTGGGTCCTGGACGTGACCATGAACGAGGACAGGCTGCGGAACCGGACCGGGGAGGCTGGCGGTCATGCGGCGGCCGACACTGAACCTGGCACGGGTGACGGCGGACAGGCACACCATATCCATGCCCGGCGAACTGAAGCAGGCCGGGTGGGATGACCGGTTCACCTTGAAGCCGTTCGGACCCGCCAGGCTGTTGCCGGAAGGCGGGAGGATTGGAAGGGCGATAGCCCTGGCGGACACCGGTATGTACATTGTCGTCCGCTGGCCCGTTGGATATTGTCCGTCGTGGCGGGGGATTGACCATGCTCGTGACATTTCGATTCAACCGGATGCGGCGCCATGACTGACGACCGGGCTCTGAGAGCGAAACTCTCCAAGGTGGAGGAGTTGTTCCGGCGTGCCGGCAGCCCGGGGGAGCGTGCGGCCGCGGAGGCGGCGATGGACCGGCTGAACAGCCGCCTGGGTGGTTCCAAGAAGCGTGCCGAGCCCGAGGTCGAACTCCAGTACTCGCTCCCCGATTCGTGGTCGGTTCGACTGTTCATAGCGGTCTGCCGCAAGCACGGCGTCCATACCTTCCGTTACCGGCGCCAGCGACACACGACGGTAATGGTGCGCACGCAGCAACGGGTTTTCGACCGGGAGGTCTGGCCGGAATTCGTCCGGCTCCAATCCGAGCTCGCGGACTATTTCGTGGACGTGACCGACCACCTGGTGGAGCGCGTGATGAGGTCCGATGGCGACGACAGCAATCTCGACATGCGGTAGGGTGGAGGGACGTGACAGGCGGGGGAAATCCCGGTCAGAGTCGCCGAATTCCATGGAAGGGCGTGTCGCCCCGGGCCTCGATCCTGGACATGGCATCAACCAGCTTTTCCCGGACCACCAGCATGGAATGCGCGGTGGCATGAATGAGCCAGTCGCGGTCTTCCATGGTGCCGACATGCCCCTTCCAGAACACCAAATCCCCGCGTGCGGTTGCGTCCGACCCGGATAGCGGCCGCCCCAACCTGGCCTCCTGGATGTCGGAATCCCGGGGGCATTCGATACCGGTCGTAATCAGCGCAATTTGAACCAGGCCCGAACAGTCGATCCCCAGCATGCTGTTTCCTCCCCACAGATAGGGGGCACCAACAAACCTGGCGGCCTGTCCGGCATGGTCAGCCTGATGGCGCTCGATCGGCCGGATATGGGTTGACGGCACAAATCCGCCGCCGACCAGCGCCGCGAAAGACTCGCAGGCGATGGCGTCATCCACTGCGATTCGGGCCGCAAACGGCAATCCGGCGACTGGTTTCGACTTCATGTCGGCATCCGGATAGACATGCGTCCACAACGACCGGACCAGGTGCGTCGAAGGCATGTCCTCGCCCAGGGCGTCGCCGTCCACATATCCGACATAGCCATCCCGCTCCATCTGGCCAAATGCCCAGCCTGACCGGGTCTCCAGCACCCTGAACCTGTCGCCGAACAGAAGCTGGCTGACCTGCTTGCCACTCGGCCGGTCACAAAGGGCAGCCAGCTGATGTCGGCAGATCTGCCAGTTGCCCTCGGTGTAGCGCGGAGCTTCCACCCTCCCCCGGAGTTCGGCCGCGGCCACCCGGTCATTGGCCGGTGTCAGCCTCTGATCAGACGTCAGCACAGGAACTCCTCGATGGTGGCAAGCAGGGCCCGGCCAGCCTGTCCAACCCCACCCACCGGCCGGCCAGGCGCCGGTGCATTCTGCCAGCCATAGAGGTCGAAGTGCAGGAACCGCTCCGGCGATTGCACGAAGCGGAGCAGGAATAATGCGGCGGAAATTGATCCGGCATGTCCGGATGTCGGGCTGTTGACCAGATCGGCCACCTTCGATTTCAGCATGGCCTGGTAGGGATTCCAGATTGGCATCCGCCAGACCGGATCCCTGACCCGGTCCGCTGCTGTCGCCAGCATGTCGGCAAGCCGGTCATTGGCGGTATAGAAGGGCACGATCTCCGGACCCAGGGCAACCCTCGCCGCTCCGGTCAGCGTGGCGAAAGTCACCAGGAGGTCATCTTCATCCTCACGGGCAAGTTCGAGCGCATCGGCAAGCAGCAGCCGGCCTTCGGCATCGGTGTTGGTGATCTCCACCCTGACCCCCGAACTGGAGGTGAGAACATCTCCCGGACGGAAGGCCCGTCCGGATACGGCATTCTCTGCAATTGGCACGAGGATTCGCAGCCTGACCGGCAGGTCAAGACCGATGATCATGCGCCCGAGCCCGATGGCAATGGCGGCCCCAGCCATGTCCTTCTTCATCAGCGACATGCCGCTTCCAGGCTTGATGTTCAGGCCGCCGGTGTCGAAACACACCCCCTTGCCCACCAGCGTGAGCGACCGTCCGGTCGAGCCCCAACGCAGTTCGGCCAACCGGGGCTGATGCTCCGATGCGCGACCGACCGCATGGGTGAGGGGGCATGTCCGGGCCAGTTCGGGGCCCTTGGTCACCCGGAACTCTGCACCGAACTCTCCAGCCAGGTCTCTGACCGCCTGCTCCAACCGGCCGGGAATCATCGCCGAGGCAGGGGCATTGATCAGATCCCTGGTCATGAACTCGGATTCGGCAATCAGCCGGAGCCGGTCGCTGTCAATCCCCGGCGGCACGGCCATCCGCACGATCGATTCATCCTGCCGGTCCCGGCCATCCGGCACGTATTGCGCCAGCAGCGATGCCAGCGCTGCCTCGTCTCTCTCGTCGGCCGGCAGGTCATTGGTGAGCAGGTAGTTGCCGGCCGGAAGCCGTTCGAGAATCGATGCCAGGTGGAACCGGTCATCCCGCCACTCGTCGGCGGCGGCGCTGGCCAGGACTTCCTGGATGTGTCCGTTCCCGTCCGGTATCAGCAGGATCTGGCCGGGTTTGCACTCGAAACCGTTTGCCTCCGCCCAGCAGGCGGCAGCCTCGCTGGCATCCTGCTTCCAGCGATCCAGATCACGGCCAGCCAGGATGGTCAGCGGTGTCTGGTGTTCTTGCTCGCTGGCAAAATCAGGGGGCATGGTGCCGGGATTCGTCCCTGCAGGACTCACCCCTTCTGCAGAATGCGCCGTCCGAACAGTTCCGCGATCTGGACTGCATTCAGTGCGGCTCCCTTTCTGAGATTGTCGGACACGCACCACATGTTCAGGCCATTGGCAATGGTGTCATCCTGGCGGATCCTGCTGACAAAGGTCGCATAGTCACCGACGCAATCCATCGGCGTGGTGTAGCCACCATCCTCGCGCTCGTCCACGACCATGACCCCCGGCGCCTGCCGCAGGATCTCGCGGGCCTCGGCCTCATCAATGAACTCCTCGAATTCGACGTTCAGGGTCTCGGAATGGCCAACAAATACCGGAACCCGGACACAGGTTGCGGTCACCTCGATTGACGAATCGATGATCTTCTTGGTCTCCACAACCATCTTCCACTCTTCCTGTGTTGACCCGTCATTGAGAAACCCGCCAATCTGCGGAATCACGTTGAATGCAATACGCCTGGGATAGACAGATGGGCTGACCTCCTCTCCGGGCGTGTACATGGCCCGCGTCTGCTCCCACAACTCGTCCATGGCCGCCTTGCCGGAGCCGGATACCGACTGGAAGGTGGTGACCACCACCCGCTTGATGCGGGCCTGAAGGTGCAGCTGGTTGAGGACGACCACCATCTGTGCCGTCGAACAGTTCGGGTTGGCGATGATGTTTCGCTCCCGGTAGTCCTCGATCGCGTCCGGATTGACTTCGGGAACGATCAGCGGAATGTCCGGCTCATACCGGTAGAGCGACGAATTATCGATGACCGTGCAGCCGGATTCAGCCGCAAGCGGACCAAATTTGCGGGTCGCATCCGAGCCGATCGCGAACAGGGCGATGTCCCAGCCTTCGAAGTCGAATTCCTCGATATCGTCAACGGGAATCTCGGACCTGCCGAAATCGACCTCCATTCCCAGCGAACGACTCGATGCCAACGCCCTGATCTCGTCAACCGGAAACCGGCGCTCGGCCAGGATATTCAACATCTCGCGTCCAACATTGCCGGTAGCGCCGGCAACTGCCACCCGGTAGCCCATGGCAAGAATTCCCGTATTCAGTGCGGTCGCGCCTGATACCCAAATCCGCCACGGTGCGAAAGCAGAATCAGGCACCCGCAGGCAGCGATCCCTCACCGCCAGATTGTCGCCCGGAGGTACCGTTCGCTTGCCTGGTTCGAGTGGAAAGATGTCGTGGGCAATGCCTCGGCGGTGGTGGTGCCATGCCGTGGGCCTACCGAGACCCGGGCAACGTCAGAGGTAGTCGAGAACGAGATGGCGGACGGGCTCCGGAAGTTGGTCGCGGTGCAGCTCCGTTGAGCAGGAAAAGGCAAAGTCTGTGTTCTCTTCACCGAACATGTCGAGGAACGCGTTGATGAACAGCATCTGCCTCGGCTTGAAGCACAGGGTCCTGAAATGCATCGGGATGACCAGGTTCGGCTTGACCCGGTCGACGATTCTCCCGAGTTCGGCCAGCGAGATGACCGGAAATCCGCCAGCATGGCTCAGAAGCACGTTCACCCCGGCGAAAAACTCGATCTGCTGGTCGGAAAAATCATTGCCCATATCGCCCATATGGCCGATCTCGATCCCGTCCACCGCGAAGCGGTACATGGCATTCTGGTCGGGGTGGCCGCTTGGATGCAGGTGATGCTCCATGGCCTCGATGGCGCTGATGCCAATGCCATGTGACGACACTGCACCTTCGCCCAGGGCCACCTCCAGCGCATCGATGACCGATGCGCCCTCCCGCTTGGGAACCAGGTGGTCATTGTCATGAAAATCGTCGTTGCTGCTTGACTTGATGACGACATCCGCCTGCTCCGGGAATGGCTTGAACCCCGCCTTGTCCGGGTCGTAGGGATCGGTCACGATCCTGGTCCCGGCTTTACTCTCGATTCCGAAACTGGCCTGCCCAAACCAGGTTATCTTCATGGTAACGTCCCCCATGCCTCGGTACCTGGCCAGAATGCGGCAGCAAGGCCATGCAGGCAAGTGCCGAATTTGCCGGGACGAAGGTGAGTTTGCCAGCGGTTCCGGTTCCGGTTTTTTCGGCTTTTGCGGGTGACCATGCACCGGTTGCCGCGGTAGATTGCATATGCAGGACGGAGGCGGCTCCAACCGGCGCGCCGGCGATAGATGGACTGGAACAATCGATGACGACAGCGATGCATCCCGGATATGCGGTCCGGCTCAACGCCTTCAAATTGGCCGTTGCCGGGGCATCAACCCCGACCCTGCCCGATCTCATCGCCGCCGCCGGGCGAATCGAGGGCATCACCTCGGTCGATCTGAACTTTCCGGACCAGGTCGAGGGGCATGATGCTCGGCAGTTGGCCTCGGTGTTGGCCGATAACGGGCTGACCCTCAATGGGCTGGCGATGCGCTATTACGGCGCCGGGAGGTTTGCCATTGGCGCCTTCACCAATCCCGACCGGGATGACCGGCAGGCGGCAATCGACCTGACGAAAAGGGGAATCGACGCCGTTGCGGAGATGGACGGCGGGTTGATGACGGTGTGGCTTGGACAGGATGGCGTCGATTACGCCTTTCAGGGTGCGTACAGGCGCATGTGGGACGACACCATCGGCGCCCTTGCGGAGATCGCCGATCATGATCCCGGCATCGATGTCGCCATCGAGTACAAGCCGGCCGAGCCGCGTGCTCATGCATTGCTGCCGGATGCGGCAACGACATTGCTGGCGATCAGGGAGACCGGTCGGCCCAATCTCGGCGTTACCCTCGACATGGCGCATTCACTCATGGCCAACGAGATGCCGGCGCAATCGGCACAGCTGATCTGCCGGCATTCGCGCTTGCTCGGCGTCCATCTCAATGATGCCTACGGGACCAGGGATGACGGGTTGATGGTCGGTACCGTGCATCCGGTCCAGACTCTGGAGTTGTTCGTCGAACTGGCCAGGATTGGCTATGACGGCATCATCTACTTCGATACCTTCCCCGACCATTCCGGCCTCGACCCGTTCGAGGAGGCGCGGACCAACGTGCAATTGACCGACAGGCTTCGCCGCATCGCCGGCAAACTGGTTGGCGACCAGGCGCTCGCCGATGCCATGTCGAGGCAGGATGCGACGGTGAGCCAGCGACTTGTCGCGGCGGCCCTGTATGCAGGCCAGGCATGAGACCGGAGATTCTTGTCATCGGCGCGATGCACCTCGACGTCATCGTCGACGCACCGCATTTGCCGCAACCCGACGAAACCGTCATCGGGCGGGCGGTGTCGTATCGGGCGGGCGGCAAGGGTGGGAACCAGGCAATGGCCGCGGCACGGATGGGTGCCAGGACCGCCATGGCGGGATGCATCGGATCGGACCAGTTCGGCAAGAGGATACGCCGGTCGCTCAGGGAGTCCGGGGTCAATGACCGGTGGGTCATGGAGGTCGATGGACCGACCGGCATGAGTGTTGCCATCGTGGACCCGGCAGGAGACTATGGTGCGGTGATCGTCTCCGGAGTCAACAGTGCCATCGATGCGGCCGCAATCGACATGCCGTCATCGATAAAGGCACTCCTTCTCCAGAGCGAGATCCCGGCAGCCGTCAACCACGCCGCCATTGCCCGTGCACCGGATGGTTGCCACGTGATCTTCAATGCGGCGCCATGCCGGGACCGGGACCTGGCGGACCGGGAGGCAATGGGCCGGGTTGACATCCTCGTTGTCAACCGGATCGAGGCGGCAATGCATGCAGGCCTCGACGAGGCGAGCCTGGACGTGGGGCTGGCGAGCGGCCGGCTGATGGACCAGGGGCCGGCGGCCGTCATCATCACGCGGGGCAGCGAGGGCCTGTTTGTTCGCACGGCGGACGGGTTCCTCGACTTGCCCGGACACGCTGTCGACGTCGTCTCATCCCATGGTGCTGGCGATGCCTTTGTCGGCGCATTGGCGGCAGAACTGGCTGCGGGCACCGGGATGCGGGCGGCGGTGGACTTTGCCCAGGCTGCGGCTGCATTGACCATTTCGACCCCGCCGACGCGGCGGCCCGGGCTGGGTCGCCGGCAGGTGCTGGAATTCCTGGAGCGGCGGTGACGCTGGGGCCCTGTTTCGGCGCGGTGGACCGTCAGGACTCGAGCCGGTAGAACTCGATGGCGGACTGACCAAAGATGCGGGATTGCTCTTCGGCGTCAAGCCCGCCGGTCAGCTGGCGGGCGGCGGCATGCCAGTCGCCATACTCGGCCTGCAGGCGGCAGACCGGCCAATCCGAGCCCCACATCACCCGCTCGGCACCGAATTCCTCCAATACGTGATCGACATAGGGGCGCAGATCGCTGGTGGTCCAGCCGGCATCGGCCTCGTTCACCAGGCCGGACAGTTTGCAGCAGGCGGAGGTTTCCCTGGCAAGACGGCGCATGCCCCATGCCCAATGGTCAAAGGTCTCGGGGGAATGGTCGGAGACCTGCGGCTTCATGCAGTGATCGATGACCACCCGCAGCTCGGGGTGGCGTTGCAGAAGCACGAGAAAATTCTCGAGATGGCGGGGAAATCCCAGGGCGTCGAAGGCAAGGCCTTCGGCGATAATGGCGCGGAAGGCCCAATCGATGTCGGGGCGCAGCATCCAGTTCACATCGTCAATGTCCTGGATCATCGGCCGTACCCCGACCATCTTCGGATGCCCGGCCAGGCGAGCCAGGGTCTCCCGGTCGGATTCATTCTCGAAATCGATCCAGCCGACAACGCCGGCAACATGGGAGGTGGCATCGGCCAGGCCGAGCATGTACTCGGTCTCGCAGACCGTTGCCGCCGCCTGGACAAGGACCGTCCGGTCGATTCCGTGCGACCCGAGGATGGGTTCCAGCTGCGACGGGTCGTAGGGCCGGGCGAGCACGGGATTGTCCATCGGCATCCAGTCATAATCGCCGCGTGCCGGCTGCCAATAATGCTGATGTGCGTCTATGACTGTCATCGGGAGGTCTCGTCTAGCGTCAACCGGCCTGGTCTGCCGCCATCCAGCAAACCTGCCGCCGCCAGGTCGTCCCACAGTCCGTTCGGGATGGCGGCCTGGCTTGCCCTGAGATTGTCCTGCATCTCGCCGACGCCCTGGCCGCCGGGTATGACCGACAGCACCGTCGGCTCCATGAGCGGAAACCGGAACGCGGCGTCGATCATCCGGACGCCCCGCTCCTTGCAGATCGCCTCGATGCGGGCAACCCGCTCCAGCGTCTCCCGGGGTGCCGGTCCGTAATTGTAGAAGGCTCCCGGCCGGGGGCCGGTGGCAAGAATGCCGGAATTGTAGGGGCCGCCGATGATGATGCCGATTCCTCTCTTCCTGCACAGCGGCAGGAATGTCCTGGCAGCCTGCTGTTCGAGCAGCGTGTAGCGGCCAGCCAGCAGGAAGATGTCGAGATCGCATCGTTCGGCCAGCCATTGCGCTGGTTCCCACTCGTTGATTCCGGCGCCAAAGGCGCCGATAACCCCCTCCTCCCTGAGACGCAGCAGCGCCCGGTAGCCGCCATCGACGAATTCCTGCAGAAAGGTGTCGAGCTGCTGCTGGCTTCCATGATTGAACAGGTCAAGATCATGGGCATAGAGAATGTCGATGCGATCGAGCCCAAGCCTTTCCAGCGAGAATTCCACGGATTTGAGGACACCGTCATGGCTGTAGTCATAGATTTCGTTCCGGCAGGGCACGTCGAACCACTTTCCGACTCCGTCGCGGGTATCCGGGGCGGCAACCCGCAGCAGCCTGCCAACCTTGGTTGACAGGACAAAGCCGTCACGTGGCCGGTTGCGCAGAAACCGGCCGAGGCGTCTTTCGGCCAGACCGTAGCCGTAGAGCGGGGCAGTATCGAAATACCGGACCCCGGACTCCCAGGCAGATTCGAGCACAGAGTCGGCGGTCCGGTCGTCAATCGCCTTGTAGAGATTGCCAAACGGGGCGGTTCCAAATCCGAGCTCGGTAAAGCTCAGCCCGCCATTGCGGTGACGGTCCCAATGCCGAGTCGTCATGTCCATGCTGTTCCCTCCCGCTGGCGGCCGTGCCAGACGGGCAGGAGCGTCCCACCCTGCGGCCGATCTTGCAATTGTGCTTCATCTTGCCAAACTGCCAATAATCCGTTGAATGAAGCCCCGCAACAGGAGGAGGCATCATGACCCGTTTCGAAGCCGTTTTCCGTACCGACAGGCCTGTTGTCGGCATGGTTCATCTCGGGGCGCTCCCAGGGGCGCCGCTGCACGACCGCTCGGTGGGCATCGACGGTTTGATCGAGGCCGCCCGGTCCGATTTGGCCGCCCTGTGTTCGGCCGGCTTTGATGCCGTGATGTTCGGCAACGAAAACGATCGTCCCTACGAGCTGGAGGTCGATGCCGCATCGACTGCAACCATGGCCTACGTGATCGGGGCCCTACGCCGCGACATCACCGTCCCGTTCGGGGTCAATGTCCTCTGGGACCCAATGGCCAGTATCGCCCTTGCCGCGGCAACCGGCGCCGCCTTCATTCGTGAAATCCTCACCGGGGTCTACGCCTCCGACATGGGGAGCTGGGTTCCAAATGCCGGCCAGGCCATGCGCTACCGGGATCGCCTGGGCCGGCAGGATCTGCTGATGCTGAACAACGTGTCGGCCGAATTCGCCCATTCGCTGGATCGGCGCACCCTCGCCGACCGCGCCCGGTCGGCAATGTTCTCGTCGATTCCCGATGCCATCCTGGTCTCGGGGCCGATCACCGGCGAGGCCGCACCGCTCGAGGCGCTGGAGTCGGTGAAAGCTGCGCTCCCGGACACTCCGGTCATGGCCAATACCGGCGTCAGGCACGAGACCGTCGCCGATGTCCTGGCCATTGCCGACGGCTGCATCGTCGGCTCGGCGCTGAAGATCGATGGCGATACCTGGAATGCGATTGATCCGGAACGGGCGCGCGACTTCATGGCCCGGGCCGGTGCGGCGAGGACACGATCATGACTGGCGATCGGCTCCGCAGCCTTCTCGGGGAACTCATGCTGATCCCCGGCCTGGCCGGGCATGAGGACCGGGTTCGCCGGGCGATCACCGCCCATCTCGACGCCGCCGGCATTGCCAGCCATCACGACAGGATGGGGAATCTGGTGGCGACGATCAAGGGAGACCCGGACGCGCCGAGGGTCATGGTCTTCGCACATATGGACCAGCTGGGGTTCGTGGTCAGGCGCATCGATGATGACGGGTCGGTGCGGGTCACCCGCCTCGGCGGCATCCCCGAGCGGGCGCTGGCTTCCCAGGCCGTGCTGCTCTGCGTCGATGGCGATCGTGACGTGCCGGGCGTCATCGGCAACATGAACCACCATGCAACCCTGCCCGAGGACCGCCATCGGGTCGTCTCCACCCTCGATCTGCGCATAGATACCGGGCATGAGTCCCGCAAATCGGTCGAGGATGCCGGGATCGGGATCGGGACACCCGTTGTCTACCGGCCGACGGTCATCGATCTGGCCGGCTCCAGGATTGCCGGCACCAGCGTCGATGACCGGGCCGGATGCGCGGTGTTGATCGGCATCGCCCACGCCTTGGCTGAATCCCCGGCGCGCCCGACGGTTCACCTGGTGTTTTCGGTGCAGGAGGAATTCAACCTGCGGGGTGCCGTCGTGGCCGCGCAACATCTGATGCCCGACATCGCCATCCAGATCGACCTCATGCTGGCAACCGACACCCCGGACATGGCCGATCGGGGGTCGATGCGGTTGGGAGGCGGTCCCGGGATCAGCCTTTATTCGTTCCATGGCCGCGGCACGCTGAACGGGGTGATCCCGCACCCGGCGGCGGTGCGGTTGTTCGAGGCGGCAGCGGCAGACGAGAATATCCCGCTGCAACGCAGCGCACAGACGGGGGTGCTGACCGATCTTTCCCATGTCCAGCTGCTTGGAGAGGGAGTCGTCTCGATCGATGTCGGTTTCCCGATGCGTCATTCCCATTCCAGCCTCGAGATCTGCGATCTTGCCGATTTGGCATCGCTCAAGCACCTGCTGATTGCGGTTCTGGCACGCATCGGGCCGGACGTCGATCTCGGCCGGGAGCCGTACTCCCCATGAGTTGCACCCTCGGCGTCGATATCGGGACCTTCGAGAGCAAGGGGGTGCTGGTCAGCCATTCAGGCAGGATCATCGGCAGCGCCTCCAGGCCGCACGAGTTGATCGTTCCCCGCGCCGGCTGGGCAGAGCACCGGGCGGAAGAGGATTGGTGGGGCGATCTCGTCCACATTACCCGCACACTCCTGGACAGCACCGGGATCAGTCCGGGGCAGGTTGACGCCATCGCCACCAGCGCCATCGGCCCCTGCATGCTGCCGGTAGACGGCAATGGTCATCCGCTGATGAATGGGGTGCTCTACGGCGTCGATACCAGGGCGTCCCGGGAGATCGATCTGCTCAACCGGGAGATCGGCGAAGACCGGATCCTCGACCTGTGCGGCAATGCCCTGACCTCGCAATCGGTGGGGCCGAAGATTCTCTGGCTGCGGCGGCAGGAGCCCGGGATCTTCCGGCGAACGGCGCGGGTGCTGACCTCGACCTCCTATCTCGTCTCCCGGCTGACCGGAAATGACGTGATCGACCACTACACGGCAGCCAGTTTCAGCCCGCTCTACGATTTTGACCGGCAGTGCTGGACCACGGAATTGACCGACGGCATCATTTCGCCCGAACGCCTGCCGAAGCTGGCCTGGACGACCGAGATCGCCGGCCATGTCAATGCACGGGCGGCGCAGGAAACCGGCCTTGCCGCCGGTACCCCCGTCACCACCGGGACGATTGACGCTGCCGCCGAGGCGGTGAGCGTCGGTACCCGACACGAGGGGGACATGATGATGATGTATGGCTCGACCATCTTCATCATCCAGATCGCCGCCGAGCGGTGCCGGGATGACCGTCTCTGGCATGCGCCCTGGCTGTATCCGGGAACCCATGCCACCATGGCCGGCCTGGCGACATCGGGAACGCTGACCCACTGGTTCCGCGACCAGCTGGCCCGCGACCTGGGCCGTGACGAGGCCTTCACCACCCTCGCCGAAGAGGCGGAAGCATCCCCGCCCGGGGCCAACGGGCTGATCATCCTGCCCTATTTTTCCGGCGAGAGGACCCCTCTCCACGACCCCATGGCCAAGGGAAGCGTGTTCGGGCTGAACCTGACCCACAGCCGCGGTGACATCTACCGGGCGTTGCTGGAGGGAATTGCCAACGGCACCGCCCATGTCATCGATACCTACCGGGAGGCTGGCCACCCTCCGGTGCGCATTCTTGCGGTGGGCGGCGGTGTCCGCAACCAGGTCTGGCTCCAGGCGACCTCGGATATCGGCCAGGTGCCGCAGATCATCGCCGAAAAGACCGTCGGTGCCTCCTATGGCAACGCCTTTCTTGCCGCCTGTGCGGCAGGAATTGCCGAGCCGGACGATATCGATGCCTGGAACCCGGAGGCCGGCCGCATCTCGCCGCGCCAACTGCCGGTCCATGCAAGGCAGTATCGGCTGTTCCGCAGGCTCTATGAACAAACCAGGGACATCGCCGCCGAACTCCACGAAGCCCGTTGAATGCGGCTGCGAGCCGGTCTCCGGGCCTGGCCGATTGAATGCGGCCGGATGCGCGTCCTTGCGACCAGGCGCATCCCGATTCCCCTGGCTTGCAACCCGTTGCGACGGGAGTTCTTGCTCCTGGTGGATTGAATGTTCCTGATGCGTTGAACGCGCACGGCCTTGTCATTGCCCGCTCATTTGACGGCGCCGGCGGCCATGCCCTTGATGATGAAGCGCTCCAGGATGATGCCGATGATGATGAGCGGCAGGATGGCGGCCAGCGACAGCGCCGCCATCGACCACCAGGAGATGCCCTGCGACCCGGTCTGGCTGGCGACCATGACCGGCAGGGTCTTGGCATGCGACGAGGTGAGAAGGGCGGCGAAGAAATACTCGTTCCAGGTCAGGACCAGGGAAATGATGAAGGCCGCCACCATGCCAGGCAGGGCAATCGGCAGGATGATGGTCATGAACGCGCCCCAGATCGATTGCCCGTCAACCAGTGCCGCTTCCTCGAGTTCGACCGGGATCGAACCGAACTGGTCACGCATGATCCAGATCACGATCGGCAGGACGGTGAGGGCATAGAGTGCAATGAGCCCGATCCGGGAGTCGAGCAACGCCAGTTCCTTGTAGAGCACGAGAAAGGGCAGGGCCAGGACGACCGGCGGCAGGATCAGCTGCGACAGGAAGAAGAACGAGATGTCGGAATTCCGCATGAAACCAAAGCGAAAGCTGAACCGGCTTAGCCCGTAGGCGGCACAGCTGCCAAGGATCACCGCGATGGTCGATGAACCGATGGCGACAATGGCCGAGTTCCAGAACCGCTTCAGGAATTCGTCCCGGACCGTGCTTTCGGCGGTGATGGTCTCCGGAGACAGGCCCAGCGATCTCAGCCCCAGCCATTTCGGCACGAAATCCACCCACGGCACCAAATTGCCCTTCATGACGTCGGGGGCGGCCTTGAATGAGGTGGTGACGGTCCAGTAGATCGGAAACAGGCAGATGAAGGCCCACAGGATCAGGATGCCGTAAATGATGATCCTTCGGCTCGCCCATCCGGGGCGAAATGACCGGTCGGCCTCGCTGTCATGGAAAAGCTGAACCGCCATGTCAGTATCTCGGCCTCATCCAGCGATCGGCAAGTTTCATCAGGATGGTCAGCGCAATGACGATCAGCACCAGGTAGAAAATCGCCAGCAGGGTGCCGTAGCCGACATTCGAGCGGTCACGGTACTCCCGAAAGATGAAACTGGTCACGCTGTCGGTGGCTCCACCCGGGCCGCCGGCTGTTACGTTGATGATGATGTCGGCCAGTTTCAGCTTGAAGATGATCCTGATCAGGATGGCGGTGATCGACACCGGCAGCATTAGCGGAAAGGTGATTTCCCAGAACCGTTTCCAGGCCGGGGCGCCATCGACCTCGGCCGCCTCGTGCAGTTCCTTCGGAATGGCCTGCAATCCGGCGAGGATCATGATCATCATGAACGGAATGAAGGTCCAGGCATCCATGACCATGATGGTCAGCCTTGCGATCTCGGGCGAGCCGAAGAATGACGGCGTGTCCCAGCCAAGCTCGCGGGCAAGCCGGGCAACCGGACCGAACCTAATTTCGAGCATGGACTTGCCGATCATCCAGCTCACCGCCACCGGCGACAGCATCAATGGCATCAGGAAAGCAATGCGGAAGAACTTGCGCGCCCGGATCTGCGCGTTGAGGAGCAGCGCCAGGCCAAAGGCGATCGCGTATTCGACCGCGATGGCCAAGGTGTACCAGACCATGTTGAGAAGGGCATTCCAGTAGAAGGAATCGGCCCACATCTGGCGGACGTTGTCCAGGCCGTTGAACTGCCGGCCGTCGGGCGATGACAGGTTCCAGCTTGAGAACGCGATGCCAAGGGCGAAGATCAGCGGAAACACCACCATCGACACCACGAACAGTACCGCCGGCAGGACGAACAGCGTCCGCTTGCCCCGCTCGCCATGCAGCAGCACCTGGCTGTAACACAGGCAGGTTGCCCAGAGCAGGTAGGCGTAGAGGGTCGGCCGCCAGTTCTCGAAACCCAGATCGGCCAGTTCATTGTGATCGAGGATCTGCGCCAGGATCACCACGCCGAGCAGGGCGGCCGAGCCCCGGACCAGAATGCGTCCCGCCCGACGCCTCCTTCCGGAGATGTCTTCAGCGGTCACGACATGCAGGTAGTTGCCCTCGGCGCTCACGCGGCTACCGCCCCTCCCCCCTGGCCTCCGGAACCGACCGGCGGGGACAGGATCGTCCCCGCCGGACCGAATTCATTGCACTGCCGACACTCAGAGGCCGAGCGAACCCTTGTAGAGGGCAATCTGGCTCTCGCGCCCGATGCTGTCGGTGATCTTTTCCCAGGCAGCGGCGATGGCGTCGGCGGTTTCCTGGGCCGATCCATACTGACCGGCGAAGCCCTTGGCCAACTCGTCCTCGGCAATCGAGTAGTACTGGAAAATACCCGGAATGCGGGGTTCGATCGCCGCGTTCGGATGGTTGTAGCTGTCGGCATTTGACCCGAGATAATCTTCGACGAAGGCACGGTCATATCCGGCCGCTTCCCATTCGTCGTACAGGAAGTGCGAATTCCGATACGGCTGGAAACCGGAAGGATAGGCCGACATCCACAGCGAGATGTCCTTGCCGCCGAGATGGGCAGCGGCCGACCAGGCAGCCTTGCGCTTGAGGGCATCGCCCGACACCCGCTTGGTCACGTAGACGCCCCAGCCGATATAGGCCATGTTCGGCGCCTCGTTATGGGTCTCTTCCCATGCGCCGGCCATCGAGTTGTAGACCCGGCTGGACCCCGGATTGATGCCGAAGCCGACGACATCGCCGACCACGGAGGTGTCGGATGTCCTCGCATTGGACCCGACATCGCCCCACCACATGAGCATCGAGCCGGTCCCGGCGAGGAATTGCTGGAACGCGGTCGTGCCCGGGTCGGCATTGATCTGGTCGGCCGGATAGGCACCCGGCGTGTTGATCAGATCCATGACATCCTGGATCGCCTGGACCCAGCCCGGGTTGTTGACCCGCGGCTTCATGGTGTCGGGATCGAAGAGCCAGGCCGGATCATCCGGATGCTTGGCATAGGCCGCGGCACGGTTCTCGATGAAGTAGAACCCGAATCCACCCCAACCCTTCAGCGGGTCAAGATAACCATGCGCGGGCAGACCGGTCAGCGGATCGGTCTTGCCCACCAGTTCCTTGGTGATGGCATCGACCTCCTGCCAGGTCGAGGGCGGCTCGGCGCGCCCGGTGATCGAGCCGTCGCCGAAATAGTCGGTCCGGTAGGCGAAGGTGTGGCAGTCACCATCGATGGTGATGCGGTAGGTCTTGCCATCCCAGGTGCCGACCGGAGGCTGCAGGTAGCCAACGAGGTCGTCGGCCTCGATCTGCTCGCCGACCCAATCGGGCATCTCGTCGAGAAGTCCCTTGCCCGCGGTGTCGCCCTCGAAGGGCGCGCCCATCTCGATGATGTCGAAATCGACGGTGCCGGTGGCGATCGCCTGCTGCAGGCGCGGGTTGTAATCGGCCTGGGCCAGGTCGATCCAGTTGATCGTCGCACCCGTATACGACTCCCAGGATTTGAGGAATCCGCGGAAGAGGAAATTGTGCAAATTCTGGTTGTTCAACCCCATGAAGGTCAGTTCGACGCCGTCAAATTCGCCTTCGGCCACGCGTTCCTTGGTCGGGCCAAGACACAATTCGCCAACCTTCTGCCAGTCGGCATCGGTCGGAGAGCCCATGCCTACGCCCGGAATCTTCAGGATTTCCGCTCGCAAATCGCTGCCGCTTGCAAGGGTCGGAAGGCCGCCGATGCCACCGAGTGCGGTCGCGGCACCGAGGCCGGCAGCGCCCTGAAGCATCCGACGCCGGCTCATCTGGCTGCGAACGATGTGATTGTAGAGTTCCACTTTCATTGACAATACCTCCATGGGTAAATTCAGTTCACTTGCACGATCGACCGATCGGCTCCGGGATGCGCAGTTCGGAAGATTGTGCAACCCGAAAACGCAACCGCGGGGACATTTTCAACAAAACCCGACCCTGTCAAGATTCGTGGTTTTCATTTCAGTCTGGTACGGGAATAACCATGAAGGCGCGTGAAGTTTCCTGGTTGGGGTGGAAGAGCGGGGTCCGGTAATCGTGGCGGAAGTCAGGCTGGGTGACATTCGAAAATCCTATGGTGCCGTCGAGGTCATCCACGGCGTGAGCGTGGATGTCGAGGATGGGGAATTCGCGGTCCTGGTCGGGCCGTCAGGCTGTGGCAAGTCGACATTGCTGCGAATGATCGCCGGCCTCGAGGCCATCGGTTCCGGAACTGTTTCGATCGGCGGACGGGTGGTCAACAGCCTGCCACCGGCCGAACGGGACATCGCCATGGTGTTCCAGAATTATGCGCTGTATCCGCACAAGACCGTCTCCGCCAACATGGCCTTTTCGCTGCGCATGCGCGGGATGAACAAGGAGGAGATCCGCTCCCGGGTCGAACATGCCGCCGAGGTTCTCGGACTGACACCCTATCTCGGCCGGTATCCGAGGGCGCTGTCAGGCGGCCAGCGGCAGCGGGTCGCGATGGGCCGGGCCATTGTCCGAAACCCACAGGTGTTCCTGTTCGACGAACCGCTCTCCAACCTCGATGCCAAGCTGCGAGTGCAGATGCGTGCCGAGATCCGCGAGTTGCACCAGCGACTCGGCTCCACAACGGTCTACGTGACCCATGACCAGATCGAGGCCATGACCATGGCCGACAAGATCGTGGTCATGCAGAACGGCCATATCGAGCAGATCGGCAACCCGCTCGAGGTCTATGACCGCCCGGACAACACCTTCGTGGCCGAATTCATCGGCTCCCCGGCCATGAACATGATCGACGCCACCGTGCATTCCAGCGATGCCGGCCTCGAGGCCGATGTCGAGGGAGCCCGTTTGCGGCTGCCGCCCTCGACCGGCCTTGGCGAGGGACAGGAGGTCATTCTCGGCATTCGCCCGGAATGCCTGGTACCGGTCGAGGGCGGCATGCGTGGCACGATCAGCGTCATCGAGCCAACCGGCTCGGAGACCCATGTGGCGGTCCGCGCCAATGGAAGGGAGCTGGTGTCGGTGCTACGTGAGCGGATGTCGATGCAACCGGGCGAGGAGGTGTCGCTTTCGGCCGATCCGGAGGCGATCCTGGTATTCGACCGTGAAACCAGGAAGCGCCTGGACTGATTTGGCGATGGTCGGCCAGGCATGATCGGAACCGGCCTGCAGTATGAACATTCGGGATAACGGGACAGTGGAATTGGAGGATTGCCATGCTGAAGGGTATTGATCCGCGGCTGAATGCCGAGACCCTCTTCGCCCTGAGAGCAATGGGTCACGGCGACGTGCTGGCCATTGCGGATACGAATTTTCCCTCGGATCAGGTGTCGCGCTCGACGGTGCTGGGCGAGCTGTTGCGAATGGACAACCTGACCGCTGCCGAGGCTGCCGAAGCGGTGCTGTCGGTCCTGCCGCTCGACGATTTCGTCAACGATTTCGCCATGCGGATGCAGGTGGTCGACGAGCCGGGGATGGTCCCGCCGGTCCAGGCCGAAGTCCAGGGCGCAATCGATGCCGCCGAAGGCAAGGCGCGGCCAATGGTCGGAGTCGAACGGTTCGAGTTCTACGATCTTGCCCGCGAATCCTACGCCGTCATCCAGACCGGCGAGCGTCGGTTCTACGGGTGTTTCATGTTCCGCAAGGGGGTCATTCCGCCAGATGATAGCGGGGGAGCGTGACCAATGTCGAACAGCATCGTCATCCTCGGCGTGTTCGTCGCCGATACCGCATACCGGGCCGACCGCCAACCGCGAATGGGCGAGACGCTCCTCGGCAACAGCTTTGCACTGGGGCCGGGAGGAAAGGGGTCGAACCAGGCCGTCGCCGCCGCCAGGGCCGGTGGCCGGGTTCACTTCATCAGCCGGCTCGGCGATGATGCATTTGCCGCGATGGCGCGAGCGGCCTGGGCGGATGCCGGCGTCACGCCGGAGATCATCGTCGATCATGACAGCTTCACCGGCGCCGCCTACATCTTCATCGAGGAAGGCTCCGGCGACAACGCCATCATCATTTCCCCGGGTGCTGCTGGCAACATCTCCGCCGAAGATGTCGAGTTGCACTCCGAACTCATTGCCTCGGCAACCGTTTTTGTCACCCAGCTCGAACAGCCAATTCCTGCCGCCCGGCGGGCGCTCGAAATCGCCGGCGACGGGGTGGCACGGACAATTCTGAATCCGGCGCCGGCGGCCGAAATTCCTGCTGACATGCTAGCCAATTGCGATTTCGTGACGCCGAACGAGACCGAGGCCGAAGGTATTACCGGCGTCACCGTCCACACCATCGCCGATGCGGAGCGGGCCGCCGATGCGCTGCTCTCGCGCGGCGTCGGGGCGGCGATCGTGACCCTGGGCGAGAAGGGTGCGCTCTATCGTGACCGGAACCGGACCACCCATGTCCCGGCCTACGATGCCGGACCGGTCGTGGAGACCACCGGCGCCGGCGATGCCTTCAATGGCGGATTCGCCGCGGCACTTGCCGCCGGCGCAGACGCGGTCGAGGCGGTCCGATTCGGCTGCGCCACCGCCGCCATCTCGGTCACCCGCCCGGGAACGGCTCCCTCCATGCCCGACCGCGCCGAGATCGAGGCGCTGCTGTCCGGCAGCTGAGACCCGGCAGGTCTCGCCGCCGGGCTCTGCCTAAGTGTTGGACCAGCCGCCATCAATGGCGATGGCCTGCCCGTGACGAACCGACTTTCATCGGAGGCAAGATACACCGCCAGCGCCGCCACCTCCCCGGGCTGCCCGATGCGACCCATTGGCTGGCGGTCAATGAATGCCTGCCGCGCCGCGTCGACACCTCCGGTTCTCGCCCCGGCATCCTGGACTCGTCCGTGCCAACTCGGGGTCTCGACGGTTCCAGGGCAAACCGCATTTGCACGGATACCGCTGGTCACGAAATCGGCTGCGACCGATTTCATCATGGCAATCACGGCCGCTTTTGTCGCCCCGTAGCCAAACCGGTCCGGCGCCGCAATCAATGACGAAACCACCGACGATACCGAGATGATGGACCCGCCCCCCTTGGCAAGCATGCCGGGGAGGAAGGCCCGGGTGACCCGGTAGGTCCCCTTGATGTTCAACTCGACCGAAAAGTCGAATTCGGCCTCGGGACAGTCGAGGATCGAGCCGTGATGCACGACACCGGCACAGTTGAACAGAACGTCGATGCTGCCCAGCTCCTTCGCGAATTCTGCCACCGCATCGGCCGATGTCACGTCCAGCAACTTCGTTTCGATGCCATCCGTGCCAACGATCTCCTCGAGAGACCGGGCATCGATGTCGGTTGCGAACACCCGTGCACCCTCGCTCGCGAACGCAATGGCCGTCGCCCGGCCGATGCCGGCGCCAGCGGCTGTCACCAGGGCCGTTTTTCCCGATAGTCGCATGGATTCACTCCCTCTTGCTCACATCACCGCGCCGATTTGCCACGGAACGAATTCGGCTCCCCCGAAGCCCAGTTCCTCGCTTCGGGTCGCCTCCCCGGACGCAACCCGCAGGAACAGGTCGAAGATTTCACTCCCCTTGTCCTCGACATCGGCGCCCTGCGTGACGATGTCTCCGCAATTCACATCCATGTCGTCGCCCATGCGGTCAAAAAGGCTGTCATTGCTTGCCAGCTTGATGCATGGCGCCGGCATGAAGCCGGATACCGAACCCCTGCCGGTGGTGAATGCAACCAAATTGGCCCCGGAGGCAATCTGGCCAGTGACCGAGCACGGGTCGTATCCGGGGCTGTCCATGAACACCAGGCCTGGAGCCTCGACCGGTTCGGCATACTTGTAGACGGCGGATAGCGGGGCGGTTCCGCCCTTTGCCACCGCCCCCAGCGACTTCTCGAGAATGGTCGTCAACCCGCCGCGCTTGTTTCCCGGCGACGGGTTGTTGTCCATCTCGCAATCGTTCCGGGATGTGTAATCCTCCCACCAGCGGATCCGTTCCACCAGCCTTTCCCCGACTTCGGCATTGATCGCCCGGCGGGTCAGGAGATGCTCGGCACCGTAGATTTCCGGGGTTTCCGACAAGATGGTCGTGCCCCCGTGCCGGACCAGCATGTCCGAGGCCGCGCCGAGCGCCGGGTTGGCGGTGATGCCGGAATAGCCGTCGGATCCTCCGCATTGCAGGCCCAGAACCAGGCGATCGGCGGGGGCTGGCCTTCGTTCGATGGCGTTGGCGGCGGCAGCGATTTCCCCCAGCATTTCGACGCCCATCTCCACCGTGCGCTGCGTTCCGCCGCTTTGCTGGATGCCCAGGAATCCGAATGTGGGATCATCCCACTGCCGGTCCGGGCCAATGAGATCGGGAATCTGCATGACCTCGCATCCAAGACCCACGAGCAGGATTCCGCCGAAATTCGGGTTGCGGGCGTATCCCGAAAGTGTCCTGAACAGCGTTGCATATCCCTCGTTGCGGTCCGACATCCCGCAACCCGTTCCGTGGACGATCGGAACCACGCCATCGATATTGTCCATTCCGTCGAGCAGGCCCGACCGCCTCGCTGCCTCGCCGATGAACCGCGCCACGCTACCGGCACAATTCACAGTTGTCAGAATGCCAAGATAATTTCTGGTCCCGACACTGCCCGACGACCGATGATACCCCATGAATTCCATTGCGACCGGCACGGGTGGCAGCTCCTGGAAGTCCCGACCGAAAGCATAATCCTGGTGGTGGTCACCCATGTCGAGGTTGTCCACATGGACATGGTCTCCCGGGCCGATATCGGCATTGGCGAAACCGATGATCTGCCCGTATTTCAGGACACCCTCTCCGGCCGAAATCGGCACCAATGCGACCTTGTGGCCAGCCGGCACCCTCGACCTGGCCACGATCCCGAACTGATCGAGTGCGTCACCCGGTTGCAGGGCATCAAGAGCAACCGCGACATGATCACTGCCGTGCAGCCGGATGAGCCTGGAAGGCGTGTTGGTCAAGGTCATCTCTCCATTTCAGCCCGAACCCGGAATGCACCGGCAACGAGCACTGCGCCGATGCCGGCACCAGCCCTGGCATGAGAATCGCACGACTCTTCCCGACCAGCCCGGGCAAGAAATTCTCCAATACCAGAAGCCGAAAATGCAATCACAGAATTATTTTGGCACAGCCCGCAAGCCGGTCACCGCCAGAGTCCAACAAAAACAACGACGGCCAGGGCAGGACTTCCGGCCCTGCGAACGCCAAGAACCGCTTGCCGTGACCCCACTCTCCGAGGTGGTGCTGGTTTGCCGGAAAGCCCGAGTGCGAACAGGGGTGTGCTCCTGTCCAGAACTTTGACCTGACACAATGTGGCATCGTCCAGGAATTAATCCGCCTGCGGGACCTTGCGTGCGGAGTCCGACATAACCGGCCAGGAATCCGGGCCGAAATCGTAGAGCTTGCCACGGAAATGGATACTGATTCTGTGCGCCCCATTCCAGGTTGCCGCCAGGCGGTTGCGTACAAACCAGCTTTGCATGTCCTCCGGAAATTCCTGCTGGCGCTTCTTTCGCCGGGAGTCGCAATCTCGGGCAAATTCCGAATCAAATCCCACAGCCCAAGGCACAAGAGAGTTCTGGCAAGCATAAGGGGCTGTTCAATTGGTCGGAGTGAGAGGATTTGAACCTCCGGCCCCTGCCTCCCGAAGACAGTGCTCTACCAGGCTGAGCTACACTCCGATTCCGAATGGATGGATGATCTAGCCTTGGTATCGGTCAATTTCAACCACGGATCAGGAAAATCCCGTCAGGAAACACAGGTGACACTTCGGCACCACACAACCGCCGTCCTTTTCCGACACTCTTCACCTCTACTGCCGGTAACCTCTCCGTGCCCTTGCTGAATGACAGGCGCCGGCAAGGTGGAAGTCCGGAGACGGGACATGAATTGCGGGAGGGAATCGCAGCCATGCCTTCAGACGGCAGGTATGAACCTGGCCCGACTGTCCAGCCAACAAGGACAACCTCGTATGACCACTATGCCGAACTCGGCATAGTGGTCAGGTCTTTCCTGACAGGACATGGTCCGGACAACAAGTTAGCGCCTACGGTGTCTGTCCCTTTCCTCGAGCCACGAGGCGACCTGGGAGTCATCGAGGCCAAGGACGATGCTCTGGGTCGGATTGAGGCCCTCCAGGCGTTCCCTGATGATCCTGACAAGGTCTGCGCGGTCACCCTCGGGCAGGTCCCCGAAGACGGAGGTCACCCTTTTCGGCACGTCTTCAACGGACGCGCTGTCCAGGACGATCTCCTTGATGCAGCCCGAAATGCGGCTGGACTCCTGGACCTCCAGCCGTTTCGGCAGGCGTGCGCTCGACAGGGAAGCCTGGTACTGTGGAGCCGTTGCCTTGTAGCTCTCCGAGATCGCTTCGGCCAGGAGTCCCGTCGCCCCGGCCTCGTAGAACACGATCAGGCCGAGAATGTAGGCGTTCCTGTCAATGCCGACGAAAGAGAGCGGCGGCTTCCCGGCCCTCAGCAACGGCACGTTGGAGAGCAGGCGCCCCATCCGCTTGTTGCCGTCGCCGAAGGCCTGCAGGTAGGACATGGCGGCCAAGAGGAAGAAGGAGGCCTCGAAAGGGTCCTTGATCGCTGCTGCGAGCGACAGGACCTGGCCTTGCCGGACAGCCAGTTCACGGGGGTCAGCACTAGGAATGTAGGAGGATGAGCTGATCTGCACGCGATGGCTGCGCACGCGGCCGACCTCTCCGGGGGTCATGAGACCAGTCATCATCAGCGCGTGAAGGCGACAAATGTCATTGATATCGGGAATGCCCTCGTCGAGACGGTCGAGCATGTGGCCGATGGCCTTCTTGTGGTTGAGAAGCATCAACGCCTCGGCCCTGTCATGTCCGTCGGCCTCCTGGCCATACCGGATCAGCATCTCGGTCTCGAGAAAGTCGTAGGTGTTGCCTTCCATCCGGGACGAGGCCCAGCTGAGATCGATCATGAACCTCTCGGCGATCTGCCGACTGTAAGTGGAGGCATCGAGATGTCCACACACACCCTCGCCCGCCGCCACCATCCCTTCACGGAGCGCATCCGGCAGCCACGCCGTCCGGTTTGGTTCATAGCCCGCGATTCGTTCCGGGTCGAAGGGAATGGGCGGGCGCATCCTGGGCGACGTGGCAAAATGCCGAGCGTCTTCGGACAAGACGAAACGCGCGCCCCTCGTCTTCCCCTTGCGTGTCATGATCCCCTTTTCGATCAGGCGCGTCACCGCGCGATGTACTGTCGATTGGCTGGGCGCATCCGGCAGGCCGTCGATGAGATCAGCCAGGCTGACCGGCTCCCGTTCGCGCAGAAGCCTGTTGACGACCTGTTTCTCGAGCGGCGTGACCTTGCGGAGTTCGACAACTGGATGCATGGAATCATCCTTGTTTATTTCTTCAATATCTATTCATTATGGCTGCCGGAACTTTGCCCGTCAAACGCACATTCAGGCGTGGGTTCGTCATCTACCTGACATTGCAGCAAAAATCAGGGCGGCCCTGCGCCAAATTCTCGGCACTTTCTATTCACAGCCTTCGGGTTTTCGGTCTCGGCCTGTCACGTAGGCGCTCTCGCGGTCGGCGGCTCCGGCCCCCTGGTGCCATTTACGAGGTATGGTGCGTGGAATGTGGGCCGTGGGCGAGAGCGCGCCCCAGCTTATGGGGTTATGGGGCGTCAATCAGGATGGCAGGGGTGCCGGAGCTACCCCCTGCTGCTCCCAACCTCCTTCTGATCCTGATCGACCCCGCCCGTCGCAGGGCACGGCCGACCCTGCCACGGTATGGGGACATTCTGAATGGAGGCAGCTCATCTGCCAGTATGACAGATCGTCGCCGCGGCAAGGGGTATACTTTCAGGAAGCCCGGCTTGTTGCGGGTAGCGTGACTTCCGCAATATTGAGAACTTTCTGGAGGAATACAGGGACAATCATCGGGGGCGACGGCCCCGACTTACCAATGGAAGTTCTGTTCTCTGAAGTCAGGGGCACGGTACTGAAGACCCACCTCGTACACCGACGATTCGATTTTCCGGACAATAATGAGCGGACCGTGAGGACGGACGGCTGGTTCAAATGTGATTTGGCGAGGCTCCATGTCCTCCGCGACAGAATGTACGGATCACGGCTGTGTGTCGCGGGGTTTCCTGACAACCAGTTCGCCAGCATCGACAACTTTGTCATGGATGTCCAACTTCACTCCAATGACGCCGAGTTGACGCACTTCTGCAGCAAATCCGATAAGGACGAGGGAAACGTATGCAGACGAGTCATCGACCTCGATTTCTCCTCGCACATCCAGTGCCTCTTCCACGCCAGGGAAAGTGATCATTGCAACAAATGGATGCCTCCCGTGATCGATCCCCCTGGCCTTTATCCAGACGCTAAGGCCTCTCGCCAAAATAGATTGTTCGTTATCTTCGTGGTGACAGGCTGTAGTTCCACTCGCCGTGGAAGGGATTCCTTCGGATGGCAAGGTCTTCCATGTGATCGTCGGTGACCTTGACCCCGAGCGGATAGGTGTTGTCGTCGAGGTCTGAGTGTATGACGAGGCCGGCGCCTGTCGTGGTGGCTGCGATCAGCTTGACGATTACCTGGTAGCTGACGAGGGGCCTGCCGCGCCAGTTCTGGGTGATGTGGCAGAACATGCGGTGTTCGATCTTGTTCCACTTGCTGGTTCCGGGCGGGAAGTGGGCGACCGAGACGGTCAGCCCGAGTTCATCGGCAAGCTTCTGGAGTTCGAGTTTCCACAACCGGCTGCGGCTGCTGTTGGAGCCGCCGCCGTCGGCGGTGATGAGCAGGCGCCTGGCATCGGGGTAGAGCGGGCGTCCCATGTGCTGCCACCAGCGACGCAGGGTCTCAACGGCGAATGTCGCCGTGTCGTGGTCGATGCCGACGCTGACCCAACCGGCATTGGCGGTGAGATCGTAGACGCCGTAGGGGATCGCCTTGCCCAGGTCTGGATCGGGGAAGTCATGCACCTTCACGGCCTCAGGTTCACCCTTGGGGCGCCATTCACGGCCGCCATTGCGGTATTGGCCAATGATTTCCTTCTTCTTGGTATCAACCGACACCACGGGTTGGCCCATCCTCTGGAAGGCGCGCACCCGGCGGTCGATGCGGCGAAACTGCGCATCCCGGTCCGGATGCTGGCGCCCTTCCAGTGTCTTGGCATTGGCTTGAAGGCTGTATCCCAGTGCATGCAACTGCCGGTTCACCGTGCGCTCGTGACCGGGTGACCCTCGGCCGTAAGCCGGTCCGCCAGATGCGCGGCGCTGTTGCATGTCCAGCGCAATGGGCTCTCCGGATCACCTCGCGTCACCGGCTCAAGCTGACGCTCCAGCGCCACCACAAGGTCCGGGTCCAGCTCCGTCACACGCTTGCGCCCGCCACCGGGCCGACGCAATCGCCCCGATGGCGCCTCGCCGGAAGCCTCGGCAACCACGCCGGACGCAAGCTCCTTCAGGCCTGCCCGAACAGTGCCGCGCGACATGCCCGTCGCCTCAGCCACCCTTGCAATGCCTCCGCGCCCGATGGCGCGCGCTTCCGTCGCCGCCCACAGGCGCCGGGCGCGTTCGTCAAGAACCGGGCGCAACCCCACAAACTTGAAGCGAAGCGTGTCAACCATACCATCCATGGTAGCATGGATAACTGATCCCGCCAAAAAGGACAAGTTATTTTGGCGAGAGTCCTAAGCGGAAACTTGGCCGGCATCGCACTCGGAACCAGGTCATCCGTGTACACGCCAATCAATATTGCCTTGCCGTTGCTCTCTCGACGAATATCGTCACAGAAAACCGTTCTCGCCTCAACTTGCAACGAACACATTCCCATTTGCCTTTGAACTTGTCTGTGGCCTTTCCATTGCCGGTTGAGAGATAATCGTAGCCTTGTTGCGGCTGGTGGAGCCCGGCAATTCGTCGAGGCTCTTTTGCTGAACTGCTCTCATGGCTGGGTGATTTGCCCTGTTCGTGCCTTCTTGCTGAATTTCCGAGAAAACCATGTCCGGGCGCAAACTGAGAGCCCAGCAGATATCACCGATTGTTTTCAGGGTGAGATTGCCCTGTCCTTTCATGATGCGGGACACCGTGGACTTATCCACCCCCATCTTGTCGGCAATTTGGATTTGGGTAAGATTCCTGTCTCGCTTTGCCTTCACAACCGCTTTAACCAATTCCCTATTGACGCGGCCCTTGAAACGACCGGTTGCTTGATCTTTGGCACTGATCTTCAGCCTAAATGACATCTGCCAGTTCTCCTGTTACGAAAGGTGGATTATCAAGTCCCAGATTACACCTGTCTCTGATGCACTGGTCCCTGTAATCGGCATACAAATTGTGTTTCTTGCAACGTGCCGCCTGATCTACGGCCGAAATGATAAAGACGTTCTTGCGCCAGAACCATCCAAAGAATCGTAAATCGGCAGTTCGCTATTCCCAAACCCCATCTTCAGGAGGCTTCATAATGTGTGGAGGCCAATCATTCTCAAGGTCACCACCCGAGATGAATGAGTAGAAGAGGTCATCGGCTTGCTGTATCGGCGATTGAGCATTTTCGTAGAACCCGTCGGTATCCAGTTTCTCCAGGTCGTTTTCCATCCATTCAACCGCGCGGGGCAAAGCGTACATCAGTCGCAATTCCTGTTCGGCAGGATTTAGAACCTCTTCAACCTTGTATAGCAGGCCTTATGCGACAGCATCACTCGGGGTTGGCATTTATGTCAACCTCAACCGTCCTGCAAGCGCCATCTAGAGCATCCCTGAGGATCATCAACCGGAGATGACTACAGGGATGCTTCCAGGTTGGCGATCACGGCGTCGGACATGTCCCTGGTCGAGGCCGGGATAGAGCCTTCGACCTGCAGGAGGTCGGCCGTCCTGATGCCCTGGGCAAGGGTTTTCTCGACGGCCTGCTCGATCCGGTCCGCCTCCTCGCCACTGTCGAATGAGTATCGGAGCGCCATGGCAAAGGACAGGATCGACGCGCATGGATTGGCCTTGCCCTGACCTGCAATGTCCGGAGCCGAGCCGTGGACCGGCTCGTACAAGGCCTGCGGGCGTCCGTCGTCGGACGGGGCGCCGAGCGAGGCCGAGGGCAGCATTCCGAGCGACCCGGTCAGCATGGCCGCCGCATCGGAGAGCATGTCGCCAAACAGGTTGTCGGTCACGATGACATCGAACTGCTTCGGCCACCGGACCAGCTGCATGGCCCCGGCATCGGCATACATGTGGGTCAGCTCGACATCGTCATATTCATTGTCGCCAACCCATTGAACTTCCTCTCGCCACAGGACGCCGGATTCCATGACATTGGCCTTTTCCATCGAACAGACCCGGCCCTGGCGCCGCCGGGCAAGCTCGAAGGCGGTCCTGGCAACTCGCCTGATCTCGCTTGTGGTGTAGCGCTGGGTATTGATGCCGATTCGGCCGCCCTCATTGTCCGGGGTGATTCCCCGTGGCTCGCCGAAATAGACACCGGAGGTCAATTCCCGGACGATCATGATGTCGAGGCCGGATACCACCTCCCGCTTGAGCGACGAAAAATCGGCCAGGGCGTCGAAACACATTGCCGGCCGCAAATTGGCATAAAGATCCAGCTCCTTGCGGAGCTTCAGCAGCCCCCGCTCCGGCTTGATGCTGAAATCCAGCTTGTCATATTGCGGCCCGCCGGCAGCGCCGAGCACGATCGCATCGGTCTGCCTGGCCTTCTCGAGGGTGTCGTCATGCAGTGGAATGCCGTGCACATCGATGGCGGCTCCGCCGACGAGATCTTCGGTGACCTCGAATTTCATCCCCCGTCGGTCTTGCAGCCATTCGATGATCCGCAAGACCTCGGACATGACCTCGGGGCCGATGCCGTCGCCGGCGAGGACCAGCACTGTGTTGCCTGTCATGACGTCTCCAGTTTCTGCAGGAATGGAGGGCATCGCCTATTGCGGAATCGGTGTCCGGTCAAGACGCGGACCGATCGCGGGATGCATGCCGGGCCATATTACACGCAACATGGCTCGATTTCCTTGGCTTGGCCCCCCTACAGGCGGCATTCAGCGTAGCGGATGCACCGGGTCGTCAAGCCGATGGTCGAAATGCCGTGGCACCTGGGCCGATTGCAACCAGCAGACATGGGTGTAGATCGAAAATACCGGAACGCCGGTCATCTTGCGGATCTCCGGGGCATAGGGTGCCATGTTCGTGCATTCGAGCACAATGGCACCGATCCGGTCGTGGTCTCGCATCATTTCGACGGCCGCATCCCGCAGATCTTCGTGACAGGCGGCAAAATCGATTTCCGGCAGGTCGTCCAGGATCTTCCTGGTGAATTCGCGACCGCCCTCGGTGCCGACGATCGGCGTGTCCAGGGGAACACCAGCGGCTGCGAGGTGGTCATCCGAAAGATGTTCACGCGAAATGGTGATGATGCCGGCCCGCTTTCCTTCCGGAAGCATGGCGTTCACCATCGGTACCTGCATGAGCGACGATGTCGCCACCGGAACCCCGACCGCATCCCGCACTTCCTTCTGGATCAGCGCCAGGAAACCGCAATTCGTGGTCAGTGCATCGGCGCCGAGCGTGACCAAATCCCTCCCGGCCTCGATGAACCCGTCAAGCAGCCCCTCTGCCCGCCGGCGCACCACCCGGTCTGGCGATGCCCCCTTCACGATCCGGTAATGCACTGGAAACGGCCAGGTATTGGCATTGGCAATGTCGCCGTAGATCCTGGGAAAGCGAGTTTCCAGCATCATGACACCGATACTGCCGCCAAAGACGGTCTTGCCGCCATATTCTGTTGACAAGCTTCAAACTCCCTTTAATGAAAATCCAGGGCTGAACATAACGGACTTCCTGGCACCTAGCGACGGATTAGCGACAGACTTCGGGAATTTCCAGCATGTCCGGCCACAATCTCCCATCATCCAGGCGCTTCAGGAAGGATTTCCGGTGAAAAACACGGTCACGGGTGCGGAGGCACTCGTCAGGATGCTTGATGCCTACGAGGTCGAGTATGTCTTCGGCCTGTGTGGCGACACGTCGCTGCCCTTCTACGACGCGATCCGGCAGCTGAAGCATGACATCTGCCATATCCTGGTGCGGGACGAGCGGACCGCGGCATACATGGCCGACGGCTATTCGCGGGTTACCGGCAAGGTCGGTGTTTGCGAGGGGCCGTCGGGAGGTGGCATCACCTACATCCTTCCCGGCCTGATCGAAGCCAACGAGTCGTCATCGGCCGTCATTGCCATCACCTCCGACATTTCGGTGTCTTCATACGGCAAATATCCGCTGACCGAGGTCGACCAGGAAGCTCTCATGCGACCGCTGACAAAGTGGAATGCCGTGATCAGGCGGGCAGATCACATTCCGAGAATGGTCCGGGCCGCCTTCAGGGCGGCAACAACCGGCACGCCGGGCTCGGCACATCTCGGGATTCCCTATGACATACAATATGACAGCGTTGATCCGGACGATTTGTGGAGCGAGAAGAAACACTGCGCCTGGCCCGCCAGCCGGGCAGCGCCGGCGCCGGGTCTGGTCGGCGAGGCGATGCTGGCAATTCTCTCGTCCGAACGACCGTTGATCGTTTGCGGCGGCGGCGTGGTGATCGCCGATGCAATGGATCAACTCGAGCGCCTGGCATCCCGCCTGGACATCGCCGTGGCAACATCAATTTCCGGCCAGGGATGCCTGTCCGAAAACCATCCGAACTGCCTGGGGGTTGTCGGCTCCAATGGCGGAACCGACGAGACTTGGGAGTTGATGCAGGGTGCGGATTTGATCATGTTTCTCGGCTGCCGGGCCGGCTCGACAACCACCGCACGGTGGGAAGCTCCGTCCCGGACCACCAGGACCGTGCAGGTTGACAGCGACCCGATGGTGGTCGGCGCAAACTATCCGGTCGAAACCGGAATCGTCGCCGATCTCGGACTGACACTGACAGCCATGAATGACTGGCTTGATGCCGCCCCGGACATGGAAAGGCGATTCGGTGGCGCGGCGATGGTCAGTGATTGCCGGGGCCGCAAATTTGCCCGGTTCCGCGGCCTTGTCGACGGCAACAACGATGCGCCGATCATTCCCGAGCTGGTCATCGACGCCCTCCAGGAGGTGCTGCCGGCAGATGCGACGATCGTGTCCGATCCCGGCACGTCCTGCCCGTACCTGTCTGCATATTACCGACTGGCAACACCCGGGCGGTATTTCATCACCAACCGGGCGCATGGGGCGCTGGGGTATTCCCTCGGGGCGGCGATGGGGGCCTGCATCGGGCGGCCGGAGTCGCGGACCGTGGCAGTGATGGGTGACGGATCATTCGGATTTACCTCCGGCGAACTGGAGACGATTGCCCGGCTGAAACTGCCCATCATCATGATCGTGCTGACCAACTCGGCCTTTGGCTGGATCAAGGCCAGCCAGGCGACCGATTTCGCATCCCGCTATCACAACGTGGATTTTGACCTGACAGACCATGCCGCCGTTGCATCGGCCTATATCGACAGAACCTTCCTGGTGTCCGAGCCTTCGAAGCTGCGCGAGACCCTGGCCAGGGCGGTGGAACTCGACGAACCGGTCCTTGTCGACATCCGGTGTCAGCCGCTGGAAGATGCCGCCGCACCCGTCCGGAAGTGGATGGGTTAAAACCGATGTCCCGGAAACGCTGAGCCGATGTCAGGCAGCACTGCAGAAACCGTCGTAGTCATTGGCGCCGGTATCGTCGGCGTCTCGGCCGGGTTGTGGCTGCAGCGGGCCGGTTGCAAGGTCATCCTGATCGACCGGGAGGCGCCCGGAGACTCCACCTCCTTCGGCAATGCCGGCGTGGTTGCCGCCTGTTCGGTCACACCTGTCACCGCCCCGGGACTGGCACGGAAAGCGCCCGGATACCTGCTGGATCCCGACTTTCCCCTGTTCGTGGTCTGGCGCCGGTTGCCATGGATCGCACCCTGGCTGGTTCGATACCTGATGCACGCCAATGACCGCGACACCAGGAGAATCGCCAGCGGCATCGCCGGCGTGGTTGCCGACTCGGTGCAGCAGCATCTCGATCTTGCCGGCAACACGGCGGCCGCAAACTGGCTGGAAAAATCGAACTATGTATTTGCCTATCGCTCCCGAACCGAGTTCGAGAAGGATCGCTATGTCTGGGATTTGCGCCGGCAGGCAGGATTCGTGCCGGAGGAGATCGAGGGGCCCGCGGTCCGGGACATGCTTCCCGAAATCAATTCCTCCATCGGGTTCCTCGCATCGATGAGCGACCATGGCTTCGTGACCAATCCCGGCCAGTATGTGAAGGATCTTGCCGCGACGCTGGAAGGAGCCGGTGGCAGTGTAGTCCGCGCCACCGTGCAGGATTTCGATATCGGCTCCGGCACCATCCGCGCCGTTGACACCAGCGTCGGCCGCTTCGACTGCACGTCTGCGGTCATCGCTGCCGGTGTATGGTCCCGGGATCTCATGCGCAAACTCGGCCTGCGGATTCCCCTCCAGTCCGAGCGGGGCTATCACATCATGTTCCGCAATCCATCCTTCATGCCCTCCTGCCCGGTCATGGTCGCCGCCGGCAAGTTCGTGGCAACGCCAATGGCAGCCGGTATGCGCTGCGCCGGTATCCTGGAATTCGGCGGGCTGAACCAGCCTCCGTCAAGATCGCCGCTGTCACTGGTCAGGAAACAGGTTGCCGAGACCTTCCCCGGCCTGTCATGGGAGAGCGACGAGGAATGGTCGGGGCACCGTCCTGCACCGAGCGACAGCGTGCCGTTGATTGGCCAGATCCGGTCGACCCGGGTATTTGCTGCCTTCGGCCACCATCATATCGGCCTGACTGCCGGGCCGAAGACCGGAAGACTGACTGCATCGCTCGTGACCGGGACGGATGCCGGCATGGACATGTCCCCATATGATCCAGGCCGGTTCGCCTGAGTCCGGTCGAATTGCCGGTTTCATATTCTGTTGTCCCATGCCCCCAAATCGGCTACGGTCCGGCCCATCGTCGGCCCGGGCATTCCGGGAATTCCACATCAGGAGAACATTCATGACAAAATTCGGACTCGCTGCTCCTATTGCGCTGGCAGCCGGACTGGCGACCATGGCCGGACCCGGAGTTGCCGAAAAATGGGATATGCCCATGGGGTATTCCGCATCCAATTTCCATTCGGCGACAGGGGCGGAATTTGGTGCCTGCGTGACCATGGCTACTGGCGGCGACCTCGAGATCGTGGTCCATGCAGGTGGCTCGCTGTTCAAGGGAAATGAAATCAAGAGAGCGGTTCAGACCGGTCAGGCCCTGATTGGCGAAAGGCTGCTGTCAGCACACCAGAACGAGCATCCGCTGTTTGGTGTCGATTCGATTCCGTTCCTTGCCACGTCATTCGAGGATGCAGACAAGCTGTGGAAGGCGGCTAGGCCTGAAATGGCAAAGCTTCTTGCCTCGCAGAACCTGCATCTCCTCTATTCGGTTCCGTGGCCACCGCAGGGGCTGTATTTCAAGAAGGAAATCAACTCGGTCGCCGACATGGAGGGGATCAAGTTCCGCTCCTACAACACGGCCACCGCCCGGCTTGCCGAACTTTCGGGGATGGACCCGATCCAGATCGAAGCTGCAGAGATTTCCCAGGCATTTGCAACCGGTGTTGCCGAGTCGATGGTGTCTTCCGGCTCCACCGGCTATGACCGCAAGGTCTGGGAGAGCCTGACCCATTTCTACGAAGTGGATGCCTGGCTGCCCCGGAATTATGTCTTCATAAATCTTGATGCCTGGAATGGCCTTGATGACTCGACCAGGAACATCATCAATGGTTGTGCGTCGCTGGCGCAGTATGCCGGAACCTGGCGTGCCGTCCATTATACCGAGTTCACCCTCGGTGAACTGGCCAAGAATGGCATGATCGTGCAACCCGCAGGTGATGTTCTTCAAGGCGAGTTGCAGGAATTCGGCGTCATCATGACCGCTGAATGGCTCGAGAAGGCCGGCGATGTCGGTCAGACTGTCGTGGATTCATTCCACGCCATGAAATAGGCTGAATTGAAATCCGGGCCCGGTCGATACTCATGCCGGGCCTGGATATCGGGTCAGGGATGCACGAGGAGGACATGCAACAGGGATTGATTCGCCGGGTCCTCGATAGGCTCTACCTTGTTTGCGGAGTGCTCGGCGCATGTTGCCTTGTCGCCATTCTGTTCCTTGTTACCCTGCAGATGGTTGCCCGCTGGGTCGGCACCGTGGCGCATGGAAGTTCCGACTATGCCGGATACTTCATGGCTGCATCGACTTTTCTTGCATTTGCATACGCCCTCAATTCCGGCAGCCATATCCGGGTCAACATGCTGCTTGGCGCCATGGGACGCTATCGGCGGTGGGGGGAGGTCTGGTGTTTCGCCATCGCGTCGGCCCTTGCCGTCTACTGGGCATATTTTGCCATCAAGTCTGTCTACTGGTCACACAAGCTCGGCGACATTTCGCAGGGTCTTGATGCAACACCGATCTGGATCCCGCAACTTGCCATGGCGGCAGGGGCGGTGGTGCTGGCGATCGCACTTGTCGACAACCTGGTCCGCGTCGTGTTTTTCGGGACCCATTCTGCCCATTCCCGGTCGATCGAAGACAACTGAACTGGAATTGTCATGGAACACATCCACCTGGTCATGATCTTCCTGTTCGTGCTGTTTCTGCTCCTGGGAACAGGAGTCTGGGTCGGGCTGGCGCTGTTCGGCGTCGCATTCATCGGCCTGGAGCTGTTCACCACGCGGCCCGCCGGCGACGCCATGATCACCACGATCTGGACATCCTCGAGCAGTTGGACACTGACGGCACTGCCGCTGTTCATCTGGATGGGTGAAATCCTCTACCGAACCCGATTATCGGAGGACATGTTCAAGGGACTCGCGCCATGGATGGCACCCTTGCCTGGCGGGCTGATTCACACGAATATCGTCGGCTGCACCGTCTTTGCCGCCGTATCCGGCTCATCGGCGGCAACCCTGACCACCGTCGGGAAGATGTCGATTCCGGAATTGCGCAGCCGGAACTATCCGGAACACATGATCATCGGAACCCTGGCCGGTGCGGCCACACTCGGCCTGATGATCCCGCCTTCGCTGACCCTGATCGTCTATGGCGTGACGATCAATGAATCGATCACCAAGCTGTTCATTGCCGGAGTTCTGCCCGGGCTGGTGCTGGCCGGCCTGTTCATGAGCTATGTTGCGGCATGGTCCTTCGTCAGACGCGGTGAAGTTCCCGATATCGGCAAGGGTCAGGCTTTTGTCGAGAAGGTCAGGAAATCCCGGTTTCTCATTCCTGTCTTCCTCCTGATCGCGTTGGTCATCGGGTCGATGTATTTCGGTTTTGCCACTGCGACCGAGGCGGCGGCATTCGGTGTTCTGGGTTCGCTCGCACTTGCCGCGGGCCAGGGTTCGCTCAACCGGAAGACCTTCATCGACAGCCTGCTCGGCGCAACCCGCACATCGGCGATGATCGCGATGATTCTCGGCGGCGCTGCCGCCTTGTCGCTTTCCATGGGATTTACCGGCCTGCCCCGCGCCCTGGCAGAATGGATCGACGAGTTGGGCCTTTCGCCATTCGCATTGCTGGTCGCCTTGATGGTCTTCTACATCATTCTCGGATGTTTCCTGGACGGAATCTCGTCGGTCGTGCTGACCATGGCCATCGTCGAGACCATGATTCGCCAGGCCGGAATCGATGTCATCTGGTTCGGAATCTTCATCGTGGTAGTCGTGGAAATGGCCCAGATCACGCCGCCAATCGGATTTAACCTCTTTGTCCTGCAGGGCATGACCGGCCACGAGATGGGCTATATCGCCAAGACCGCCCTGCCGATGTTCGGCATCATGGTGGTCATGGTTTTCATTCTCATCCTGTTTCCTGAACTCGCAACCTTCCTGCCTGATAACGTTCGTCTCCGGTAGCCGAACGGGGATATCCAGGCCGTTGCGGACCGTGGACGACATCGAGGCCGTCACCGGCCTTGGCAGCCCCACTGTCGGCCACGAGGCAGGACTGACCCGCCGGCAAGTTCGGTCGCAGGGCGGAATGTCGGACCTACCCCTGCTCCAGGCCAGGTGACAGGCCCCAGTTCCAGCTTCCCCGACGCTCCCACCCGTCATGACGGTTACCCCACCGACCGCGACTCCCGAGCCGCGGTCACCACGGCGACACCGCACGGATTTAGCCTCGCCGGCGGCGGCACCGGTGGCCGGGTCGGGTCTCCATGTTGAAATCTTCCACTGTTTCCGCGGCACAGCCGCCAAGAATTCGCTCGGCAGGGGGTTCGATGGCCGCAAGTCGTCCAGCAATACGGCGCCGACTCACGATACCTCAGAGTCCGGCCGGTTGCGCGACGCCGTGGACTGCGAACAGGTCTCGAAGATCCTCGGTGGTCAGGTCAAGCAACGCTGCGGCCCGGCGCACGGCTCCAAGGCCAGCCTACAGCGCAAGCCCGATCACCTCCACGAGTGGTTTCGAGAACGAGGCTGGCGGCGCTTGACCGGCAACATGGCGTCCATTGTGCCGCAATGCCGCATCCGGCACCACCTGCGCCGTGGCCTATGGCAACGCCCGAAGCGCAACCAGGCGCCATTTCAGGGCCGATTCCGTCACCCGCAATTCACCAGCGGTCGCATTCAGGCGCGCGATCAATTCCTCTTGCCCGAGCGCCCACCAGTCGCCAGGCGGCGCGAGCGCGTCGGCTGGCGTCAGCAGGGCGCCGACAAAGTTGTTGGCGAGTTTTTCGACCCGGTTGACCCCCGGATCTCCCTTGCCTTCTCCCGATGTTCCGGCGGCGTCGCATCCCAGGTCTGGAGACGAAACAACTCGTGCGCCAGGTCGAATTTGCGGCGCCCTTCCACTTCGTGCCGGGCGATCAGCACCGCAGCCAGTTCCGGCAGCTGGCAGGCTGCCCCGGAAATCCCCCGATTGGTCTCGACCATGAGAGTCAGAATGTTCAGATTGCGCTCCATGACCTTGCCGAGGCGCGCCGCCGACACCTTGCCCAATTCAAACTCGGCCGCAAACCGCTCACCGGCGTGCATCGCCTCCTCGAAGCTGGATCGACGGTCCAGTCCCAGCACAAGGCGCATCAACGGCAACTCGCGACCCACGCCGGGCGCCAGCACCCGGTAGGCTGCGATCCAGCGACCGACCCTGCGTTCGCAGGCCTGAAGCTGGTCCGTGTCGACGCCGGACTGGCGACACAGAAGTCGCCTCTCGCCGGCCAGCAAGAAGGGATCGGTGAAATGCTCGGCGGCATGCCGAGCTTCCCGGCGAAGGGCGGTCGGGAAGGTCGTTGGAGACGATCAGTGACCACAAATGGCGTGTGCAACCGGGGCCCGGCCCGAAGGCCCGCCGGAGGGCTCAATCAAACATTCACGGGATCACATGGCTCGTGATGACCGGTCACGTCTACGCGCAGGGTGGTCTCCAAACCCTGTTTGGCCGGATCGTCAGGTCCGGCAACTCGCCGGGCGGGTCGCTACAGCCATGGCATCGCCAGCCGGTGCCTGGCCTCGAAATCCTCGATATCGGGAACCCGCTCAAGGGTGAGTGCGATGTCGTCCTGGCCTTCGAGCAGGCAATTCTTCTTGAACGGATCGATGTCGAAACGAAACTCCTCGCCATCGGGTCCGGTAACCACCTGTGCAACCAGGTCAACGCTGATGCGTGCATTCTCGCCACTGCCGGCATGCTGCATCAGTATCTCGACCTGTTCGCTGTCAAGCGTGACCGGCAGAATGCCGTTCTGGAAACAGTTGTTGTAGAAGATGTCGGCAAAGCTGGTCGAGATCACGCAGCGGATCCCGAAATCCTTCAGCGCCCATGGCGCGTGCTCCCGCGACGACCCGCAGCCGAAATTGTCACCGGCAACGAGTATCTCGGCGCCGCGCCAGGCCTTCCTGTTCAACACGAAATCCGGATTCTCGTTGCCGTCGGAATCATAGCGCATTTCGTGAAAGAGGCTTACTCCCAGGCCGGTCCTCTTGATGGTCTTGAGGAACTGCTTCGGGATGATCATGTCGGTGTCGACATTCACCAGCGGCATCGGCGCTGCAATCCCGGCAAAATTCTGAAACTTTTCCATGACTGTCTCCTACATCAGGTGCCGGACATCGGTGAGACGACCGGTGATCGCTGCTGCTGCTGCCATGCCCGGACTAAGAAGATGTGTCCGTCCGCCCCGTCCCTGGCGTCCTTCGAAATTCCGGTTGGAAGTGGATGCGCATCGCTCACCGGGACTCAGCTGGTCCGGATTCATGCCCAGGCACATGGAACAGCCGGCCAGTCGCCATTCGAACCCGGCCTCCATCAACTCCCGGGCAATGCCCTCTTCTTCCGCCTGCGCCCGCACCAGCCCCGATCCTGGAACGACCATTGCCCGCAGCCCCTCCTTGACCTTGTGGCCGCGCATGATGCTGGCAACTTCCCGCAAATCCTCGATCCTGCTGTTGGTGCAGGAGCCGATGAACACCGTATCGATTGCAATGTCGGTCAGGGCCGTTCCCGGCTCCAGTCCCATATAGTCAAGGCTGCGCCGCACCGCGTCACCCTTCGGGCCGTCGAATGCGTCCGGATGCGGAACCTCACCGGTGATCGGCAACACGTCCTCCGGGCTGGTTCCCCAGGTGACCACCGGGGCAATTCCCTCACCGGCAATGGTGACCTCGCGGTCATATTGGGCGCCATCATCGGATTTGAGCGTCTTCCAGTAGTTGAGCGCCGTCTCGAACGCCCCACCCTTCGGTGCCTGCGGGCGACCCTTCACATAGTCGAAAGTCTTGTCGTCGGGAGCAATCAGGCCAGCCCTTGCCCCACCCTCGATGGCCATGTTGCAGACGGTCATCCGGCCCTCCATGGACAAATCCCTGATGACCTGGCCGCAATACTCGATGACATGCCCGCTGCCGCCAGCCGTACCGGTCTCGCCAATGATCGACAGCGTGACATCCTTGGCCGTCACGCCGGCTCCAAGGCTGCCGGTGACCTCGACCTTCATGTTCCGTGACTTCTTCTGGATCAGCGTCTGCGTGGCCAGGACGTGCTCGACCTCGCTGGTGCCGATTCCGTGGGCCAGGGCGCCGAAAGCGCCGTGGGTTGCGGTGTGGCTGTCACCGCAAACGATGGTCATCCCCGGCTGCGTCCAGCCCTGCTCGGGTCCGATGATGTGGACAATTCCCTGCCTGATGTCGTCGACACCGTAATATTCGATGCCGAATTCGGCGGCATTTCGCTCAAGCGCCTCCACCTGTATCCGGCTTTCCTCGTCCTCGATCCCGCTCTCGCGGCCAATATCGGTCGGGATATTGTGATCCGGCACCGCGATGGTCTGGCCCGGTGCCCGCAGTCTGCGACCGGCAAGGCGCAACCCCTCGAATGCCTGCGGGCTGGTGACCTCGTGAACCAGGTGCCGATCGATATAGATGATGCAGGTGCCATCCTCTGCCTCGTGCACGACATGAGCATCCCATATCTTGTCATACAGTGTTTTCGGACACGCCATTTTCCGTTCCTTGTGAAACCCTCGCCAGATAATGGATTATTGCAGGGAATTTCAATTGGCACGTTGCATTGCAGAGAGATGCCGACCGAGCCGTTTCCGGCGAAGGGGCTCGAGCCGTTCGAGGCTGCCCCGGAGATGGCGGCATCATCTCGACCTCCCGCCGGCCGGAAACCGTTCGCCGTCCAATTCGAGGCCAGCAAGGTGGTGCTGGCGCCGCCGGCCATTTTCCGAAGGCAGCCGACGTGGCCCCTGCGGTCAATCCTTCAGCCCGTCCTCGAGCAATGGCGAGGCAAGCCGATGCCAGCAGCTGCATAGGCCTGCAACTGGGCACCCGAAAGGCTCCGGGCATGGCCGCAGACCAGCTTTCCCGATACCAGACACCGCTCCCTCCCATCGTCTGCAAGTCCGGACCACTCGCTGCGCCAGTTGCTGCCTCTGGCCGATTGGTGCTCGACATGACCGGCCGGGCCGAGGTTGGGGAAATTTGTCCACGGGAAAGATTGCGGAAACCCGATTGCGGTGGCGGGGCACGGTTGAAATACATGCCATGTTGGTGCAGAATCTCCCGAACGGGCAGTATTCGGTCAAATTGACCAATTGAGGGCAGTATCGCATGAAGAGAATTCTGTTGGTGGGGGTCGCCGCACTGATGGCAGGCATGCAGTTTGCTGCTGCTGAGGGCATTGAAGGTGTCGAGGAGGTCAGGGACTGGACCGTGTACCGGGCAGTATCCGGTGAACCGGAATGCGGGGTCATTTCCCGGCCACGGGAATCGGTCAACACCAAGGACGGCAAGGTCGCCGTCGTCAAGCGCGGGGCAGTGCTGCTGGCGGTGACCATCGACCCAACCCAACCCAAGCCGAATTACCTGGTGTCCTACCAGAGCGGGTATCCATTCAAGGTCGGCTCGGCGGTCACCATGCGAGTCGATTCGAGATCCTTCACTCTCCAGATTGGAAAGACCAAGGACGATGCCGAATGGGCCTGGCCGCCCAGCGATGACCATGTCATCGTCGATGCGATGAAAAAGGGCAATCAGGCCGTGCTCACCGCAACATCGCGCAAGGATACGGACACCAAGGACACGTTTTCGCTTCTGGGCATCACCAAGGCGCTGGAAGTTGCCGAAGGACTCTGCTCCGCACCCTCATCCTGACCGGAAACAGTCCGCTTGCGGGCCGTGAGCCA
Organism: Paracoccaceae bacterium; assembly: GCA_964291445.2. GTDB lineage: Bacteria > Pseudomonadota > Alphaproteobacteria > Rhodobacterales > Rhodobacteraceae > JAPOXR01. The sequence continues at coordinate 914,821 of OZ219864.1, read as the reverse complement.
CCTCCGGAGAAAGTCGATACGTCCAGATGAACCAGCAGGTCGTGACGATCACAAGCGGATCTCCGGATGACCCTGGCGCTCGCCCGAACATTGTCGGGCTGACCAGGGAAGCACTGCATACCGCCCTTGTTGATGCCGGCACCGAAGAGGCGAAGGCCAGGATGCGCGTGACCCAGATCTGGCAGTGGGTCTACCAGAAGGGCGTCCGTGATTTCATGGCAATGACCAACCTGGCCGGCGACTACCGCCGCATGCTGTCGAATTCCTTCGTGATCGGCGTTCCGGAACTTGTTCGCCGCCAGGTCAGTGTCGACGGCACCCGAAAATACCTGTTTCGCATGGAAGGCGGGCAAGAGGTCGAGACCGTCTACATTCCGGAGGAGGATCGCGGCACATTGTGCGTGTCATCGCAGGTCGGCTGCACCCTGAACTGCAGCTTTTGCCATACCGGAACGCAGGCACTGGTGCGCAACCTGAATTCATCCGAAATCGTAGGCCAGATCCTGGCCGCCCGCGATGACCTCGGAGAGTGGCCAAGGCCGGGACGCCACCCGAAGGATGAGCGTCGATTGCTGTCGAACATTGTCCTGATGGGGATGGGGGAGCCGCTCTACAATTTCGACAACGTCCGGGATGCGGTGCGGATTGCCATGGATGGCGAGGGAATCAGCCTGTCGAGGAAACGGATCACCCTGTCCACTGCCGGGGTGGTTCCGGCCATTCAACGGGCCGGCCTGGAAATCGGCTGCCGGCTGGCAGTGTCGTTCCATGCCACCACCGACGAGGTGCGGAACAGGCTGGTTCCGATCAATCGCAAGTGGAACATCGAGACATTGCTGGCGGCGCTGCGCGATTATCCCGGACTGTCGAATTCCGACAGGATCACCTTCGAATACGTGATGCTCAAGGACATCAATGACAGTGACGAGGATGCAAGACGGCTGGTCAGGTTGATTCGTGGCATTCCGGCCAAGGTGAATCTCATTCCCTTCAACGAATGGACCGGCGCACCCTATGAGCGTTCTGATCCCGACCGGATCAGGCGGTTTGCCGACATCATATTCAAGGCCGGCTACGCATCGCCCGTCCGCACGCCCCGTGGTACCGACATCATGGCCGCCTGCGGACAATTGAAGTCGGCATCCATGAGGGCAAGTGCCCGGCGCCGCACTGCCAGGGACACCATCCCGGAAACAGGTCGGTCCGAATGTCCCTGACCACACTGATCTCCCGCAGCCCGGTCATTGTCCGGGGTGGCCGCATCGTGCTCCTGGTCGCCGCCTGCCTGGCGATCGCATCCTGCGCATCGAAGCCGGAACGGGAGCCGATGGGGCGGGTGACCCATATCGAGATTCACAAGGCGAAGCGGACCATGCTGCTCTACAGCGGCGATCGGCCCATGAAGCGGTTCCGGGTAAATCTCGGCTCCAATCCCGTGGGCCACAAGATCAAGCGGGGCGACGGAAAGACACCCGTTGGCAGCTACGTCATCGACCGGCGTAATCCCGTGAGCAGCTTCCACCTGTCACTGGGCATTTCGTATCCGAACGAAATCGACAAGGTGCTGGCCGATTACCGGGGCGTTGACCCTGGCGACAACATTTTCATCCATGGCGAACCCAACGATCCCCGCTACCGCAGAACCGGCGACTGGACCGACGGCTGTATTGCCGTCACCGATCGGGAAATGGATTACATCTACCGCAAGGTGGCGGTCGGAACCCCGGTATACATCTTTCACTGATGGCGGATCAGGTTCCCACCACCATCGTCCACCAGATTCGACCCTTCCTGTCCTGATACCAGCCAATTCCCATGTGGCGGGCATCCGCGTGCAGCATCAGCTTCCGGTTTTCGGGGCGCTGCATCCACGCGGCGATCGTATCCAGGTCGTTCTCGAAAGATTCGGCAATGTTCTCGCCCAGCACCTGGCCATCATATCCGGCGGCGGCGGCCCGATCGAGCGGGGATGACCCGTCGGAGCCGAAATGCCACAGCCGGAACTGCACCGACATGTCCCTTGAATGGGTTCTTGCCGCGGCAATCAACCGATTCGACAGCTGGACTTCCGGGAGGTCATTTTCGGCCCTCACCGCGTTCACGGCATCCAGCACCCGGTGGGGAATCGCCCTGGCATCGGAGCTCGAGATCCAGAAAATCCTCGGCCTGAGGACGACCCCCGGTTCGGCTTTTTCTTCCTCTGCTTCGACTGCCGCAGTGCTGGCAGCAGCCGTCTCGACCGGCGCCGACTCCGACGGAGGCTCCTCCGGGGTACATGCGGCCATGGCGGCCAAGGCAATTGCCAGGAGAATCCTGATCATCATGGGTGGCTTTCGGCTGGTTTCAGGTCGGGCGAGACTACTCAACCACCCGGCAGCGGTCAACAAACGCGGCTCGGACCGGCTTGCACGGCATTGGCGGCCTGGCGCAAGCCGGAATTCACACCCACAATTTTCGGGACCAGGGCGCGATTTCGCGGGCGGCGGAGGTTGCTGACTGTTCAACTTTTCGATAGGCAGTGCGAATGGGAGTGGAAAGTCCCGGTATGCAATTCTAGGATTTGTGTGGATGGCGAGGCAGTTTCAGATGAACGATGGTAGCCTGACATCACGGCGTGACTTTGGCAGAATGCTGCTGGCGGGTGCCGGGGCGGCAACACTGGCATCGCGAGCCGTAAGCCAGGATGCGGACGAACAGGAGACGGTCCACCGCAACCTTTCCAGTTTTCTTGCTCGAGACTGGCAACCCTATTTCAGCAATCTCGACAACGGGGCCATCCTGGCCGACACCAAGTCCCGGGCCCTGCATTACTGGTCCGAAGATGAATCGGTCTACAAGCTCTACCCCACCAGCGTTCCGCTCTCGCCAGACCTGACAAGGCTCGGCCGCACGCGGGTGATCAGAAAGGTGGAAGGGCCCGAATGGCGTCCGACACCGGCCATGATCGAACGCAATCCGGAATGGCCGCCCTATGTGCCGCCCGGGCCCGACAATCCGCTCGGCAGCCATGCACTCTACCTGTCATGGACCTATTATCGGATCCACGGCACCCATGACACCCGCAAGATCGGCAGACGGTCGTCGAATGGATGCATCGGCCTCTACAACGAGCACATTGCCGAATTGTTTGGCCTGGCGATCATCGGAACGCAGGTCTTGCTGATCTGACCCGGCATTGTCCGGATTGCTCCGGCACAGCTTCTGCCGGGATGTCTTCATGAAAGAGGTTGGCCGCTTGCCGGCTGCTACGGGCGACGAATGCCGTCAGGCTCCGTCCTGATACCCAGGGGAATTATTCGAGAATTCGTTTCCTGTCTTTTTTGCGAACGGCTTGCCAGATTGAATTCACTGCGGTAGATTTCACTCGACACGGACTTCTCGCATGGATACCCTGCGCGACCGGTTTGAAATTGATAACGAGGAATCAAAGACATGAAAAAGCTCGCTCTTGCCGCAGCCTTCTCACTCACGGCCACCAGTCTTGTTGCTGGCGGAATGAATGATGGGATGGACGACAACATGGCAGAACCGATGATGGATGAATCATCCATGGACATGGGCATGGACGGAGACGATGACTCCATGATGCCCTTCGTGCTGCTGCTGCTGATGGGCCTTGGACTGGCCGCCAGCTGATCAGGATTTCGGGTAGCCTGGCAACGGGCTGCCTAACCTATTTCCTGGTTTCACCCAGCAACGCGTCAATTCCGGATCTGAAATCCGGATATCCGAGGCGCACCGAGAGGTGCGCCTTGACGCGGTCGTTCCTTACCAGTTTCGACTCGGCGTAGAAACTCCGCGCCATCTCCGAGAGTTTGGCGTCGTTGATATCGACCATGTCCGGCAGGCCGATCCCGACCCGGCGAGCGGCATATTCCATTACCTCACCGGTGGTGGCAGGACAGTCGTCAGCGACATTGTAGATCGACCCCGGCGCCGGTTTCAGCATGGATGCATGGAGGATGTGGGCGATATCGCCCACATGTATCCTGTTGAATTTCTGGCTGCTGCGGATGATCCGGGTCTTGCGGCCCGAGATGAGCTGGTGAAGCGGACCCCGGCCCGGGCCATAAATCCCCGCCAGTCGAAAAACATGAAGCGGCAACCCCGCCTGCCGTGACCGCGCCAGCCAGGCCGCCTCGGCGGCAACCCGCAATTGGCCCCGCTCCGTCGAGGGGGTCAGTTCACTGTCTTCATCAACCCAACCACCCTGCCGGTCGCCATAGACCGCGGTCGTGGACAGGTATCCCACCCAGTGCATGCGGCTGGCGGTGGCGGCGAGTTGGTCCGACAGCACCCGCAATACCGGATCGCCATCCCGGTCCGGCGCGGTCGAAACCAGGATGCAATCTGCCGCGGCCAACTCAGCGGAGATGTCGTCTCCCGGCCATGATCGAGGCTCGGCGCCAGATTCGATGATTCTTCCGAAACCGGATTTGGACCTGGTCGTTCCGACAATTCGCCAGCCCCCGGTGGCGGCGAGCAGTCGGGACAAGGCTTGCGCCGTATAGCCATGCCCCAGGCACAGCAGGGTCCTGGCTGCCGGCCGGTCGGTCACGACCGCCCGTCGCCCGTCAGCATGCCTACCGCCCATTTTGCCGCGTCGGCGACCACGTGGCTGGCGTCGCCCCGCAGGCGGCTCGCCACCGGCAGCAACCGGCTGCGCCCGGAATTGCCGATGGCATAGAGCACGTTGCGAACGAAACGGTCACGACCGATACGCCGGACCGGTCCGCCCCGGAACCGGTCATTGAACGCCTGGCTGGTCAACGCGGCCAGGTCTTCAAGCCGCGGCGATCGGAGTTCCTGCCGAGCCTGGTAGCGACTTTCGCGTCCGGCGGTGGCAAACTTGTTCCAGGGGCATACCGCCAGGCAGTCGTCGCAACCGAATATCCTGTTGCCGATTGCCGGTCGAAGCGAGAGGTCGACCGGCCCGTGATGCTCAATGGTCAGGTAGGAAATGCACCGCCGGGCATCGAGCTGATACGGCGCCACAAAGGCGTCGGTCGGGCAGATGTCGAGGCACCGGCGGCAGCTTCCACATGAATCGCTGCCGGGCTCATCAGTCTCGAGTTCGGCCGTGGTGAATATGGCGCCCAGGAAAAACCAGTTGCCGAGGGACCGACTCACCAGGTTGGTATGCTTGCCCTGCCATCCCAGGCCAGCCGCCTGCGCCAGCGGCTTTTCCATGACCGGCGCCGTATCGACAAAGACCTTGATTTCCGCCCCCTCCTCTTCGGCAATCAGGAACCGTCCGACCTGCTTGAGTTTCTTCTTGACGATGTCGTGATAGTCGCGGTTCTGCGCATAGACCGAGATCGTTGCCCGGTCCCGGCATTCCAGCGATTCAAGCGGGTCGAAATCCTGGCCATAGCAGTGGGCCAGCATGATGACCGACCTGGCTTGCGGCCATAATTCGGCCGGGTTGCCTCTCCAGTGCGACCGGCGCTCCATCCAGCCCATCTCTCCGTGCCGGTCCGCCGCAAGAAAGGCCTGCAGCCTCGATTCGGCATCGGGAATGTCATGCGGCGTGCAAATGCCGACAGCATCAAATCCTGCCTCGCGGGCAAACGCCTTCAGCCTGTCGGCAAGCCCGCTCAAAAATCCAGGACCGTGTAGTGTGGTGCGCCGGTAAAGCCCGGAATGTATTCCGAGAGAATCTGGCGAAAGGACGGGCGCGACTTCATGGCGGCATACCAGTTCTTGACGATCCCGTAATCCTCACGCCGCCAGTCGATGTCGTTCAGGTAGTCGAGACAGGAGACATGTGCGGCCGCGGTCAAATCGGCGAGGGTGACCCGCCACCCGACCATGAACCCGGTATCCTCCAACATGCACGAAATGTGCTGCATGTGCTGCCGCAGATTCCTGATCCCGTCCGAGACGGCAATGCCGTCCGGTTCGCCCTGTCGGCGGACCTGTTTCAGCACCCGCTCCTCCAGCAGTTTCGACGTCACATCCCGGTAGAAGGTCTCGTCGAACCAGGCCACCACGCGGCGCACCTCGTACTGCCCGATGGCATCCTCCGGATAGAACGGCCGGTCCGGATGCACGGTCTCGATATATTCGCAAATGGCCTGGCTGTCGCTGAACACCCGGTCCTCCTGCCGCAGCACCGGCACGCTGCCAGCCGGGTTAAGCGCCAGGAAGTCGTCCCGCTTCTCCCAGTATCTCTCCTCAATGAGGTCGAAATTGATCTCCTTTTCGCGCAGGGCAAGGCGGAGTTTTCGACAGAAAGGCGAAAGCGGATAATGGTATAGACGATAATGTGTAGTCATGTTTGCTGTCCTGCCAGGCAGGTCCCCTGTATCACTTGCACCACAACCCGTTCAAAGACTGAAGCAGTTCGACCTTCCATCGGCTGCAATCGTACGCGCGCCATCCACGATTCGGTAGGCACGCTCACCGAGCCTGTCCGGCAGGCTGGCCGCGTCCCATTCCTTCGGGTTCGGCAAGATCGCCGCCAGCCGGGCAGATTCAAGCTCGGTCAACTCCGTGACCTCCTTGTCGAAATACTGCCGTGAGGCGGCGGCGGCCCCGAACACGCCGCGGTCGAACTCGATAATATTGAGATAGACCTCGAGAATCCTGCGCTTGGTCCAGAAGATCTCGATGAGCAATGTCAACGGTGTCTCGATGGCCTTGCGCACCCAGCTGCGCCCCCGCCACAGCATGAGGTTCTTGGCCGTCTGCTGGCTGATCGAGGATCCGCCGCGTTCGGCGCTCCCGCTGCTGGCAGCCCTGATGGCATTGACGTCGAAGCCCCAATGTTGGCAAAAATTTGCATCCTCGGCCGCCACCAGCGATCGCGGCAGGTGGCCCGGAACCGACTCGAACCCGACCCAGTCACGGTCGAGCTTTCCTGTCCGAAAATAGTCGCTGACCATGATCGGGGTCAGGGGCGGATTGACCAGGGCAAACAACGCCGTTGCCGCGATGGTGAACACCACGCCTGCTGCTGCCAGCCGCAACAGCCATCGCCACGCCAGACGGATGGTCTGCCGGTCACGGAGGGACTTGCCTCTCAGGCGTGGCTTCCCGGATTCGGCATTGCCGCCGCCGGGTGCCGGTGCCTTTCCCTGGCTGTTCTTCTTCCTGGCCAAATCAGTGTGCCTGTCACGAATCCGCGTCGTCGGGTTGCCGACGGAAAAAGACCAAATCCCGTCAACAATCAAGCCCGGTTCCGTCGCCTGGCCAGGCGATGATTGCCGCCGCCATTGCAATGGTGCCAGGCCAGCGGCCACGCGCAGCCCCGGCGGGCATTCCGGCACTGACCCGATCGTCACCAGGCTGCAGGCCTGGTCACATCGTGATCACGATATTGCCGACATGCCTCTTGTCGATGAAGGCCTGCTGTGCCCGTGGCAGTTCCTCGAACCCGTATTCGGCCGCCAGGACCGGTCTGACACGCCCCGATTCGATGATGTCCACCAGCCTGGCAAATGCGCCTGGCGCCGGAATGGTCACGCCGGCAAATCGCAGGTCACGCAGGTAGAGCGTGCGCAGGTCAAGCTGAACGCAGGGGCCGCCAATGGCACCGGCGACAACGTAGCGGCCACCGGGCGCCAGCAGGTCGATCAACTCCCGGAACATCGTCCCGCCAACAAGATCGGCAACCACCGTGATCCTGCCCGGGATGGCAGCTTCGATGGCAGCCTTCAGATTGCCGGCCTGGCGCCGGATGACGGCGTCGGTACCGGTTCGGGCCAGGATATCGGCCTTCTCGGGACTGCAGATGCCGACGACGCGCGCCTGGCGCAATTTTGCCAGTTGGACAAGTGCCGAACCAACGCCGCCGGATGCCCCGGTGACCAGCACGGTGTCGCCCTCGCCAACCGTGACCCGCTCCAACATGTAGAGGGCTGTTCCCCAACCGGTGGCAAAGGTTGCGAGTTCGGCATCGGTCATGTCGCTGTCGATGGCGTGGACCTGGCGATGATGGACGCACGCATACTCGGCGAATCCGCCATCGGTCTCGCTGCCGAAATAGCCGATCCGCTCCCGCTCTCCGGGGTCACGCCAATCCCGGATCCAGGGATCGATCAGCACCCGCTTCCCGACCAGGTCCCGGCCGGCCCCGCATCCTGCCTCCTCGACAATTCCACACACATCGGCACCCTGGATCCTCGGCAGGGTGAGGGGAACCCCACCCCAGGATGCATCGTCATCGCCGGCAGCATCCAACTCCTGGCCGGTGGTCGGCCCGGTCACCGCGGCCGAGTACCAGCCGGTCCTGGTATTGACGTCGGTATTGTTCAGGCCGCAGGCCAGCACCCGGACCAGCACCTCCTCTGACCCAGCCACCGGACGGGGACAGTCTTCCCGCAACTGCAGCATGTCCATGCCGCCATGGCCGATCAGCATCCAGGCGCGCATCGTCATTCGACCCCCTCGGTCATTCTTGTTGGCATGGCAGATCGATGTCGCCACGGTCGGCCATGGCCCGGTCAGGGATTCGGAATGCACCCCGCCACTGCCATCAGACCGAACTGGTCAGGCCGCCATCGACGCGGATGTTCTGGCCGGTGACATAGCTGGCGGCGGGGGAGACCAGGAAGGCGACCGTCTCCGACAACTCGCGGACCCGGGCATATCTTCCCGCCGGGATGCGGGCCAGGCGGTCCGGTTTTTCCGGAAGGCTGTCGATGAAGCCCGGAAGCACGTTGTTCATCCGGACATTGAAGGGTGCATATTGCGTGGAAAACAGCTTGGCAAAGCTGCCCAACCCGGCCCGGAAGATCGCCGATGTCGGAAAATCGGGATCAGGCTCGAATGCGGCAAAGGTCGAAATGTTGACGATGGAACCTCCCCGCTGCCGCTTCATGATCGGCGCAACCAGCCGGGCCATTCGCACGACATTGAGAAGATAGCAATCGAGGCCCAGCCTCCATTCCTCGTCGCTCATCTCCAGGATGTCACCCTTCGGCCCATGGCCGCTGCAATTGACCACGCCGTCAATGCGCCCGGCAAGCCGCATCGCCTCGGACACGAAACTGCCGAGATCGTCCGCCTCGAGATTCGAGCCGGTAAATCCGAACCCACCCAGTTCACGACCCAGTTTCTCCCCCTTGCCGGAGGAGGACATCACGCCGACCATGTAGCCCGACTCGGCAAGCTTCCTGGCCGCATCGGCGCCGATTCCGCTACCCCCGGCAACAACCAGGGCAACACGCCCGCTTTCCATCACCCGAACTCCATCCACGGACGCGGAAGTTTCCGCGCCCGACCCTATGGGCCACCATCATGGGCGCGTCAACCGGGGAAGCCTGCACGGCGCCGATATCGGGCAGGCCATCCTGACCAAATTCGTCAACGATGTTGTTCGATCGAATGCATCGGCAACCTTGTATTGGAAGTGCTCCGTGGTATTCTCGCGGCGGGCAGAAACTCGGGCAGAAGGTGCAGGACCGAAGGCTGCCGATTGGCCAGGTGACTGACGAGACCTGGTGTTGGCTGTCACTGGCGGAGCGCCGCATGTTCGACGGTGCTGCCGCCTTGCAGGATGGACATTCTGATATGGGCATTTTCGACCGGCAAATTGCCGGTGGCCACCAGAGAGGACCGACGTGTCGATTCCGGATTCAGACAGGGACAACATCGCGGCCGAAGGCGATTCCGACCGGGATGGCGATACGCCTGTTGTGGAGGACGCAATCGTGGTCGATCGCGCGGAGCCAGACAAAGCCACCGGTCCCGGCAAGACCGGCAATGCCATGGCAGAAGAACCGGCGGTGACCGGCTGGCGGGGCCGCCTGTTCAGCCTGGCGGACCGCTTTGCATTCCTTGCACTCAAGGCGGTCATTTTTGGCCTGATTGCCGCCACTGTCGGCATCCTGGCGGCAGTGTTGTTGCGTAACCAGGCGGAACTCGAAGGCAGCGCCAGCATCACCGCCGATCTTGCGCAACGCGATCAGCAAATTGAATCGATCGGCGGCGAGGTGTCGGAGCTTGCCGGGCAGATTGCCCTGCTGGCCGGGCAGGACACGGTTGCAGCACTGTCCGAGAGTGTCGAGCAGACCGCCGGGCAGAATGCCCGGCTGCGGACCGATATCGACGCCCTGGCTGCAACCCTGGGTGAACAGGTCGGGGAGTTGCAGGCCCGAATATCGGAGATCGAGCAGTTGCAGCCGATCACTGCCGACTCACTGTCCGAGATGTCGGTCCGGCTTGATGCGCTGACCGGTGACCTTCAGCGCCTCGAAGAGGTGAGTTTGGCGATGGCCCAGGCGACTCCCCCGGTGCAGCCGCAGCCAGCCGAACCGGCTGGCGAGGGCAGGATCGAGGCCCGGTTGCTGATGCTCGACCAGCGCATCGGTAGCCTGGAGAAGGAGCGGGACATGCCAACGGCCGGTCTTGCGGATCAATCAGGTCTGGATGCGCTGGATGCGCGGCTGTCCGCCATCGAGGCCGGCGGGAATGATGACGGACAGATGCTTGCGCGACTGGAACAGGCCGAGAGCCGGCTGGCAATACTCGAAGCCCGGCAGACCGGGGATGATGACCTGGCCAGGTCGCTGGCGCTCGTTGCGGTCCGTGCCGCGGTCGAAACCGGGGCGCCCTACCTGTTGCTGCTCCGCGATGGCGGGTTCGCCGATGCCGAGATTCCGGAAGTGGTCATGATTCATGCCGAGACCGGCGTCGAATCATTGACCGATCTCAGGCAGGGATTTGCCCGGATCGCCGAGGATGCACTCAGGGCCGACATGGCCGAGTCCAGGGAACAGGGCGGGCTTGCCGGACTGATCGGCACGCTGGTCCAGGTCCGGCCGCTGGAGCCGGGGGAGGGAGATGACATTGCCCATGTTCTCGCCAGGGCCGAGACCCTGCTGAATGGTGACGATCTTGCCGGCGCCCTGCAGACGCTGTCGCCGGCAACCGGCCCGGCCCGGGAGGCGCTGGCCGACTGGATCGAGGTTGCCGAGGCCCGCCTGGCGGTGCTGACTGCGATCAATACCATGCTGACGCGGCCGGATATGGCACCGTGAGATCGCCATGATCTGGTCAATGCTCAAGATATTCCTGTTCGTGCTCAGCATTGCCGTGCTCAGCGTGCTGGCATCGCTGATCGCCGATATCGGGTCGGATGTCAGGATCGTGGTGGCCGGCTGGGAAATCACCATGGCCCCGATCACGCTGGCGGCGGCGCTGGTGCTCCTGTTTCCGGCCTTCTGGCTGTTCTTCTTCCTCGTCGGGCTGGTCCATGCTTGCCTGCGTTTCCTGGTCGGCGACGAGACCGCCTTGTCGCGCTATTTCAACAAGAACCGAGAAAAGCGGGGATTCGAAGCGCTTGCCGGCAGCCTGGTGGCCCTGGCATCCGGCGATTCCAGGCTGGCCCTGGTCAAGGCCGACCGGGCCGAAAGACTGCTCAAGCGACCGGAAATCACCGGCATCCTGGCCGCACAGGCTGCCGAGCGGTCAGGCGACCGGTCGAAGGCGGCGGATCATTACAAGGCGTTGCTCAAGCACGAGGATACCCGGTTCGCCGGCCTGTCGGGCCTACTCAGGCACAAGATCGGTGATGGCGATACCGACACCGCGCTGAAACTCGCCGAGAAGGCCTTCGCCATCAACCCGAAACACGGGGAGATCCAGGACGCGCTGCTTACACTGCAATCCACGGAAGAGGATTGGGAAGGGGCGGCGGCGACCCTCGAAGCCAAGCACAAATCCGGCAAGCTTCCCCGCGATGTCTATACCCGCCGCAATGCAATCCTGAACTACGTGAATGCCAGGCAGAAGATTGCCGCCGGCAATGTCGAGGACGGAAAGAAGCTGCTCTTCGCGGCAAACCGGGAATCTCCCGGCCTGGTCCCGGCAGCCGTGCAGGCGGCCCGGATCAGGTGCGAGAATGGCGAGAAACGGGCAGCCACCAGGATCATCAGGAATGCCTGGAAACATGGGAGCCATCCTGACCTCGGCGCAGCCTATGCCGATATCGAACCGAACGAGACCGCCGAAGCCAGGCGGCGGCGCTTCGTGCAGCTGCTTGGCAAGAACAGGCAGCAGGCGGAAGCAAAGATGATCATGGCCGAAATCCTGATCGCCGGGGATGACTTCCCGGCGGCACGCCGGGAGATCGGCAAGCTTGCCGAGGAGAACCCGACGGTCAGGTCACTGGTCATCATGGCGGCGATCGAGCGAGGCGAGGGCGCCGACGAGGCGGTGGTGCGCGGGTGGCTGACCCGTGCCGTTTCGGCATCGCGGGGTCGACAATGGATTTGCGATGCCTGTCAGCACATCCACACCGAGTGGATTCCGTCATGCGAACATTGCGGCGGATTCGATTCGCTGAGTTGGAAGGAGGCAACCGGCTCCGACAGTATCCACAACTCCTCGGTCGGCATGCTGCCCCTGGTCGTCGCCAATCCCGACCTCGAGAAACCACCGGCGGACAGCGCACCGGAGCAGCCCTGACGGCAAACCGGAACAGCACCGGCAGGCAAGCAGGGCAGACTGGCCGGCAAGGCGCTTCACCGGATGCAGGCGCAGCGGTGCGGCACTGGCCGGGAGACAGGAAAGTTGCACCTGTAAAACCGGCTCTTGAATTGCTAAGGAGCGACCGGCAGCCGGTGTAGCTCAGCTGGAAGAGCGCGTCATTCGTAATGACAAGGTCGGGGGTTCGAGTCCCTTCACCGGCACCACCTCCGCTCGACGGGCCCTGCTCCGGCCGCGATTGCCGGGGCCGTTGGCCGCCGCGCCTCCTCGTTGAGCCGCGCGCCGGCGCCGGGATTGCAGGTGGGTGTCGGACCCGCTACCGGCCGCGCTCCTCGATCGAGGATTCGCCGCCCTGGTCCGACACGTCAAACCACTGGGCACCGCCACCCAGATCGTCAAACAGGTCGGACTGGGTGCCGGTCAGCCAGGCCTGGGTGCCAAGCTGCCTGATCTCGCCGAACAGCGCCTGGCGGCGGACCACATCCAGATGTGCGGTGATCTCGTCGAGCAGCAGGATTGGCGGCTCGCCGCGATCCTCGGCAATGGCCCGGCTGTTGGCGAGCACGATCGACAGCAACAGCGCCTTCTGCTCGCCGGTTGAACAGCTGCGGGCCTCCATCAGCCGCCCATCATGTACGGCCAGCAGGTCAACCCGGTGCGGCCCGATCAGCGTCCGGCCAGCCGAGGCATCGCGGAACCTGCTCCTGGTCAGCGCATCGACCAGTTCATCCTGATCGGTGCTGCGGGCCCGGGTCTCGTCCGGTGCAGCCAGGCTCAGGCGGGCAACCGGAAATTCCCCGGCCGACTGTCTTGCCGCCTGTTCCAGCCTGTCGACGGTGCTGATCCTGCTACGGGTGATGGCAACCCCCCGTTCAGCCATCTGCAACTCCAGCCCCCGCAACCAGTCATGGTCGAACTGCCGGTCCTTGAGCAGACGATTTCGTTCACGCATTGCCTTTTCGTAGGCGATCACGTCCTCGGCATGGGCAGGAAAGAAGTTCATGACCATCCGGTCCAGGAATCGCTTCCTGCCTTCCCGGCCATCGGTCCACAGCCGGTCCATGGCCGGTGCCACCCAGACAATCCGCAACAGATTGGCCAGTTCCGACTGGCGAACCGGCTTGCCCTCGATTTCGACCCGCCTTCCGGAGGTGCCCCGGTATATGGTCTCGACCTCCAGCCGTCGGTCTCCGGCAACCAGCTCGGCCGACAGCTTCCAGCCGGGTTCGAATCGCCGGCAGGAGATTTCGTCGGGGATTGCCCGGCGAATGCCGCGACCGGGGGAGAACAACGACACCGCTTCAAGAATGCTGGTCTTGCCCGAGCCATTCGGTCCGTACAGCACCACCGGGCCGCCGGTCAGGTCAAGCCGGGCCGCCGTGTAGGATCGAAAACGGACCAGTGCCAGGGTCGAGATGTGGCATGGCGTCATGACTTCCGCCGCCGGACATGGGCGCGGCCCGATTGCCGCATCCCCGGTCCGGAATTCAGTCCCTCATTGGCATCATCAAATAGGTCAGCCCCGGATCACTCTCCGTGGTGATGAGCGTCGATCCCGGCTTGGCCGGGAGTTCGATTGCCATCGGACCGTCACCCAGCTTGTCGAGGAATGCAAGAAAGTGGCCACATCTGAACTTGGCCGAGTACTCCGGATGCGGAAAGGTCACGTCAAGCTCCTCATTTGCCCGTCCGACCGAACGCTCGTTGACCGAAAGCCGGGCACGGTCATTGCCCAACTCCAGCAAGACTGCACTGTCCATGTCGGCAACGACCGACACCCGCAGCAGCGCCTCCCGGAACTCGTGCGGGTCGGCCGTCAATGTCAATGGCAGCTCCCGCGGGATAAACTTCGCGTAATCGGGAAAGGAGCCGTGTACCAGCCGCGAGGTCAACGTCGTCGCCTGGTTGGAAAATCGTATCTTGCCCTCCGAAACCGACACTTCGACCGGCGAGGCCGAGGACGAAAAAATCCTCGACACCTCGCTGACCGTCTTCAGCGGAATGATGACAGATGCCATCTCAGTCAGCCCCGACGGCGCCACGCATTCGGCAATCGACATCCTGAAGCCGTCCGTCGCAACGCCGCGAAGCATCCGGACTCCGTCGTCATTCTCGCCCTGCTGTTCGGCCAAATCCAGGAACACGCCACACAGATACTGCCTGGACTCGTCGAGACAGGCCGCGACCTGTGATCGGTCGAACAGCCGGCCGAGGCCTTCCCCCTCCATGCTGAAGGTGGCGTCGAAATCATCCGACGACATGCGCGGAAAGCTGTCGCCGGGCAGCATGGGAAAGGTGGCCCTGGTCCGGTTCGAGTGGATGGACAACCGCTCAACGTCACCTTGTTCGCATTCAAAGGTCACCTGCGAGCCATCCGGAAGTCGCCTGGCGAATTCATTGAGGATCTCGGCCGATACCAGGGCTCGGCCCGTGGACTCGACATGGGCATCGACCCTCGTTTCGATCTCGATCCTGCGGTCGGTTCCCCGGAAGGTGGCGACTCCGGCGGCAACCTCGATCAATACGAAACCGAGGACGATGTCCCGGCTGCTCTTCTCGGATATCGCCCGCGTCCAGCCCGCAACCCGCTTCAACTCTCTCGATTCAATCCTGAATTTCATCTTCATCACCTGCTGGACGAATTCGGCCTGACATGCGGTCCTGACTCCCGGAATTCATTGAGAACGCGGCAGCTCCGGCTATCAGGATTCCAGCCGCCTTCTGATAATGGCAATATCCTCGGCGATCGAGCTGTCCTCGGCCTGCAGATTCTCGATCCGGTCAATCGAATAGAGGATCGTCGTGTGATCACGGTTGAACGCACGGCCGATATGCGGCAGCGACCTCGTGGTCATCATCTTGGCCAGGTAGATCGCCAGCTGCCGCGGCCTGGCGATATTCTGGGTCCGCCGCGGCCCGACCAAATCACCCGGCTTCACATTGTAGTAGTCGGCGACACATTGGATGATCATGCGGATCTCGGTCCTTCGATCGACATCGCGCAGGATATCCGCCAACTCGTCGCGGGCCACGTCGATGGTGATCGGGGCATGCAGGTATGATTCTGCCGCCGCCAGCCGGTTGAGCGCGCCTTCAAGCACCCTGACATTGCTCATGATGCGCTTGGCCAGGAATTCCAGCACGCCCTTTTCGAATCTCAGCCCGCGATTCCGCCTGTACAGCGATTCCGCCTTCTGCTGCAGGATGCCCAGCCTGAGTTCGTAATCGGCAGGATGAAGTTCGATGACGAGACCCGACTGCAATCGCGAACGGATGCGAGCCTCCAGGCCGTCGATCTTGCCAGGCGAACGATCTCCCGACAGGATGATCCGCTTGTCCTGACCGGCGAGCGAGTTGAATGTGTGAAAGAATTCTTCCTGGGTTGATTCCTTTCCGGCGATGAACTGGACATCATCAACCATCAGCACGTTCACCGACCTGAACACCTCCTTGAAATCGAGGATTCCCTTGGTCCGCAGGGCCCGGATGAACTGGTACATGAACTGTTCGGCCGACAGGTAGATGATCTTGATCTCGGGGTCCCGCTCCCTGAGAGCCCATCCGATCGCATGCATGAGGTGGGTCTTGCCGACGCCGACCTCGCCATAGAGAAACAGCGGGTTGAAATCGACGGCGCTTTCCTCCGCCACCCGGACCGCGGCTGCATAGGCCACGGCATTGGGCTTGCCGACGACAAACTCGGAAAACCGGAACCTCGAATTCAGGTTGGAGCCAAGAATGTCCCGGCCATCCGACCCCTCCCCAGAATCGATCAGCCCGCCAGTCAGTTGCCGGGACTTCTTGCGGTCCGGCCCGGTGCCGACAACGAAATTCAGGTCGAGGATGCTGGGGTCCATTTCCTTGAGAATTCTGACGATCTGGTGACCGTAGGTTCGTCCAACCCACTCGCCGGTAAACCGTGTCGGAGCTTCAATCGTGGCAACTCCGCCCTCGATACCCTTGAGACTGATGATCTCGATCCAGTTTCTGAAATCGGCCTCGTCCAACTCCTGTTCCAGCTTCTCCCGAACCTGGTACCACATCTCCAAAACCATTCAATCTCCCCCGAAATCAAAACCCGCGCACAGGATTTCTCACGATTGCTTCCAAGCCAACCTTCTGAATTTCCACCCGTTTTTGGTTGCTCTCCTGGCCGACATGTCCAAATCACCCTCGAATCCCTCGGCGACATTTATGCATCTCACCGGCTTACCGTTCCCGAGGGACCACTCCGAATAGACCGCCGCCGCCTCCCGGGACCGGGCACCGGACCGGCAAATGAAAAACGCGGTATCCAGCCTTGTCGGCTTCAGCCGGGATTCGACCTCCTCACAAAAATCCGGGTTGCGTTGCATGCGAGGATAGCTTCTCCATTCCGCCAGGATTGCAGCCTTGCCAATTCCCGAAAGATCGGGAACTCCGACGAACGACCACTCCGGCTTCGTTCGTACGTCCACCAGTATCGAAGCTGGATTTTCGGCCAATTCCTCCCAAACCAAATCCGGAGTCCATTCAGGAATCTCCACTTGCGGAACTGAATTCACCCGACCCCCTTTTCGGTCCGAAAACCGCCGACACAGCCCGTTCAGTTTTGCACTGATTTTCCGGGGCTGGCAATGCGTCCGGCGGCGGAATTTTGCCGATGCGAGTCGATTTTCCGACGCTCAACTCCATTAAGGCGTTGAATCGGGACAGGTAAATCGAAGTCTGTTCAATGCCGGACTCCCGGCAAGAAAACTGGGGGAAGATTCCTCCGGATTGAACAAATGGTGGACCCGAATTCGGCGTTGGGGAATATTCAGCGAACATGCTCCTCATTTCGCCCGAATCGGTGGCTCCAGACCCGCGAATCACCTCGCCGACTGGGCTTCCGGATTGCCGCCAAAACGCACCGCATTCCGAAATTCCGCGGGAATTCCGGCCATGCGGGAAGTCATGTCGTGATGAATTGTGTCGGTGTCAGGACCCGGTCTGCTTGACCTGCCTGGCCAGGCGGGACACGCGCCTGCTGGCCGTATTCCGGTGCAGGACACCCTTGGTCACGCCGCGCATGATTTCGGGCTGGGCCTGGCGAAACGCCGCCGCCGCCGCTTCCTGGTCGCCGATGGCCACCGCGTCCTCGACCTTGCGAATGAAGGTGCGAATCCGGGACATGCGGGCCCGGTTGACCATGGTCCGGCGAAGCTGCTGCAAAGCACGTTTCCTTGATTGCCGCGAGTTTGCCATGTGGATGTTCCGTCCTGTCAGAAAACCGAGACCGGGCCTGTATTACCTGGGCGAGGCGCTGTCAACGACCACCGACCGGTTTTTCCACGACCGGACTATGACTGCCGGCCGATTATTCGATGACCGGCCGACGATTGCCGGCCGTTTACCGGTCACCGGACCAGGATTACCTGCCCCGAAACCGCGGGCTGCGCTTGTTGACGAAGGCCTGCATGCCCTCATCCTTGTCCTCGGTTGCAAACAGCGAATGGAACAGCCGGCGCTCGAACAGCAGCCCCTCGCTCAGCGAGGTTTCCTCGGCCCGGTTCACCGCCTCCTTGACCGCCATGACCGCCAGCGGTGGCTGCTCGACAATCCGTCCCGCCAACTCCATAACCGCCGTCATCAGCTCGCCAGCCGGCACCACCCTGGAAACCAGCCCCGACCGTTCGGCCTCCTCGGCCTCCATGCGGCGCCCGGTCAGGTGCATTTCCATGGATTTGGACTTGCCGACCGCCCGGGTCATCCGCTGCGTACCGCCAAGTCCGGCAATGACCCCGATATTGATTTCGGGCTGGCCAAACACCGCGTTGTCGGCGGCGATGATGATGTCGCACATCATTGCCAGTTCACAACCGCCGCCGAAAGCAGGGCCAGCGACGGCAGCGATGACCGGCTTGCGCAGCCGCCGAAAAGCCTCGGCCTCCCGGCTGAAACGATCCCTCGAGAACATCTCGACAAATTTCCTGCCCTCCATTTCGGTAATGTCGGCGCCGGCCGAAAAGACACGATCCGACCCGGTCAGCACCATGCACCTGACATTGTCATCCTCGTCATAGCGCTCCAAGGCTTCGACCAGTTCCCGCCGAAGGCTGTCATTGAGAGCATTCAGCTTTGTCGGCCGGTCGGATCACACCAACATGGTCTTCGACTGAAACAACAATGTCCGTAAAGGCCATTCTGCAACTCCAAGAATTCCGGACGGCTTCAATGGCAAAAATTGCCGCCACACGCAAGTGGCACCGCCGGGGCAGCTGGCCGACCGGTTGATGCGGGGCGGCGGCAACGGCCCCGGCCGGCGGGAGATTTCGATTGTGGTTGAACTTCCGGAGTATTGGACGCATGACCTTGACTTTGGTATTCTGCCGGTCGCCGGGCACCGCGCCCGGTCCACCTGCACTCACAACAAAAGGAATTGGTCCCATGCTTCACCGAGCCCTACTAGCTGCCGGCTGCATAGTTGCCGCAACTGCGGCTTCCGCCCAGGAGAAATTTCCCTTCGCCCTGGACTGGAAATTCGAAGGCCCGTCCGCACCATACTTCATGGCCATCGACAATGGTCATTTTACCGATGCGGGACTCGATGTCGAAATCAGCGCCGGCCAAGGGTCGCTTGACGCGATTCCCAAGGTCGCAACCGGTGCGTTTCCGGTCGGTTTTGCCGATATCAACAGCCTGATCAAGTTCCTTGACCAGAATCCGGGCGCCCCGGTGACCGCGGTGATGATGATCTATGACAAGCCGCCATTCGCGGTGGTCGGACGCAAGAGCCTTGGCGTCATGGCGCCGAAGGATCTCGAGGGCCGCACCCTGGGCGCACCACCGCCGGACGGAGCCTGGGCCCAGTTCCCGGCATTTTCCTCGTCCAACAACCTCGACATGTCGAAGATCACCGTTGAACCGGTTGGTTTCCCGACCCGGGAACCAATGTTGGCTGACGGCAATGTTGATGCGATCACCGGATTTTCGTTTTCGTCATTCCTCAACCTGGTGCGCCTCGGCGTTCCCGAGGACGACATCTCGGTCATCCTGATGGCCGATTACGGTCTGGCGCTGTACGGGAACGCGATTATCGTGAATACCGAGTTTGCCGCCGACAACCCGGACAAGATCCGGGGATTCATGGGCGCCGTCGCCAAGGGATGGGCTGATGCCATTGCCGATCCCGATGCGGCGATCGCCTCGCTGATCGAACGCAACCCGGCGGCCGATGCCGATCTGGAGAAGCGCCGCTTCATGCTTGCAGTCGATGCCAATGTTCTGACCGACCAGGTCCAGTCCAACGGGCTCGGCGGTGTTGATCCGGACCGCTTTGCCAAGGCGCTGGAGCAACTGGCTGAAACCTACGAGTTTCAGACCGCTCCCGATTCGTCATTGTATTTCACCTCCGAATTCCTGCCGGAATCCGGTGGATACATGATCAACTGAGAATGGTGCGGGCCTGACCGGCCCGCGCCCCGAACATTCATCACGCAGCGCCCGCCATGCAGAACCTGATCGACATCAGGGGTGTCACCCATGCCTATGTGACCGATACCGGTCCACTGCCGGTACTGGATGATCTTAGCCTGGCAATTCACGAGGGCGGGTTCGTCGCCGTCGTCGGGCCGTCCGGTTGTGGCAAATCGACCCTGACCCGGCTGATCGCCGGGCTGATGAAGCCGGATCAGGGTGAGGTCTGGCTGCATGGCGAAAAGGTGAAGAGCCCGCGCGCCACCGTCGGCATGGCTTTCCAGAACCCGGTGCTGCTGGAATGGCGAACGATCCTGAAGAACGTGATGCTCCCCCTCGAGATCGTGCCGACGCGCCTGTCGAAGGCACAGCAGGAGGAGAGGGCCCGCAAGCTGCTCGCACTGGTCGGCCTCGAGGGGTTCGAGGACAAACGCCCATCCGAACTCTCCGGCGGCATGCGGCAACGGGCATCCCTGTGCCGGGCCCTGGTCCACCAACCCGATGTGCTGATCCTTGACGAGCCCTTTGGCGCGCTTGATGCATTCACCCGCGAGGATCTGTGGATGACCATGCACAATCTGAAGGCCGAGGAGCCATTCACCGGGGTCATGATCACGCATGATTTGCGGGAATCGATATTCCTGGCCAACCAGGTAATCGTGCTGTCGGGCCGACCGGCAACATCGCAATATGTCATGGATGTGGGTTTTGACGGGCCGCGCAAGCTTGATGATCTCTACACGCCGGATGCGGTCGAAAAGCTGAACATCCTGCGGCGCCAGATCGAGATTGCCCAGGGGCGGGAAAAAGACAATCCGGAGGCAGCATCCTGATGCGCAAGATCGGTGTCCCGGTGGTGGCCATGATTATCTTCCTGTGCCTGTGGGAGTTCCTGGTCTGGGCCAATGGCTGGCCCAATTATGTCATGGCGTCACCATCCGACCTGCCGGCGGCGGTGATGAAATTCTGGGATTTGTTCCTGGTCATGAGTTGGCAGACCCTGTGGCGCACGGTGCTGGGATTGCTGGTCGCCATCGTCGTCGGAACTGCCATCGGCATGATCATGGGGTTCTGGCGCACCATGCGCGATGCGCTCTACCCGTTGCTGGTCGGCTTCAACGCCATCCCGAAGGCAACGGTGGTGCCGATCGTGGCGCTGCTGTTTATTGGCGCCCATGACTTCAACACGGTGCTGATTGCATTCGTCATCTCGTTCTTCCCGATCGCGGTCTCGGTATCGATCGGGCTGTCGACGCTTGAACCCGAATACCGGGACATCCTGCGGGCGCTCGGTGCATCGCGCTCCGAGATCTTCTGGAAGATCGCCCTGCCGAAGACGCTGCCGGAGTTTTTCGGCGCGCTGAAGGTGTCGGTCACCCTCGCCTTCATCGGCACCAACCTGATGGAGATCGTCAGCCCGCACGGGCGCGGCCTGGGCGCACTCTTCGACAGCGGCAGGACCAATTCCGACTACCCGCTGATGTTCTCGGTCCTGATTGCCCTCGCGTTCCTGGGCATCGTGCTTTACTATGTCGTGGTCATTCTCGAGAGCATCTTTGCCGGCTGGGCCGAACGCGAACCCACCTGATCCTGCCGGCGGTCGCGGATGGTTGTCGCCTGCAACTCGACCCTGGCAACCGGTGCAAGGGAAGGTCGCAGCGACCGCTGATGGCCACTGCTCAACCTTGGCAATCGGTGCAGAGGAAGGTCGAGCGGCCGGCCTGGACCATCCTGGAAATCTTGCCAGGACAATCGTTCCTGGGACAGGCCTCGCTCTCCCGGCCATAGACCCGGAAGCTGTGCTGGAAATAGCCGGTCTCGCCGCTGAGCAGGTGGTGGTCGCGCAATGACGAGCCGCCGGCGTCGATTGCCGCCTTCAGAACCCGGCGGATGGCCAGGGCCAGATCATTGGCCTCGCCCGGCGACAGGCTCGCTGCCCGCCGGTCAGGCCGAATCCGCGCATGCCAAAGCGCCTCGCTCGCATAGATGTTGCCAAGACCGGCAACGATCTTCTGGTCCAGCAACACGGTCTTGATGGCGCTTTTCCGCTTCCCGACGGCCTGGTGCAGGGAGCTGCCGTTGAAACTGTTGCCCAGCGGTTCAGGACCCATCGCCGCCAGCAGCCGGTGCGCGCGGATGTCCACGGAACTTGCGAGATCCATCATGCCGAACCGTCGCGGATCATTGTAGGCAATGCGGCAGTCACCATCGAGCCACAGCAGCACATGGTCGTGCGGGTCGGCGCCGAATTCGCCGTCCTCGGTCGGCGAGAACTCGCGAAAGCTGCCGGACATGCCCAGGTGCACAATCAGCGTATCGTCGGTCGACAGCCCGAGAAGAATGTATTTGCCCATCCGGTCGGCACGCTCGACCCGGCTGCCCGCCAGGCGTTCCGGCATGCGGTCGGGGAATGGCCAGCGCAGGTCGGGGCGCCGCAATTCGACTCTCTCGATCGTCTTGCCGACCAGCGCCCGCTCCAATCCGCGCCGAACGGTCTCGACTTCAGGCAGTTCAGGCATTGTCCAGAACTATTCCTCGTGTTTGATAGTGTTGCCTGTCCGGCATAAGACAGGGAGCCATTCGTAACAACCGGCGCCCGGCATGACCAGAAGCCCCGATACAACCCATTTCGGATACCGAACGGTTCCACTTGACCAAAAGACCGGGCATGTCAGGGAATTGTTTGCCGGCGTGTCGTCGCGCTACGATTTGATGAATGACCTCATGTCGGTCCGCCTGCACCGAACCTGGAAATCCGCCCTCATCGACTGGATGGCGCCCCGACCCGGCCAGGAAATCCTCGACCTGGCCGGCGGCACCGGCGACATTGCCTTGCGAATCCTCGACCGGCAGCCAGCGGCGAAGGTCACGGTGCTGGACCTGACCGAGGAAATGATGTCGGCCGGGCGGCGGCGGGAGTCCGAACAAAACCCGGAGCCGTCGATATCCTGGATCGTCGGTGATGCCGGCAACCTGCCTTTCGCCGATGGGACCTTCGACATCTGCACCGTGGCTTTCGGTGTGCGGAACTTTGCCGAGATCCCGGCGGCATTGACCGAGATCTTCCGGGTACTCGCCATTGGCGGCAGGTTGCTGGTCCTCGAGTTTGGCCAGGTCAGGAATTCCGTTCTGAGGAACCTCTATGACCGCTACTCCTTCGCGGTCATCCCGAAGATCGGCCAAGTTGTCGCCGGCGACCGCGACAGCTACCAGTACCTGGTCGAGAGCATCCGCCTGTTCCCGGATCGGCACCGTTTCGCGGCCATGCTGGAGGAGGCCGGGTTTGCCAATGTCGCCATCCGCGACATGACGCAAGGCGTGGCCTCCATTCACTCCGGCTGGAAGATCTGACCAATGCGCGGTCCGCACAATTTCCTCCGGCTGCTCCGGATCGGCGCCACCTTCGAGCGCACTGGTGCCATGCGGGTGGCGCTGGAGGCGATGAAGGTGCATCGCAATGTCAGGTTTGCGGCACGACTGCTCGGGTTTCCGTTGCTGCCCTTTGGCCTGCGCGGTGATCCCGGTCAGCCCCCGGTGGTCAGGGCGCTGACGGCGCTGGGACCGGTCTATGTCAAGTTCGGCCAGCTGCTGTCCACCCGGCCCGACATTGTCGGCATCGAGATGGCCAACGAGTTGCGCATTCTCCAGGACAAGCTCAGCCCCTTCCCGACAGAGACGGCCAAGAAGATCATCCGGGCAGAGCTCGGCATCGAAACCGACGAGCTGTTTTCCGAATTCAGCGACTCGGTGGCAGCGGCCTCGATCGCCCAGGTGCACAAGGCCAGTTTACGCCACGACTCCGGGAGGGTCGCGGTCAAGATATTGCGGCCAGGCATGGAGAAGGCATTCCAGCGGGATATCGACGCCTTCTACCTGGCGGCATCGCTGGTCAAGCTGGTTGCTCCCGGATCGCGCCGTCTGCGTCCGCACGCGGTGATCGAGCATTTCGAGGGCGTCGTCATGCGCGAGCTGGATTTCCGCATGGAAGCGGCGGCAGCGGACGAGATGGCAGAAGCCATGAAGAACGAGGCTGGCATCCGGGTCCCGCGGGTGCGGTGGAACCTGTCGGCAAGGCGGGTGCTGACGCTCGATTGGGTCGACGGCACCAACTTTGCCGATATCGACCAGCTGCAGAAGGAGGGGCACGATCTGAAGCAACTGGCCCGCTGCCTGCTGCAGACATTTCTCAGGCAGGCACTCCGGGATGGACATTTTCATGGCGACCTGCACCAGGGCAATCTCAAGGTGTCACCCGAGGGTGACCTGCTCCTGTTCGATTTCGGAATCATGGGACGTATCGACACCTTCACCCGGCGTGTCTATGCCGAGATCCTGATGGGGTTCATCAAGCGGGACTATTTGCGGGTGGCGCGGGCGCATTTTGAAGCCGGCTACGTTCCGTCCGACCAGGATATCGGCGCATTTGCCCAGGCACTGCGTTCGGTTGGCGAGCCCATCACCGGCATGGATGCAAACCGCATCGCCATGTCACGCCTCCTGGGCCATCTCTTCGAGGTCACCGAACAGTTCGGAATGGTGATCCGCACCGAGCTCCTGCTGTTGCAGCGCACCATGGTCGTGGTCGAGGGCGTGGCCCGGTCGCTGGATCCGACGATCAATATCTGGGAGGTCACCCGGCCGGTCGTGGCCGACTATATTCGCCTCAATTCCGGAATCCCCGCCCTTGGCCAGGATTTGCTCGAGGTCGGGCGCATCCTGAACAGGATCGGACCACGATTGCCGCTGATCGTCGAGAGTGCGGCCAGGAACCTCGACGCAACCACCGGCCGGGAGAGGGCGCGGCCATCATCGGGCCGGACGGCATCTTTCCTGCTCGGCGCACTTGCCGCCATTGTGGCGATGACGGTGACATTTCTGCTGCTGCAGTGACAGGCGAACAGCCACCACCTACCAATCACGGCCACGGGCCGCTGTTGATGTCGAGGATCATGGCCACAGGCAGTCGGCGGTCTCCAGGGTCATTGACAGCAGGCTGTCGGCGGTCGGTTCAGCCGCCACCCGGCATTCCCAGCCCAGATCGAAGGCAGCAGCCACCTTGTCGCTGATGCAGCACACCAGGTGGTCACCCCGTCGAACCTCCCTCGCATCCTCGGCCACGATCCGGGCGGTTCGGGCCGAGAAGAGCGGCATGATGCAGGGGGAGGTCTCCAGCGCCCGCCTCGCTTCCGGGGCAAGGCTGGTCCTCGCCTGGTCATATAGCACCACCTCTTCGACCGTCTGCCCGACGTGCCGCAGCATGCCGGCGATATCGGTGGCGACGTGCCGTCCCCGCAGGTAGACGAGACCGTCGGCAACATGCTGCTGCCTGATCAATGCGACCAGCGACTCCGATGAGGATCCGGCCCGCACCGCCCGAAACCCCCGGCTTGCGGCAATTGCAGCCGTTCGTTTACCGACGCAATATGCGGTCATGCCCG
Organism: Paracoccaceae bacterium; assembly: GCA_964291445.2. Lineage (GTDB taxonomy): Bacteria > Pseudomonadota > Alphaproteobacteria > Rhodobacterales > Rhodobacteraceae > JAPOXR01. The sequence continues at coordinate 889,511 of OZ219864.1, read as the reverse complement.
GCGGAATGTCGGTCGCCCCCATCGACCGGACCGCGTTTTCCGATGTCAGGACCACGCCGCCACGACCCGACAGTTCAAATTCGACACCCAGCGGAACGATTTTCAGCACCGGCGAGATCAGCACGGCTGCATTGCCCCGTCCTCGCGATGCCACGTATTCCGCCGCCCGCCTGGCAGAATGTTCGGGTCTGGTAATGATGATTGTCCCTGCTATACGGGTGGGCATGACACGGTTTGTCCAATCTGTTGGTCCGGATGGTAACCGGAACCGCCGGAACCTGCGACCCTGATGGTCAATGATCGAAACCCTGACAGTATTGGGGCTGGAATCCAGCTGCGATGACACCGCGGCCGCCGTGGTCAGCCATCATCCGGGCGAGCCGGCACGGGTCCACGCCTCCATCGTCCACGGCCAGGGTGATCTTCATCTCGAATTCGGTGGAATTGTCCCGGAAGTGGCGGCCCGCGCCCATGCGACCCGGCTCGATCATGCCGCCGAAGAGGCCCTCGACGAGGCCGGCCAAACTCTCGCCGACATGGATGCCATCGCCGTCACCGCCGGTCCGGGGTTGATCGGTGGGCTGATCGCCGGCATTGCCTTTGCCGACGGGCTGGCAACCGGCTCCGGCAAACCGCTAATTGCCGTGAACCACCTGGCTGCACATGCGCTGACAGTGCGAATGAACGATGCGGTGGGGTTTCCCTATTTGGCCCTCCTGGCCTCCGGAGGCCATTGCCTGTTCCTGGCCGTCCGCGGCCCGGACAGTTTTGTCCGGCTCGGCGGCACCATTGATGACGCTCCCGGCGAGGCCTTCGACAAGTCGGCGAGGATACTCGGCCTCGATCAACCCGGTGGGCCGGCGATCGAACAGGCTGCGAAATCCGGGGATCCCAGTCGCTTCCGACTTCCCCGCCCGCTTTCGGGGAGGCAGGGATGCAACATGTCGTTTTCCGGGTTGAAGACATCGCTCTTGCGAACCTTCGATGGGCTGCAATCCTCCGGCCCACCGCCCCGGGCCACCGTTTCCGATCTCTGTGCCGGCTTCCAGCAGGCGGTCGTCGAGGTGCTGGCCGAAAAGACCCGAACGGCGCTGGAGATGTTTGCCGAGCGCTTCGCCGAGCCGCGGGCGCTGGCGATCTGCGGCGGGGTGGCGGCCAATATCCGGATCCGGGATGCGCTGGAGGAACTGTGCGCCGAACGCCGGATCAGCTTCCACGCCCCGCCGCTCCACTACTGCACCGACAATGGCGCCATGGTGGCCTGGACGGCAATCGAACTGTTGCGTGAAGGCCTCGTGACCGGCGACACCTTCAGCGCCCGACCCCGCTGGCCGCTGGACATGGCCAGCGCCCCGCTGCTCGGCTCTGGCCGGAAAGGCCCGAAATCCTGACTTTGCGAGCAGGCGCGGCCAGACATTGCTGGAAAATCCCCGATCGGACGGGTAACACTCCGTCCGGTGCCAAGGGAAGATATGGAGATGTCCATGCGACACTGGCTTTTCAAGTCCGAGCCGGGGGAGTGGAGCTGGGAAGATCAGCTTGCGAAGGGAGTCGCTCCCGAAGAATGGGATGGAATCCGCAACTACCAGGCGCGCAACTACATGCGGGAAATGAAGATCGGCGATCTCGGCTTCTTCTACCACTCGCAGAAGGAAAAGGCGGTGGTGGGAATTGTCGAGGTGTGTGCCCTGGCCCATTCCGACAGCACCACCGATGATCCACGCTGGGAGTGTGTTGATGTCCGGGCGGTGGCATCCATGCCCAGGCCGGTAACCCTGGCCATGTGCAAGGCCGATCCCCGGCTGGCGCAGATGGTCCTCGTCAACAATACCCGTCTATCGGTCCAGCCGGTCCGCGAGGAGGAATGGCTGGTGATCTGCGAACTTGGCGGCTACCAGCCATGATCGGCCATTGCACGACACCGCCAGAACGGGACGGGCCGGCAACGCAACCGGCAATTCGGTAGACAGATGATCGAAATCTCCAGCATCCTGGTCGCGGCCATCGCCGCCTTTGCCTTTGGGTCAATCTGGTACATGGTGCTCTCCCGGCCATGGATGAGACTTTCCGGGCTTGCCGACCAGGACATCAAACGGAAAAACCCGACTCCCTACGTCATTGCCTTTGCCTGCACCCTGGTCGTCGCCGTCATGATGCAATTCCTTCTTGCCCAGCTGGTGATCCTGTCGCCGGTCGACGGGTTGATCATCGGGATGTCGGTCGGACTGTTCATCGTGGTGCCGTGGATCGCGACCAACTACACCTTCGGCAAGCGCCGGCCGTGGCTGATCGCCATCGATGGCGGCTATGCGGCAATCGGTTGTGGCATCATCGGCCTGGTCCTGAACATACTGCCAGGCTGAGAACACCCTGCCGCCAAGCACCTGGCCACTGACCGGAGAATGCCGGCGGCAGTCAATACCGGTAATGCTCGGCCTTGAACGGCCCTTCCCGGCCAACGCCAATATAGTCTGCCTGTTCACCGGTCAGGCTGGTCAACTGGACGCCGAGCCGGGCAAGATGCAGGCGCGCCACCTTCTCGTCGAGGTGCTTGGGCAGGACATAGACCTCGTTCCGATACTGGTCGGAGCGTGTCCACAGCTCGATCTGCGCCAGGACCTGGTTGGTGAAGCTGGCCGACATCACGAAGCTCGGATGGCCGGTTGCATTGCCGAGGTTCAGCAACCGTCCCTCGGATAGCAGGATCACCCGTTTGCCGGATGGCATCTCGATCAAATCGACCTGGTCCTTGACCTTCGTCCATTTGTGGTTTCGCAGGGCCGCGACCTGGATCTCGTTGTCGAAATGGCCGATATTGCCGACAATGGCCATGTCCTTCATTTGCCTGATGTGGTCGATCCTGATCACGTCCCGGTTCCCGGTGGCGGTCACGAAGATGTCGCCGACCGGCGCCGCATCATCAAGGGTGACCACCTCGAAGCCATCCATGGCAGCCTGCAGGGCGCAGATCGGATCGATTTCGGTGACCTTCACCCGTGCCCCGGCCCCGCGCAGCGAGGCAGCCGATCCCTTGCCGACATCGCCATAGCCGCAGACCACGGCGATCTTGCCGGCGATCATGGTGTCGGTGGCCCGACGCAGACCGTCGACCAGGCTCTCGCGGCAACCGTATTTGTTGTCGAATTTCGACTTGGTCACGCTGTCATTGACGTTGATGGCCGGGAACGGCAACAGCCCCTGCTCCATCATCTGGTAGAGCCGGTTCACGCCGGTTGTCGTCTCCTCCGTGACCCCCCTGATCAAGTCACGCTGTCTGGCAAACCATCCCGGCGAGGCCGCCATTCGCCGGCCAATGGTGGCAAACAGCGCCTCTTCCTCTTCCGATTCGGGATTGGCGACAAGTTCGGTCTCTCCCGACTCCGCCCTGGCCCCGAGCAGCACGTAGAGAGTGGCGTCCCCCCCATCGTCGAGTATCATGTTGGCGGCGGCGCTTTCGAAGTGGAAAATCCGGTCCACGTAATCCCAGTACTCCTCCAGCGTCTCGCCCTTGAAGGCAAAGACGGGAATGCCGCTGGCGGCGATGGCCGCGGCGGCATGATCCTGGGTCGAGAACACGTTGCATGATGCCCAGCGGAGATCGGCGCCCAAGGCGTGAAGCGTCTCGATCAGCACCGCGGTCTGCACGGTCATGTGCAGAGAGCCGGCAATCCTGGCCCCGGCAAGCGGCCTTGCCTCGGCAAATTCCTGCCGCACCGCCATCAACCCGGGCATTTCGGTCTCGGCAATCCTGATCTCGGTGCGGCCGAACTCGGCCTGCCCGATATCCTTGACGATATAATCCTGGTTCATTCCGCCCAATCAGCCTGCTGGTTGCGGGTGTGCCGATAACACTTGACGTTGGCAACGACAATGTGTCGAAAACCGGGCTCGACAAACACTGATCAGCACAGGCAATCGCCAATGAAGACACCCCGTGCCTGGCAACGAATGCTCTCCGGTCGACGGCTGAACCTGCTGGAGCCGACACCGGTTGACATCGAGATATCCGATATCGCCCACGGGCTGGCATTCGTCGCCCGCTGGAACGGCCAGACCAGGGGCGAGTACCCCTATTCGGTCGCCGAACATTCATTGCTGGTCGAACAGATCTACCGGCTGCTGAGGCCGCGGGCGGGGCCGAGCGAAAGGCTGGCCGCACTACTTCACGATGCGGCCGAATACGTCATTGGCGACCTGATTTCGCCGGTCAAGAACGCGATGGGGGGCGAATACCAGAAGCTGGAGGACCGGCTCACCGCCGCCATCTGGCTGCGGGCCGGACTGCCGATTGAATTGCCGAAACGGCAGCTGCAGACAATCAAGCGGGCGGACCGGATGTCGGCCTGGCTGGAAGCGCGCCAGATTGCCGGCTTTGACGAAAAGGAGGCGGATGCACTGTTCCTGCGGCCACCGGACCACATCGCCGGTCAATTGTCCGTTGTCCTGCGGCCACCGCAGGAAGCCCGCAGCGCATTCGAGGCCGCCGCCAACGACCTGGCCCGCATGGTCGCCGAAGGCTGAAGCCGGCACAGGGCCTTCAGCCCACCAGCCACCCTGCCTCGGCTCCGCCAGGCTCAGCCGTGGCGCCTGACCTGGCAGGCGGTGCGCCGGGCCAACTCCTCTGCCCCGTCATCCCGCCGGAAATAGTCGACGACGCCGCTTTCCGGCATGGCCAGGTAGGTAAAGGTTGAATGGTCGACGAGATAGAAATCATCGTCGCTCTCCTGGCGCCGGAAATACACCCGGTATTCCCCGGCGGCTTGCTCCACCTGCTCCGGCGAGCCTGACAAACCGATCATCCCGGGGTGGAAGGCCTCGGCGTATTCGGCCATGACATCCGGCGTATCACGCCCGGGATCCACGGTAATGAAGACCGGAGTGATATCCAGCTCCATCGCCGAGAGCAGGTCGACCGCGGCAGCATTGCGGGCCACGTCGAAGGGGCAGACATCGGGGCAGAAGGTGTAGCCGAAATAGACCAGTGACGGCTTCGAGATCACCTGCGCATCGGTCACCGTCTCACCCTCGCCATTGACCAAAACGAACGGCCCGCCGATATCGGCGCTTTCCCCGGCCAGCCGCGCCCCGCCGCAGGAGTCATCTCCCGGGCGACCGATGATGCCGAAGATCGCCGAGCCACCAATCAGCACGGCCAGCACGGCCAGCGATCCATAGGCAAATCGAACTCTCTTCAACATTCACACTCCGGTCAATCACGTCCCAACCGATACCAAACCCCACAAACAGATGCACCCGGATCTCAGGTGAACGCCAGCGGCAGAACCTACCGACAATCACGATCAGCCAGGCCGGGTTCTGCAACAAGAACTCGATGTGGCTCGTCAGCCAATGACCTCAATCTCGACGGAATCCTGGCAGTTACAGCCGGGAAGGCAACAATTTTCAACACCATTCGTCGTCGACATCCAAGAAAGAGATGGCGATCTTCCCGCCGATTGGTAGTCCTTCCATACTTGGCCGATCTGCTGAACTCGCCACGAGGAGTGAACCCTCGCCGAAACCCTCAAACTCACCCTTCGGGCACATGGATCCGGCGAAACCCGCTTCCGGGAATCCGAGCAACTGGCGGGAGAAGGCATGTGACTGACAATCTACTTACTGGCGCCGACCAAAAGGAGAATCTGTCTCTCGTTTATGCCAAGGCTCTGGCAGCGCGTGCAGGCTATCTGGTTTCGGTACCAGAGCCGGACCGGGACAGTATTGACTTGCGAATCCAGGCTGGTGGAGCGCATCGCCCGGCCCTCGATTTGCAACTCAAGGCTACGGCCAACATCAGCGATCCACGTAACGGCTCTTTGTCATTCCGGTTGCCAATCAAGAACTATGATGATCTTCGCATCGCGACACAGACACCTCGGCTGCTCGTTGTTTTGGAGCTTCCGAACGATGATTTGCAATGGTTGACCGTGACCAGGGAGGAATTGATTCTCCGGCGGTGCGCCTACTGGCTGAACTTTCAGCGGAACCACGAAGAGGTCACGGGTCAGGACACTGTGACCGTCCATAGCCCTGAGGAGAACATCCTCGATGTCGATGGCCTGCGAGAGTTGATGAAGCGATCCAGGGAGGGAGCAATCTGATGCAAGTCAGCATTCACGACCGAGACGCGTTGTTGGCAATTTCACCTGCAGCACTGTCTGCCTATGCCCGCTTTGCAGGTTGGAGCCAGTACGAAACGTATCGCGAGCATTCGGACATCTATATCGGCGAGACACTGCCGGAAATCATTGTTCCGCGAACAGCCCGCCTCGGAGATTATGCGAGCGCAGTGGCGTCCCTGATCAAGACCTTCGCGCAGGTCGCCGTCCAGGACGAGTTGACCGTGTATCGTTCATTGGTGATCGCGGACCGCGATGTTATTCGAATTCGAGCGACGGAAAGCGACGACGGAAGCCTGAGCCTGGAAGACGGTGCAAGCCTTGTCAACGGTGCCCGCTCAATGGTTTTGGCTGCTGCCTGTTCGCTTCATGACCCGAGACCAGTGTACCGCCCGGGGGCAAACCGGGAAGCAGTCAGATTGTTACGCCAGATGCGGATTGGGCAAACGGACCAGGGCAGCTTCGTTGTGAACTTGCTGACACCGGTTGTGCCTCCTCAATTGCCGATGATCTTCGAGGATCCAGATGACAACAATGCGCCAATTGCTCGTCGGATGACGAAGCGACTTTCGGAGTCCCTTGCCGCGGCTCGCCGGTCTACGGAACGAGCGGTTGTAGGTGACAGCGACGCCTTCAGCGACACGGTGACCAAGGGCGTTAGCGCAAACCTGTGCGAGGCGTTGGTCCAGATCATCGAACCATTCCCGGCGCTTGACGTTGGCATCTCGTGGGCCCGTACGCGACCCGTGACGATGCCGGGCGACGTGATCCGGTTCAGTCGGGCGGATGCAGCATTGCTGGGCGAGGCTGCGTGCTCGCTCCGGGAGCGCGCTCCAAAACCTGACACATGTCTCCATGGCTTCGTACGTATCCTGAAACGCGATGGAGAGGAGCTCGACGGCACAATCAGGCTCAAGACCGAAATCGACGGACATCAGCAATCGGTCGAGGCGGATCTGGAGCAGACGGACTACGAAAGGGCGGTTCAGGCCCATAGGGATCGTGCGCTTGTCAAGATGAAGGGCGATTTGCAGCGCTCGGGCCAGCGCTGGCAGCTGTTGAATGCACGCATAGATGGTGTACTGCGCGATGAAAGGCGGGATCCGGGTGTCGGTTGAAATTGGCACGCCTCCCGCGCCGGGGTCGCGGGATTTGCCCTGGCGGTAGTACACGGACAAGACCTCCTGCCCAGCGTCCCTGCGTCCGAGCGCCAAGAGCCCGCGTCGTCATAATTCCGGAGCCCCTGGCGTTGGAGGCAAGGGCTCATTCAGGACACCCACGAAGACCTGGCGCAATTGCTCAAGAAAAGCCGCTTGAGCGGGAGGATAATTGAACCCGCCCCGCCCGGCAACAATTCAGAATATTCGCCAAGTTTCGCCCGAATCTCGGCCCTGTCGCCAAAACCATATTCGAATCGTCGCCCCGTTTGCTGCCATCCGGATACATGACGCCTTGGGATTCGACCTTGCCAGCCGCGGCGAGTGTCGGACCTTCAGCCGAATACCATCGCAACATTCCCGCATGCTGCCGTTTCTTCATCAATTGCGCACAGGTTGACACATGAATGTTTCGCCACCTCACACCAAGTGCCCACCGACATTACCAGCAGGGCCAGATTTTTCATACTCACTAATATTTGCTTGTAAAATGTTTTAATATATATATTTTTATAGTATGAAAAAACAAATCACACCCGCAGTCCTTCGCGCTCTTCACAGCCTGGGCCGCAATATCCAGATTGCCCGCAAAAGGCGCCGCATTCCGGTCGCCGACTTCGCAGCGCGCATAGGCGTGTCTGTTCCAACCGTCGTGCGCCTTGAGAAGGGTGAGCCGGGCGTATCGATTGGTTGCCTGGCGAAAGCCCTTCAGGCCCTGGGTGAGATGCACCGCCTTGAAGAACTGCTCGACATCGCGACCGACGACGCCGGCCTGTTGATGGAAACGTCCGAGTTGCCGAAGCGAATCCGCAAGCGACGCGTTGATGTTGGCGGACTCCGTCCGGTGGCGACCGAAATTGGTGACATGTCGGTCGCCACCAATGCAAAGGGAACCGCGTTTTGAACCGGATGCGGCGGCGGATCGGTGTCTTCCTGGGGCAGAGCATGCTCCCCGTTGGAGAACTTCGGTTCGAGAATGATGGCGCCCGGCAATTCAGTTCGTTTCGCTACGCACAATCCTGGCTTGAGCAACCAGGTGCATTCGCGCTCGCCCCGGACCTGCCGCTGGAGGAGGCTCCGCAAGTGCGGTCGGGTCGGCGAGACTCGATTCGATCGGCGCTGCCGGGAGCTGTTACCGATGCATCGCCAGGCAGCTGGGGACGAGGTATCATCGAAAGGTCTCTGGGGCGGCGGCCCAACGAACTGGAGTTCCTGCTGTCTGCCAACGACGAAACCCGACAGGGCGCCTTAAGGTTCGTCGACGAGGATGGTCGACTGCAATCCGGGAGTCATCCTCCCGTTCCACGCCGAAACGATTTGGAGGCGCTGCGGGCGTTGGCCCGGGCCTACGAGACCGATCCGGTGATTGGGGAATTCCAGCTTCGGGAACTCGTCGGTTATGTCGGCTCGCTCGGAGGAGCGCGTCCAAAATCGGATTTTGACGATGGCGGGAATCTTGCGATCGCCAAATTCACGTCGGAACGTGACACCAAACCGGTCGAGCGTGTCGAGGTGGCAACCCTGAGACTGGCGCGTGCCGCCGGGATTGATGCGGCGGATGCGCGTCTCGAACTCGCCGGGAGTGCCTTTCCCGTCGCAATCATCCGGCGCTTTGATCGACGGGGCTCGGGCCGTGTTCCCTATCTGTCGGCGCAGTCCTTCCTGGAACGCGCAGAGGGAAGTGGTGGGTATTACACCGACATTATTGACGGAATCGCCGCGCATGGTGCGGAACCGGGACGCCAGATGGAGGAGTTGCACCTGCGGCTCATGTTCACAATCCTCGTATCGAACAATGACGACCACCTGAAGAATCACGGCTTCCTTTATGCCGATGACAACCGCTGGATTCTTGCGCCTGCCTTCGACATCAATCCCCAACCGGAACGGCACATACGACTCGAGACTGGCATCAGCGAAAAATTTGGCCGAACCGCTTCAATCGAGGCGGCCCTCGAAGCGGCCCCATATTTTGGCCTGAGCGAGGACCGGGCCCGCGCCAAGCTGAAATGCATGGTCGGAACCATCGAAGACCAGTGGACCGTGCATTGCAGCGACGCCGGCATGTCCAAGAGGGAGATTGCGGCCTACCGACCGGCATTCGATCATGAGGAGACGGAGAAGGCCCGCAGGCTGATCGCCCTGGCGGTGGCCGTCAGTTGACCATATCAGCGTACAGGGCGACAATCAGGATGACGGGGGTACTGGGGCAGGTGGTAGGCAGGATGCCAGACGCTGATCGCGGCGTGCAACTCTCGAGACCTGCTCCCCATTCATGCCATCAGCTATGACACCTATCTGCGCTGCCGGATGCTGGTGCTGAACAACCGCGGCGAAGAAGCGGCGCAGGAACATGCCAGCACCTTCAATGCCGCCCTGGCACGGGATGCCGGCAAGGCCAAATCGCTGCTTGAAGTGTACATTCGCAGACGGCCTTGAGCACACCCTGAACGCAGTGAATTCCAGCGACATGCATTGAACCCGCCTGGCGCTGCCGACCGCCAGCACGGCTCGATCCTGTCATCCGGCCGTCGCCATCGCTGCCCCGACAGCCACTGAACCTGCTTGCCGGGATGCGTCCGGTCATGGACGCGTCTGGCGGCACGGGGTATGGACGGTCATGCGTGAGGATTGCGCCAACCGGTTCAGGCTCGAGGATTGCCTGCTCGAACAGACGGAGGATCTTGCACGGGTGGTGGCCGACATGTGCGGCGGCACCGACACCGTGTTGCTGTTTGGCCCGGTCGGCTCCGGCAAGACGGTGTTTGCCCGGGCATTCATCCGGTCGCTGCTCGAGGCACATGACGCCGATGATGACATCCCGTCTCCCACCTACACACTGGTCCAGACCTACCATTCTGGCGACATCGAGATCTGGCATGCCGATCTCTACCGGCTGCGATCCCCGATGGAGACGGTCGAGTTGGGGCTGGACGAGGCAATCGAGCGTCATCTCTGCCTGGTCGAGTGGCCGGAACGGCTTGGCGGGTCGCTTCCGGCCTCCGCTCACCGGATTCACTTCGGTTTCTGCGGACCGAATGATGACCGGCGCCGGATCGACGTCGCGTCGGATGCGGCGGGACTCGTCAGTGCACTTCGCCGATGGCAGTTGAAGCGGGCCGGCCGATCGTGACCCGCCAACGATTCATGCAGGATTTTCTCGAGCAGGCCGGGTGGCAGCACGCCGTCTCCAGCCCGCTTGCCGGTGACGCATCGCCGCGGTGCTACCGGCGGCTGGTCGATCCTGCCTCCGGTGCGAGCCGGGTGCTGATGGATGCGCCGCCCGACATGTGCGGCCCGCTGGAGCCTTTCCTCCGGGCGACCGGTTTCCTGGCCGGGGCGGGGTGCTGCCCACCGCATATCCATGCCATCGATACCGACCATGGTTTCCTGCTGCTCGAGGATCTCGGCGATGACCTCGTCGCAACGGTGCTCGGAAACCGACCGGAGCTCGAGGTCCCGATCTATTCGACGGCCATCGACCTGCTGCTGCACCTGCGGGGCAGGGCGCCCGGACCGGGGTTCCCGGAATACTCCGCGCAGCTCCAGTCGGAACTCGCCGGGTTGGCCATCGAATGGTACTGGGCCGGCGTGAACGGCGATGAGCCCGAACCAGGCTTCATCGAGGCCTTCCGGACTATCATCCGTGACCTGGTGTCGGGGTTGGACGGAGAGCCGGTTTTCGTCCACCGTGACTATCATGCCGAAAACCTGGTCTGGCTTCCGGACCGGCGCGGCATTCGCCGGCTTGGCGTGCTCGACTACCAAGATGGCTCCACCGGTCATCCGGCCTACGACCTGGTCTCCATCCTGGAGGATGCAAGGCGGGACATTCCGGAGGCGTTGCAACTGGAAATGATGGCACGCTATGCCAGGATCTCGGGCCAGCGGGAGGATGACCTGCGATACGCCATGGCAGTCTGCGGCGCCCAGCGAAACCTGCGGATCGTCGGAATCTTTGCCCGCCTGGCCATCCGGGACGGCAAGCCCCGTTATCTCGATCACCTGCCGCGGGTCTGGCGCTACCTCTCTGCCAACCTGTCCCACCCGGCCCTTGCCCGCCTGTCGGCGTTTGTCGGGGAACATTTGCCGCCTCCCGGCCGGGAGGTGCTTGCCGGGCTTCGGACCCGTTCGCCTTGACCGACCGCGCCGCCATGATCTTTGCCGCCGGCTTCGGCAAGCGCCTGGAGGGACTGACCGCCTGCACGCCAAAGCCGCTGGTCAGGGTCGGGGGCCAAGCGCTGATTGATCATGCGATGGCCGTTGCCGACCATGCTGGCATCTCCCGGATCGTCGTCAATCTGCACTACCGGGCCGAGGCCATTGCCGATCACCTGGCCGGACGGCCAGGCCTGGAGCTTGCCCATGAGCATCCGGACATCCTCGATACTGGCGGCGGCCTCCTGGCCGCCCTGCCGCTATTGGGCCCGGAGCCGGTCTTCACGCTGAATTCGGATTCGGTCTGGAGCGGGCACAATCCCTTCATTCAGCTGGAGACGGCCTGGCCGGAAGTCGCAATTGGCGCCTTGCTGCTGCTCTGCCCCCCCGAACAGGCACAGGGGCACCCCGGAGGCGGCGATTTCAGCCTTGGTTCCGACGGTCGGATCAAGCGGTGCCGGGCGGGTGAGCAGGGCCTTGTCTATACCGGCGCGCAGGTCATCCGCACCGATGGCCTGTCCCGACACCGTAAACGGATTTTTTCGCTCAACCTGGAGTGGGACCGGCTTGCCGCCGAAGGCAGACTCTTCGGGGTCGTCCATGATGGCGAATGGGCGGATGCCGGGAATCCTGCCGGGCTCACCGCTGCAAGCCAGCTTGCCGAAAGGGCAGTGCGGAGGTGATATGGATACTGGCGCGTCCGCGATGGGCCCGCCCCGGTGCAAGCCAGAAGAGGCGCTTCCACCTTCCTGAAATCTGGCTGTAACTGCCAAACCCCAATCCACCATGACGTGCATCACCAGGCCAGCGAATGGAGTCGCTGCCGAGGCGATGTCATTATCACGCATCTGACATGCGGGATAATCACCATTCTGCACCTGGTGGGCGAGACAATCGAATCGAATCGGCGCACCATCGCGCATAAGCGGGGGCGCTGGTTCGGCTTGTGCGCGGCGTCTATGTCGAGAGTGAGAGCGACATCGAAGCCGTGGTCCTCGGTCACGCCATGCGTATCGCACGATATCTCTACCCCAGCGCCCACCTGTCGTCAGCGAGTGCATTTCTGTTGGGGCCGGTACCGGATCGACGGCTGTTCATCACCGGCCGGCGCAATCAACGCACACGCATTCATACGCTCAAGATCATCCAGAACGTGGCCCCGAAGGACCCATCGACGGCCAGTGCCGTGATCGGGGACGATTTGGGTGAGTTGCGCGTCGATGTGTCCTCGCCGCGTCAGCGGTTTCTGGAAGCCTTTCGACTCAGAAGCGAGCATGCAAGTTCGATCACGCCCCGGATGCGCAACCGGATGGCCGCACGCTTGGTCGATGAATACGGCTCACCGCAGGTTGCGGCAGATTCCATTTGGGCTTTGGCGAAGAAGAATGGGTGGTATCGGGACGGCGAACTTGCGGAGCGTTTCTTCCTGCATCAACTCGGCGAGGCCACCGTGCCGGCGAACCGGGCGGCCCTTGATCTCCTGGTTTTCTGGCACGGCGAATTGCTCGGCCACCTGACGCATGACGGTTTCGAATGGCGCTGGAAACCCCAGAAGGGCGGCGGGCCGGCTCACGTCCGGGAAGACACGCCGGGCAAGCTCCCGCCCTTCATCGAATCGCTCCTGCCTGAAGGTTGGCTTGCCCAGATCCTTGGGGAGCAGCGAACATGATGCGAGACAAGGTAGTCGGTATTGTCACGGAACGATCGGCCGCACTGAACGAAATCCTTTCTTGAGATCAACTCTCGCGATTGATCCCGCCGATACGGGTTGCCGGGCCGCTATTGGCGATGCCGATGGAGCATTCCTTGCCACACCGTCGAACCCCTGCATTCAGTCCGACCCCGGATGTTGCCATGCAGGTGGCGGGCTGAGTCCGTCCCTGGCCGTTGCGAAATGAAGGAGTCCTGTCGGACCCTTCCACGACGAACCGGTTCGTTCACCCTGCGTGCCCGGCTCCAGCGTGGACCTTGAATCTTGGCGACATTCCACCCATCTTTTGCGTGCCGGGCAAGATGTTCCGGCAGTTTCCGGAGATCTTGATGCTACCATTCGCAGACCATGCCAGGCCACGGGTCTATGCCATGGCACCGGGATGCGATTTTATAGCCGATTTCGTGCAGGGCCTGCGCAACCGGCATGCCGGCCAGCCGCCCGAGGCCATGGCCAGGACCGTGATCTACGTCAACACCCGCCATACGCGCAGCGGAATCCTTTCCGAATTCGCCAGGCTCCCGCCCGGATTGCTGCCGGTGCTGCGTCTGGTTGCCGACCTGGCCAATGATCCGGCCCATCCGGACATACCCGGACCGGTCTCGCCGCTAAGGCGCAAGCTGGAACTGTCGCAGGCAGTCGCCACGCTGCTGCAGCACGACCAGCGATTCGCAGCTAGATCCGCCACCTTCGATCTCGCTGACAGCCTGGCCAGGCTACTGGACGAGATGCACGAGGAAGGCGTTGGCCCGGACCGGTTGAAGGAACTCGATCTGTCCGAACATTCCGAACACTGGGCCAGGAGCCTGGAGTTCATCGACATCCTCGAGCGGCATTGGGGGCTGAATGCAACCCCGGACCTCCATTCCCGGCAGCGCCTGGTGGTGGAACGACTGGTCGAGACATGGCAGGAGCGGCCGCCCGACCATCCTGTCATCGTTGCCGGGTCGACCGGGTCGCGGGGCGCCACGCAATTGCTGATGAAGGCTGTTGCCGGCTTGCCGCAGGGCGCGGTCGTCATGCCCTGTTTCGATTTCGACCTGCCGCAGGCGGCCTGGGATTCCATGACCGGGTCCGAGACCGGCGAGGACCACCCGCAATTCCGGATCAAGTGCTTCCTCGACCAGGTGGGGCTCACGGCCGGCGATGTGCGGCGCTGGCAGGAGACGGATGATGCCGACCACCCGCGTCGGCAACTGGTGTCGCTGGCGCTGCGTCCGGCACCGGTCACCGACCAGTGGATGACGGAAGGGCCGCTTCTTGACAATATCCGCAAGGCAACCGATCAACTGACACTTCTGGAGGCTCCGGGCCCCCGCGAGGAAGCGGTCGCCATTGCGCTTCGCCTGCGAATGGCGGTCGAAAATGGCGAGAAGGCATCGCTGGTCACGCCTGACTGGGATCTTGCCCGCCAGGTGACCGCCGCCCTGCGCCGTTGGAAGCTGACACCCAATAACAGCCTCGATGAATCCCTGCTTGAAACCATTCCGGGCCGGTTCCTGCACGGGTTGGCGGCAATGCTGGGGCGCAAACCGGAGCCGGTTCCGCTGGTCGCCCTCCTCAAGCATCCGCTATGCCATTCGTCGGCGCAGATCGACCTGCATCGCCAGATGACCAGCCGGCTGGAGGATGCCATTCGCATGCGGGAGCCAGGCCAGGGCCTGGAGTCCGTGTTCGATGATTTTCGGTCCAGTATCGACGGCGATGACCAGGCGAGAGAGTGGGTTGACTGGCTGGGGCAGGTCCTTGCCGAGATTCCGCAGGTCACGGAGGGTGAGCTTTGCCAGCTGGCCGAATTGCATCTTGGACTTGCCACCATTCTCATTCTTGGATCGCAACCGGCGGAGGGCGGGTTTCCCGCGGTGTCGGAGGCCGAAAAGGCGGTGGTCGAGCTCTTCGAGGAGCTGCGGGCGGTCAGCGACGCCGCTGGCCAGCTTGCAAGCGAGGACTATCTCCACCTGTTCCGGTCGGTTTGTGTCGGCAGGTCGGCGAATCCGGAGCCGTACCTGGTGCACCGGCAGATCTCGATCCGCAGTTCGATCGATGCCCGCATGCATTGTCCCGACCTGGTGATTGCCGGCGGGCTGAACGAGGGAATCTGGCCCCGCCACCAGGCGCCCGATCCCTGGCTCAACCGCGACATGCGAAAACAGGCTGGCTTGCTAATGCCCGAGCGTCGCATCGGGCTGCTGGCGCATGACTTTCAACAGGCAATATCGGCCAGGAGCGTCATTCTGAGCCGGTCCGTGCGCAACCAGGACCGGCCGGCCGTGCCTTCACGATGGCTGAGCCGGCTGGTCGGTCTGCTTGGCGGACTTGGCGACGAGGGCAAGGCGGCACTGGGTGACATGCGACATCGTGGCGAGGTGCTGCTTGACCAGGTTCGCCAGATGGAGGCACCGGCCAGGCCGCTCATCCCGACATCCCGGCCGGCACCGTGCCCGCCACAACATGCCAGGCCCAGGCAGCTCTCGGTGACCGAGATCAGGACGCTGGTCACCGACCCCTACCAAATCTATGCCCGGCGGGTGCTGGGCCTGAAGGAGCTAAGGCCGATCGGCGCCCAGCCGGAGGCAGCTGTTCGTGGAACCCTGTTCCACGACGTCATGCACAGGCTGTTCGAGAATGGCGGGACTCGCCAGGAGGTTCCGACTGCCGGCAGGCTCAGGGACATTGCCCGGCAGATGCTGTCCGGCATCGAGTATCCCGAGCATACAAGACAGCTGTGGATCAGCGAGTTGGACAACATGGCCGAGGAGTTCCTGCTGATGGAAACCAGACGCCGGACCAGGGGTTCACCGCAATTCCTCGAACACCGGGGCCGGATCGAACTCCTCGACGGACAATTCACGCTCACCGCCCGCGCCGACCGGATCGACTGCCTGGATGGCGAACTGGCGCTGTATGACTACAAATCCGGCACCGTCCCGACCGCGGCCAATATCCGGCAGTTTGACAAGCAGATCCCGCTGACGGCCAAGATGCTCGAGCTCGGCGGCTTCAAGGGAATTCCGGCGGGTCCCGTGCGCTACGCGGCCTATCTCCGCATCGGACGGAAGGTGTCCGAAGACGAGGTCGATCGCGGCGCGACCGGCCCTGTGGCCAAGATTGCCAATGAAGACGGGTTCGACAAGGATTGGGAGGAGTTCCAGGAATTGATCACCTGGATGCTTGAAGAGGACACACCCTTCACCTCGCGCGCATTCATGGGCGGCGACGAGTATGGCGGGGCCTATCATCACCTGGCCCGTTTCGGTGAATGGGATTTCACGACTGACAGCGGACGGGATGTGGACGTTGCCTGAGCAGGTGGTCAGGGATGCGGCAACCGAAGCCCAGACCAGGGTTGCCAATCCGGGAGCGGCGGCATGGGTTTCGGCCAATGCCGGTTCCGGCAAGACCAAGGTGCTGACCGACCGCGTGGCGCGGCTGCTATTGTCGGGAATCTCGCCACAACGCATCCTTTGCCTGACCTATACCACGGCCGCTGCATCCAACATGCAAATCCGGCTGTTTGACCGCCTCGGTGGCTGGTCGATGATGCCCGATCCAGATCTTCGCGAGCAGCTGGAACTGCTTGGACAGGATCCTGCATTCCTGGACAACGAGCATCTGCGGCGGGCCCGCACGCTGTTTGCCCGCGCGCTTGAGGCACCTGGAGGTCTCAGGATCCAGACCATCCACTCATTCGGGTCGGCAATCCTGCGTCGCTTTCCGCTGGAAGCCGGGGTGTCGCCACACTTCATCTCGCTCGAGGGCAGGACGGCGCAGGACATGCGCGACTCGGCGCTTGACCTGGTCGCCGAGCGGTCACCGGGGTTGATGCGCAACGTGTCACGCTACGTCAATCGGGACGAACTCTCCACGGTCGTCGGCAACATCTTCAGTCATCGGCAACGCTTTGCGACGCCGATTGCCGACCAGAAGATCTGCGAGATATTCCAACTGGATCATCCGCTGCCGCAACCGGTCGAAATGATCCGGCAATTGTTTTCCGAAGCCGATTGCCAGCTTCTGGCCACTCTCATCCGGGCACTCCCCTGGGGCGGCAAGTCCGACTTGGTGGCCATGAACAGGTTGGTCGATATCGACCCTGATTGCCTTCTGCGTTCCGACCTTGACCGTCTTCAGAGGGTATTCCTGGTCGGCCCGGGGGCAAGAATTCCGTTTTCGCCGAAAATTGACAAATTCCCGACCAAGCGCGTGCGGGAGAGTCTCGGGCAGATCGTCTGCATGGAACTTAACAGCTACATGACGCGGGTCGCCGCAATTCGAAAGCGGGTGCTTGCAGTCGAGGCGGCGGAAAAAACCCTCACCTTGCACCATTTTGCCCGGGAATTGCTGGAGGCCTACGAGCATCGGAAGCGCCAGGTCTCCGCCCTTGATTTCGAGGATCTGATTCTCAAGACACTTGAATTGCTGCAAAATCCCGATACCGCCGAGTGGGTCCTGTTCAAGCTGGATGATGGCGTCGATCACATCCTGGTCGACGAGGCCCAGGATGTCAGCCGAAACCAGTGGGAGATCGTGTCCAGGATCGCCGAAGAATTCACCGCCGGCATCGGTGCCCGGGACCGGGAACGGACGGTCTTCGCCGTTGGTGACGAAAAGCAGTCGATCTATGGATTCCAGGGGGCGGCACCGGAAAAATTTGCCGAAATGCGGGTCCATTTCCGCGACCGGTACCGGGAGACCGGCAAGGAGTTTTGCGAGGACACGTTGCAATACTCGTTCCGGTCGTCGCCGGCGATTCTCCAAATCGTCGACAGGGTGTTTCACCGCCGTGCCGAGCCCGGATTTCATGGCAGCGCCGAGCACTTGGCGTTCAAGAGTGACCTGCCTGGCAGGGTTGATCTCTGGCCAGCCGTCAACCCGGCACCCGGGAAAGATCGGCCCGATTGGCACAGGTTTCAACTGACCAGGGTCGCCGATGGCGCCCGCGAACGCCTGGCCAGGGGCATTGCCGCGTACATCCGGAAGATCACCGATCCGGAAAATCCGGCTTTCATTCGCAGCGGCGGCCAGAATCGACCGATTTCGTATGGCGACATCCTGATCCTGGTGCGCCGGAGAAACGACCTGTTTCACCTGATCATCAACAACCTCAAATCTGCAGGCCTGCCGGTTGCCGGAACCGACCGGCTTCGCCTGGAGGAAGACCTGGCGATCAAGGATGTTCGGGCAATCCTGTCCTTCCTGGCCAGCCAATCCGACGACCTCTCGCTGGCGGCGTCTCTCAGATCCCCGATCTTCCAGTTGTCCGAGGACCAGCTCTATTCGATCGCCCACGACCGCGGCGAGGCGACCCTCTGGCAATCACTGGAAGCACGGGAAGCCGAATTTCCGAAAACCGTAGCCATGCTTCGTGACCTTCTCGACCAGGCCAGGAAGCTGAAACCCTACGAACTCATCGAACATCTTCTGACCATCCAGGGCGCCCGGCAACGGCTGGTGGCGCGGCTTGGGCCGGTGGTGAATGAGCCGATTGATGCCATCCTTCAGCGGGCAATGGAGTATGACCGCGAAGAGGCCTCGTCGCTGACTGGCTTCCTCGAATGGAGCGGCGGCGAATTTGAAATCAAGCGCCAGCTTGACCAGGCCGGGAATGATATCCGGGTCATGACCGTTCACGGCGCCAAGGGGCTGGAGTCGCCGGTCGTCATCCTGCCTGACACCGACAAGCGATCGGTCACCCCGCCGCCAACCGAATTGCTGATGACCGAGAACGGCACACCACTGTGGAATGTCTCCAGGGACGACCGGGTTGGCGAACTCGAACATGCCGCAGACAGGTACTGCGAGCTGGAAGAAAACGAGGAGCTCCGGCTGCTCTACGTCGCCATGACCCGGGCCGAAAGCTGGCTGATCATCGCCGGCGCTGGCCAGACGGGTCAGGGCTCATGGTACGACCTCGTCGGCAGGGCAATGACGTTCAGCAATGTCGAACACCTCGATCCCGAGATGGAGATGACGCCGGACGAAGACCAGTCAATCCTGAGAGTCGGCCATGGCCGGTGGCCGAAGCAGGGCGACCTGCAGCGACGCAAGACGGTGATCGTCGAGCCATTGCCGGAACTGGCAAGGGTGCCGGTTGACAGGCCTGAGCGACCACCGGAAATCAGGTCACCGTCGCGCCTTGGCGGAGCCAAGTCGATCATCGCAGACAAGCAAGCCGGCGAGAGCACCGATGACGGCAAATCGGCGATCGATCACGGCAACATGGTTCATCTCCTGCTGGAACATCTTCCGGCGATCAGGCCGAAGGATCGAAGGGAATTTGCCGGCAAGCTGCTTGCCGCCCGGTATCCGGATTTGGGCGGCGACCAGTTCGAACAGGTCCATGACGAGGCAGTTGGCATGCTCGAGAATCCTGGACTTGCCCACCTGTTTGGCGCGTCGTCGATGGCCGAAATCGGCATCACCGCGCCGCTTGCCAGCCTCGATGGCGACAGGATGCTTGGCTATATTGATCGCCTCGTCATCGGCGAGAACCGGATCCTGGCAGTCGACTTCAAGTCGAACATGGTTGTTCCCTCCCGCGAAGAAGATGTTCCAGAGGGAATACTCCGCCAGCTCGGCGCCTATCACGAGGGGCTTGCAGAAATCTATCCAGACCGTGACGTTGATGTCGCCGTGCTGTGGACACGGACCGGCCAGCTGATGTCGATCGATTCGCAGCTATGTCTTGATGCGCTTCGCCGAACCGGGCCGCAACCGGAGGCCGAGACCGCACCAACCCTGTAGCCAGGAGCCTCGCACGCAAGCGATCTCCGGACTTGGCTGATCGGCCAGGGCGAGTCCAAACCCGCCCCGGCAGCTGAGGCCGGGGGTGGGTCGTCAGCCATGCTCGAATACGAGTTCCGGAACCACGACCTCCCAGTTCTCGCACTTGATCCGGTCCAGGTATGCCGGGTCCGAGTCTTCACGCCGCTGGGTGATGATGGCAAATACCTCCGCTGACCGGCAATGCATTGCCCGGGGCGGAGCAAATACCTTCGCCATGCGACCAACCACGATGCCGTCCTGGTCCGTCAACTCCCACCTGCCCGAGTTGGACTGGCGTAGCTGCAAGGGCGAGCCGGGCGCCAGCGCTGCGATGGCGCGGTGCACCTTGCTGTCCGGGTCGAGCCACCCGGCATATCCCAAATGCAGCTCACGCAGCGTTGGCCGGACATACCGGCGGCGCAACCCGTCCGTCTCGCCCGTCAACTCGGCCATTTGCCGGTGCAGCACCGATTTGCACCCGCTCAGCGCCTCCTGGAACGGCTGGTCTTCCTCCATGCGGGCAAGCGTCAGCGTATGCCTGGCGCGGGTCATCGCCACGTAGTAGAGGCGGCGCGTCTCGTCGATGTCGTCGCCACGGCCGCGCCGCGCCCAGCCACCATCCAGCACCGCCACATGGTCGAATTCGAGACCCTTGGCCCGGTGTGCGGTAAGCAGCAGCAGGCCCTGCTGACGCCTGCGAATCTCCTGGCCCCACTCGGCCAACCACTCCAGGACATGCCTGGCCGGCATTGCGTCGCCGGTGGTTTCCACCAGGAATTCATCAATGGCCTGGCGCAGCAATTCGTGCCAGAAATCGGCTGGCCGCGAGTCCAGCCATCCGATCAATTCCGTCCCATCCAGCATCGCCTGTTCCCGGCCCCCTATCCAGTCGACCAGCGAGCGGGTCTCGCGCAACCGCCAGAAGCCGGGAATCTCCTCGTTGCCCATCTGCGCCGGAATTCCGAGCTGCGCACACAACGCCCGAACCGGATCAAGGTATTTCCACTCGCGGGCGATCACGGCACAACGTGACCAATCCCAGTCGGTGGCGATCGAGGCAAGACGCCGGAATTCCGCCATGACATGCCGGGCCTGCGAAACGGGGTCGCCTCCGGCCGGCAAGATCTGCACGTTGCCCCGCGCCACCGGGTCCAACTCCTCCCACTGACCGCCCGGCGGCTCCTTCCGCCTCTCCCGGTTGATGCGGATCGGATGCGCAACCTTCATCCGGTCCGGAGACGGCGCAATGACGGAATTGGCTGCCTCGATGATGTGGGCCGTGGAACGATAGTTCGAGGTCAGGTATTGCGGCTTCGACTGGTAATCGGCCTCGAATCTGCGAATGAACTCCACGGATGTTCCGTTGAAGGCGTAGATGTTCTGGTCGTCATCCCCGACCGCAAACACGGTCAGCCGGCCATCATCGGCACCACGTGTCAGACCGGCCATCGCCGAAATCAGTTCATACTGGTCGGCACCGATATCCTGGTACTCATCGACCAGGATCCAGCGAAAACCGGCAAGCAGCCTCTCCCGCTGCTCGTCCGCCTCCTCCCGTGCCACGTGCTCGCCTCGCAACAGCGCCACCGCCTGCCGGATGATCTCGTCGAACCGGCTGTCATCGGGATTGTCCGCCTGTCCGAGGAAACTTGCCCCGGCCAGTCGCATCGCCAGCGCATGGCAGGTGAGGACGGTCACACCGCGCGCATCCCTGTCGATCAGGTCGCCCAACCGCCGCCGGATATCGACCGCGGCGTGGCGATTATAGGCCAGCGCCAGGATGCTGCGGGGATTCTCCCGCCTGGCGCGAATGAGAAATGCGATGCGGTGGACCAGGACCCGGGTCTTGCCGGAACCCGGGCCGGCGAGAACCAGCACGTTGGTATGCTCGCGGCTATCGGCAACGATCCGCTTCTGAACAGGGTTTCCGAGACAATCGACGATGGCTTCCCAGGATTCGGGCGTGGTCTGGCGGCGAGTCTCCTTTTCCCGGCCCGGCAGCCAGCGGTCTAGAAAATCCTTCTCGTCCATGGTGAAGTAGTCGACGGCCAGGCGCATGGCGTCGGTGATTGCCGCCATGCCGCGTTCTGCGAACGCCACCATCACGTGTATCTGCAGGATCTGGTTCTCGTAGTGAAGCCGCAGCGGTTCGAAATCCACCCCGCTGAAGCCGCGCCGCTCCAGCCGCTCCAGCCGGATCTTCATTGCCGGCCGGAAAACTGCCATTCCCTTGTTGAGCCGGACAACATCCATCTCGTGCAACCACAGCAGCGCCCGGTCCATGAGCCTGGACGAATCCCTGACCTTGCCGGCAAGAACGAGGTCGGACTCGATCGTCCCCAGGAGCTTGCCGATGGTGGTTTCGGACAGGAGATCCATGCCACGGCTGCCCGACGGAAGGGATCTGACAAGATGATCCAGCAGCAGCTTTGCGCCTTCACGCCTGATCTCGGCGATCCGTTCGAGCTGGCTCCAGTCTCGTCTCAGGGTGATGCGCACCGATTCGGAATCCAGTTTCCGAATCGAGAGGCTCCCCCCGGCACCATCTTCCCCGCGCCCGTCATAGGCAATTCCTCGAACAATGCGCCAAAGCCGCTCCGGCAACGGGTCAGGGAGTTCCTTTTCGCGCAACTCCTGTGCCGCATGTCGCAAATGCAGGATTGCCGTGTCCCCCTTCCCCAACTCGCCGCCTGCCCCGCGCATATGGGAAATCAGCGACTGTTCCAGCCTCTCGGCATCCTTGAAACGATTCCCGGAGCTGTGCTTGACGCCGGCGTGAACGAATGCGGTCAACACGGTGTCATTGGTGGCGATCTCGAAACGCTCCAGATCCCGCAATGCAGTCTGTATCCCCTTTGAATCGAGTCTGGCGACTCCCATCAGTTCGTCGGTGGAAATGCCCTCATCCGACTTCGACTCGATCAGCCGCCTGGCGATTTGCATCAATTTCCAGCGGTAGTCCTCGGAAATGTCGGCTCTTGCCAGGCGCTGCTGCGCCTCCTGGACCGAGTTGACCAGCAGCGATGATGGAAAAATCCGGACAACATTCTCCTCGCGGGTCAGGAGCTCTGCCTCTTCCAGCCAGGCCACCGCGGTTCGCACCCGCGTGTCGTCGGTTGCAGAGTCGCGGTCAAAGACCTGCTCGTCATCCTCGTTGAGGATTTCACCGGTGGTGGCAATGACTTCGCTGCCAAATCGCCGGTTCCGGTCCAGGTTGCGGAGCGCCCGCAAAATGCCATGGATCTCCGCCCGATTGAGGCGTGAACGGGCCGACATGCCGAATTGAAGTTCGACATCGTCCACAGAGTAGAGGAGGATGCAACGCGCTTCCGACATGTCCCGCCCGGCACGACCGGCTTCCTGGAGGTAGTTCTCGAGAGATCCGGGCATGTCGGCATGGACGACCAGGCGAACATCCGGCTTGTCGATACCCATCCCGAAGGCATTGGTGGCAACGATCGCCCGCAGGTCGCCGGAGGTGAATCGCTCCTGCACGTCCTTCTTGCGTTCAGGGGTCAGGCCGGCATGAAAATGCTCGGCGCTCATTCCCCGGTGCTGGAGATCCTCGGCGATTTCCTCGCATTTCCTGCGGGTTGCACAGTAGATGATCGCACCACCAGAGGTGTCGGACGGAAGAAACCGTGTCAGGATATCCCAGATGCGGACCGGTTTTTCGCCGCCACTGGTCGGGACCACATCGAAATGGAGGTTCTTGCGCTCGCTTCCCCCGTCGATGACCGAAAGCTCAACGCCCAACTCGTCCCTGAAGTGACGGGTGATGTCTCTCCTCACATCCGGCTTGGCCGTTGCGGTCAGGCACATGATCGGTGGCACCGATCCGCCCTCCGATCGCTCCCGGATGAATCGCCCGACATACCGGTAGTCCGGGCGGAAATCATGACCCCAGCGGGACAGGCAATGTGCCTCGTCCAGCACCCAGCCACCGATCTGGCGCTGGTCAAGGGCGCGCCGCACCGATGTCGAGCGCAGCTGCTCAGGCGAGATCAGCAGGATGCCGGCATCTCCGAGCCTGACCCGGTCGAGCGCATCGGCCCGCTCGGGCATGGAAAGAAGACCGTTGACAGTCACGCAGGAACCGATTCCTCTCCTTTCGAGCCCGGCAACCTGGTCCGCCATCAGTGCCACCAGTGGCGAGATGACCACCGTAAGCTTGCCGGTCTTGTCGTAGCGGGACAGCGCCGGCAGCTGGTAGCACAGCGACTTTCCGGTTCCGGTCGGCAGGATGGCAAAGACATGATCACCGGCCATCGCCTTCTCGACGATGCGCTGTTGAAGCGGTTGCCCCTTGTCATCGGCAGGCTGCGGACGAAAACTGTCATGGCTGAACCAGCGCTTCAGCTCCCTTCCGGTATCGTGACGCGTGCTGCACCATTGGCAGGACGGGCGGTTGCAGGGCGTATCCCGCAGCCAGTCAACCAGCTGGCCGGTCATGGGAAACTGGTGAATGACCCAGGGCGCAATGACCGAATTGCCGCCGGCCACCGACAGCCAGGCCAGCGCATAGGCCAGCGCCCAGCCGTATCCGGCCGCACCCTCCACCGCCACGCGCCCGTATTCGGCGCAGGATTCGCCGTCCAGCCTTGCCAGGATCGCGTCCCTGGCAGCCGTGTCCGACGGTCTTGGCTGGCCCCGCAAATCGGCAAACAAGGCGTCGACCGCCCGATCCACGCCGTCCGGTTCAGGGGAGCACAACCAGTGCCAGGCGGTAAGGAGAGTCTTGTCTGCCTGCCGCAGGCTCGCCACCTGGTCGCCGAATACCTGGAACGCAATTTCCGAATCGAGCAGTGGATCATTGCGCTGGCTGCGCCTCAGATCGCCATCCTTGTAGTGCTTCACGAGGTGGTGGTACGGGTTTCGCGGATGGGCGATCGGGCTGAGCCGCAGCGTGTCGATTGCCGGCAGCTTCAACAGCCGCAGATCCGGCCTTGCCGCCATGAGGTGCGGACGATCAAAGGCAATCAGGTTGTGTCCGAGGAGAAAGTCGGCGCCCTCGGCCAACTCATCCAGCCTTGCCAGTTCCGATCCGGCCCCCGACACTGTCCGGCCGCTGTCACAGCGCAACGCACCGAAGCGGTCGATCCGGCCATCCTTCTTCCTGACCTCGAGGTCCAGGGACAGGCAACGGGGCCTGAATTGACCACCATCCTCGATCAGGACATCTCCCGGTCCCGGCAACTCACCCTGCCGGGCCTTGCCCGTCGGTTCGGCCGCAATCCGGCCATTGCCCGAAGGAGCAGCGAACTCACGTCGATCCGGCCGGGCTGGATTCCCGGCAACAAGCTGGCATGCATATCCACTCGACTTTCATCCCGGAGAGGCGGTGTGCAGATCGAAGGCCTACCAAAAATCAACTGCCGGTTCCAACGGCAGGTGGCCCTTGCAGTTCACCCGGAGCCACGATGACTTCCCGGAAGCCATGGCAATCATGGCTGCGCCATTCCTGCAGCGGCCTGCGGTATACAGCAGGCCCGTGAAACCGGACGAGCAAAAAATTTCCTGCCAGGATTGCAGCAGCGCCCCACCGCTCCAATTGCCCGGAATCGGTCATGCCAGGGTCCGCCCGGTGACCGAAACCGGATGCCGCGCATTCACCGGCCAGTCGGCAAAACCGGTCATGCCGCGCAGTTGCCGCCTGTCATCCCCTGGGCACGCGCGCATCCCGCATTGGAATTCCGGCCGACATCACCTGATTTCGATCTCGATGAAGGCGTTTTCCCGGCCGTCGTCATTGATCACATTGTGCTCGACACCGGCCGGCCGGTAGTATGGTTCGCCTTCCGACAGACTGGCAAATGACTCGGTACCATCCTTGTCGACAATCTTCAGCCTGCCGGTTGTCAGCGGTACCACGACATAATCCAATTCATGCCGGTGGTGGCCGGTTGCCTGCCCTGGCCCGAAGCGCCATTCGGTAACCCGGACCCGATCATTGTCGATCTTGGTGGTGCCGGTTGCCGGCGGATAGTCCTGTGCCATGGATCCAGCCTTCTCGAATTGAAGATACCGGCAGTCAACAGCAACTATCCCGTCCTGGCAAGCAATAGGTGAGACCAGACGAGGCGCATGACTCCGTCCTCGATCCGGACTTCCGGAACGCTGCGTCGCCGCCGTCATTCCGGATTCCGTGACCGGGCAGGGAGGTTTGAGCCCGCGGACGTGCTGTCTCGATACGGAATTCGGAAGAATTCCTTCCTGGAGGCAACGACCTGGCCGCACCACGCACGCAGTGCACACGCCTGGTTACGACAAGGAAACTTCGTGCAGCACAACGATCATTCGGCATGCGTCGCCAGGTCGAACAGCGGAATATCCATCGCCCAGGCCACGGCGTTCATCCGCCGGTCGTAGCTTGCGAGAGCAACCCTTTGACCATGCTCGGCGAGATAGGCGCACGACGCCAGATGCAGGGCGTCGAGCGTGCGCAGCGCGCCGGGGCCAGGAAAGGCGTCCAACGCCCGCGCCAGCACTGACGGGGTCAGTTCCAACATCGTGATCTGTCCGATCAACCGACGCGCCGCCTCGCCGTGGGACTCGGCAAGCCCGCGCGCATTCAATGGGGCCCATATCTCGTATTCCAGTAGCCGGCTGGCAGACAACGTCTCCTCCCAGAGGGAACCGGGTGGCTGCCGGTCCGCGGCCAGAAGTTGCGCGAGCAAAACGGACGAATCGAGGCAGATCACCGATCGCGCCGGCTCTCGTCCAGGTCAGCAAGGATTTCGTCCAACGTGGCGACCGGCTTCGGCTTCGGTGGTGGCACCAAGTTGGCCAGTCGCGGTGGCGACAATACGCCGGACCGGACAGATTCCGCAAGGAAGGCGTCGGCGAGGATCGGGCTCCGAGTCTCCCGGAGCGGGCCGAGTTCCGCCACGACCCGATCCCGATCTGTCACCAGGACCGCCTCCCCGGATGCCGCAAGCCGGACGTATTCGCTCAGCTTGCTGTTCAGAGCCTTGATGCCAACAGATCTCATGACACTGAGGTAGCGACCAATCGCTACCTGGTCAAACGGGCACGCATCCGTTCGTGTTGCCGAGCCGGCGAGAAGCACAATTGTGGCCATACGACGGAAGGGCGTTAAGACCGGTCTCCCCTTCCTGTTCTGCGCCCCGTTATCCTTGAGCGCTTGTTAGGGCCTGTTGACAATCGAGTTGCCAATCAGCCGTCTTGATGCCATTTTCCTCGCAACAGCACGCCAAAGGGCGGCACGAGCAGTCAAGACAGGTATCAGCATGAATGAAGACAGGACGGTACTCACCGACGCCATGTGGGCGCGGATCGAGCACATACTGCCCGGAAAGTCGACCGATCCCGGTGTCACCGCGGCAGACAACCGGATGTTTCTCGAGGCGGTGTTGTGGCGGACCCGCACCGGATCGCCCTGGCGCGACCTTCCCGGACATTTCGGCAACTGGAACAGTGTGTTCAAGCGGTTCCGCAGATGGGCGCTTTCGGGAATCTTCGAGCGTATATTCAACGAGTTGTCTGATGAATTCGACCTCGAATACGTGTTCGTGGACGGCACCATCGTCCAGGCCCACCAGAAGGCATCCGGCGCAAAAGGGGGACCTGCCGCCAGGGTATCGGACGCTCCAGAGGCGGCCTGACCAGCAAGATCGTGGCCGTGGTGGACGCGCTCGGCTACCTGGTTCGCTTCGTGATCCTTCCCGGACTGGCGCATGATCTGGTCGGCGTTCCGGAGCTTCTTGCAGACCTCCGCTGCGGCGCCCTCATCGGCGACAAGGCATTCGATGCCGACTGGCTGATCGGTGACATTGAAGCAGGCGGAGCAATGGCGGTGATTCCTGCAAGACGGAACCGTGCCCAATCCAGGGATCATGACCGGGAAATGTACAAATGGCGGCACCAGATCGAGAACTTTTTCTCAAAAATCAAGGAGTTCCGAGCCATCGCCACCCGCTACGACAAGACCGACGCCAGTTTCGCGGCGGCGATTTGTCTCGTCAGTGGCGTGGTCGCGGCAACATGATTGTCAACAGGCCCTAGAATATCTCGCGGACGACTCTGAAAAATTGGTTGGATTCCGGCTCCCCGAAGGAGAGAAAGTCCAGGTCACGAGTGGCTCGGAAGGGCCAATACAGCAACACAATGGATGGATGAGACACGAGCCTGCCATCACGGGACGACGAGCGAGTGGTGATTCCAGGAAATGTCCCGGCCAATGTTGAAACCGGCTCGGTCAGCGCCGTCACCTGATCATCATGGTGCCGTGCCTGTTGGAGTGTAGCGCCGAGGATCGGCACCTGCCGAAACGCCCTGGGGCGCCGAACTCTCTTTCCGGTCACCGGCCAGGGGCGGCGGCGGCCAGAGTTTCCACGGCTATCCGGCGATAATCCGGCTGGGCCCGGACATGATCGAGGCTTTCAGGGCCGAGGGTCGGGTTGACAAGGCCCATTGAACGATTCCCTGCGCATGATAGCGGGTCTGACACCACGCTGATGGCCTTGCTGCGCACCGGAGATGTGGCGGGCTACAGGAACTGCCCTGGCCAAATGGCGGGGCGTCTGTCCTGGTCGGCCTTCAAGGGCCGGGCGGCGGGCCTGTTTCGGACAGACGCGGGATGTCGTCCTTCCTGGTGTCGTTGACATGGCTTGACCTGTTCCGGAGGAGGTCGGGGAGTTGATGCCTGCCGACGATGCCGCCTTGACGGGTCTGGCATGCGTCAATATGTCTCGATGCCTGCAGTTTCAGGAGTTGTTGCAATGGGCATCATTCACCTTTCAGACCAATCGTTTGATGGCGAACTCGGCGCCTCCGATCTGCCGTTGCTGGTGGATTTCTGGGCAGAATGGTGCGGCCCCTGCCGGCAGATCGCGCCGGCCCTCGAGGAGCTGTCCAGCGAATACGAAGGGCGACTCCGGGTGGCAAAGATCGATGTCGACAGCAATCCCGACACGCCGTCCAGGCTTGGCGTGCGCGGCATACCGGCGCTGTTCATTTTCAGGAATGGCGAGCCAGTCTCCAACCGGACCGGCGCCCTGTCCAAGGCAGAATTGGCCAAGTGGATCGATTCGTCGATCTGATTCCCGGGCCATGCCTGGTCCCGTGTGCGGGGGTCGCAAAACGCAGCCATCGCCGACAGAGGACGGCGGTTCCTCCCGGCCATCTCTTCCCTGCCCGGTTCGACTGACCCGGGAGACGGATTTTCCCAGATGCAGTTGCCGTACCAATTGACACGTCATTCCAGGCCGGCCTTCTCCCTTGACCCGCCATGAAGCTTGTTGTCAGGCATGTGACCACCTTCCGCTATGCCCGTCCGTTGGCAGGCGGACGGATGGAGGTCAGGCTCACCCCATGGAGTGGCCCCGGCCAGCGACTGATCGATCGGCAACTGGACCTGGCTGGCAGCAGCGTCTTCGACCTGGTTCGCGACCGGTTCGGCAATTCGGTCGACATGCTGCAAATCGAGGATGGCCAGCAGGAATTGCGCGTGGTGCTTCGTGCCGAGGTGGAGACCTCCGGCCGGAACGCGGCGATCTGCCCGTCCGGCGAAGGAAATCCTGATCCGTCATTCAAATCTGCAACGCCAGCGACCACCCCGGGATCGGCGATCAACCGGATCGTGCAGGAATTTGCCGGCGAGAATCCGGATGATCCGAAGACCATGCATCAATTGTCGGCCCATATCCGGTCGGTCGTTGCCTACCGGACCGGTTGCACCGACACCAACACACTCGCCGAGGATGCGGCGTTGCGGAAGGAAGGCGTCTGCCAGGACCATGCCCATATCTTCATTGCCGCGGCCAGGCAGTTGGGCTTGGCCGCGAGGTATGTCAGCGGCTATCTCCGGTTGAAGGACCAGGTTGAACAGACGGCGATGCATGCCTGGTCGGAGGTCCATCTTCGCAACCTCGGATGGGTCGGTTTTGACGTCTCGAACGGGATCTCGCCGGATGAATGTTATATCGGGGTTGCCGTCGGCCGCGACTATTTTGACGCCGCGCCAACCACGGGTTTCCTGTATGGCGGCGGCGATGGAGAAATGACGGTTGCCATTGACGTGATCTGAGCGTGCCGGGGCGGTGGCTTCCATGCTGCGGCAGGGAGCAGGGACAGGCCGTTCGCCGGCCTGGAGGGTCAGAAATTCTCCCGCAGGATCGAGCCGGCGAGATAGAGTGAGCCGCAAACCAGGATTCTCGATCCGGATTCTTCGGACACGATCTTCCGCACGGCCTGTTCGGTATCGGCCGCGGCCTCTGCCCTGAAGCCGATTTCACGCGCAACCCCGGCAACATTGGCTGCCGGCAGCGCTGCTGGCTCGCCGGGAATTGTCACCCCGTAGAGCCTGTCCGCCACCGTGCGAAGCGAGCGCAGGAAACTGTGGATGTCCTTGTTGCCCAGCATTCCGCAGACAATGCGAGTTGCCCGTTCGGGCATCGACCTGATTGCGCCCGCCACCGCCTCGCCTGCTGCCGGGTTGTGCCCGCCATCCAGCCAGACCTCCGAACTGTGCGCCGCCTCGACCAGCGGCCCCTTCTTCAACAGCTGCATGCGTGCCGGCCATTCGGCGTCGGTCATCGCCGCCGCAATGGCCCTCTCACCGGTTCCGAGACCCTTGAGCACGGTGATCGCAGCCCCGGCATTGTCAATCTGGTGCGGGCCAACCAGGCGCGGCCGCGGCAACAGCATTTTGCCCTCATGGTCCCGGTAGACCAGGTGGGCCTCCGACGCCTGGACGCTCCAATCCTGATCCTGGATCCGCAACGGCGCACCGACCAGCTCCGCTCGTTTGCGGATGGCCGTCAGCGCATCCGGCAGCTGCCGGTTCACGACACAGGTCACGCCCGGCTTCAGTATTCCCGCCTTTTCGGCGGCGATCCCGGCAATGGTGCTGCCGAGATGTTCCTGGTGGTCGAGCGACACCGGCAGGATGACGGTCATGGCCGGCTCGTCCACGACATTGGTTGCATCCAGCCTTCCACCCAGGCCGACCTCGAGCAGCAGGGCATCTGCCCTGCTGCGCGAAAAGGCCAGGAAAGCGGCGCAGGTGGTGATCTCGAACAGTGAAATCGGCTCGCCGCCATTGACCTCTTCACACTCGACCAGGACATTCGCCAGGTGTTCCTCCCCGATCAGCTCGCCGGCCAACCGCACCCGTTCATGGAATTTCGCCAAATGCGGCGAGATATAGGTGTGCACCGCCAGGCCACCCGCCTCCAGGCCGGCACGGACCATGGCCAGCGTCGAGCCCTTGCCATTGGTTCCGGCAAAATGGATGACCGGCGGCAGCCGTCGCTCCGGATGGTCGAGCGCCGTCAGCAACCGCTTCGGGCGATTGAGCGTCAGGTCGATACTCTTGGGGTAGAGCGATTTCAGCCGCTCGAGAATCATTCCGGAGTCGCTGTCCAGCACGGCAACCATGGCCTCAGGCCTGCATCGGCTGCGTTTGCGGTTCGGCGGTCAGCTCACCCTTTATCGCCTCCTCCTGGTTCATCAGGAGCCTGGCGATGGTCACCAACTCGTCGCGAATGTTCCGCCGATGAACCACCCGGTCCAGCATTCCATGTTCCAGCAAGTATTCCGATCGCTGGAATTCCTCCGGCAATTTCTCGCGGATGGTCTGTTCAATGACCCGCGGACCGGCAAAGCAAATCAGTGCCTTGGGTTCGGCAATCTGGATATCGCCGAGCATGGCATAGGATGCGGTCACCCCGCCAGCTGTGGGATCGGTCAGGACCACGATATAGGGAAGCGGATTCGGGTTCTGGCGCAACCGGCTGAGCGCCACCGTCGTACGCGGCATCTGCATGAGGCTGAAAATACCCTCCTGCATCCTGGCGCCTCCCGCCGCCGAGAACACGACCAGCGGCGCCGACAGCCTGATGGCGGCATCGCAGGCGGCATTGATGGCGTTGCCCACATACATGCCCATGGACCCACCCATGAATCCGAAATCCTGGGCGGCGACCACGAACCTGGTCTTGAGAATTTCGCCCTCGGCCACGACAATCGCTTCCGAAGAACCGCTCCTGGCGCGCGCATCGCGCAACCTGTCGGAATATTTCTTCTGGTCACGAAAATTCAGCGGGTCGACCTGCGGCAGCGGCACGTCGATTTCGCGGTACACGCCGAGGTCAAACAGCTTTTCAAATCGCTTGTGGGGCGAGATCGCCATGTGATGATCGCAAATCGGGCAGACATTCTGGCTGTGCTCAAGCTCGCGATGGTAGAGCATCGCATCGCATTCCGGACATTTCGACCACAGGCCGTCGGGAGAGGAGTCGCCCTGCGTGTGGAACAGCGACTTGATCCGCGGTCTGACGAAATTGGTAATCCAGTTCATGGTGGCTGGTCGCGGTCCCTGGATGCATTCAGTCCGACTGCCTGTATATTGTCGCAAAAGTCACTGCAAATCCGTTCAAGCCTGGTTGATGACGAAGGACGCCCGTTGCATCCCCTCCAGATCGATCTGTTGCATCCCTTTCTTCGGCCGCCGCCCGACTCGCGGGCGATGGTGTTTGCGCATCGCGGCTATTCGGCCAACCTGCCGGAAAACTCCATGGCGGCGTTCAGCACCGCGGTGGCGCTTGGCGTCCATTGCCTGGAGACCGATGCGCAGCTGACCAGCGATGGGGTGGTCGTTGCCTTTCATGATGCCGACCTTGCCCGGTTGACCGGCATTTCGGGCCCGGTATCCAATTTTGCCTGGCCGGAGATTGCATCGCTCAGGATCAACGACCAGGAGCCGATACCGCAACTCGCCGAATTGTTCGCTGAATGGCCCGGCCAGCGGATCAATATCGATGCCAAGCAGGACGAGGTGGTGCGGCCGCTGCTGGAGATGATCGAGGAATTCGACGCCTGGGACCGCGTGTGCATCGGATCGTTCTCGGACCGGCGCCTGCGGCAGATGCGGCGCCTCGCCGGTACCCGGCTCTGCACATCCATGGGCCCGCAGGAGGTTGTGCGCCTGCGCATGGCATCGCTTGGATGTCCGGTCGGACGGTTCCGGTCCGACTGTGCCCAGCTTCCGCCGTATCGCTACCATGTTCCGATAGTCGACAGGTTGCTGGTCCGGGCGGCCCATGCACGAAACCTCCCTGTCCATGTCTGGACCGTCAACGATGCCGACGAGATTGCCCGGCTGCTGTCGCTCGGCATTGACGGCATCATGTCGGACGACGTGCCAGCGGCCCTCGGCGCCTGCACCGGCAATGTGGAACGTTGAGCACGCCATCCCGTGCCCGGACGTCATGGCAAGCCGGTTTGTTTCTTGCACCGGAAATGTGGAGACAGTACTTGTTTGCAGATTTTTGACAGCAGGATCCGATCGATGACCGATACAGTCAGTGGCAAGGCACATCTTCCGAGCCGACATGTAAGCGACGGCCCGGCCCGTGCGCCACACCGTTCATACTATTACGCGATGGGCCTGACAGATGGCGAAATCGCCCAGCCATTCGTGGGTGTCGCCACCTGCTGGAACGAGGCAGCTCCCTGCAACATCGCCCTGAACCGCCAGGCACAGGCGGTAAAGCTGGGGGTGAAGGCGTCGAAGGGAACGCCGCGTGAATTCACCACCATCACCGTCACCGATGGCATTGCCATGGGGCATGAGGGAATGCGCTCCTCCCTGGCGTCACGGGATGCAATTGCCGACACCGTCGAGCTGACCATGCGCGGTCATTGCTATGACGCGCTGGTCGGACTGGCCGGCTGTGACAAATCCCTGCCGGGCATGATGATGGCGATGGTCCGGCTGAATGTCCCGTCGGTGTTCATCTATGGTGGCTCGATCCTGCCGGGGCGGCTCGATGGCAAGGATGTGACCGTCCAGGATGTCTTCGAGGCGGTCGGCCGGCACCAGGCCGGCGCCATGTCCGATGAAGCCCTTGCGGTCCTGGAGCGGAGTTGCCTGCCCGTCGGCCGGCGCCTGCGGTGGACAATTCACCGCCAACACAATGGCCTGTGTATCGGAGGCGATCGGACTTGCCCTGCCGAATTCATCCGGCGCACCGGCCCCGTACGAGAGCCGGGACCAATATTGCGAGGCCTCCGGGGCCGCCATCATGAACCTGCTCGAGAAGAACATCCGGGCTCGCGATGTCGTCACCCGCAAATCCCTCGAAAACGCCGCCCGCGTCGTTGCCTGCACCGGCGGCTCGACCAATGCCGGGTTGCACCTGCCGGCGATCGCGCATGAGGCCGGGATCGAATTCGACCTGTTCGACGTGTGCGACATCTTCCACGACACGCCTTATTTCGTGAATCTCAAGCCGGGCGGCGACCATGTCGCCAAGGATTTGTTCGAGGCGGGCGGGGTGCCGGTTGTTCTCAACGAGTTGCGCAAGGTCGGCCTGATCCATGAGGATTGCGTCGTCGCCACCGGACGAACCATGGGCGAGGAGCTTGACGAGGTGACGCGCAAGGCGGATGGCCGGGTCATTCACCCGGTGGAGACGCCGCTGTCGCCGACCGGCGGCGTTGTCGGGCTCAGGGGCAACCTCGCCCCGGATGGCGCCATCGTCAAGGTGGCCGGTATGAGCGACGACCAGCTGGAATTTACCGGCCCGGCCCGGGTGTTCGAATGCGAGGAGGAGGCTTTCGAGGCGGTCAAGAACCGGGAATACCGCGAGGGCGAGATCATCGTCATCCGCAATGAAGGCCCGGCCGGCGGGCCCGGCATGCGGGAAATGCTGTCGACGACCGCGGCGCTGTCCGGCCAGGGAATGGGCAAGAAGGTGGCACTGATTACCGACGGGCGGTTCTCCGGTGCAACCCGCGGATTTTGCGTCGGCCATATCGGGCCTGAATCAGCGCATTGCGGGCCGATCGCCCTGGTCCGCAACGGTGACGAGATTTCCATCAATGCCCGGGCAGGGACCATCTCCGTGGCATTGTCGGATGACGAGCTGGAGGAGCGCCGCCAGGCATGGAGCGGCCCACGTGAAACCATCTATTCGTCCGGTGCGCTGTGGAAATATGCCAGGCTGGTCGGGCCAACCCGCAAGGGAGCGGTCACCCATCCGGGCGCCGAAGAGGAACGCCACGTCTACATGGATCTGTGATCGCGGCCGGTCGCTTCGGCCCGCCTCGGCGCCCGGCCATCCTGCTGCACGGAGAGTGACGTGAGCGGCGGCACATATCCACATTTGTTCAGCCCGCTGGTGGTCGGGAAGCTGGAACTTCCGAACCGCTGCATGATGGGCTCGATGCATACCGGCATCGAGCGCACTGGCGACTGGCAACGGGCGGCCGAGTTCTATGCCGAACGGGTCAGCGGCGGCGTGAAGCTGGTGGTCACCGGCGGCATGGCACCGAACACCGAGGGCAGCGTCTTTCCCGGCGCGCCCGGGCTGTTTTCGGCCAACGATGTCGCCGGACACAGGATCGTCACCGGGCGGATTCACGGGCTTGGCGGTCATGTCGCAATGCAGATCCTGCATGCCGGCCGCTATGCGTATGGCAAGGATTGCGTGGCGCCGTCCCCGGTCAAATCGTCCATCTCGCCGCACGTTCCGGCCGAGTTGGACGCCGCCGGCATCGAAAAGCAGCTCTCCGACATTGCCGATACCGCCTGCCGGGCCCGGGAGGCCGGTTATGATGGTGTCGAGATCATGGGATCCGAGGGCTATTTCATAAACCAGTTCCTGGTTCGGCGCACCAATCGGCGCCGAGACCGATGGGGCGGCAGCTACGAAAACCGGATGCGGTTGCCGATCGAGGCGGTGGAACGGGTCCGGGCGGCGGTCGGGAAGGATTTTCTGATCATCTACCGGATTTCCGTCATCGACCTGGTTCCGGACGGCTCCAGCTGGGACGAGGTGGTACTGCTTGCCAGCAAAGTGGAACAGGCCGGAGCCGACCTGCTCAATTCCGGGATCGGCTGGCATGAATCGAGGGTGCCGACGATTGCCACATCGGTGCCGAGAATGGCCTTTGCCTGGATCACCGGCAAGCTCAGGGAGGCAGTGTCCATTCCGGTTGTCGCCTCCAACCGGGTCAACAACCCGGATACCGCCGAGCGGATACTTGCCGACGGACATGCGGATCTGGTGTCCATGGCCCGCCCATTCCTGGCCGATGCCGAATTCGTGAACAAGGCTCGGACCGGCCGGCACCGGACCATCGCCCCCTGCATCGCCTGCAACCAGGCCTGTCTGGATCACACCTTCGACGACAGGATTGCGACCTGCATGGTCAATCCCCGCGCCTGCAACGAGACCGGCTTTCGAATCGAACCATCCACTCGCCGCAAATCCGTGGCGATTCTCGGCAGCGGCCCAGCCGGACTCGCCGCCGCACTGACCTCGGCGCAACGAGGATACCGCGTGACCATGTTCGAGCGCCGGGACCGGATCGGCGGCCAGCTCAACATGGCAGCCAGGATTCCCGGCAAGGAGGAATTCGCCGGGCTTGTCCGCTGGTACCGGACGATGCTGGACGAGTTGGGGGTCACCATCCATTTCGGCACAAGCCCGGCCGCCGGCGAGCTTTCGGAATTCGACGCGGTGGCGATTGCAACCGGGGTCAGGCCCCGGACGACAGGGCTACTTGGCGAAGATGGCCCGAACGTGCTCACCTATGCCGACCTGCTCGCCAACAACCGGTTGGTCGGCGAGAAGGTGGCGATCCTCGGCGGCGGCGGAATCGGGATCGATGTGGCCGAATTCCTGGCCCGGGACGACGACAATGATCCGGACGAGCTGTCGGCATGGATGGCCGAGTGGGGCGTGTGCGACCCGGCGCTGCACCGCGGCGGATTGGACCCGGCCGGGCCGGCCGTGAAGGCGCCCTCAAGGGATATCACCCTGCTGCAGCGAAGCCCGGGGCCACCAGGCCGAAACCTGGGCAGGACCACCAGGTGGATTCACCGGCTCTCGCTCAGGATGAAATCGGTCAGGATGGTCGGCGGCGTGACCTATCGCCGGATCGACAAATACGGGGTCCACATCACCACCGCCGACGGCGCAGACGAATTGGTGGAGGCGGACACCGTCGTGCTGTGCGTGGGCCAGGAGCCAGAGGGTGCCGCCGCCAGGCAATGTTCGGGGCTGCGCCGGCCCGCCACCATCATTGGCGGCGCCATGACATCGGCCGGACTCGACGCCAAGATGGCAATCGACCAGGGAACCAGGCTGGCGGCAAGCTGGTAGTGTCCTGTCCTCACATTCCCTGCAAGATGCATCCCGATTTCCTTGACCAGGCCATTCGTGGCTGTGTTCTCCTGGACACCGGATTCGACAACACCTCCGGGTCTGATAGATTGCGGACATACTCAAACCAGCGGTGGCACCAATGGACCACGAACAGGACACGGGCGAGAATACAGTATTGGATCACAGCGATTTCGGGAACCTGGTTCCCCATTATTCAAACAGGTTTCACATGTTTGTTGATCCGGCAATGTCTCGAATCTACTTCGGGGACCAGATGTTAAATGACGGTGAAGTCTTGTTTCACACGCTGGTTACCATGAAGACATCAGACCTGGTTGAGTTGAGAAAACTGATAGATCGCCTGTTGCCAGAAGACCGCGGTGCTTCACAGGACAGGCAACGGGAGAGTTGATATGCAATCGGCCGCAAACGAACCGATCAGTGAGATTACGCTGACCTCTGCACCCAGCGGTACCGGGGCAGCCTTCAGGGTGTGCCGTCGTGAACCGTATGCCAGTCCAACCGCACAAGGCCGGCGAGTGAGTGGCGGGACTTGGCGTCGACAAGAGCGCAAATCGGATGAGGACAGGATCCGTGCAATCCTCGATTCCTTGCCACTACCGGCCGGTGTCAACGTCTCCGACTGGATTATCCGAACTGGCGCCGACTCCACGGACGAATTCGCGATCTGGGTTTGGGCTGTACTCCCAGATGACACAACAGATTTTCATACCCGCATGAAAATCAGGGATGTAGTATTCGAAAAAATCCGCGAACGCAGTGGTTTCCCGGGCTGGGTTTATGTCAGCTTCTGGTCCAAAACCGAAATGGACGCGCAGAGTTGAGCCTCCACGCAGACCTTCTCAAACAGGCTCGCCTCCTTGCTACCAAGGAACCGAAGCACCCAACACAAGCCAGCCTGCGCCGTGCCATATCTGCGTCCTACTATGCACTTTTTCACCTCCTGGTCGATGAAGCCACGCGCATGCTGATTTCCCAAGGAAATCGCAACGCCCTTCGCCAATGCGTCTCCAGGGCCTTTCGTCACTCCGACATGCGGTTTGTTTGCGATTCCCTTGTCAACAGCAAGAAGCCTCCTGCCAAACTTGCTCCGGCATTCCAGGATAAACAACTTGAGCCCGGCCTCATCGAAATTGCGGCGACATTTGTTGATCTTCAGGAGGCACGACATGAGGCCGATTACGATTCCCACCGCCGGTTTCAGCGGCAAGAAGCCCTGGATTTCCACAAGCGCGCTGATGCGGCGCTTGTCAAATGGAACGCCATTCGCGGGACCTCTCAGGCAGATGCTTTTCTGGCAGGTCTCCTCGTGGCGCGTCATATTCAAGGCTGATCGCGAGACTCGGTCAGAGCATGAAATTTTGAATCCGCTCAAGTGGCGTTATTGGCTCCGACATCAATGATTACGGGAGGAGGATCACAGCCATGTTCCTTGACAGCCTTGTGGCCGGCGGCCTGCAGTTCCTGTCTGCATTGTTCATATTCATCGTTGGCCTGGCGATGGCGGCGGCAATCATCATCTACATCATTGATGCCAGCCAGACCCGGGATGCCGTGCGGCGCAACTACCCGGTGATCGGCCGGTTCCGCTACCTCTTCTCCATGCTTGGCGAGTTCTTTCGCCAGTATTTCTTCGCCCTCGACCGGGAGGAGATGCCTTTCAACCGGGCCGAGCGGGACTGGGTCGAACGCTCGTCCCGCAAGCTCGACAATACTGTTGCCTTTGGCTCAACCAAGAACCTGACACCGGCCGGAACGACGATTTTCGTGAATACTCCGTTTCCGACCCTGACCGAAGATGCCGTCGAGATGGTGCCGATGCTGATTGGCGAGCAGTGCCGCATTCCTTACAATGCCCCGTCATTCTTCAACATCTCGGGCATGAGCTACGGCGCCTTGTCGACACCGGCTGTCCGGGCCCTGTCACGGGGCGCACGGCTTGCAGGATGCTGGTACAATACCGGCGAAGGCGGGTTGTCGGCACATCACCTCGAGGGCGGCTGCGACATCGTCTTCCAGATCGGAACCGCCAAATACGGCGTACGCGACCAGGATGGCAATCTCAGTGACGACCGGCTGCGGGAAGTGGCGGCGCATGAAAATGTCAGGATGTTCGAGCTGAAACTCAGCCAGGGCGCCAAACCGGGCAAGGGAGGGATACTGCCGGGCAACAAGGTCACGGCCGAAATTGCCGCAATCCGGGGCATCCCGAAGGGTGAGGATTCCATATCACCCAACCGGCACCGGGAAGTGAAGAACATCTCCGATCTGCTCGACGTGATAGGCCATGTCCGGGAGGTGACCGGCAAACCGGTCGGCTTCAAGGCGGTGATCGGTGATTTCGGCTGGCTCGAGGAACTCTGCACCCTGATCCATGAACGGGGGATGGACAGCGCCCCCGATTTCATCACCGTCGACAGCGGCGATGGCGGAACCGGTGCGGCACCGATGCCGCTGATGGACAATGTCGGGCTTCCGGTCAAGGAATCGCTGCCGCTGACCGCCAATGTCATGCACAAATTTGGCATGAAGGACAGGATCAGGCTGATTGCCTCCGGCAAGCTGATCACGCCATCGGAGGTGGGATGGGCCATTGCCACCGGCGCCGATTTCGTGACCTCCGCCCGCGGCTTCATGTTTGCCCTGGGCTGCATCCAGTCGCTCAAATGCAATCGCAATACCTGCCCGACCGGCATAACGACCCATAACCCCAGGCTGCAGAAGGGGCTCGACCCCAGCGAAAAATCGGTCCGGGTCGCCAATTATTGCCACCGCATCATCCGCGAGGTCCAGACCATCTCCCATTCCTGCGGGGTGGTGCGGCCACGGCTGATGGATCGAAGCCATGTGCGCATCGTCATGGCAAACGGGCAGTCGGTTCCAATGAACGAACTCTATCCGCTGCCGGATTTGCTCCCGGAATACACGGCATAGACCGTCCGCGGGATCGGCGTCCGTCCGGAAGGTCGGGGTGCCAAGGCTGCGTCTCCGAGGAACCGATGAAGGCGGCGGGAAGACCGCTTCGCATACCGCGGTGCCTGCATTTCAGGCGGGCTCCCAGCCCTCGGGCGCAAGTTCGAAACCGGCAAAGTCGAAGGCCGGGGCAACCGTGCAACCGACCAGCGTCCAGGCACCTTCGGTTCGGGCGCTTTGCCAGCAGCCAGCGGGAATCACGGCCTGCGGATGCGCCTCGGAAATCACGCCAAGGCGCCGTTCGGTGACGACGACGCCGTCGGCAGACATCCGCAATGCCAGCGGACTGCCGGCATGAAAGTGCCAGATTTCCAGGGCATCGATACGGTGCCACCTTGATATCTCGCCTTCCTGCAGCAGGTAGTAGATCGACGTGACCACACCGCGGGTGCCATCTTCGGAGACTGCACGAAACGATTCGCAAAAGTGACCGCCTTCCGGATGCGGCTCGAGACCGAGCCATCCGATGATGGACCGGGCATCTGCGAACATGCCGCTCATCCCGCCCGGCGCCTATGGGTCACCGGGACAACCGGAAGCATTCCCGGTAGAGATCGAGGGTGTTGTCGTAATCCAATGCAACCGGGTTACCGCTTGCGCTCGGATCCTCGATCGCCATCCTGGCCATCTCCTCGCTCCTCGCAGGGTCAGCGCCCAACTCGGCGAGATTGGCCGGGATATTCAGCTCCGACCGCAATTCGATCACGAATTCGCAAAAGCCCTCGAACCCGCCCCCGATGCCCAGATAGGCTGCTGCCGCCTCGATCCTGTCGGTGATCGCGATCCTGTTGAATTCAAGCACCGGCGGCATGACGACGGCATTCGTCGTGCCGTGATGGGTATTGAACAGGGCACCGACCGGGTGGGACAGGGCGTGGATGGCACCAAGCCCCTTCTGGAATGCCACCGCCCCCATCGAGGCCGCACTCATCATGTGGGCCCGGGCTTCCAGGTCGCTGCCATCCCGAAAGGCCGGTCTCAGCCAGTTCCTGACCAGCCGCATGCCCTCGAGGGCGATGCCCTGGCTCATCGGATGGTAGTTCGGCGAGCAATAGGCTTCCAGGCAATGGGCAAACGCGTCCATGCCAGTGCCGGCGGTGACCGAAGCCGGCATTCCGGCGGTGAGTTCCGGGTCGGAAATCACCACCGCCGGCAAGACCCGAGGGTGGAAGATGATCTTCTTGGTTCGTGTTTCGGAATTGGTGATGACCGAGGCCCGTCCGACTTCCGAGCCGGTACCTGCCGTGGTCGGAACGGCAACGACCGGTGCGATCGCATCGGCATTCGCCCGCATCCACCAGTCGCCGATATCCTCGAAATCCCATATCGGGCGGGTCTGGCCCGACATGAATGCAACCATCTTGCCCAGGTCGATACCCGATCCCCCGCCAAAGGCGACAACGCCGTCAAAACCACCCTCCCGGAACATGGCCAACCCGGCTGCCAGATTGCCGTCGGACGGGTTGGGATCGACTTCGCTGTAGATCGACCTGCCCATCCCGGCAGCCTCGAGCACGTCAA
This sequence comes from Paracoccaceae bacterium, assembly GCA_964291445.2. Lineage (GTDB taxonomy): Bacteria > Pseudomonadota > Alphaproteobacteria > Rhodobacterales > Rhodobacteraceae > JAPOXR01. Next base: position 847,948 of record OZ219864.1, on the reverse strand, counting down.
GTGCGGTCTTCGTGACCGGAAGCCTGGCCAGCCCGCGGTCGGTGACCAGCAGGGGGTTGTTGATGCCGGCAGCCCGGCAGGCATCCGGAAGTTCGGCGATGCGGCCGGGCCCGAATCGGATATTGGTCGGATATGACCAGTTGGCCATCATGTCGTGTCCTCAGCGCAGCTTCATGTGAAAGGATTTGGGCCGCGTCAGATTCTGGTAGCCGATGACCGACAGCGCGCCGCCCCGGCCAGTCTTCTTTCGCCCTGCCCAACACAAGGCCGGGTCAAGATAGTCGCAGCGATTCATGAAGATGGTCCCGGTATTGATGCGGGAGCCGATGCCGGCGGCGCGCTCCCGATCGCCGGTCCAGAGCGATGCCGTCAGACCGAACTCGCTGTCATTCATCAGCCGCACCGCCTCGTCATCCGCTTCCACCCCTTGCAGCACCAGCCGAATTCTCTCCTCCTGCGGCCTGCCGACCCAACCCCGCTGCGCCGCTCTGGCCGCCTCGATGATCCTCGATGCCGCGCCGGGACCATGCCGGCTGCGCTCGGCATATGCCGAGCCGTCAACCGGCGAGATGCATTGCAGTGTGTCAGCCATGACTGATCCCTGGGGCGGTCATGCCCTGCCAAGAACTCCGGACTGGAAATGACAGGCCCGGCGCTCCGGGCCTGTCGTCAAGATCAGCTGTAACGGTACGGGCGACCTGCCTTTTCCATTACCGCATTGTAATCCTTCAGGATCTGCACCACCCGGGCCTTGGTCTCCGACTCGGCGGCGATTTCGTCCCAGAACTCGCGTGCGGCCGTTTCGACCATGGCCCATTCCTCGTCGGGTATCGAGGTGAGTTTCATCTTCGTCCCCTGCACCCTGAGATGGGCTTCGCCGCCCCAGTACCACCACTGCCGGTAGTAATGTGAGCTGTCCATGGTCAGTTTCAGCAACTCCTTGAGCCGGTCAGGAAGCGCATTGTAGCTGTCCATGTTGGCAAAGAAGGATCCTGCCCATGCTCCCGATATGTTGTTGGTCAGGAAATAGTCGGTCACATCGGCCCAACCGACCGTGTAATCCTCGGTAATCCCCGACCATGCCACACCGTCAAGCTCGCCGGTCTGAACGGCCACCTCGATATCTTCCCATGGCAAGGTCACCGGCACCACGCCAAACTGGCTCAGGAACCGCCCGGCAGTCGGGAAGGTAAAGACCCGTTTTCCCTTCATGTCCTCCAGGCTGTAGATCGGATCCTTGGTGGCAAAATGGCACGGATCCCAGGCGCCGGCAGACAGCCATTTCACGCCGACATTCGAATATTCCGCGTCCCAGATCTCGCCGAGACCGTACTGGTTGAACAACACAGGCACATCGAGCGAGTAGCGGCTGGCAAACGGAAAATAGCCGCCAAACACGGTCACTTCCGTCGGCGATGCCATCGAATCGTCATCGGACTGGACGGCATCGATCGTGCCTTTCTGCATGGCCCGGAACAACTCGCCGGTCGGAACCAGCTGGTCGGCAAAGAACAGTTCGATCTCCATCTCGTCACCGGCAACGCGATTGAATGACTCGATCGCCGGCTTGATGACATGCTCGGCCAGCGCCGGACCCGCATAGGTCTGCATTCTCCAGCGGATCTTCGACTGGGCGTGCACGGTTGGCGCCGACAGCGCCGCGGCCCCGGCAGCAACGCCGGCCCCGGCCAGGAATTTCCGTCTTGTCGTCATGATTTCCTCCTCATTCTGGCCAGGAATTTCCGTCTTGTCGTCATGATTTCCTCCTCATTCTGGATGCCGCCCTGCTTGCGCAGGCAACGGCGAAGTTTCACTGGATGTGATAGGGGCCACACCTCCGCTTGGCAAGTTCCTGCGCCCAACCGCGGACTTGCAGATCATGACGCCGGGCCTTACCCCAGCCACTTCCGACCAACCTCCCGCCTTGATGTGAAATTCTGCCCCCGGACATGATCCGCCAGAACGAGCAACACCGTCCGCGGGGCGATCTGCGGACCAATCATGTGGGAGACCTGCGCTGCAGAGCGGGTGCCTCGGGCGGCCACGATCATGGTCCGACATCAGTACCGCTGCGTGCGATTCCCCGACAATTGGGTGCAGACATCTGGTCAGTTCGCAATCTCCGCCTCTATATCACCGACAAAATGTGGCGGCGGCAATGTCGGCCGATTTTCATGTCATTCCGGGTGGAAGGACTGAGGCCTGCCATGGGTTTTGGGCGACGCTTGGCGCCGTGCCGATCGCCGTGGTGCTTGCGATGTACGTTGTCTTGCTGCATGAATTGATCGGCAACTCGCGCGGGAGACATCGCAATGGCTGAAACAGCCAACATGAAGCACGAGCGCCCTCACCTGCGTATCGACGCCAGGAGCAAACGGAAGCTCGAACGTGCAGCGGCCTATGAAGAATCCACTGTCAGCCGCTTCGTGCTCGGCAACGCCGTGTCGGCGGCCGAGCGGGTGATCGAGGCAAATGAACGGGTCGTCCTCCCAGCGACGGATTGGGATGCCTTCCACGACGCGCTTCTTGACCCACCCGCGCCAAATGCGGCGCTTAGGCGCGCCGCGCGTCGCTACCGAAAGCGCATTGGTGAGTGAATCGTCGCTGACGGGCGAGTCCAATCGCAAGCGGAACGCGCCGCTGTTGCTGGATTGCGGCGGGGCTTGAAGGGGCGCCGGCGAGCTGGAGTGCAAGGGGACGAACCTGAATCCCGGAACGCGCATTTGGGGGCGAACTGCCGCGTTCCAGGCTCGATTGCGAGGATTGGCTCGCTTACGCTCGCAAGGGAAAAGCAGCTCAAGCATCAATGCAGGGAGAGACAGCGCGCTTCGCGCGGATTCCGGTCGTCAAATGCGGCAAGAATCGTCGTCAAATACGCAAGACTTAGCAGCAATTGTTAGATTTCGCAGTTGCGGTCAGGAGGTCAATCAATTAGTGTCAAAATGTAATTCATTGGTCTCATGATATGGATCTTCGGTTGCAGGCTCTCCAGGGAATCCTCCCCGTGCTTCCCACGCCCTTCACCCGAACGGGTACGGTTGACGCAAGCGCCATGACGAGAATCGTGGATTTCGCTCTGGATGCTGATGTCAGTGGCGTCATCTATCCGGGATTTGCAAGCGAAGTCTCGGAATTGACGGACGCAGAAAGGATCGAACTGCTCAAGGTCGTCGTCGCTCGTGCGGGTGGAAGAACACGGGTTGTTGCCGGTGCGAGTGGGTCAAGCGCAGCCGAAACCGTCCGACACGGGCGTCACGCCGCGTCGCTCGGCATAAGTCTGATGATGGTCCAGCCACCCTGTGGCCTGGGTCGCGACCTTGAAGGCCTCGTGAGTTTTTTTTCCGAGGTTACCGATGCGCTTCCCGAGGCCCGCTTCGTCCTCCAGAATGCACCGGCACCGCGTGGATCGGACCTGTCGCCGGAGACCATCTGTCAACTTGCGGCGCGGTTTCCACAGGTCGCCTACGTCAAGGAAGAGACGCTTCCGGCCGGCCCCGCGATCTCTTATGTACTGGCACACCGTCCGACTTCCCTCAGGGGTGTCTTCGGAGGCGGGGGAAGCCGGTACGTACTGGACGAATATGCCCGCGGTGCCTGCGCCGCTGCACCGGCACTTGAAATTGCCGACTTGCATGTCGAATTGGACCGGGCCTGGCGTAGCGGACGCCGGGGCGATGCCCGCGACATCTACGTCAGGACCCTGCCGCTCCTGGTCTTGCAGGCCGTCTATCGCATGCGCCTGACCAAGCACGTCCTGATGCGCCGGGAGATCCTCGAGTCGGTGGGCGTACGTACCCCGGTACCGGAACTCGACGCAGTGGCCATCGCCGACATCGACGCGAATCTCGCCGAACTGGACCTATATCGCCCGACATGGGACCGGGAGGACAATGTGGCATGAGCAGCCGGATCCAGTCCGTCCGGGCATTCAGCCTGACTCAGCCCCGCGAGATACCATACCTCGGTGCGCTGCGGGCAGGCGAGGAGCCCAACGCGAAGGGATACTTCGTCCGGAAGGGTAATGGCACGGTCTACCCGGTCTTCGACCGGTCGGTTCTGGTACGGATCGAGACGGAAGGCGGCACGGTCGGCTGGGGCGAAACCTACGGACTCGTGGCCCCGGGCGCGGTCGGGGCTATCATCGACGACCTGCTGGCAGACTTCATGATCGGGCGCGACCCGACCGACCCGACCGCGGTCTACGACGATCTCTACGGCCTCGTGCGTGTGCGCGGCTACACGGGAGGATTTTACGTCGACGCTCTCGCGGCAGTCGACATCGCACTCTGGGACATCGCCGCGCGTCTCGAAGATTCGTCAGTGACCGAATTGTTGGGGGGTGCAGTCCGCGACCGGATTCCCGCCTATGTATCCGGTCTTCCCGAGACGACGATCAAGGCGCGGGCGGATCTCGCAAAAACGTGGCAGTCCCGCGGATTCGACGCGTTCAAGTTCGCGGCGCCGGTCGCCGACGATGGTCTGGCCGCCGAGATTGAGGCCCTTCGGGCGGCCTTGGGGCCGGACGCCCGCATCGCCGCCGACATGCACTGGAAACATGACGCCCAAGACGCGATTGGGGAAATCCGGGCCATGGCGGCGCATGGTCTCTGGTTCGCCGAGGCTCCGGTCCGTCCCGAAGACATCGATGGGCTGGAAGCCGTGTGCCGGAACGTCGACGTCCCCGTCGCCGCGGGGGAGGAATGGCGTACCCATCATGACCTTCTGCACCGCATCACCCGATGCGGCATCTCGATCGTGCAACCGGAAATGGGCCATACTGGAATTACCGGTTTCACACGGATGGCGAGACTCGCCGAACGGCACGGCCTCGATGTCATTCCTCATGCCACGATCGGTTCGGGAATCTTTCTCGCTGCCAGTCTCCAGGCTAGCGCGGCCTTGGAACCGGTGAGCGGCCACGAGTTTCAGCACTCTGTCTTCCAATCCAGCCGCGATCTTCTCACAGGAGACATGAACTGCGCCGGAGGATTCTATACGCCCTCCGGCGGGCCGGGACTGGGTGTTGAACCGACCGAGTTGGCCTTGGGCCGGCTCAAATCCATCTGAATCTTGAAAGGGAAGGATAATCATCATGAAAACCCTGTTGAAAAAGACCACGGCAGCAGCACTCGCTGCGGGTCTCGTGGCATTGGCGGCATTTGCGCCCGCAAACGCCGAGACGTTGAAGTTCATCTCGTGGCAGGTCGACGAGGCCGGCATGGGCGACTGGTGGAAATCCGCGATCGCCAAGTTCGAGGACGAACATCCCGGCGTCACGATCGAGTTCACCAAGGTCGACCGGGCGAACTATGCCGATACAATGACCACGCTGTTCGCCGGCGGTCAGCCGCCGCATATCGTGCACCTGGCGTCGTTCGAGTACCAGAATTTCGCCGAGAACGGATGGATGGAGAACCTCGATCCCTGGCTGGAAAAGGACGGGATTGACATGACGGGGTGGGCCGGACAAGGCACCTGCATCTGGAACGGCGAGACCGCCTGCATCATGCTACTCTACTTCGGCTTCATGATGGCCTACAACCCGGACATCCTCGCAGAGGCTGGCGTCGGTGTGCCCACGAACTTCGAGGAGTTCCTCGCAGCCGCACGAGCCACGACCAAGGACCTGAACGGCGACGGCATCACCGACCAGTTCGGAACCGCCCACGAAACAAAAGGCGGCGCCGGGCAGTACCTGACCGAGATGCTGAATTACGTGCTCGACGCGGGCGCCTACTGGACCGACAAGGAGGGCAACGTCACCATCGATACGCCCGAGATGATCGAAGGGTTGACTCGCTGGAAGACTGTCTACGACGAGGGCTTGACGCCGCGCGACATGTCGGCGGGAGAGGTCCGGAAGCTCTTTGCCGACGGCAAGGTGGCGCTGCGGCTCGACGGCCCGTGGCTCTACAACACGATCAAGCAAGGCGCCGCTGCGGACATCCTGAAAGTGACGGTCCCAGCGACGAGCCCGCCGGTAGGAGGGTCGTCCAATGTGCTTGGCATGGCAACCGACATCTCGGATGACCAGAAGCAGCTTGTCTGGGATTTCATCAAGATCACCATCTCGCCGGAATTCCAGCGCAGCTACGCGACAGTCGGGGGCAACACGCCGCCGAGCCCGACCGCAGACGTCTCGGGCGTCGAGGAACAGGTTCCGCACTTCCAAATCATCGTGGACACGCAGAAGGCGGCGGCGGCGGCAGGAGTCGATCGGATTCCGACAGGCCTTGAAGTCCAGTACGGCGAATTCGGAAAGATGGTCCAGGAGGAAGTTCAGCGCATGCTGATCGAGAACCTGGATCCGGCCGATGTCGTCAAGGTCATTCAGGCCCGGGCCGAGGAAATCCAGAGCGGTTGAGCCCGGATGCCAAGGCGGCCGGTCCGGTTTCCGGGCCGGCCGTTTCCCGGTATCGGAGGACATGTCCATGCAGAGCGGCAATGCTGGCGGCACGCCCGGGCCCTTGATCCGGGTTCGGCTGTTCGACTTGGCGCGACCCAGCCGCCAGCATATCCTGGGCTACATTCTCCTCGCCCCGGCGGTGCTCATGGTGATCCTGATCATCGCCTATCCACTCTTCATTTCATTCGATCTTTCGCTCCAGGACGTGAAGTTGCCCCGCATCGGCGAGACACGCAAACCCTTCACGTTCAAGAACTACCAGAAACTCTTCAACTCTTCGGAGTTCTGGATGACCTGCTGGGTCACGGCGAAACTCGTATCGGCAGTGACGGCCGGAAGCCTGGTCATCGGCGTCGCAACGGCTCTTCTCGTCAACCAGAGATTCCGCGGACGATCCATCGCACGCGTCGCCATGGCGCTTCCCTGGGCCGTTCCCGAGGTCATTGCCGTCGTCATTTTCGCGTGGATCTTCGACAGTTCATTCGGGCTCATGAGCTGGCTCTTCATCAAGCTCGGCCTCGCCGACCAGATGATCGCCTGGGTCTCGACGCCCGGCCCCGCGTTCTGGGCCCTTACCGTGACAATGGTGTGGAAAGGATTTCCCTTCGTGTCGATCATGACGCTTGCCGGGTTGCAATCGATCCCGCCCGACTACTACGCGGCGGCACGGGTCGACGGCGCCAATGCACTACAGCGCTTCCGCTGGATCACGATTCCCTGCCTGATGCCGGTTCTCGGCGTCACGCTGGTCCTGGTGATGCTCTGGGTTTTCCGGGACTTCTCCATCATCAAAGTCCTGACCGGAGGAGGGCCGCTAAAGTCCACGCAGACGCTTTCGATCATGACGTATGACCAGGCTTTTGGTTTCTTCAAGTTCGGGTATGCCTCGGCGGTCGGTATCGTCACGCTGGTGATCTGTGTCATGGCCAGTCTGGCCATGATCGGCCGCCAGTCCCGAGCCATGTACTAGGTTGAGGAAGCAGTTGTACCGTGCGCCGTTCACCACTCAGGTCAATCTTGCTCTACGGCTCAGTCATCGGGTCGCTGGCAATCATTCTCTTTCCGGTCTACTGGCTCTTCGTCACTGCGCTCTCGACGACATTTGAGCTCTCCGGCCTGCCCCCGAGCTTCTGGCCCGAGAATCCCCAGTGGCAGATTTTCGGAAAGGTCTGGTCGGAGCGCCCGATTCCGCGATGGCTGATGAATTCCGCGATCGCAGCGGTGGGGTCGGTCGTCCTGTCAATGTTCGTCTCGGTCTTGGCCGGCTATGCGCTCTCGCGTTTCCGGGTTCGGGGCGGGCACTCGCTGGGCCTCTTCATCCTGACGGCCAAGATGCTACCAGCCACACTGCTCGTGATCCCACTCTTTGCCCTCTTCAGCCGGCTCGGAATGCTGGGGTCTCTCTGGACGCTGATCCTGGCCCACTCCACTCTCATCATCCCGTTCACGACATGGATGCTGAAAGGCTACTTCGACACTATTCCGCGCGAACTGGAACAGGCCGCCATGGTCGACGGCTGCTCGCCGCTCGGCGCCATGGTGCGGGTCATTCTCCCGGTTTCGGCCCCGGGGCTGGCGGCAACGGCGCTCTATGCCTTCGTGCTGAGTTGGGCGGATTACGCCTATGCACGCACGTTCCTCGTCAACTCCCAGAGCAACTGGACCGCGAATCTCGGGATCGCCACGATGCGCGGAGAGTATACGACCGACTGGAACGAGATTTCAGCCGCAGCTGTTTTTGTCGCGATTCCGATCATTCTCATCTATCTGGTCCTGGAACGCTATCTTGTCGGCGGGTTGACCGCCGGGGCGGAGAAGTAACCATGGCGCGTATCGACATCGAGAATGTCTGCAAATCCTACGGTGACATCGTGGCGCTGAAACCCTTTTCGCTCTCCATATCCGATGGCGAATTCGTCGTACTCGTCGGACCCTCGGGCTGCGGAAAATCGACGATGCTGAAGATTCTTGCCGGCCTGGAACCGGCCTCGGGTGGACGCATCATTCTCGGGGACAACGACGTCACGGACCTGGCGCCCGGGGATCGGGACGTCGCAATGGTGTTCCAGAACTACGCACTGTACCCGCACTTGACGGTTCGCCAGAACATCGGTTTCGGATTGAAAATGCGCGGCATGAAGCGGGCGGACATCGACCGGCGCGTCGAGGAGGCAGGACGAACGTTGGGTGTCGCCCACCTGCTGAACCGGAAACCCCGTGCGCTGTCCGGTGGGCAGCGGCAGCGCGTGGCCCTCGGCCGCGCTATCGTGCGGGAACCCCGGGCATTCCTCATGGACGAACCGCTGTCGAATCTCGATGCGAAGCTCCGGGTCTACATGCGCGCTGAGATCAGCGCGCTGCACAACCGGATAGGCGTCACCACGGTCTATGTGACACACGACCAGATCGAGGCTATGACGATGGCGGACCGTGTGGTCCTGATGCGCGAGGGCGAAATCCAGCAGATCGCCGATCCCGACACCCTGTTTCTGAAACCGGTCAATCTCTTCGTCGCGGGATTCATCGGGTCGCCCGGTATGAACCTCGTGTCGACTTCGCTGGAAAGCGTCGACGGCCGGGCAGGGATCAAATTGTTCGGGTCCCGCGTGCCGATCGAGGGGCACGCCGTCGATGGTCCCCGTCCAGTCGTGGCAGGAATCCGGCCGGAACATATCCGTCTCGGCGATGGCCCCGTGAGATTCACGGTGAGGCCGACACTGATCGAGAGCCTCGGATCGGAAAAATACATCTATTTCCAGGACGAGGCGCGTCAGGTCACCCGGAGCGGCGATGAAGAGGACAACTCCAAAGGCCTGATCGCACGCGTGCCGAACCCCGGGCTGCTGGGTGCGGGCGAGGAACTGCTAATGTCGTTTGATCCGACAAACCTGTACCTCTTCGACGCCTTGAGCGAACGGGTGCTTTGAGCCATGCGGGTGTTCGTCACGGGAGCAGCCGGGCGCGTCGGTTCCCGCGTGGTCACCGCGTTCCTGGATGCCGGACATTCCGTGGTCGGGTTTGATGTCCGGCCCGCGGGCCGGACGGCCAAAAACTACACCGGGCATGTCGGCGCGCTTGAGAACCCCGGGGATGTAGCCGAAGCCATCGCTGACTCGGATATCGTGATTCACCTCGGGGCCGTCATGTCCTGGGCGCCGGCGGATCAGGCACGCATGCAGCGGGCCAACGTAGAGGGGACACGGGTTCTCCTGACTGCGGCCTCAGAAGCTGGCGCGCGGCGTTTCGTCTTTGCCAGTTCCGGCGAGGTCTATCCCGAGACCGCGTCCAAATCCCTGCCAATCACGGAAGATCATCCGCTGAAACCGAATTCCTTCTACGGCCTTACCAAGCTTCTCGGTGAGGAATTTGTCCGCTTCCACCAACGCATGGGAACCATGGAGACCGTCATCCTCAGATTCGCACATACTCAGGATTCAGCGGAACTCCTGGACGAAGAGAGCGTGTTTTCCGGTCCTAGGTTCTTTCTGCGTCCGCGAATCCGCGCCATGGAAGCCATCGGCAACCCCGCCCTTGCCGAACGCCTTCGCCGGCATGACCCCGGCGTCCCCGCGCATGTCCTCGCCCGAAACGGAGACGGCCAGCCCTATATGATGCATATCACCGACACGCGCGACATCGTGGCTGGGCTCATGCTCGCGGCAGAGCATCCGGAGGCGGCGCAGGGTACATTCAATCTCGGCACCACGGACCCTGTGGAGTTTGGATGGCTCCTCAAGCGCATGTCCGCGGTCACCGGGTACCCGGTCGTTCCGGTCGACTTTCCCGGACCCGGCGTTTACTATCGCACGTCGAACGCACGAATTCGGGCGAGACTGGGATTTGAACCGCAATGGTCGATCGAGCGAATGCTCCTGGAGGCGGCAGCGACCCGAAAGGCCCGACTCATGGGGTAATCGAGGATAACCGGAAGACCGTTCCTGCGGGCGCGGCAGCGCTGGCCAAGGGCCTGACGATCCTCGACCTGGTCACCGACGCCGAGGAACCCCTGCGTTTTGCGGAACTCTTGCGGCGCTCGGATTTGCCGAAACCGACCTTCGTCAGGATCCTGCGGACGTTGATGGCTTACGGGCTTGTCTCCCAGGACGAGACCCGCGGAACCTACGCTCTGGGCCGCCGCCTCCTGGAAATGTCGCACCGGGTCTGGGATCAGTTCGACCTCCGAGCGGCCGCGGCCCCGGAACTGGCGCACCTGTCGCGCGAACTCGGTGAGACAGTCGCGCTAAGCAAGCTCGATGGAGACAAGGCCGTCTATCTTGACGAGCGATCAGGAGCCGGGCTGAACGTGCGCGTCGATGTCGGACGCCGCGTGCCACTCCACTGCACGGCTGCGGGAAAGGCGCTGGTTGCCGCCCTGGATCCTAAGGTTGCACGCGGGCTGATCGACAGGCTGGACTTTCAGCCGTTGACGCCGAAGACCCTGACCGAACGAGAGCCGTTTCACGCCGATCTCACCCTGACGCGGGCAAGAGGATATGCCGTCTCCAGCGAAGAGCACTTGCCCGGTGTCAATTCCGTCGCCTGCGCCATCGCCGGACAGGATGGCAGCCCGGTGGGCGCCCTTGTTGTCCTGGGCCCGTCAAACCGCCTCGACCAGGCCAGGATTCATCCAGCAGGTCGTGAACTCATCGCGGCGGTGCGCCGGATCACGGGTCATGCCGGCGCCGTGGCGATCTCGCCCGGACCCCGGCCACGCGGACGGCAGGATCGGATCCCTGGCCTGGAATGCGTCCTGCCCTGGGGTGCGCAACTCGGGGAAGCCCCGATTTGGCACGCCGACGAGCGCCGGCTCTACTGGGTCGACATTCTGCATCCGGCCGTCTACCGTTTTGAGCCGGCAACCGGCGTGAACGAGGCCTGCGATCCGGGAAAGCTCGTCAGCGCCGTCCTGTTCGGCGCTGATGGCGGAAGACGCGTGGCATCGCAGGACGGAATCGAGGAACTGGATTTTGGCAACTGCAGGCTGTCCCCTTACGTGGATCCGGAAAACGGGTTCGTCCAGAATCGCCTGAACGATGCCAAGGTCGATCCCGCGGGCGCCATCTGGGTCGGATCCATGTGCCTGGATGCCAGCAAGGCAAGCGGCGGTCTCTACCGGATTGCGCCGGATGGCGGCGTCGAACGCAAGGACAGTGGAATCACCGTTGCCAACGGGATGGGCTGGAGCCCGGACAATCGGACGTTCTACTTTGTCGACACAATCCCGGGCCGCATCTACGCCTATGATTTCCATCCCTCGAGTGGAGATCTTTCCAGCAAGCGCGTGTTTGCCACCGTTCTCGAAGAGGATGGGCGTCCGGACGGGCTCTGCGTCGATGCCGACGGCGGTGTCTGGTGCGCCATCTGGGATGGCTGGCGCATCAACCGCTATACGCCCGACGGTCGCCTGGACCGGGTCCTTGACCTGCCCGTACCTCGCCCGACAAGCGTCGCCTTCGGCGGGGACGATCTCAGGACGCTCTACATCACCAGTGCGCGGACTCGCCTACCGGCTAGGACGCTGACCGAAGCGCCGCTCTCCGGCGGCGTGTTCTGCTGCCAGCCTGGACCGTGTGGGTTGCCGGCCGGACGATTCCTGTGACGGTCTGCACGGCCCCGACTTCCCGGCCCCTGGATTCCCTCTTTGGCCTACATGGCAGGTCGGCACTGGTTACGGGATCTAGCCGTGGCATCGGCGCGGCCATTGCCCGCGGGTTGAGCGGAGCGGGCGCCGGGATTGTTCTTCACGCGCGGACCGTTCAGGCGTGCGAAACCGTCCGTGCCGAAATCGCGGGCACCGGCGGGCGGGTTTGGTCACTCGGCCGCGACCTGGCCGAGCCGGATGCCGGCAGAATGCTTGCCGAGGAAGCCGAACGACTGACCGGGGGGCTCGACATTCTCGTGATCAACGCCTCCGCGCAGATCAACGCGACGCTCGACAAAATCAGACCTGCCGATCTTGAACGGCAAATCGCAGTGAACCTGAAATCGACCATCGACATGTTACAGTCCTGCGTCCCGAAAATGACCGCACGCGGGTGGGGACGTGTCGTCAGCATTGGATCGATCAACCAACTGCGGCCGAAGAGTCTTGCCACAGCCTACGCGGCAACCAAGGCCGCGCAGCACAATCTGATCCAGAGCCTGGCCCGCGATCACGCCGGCCGCGGCGTCCTTCTGAACACGCTCGCGCCCGGGCTTGTCGACACGGACCGGAATCGTGGTCGCGCGAGCGCCGACCCGGAAGCCTGGGAAGCCTATGTGGGGAACGTCAACTGGATGGGCAGGATGGGCCGGCCCGAGGAAATCGTCGGTGCCGCGGTTTTCCTAGCGTCGGACGCCTGCAGTTTCATGACAGGAGAAACCATCTTTGTCACGGGTGGATCTTGAGTCTCCCCGAACCGGAAGTCGCTGAATCGGGCAGCATCGCATCACTCCAGTTCCCAGACTTGAACGGTCCGTGAGGCCGGGCCGGGTCTCCTGCCGCAGCATTCACGTCCGAGAGTGACCCCTGATCTCGGATTCTCGTCCGTCCTTGAGGATCAGGCGTGCGGCCGACTTCCGCACCAGAGCGCCTCCTTATGAAACCGGCGTACAGGCGTGGGGGGAATCGGCACTATCCCGTAAAATTGGTTCCGGCAATGGCCACTGGCGAGGAGAGAACTCCCCGCTCGGCGCGCCTTCTGCACACCACCCTGCGAACGGTATTGTGCGAGATGCCGAGTTCCCGGGCGATCGCACGGATCGACCTTCCATCTCCAAGATGTTTCCTGCGAATCTTTGCAATTGTCTCCACTACCAGCATCCTCTGATTCTCCTGCTAACCACGAAACAGTCGCGAGAATGAACGATCTGCTTCCGGGAAGGTGGGTCAATATTGGAAGAGGATTCTTCCCGCAGTGGGTCAATATTGCAGGTGGCCTAACATCAATTCGTTCACTGCCGAAGGCCGAAGTGTTCGTTCTGGCTGCGTTTGGGTATTGTGTATAGGCTGACCAGCATGACGATCGAACCGAGACTAGATATTATCGGTGCGGCCTTGGCAGATCCCAGCCGATCGCGCATCCTCTGCGAGTTGATGGATGGCCGCGCCTTCACCAATAAGGAGTTGGCTTGCGCTGCAAATGTCAGCCCGCAGACGGCGAGCGCGCATCTCAAGCAACTTGAACATGCAGGTTTGACCGCTTCGCTACGAAGTGGACGACATGCCTATCATCGAATTGCCAACGCAGAAGTCGCCGCAATTCTCGAAAGGTTGGCCCAGCTTTCGCCTACCGAGCATTTGTCGCGGTCCGGTCAACTCGGCGCTGAAACTCGAAAAGCGCGCAGTTGCTTCAACCATATCGCGGGTAGGCTCGGCGTTTTGATGACAGATCGCTTAATCGAGCTCAATGTACTGGCGGTACGCGGTGACGCTATCTCCTCTGGCCTGCAATATCGTGCCTTTCTCGATGACATTGGTATTGAGGTTCCACTTGTGAAAACGGGAAAGCCGCCGGCGAAGTTTTGCCTCGACTGGACGGAGCGTCGGCATCACATTTCCGGCCCACTTGCGACTAGAATCATGCAAAAATTTCTGGAGGCGCACTGGCTTGAACGTCGTACAGGCAGTCGAGCATTGAACATCACGGCTCACGGGCTAGACACTCTTGAATGCTGGTTTGGATTGACCCAACTGGACATCGATCTCGTCGATCCGGTCTGAGAGTTCGGCCGACAACGAACTGTCTTTTCCCGCAGGAACACAAATACGGGTTACTAAGGCTGCAAATCAGCCGGAGGCAACCATGACAATACCCAAGCTCGACAATGATAGGTTCGTTCCAGAGGAGGGTCTGCGGGTTGTCGTCCAGGTACCCGACACCCATGCACAGAGGATCGTGAATGCCGTTCTGACCGAAGACACACTGAAGTATGGAGATTATGATTCTGTGACCTATCAGACCGCGCCAGGAACTCAGCAATTCAGATCACAGGGGAGCGGGCGCAACACTGCGACCGAGAAAGTGGTCGAAGTGCCTTGCGTGGAGCTATCATTTTTCTTACGTGGCGACGAAGTCAAGGCCGTGCAGACTCTGAAAACCATATACGCATCCCACCCCTACGAAGAACCGGTTGTGTTCGTGCACCCATGCGTCCGGACACTCCATATTCGTGGAGTGGACGAGGACAATCCCAACAGATTCTGGAACAGCGATGCCGAAGACTGGGTGCCCGAAGAACACCGGTAGCAGACCAAAAGGCTGCTTTTCGTTTGATGTGCAGCTTTTGTCTGCAAATGGCGGCAAGGGATTGCCGAAGGGCGGGTTTCTCGGGGCTGGATCGGAGACGACCAAGGAACAGCTTGTATGTGCGTTCATGGAAGGCGTTGCATTTCAACATGCCGACGATGTCGAGCGACTATATGCATTCAGTCGCGATGCGCCGAAATCAGCACGGGTCGTCGGCGGTGCCGCCCAAAGCGATGAATGGGTTCAGTTGTTTGCGGATTGTCTGGATCTTCCAGTCGAAACTGTCTGCGGAAACGAACAAGGGGCACTTGGCGCCGCCATTGTCGCCGCAACGGCATCGGGGGCTTTTGTGTCCCAGGAAACGGCATCTGGAGCAATGACCGGCATCAAGAAAAGATTTCAACCGAATGCGGACAGGTTCCGATTATATTCTCGAAAGCGGGAGCGTTATCGCCGTGCCCATGCCGCACTCGGCGATTTCTGGCAGACTTGGTAGTCGTTTGATTCTTGACCCCGTCACGACCTGAGATCCTCGAAATTGGCTGCCCTGATCGGCGTCGCCTGAAGATCACAAACCGGATCATTCCATCACCGAGAAACCGCGCCCCAATAGGTCCCCTGGCCGTTCTTCCAGTCCGCCCGCAAGTTGCCGTTTTCCATCAACACCAGATTGCCCTTGCAACAGGCTCCATGCCGACAAGTTTCCAAGAGTCGTGTTCTTAGGCGTTATTCGAACGACGGCCATCCTGTTCCCCCATATCCCGAAGTCTTGCTATTCTCATTCAAACTGATCAGTTGCCGTAGACGTATCCTGGCAGCCAGAGGGCAATGTTCGGGAATGTCATGACGAGACCGAGGGCGACAATCATGACCCCGACGAAGGGAATGATGGAACTGTAGATGTCCTTGAGCCTGATTTCCGGTGGCGCCATCGCCCGCATCAGGAACAAATTGTAGCCGAAGGGCGGTGTCATGTAGGCGATCTGCGTGGTGATGGTGTAGAGCACGCCATACCAGATCAGGTCAAAACCGAGAGCGCCAACCAGCGGCACGTAGAGTGGTGCGACGATGACCAGCATGGCGGTGTCGTCGAGAAAGGTGCCCATCAGCAGGAAGGATACCTGCATCAGGATCAGGGTTGCCCACGGGCTGAGACCCAGCTGTTCCGAAAACAGCGATTCGATGGCTCGAACCGCCCCGAGACCATCAAACACTGCCCCGAAGCCAAGCGCCGCCAGGATGATCCACATGAACATGCAGGACACGCCGAGGGTCTTTCGAATGGATGTCTCGAAGACCTCCCTGGTCATCCGGCCCTTGACGATCGCCGCCAGGAATGCCGCTGCCGCCCCGATTGCCGAACTCTCGACCAGGCTGGTCCAACCATTGACGAACGGAATCATCATCGCGCCGAAGATGAACAGCGGCAGGAGACCGGCCCGCAGCAACCGGATCTTCTCGGCCACTGACACATCCCGCTCCTCCTTCGGCAGCACCGGCCCCAGCTCCGGCTGCAGCCGGCAGCGAATGGCGATGTAGAGCATGAACAGGCCAGCCATCATCAGGCCCGGCAGCACCCCGGCCAGCCAGAGCTGGCCAACCGGCTGACGGGCGATGAGCGCATAAAGCACCAGCACGACCGAGGGTGGCACCAGAATCCCCAGCGCCGAGCCAGCCTGGACCACCCCGGTCACCATCCGCTTGTCATATCCTCGCCGCAACAGTTCCGGCAGCGCAATGGTGGCGCCAATGGCCATGCCGGCAACCGACAGCCCGTTCATGGCCGAAACCAGCACCATCAACCCGATGGTGCCGATTGCCAGCCCGCCCCGAACCGGGCCCATCCAGACATGAAACATCCGGTAGAGATCATCGGCGAGACGGGACTCCGACAGCACGTAGCCCATGAATATGAACATCGGCAATGTCAGCAGCGGGTACCATTTCATGAGTTTCATCGCCGCCGAAAAGCCCAAATCGGAGCCTCCCGTTCCCCAGAGCAGCAAGGCCGAGACAACGGCAACGAATCCGATGGCCCCGAATACCCTCTGCCCCGTCATCAGCATGAGCATCATCAGGGAGAACATCATGATGGCGATCAGTTCGTAGGACATCAGATCTCCTGCCCGCGCAACCTGGCGATGTCCTTCAGCAATTCGGAGAGCGCCTGCAGCAGCATCAGGAATATGCCGATGCACATCAGGGTCTTGATCGGCCACATATACGGGCGCCAGGAGGAGTAACTCCGCTCGCCATACTCGAATGCGTAGGTGGTGCTGGAGATGCCGCCATAGAGCAGCACGCCGAGGTAGAAGATCAGGAACAACACGGTGACGGCATCGAATGACGCTTTGCGGCGCAACGACCAGCTTCCATAGAACAGGTCCATCCTCACATTTGATCCAAGCTGGATCGAATAGGGACCACCGAGAATGTAATAGGCCACCATGGCAAACTGGGCCATTTCCAGCGTCCACAGCGACGGCAGGAAGAATGTCTTCGAAATCGACGACCACAGCAGGATGGCGGCCATGACGAAGATTCCATACATGACGACCCGGCCAAGCCGGTAATTGACCGCGTCAACCGCGTGGACGAATTTCAGGAGAATTGCCGGCAAGCCAGGACTGCCCCATCCAGATCGGTGTCGTCCAGAGTGATACCGTCACAATCGGACCGGTGGCAAGGCGCCCGGCGGAAAGCTGCTGCCGACTCTGCGGTTTCCTCATCCATGCCAGCCAGGTGCCAGCCTGCGGCCCAACGCATCCATGACCCGGACCAGGGCATTCGAGATTTCGGGATCGGACAGGGAATGTCCGCCCTGCACCAGGTTCAGCGTCGAGTCCGGCCAGCATTCATCCAGCTTGCAGGCAGCCTGTGGCGGACAGACGAGATCGTAGCGGCCTTGGACGATTGTGCCCGGGATTCCGCGGATCCGCTCAATGTTGGCGAGGATGAAATTGTCATTTTCGAGGAATCCGCCATTGCTGAAATAGTGATTCTCGATCCGGGAGAAGCTCCGCACGTAATTGTCGGTTCCGGCCGGTATCTCGTCTTTTTGAACGAAGGTGGTCATGGAACTTTCCCAGGCAAACCATCGCCGGGCGTGACGGATTTCGACATCCGGATCACCGCTGAACAGCCGCTTCCGATAGGCAGCGATGAGGTCGACCCGCTCATCTTGCGGTATCGGCTCGATGAATCTCGACCAGTGGGCCGGCCGGAACCACCCGGCGGCCCCGCCATAGAACCAGTCCAGCTCCGATTGGGTCATCAGGAACACGCCCCGCAGAACCAGGTGCGCCACCCGCTCCGGGTGCTTGCCGGCATAGAGCAGGGCAAGGGCGGCGCCCCAGGAGCCGCCAAACAGGATCCACCGTGAAATCCCCAGTCGATTGCGGATGGCCTCGATGTCGTCGACGAGGTGCCAGCTCGTATTGTCGTCCACGCATCCCGGGGGCCGGGAGCGTCCACACCCCCGCTGGTCGAAGAGGATGACCCGGAACAGCCCGGGGTCGAAATACCGCCGCATGGTCGGATTGCAGCCGCCACCGGGACCGCCATGCAGGAACAGCACGGGAATGCCGCCAGGTGTGCCGGATGTCTCGACATAGATCTGGTGCCCGTCACCCACATCCAGCATCAACCGTTCAATCGGTTCAATTTGCGGATATAGTTGGCCGCTGCCATTGAAGTGCGGCGCGAATTCAGTCATCCAGAACCCCTTCTGCTTCCTGATCGACAGACGGGGCACCACTAAACAGGCGCCATTCAAAAAGACAATGTCTGCAGATTCTGCCGAAATCGAAAAATTCGATGCGCTCGCCGAGGAATGGTGGGACCCGGATGGCAAGTTCCGATCGCTTCACCTGCTCAACCCATGCCGCCTAGACTACATCAACAGCCAGATTGAAGTCGAGTTCGAACGCGATGTCCGGCAGCCCAGGCCTTTCGCCGGACTCGCGATCCTGGACATCGGCTGTGGCGGCGGCTTGCTGACCGAACCAATGGCGCGGCTCGGTGCAGACGTGACCGGGGTTGATGCCTCGACCCGCAACATCCATGTCGCCAGGGCGCATGCCGGGACCATGGGACTGGCCATCGACTACCGGAACATGGACGCGGCCGAACTTGAAGCCGACGGCCCTGGCTTCGACGTCGTCCTGGCCATGGAAGTCATCGAACATGTGCCCGACCAGGCCGCCTTTGTCCGCATCTGCGCGGAGCTGCTGAAACCCGGCGGCCTCCTGGTCTGTTCGACCATTTCCCGCACCATGAAGAGTTTCGCCCTGGCGATCATCGGCGCCGAATACGTGCTTGGCTGGCTGCCCCGGGGAACGCATGACTGGAACCGGTTTGTCAGGCCGGGGGAACTGGCCGGCCTGGCCGAGTCGTCCGGGTTGGAGTTCATCGACTGCAAGGGGTTCGTCTTCGATCCCCTGCAATGGAGCTGGAAGTTGTCGGAGCGGGACCACAAGGTCAATTTCGTTCTGGCTGCCGTCAGGCCGCGCGAGCCCTGAGGATGACACCGGGCGACATCGAGTGCCGCCGGATGGTTGCCGGCCGGCCTCTGCGTGACCATCCGGCTGTTCTGCCACGGATGCGGCGCCGGAATTGCCTTTGCTGACGATTTGACAGGAAGGGAGTAGCTGGAATGGGGTTGTTGACGACCTGTATCGGGGCCTATCCGAAGCCCGACTACGTGCCGATGCGGGACTGGTTCCAGGTTGAGCACGGTCTGACCGGTGCGGCAGGCGACGTGACCCGCCTGGCCGGGAGCATCGAGGAGGATTCCGGGATCGAGGCCCTCTACCGACGGGCCACCGAGGCGGCGGTTGCCGACCAGGTTGCCTGCGGAATCGACATTCCGACCGATGGCGAGCAGCGACGGGAGAACTACATCCACTACCATTGCCGCCATCTCGCCGGGTTCGACTTCGACCACCTCACGGAACTGACCGTCCGCGACGGCGCCTACCGTGCCGAGTTGCCGACCATTCGCGGCCGCATTGAGCCGCGCGGGGAGAATTTCCTCGACCGCGACTACCGGGTCGCGCAATCGGCAACCGACAGGCCGGTCAAGATCACGGTTCCGGGACCAACCACGATCATGGATACCTGCGCGAATGTCCACTACCGGGATCCGAAAGAGCTCGCCTTCGATCTTGCCAGGGCGCTCAACTACGAAATCCGGTCACTTGCCGCCGCCGGGTGCCGGCATATTCAGATCGACGAGCCGCTCTTTGCCCGCAACGTGACCAGGGCGCTCGGTTACGGCATTGAATGCCTCGACATGTGCTTTGACGGTGTGCCCGACGAGGTGACCCGGATCATGCATATGTGCTGTGGCTACCCTGACCACCTCGACGACAACGAATACCACAAGGCCGACCCTCTCGCCTATTTCCAGCTGGCCGGCGCCGTGGACCGGTCATCGGTCGACCAGGTCTCGATCGAGGATGCGCATTGCCACAATGACCTGTCCCTGTTGCAACTTTTCGAACGCTCCACGGTGATCCTCGGATCGGTCACCATCGCCCGAACCGCGATCGAGACCGAGGATGAGATCGCCGGACGCCTGGCCAGGGCGCTGAAGCATATTGACCGCGACCGGCTCATGGTCGCCCCGGATTGTGGCCTGGCCATGCTGGGACGGGACCGGGCCATGGCAAAACTCAAGGCAATGTGTGCAGCCGCGGCCAGGCTGTGATCACCCTTGCCAACCGGCGGATCAATGCCGCTGGCCGGATGGCAAAATGCATTCGTCAAGCCACGCCGCCGTCACGCGGCCAGTTCACGGATTTCGTGAAGCGTGGCCGCCCGGTTCCTGCGTGCCGCCAGCGCCGTGTCCATCCCTACCCTGACAAACTGCGTCGATATATTCGGCTGAAGCTGGCCGACGAGGTCCATATCCGCCGAAATCACGGTTCCCAGCATGAAGTAGCCACCACCGGACACCGCGTCCCGGTGCAACACGATTGGCTCGGTCCCGTTGGGAACCTGGATCGACCCGTACGGGTAACAGGCGTCGGTGATGTTCGAGGGATTTGACCCGGCGCTGAATGGTTGCTGTCGTGGCACGAATTCCAGTGGTCTTCCACCCCGGAACCGGTAGCCCATTCGATCAGCCTCGTTGGCCACGATCCAGCTGTCTTCGAAGAAGCCCGACTGCGCCGGCTCGGTAATCCGGTGCCAGTACAGCCCGGGCAGCACTCGCAACTCTGCCGGGGAGCCCGGAAGCCGCCTGAGCGAGTCCGGCACCGATGTTCCCGACCTGGCATTGCCGCGGTCCTTCCCAAGCGGCAGTCTGTCGCCGGGCTGAATGGCACGTCCGTCCACGCCCCCTAATGCGCCTATGGCATAGGTTGACCGGCTACCCAGGGCTGGCGGTGTGTTGATGCCACCAGAGACGGCGATATATGCCCGCGCTCCGGCCTCGAGAAACCCGAAGGACAGGGTTTGGCCCTTCCTGATGTTCAGCGCCGTCCAACTCGGCTGTTCCTCACCATCAATCCGGGGCGGAAGCTCGGCCCCGCAGACGGCAACGGTCACATCCTCGGTGAATTCCAGCACCGGCCCGGCAAAAACCGCCTCCAGCGCCGCTGCCCCCTCGTCATTGCCGACCAGCAGGTTGGCCGCTCGCAATGCCAGCCGGTCCATGGCGCCACCCATCGGGATGCCAAGATGATAATAGCCGGGTCGGCCGAGATCCTGGATCGTGGTCATGATGCCCGAAGAAATCACGTTAATCGGCATAGAGTGCCTCCATCAGCCTGGCATTGGTTCCGTCCGGGTCAGCATTGAACGCGTGGAGGGAAAAAACCACATCGCGAATGCGGGGGCTGAAACATCCATCCCGGACATCGCGGATCAGCCTGTCATATTCCGCCCGGTCGATTGGCCGCCACTTGACGATGTCACCGGGGCGGAAGAACACCATGAAATCCTTCAGATACGGGGTTTCCTGCCGGGGATCGTAAATGGTCATCGGCGTGATGCCGAACATCTGGTAGCCACCTGCGCCGCGGACCGAATAGATGCAGGAGAATGAACCACCGTAGCCCACGGTCTGCTTCGGCGTGTCCGTGCGTGGCCGTAGATACTTGGGAACCTGTATCTGCCGCGACCGGTCGACCATCTGGTAGAGGAAAGGCAGGCCCGACACGAATCCGACCATCGAGACAAACCATGGTGCTCTGGAATGCGCCTCGATGAAGGCCTCGACCGTGTCGAAGCCGTTGATACGAGCGGCATAATCGAGGTCGGTCCCGTCCGGGTCCTGGTGTCGGTCGCGGAATCGCATCAGCGTTTCATGGGTCCAGGGATCCTGGTAGTAAACCGGGACCTCAATGATCCGGGTATCCAGCCTGGCTTCGGCCTTATCGGCCTCGGCCTCCAACTTTTGCAGGCGATCCAGCAGCACATCCGGATGAATCCTGTCAGGATCGAACTTGATCTGGCACGACGCGTTGGCGGGGCAGATTTCCGTCACCCCGTCGATTCCGGCCGCTCGAACGGCATTGGTCATCGAGAGAGAAACGAAGAACGCCTCCAGCGACATCTCCTCGTCGACCTCGACAAATATGTGCTCGTCACCTCCGAATGTGTACCTGCTCATGCTGCGACCTCCCGTTCTTGTGCCAGTTTGCCCCTGTTTTGCGCCAGCCAGGCTTCCAGCCAACCGGTATGGATGGCATTGGCCTGCACGTCGGCGCTGTCGACCAGGGCCGAGTACAGCGGTGCCGTTGTTGGCAGGCCGCTGATCTCGAGGCATTCGAGTGCCATACGAAGCCGGGTGATCGCCTTCCCGCGATCTGGCGCCCAGACGATCAGCTTGCCCAGGAGCGAGTCGTAGAAGGGCGGAATGGCATATCCGTCATAGAGCATGTGATCGAAGCGGACGCCGTCACCATCCGGAATGCGCAGGCCACTCACAATTCCGGGGAATGGCATGAAATCGTTGGAGGGGTCCTCGGCATTGAGACGCACCTCGATGGCGTGGCCGCTTCGGGTGACTTCATCCTGGGTCTTCCACAGCCTCTCGCCCGCAGAGACCCGGATCATTGCGACCACGAGGTCGGTCCCGCAGATCAATTCGGTGACCGGATGCTCGACCTGGATCCGGGTGTTCATTTCGATGAAAAAGAAGTCTCCGGTCTCGTCATCGAGGAGGAATTCGACCGTCCCGGCTCCGCGGTAGTTCACCGATCTTCCCAGGCGCACCGCGGCGCCGCACAGCCTCCGGCGCAGCGTGTCGTCGATCGCTGCCGAAGGTGCCTCCTCCCAGACCTTCTGTCGTCGTCGCTGCAACGAGCATTCTCGGTCGTGGAAATGCACCACGTCCCGGCCATCCCCCAGCAGCTGAACCTCGATGTGGCGGGCATTCTCGATCAGCCTCTCGACATAGATGCTCCTGTCGCCAAATGCCGCTCCGGCCTCGGTCGAGGCTTGCGGCGCCAACTTGCGGAATTCCTCCGAATTCCGGGCCACCCGGATGCCTCTTCCACCGCCGCCGGCGCTGGCCTTGATCATGACCGGAAACCCGATCCTTTCGGCCAGCACCGCCGCCGCGTTGATGTCGGAGATCACGCCGTCACTGCCGGGAACGGTTGGAAGACCGGCACGCCTTGCCTGGGCACGCGCCGCAGCCTTGTCGCCCATCAGGCGTATCGTGTCTCCGGCAGGTCCCACGAAAATCAGCCCGGCCTGTTCGACCATGTCGGCAAAACGGGCATTTTCGGCAAGAAACCCGTAGCCGGGATGTATTGCATCGGCGCCCGATTCCCTGGCGGCCCACAGGATGGCATTTGCATCGAGATAGGATCGTGCCGCTGGCGGCGGACCGATCACCTTCACCTCGTCCGCCATGCGGGCGGCAAGGCTCCCGGTGTCGGCTTCGCTCGCCGCCAGGACGACGTCAAGCTCAAGTTTTCTGGCGGCACGGATCACTCGGCAGGCAATTTCGCCCCGATTGGCGATCAGCAGTTTTCTGATCGGCAGAACCCGTGCCATCGGTTCAATCCAGCTCGACGATGGTGGCCCCGGCCGTCACCGGCTCACCATCCTCCACGGGAAAGCTGGCCACGGTGCCCCCGGCATCCGCTTCGATTTGGTGAAAGGTCTTCATCACCTCCACCAGCCCGACAACGTCACCCACGGCCACCAAATCGCCTTCCGTGACAAATGGAGGCTCATCGGGTGCCGGCCCGCGATAGAAGGTTCCCGGAATTGGCGACCTGATGTCATGTCTGGCCATGAATTTTCTCCCGTTTGATCCGCCCGTCCACACACGCCGCGGCAAGCTGGTTGAGGGCGGAATTGACCGCCATTCCGATTTTCACCGCGTTTGGCGTGTCGGAATGAATGCAGATCGTCTCGGCGCGAACCGGCAAGGTCCTGCCGCCAATGGTCGTCAGAACTCCGTCGCGCACCGCGGTCACCGCCCGGCGTGCGGCCAGTTCCGGCGCTACGGCCTCATGCTCGCGGGAAATGATCAGGTGGCCGTCATCATCATAGTCCAAATCCACGAAGAACTCGGGCTGGAAGCCCACACCGCGTCTCTTGCAAACTTCCTCGTGCAATGTTCCGGAGATGCCGGTGACGGGCACGTCAAACAGGGAGGCGGCATCGGCAACGGCCTCGGCAATGTGCTCCTGCCGGGCGGCCATTCCATACAGCGCTCCATGTGGCTTGAGGTAGCTGAGCGTCATGCTTTCCAGTTTAAGGAAGGCAAGCAGAGCGCCGATCTGGTAGAGGATGATGTTATTCATTTCCTCTCGATCGATCTTCATCTCCCGCCGCCCGAATCCTGGCAGATCGGGCAGCGAGACATGGGCGCCGACCTTGACCCCGTGTTTGTTCGCCAGCGCAACCGTTCTTCGCATGTGGTTGGGATCGGAGCCGTGAAAGCCGCAGGCGATGTTGGCCTGGGTAATGAATGGCATGATGCCGGCATCATCTCCGATCTGGTAGAGACCGAAGCTTTCGCCCATGTCACAATTGATATCTACCTGCATGGCATGTTTCCCTAATCCTTCAGCGTTGCCACGTAGGTCAGGCGGATCTGGTCGGCGATGACCGCCAGGATCAGCAATGCGCCCAGCACCACCGTTTGCAGGTAGCTCTCGATCCGGGCGAGATTCATCCCGTTTTGAACCAGGCCGATGAAGAGGGCGCCCAGCACGACATTCTCCAGCCTTCCGGTTCCACCACGCAGGCTGACGCCGGCAATGACACAGGCGGCAATCGATTCCAGTGGCATCGACGCACCGATATTGGCCTCGCCGGTATCCAGCCTGGCCGTCAGCAGGATCCCCGCCACCGCGGCAAGGAAGGCACAAATGACGTAGGTGAAGAGGAGCGTGACCCGGGTATTGATTCCCGACAGCGATGCTGCCTTGAGGTTGCCGCCGACGGCGTAGAGATGCCGGCCATACGGCGTGCGATAGAGAAAGATGTAGAGCGCTGCCGCCAGCAGGGCGGCTACTGCCACCGGCACCGGCACTCCCATGACGCTTCCGAAACCAAAGGTGTCGCCAAACTCGATTGGCATCCCGTAGACTGGCACGCCGCCGGTCAGGTAGAGCGCGATACCGAACCCCACGGACGCCATGCCCAGCGACATCATGAATGGCGAGACGCTGAAGAAAGCCACGCCCACGCCATTGACCACCCCAATCAGCGTTCCTGCCGCGACACCTGCAAGGCATCCAATGGTGATTGCCAGCCAGACCGCGTCCGGCATGGCGGCATAGGCTGATGCCATGGCCATGGCGCCGGTCACCGAGGCCAGGGCGAGAATGGTTCCGACCGACAGGTCGAACCCGCCGGTCAGCAGCGCCAGCATCTGGCCGATCGAGACGATGGTGAGATAGACGGACTGCCTGAACACGTTGGTCAGGTTGCGCATTGTCAGGAAATTCTCGGACATCAATGTGAAGATCAACAGGGCGGCCAGCAACAGGAAGGGCAGGATGCCCAGCTTGACGAAGGCTCGCTTGAGAATGAGGGTGGCAGTCTTGTCCCTGGCCATCAGGCCGCCTCCCTGTCGAAGAAATTGGCCAGGACCGATTCTTCGGTCAGATCCTCGCCGGCAAGTTCCGCCTGCACCTGTCCACGGTGGAATACGTAGACCCGGTGACTGAGGTGGATGATCTCGGGCAGGTCGGACGAGACGAGAACAACTGCCATGCCACCCCGCGCAAGTTCCACGATGAACTGGTAGATCGCGGCACGGGTGCCGACGTCGACACCAACTGTCGGCTCGTCATAGACGATCAGACGGAATTCGCGAGTCAGGCTGCGGGCCAGCATGACCTTCTGCTGGTTGCCGCCCGAGAACAAATCTGCAGGCCGTTCGATCTGCCGGGGTTGCAAATTCAGCCGATCGGCCAAATCCTGTGTCATCCGTCTCTCGCGTCCCAGGGTCAGCCATGGCCCCTTGGAAAACGGGCTGACATCCAGCGCCGCCAGGGCAATGTTCTCACGCGCCGGACGCATCATGGCTAGCCCCTCCATCCGCCGGTCGGGCGGCAGGTAGAGGAACCCGTCCCTGATATTGCCTTTCGGATCGCGGCCGGTGATGTCATGACCGAGATACGACACATTCCCATCGGCAATCGACCTGGTGCCGAACGCCGCCTGGCACAGCTCGGACTTGCCGGAGCCCACCAGCCCGGCCAACCCCACGATTTCGCCAGCGCTCACCTGAAGCGACGCTCCCACCACCGCACCGTCGCGTGTCGTCAGTCCGGAGACCGCCAGCAGGTTCTTGCCTGCAGGTTGCGGTATCCGGGCCGGAAAGATCTCGCCGACCTCGCGGCCGGTCATCAAATGGACCAAATCCGATTCGGATGCGGTCTGCGCATCCAGCGTGTCGATCAGGATGCCGTCCCGCAACACGGAGATACGATCTCCGATGCGTCGTATCTCGCCCATACGATGCGTGATGTAGACGATGCCGATTCCACGCCTTGTCAAATCGTCGATCAGGGCAAAAAGCTTGTCCGACTCGTAATTGTTCAGCGACGCGGTCGGCTCATCCAGGATCAGCACCGACAAATCGGACCGGAATGCCTTGGCGATTTCCACCATCTGCTGCTCGGCCCGGGTCAACTGATCGACCCGGGCTGCCGGATCGATTTGAAAATCGAGTTCCTCCAGGATTCCCCTTGCATGCTCGCGGCTGCGCCGCCGCTCCAGAAACACACCTTTCCTGGGTTCTGCACCGAGAAAAAGATTCTCCTCCACGGTCATCTGCGGAATGAGCGAGAATTCCTGGAAAACGGCCGAAATGCCCAGTTTCCGTGCATCATGCACCGAATGGAGGATAATCTCCTGTCCCCGGAACCGGAGCGTGCCGGAGGTCGGTCGCTCGGCCCCGGCCAGGATCGAGATCAGGGTCGACTTCCCGGCACCGTTTTCTCCGAACAGGACATGCGCCTCTCCTGCCCGGAGGTCCAGGTTGACGTCATTCAGCGCCCGCACTCCCGGATAGTCCCTGGTTATGGAAATGGCCGCGACCAGCGCCTCGCCCGCAGCGGGCGAGGCGCCTTCGGTTGGCGGCGTCTGGACGCGGGAGGAAATGGGCCGCTCCCTTGGTCTATTCGACGGTGAAGACTGGCCGGAAGCCGTCCGGAGCCAGGGTCGAGGATGAATCAAACTCCCCGTGGTTTTCCTGCGTGACAACGTAGAGCGCAGGGCCCACATGCCTGGCATGGTCCTCACCCTCGAGGATTCGCACCGCCTGGTCGACTGCGATCCGGCCCTGGATCACCGGCGAGTCGGTCGGTGCGGCCAGGACCTGGCCACGGGCGATGCCGCGATCCACGCCGGGGGTATAGTAATAGGAGATGACCTTGACCTGGTCGGTCAGCCCACGCGACCGCAGTATCGGCACCGCTGCCTCCGCCGTCACCGCCGTTCCCACGACATAGCCGAGATCGGGATGCGCCTCGAGCGTATCCTCGACAAGCTTGGCCTGGACCTCCTTGCCGGTATCACCGTACCTGGTGTCGACAAGGTTGACGGCACTGCCCTCGATGGCGCCGGCGAACCCGGCATTGCCGGCCTCGACCCAACCGGCCCCGGCCGGTCCGGGGAACCATGCTGCCTTGGCTGGCTCGCCGCCTTCGGGGTGCAGCCTTGCCAGGAACTGGCCTGCCTTGGCGCCCATTTCGCCAAAGGAGACCAGGGATTTGGCCGAGAGTTCGTCCGATGACATGCCGTTGATCACGTCGATGACCGGGATGTCCTTGGCCCGGATTTCGCCGACGAGGTTGTTGAGCCCGTCAAACGAGATGGCGCCGATGATCACTGCATCGGCGCCGGCCGATACGCAATCCTCGATCTGCGAGATCTGCGTGGCGAGTTCGGTATACCCGCCGGCCTCGACCACGGTTGCGGCAACGCCAAGACGCCTGGCTTCCTCGACAACGCCGTAATCGACCCCCAACCAGTAGGCATCCTTCATGTGCGGAAAGGAAATGCAGAGGTCCCATTTCTGGCTGGCACCATCCAGGGGCACGTAATCCATGTTGGTGCGTGGGCTCGACATGTCGAATGGCGGGTCCCAGACCTCGACCTGGTACGGAAACCAGTCTTCGGCCTGCACTGCTGTACCAAGGCACAGTGCCAGGGTCACGGCAGTCGATCCTGGCAAGAGATTGTGTAACCTGTTCATGTCATCCTCCTCGGGAAAATTTCGGATTGTCGCCCATCCTGGGCGATCTGCTGAAATTCTGAATGGGAAAGATGAAATTGTAAAATACGAATAATAGGTTATATTATTCTGTATTATTGATAATATCTCTGGACAAGTTATGGCAGAATGCGATTGACACCCTGTTGCCATGTCCATGTAAATTATTATTATTCAACATGTTGAAGAAACTTGTCTGGTATCGGGCTGGAGGGACACACAATCCGCTGTTGTTGCCATGAAATCGAAAAATGCAATCCACGATATCGAAAATGATAAAACCAACATTTCGTCAGATCCGGTATTTCACCGCCGTCGCCAATGCCGGGCAAGTCTCACTCGCCGCCAAGGAACTCAACGTCTCGCAATCGGCGCTTACCACGGCCGTCAAGCAGCTCGAGGGGATCATCGGCAGTCAGCTTTTTGTCCGGCATGGCAGCGGCGTCTCGCTGACCCATGAGGGCAACATCTTTCTCGACCACGCCCGTCGGATCCTGGCGGCCGTGGACGAGGCGGTCCAGGCACCTCGCCGGAAGATGGATCACGTCCACGGGCAATTGCGGCTGGCATTGACCTATACGGTGGCCGGTTACTACGTCCCGCCCTTCCTCGAACGGTTCTCCCGCTATTGTCCGGGTGTCGACCTGCAACTGACCGAGGCCCCGCGATCCGTGATCGAGGACGGGTTGGTCACCGGCGAGTTTGACCTGGCGGTCATGTTGACATCAAACATCATTGACCAGGAGGGGCTGAGCTTCGAAACCTTGATGCAGTCGCGTCGGCGCCTATGGCTGCCGACACTGCATCCACTCCTGGCACAAGACACCATCACCCTCGCAGACGTGGCCCTCCAGCCCTACATCATGCTGACGGTGGACGAGGCGAGCAACACGACACAGCGCTACTGGAACAAGACCGCCTACAGGCCCGGGACGATTTTCCGCACATCGTCCCTCGAGGCAGTCAGGTCGCTCGTTGCAGGAGGCATGGGGGTCACCATCCTGTCCGACATGGTCTATCGCCCATGGTCTCTCGACGGCCGCCGGGTGGAGGCCACCTCGCTGGCCGATCCGGTTCCGACAATGGATGTCGGCATGGCCTGGGCTGCCGATGCCGAGCTGAATGGCGCCGCCGCCGCCTTTCGCGAGTTCATGCATGTCGGCGACACGTCACATTGACCACGGCCGGCCGGGATTCGGTTCTGCCCAATCCCCCCATCGCCCAGGCTCATCCCCCGGGAACGACGCGTTCAGGTTGCGGGCCCGATGGACAGGAGATCCGGCCAGGCACGATTACGCCGCCGGAAATTCCGGCGGGATACGGCCAATCTTGCCAGCACGGTCAATTCCGGGAGCCCCAAAGGAAACGCCCCGCGATCTGCGGGGCGCTCCGATCTTGCAGCTGACCAGCCTGGATCAGGCAAACCACCAGCGTTCGGTGATCCTTGCGCTGTCCATCCCCCAGACATTGCCAATGGCATCATCATGGGTCAACGCCGTTGATGCAGCGTCGACATAATTGGCAAACATCGGCAGGATGGTGCCGCCTTCGGCCGAAATGAGCGCCTGCATCTCGTGGTAGATTGTGCGGCGCTTCTCATTGTCGAGTTCCGTCCGACCCTGGATCAGCAGTTCCTGGAAGCGGGCATTGTCCCAATGGGTATCATTCCACGGCACACCCAGCTCGTATGCAGTCGAGAACATCCAGTCCTCGGTTGCCCTTCCTGACCAGAAACAGGCACACCACGGCTTCTTCAGCCAGACATTCGACCAGTAGCCGTCCGCCGCCTCCTGGACGACATTGACACTGATGCCAGCCTCCTTGGCCGAGGACTGGATCAACTGGGCCGCATCCACCGCACCCACGAAGGCGGCCTCGGAGGCCGACAGGTCAATCTGCAACGACTCCATCCCGGCTTCCTTCAGGTGGAACCTGGCCTTGTCCGGGTCGTATTCGAGTTGCGGCAGGTCGTCGGCATAGAACTGGTTGGCCGGACCGATCGGGCTGTCATTACCGAGCGCACCGTGACCAAGAAGTATCTTGTCCACCATTTCCTGGCGTTTGATCGCATATTTGAGCGCCTTGCGAACATTCAGATCATCAAGTGGCGGCAGATTGGTCAGCATCGGGAACGTGTAATGCTGATTGCCGGTCACCTCGAAAATCTCGATATTCGGATTGGCGCGCATCAACGGTTCGATCTGGAAATCAACCCTGTTGACGGCATCGACCTGGCCGGTCAGCAGGGCGTTCATCCTGGCCGACTTGTCATTGATCGCGATCATCTCGATGCTGTCGAACCAGCCGGCCTTGCCATCCTTGTAATGGCCGTCCACCCGGGAACACAGCAGCCTGACTCCGGGATCGAAATTGTCGACCTTGTAGAGGCCGGTACCAATTCCCGTGGCCTTCGACTCCTGGAGCATGCCGGCCGGATGAATGAACAGATGGTAGTCCGACAACAGGTAGGCAAAGTCGGCATTGCCGGCCTTGAGCGTCATCACCACCTGGTGCTCGCCGGTCTTCTCCATCGTGTCCACATTGGCCACGATCGGCTTCGCCGCCGATTTCGAGTCGGGCAATACATGGTCGTTGAGCGTCTCGATGACGTCGTCGGCTCCGAAGCTCTTGCCATTGTGGAACGTCACGCCCTTGCGCAGGTTGAAGGTCCAGACCGAGGCATCGGCGTTCGCCTCCCAGCTCTCGGCAAGTTCGCCGACCAGGTTGCCCTGGGCATCGATTTCCGTCAGGCAGTCAAAGATCGCGCCATGGGCGGCCATCTGCATGTAGATGTCGGAGTGGGAACCGCCATCCCAGCTATCCGATGTGTTTGCTCCTCCAATACCCAACCGGAGGGTGCCGCCCATTTTCGGCATCGAATGCGCAGCAAATGGGGTCAGCGAGGTCGCGGCGAGTGTTGCCGCGCCTGCCTTGAGGATTCCGCGACGGCTTAGATTGGGCATCATGATATTCTCCCGATTATGTTGTTGAGTCCCTTGTCACCTTACCAGAATTCCTTCCGGCGCGCGTACAATATGTGGAACCTCGACAAATTGCCAAGAAACAGCGGGCCATGCAAGCTGTTGCGACCTGGTCAATCGGTTGATTTCCCGACATGATCCGCCATTCCTGGACGCAGCCGTTGCACAATGATTGCCCGGCATCGAGGTGGGTTACGGGTACTCCAATGCCCGGCAGGGAGATGGATGACGATGTTTCGTCCCCCGCCGACTACAACGCGGCGAAGCTGCGGTCGAGCGCCTCGGCGATCGGGTCCACATCCTGCATGTCGAGGCAAAGCGGCGGCACGATACGCAGGACATTTCGGAACACGCCTGACTTGCTCATGATCACCCCCTCATCCCGCGCCCGCTCGAAGATTGCGGCGGTTGCGTCCGGTGCCGGCGACCTGGATTTCCGGTCCTCGACCAGTTCGATCGCCAGCATCAGCCCCTTTCCCCGGACCTCGCCGATGATCGGGTATCGCTGTTCGAGATCCCGGAGCCTGGCAAGCAGGGCGCCGCCGACGCGGCCGGCATTGGCCTGCAATTCCTCGTCACGCAGCACCTGCAGCACCGCCCGTCCGGCCGCGCATGAGACCGGGTTCGCGCCATAGGTATGGAAGAGAAATCTCGATGCCATCGACTCGGCCACATGACGCTGGGCAAGAACCGCCCCGAGCGGGAACCCGTTGCCGATCCCCTTGGCCATCACCACGATGTCCGGCACCACGCCATGCCCTTCAAAGGCCCAGAAATTCCCTCCGGTACGGCCGACCCCGGATTGCACCTCGTCGATCACGCATACGCCGCCAGCTGCCCGCACCCGTTCGAATGCGCCGGCGATATAGCCGGGCAGCATGTCGACGATTCCGCCATAGCCCTGGACCGGCTCGATGATCATGCCGGCAAGCCGGCCGCTGGTCTCGTGGTCGATAACCCGCTCCAACTCCGACAAATATCCTTCAACATTGTCCCCATGCGCACCGC
Source organism: Paracoccaceae bacterium (assembly GCA_964291445.2). Lineage (GTDB taxonomy): Bacteria > Pseudomonadota > Alphaproteobacteria > Rhodobacterales > Rhodobacteraceae > JAPOXR01. The sequence goes on along the minus strand of OZ219864.1, from coordinate 815,626 downwards.
GATAGGGATTTGGCTCGGGGGCAAACCGGATCCCGCCGAGCTGTGGAACCGGGTGGCGGAAGGGCTGGACGCCGGTCAGCGCCTGCGCCGCCGAGGTTGCTCCGTGATAGGAATTATGCAGCGACAGGAAGTCGATATTGCCGGTATGGCTTCTTGCCATGAGCAGGGCGAGGTCGATGGCCTCCGAGCCACTATTGGTGAAATGCGCCACCCAGTCATGCCCGTCCGGAAGGGTGGCTGCCAACTCCTCGGCAAGATGGGCCGGGGTCGGGTGATAGAACATCGTCGTGCAGTGCTGGAGCTCGCCGGCCTGTTCCACGACCGCATCAACAACCCCGGGATGGGCATGACCGGCACTGATGCAGACATTCATCCCCAGGAGATCGGTGTAGCGCCGCCCGTTCTCGTCCCACAGATACTGCCCGCGTCCCCGCTTGAAGATCTGCGGCGTCGCATAGGGTACGAATGCCCGTTGCGAGGCGGCGTAATACCGGTCCCGGCGGGCAACGATTCCCTCGGTCGACCAGTCAAGTGCGGCCAGCTTCTCTCCCGGCCTCCCTCGTTGTTCGGACATCGTCATCTCTCCCCTTCCCGGCATTGGCGCCAGCCAGGCCCGGTGCTGCGGTGGCTGGCCATTATCTGCAGCGACCGTCCAACCGGCTGGCAATTCATTCCTCTTTCCGCAATTCGCCGAGGCGTCGGGCAACGAATTCGTCAAGCTCCCCGCGCTTGGCCGCATCCATTGCCGGCGGCTCGTATTCTTGCAGCATCTGCTTGTAGCGGTCATTCAGCCTCTGGTGCTGCCATTGGGCGCCATCCGCCGACCATTGTTCGAAGGTTCGGTTGTCGGCAGTATCAGAGAGGAAATTTGCCGTCTCGAAATTCCGCAAGGTGTGGTCGGTGCCGAGGAAATGCCGGCCAGGTCCCACCTCCCGGATCGCATCAAGCGCCATCGCCTCCTGCGACAGGTCGACGCCGCCGGCAAATTTCTGCAATGCGGCGCAGCGATCGGCATCCATGAGCGTCTTTTCGTAGCCCATGGTCAACAGCCCCTCGAGACAGCCGGTGGCATGGATGATGAAATTGACACCAGCCATGAATGCCCCAAGCAGCTGTGTCATGCTTTCATAGGCGGCCTGCGCATCCGGCACCTTGGAGGAGGTCAGCGCCCCAACCGAGTGAAACGGAACCCCGAGCCGGCGGGCCAGGGCGGCGGCGCAGATCTGTATCTGCATGCCTTCGGGCGTTCCGAAGGTCGGCGCGCCGGTCTGGAGCGAGACCGGGCTCGAAAAGGTGCCGAAGACGCAGGGGGCACCCGGACGGACAAGCTGAATCAGTGCCAGCCCGGCCATGGCCTCGGCAAGCAGCTGGACCAGTGTGCCGGCAACCGTCACCGGGCTCATGGCGCCGGCAAGGATGAAGGGCGAGACCACCACCGCCTGACCGGCACGGGCATAGACCTTGAGCGCTCCCAGCATGGTGGCGTCCAGCACCAGCGGCGCGTTGCTGTTGACGACGCTGTAGATGCAGCAATTCTCATCCACGAACTTGTCACCAAGCACGATCCTGGCCATTTGCACCGTATCCTTGGCCCGCTCCGGGGCGGTGACCGCCCCCATGAAAGGCTTGTCGTTCAGGGTCAGATGCGTCCGGATCATCGACAGATGCCGCTCCGGCACCGGCAGATCGACCGGCTCGCAGACCACGCCCCCGGAATGATGCACACCAGGCAGCAGGTAGTGGAGCCGGGTCAGCTTCTCGAAATCGGCGAAGGACGCATATCGGCGTCCGGCATCCATGTCATGGACAAAGGGCGGGCCGAAACTGGGGCAGAACAGCAGGTTGTTGCCACCTATGCGCACCGACCGGGCCGGGTTCCTTGCATGTTGCACGAACTGCCGCGGGGCGGTTGCCTGGATGATCGACCGGCAGAATCCGGGCTCGAACCGCACCCGCTCTCCATCCACCCGGGCACCGGCCTGCCGAAAGATGTCCAGCACCTCGGGATCGTCGCGGAATTCCATACCGGTCTCGGCAAGGACCCGGTCGGCATTCCCCTCAATCAGCGCAAGTTCGTCGTCGTCGAGTAGCTCGAACACGCCTACCTGACGGCGGATATAGGCCGGGGCGAAAAGCCGGCGGTCCTGGTCCGACTGCCGGCGAATGGCCCGGCGGCCCTCCCGGCCGCCGCGCCGTCTCGAGCCGGCCGAAGACGGATTCTTCGTCATCCGGGCACTCCCTTCATCCGGGCATTCGACGGGTCGAATGGCGCATTGGCCAGCACCCGTGCAGCAACTTCTCCCGAGGGCAGCCTGACCCGGAGGCGGTAATCGGCAGCCGGCTTGCCGGATCGGAACCAGGCCAGCGCCAGGCTCGCCGCCACCCGGTGCCCGAATGCTCCGGACGATATCAGCCCGACGCATTCGCCGCCGTGCCATACCGGTTGCATGCCGAACGCGTCGCCGCCCCGATCCTCGAGCTCCAGCAATTCCATTCGCCAGGCCTGGCCAGCCTTCTCCCGCTCAAGCATCCGGTCACGGCCGACAAAGTCCCGGTTCGATGCCTTGACGAAACGGCCAAGCCCGGCCTCCAGCGGTGTTCGCTCGGTGCCCAGATCAAGCCCGAACGCCCGGTAACCCTTCTCGAGCCGCATGGCATCAAGTGCGAAGGCGCCAAAATGGACCAGGCCGTGGCCTCTGCCCTCCTCGACCACAGCCGCATATATGTCCTCCAGGTCTTCGACCGGGACATGCAACTCGAAGCCGCATTCGCCAGCATAGGAAATCCGCAGCAGGCGGGCAGGACGCCCGGCAACCCTGGCCCGGCGAGCAGTAAGCCAGGGGAAATTGCCGACAGCAAGATCCGTCCCGGTGAGCGGACCAAGCACGGACGGCGCCGACGGGCCCATGACCGCCAGGATGCCGATTTTCGTTGTCACCTCGCGGATCCGGACCGAGGCTCCGTCCGAGCGCGACCGCAGCAGGTCAAGATCATGCCCGGCAGCGGCGGCGGCGCTTGTCAGGTAGAAGCGGCTGCCATCTCCCTCATCCAGGCAAGTCACGGTGAATTCCGCGGCAATTCCGCCGGAGGGAGTCAGAACGTGAAGGAGCCCGATCCGTCCTGGCAATGCCGGTGGACAATTGGCCCCGAGCCCGGCCAGCCATCTTGCCGCGTCCGACCCCGACACCTCGAACTTGGCAATCACCGAAAGATCGGCAACACCGACCGCCTCGCTCACCCGCTGGCACTCGTCACCCACCGCGCCGAACCAGTTGCTCCGGCCAAAGGACAGGACCGCCTCCCGCTCGCTCTCGCTACGGGCGAAATAGTTGGGCCGCTCCCAGCCATGGACACTGCCCATGACCGCACCGACGGCGAGCAATCGCGAGTGGAGCGGGGTGGTGCGCAGCGGCCTGCCGGCCGGGCGTTCCTCGAATGGATAGTGAATGGCAAATTGTCGGCCGAAGCTCTCGACGGCCCTGGCCAGCCGGTAGCCGCGATCAGCCCAGGAGCCAAACCGGCGCGGATCCACCGCCAGCGCGTCCATTGGCGGCTCTCCGGCATCGATCCATTCGGCAAGAAACCGGCCGGCGCCGCCGCCCTCCATGACCCCCATGCTGGAGCCGGTGAGCAGCCAGGCATTGCGCAGCCCCGGCGCCGGTCCGATCAGCGGGTTCGCATCGGGAGTGAAGGTGATGGGGCCATTGACGATCGACCGGATACCGCCCTCCGCCAGTGCCGGCACCCGATCCATTGCCGCTTCGACGATGGACTCGATCCGATCGAGATCTGGCGGCAGCAATTCCATGCCGAAATCTTCCGGTACCCCATCGACCGACCATGGAAGACCATCCTTCTCGTAGGGGCCGACCAGCAACCCGTCCCGCTCCTGGCGCACGTACCAGCTTTCCTCGGGGTCACGAATGATGGGCAATTCCTGCACCAGGCTGGCGACGGAATCGATGCGGCTGGTCACCAGATACTGATGCAGTATCGGAACAACCGGCAGGTCCAGCCCCATCATCTTGCCGACTTGGCGGCACCAGGTTCCGCCGGCATTCACCACGTGCTCGGCAATCATGCTGCCAGACTGAGTGTTGACCCGCCATCCCCGGCCGCCTGCTGCCATCTCGATCGATTCCACCCGGCATTGCCGGTAAATGGTTGCCCCGTGGAGGCGGGCACCGGCAGCCAGCGCCTGGGTCGCCTGGCTCGGGTCGACATGGCCGTCATGCGGCTCGTAGATGGCGCCGGCAATGTCGTCCGTCCGGGCCAGTGGATGCAACGCCGCCACCTCGTCCGGCCCGATGACATGGAATTCGTGGCCGGTGAAGCTGCCGATTCCCTTGACCTGCCGGAATTCGTCGAGGCGATCCGGGCTCTTCGTGATCCGCAGTGCCCCGGTCGGGTGAAACCCTGTGGGCAGGCCGGTCTCGTCAGTCAATTCGCCCCGGTAGAGGCGCACGCTGTGGGCCCGCATTTCCATGATCGCCGGATGATGGGCAAAATGCGTGCAGAGGCCGGCTGCATGCCAGGTCGAGCCGGCGGTCAGCTCGTTCTGCTCGAACAGCACCGCATCGCGCCAGCCGAGCCGGGCCAGGTGATAAAGGGCCGAAACCCCCATGATGCCCCCGCCGATGACGGCCACCCTGGCATGGGATGTCATCGCCTCACTCATCCCCTGAACCGTCGGCCGACCGGATCATAGGCCGGACCGACAAGGATCCGGGCCGGATGGTTCTGGCCGGTGCCGGCAATCTCGAAGTCGTCCAGGGCGGCGAGCTCGGCCCTGGATTGACCTGGCTCGCATCGCAGCCTGGCCAGGGCCAGCGGTCGGCCGGTACGGGGGCCGAGCCCCGCAGACGTGGTCATCCCCACCGCCTCGCCGTCGCGGAGCACCGGCTGGTCCGGCAGCAGCAGGGGCGGCGTGCCGCTGAACGGCACCTCCAGCAGCACCAGAAGGTGGCGGACGCCCTGCCGGCGTTGTTCCAGCAGCGCCTGGCCACCGATGAAGTGATCGGCCTTGCTCCAATCGATGAATGCACCGAGACCGGCCTCGAGCGGTGTCACATCGGCAGTCACGTCATGCGACCAGTGCACGAAACCCTTTTCCAACCGGCACCCGTCAAGACAGTACATGCCGGCATGGGCCAGTCCGAACTCAACCCCGGCCGCCATGATCTGTTCGTGGATATGTGCCGCCACTTCGGTTGCGCATGAGATCTCGAAGCCAAGTTCGCCGGAATAGCTCGCCCGGGCCACCCGAACCCAGGCCATCGCCATGTCGGTCTCCTTCACATGCCCGAATGGCAGGGCATCGGGGCCGAGATCACCATCGCCGAGCGACTGGAGCAATTCACGCGATTGCGGCCCTGCCACGCCGATCACCGCCTCGGCCGAGGTTGCATCGAAAACACCCGTCCGCTCACTGGCATGGCGCTGAACCCAATCAAGATCCTTGCGCCTGGTGGCAGCGCCGCTGACGACCCGCCACCAATCCTCGCCAAGGCGGCTGATCGTCACATCGGCCTCGATACCGCCCTGCCCGTTCAGCATCTGCGTATAGGCAATCCGTCCCTCGGGCAGATCCGCATTGCCAGCGCAAAGACGCTGCATGGTATCCAGCGCATCCGGTCCGGTCACGTCGATCTTGGTGAACGGGCTCAGATCGAGGAGGGCCGCCCGATTGGCCATGGCCTCTGCCTCGCGGGCCGCAATTGGCCACCAGGGCTGGGCTTCATAGCTGTAGTTGATCCGGGCCTCGCCCTGCTCCCGGGCGAACCATAGCGGCCGCTCCCAACCGGCGAGCTGACCGAACACCGCCCCCTCTCCCGCCAGGCGATCGTGCAGCACGGTGCGACGGACGGTACGGGCGCTGACCGGCTGCTTGCCGGGCCAGTGCATGTCGAACTGGTTGGACACTGCCTCGCGCATGCGATCCCGCATCCCGGCCGGCGCCGCCGCGTGCCGGTCCAGGCGGGCATTGTCGATTTCCCAGAGATCGAATGCCGGCTTCCCTTCCAGGATGCATTCGGCCATCGCCTCCCCGATCCCCGCCGAGGACACGATCCCGAGGGAATTCATCCCGGCAGCAATGTAATATCCTTCAAGACCCGGCACCCGGCCGAAGAGCGGCCGCGTATCCGGCGTGAAGCCTTCGGGACCGTTCATGAAATGCCGGATGCCGGTCTCTTCGAGAACCGGAACACGGCGAATCCCGGCCTGCAGGAAAGCCTCGAACTGGTCCCAATCCTCGCCGAACTCGACATAAGGGGTCGACAGGGACGGCTCCCGGATATCGAGTGGCCGCGCATTCGGCTCGAAGGCGCCGACTACAAGCCGTCCGGCGTCGCCCTTGAAGTATATCCGGGAATCCGGGTCGCGGATGATGGGACATGGAGATGGCAGGCCAGATATCGGCGAGGTGACGACGTACATGTGCGATACGGCCTGGACCGGGACCGGCTCACCGACCATGGCACCGATCGCCGGCGACCAGATTCCGGCACAATTGACAATTGTCCTGCACCGGACCCGGCGGCCATCCTTGAGAATGACTGCGGCCATTCGCCGGCCAGGCGACTCGATGGCGGCAACCGTCGCATTCTGTTCGATCTGGACACCGTAGCGCCGGGCGCCCATGGCATAGGCGTTGCAGACATCGACCGGATTGGCCTGGCCATCCTCCTCCAGCCAAAGGCCGCCATGGAGATCGTCCACCGCCATCAGCGGAAAGCGTCCCTGCAATTCCGCCCCTGAAAGCAGCGATACTCCAAAGCCGAGATGCTCTCCGACATTGGCGATCAATGTGAGCTCACGCAAGCGGGACACGGACTGGGCCAGCCATCCCCCGCCGGTGCGCTGGTAGCCGGTGGCCTGGCCGGTCTCGGCCTCGATCTCGGCAAAACACTCGGCGGCGCGGCTGGCAATGCGGGTGGCGGCGATGGTAGCCCGCAGGGGACCGATGATGCCGGCGGCATGCCAGGAGGTCCCGCTGGTCAGCTCGTTGCGCTCCAGCACCAGCACTTCATCCGCCCCGCGTCGGCCAAGGTGGTAGGCAACTGACAGCCCGATGGCGCCGCCACCAATGACCACGATTCGCGAGTCGGTCATGCCGGAGATCCCGTTGTCACGTCATGGCCGGACATCCCTGGCCGGACTCCATGACGCCTGGCCCCATTTGCGGCGCAGGCCGAAACTCAGTCAAGCGGAATGTTGCTGCTGCCTTTTGATTCCTGGTAGGCCGCCGACAGCCCGGCATAGATCCCGTCCAGCCTTTCCACCTGCCTGGCAATGTCATCCGGTCCTCCCTCGGCCAACTCGGCAATCGATCGGCTGGTCCAGTAGGAATTGCGTCGCTCATAGTCGCCATTCCTGATCCGGAAGACCTCGCTCAGGATCCGCAGATCATGGGGGATGTTGAAGGCATCCCGGGTATCGACATAACCGAACAGGTAGCTGAAATTGTCAAATCCTGCCCAGGTGATCGCCGACAGACACAGCGAGCACGGCTCATGCGTCGACAGGAACAGGCAGTCACCGGGCGGCGGCCGATCGGCCTCCGGCATGGCAAAATATGCGTTCAGGGTCGCCACCTCACCATGAAAGAGCGGGTTGTCGATTTCCCGGTTGGTGCCGGCAATGACCAGCGACCGGTCCGACTTGCGGAGAACCGCGGCGCCGAAGATCTTGTCACCGCGCTCGACGCCTTCCCTGGTCAGCGGCACGATGTCGTGCTCGATGACATCAAGCAGCCTACTTGCAAGTGTGTGATCAGCAACAATCATGTGAAATTCCGGGCCTGGACTGTCGGATACTGTCCCGGGACAGCCCGCCGACAGCATCGCGACCGCAATATGCTGTTTCTCACCTCCGGGGACAATCCCGAACCGGCAGCCAGCGCCTCAAGCTGGAAACGCCTTGGCAGGCAAACACCGGGATCATTCTCCCTTGCGAGTAGGATAATTGTTGTTGTCGCGATCTGTCTCGGGCCCTGGCAGGAGCATTCGGGCGATGACACGGCACGTGAAAATTGGCGAGGCCAAGGCCGACCGTGTCGAAGATACCATATCTTCCAGATTCAGGCGCGGAGGCGTTCGGGCGATTTAGTCACGCTCAGGGCCGCGCCTTCGCGTCTCTTTAGATACCCAACCATGCCGAGAAGATTGTCGGCACGGGGATTTCCCTTGTCTGAGAGCATGCGCATGAGGCTCTTCGGGCTCTTGCCGAGCTCAACCCCAAGGGTCTCGAAACCCAAGGTGGCGTTGACATAGTCCCGCAAGAGGACCTTGCCGGTCTCGAGGTCGTCGCTCAGGAGCGCCTCGATCGCCTCACAGAAAAGGCCAAAGCGAAACTCAGGGTCGCGCTCGGCCCGTGCCTTGACGGTGTTCTTGAAGCTTCTGGTCAGTGGCATATCTAGCCTCCGCCTTTTATGGTCCACCCAATAGGCTTGGGCCTGCTCGATGTCCTTGGACTGTCGCTTCCTTGTTCCACCCGTCAGAAGGACAACGAGCTTCTGGCCGTCCTGACCGAAACAGCGGCGGTAGCCGGGTCCGAAGGTGATCCGCCGCTAGGAGACCCCCTGCCCAACAGCCTTCACGTCTCCTGGGTTGCCGTTCTCGACCCTGGCAATCGCGGTCATCACCTTGAGCGCCGCCTGGGTGTCAAACGCGTTGAACCACTCATCGAGCGGCGCTCCTCTGTTTCATAGACGACGACTTCAGACATCGGGCATTATGGTGCCATATGTGTTACTAAGTTGCCAGTTTCAGCTCCTTCAGACCCTACTGAAGGCCGGCATCCTCGAGCTGCTCACGATCCTGCAGGTCCTGGAACGAATTCAGGCAGCACTGTTGGATGACTGGCGATTGCGGCTTGCTGGCCCCGCCGCCCGTCATGTCCTTCAATGGCAGGACGCGCGAAATCATGGCCCCGCTTCTTGACAGATTGCTGGTGGATTGAAAGTTGTCAGGGCGAGCGCCATGGAAGCAGACAGAATAACATTTCGCCCTGATCAATCGGACCGCCAGATCGAGCAGGTTAGCGACTTGGATTCGCTGCTGCATAAATTTGACGGGATTCGGTTGTGGACCAAGAGTGGTCACCCTGCTCCCTTGAAGCCGCTGGTCGTGTTGCTGGCGCTCGGCAGGCTGAGCCGAGGGAAGGAAAATCTTTCGTTTGATGACGTAAACTCACAATTGACCAAATTGGTCAGGAAATTCTTGCCGGGACGCTCTGCGCCCAAGCCGGAGCAGCCTTTCTGGAGGTTGCAAAACGACAACATCTGGAAGGTCAATTCGGACGGACAGATCCGCATGACGACCAGTGGTGACGCATTTCGGGGCGACCTGAAGAAGCACAACGCACATGGCGAGTTTACCGATGATGTCCTGGAGATCCTGGAGTCCGATCCGCAGAACATCGATGTTCTCGCCGCACAGCTTCTTGACGCGAATTTCCCACCTAATCGTCATCAGGAGATCCTCGACGCGGTAGGGCTTCCCACGTCGTGGATCATGGTCGACACCAGGAGGCGCAAGCGGGTCGCAAAATTCCGCGGGATTGTCCTGGAGGCCTACGAGTACCGATGCTGCGTTTGCGGGTATGATGTTCGCATCGGGGGTGAGTCGGCTGGCCTTGAGGCTGCGCACATCCGGGCACTCTACGCCAATGGTCCGGACGTGGTGCCGAACGGATTCTCGCTTTGCGCGATCCATCACAATGCATTTGACCGAGGCGCATTCACGATTCAGGACGACAGGCGAACGATCTCCTGCAGCCAGCAACTTGAGGGATTGTCTCGCCTTGAGTGGCTGACCGACTTTCACGGACAGAAGATCAGGGATCCGCGCAGTTCGGAGGACAGGCCGGCGGAGAACAATCTTGCCTGGCACAGGAGGCACACATTCCTGGAGCCCGCCCGAAAATCCAGGTAGCGGGAAAAGGCGCTGGTATGATTTTGACGTTGGCCGGAACGGAACCCGCGGTCTCGGCTGAAACGGGGCGGCTGGATCATGGCGGCAGGGCCCGGCCGTGCTTCAACGCCAGGCCGGATTGCAAGGCGTATCGAGGAGAAGAGAATGTCGGAAAGAATTGAAGGACTCGATGAGATTCAGGAGTTTGACGCCTACCGAAGGAAGGAAAAACTGGTTCTCGCACGCCTTCTCGACGACCGTCAGACCATGGCGCGCCATCACCTGGTCTTCCAGGTCAATATGGGCGAAGTCCAGTCATACCTGGCTTCGGTCACTCTTGGCTGGGTGGCTGAAAAGGTCGGGTTTGCCAATGATCTCCCTGTCTTCAGGAAAGACGAGGAAGGCTCTGGAGGCGGCCCGCCATTCTCCATCGACCGGGAGGAAGGCCGGCAACGCATTCCGGACTGGACTCGCCAAAGCGACATGACGGCCTATTTGGCAAGCCGTCGGCACCGCAAATTTCCTGCACTCCTCCTGGTTGGCTACCAGGGATGGGTCAATGATGAGAGGAGCGAGAAATGGGGTGAAGACAGACGCGCAATGTCCGACAGCCTGACCCTCACCAGCCTCGACACAACCGGCTTGTGCTGGGAACTCGACGATTCCAGCACGAGCTTCTTCGCCCTGGATGGGCAACACAGGGTAATGGCAATTCGCGGCTTGCGCGACCTCATCCAGACCGGCCAATTGCCCGCCCGAGACGAGCAGGGCAGAGTGAAATCCGCCGGCGGGCTGTCAAGAGACGACATCATCATGCAAACCGGCGAGGACAATGCTGAAGCGCATAAGCGGCTTCAGCGTCTCATGTGCGAGCAAATCGGGATAGAGGTCATGCCGGCAATACGCAGGAACGAAAGCGAGTCGGAGGGACGGCGGCGGCTTCGGCAAATGCTTGTCGATGTCGACGAGCGTGCCAATGTTCAGCGAAGGTAGGGAACCCGCCGGGAGAACATCAGGCCGAAACCATCAATCGGCGTGTAACGCATTTCGAGCGACCGGCTCTGGAGTGCTTGCGAACTGTACCGGTGGGAGCGATCTCCAGGTGGCAAGGTGCAGGTTTCCCAGTGCAATGCATTTGCACGGCTATTTCGTGCCCCATCCGGCGGTGATCGCCGGTTCCAGGTGATCCGGCGAAATTGATGCAGATATGCTGCGGATTTTCGTGCACCCGGAAAACATGGCCGGGTCGGGGTCCGAGTCCTGGCTTCGCCTGGCAGGGTTGACAGAGTGTTCCAAAGCTAACCAAGGCTCCGGATACGGAGCAGGAACCCGTCGACATAGACAAATGTGCGCATCTGACCCGGCCTGAAAAAGCAGGATCCTCCGAAGAGGCCCCGCGCCCCGCGGTCGAAACCGCAGGGGGTGTCAAAGGCAATCTATGCGTGGCTGTGAAACTATCAAGCACGCTGACGTCCGATGGTCAGATCCGATGTCCGCTTAAGCACCGCAAACCCCGGCTCATCTCCCGACACCGGCCAACGCTGGCGCACCGGTGCGGTCATACGAGAGGCAGGTCTTGGCATGCTTGGGCCTGGCGTGCTCGACGGGGTACAGAGCGACAATCACGATGGGAATCCAAAAACAATCTGGATGCGGGGCGGTGGAGCAGCAGGTCGCCGCCGCCAAGGGATGCCTCCCGGTTGGCACGCTCGTCGACAGTAACGAAGGCGGTTCGCGAGGAAGGGCGGCGGATGTCTTCGGCGGGACATTGAAAGTTGGCGGATCAGCACTCGTGGTCAAGTGTGGCGGAGACAGCCTGGTGGCCCTCGCCCTCCGGCAGGAAGGGCTGACGACGAAAACAGCAATGTCGGGTTGTCCCTTGGTCGGCCGGCTTCACCGGATGGTCAGATCCTGGTTCGGGGTGTCAGATCCTGGAGCTGGATGCCTCGCCGACATTGTCGACCCCGCGCTGCTCCAGCAGCTGGTCGAGCCAGTCCGGATCCATCTCCGGCACCGAGCTGAGCAGAAGGTCGGTATAGGCATGGTGCGGCGGGGTGAACATCACGTCCTTCGGGCCGGCCTCGACGACCCGGCCTTCCTTCATGACCACCACCTCGTCGGCGATGGCGCGGACCGTGGCCAGATCATGGGTGATGAACATGTAGGACAGGTCAAGCGTGTCCTGCAGCCGGGCCAGCAGCTTGAGAATTCCCTCGGCCACCAGCTGGTCAAGCGCCGAGGTGACCTCGTCGCAAATGATGAATTTCGGCTCCGCCGCCATTGCCCTGGCAATCCCGATCCGCTGCTTCTGCCCACCTGACAATTCGCCGGGAAGCCGGTCGACATAGAGATCCGGATCCATTTCGATCTGTTCCAGCAGATCCCTGACCTTCTGTCGCTTCTCCGCCCCGCGCTTGCCAAGATAGAACTCGACCGGCCGTCCCAGGATTTCCGAGATCTTCTTTCTCGGATTGAGTGCGGTATCCGCCATCTGGTAGATCATCTGCGCCTGGCGCAGCTGGTCCTTGTTGCGGCGGCGATAATTGGCAGGCAGGTCATTGCCGTCGAAAAGAATCTGGCCCTCGGATGGTGTCAGCAACCCGGTTATGCACCGGGCAACCGTTGACTTGCCGGAGCCTGACTCGCCGACCACGGCGACAGTCCGACCCGGGTGAATACTGAAGCTGACATCGTGGAGAACCGGTACCTTGCCATAGGCGGCGGTGACATTCCTGACCTCGACCACGGGGACCGACTGCCGCTCGGCGAGCGGCTTTTGCTGCCGCTCGAAACTCCGGACCGCCCAAAGCGACTTGGTGTAGTCTTCCTTCGGGTCGCTGAGCATGGTGCGGGTGTCGGATTCCTCCACCTCATCGCCCTTGAGCAATACCTTGATCTTGTCGGCCATCTGCGCCACCACTGCAAGATCGTGGGTGATGTAGATCGCCGCGGTATTGAATTGTTCGACGATGTCGCGGATCGCCGCCAGCACCTCGATCTGCGTCGTGACATCGAGCGCTGTCGTCGGCTCGTCAAAAATGATCAGATCCGGGCGGCAGGACATGGCCATCGCCGTCATCGCCCGCTGCAACTGCCCACCCGACACCTGGTGCGGATATCTGAAGCCAATCTGGCCCGGATCGGGCAGGCGCAAGCGGCGATAGAGTTCGAAGGCATCCTCCTGGGAGTCCTGCCTCGACATGACCCGGTGCTGCATTGGCGCCTCGGTATGCTGGTCGACAATCCTGTGCGCGGGATTGAAGCTGGCCGCCGCCGACTGGGCGACATAGGCAATCCGCTTTCCAAGAAGCGACCGCTTGGTTGCCGCATCGGCGTTGACGAGGTCAATGCCGTCAAACTCGACGGAGCCGTCGCTGATCCGGCAGCCATCCCTGGTAAACCCCATCGCCGCCAGGCCGATGGTCGACTTGCCGGCACCGGATTCGCCGATCAACCCGAGTACCTCGCCAGCGGCCAGGTCGAGATTGACGCCGTTCACGATCTGGATCCAGGTCTCGTCGGTCCTTCCCTCAATCTTGAGATCGCGAATTCTGACCAGGTTGTCGGCCTCTCCCATCTTGTTCAGTCCTTCAGCCCGGAGGTCTTGTGGAGCATCCAGTCAACAACGAAGTTCACGCCGACTGTCAGCAGTGCAATGGCGCCTGCGGCCAGCAGGGGCAGGGCGGCAGTCAGCGGGCTGAAGGCGGCAAAATTGATGAACTGGGAGAGGTCCCGAACCATCGTTCCCCAATCGGCAAGCGGCGGCTGAATTCCTATGCCCAGGAATGACAGCGCGGCGATGGTCAGGAACACGAAACAGAATCGTAATCCGAATTCGGCCAGCAATGGTGCGGTAGCGTTGGGCAGGATCTCCCGGAATATCAGGTAGCCGAGATTCTCGCCGCGCAGCTTGGCGGCCTCGATATAGTCCATCACCACGATATTCTGCCCGACCGCCCTCGACAGCCTGTAGACGCGCGTGCTGTCGAGCACGGCAATGATCACCACCATGTAGACCATGACCAGGGTCTTGTTCGAACCGGCCCAGGCCGTGGCAATTGTCATCAGCAACAGGGCGAAGATCAGCTGCGGAATGGCCATCAGCGCATCGACGGTTCTCGAAGCGAGTTGGTCGAACCATCCGCCCAGCGTGGCAGCCAGGAAACCGCAACTGCCGCCGATGAAGAAGGCCAGGCATGTGGTGACAAATGCAATGCCGACCGTGTTCTGGGCTCCGTAGATGAGACGGGACATGAGGTCGCGGCCGAGTTGGTCTGTCCCGAGCAGGAATCTCGGATCGCCGCCCAGGGATTCGTCACCGCCGGGCAACACGTTGATGCGCTCGAAAATCTCGTCCTGGCCGTAGGGTGCCAGGAAATCGGCAAAAATGGCCACGAACACGTAGAACAGGATGACCAGGATCCCGAATGCCGCGGTCACCGGCATCTGCCGGAACAGCTTCTTCGAGCCGGCTGTGCCGACATGTCGGCCGGCCAGGCGAAACAGGTAGCCGAGCACGGCAAAAAAGATGATACCCTGTGCGGCCCACTGGAAGAACTTGGCCTCGCGGATGAAATAGAGATCGATCGCCCAGTAGACAGCGGCCATTCCGAGGACAAATCCGACCGCGACCAGGTATGACATGTCGCGGAAATAGACCCGCAACCGTTCATTGCCGAAATTCATCTTCTGGCCGGCGAGGCGGAAGACGAAGCCGCCGGCGAATATTCCGGCGATCCAGATCAGTGTGATCAGAATTCCCATTTCCTGCCTATTTCGGGTGCCGCAAGCGCGGATTGGACAGGATCGACATGACATCCGCGGTCAGGTTGAGCAGGATATAGGCGGCGGCGAATATCAGGCAGCATGCCTGCACGACCGGGATATCCCGCAACTTGACACTGTCGACGAATAGCTGGCCGATTCCCGGATAGACGAACACCACCTCGACCACGACCACCCCGGTGATCAAATAGGCAAGGTTGAGCGCCACCACATTGATGATCGGGGCCAGGGCGTTGGGCAGGGCATGGGTCACGATGATCCGGAGAGGGCTGATGCCCTTGAGCCTTGCCATTTCAATATAGGGCGAAGCCATCAGGTTGACGATCGCTGCCCTTGTCATCCGCATCATGTGGGCGGTTACCACCAGGGTCAGGGTCAGGGCCGGCAACATCGTCCGGATCAGCTTCTCGCCAAAGGCCATGTCGGCAAACACGTTGGACAATGACGGAAAGACCGGGTTGAGAACAGCCAGGAACAGGATCAGGATATAGGCAAGAAAGAACTCCGGCGAGGAAATCGAAGACAGGGTGAAGATGTTCACTGCCCGGTCATAGAGGGAATTGGCAAACAGCGCTGCCAGGATGCCCAGGATCAGCGACAACGGAACCGCGATGGCTGCCGAGACGCCAGCCAGAAACAGCGTATTGCGGAATCTCGGGATCACCTGGTCGGCAACCGAACCGATGCCGCCAAGCGAGACATTTTCTCCACCATAGGCAAGGAAGTTCGCCTGGGCAAAACTGGTTCCGAAATCCCCGGTGATGATGCCGCCAAGCCAGTCGAGATAACGGATATAGGCCGGATCATTCAGCCCCAGATCCTCGCGGATTGCCGCGACTGCCTCCGGTGTCGCCCCCTGTCCGAGAATTGCCTGGGCGAAGTCGCCCGGCAGCATGTTTACCGAGCCGAATATCAACAGGGAAACCACGAAAAGTGTCACCACGCCAAGCACAAGTCGCTTGAGAATGATGGCACCAACCATGTACATTCCACAACTCCGGTTTGCCCTTGCCGATTGACATTAGCCATGATCGGGTGGAAACACCACCCCCGCCCGAATGGAGTCGACTGTTCGCCCCGGCCGCAGGAAACTGCCGATGTCGCAAGTCGAAGACACACGCCGCCGAAGGGCCGTTGCATCCGGGATTTCGGCTCGGATTCCGACGACAGACCCGGTGCTTCAGACAGCCCGGCTTGCCGGCAGGTAACGGTTCAACATGCCTACAGACAGCCCCGCCCGCCAGGCCCCGCTCATTGACCGGACAGCCCTTCGGCGCAACCGAACACGTGCCCGCGCCTCCCGTGCCGCAGCGGATTTTCTTCACCGGATTGCCGCAGACGAAACCAGGGAGCGGCTCGGCGAAATCAACCGCGAGTTCGCGCGTGCTGCTGTCGTGGCCGGGTGGCCGGAATTCTGGTGCCAGGAATTTCCCGATGCTGAATTCGTCGCCGATGCCGCGGTCTTGGATTTTGGCAATTGCGGCCTCGACCTCGTTATCCATGCGATGTCACTACACTGGTCGAATGATCCGGTTGGCCAACTGATCCAGTGCAGGCGGGCGTTGAAGCCGGACGGGATGCTGCTTGCCTGTCTCCCGGGCGGCGAGACGCTTGCCGAACTGCGCACGGCCATCATGACCGCTGAATCGGAATTATGCGGCGGCGTCAGCCCGCGGATCATCCCGATGGGCGATCTGCGGAGCCTGGGCAGCCTGCTGCAACGGGCAGGTCTTTCGCTCCCGGTTGCCGACCGGCTGGCGGTGCAGGCAAGATACGGTTCGGCATTTGACCTGATGCATGAATTACGCGCCATGGGGGAGACCAACGCGCTTTGTGGCCGGTCGGGCCACCTGGCGCCGCGTCGGCTATTTGACCTGACAGCCGAAATCTATTCATCGATGTTCTCGCTTCCAGACGGCCGAATTCCCGCGACCTTCGAGTTGATGTTCCTGACCGGTTGGGCGCCGTCACCGAAACAGCAGCAACCGCTGCGGCCAGGCTCGGCCACCAGCCGGCTGGCCGACGCGCTTTCGGCGACTGAAATCCGGTTGCCGGCAGACAGGCTGGACCGTACTGGTGGCTGACATGCAGAACGCCAGTGCAATATCCAGCCTTCCGCCGGGCCACCCCTCGATTCCACCAGACAAGACCGGCGTGCTGCTTGCCAATCTCGGCACACCTGACGGGCATGATTACTGGTCCATGCGCCGCTATCTCGGGCAGTTCCTCTCCGACCAACGGGTGATCGACTATCCTGCATGGAAATGGCAGCCATTGCTGCAATTGGTCATCCTGACAAAGCGCCCTTTCACCTCCGGCCGGGCCTACCGGCGGATCTGGAACGAGAGCCGGAACGAGAGCCCGTTGCTGACGATGACCCGGGAGCAGTGTGACGGTGTGGCTGCCCGGCTCGAGTCAAGTTTCGGCGACCGGATTGTGACACGGTTCTGCATGCGTTACGGCAACCCGGCAGTCCGCCCGCAACTGGAAGAGATGCTGGATCTGGGCTGTCGCCGCATCCTGTTCTTCCCGCTCTATCCGCAATATTCGGCGACTACGACGGCGTCGGCGACCGATGAGCTCGGCCGCGCCATGCAACATGTGAAATGGCAACCGGAATTGCGGACGGTGCCGCCATATTACAACCGGCCGGCCTATACCGATGCGCTGGCGCAATCGGTCACCGAGGCGCTAGGTTCCGACCCCGGCCAGGACATGGTGCTGGTTGTTTCCTTCCACGGGGTTCCGGAACGATTCCTGGCAGAAGGAGATCCCTATTACTGTCATTGCTGCAAGACATCGAGGCAGCTGCGCGAGCGTCTCGGCTGGCCGGAGGATCGATTTGTTACAGCCTTCCAGTCGCAGTTCGGCAAGGAAAAATGGCACGGGCCGGCCACCGTCGGCGAAGTGGTTCGGCTGGCGAGAGAGGGCAGGAGACGGGTCGCCGTCATCGCCCCCGGATTTGCTGCCGATTGCATCGAGACCATTGACGAGATTGATGTCGAGATCCGGGAGGAATTCGAACGGGAAGGCGGCGAGGAATTCACCTATGTGCCATGCCTGAACGCCGCGCCGCGTCACCTGGAAATGTTGACGAACATCATCACCGAGAACCTGGCTGGTTGGCACTGACGGTTGGCGGCTTCCCAGCACTCCCGAACCCGGAAATCGCACCATTCCACCTCATCCACGTCGGGAAATTCACCAAACAGCAGCTGCTGGTAGCGGCGGCGGCAGGGAGCATCCCCTGGCCGGTGCCGCAAGACTGGTTGTGCATGCGAGGTATCGTGCAACCGCGCCGGCAGAATGGCTGCCTGCAACATCTTGCAGCATGGCAGTCAGCGGGATAGGTCCCATGCTTGGAAGAGATGGGGAAATGCAATGAGCGCATATGAATATGAAGATGAGGAATTCGGCGGCTATTTCACTTTCGACGAGCGGCTGTCGTCCTTGTCCGACCTGATCGCGTCAATTGAACGACCAGGGAATTACTGCACTCACGACCGGCTTCACATCCCGATGCCGCACATTTACAGCCAGGCGACAGGAGTTCTTGCATTCCCGCTCCAGCCGGCGCAGTTGCAGAAATTGGTGGTAATAGGGGAACGTGCGCCGTACGGGCGCGGCGAGGAGACGATACTGGACCGGTCAGTCCGGGATTGCTGGCAGATATCGCCCGATCAGATTACCGTGGGAGGTAAGACCTGGGACGAGACGTTAGGCCACATCCTTCACAACGCAGCCGAGGGACTCGGCTTTCCGGCGGAAGCAGTCCGGGCGGAACTCTACAAATTCCTGGTCTACGAAAGGAACGGTTTCTTTGCGCCTCACCGGGACACGGAGAAGGCGGATGGCATGGTGGCAACCCTGGTGGTCGCTTTGCCGGTCGCCGGCAAAGGGGGCGAACTGCACATCCGTCATCTTGATCAGGAGACGGTTGTTGACATGCGCAGCGAAGAGCCCTCCGAACTGGTCTATGCGGCCTTCTACGCCGATTGCGAACATGAAATCCGGCCCGTGACGGACGGCCACCGCGCCTGTCTGGTCTACAACCTGGTATTGACGCCGGGTGCGGAGGTCTCCGCATCTGCGCCAGACCACGCCAGTCTCGTGGATCAGGTTGCACGTGAGATCAGGCTTCGCTTCGCGGAACCGGACCCTCCCGAGAAGCTTGTCTGGCTTCTCGAGCATGACTACAGCACTGCAGGCTTGTCATTCGAGACCCTGAAGAACGTTGATGCTGCAATCGGACGGGCCCTGATGTCAGCTGCTGCGCAGTCTGACTGCGCTTGCATGCTGCAATCGTGCATGTCGATGAATCTGCCTCGGTGGAATATCTCGGTCGTGATTATCCCTATGAAATCGACGATGTTGCCGATCACGAATACGAAATCTACGACATCTACGAACGGAGATGCGAACTCGACGACTGGGTGCACCCGGAGCTGGGTTCGGCTGATTATGGTTCCCTGGAGTTGCAACCCGGCGAATTGATGCCGCCGGAAAGGATCACGGATTGGGAGCCGGACCAAAGCCGCCTGACGGAGGCGAGCGGCAACGCCGGTGCCGAAGTTGAGCGTCAATATCGGAACGCGGCGCTTGTCCTTTGGCCAACAAGAAGAAGCTTTCATGTCCTTGCGCAAGCTGGTGTGGGCGCGCTTTCGGTCCTGCTGGCGCGTGCGGACGCGGGTTCTGCCACCCTGGAATCAAGCGATGTGCCGCTTGACGCCGTCACTCTTGAAGTTGCTGAAGTCTGGCCTGAACCAAATACCTGGTCGTATGGTTCAAGACGGGAAGAGTGGGACCGCAACACCTCAACGACGCTTTCGCGCCTCTGCCGGGTTGGCAACCGGGATGCGACAGAGCTCTTTCTTGATCGAATCGTTGTGCCGCATTATGGCCCCGCCCTCGACACGGCACTGATTGAAGCGACTTCGACATTGGCCGACGAGGAAATGCCGAACCGGCTTCGATGCCTCGTTGACACGCATTTCGAAGATCAGTCCCAAGCCGTTGTCGATCTGGTCGCCAGCATGAACGATGCCTTTGGCGAAAGACAGGATGTCTTGGCACAGGGTGTGCTGGAGGACCTCGTCAGGCACATCTGTTCAGCAGTTCCGAAGCTGGCAGACACCCGAACATCAGAAAGGCAGGCGCTATACAGGCCCGGTTTGCATGAACGTCCCATCGAGGCCCTGGGCGAGAGGACGCTGCGGCAGATTCTCCATCTGGCCTGGTGTTTCGAGCTGGAAAGCAGCCTCACCGCGGTTGTTGACACGCTCATCGACATTCCCGACTTCGCGCCGCCGGATCGCACATTGCCGCCCGTCCTGTCGGAACTGGGCACGTCGCAGCGCTCGCTGGCAACTGCAAGCGCCGCCTTTGCGCGGCTTTGGCAACACTCGGCCGACTTCCTGCTGGGCCGTAGCGGCATTCCGCCTGCCGAACCGGCAGATTGGGTAACGTCCTCGAATGACCTGGGTTGCGGTTGCAAATACTGCACCGAGCTTGTCCGGTTTTGCGCCGACCCGGTCGAAACGACGCTCCGAATCCCGGTGCGGCGTGACGTGCGAGAGCATCTGCGGTCCATGGTGAAATCTGCCCGCGCCGATTTGAGTTACGAGACCGAAGCCAAGGGAAGACCCTATACCCTGATCTGCACGAAGACCCGTGCCAGCTATCGGCGGCGATGCCAGCAATATTCGCATGACATCGTTGAAATCGGGCGATTGCTCGATGCCGCGCACGCCGTGCCGAATGCTGCCGACACGGCAGCCAGCCTCCGCACTGCCATCACCCGAAGCCAGGAAAAGGCCGAAACAACATCCGCCCTTTGCCCCTGATCCGAGTTTCTGCATGGCAGTGGGCAAATCGGGGCAATGCGTCGGCGGTTTCGGGGCATCGATGTCTCCGGCTGAACCTGGCAGGGCCAGGTCCAGCCAAACAGAACCACATCAAGGGTTACCGCTCATCTATTTCGCCCAAGCCTGCTGGGGGCTACTTCCATTTGGTTACGTTAGTCGTTGCCGCGTCATGGTTCCCTGAATCCACCCCGGAATCGGCTACCTGCTTGCGTTTCAATTACGCGCCGACGTCGTCGACTTCAAGAAATGAGATTGAAGTCTGCGGCTGTCCGTAAGTGTGGAAGGCCTGTCGGACGACATGGTGTTCTTTCTTCGGCCAGTTGGCGTTGAGCAGGAATTTCATTACGCCTCTCGGGCGGGGATGCGATCAAAGATATGCTCGCCAGACATCGACCGGTGGGCAAAGATCAGACATGCTTGAATGTCTGCTGGCTCGAGGAATGGATATTCGCTGAGAATCGTCTCAGATGTGTCGCCTGCCGCCAGCTTTCCAAGCACGTGCTCCACGGCAACTCGCATATCACGGATGATTGGCTTGCCACCGAAAATCTCGGGTCGAATGGTGATGCGTTCGAGTAGTTCAGTTTCCTGGATCATTGTCTTCTCCTTCAGTAACTACTCACCCCTCCTTATCATTGATCGTCCTACCCCCGGCTTTCGGGTCAAGCACTTTCCCTCGTCATCTCCACTCTTCTGCATTTTCCGTCTCAAAACACAGACCATTCACCCTGGAGATTGCTCGCCGTGGCAATTCACGTCCGAGGAGACAATGGCGGCATGGTTTGGGCCGGAAGCAGTGATCAGGCTCGCTGGACCTCTTTGATGGCTTCCACCGCCTCTGTGCGCCCGACGGTGATGGCAGCCGAGGGCATTCATTGGCAAGAGCCGCGAAACCGGTTGTGTCCGCGGCCAGAATCCGGTGTGTTCGTCGGGAGGGAATTGCGATAAATTCCGAATTGGACGGACAGTCATTCCGAATTGGACGGACAGTCATTCCGAATTGGACGATCATTTATTCCGAATTGGACGGACAGTCATGCCCAACCGGACGACTCACACGGAAGGCTTCGTGGGGCGGCACGCAGAGGCATCGGCGCGCCTCGCACTCACCGACACCCGAATCGTCGCACTCGTCGGGCCGCGCCAGTCCGGCAAGACGACGCTTGCTCGCCGCATCGCCAATGATGATGGCCGCA
This sequence comes from Paracoccaceae bacterium, assembly GCA_964291445.2. Lineage (GTDB taxonomy): Bacteria > Pseudomonadota > Alphaproteobacteria > Rhodobacterales > Rhodobacteraceae > JAPOXR01. The sequence goes on along the minus strand of OZ219864.1, from coordinate 793,867 downwards.
TCTTCGTGTCGCTGGATGACAACCAGTCCAGGCGCTTCGCCGAGGACGACCCGGCCGGATTTGTCCGGAACTTGCCCAGTGCGGCAATCGATGAAATCCAGCGGGCACCGAACCTCATCCTTGCCCTCAAGAAAGAGGTTGACGAGAATCCCGTCCCGGGACGCTACCTGATCACGGGTTCTGTCGATCTATTCAAGGGATCGATATCGCCGGATTCACTGGCTGGCCGGGTCGAGACCGTCAAGTTGCTGCCATTTTCCCAGGCCGAGATTGCCGGCAGCGCCGCGCCGCGCTTTCTCGACCGGGCCTTCGCTGGCGACTTTCCGGCCATCGAGGAGACCGGACCGACGGTCGGGTTGATCGAACGGATCATACTGGGCGGCTATCCGGCAGCGCTTGCCCGTACCGTCCCGGAGCGGCGCCGGTCCTGGTTGCGCGCCTACGCAAAGGCACTTGCCGAGCGCGACGTTGCCGAAATTGCTACTGTTGGCAAGCGCGGCGAGATGGTTCGCCTGATCGATCACGCGGCCGTGTCGGCAGGACAATTGCTCAACATGTCGGGCCTTGGCGCAAATCTGGGCATCGACGGCAAGACGGTGGACCGCTGGCTCGTGCTGCTGGAGCACATGTTCCTGGTCCGCCGTGTCCGCGCCTGGCACCGCAACGAGACGAAACGGCTTGTCAGGACGCCGAAACTCCATTTCCTGGATTCAGGCCTGCTGGCAGCAATCTTGCGAACCGGAATCGAGGACATCGTTCACGACCGTCAGAAGCTGGGACCGCTCCTGGAATGCTTTGTGCATGGCGAGATCGCCAAGGCCGTGGCCCTGTCGGACGACATGACAGGCGTCAGCCACTATCGCGACAAGGACGGCGTCGAGGTTGACCTGGTCCTGGAGCGCTCACCGGGCGCGGTGGTGGGGATTGAAGTCAAGGCAGCGGCGACCGTACGGCCCCGTGATTTCAGGGGGTTGCAACACCTAAGGGAGTGGGTGGGCGACGGCTTCGCATGCGGCATCCTGCTCCATGATGGCGAGCGGATTCAGCGGGCCGGACCCGGATTGTTCGCGATGCCCATCCGGATGCTCTGGGAGGCATGAAGGAAATCGCCGGGGCGGCACTCTGGTTCATGGGTGTCGCCAGCCGGGGCTTGCAAGTTGCCCGGGGTCCGGCTTGCTGTACCCGCAGGATGGCGACATCGTCCTGTTTCCGGTTCGCCGGCAATTGAAATGCAGCCGGGCTCGCTTGCACAACGCACTCTATGCGCTAGACCCAAGATCTGCGGCGGGCGTATATCCGCGACCAGGTGCCGGACGATTGCAACGTGGAATTCATCGCCCTGGGCCGCGCCTCCCCGGTTGCCATGCCGGTGCTGCACAAGACGCTGGATGCGCTACGTGACGAGTGGGGCAAGGTGGCGATTTTCGGCACTGACAGCTCGACCCGATACTGGCGGAGTTCCGCAACCGACTCGGACTCGATCCCCTGCTGGTCGGCTTCGCTCGTTTCGACAACCGGGTCCACGCCCCGAACGAAAAATGCGGCCTGTCGAGCCATGTGCACGGAACCCGGACCTGGACGCGGATCCTCGACCGCATCGCCCGGTAGCGAACGGGCACCAGGCACGAGCGGGACCCGAGCGGGCACCTCGGCTGAAGCGGTTCACGGGCGGACGTCCCGTTGGCAGCCCCGAGCCCGCTTCTGTAAACCGGGGCAGCGTCGCTATTCTACCAGCCACTGGCGAAGTATCGGCACGATTGGCCGGTCAGCGGGCGGCATCGCATATTGTGCAAGTTCTCTTGCCCCGGCCCAAGCCAGCTCCCGATGATGTCGCGGGCGGGGCAGTCCGTCCCATTTGCGGCAGATGAACAGCGTCATCAGCAGGTGGAAACTCCCGTAATCGTGGCTGGCGAATGTCAGCGGCGCCAGGCAATTCTGCGAAGTGTCAATCTCGAGTTCTTCCTGCAGCTCGCGGATTAATGCCGCTTCCGGTGTCTCGCCCTCCTCGAGCTTTCCGCCCGGGAATTCCCAGAGTCCGCCGAGAAAATCCTGCTCCGGCCGCCTTGCCAGCAGGACCCGGTCATCCCGGTCGACCAGGGCGGCGGCAGCAACCAGGACCAGTTTCACGACCGGTAGTCGGCGTTGATCGACACGTAATGGCTGGACAGGTCACAGCTCCACACCCTGGTGCTCCCCTGGCCAAGCCCAAGGTCAACGGCGATCACCAATTCGGAATTCTTCATGTAGGACGCGGCCGCTTCCTCCGAGTGGGATTCGGCGACCATGCCCTGTTCGGCAACCAGCAGGTCTCCAAACCGGATCGAGAGCCGGTCCCGGTCTGCATGCGCACCCGATTTGCCGACCGCCATGACCACCCTTCCCCAATTTGGGTCCTCGCCGGCGATGGCCGTCTTCACCAGCGGCGAGTTGGCAATCGACCTGGCGACCCTGGCCGCATCTCCGTCCGATACCGCGCCATCGACACGAATCTCGACGAACTTGGTTGCGCCCTCGCCATCCTTGGCAACCTGCAGGGCCAGATCGGTCATCACGGCATCCAGGGCACCGGCAAATGCCGTTCCGGACGGCGAGTCATGCTCGCTGATTTGTGGTGCACCAGAGCCGCCGGTCGCCACCACCAGCAAGGTATCCGATGTCGAGGTATCGCCATCGACCGTGACCGAATTGAAGCTGCGATTGCAGGACCCGGCAACCATCTCCTGAAGCACATCCTGGCTGATCGCGGCATCGGTAAAGATGAAGGACAGCATGGTAGCCATGTCCGGGGCAATCATGCCCGATCCCTTGGCAATCCCGGCAATCGCCACCTTCGCCCCATCAATTGCCAGCTCCTTTCCGGCTCCCTTGGGGTAAGTATCCGTGGTCATGATCGCCCGGGCACCGCTCTCGATTGCATCCGGCTTCAACGCTGCAGCCAGCCCCTCGATCACGTCGATGACAAGATCGGTGGGCATCGGCTCGCCGATGACCCCGGTCGAGGCGGAGAATACCGCCCCCGCCGGCATGCCCAGGGCCTGGCCAACCTGCCGGGTCAACGCCTCCACCGCCCCGCTTCCCCGGTTGCCGGTGAACGCGTTGGCGTTCCCCGAATTGACCAGGACTGCCAGGCCGTGATCGGCTGAGCAGCCCGAAAGCGCCGCCAGCTTGGCCTCGCAATCACGCACGGCCGCCGATCTGGTGGAAGACTTGGTGAAGACGCCAGCGATCACGCTTCCGGGATCCGCCCTAACCAGCAAGACATCGGGCCGGTTGTGATATTTGACCCCGGCGGCGGCGGCGGCAAATCCGATCCCCTTCACCACCGGTAGCCGTGGAAACCCGCCGGCAGGGGCAAACGGCGACACCCGGTCGCCGGGCGATTTCAGCGCCGCCAGCTCCGACTCCAGGCCACGGATCCGCCGCCGCAGCTTCTTGATCTTCTTCCTGTGTTTCGACATTTGCCAGTACCGGGAACAGGTATCCGGATTTGGATTCTTGAACGCCAGATCCATTACGCCGTTCGGGCAGGCTGTTCCACACTCAATTCCGAAGGTGGCCTGGCCAGCCGAGTTCCTGCATGGAACGATATGCATCGCCGGGTGCCTGCAGAGGGGAATGCCGGCTGGCGGTGCAGGGATTTTCCATAGACGCGACAGGCCTGGCCTTTGCCTTGCCGGGATGACGGAGCCGTGCGTTTCAGCCTCCGGTCAGTTCTGCTTGGCTGCACGCAGCGTTGACACCGGGGGTTGTGACGCTTACATCGCCGTTTGCCAACAGATGGTCTCGGCAGCGGAATCTGGTAGTGTCAGGCCGATCTGACGCAATCCCGAACAGGTGCACGGCCAGGGTTTGAGACTGTTGGCCGCCGGCCAGAATTTCCGGAGAATTGATACGAGCATGCTGGGGGTTGGGCAAATTGCCAGGAAGGTCTTCGGATCACCGAATGATCGCCTTCTGAAATCGGTCAGGCCGATCATTGCCCGGCTGCAGGAGATGGAGCCGGAATACGAGGCGTTGTCGGACAAGCAGATCCTGGAGAAGACCGAGCAGCTGCAGGTCCGCGCCCGGAATGGCGAGGCGCTCGATGACCTGTTGCCGGAGGCATATGCCAATGTGCGGGAGGCGGCAAAGCGCGCCCTCGGCCAGCGAATATTCGACGTGCAGATGCTCGGCGGCATCTTTCTGCATCGGGGCAACATCGCCGAGATGAAAACCGGCGAAGGCAAGACGCTGGTGGCGACCCTGCCCGCCTACCTCAACGCATTGCGCGGCGATGGTGTCCATATCGTGACCGTCAACGACTACCTTGCCCGCCGCGATGCGGAATGGATGGGGGCCGTCTACAATGCCCTTGGCCTGACGGTGGCGGTGGTCATTCCCGACCAGCCCCAGGACGGGAAACGCGCTGCCTACCAGGCCGACGTAACCTATGCGACCAATAACGAACTCGGCTTCGACTATTTGCGTGACAACATGGCGAACGAGTTGTCACACATGATGCAGAGGGGTCACAATTTCGCCATCGTCGACGAGGTTGACTCGATCCTGATCGACGAGGCCCGGACTCCGCTGATCATTTCCGGGCCGGCACAGGACCGGTCGGAACTCTACACGACGATTGACAAATTCATCCCGCATGTCAGCGAGGATCATTATTCCCTCGACGAAAAGACCCGGAACGTGACTTTCACCGATGAGGGCAACGAATTCATCGAGGAGCGACTGCGCGCCGAGGGCATTCTGCCGGAGGGGCAGTCACTTTATGACCCGGAATCAACTACCATCGTTCATCACATCACCCAGGCCCTGCGCGCCCACAAGAATTTCCACCGGGACAAGGACTATATCGTCCGCGATGACAGTATTGTCCTGATCGACGAATTCACCGGCCGGATGATGGCGGGGCGGCGGTTGAGCGATGGTCTTCACCAGGCGATCGAAGCCAAGGAAGGCGTGCACATCCAGCCGGAGAATGTCACTCTGGCATCCATTACCTTCCAGAACTATTTCCGCCTCTACGACAAGCTTGCCGGCATGACCGGAACCGCCGCCACCGAGGCGGACGAGTTCCAGGAAATCTACAGCCTCGGCGTGGTCGAGATCCCGACCAACCAGCCGGTGGCGCGGGTCGATGAGCATGACAAGGTGTTCAGGACTGCCCAGGAAAAGTCCGAGGCCATCATGGAGGCCATCAGGGAAGCCAACGAGACGGGGCAGCCTGTCCTGGTCGGAACCACCTCGATCGACAAGTCGGAGGTGCTGTCGGGCCTGCTGGAAAAGGCCGGAATCGAGCACAACGTTCTCAACGCCCGCCATCACGAACGGGAGGCCAAGATCATCGCCGATGCCGGAATTCCCGGAGCGGTGACAATCGCCACCAACATGGCCGGACGCGGCACCGACATCCAGCTGGGTGGCAATGTCGAGATGCGGGTCATCGAGGCCGTCGAGGCTGATCCGGATGTTGATGCAGCGACCCTTCGGGCGGAAATCGAGGCGGAAATCGCCGATGCCCGAAGGCGGGTCCTGGATGTCGGCGGCCTCTATGTCCTGGCGACGGAGCGACACGAATCCCGGCGGATCGACAACCAGTTGCGGGGCCGGTCCGGACGCCAGGGCGATCCGGGAAAGTCCAGCTTCTTCCTGTCGCTTGAAGATGACCTGATGCGGATCTTCGGGTCGGACCGCCTCGACAAGGTGCTGAACACCATCGGCATGGAACAGGGTGAAGCCATCGAGCACCCATGGGTAAACAAGTCACTGGAGAAGGCACAGGCCAAGGTCGAGGGACGAAACTTCGACATCCGGAAGCAGCTGCTCAAGTATGACGACGTGATGAATGACCAGCGCAAGGCCATTTTTGGCCAGCGTCGCGAGATCATGGAGTCTGGCGATGTGTCGGAAATCGTCCGCGACATGCGCTACCAGCTCATCGACGACCTGATCGATCAATCCATGCCACCCAAGACCTATCCCGAGCAATGGGAAATGGAATCCCTGGAGACCGAGGTGAAGGACAAGCTCGGAATCGAGCTGCCGGTCAGCAGCTGGGCCGAGGAAGAGGATGTCGACGAAGAGGTTGTCCGGGAGCGCCTTTACGAAAATTCGGACCGGATTTTGGCCAGGAAATCGGTTGATTTCGGCGATACCGCGATGCGGTCCGTCGAGAAGCAGGTGCTTCTGCACACGCTGGACCGGAAGTGGCGGGAACACCTGATCACCCTCGAGCATCTCCGCTCGGTCATCGGGTTTCGCGGCTATGCGCAGCGCGATCCGCTGAATGAATTCAAGAACGAGGCGTTCGGCCTGTTCGAGACGCTGCTCAATACCCTGCGCTCGGATGTGTCGTCGCATATCAGCATGCTTCGGCCGCTGACCGAGGAGGAGCAGGCGGCCATGCTGCGCCAGTACAGGGCAAGGCAGCAGGCAGCAGGCAGGGCCACCGCCCCGGAGAAGAAACCGGAACAGCAGGCAGCGAGAGGCAGGCAGGCAGGCCCGCCGGGACGCAACAGCCCCTGCCCCTGCGGCTCCGGCAAGAAATACAAGCACTGCCACGGCAAACGGGTCTGACTGCACCCGTTCCCCGAAGGAAATCCCGACCGGCTACCCGTGCAACCCCCGCATGCGGAGAAACCATACGAGAAACTTTCCGGCCTGGACCACACTGGCTCGGACGAAGCTGGCCGGCCAGGAAACACGTCTTCTGCCAATATGCCGCCTTCCGGCTCCGGGGCCCAGGAGGCAGGGGCTTTCCCCGGTCGATTTGAAGTTAGGTTGCGGAGAATTCGTCGATCTTGGTAAGCATCCTGCTGGCATGTGTTCTCACATCAATCATGAGCTTGCCGCAAAGCTGCCGCAAATATCTTCCGGTATTCGTTTCGCTCCTCGTTCCCCAGATCGCGGTCTAGACGGCTGCGTAGGCTGGCGAGCGTCGTCCGATCGATGTCAGAATGGATGCGTCCCGGATTCGCATTGAGAAACTTGACATGGCGATCGATGTCCGATGCGCTTAGCGATTTGATGAGCTTGCCCACTTCATCTTCTACGATGGCCAGAAAGCTGTCAGAGTCCTGGTGTTCGGTGAATGTGTGGTCAACATCAGTCGATGGAGCAATTCCTGCATCAGCCACTGCGATGTCTTCAATTTGCATCCATTGGCTTACGGCAGTCTCATCCCATTCGTGGCAAGTATCAGCTTCCATCATCAAGCTCACCGACTGGGAACCTATAGCAGGCTTGATACCGAGCAGATGCACTCGAACGCCAAATGTCTGCGCTACCTGTACACCGATCTTGATGTCTTCGTCTCCAGATAGGACCAATGCATCGGAGATTGCCTGATTTCGTGCGAGTTCGATTAGGTCTGTCACGATGAGGGAATCGACTCCCTTCTGCTGTCCGCTACTGTTCACCAAGCCAAGGCGGAGCTTGGTATTGTCGGACCGGCCTATTGCGTCCTGCTCAATGCTGGGGCGGTTGGTTCTGAGAATTCCGTCATACCAGTAGATCCGCAGCAGGCGGGCATCCGTGACAATTGTACGTGCGAATTCAGCCAAATTCTTGAGCGCCTGCACTTCCGACAGAACGACATTCTCACGGCGTTGCTTCTTCTTTGCGAGCAAAGCGGAGCCTTGTGCGTATACGTACCCAGCATCCACAAATACAGCAATTTGTAGCATGAACAGCTCATCAGAAATGTAATGGGGTGCCCGAAGACACCCCTAAATAGGCGACGGGAGGACTCTAAATGCTCCCGACGAACTCTGTATAGGAATTGATAATGAACGAGTCAAGCATCGCACTCGTAAGGCCAGGCCCATTCGATAGTCGGCAGCCATGCATACAGCGTCATAATGGCAGATACCCGCCCGAAAAATGGCAGCAATACAGACATGAAATCACTGACTTATGAAATTCAGATCCCGTTTTGTTCTTATGAAGATCCGAATAGTTCAGCGAACAAACAATGCGATGTGGCCAACTCTTGCGTTAACCTAACTGTTGGGTCATCTATCTGCTTGATTGTTATTCAGCGCCCACGGCTTCCGGTTCGTGATTTACACGGCGGAACATGACCCAGCGCATATTCACATTACCGGCCCTGGGCAGGCGAAGATCAATCTGACCGGCACTGGAAACAAGCAGGAACTTGTCTCTGTCGTTGGTATCAAGCAATCCGACATGCGGCGGCTGATGGCGGTTGTGGCAGAGCACCGCGAAGAGTTCCTGAAGAAATGGGAGCGTATCCATGGAAAACCTGACTGAAGCGGCCTTCAGGAGAGCAGAGACCCGCTGTCGGGAAATGCTGGAAGCAGAACCGCGTGCTGCGTCTGCCAGTTACCACGGACACACCGTCCAGTGCATCCTGCAGGGGGCCTCTCAGACGATGGGACACGCCCCCTGGTCGAGAAGCACCTTCATGGACGATCAGGCACCAGCTATCGGCCGTTGATCCTGACACATGGCGGTGTTCGTGCAAAGAGAATGACCCGCTGACTGCAGTACTGCGACAGCAGCATCCCGGTCTATTTGAAATTCGCGAACGAAGTCATTCAGCGAAACTCCGTCGGCAAGCCAATCGAACAATTGCTGGACTGGAAGCCGGCTGCCCCGGAAGCAGGGAACGCCGCTCATCCGCCCCGGATCCACCCAAACTGCCTGTTCGAGCGTCACCGGCTTATAGGCAGGCCCTGTTTTGGCAATGGCTTCCATTTGGCACATTCGTGGCACGACATTCCGGCGACCGGCTTCCAGAAGAATATTCTATTTTGCCAGGCCATGCCAGTCCGGTGTGATCAATGCGGCGCGGCCGAATTCGAGACCGGTCTCCTCATAGAGCGCACCCGGGCAGGTGTTGGGTCTCTCAATAATCAGGCCTGAATCGGGGGTCTTTTCCCATATTCTCACCGGCGGGAGTGGTTCGGTGCAGATGAAACTGGCCTCGGTCCGTGCTGCCGGTTGATCATTATGCGTCCGCTGTCCGGCATGTAGCGGCAGGCCTACGGGTCTACTTGACGGCGCCCAGGGTCAGGCCGGCGATGAAGTGCTTCTGCATCAGGAAGAACATGGCGACCGGCGGCAGTGCAGCGACGATGGAGCCGGCGGAAACCAGGTGCCAAGCGGCAACCCATTGACCGTTGAGCGAATAGAGGCCGGCGGTGATTGGCTGGGAATCGGCACCCTGCGTCAGCACCGTGGCCCAGAAATAGTCATTCCAGATGAAGGTGAAGATCAGCACGCTGAGCGCGGCAATGGCAGGCTTCATCAGCGGCAGGACCACGTACCAGAAAATCCTGATCTCGCTGACCCCTTCAACCCTGGCCGCCTCGATCAACTCCCTGGGCAGCGCCTTGATGAAATTTCGCATGAACAGCGTGCAAAAACCGGTCTGGAAGGCGATGTGGAACAGCGCAAGGCCGGTAATCGTGTTGTAGAGCCCCAAATTCAGGGTCAGGTCGCGAACTGGAACCATCAGGATCTGAAACGGAACGAAGTTGCCTGCGACAAACATGAAGAATACCAGCAGATTGCCGCGGAAACCGTACACCGCCAGCGCAAAGCCGGTCATGCACGACAGGGCAACCGCACCGATTACCGTCGGTATCGTGACCCGGAAACTGTTCAGGATGTATTTGCCGATCGGCGTGTTCTCGAAAATCGCCGTGTAGTTCTCGACCAAATTGATCGAGGTTGGCCAGCCCCAGTAATTTCCAGCGGTAATGTCGCCCGCCGCCCGGATCGATGTCAGCGCAACCGCGATCAGCGGCAACAGCCACAGCAGCAGGGCGATCGGCAGTGCGGTCCGGTACAGGGCCTGAACAGGAAATGACCGTCGTTCTATCGGTGCCGGAAACATCTCAGAAGTCCCGCTCGTCCCGGTACATCTTGTAGAGAAAGCCGCTGATATAGACCATCATGATCAGGAACAGCACCACCGCGATGGCTGCGCCGTAGCCCATGCGGAACCCGTATTCGGAGAAAGCCTGTTCATACATGTAGAAGGCCAGCACCCGGCTTGAGCCCCAGGGCCCGCCATCCGTCATGATCGAGATCAGGTCGAAGGAGCGGAGCGCACCGATGACGGTCACGACGACAGCGATGAAGGTTGCGGGTTTGAGTTGTGGCAGCACGACATACCACAGCATCTTCCAGCCCTTGGCATTGTCGAGGCGGCCAGCCTCGATCTGTTCCGGGTCAACGGCATTCAGGCCGGTCAGATAGAGGATCATGCAATAGGCTGTCTGTGGCCACAGCCCGGCGGCGATGATTCCGTAGGTCACGAACCGCTCGTCGGCCAACACCGCGATCGGCTCCAGCCCCAGCCCCCTCAGCGCAATGTTCATCAGGCCGAAGCTGGGATCGTAGAACCAGCTGAAGACCAGCCCGACAACGACCTGGCTGATGACGAACGGGAAGAAGAACAGGGATTTGTACATCCGAATTCCCCAGACCGTCTGGTTGAGGAACAGCGCAATGAAGAGACCGGCTGGTATGGCCAGCATGTAGAGCACCAGCCAGATCACGTTATTCTTCAGCGAGGTGTAGAACGCCTCGTCATCCACCAGCTCGACATAGTTGTCGACACCGACATAGGCCTTCTCGCCCAACCCGTCCCATTCGTAGAACGAGATGCTGATCGACTGGAAGATCGGAAACACCACGTAGAACAGGAAAAACAGGATCCCTGGCGCAAGAAACAGCCAGGGTGCCAGCTTTCTCTGGTTCAGTATGGTTGCAGCTCCCGCCATGTCAGCCTTGCCGGTATACCCCCTTGCAGAGTCTGCACCCCGCCCTAGGGCGGGATGCAGATGAGGTCAGAGTCAATTGTAGACTCGCTGCCTCGCTTTTTCGAGTCTCTCGAGAATCGCGTCCAAACGTTCGGGCTTGACCATGAATTCCTGGAAGCCTTCCATTCCGGCCTTGGCCATCTCCGCCGGTGCGTCACGGTCGAAGAACTGCGCAATTCCGCCTTCCGCCGCCGAAAGCATCTCGAATCCGGCCTGCAGGAACTTGTCATCCGACACTTCCGAACCGGAATTGATCGGCAGCTGTCCAAGAGTCGCATTGATCTTGGTCTGCACATCGGCCCGGGCGAGGAATGCCAGGAAGCGCTTGGCATCTTCCTTGTTCGACGCATTGGCCGGGATGTGGATGGTGTCGGTTGGCGCTTCTTCGGCAACCGGAATTCCCGGTGTGATTTCCGGGAACTGGAAGAAGCCGAGTTGGTCGTCTGTCAGACCGGCTTCACGAAGCGGCGCGACTGCAAAGTTGCCCATGACATACATGGCAGCGTTGCCCTGGACCATCGGTGCCAGAGCCTCTTGCCAGGAATAGGCGGCATGGTTTTCGAGGAAGAAGCCGCTGTCCAGCAATTCCTTCCAGTTTTCCATGGTCGCCCGGACCCGCGGGTCGGTCCATTCGACCTCGCCCCTGGTCAGCGCCATGTGGAAATCATAGCCGTTGGTCCGCAGGTTCAGGTAGTCGAAGACTCCACCGGCGGTCCAAAGGTATTTCGTTCCGATGGTGATCGGGGTAACGCCGTTGGCCTTCAGCGTCTCGCCGGCCTGCTTGAATTCATCCCAGTTTGTCGGGACGGCAATGCCGAGATCCTCGAAGATGTCCTTCCGATAATACACACCCCATTGGTAGTAGGTGTAGGGAACGCCCCATAACTTTCCATCGATGGTCATGGATGCCACGGCCGATTTCAGCGACTCTTTGAGTCCGTTCTCTTCCCAGACATCATCCACGGGCTCGAACAGCCCGGCATTGACATAGGGGAGCATTCGGTTGCCGGCATACCAGTTGGCAATGTCCGGCGCATCGGCGGTGAGGAAGTTCCGGATCGACGTCTTGTAGCCTTCGTGATCAAAGATATTCCAGGTTACGGTGACGTCCGGATTTTCGGCTTCAAAATCTGCGATCAGCTGTTCAAACGCCGCTTTCGGCGCTGAGTCGGAGGTGTCGGTGTTGATCACCAGCTCACCGGCAAGAGCGGTTGACGAGAACAGCCCCGCTGCCAGGATTCCGGCACCGCGAGCAAGGAATTGGTTCATTTCAATTCTCCAATAGTTTCATTATGTGGAACTATGTTCCAACTATTGATTTATTCGCATGTTTATGCTAGCCCTGTCAAGCATCCGGGCAAGTAGCATGATCCACACGTTCATGCACAGTATTGTCGTGCACCCGGGCGGAGGCCCTGATGGAAAAAATTGTCGCCAGCCGAGGCACCGTCGGGAAAGCTCTCGATATCATGGATCTCGTTGCCAGGGCCGGCAAGCCGGTCCGCTTTACCGAGTTGCTTGAGCCCAGTAGGTTGCCAAAGGCAACACTGTTCCGATTCCTGCGCACCCTGTGCGACCAGGACATGCTGGTTCACGACCCGGAAACCCGTACCTATAGCCTTGGAATGCGCCTGGTCCGACTGGCACATGCCGCCTGGAGTCAGGCCAGCCTGACGGATTTGGCCAGCCGACATCTTGACGTCCTGGTCAATCGCGTCGGCGAAACCGTTCACCTGGCACGTCTGGAAAATGGTCAGGTCCTGTATATCGACAAGAGGACCACCGGCAATGTCATCAACATGTTCAGCCAGCCCGGAAAGGTCGGGCCAGCCTATTGCACTGGCGTTGGCAAGGCCATGCTGGCCTTTCTCGATCAACCCGGCCGATCGCAGGCTCTGGAGCAGCAATCCTACTTCGCCTATACTGACAGGACACTGACCAGTGCCGCCCGGCTTGACAGGGAACTCGACGAGATTCGCGAAACGGGTATTGCGCTGGACCGCGAGGAACATGAGCCGGGGATCATCTGCATAGCCTGTCCAATCCGAACTGGCCGGCGCCTGGTCGGTGCGCTGTCGATTACCAGTTCGGTCCGGGATCAGACCCTGGACGGCCTGCTCGGTTATGGGCCAATCCTGCAGGAAACCGCACGAAACATCGGGGACGAGGCCGAAATCTGGCATTATCCGGCAATCAGTTAGGGAACCAAATTCATGTCTGGTGTCATTCTGAAGAAGATCGTCAAGAGATTTGGCGAAACCCAGGTCATTCACGGTGTCGACCTGGAAATCGACGATGGTGAGTTCTGTGTCTTCGTCGGCCCGTCAGGTTGCGGCAAATCAACGCTGCTGAGGATGATCGCCGGGCTGGAGGAAGTCTCGACGGGAGCGATCGACATTGGCGGTCGGGACGTCACTGCCGTGGACCCGGCTGACCGCGGCATTGCCATGGTCTTCCAGACCTATGCTCTCTATCCGCATATGACCGTCGAGGAGAATATGGGTTTCGGCCTGCGGATGAGCGGCGTTGCCAGGCCGGAAATCGACAAGAAGGTCGGTGCTGCCGCCGATATCCTGCGCCTTGGCGAATACCTGAAGCGCAAGCCCAAAGCATTGTCCGGCGGGCAGCGCCAGCGGGTCGCCATCGGACGGGCCATAGTCCGTGGCCCCGGCGTGTTCCTGTTCGACGAGCCGCTATCCAATCTCGATGCCGAACTCAGGGTGGAGATGCGGGTGGAGATCGCCCGGCTGCACAAGGAACTCGGCTCGACGATGATCTACGTGACCCATGACCAGGTCGAGGCGATGACGCTGGCAGACAAGATCGTCGTGCTGAGGGCCGGCATCATCGAACAGGTCGGCTCGCCCATGCAGCTCTATCGAGATCCGGACAACCAGTTTGTTGCCGGCTTCATTGGCTCTCCTGGCATGAATTTCATTGTCGGACGGGTCGAGAACGGCGCCATCGCCATGCCGGCGCTCGGCGAGAGACGGGCGGTGCCGGAAGCCAGCCTGCCCGCCGACGGCACCGAGGTTGTCGTCGGGTTGCGGCCACAGGCGCTCGGCATCACGCCAGGTGAGTCAGGCCTGGCGGTGGAGTTGTCGGAAAAACTCGGCGGCGTGACCTATGACTACCTGACCTGCCCGACCGGCGAGCGCATCGTTGTTGAATCGAAAGGCGACGAGGATACCCAGGTTGGCGCAGCCGTGGACCTCGTATTCGAGGATTCTGCCGCATTGGTCTTTGACAAAGGCACCGGGGCACGCATCCGGTGATGTTTTGTATTCGTCATTCGGGATCGGTCCTGCCAATGTGCGGGCTCGCGAAGCTGGGCGATGTGTCAGCGGCTAACAGATAGAGCGGGATTCCGGTGATTCACCGCTCTTTTTCCAGGATCGTTCTCCGTCCTGTTGTTCGCTCCTATTGTACCGCGGTGGCGCGCGCTACCCCGCCGACCGGGGTTTCGACATTCCTGCCAAGCCGTTCATCCAGGGGTTGCAGATTGCTCATGGCATGATCATGGCATCGGCCCGCAATTCAAGCAATATGCTTTCGTCTTTAATAACGAACTGGCTAAGGTAAGCGGCCTTGAATTGGGCTGGGACGTCGGAGCGCCATTTGCACCAATCAGGGCGCGGCCACTATTTGGAGGCTTGTCTGGACCGGCACATCCGAGTTCACGATCAAGGGGCTGTAATACCCGCCGAAACGTCTTTGGACGGATCTTCATCGGTAACCGATGAAGGACCCCGGGCCATCCTGCTGATCTGCAGGGTATTTCAGCATTGGCGGCGGCCGATCAACCTGTCGCTGCACCGGGAGCACCGGGAACACCCTGCTCCGGTATGATGCCTGGCATTGCCGGCTCCCCGGCCTGGCTGCATGGCTGTCATTTCGCCCGCATCGGCATGGTTGCCGAGCACGCGGGGTTTCGCCGGAGATGGCCCCTCAGCCGGCTCCGGCCTGGAGAGTGGTGATGGCGATGAGGTTCAGGATGTCCTCGGTGCTGCAGCCTCTTGACAGGTCGTTGGCCGGGCGGGCCATCCCCTGGAGGACGGGGCCGATGGCGGTCATCCCGCCAATCCGTTCGGCAATCTTGTAGCCGATATTGGCCGCATCGAGATTGGGAAACACGAAGACGTTGGGGGTCTCGTCAATCCGGCAGTCCGGCGCCTTCCGCAGGCGAATATCCGGATCGATTGCGGCATCGAACTGCAGCCCGCCATCGATCTTCAGCCCTGGTTGGCGGCTGGCGGCAATTTCGGTGGCAGTGTCCACGAGGGCTGCCCGTTCATGGTCGGAGCTTCCCCTGGTGGAAAATGACAGCATGGCAATGACCGGCTCGCGGCCGAGCATCGAGCGGGCCGAGCCGGCGGCGGCGAGGGCGATGTCGGCCAGTTCTTCGGGTCCTGGCTCGACCACCAGGGCGCAGTCGGCGAAGATCACCGGGTCTCTTATTGGGCATGCGTCCCCCGATGGCACCATGAGGAAGAACGAGGACACCATTCTGACCCCGGGAGCCCTGCCGATGATCTGCAGCCCGGCGCGGATGGTGTCGGCCGTCGTCGCCACCGCGCCGGCGATGGTGCCGTCGGCATCGCCCGTCCTGACCATCATCGCCGCGAAGCCGAGAGGGTTTTGCATTTCTTCCATCGCCTCCTGGGCGCTGATCCCCTTATGTGCCCGGTTTTCGGCATGGCAATCGGCATAGCGGCGCAACTCCGGGCTGGCTGCCGGGTCGATGATGCGAACCTGTCCTGCCCCGTCCCGGCGATGCAGTTCGGGCTCGATCTGTGCGGGATCGCCAAGCAGGGTGATCCGGGCAATTCCTTCCTGCGCCGCCTTCGATGCTGCGGCGATCACCCGCGGGTCAGCGCCTTCGGCCAGGACGATGTGCTTCGGCTGCGCCCTGGCCTGGCCGAAGATCTGGCCCAGGATAGTCATTGCCGGGAGCGGTAGCGCGCCAACCTATGCCGGTATCACCTGCGCGGCCGCCATGTCGCCTTCGGCAATGCCGGCAACCGACTCCGGTGCCCGCATCGCATCCCGACGGAACGGCTCGCCGAGCTCCTGGTTGAGGATGACCTCGATGAGTGTGGTCGCCGTGTTGCTCATCTGCGCCTCGACCGCCCGGCGCAACGCCTCGGTCAGCTGTTCCTGGGTCGAGACCCTGACTCCCTTGAGGCCGCAACCCTGGGCGATCTGCGCGTAATTGACCTGTTCATCGAGCTCGGTGCCGACGAAATTGTCGTCAAACCACAGCGTGGTGTTGCGCTTCTCGGCGCCCCACTGGTAGTTCCGGAAAACGATCATGGTGACCCGCGGCCATTCGCGCCGGCCGCAGGAGGTCAGTTCGTTCATCGAGATCCCGAAGGCGCCATCGCCGGCAAACCCGACCACCGGCGTGTCCGGGCAACCGATCTTGGCGCCGAGAATTGCCGGAAACCCGTAGCCGCACGGGCCGAACAGCCCCGGCGCCAGGTATTTCCGCCCTTCCTCGAAGGTCGGATAGGCGTTGCCGATGGCACAGTTGTTGCCGATATCGGATGATATGATGGCATCGGCGGGAAGCGCCGACTGGATGGCCCGCCAGGCCATGCGGGGGCTCATCCGCTCCGGATGCTTGTTGCGGGCCCGTTCATTCCAGGTGGTTCCGGGATCATCCTCCTCGTGATCGAGCGAGGCCAGGAATTGCAGCCAGCGCGATTTCGTCCTGGCAACCAGCTCCCGTCGCTCCTTGCGGCCCTGGTCGCCAGCACTGTCCGTCAACCCGGCCAGCAGCTGGCGGGCAACCTCCCCGGCATCGCCCTGGATGGCAACCGAGACGTTCTTGGTCAGTCCAATGCGGTCGGAATTGATGTCGACCTGGATGATCCTGGCATCGGCCGGCCAGTAATTGATGCCGTAGCCCGGCAGGGTCGAGAACGGATTGAGCCTCGTTCCCAGGGCCAGCACCACATCGGCCTTGCTGATCAGCTCCATGGCCGCCCGCGAGCCATTATAGCCAAGCGGCCCGACCGAAAGCGGGTGCGAGCCCGGGAAGGCATCATTGTGCTGGTAGCCGCAGCAGACCGGGGCATCCAGCCGCTCGGCAAGCTGGCGGGATGCATGGATGGCATCGCCGATCACGACCCCGGCACCGTTCAGTATCACCGGGAATTCCGCCTCGGAGAGCAGCCTGGCCGCATCGCCGATTGCCTTCCGCCCGCCCCGCGGACGCTCGAGCTGCACCGTGACCGGCAACTCGATGTCGATGACCTTGTTCCACATGTCGCGCGGAATGTTGATTTGCGCCGGGGCACAGCCTCGCCAGGCCTTTTCGATCACCCGGTTCAGCACCTCTGCCACCCGCAGGGGGTCGCGGACTTCCTCCTGGTAACACACCATGTCGGCGAACAGGTTCATTTGCTCGATTTCCTGGAAGCCGCCCTGGCCAATGGTCCGGTTGGCCGCCTGCGGCGTGACCAGCAGGATTGGTGAATGGTTCCAGTAGGCGGTCTTGACCGGGGTCACGAAATTGGTGATGCCCGGCCCGTTCTGGGCGATCATCATCGACATCTCGCCAGTGGACCTGGTGAAACCGTCGGCGATCATGCCGGCATTGCATTCATGGGCACAGTCCCAGAATGTAATTCCGGCAGCCGGAAAAAGATCCGAAACCGGCATCATCGCCGATCCGATAATGCCAAATGAATGCCTGATGCCGTGCATCTGGAGCACTTTGACGAAAGCTTCCTCGGTCGTCATCTTCATCGTTCACGCTCTCCTGTATTCCGGTCTCTACCTGTCATTCTCGAGATCCTGCAGGATCATCCTGCTGGCGTTTTCCCCGATCATGATCGCCGCGGCGTTGGTGTTGCCCGATACGATTTCCGGCATGATCGAGCAATCGGCAACCCGGAGCCTGCCGACATTGCGCACCCGGAGCCGCTCGTCGACAACCGCGTCATTGCCGGAGCCCATCTTGCAGGTTCCGGTCGGATGAAAGATTGTCACCGCCGAATTTCGCACCCATTCGAGGATTTCGCTGTCATCGCCGACATCCGGACCGGGCTCGTGTTCCGAGGAGATCATCGATGCCAGCGGTTCGGTGCCGGCAATCCGCCGGGCAATCCTGATGCCCTCGACGATCGTCTTCCGGTCAGTCTCGGTGGCCAGGTAGTTCGGATGTATGGCCGGGTATTCCGCCGGATCTGCCGATTTCAGCGTGATTCGTCCCCGGCTTTCCGGCCGCAGCTGACAGACCGAGGCGGTAAAGGCGGAAAACGGGTGCACCCCCTTGCCGACACTTTCGGCCGACCAGGGCTGAACGTGGAACTGGATGTCCGGGGTGGCCACATGCGCGCCGGTCTTCATGAAACCGAAGACGAAACTGGCGGCCATGGTCATCGGCCCGCTCCGGAACAGGAAATATTGCAGCCCCATCCCGACCCGGGAGACCAGGCTGTTCACATCGTCATTGAGCGTGCGGATCCGGCACTTGGCGACCACCCGCGCCTGGAGATGATCCTGCAAATTCCGGCCCACACCTGTCAATTCGACGACCGGCTCGATGCCGACGGCACCGAGCGTCTCCCCGTCGCCGATGCCGGAATGCATGAGCAGGTGCGGCGAGCCAATGGCGCCGGCCGCCAGGATGACTTCGCGGCGCGCCCTTGCCAGTCGCTTCGTGCCCGACCGGTCGCGAAAATTGACGCCGGTTGCTTCCCGCCCCTGCATCGCCAGGCTTTCCGCCAGCGCGCCGGTCTCGATCTTCAAATTTGTCCGCGTGCGCGCCGGGTTGAGATAGGCCACGGCCGCACTGCACCGGCGCCCGTTTTTCGAGGTGATCTGGAAATGGCCGACGCCTTCCTGCGTGGCGCCGTTATAGTCGGGATTGTGCGAATATCCGGCCGCCATTGCCGCCTCCAGCCAGGCATCGGAAATCCGGCGATGCACCGGCATGTCCGACACGCCGAGCGGGCCGGACCTGCCGCGGAATTCGCCATTGCCGCCGGCATAGGTTTCCGCATCGCGGAATAGCGGCATGACGTCATCCCAGCTCCAGCCCCTGTTGCCCATCTGCCGCCAGCGATCATAGTCTTCCGGCTGCCCCCGCACGTAGAGCAGGCCGTTGATCGAGGAGGAGCCGCCAAGCACCTTGCCGCGCGGCCAGTCGATGCTGCGTCCATTGAGGCCGGGATCCGGCTCGGTGGCAAAGCACCAGTCAATCGCCGGGTTGTGCATGGTCTTGAAATAACCGACCGGGATATGGATCCACGGGTTGCGGTCGCGGTTGCCCGCCTCAAGCAGCAATACGCTGGTCGTGCCGCTGGCGCTCAGGCGGTTGGCAAGAACGCACCCGGCCGAGCCGCCACCAACGATCACGTAATCGAATTCTTCTGATTGCGGCATGAAGGGTGATGCTATTGACCATAGATGAGATTGGGCAGCCACAACGCGATCTGCGGGAAGGTGAATACCAGCGCCAGGCCGAGGAGCTGGATGGCCATGAATTGCAGCATGCCCTTGTAGATATCAAGCAGATCCCAGTCCGGCACCACCCCCTTCAGGAAATAGGCCGACAGCGCCACCGGTGGGCTGAGCCAGGCCGTCTGCAGATTGACTGCCACCAGGATGCCGAACCAGGTCAGGTTGATGTCCATCTCGACCAGGGCCGGGATCAGGATCGGCACGATGATCAGGACAATCGGGACCCATTCCAGTGGCCAGCCGAGCAGGAAGATCAGCGCCATGATGATGAGCAGGACCATGGTCGACGACAAATCCCATTCCAGCAGGAAATGCGTCAGCATGGTCGGCGTTCCGAGCCGGGAGAACACGGCGCCGAAGAAATTCGATGCCGCCACCAGGAACAGGATCAGGACCGAGATCTCCAGGGTCTTGATCAGGGCCTCCCAGATCCGCTCGACCGTCAGTTTCCGGTAGCAGATTGCCAGCAATATGGCCCCGAAAGCGCCGCAGGCGGCGCCCTCGGTGGGGGTCGCCCAACCGAACAGGATCGAACCGAGCGCAAAGGCCACCAGCGCCGATGGCGGCACCAGCCCCATGAAGAATTCGTACCACAGGTCGGAAAAGTAGAACCCGGCCGGCCGGTTCTCCCTGACCCATTTCGCCGCCAGGAACATGATGCCCATCCAGCCGGCTGGCAGGATCAGCCATGCCAGGGGAAACAGCCCGGTCAGCGACCCGGACAATGCCAGGAACAAGAGCAGGAACAACATGGCAAGCGATGCCATGACCAGCACCGCTTCGAGCCAGTAGAAGGGCGAGGTGTCGGGTTGCTCATCCTCGGGAAGCACCGGCCCGAGATTCGGGTTCATCCGGCACCGTATCACCGTGTATCCGGCATAGAGAGCGGCCAGCATGATGCCCGGGATGATCGCCGCCGCGAACAGGTCGGTGACCGGAACCTCCAGCACCGGTCCCATGACCACCAGCATGATCGAAGGTGGAATCAGGATCCCCAGCGTGCCGCCGGCAGTGATTGCGCCGGCCGCCAGCCTGGTATCGTAGCCAGCCCGGTTCATGGTCTTGGCGGCCATGATGCCGAGAATGGTCACCGAGGCGCCGACGATCCCGGTTGCCGCGGCAAACACCGTCGAGACCACCAGCACCGCCAGGTAGAGCGAGCCGCGGGTTCGGGACAGCATCAGCTGAACCGCCTTGAACAGCCGCTCCATGAGACCGGCCTGCTCCATGAGAATACCCATGAACACGAATAGCGGCACCGCCGCCAGCGTCTGCTGCAGCATGACCGAATTGAACTGCAGCGTTTGCAGGTAGAACACCAGGCCGCTGCCAAATCCCCAGGCGCCGAACACGAATCCGAGGAAAATCAGCGTGAAGGAGATCGGGAATCCGACGAAGATGGCAAACAGCATGACCGAAATCATCAGCACCCCGATCAGCTCGGTCGAGATCGAATTGGCGCCGCTGGAGGCAATCACCGTTTCCCACCAGTCACCGAGCGGCACCAGGGCGGGAAAGAATGCACTGCCGAAGATCGTCGCCAGCCCCACCAGGTAGATCGGCATCACGCGCAGGAATGTGCGCCCGCGGCGCCTGCCGGAATCATGGAAGCAGCGAAGCAACTCGGCAATGCCCTGCAACAGCAGCAGGAATGCCCCCATCGGCATGGCCGTCCGCGCTGGCGCCAGCGGCGCCATCAGCGTGGTGTCCATGGCCCGCTCCCATTTCACCCAGGCGGAGATGGTGTAGTCGAGCGAGATCCAGAAGAAGAACAGCATCGCCGGAAAATACAGCGCAAGGTAGAGAAGCGCGTCCACCGTGGCCTGGGTGCGACGACTCCAGGACCGGTAGAGAAAATCGGCGCGGATATGCACGCCGCGCATCAGCGCATAGCCGGCACCGGCCATGAACATGGCACCGGCGGCCATGCGGCTGACGTCAAATGCCCAGATCGTCGGGGCGATGAACAGTTTCCGGGCAACGACCTCGTAGACCATGGCAGCGATGACCGGGATCAGCAGCAGGCAGGTCGCCCGGCCGGCCCAGAGGTTCACGTTGTCGATCACATAGATGACCTTCCGCATCCATGGCGGCATGTCATCCGGAGTCTCGCCGGGTTTTGATGACCGTGCTTCGGCGACCAGCTCATCGGCGATATCCGGACCGGTCTGGTCGGTGCTGGGGGTCATCATTCTTGCCTCGGGCTGGCGTTCCGTCGACGGCCGGTTGCGTCGTTCGGGGCGCAGGAAATTCTTCTGGCAGGCGGCGAGACCATGTGTCGCCACCTGCCCTGTTTCAACTCAATTGAGCGAGTCGGCAAATGCCTTGCCAAGCTGCGCGTTCGATGACTGGGCGCCAGCCCAGAACGGAACCGCGATTTCGGCAAAGTCACGCTGGCTGTTCCAGACCTCGGCGAAGAACTCGTTATCGGCGGCGTTCTTCTCGAGGGTAGCCCGGGCAGCATTCATGTATGCCGGGAAGTAGTCGGCCGGAGTGTCGTGCAGGATCACGCCATGATTGTCGGTCAGATCCTTCAACGCCTTTCCGTTTTCGTGAATGCGGTAGGCGACTGCCTTCATCAGCGAGGCATTGGCCGCCACCTCGATCGCCCGTTTCTGGTGATCGGTCATCGAGTCATACACGTCGCCATTGATGTAGAGGTCGGCATTGACCACCACCTGGTGCAGGCCCTGCAGATAGTAGTGCTTCAGGACCTTCTGGAAACCGAACACGCTGTCCGGTTTCGGGCAGCACCATTCGGCGGCGTCGATCGTTCCCTTTTCCAGGGCCGGGAGAATGTCTCCACCACCCATGGCAACCGAAGCAACACCGATATCCTTGTAGGTCTGGCCCGGGATCCCCGGTGGTGTGCGGAACCGATACTTGCGGAAGTCGTCCATCGAGTTGATCGGCTCCTTGAACCAGCCAAGGGCTTCGGGACCAACGGGCTGCAGCATGAAGCCCTTCACATTGGCGCCCATTTCATCCCAGAGGCGATCATAGAGTTCCTTGCCGCCGCCATACATGAACCACGAGATGAACGCGATGTTGTCA
This sequence comes from Paracoccaceae bacterium, assembly GCA_964291445.2. Taxonomy (GTDB): domain Bacteria; phylum Pseudomonadota; class Alphaproteobacteria; order Rhodobacterales; family Rhodobacteraceae; genus JAPOXR01. Next base: position 771,554 of record OZ219864.1, on the reverse strand, counting down.
AGCCCGACGCCGGCACCGGCGACCGGGGATCCGAACAGCATCGCCGCCGGATGCTTGCCCGACCAGTAATGCGTCCAGGCAAAGCCGGCATCAACCAGCCCCTTGTCAACAGCATCGAAGATTTCCGGGACGCCGACAACGGCACCGGCCGGAAGCACCTCGAACTGCAGCTCGCCACCGGTCAGCGCCTCGACATCGCTGGCGAATTCCTTGAGCATCACCATTTCGTCGGCCGTATCCGGCGTTGCCGACTGGATGCGGATGGTTGTCTGCGCGGATGTGGAGACCGCACTCATCGCGGCAATGCTGAAAGCCGCCACTGCGGCCAAACCTGCAACTACCCTTCTCTTGTCTGTGGTCATTGGTACCCTCCTGAAGATTGGCCTTCCTTTGCATCCCCCATGGTGCCGGCGAAGGCGGGATTCCGGCAAGAATACACGGGACGCATTCCAGTCAGACCTTGGCGGGCTGAATGAAATTCGGCTGCACGCATCACAGGTAACCCATGAGGTGCAGGACTTCCTTGCCGCCATCGTAGAGCAGACGAAGCGACAGGTATACCAGGAACAGCAAGCCGGCCCAGGACAGGGCCGGGAACCTGGTGAGAATCTTCATGATGATCGTGGCGCAGAACGCCATCAGCACGATGGCCAGAGACAGCCCGAACACCAGCATGACCGTGTCTTCGCGGGCAATCGCCGCCACGGCGATCACGTTGTCGAGCGACATCGACACGTCGGCGGCGGTAATGGTGATCAGCGCCTTCCGCAGCTGTTTTCCCGGCGACAGTGACGGGTCCTCGGCGGCGGCCTTGTCCGGCTCCTTTGCCGCCCGGTTGTATTCCTTCAGATCCTGGTAGAACCGCCAGCACACCCAGCTCAGCAGCAATCCCCCGACCAGCAGGATTCCGGGTATCTTCAACAGGTACGAGGCTGCGATGGCGAAAACGATGCGCAGCAGCGCCGCCATTCCCAGGCCGAACACGATTGCCATCCGGCGATGGGACGCGGATACGGTCGCTGCCGCCATGCCGATGACCAGGGCGTTGTCCCCGGACAGGATGATGTCGGCAAAGATGATCTGCGTGATCATCAACGCCTTGTCGTAAAGCCAAACGCATTCGCTCAGACCCGTCCGGCAAAGCAGTTCACCGGCGCCGGCACCTGCTGACAGGAACGGAATTGCATCAGCCATGCCATCGTCCGGGCCGGTGCTGCTGGCAGCATTCCGGACCAGGCAAGGTTCCCGGACGCGCGATTGGGGCGGTGCGCAACATTGCAGCTACCGCGTATGCTCGAACCTGGCTGTCTGAAAATCATGCATTTTCGCTCTCCCGGTCAGATATATCCGGCACACCGGCAAACAAAATGGGACAAGACGTCTTGAAAGTTGTATATTACCCGTTGCCAACAACAGAACAAGGTTTTTTTGTCCGGGGTGACATGAATGGATCAAGCTTCCAAGATTCCAACCTCATTCAGGCTGCTCAGAATACTGGAGATCGTCGCCGACTCCGATGGTCCGGTCTCCCCGGCGCAAATCTACGGACAACTCGGCCTGCCGAAACAGACCGGCCATCGGCTGTGCAACCGCCTAGTCGATGAGGGATATCTCGTCGACACCGGCGGGCGGCGGCTGGCGCCGGGCAGGCGCATGCGGGTGTTGGCGAAGCGGCTGCTGTTCGGCGCCCATTCCGAGATCGCTCGCCGGCAGGTCCTCATGACCACCGCAAAGGCCATCGGCGAGACCATCAATTTTGCCGTGCCCGATACCGACGGCATGGCCTATGTCGACCGCATCGAAACCGATTGGCCGCTCCGGATCCAGCTTCCGGTCGGCACCTGCGTGCCCTTTCACTGCACGGCGAGCGGAAAGGCCTTCCTGGCCAGCCTGCCGGAGGAGAAGCGCAGTTCGGTGATTTCGAGCCTGGACCTCGAGCGCCTGACGCCGAACACCATCGTCAGCAGGGATGTATTCATCGACGAGATCGAACGGGTGATCGAAAACGGGTTTGCCGTCGACCGGGAGGAATTCATGGAAGGCATGGTGGCGGCAGCGGTTCCGGTCCGGGATGGCGATGACTGTTTCGTCGGCGCATTGGCGTTTCACGGGCCGACGGTCAGGCTGACGGTCGATGATGTGCTTGAGAAAAAGAGCGTCCTGGTCGAGCAGTCGCGGCGGCTTGGCGAGGCGCTGTTCCGGGGTTGAGAATATCGGCGCAGGCATTACATGGTGCATGTTGATGGAGGCTGGCTGGCACGGGTCGGCGAATTTGCACTGGAAACAGCATGACTGATGGCAACCGGGAGAACGGTGCCGACAAGAGCGGGCCGCCGGTCCTGCGGGCTCGTATCGTCTCGCAATGCATTCGCGACCTGTCCTTCGAGAATTTTCTCCGGCAGCGTGGCGGAAAGCAGCATGGAGAACTCGGCTTCCAGGTCACCATGAATGTCGAGGGAACCCCGCTGGAGGGCGGCGAGTTCGAATCCCTGTTCCGGCTGCAGATTGCCGCCACCGAGAAGGAATCGAAGGAGTCCATCTATTATCTCGAACTCGAATATTCCGGGGTGTTCATTGTCGACGGCCTGCCACAGGAGCAGTCCCGGCCCTTCATGCTGGTCGAGTGCCCGCGCCTGCTGTTTCCGTTCGTGCGCAGGATCGTCCATGACGTGACACATGATGGCGGCTTCGATCCATTTGGTCTCGAACTCATTGATTTCAATGGGCTTTACCAAGCCGAACTTGCCCGCAGATCGGAATCCGAAAGCCGGAGCGACTAACCGCTCGCCGGCTCGCCGGCACCCTGCCAGAGAGCATTCTCGCCAAGCGACTGCACCATTGCCAGGTGGGCCGCCTTTTCCTCGTCGGTCAGCAGCGGTGGCAGCGGCGCCGATCGCGGCCGGCAGCGGTGGCGCTCGGCCGCCGGCAAGCCCCCCGCCGGCTGGTCATCGAGTAGGTCGAGGAAACTCTGGCTGCGCCCGGTGAGCCTGACATAGACCTCGGTCAGCAGTTCGGCGTCGAGCAATGCGCCGTGGGTGACCCGCTCCGACCTGTCGATCCGGTAATGGTTGCACAGCGCGTCCAGGCTGAACCGGGTCAAGCCGGTCAACTCCCGGCGGGCATACGCCAATGTGTCCAGTACCCGGTCCATCCCGACCGGGTGCTCGCCGATTCGCTTCAGCTCCTCGTTGATGAAGCCAATATCGAACTCGGCATTGTGGATGATCAGCCGTGAATCGCCGATGAATTCGATGAAGTCTCCGGCAACGTCGGCAAAAAGCGGCTTGTCCATCAGGAAGGCATCGGTCAGGCCGTGTACCTTCAGGGCGTCTTCCGACATCTGCATTTCCGGATTCAGATACTGGTGGAACACCCGTCCGGTGCGGTTGAGATTGTCGAGTTCCACCGCCCCGATCTCGACAATCCTGTCGCCTTTCAGGGGATCAAGCCCGGTTGTTTCGGTGTCGAGCACTACTTCGATTGCCAATTCCTGCTCCTGATCTCGGCCAGCACAAGGCGAACCCCTTCCCTGGCAGTTTCCATGGTGTCGGTGTTGATGACATGGTCGGCCCGCCGACGTTTCTCCTCGTCCGGCATCTGGCGGGCCAGCAGCGCATCGAGTTCCGCCTCGCCCATCTTCCCCCTCGACCGCAACCGCTGTCGCTGCACCGCGGCCGGCGCACTCACCACCAGGGTGGCGTCCACACCGTCCTCGCCGCCGGTCTCGAACAATAGCGGCACCTCGACCACCAGCAGCCGCTCACCCGCCCGGGTCGCCTGGTCGATGAAGGCCTCCCGGTCCTGCCTGACCAGGGGGTGCACGGCCCTTTCCACCCGACCGAGCAACTCCCGGTCCCGGGACACCGCCTGCCTGAGCCTTTGCCGGTCGACACCCTGGCCCGGCTCTCCGGCGGCGTCCGGGCACAGCCTGCCGATGATCGCCTGCCCCTCGCCGCCCGGCGCGTAGAGGCGGCTAACCGCCTCGTCGGCGCTCCAGGTCGGGATCCCCTCCTCGGCAAACATCGCCGCGGTGGTGGATTTCCCCATGGCCATCGATCCGGTCAGGCCGAGGATCGCCGGCCTGGAACTCATCCGGCCAGCGCCAGGCTTCTCACCGTGGAGTTGATCGCCGGCCGGATCCCGTACCATGAGTCGAAGGACACGGCTGCCTGGTGAAGCAGCATGCCCAGGCCATCCACGGTCCTGCAGCCCCTGCCGGCCGCCTGCTTGAGCAGTTCCGTCTCCAGTGGCGAATATACCAGGTCGGTGACCACCGTATCCGCCCGCAGCTTTTCATGGGGGAAATTCAACCTCGGCATCCCCTTCATGCCCAATGACGTGGCGTTGGCGACGGTGGCCACCTCGCCGAGCAGTTCGGGAATGTCCGACTGCCTGACCACGACGACCCGGTTGCCGAAGACGCGGCGCAGTGCTTCGGCCCGGTCCGATGACCGGTTGGAGACGTAGACCGTCGGCGCCCCGTCCAGGATCAGCGCATAGATTGCCGCCTTGGCCGCCCCACCGGCACCGAGGACCAATGCCGAGCCGTTGCTTCCCTTCCAGTCCGGTATCCGTTCTTTCAGGTTCTGCAAGAACCCGTGGCCGTCGGTATTGTCGGCATAGATCTGGTGATCCGGGCTGAAGGTCAGCGTATTGACCGCGCCGATCAGCACCGCCTGATCGGTGATGTGGTGATAGTGCCGCAGGGCATCTTCCTTGTATGGAATGGTGATGTTTACGCCGCGGAACTTCATTTTCGGCAGCGTCTGGATAACCTCGAACAGGTCTTCGCTGGCCACCTCGATCGGAACATAATAGGCGTTGATGCCGTAATGCCGCAGCCAGTAGCCGTGAATGACCGGCGATTTGGAATGCGCGATCGGGTTGCCGATCACGCCGGCCAGAGACAGTTTGCGTGTATCCATCAGCCCGTCAGTGCTCCTGCATCTCCCAGATATGTCAGCAGGGGAATCAGCGGCAAGCCGCAAATTGCAAAATAGTCGCCTTCCACGGCGCTGAACAGCCGGATGCCCTCATCCTCGATCCGGTAGCAGCCAACGGAGTCGAGAAGCCCCTTCCCGTTTCTGGCAACATAGTGTTCGAGATAGGTATCGGAGAAATTCCTCACCGTCAGCCTGGCGCTGGCGGTGTGTCGCCATGCTGGTACCGAGGCCCGGTACACCACCACCGAGGAATGCAGCTGGTGAGACTGGCCCCGGAAGGCCGACAATTGCTCCCGCATCTCGGCCAGCGACCGGGCCTTGCCAAGCGCCCGCCCCTCGAATTCGAGGATCTGATCACAGCCGATCACCATCTGTTCCGGATGCGCTTGCGACACCTTCCGCGCCTTCATTTCCGCCAGCACCACCGACATCTCTGCCGGCTGGACCCGTTCGGTCTCCAGCGACTGCCGGATTGCCTCCTCGTCGATCCTGGCCGCCATCGCCTGCACCGGAACGCCGGCCCGCCGCAACATCCGCAGCCGGGTCTGCGATCCCGAGGCGAGCATGACTTGATCCAACCCCTGCATGTTCCTGTTGAAACCCCTGTTGAAATCTGCCGCAGACTTCCGGGATAGCTGCCCCGGCCGACAATCCACAGTTTCATACCCGAATTCCTCACTGCCATCGCCATCCTCTGCGTGCCGCGTCAGCAACAACACCCCGTCAGATTTTATCTATTTATTTCAATGGCTTGTGAAGATCCCTATGCTGTTTGTCTCCCGATATTCCGGCCTCCAGAACCGCTCTCAACATTTCCACAGTCACAACTACAACAAGATTCATATATTGATTCATGTTATAGTTGTATCGAGAGGGCGTGATGCCGGATATCTTCCTTGCCTTGTACCCGTGGCTGAAGGCGGTGCATGTCATCCTTGTCATCGCCTGGATGGCTGCCCTGCTCTACCTTCCAAGACTGTTCCATTATCACCAGCGGGAGGCTGCCGCCAACCGGGACGTCCAGGACCTGTTCGTCACCATGGAAAGGCGCCTTCTTCAGATCATCGCAACGCCTGCCATGCTGGGGAGCTGGGCGTTCGGGCTGCTGCTGGTCTCGACCCCCGGGGTGGTGGACTGGAGTGCCGGCTGGCCGTGGCTGAAGGCCGCCGCCATCTTGGCCATGAGCTGGTTCCATTTCTGGCTGGCCGGCCGGCGCCGGGAGTTGGCGGCAGGAATATGCCAGGTCAGCGCCAACCGGTTCCGGCTGATGAACGAAATCCCGTCCATTCTTGTCGTGATCATCGTGATCATGGTCATCGCCCGCCCATTCTGAAGGCCGGTTGCATGGCCTGAGTGTGTGTTGGCGCGCAATCTGCCGTCGAGCCTGGAGATTCCGGTTGACACCGGCGTGATTTTGCTGGAACTTGGCGCCGTCTGCCGTCCGGCAAGGCATTTTCCGATGATATCGTATCTGAACAGACAGGCTTGTCTGCACGAGGAGCAGGTGATTCCATGACAGAAAACCGGATTTCACTCTCGGATCTGAAGGTCCAGTCGCCGACACAGCTGCTGACCACGGCCGAGGAACTCGAGATCGAGAACGCCTCGAGCATGCGCAAGGGCGAGATGATGTTTGCCATCCTGAAGGCCCGCGCCGAGCTCGGAAGCCAGATCTATGGCGAAGGCGTTCTCAGTGTCGCCCAAGACAGGTTTGGCTTCCTGCGGGCACCGGAGGCGAACTACCTTCCCGGTCCGGATGACATCTATGTCAGTCCGGAGATGATCCGGACATACGGGCTACGCACCGGCGCCACCGTCGGCGGACAGATCGTCTCCCCGAAGGATCACGAGAAGTATTTTGCCCTGGTTGAGGTCTCCGATATCAATTTCGCTGATCCGGAGACGGCCCGCCAGCGCGTGCATTTTGACAATCTGACGCCGCTTTATCCCGACCAGAGGTTGCAGATGGAGGTTGAAGACCCGACCATCAAGGATTTGTCGATGCGGGTCATTGACCTGGTCGCGCCGCTCGGAAAGGGACAACGCGGCCTGATCGTTGCGCCGCCGCGGACCGGCAAGACCGTACTCCTGCAGAACATTGCCCGCTCAATCGCTGCCAACCACCCGGAATGCTACCTGATCGTGTTGCTCATCGATGAACGTCCGGAAGAGGTGACCGACATGCAACGGAGCGTCAAGGGCGAGGTGATCGCCTCGACCTTCGACGAGCCGGCGGAACGCCATGTTGCAGTCTCGGAAATGGTCATGGAGAAGGCGAAGCGGCTGGTGGAGAGCAAGAAGGATGTCGTCATCCTCCTCGATTCGATCACCCGGCTGGGCCGAGCCTTCAATGCCTATCTGCCATCATCCGGCAAGGTTCTCAGCGGCGGGGTGGATGCCAACGCCCTGCAAAGGCCGAAACGATTCTTCGGCGCCGCCCGGAATATCGAGGATGGCGGCTCGCTGACCATCATCGCCACGGCGCTGATCGATACCGGCAGCCGGATGGACGAAGTCATCTTCGAGGAATTCAAGGGCACGGGAAACTCGGAAATTGTTCTCGACCGCAAGGTCGCCGACAAGCGGGTTTTCCCGGCAATGGATATTCTCAAATCCGGTACCCGCAAGGAAGAGCTGCTGGTGTCCAAGCCCGACCTGCAGAAGATGATCGTGCTGCGGCGGGTTCTCAACCCGATGAACACCACGGAGGCGATGGAATTCCTGTTGCCGAAACTGAAGGCCTCGAAGTCGAACGCCGACTTCTTCCAGTCCATGAACAACTAGGCATGTCTTGCAAGCCGTCCCGGGAGGTCGGCCGGTCCAATGGATACCATTTTTGCGCTCTCCACGGTCAGGGGAAAGGCCGGGATATCGGTGGTGCGAATTTCTGGAGAGGAGGCCCGCGCTGCCGCCGAGGCGCTTGGGGGCAATGTTGCCGAGCCACGCCACGCCACGCTGACCACCCTGGTCGCCGCCGACGGTGACAGGCTCGACCAGGCAATCGTGATCCGTTTCCCCGAAGGCGCCAGCTATACCGGCGAGGAGATCGTCGAGCTGCAGCTGCATGGAGGGGTGACAACCGCCGACGCGGTGCTGCGGGTGCTGGCGGCGATGCCGGGATTGCGGCAGGCTGAGCCAGGTGAATTCACGCTCCGGGCGCTGAGGAACGGCAAGATGAGCCTCACCAGGGTCGAGGGGTTGGCCGACCTGGTCAGCGCCGAAACCGAGGCACAGCGTCACCTCGCCCGACGCCTGCTCGATGGCGAGCTCGAGGGCCGGGCGGGGTCATGGCGACGGGATCTGACCAGGTGCCGGGCATTGCTGGAAGCGGTGATGGAGTTTGCCGATGAAGACCTGCCGGTCGACACGGCTCCCGAGGCCCTCGAATTGCTGGTTCGAACCCGGGACTCGATCGACCGGGAGGTCGCGGGATCGAAAGCAGGTGAACGGATCCGGGACGGCTTCGAGGTGGCCATCGTCGGTGCGCCGAATGTCGGCAAGTCGACGCTGCTCAACCATTTGGTCGGACGCGAGGCGGCGATCACCTCGGAACATGCCGGGACAACCCGGGATATTGTCGAGGTTCGGATGGATTTGTCCGGACTTCCGGTCACGCTCCTCGACACCGCCGGCCTCCGGGCGGCCACCGACCCGGTGGAACAGATCGGGGTGCGGCGGGCAGTCAGCCGGGCGCTGGCCGCAGATTTGCGGATATTCCTCGTTGACGGGGACGAACCGGGCAGCGGCGAGTTGCGTCCGGCCGACGGCGATTTGGTGCTGGCCGCCAAAGGCGACCTGCTTCCGAAAGGCACCCCGGCCACGGTATCGGGCAAGACCGGCCTCGGTGTTGGCGACATGCTGGCGGAAGTCACCGGGAGGCTGGAATCCATGGCCGGGCTGGCCGGCACCGCCAGCAGGGAGCGACACCGGCTGGCCATGACAGCGGCGCTGGGTCCGCTGGCGGCGGCGATCGGCGAGATCGCGGGTGGCGGCAGGATCGAGGTCGCTGCAGAAGAGGTACGCCTGGCCACGGGCCATCTTGAATCGTTGCTCGGGGATGTTGATATTGAGGACGTGCTGGACGATCTTTTCAGCAGCCTGTGCATAGGAAAGTGACAATGTTTCACGTGAAACATTCGGATTTCGACATCATCGTCATCGGCGGCGGACATGCCGGGATCGAGGCTTCCGCCGCCGCCGCCCGGGCCGGGAGCCGGACCGCACTGGTGACGCTTCGGCTCGACGCAACCGGCGTCATGTCGTGCAATCCGGCGATCGGCGGTGTTGGCAAGGGCCATTTGGTGCGGGAGATCGACGCGCTCGACGGGTTGATGGGCCGGCTGGCCGACCAGGCCGGCATCCAGTTCCGGTTACTGAATCGCAGCAAGGGGCCGGCGGTCCAGGGGCCGCGGGCACAAATGGACCGCGAGGTCTATCGCCGCCGGGCACGGGCCGAGCTGGAATCGAGCCGCATGATCACCATGATCGAGGGCGAAGCGGCAGATTTCGTTATCGGGGATGGACGGATTGGCGGCATCATCCTGGCTGATGGCTCCGAACTGCGTGCGCGGGCGGTGATCTTGACGACCGGCACCTTCCTGCGCGGGATGATCCGGCTGGGGGAGGAGGCGAGGCCGGCCGGCCGGGTGGGCGACAGACCGTCGATCAGGCTCGCCGAGCGCCTCGAATCACTCGGTCTGCCGCTTGGAAGGCTGAAGACCGGAACCCCGCCGCGGCTTGATGGCCGAAGCATCGACTGGAGCAGGTTGGAGGATCAGCCAGGCGATTCATCGCCGGTCATGCTGTCATTCCTGTCGCAATCCCCGGAATTGCCGCAACTCTCCTGCGCCATCACCCATACCAATGCAGCCACCCACCAGGTCATCGAGACGAATTTGCACCGTTCGGCTGTCTATGGTGGGCATTTCGACGGGGTTGGGCCGAGATATTGCCCGTCGATCGAGGACAAGATCGTCCGGTTTCCGCAAAAGACCTCGCACCAGATCTTCCTTGAGCCGGAGGGACTTGGTGATCACACAGTCTACCCCAACGGTATTTCGACTTCGTTGCCGGCCGAAACCCAGGCGGAATTCGTGAACACCATTTCCGGGCTCGAGAATGCCGACATCCTGCAGCCGGGCTACGCGATCGAGTATGACTATGTCGATCCGAAATCGCTGCGGGCAACGCTGGAGTTGCCGGAAATTCCAGGCCTCTTCCTGGCCGGACAGATCAACGGCACAACCGGCTATGAAGAGGCGGCGGCCCAGGGCATGGTCGCCGGCATCAACGCGGCTCGCCAGGTCCAGGGGCTGAAAGCCGTGATTTTCTCCCGGGCAGAATCCTATATCGGGGTCATGATTGACGATTTGACCAGTCGCGGTGTCAGCGAGCCCTACCGGATGTTCACGTCCCGGGCCGAGTACCGGCTTTCGCTGCGGGCGGACAATGCCGACCAGCGCCTGACCCCGCTGGCCATCGAACTCGGTATCGTGTCGGAAGCCAGGAGGGCTCGTTTCGAGGAAAGGCAGCAGGATTTGGCAGAGGGGAAGTCGCTGCTGAGCGGATTGGGCATGACCCCATCCGAGGCTGGCAAGCACGGAATCCGCATGGCCGCCGACGGCGTTCGCCGGAGCGGAATCGACCTCCTGGCCTTTCCGGATGTCACCGTGGCACGCTTGGCACAAATTTGGCCGGAACTGGAAATCATCGACGGCAACACCGCCCGCCAGATCGAATGTGATGCGATCTACGGCAAGTATATCCTTCAGCAACAGCGCAGCATACGGGAGTTGCTCAGGGACGAGGGACGTCGAATTCCCGACAATCTCGACTATCGTACGATTTCCGGACTGTCGGGCGAATTGATGGAGAAGCTGCAGGCGACCAGGCCAGAAACCCTTGGCCATGCCGGCCGCATCGAAGGAATGACCCCGCCGGCACTGGCGCTGATTCTTGCGACCATCCGGATGGCGGATCGGCAGCAGGCGGCGTAATGGCTGACCCGGTTGGGGCGGAGAACTTCCTGGGCGAGCAAATTGTTTCACGTGAAACATTTCAGAAGCTACAGTTATTCGCCGAGCTGCTGACGAAATGGAATCCTGCGGCGGGTCTGGTTTCGCCGGCAAGCCTGGGCCAGCTATGGGATCGGCACATTCTCGATTCGGCCCAACTCCTGGAGTTTGCGCCGGGAGGGGCTCGGAAATGGCTCGATATCGGCAGCGGCGGCGGATTCCCGGGGCTGGTTTGTGCCATCATTGCTGTCGAGCGGCGGCCGCAAATCAGGTTCATGCTTGTGGACAGCAACCGAAGAAAATGCGATTTCCTGTCGGAAGTGTGCAGGCAGACCGGAACAGGTGCAGAGGTATTGAACATTCGAGCGGAGCAGCTTGATCCCGGGAATGCGGATGTGGTGAGCGCAAGGGCGGTGGCGCCATTGCACGGTTTGTTGCCCCTGGCCAGGCGGCATTTGGCCGAAGGCGGTCTCGGCGTGTTTCCGAAGGGTTCGGGATACAGGGACGAATTGACTGTCGCCCGCAACAGCTGGAGTTTCACCGTTGATGCCATTCGCAGCCGAACGGACAGCAGCGGACGAGTCCTGTTGATCGGGAGCATCGTCCATGGCTGACCTGGAACGGACAGCAGCGGGCACCTGTCGGGTCATTGCCGTTGCCAATCAGAAGGGCGGCGTTGGCAAAACCACGACCACGGTGAACATGGGCGCCGCATTGGCGCAACTTGGCCTGCGGGTGCTGATAATCGACTCCGATCCACAGGGAAATGCCTCGACCGGGCTCGGAGTTGCCGCCGCCGAGCGAAAGAGAACCACCAAGGATTTGCTGGAGGGGGCTGCAACAGCCGGGGAATGCGCGATGCCCACCCCCATCCCTGACCTCCTTCTCCTGGCGTCATCGACCGAACTCAACTCTGCCGATATCGAGATGGCGAGCCATTCCCGGCGGGCATTCTTCATGAAAGATGCACTGGCCAGGAGCAAGCTGGACGAATCGGGCTTCGATTACGTGCTGGTTGACTGTCCGCCATCGCTCAACTTGCTGACGGTCAATGCCATCGTGGCGTCCGAATCGATCCTGATACCCCTCCAGGCGGAATTCTTTGCCCTCGAGGGGTTGTCGCAGCTGGCCATGTCGGTGAAAGAGATCAGGAACAGTGTTCATCCGAATCTCTTCATCGACGGCGTCCTGCTGACCATGGTCGACCGGCGCAACAATCTTTGCCGGCAGGTCGAAAAGGACGCCAGGGAACATTTGGGCGAGTTGCTCATGAAGGTGACGATCCCGCGCAGCGTCCGGCTGAGCGAGGCGCCGTCCCACGGTGTGCCGGCCATTACCTATTCACACAACTCTCCAGGAAGCATCGCCTACAGGGAGGCGGCCAGGGAATTACTGGAGCGGGCAGACAGGAGAATCTGACAAGGACATGGTGATGAGCAACCAGAATGAACGAAAGAGCCTGGGCAGGGGGCTGTCATCTTTGCTTGGTGACAGGGAGACCGAATCCGGGGCCGTGCCGCTGGCCAGCAGCCACCATGGCCAGACGGCGCCGATCGAGATGCTCAGATCAAACCCGCAGCAGCCACGACGCGACTTCGACCCGGACGAACTGGCCGAACTGGCCGCATCCATCCGCTCTTCGGGAATCATCCAGCCAATCCTGGTCCGACCGGACCGGGAGCACGAGGGCCATTACGTCATTGTTGCCGGCGAGCGGCGCTGGCGGGCCGCACAACTGGCACAACAGCACGAAGTTCCGATCCTGGTTCGGGAATTGTCCGACAGTGAAAGCCTGGAAATCGCCCTGATCGAGAACATCCAGAGGCAGGATCTCAACCCGATGGAGGAGTCACGCGCCTACCGCCAGCTGATGGACCAGTTCGGACACACCCAGGAACAACTTTCGGAATCGCTGGGAAAATCGCGGAGTGCCATTGCCAATCTTCTTCGGCTGCTGACCTTGCCGGCGGAGGTTCAGGAGATGGTTCGGACCGGCCAACTGTCATCGGGACATGCCCGGGCGCTGGTTGGTGCGGAAGACCCGGCCGCCCTGGCCAGGCAGGTGGTCAATCTGCATCTTTCGGTTCGCCAGACCGAGGGCCTGGTCAAGAAGGCTGGCGAGGGTGCCGACGAGCCGGTTGCCAGGCGGGTCAAGGACGCCAATACCAGGGTCCTGGAGTCGTCCCTGTCTGCTGCGCTTGGCACCAGGGTCACGCTCAACCTGTCCCGCCGCGGCGACAGCGGCAGGATCGTGGTGAAATTCAAGGATCTCGGTCAACTCGACCAGCTATGCAACCTCATCAACAGGGCCGGCGCCGATCTGCGCCGAACCGAATGAGTCACCGCCGGCCGCCCTGGAGCAGGTGCTGCTGATAGTCTCCGGATTTCCAGGCGGATTTGGCCAGCCAGTGAGGCTCCGGCTGCCGGACGGCCATCAAGTCATCGATGACAACCTCGTCGAAGCCGCTGCGACGGGCCTGCGGATACTGGTCTGAGATGAGATGGCCGGTGGCGCCGAGACGGCCCTGGTAGCCGAGTTGACGCAGGCGGACCGCCAGGCTGAAGCCGCGACCATCGTCAAAGCTTGGAAACCGGATCCGGATTGCCGAAATCCACGGAAAATATACCGGTAATTCGGCGGGATCATCATCACTCTCGAGCATCAGCGGAACGGGAGATTCGACGCCCCTGGCCAGGCGGTCGAGCGTGATGAACGCCACCGAGCCAAGATCGTCCGGATGGAAACCGTCGTCACGAACCAGGACATGCATCATCGGCCCTCCCTCAGGCAGCCTGCCGCAGGCCGTCCGGGTAGAGCGCAGCCTTGAAGGGCGCCTCGCCGAGACGCCGATAGCATTCGAGAAAGCTCTCGTCGGCAGACAGGCGCAGTTCGAGATAGGCATCAAGCAGCCGCTCAAGCGCCGGCACCAGTTGCTCGGCCGAGAATCCTGGCCCGGCCCGCTTGCCGATCGCCGCGGTCTCGGTGGCATCGCCGCCGAGTGTGACCTGGTAGTTTTCCACGCCAGCCCGATCAAGCCCGAGAATGCCGATATGGGCGACATGGTGATGACCACAGGCATTGATGCAGCCGGAGATCTTGATCTTGAGAGGTCCGATCCGGCGCTCGAGCCGCAATTCGTCGAACTTCCGGGAAATCTCCTGGGCAATCGGAATTGACCGGGCGGTTGCCAGGGCGCAATAGTCCATTCCCGGGCAGGCGATGATGTCGGAGAGAAGGCCGATATTGGCGCTGGCCAGGCCGGTCGCCATCAGCCGGTCATGGATTTGCGGGAGCAGGGCCCGCGGCACATGTGGCAGGATGATGTTCTGTTCGTGGCTGACGCGGATCTCGTCATGGGCAAGGGTTTCGGCCAGGTCAGCCAGGACCCGCATCTGTTCTGCCGTTGCATCGCCAGGGGTTCCGCCGACCGGCTTGAGTGAAACGGTGACGATCGAGTAGCCCGGATGCCGGTGGTCGGCGACATTGGTATCGTGCCAGGATCGGAAACCGGCATTTCCTGTCAGCCGCTGCTCGGTCTGCGCCGGATCCAGGGACAGGAAATCGGGCGGTGCGAAACCCGCCTCCATCTCCGAGAGCAGCCGGGAATCGACGCCGGGAAAGCACCGCTTCCCGGCTGTGAATTCAGTTTCCACCTGTTGCTGCAACTTGTCGAGACCGGTCTCGTGGACCAGTATCTTGATGCGCGCCTTGTACTTGTTGTCACGGCGGCCATGCAGGTTGTAGACCCGCAGGATCGCCTCGATATAGGGAAGCAGATCCTGCTTCGGCAGGAATTGGCGGATGACCTTGCCGATCATCGGCGTCCGGCCAAGACCGCCGCCGACCAGGATTTCGTATCCTGGCTTGCCCCTGTCGCTCCTGGTCGTGCGAATCCCGATATCATGGGCCCGGGTGACTGCCCGGTCGGTCGGGGAGCCGGAGATGGCGATCTTGAATTTTCTCGGCAGGTACTGGAATTCCGGATGATCGGTGGACCACTGGCGGAGTAGCTCCGCGGTCGGTCTCGGATCCTCGATCTCATCCGCCGCCGCACCGGCAAAATGATCCGCCGTCACATTCCTGATGCAGTTGCCCGATGTCTGGATGGCATGCATCGAGACATCTGCCAGGGCGTCCAGGATATCCGGAACATTGGCCAGCTTCGGCCAGTTGAACTGGATATTCTGCCTCGTGGTAAAGTGGCCATACCCCTTGTCCCAAGTCTCGGCAATGCGGGCGAGCTGCCGCATCTGCCGGCTGTCCAGGGTGCCGTAGGGAATTGCCACCCGCAGCATGTAGGCGTGAAGCTGCAGGTAGAGGCCATTCTTCAGCCGAAGCGGCTTGAATTCCTCCTCGGTCAAGGCGCCGCTGATCCGGCGTTCAACCTGGTTCCGGAACTCGGCCACCCGCGACCTGACAAAACCTGCATCGAATTCATTATAGCCGTACATGGTTTCGCTCGGCCTGCTTTCCATGAAAATAGTTGGACGGTCCGGTGGCGCGGAATCTCTCGCGGAAATGGAGCGGATTCGGCTTGCCCAGCTCGTCCGGCTCGGCATCGGCAAGATAGGCCCCGACATGGATGTTTCGCCACCTGTCGACCACGGCCAACACGCGTTCGGCCTCCTCCTGGTCGCGGAACAGGCGGGCCCGGCCGAGGTCGCGGGTCCAGCCGTCATCATCGGTCAGGTAGATGACATCACCCAGCATCAAATCATTGGTGGTGATGATCTTCGGCGTGAATTTTCGTGGCATCAGTGAGCTCCCGCGAAGGCGACAGGACGTGTCCGGCCGGGTTGGTCGGAATGAAATTCGCAGCGAATGCCCCGGCCATCGAGTGCCCGGAGCAATTGTCCCGCCAACACGGCCGACGCCGAGCCACCCGAGCCGATCCACGCCACCTGCGCACCATTCATGGCATGTCGGCTCAATACCAGGTCGCGCCGCTCGCCACCCCGAAAGCAGGTCATTTCAGCCTCCCGCCGCGCCAGTTCCAGCAGGCCGGCATCGGCGCCTGCCTCGTGAAAAACCCTGTCGGCAGCCTCAATCAGCCGCCTTGCATGCATGGTCAGGTTGTCGGAATCGGTTGCATGCACCAGTTGGACCGCGCCCGGCCGCGGAGATGACGCCAAGGTTTCGACCAGCAGGCTGCGGAGCCGGTTCTCGGCGGCGACCGGACCGCCTTCGGACCATGCAAGCGGCCCGTCGCTTCTGAAGAACCGATCCCAGAACTGGCGCCGCTGACGCGATGAACGTATCATTGCGGCGCGGTTGCGAAAGGACCGGGCGATTTCGGCCAATGCGCCGGTTGCCGCCGGAAGACGGGCCTCCAGGTCAGCCTTGATCTTCCTGGCCAGCACCGGTGCCGCGCCTTCGGTTCCTATCGCCACCGTCACCGGGTCGCGGTCGACAATGGCCGGGGTGATGAACTGGCTGTCGGCAAGGTTGTCGACGATATTGACCAGCACCGGCAACGAGGACGCCAGTGCCGACACCCGCATATCCTCGCCATGGTCGTCATTGGCGCAATAGAGCAGGGCGGCCCCGCCAATATCATCTTTACCGAGTGGTCGCTGGTGGAGCGTGATGCGCCCGCCGGATGCCCAATCCCGGATCTCGGTGCTGGCATTCCGGCCATAGACCTCGATCGCCGCCGGCGTCTTCAGCAACAGGCGAACCTTGGGAACGGCAACAGGGCCGGCCCCCGAAAACAGCACACGGCGACCCCCCAGGTCGAGATATACCGGAAAATGGCGCATTGTGCCCTCCGAAGACAGGAACTGATATTCGTCTATTTGGGAATTTTTTTCAATATTTAACGTCTATAGAGATCAATAAAGAATTTACTTCTTCATCACGCCAACATACAGGACGACATTCGGAACTTAGGCAGATTGCTGAATTATTGTCTGCCAGGAACGGAAATGGCAAAACGACGAAATCGGGCGGCGCCTCGACGATGCTGTGGATTGGCCGCCGCGACAGCCACGCCATTGGCTTCTTCCTGCCGTATCGCCAACTCCCGGAATACATCACGGTCGCGACGGCAGAAATCGATCGACGCGGATGATCGCGCGCGCCGCCCAATCGGCGCGGTCACGATGCAGGGCTTGGGCCCGGCCGGGCCGAACCGGGGTGCAGGCAAGCCGTTCCCGGTATATCAATCGGACCTGTCGAGATTCCCGAAGGAGGAAATCCGTGGATCATGCGGAAGTGGAGCAGGTGTTTGTCGATCTGTCGATGACGGCCGGGGCGATCATTCTCGACGCCTTCAACGCTCCGGAAATCAAGACCACGTGGAAAAGTGACGGCACGCCGGTCACTGCCGCAGATATTGACGCCGACAAGTTGATCGTGGCGGGTCTGCAGCGTTCCTTCCCGCATATTCCGGTAGTCAGCGAGGAGAATCCGGACAGCCACCAGGGCAGCGCCGACCGGTTCTTCCTGGTTGATCCGCTCGATGGAACCAGCGGGTTTCGTCGTCACAGGAAGAACTTCACGGTCAATATCGCGCTGATCGATAGCGGCGTGCCCGTCCATGGTGTCGTTTATGGCCCGGCACTCGGCAGGCATTTCTGCACCACTGCGGCTGGATCTGTTGTCGAAAGGAGGATTGATCTCGGTACCGGGACGGTCACCGCCACGGCCGAATTCGGATCGCAGCCCCGCAGCAATCGCGGCCTTCGTGTCCTGGCATCAAGCACGCAGGGGCTAGGCGGGAGAGTCGGGACGCTGCTGTCGACTCTCGACATCGGCGCGGTCGACACCATGTCTTCATCGATCAAGTTCTGCCTGATTGCCGCATCCGAGGCCGATATCTACCCGCGGTCCGGTCCGACGATGGAATGGGACACCGCGGCTGGACATGCAATTCTCAGGGCGGTTGGTGGACAGGTGCTTGAACTTGGCAGCAGCAGGATCCTTGCCTATGGAAAACCGAATTTTGCAAATCCGGGATTTGTTGCCTGCGCAGCCGGGGTCAGGATCTGAAGTGCAACCGGACCAGGCCATTCTCGACCGCGCTGCCCTCCGGTTCACTGCAGGAGGCCCGAATTGACCGTATTGATCGTTGTTCCGGCCCGGTTTGCCTCGTCGAGATTTCCCGGCAAACCGCTTGAAATGCTGACCGGTGCCACCGGCAGGCAGAAATCCTTGATCATGCGGAGCTGGGAGGCGGCATCGGCGGCAGGCGGTGCCAGCCGTGTGGTTGTCGCGACCGACGACATACGGATCCGTGATGCGGTCAAGGCCTTCGGCGGCGAATGCGTGATGACTTCTCCTGCCTGCCGCAACGGGACCGAGCGCTGCTGGGAGGCTGCGGAAAGGCTGGGCGGCCGCTACGAGATCGTCGTCAACCTGCAGGGGGATGCACCGCTGACCCCGCCGTCCTTCGTCGAGAGCCTGATCACCGCCATGCGCGATGATTGTGGCGCCGAGGTTGCAACACCGGTCATTCGCTTCGACGAGGTGACGTTGGCGGAATTCACCAGGGATCTCCGGAGAGGGCGGCCGGGTGGAACAACTGCGATATTCGATGCCGCGGGGCGTGCCCTCTATTTTTCCAAGGAAATCATTCCATGGTCCGGATACAAACCGGTGCCGGGTGATCCGTGCCCGGTGTTTCACCATGTCGGTGTCTATGCCTACACGAGACGGGCGCTTGGCTGGTACTACCGGCAGAGACCCGGCAAGCTCGAGTTGATCGAAGGCCTGGAACAGCTCCGGTTCCTTGAACACGGGACGGACATTGCCTGCGTGGAGGTCGAATCCGGCAACCACAAATTCTGGGAGGTCAACAACCCGGATGATATTGGCAGGGTCGAACAGCGGCTCCAGGATCTGGGAATCGAATGAGCATGGCCGGGGCCGGCCCTCCGGCCCCGTCGCCGATCATGCGGAGAATTGCCGGCCAGGCGAGGCGGTGCTTCCCCGGCGGCCCCGGCCGCTATGCAAAATCAACATGCTTGCTGAATGGCAGTGACGTCATCCGAATCCCGGTAGCGGCGTGGACCGCGTTGGCAACGGCCGGCGCCGCCGGCGGCGTTCCGGGCTCTCCAATGCCGCTTGGCGCCTCGTCCGACGGCACAATATGGGTTTCGATCATGCCGATATCGCCAATCCGGAGCGGTTCGTAATCGGGAAAGTTCCACTGGTCGACTTCACCATCGGTCAGCGTGATTTCGTTGCGCATGGCCAGGCCGAGGCCATACCCAACCGCACTTTCGACCTGGGCCTTGATGATGTCCGGGTTCACCGCCAGGCCGCAATCGACTGCACAGGTCATCTTCTCGATCTTCACTGCCCCGTCTCGAACCGAAACCTCGGCCACTTCCGCAACGAAGGAGCCGAAAGATTTGTGCACGGCGACACCCTGGAAATGCCCCTCGGGAACATCCCGGCCCCAGCCGGATTTTTCTGCCGCAAGCTCAAGCACCGTCCGAATTCTCACTTGGTCCGGCGTGTCGCCGGGAAGATGAAGCAGGCGGAATTCCACCGGGTCGATGCCGGCTTCCCCGGCGGCCATGTCCATCATCGTTTCCATGACAAAGGCCGTATGGGTATGGCCGACCGATCTCAGCCAGGTGACGGTCACCGGTGTCTTGAAGTCGGTCAGGCCGACGAACTGGACAGGAATTGCGTAGGGTGTGTCTGGAATGCCTTCGACCGAGGTGAAGTCGATGCCGTTCCGCACGACAGCCTGCTCGAAGAACGTTCCCTTGAATATCGATTGCCCGGCAACCCGATGATCCCAGCTGGCGATATTGCCGTCCGCACCAACGCCGACCCGGACCCTGTGCGCCACAGCCGGACGGTAATAGCCGCCCTTGATGTCATCCTCGCGCGTCCAGACCAGCTTCACCGGACGCTTGCCACCGCTCACGGCATAGGCCAGCGCAGCTTCGACAGCGTAGTCGGCGGCGGCGGTTGATCGTCGTCCGAATGAACCGCCGGCGAACAGCGTGTTGATCCGGATCTTCTCGAATGGAAGGCCCAGTACCTGCATCATGACGTTGTGGGTCGCGGTCGGTGACTGGCATCCGTCATGCACGGTCACGCCGCCATCAGCTGCAGGTTCGATCACGCAATTCAGCGGCTCCATCATGGCATGGCAGAGATATGGCAGCGAATACTCGGCCTCGGTCGAAGACGATGCGCTGTCGAGAGCGGCCTCGACCGCCTCCAGTCCCGGCTCGCCGCGGACCACGAATTCCGGCTCGCTGTTGACCATGCCGCTGAGTTCTGCCGTCATCTGATCGGAGCTGCGCGTCTCTGCCATGCTGAAATCCCAGTCGGCGGTGATGGCGTCCCGGGCCTGGATTGCCGTCCAGGTGCTGTCGGCAAAAACCGCCACCCCTGCCTTGTTCGGCAATGCCGCCGCATGGACAAACCCGGGCATGCTCTCGGCATCCGACGCGTCGAATCCATTGAGCAATCCGCCGAATTTCGGGCTGCGCAGGATCACGGCAAACATCTGGTCCGGCACATGCTTGTCCATGGCGAACACGGCCTGGCCGGTCACCTTCGGCAGATTGTCCAGCCGTGCGGTGTCGGGATTGCCGATCAGGACGAATTCCCCCGGATCCTTCAGGGGCGGGTCGGCCGGCACCTCGAGCGAGGCGGCAGCGGCCACGAAATCGGCCAGGGGTGCTGCCTTGCCGCCACCGGTGACCATTCCGTCACCAATGGCCAATTCCGACGACTCCATGTTCCAGTGATCCGCCGCTGCCTGGAGCAGCATCTCCCGCGCCGCCGCGCCAGCCTGGCGGTACTGCAGGAAGGAATTGGCCATGGCCGTCGAGCCGCCCGTTCCCTGGAACGGTCCGAAAAAGAGATTGTTGTAGACGGCCGGGTTTGACGGGGCGAACGCGTATTTCACCTGGTCAAGGCCGAGCCCGAGCTCCTCGGCGATCAGCGTGGCGAGGCCGGTGCTCGTTCCCTGGCCCATTTCGAAATGCTTGATGATCGCGGTCACGGTTCCGTCCGGGTCGATCCGGACGAAGGGAGTCAGCATTTCCGGATTGCTGGCAGGCGATGCGGCCAGGACGCCGTCAGGCCGAAAACCGATGGTCAGGCCAGCAGCCGCGGCCGCCGCGCCCTTGAGAAATCCTCGGCGAGTGCTTTCAATGGTCATTTCAGGCCTCCATGATTTCTGCAGCACGGGTCACCGCCGCCCGAATTCGCTGGTAGGTTGCGCATCGGCAGACATTGCCGAACATGTAATCGTCGATTTCCTCGCTGGTGGGGTTGGGAATTTCGCTCAGTAGCCCCACGGCCGACATGATCTGGCCCGACTGGCAATAGCCGCATTGCACGACATTCAATTCGATCCACGCCTCCTGGACAGCCCGGGCAATCTTCGAGTCCAGCCCCTCGATCGTTGTCACTTCGGAGCCTTCCGCATCCTCCGCATAGGTCACGCAGGAGCGAACAGGCACCCCGTCAACATGCACCGTGCAAGCCCCGCATGCGGCAACACCGCAGCCAAACTTGGTTCCGGTCAGTCCGAGTTCGTCCCTGAGCACCCACAAGAGCGGCGTATCCGGCTCGGCTTTCACATCGTATTCGGTTCGGTTTATCGAGAGTTTCATGTCACAGCCTCTCCATGCTGGCAGGTCACGGTTTCAGACCCGACCAGCCCCGCTCCCGGCCGATGGCAGCAGCAGCATCCATCCGCAGCAAGACTGCCACCTGGCCAGTCGAATCACTCCTGCGGCCTAACGGACGCGGATTGCCGGTTCAACAGGTTTGACGAAATGTGGCGCCCCCGGTCTGACTGGTAACAAAATTGTGCATGACCGTGCCGCGCACCACCATTGATGGAAGCCGGAATCAGCAAAGCCGACGCCCCCGGTTGGTGGTCCGGACGGCATGGGCCGGGCAGCGATTTTCGCCACCACCGCTTCCGGTCAGAACTCCACTGGTGACAGCCACCGTCCCCGTGTTTTCGGGTCAGAACTCCACCGGTGCGTCGCTGAATGAATTCATGAACACGATCACATCGGCCCGGTCGCGGTCTTTCCTGAGACCGGTAAAGACCATGGTCGTGCCTGGAACCGCCTTGCGGGGATTTGCCAGATACGCATCGAGCAGCTCGACCGTCCACTCGCCGCCCATTCCCAGTAACGCCTTGGAATACTTGGCAAATCCTGGAGATCCAGCCACCGGTCCGCCGACAATTCCGTAGAGGTTCGGGCCCAGCCTTTCCTGGCCGCCCTGTTCGGTGGTGTGGCAGGAACGGCACTTCCGGTAGACACGCTCTCCCCGGGTGGCATCCGCTTCGGCCAGGAGCCTGGCCAGCGCATCATCCGCCACTGCAGGGGCGGGCGGCGACAGCAGGAACGCCAGCGCCAGGACATATCGAAGTCGCATCATGGGCAAGTCCTTTCCCGGGGCCGAGATCCGCAGTCATCAGTACTTGCCAGTGCTTTTCGGTGTCAAGAATTTTCGGGCAGCGCCGAGTGGCGCTTTCTCGATCCCGGCCTGTTTGCCATGCCGGCCAGGTGACCGGTGAATGATCGCTGCAGCAGCCTCGACACCGTCAGCGGAAATCCCGCGATGCCGGAATGATGCGCAGATTGCGCGGGTGGCGGGATGGGAATGCAACGGGGCCGGGCGCTGTCTTGTCCACACCATCCTCCGATACCAGCAGGCCGAGCCAGCCGGTCAGGTCATCGAGTCGGTCGGCAACGAGATGGACGATATCGGCGGTTCGCTGGATGCGGCCCTGCACCATGACGAGGCGCGAACCCATGGCCGCCCGGCGAAACCTCTCCAGTATGTTTCGCCAGACCACGACATTCACCACGCCGGTTTCATCCTCCAGCGTCATGAAGACAACGCCGCTGGCGGTGCCCGGGCGCTGCCGGACCAGGACGAGGCCGGCCGTCATCATGCATTGCCCGTCACGTGACCGGGCAATGTCCGCCGCCGCCGATGCTCCTTGGCCCGCCAGGCGCTGGCGCAGGAAGGAAACAGGATGCGCCCGAAGCGAAAGCCGCAATGTCCGGTAATCCTCCACCACCTGCTCGCCGGGCTTCATGGCGGGCAGCGATACCGGCGACTCCGTGCTTTCGGCAGGCTGGTCTGTCGTTTCAAGAAGGGGCAACGGCGAGGCCTGCGACAGGGCCATGGCCTGCCAGAGCGCCTGGCGGCGATCGAGACCCATGGAGTCGAAGACATCGGCCGCGATCAGCGTTTCGATGGCCTTGGTTCCGAGGCCGGTCCGGCGTTGCATCGTGGCAATATCGGGCCATGGATGCTGACCGCGAGCAGCAAGGACGCAATCGACATCCTTCCGGCGCAGACCGCTCACCTGGCGGAATCCGAGACGCAATGCGTGGCCCCCATCCGCCTTCCGTTCAAGGCAGGACTCCCATCCGCTCATATGGATGTCGACCGGCCGCACCTCCACCCCATGCTCGCGGGCATCCCGCACGATCTGGGCCGGCGCGTAGAATCCCATCGGCTGCGAATTCAGGAGCGCACAGGCAAACACCTCGGGATGATGGTGCTTGAGCCAGGCGGAGATATAGACCAGGAGCGCGAAGCTGGCGGCGTGGGATTCCGGGAAACCGTAATCCCCGAACCCCTCGATCTGGCGAAAACAGCGCGCCGCAAGCTCCGGGTCGTAGCCGCGGGCAACCATCCGGCCGACCATCCTGTCCCGGTGCAGGCCCAGCGTCCCCCGCTTGCGGAAACTGGCCATTGCGTGGCGAAGCGCGTCGGCCTCATCCGGCGTGAACCGGGCCGCCACCATGGCAACGCGCATCGCCTGCTCCTGGAACAACGGCACCCCCAGGGTTTTTTCCAGGACTTTCCGCAATTCATCCGGGGGGCCGTGTTCCGGACCCGGCGCCGGATAGACCACCTCTTCCAGCCCGTCGCGGCGACGCAGATAGGGGTGAACCATGTCGCCCTGGATCGGGCCGGGACGCACCAGCGCCACCTCGATCACCAGGTCATAGAAACAGCGCGGCTTCAGGCGCGGCAGCATGTTCATCTGCGCCCGGCTCTCGATCTGGAAGACGCCCACCGTATCGGCCCGGCACAGCATTTCGTAGACCAGCGGATCTCCTTGCGGCACCGAGGCCAGTTCCAGGGGCAAATCCTTGTGCCGGGCCAGCAATTCGAATGACTTGCCGATGCAGGTCAGAATGCCGAGACCCAGCACATCGACCTTCATCAATCCGAGCGCTTCAAGATCGTCCTTGTCCCACTGGATGAAGGTGCGGTCCTTCATTGCCGCATTGCCGATCGGCACGGTTTCGTCGAGTCGGCCGCGGGTCAGCACGAAACCGCCGACATGCTGGGAAAGGTGCCGGGGGAAGCCCTGGATTTCGGACACGAGTGCCATGGTTCGGCGAAGCAGCGGGTCGTCGGGATCAAGCCCGGCCTCCCTGAGGCGCTCGCAGGAGGCCTCCCTGCCGTGCAGCGGGCGAATGGCGGAGGCAAGCGCGGCGACAATGTCTCCGGAAAGCCCCATTGCCTTTCCGACATCGCGCGCCGCGCTTCGGGAGCGGTAGCAGATGACGGTTGCGGCCAACCCGGCGCGCTCGCGGCCGTATCTCCGGTAGACATGCTGGATCACCTCCTCGCGGCGCTCATGTTCGAAATCGATATCGATATCGGGAGGCTCGCGGCGCTCGCGGGAGACAAATCGCTCGAACAGGAGATCGATCTGGACCGGGTCGACTGCGGTGATGCCGAGACAGTAGCAAACTGCCGAATTCGCCGCCGAGCCCCGCCCCTGGCAGTAGATGCCCTCGCCGACGGCAAATTGCACGATGTCGTGAATGGTGAGGAAATAGGGAGCATAATCCAACTCGTCGATCAGCCCGAGCTCATGCTTCAGGGCGGCGGTGATCTTTGCCGGAATCCCGCCAGGGTAGCGCCGTCTGGCCCCCTCCCAGGCCAGCGCCTCCAAATGCTGCTGTGGGGTCCTGCCAGGCGGCACCGGCTCGTCGGGATATTCGTAACTGAGCTCGTCCAGGCTGAAGTCGCACAGCGACGCCGCCTCGACGCTTCGTGCAACCGCCGCCTCATGGCCCTGGAACAGGCGCGCCATCTCGGCACCATCCTTGAGATGGCGTTCGGCATTGGCGGCGAGGCGCCAGCCTGCCTCTTCCACGGTGACATGTTCGCGGATGGCCGTCAGTACATCCTGTAGCGGTCGGCGCTCCGGATGATGGTAATGAACATCATTGGTGGCCAGGAGCGGTACGCCGGAATGTTCCGCCAGCGCCGCCAGGCGACCCAGGCGGGCGCGGTCGCCGCCGCGGCAGAGCATGTGGGCAGCAAGGTAGAGCGGACCATCATGCATCCGCCGAAGCCCGGCGAGTTCTGCCTCGAGATGCTGCCTGGCGCTCCGGTTCTCCAGGGGGTCATCCGGCGGCAGCATCACCAGCAACTGCCCCTCGACATGGGCGGGAAGATCCTCCCGGCGCAGCACGCATGCGCCCTTGGTGGTGCGCCGCTGACCGATGGTGAGCAACCTGCACAGGCGGCCCCATGCCGCACGGTCGCGGGGGTAGCACAGCAGCGACTCGCCATCTGCAAGGTCCAGCCTTGCCCCGACCAGCAGCCGTATGCCGGCCTGTTTCGCGGCCATGTGGGCCCGCACCGTGCCGGCAAGCGTGTTTCGGTCGGCGATGCCGACGGCCTGAAGCCCCAGCCCTGCCGCCGTCTCCACCAGCTCCCCGGCATGCGATGCGCCCCTGAGAAAGCTGAAATTGCTGATCACCTGCAATTCGGCATAGGGGATGTCGCCTGGCGGGCGCATCATCCGTAGAGCCCGTGAACATACCAGCGGGGCAAGCCTTCACATCCGGCCATCCTGTAGAGCCAGTAGCGCCGGCCTTCCATGTCCTCGATACGGTAATAGTCGCGTGTCCCGCCGCCCGGATCGCTGGCCCACCATTCCGGCTCGATGCGCTCCGGCCCCTCTGCCCGAGCGACGCGACGCACCACCCGCCGCCAGGTGAACAGCATTGGTGGTCCGTCCGCCAATCCGGCCACGCCATCCACCGGCTCGGGCCGGTCAAACAGGCGAACGGGACGCGGCGACAGCGGCGGGCATGCGCGCCACGCCGCCACATCCCGGCCAGGCATCACCCGCCGCATGGCGCGTTCCGGCACGTGGCTCTCGGCCGGCTCCAGGCGAAACACCGCTCGCTCGCCGAGACGGGACCGCAGGCGGTCAACCAGCAGGTCGAGCCCGCCCGCGCTTCCAGCATCCCGCGCCAGCCGGACCTGTTCCGGCACCAACGGTTCGGTGCGGACCGCGTGGAGCACCATTGCATCAATCCCGAACCCGGGATCCACCGCCGCGATTTTCCCGGCAAGGAGCTGCTTGAGATGTGCGCTGTTGCGGGTGGCACGCCCGGCCCTGACATCATGCTGAATCGCACTACAATCCACCCGGAAAAACAGGATTTTCAGCTTCCGGACACCGAGCCCCTCCCATTCCAGGGAGGCGCAGAGATCCTGGGCAAGCCGGTCCAACCCCGCCGCCAGCCCCGCAGGATCGGTCAGCGGTTCCGCAAGGCCCAGCCGTGCAATGCATGCGGGCGGCGGCGAGATCGGCAAGACCGGGTCGGGATAACGGCCGAACACCCGGCCGAGACGCTCCGGCACGGCGCATTCCTCCCCACGGCGACCGAAGCGGCGTGCAAGCGTGGCCGGCGGCAGGGCTTCGAGAGCGCCGATCGTGTCGAGGCCGAGACGATGCAGCCGACGGGAATCCCCGTCCGTGATGCGCAGGGCTTCGACCGGCAACGGCGCCAGCGCGTCGGCGGTGGTGCCGGGCAGTGCGATGCGGCTCCCTTTCCCGCCGAAGCGGGCAAGCGCCCAGGCAGCGGCGGCCGTGTCGGCAAGACCGGCCTGCACCTCGATGCCGAGGCCGGCAAAACATGCCTCCACCTCCGCCATCATCATTGCTTCGCCGCCGAACAGGTGGGCAGCGCCGGTAATGTCAAGCAGGAGGCCGTCAGCCCCGTCAACCGCGCTGGAAGGCGTGAAACGGTTGCACCAGAATGCCAGCCTTTCGAGTCCGCGCCGGTCCTCCGCCGGATTGGCGGTGGCGGTGGCAAGACCGGGCAACAGGGCGCGGGCATCGGCAAGACGCATGCCGATTGCCATCCCCTTCGCTTCGGCCTGCCGGTTGACCGCCGTCAGCATCATGCCATGGCGGCTCGACGCGGTGAGCGCGAATGGAGCCGCCTTAGCCGGCTGCCCGCGCGAAGGCCGGGACCGGATGCCGGCCCGCATCCGGCGCAACCGATCGATTGGCCAGCGCGGTAACCATAGCGAAATTACCCGTTTCACGATTCCACTCCACGATGCAGTTTGCCGGCCTGCCGCCCCGGCAACGCAGCAATTCAAGGTGCCAACGCGGCAGGCCGGGCGCGGTGGCGTCGAATGGGTGGGAGGGACCTGGCAGCGCCGCCACCCGCCAGCGGGTTGTCGCGGCGCTCGCACCGTCCATCCCGTCTCCCCGCAACAGCAGCAGCGGCGTTCTGCCCTCTCGCCCGGCAAGCGACAGCCGCCGGCTGCCGACAAAGGCCAACCGCTCCGTCTCCCCCAGCACCGCCGCCGCTGCGCCGCTGCGCAGGCTTTCCTCCATCGCCCAAAGCGCGTCCCGCTCGTGCCCGGCCTCGACAATCATCAGCTCTGCCGGGTCCATTCCGAGGCTGTGCCAGCCTGGCCCGTAGAGCCGGCCGAGCCGGGGAATGCTGCCGGGACCCTGGCAGACCGGCACCATGCCATCCCGACCAAGCCGGCCGAGCAGGGCGGCGAGAAAGGCCAGGGCTGCCGGCCTGTCGGCAGGAGTCGCTGCCGCCACTTCGTGCAGGCCATCCGGCGCCAGCCCCGCATCGGGCAACGCGCTGTCCAGCGCTGCGATGCCGGTTCGCCAGGGTCGTGCATCCCGGCCCTGATGACACCGCTCCTGGCCTGGTTCGGTCAGTGACGGGCGCTGCTCAAGCACCGCGATGCGCTCGCGCAAGGCCGACAGGCTGGCGGCCCGTCCAGGCGTAGCAGAAGATGTGACAGAAGAACCCATATGTGTTCTTTATTTGTTCGTAAAAACCGATGTCAAGAAGCGGCAAAAACTGGTTGTGGAAACCCGTTCCGGGCATCGCTGATCGTCATTTCTTGAGCGTGGGCAGCCAAGGTTTTGCCGGCAAAGCCTTGTAATATGGGGTTTTCTGCCATGCGGCCGGTGCCGGGATGCCGCCGCCGGCAACAACCCGCAGCCGGGAATGCAACGGACATCCCGCCCGCGGCCGCACGGTTTTCCACAACAAACCGACGAGACGTCCAGCCGTCAACTTCGGAAGAGGCAGCGCCTGGCCCCGGCCGGGTATGCTGGTCACCCGTGACCGGACGGACGGCCAAGCTTGAGCGGCGTCTTGATGCGAGGCACGCAGCCAAAACCGTCGGGAAGGCAACAGAAAGAACTCTGGCGAATGCACGATCAGCCGGAGCCGACCTCTGGTTGATGGTCTGCCGGCAACAACCGGTATTGAAGCAACTGGCGGGCGGTGCTACCTTCCCGGCATGGTGGATGCTGCATTCGATACCCTGGCGGTGACACGCCAGCTCAAGGCCAGGGGTTTCAGCTCCGATCAGGCCGAGGCGATCACTGAAGCCGTCCGGGCCGGGGTGACCGGCGGGGTGGCGACGAAAGCCGATCTGGCGGATCTGAAAACGGATATGGCGGGCCTCGAGGCTCGGCTGACAATGCGGATCATCATCATTGGTCTTGCCTTGAATGCCGCCAGCGCCGCCGCCGTGATCGCCGCAGTTGGCTGGGTGCTGTCCGGGAGCTGAGGCCGACCGCGGCCGGGCAGGCCCGCCGGGGCCGCTGGTCTGCTTCAATCACGGTTCCGGAGGCCATGATTCCTGTGTTGCCCCCTCCTGCAGACCAACCAGATGACGAGCGCGGCCAGCCAGCTCATCGACCGCCATGCGCGGCGCATGGTGATCGAGAACGCCATTTCCGATGCCATCGACTTCTTCCACATGGACGCGCTGTCGGCTTCCGTGCCGATGAAGATCGATCCCGATCTGCAGTTCACGCTCATGGCCAGTGCCCTTTATCGGCTGCTGGTGGTGCGGATCGGCCATGGCAAGGAACATGCCAAGCCCCGAACGCTGTTTCGGAACTTCATCAAGGTGCCGGCCGTTATCAGGATCGGCGAGGACATCATCGAAATCCGGCTGGAGCGGCGGGCCAATAATCCGTTCCTGCTCAATGCCGGATATCTCGAGACCGACATCGCGGTGCCATGGCTCGAAGGTCGCCGGTTGCGGATCGGCATCGTGTGATCCGGAGCTCGGATTCACATCAATACTTGATCGTGGGAATATCGAGGCAATGACAATCCGGGAGGAATCGTTGAGACCGGCAGGAAAATCGCTTGTCATGGGGGTTCTTGCAGGCAAGAATGGATGCTTGCAAAAGCCCGCCGTTCGGCGGCAAGCGAATTGCCCCATCGATCAACACTGTTACCGAGTTCGTCCGCGCCAATAAGATATTGCGGCTTTCGCGAGCCTTTGCATGTCCTCAGGATCTGCGAACGGCACTTGAACAACGTAGTACTCCTGGCCAGGGGGCGGGTTTTGATAAGCCATGATGCAGGACATATGGCCTTTACCGAGAAGTCTCTCGGCACCTCTTACACCAAGCACCATTCTGGACCCGGTTGAGTTTTGTACCTTCAAGCATAGGCGATTTCCCATGTTATCTCGAAGTCGTGCGGGTACTGCGTCTGCGTCAGCTCGCTGAGTGATCAATGTCAAGTGGATACCCGCTGCACGCGCCTTCATTCCGAGATTGGCAACGGCAGACATTACCACCTCCTGATATTCCTTCTCCTGCGCCATCCATGCGCCCATCTCATCATGAACCAAAAAGATGCGCCACATTTGCTCTTCGGGAGCAACTTTACCATTATATTGTAAAATATTCTGCGCACCGACCCGCGCAAGGCGCTCATACCGTTCATCCATTTGCTTCACTAGAACATCGAATATTTCGGCAGCATCGTCAATTTCGGTAATGACCGGAACCCTCATGTGCGGCGCACCATTCAGCCATGTGAAGTCAACCCCCTTTTTTGGATCGACAAGGATAAGCTCGGCACGATCAGGTGCGTTGAATGTTATCAATTGCAGGAGGAGGCCTTGGGTCAGAATCCCTTTCCCGCTCCCAGTCTCGCCCGCGATTAGCGTATGAGGGCCGTGCTCCTCGTAGCCCGAGAAATCTCCAGCCAGGTTGAGGTACAAGAGGTTGTCGTCGTCTTCTCTTGCCCCGAGAATAAAGTTGGTCATCTCCCCCGGATCCCGGTCCGGCCAAGTAGCACCGAGCCAGGTCGAACCGAGTGGTACCTTGGCTCGCTTGTCGCGCTTCACGAAAAGCGAAATTTTCCCACGCCCGGGCCGAACATCAACCACTTCAATCCCATGCGTTGTCAACAATTCTCCGGACCTACGCTCAATCTTGTCTACCGTGAGAGTTTCGTGCCCACGGAAGGTGATCAGCGAACCGTTTGGTGTTAGACGATACCTGGGCTCTGCAAAATGCGCTTGCATACCGAAATGGCTCAACGCTCGTTGAGTATCCACGGATGCCTGCTCTGCCCATGCGATCGATACTGTGTCGTTTATGGCGCCCTCTTCCTGTTCAGCCATATCCTTCAAGACGGTGTAAATTGGCCTAGGAATAAAGCGCGGTCGCTCCTCACTGTCAGCGCGTACCGGTAACGAATCCGCGGCCGCCCTAATGGAGCTGCCTAATTCTGCAATGGGCCTCGCCACTCCCTTTGTCCCTTCTGGCTCGACAGCAGGTGAAGCAGAGTTGTTTTCAGTATCAGAAGCAACTACCTCTCCAACCTCTCTTGAAGAATCGTGGGGTCGTACATCATTACCGCCTGTCGATTGCGTCGGACACGAAGGTATTCTTTGACCCCCATTCTTGCCAGTATACCAGCAGACTTCCCTTAAACCTTCAAGGTCGGGAACTCCCCCGTCGGCCAAGAACTTCAGGGTCTGCCGGACGACCGGCGACGGCACCATGTGCCAACGAAGATGCGGCTGGTCCGGGTCGGATTCCAGTTTCGGCACGGTTTCATAGTGGTCGTGAACACAAATCACAGCCTCTCCAGCGACACGGAAAGTTACCTCGCCAGTCCCGAGATTTTCCAAGAATTCCGCTCTACGAATGGGATCAGGAAGGCAATCCGAGAGACCATCGCGATTCACAAGAAGATCTGCCAGACGCGAGCACCATGCAATACGTGAGATTGGGTCCTCATTGTCCACAAAAATCCGTTTCAGCCTGTCCAAAGTATCCCGAACTTGATGCCGCGCCTCTTTAGTCTCTGCCAATTCGCTGGCCATTCCTACGAATTTCGCTTCACCTACCTGGACTAGCAGCTCAAATCCGAATTTCGATTCGATGACCGTTATGGCAACCGTATCCGCAATCTTGCCTTTGCCAGAAGTGAACCAACCACGATAGTCGTCTAGTGAGATGAATATTGGACGGGTGGTTTCCTGACGCTCCCGCGGAAGGGCAGCTTCAAGATACGCACGCATCACGCTCAACCCGATCATCTCACGAGAGGCATTCGCAAACCTAGCCGCCGATAGCAATTTCTGCCCAGAGATTTCGGCAACATCCCTGAGTACCGCGTCGCCGAGATGGGTTGCAGTTTCCAGGTCGATACCGCAAGCTTCAGCCAAAACCTGCCGAACGTTGGATTTCAATCGATTGTTGATCTTACCAGCCGAGATGATCACTCTGCCACTGCTGCCTGGAACCGAAATATCGCGGATGACTTGAACGCCGCACTTTTCAAGTAGTGCTCGGCTACACATTTTATCATAGCTCACCACCCATTCACCGAGGTCATGCGCCCGCTGAATCATTTCCCGCACCTCAGGGGCGTCGAACTGAACATGTCGAATGAGGACGCCGTGATGACCCTCTGGCAGAACGGCCGCCTTGCCCATCTCGTAGAGAAGATCCTGATATTCAGCCACCGCACGTGGTGCCCGAGACACCGTCAAGTAAATGCCGACCCCAGGTGCGTCAACTTCGGAGAGCCTCCGTCGAGGTTTCCTTGTGGAAGTCAATTCAAATTCCGGGCTGAAGTCTAACGAGCCGCCGCGCTCATAGTCCCAGATCGGATTGGCATGGCAGCTTATCGTGTCGTGCAAAAAGACAAGATCCATGTCGCGAATTGCTTCCTCCTGTCCGGGTGCCGAGCAATTCGGTCTCACATCTACGCGCAAACGAGACAAGAATCCCTTTGTCATGTCGCCGACAATTTCCGGGTCCAAACGTATGTTCTGGCTGCGATAGATTGACCGCATCCGCCTTTGTTCGTGATGAGTGATGACCAAATCGCAGCGCAGGTCCGGATCGCGATGGATTCGCTGCACTATCTGTCGGGCAATTTCTTTGGGTAGCATCACACTTTCGGAATCATAGATGGCGACTGAGAGGTTGGTGGCATCGTGCGGATGAATTTCGAGGTACTGATCAACGCACTCAATGAATTTCGCTGCAGCCGTGGGGGCAGAATTCTCGAGCGCCTCTTGGCTACGAGAGACGTTTTCCGCCGGTACCATAAGGCTATATCCCGCCACATCTTCGATCGAGATCATCGTGACCTCGTCTACAACTGCTGCCTCTGGGAACACCCATTGCCTCGTCAGTGCACGCCGCTCGTCGAATGATATTGTCAAGTCGGAATTCCGCGCCGCTCTCGAATGCAACACCGATTCCACGAAACTGGCCAGATCGATGATCTTTGCTCGACGCTCAGCAAGGCGAAATGGGTGCCATGCGGTCATGATGGCCATTGGATCGGTTCCGGCGGAAGTGACGACACCAATCGTCGCCACGAGTGGCCGTAATTCTATCCGTGCTCGTTCACTTGTCGCATACTGTCGGCAGGCACGACAGAGTGCCCCAAATGCCATGCCCTGCGCCACCACAGATTCGCTTGACATGCCTGCTTCAGGATCTTCCGCAATCGCAAGGATCGCAGACTTGTATTTCTCTCCAAAATAGTCAATCGCAGACGTCATCGCATCTGCTGCAGCAGAATCGAGACTGTACGAGGCCTCGAGTTCAGTCACCTTTTTTCGTAATGCGGCAAGCACGTCATCCCTTGCCCGCACTGTGGTGTCGAATGTGCGTCCGTCCTGCACCTGAGCGACATCACTAAAGGAGTTTCTGTCCGTTAGCGAGATCGAAGCAACCGTTGATCCGTCCGTCCCAGGTCGAGGCGCAAAGACTTGACTCCGAAATATGCCTGTTTTGTTCTTGGCTGCCGTCGCTAGCGCCGCAATATCGTCAGGAAGTACGAGGCTGATTGGCTCGCTCTTGGGACTCAAGCCTGGCTGCCAGGTAGTCTTCACACGTGGTGCCGACTTCGGAGGAGTAGTTGCTTCAGACAAATTGTCTAAATCAGAAGCTTCAACCAAATAGAGCTCTAGATCAACCTTCCTAGCGTCGTTCGAACTCGACGCATCGAGGGCGTCATGCTCGAAACAGGCATCTAGATCCCACAATACACTGTCCCCGAAAAGCCCGCGGGCCGATTTTAGTTCGAAGCGGAAGAGTTTCTGAATCCCGGCATCAAGCCTTTCCCAGAACATTGCCTTGTTGTGCTCGGTTGTTCGGATCAATATTCGCGGATCATTCATCTCACCAAGCGTCTCCGCTCCGGCAACAATCAACGCCTCAAACCCTTCGGAGAATGCGGATAGAAAGTCGTGACCGCCAACCTCCTTGGAAAAAAGTCGCTTTTGCCAACTCTTATACAGTCTAATGACTTTGGGATGGTTTAACCGTTCTTGCCATCGGGAAAAAAAGTCGACCTCCTCATCTTTGGGATCTTTCGGAATTGCATCTTTCAGAGAATTAAGAAGCTCGCGATCATCCTGCGTCACATCATCTTTGAAGTTACCCACAATGAACTCAAGAGTCTGTTCACCGAGGCTCTTGCGCGTCGTTTGCCGGCCGCCCGCAAAGAGGTACGAACCGATGCGTTCCCACGATACACCCAAGCAGAAATCGCGTTGGCTCTTGCGCCATTCACCTGGCCGGATGTTCGCTTCGTCATCGAGCAACGCCCTGACTGCTTCGAGAGCAGTTAGGGTATCCACCTCATCTCGGTGGTCAAATTTGTCAACCGCCTCTAATACAGTTTGTGTATCAACTGGCTCCTGCTTAGGGGTCATAAGTCCAGCATAAACACCCACTTCGGA
Source organism: Paracoccaceae bacterium (assembly GCA_964291445.2). Classification (GTDB taxonomy): domain Bacteria; phylum Pseudomonadota; class Alphaproteobacteria; order Rhodobacterales; family Rhodobacteraceae; genus JAPOXR01. The sequence continues at coordinate 737,313 of OZ219864.1, read as the reverse complement.
CCTGGCGGTTTGGAAAGCCGAATTGAAGTCCTGCCACCTTGCCTTGGACATTCCGTCCGGTTTGAACTTCGGAAGTTTAATAAATCCATCTCGCGGAATACGTAGCATTGGAGCCGCGTTTTGTACCCTCATATGTACTGGAAAGGCAAAACCCTGCATCTTTATATTAATAATAAAGTCGACCCACATTTCTAAATCGATAAAGATCTGCGACTTTCGCAACCCCTCTAGCATCTCCTTCATGTAGGATTTTGCAGCACCGGTCTCGTTGAGGATATCAAGCCACGCTGACGTTCGATCAACAATTACCTGGCTATCAATGCGAGCCAGGGGACCGAGACCGGCTCCAATTCCTTCTCGTTCGGTGTCAGACGGGGCAAATACGATGACCTTGGCCGCCGTGCTATGTCGCCAATGTACGGCCGATTCCTCCGGATGAGAATGTCCTGCTGATTTCAATCATGGCGGTGAACAACGAAATCGGCGCCATTCAAGACCTACCGACGATTGCCGGAATGGCCACCGCATGGGGCATTTTGTTTCACTGCGATGCAGCGCAGGCGCCATGCGCGATGGACATGAGCAACATTGCCGCCCACGCCGATCTGGTCAGTCTTTCCGGCCACAAGATGTACGGACCACAAGGCATAGGGGCGCTCTATATCCGTCGCCAATTGCAGGAGCGGGTCGAGCCGCTGATATATGGCGGCGGGCAGCAGAACGGCCTTCGGTCCGGGACCGTTCCATTGCCGCTCTGTGTTGGCTTCGGTGCAGCCGCGCGGTTGTTTGCCGATGGCACCGGGTGTGGCGAGCGTGACAGAATTGCTGGACAGCGAGACAGGTTCGTGGAATTGCTCCGGTCCGCTGGTGCCCCTGTTGCCGTCAATGGTCCGGCCATGCATGGCCGCCATCCGGGAAATGCCAATCTTCGTTTCGGCGGGCTTGACGCACAGCACATTCTCGGGGTGCTGCAACCGGGGCTGGCGGCAGCAACTGGAGCTGCATGCACGACCGGCACTCCCGAACCATCGCATGTCTTGCGCGCCATTGGTTTGCCAGCCGCAGAATGCGATGCATCGATACGGTTCAGCTTTGGCCGGTTCACCACCGATGACGAGATCGATGAGGCGGCAGGACTTGTGATGACGGCCCTGGGCACGTTGAATGAGGCTTGATGCGAGGTAGCGTGACTACGGGTGAACCTTGAAGTCGAATTCGTCCTGCCAAATTCGTCTCTTCATGAAGTGTCATCGGCCGGGCTCGTGGTCAGCCGCTGACAACACGCTGACATTGTTGATAGCCCCGCCTGACAAACGGTTCGTGGATTTTCCCAGATGGATTTTCTCGCTGGTGATGGCACCGAGCCGGCAACGAATCGTGCTCCTGGGTGGCTTGGCGCTCCCCGGCAAACGGGAGGCCTCCGGCTGGTTGCGGGCGCTCGATTGTATGTTGCGTTTTTGGCAACGCATAGGACGAAAAATTGTAATAGCCGCGAACACCTGGCGGGGCTAAGGTCGCCCGGTTGTTAAAAGGGAGGTCGACAATGACAACGTACAATCATGTCCCCACATCACCCGGCCGTCGCCGGTTCCTGCAATACGGTGCTGCCCTGGGCGGGGCCGCACTCACATCGTCATTCGTTTCCGTGGAGGCGCTGGCAGCCGGCAAGGCGAAGGTCAGCATGCAGCTGGGTTGGCTCGCCAGCAACGGCATCATGGGCGAAGTCGTGGCCAAGCGCATGGGCTACTACGAAGAGGAAGGCATCGAACTCGAGATCACGCCAGGTGGTCCCGGCGTGGACGGTGTGGCCTCGGTGGCAGCCGGGCGGGCGGAGGCTGGCCAACTCTCTTCCAGCCCGTCCCTGATGCTGGCTCGCTCGGCGGGCATTCCGGTCAAGGCGTTTGCTGCGGGCTACCAGAAGCATCCGTTCACCTATTTCTCGCTTGCGGACAATCCCATCCGCACCCCGCAGGACATGGTCGGCAAGACCATTGCCACCCAGCCAACGGCGGTCATCCTGCTGCGGGCGCTGCTGGCGAAGAACGGCATTGCCGAGGACCAGGTCGAGGTGGTCAAGATGGGCAGCGACATGAATCAACTCATGACCGGCCAGGCGGCCGCCGTCACCGGCTGGATGACCAACACCAACGCGCTCAAGGTGCTGGGCGACGGCCGCGTCGACATGATGCTCTGGGATGCCGGGATCCAGCTCTACGCCAACGTCTACTACACCACCGACGACATGCTCGCGAACCACGCCGACGTGCTCGCACGCTTTCTCACCGGGTCTGCCCGGGGATGGGGTGAGGCCCGCAGCAATCCGGAGGGCGGTGTCGACCACCTGGTGGCGGAGTACAAGAACCTGAGCCGCGAGAGCGAACTGGAAGCGGTAGGCCCCGTGCTCGGCTTCTCGTTCAACGAGGTGACCGCGACGGATGGCTGGGCGGCCATGAACCCGGATAACTGGCAGGCGCAGATCGACACCTACGCCGCGCTTGAGCAGTTCAAGGGAGATACGCCTACCGTGGATGATGTCATGACCTCCGATATCCTGGCAGCGACGGAATCGGTGCGGAAACAGGTTGGATGAACTCGGTCACTGCGGCGGCGGCGAAGACTGAAGCCGCCGCCGCAATCTCGGTACATGGGTTGTCGGTCCGTTTTGATACGGATGCTGGCGGCATCACCGCGCTCGACAGGGTCGGCTTCGAGGTGCCCGAAAGCGGGTTCGTTACCATGCTTGGGCCGTCGGGGTGCGGCAAATCCACATTGTTGCGCGCCATTGCCGACCTGGTTCCGATCGGGGGCGGTACCATCAGCGTCTTCGACCGCACGCCCGAGCAGGCCCGCCGGGCACGCGATTTCGCCTTCGTGTTCCAGGACGCGACACTGTTGCCATGGCGCAACGCCATCGACAATGTCCGCCTGCCACTGGAGGTCGGCCGGAAAAGCGGCGTTGTCGAGCAGCATGCCGAACCCGAGGCGCTGCTGGCGCTGGTAGGCCTGGACGGGCGCGAGGATGCCTTGCCACACGAACTCTCCGGTGGCATGCGCCAGCGGGTGTCCATCGCCAGGGCGCTGGTTCACCGGCCGCGCGTGCTGCTGATGGACGAGCCTTTCGGTGCGCTCGACGAGATCACCCGCGACAAGCTCAACGAACAACTCCTGCGCATCTGGCACGAAACCGGCACCACCATCATATTCGTTACGCACTCAGTGCCCGAGGCGGCGTTCCTCGGCCAGAAATGCCTGGTGCTGTCGGCCCAACCCGGCCGGGTCCGCGAGTTCGTGAGTATCGACTTCGCCGAGCCGAGGGCACTGGCCATGCGCGACACGCTGGAATTCGTGCAGGTGACCGCCTATCTGCGCAGCCTGCTGGAGGACGCCCGATGACCACGGCCAGCATCGAGGGCAAGGCCGATTCCGGCCAACAACTCGCCCGGAACATGCGCAGCCGGCAGGCGGGCACCGGACGCTTCCGCCATGCGCCGCCAACCATCGCCGCGGTGGGGATATTGGCGCTCTGGCAACTCATCGTCAGCGGGTTCGGCGTGCCAGACTACATTGCGCCAAGCCCGTTCCAGGTCCTGCAGGTGTTCTTCGAACAGGGCGAAATCCTGTGGATCAACTTCTGGCCGACGCTGCTCGAGGCGCTGGCCGGGTTCGCGCTCGGCAATTCCATCGCCGTGGTGCTGGCGGTGTGGTTCGTCCACAACCGGCTGGCGGAGCGGGCCTTCTACCCGATCGCGGTGTTCATCAACACCATCCCGATCATCGCAATTGCGCCGATCCTGGTGCTGATGCTGGGCAACGGCTATGCGCCGAAGATCGTCATCGCCGCGCTCATCTGCTTCTTCCCCACCCTGGTCAACATGGTGCGCGGACTCAAATCGGTCAGCCCGCAGATGCTGGAACTGATGCGCGTGCTGTCGGCCAGTGACCGTGAAATCCTGTGGAAGATCAGGCTGCAGAGTTCCCTGCCATTTCTTTTCGCGGCGCTGAAGATCGCATCGACCACCTGCGTCATCGGCGCAATCGTTGGCGAGTGGATCGGCTCCAATTACGGCCTGGGCTCGCTGATCATCGAGGCCACCTACAATTTTCGCGCTCCACTGCTTTATGCCACCGTGATCCTGGGGGCGAGCCTCGCAGTGGCGTTCTTCGTGACCACGACCCTCCTCGAAAAGCGGGTCCTGAAGTGGAAACCGGGCGGGGTCTTCTGAACGGGAGGACCGGGATCGTGCCGGCCTGAATCCGGCACCGGACAGCGAACAGACAAAGGAGACAAGCGCATGGCACCCCTGGAAATGTTAACACGGCCCGAGGAAAACGTGCCGGTCGTGACCACCGCCGGCGTAGCGGTCGTTGGAGGCGGGCCGGCCGGCATCGCCGCCGCGGTTTCCGCTGCACGCAACGGCGTGCCGACCGTGCTGGTCGAGCGCTACCCATATCTGGGCGGCCTCGCCTCCGGCGGCATGGTCCTGGTGCTGGACGACATGCACAACGACACCGAGATCTCGGTGCGGGGCCTGGCGATGGAGATCATCGAGCGCATGCATGCCCGGAAACTGTGCGTCTATCCGCCCGAGGCCGACCGCGATCCCGCCATCAGGGCAACCGAGGCGCTCTGGCAGAAATGGTCCCGCTGGGGCGTGTTCGACTTCCATACCCACACCAAGCCCCATCCCGTCATCTTTGCCGCCGCCTTCGATCCGGACGGCTTCAAGCAGGCTTCGCTCGACATGGTACGCGAGGCCGGCGTCGAGCTGCGCCTGCACAGCTGGTTCCAGTCCACGATCGTCGAGGATGGCCGGGCCGCCGGCGTGATCGTCGAGACCAAGGAAGGGCCGCAGGCCATTCGCGCCGACATCGTCATCGACGCCACCGGCGATCTGGATGTTGCGGCGAGCGCCCGGGCCGCCTTCATCGAGGGCGCCTTCATCGTCACCACCGTGTCGCGCATGGGTGGTGTCGATACGGATGCCGCCGAACGCTTCCAGTTCGAGGAGCCGGAGCGTTTTGCCGAACTCGACCGGAAGGCGAAGGGCCTGATCGGCGGCTGCTGGCAGTACTGGTGGCTGAAGACGCCGCTCCCCGGCGTGGTCTGGTGCAATTGTCCGCACATGACCGGCTTTGACGGCATGAAGGTAGCGGACCTGACGGCGGCCGAGTTCGAGGGACGGCGGCGCATGCAGGCGCTGCTGGAATACGCCCGCGAAAACATCCCGGGCTTCGAGCGGGCGTATTTCGTGGATTTTGCGCCCCAGACCGGGGTGCGCCAGACCCGCCTGCTCGACGGCGAATACGTGGTCACCAAGCGCGATGTCCTGGACCGGGTGCATTTCCACGATTCCATCTGCCGCGGCCGGGACTACTACACCCCCTACCGCGCCCTGTTGCCGGTCGGCGTGGAACAGGTTCTCGTGGCTGGCCGCCACTACTCGGCGACACCGCAGGCCCAGAAGATCAGCCGGGAGATCCCACCCTGCATGGCCATGGGCGAGGCCGCCGGAATCGCCGCTGCGCAGGCGCTGGGCGGCGACAGGCTGGTTCGCGACGTGGACGTGCGTGGCATCCAGAGGCAGATGCGCGCCCAGGGCGCCGACCCGGGTGACATACCAGCCGACAATGCCCTGGTTCCGGAGGCTGCCTGATGTCGCTGAAGTCGAATGCGGGCAACGCCCTTCCCCTTCCGCTCGAAGGCATCCGGGTGCTCGACTTCACCCAGGTGATGATGGGCCCGTCCTGCACGCAGATGCTCGGCGACTATGGTGCCGACGTGATCAAGATCGAGCGGGCGGGTTGGGGCGACCTGTCGCGCTGGAGCCTCGGCGAAGATCCCGATGGCGGCAACAATCCGGTATTCGCGAGTCTCAACCGCAACAAGCGGAGCGTTGCGCTGGACTTGAAGACGGAAGAAGACCGGGTTGCGTTGCTGGGGCTGGTCGAGACCTCCGACGTGGTGGTGAACAATTTTCGCCCCGGCGTCATGGAACGGATGGGCTTCGGTTACACGGATCTGCGCCGCGTCAACCCCCGGATCATCTATGCGGTTGGCACCGGCTTCGGTCTGGACGGCCCCTATGTGCGCAAGGGCGGCCAGGATGTGCTCGCCCAGGCGATGAGCGGCGTGATGCACCGGCGCCAGGACCCGTCGGTTCCGCTTAATGTCTATCCGACCGCGCTCGCCGACTACGCGGCAGGCATGCACATGGTCCAGGGCATCCTGCTGGCGCTGCTGCAGCGCGACAAGACCGGCGAGGGGCAGCAGATCGCCGTTTCGCTCTTCAACTCCATGCTGGCGATGCAGATGCAGGAGGCGGCGGTGTTGATGATGCGCGGCAAGGAGCTCAACTGGGCAGCCATGCCGCTATGCGGGGTGTTCGAGACCCTCGACGGGGCAGTTGTCATGGTGGGCGCGTTCAAGGAGAACCCGTTGCGTGCCATCTGCACGGCGCTTGGCATTGACGATCTGTCGGCGGATCCGAGATATGCGACCCTGGAGAAGCAGAAGGAACACCGGACAGATCTGCAGGCGATCTTTCGAGACTGCTTTGCCACCAATTCAACCGAACACTGGCTGGACCGACTTGGCGACGTCGATATCCTGTGCGCGCCGGTGATGACGCTTGCCGATGCCCTTGAGGATCCGCAGACCGCGCATAACGACATGATCGTGGAAATCGAACCGACTTCTGCCGGACCTGTGCGTCTCGTTGCCTCGCCCATCGACATGTCGGCAGCGCCATTCGCGGTGCACCGCCCGCCGCCATCGCTGGGAGAGCACAATGACGAGGTGCTGGCGCTGGCACGCTCCGACGAGGATCCCGCATGACCATCGAGTTCGATGTCACGGATGGCGTCGCCCGCGTGACGCTGAACCGGCCGGAGCGAATGAACGCTGTCGACTCGGCAACCGAGGCGGCGCTGGGAGAAGCCTGGAGTGCCATCGACCGCGACCCGGCAATTCGCTGCGTTGTCCTCACCGGCACCGGCAGGGCGTTCTGCGCTGGTGCGGATATGAAAGAAGAGGGCCCCGGCGGTCTCGCCTACTGGGCGCAGACCGGCGATCAAGGTTTCGGCGGCATTGCGCTCGGTCATCGCCCGTCGGTTCCCGTCATTGCCAGGGTCAACGGCATTGCCGTTGGCGGCGGATTCGAGATGGTGCTGGGCTGCGACCTGGTCGTTGCCGCCGAAACTGCGTCCTTCGGCCTGCCGGAGCCGCGGGTCGGGCGTTTGCCGCTTGATGGCATGATCACCCTGCCGCGTCGGCTTCCCCGGACCATTGCCATGGGCATGCTGCTGACCGGACGGCGCATCGATGCCGCCGAGGCGCTGGATTTCGGCCTCGTCAACCAGGTCGTGCCCCTCGACGAGCTGGACGCCGCGGTCGATAGCTGGGTGAGCGACCTTGTTGCCTGTGCGCCGCTCAGCCTCCGGGCGATCAAGCGCTCGGCGAACGATACTGCGCATCTGACTGTCCCTGAAGCCCGCAATGCCCGCCTCCCGAGCCTCGTTGCGGCACTGCAGAGCCAGGATGCCGAGGAAGGCGTGACCGCCTTCAGGGAAAAACGTCCGCCCGCCTGGTCCGGGCGCTGAGACGGAGCGCTTCCATGACCTATGTCATCGCCGAGGCCTGCATCGACATCAAGGACGGTGTCTGCACCGATGTCTGCCCGGTGGATTGCATCTACGAGGGTGGGCGGATGTTCTACATTCAGCCCGACGAGTGTATCAATTGCGCAATTTGCGTATCGGTCTGTCCCGTGGATGCCATCTGGTACGAAGGAGACCTGCCGCCGCAATCCGCCGGCTTCACTGCTGTCAATGCCGAGTTCTTTGGTGATAACGTCACCGGCTGGGGCCAGCCGGGCGGTCTCGGCCCGGAATTCCGAACCGGGCAGGATCACCCCGTCGTGGCCCGGTGGGAGTCAAACGAAGGCTGATGGCCAATGCATTCCGCGGTGCTGCGCTACTTCGAGGCGGTGGCTGAAGAGGGATCGATCCGCCGGGCCTCGGAGCGCCTCCACATCTCCGCCTCGGCTGTCAACCGGCAGATCCTGAAGCTCGAGGACCAACTCGGCACGCCGCTGTTCGAACGCCGCCCGAACGGAATGCGGCTGACCGATGCCGGCCAGCTGGTGCTGCGCCACGCCCGGGATACGCTGCTCGATTTCGCGCGGCTTCGCGGCGAGATCGAAAACCTGCGCGGCATCGTCAGCGGCCACGTGACCATTGCCACGCTGGACAGTCCGGCCGTACACCTCCTGCCCGAGGCGGTATCCGGCTTCGTTGCCGTGCATCCGGCGGTGCAGATACGCGTGATCACCTGCGGTCCCATCGAGGCCATGCACGCCGTCTCCCAGGGCTCCGCCGATCTCGGACTGACATTCCTGCCGGCCTGGCGCCGGGGAGTCACCGTGCTGGAGGACATCGCCTGCCCGATGTGCGTCATCATGACACCCGACCACGAACTGGCGTCGCGCCCCTCCGTCACTCTCGATGAATGCGCCTCCTGCCGCCTGATCTACCAGGATCCTGCCGGCACCATGCAGCCTTTCGTTGGCGACGAACTGGAATTGTTCAAGCGGGCGCACAGGCCGGTGGCGGTCTCCAACATCCAGGGGGTGATCAAGCGTCTTCTACTGCGGGGAGTCGGCATTTCATTCTACACGCGGCTGGGATTCTCCGAGGAACTGGAGTCCGGGAGCCTGATCGCGGTACCGCTGGAAGGGGAACGCCTGTCGGCGCTTCGCCTCTGCCTGGTCGCCCCGTCGGACCGCATGTCGACCGTGGCCGGGAATGCCATGGCCAAACATCTCAGGAAGGCACTCGCCAGTTTCGGCAACGGAATCGATCAAAGGGAGTGACTCATGGTCGAACAGCTTGAAGTCGAGCGCCTGCTGGCCGCACCCGGCCGTCTCCCCGCCACGCGCGACGTTCGCTTCAAGCTCCAGGCGGGCCGCATTGCCGGGATCGAGAAGGCCAGTCAACCGTGCCGGGACGGGCGCATCGCACTTCCCGCCATGGTCAATGCCCATGACCACGGTTATGGCGTGCGACCGTCGGCGCTCGGCGGTGCCGACGACGCGCTGGAATGCTGGATCGCGTCCTTCAGCAGGGCGACGATCGATCCTCGGCTGGAAGCTGCCGTCGCGTTCGGGCGCATGGCGCTTGCCGGCATCGGGGCGAGCGTGCATTGCCACAACTCGCTGGTCGCCGACAGCCTGGAGACGGAAGCCTCGGGCGTGGCCCGCGCCGCGGCCGATATCGGTATCCGCATCGCCTTCTCATGCCCCATTCGCGACCGCAATCCCTGGGTATATGGCGACCAGCACGCATTCCTGCCATTCCTGCCGCCGGACCAGCGTGCCGGCATGGAGGCCGTCATCGCCGACACCGCGCCAGCACTCCATCTGGTCGAGCAGGTCGAGGCAATCGCCGCGTCCCATGAGAGCGATCTGTTCCAGGTCCAGTACGGCCCGATCGGGCCGCAATGGTGCCACGACGCCACCCTCGAGCGCATCGCCGAGGCCTCGGCGACACATGATCGCCGCGTCCACATGCATTTGCTGGAGTCACGTCGCCAGCGCCAGTGGCTGGACGCCACCTACCCGCAGGGAATTGTCCGTTTCCTCGATGAGATCGGCCTTCTCTCGCCCCGGCTGACCCTGGCCCACGGGGTGCATCTCACCGAAGAGGAATGCGCGTTGCTGGCCGAACGCGGCACCACCGTGGCCGTCAACACCTCCAGCAACCTGAGGTTGCGCTCCGGCACGGCGCCGGTTGCGCGGTTCATGCGGCACGGGCTGCGTTTCGCCTTCGGTCTCGACGGCTGCGCCCATGACGACGACCAGGACTATTTTCGCGATCTTCGCCTCGCCTGGCGGCTGCACAACGGCACCGGCCTGGAGCATGCCCTTCCGCCCGCCCGGCTGTTCGAGGCCGCCTGCCGCGATGGTTTTCGGTGCATCGACGGCAGTGACGATTACGGCGAGATCAGGCGTGGAGCCCGGGCGGATTTGCTGGTGCTGGACTACGCCGGCATGCGTGACGATTTCCTGGTCGAGGATGAAGACGAGATCAACGTGATCCTGACCCGGGCAACCTCCCGCCACGTCCGCAACCTGCTCGTTGCTGGCCGAGAGGTGGTGAGCGACGGCGCCCTGACCGGCCTGGATTTGGCAGGCGCCGAGCACGAACTCATGCAGCGCGCCCGGAAATCGGGCGCAAACCCGGAACGGCTGGCAGGCCACCACCACCGCCGGGACGCCACCCGTGCCTACTACGCCAGCGGCGGACACCTGACCGGCACCACCACCAGGTGACAGGCACTTGCGCCGCCCGGCGGTTTCGGCAAATGATCGGCAGGCGCCGCCAGGGGCAGCTGTTTCGCAAGGGGGTGGAGAAGATGTCCGACTTTCAGTCGATCAAGCGGCTGATCAGCGACTATTACCGGGAACTGGACCAGGCCCCGCCCGGCGGTGCGGGGCAGGTCATCGCCCGCTACGCATCCGGCGACTACAGTTGGCGCGGCATGCATCCCTTCAATGAACTCGAAGGGGCAGAGACGGTCGGCGAGGCCTTCTGGGAGCCATTCCGCCATGCGGTTGGGCCAATCCAGCGTCGACCCGACGTGTTCATGGCCGGCTCCAACACCATCGAACCGGTTGGAGGCGAATGGGTGTGTTGCATGGGCCATTTGATGGGACTCTTCGATCATCACTGGCTCGGGATACCCCCGACCGGGAAGATGCTGTTTCTCCGGTTTGCCGAGTTCCACCAGGTGGAAGGTGGGAAAATCAGGCAGACCGCCCTGTTCTTCGACATTCCGTCCGTGATGCGCCAGGCCGGTCGCAACCCGTTTCCGACCGAAACAGGCGCCTGGTTCCTGACACCGGGCCCCAAGACCCATGACGGGCTTCTCCACAAGGCACAGGATCCGCAAGAATCGCGGAAGACCCTGGATCTCATCAACCGCATGATCGGCGACCTCGTCGCAAAGAGCCGGGCGGTGTCAAAACAGACGCTCACCGAATCCTGGCAAGACGACATGATCTGGTTCGGTCCGACCGGAATTGGCGCCACCTACACGATCCCGAGATACCGGAAGCAGCACCAGCTGCCGTTCCGCAACAATCTTGACGATATCGTGTTCAATGGCCATGTCTGCCGGTTTGCCGAGGGCCGCTTTGGCGGATTCTTCGGCTGGCCGAATCTCACCATGCGCCCGGCCGGAGGTTTCATGGGGTTTCCGGGGTCCGGAAAGAAGGCCGATATGCGGGTCGTCGACATCTATCGCCGGGAGGGCGAGCTCCTGGCCGAGAACTGGGTCTTCATTGACCTGCTCTGGTTCTACCAGCAACAGGGCGTTGATATCCTGGCCCGCATGCAGGAGATCGAACCAGCCTGATCGGCCGACGGTAGACACCACCGCGATTTCCCGAAGCTGGCGAAGGCGGACAAGCCGTGACCTGGCAGGCGACGGCGCGCAGCTATTGGCACATAGACAGATGCAGAATCCGGCCACTTCCAATGATTGGACCAGATAGTGGCCACGGTCCCTATGTCTATGAACTGACACTCAAGTCTCAACCGTCATGAAACAGGCGGATGACCCCTTGGTCCCGAGCACGGCGTTCGACGCACGGCCGATGGCCAACCGGAACCGCCCTGGCGCCGGGTCCGGGGCGGCAAGGAATGTTGGCCGCAACTCCGCTCAACGGCGCACCGCGCGGCCCTCCTTCGTACGAGCCATTTCGAGGAAACGGGCCTTGATCCGCGCGAACAATCCCGGTGGGATGAAACCGTAGGTGAAAACGTCCGGCAGACCGGGCAGCGTAGACAGCCCGGCATTGGGCCACTCATCGATATTGTACTCCGACACGATCACCCAGCTTGGCGAGTCGTCGAGACCCAAGGCCTGCTTGACGCGCGCCGGGATTTCGATGCCCGCCGCATCGCCCGCGGGCGATGTATGGGTGATCGGCAGCAGGACGACGTAGCGCGGACGAACTGCCGGGTCGGTCGCGGCGATCAGACAGGTCGGACGGGTCTTGCCGCGGTCGCGGCCAGCAGCGGCCTCATGCGTCCAGAGGTAGTCGTAGCGGATCACCAGGCCTGGCTTTGGGTCGGGAAGCGCCACCGCTTCGTCGTTACGTAAGCAGGTCGTCGAGCGACTTGTGCTCCACATCCATCTCTGCGCGATCCACGGCGTCGATTACCATATCGGCGGCGGCGTCGGTGCGATGGCTACGCTGGGCAGAAGCGCAAAGCCAGTCATATTGCACTGCGGACATGAGCACGAACTCGCGCCGCCCATGCCGGGTTATCTCCACCGGCTCGCGCTGCGCTTCGTGCTGGAACCGGCCGAACTTGCGCTGGAACTCAAGGGCACTCACGGTGGGCATGGCATCCTCCCCAAATAGCAGGCACCTACCGCAATATATACGTATAATCCGTAGAGATGAAAGCGGCTTGGTGACGCTGTGATGAGATCGTTGTCGAAATGGCGCCCCTTGCGGGCAACCCGCACCGGTTTGCCGCAGATTTCGGACAAGGCGGCGGCGTCCATGAACAGGCGCCGAAGATCGTGATAGGCGGCGTGACCGGATTGGCTGTGAAATCGAACGCCCTCAGCCTTGGTTGCACATCAATATATTGATGCTGCGCAATTCAAGGCTTGGTCCCGCCCGACGCAGGCCTGACGCGAGGTTCTGGTCGACCCGCGTGCCCGCGGCGAGGGAAGCCAAGAGCAGGAAATCATATCGTGTTCGTCCCTGGCAAGGAGCACACCAACGCTGCGTGGCGGCCCCCGGCGCCATCCTCGAACGGGCCGGGGTTGGAGCGGGAAGGGGACGACCTACGCTCCCGCAAGGGGAGTGACGGTCCTGGCGGTGGTGGGGAGATGATATGGGCCTGGTCGGCAGGGGCGGTGCTGCGGATGCCCGGGGCGGCGAGGTTCCGGAGTGTATGAATTCGTGTCTGGCTCGACTCCCCAAAGATTGTCTTGACCGGCCATTTGTGAAATCTGGGGCCCGGTTGCAGGGTGAATCGGGTTCTATTCGGGTTTCGGCAGGTGCGAAAACGTCATGGCATCGGTATTTGCAGTTGGTGTTTCAGTTCTGGATTTCTTCTTTCATGTGGAGGAACTGCCACGTGAGGGGGTGAAATACCGGTCGCTGGATGCCGGGATCACCGGCGGTGGAATGGCCGCCAGCGCCGCGGTGGCGATTTCCCGTCTTGGTGGCGAGGCCCATTTGGCCGCCAGGCTTGGCGATGACACCGTCTCGGAAATGATCCTGGCCGAACTAGCCGGATTTGGCGTCAATGTGGATCATGTCCATCGGGCACCGGGCGGCCGGGCAGCCTTTTCGTCGGTAACGGTTGACCGGAACGGCGAGCGGCAGATCATCAGTTTCCGCGGCAGCGGGATGACGGAGGATACCGGATGGCTGGATGCGGCGCCCCGCCATGATGTCGTCCTGGCCGATACCAGCTGGCTGTCATTGATGGAGAAGGCCTTGCGGCTGGCACGGCGGCATGACGTTCCGTCTGTCGTCGATGGCGAACGCTGGGCCGATGCAGACGTGCTGAAACTGGCGACGCATTTGGCATTCTCGCGGCAGGGTGTCATCGACCTGACCGGGGAGAAGACGGCGCTGGCAGGTCTGAAATCGATGGCCGGGATGTTTTCCAACTGGATATGCGTGACCGATGGCGCCGATGGCGCATATGTCGCACACCGGGGAAGGATCGAACATATTCCCGCCCATGACATCGATGCGCGCAACACGCTCGGCGCTGGCGATGTCTGGCATGGAGCATTCGCATTGATGCTTGCCGAAGGGCGGACTGAGTTTGAGGCGGTCAGGTTTGCCAATGCGACGGCAACGCTCCGCTGCTCGCGAACCGGCGGGCGGGAGAGCTTTCCGGACCGTGACGAAGTCAATTCCTTCATCAATGCTCATGGCTGACGCCGGCATGCAGCGGATTGGCGTTCTTCCACTCTGTCGCCCGACATTTGACGTCGAATATGCCGGCTCCCGGCTCGAACTGGCTCTGGGGGCGCTCAGGCAATGCGGATACCGGGTGGTTGGCGAGCCCTGCCTGCTGACCGACAATGCCACGGCGGCCGATGCCCTTGGCCGGCTGACCAAAGAGGGTGTTGGCCGGATCCTGGTCGTGCAGACGACCTTCACCGATGCCGAATGCATCGTCGACATCGCCGGAAGTCTGCAGGTGCCGCTGGCCATCTGGGCGTTGCGCGAGCCACGCAGCGGCGGCCGGCTCCGGTTGAATTCCTTTTGCGGTCTGAACCTTGCCAGCCACGCGCTCGGCCTGCGCGGCCAAGAATTCACCTGGCTCTGTTCGGACCCTGAACAGGTGACGGATGACGACATCCGCACGTTGTTCGAACCGACATCTGCTGGTCGGCAATGCCGGATGCCGGACAGGTCGGCCGACAGTCGCGCAGCCGGGATTGCGGCCGGGCTCCGCGGCGCAAGGATTGGCCAGATCGGGCTCCCTCCACCCGGCTTCGATACCTGCAACCACGACAACCGGGACCTGGACAGGCTGGCCGGCATCGAGGTGGTTCCGGTCCGGATGGAGTCGCTATTCGACACTGCTCACAAGATCGGCAGGGACAGGCTGGACGTGGTCCGGCAGGAGGTCGATGCCGACCTCTCCGGCATCGAGGCGGTCGATCCGGCGTCGCTGGAGCGCTCGCTTCGGTTGAGCCCCGCCCTTTCCGACATGGCGAGCAGCGAAGGTCTGGACGCCGTGGCGGTCCGGTGCTGGCCCGAGATGTTCACCGAGTATGGCGGCGCCGTATGCGGGCCGGTCTCGATGCTGGGCCAATCCGGCATTCCGTGTGCCTGCGAGGCCGATGTCCATGGCGCATTGTCTCAGCTGGTCCTCCAGCGGGTCGCCCAGGCGCCGGTGTTTCTTGCCGACATGGTCGACATGGACTCGGATGACGACTCCGCCGTGGTCTGGCATTGCGGCCAGGCACCGATTTCGATGCGCGATCCTGGCGCGCCGTGTGTGGCCGCGGTGCATTCCAACCGGAAACTGCCGCTGCTCTACGAGTTTCCACTCAAGCCGGGAGAGGTCACACTGATGCGCATCTCCAGGTCGATGGGCACCTACAAGATGGTGCTGCTCGGTGGCAGGATGTTGCGCCGGCCGCTGGCATTTTCCGGAACCGCCGGGGTTGTCCGGTTCGAGCGCCCGGTCGGCAAGGTGATGCAGGATATCATCAATTGCGGCCTGGAGCACCATCTTGCCATCGCTTACGGCGACCATCGCCAGGCACTTCGCGGCGTTGCCGCTGCGCTCGGCCTGCCGATCCTCGATCTCTGACTCCGGCGGCTGGCGGCGCGATATCTCGTCCGGAGATGTCTCCCCGGATGGCGGGCTTTCTGTTCAGCCCGGCACGAGGTGGCCGAATACCGCCCTGACCCGATCTTCGGCCGCCCTGACCCGATCTTCGGCCGTGCCCCTGATCACCACATTCACCCCGCGGCTGTCTTCGGTCCGGAACGGGTACGAGCCGATCTGCAGATCGGCAAACTCGCGGGCGATGTCCTCGAGTGGTCCGGCCAGTTCGCTTTCGACCGTGCCGAGCTCCAGCGTGGCGCTGACACTCGGCATTCCGCCCGGGATGGTCTTGAGAACCTCGTCGAGCATGGCCTGGAAAATCTTTGGAACGCCAGCCATCACATGGACGTTGCCGAGAGAAAATCCCGGGGCCGCCGACACCGAATTCGGGATCAGCCTGGCGTCGCCCGGTATGCGGGCCATGCGCAGCCTTCCGGCATTCAACTCGAGGCCAAGGCTGTTGCAATGCCGGGAAAGAATGTCGCGCGCATCGTCACGGACATCGATTTCCACACCAAATGCCGCCGCCACGGCATCGGCAGTGATATCATCATGAGTCGGGCCGATTCCTCCGGTGGTGAAGACATGATCCCGGGCGGCACGAAGCTCGTTGACTGCCTGGATGATCTGTTCATGGATATCGCGGACAAACCGCACCTCGCAGAGATCAAGCCCGTGCTGCCCCAGCGTGGCGGCCAAATGCGGCACATTGGCGTCCCGGGTCCGGCCGGAGAGGATTTCATCGCCAATGACCAGCATTGCAGCGGAAGGGTTTGACATTGAATTGTGTCCATATGTGCCGGGACCTGCTTATACCCGGCAGGCCGACTGCATCAACACCCGCCAGTGACCGGGTTGCCGGTCTCGCCTTCCGGCAGCATCCGCTTGCCGGGGGCCGAAGCCGGTGCCAAATTGGTGTTCGTCAGTTTGCCGCAAGTCCGAAATCGGCCCTCTGGCGCCGACGGGCACGGGATGGCAAAGAATGGGGTGGACAGAAGGCCGGGTTCGCAGTCTTATGCCCGGCCGAAGGACAGGAGAACAGTGATGAGGAACACGCGATGCGTCGCCTTGGTTGGACCATTTCTGAGTGGCAAGACAACACTCATGGAGAGTTTTCTGTTCGCAGCCGGCGCTATCCCCCGCCGGGGCTCGGTCAAGGATGGAAGCTCCGTGGGCGATGCCTCTGCCGAATCGAGAAACCGGAACATGTCGACCGAGATCTCGGTGGCGCAGATGTCCTATCTCGGCGATAGCTGGGCCATCCTTGACTGTCCGGGGTCGGTCGAACTCCTGCAGGAGCCGCTGAATGCGCTGGCGGTGGCCGATGTTGCCGTCGTCGTCGTGGAGCCGTCGGTGAGCCGGGCCGCCTCGGCGGCACCGATCTTCAAATCGCTGATTTCCCGGCAGATTCCGCACATGGTCTACATCAACAAGGTCGACACGGTGACGGATCCGATTTCCGAAGTTCTGGTGGCAATCCAGGAGGCGTCCGGCCAGCGGCACCTGATGCGCAACTATCCGGTTACAGAGGATGAGACCATTTCCGGCTATGTCGACCTGGCCAGCCTGCGTGCCTATTCCTATGTCGAGGGACAGGAATCGAAGGAGGTCGAATTCCCGGCGGCGCTGAAGGACGAGATCGACCTGGCCAGGGAGGAATTCCTGGAAATGCTGTCCAATTTCGATGATGCGATCCTGGAAATGCTGCTCGAGGACGAGGTTCCGCAGATCGAGGAGATTTTTGCCAAGGCGGCAGGCGCCATGCGCGACTGCCAGGTTGTTCCGTATTATTTCGGCTCGGCCGAGAAGAATTTTGGCGTGCGGCGAATCCTGAAGGCGCTGCGGCATGATGCGCCGGGGCCGGAAGTCCGCGCCGGTGCGCTGGGATTTGACCCGCAGGGCCAGCCAGCGGTCCAGGTCTTCAAGACCCAGTATGCACAGCATAGCGGCAAGGTGTCCTATGCCCGGGTGTGGTCCGGGGAAATTTCCGACGGGCAGTCACTTGGCGGCAGCCGGGTCGGCAGCCTCCTGGTCATGAATGGCGGTCAGCCGGAAAAAGTGACCAGCGCCAGCTTTGGTGATGTCGTCGGAATCGGACGCATGGAGAATGCGAGGACCGGCCAGGTCCTGAGCGCCGGTTCCGGCGAGCCGGACCTGTCTCACACGGAGGAGCCATTGGGCCCGGTCTATTCGCTGGCCATCACCCCTGCCGACCGCAAGGACGAGGTCAAGCTGACCACCTGTCTGCAGCGCCTGATCGAGGAGGACCCGTCACTTGGCTACGAACAGAAGGAGGATACGCATGAGCTGGTGCTGCAGGGGCAGGGCACGGTCCATCTCCAGATCGCCCTCGAAAAGCTTGGCAGCAAGTTCAATGTTGAAGCCGACCACCGCCGGCCCACGGTTCCATACCGCGAGACCATTCGGGGCGCGGTAAGCCAGCATGGCAGGTTCAAGCGACAGACCGGCGGACATGGCATGTTCGGTGACGTGGTGGTGGATATTGCACCGCTTGCGCGCGGCACCGGTTTCCAGTTCACCGACAAGATCGTTGGCGGGGCCATTCCTCGCCAGTATATCCCGGCGGTCGAGAACGGTGTTCGGGAATATGCCGCCGAAGGGCCGCTCGGCTTCCCGGTTGTCGATTTTGCCATCACCCTCACCGACGGGCAGTTCCATTCGGTCGACAGCAACGAAATGTCATTCAAGCTCGCCGCCCGAGTGGCAATGACAGAGGGCATGCCCAAATGTTCGCCAGTCCTCCTGGAGCCCATTGCGAAGGTCACCATCGATGTTCCGGCCGATCATACCAGCAAGATCCACGGCCTGATCAGCGGACGCCGGGGCCAGATACTCGGCTACGAGGCCAAGGAGGGCTGGAAGGGATGGGACTCGCTTCACTCCTACCTGCCGGAATCGGAGATTCACGACCTGATCATCGAACTCCGTTCGCTCACCCAGGGTCTTGGCACATACCGCGCCGAATTCGATCACTTCCAGGAGTTGTCCGGACGGCTTGCCGATGACGTGGTTGCAAGACGGGCCGAACAGAAGAATGAACAGCGAAACAACTGAAGGTCGCCGGACTGCCGGCAGGCGGGCAGAAGTCTGAGCGCCCGGCTTCCGGCGACGCAGGTGGACGGGCGCTGACCGCCGATCTGTTCTGCCCGGACTGATGTGGGGAGCGGATGAGATGACACAATCGCCGCCGGACAGTTGGAGCCGGATTCTCGCCGCCAAGATGGCCGATGAAGGCAGCCTGATTGATGCGCTGTCAACCGAATGCGGAATTCCCCGGGAGGTTCTTGATAAATCCGGTGCCGGGGCGAGGCAGCTAATTGCCGACATCCGCGGCAATTCCAGGCCCGGGTTGCTGGAATCGCTGCTGGTCGAATACGGACTCGGCAGCGGGGAAGGCATCGCATTGCTGCGGGTAGCAGAAGCGCTGCTGAGAGTTCCGGACACAGCTACGATTGATGCCCTGATCGAGGACAAGCTGGTGGCAGCAGACTGGCGCAGCCATCGGGGCCGTTCGCCATCTTCCATGGTCAATCTGGCAACCTTGGGCCTGCAGCTGTCAGCCTCCATCCTGAAGCAGCCTGGACGGGAGGGAGCGACATCCTACCTGCGAAGGATTGCCCGGAGTGCCTGCCGGCCGGCGGTCCGGCTGGCAGTCTCCGCCGTCACCCGCCGGATTGCAGATCACTTCGTCCAGGGAAGGACCATCGAAGAGGCAATCCGCGCCTCGCGTGGCGCCGGCAAGCAGGGATTCTGCTTTTCCTATGACATGCTCGGCGAGGCGGCGCTGACTGCCGGTGATGCCAGCAAGTTCCTTGACGACTACAAGGGCGCCATCACCGCGCTTGCACCATTCTGCACCAATCCCGATTTCCGCGACAATGACGGTGTCTCCATCAAGCTCTCGGCGCTGCATCCCCGTTACGAGCAAACCCAGAAAGGAAGGGTTCTCGACGAGCTTGCCGACCGTCTGAAGACCTTGGCGATCATGGCCAAGGATGCCAATATGGGGCTGAATATCGATGCCGAGGAAGCCGATCGTCTGGAGCTTTCCCTCGCCGTGATCGAGAAGGTGCTGAGAAGCCCCGAACTGGCTGGCTGGGACGGGTTCGGCATCGTGGTCCAGGCCTATGGCAAGGCCGCCCCCCATGTCATCGACCATCTCTATGCCCTGGCCGGGGAGTTGGACCGCAAGATCATGATCCGCCTGGTGAAGGGGGCGTATTGGGATACCGAGATCAAGCGGGCACAGGTGGAAGGCGTCGAGGATTTTCCGGTCTATACCAGCAAACCGGCAACCGACATTGCCTATCTGTGCTGCGCGCGGAAGCTGTTTGGCATGACTGACCGGATCTATCCGCAGATTGCCGGCCACAATGCGCATACGGCATCGACAATTCTCGAGCTTGCCGGCGACGGCACCGAGTTCGAATTCCAGCGGATCCACGGAATGGGCGAGGAATTGCATCGCCGGATTCTGGGCCGTGGCCGGGCCAGGTGCCGGGTCTACGCGCCGGTCGGCGAACACCGGGAACTGCTGCCCTATTTGGCGCGGCGCATGCTCGAAAACGGTGCGAATTCATCCTTTGTCAACCAGATCGCCGATCCGGACTGTCCGGTGGACAGCATCGTCGAAAACCCGTTCGAGCGATATGCCGGCATACGGGAATCGAACCGGGAGCCGGTCGTCCGACCGCCCTTCCTGTTCGGCGACGAGCGGCGAAACTCGCGGGGCTGGGATCTGCATTACCCGCCGCATCGAGACGAGCTGCTGCAGGTTCGGGAAGGATTCATGACTTCGGAGTGGCAGACCTCGCTGCCGATGTCCGGCCGCGCCGGTGACCCGATCGTGGTGACCAATCCGGCGGATCCGTCCGAGGTGGTGGGAAGCAGCGAGGTCGCGACCGCCACCGACATCGCCGCCGCCATGGACAGGGCAGTCTGCTGGGATAACGTCACGCCCGGCCACAGGGCGGAGATCCTGATGCGGGCCTCGGAGCTTTATGAAGACTCGTCCGGCGAATTCTTTGCCCTGCTCGGCCGGGAATCGGGCAAGATCATGAAGGATGCCATCGCCGAACTGCGCGAGGCGGTTGATTTCCTGCGATATTATGCCACCGAAGCCCCGAAAGCAGGTGCGGCCCGGCCAGCCGGACTGTTTGCCTGCATTTCCCCATGGAATTTCCCGCTGGCAATCTTCACCGGGCAGATTGCCGGCGCGCTGGCGGCTGGCAACGGGGTGCTGGCCAAGCCGGCCGAACAGACCCCGCTCATCGGCGGGCTGGCGACTAGGCTCCTGCACCAGGCCGGCGTGCCCGAAGACGTGCTTCAGCTGCTTCCTGGAGGGCCGGAGACCGGCCGGGTATTGCTGGCCGACAACAGGATCGCCGGGGTCGCCTTCACCGGATCCACCGAAACCGCCCGCAGGATCGAGCAGCACATGGCGAAGGCGCTGCACCCGGCCTCGCGCCTCATCGCCGAGACTGGCGGCCTCAATGCCATGATTGCCGACAGCACCGCCCTGCCGGAACAGGTGATCCGGGATATCGTGATGTCATCCTTCAGGTCGGCCGGCCAGCGCTGCTCGGCCTTGCGGCTGCTCTATCTCCAGGCCGATATCCATTCGAACTTCCTGGATATGCTGTTCGGCGCCATGGACGAGCTGGTGATCGGCGACCCGATGGACATTGCCACCGATATCGGCCCGGTCATCGATGCCGATTCCCATGCGCATATCAGCCGCTACATCGACAAGGCCCGGCAGGAATCCAGCCTGCTCAAGCAGTGTCCGTGTCCACCGACCGGGCATTTTGTCGGACCGGCGGTCATCGAGGTCGGCGGCATCGAGGATCTCGAGGCGGAAATTTTCGGCCCGGTCCTGCACGTCGCGAAATTCGTGCCCGGCCAGCTGGACGACATCATTGCCGCCATCAATGCCTCCGGCTACGGGCTGACCTTTGGAATGCATTCCCGGATCGATTTCCGGACCCGGCAGGTGGCCGACAGGCTCGGCATCGGCAATGTCTATATCAACCGGAACCAGATCGGCGCGGTGGTCGGCTCTCAGCCCTTTGGCGGCGAAGGGCTGTCGGGAACCGGGCCCAAGGCTGGCGGGCCCGACTACCTGCCGGCCTTCACCGCTGGCACATTGCCCGGCCATCCGCCCGACAGCCAAGATCCGGTCAGCCCTGCCGCCGTCCAGGACTTGCTGGACCAGGCTGCGGGCGGGAGTCTCGCCGTTCTCGAAACCAGAGAGTTTCCGGGTCCGACGGGCGAGTCCAACATCCTGAGGAAATTCCCCAGGGGCACCATGCTGTGCCTCGGCCCGACCGCGTCAGACGCTGCAGACCAGGCGAAGACGGCCCGGCAGGCCGGATGTCCGGCAATCCAGGTGGCCGAGGGCGCGTCCGGCACGCTTGCGATCTCCGGCTTCCTGCCACGGGCGGCCCTCGCCGAGCTCGCCGGGATCGGGATGGTGGCATTGTGGAGCGACGACGAGGACCTTCGAACGGCGCGCCTTGCGCTGTCGGAACGGGACGGCCCGATCATCCCGCTGGCCGCAACCGCCGAATTCCTGGAGCGCTGCATCTTCGAGCGCCATACTTGCACCGACACGACTGCCGCTGGCGGCAACGCCACCCTGTTTGCCTCGCTCGGCAGGATGGATGGCAGCGAGTAGGGGAATCGCCGGCCGTTGCTGCCATGCGGTCCTGCCCGCCGAGCCATGCGGCCCCGGTTCCGGCCCGACAGCTGCCAGCGGTTCAGTCGGCCTGCCAGCCAATGATGTCCGGCGGTCCTGCCCGGGCCAGTGAACCAAAGAGCGGCTCGTCCGGCATTGCCGATTCAAGCAGCCGCCTGGCTTCGAGCAGCGCTGGCAGGTCGATGCCGGTCGGCAGCCCGGACCGCTCGCACAGGAATACCAGGTCCTCGAACACGACATTGCCGGATGCGCCGGGAGCAAAGGGACATCCTCCGAGACCGCCAACGGTGCCGTCGAGAATGCGAATTCCCGCCTCCAGTGCCGCATGGGCATTGGCAATTCCCGTCCCTCTCGTGTCGTGCAGATGAACCTTCAGCGGAATATCGCCGAATGCGTCCCGGAGCCTCCGGCACATCTCGGACACCTGTACCGGTCCCGCAAACCCGACCGTATCGGCAACGGCGACCGTATCGGCCCCGGCATCTGCACATTCCTCAAGCAGGCGAACAACTTCGTCCGCCGCCACATCTCCGGCAATCGAACACCCGAAGGCCACCGCCACGGCGGCGCTGATCGCCGGCGGTCGCAATTGGCCACGACACATCCCGGCGGCCGTCCGAACCAGGCCTATTGCCGCCGATCGGGATCTTCGCATGTTGGCCATGCTGTGCTCCTCGGTTGCCGAGATCGGTATCACGATCTCGTGGACCGGGGTTGCGAGGGCATCATCCACGCCGCGTTCATTCAGGACCAGTGCCGACGAGACCGCCGCCGGCAGCGAATCAACCACGCCGATCAGCCCCGCGAGATCAGCAAATTGCGGATACCGCGCCGCCGGCAGAAACGACCCGACCTCGAAATGCCTGACCCCGGCCCGGTAGAGCTGCGAGATGTACTCCTTCTTGGTCGCCGTGTCCGGCCAGGCTGCCGCCATCTGCAGCCCGTCCCGCAGCCCCAGCTCGCGCAACACCATTCTGCCTGGCGGATACAGGGCCGCAGATGGTCGCTCGCAACGCGGTACAGCAGATTTCCTGGCGGCGGATCTGGTCATGACGGCTCCGGAATGTCCTGTTCCGACCGGTCTATGTGATCAGGGCCGGCCGCTCAATGGCGGGCGCTTCGACGTGACCGCACTGTCGAAGACCGGCCCTATCGGTCAAGGTCAGCCTGCACCTTCCTGCTCAGTCCAGAGCGAATGATCCGGTAGGAGTCGGCTATCCTGCGGCGCAACTCATCCTCGTCGGCGTCCAGCGGAATGTTGATCCATGAACGGTGGAAATACGGCGCCTTGCGACCGACCCCGATGTTGATGAGCATTTCCGCGGTTTCGATACTATCCGTCTTGACCGAGACTCCGCCGGAGGCGGAGCCCATGCAGGCAAACATCTTGCCGCCGATTTTCCATGCATCGTGACCATCGCCCCAGGGGTCCGACCATTCGGCACCCGGATGCCCGGCGCAAATGGCGTTGACCAGGTCCCGGCCCGCCGATCCTCCGAAGATGTCACTGCGCCCCGGTGCCATCAGCCGCACCCGGCTTCCTGGCCCATCGCCCGCAGGACAGAACCGGGATCAAGCCCGAGCGATTCCAGCACCCGGGTGGAGTCCGCTCCCTTTGCCGGAATGTCGGTCCCGGCTTCGATCCGGTCTCCATCCACCTCCAGGGGCAGGCCAGGTGCCCGAATCTCACGGCCGGATGGCAGCCGGGACACCGGCATTCGCCCCGAACATGCCTGCGGGTCCGAATACATCTCGGCCGGCCTGGCAACCGGTGCAAATGGCAGCCCCCTGGCCTGCAGCGCCTCAGCCAGCGCTTCGAATCTCCACCCCGCAATCGAATCCCGGAATCGCGGTATCGTCCGGTTTCGGGCACCAATTTGCGACACCTTGTCCTGCAGTGCCGGGTCGGCCAGCAGATCGTCGAGATCAAGCAGGCGGCACAGCGCTTCCCATTGCCCGCCGGTGACGGCCCCGACGAAAATCTCCTTCCCATCGGCGGTATCGAAGATATCGTAGACCGGCCACGAAAACTCCCGGTCGGGCATCGGCGGCGGCTCCATCCCCGACAGCTCGTACTGGACCATGTGCTGGGCAACCAGCAACAGGCTGTTCTCGAACAGCCCGATCCGGACATCCCGGCCTCGCCCGGTTTCTTCCCGCTCCCTCAGCGCGCCCATCACCGCATAGGCACCAAACAGCCCGCCCATGATGTCATTGGCCGAGGAGCCAACCCGCAGCGGCCGCCCTTTCGGGCCGGTCATGTAGGCAAGGCCGGTCATCATCTGCACAACCTCGTCCAGTGCCGGGCGATCTTCGTAGGGTCCGCGCAGAAACCCCTTGCAGGATATGATGATCAGCCCCGGATTGCGCCGCCGGAGACCCTCGACATCGAGCCCGAGCGTGCTGAACGGCGATTCCCGGAAATTCTCCACGAACACGTCGGCCGTCACCAGCAACTCTTCCAGCGCCCTGATTCCGTCGGCCGCCGTCAGGTCCAGCACCACCGACTTCTTGCCGCGGTTGAATGTCGGGAAGAACGACTCTCCCATACCTGTCAGCACCCGCGTCCGGTCGCCATGGGGTGGCTCGACCTTGATCACCTCGGCGCCGGAAAAGGCAAGGAACATGCCGCAGGAAGGCCCGAAGATCATGTGACTCATCTCGACGACCCGGATGCCGTCAAGTGGCCTGAATGCCGGCTTGTCGATCAATTCCACCCTCCGAATCAGCCAGCCCGGCTTCGATGATCAGCCCGGAACAAACGGCGTTGCATAGTCACATACCTGGCCAACCATCGCCAGAGCCATTGCAGTTGATTTGGCAGCTTGATGGCTGGCCTGCCAATTGACACCCGTGCAAAGCCTGCCCCTGCTACCACCGAGACCGACATTCCCGTTTTGGAGTGTCGTTCGCCCCTTTCCGGTTTCTGGCCCCGGCCCATTCGAGGATGGTACCGAGCCCGCCGTGCAATTCGCCGCGTTTCACGCTGGAGGTCAGCACGATGCGCTCGATCAGACCCCTGATTGCCTCGGCCGCCTCGCGCGCGGGTTGGCCAGCGCCGCTGCGAGGCGCCCGACCTTGCGACGGTAGATGTCCGTGGTCTTCAGGTGGATGTCGGGATGGCGGCGGGTAGCTCGCTCAACTCGTCCTGGCGGCCCATCATGGCTGCCATCCTTGATCACCCCGACCATGGCCCTGATCTTCTTCCCGATGGCGGCAAGTTCATTGTGGTCGCTCGCGCCCGAAGCGCGGTGCTCGCGGCTGAGCCGGTTGGTCTTCCCGGGATACGCCTTCACCGCCTCGACGGCGGCCTCGGGGCCATCGGCTTGTTCCGGAGCCCCGCCATAACCCGCCACTCGGTATCGATACGGCGGATTCCCCTTCTGTTGGCGCACGAGCCCGCCATGATGTGGTCGGAGCAGCCGGGCGATATGCATCACGGCGGCGTTGATGCGCGCCTCGGGCCTGTTGTCGTCCGCGGCGACGCGGGGAAATCGCGCCCGCCCGCTTCCCTGCTTCCCTGCCCATCTCGCTGCATCGCCTCCGCCTTCCCGGTTTCCGTGACCCTGGAAGGGAGATTTGAACCTGCGGGCAAGGCCTGTCAAACGGTGCACCAGGGGATTTGCTGCATGGAATCAACCACGTGTCCGCAGTGGGCATGTTTTGGCCGCGCTTGGCTGCGATGAAAAAACTCGCGATCATCGCTTTCCAGTAAAATCGGCCAGCGATACCACGGATTCGCCGTACTCGGTCGGCGCCATGGCCGTCACGAATCGACGGTCCGCCGTCACGACCGTCGCGCCGATGCGGTGCGCGAGCGCGAGATACACGCAGTCGTACACCGGGTGGTCGAGAGCCAGCGCCAGACGCACCGCGTCCGGGGTGACGGCCTCATCGTCGTTCCAGCGCAGCGGCATATCGCGAAGCAAAGCCATGGCGGCGCCCGCATCGGCGCGCCCGATCTCGCCCACCCGCGCCTTGCGCCACAGCGCATTGGCAACCTCGGAAGCCATCAGGCGCGGCGCGTGCAATTCCTGGCCGCTCGCCGCCAGTTCCCGCGCGGCATCGGAATCGGGCTCGTCGACCAGCAACTTGACCGACACGCTCGCATCGACAATGAGACGCATCAATAGTCGTCGCGATGACCGTGGTCGCGGTCCTCGCGGATCAGCACTTCCGCCGGGGTTTGCTTGCGACCCCTGGTCTTCTCCCGCAGCCGGTCCGACCCCTCCAGGAACGCGGCGCGTTTGGCCGCCATGTCGTCGTCGGCGGCGCACTCAAGGACATGGCGCACCTCGCCCTCCAGGGAGCGGTTGTTCGACGAGGCGCGCCGCTTGAGGCGGTCCACCACATCGTCGTCGAGTTGTCTCACATTGATCGTCGCTATCGGCCCGTCCCCAAACTGATATCATATTGATAGCGCGTTATCGCGGTTCTTGCAAGCCCTTGCGAGAGGTTTTTCGGGCGTCATTCTTGGCCACGGGCGGACAGCGGCGGTCGCATGTATGTCCGATACGTGTTCCGCCGGTGGCAAGCGCCCATCTGGCCTGTATGGACGGACGCGAGCCTTCCAGGTCCGTCCCTGCCGGAGTGTCCCGGCGATGCGCACGCAGTGTCGCGGGGATCGCGGCATCGGCATGGTTCGCCAGCCAACCGATGCGGCGGAAGGCCACCACCAGAATGATTGTCGCTTCTCCTTCCCCGCCGGTGAGGCCAGGACGGTCGATGCAGATGCCATCGCTGGTGCGAAGAGAGTTGAAAAGGTCCGGACAGGACAACTCCCCTCCGCGGCCTGTGACTTCCGAATCAAACCTCGCCAGGTATGCGGAAACCGGGAGAGCCCGGATGCGCCGGCACCGGATTTCATCAACACTGCTCTGGAAATCTTTCGGCACCGCGTATAGGCCACACTCCCTGTTGTTCAGCAATTCGAGGGCGGCCCGTTGCTTACCATGCGGCCACGACTGACCCGTGATGCCATCCGGCTGCACACACGGTCCGATTTCGCGGGAATGCGGCAGGCTGGCGGCGTGGCCGCCGGGATTCTCGACGGGTTGTGCGACATGGTTCGCCCTGGAATGACCACGGGTGACATCGACGCCCATGTCGAGGACGACATCCGGCGGCGCGGCGTGAAGTCGGCAACTATCGGATACCGCGGCTACCGGCACGCAACCTGCATTTCGGTCAATCATGTCGTCTGCCACGGGATTCCAGGCCGAAAGAAACTCGAAGATGGCGACATTCTCAACATCGATGTAACGGTCATTGTCGATGGCTGGTTTGGTGACAGCTCCCGCATGTATGTCGCCGGCCAGCCGAACCGGCGGGCCGAACGATTGCTCCGGATCACCCATGATTCGCTGATGCTGGGCCTTGAGCAGGTCAGGCCCGGAAACACCTTCGGCGATATCGGTGCAGCCATTCAGCGACATGCCGAAGGCAACCGGATGTCGGTGGTCCGGGAATTCTGCGGTCACGGGATCGGCCGGGAATTTCACCTGCCGCCCAATGTCGTGCATTTCGGCCGGCCCGGTTCGGGCCCGGTGCTGCGGGAAGGCATGTTTTTTACCGTGGAGCCGATGATAAATCTCGGCAAACCCGGCACCAAGATTCTGGGTGACAACTGGACTGCGGTCACCCGCGACAAATCGCTCTCTGCCCAGTTCGAACATTCGGTCGGGGTCACCGAAGACGGTGTCGAGATATTCACCCTGTCGCCACGTGACCGGTTCTTCAGCACCAACTGGAAGCCGGCCCGACCCTGACCGCCTCCCGACACGACATCCACGGACCGCTTGCGCACGAGGCCGATCAGGACGCAGGGTGCCCAGCCGTCGGCGTCGACGGCCACATGACCAATCTCAATGCGGAGGATTTGCCGGAAATTCACGGGAACAGGAAGAAGAGCTTCCGGGCCGTGTGCTGATCTGGAGCCTTTCCGGCCATGCGGCCGCCGACCCTCCTGCCAGTCTCGTGGGAACACGCTGTTCCGGCTTGACGCCGGGCAGGCGGAAAGTCCGCCCCGGCTCCGGGGCCGTTCCGCATCCCGGGATATTCGAGATCTTGCAGTTCGCGGTGTCGCCATCAGCAGCGGGTTCGGGAGTCTACATGACGAAAACCTGTCCGCGGAAAACCGGTGGCTGAGGAGGCTACGGTCAGCTCTCGATGACGAGCCAGAACCGGATTGCTTGCCGAGGGGCGAATGATTGGCCTGATTGCCATTACCGGATGGTCGAGGGCGAAAGTGGCCCGTGACGATTGCCCGTCGAGTGCCCGGCAGCAAGGCAGAACACAGCAGTTGTGGACCGGCCTTCACATCGGTGTCCCGTGAAGCCCGTTGACTCCAGCAATGTCGAAAAGTTAGGTTCGAAGATCGTGGAAGACGACAGGAAGAAAGTCGTCATGCCAATGTTCAGAGAATGAGGCGAACAGATATGAACTCACCATCACAAATCGAGGCACAGGTTCTTGCCAGGGCAGACGAGGACGGCGAATTCCGCACCCGGCTCCTGAGCAACCCGAAGGCAGCCATCAAGGACGCAACCGGGCTTTCGGTTCCGGACGGCATCAACATCCATGTCCTTGAAGACAAGGCCACCGACTATCACCTGGTCCTGCCACCGGCGGGCCGCAACCTGTCAGATCAGGAAATCAGCGGCGTTGCCGGCGGGATTGGCGACATCAACACCTGGTGAACATTGCCGCGTCTCCGGCAGTGATCTGCTGATGACCTGCCGGAGCCGTGGACACGACCAGGCCGATGTCTCCGGGAACAGATATGAACTCACCATCACAAATCGAGGCACAGGTTCTTGCCAGGGCAGACGAGGACGGCGAATTCCGCACCCGGCTCCTGAGCAACCCGAAGGCAGCCATCAAGGACGCAACCGGGCTTTCGGTTCCGGACGGCATCAACATCCATGTCCTTGAAGACAAGGCCACCGACTATCACCTGGTCCTGCCACCGGCGGGCCGCAACCTGTCAGATCAGGAAATCAGCGGCGTTGCCGGCGGTTTTGGGCATGGTGGCTTTGCCTGGTAAGCGCTTGACCCACGAATTGTCGTCACAGGGTTGAACCGGGGTTTGCACGCGGTGCCGCGCACCCCGCCAGTTGACAATGGCTGTGCGGACCTCTTCTCCGTCGCATGCGGCTCGGACGAGTGCAGCCGGTCCGGACTGATCATGCAGTCCTGGCCTGACCCTCCCGTGTCGGGCGCGCTGAACAGGTCAGGCCGGTCCTGGCGCCGACACCAGGCCCGTCGGGGTAATGCTGTCAGTTCCCGCGGATTTTGATCCCTCCCTGTCTTTGACGATTTCCGACATGCCGGGCCGGCAATTTCCCGATTGCGCCAGGCTGGTCACTGAATTGCGGCTGACCCGACATTTGCTCTACGGATAGCTGGACCCGTCGGAGGCAGGACATGCATGAGCGGAAGATCAGGAAACTCGTGGTTGCCGGGGGTGGTACGGCCGGATGGATGGCAGCGGCAATGTTCGCCAGGCAACTCGGCGAAACCCTGGACATTGTCCTGGTGGAATCTGACGAGATCGGAATTGTCGGTGTGGGTGAGGCAACGATTCCCCCGCTGAGACTTTTCCACAAATACATGAAAATACAGGAGACCGACTTCCTGCGCGCCGTGCAAGGCACCTTCAAGCTTGGAATTTCCTTCGAGAACTGGCGGGACCAGGGCGAGAATTACTTCCATTCCTTCGGGTGGGTCGGAAAGGAGCGCTGGGCGGCGGGTTTTCAGCATTACTGGTTGAGGGGCCATGCGCTGGGCCTGGCCCGGGAATATGGCGAATATTGTGCGGAAACCGCGGCGGCGCTCCGAAACCGGTTTGCAATCAGCCTGAACAACGTCCTGAACTACGCCTATCATATTGATGCCGGCCTCTACGGACAATTCCTGCGGGGACTAGCCGAACAGCTTGGCGTGGTCCGGCAGGAAGGCAGAATCGAGCGGGTGGAACAGAATCCAGACAATGGATTCATCACCGGCCTGCGCCTGCAATCGGGACAACTCGTCACCGGCGATCTGTTCATTGACTGCACCGGCTTTCGCGGACTCCTGATCGGTCAAGCCCTTGATGTCGGCTTCGATGACTATGGCCACTGGCTGCCCTGCGACCGCGCCATCGCCGTGCCAACCGAATCTTCCGGGCCGGTGCATCCATATACCCGCTCGATCGCCCATGAGGCGGGGTGGCAATGGCGCATCCCGCTGCAGCATCGGGTCGGAAACGGCATGGTATTCAGCTCACGGCACTGGTCTGACGACGAGGCCAGGTCGCGACTTCTGGACAACTTGCAGGGCCGGGTGCTCGCCGAGCCCCGGTTGATCCGTTTCAGGGCCGGCCAGCGGCAAAAATTCTGGCACAAGAACTGCGTGGCGCTGGGGCTGGCATCCGGATTCATCGAACCGCTCGAATCGACCAGTATCCACCTCATTCAGCGCGGGGTCACCCGCCTGGTCCAGATGTTTCCCGATACCGGAATCCGGGACTCCGGGATCGCGGAATTCAACAGGCACATGCAACTTGAAATCGACAATATCCGGGACTTCATCATCCTGCACTACCATGTGACCAATCGCTCGGACACGCCGTTCTGGCAGGACTGCCGGACCATGGACATTCCCGACTCCCTCGAGCACCGGATCGGGCTGTTCCGTCAAATGGGCCAGGTTTCGTGGAACCAGACGGAGTTGTTCGGCACGACATCATGGGCGCAGGTCATGCTCGGCCAGGGCCTGATACCGGAACAGCATCACCCCATCGCCAATGCAATGAGCGACGAGGAACTCGGCGACTACATGGCCGGCATCCACGAAAATGTCGAAAACCAGGTGAGCCAGCTTCCCGACCACCAGCAATTCATCGACGATTACTGCAAGGCGGGGCCACCCCAATTCCAGGACATGTTGAAGCCATGACGCGGCAACAGGGCCAGTCGGGGGATTGCCCGTGCCGCCGCCGGCCGAAATTCGATAGTTGTTTCCTGGGGCAACCTTTCCTGGTCATTTCGGACCTGGCCGCCGCTGACGTCCCTCGGCATGGCCCGACCGGCGCGGCCGCCAAGGGCGACAGGGGAACAAGACAATGGCACCGGGTTCCGATTCATTGTAGGGATTCAGTGTTCAGCGTGAGGTGACATGCGAATGGCCGTGTTTTCGGTGTTGGCAGGGCATTTGGTTTTCATGAGGGCAATCCGGACGTGTTTCGAAGAGATTCCCTGATCCACAAGGCACAACCCGAAGCCATGGACGAGCCGCTGAAGGTGTCGGCGCCGCATGAGCGTATATTCAAGACAGCATTGGTGGCCGTGTTCCTGGCAATGCTCGGCCTGGTTGCGCTGACAACCTGATACCGGGCCAGGATGGCACAACCAGCAACATCAGGCAGTCCGAAGGCAACGCGTATCCCCGACTTCCGGAGACGACCTCGACGCACCCCGCTGATGATGCAGTTGGAGGCCACCGATTGCGGTGCCGCCTGTCTCGGCATCGTCCTGGCACATCATGGTTGCTGGATATCACTGGAAGAGTTGCGCGAGCAATGCAATGTCGGTCGGGACGGCTCCAACCTCAGGGACATTGCCCAGGCCGCACGCGGTTATGGCCTGGATGCGACCGGCCACAGCTGCCGGGTCGACCAGCTGGCAACGCTGCCGCTGCCGATCATTCTCTTCTGGGGGTTCAACCATTTCGTCGTTCTCGAGGGCATGGCGGGGGACCGGTTTTTTCTCAATGATCCCGCCGAAGGGCATCGCAACATCGACCGGGAGGAATTCGATCGCCACTTCACAGGCGTCAGCCTGTTGCTCAAGCCCGGGAGCGAATTCGGTCAGCGGGGGGCCAGGCGCAGTGTCGTGCAACGGCTTTGGCCCTGGCTGCAGTCTTACAAGCCGCTGCTGGTCCGCACCACGGTTTTCGGATTGCTGCTTGCAATCGTGTTGCTGGCGTTGCCGCTCCTGCTGGCGCTGTTCGTGGATCGCGTACTGGAATCCGGTCAGTCCGAACTCGGCTGGACATTGACCGCCGGAACGGTCCTGGCTGGCGTGGCCGCCTACCTCCTGACCTGGCTGCAGATGCGTTCATTGCGCGATCTCGTCATTCGTCTCTCGATCACCCAGTCCGACAGCTTCCTTGATACCATGCTGCGCCTTCCCATCAGGTTCTTTGCCCACCGGCTGGCTGGCGACCTCGCCTTGCGCCTGCGGATGATTGACCAAATGGCTGACACCGGGGCCGGACAACTGGTGCGTCTTTCGGTCGACCTGATCATGAGTGCGGCCTTCCTGGCAGTCATGCTGTTCTGGCACCTGCCGCTTGCACTCCTGGTTGCCGGCCTTGGCGCATCCTGCTTTGCCATGACACGGTTGCTGGCTCGCCTGCGCCGCGACCACAATCACCGTTTGCGCCGGGAGCAGAGCATGCTGGCCGGCGTCAGCGCCGCCGGTCTGTCATCAATCGAGAGCCTGCAGGCCACGGCCCGGGAGAACGACTTCTTTTCCGACTGGAGCGGCAGGCAGGCCCGCGAACTTGTTGCTCGCCAGGAATTCGTGGAGCTGGGACATGTGGCATCCTCGTTCCCGCAACTGTTTCAGCTGCTCAATGCGGCGGCAGTATTCGGTTTCGGAGGCTGGCTGATGATGCTGGAACACATCAGTCTCGGCCAGTTGATGGGTTTCTACATACTCGCTGACAATTTCATTCGCCCGGTCGCCCGCATCGGACAATTCTCCGACATGTTGGAGACCCTGGACGCCGACCTGACACGGATGGATGACGTCATCAACGCGCCGGACGAGACGATTCTGGCGGTCAATGGCACCGGCGGGCCGGGAAAGACCATGACCAGCGAAGGCCGGCTGCGATTGATCGGCAAGCTTGAAATGAAGGGGGTGACCTTCGGATACCAGAAAAACCGTGACCCGCTGGTCAGGGATTTCAGCCTGACCATAGAGCCCGGTCAGCGAATTGCCCTCGTAGGCCCCAGCGGTTCGGGCAAATCCACGATCGCGAAGCTGACGGCAGGTCTCTATCTGCCCTGGTCGGGTGAAATCCTGTTCGACGGCCATTCGATCGGAGATGTCCCGCGCGAGGTATTCTGCAGATCACTTGCCATAGTCGACCAGAACCCGGTCATGTTTGCTGCCACCATCCGCGACAACCTGACCATGTGGGACACGACCATTCCCGACCACTACGTGACCGCTGCCGCCAGGGATGCATCGATTCACGAGGACATCATCAGCCGTCCCGAAGGGTACGAATCCATGGTCGAGGAAGGCGGGCAGAATTTCAGCGGCGGCCAGCGGCTACGGCTGGAAATCGCCAGGGCGCTGGTCAACAAGCCGTCATTGTTGATCATGGACGAGGCCACGAGCGCCCTCGACCCCGTGACCGAGTTGATGATCGACGACAGCATACGCCGCCGCGGATGCTCCTGCCTGATCATTGCCCATCGCCTGAGCACGATTCGAGATGCGGACCGGATCATGATTGTCGATGGCGGGCGCGTCGTCGAGCAGGGAACCCACAACGAATTGTACGCCCGGGACAACATATATCGCAGGTTGCTCGATGGTGACTGAGTTCCGTCCAGATAGCGCGCTTGCCGCATTGTTTCTCGAACGTGGTGAGTCATGTCCGGCGCCTGGAAACCGGCCGGTCAGCCTGTGGGAGTCCGGCCATGTTTGGTATGTCGAGGAAGGAGCCATTGATGTGCTGGCCGCCGAGTACGAATCCGGGCGAATGGCTTCAACCTTCAAGCATATTGTTCGACTTGAGGTCGGCCAGCTGGCGTTCAGCGTCGTTGAGTCCGGCCATGCAATGAACCTGGTTTCCAAGGGATTGCAGGAAACCCGGCTGCGCCGGTTGACGCAGGAAAAACTCCTGGAAGCGTTGGCGAACAGTGACAACGCCAGTGCGATCAGGTCGGAACTCGACAGGCAAATCGATTTCTGGGTCGAATACATGTCCGCTGCCGTATCCCGTGACATGGAGGGCATTCCTGCCACGGAACTTCGTCTGGTTCCCGGGCCCATGACCGGAAGAGGCGTCGCCTCGCCCAATCATGGCGTTGTCTGGTTGGCAGCAAGCGGAATGGAAGCCAGTTTCCTGGATCTTGCCGATACCGGCCACTATGGCTTGGTGCCCGTCTCCCGGGATGCCTGGATCCGGTTGCACCGGAAGGAGACATTCGACTGCAAATCCACTTCCGAGCTTGATGACAGGTGCCTGCTGGAAGAGGCCTTGCCGGGGTTTCACGAGATTGCGCTCGATGCGGAGAGTCTCAACCGGCGGTTGCTGCTTGTCGACGAAGCCAATCTCCAGGTTGCGCAGGCCAACAGGCGCCAGGGCGAAAAGGCGAGGGCCAGGACCAGCCTGGAGGCGCTGTACAATTCCGGCCTCCAGTCAGTGGGTGACGAGTCTGCCATGACGAGAGCCTTGCGCATGATTGGCAGGAAGGAAGGAATTGACATTCGCATACCGTCCATACCGGGCAATGAGGAGCCGTCGCTGGCCGATTACTGTGAAGCATCGGCGATACGAAAGCGCCGGGTACAGCTGTCAACATCGAAACACTGGTGGCTGGGAGACAGCGGAGCCATGTTGGCAATTCGACGTGATGACGGGCAACCGCTGGTGCTGATCCCCGGGTTGACCGGCCGCTACCGGGTCGTGGATCCCTCGACCGGCGAATCGAGCCCGGCGGACAACAGGACCGCCGCCCTGCTGCGGGAGACATATTTCCTGTATCCGAGATTGCCCGGAAATGGAGTGACCGGCCTGAAGGAGTTGTTCCGTACAGGATCCTGCGGTGTGGCAGGGGATGCCACCGTGCTGCTTCTGACAGGCATTGCCGCCGGCGCCCTGGCATTGACGCCGGCATTCGCAATCAACCGGCTGGTCGACGTGGTGGCGCCAGGTGGAAATGCGGTCCTGGCCCTGCAACTGGCGGCAACCTTGGTTGGGATTGGTGTGCTGGTGGCGCTGCTGCATATTCTTCGAGGCACGGCGCTGATGCGGGTCGAAGGCCGCGTGGCCGCCCGCTTGGGGGGCTTGATCTGGGATCGCCTGCTGCGGCTGAATCCCGGTTTCTTCCGCGGCTACACCGCCGGTGAACTCACCGCCAGGTCGATGGTGTTCCAGGATGTGAGGGACCAGGTCGCCGGTGTCACCGCCGACGGTGTATTGTCGACGCTGTTCCTGCTGCCCGCATTCGGGCTGCTGTTCTTCTACGATGCATGGCTGGGCTGGATCGCCCTCCTGCTCTCGGCGGCGATGATCGGGGTGACGGCCACGTTCTGCATCCTGCAAATCAGGCCGCAGCACCAGTACCTGGAGACCATGCGAAGACTGGCCGGGGACACGCAGCAATTCCTCAACGGCATTTCCAAGCTGCGCACCACCGGCGCCGAAGACCTGGCCTTTGCCGCCTGGGCCCGACAATATCATGGTCACAAGCAGGCGGAAATTCGGCTGTCGATCCTCGGCGAACACCTGGCTGCATTCGGGGCCGCAGTGCCCGCCCTGGCAAGTGCGGTCCTGTTCGCGATCGTCGCCATCCGTGGCGATGGCGGCGTGGACACGGCAGATTTCCTGTCGGTGTTCACGGCGGTGATGGTGCTGTGCATGGCAGTCATCATGCTTGGAAACGCGGCCCGCGCCATTGCCTTTGTCAAACCGGCCTGCGACCAGGTCCTGCCAATACTGGCAAGTCCGGCATCCACCAGGAAAGCTGGCCGGGTCCGCCCCGTTCTGTCGGGACAAATACTGATCGACCAGGCAAGCCATGCCTATATTGCCGGCGGACCAAGGGTGTTGGACGAAGTTTCGATCAGCGCCAAACCGGGCGAGTTCGTGGCAATTGTCGGCGAGTCCGGTGCCGGCAAGACGACGCTGTTCCGGCTGCTGCTTGGCCTGGAGAAGCCGGATACTGGGGCGGTCTACTATGATGGCCGGGATCTTGCACAGCTGGATTTCGGAGTCGTGAGAAGGCAGATGGGCGTGGTCATGCAAGACAGCTCCCTGCGGCCCGGCAGCGTGCTCGAAAACATCATTGGCACGGACAGCGATCTCACCGAGGATGATGCCTGGCGCGCGCTGGAACAGGTCGGTGTTGCCGACGAGATCCGCGCCATGCCGATGGGGTTGCACACGGCGGTAGGCGAGAATTCGGCAAACTTTTCCGGTGGCCAGAGCCAGCGAATACGGATGGCGGCGGCGCTGGTCTACAAGCCCCGGATCATATTCCTCGACGAGCCGACAAGTTGGCTGGACACGAAAAGCCAGGCCCTGGCCATGAAGGGAATCGAGGACTCCACGAGCACCCGGCTCATCATTGCCCACCGGCTGTCGACGATCCGGAAGGCGCACCGGATATACGTGTTGCACCGGGGGAGGCTGGTACAGACCGGAAATTACGACGAATTGCTTGCGGCAGAAGGGCATTTTCGCGACTTGGCCCTGCGCCAGACTGCTTGAGAGGGTCAGCACCGTGAGAGCCCTGCCATTGTTTTCCGATACGCCGTTCGTGGTATCGGAGAGTGTCTTCGTGAATCCGAGATACCGGGGGTTCCGGCTGCCATGCCACGGAGACGGAGCCAGTCATTCGGAATTGATGATCGTAAAGCCGATCCGGGTTCACGATGCGCGCGCCCTTGAAGCGGCTCCCACCATCAGGAGCATGGGTTTCGAGCTCGTGGATGCGCCGATCGATATCGATTTCGGCGATCATGACGATGTTGTTTCACGGTTCTACGACCAGTGTTCGGAACTGGTCATGACGGCAACCGGATGCCTTTGCGCACAAACCATGCAGCACGAGTTTCGCTCCGGCGTGCCGACCTCGCCCGACGGCGCCGGAACCTATGCCGAGGCGCCCCATGCGGATTTGACTCCCTATGTCGAGGATGTGCTTGACATACCGGATGGCCGTCACTTCGGTGTCTACAATGTCTGGCGCAGCACCGACTCCCTGCAGGCAATCGAGTCGAAACCCCTTGCCATGTGCGACCATTCGACCATCTCTGCAGATGACATGATCAGTTCCGATGGGCGGCGCCTGACCGAACCAAGCACCCGTCTGGTATTGTACCGCCTGGTTCATGACACGACCCAGAACTGGTATTACTTTCCGCGAATGGGGCCGGGCGAGGCGCTGATCTTCAAGCAATACGATTCCCGTATCGAGGATCCGGCCTCTCGGGTCACCTTTCATACCGCCTTCAATGATCCGACCACACCGGAAGACGCACCAAGGCGGCAATCCGTCGAAGCCCGCGTGGTCGCGATCTTTGCCGAAGAGGACTCGCCAGGCAGAAAATCAGGATTCCAGGCCGAAATTCCAACGCTGTATCCGGATGGCAGAACATCATCCTGGCGCTACGAGAAGATGCTTGACTGGGGCATCAACCAAACCAGATCCCGACCGCATCACCTGCCATGACAATGCAGCGGTCCATTGGACGGCAATCACGCTGAGAATCCAGCGTCTTTCAGGACGAGAAGGAGGCTGGGGGCAGCAACATGTTTGTCAACAGGCCGCAATGGCGATGGGGATGACGCCGATAGTTGCCGCCGTGTAGACGATGATTGCCGGCGTTCCGCCGGCACTGTTGAGGCCGACTTCAACCTGGCTGCCGTGAAAGGGGGAACAACATTTCCAGTGCCCGGCCGGCACCAAAGGCAAGCGCTGGGCAGATGACGCCGAGCTGCAAAACGAGAAGGGCAGGCGAGCGACGCCTGAACAACCAGTCAATCGCTGACCTGGAAACGTGCATGAGCAAAATATTCATTGGCTTGAGCCCAATGATTGTTTGATGATGGGCAGTTGCGAGCGGCCAAATACGGATGAAACCATTGAGTAGCTTCAAGTGCGGGCGGGCGGCAGATCGTCACGAAGGACCTTCCACAAGTCATGTTCGCGCCGGTGAGGGTCGGCCGCGAGGTCAGCCTCCGCAGAGTCCAGCTCCGCGAGGAAGGCGAACCCCTTCAGGCAAGCAGCAGTGATCTCGGAAGGGTCGATTGCCTGCGTCCGCCGGACACGCTGCCGGAGATCTTCCCAATCGTATGCGGCAGCACCGTCGAATTTCGCCATGTGGGTTTCCGGATCGAACGCGCTGTCAATACTTTCCAATTATGTTGAACTCAGCATAATGGACGCCGCTTGACAGCCAAGACCGGCGAGAGGAGCGCCGAGACCGCCTACGGGGTCACGAGCCTGGGCCTTGATGCTGCCGCCCCAAAGCGCCTCCTGGATCTCAACAGGGGTCATTGGCGGGTGGAGGCGAATCACCACATCCTGGACTGGAGTCTCGACGAGGACCGCAGCCGCATCCGTACCGGCCACGCCCCGGAGAACACGACCCTGT
This sequence comes from Paracoccaceae bacterium, assembly GCA_964291445.2. Lineage (GTDB taxonomy): Bacteria > Pseudomonadota > Alphaproteobacteria > Rhodobacterales > Rhodobacteraceae > JAPOXR01. The sequence continues at coordinate 698,823 of OZ219864.1, read as the reverse complement.
GCGGCGCTTCGCGATTGGCCACATCAAGGCCCGGGGGCTCGCCGTCGCGAAGACGATGCGCAGGCTGGGCCGGAACGTGCGGCGCGTGCTCGAATTCCTGAAGATGACCGGGAACGCCCGCCCGCGCCTTTCGGCGCGAAGCCTCGGCAGATGAACGATCGACCAAACGGCGAAAGCGCGCTCCCGGCACGGCGGCCCGACCATGGTCGGCGACCGGAGAATCGCGGCGACCGGCGACCAAACGGCCCGTCACGGGCCTCGAATGCGGGAATCCGGTGCAGGGAAAGATCACGCCGGATGCTCAGGCGCCCGCGCCGAGACAAAATCCGGCATCAGCGGGATCAGGAACAAATCAGCCCTGGCCATGTCGCTTGCGCCCATTGCTCCCGGTCCCTATGTTGGGTCAGGCGACGGAAGGAGAGTCTGGTCATGCCGGTTCCCGTGGTCAATCTTGCGGATCCTTCATGCGAGCCCTCGGACGAGGAACTGGCGGCGCTGATGCGGTCGGTGTCAGACGAGGCCGCCAGGCGGCACGAGGCGGCACGGGAACGGTTCATGACGGCCCTTGCCGAGGGGATCCGGAAGGGCGCGGCAGGGTTGGGACCATCCGGCACGCGACCGGACGAAGATCACCGGAGACCTGAATCGTGATGACGGACCAGTGAGGCCGATCCTCATCGTTGTGGCCGGACCGAATGGTTCCGGCAAGACATCCCTGACGAAGCAGATCCTGGAGCACCGGTGGATCAAGGGATGCCACTACATCAACCCGGATGACATCGCGCAAGACAGGTTTGGCGATTGGAATGATCCGAATTCCGTCCTGAAGGCGGCGAAAGAGGCTTCGAGACAGCGTTATCAATGTCTGGCTGAACGCAGATCCTGCGCATTCGAGACGGTCTTTTCAACCCCGGAAAAACTTTCATTCGTTCAGGCAGCGAAAGACGAGGGCTATTTTGTCAGGATGTTCTTCGTGGGAACCGACGGTCCCGAGATCAATGGAAAGCGCATTACGCGCCGCGTGATGGAGGGTGGCCATTCCGTCCCGATCGGGAAGATCATTGACCGTTTCGGAAAATCCCTCGCAAACCTGTCATCGGCAATTCCTGTCTGCGACCGTATTTACGTCTATGACAATTCGGTCGACAACCAGGATCCGGACTTGCAGTTCAGGACAGTCGACGGAGCTGTGGAGAAAACATACGGAACAACCCGTCAATGGGCTGACCTCGTTCGTCAATCCATCATTAACCCGACAACTTGACGCCCGGAGCGGCAAACTTCTGAAGGGTACCGGTCAAGCTGATCGACGCCGTTGAAGAGTTCAAGGACGGCAGCGCGAGACTCCCGAACCTTGACATGCTCCTGGCGACGGTTGCGGTTGCCCGTGCCATTGATCCTGTCCAACTCGCGGGATGGGAGCCACGGTTTCAGCGACGTGTGCCGGATTGCACCGGCCCTGCATTTGCCGAGGCCATCGATCTCGGCGACAAGATCGTCATTTCCCGATGGGAGAACGACAAGGTTCAGCCCGGCGCATTCACGAAATGGTCATCCGGCAACTCGTTCCGAACCGGCTCGGGCCGCTTGCACCCGGCATCGTGGTCCCGCAGAACACCATACCCGGGATGAAGATCAACCCGCGCCCGCTTGTGGATGGTCGCGTAGAGCGCGGCCTTCGATTGCAAACGAAGGCAGGTGCCGCCCTTGAAGGCGGGCTTGTCCAGGATACCGCGCTCCGCCATCAGCTGGAGCAGGTAGGTGAGAACGATCTCGTTTTGGGAATTATATACTTGACTACCCATATCAAGCAGCCATCGCATCAATTTCACGGCTCGCGAGCGTGGCTGACGCCAACGCTCCTCGCCGTGCAGTTGCGCCAATCCCGGACGCCAATATGTTGCGGGCCGCATTCAGGTCCGCGTGATCCGCATGGCCGCAAGCCACGCACTTGTATCGTCTGTCTTTCCTTGCCGCCTTGTCCAAATGCCCGCAGGCACGGCAGGTCTGCGACGTGTAGGCTGGATTGATCTCGATCACTCTCGACTTGTAGCAAGACACTGTTTCAAGCCATTCCAACCGGTGTTCAGTAACTCCCGATTGAGTCCGGACTTTGCCCTGACATTCTTGCCGGGCCTGGCCACAGTTCCCTTTGTCGAGCGGGTCATGCCTTGCGTGTACAACTTCTCGATCATCACGGTCGAGGCGGTGCTGGCAATCCTCCGGCTGGTCTGATGGTGTCAGTTCTTGCGAACACCTGCCCGTCTCCGTTGCAGTCTCTGGAGGTGCATCTTCGTCCTGAACCGCCGCCGTCAGGGTATCCTGATCCGTTGGCCTGGCGGCTGACAGCTCTGGCGGTGGTCGAGACACCCGACTCATTGAGGCCGGCTGGCATGGGCGAGGTCGTTGGTGCACCTTGAAGCGCCCGGGGCAATTCATGTTCCTGGAATTGGTTGCCGGCGAGGCTGCCAATTTCGCGCAGGGATATTGCAAGCTCCGGTGACGGGTGGCCGGTCCGTGGTCCGATCACCCGGGCGGCGGGTCCCCCCGTCCGGCAATTCGTAGGGTCAGGTTCAGCCGCCCGCCCCTGTCCAGCAATGTCGAACTCCCCGGCTTGATCCGGTCGATGCCGTGAAAGACAAGCCGTGAGTCATCCTTCATCACCGCCACGTCACCGGAGCGCAGCCACACCGACTCGGTCTTGCCGCCCCGAGTGGTGTTGCCGATCCGGAACAGGGCATCATCGCCAAGCGAAATCGACACCACCGGCCAGTCGAGCTCGGCTTCGTCGGCATCCTGGTGCATGCCCATCCGGGCACCGTCGGCGTAGTGGTTGACCAGGCAGGAATCCGGCTCCCGCCGACACCCGGAGACCTGGTGCCAGACAGCCATGATCGAGGCTGGAATTGGCGGCCATGGCCGGCCCGAAGGATGCTTGCCGGCATATCGATACCCCTGCCGGTCGGTCAGCCAGCCGAGCCGTCCGGCCGATGTCATCCGGACGGACATCCGTTTTCCCGACGGTGTGACCGGGGTATAGAGCGGAGCCGCCCGCGCCACCTCGCGGATGTCTTCGACAATCCGGCATTGCTCATCCTCCGACAGCAGGGGCTGGTAGATGGTGACGCCGCGGATGCAGATGGACGCTTCGGTGCCTGCCATCACCGAACCTTCAGTCCTGTTGCCGAAGATGGCCGCAGGCTCGCCTGCACGCCGGGATTCAACTGCGATGCCACCTGATTCCTGCCCTTGCACCGGTGTCACCGGCCCATCATCATCCGGGCAATCCGGCCGCCGCAGCCGGCCGCCGCAGCCAAATTTCGGTCAAATTCTTGTAGGCCGACAATACCATACATATATAGCCCGCCGAGACGGCTTCGGCTGTCAACCCTCGCAATTTGAACATGACCGGCCTGTCAGACGGATCAGGTGAACTCGGAATTTGCTAAAGGAACAGGTAGAGATGAGCAAGGTAATCGGGATTGATCTGGGAACCACAAACTCCTGTGTCGCCATCATGGACGGTGCACAGCCGAAAGTCGTGGAAAACGCGGAAGGTGCCAGGACCACGCCTTCGATTGTTGCCTTCACGGAAAACGAGCAGTTGGTTGGCCAGCCGGCAAAACGCCAGGCGGTCACCAATGCAAGCAACACGATCTTCGCGGTCAAGAGGCTGATCGGCCGGCGCTTTGACGATGCCGACATCACCAAGGACAAGAAGAACCTTCCCTTCGAGGTCGTCGATGGCGGCAACGGGGATGCCTGGGTCGAGGTCCGGGGCGAGAGACACTCGCCATCACAGATATCGGCAGCAATTCTCCAGAAAATGAAGGAGACGGCAGAAAGCTATCTCGGCGAGTCGGTCTCGCAGGCGGTCATTACCGTCCCCGCATATTTCAATGACGCGCAACGGCAGGCGACCAAGGATGCCGGCAAGATTGCCGGTCTCGAGGTTCTCCGCATCATCAACGAGCCGACCGCTGCCGCCCTGGCCTATGGCCTGGACAAGAAGGAAACCAAGACCATCGCCGTCTACGATCTGGGCGGCGGCACCTTCGACATCACCATTCTCGAAATCGATGAGGGGCTGTTCGAGGTCAAGGCAACCAATGGCGACACCTTTCTCGGTGGCGAGGATTTCGACATGTGCATCGTCAAGCACCTCGCCGGAGAGTTCAAGAAGGAGCACGGTGTTGACCTGACCAAGGACAAGATGGCGCTTCAGCGCCTCAAGGAGGCCTCGGAGAAGGCAAAGATCGAACTTTCCTCGAGCCAGGAGACGGAAATCAACCAGCCATTCATTTCCATGGATCCGAACGGGGGTCAGCCCTTGCATCTCGTGACCAGGCTGACCCGGGCCAAGCTCGAAAGCCTGGTTGGAACCCTGATCCGCAGGTCGCTCAAACCCTGTGCATCGGCACTGAAGGATGCCGGGCTTTCAAAGTCCGAAATCGACGAGGTGGTGCTGGTTGGCGGCATGACCCGGATGCCCAAGGTTGTCGAGGAGGTCACCGGCTTTTTTGGCAAGGAACCGCACAAGGGCGTCAATCCGGACGAGGTCGTCGCCATGGGCGCAGCTATCCAGGCCGGCGTCCTGCGGGGGGATGTCAAGGATGTGGTGCTGCTCGACGTCACGCCGCTCTCGCTTGGCATCGAGACCCTGGGCGGGGTATTTACCCGGTTGATCGACCGCAACACCACAATTCCGACCAAGAAGTCGCAGATATTCTCGACCGCGGAAGACAATCAGAGTGCGGTGACCATCAGGGTCTTCCAGGGCGAGCGCGACATGGCCGAGCACAACAAGTTGCTTGGGCAATTCAACCTGGAACAGATCCCGCCGGCACCGCGCGGCATGCCGCAGATCGAGGTGGCGTTTGACATCGATGCCAATGGCATCGTTTCGGTCTCGGCCAAGGACAAGGGTACCGGCAAGGAGCAGAAGATCACCATCCAGGCATCCGGCGGGCTGTCGGATGACGAGATCGACAAGATGGTCGCCGATGCCGAAGCCAATGCCGAGGCGGATCGCGAGCGGAAGCTGCTGGTCGAGACCAGGAACCAGGCCGAATCACTGGTCCACTCGACGCGCCGCAACATCGAGGAGCATGGCGACAAGGTCGATCCGGCCACGGTCGAAGCCATTGAACTGGCCGCCGGTGCGCTCGAAGAGACCGTCGAATCGGATGATGTCGAGAAGATCAAGGGTGGCATCCAGAACCTGACCGATGCGGCCATGAAGCTTGGCCAGGCGATCTACGAGGCCCAGATGAAGGAAGCAGCGGAATCGGAAGAAGGTGCTGACGGTGAGGATGCCGATGTTGTCGATGCCGATTTCGAGGATGTCGATTACGAACAGGACAAGAAAGAGAACTGACCGCCAGGCCGGGTAACCGGCGGGTGGATCCGGTCTCCTGCAGCTGGTGATGGCCAAAGACGACTATTATGATCTGCTGGGTGTCTCGAGAGGGGCATCCGGCGACGAGATAAAAAAGGCCTACCGGCGCAAGGCCCGGCAGCTGCATCCCGATCAGAACAAGGACAATCCCGACGCCGAAGCGGGTTTCAAGGCCGTCAATGAAGCCTATGAAGTGCTCAAGGACCCGCAGAAGAAGGAGATGTACGACCGGTTCGGCCACCAGGCATTCGAGGGCGGTGGCGGACAGGGAGGGGCCAACTTCTCCTCGGCATTTTCGGATGTGTTCGAGGATCTCTTCGGCGACATCATGTCCGGCGGGCGGCGGCAGCGGGACCAGGGGCATGCCAACCGCGGCGCCGACTTGCGATACGATATTACCCTGGACCTGGAAGAAGCCTATTCTGGCGTCCGCAAGCGAATAAACGTGCCGAGTTCGGTTGCCTGCGGTGCATGCGATGGCCGCGGCACCGAGGGTGGTGCCGAACCCAGTACCTGCCCGACCTGTTCCGGCGCCGGACGGGTGCGGGCCCAGCAGGGCTTCTTCACCATGGAGCGGACCTGTCCCACCTGCAACGGTGTCGGGCAGGTGATACGAAATCCCTGTACCAGCTGTGCTGGCGCCGGCCGGGTTCGCCGGGACCAGAACATCGATGTCGACATCCCGAAGGGTGTCGAAACCGGTTCGCGCATTCGGCTCGGCGGTCGTGGCGAGGCCGGGTTGCGTGGCGGACATTCCGGCGATCTCTACATCTTTGTCAATGTGCGCGAGCACCATCGCTTCAAGCGCAATGGCAACGACCTCTACTACCTGGCAGAGATCTCGATGCCCAGGGCGGCGCTGGGTTGCACCGAGCAGATCCCGACCATTGATGGCGGCGTGTCCAAAGTCCAGATTCCGGCCGGAAGCCAGTCCGGCAAGCGGCTCCGCCTGGCCGGGAAGGGCATGCCGTCACTGCAGGGCCGCGGCAGGGATTTCGGGAACATGTATATTGAGCTTTCGGTCAGGACCCCGACCGATCTTTCCGGCGAACAGCGGCGGCTGCTGGAGAAATTCGTCGAACTTTCGGAAGATGACAGGGAGCCGTCACTCGGCGACAGGGTGAAGGGTTTCTGGGGCACGTCCAAGGGCTGAGCCATTCCGGGCGGTCCGGGACTGGCGGAGGAACAGGATGATCCTGGTCACGGAATTCATGGACGGTGCGGCTGTCGAGCTGATGCGGCAGCACCGCGACATCCGCTATGAGCCGGATTTGGCTGACCGGACCGGGGATTTGGCCTGCGCGGTGTCATCGGCCGATGCGCTGATCGTGCGCAACCGCACCAGGGTCACCGCCGGCCTCCTCGACAACGCAAGCTGCCTCCAATGTGTTGGCAGGCTGGGGGTCGGCCTTGACAATATCGATGTCGAAGCCTGCCGCGAGCGGGGTATCCCCGTCTTTCCGGCCACCGGCGCCAATGACCTGAGTGTTGCCGAATACGTGATCACCACCGCCATGATGCTGACCCGGCAGGCCTATTTGTCCGGGGCCGACATGCTGGCGGGAAACTGGCCTCGTGAACATTGCGCAGGAAGCGAGATCAGTGGCAAGACCATCGGGCTGGTCGGGTTTGGCTCGATTGGCCGGCATGTCGCGACCCTGGCACGAAAGCTGGACATGACTGCACTGGCCTGCGACCCCTTCCTGCCTCCGGATGATCCAGCCTGGCAACTCGCCGAGCGCCGTGACCTGGATCGCCTGTTCGCGGAATGCGATATCGTCAGCCTGCACGTTCCGCTGGCCTCGTCGACGCGGAACCTCGTCGACAGCGGGCGGCTCGGCCGGATGAAGCCGCAGGCGGTGCTGATCAATACCTCGCGCGGTGGAATCGTCGATGAAGTGGCGGTTGCCGACGCTCTGACGGCGGGCAGGATTGCCGGCGCGGCGCTCGACGTGTTCGAGGATGAACCGCTCGACCGGAATTCGGCCGAAAGGTTCAGCGACGTTCCCAATCTCGTACTCACCCCCCACATTGCCGGCGTGACGCGGGAATCCAATTTTCGGGTCAGCATGATGATCGCCGAAAAAGTGTTGGCGCAACTGCGGGATAGCAACTAGAGGATGTGACCGACCCGTTTGGAGGGCTGCATGGCCACCACCACCGACCATCGCATCGTCGATACGCTGGTCTCGAACAACGTCCGGTTCGTGACATCGGTCCCCTGCAAGCAATTGGCGGGGGTGATCGACCTGGTCGAGGCATCCGATGACATTCTCCATGTTCCCTGCAACAAGGAGGATGAGGGGATGGGGCTGTGTGCCGGTGCCCATATGGGGGGAATGCGGACCTGCATCATCATGCAGAACACGGCCCTCGGCGTTGTCGTGAACGCGCTGGCGACGCTGATCCAGTTCTATCACATTCCGCTGCCGATGCTGATCAGCTACCGTGGCGAGGTCGGCGAGAAGGTGGCCTGCCAGGTCGAAATGGCGTTGCATACCAAGGCCATTCTCGCCCAGCTGCACATTCCTGCATATCACCTTTCGGATTGCAGCCGGGTTGGCGAGATTGATGGCATCATCAGGCATTCATTCATGGCCAGGAAACCGGTTGCAGTGCTGGCCGATGCCCGTTTCTGGGAGTCGGCGGCATGATGCGCTACGACGTCATTCGGGAAATCGCCCCCCTGCTCCGGGATCGGCTGGTCATCTGCAATATCGGCTCGCCATCCCAGGAATTGGCACAGCTTTGCGATCAGCCGACCAATTTCTACATGCTGGGAACCATGGGGTTGTGCTCGTCCATCGGGCTCGGACTGGCTCTGGCCCAGAACCGGCAGGTGATTGCCATCGATGGCGATGGTTCGGTGCTGACAAACCTGGCCACGCTGAGCACAATCGCCAATAATCCGGCGGAGAATTTCATCCTGCTGATCATCGACAACGGTGCATATGGCTCGACTGGTGACCAGCCGACCTATACCGGCAAGAAGACCTCGCTGGCCGAGGTTGCAAGGGCGTGCGGCTGTGACAACGTGATCGAGGTTGCGGCGGAAGACACCGCCGAGGCGCTGTCAGCGGCCCTGGAAGCCAACCGGATGACCGTCCTGGTGTCCCGCTGCGATTCCGGAAGCCAACCGGTGCCGGTCATATCGATGGACCCGGCGGTTATCATCGACAGGTTCATGAACGCAGCGGGGACCGGATAGTTCCAGCTCCGAAATACACCCCCGAAGCTTGACCATGCATGCCGTCCCGGAAGACGGCCAATCGATCTTGAAGGGGATGTGTCAGGTGCCGGTCAGGCCATGTCCGGCAGAGGCCGGAGCGAGTTCAGGAGGCCGCCTTGCGGGCCTTCTTCGGTGCCTCTTCGACCTTGACCTGTTGCGATGGCAATCCCGAGGACACCCCCACCTGTGCCGGGCGCAGCAGCCGGTCATGCATGGTGAATCCTTCGGCCATCACGGTGAGGATTCGTCCTGAAATGATATCCGTGGACGGGGCCTCGAACATGGCCTGGTGCATCTTGGGGTCGAATTCGTCGCCGGTCTGCGGCTCGACGATCTTGACACCATGCCGGCCAACCGCGTTCAGCAACTCCCGCAAGGTCAACTCGATACCCTCGATCAGCGCCGGAGATTGCTCGCGCTGAATGTCGTCGATGGTGGCCAGGGCCCTCTTGAGGCTGTCATGCACCGGCAGCAACTCCCGGGCCAGGCGAGACGCACCGTATTTGCCCGCCTCGGCCCGCTCCCGTTCCGATATCCGGCGGACATTCTCCGCCTCGGCGAGTGCCCTCAGGTAGAGATCATTGAGTTCCTGGAATTTTTCCGGGGTGATGTCGTCCTCGGCCGCCTCGACCTCGTCGCCATTGCCGCCATCCACAAGCGATGCGCCGTCCTCCTCCGGGTTGCTGGCAAGATGCTCGGCCTCGTCCGCCGCCATCTGCTCGTCAACGTGTTCATCCCCGGCTGCGACCGGGCCTTCGGCGATGTCGCCCTCGGTACCGGCCGCCTGGTCACTGGAATTCAACTCTTTCTTCGCCACTGTCTGTATCTCCGGTCAACTCTTTTCCGACACGACCCGTCCGACCAGCTGCGCCGTGTAGTCGACGATCGGCACCACCCTCCCATAGTTCAGCCGGGTTGGACCGATCACACCGACCGCGCCGATGATCATCTGGTCGCTGTTCATATAGGGCGATATGACAAGAGTTGAACCTGTCAGCGAAAAAAGCTGGTTTTCCGAACCGATAAAGACCCTCACACCCTCGCCTTCCTCGATGAATCCGAGAAAGTCGGCGATATCGCGCTTTCGCTCGAGATCATTCAGCAACTCACGGATGCGGGCCATGTCCTGCGTGCTGTCCTCATCCTCGAACAGCTGCGCCCGCCCGCGCACGATCAACCGTTCGTGCCGGACGCGGCTGGTATCCCATACCGCAAGACCCCGTTCGGCAAGTTCGCCGGCAAGCCGGTCGATTTCCTGCCGGCGATTCCTGATCTCGTTGCCGACCGCGGTCCGCAACTCGGAGATTGTGTGGTTCTCGGCGATGCTGTTGATGAAGTTCGCAGCCTCCCGCATCGATGACGGCGTCTGTCCGGGCGGTGGCTTGAAGATGCGGTTTTCCACCTTGCCGTCGGTATCGACCAGGACAACCAGCGCCCGGTCATCCGAAAGCGACACGAACTCGACATGCTTGACCGGTGCCGCGCCTTTTGGGGTCAGGACCAGGCTGGCACCCCGGGTGAGGCCCGAGAGTGCGGTACCGACGCGGCTGAGCAACTCTTCCACATCGTTGCTGCTCTCATGGGCAACCGTTTCGATCAGGTCGCGTTCGACGTCCTCGATCTGGCTGACCTCCATCAGCTCGTCCACGAACATGCGAAGGCCCCGTTCGGTCGGAATCCGTCCAGCCGACACGTGCGGACTTTCGAGAAGCCCCAGGAATTCGAGATCCTGCATGGCGTTGCGGACGGTTGCCGATGACAGTTTGCGCTCCAGATCCCGTGACAATGTGCGCGAGCCGACCGGGTTTCCGTTCTCGAGATACATCTCGACCAGTGTCTGGAAGATTTCCCGGTTCCGGTCAGACATTTCCTGCAGAGCTGACCCGATCTTGTTCATTCTTCACCCGGCATCCTTGAAACGGGGACGCATTGCTATTCCCGGCAGCAAAACAAGTCAACGGATTGCAGGCCGCGGAGCGGCTTTCATCAACAGCGTGCCATCCGACGAACGCAACCCGCTGCTGGACCCGGCGCACAGGTTTTCGTTTCCCAACATCCATGCCCGGCAACGACAACGTTGTCCTGCCCGGCGGCAATCTTGCATTTCCCGGCGCAGAGCCGCAGTCTCGGCCACTGTCCCACCCTGGGTCCCGCCCGAATTGCCAATGCCGGAGGTTGCTGACAGAAGCACCGCGATGATGGCAGGAAAGGGAACAGATGATGCCTGAATTGCAGCAGGGAAAACGACCAGGCGACGAGTCCGCAGGGTATGGCGCCATGCGCGTGGACTGGGTCCGCTCGCAGATGCCGATCATGCAATCGGTCAGGGAGGAATTCGAGACGTCACGGCCCTTCGAGGGTCATCGGATCGGCGTGTCACTACATCTCGAACCGAAGACGGCGGTGCTGCTGGAGGTCTTGCAGGCCGGTGGGGCGGACATTGCCGCCACCGGCAATCTCGGTTCCACCCAGGATGACGTGGCGGCCTATCTCGGCACGCTCGGGTTGACGATTCTCGGCTGCCGCGACGACAATTTCGAGGCCCATCAGGGCAATATCGGGGCCGTCATCGATGCAAGACCGGACATGCTGCTCGACAATGGTGCCGATCTTGCCGCCGAAGTGGTTCGACGCGGCGCAGCTGGCACCATCATCGGCGCGACCGAGGAGACCACCTCGGGCGGAAACCGCCTGCGCAGCGAACTCGGCAGCCAGCTGACGTTCCCCTGCATCGTGATCAATGACAGCCCGCTCAAGGCCATCGGCGAGAACAAGCACGCGGTTGGACAATCGGTGGTCGAGAGCTTCATTCGGATTACCAATCTCATGATCCCCGGCCGCCGGATGGTCGTTGCCGGCTACGGCTGGTGCGGCCGGGGGATCGCGAAATATTTCCGGGCGCTCGGCGGCAAGATGGCAATCGTGGAACCTGACGAGATCAAGGCGCTGGAGGCCTGTTTTGACGGCTACAAGGTTGGCCGCCTGGAGGATTTCCTGGGCTGGGGCGAGGTCTTTGTCACCGCAACCGGACAGAATCATGTCATCGCCACCGAGCATGTCGGGAAGATGGCCGACGGTGCGGTCCTGATGAATGCCGGTCACTTTCCCTGGGAAATCGATGTCGACGGCATCCGCGCCATGACAACGGCGACCCAGGCCATTGACGATACCATGGAGCGGCTGGAGCTGCCCGGCGGGCGGCACCTGGTGCTGATCGCCGGAGGGAACATGGTCAATCTCGCCGGACAGGCTCCCAAGGGCAATTCGATTGCGTCGATGGATCTCGGTTTAACCCTGCAGGTCCTCTCGCTCGAGCGTCTTCTTGACAGCCAAGGGCTCGCTGCCGGTGCCCAACCGGTTCCCGACGACATCAATCGCCGCATCTGCAGGAAGATGATGAAAGCCATGGGCAGCCCACTCTGACCGCGCCAGCGGACAGCCAGACCCGCCCGACGCGGAATTCGCTGATTTACCCGGGTGGAGGATGGCAGACCTCACAAGACCGGACAGGTCAATCTATATCGCAAGTGGGCCACGCTGCCCGGCAGGACCAAGACAGGGAGTTGCGGAAAGTTCCGGTGTCCATCCGATCAGGCGCCAGCCCGGTTCGAGACCGAATACCCACCAAACCGCGTCAATCACGTCCCGCATGTTCGGATTGCGCAGCCAGATCGATCTTGACGAGGAAGGACGACTTCGGTGGTTTGACCACCGACCATTCCTCACCAGTCATTTTGCTCTGACCTTTGAATTGACCGTGCCAGGCTTCAATCTGGTTCGAACTCTTGTGGAAGCAGGGTGTGACCCAAGCTGCAGGCCAACCTGGCTGCCTGCGGTGGTCGCGCTCGACGCCCCCTGCTGGCACCTGTGAGGTGCATTACCCGAAAGGGTGATGGTTCAAGAATATGATTCCCCTTGCAATCGGGATGCCATATGCAACCGGGACTTCACGGGAGAATCGATCATGCGCCCATCAGGCAGGGAATTTCATCAGATGCGTCCGGTTTCGATCGAGACCGGGATCCTGACCCATGCAGAGGGCTCATGCCTGATTTCCTGCGGCGATACCCGCGTCATCTGCACGGCATCGATCGCCGATCGGGTTCCGTTTTTCCGGCGCAATTCGGGGCTGGGATGGATCACCTCCGAATATGCAATGCTGCCCAGGGCCACCCATACCAGGAACCGCCGGGAGCGGGCCGATGGTCACCCCTCCGGCCGGTCGCAGGAGATCCAGCGCCTGATTGGGCGGTCATTGCGGAGTTGCGTTGACCTGGCCACCCTCGGCGAGCGACAGATCACCATCGATTGCGACGTGATCAACGCCGATGGCGGCACCCGGTGTGCGGCAATCACCGGTGGCTGGGTCGCGCTGAGGCTTGCTGTCAATCACCTGCTTTCGCAGCGGCGAATTTCCAGGGATCCGCTGATCACCCAGGTGGCGGCAGTATCCTGCGGCATCTACGGGGGGCGGGTCATCCTCGATCTCGACTACGAGGAGGATTCCAGCGCCGAAACCGACGGCAATTTTGTCATGAACGGCGATGGAAACCTGATCGAAGTGCAGTGCACGGCAGAAGGGCGAACATTCACCACCGACCATCTCGACCAGTTCCTGTCGCTTGCCCAGGATGGCATCGAACAGCTGTTCGAGATCCAGAAATCCGCAACAGGTCCGGTTGATCCCGCTGACTGACACCGGGGTCGTTCTCGCCACCCACAATGCGGGCAAGCTGCGCGAGTTCGCTGCCATCCTCGGCCGATTCCGGATCCGGACGGCCCCGGCGGCGAAGTTCGGGCTGCCGGAGCCATCCGAGACCGGCCGGGATTTCGCCGAGAATGCCCTGATCAAGGCAAGATGCGCTACCGGGACTGCCGGGATGCCGGCAATCGCCGATGACAGCGGCCTGTCGGTTGATGCCCTGGACGGCGCGCCGGGGGTGCACACGGCAGACTGGACGAAGACCCCCTCCGGCCGGGACTATCAGCAGGCAATGACCAGGCTTTGGCGGCTCTTGGAGGAAGAGTCGGCACCTGTGCCCCGGACCGCGCAGTTTGTCTCGGTCATCTGTCTGGCCGGACCCGACGGGGAATACCATTTGTTCGAAGGCCGCATCGCCGGCCGCATCACCTGGCCGCCACGCGGCAAGAACGGCTTCGGTTTCGACCCGGTATTCCAGCCGGACGGACATGCGCAGACCTTTGCCGAAATGGAGCCCGCACGGAAGAATCGCATCAGTCACCGGGCCAGGGCTCTCGAGCATTTGATGGCGTATTGCCGTGCCGGTTGACCTTCCGGAGCCCGGAGAGTTCGGCCTCTACCTGCACTGGCCGTTCTGCGAGGCGCTTTGCCCCTATTGTGACTTCAACACCTATGCCGGGGAGACGGTCGACCACCGGGACTGGTGCCAGGCATATGTGCGCCAGCTGCAGAGCTACCGGCAAGAGACCGATTATCGCTGCTGCACATCGGTGTATTTTGGCGGCGGCACCCCCAGCCTGATGGAGGCCGCGACGGTGGCCCGGATCCTGGCGGAAACGGACCGCCTGTGGGGCATTGCCGCCGACGCCGAAATCACGCTTGAAGCGAACCCGGCTTCCTCGCAGCTGGAAAAGTTCGGGATGTTTGTCAGGGCCGGCATCAATCGATTTTCGATCGGCGTGCAGGCCCTGAACGATCGCGACCTCAGGCGACTCGGGAGGTTGCATGATGTCGATGATGCCCGGAATGCATTTGACGCCGCCAGGAGATGTTCCGGGAATGTCAGCATTGATCTCATCCATGGCAGGCAACACCAGGGTCTTGACGAATGGCAGCGCGAAATCGAGGACGCATGTAGCTGGGGTGCGGACCACCTGTCGCTCTACCAGTTGACGATTGAGCCGAATACGGCGTTCGGACGCCGCCATCGTGCCGGTCGGTTGCCGGGATTGCCATGCGATGAACTGGCCGCCGACATGCATTTGCTGACCTCGTCGATCTGCACCGACGCCGGCTACCGGCGATACGAGGTTTCGAACCATGCCATGCCAGGCCGTGAAGGCCGGCACAATCTGCTCTATTGGCGAGGCGGTGACTATATCGGGATTGGTCCCGGTGCCCATGGAAGGCTGGACGTGGACGGGCAGCGGGTTGCAACCGAGACCGAACTGGCGCCAGCAGCCTGGCTGCACCGCATCGCCGAGTCCGGGTCCGGGGAGACCAGACGCGACCGGCTCGGCCTGCCGGAACAGGCCGAGGAATACCTGATGATGTCAATCAGGCTGGCCGAGGGCGTCGATTTGGACAGGCACGACATGCTGGCCGGCCACCGCCTGGATGCGGGCAGGATCGCCGAACTTGAACGGGAGGGTCTTGTCTGCACGGAAAACGGCCATTTGCGGGCCACCGCCACCGGTTTCCTGCTGCTGAACCGGATCATCCGCGACCTGCTTGCCTGATGGGCGCGGATACCCGTTCCGTTCAGCCGGACGGCATTGGATTCCTCCCCGTCTTTTGCACGGAGAACAAAGCTACTCCGCCACAGTCACGGAATTCAGCCAGCTGGCCGAGTACACCCGCATGTCATACCGCCAGGAGATCCGGCACGTCTCCCAGGGTGGCGGCCGGGAGCCGTTCGAGGTCACCGCCGGGGACTTGCGGAACTGGCTTCTCGGGCGAATCGAGAAGGGGCTGGCGCTCGGATCGGTCATCGTCACCGCGGCGGTTCCTGTTCCGGAATCGGAAGATCCCCCGTAAGCTGCCCCGGAACATGTCGGTGGAGGGCCGAGCGGCTGACCCTGACAGTGACCAACACTTGCTACCGGATGGCGATCACGCCCTCCTGCGGCGTTGGCCTGTGGATATCGGAGCCCGTCGGCTTGAAAATCGCCGACATCAAGCCGGGCGAGAGCCTCCTGCACATTCCATCCGGCAAGAGCGGGACCGAGCGCATGGCACCACTGCCTGCGAAGCCGGTCAGGCATTTTCGCCGCTACCGGAGGAGCATCATGATGCGACCGGCCTCCTGGATGTCAACATTCCTGCTTTACGTCGAATTCAAGGTTGTGGATGTGGTTCAACGGCTCTTCGCCTTGCTTGCACGGCAGGCCTGCCGCCTTGCGGCCCTTCAAGCCCTCTGGCCCTTCCGCGCTGAAGCGCAGCACCTGGTTCAGGATGATCTGCAACCCCGCGTCCGCAAGACGTGCCGCGTCCGAACGAAGATCATCGTCGCAAATCACCGCAAGCGCCAATAGACGACGGCTCTGTGCACCGTCCCGGCTCCGCTGCGCCAGACCGCGCAGCTGCGCTACATCGAAATCCTCCCGCAAGGGCCGTACCGACCCTTCAATGGCGGGGTCGGTATTGTATCAGCGGTCGTTTTGGTCGGAGCCGACAGCGGCAGCGTCTCCGCCGGGCTCCGGCCTGTCGGGGTCTTGCCCGGTTGCAAGGCCAACTCTATCCGGCGCTCGGGACATGCTCCTCCGGGCGTGAATAGGGGTTGAACTCTGCTTCGAGCTTGGACATCAGGAAGAAGGTCTCCTCCACCGCATTGGTGACAAGCAAGATATTTCTCAGCTCCCGTTGCGGCAGGGGCGAGTCCAGCCCTACATAGCGGGCGCGCATCTCGCGCATCTGGGCACGCCGGTCCCCGATAAGTTGCGTTGCCAGGGTCCAGGAGACCTCGTCGCCGGACTCCATGGCGGCATTCACCGACAGGAATACGGCGTCCACCCCTTCGCAGATATCGTCGCGGAATTTCTCCAACCCCGGCCGGTCGTTCAGGTCCAGCAAGGCCTTGCACATGGCCCCCACCGCATTATCCATCCAGGACAGCAGCCTCTGGCGGCTCATCATCGCATTGCGGCTTTCCATGCCCTGCAGGGGGCTGTTCGCATGCAGTTCGTCCAGGAAATGCCCGATTTCGCCGAGCACATTCCGGCACGCATCCTGGACCGGCACCAGATCCGCGCCTTGCCGCACAACTTCGAAATAATGCGAAAAGATCCCGAATACGCGCTTCTGTTCCAGGTTGACCAGCATCGTCGAGGTGTCCAGATCAACCGACGCATGGTCGTAAATGAAACGCGCCTTGGACAGTTCGTCGATGGGCGACTCCGGCCAGAGCCGCTCAAACAGCCGGGTTGTCGGACCGAGCAACAGGAGCAGCACCGGAACCAGGGCCAGCGAGGCGATCATGAAGACAAGCGCCAATTGCTGGTCCAGCTTGAGCGGGAGGGCAAGAACCAGGGATTTGAGCCCCGGCACATCGAAATAGAATTCAGCATAGAACAGGGGGACCAGCACGGTGCAGATCACGACGTTCAGATACACCAGATACATGGCGACCTGGCGGGACCGGCCGGTCAGGTTTGCCGACAGGATGTACATGATGACACTCGACCCGATGAAGGCGCCGTAAATGACCATTATGGCCTGGTCTATGGTGATGACCCCGGCAGCGGACAGGCTGATGCCGAATACGGATACCGTGCTTGAAGACTGCACGGCGGCTGTCAACACCGTCGCGATCAGGAACGCAAGCAGCGGCGAAGTCCCCATCCCCTCCATCACATTCTGGAACCAGGGCTGGTCGGCCAGCGGCGCCGCCGAGTCCTTCAGCAGGGTTAGCCCGAAAACTATCATCGCGCCGCCCAAGACCGCCGCCGCCACTTGGCGGTACTTCGACAGGGGCTTGCTGGCCAGGGCAAGGCCGGAGAGGCCGAGCAGGAACAGCGCAACCATCCGGACGTCGAAGGTGACGACCAGCACGAGAAGCGTCGCGCCGCCGCCGCCGCCGAGAATGAGCGCGAACGCGCTCCTCGTTGTAATCATCCCCGAGCGCAGGATGCTGACAACGATGAAGGCCAGCCCGGCCATGCTCTGGGTAGCACCACCGGCCAACCCGCCCCAGAAGAACGCGCTCACGGGATGCCCGGTCAGGCGCTGTGCGGTTCGACGCAGCCGCCGACTCGCCAGTTTTTTCAGATTCTCCGTCAGGAACCACATTCCGACGACAAACAGCCCGATCCCGCCGACCGCGCCGGCCAAAAGCTCCAACATGTGTCCCCCAGGCGGATCCGGTGGCGCCCATAGCATATGCGTCGGCGGTTGTCCCCCCGATTTTTTCAGGGCTACCGCTCTTTGGGGCGAGAAAGTGGCGGGTCATGGTACGGCAGAATCCCCGGATACCGGCCGGTCTCCATCCTCCGTCCGCCGCCGGCGAAAATGTTGGCAATGGCCCGCGGCCCGTCGACGACGATTTCAGCGAGGCTGCGCTCGTTGCCGTCGTGGTCCTTGTACTGCCGGGTGACGATCCTTCTCTCGACCAAGACCGGATCGCCCTTGCCGAGCCGCCGGTCGACGAAATTGGCAGCGTCGCCGTAGACGGCAATGCGTTGCCACTCGGTCGCCTCCCGGGGTCGGCCTTCCCGACCGGCCCATCTTTCGGCGGTGGCGAGCGAGAAGGTCGCCGCCCGGTTGCCTCATTCGAGATCGGACTGGCCGGGTCTCTCGGAGAGGAACGCAGGAACTGGCCCGAGGTCTTTGCCAATTGGCTTTCGATAATGTCTCGAGCATTCGGGTTCAGGAATACCGTTCGTGGACCCGTCTTGCCGTCACGACGATGCAAATTCCCGTCACGATAGTCCCGCCACTGGAAACACCGAAATTCGCTTGCCCGGCACCCGGTCAGGAGCAGGAGCCTGATGATGGCCGCCAGCAAGAGGCGGCCGGTCTCCCGGCGTGCGAAAATGTCGCCGAGATGCCGGAGTTCGACATCGGACAGGATGCGCTCGCGTTTCTGCCGCCAGCAGCGATGCCCGTGCACGGGTTGGTGTTTTCCGGGCGGTACCCGCAGGCTTCAGCCTGAGCCATGATGTCGGTCAGCACCGGCGCCGAGCGATCAACGGCAACTGGCGTTGCACCGAGGGACAGGTTTCATTCCTGGACAACTTTCCGGGAGATGTCTGCGATCTGCATTCCCTTGAACCAGGGCAGGATCTGATTGCGCAGAAAATGTCTGTTGACCTTGCGTGTGGACGGCTTTCAGTGGCGGGAATAGCGGCGGAACAGGTCCTCGGCGACGACCTCGAACAGGGTCTCACCGGGCGATGCCGCTGTCGGCCGGCCCTTTCGGATGGCATCAAGGGCGGCCCTTGCCGCATCGCGTGGCTCCTGTCGGCTCACCGATGATTTTCCTGATCGTCTGCCGCCATGTTGTGTGAATGAAGAGTTGCCTCCTGCCCGAGGGCATGATCCGGACGCCGAAGCCCTTCAGATCCGATTCACGACGATCCCGCGACAGGGCAGGTTTGAGGGTCTTGATTCGTGCATCTGTCAGTCGTAATGTCGCCATCGTGATCTCCCTGCATTCAGTTGCCGATGCAGGAAAATCTAGCCGGAAAACCTGCCGCGTCTGCGGATTGCGGAAGAAAAGAGACGCTATATCATATGGTTAGAGGTGGTGCGCAGGCTGGTGTGAAATCCCGGCACGAGATGCCGACTGCACTTGATCTGCCGCCGGTCGAGCCGCTTCCCGAGGACACACGGCAATATCTTGCCCTGTGCGAGGAAAAGCTCGGCATGGTTCCGAACGTGCTCAGGGCATACCTGTTCGACATCGACAAGCTGAACGCGTTCACCGCCATGTACAACGACCTGATGCTTGCCGATAGCGGGGTGTCGAAGCTGGAGCGCGAGATGATCGCCGTTGTCGTCTCCTCGATCAACCGCTGCTATTATTGCCTGGTGGCACATGGAGCAGCGGTCCGGGTGCTCTCAGGCGATCCGGAACTCGGCGAAATGCTCGCCAAGAATTTCCGCGTCTGCAGCCTCGACAACCGGCAGAGGAAGATGCTCGAATTTGCCGAGAAGATGACCATCGAAAGCAGTCGGATCGAAGAGCCGGATCGGCAGGAATTGCGGGATGCCGGGTTCAGTGACCGGGACATCTGGGACATTGCCGGGGTTGCCGGCTTCTTCAACATGACCAACCGGGTCGCATCAGCATTGGCCATGAAACCCAACCCCGAATATCATTCGGCAGGCCGATGAAACGGCTTTCCTGCATCTGTGCCGCGGCGCTGGTGATCACTGCCGCTGCCGCCGCTGCCGCCGTGAATTTGGAGCTTCCCGAGGGGTTTCAGCAGGTCATCCATGAAACCAGCGATGCCGATTCCGCCAGCTTTCCTGTCGGATCCGGTGTGGATGGCGACGTCCCGATCGAGTTTGTCGACGGCGCCGTCGAAAGGATCGTGTTCCGGACAGACCGATCCCGGCCGACACTCGACCTGTTACGCACCTTGTCTTCATCGCTGCAGCGGCGCGGATATACCGAGATCTTCCGCTGTTATGACCGGCAATGCGGCGGGTTTGCCTTCCTCGCCGCCATCGAGATCGTGCCGCCGCCGGAAATGTTCGTCGATATCGGCGATTTCCGGTTCCTGACCGCCAGGAAGGATGACGCTGGCGCAGCGGAACTCGTTTCGATCCTGGTCAGTGCGTCGTCGAATACGGGCTTTGTCCAGGTCACCCTGGCCCGGGAAACGCCGCATCAACAGGATGACTCGTCGGCCGGGACCGGAGATGTCGAAACCATCATCAAGCAGGTGGCCAACCGGGAATCGACCGAAAGCGATGATGATCCGGGCGATGATGTCGGTCCGATTGTCCAGCAATTGCTGTTCCTGGGACGCGCCGTCCTGACCTCGCTTGAATTCGCCACCGGTTCACTGTCCCTCGCCAGCGGCGATTCTGACGAACTGGAGGAACTGGCCGGGTTCCTTGAAGCCGATCCGGGGGCGATCGTGGTCCTGGTTGGCCATACCGATACCGAAGGCATGCTGGAATCGAATATCGAACTCTCCCAGAAGAGGGCAGTCGCCGTTATGGACCTTCTGGTTGCACAATACGGGGTGAATCCTGACCAGCTGCAGGCCGAAGGAATCGGATATCTGGCACCGCGCGCAACCAATGACACCGAAGACGGGCGTTCGGCGAACCGAAGGGTCGAGGTGGTGCTGGTTCGCCAGAACTGATCGGCAGAATTCCCATGCCAGGCCGGAGCAGTACTGCAGGCAGGTTGCCGCTGGTGTCCGGCGATGGACGAGGACGACTCCCGACCCTGGCGCAGCATCTGGCGGAAGGATGAACGCGAGCATTGCGTTTGCTGCAAACTTCCCTCGATTGGCCGGATCATGATCAACATCCTGTTCACATTTCTTGGTCTTGTCCTGCTGCTCGCCGGCGGCGACATGGTGGTCCGGGGCGCCATTCGGCTTTCCCGGTATCTGGATGTGTCTCCCTTGCTGGTCGGCATCACGGTCGTGGGTTTTGGAACGTCGCTACCCGAGCTGGCGGTTTGCATTGACGCGGTGCTGAGAGCCTCTCCAGGTCTGGCGATCGGGAATGTGATCGGCAGCAACATCGCCAACACCTTGCTGATCCTGGGAATTGCCGCCGCCATTTGCCCGGTTGTCGTGGATGCCCGCGAGCTGGCCAGGGACAATGTCGCCCTCATCGGAACAACCGCGTTCTTCACCGGGGTCGGCATCTTCGCCGGGCAATTGAAGTGGTGGCATGGGGTGATACTGGCCGCAACTCTCGGCGGCTACATTGTCATGGCAGCTCGGCAAGGCAACGGCGTTGAGTATCCCGAAACCGGCGCCAACTGGCCTCGGACGAATGCATTGGCCAGGATCGTCGCCACATTTGTCTGCGGATTTGCCGCCATTCTTGTGGGCGCAGAACTCCTGGTGAGGGGTGCAGTCGGGTTGTCGTTCCATCTGGGCATTCCCGAGGAAGTCATCGGCCTGACCGTGGTTGCCATCGGTACCTCCTTGCCGGAAATTACAACCTCCGTCATTGCCGCATGGCGCAAGAACACACAGCTTTGTCTCGGTAATGTGATCGGGAGCAATTTGTTCAACATCTCCGGGATTGCAGCCATCACCGCCCTGATCGCTCCAATTCCTTTCTCCCCGAGAATGGTCGGCTTCGACCTGTGGGTCCTTGTTGCAACCACGGTCCTTATTTCACTCGTCATGATCATGGGACGGAATATCAACCGGCTGGCCGGAATTGCCCTTGTTGCAGCCTACTGCGCCTATATCGTTGCCGAATTTGCCTTGATTGGCTGAGCGCATCCTCACCAGCGCCTGGCGCCTGCCAATTTGTGATGGGCCTGGCGGCATGAACACCATGCCAGAGCTATCCGGCGGCTCCCCGGGCCAGGCCGGCCGGGGTTTGGATCAGGACCTGGCTGTGCCTTCGTTCGGCCTTGACTGTCCCAACCCACCGCTTTCGGCAAGAAGGGGGGTGGCCGCCATTTCCGGCGAAGAGCCAGGTGAAGAGGCAACAGGCGACGCCCATCGTCACGCAGTGTTGCGTATGCCCGAAAGAGCCAAGCCCATTGACGCTCCGCCTGCCTTTTGAACACGCTGTTCCAGTTGCCGAAATGCTCCGGAAGGTCTCGCCATGGCGATCCGGTGCGGGTCCGCCACAGCACCGCCTCAAGAAACATTCGGCCCACTGCCGCGGTGACACCGGGATCGGTTTCCTTTCCGGGCAATATGGGGCAGGTCCGCGCCCACATGGCGCCCGCTCGCACCGTCCTGTCTGCATTCAACTGCCATTTGCCTCGACTGCTCATGCCGCCGTCTTGGCGTGCTGTTGCGAGGAAAATTGCATCGGTTGCCCGGATTCGCAACTCGAATGTCAACATCTCCCTTAGTACGTCTATATGGACCGACAGGACCAGGGTCGGCAGGAATTGACGTTTGGCCGGATTTCGAGGAAAGGATGTTCCATGACCGAGACTATGAAGACAGTCGAGAATGATGGCGATGTCCAGGCCTTCCTGGATTCGGTGGACAATGTCCGGCGGCGAGAGGATACGGAACGTGTCGTCCGCATGATGGAGGCGGTCACCGGTGAGCCGCCGAGGATGTGGGGTGACAGCATTGTCGGGTTTGGCCGCTATCGATACCGTCGCGCCGACAAGTCCGAGCATTACTGGATGCAGACCGGGGTTGCGCCGCGAAAGGCGTCGGTGACCGTGTACATCATGCCCGGATTCTCGAAATACCAGGATCTGCTGGCGCGGCTGGGAAAACACCGGCACTCGGTCTCATGTCTCTACATGACCAATCTTCGCAATATTGATTTTGACGTGCTGACCGAATTGGTGCGCAGGTCCGTGGACGACATTCGGGACATGTACGGCGTGACCGGCTAGGCGGGCGCCGCAACGGGCCGCATTGCCCGGCGGCACGCCGGGCCTGTGGCCCGGATTGGCAGGAGATCCGGCTGCAAGGCGGCTCCAGCACACCGATGTTGTTGTTGCCTTTCCCGCCGAATGCGGCTAGGCAAGGGTGATACAGCGGAGGTTCGGCGTCCAAACCCGATACCCCACCGAGAAACAGTCGACGGGCCGCGGGCCCGTTTTTTTTGCGGGAACCAGTTGATGCGCGATCTGGTTGCGGTCTCGCCCATTGATCAGAAGCTGCTGCGGATTGTCGGACCGATAATCCGGCAGATGGGATATGACCTCGTGCGCCTGAGATTTGGCGGCGGCAAGGCCAAGACCCTGCAGATCATGGCCGAACGCCAGGATGGCGGGATGGAGGTGACCGATTGCGCCGAGATCTCGCGGGCGGTCTCGTCCGTCCTGGATGTCGAGGACCCGGTCAGGGAAGGATATACTCTGGAGGTCTCATCTCCGGGGATTGACCGGCCATTGACCAGGTTGGCCGATTTTGAAGTCTGGATGGGCCATCTGGCCAAGATCGAGACCGAGCTGCCCGTTGATGGCAGGCGGCGGTTCCGGGGCAATATCGGCCCGGTATCCGGAGACCTCGTCCGGCTGGAAACCCCGGAGGGCGAGGTGGAACTCGCCTTCGACTCGCTCGCATCGGCCCGTCTCGTCATGACGGACCGGCTGCTGGACGCGGCCCGCTCCGACGATATCGGCCCGGAGCCGACCGAACCGACCGACCACACACCACCACCGAAAGGAAAACAGCCATGAGCATTGCAACTGCCAACATGTTGGAGCTGCTGCAGATTGCCGATTCCGTTGCCCAGGAAAAAATGATCGACAAGTCGATCGTCATCGAGGCGATCGAGGAGTCCCTGGCCAAAGCGGCCCGCATGCATTACGGGCCGGAACTCGACATCCGGGTCAGCCTCGACCCTGAAACCGGCCACCAGACCTATACCCGGGTGAGGACGGTGGTTGACGAGGTCGAGAACCACTTTGCCGAAATCGAACTGGCCGAGGCCCAAACCCTGGCCGAGGACATCGAGCCCGGGAGCGAAATCGCCGAGCAACTGCCGGCATTCGACATGGGCCGGATCGCCGCCCAGTCGGCAAAGCAGGTGGTGCTGCAGAAGATCCGCGATGCCGAACGGGAACGGCAGTACCACGAGTTCAAGGACCGGGTCGGGTCCATCATCGTCGGCGCGGTCAAGCGCGAGGAATATGGCAGCATCATTGTCGACATCACCCGGGCCGAGGCCATTCTGAGGCGGGATCAGAAGATCGGGCGCGAGAGCTATTCCAATGGCGAGAGGATCCGGGCCTTTATCTCGGACGTCAGGCGCGAGACACGTGGCCCGCAGATCTTCCTGTCGAGGGCAGCGAATGAATTCATGGTCGAGCTGTTCCGGAACGAGGTTCCCGAGATCTATGAAGGGTCAATCGAGATCAGGTCGGTGGCCAGGGATCCAGGATCACGCGCCAAGATCGCGGTCGTGTCCTACGACAACAGCATCGACCCGGTTGGTGCCTGTGTCGGGATGCGTGGCTCCCGGGTGCAGACCGTCGTCAACGAACTCCAGGGTGAACGCATCGATATCATTCCCTGGACCGACAACCTGGTCGATTTCATCGTGACCGCCCTGCAGCCGGCCACGGTGGCCAAGGTCATTCTCGATGACGAGGGAAAGCCGGGTGTCGTCGTCGTGCCGGATGACCAGTATTCCCTGGCCATTGGCCGTCGCGGTCAGAACATCCGCCTGGCCTGCCAGCTGACCGGGCTGAAAGTCTCGGTCCTGACCGAGACCGACGAGATGATGGAAAGGCAGAAGGAATTTGCCGAGCGGACCAGGCTGCTGATGGAGGCCATCGATATCGACGAGGTCTTTGCCCAGCTCCTGGTGTCCGAGGGCTTCGATTCGCTCGACTATCTTGCCAGTTGCGGCATTGACGAACTCTGCACGCTCGACGGCATTGACGACGAGATCGCCGAGGAATTGCAGAGCCGGGCGACGCGCTATGTCGAGGAGGAGCGGCGGGCGGTACTGGGGCAGGCCCGGGAGCTTGGTGTCAAGGATGATTTGGCGGAGTTTCCGGAGTTGTCACCGAAAATGGTGCTGGCACTGGCCCAGAACGGCGTGCTGGCGGTTCAGGATTTGGCCTATTGCGAGGATTGGGAACTCGCCGGTGGCTACACCTACAGCAAGGGCAAGCGGAGCTATGATGCCGGTTACCTGGATGCCTTCCAGATGTCCCTGGAGGAGGCTGGCAACCTGATCATGCAGGCCAGGCTTGCTGCCGGCCTGATCAGCGAAGAGGATCTCGAGGAATACGGCAAGGACCCCGACACCGATTTGGAGGACCCCGAGGCCAGCATGTTGGAGCCCGAAGACGGCATGGAGGGGGCCGGGGCCGATGCGGAGGAGTCTGAAATCTTCGATGGGTAGAGGAGGTCGAAAGCGACGTCCGGACACTCCCGAGAGGATCTGCATTGCCACCAGGGAGAAGCTGCCCCAGGAACGGATGATCCGCTTCGTCGTTGGCGAAGAGGACCGTCTTCATGTCGATGTCGACGGGAAATTGCCCGGTAGGGGAATTTGGGTCAGCGCTGACCGGAATGCTGTCAAACGCGCCTGCGAGCGGGCGCTGTTTGCGCGGGCGGCCCGGCGGCAGGTCAAGGTTCCGGACGACCTTCCAGGACAGGCGGAGTCATTGCTGGTCCGCCGGGTCTCGGATCTGCTGTCCCTGGCCAGGAAGTCGGGATCGGCAGTCAGCGGGTTTCAGAGGGTTCGTGACGAAGTGACCGCCGGCAGGGCCGGGTTGCTGGTGCTGGCAGCGGACGGGTCGCCGAGGCAGATCAGCAAGCTGGTCAGCGGGGCGGAGGATGTCGAAATCATGCGCTGCCTGACGGGCAGTGAATTAGGTATGGCATTCGGGCGGCAGAATGTAATACATGTCGCCGTGAAAGTCGGCGGAATATGCGGGCGCATCCGGGCGGAGGCGCGTCGCTTGGCCGGCATTCGGTTCGATTAGGCTGGTGTCAGGATACTTCGCTATGGTGCAGGCGATGTAAAAGTTCAGACTCGCAAGGATAGACCGCTATGGAAAAGAAAACCCTAAGTCTGAACCCCGGTGCCCGCAGGATCGGCACAAAACCACAGAATACACCCGCAGCCATGGGGTTGCGCGGCGGCAATGCCGTCGTGGTCGAGGGCATCCCGAAGCGACGCGTGGCGGCGGTGAAGCCACCGGCTTCCAAGCCGGCCATCAAGCCGCGACCGGAAGCGGCTGCGCCGGCCGAAACCGAGGAAACCAGCGCCGCCCGGCAACTGCGCAAGCGTGAGGCGGTGAAGGCCGAGGATGATCGCCAGCGCATCGAGGAAGAGAAGCGTGAACGCGAATACCGGCGGTTGGCCGAGGAAAGACGGCAGCAGGAGGAGCTTGCCAGGGCGCAGCAGGAACAGGCGGCGGCATCCGGACAGGTCGAACGCCCGGCCGACCTGGCGCCAGTGGACACGGCCGACAAGCCGGCATCACGGGTACCCGCGCCGGCGCCAAGACCGGGCGACCCGGCCAGGCCGTCCGTTGCCAGGAAGACCGACCGGCGGCGAGGACGCGAGCGGGACACTCCCGAGCAGAAGACCCAGGGCCGATCGTTCCAGGAGCGACGCAACCGCGGCAAGCTCAACATCGCCCGGGTGCTCAACGAGGATGATT
Organism: Paracoccaceae bacterium; assembly: GCA_964291445.2. Taxonomy (GTDB): domain Bacteria; phylum Pseudomonadota; class Alphaproteobacteria; order Rhodobacterales; family Rhodobacteraceae; genus JAPOXR01. The sequence continues at coordinate 672,242 of OZ219864.1, read as the reverse complement.
TCCAGCATCGGTCGCATGCAGCCTTTCTCAGGAGCCAGGAGCGCAAGAAGCGCCGGGCCATGTCCAGCGTGCAATCCTTCGAGAAGATTGTCCGCGAAGTGCAGTTGCCGGAAACCATCGTTGTCCAGGAATTGGCCAACCGCATGGCGGAACGGGTCGCCGACGTGGTCAAGACGCTGGTGAGGAACGGCATCATGGCGACGCAGAACCAGTCGATCGATGCCGATACCGCCGAACTGATCGTGGAGGAATTCGGTCACCGGACGGTTCGGGTATCGGATGCTGATGTCGAGGATGTGATCGAGACGGTCGATGATCGCCCGGAGGATCTGCAGCCGCGGCCGCCGGTGGTGTCGGTCATGGGCCACGTGGATCACGGAAAGACATCGCTGCTGGACGCGATCAGGAACACCAAGGTCGTGGACGGCGAAGCTGGCGGCATCACCCAGCATATCGGCGCCTACCAGGTCACCCTCAAGACCGGCGCCAGGATCACCTTCCTGGACACGCCCGGACACGAGGCGTTCACGGCCATGCGTGCCAGGGGCGCCCAGGTCACCGACATCGTGGTGCTGGTCGTTGCCGCCGATGACGCGGTCATGCCGCAGACGGTCGAGGCGATCAATCATGCCCGCGCGGCCGAGGTTCCGGTCATCGTCGCCATCAACAAATGCGATCTGCCGGGCGCCGACCCGGACCATGTTCGCAACGAACTGCTTCGCAGCGGGATCGTTGTCGAGAAACGGTCTGGTGACGTCCTCGATGTCGAACTGTCGGCGGTTACCGGGGCGGGGATCGACCAGCTGCTGGATGCGATCCAGCTGCAGGCGGAACTCCTGGAGCTGAATGCCAATCCGGACCGCGTGGCGGAGGGAACGGTGGTCGAGGCCAAGCTGGCCACCGGCGCCGGAACCGTCGCCACCATCCTGGTCAGGCACGGCACATTGAGGGTCGGCAATTTCTTCGTGGTCGGCAACCAGCACGGCAAGGTCCGGGCCATGTTCGACGAGAACCGGGAAAAGGTCGAGGAGGCCACGCCATCGATGCCGGTCGAGGTGCTTGGCCTGAACGGTGCCCCGCAGGCCGGCGACATTCTCAATGTCGTCGAGAACGCGTCCCAGGCCCGGGAGATTGCCGAGTATCGGCAGTCGCTGAACCGGAAGAAGCGGGCGGCAGCTGGCGCCAGCGCCTCGCTCGAGCAACTCAGGATGATCCAGGAAGGCAGGGCGGAGAGTGCGGTCAGCGAGCTGCGGCTGGTGGTAAAGACCGATGTCCAGGGTTCCGCCGAGGCCATCGTGCAGGCGGTGGAGCGGATCGGCAACGAGGAAGTGAAGGTCCGTGTCCTGCATTCCGGGGTCGGGGCGATCTCGGAGACCGATATCAGCCTGGCCGAGGCATCCAGCGCCATCGTGATCGGGTTCAATATCAGGCCCAGCCAGATGTCGATGTCGCTGGCCGAGAAGACGGGCGTCCCGATCAGGAACTACCGGATCATCTACGACCTGATTGACGATATCAGGAAGCTCGCATCAAACCTGCTGGAGGCGGAATTCAAGGAAACGATCATCGGCAGCGCCGATGTCCTGGAGATCTTCAACATTACCGGCGTTGGCACCGTTGCCGGTTGCCGGGTATCGGATGGCTCCGTGCGCAAATCGGCCGGCGTCCGTCTCCTGCGCGACAGCGTGGTTGTCCATGAAGGCCGCCTGAAATCCCTCAAGCGATTCAAGGACGAGGTCGCAGAGGTCCGCGGCGGACAGGAATGCGGGATGGCCTTCGAGAATTACGGGGACATCAAGCCCGGCGATCGGATCGAGATCTACGAGCGCGAGGAAATCGAGCGCAGCCTCTGATCCTGTCGGCCCAGCCGGGAAGGTCCGGCCAGCAGGCCTGGAGGGAATGCGTGATCACGCCAAACCGACGCTGACCGTTTCCGGCTGGATGGAGCTGGAGACGGGACTCCAACCCGGTCAGCGCATCTGTGCAATCGGTGACGTGCACGGCATGTCGGCAAACCTGTGGGCGCTGCTGGCGTTTTTCGACCGGTGCCCGGAGGATGTGTCCGACAACACCCTGGTCTGCCTTGGCGATCTGGTCGACCGCGGCCCGGACAGCATCGGTGCCGTCGACATGATCATGGCGGCACCGTCGCGGGCCTTTTCCACCGTGATCCCGCTGATGGGAAACCACGAGCAGATGATGCGCCTGGCGCTGGCTGGCGACGATCCGGAGATCTGGGAAGTCTGGATCATGAATGGCGCCATCACGACCATGCGGAATGCGGTGGCGGATTTCGAGGTGCTGCTGTCGAACGAGCAGGGAATCGCTGCCGGCCTGGCCGGCGCGCTGGGCCCCGACCGGCTGGACTGGCTGCAGTCCCTCCGCTCGCATGTGAAGTTCGGAAACCTGCTCTTCGTGCATGCCGGGATCAGGAATGGCATGCCGGTCGACACGTTCCTCGACAAGCCCTGGCACCTGCTCGTGGATGATCACTGGGCCTGGATCAGGAGAGGCTTCCTGGACAGTCCGGTCGAGATTCCAGGCCTGATCGTGGTTCATGGCCATTCGCCGGTGCATGTCTCCCCGGTGGAACAACTCGACGACGAGCGCGACCTTGCCCTGCACGGGTGCCATGACGGAAAGATCAATCTCGATGGTGGAAGTGTCCGTTCCGGTTGCGTGACGGGAGCCGAATTCACCGCCGGCAGCTGGCGCCTGGCGGCAGCGGTGACCGGGCCAGGCCTGGTGTGACGGTCAGGGATCGGCGCTCCGTTTCCTCTCCCGTCTGAGATAGACATAGAAGGCGCCGCTCCCCCCGTGCGCGGCATGCGCACTCTGGAAATGCTGAACCATGTCGGACAGCGGTTTCCGCCCCAGCCAGACCGGCACGCTCTTGCGCAGGATTCCCGTCTCCCGGAAGGTCTCGTCCTCCCGTGACCGGGTGCCTTTGCCGCTGATCACCAGCGCCAGCCTGACCCTTGCCGCCAGGCATTCGGTGAGAAACCGCTTCAGGTTTCGTTCGGCCTGACCCCGATCCAGCCCGTGCAGGTCGATAATTCGCTCCGGGTCGACCCGGCCGGAATTCAAACGCCTTGCCAGCTTGCGATCGATGCTGCCGCCGGATTCGGCCCGCGGCGTGCGCTGCCTGCCGGCGATGGCCGAGGCAGGAATGCTGGCGGGCTCGTCCGGGCCGACGCTTTCCTTCCCCGCGTCGCCGGAGCCGAGCGGCCTGTCTTCAATGAAGTCGGCCCAATCCTGTTCCTCGCTGCGGTCGAGGGATCGCCCGGTGGCCTTCCATCCTGCCTCCGGTGTGGCATCGGGGCCTGCCGGCGCCGTCCCGTCCGGTTCGGGATTGTCCCGGCTTTCGGCGTTGCTGGCCGGCCTGGCCGGCGCCTTCGTGAATCGAAGCCAATCCTCCATTTCCTCGGCTGTCGGAGGGCGCCCGTGCGACCGGGAAGTCACCGTGCCTCACCCGGTCTCGAAGACCTGCCATTTGCCTGGGGCTCCCGCCTGGGACGGACAGTCCCGAACGGATTGCTGTCCGAAGGCTTGCCAAATACCGAAGGCTCCCTCCCAGGACAGACGGACCAGAGCGTGCAACTGTCCGAAGACCTTCCAATTGTCGGAGACACCTCCAATTCGAGGCCGATCGCGGCTTACTCGCCGGTGGCAACGAGCTCCCAGTTCGGGTCGCTGCTTCCCATGTGCCGGGCAAAAATCCAGCTGTCGCGCTGACGCCTGACGGTTTCCGGATCGCCTTCGATCACCTCGCCGTCGGCATCGGTGACGCAGGATGTGACCTCTCCAACAAATTCCATTCCGATTTCCGCCCGCGAGGTCGAGTGGTCGAATTCGGCAGATACCAGCTTGGTCTCCCGCAATCCGACGAAGCTGGCCTGGTAGTTGTGACCCTCGCTGGCGCGCGCCTCGATGGTCTGTTCGAACGAATTGTAGACCTCCGTCGCCAGGAACGGCTGGAGATCCTCGATCTCGCCCTTGGCAAAGCCGATCAGGATCATCTCGTAGGCGCCGCGGGCACCGTTGACGAATTCCTCGACGCTGAAGCTGGGCTCCGATTCCTTCATGGCTGCCAGTGCCTTGGCGGTGGGTGAGCCGGCATCGGCAAATTGCGAGATTTCGAAGTCGATGACCGCATCTTCCGGTTCCGCGTGGCGGGGCATCGGTCCCGGCGAGCGCGATTGTGGAGCATCCGGTTTTTCGTAGCCGTCCCTCGAGCCCAGCGTATTGCGGAGCCTGAAGATCAGGTAAATGGCAACCGCCGCCAGCGCAATCAACTGCAGTAAGGAGTTACCCATCACCTGTCCCTTTTCGGGCCACCTTAAAATGCGTGACCGGAAGTCCTATGTAGGGAAAAGAATCCTGCCTGTCCACCTGTGCAGGCAACCATAAGTCGAAAGTCAGACGAATGCGCCTCCTGCTCCTCCTGCTTGTCGTTCCGCTGGTCGAAATCGGCCTGTTCATCATGATCGGTGACGTGGTCGGATTGTGGCCAACGCTGCTGATCGTGGTGATAACGGCGATTATCGGCGCGGCGCTGTTGCGGACGCAGGGTCTGCGGGTCTTCGTGGAGATTCACCAATCGGCCGCCCAAGGGCGAGACCCGGCGATTCCCCTGTTGCACGGGGTCATGATCTTCGTGTCGGCCCTGCTGCTGCTCACGCCCGGATTCTTCACCGACGCCATCGGCTTTGCCCTGCTGTTTCCCCGCATCCGCGACCTGGTGATAAGCATTGGCAGAGCCGCGATCATTGCCAATGCCGGCACCTTCGCCGAGTATCGGCAACGCGGCCGGCCCGACCCCGAACATGTCATCATCGAGGGCCAGGCCCATGATGTCGATGGTGACGGTCCCCGCCATTGACGCCGCCGTTGGCCAACCTTCCCCGTCCGCCGGGCCCGACCCTTGGCGACCATGCGATTGACCGTGCTGGTGAACAGCATTCCCGTCCGCCGGGCCTGACCGCCAACTGACGGCCCGCGACCCATTACCTGTCGGCCCCGGCCATTGTTGCCGGTGGCACCGTGCGGGACGCCTTTCGGCATCCCTGCCGGATTGTCCCCTTATCGGCCCCGCCGGGTATGTGCCGCGGAGCGCCGGTAATGCCCCTGGACAATGCGGTCGATGACCATGGCGCAGAACAGGATGGCAAGGCCGGCCAGCATCCCCTGGCCCTTGGCGGCGTATTGCAGGGCGACAAGCACATCCTGGCCGAGCCCCTTGGCGCCGATAAGCGATGCGATGACCACCATCGACAGGCACATCAGGATGGTCTGGTTGACCCCGGTCATGATTGACGGCATGGCCAACGGAACCTCGATGTCCCGAAGCAGGGTCCATCGGGTGCAGCCGAAGGCGATTGCCGCCTCCTTGGTGTTCTCCGGAACGCCGCGGATCCCGAGCGCGGTCAGACGGATCACCGGCGGCATGCCGAAAATCAGCGTTGCCAGCACCCCCGGCGGTTTGCCGGTACCGAAGAAGGCGATGATCGGGATCAGGTAGACGAAGGCAGGCATGGTCTGCATGAAGTCGAGCACCGGCAATGCGGCGTTGTAGGCTCGCTGGTTCTTGCCGAACCAGATCCCGAGCGGAATTCCCAGCAGGATGCACAGGAACGCGGCCGCACCGAGCAGCGAGACCGTGATCATGCTGGTCTCCCACAGCCCGAACAGGCCAAGATAGGCCAGGGCGGCGCAGGTGAACACCGCCACCCGCGGCCCGGCCAGCCGCCAGGCAACGACAATGATCACGATCATCACCACCGGCCAGGGCGTGTCGACAAACACCGTTTCAAGACCGTTCAGCACCACGGTGATGGCGTTGACAATGCCATCGAAGGCACCGGCGCCAGCCACCGAGAGCCAGTCAAAGCCGCCATCGAGCCAGGTGGATATCGGCGAGTAGAACCGACTCTTGTCCACCGGGAAGCCCAGCACATAAGGCTCGAGCGCCGGGTCGATGCGGCCAATCGTGAACCGGTAGAGTGTGAGTGGCACGATCGCCAACCACAGCAGGGCCCCGAGTCCCGCCCTGGTCCAGTTTAGGCCGGAGGCGGTGCCGGCCGGGTCGGCCCGCCATTTGAGATACTGTTTTTCGTAAGCCAGATTGGCGTAAAAGCCCTGCAGCACCCGCAAGCCGACCAACAGGGCGATGCCGGTCAGGAGAATCGTCGTCGCTCCTTGCGCCGCAAGCGCCGCCTCGGCAGCCACGCGCTCGGCAACCTTGTCCAGATTGTCGGCCCGTTTCAGCAGTGACGCCGCATCGGGGTCTCCGGCAAGCTTGGCGGCTTCATACTTGGTGAGAAATTCGTTCTTCTTTTCGGTGAGCGTCTCCAGTCTCGCCAGCTTGTCGGCGCCAAGATCGCCCCACCAGCCCCTGCCGATCTGCACCAGGGCCAGCACTTCGAGGATCAGGAATGTCCAGAAATATCCCCACAAGCCGCGTGCGGCGCCCCAGAATGGCCCAGCCGCGGCGACCGCCATGTTCCATGACCACGGAAACCGGGTTGCAGCTTCAATTTTCTCGAATTCACGGGCGTAGTAGCCGTGATTGCTGCCGGCAAATTGCGTGATTGTCGCGCCCGTGTCGCCGGATTGTGTCGCGGTGTCGGTGTTCTGCATCATTTGTCACCACCCTTGATTCCCTTGAGAAGCGTTGCCTTGCTGACAACGCCAACCTCCTTCTCCCCGTCAGTGATCACGATGGGCTGTTGAGTATTGATCGAGATGTCGATCAGCTTGTCCAGATCGACATCATGCGATGCCCTCGGGGCCTGGCCGAGATCCTCGCCCGGGCCTGGCCGGAAACTGTCGATGGGCTCCATGATCGAATGTGCGAAGAGAAGCTTGAGCGTGGAAATTCCCTCGACGAAATCCCGCACGTATTCATCAACCGGGTTGGTGACGATCTCTTCCGGAGTGCCGATTTGCACGATCCTGCCATCCTTCATGATGGCGATCCTGCTGCCGATGCGGATCGCCTCGTCGAGGTCATGGGTGATGAAGACAGTGGTCTTGTTCAACTCCGCCGATAATTCCAGGAACTGCTCCTGCAACTGGCGCCGGATCAGCGGATCGAGGGCCGAAAACGGCTCATCCATCAGCAGCACTTCCGGGTCAGAGGCCAATGCCCGGGCCAGCCCGACCCGCTGTTGCATTCCGCCCGACAATTCGCTCGGGAAGCGGTCCTCGTAGCCGTCGAGATTGACCAGGCTCAGGCAACGCTGCGACTCTTCCCAGCGTCTCGATTTGGGCTCGCCCTGGACCTGCAGCGGAAACGCGACATTGTCGCGAACCGTCCGGTGCGGAAACAGCGCCATGTGCTGGAACACCATGCCGATCTGCGTGGCCCGCAACTCCCGCAACTCGTTGCCGCCAAGCGCCAACACGTCGCGGCCCAGCACCTCGATGACGCCGGTGGTCGGCTCGATCAGCCGGTTGACATGGCGCACCATGGTCGATTTGCCGGATCCCGACAATCCCATGACACAGAAGATTTCGCCACGGAACACCTCGAAGGAGCAATCGGCGATGCCAACCACGCATCCGAACCTCTCCAGCACCTCCGGCTTGTCGAGACCTTCATTGGTGATGGCCGACATGGCCTCGTCGACCCGGGTGCCGAATATTTTCCATACACCCTCAAACCTGATGACGGGTTCAGTCAATTCTCCATGCTCCCTTCTGTCTGATCCTGTTAGCTGCCGCGTCCGAATTCGTGCTTTGGAGCGGGTATTGCCGGTGATATGGTGCCGCCCGAATGCGTCAAACTGCGAGACCTGATGCCATGGACACTGCCTCTGCCGAACCGCGCCGATGGGGAATCAACAATGATTACGGACCGCTCAGGGACGTGCTCCTCGGTATCCCCGACCATTATCGCTGGATTGATGCCGGCCCGATCACGATGCGCACCCTGAACAACCAGGCGCACACCGGCGTTGAGTTCAACCTGCAAACGGCGATGTCGCAACACGCCGAGATGGTGTCGATCTACGAGTCCAATGGTGTCAGGTGCCACTATCTCGACTCCGACGCGGTTCTCCACCGCAATTTCTTCGCCCGCGATTCAAGCGCGATGACGCCCTGGGGCGCCCTCATCTGCCACATGCAGCTGAAGAGCCGGCGTGCCGATTACGTCACTGCCATCCGCTTCTACCAGGAGAACGACATCCCGATCTGGAACTACGCCACCGCCGGACATTTCGAGGGCGGCGACTTCAACATCCTGGAGCCCGGTTTCGTCCTGGTCGGCCATTGCGGCGAGCGCTCCGAGAAGGACGGCTCCGAACAGGTGGCGGCCATGGTGGCGGGCGAAGGATGGGAGGCGGTGGTGGTGCCGATCTCCCGGGAGTTCGTGCACATGGACGGTCTGGTGGTGCCGTTGGCGCCAAAGCTGCTCGTGGCCTGCGTCGAGGCGATGGAGGATTGGGTGGTGGCGCTCTTGCGCGGCCGTGGTTTCGAGTTCATCGAGGTCGGTTATGCCGAGGCAAGGAATCTCGGCGTCAACCTGGTGTCGCTCGGCAATGACCGCGTGTTGTCGATGCGCGGCTCGAAGACTCTGAATGCCCGCATGCGGGCCATGGGATTCGAGGTGTTCGACCCCGACATGTCGATGTTCACGCTGGGCGGCGGCGGCGTCCACTGCCTGTGCCAGGCATTGTGCCGGGATGACGCCTGAGGCAACCCGGAACGGGCGGTACCACCGGTAACGCCCGGTCCAATTCCTGTCCTTCGGCGAATGCCGGGCCGCGTGACGCGGCATTCGCCTCCGGCACCTCCCCGCAGCCCTGCGGGCGACGGCGAGGCTCATCATTCCTATTTCAGCCAGGAGTCCACGAGCTCGGCATTGTCCTGCACCCACTGCGCCGCAAATTCGTTTGCGTCGGCCTTCTCCACCACGATGGCGTAGGTCATGCCGGAGACCAGATCGGTGGTCAGATTGACATTGCCAAGCAGTTCAGCTGCTTCCGGATGGGTCTCCTCGAGCGATGTCGCATAATGGACATGCAGGTAGGCGAGATCCCAGGCGACCGGATGCTCGGACTTCTCCAGCCAATCCGGATCGTCGGTTGGCTGGATGACAGTCACCATGGACGCGTCATATGGGGGCTCTTCCAGGATCACCAGATCATGCAGGGCAAAGACGTGGTTTGGCGTGTAGCAGTAGAAGACGTGGTCCTCATCCTTGGCAACCGCGGCGTCGACACCGGCCATGGCCAGCGTTTCGTCCATCTCCAGCAACTCCATGGTCTCGTCATAGCCGTAGCTCTTTGCCCGAATCTTCTCGAAATTGGTCGAGGCCCAGCCGGCGGCGCCGATCCAGACTTCGCCCATTCCGTCGCCATTGGTGTCGAAGTGACCGGCCATGTCCGGATCTGCCAGGTCGGAAATATGGGAAATGCCGGTGCGCTCGGCCGTTGCCGCGGTCACGCACATTCCCTGGACGGATGGCACCCCGTTGGGATTCATCCTGACCGTTCCCTTCTCCTGCACGTATTTTTCATTCAGGTTGACCTGGTTGGGCAACCAGACTTCCGGGTGCACATGCATGCTGCCCGTGTCCATGGCCTCGAAAATGATCGGATTGGTGCCGTTCTGGAGTTCAACCTCAAGCCCGAGATTTTCCTCGAGGACCACCTTGAGAATGCTCGCAGTCGCCGCCACTGACGGCCAGTTGGGAACACCGATTACGATATCTGCAGCCTGGGCCGACATCGCGCTGGCCGACAGCAACGCTGCGCCCAGGGCCGTTCGCAATTTTTGAGTCTTCATGTCTTGTCCCTTGATCGATCCAATAGCGACAATGCGCCTCCCGCATCATCGCGATTTCATGTGCGACGTTTTCTCCATGGCAGAAGATCTGTCGCTCCAGCTGTCATGCGGAGCATCCGGCCCCATCATCGACAAATTGATGATAGAGTGTTCTTCATGCGAAAAAAACAATTATTGCTCTCCTCCATGCCCATCAAGGGCAAATTCGGCAACGCCAACGCCGACCGGTCCACGACAGAACAACGACCACCAATTTCGGGCACTGGCCCCGCCAGCCAAGCACCGCCACCACCATTTCCGGCATCGCCTCGAGGATCTCCCGCACCGCTGGCCCATGGCCGGCCTTGCAGGCGACGGCGATGTCGAAGACGTTCCGTGCCCTGAGAAGGTGGCCACGATGGCAGACCTTGCTGACGATCCGGTTGACCGGCTTGCGAGGGCGGCGGAAAGCCGCGGCGATGTCCTTGCGTAGCTGTATTCCATGTCCTGCAATACGTGGATCATGGCGAATTCAGTCATCTCGCCATTGGCTATCATGGCTGGACGGGCGGCAGTTGACGCACCGCATCGATCGCACGGGGGACCACCCCGGACCTGCCTCGCCGTCAAGGTCAACGCCCGTGAATTCCCGTAGCAGGTACATCTCCAGAGGATCCAGGTCCGAACCATGGTCTGGCTCCAGGGCCAGGCCGTGGAAGTTGACCAGGTCTTGAGGCCCATGCATGCCCAACACTCCTTAATCAGTCAGCATCCGGCCTTCGCCAGCCCGGGCTCGCAGTCATGGGGGCGCCAGCCGGCCCTGGCTCTCTCACTGTCACCTCGGATTGCTGTCGGTCACCACCCTGCCCTCACATGCCCGGTGACGGGTCGTCATCCCGCGGCTTCCGCCGGGGCCCGCTCGGCGGCGCCGGCCTGGCCGCCGCGGGAGCGGCCTGGGCGGGCGTTCGGTGCATCCAGGGCGGGCTTGCCTCTGTCACGATCTCGATGGAGTCCCGCAGATTGTAGCGGACAAAGGTCAAATCCCCGACATAGTAATCCAGCGCTTCCTCGCCGCGCGTTCGGAAGAGCTCGGGGTCGACCAGCCCGGCCCTGGCCAGTTCACGGATGTCGTCACAGTCCCGCTCGCTGAACCGCCCCACCTTCGAGACCGCCAGGTCAACGGGATCGATCACGTGCAGGACCATGTCTCCGAAGCGGGCGATCTCCGGCGATCTCTCTTCCCATTCCGGGGGAAAGGAGCCCAGAACATCGGTGAAGTTGCCATCCATGACGACGAGCCGCCGGCCGCCGGGTCTGTCGGGATCGCTGATCTCGAAGGCATGCAGGTCAGGAGGAATCGGCACTCTGTGCGACCACCGGATGTCGACATCGCCCGACATCCGGTATGCCGTGTGATAATGCACGGCCCAGCCTCCGGCCAGCCAGGCGTGAAGCGGCTCGGCCAGTGGCCCCAGGCGATCGGACAGCGCCGCCAGATGAGCGAGCAGTTCCGCGGGCAGGCGGGAGGTCACGGGCGAGCGCCCTGGAGCCTAAGCTCCTTCAGGTGCAGCGGCGTCTCCAGCCGCAGCTTGCGCGCGTCCATGTGCCAGGGTGCGCGCCACCTGGCCTGGACCGGATCGACATAGCCGCCATCCGGTTCCTCGCCTGACGGCGGGGCGCCCGAAGCCTTGCGGATCAGCGCGCCCAGCCTGTCCTGCGGGTCATCCACATAGCCCTCCACCAGCGTTGCCGCATAGCCCAGCTGCCTGAGCGGGAGAGCGTGTTCGGCCAGCACCGCATCACCGTCGCCGGCGGCTGTCCGGGCCAGCGATCGCATCACCAACTCCTCCCGCGCACGGGCTGGCGAGATGGCGCCCACCGGTTCCTGTTTCCTGTCGGTCATGCGTGTTTCCAACTCACGGCAGCGCCATGAACCGACCGTCGCCGGCGGCTGTCCGGGCTGGTGATGACCCGGGCACACCGCGACCCGGCAGGAATGCATTGAACTGTGGAGATTTGCCCTCCGACGAACCGGAGGGAAGGCGGCAATCGCAATATTCCGCAAGTGAAAGGGCTTTGGTGTGTTGGGGCGGGCATGTCAAGCATCGGCCAGGCTGTCGACAACTTCCTTCAGGATTTCCCTGTGTTCCTTATACAGCGACAATCTGCAAGAGAGCGGCACGTCAATCAGGATGACTACCTGACGCCGCGGCGAGGCAAGTCTGTTCCTGAACACATGCCGAAACACATGCCGATTGCAAGCGCTTTTTCGACTGATCCCGATCGTCGCCGATGTCCCTGCTGACCCGCGTCACGAAAACCCTCGAATGCCGCCGACGTCCAGGCCGTTTGCCGCCCCTGGATCCGGGCACTGCCAATAGGAGTCGGTCCCGCGGGGAGTGGGCTCCGCCAGCCGCATCTGCCGGGATGATCTGGCCCAGCCGGTCGGCGTGTTTTTCTCCGTGGCCTGCCTTGAGGGTCTGGCGACGTCGGTACGATTCGACGTTCAAGATGGGACGAATGACCATGACCGAGAGCCTCACCACGTTTGATTCGGCCGACCACCTGGATTCCGATCAGGCCGTCGCCAACTTCTTGTCGGCTGCGCTGGAGACGAGTGTCCCAGCCCATGTCGTCCACACCTTGGGGGTTGTTGCTCGCGCTGGTGGCATGACGGATGTATTCAACCGGGCCAGCCTGTCACGCGAACAACTCCATCGTTCATTCAGCGCCGAGGGCAATCCCGCCCTGGCTGTCATGGAGGCTCCCGGAATCCTGCTTTCCGCCAGACAGGGCAAGGTGAACTCCAGGTGAAGTCGCCGGATGCGAGATAAACACAACGGATGAGGTATCCGGCATTTCCTGCTCCACGGTCAATACCGGTGGCGATTGTCTGGCCTCCGATGACGATTCCATCTGGTAGGTCCTGCCAATACCCTGCGACAATAGTGTGGGCCTCACATGCCGCGAGAATGCCGATGTTGCCCTGTCTTTCGCAGTCCGGTAGTTGGTCGCCATGTTCCTCGATGTGGATCCGAACCTCGATGTCAGCAGTGCAAGATTGACCTGCGATCGTTTGGATGTTGCTGCTGGAAGTCATCTGAATCCGAACAGTATTCTCCATGCTTCATTGGCCAGCGATCGCCGTAGCCCAGCCTCGTCATGCATGCTGGAGCGCGCTGCAATCAATGGCGAGATTTGACCGTGGCCACGTCGGCTCCGTGAGGCAAACTGGGAAGCTCCCTGTTCATGGCAGGCGCACCTTGCCTGCATTCGGAATTTGTTCGGCTGGCAGGCATTATTGTCTGGCAGGCGCAGCCAGGAATTCAATATTCATGCCAGCCCCGTCTTCACGTCCCTGTTCCGGGCCGGCATCCGGCGCCAGCCATCCGATGACGAGTGATGCCATTTCCCCGATAACCATCAAGTCCAGCCGGAAATGAGCGGCGATCACAGCCTGACGGCCATCGTTGTCGTCCTCGTCATTTTGCTGCTGGCAGTGATCGGAGCGATTTCCGTGTCTCGCTTCATTGTTCGCAATGCCTGGCGATTGTTCACCTGGACGGCCTCGCAGTCTGTCCCGGAAGGGACTTCAACTCCCGTCCCGAAGGAAGCTGACAGCGAAATCGTCAGATACACCCCCGATGGAGAGTCGCCCCCCGCGAGCGACGATCCAGGAGTTGCAACCTCGTCTACCTGTTCCCACGCGACGTCACTTCCCGCGTGCGACGAAGCGGGTCCGGTCGCAAAAGAAAACCACCGGACACGGAATGCCTCCTCCGTTCGCTCGCACACCGTGAGATTGAGCTCCGACCCCCGCTTGGTCGGTCACGAGAGCCCGGTCGCACCCGGGGGCGGGGGGCAGGATCCTTGCAGGCTCAGGGAGGGTGACCACTGGGTCCCCGGGGACGGGAACGCGCGTGTCGCCGGACGTGACATCGGCGGGATGGTCTATGTGGGTCGGGCTCCCCGGACGCGTCCCGGGGGCTACCCGGACAACGCCTTTATCGATCCCGACCTTGATGTAGGCCGCAACGGCCAGGACCACGAGGGCGCCGGGCTACATTACTGGCCGAGTTATTCGACGATTGATCCTCGAGCCAGGGCAACCTACCTGGACTGGTTGGCGGATGGGCGCTCCGGCACCGGCTTCGATGCCGGTTACGTATTCCTCTATTTCTACGGTCTCGAACGGCGTGTCTTCGTCGACAATGCGGAAGCCCGGGAGCGGGGCGACATCATTGCCGAGGTTCGCAGGTTGCTCGACACGTATGGCGACAACAACTCGATACGCCGCTACCTCGAGGCCTTCATCGACGCGGCAAGGCTGCTGGACGATGGTTTCCAGCCGCGACCTGTTTTCAGGCAAGACGGCCATGGCGTTCCGACAGAGGTGCTGATCGGCCTCGGCCGGATGGCGGCAAGGGGCGTGCCGCTGGACGCTGACTGGCTCCTGTCCTGGTACGTGTGCCACCCTGACACGAATTTGCGGACACCGGCGAGACGGGCATTCCGGGAATTCAAGGAGTATTTCGGATACTTGTTCGAAGACGAGTTTCCGGACGGTTTGAAGCTGCGGAACCCGAAGCGAAACCTGAAGCTCACCTATCACGCGTCCTCCGGCAGCTTCAAAGCCGATTTGAGCGATTACCTGGACGACGTTCCGGATGTGACGTCGCTCAAGAGCCCGGTTGTCACTGCCCGGGCCATCGCCAGGTTGGCATATTCCGGTTTGGACAAATACAGCCGTTTTCTTGGGCGCAATCCTGATGGAAGGGGCACGATCGAGGCTCACGCGCTGTTGCCCGAAGGCATCTGGTCGCTGTTTCCCTGTCCCGAAAAGGAAGACCTGCGGCAATGGGTTGCGAGCCGTATCAAGGCCGGAGGCATGACGCCGGTTGAAGATGTCATGGAACAGCTGGAAGGATCGAGACCGGCCAAGATCGGCAAACGCCAGCTGATCGACCTGGCCGATGCGCTCGCCCGGCTCGGGGTCGGAGTGGCGCCGGATCCGCGTTTTGCGCTTCGACAGCCGAAGCTTGGTGAGCCCGTCATGCTCTTTGAACTTCCGGAGGGCATTTTGGCAATCGACAACCCCACCGAAGCGTACCGGAGTGCAATTCTCAAACTGGCCGTGGGAAGCTTCATTGCACATTCCGATGGCCGGATCGATTCGGCGGAGCAAGACTATATGGCTGCGCGGATTGATGCCAACCGGTCCGTGATCGAGGCCGAACGGGCGCGGCTGCACGCCAATCTTGCCTGGATGATCGCTGTTCCACCGGATCTGAACATGCTGCGCAACCAGTTCCGCGATACCTCGGAGAGCGTACGCAGGGCGCTCGGTCAACTGGCAGCTGCTACCGCCGGCTCCGATGGCGTCGTCTCGAGGGAGGAAATCCGGTCGCTCGAAAAACTCTACTCTTCCCTCGGCCTGGACCGTGACCTCGTATACACCGACCTGCACTCGCTCACCTCGTCTTCCGAACCGGTGATTGTTCGTCCCGGAATTCAGGCAACCGATGAATTTGCCATACCGATGCCCCCGGAGGAGGCTCCGCCGGGAGGGGTGGAACTCGACGAGGAACGCATCTCGTCGGTCATGTCCGACACTGTGCGCGTCAGCCAGGTGCTCGGCCAGGTATTTGCCGACGACGAGGACACCGAGGGTGAGGATGACGAGAACATCGTGCCCGGTGAAGAGGACAGGTTCGACGGCCTGGACCCGGCACATCGGGCGGTCGCATCGGTATTGATGACTCGCCAGGAATGGACCGAGGAAGAAGTCGCGTCATTGGCCGGCGAACATCAATTGATGGCTGCCGGTATGATTGAGACTATCAATGAATGGGCATACGAGAAATTCGATGATGCCCTAGTGGAACATTATGGAGATTACGAGGTGAATGGCGAGTTGACCCATTTGCTGATGCATTGAAGGGAGAGCAATGGAACGTCCAAGAATCAAGCGACGCGAGCGTGATACGATCATCCAGGCGTTGCGTGCCGGAGTGGTGCCCAGGCTGGGCCTTCAGCACATCCAGGTCGGACGGGTCGAGGAAACGACAGAGATGGTCCGCGATGTTGAACGGATCGTGGATGGTGGAGCCACCATCCGTTTCGTGATCGGGGAATATGGCTCGGGAAAGACGTTCTTCCTCAACCTGGTGAGGCTGATCGCGCTGGAGAAAGGCCTGGTTGTGCTTTCGGCCGACCTGGCACCTGACCGACGCATTCATGCCACGGGAGGCCAGGCGCGGTCACTGTTTGCAGAACTCACGCGCAATGCATCCACCCGCACCAAGCCCGATGGCGGCGCGATTGCGAGCGTCGTGGAGAGATTTGTCAGCCAGGCGGCCCGCCAAGCGGAGTCGTCAGACCGGACTCCGGATGCGGTTATCCGTGAAAAGCTGCAGCACCTGGAAGAACTGACCGGCGGCTACGAATTCGCCACGGTGGTCAGCAAGTACTGGGAAGGGCACGAAGCCGGCAATGAAGACCTCAAATCCGGGGCACTGCGTTGGCTCAGGGCCGAGTTTGCGACACGGACCGATGCGCGCAATGCGCTTGGCGTTCGCACGATTATTGACGATGCCAGTGTGTATGATCATCTGAAACTCCTGTCTGCATTCGTGCGTGAAGCCGGATACAAGGGGCTGCTCGTGACGCTGGACGAACTTGTCAATCTCTACAAGTTGACGAGCAGCCAGGCGCGCAATGCGAACTACGAACAGTTACTTCGAATCCTGAACGATGTTCTCCAGGGCAGCGCTTCGAACCTGGGTTTCCTGATGGGCGGCACGCCCGAGTTCCTGATGGATTCCAGGCGGGGAGTCTACAGTTACGAGGCGCTTCAATCCAGGCTCGCCGAGAACACTTTTGCCAGGGACGGGTTGGTCGACCTGACCGGACCCGTGCTGCGCCTTTCAGGCCTTACACCGGAAGACCTGTTTGTCCTTCTCGTCAATGTCAGGCGGGTCTTTTTCGGGGATGATGATGCCGCCGTGCCTGGCGAAGCGCTGGAAGCGTTCATGAAGCACTGCTCGGAGAAGATCGGCGATGCATATTTCCGGACGCCAAGGCAGACTATCAGGGCATTCGTGAACATGCTTTCCGTCATCGAGCAAAATCCGGGAACCGCCTGGCAGGATCTCATTGGCGAATTCAGGGTCGAACGTGATGATGATGGCCTTGACGACATAGCCGGTGACGAGGGATCCGGGTCACGGGAAGACGATGACGATGACCTCGCCACATTCCGCCTCTGACAACAGGCAATCCAGGGGATTTGATCTACTGGCGGATCCTGTCCAGCGCTGGATCTGGCGCAAGGGCTGGGATACTCTCAGGGATATCCAGGAACGGGCGATCCCCCATCTGATCAGGGGGGAAAGCGACGTCATCGTCGCCGCCTCAACTGCGAGCGGAAAGACCGAAGCGGCCTTCCTGCCGCTGATATCGAGGATTCACGAGGCACCCAAAGGCAAGGGCTTCGACCTGGTCTATGTTGGTCCTCTGCGGGCATTGATCAATGACCAGTTCGGTCGGCTCGACGATTTATGCGAGACCCTGGAGATGCCGGTACATCCATGGCACGGCGATATCGGGCAGAGCGTAAAGGCAAGAGCAAGAAAGAACCCCGGCGGCATCCTGCTGATCACACCCGAGTCTCTCGAGGCCATGTTTGTCCTTCGGGGCGCTGAAGTGCCGTCCATGTTTGCCTACACCCACGCCATCGTGATCGACGAACTCCATGCGCTGCTCGATTCAGAGCGGGGAATCCATCTTCGGTCACTGCTCACGCGGCTTGAACTGTCAGTGGGTCGGCGAATTCGCCGGGTCGGACTCTCGGCAACACTTGGTGACATGAGGCTGGTCAATGCCTATCTTCGCCCGGAAGCGCCAGACAAGGTCGTGCAGCTGGTCAGCGGGTCCGGCGGGCAGGAATTGCGCATTCAGCTGCGCGGTTATGTCAGCCAGAAACCCGACGAACAGCATGACCCGGAGAAAAACCAATCAAATGACAGGATCCTCCCCGAGGATTCGGCAGTTCGGGAGGTCGGCAAACACCTGTTTGACAAGCTCAGAGGATCCAACAACCTCGTATTTGCCGGGTCGCGGAATTCCGTCGAGGTCTATTCGGACTTGCTGCGTCGGATGAGTGAAGACAGCATGGTGCCGAACGAGTTCTTTCCGCACCATGCCAGCCTGTCCCGCGAGCACCGTGATTTCGTGGAGCAGAAACTGAAGCAGGGGAACCTGCCGGTCACCGCGTTTTGCACCTCCACCCTTGAGCTGGGAATTGACATTGGCGACGTGGAATGCGTCGGGCAGATCGGTGCGCCCTGGTCGGTGGCAGCGTTGAGGCAGCGGCTTGGAAGGTCCGGGCGACGCGCCGGCCAGCCTGCAGTACTCCGGATGTATGCAATCGAGTCGGACGTGACCGGACACTCCCACCCAGTCGACACGCTGCATCTCAGGCTGGTCCGATCGATTGCCATGGTCGATCTGCTGATCGAGGGCTGGTGCGAGCCGCCCCGGTCCGAGGCGCTCCACCTGTCGACATTGACCCACCAGATCCTGTCGGTGATCGCAGAACGAGGCGGCGCCTCGGCACAGAGGCTGTATTCCACACTGTGCGAACGGGGTCCGTTCCGGTCGGTCAGCCAGCCATTGTTTGCAAGCCTGCTCCGCCGGATCGGCGATCCGGACATTGCGCTGATCGAACAGGCGGCCGATGGAACTATCCTTCCTGGCCGCGCTGGTGAACGCATGGTCGAGCACTACAGCTTCTTCGCAGTATTCCAGACACCGCGGGAATTCCGCGTGGTTCACGGCGCCAGGACCATTGGCACATTGCCCATGATCGTTCCGCTTGCGCCCGACCTGACCATCATATTTGCCGGCATGCGCTGGCGAATCGAGGTTGTCCGGGACCAGGATAGGGTCATCGAGGTTGAGCCGGATTTCTCCGGCAAACCTCCGGTGTTCGGTGGTGACGCCGGCGACATCCACGAGACGGTCATCAGGCGCATGCGCCGTGTCCTGCAGGAAGATGTTCTTCCGCCCTACCTGGACAGGACGGCAGCGACGCTGCTCGAGTCAGCCCGCGCCGCCTACGAGCGGCTTGACTTCGAAGCGGCACCTGTCCAGCCGATTGGTAGCAACAGGTTCCTGCTCGCTCCCTGGACCGGGACGGCTGGCACCAGCGCCCTGGCCATCGTGCTGGCATCACTGGGCTATCGTGTCGACACCTTCGATGGTCTCGTCGAAATCTCCGCCACCGAGCTGGATGTGAGCCGCCTGCTGCGTGGTCTCGAGGACCTTGCATCCGGCAGGCTGGATCTGCAACGCCTGGTGGCGGGCGCACGAGCATTGGAGCACGAAAAGTTCCACCGGTACCTGGGCAAGGACCTGCTGGTTGCCGATGCGCTGTCTTCCCGACTGGACCTGGATGCAGTGCAGTCAATCGCACGCAGGCTGTGCGCGGGAAGCTCTGCCAACCCGGACCAATGAACCGGAACAATTCGCAGAAGGGCGCAACACCACCTGTAGACACTTCCTTGAACCTGTCCGCCGGGAGCACGGCTGGGACGTTAGGAGGAAGACAAGGGAGGAAATCAATAGTCCTCACAAACGCGCCAACTCGCCAGATTCCCGCATTTTCAATCAACCGCCAACACCCCGGGGCCGGATTCGGGAGGTTCGAACTTCAGGGGCGGCCGTCGCGGCTCTGGCAGAGTGATGGTCCTGTCATGATGCATGACCAGCATGACGAGTCGGATCATCATCGAACCTGTGATCCACACAGATGTTCAGCGGATTTTTGTCTTCGGGCCTGGCGGCTCTGACACGTGTTGTGCCTATTCGCCGTCGGCGGCGACTAGCGCTACCCCGCCAATCCCAGGAAAAGTGCCAGGGACCGGTTGACGCGGTGCATGGTGGCTTGGTCCAGGCGGCCAAATTCGGCTCCCAACCCGTTGGTTCGCACAGTCATTGCCTTGTCGATCATCACCTGTGATGACTTGTTCAGGCGATTCTCAGGGGGACGGTTCGATCGTCAGCCGAAGCAGTGGAGCATCAGTCAGATCCGATGTGACCAAGAGAACTGTCACCGTGGCGGTATCCGGAAATTTTTCGGACTGGATAACAAGAGCGGGACGCGGCTTGCCATGTTTGTCCTGCAGGGCGACCGTCACCAGATCGCCGCGCTTCAATCCCAGCCATCCACATCCGCAAGGGCGGCGTCAATAAACTGGACCATCTCACGGTCTCGACGATCGGCGGTGGCAACCACTGTGGATTGCCGGCGGCACTCTTCGGCAAAGCCCGGCCGCCGCGTATCCGGCACCCAAATCTGGACCGGGCGCAACCCTGCAGATCGCAGGGCGGCCCTCCCCTTGCGGACACGTTCGCCTACAGAAGCCGGCATGACAGCCTCCTTTTCGTTACAAGTAACATTGCGCCTGAGAAGGTAGCTGGCAAGGTCTCCGATTCAACACCATGTTTGTCAATCTCAAGACAAGCATTCAGATGGAATGGGTGCAATGGTGCAGGCAGCGACCTGCTCCTGCTCAACGCCCTGGTTGCGGCGAGACAGATGTCCCGGCCACTCGCTTGGAAGCTGCCGGGCGCAGGTTTGGTCTGTCTCCAGATGCGGCCGGCGGCCCGGTTCGTTCTTTTCCCAGAGTTGCCCGAGGCTGTAATCATCCAGCCACGCATCCAGCATCCCTGCGTCCGGGCTGCTGATTCTTTGCCCTTCATGCCGGTCAGCGACCACGATTTCTTCCGGTTCGAATTGGTTGAGCAGCCTGGGCGACTGGGTCGCCGGGACAATTTGCGTCTCGCGGGAAGCAACCCGGATCATTGCAGCTGGTGTGGTGATCGCCGACGGGTTCAGTCCAGGCTCCGGCTCGTCGACGGCAATAACGGTTGGCCGAAGCTTGGGTGAAATCGGGCGGCTACCATCGTGAATGTCGTCATGGGTTTGGTTGGGTGAATGATTGGTGTTGTAAGTGGTGTAATATGAAATTCAACTTGACATTATGAAATTAACGTGGCTGAATCGCATGATCGGGATGGTATTCCTGTCGAATTGAGGCTGAAATGGTCGTTTTGGACGACACCATTGATGGCGTGAAACAGGTTTCGGCCGCAATCGGGCCTGGCCATCGCAATGCCGTTCGGGGTCATTCCGAACGGATCACGGGCGGCGGGCATGGACGGGGCAGGATTCAGTCGGTCGACAGGGCGTTGAGCATCCTGGAAGTCGCGGCGGAATGCGATGACGGCGTTTCGGTTTCAGACATGTCGGACGTATTGGGTCTCAATGTATCCACCTGCCATCACCTGATCTCCACCCTTGCCCATCGCGGTTTCCTGTCCCATCTCGGAAGAACCAGGGGATATGCGCTGGGACCCAGGCTTCGGGAATTGGTTGAACTTGCCGACCAGGTGCCGGATCACGCCACCATATTGTCCCCCGAGCTTCGGGCGGTCGGTCAGCGCCTGGGACACGGAATCCAGTTCGCGACCCTGAGCGAGACCTCCCTGATGACCAGGCTCAGCTTTCCCGCGGCCGGAGAGGGGATCAGTGAGCCGGATGAAGTCGAGAAGATGGCAGCGTTGCACGCCACCGCCACCGGCAAGGCAATCCTTGCCTGGATTCCGGACAACGAACTGGCGCGGATCATTTCGGTCAACGGCCTCGCCTGCTACACGCCCCGCACGATCACGACGCTTTCGCGGCTGACGGAGGAGTTGCGACTCGTCCGACGCCGAAAATTCGCCGTTGATGACCAGGAATTCTGCGAGGGGATCGTCTGTATCGGCGCTGCGATCAGGGCGGTCGCCGGCGCCGTGATCGGGTCGATTTCGGTCACCCTGGAGGCCGAACGCGCCACCGACGAATACAGGGTTTTCCTGGCGGGTGAAGTGATAGCCGTCGCCAATACCTGTTCGGCGATATTGCGCGGAAATACGAAATGAGTGATCGACGCATAGAAGTGGAACATGATCATGCAATCGACTGGAGTTGACTCGGCGAATTCATCCCTTCCTGTGCCGGAGCGCATGAAGGCATGGGTTCTTGGCGACCCTGGAGAGTTGACGCTTGCCGACAAGCTGGTGCCGGTGCCGGGGCGAGCAGAGGTGCTGGTGCGTATCGATGCGGTGGCGATCTGCGCAACGGATCTGGAAATCATCCATCACGGCCCGCCAGCCCTGATCCGGGGCGGGGACCCCTTCAACAAGAATTTCACTCCCGGACACGAATACATGGGCACCATCGCCGGTCTGGGGCCTGGCGTCGACGAATACCGGATCGGCCAGAGAGTCACGGTCGAGATTCATGCCGGCTGCGGCCAGTGCAAGCGTTGCCGCCAGGGAATGTACACCTCCTGCCACAATTACGGCAAGAATTACGGCTCGGTGGACAAGGGTCACCGGGCCAATGGTTTCACCACTGACGGCGGTTTCGCCGAGTATGCGGTCAACAATGTCAACACGCTTGTGCATGTCGATGACAGCATGTCGGACGCGGAGGCCACGCTGGTCGTCACCGCCGGCACGGCCATGTACGGCCTGACGGAGCTCGGCGGGCTGGTCGCCGGCGAAAGTGTCGTGGTCACCGGGCCAGGTCCGATCGGCCTGATGGGCGCGGCGGTGGCGAAGGCGCTGGGTGCCCAGCCGGTCATACTGACGGGAACCCGCGACAACAGGCTTGAAATCGGTCGTAAGCTTGGTGCCGATCACGTCATCAATGTCCGCCGGGACGACGCCGTGGCACGGGTGCGTGAACTGACCGGCGGCATCGGCGTGGATTATGTGCTCGAGTGTTCCGGGGCTCCCGACGGGCTCAACGAGGCGGCCCGGATGGTCAACCGCGGCGGCAAGATCTGCCTGGCGGCGTTTCCCGGCGCCAATCCCGAAGTCGATGTTGCCCATCTCGTTCGCAACAACATCTACCTGTTCGGCATTCGCGGCGAGGGCAAGTCGGCCACGCACCGGGCCGAGGCGTTCATGCGCCAGAAGCGGTTTGATGCGACGCTTATCCATACGCACAGTTTCGAAATGGCCGAGCTTCCCGAGGCATTGCGCTACGCCAGGGACAGGGTGGAGGATGCGATCAAGGTCGTGGTCAGGAACCCCCGGACCCAGGCGCAGGCAATGGCTGCCGCGTAGACGGGCCCGGAGGAGGCGGATCATGCTGACCTGCGATGTCTACCATATGCCGCGAACATTGCGGGATGCATTGACCATCTGGGCCGAGGCCGAGCCGGGAAGCCGGATTGTTTCGGGCGCGACCGACATTCTTCCATGGGCGCGCGATGGACGGGCCGGAGACGTGCACGTGCCGGAACTCGTCGACATCACGCGGGTTCCCGAGCTTGATGGCCACGAATCCGAAAATGGACGGATCAGGTTGGGGGCGAACATCGTCTACCAGGATTTCCTGACCGACGCCGAACTCGTGCGCTCCCTTCCCTGCATGCCCAAATGCGCAATCTGGTTTGCAGACGACCAGATACGTGAACAGGCCTCGCTGACCGGGAATCTCGTCAATGCCTCTCCGGCCGCCGATGGCACGCCCCCGGTGGTGGCGCTCAATGGCGAGATTGAACTGGCACGGCTCGAACATGGCGACATCGCCCGCAGGCGCATCCCTGTCGCCAGCTTCATTGAAGGGCCGGGGCGAACCGGGATCGATGACGGCGAGATTGCAACGGCAGTGATTGTCGATGCGGCGGATGGCTACGGCGGATCGTTTCAGAAGGTCGGGACCCGGCGTTCTCTTGTCATTTCGGTCGCCTGTTGCGCGGCGCTGGTCAGGACCGACCGCGGCGGGAGCGTGTTTGAGGATGTCCGGCTGGCGCTTGGCGGCGTTGGCCCACGGCCGATCCGAATGGTCGAGGCCGAGAATTCGCTGCGCGGTGAGAGCGTGTCGAATGCTGCAATTGATGAGGTGTCACGGATGGCCGCCGATACGGTGGCGTCGCGCAGCCGCCAGGAATACCGTCGGGAAGTTGTCGTCAATTTCGTCCGGGCGGCGCTCGAGGAGGCCTTGGCAGATCAACGGGATGTCGCTGTGGATGTCGGAATTGAACGGGAGAAGGCGCTTGTCTGACTTGAGGATCGAGGCGACGGTCAATGGCCGGAAAATCGCCCGGGGGACCAGCCCGCACTCGCGGCTGCTGGATTTTCTGCGCAACGAACTGAACCTGACGGGAACCAAGGAAGGATGCGGCGCAGGCGAATGCGGCACCTGTTCGGTGTTCGTCGACGGCAAGCTGGTGAAATCATGCCTGATGCCGGCAGCCAAGGCCTCGGGCGCAGTCATCGAAACCATCGAAGGGCTGGCGGCGCCAGGTGGGCTCTCGCTGGTGCAGCGGGCCTTCCACAAGACCGGCGCCAGCCAGTGCGGCTACTGCATACCCGGCATGGTCATGGCCGCGACCTCGGCGCTACGGGAGAATCCGAACGCCGAGATCGACGAGATCAAGGAACGCCTCGGTGGCAATATCTGCCGTTGCACCGGCTATACGAAGATTTTTGAAGCTGTGGAAATCGCCAGGGCGGTCATGCTCGGCCAGGCGTCCGAGACCGCGCTTGAAGAGGACAAGGTCGGAGACAGCTACATCGGCACCAACGTGCTGCGCCTGGATGCCCCGTCCAAGGTGACTGGCCGGCTGCGCTACGCTGCCGATATGAGGCTGCCGGACATGTTGCAGCTGCAGGTGCTCCGCTCGCCGCATGCGCATGCCCGGATCCTGTCGATCGACACCTCGCAGGCGGAAGCCATGGACGGCGTCGCCTGCGTGATCACGGCCGACGATGTGCCGGGCAAGGACGGGTTCGGCGTGTTCGTGCATGACCAGCCGATCATGGCCCGCGGCAAGGTGCGCCATGTGGGCGAGGCGGTAGCCGCGGTGGCGGCGGAAGACCTGCTCACGGCGAGACGGGCGCTGGCCGGGATCAAGGTGGAATACGAAATCCTGCCCGGGCTCTTTGACCCTGGTGGCGCCCTGGAGCCGGGCGCACCGGTCATCCACGACTCCGCTCCCGGCAATTTGGTCAAGCACATCCCCATCCGCAAGGGAGACACGGAACAGGGATTTGCCGAGGCCGATCTCATCCTGGAAGAAACCTTCGGCACGCAGCAGGTCGAACACGCGTATCTCGAACCCGAAGCGGGCATCGCATACGTGGATCACGACGATGTCGTGGTGGTGATTTCGCCGTCACAGAACATTACCCATCACCGTCACATGCTCGCCAAGATCATTGACCGGCCGATCAACAAGGTCCGGTTCATCATGAGCCCGGTCGGCGGCGGCTTCGGCGGCAAGGAGGACATGATCTTCCAGGGCATGCTCGCCCTGGCGGCGATGAAGACGGGCTACCCGGTTCAGTTGAATTTCAGCCGTGAAGAGAGCATTGTGGCCTCGGCGAAACGCCACCCGGCCCGTATCGCCTGCAAGATGGGCTTCTGCAGGAACGGGCGGATCACGGCAGTGGAGTTCGACATGCTTTCGGATGGTGGCGCATATGGCATGTCCAGCGAGGGCGTCATGCGCAAGGCAGCGATCCTGTCCTGCGGACCGTATGAAATCGACAATTTGAAGGTCGACACCAGGGCCGTGTACACGAACAATACGCCTTCGGGAGCATTTCGCACATTCGGCGGCATGCAGGCCCAGTTCGCCACCGAAAGCATGATGGACATGGCGGCGGAGGCGCTGGACATGGATCCCTTCGACATCCGCCGTATCAACATGATGAAGCCCGGTTCCGCGACCCATACGCGGCAGGTTCTCAACAGCGCCTCCATCGACCGCGTTCTTGATGCCGCCGAACAGGCGGCCCGCTGGGAAAAGGGTGCGCCGCGCGTGCGTGGCGCCCGGCGCAGAGATGTGGATGGCCCGGACACCCGCCAACCCTGCACGTTGGGTGCCCGCATCGGCGCGACCGGCCGGGTCGGTGCCGCTGCCGCGGAAAGGGTCGCGTGATGGGCAGGATGCGGCGCGGGCGCGGGATGGCGGCAAGCTGGTACGGGATTGCGCGCACGGCGACGATCGATCGGGCCGGGGCATGGGCCGAGCTGGATGATGGCGGCACCGCCAAGGTCGTGACCGGGGTGACCGAAATCGGGGAGGGAATCCTGACGGTTCTTGCCCAGGTGGCTGCCGACGAGATG
Organism: Paracoccaceae bacterium; assembly: GCA_964291445.2. Lineage (GTDB taxonomy): Bacteria > Pseudomonadota > Alphaproteobacteria > Rhodobacterales > Rhodobacteraceae > JAPOXR01. Next base: position 646,276 of record OZ219864.1, on the reverse strand, counting down.
GGAATCAGGCCGCAGGATGTCACCATCGGTGACAACGACACTGCCCGGTCTCCCGAGGCAGCGCATGCTGGCGCCACTCGCCAGACCTACATGATCGGCAACTCGGTGGCGCTGGCGGCCCGCGAGGCGCGCAAAATCCTGTTCGAACAGGTCGCGGATCAATGGGATGTCGTACCGGACGATCTGCGCGCCTTTGACGGCGAGATCTGGGCGGTCGAGACCAATTTGCGCATGTCGATGTCCGATGCGGTCGCGGCCTGCAAGAGCCGCGGCGTTGTTCCCGTTGGGTCGGCGTCATTCACCGCGCATGGTACGGGGCTGGATCCTGCCGACGGGTCCGGCAGTCCCTGGCAGGCCTATGTCTTCGGGTCACAGGTGGCGGAAGTTGAAGTCGACACCTGGACCGGCGAGGTCCAGGTGCTCGGGATCTGGGCCGCGCATGATGTCGGTCGCGCCATCAATCCCCGCGGGGTCGAGGGGCAGATCGAAGGGGGTATCGTGCAGGGGCTCGGCCAGGCCCTGATGGAGGAGTATGTCACCGAGGAGGGGCATGCAATCACGCACGGTTTTGCCAAATACATCCTGCCGACGTCACTGGACATTCCACAGATCAACTGCGTCATCGTGGAAGATCCCGACCCGGAAAGCCCGCTTCAGGCCAAGGGTATCGGCGAGCCGGCATTGTTGCCGACGGCGCCGGCGATCATGAACGCGATCTACGATGCCATCGGCGTTCGCATCACATCGCTGCCAGCCACCCCGGAAAGGATACTGCATGCCCTGCGGACCAGCAGCCATGCGGCAGGCCATGAAGGCAGGCAGTCCGACAGGAAGAGGCAAGATCATCCAACCGTGCATTAGCCGGCCCGCCGGCATTGCCACACCTACATCAAACAAGGAGATAAACATGCTGTTCAAATTTTCGGTCAGAAACGGATTGGCTGCCACGCTGTCGGCGGCTTTCATTGCCCTGGCCGCCCCGGCGCAGGCCGAGTATCCGGAAAAACCCGTTGACATGACGGTTCTCTTCGGCGGCACGGCCAACACGATTGCACAACTCCTGTCCGAGCTGATGTCCGAGGAGCTTGGTCAGCCGGTTGTTCCGGTCAGCCGCACGGGCGGCGGCGGCGCGGTTGGTTATTCCCATGTCGTTTCAACCGCTCCCGACGGCTACAACATCGTCTGGAACTCGAATTCGATCAACACCACCCACCATACTGGCCGCGTGGAGTTCGACTACACGGCCTTCACGCCGATCGCCCGTGTCTCGACCGAGATCCCGGCGCTGGCGGTCAACGCTTCGTCGGGCTGGGAAAGTCTTGCCGATTTGGCCGCCGCCGTTGGTGACATGGACGGCAAGCTGACGGTCGGGATTTCCGGCAAGGGATCGTTCACGCATCTGACCTCGGCGGCGCTGTTTGATGCAATGGGAATCGGCGACAAGGTCGCGTTCATCTCGTATGGAAAGGGCAAGGCGCCGGTGGAATTGCTGGCCGGACGAATCCAGGCCGCCATCCAGTGGCCAGGGCAGTTCGCATCCTATGTCGAAGCGGGCGATTTGAACGTGCTGGCGGTTACCGGTGACGCGCGCGTGTCGGTTCTGCCCGACGTGCCCACCGCCATGGAACAGGGCGTGGAGGTGAACATTTCCATGTGGCGTGGACTCGCCGCACCTGGCGGCACTCCCGACGATGTCGTCGCCAGGCTGCAGGACGCCGCCCAGGCTGCGGTTGCCAGCAGCCAGTTCCAGGAGGCGGCCGGCAATATCGGCTTTTCGCCGGCATTCCTGGATGCCGATGACTTCGGTGCGCTGATCGAGAACGACGATGCGTTCTACGGTCAGCTGCTCGGCGAGCTTGGCCTGGCCAAGTAGCCGGACAACACCAACATGATGACCAGCCATACACAGAACCTGCTGCTTGGAGCCGTGCTCCTGCTGCTCTCCGGCGCCTGGACCTGGCTGGTCATCGACACCATACCGGCCGGGTTCGGCGATGGCGATATCGGCGCCCGGGCGTTTCCGATGGCGTTCGGGCTCATCCTGGCGGGGCTGTCCTCCATCCTGATCGCCAGGACGGCGCTTGCCGGCCGACCAGGAACCGGCACTGGGCCAGCAGCCCCGACCGAAGGTCGCGGGCACCTTCAGGCGGCTTGGTTTGTTGCCCTCAAGGTTCTCGCGGTCATCGTCATCTACGGCCTGCTGCTCGAACGGGTCGGGTTTGTGCTTGCGACCCCGGTGGCCGTGTTCCTGATCATGATCGCCGGCCTGGGCGGCCAGTCGATGCTGAAAATCGCCGGCATGTCGCTGGGCCTGACTGCCGGGTGCTGGCTGGTTTTCGAAAAGCTGATCGGAATCTACCTGGCCAATGGCACCTGGATAAATCTCGGGTGATCGAATGGATCTGTTCTTCCAGGCTCTTTCCCTTGCCTTCACCCCCCAGGCGATCGGTGCGATCGGCCTCGGCTCGCTGGTGGGGCTGGTATTCGGGTCGGTCCCCGGGCTGACCTTCACCGTGGCGCTGGCGCTGGCGCTGCCGATCACCTTCGGCATGGATCCGGTCCCGGCCATCGGGCTGCTTCTCGGCACCTATGTGGGCGGCATGACCGGTGGTTCGGTGTCGGCGATCCTCCTGGGTATACCCGGGACGCCATCCGCCGCCGCCACCGTGCTCGACGGCCATCCGATGACCAGGAAAGGCGAGGCGTCGATCGCGCTGGGAACGGCGGTGATCGTGTCGGTGTTCGGCGGCATATTCAGTCTTGTCGTGATGATCGTTTCGGTCGACCTGGTGTCGCGGATCGCCATCAGCTTCGGTCCCGCCGAAATCTTTGCACTGGTCCTGTTCGGCATGTCGACGATCTGCGGATTGTGCGGCGATTCGTTGCTGAAGGGGCTGATTTCGGGCGTGCTGGGCCTGATGATCATGACCGTGGGTATCGACGCGATTGACGGAATCCCGCGCATGACCTTCGACAGCGTCAACCTGCTCCAGGGCGTGAATCTCCTGGTCGCCATGATCGGCCTGTTCGCGGTTCCCTTCATCATCGAGGCATTCGCTGACCCGCCCGCCGACCAGTCCAGGACGCATCGCATCACGAATTTGCGCGCCAGACTTCCATCCCTGGCCTTGCTGGCCAGCAAGTTCTGGCTGATGGTTCGCTGTTCCGCCCTCGGAACCGCGATTGGTGCCATACCCGGTACCGGCGGCCCGATCGCCTCCTTCCTCGCCTATGACAATGCCAAGCGCTTCTCGAAGGATCCGGCCTCGTTCGGCAAGGGCAATATCGACGGGGTGATCGCGCCCGAGACCGCCAACAACGCCGTCACCGGCGGCACGCTGATTCCGCTGCTGTCGCTCGGCATTCCCGGCGACCCGGCGACCGCCATCGTGCTGGCTGGCCTGATGATTCACGGCATCACGCCGGGCCCGGCACTGTTCATGAACCATGCAGGTGAAATTTACGGCATGTATGTCGCCGTCATCATCGCCTATGTCTGTGTGCTGGGAATGCAGCTGATCGGCATTCGCCTGTTCGTCCACGTGCTGCGGGTCCCGCGCCAAATGCTGGCGGTGGCGGTGATGGTGCTGTGTGCAATCGGCGCCTACTCGATCCGCAACAGTGCCTTTGACATATTTGCCATGGGTGCAATCGGGGCGCTGGCCTACCTGCTGGCGGCGGTGCGGGTGCCGATCACGCCGATCGTTCTCGGCATGGTACTCGGCCCGACATTGGAAAACGAGTTCCGCACCGCCATGATGCTGTCGGGCGGGAGCATGGACATCTTCCTGTCGTCGCCGACAGCGCTGATCTTCTTCGCACTGGCGCTCCTGGTCATTGGCTACCAGTTGGTCAGCGAGTTGCGGTCGAAGAAGAACATTCAAGACGCGGCCGGGGGGCCGAATGCCTGACATGAACCTGCTGCCGGACGAAGACCGGGACATGCGCCGGCGAGCGGCGTTATTCGCCGCCAATTCGGTGGATGCGGCGCTGTCAGCCGGCCTCATGGATCCGGTCATCGAACTCACCCTGTCCGAGGCGCTGGTCATCGGATTGCTGAAACAGGGCGTGCGCCGCTACTTTGCCATATTCGGCCACGGCTCGACCGATTTCGGCGAGGTGTTGCGCGTCTACGCGCGGGAAGGGGCCGTTGATGTCCTGAACTGCCGCAACGAGGTGGCGATGGCGCATGCCGCCACCGCCCATGCCTGGGTTTACGGCGAGACGCCGGCCGTCGTCACCTCGATCGGCCCCGGCGCGCTCCAGGCCATGGCCGGCTCGCTGGCAGCCGCATCGAACGGCATCGGCGTCTATCACCTCTACGGCGATGAAACGACGCGGGGCGAGGGTTTCAACATGCAGCAGGTGCCCAAGCGCGAGCAGGGCGTCTTCGGGAAGCTGACGGCATTGATGGGGCAGTCATACACGCTGCACACGCCGGGCAGCCTGCGCGAATGTCTTCGCCGCGGCACCAATTGCGTGCACCACCCCTACAAGCCCGGACCATTCTACGTGATGCTGCCCATCAACACGCAGCCCCGGCGCATGAAACTCGGCATCGGCGCCTTGCCCGGCCGCACCGCCATGCCGGCGGTCGTGCCCGCCGGCCCGGACGGAATGGATGACGCGGTGCATCTCTTGCGCAGCCGCAGCCGAACCGTCATCAAGGCCGGCGGCGGGGCCCGCGCCCATCACCGGGCGGTCAGGAATCTTGCCGCCCGGATCGGTGCGCCGGTTGTACTCTCTCCCGGTTCAACCGGGGTGCTGGCGGATGGGGATGACCTCAACATGCATGTCGGCGGCTCGAAGGGATCGATTTCCGGCAACCACGCCATGCACAATGCCGACTCGGTGGTCATGATCGGGAGCCGCGCCGTCTGCCAGGCCGATTGTTCCGGCATCGGCTATCCGAATGCCGGCGCCGTGCTGAATTTGAACGGCGATCTTGGCGATGTGACGCATTATGCCAACTCGATCTGCCTGCCAGGCGACATCACCGCGGTGATCGAGGCGCTGTTGGTCGCCGCCGGATCTGACACCGGCGCTGGCCTGCGCCAGGCGTGGCGGCGTGAGTGCGTGGCAAAGAAGCGCGAGTGGACCGAGTTCAAATCCTCGCGGATACATGCTGACCCACTGGTTGATGATGTCTGGGGGCGTCCGGTGCTGACACAGCCGGCGGCCATTCATGCGGTCAGCTCATTTGCCAACCGCGTCGGCGCCATCAAGTTCTTCGATGCCGGTGACGTGCAGGCGAACGGGTTCCAGGTCGTGGAAGATGACCTGCCGGGCCAGACATTCACCGAGGCCGGCGCGTCCTATATGGGGTTTGCGTGCTCGGCGCTGTTGGGCGGCGCGCATGTTGAAGGGGCACGCTACGCGATCGCGTTCACGGGTGACGGGTCTTTCATGATGAACCCGCAGATCCTGATCGACGCGGTCGAACACGGCGTGCGCGGCATGGTTGCGCTGTTCGACAACCGGCGCATGGCCGCCATCACCGGATTGCAGCTGGCGCAATACGGCCACGGCTTCATGACCAATGACAGCGTTGCCGTCGACTACGTCGCCATGGCGTCCTCGGTGGACGGCGTGATGGCCTTGCACGGGGGCCACAGCCGGGCCGAACTCGACGCAGCGCTCGAGGCGGCATTCGCCCATGACGGTCTTTCGCTGCTGCATATCCCGGTCTATTGCGGCCCCGATCCCGTCGGCGGAATGGGAGCCTACGGCGCCTGGAACGTGGGAAACTGGGTAGAGGATGTCGAAAACCGCTACCTGGAAATGCGAATCTAGACCGGTGGAGTCAACGATGCATGCAAACCCGCCCCGGTCGTTTCGGCCAGCGGACACGCCTTCCCGCCCGGCGGCAGGCGCCCGGGACCACCCGGTCATCCGCAGGCCCGAACCGGCAGCCGCATGGCAACGTCGCCGGATGCCGGCTCGATGATCCGTTCGGACCAGGTCGGCGTGACTGCTTGCCGATTGCCGAGCGTTCGGAATCTTCGCCTTCATGTCGGTGCCGGCCGAAAAACCACGGGGCAGACAGGATGACGGCGACAGGAGAAAAAGGCCTCGCACTGGGCCTGACCGATTACGGGGATCGTGACTTCGCGGTCTACCTGCGCCGGTCATTTGCGGCGTCCATGGGCTACTCGCCCGAGGATCTCGAGAAACCGATCGTCGGGATTGCCAATACCAGTTCGGGGTTCAACAACTGCCACCGCCATTTCCCGGAACTGCTCGAGGCGGTGAAGCGCGGGGTACTGCTCGGCGGCGCCCTGCCGGTCGAGTTTCCGACGATTTCGCTGGGCGAGGTGTTTCTCAGCCCGACCAGCCTGAAATTCCGCAACCTGATGTCCATGGACACCGAGGAAATGATCCGTGCCCAGCCGATGGATGCGGTCGTGCTGATGGGAGGATGCGACAAGACGGTTCCGGCACAGCTGATGGGCGCGGCGTCAGCGGATCTACCGGCGGTTCAGCTGGTCGCCGGCCCGATGATGACCTCCCGCCACCGCGGGGAGCGCCTGGGCGCATGCACCGATTGCCGCCGGTTCTGGGGAATGTTCCGGGCCGGGAAGATCTCGGCCGACGAGATCAGTCGCGTCGAGGAGCGGCTGGCGACGACGGCAGGGACCTGTGCCGTCATGGGCACCGCGTCGACCATGGCCTGCATTGCCGAGACGCTTGGAATGTCCCTTCCCGGCACCTCAGCCATCCCTGCGGTCCATGCCGACAGGTTGCGCGCCGCCGAGGCATCGGGGTTGGCGGCGGCACGGCTGATCCACGATCCGATCCGGCCAAGCCAGGTCATAACCGCCAAATCGGTGGAGAATGCGCTTCGGGTCATGCTGGCGCTGGGTGGCTCGACCAACGCGGTGATTCACCTGACGGCGATCGCCGCCCGTGCCGGCGTGTCCGTATCCCTGGAGCGGTTGAATGAACTGTCGGACTCGACACCGGTGCTGGTCAACCTGAAGCCGGTCGGCGATGCCTATATGGAGGATTTCCATTTTGCCGGCGGGATGGGCGCGGTGCTGCGCGAGCTGAGACCGTGGCTGCATCTCGACACGCTGTCGGTGGCTGGCGGTACGCTGGGCGACCGGATTGAATCCGATCCCGGCTGGATTGACCGGCGGATCATCGCCACGGCAGAGGAGCCGCTCGAGCCACAGGGCGGCCTGGTGGCGCTGTTCGGAAGCCTTGCCCCGCGGGGAGCCATCCTGAAGCGTTCGGCCGCCGACAAGCGGAATTTCGAGAAAGAGGGCAGGGCGGTGGTGTTCTCGTCGCTGCAAGACCTCGCCAACCGGGTTGACGACCCGGAGCTCGACATCTGCGAAGATGATTTCATGGTGCTGCAGAATGCCGGCCCCCGGAGCGCCTCCGGGATGCCCGAGGCCGGATATTTGCCGATTCCGAGGAAGCTCGCAGCCAGCGGCGTCACCGACATGGTGCGGATTTCCGATGCCAGGATGTCCGGAACCGCCTTCGGCACCATAATCCTGCACGTTGCACCCGAAAGCGCGGTCGGTGGGCCGCTGGCGCTGGTTCGCAGCGGCGACCGCATACGCCTGTCGGTGTCACGGCGGCGCATCGACCTGCTGGTGGACGAGGAGGAGCTGGCCCGCCGCCGTGCCGCCTGGTCGCCGTCAACCGTGCCGCCCGGGGAACGGCGCGGCTATGACAGGCTCTACGCCACCGAAGTCACCCAAGCCGACGAGGGCTGCGACTTCCCGTTCATGCTGCCAGTCCCGTCAACACCCCGGTGACACCGGCAGCCGATCCAGCGAAAACCGGGAAAGGCCGGCCGATGGCGGTGCCGTTGTGTCAAGCATGATTTGGGGAATGGTATGCCATTCGTCCCATGACGCGCCGGGCTCCAGATCAGTTGCCGTCAGCACCCCGGGATGTTCGAAGCCGCCTGCACCCCGGATACCCCCGGGTTTTCATGTAAAACGGGAGTCGCACGGACCCAGATTTCGGTGATTTCGGACGTGACCATGTTTCGAGAATGTCGAGCTCTCTTGAGGCCATTATGAGCAACTCGCCACTTGCCTTGGCATGGCAGAGAAGCCGAATGAAGTTGCCCCTCTCCAGGTGACGACACCAAAGCTGTTCAGGCGCTGTATTCGATGAATCCGACTCCCGTGGCTCCTGCGAGCATCTCGGCTGCCATGAGTGTTCCCCGGCACACACCCAAGGCGATGCGAATGCCGGCCAGGATTGTCGACAGGGCATTCGGAAAGATCACGATCCACAGGCGTCAAGCGGCGTCCATGATGTTGCGTTCAACATCATGGACGATTGCTGTCAGCTTGTTGGTACCGGACACCGCAACGCCTCGCCGCGCAGGGCGCGCCCCAATTCGTCTGCTGCCAACTTTTGCAGCCTGTCGAGGGCTGCGGTGGAGTACCACGCGGCGTGCGGCGTGATCATCAGGTTCCTTGCGCTCCACAGGGGATGGCCTGTTGGAAGGGGTTCCGTTTCGAATACGTCCAGAGCCGCCGCCGCGATTTGACCGGCGTTCAGCGCCACTGTGAGTGCGTCTGCATCCACGAGCCCTCCGCGTGCCGCGTTGACCAGCACTGCGTCTGGTCGCATCATGTTGAGAAAATCGGTGTCAACGACATGCCTGGTTTCCGTGGTGAGGGGCGCGTGCAGGGAAATCGCGTCGCTTTCCCGCACAAGCGTTTCCTTGTCGACAAGCTGAACAGGAAGGTCTTCCGATGAGCCTGCAGACAGGAACGGGTCGTAGGCAATCATTCGGAAACCGAAACCCTTCAACCTCGCGACCAACTCCCGACCTATTCGACCAAGTCCAAGCAAGCCTATGGTGGTTTGATCGAAAGGCAGGATCGGCGCGGCCTGTTCCGCGGAATTCCACAACCCGTTGCGGCATCCCGAATCCAGCCGCGGAAGTTTACGAAGCAACGACAACAAGGTGGCAGCAGAATGCTCAGCAACTTCATTGGCACAGTAGTCGGGTACGTAAGCGACCTTCAGTCCGCGGGCCATGGCTGCCGGGATGTCAATGTTATCGTATCCGACGCCATACCTGATCAGCACCGACCCGGGCTTCAAACAGGAGAGTGTTGTCCCGGAAATTGGAGCGAGTTGCACCAGAACAACATCCGCGCCTTCAATGAAGGAAGGTAGTTCGGCGGGAATTGCAACGCGTTGTGCGACGAGTTCTGCTCCCTCCTCCGCTACCGCTGCTTCCTCGTAAGCCAGCGACGGAAAGTTGCAGTCAGTTACAACAACCCGTTTCAATTTCGATACTCCTTTGGTCTCAACCGCTATCCGTGCGGACCTGACACCGAAATGTCCGGGACTTGCCACAGGAATTGCCCGCTCAGGAAAACTGTCGGATGTACGACGCTACGTCAATAGTGGGAGGCCGATAGCGTTTAAGGTTTGAAACGCATGTCCACCAATCGACCGCATTTCCGCATTTGGAAGGTCGCCCGACCTCGCAAAGAAGGTCATGTCTCTAGCGCCATGTTCAGGTTGGCGCGAGCTGGCCAAGTAAAAATGCAGGTGCAGAAGTGTAAAAGCGAGCACCGCAGGCCAGCGCTCGACAAGACGGGAGACCATCAATGTCAGAAACTTGCCTACAATGTCACGGCGCGACCAAGATCGAGACCAACGATCACGGCGTCCCTGGCAGCGTGAAAACGTGATGTTGGGGCGCTTCGTCTTTGCCCAGCACAAACCAATATCGGCAGTTGCCGCATTTCGGTTCTGTGTCGTCAGTCCGGACCTCCCCCTGCTCGATAGCGCGTCAGAACAGCAATCCGGCGATTGTGACCGCAAGGCCGATAATTCCCGTGATGGCCAGCAGCATGCGGGTTTCGCGCCTGGCCGCCTCCACGTCACGGTCAGCCAGGCGGTCAGCCAGACGCGCGTCCCGCTGGGCGATGCTCTCGGCCAGCTGGGCGATGTCGGTCTTGTATTCGGCTTGATGCGTGGTCATGCGTTCCTCCAGGACAGCGAGCCGCTTGTCGATCTCGTAATTGTCGGGCGCGCCGCTCATGCCTTCAGAAGTAGGGCCGGGCGATAATTCGCGTCAACCCCCAAATAACCAGATTCTGGCCGAACTGACTGATTTGTGGGCGAATCTAACCAGAATCCGGACGCACCCGGTCTTCGAGGTCGGCCGTCATGCCGCCCCGACAACCTGGAATGGCGGCGTGTCGAACCGGCGCAACCTGGCGGCAAGCCGGTCATATGCTGCTTGCCCGCGGTGCATCGACACGGCCAGGAACAGATCGCGCAGTTTCAGAATGGCCAGGGATCGCAGGATTTCCAAATCCGGATCATTGCCGGCGAGACCCATCGAATATTGGACAGCAAACACGCCGTCCACGGTATCCGATCAGCTCGCAGATGGGATCGCCGATATTCGCCCGATAGCGCCGACATGGTTGATGGGATTGGCCTGCGAACTATTGTCCACCACCTGCGAATACACGCCGGGCGGACCGCCAGCGCCTCGATGGCGTATCGGTCAACAATGGACAGGGCGTCATTCTCGCCCGGTTCAACCGCGGTCTGAACCTCGACATCCACCGCCGGCAATTCCAGATCGCGGGCAATGTAGCTGCCTGCGGCTCCGAACTGCTCGCGGATCAACTGATCCTGGCCGGTGTCGCCCGGTGGCAATCGCAATTCACGCCGCCCCCGGCCCAGGGTCAGGAACACATCCGGCAAGCGCTCGGTGTATTCTTCCGGCGGCCAGAACGCGGGCCGTTGATCGGTCCCTTGTTCCTGCGTCCAAACGACTTGATCCGTTGCATACTTCATAGCCCTGCGATCTCCCGTGCTTCGATCAAGGTCATCCCGGACTCGACCAGTTGTTTGAGCGCCCGGCCAAGCGTGGCCGGGTCGCGTGCATGAAACGCCCGAAAGTTGAACTTCACACCGGCGCTTCCCTTTGCCATCTACTCGCCCTCGATGAGCCTGGCGAGCGGCTCAAGCGTGCCGTGCTGCAATTGCCGCCATGCCTCGCGCATGGTGTTGCCCTGGGCCTGCCAGTGCATAAGCTTCGGCGGAACACCACAAGCCCAGGCCAGGGCAAGTTGCGCCTCATTTCGCAAATGGACGTGCGCGGCGGCCGTCTCCGGGCCAATGCGACTTGGGTCGAGATTGCTGGCACCCGGATCATTCGGAACCGGCAGAACCAGGAGGCTGGACTTGTCGAGGGCCTTCGTTGCCGTGCCGGTCATTTTCTGCGCTTGCTCGACCTGATCGGGTGCAGAGACTACAGCAAGGACAAAAGCGAATTCCCTGCCGGGTACGCAATTGACCAATACCCGCGTCAGGCACAATTGCGGTTTGACAATCCACAATCACAATCCCTGTTGCCATTTCAAATCTGCTGCCTAATCTTACGAGTTGGAATACCTACAGTGTCGGATGGGCCTGACGATGCACTCCCGCCGCCGGGCAGATTGCAGGGCGAGTGGACAACAATAGGGCGGCAACATGAAAAAGAGTGCAACACGCCCGAAGCCGAAAATGGCAAATCTACCGGACCGCGACCTGCTTGTCCGCCTTTACGAGCAGATGGTTTTGCTGCGCAAATTCGAGTTGGAAGCGCAGGGCGCCTGCAGAAATGGCGAAACGCCGGGATTTCTGCATCTGTATATCGGTCAAGAAGCAGTCGGTGTCGGGGTCTGCGCCCATCTGAGGCCCACGGATTGGGTAACTTCGACCCACCGCGGGCACGGCCATGCACTTGCCAAAGGCGGTGACCCGAACAAGGTCATGGCCGAACTCTTCGGAAAGGCCGAAGGAATATGCGGTGGGCGTGGAGGCACCATGCATCTCTACGACCGGTCCGTTGGACTGTTTGGTACAAACGGCGTCGTTGCCGCGGGAATTGGGCACGCCGTGGGCATCGGGATGAGTGCAATCTGTCGAGGCGCTGACGACGTCGGCGCCGCATTTTTCGGAGACGGTGCGGTCAATCATGGCGGTTTTCACGAATCCCTCAATCTCGCGGCCGTTCAGCAGGTGCCAGTGGTTTTTGTCTGTGAGAACAATCTCTACGCAACTGCGACACCATTCGCGAATACGACGCTGAACACGGATGTGGCGAGCAAGGCCGCCGCATACGGCATGCCGGGAGTTTCTGTCGACGGCAATGATGTTTTTGCAGTTTGGCGGACGGCAGAGGAAGCCGTTGCTCGCGCCCGCGCCGGATACGGGCCAACGCTGATCGAAGCCCGAACCTACAGGACGGTCGGTCACCACGAAGGCGACCCGGTGGTCGGGACCTACCGCAATCAGGAAGAAATTGACGCCTGGACCAAACGTGACCCGATCAAGACCTTCCGCCAGAGGCTGATCAATGATTTTTCAGTGGCATCAGGGGAAGAACTGGATGCCATCGAGGACAGAATCGGTCTGCTGATTGACGGGAGCGTTGCATTCGCTCGCCGGTCACCGAAACCTGACCCCTCAACAGCATTGGAGCATGTGTTCGCCCACCCGCTCAATCCCGGCGAAGCTCTCGCCTCGAAGACCTCTTCGGTAACGAAAATGCAGGGCTGGCTTGAAGCGGTGCGAGATGGAATCGCCGAAGAGATGCGAAACAATTCCCGGATCATCTATCTCGGCGAGGGAACCGGGGAGCGGGGTGGGAGTTTTGCCCATACCAAGGACCTCTGGAAGGAGTTCGGCGATGGACGGATGATCGATACACCGATTTCCGAGCAGGGTTTCACGGCTGCTGCCATTGGCGCCTCTGCGACCGGCGCGCCGGCGGTCGCGGATTTGATGTTTGCCGATTTTGCCTTTGAAACTGCAGGACAAATCATACTGCAAGCTGCCAAGCTTCGTTACATGAGCAACGGAATGATGAATGCTCCTGTGGTCATACGCGCCGCGGCGGGCGCGCTCAGGAGTTCAGGCCCGCATCACAGTGGCAGCTATCATCCGGTGTTTGCACATGTTCCGGGCCTCGTCGTTTGCGTTCCATCCAATCCGGCTGATGCAAAGGGGCTGATGAAGACCGCTCTTGTTGCATCTGATCCTGTGATCATGCTCGAACCGAAGGCGTTGTTTTCATCAAGGGGCGAAGTTCCGGCCGAACCGCACTACGTACCTTTCGGGGTAGCAAGGATCATGCGCTACGGGGACGACATCACGATTGTCGCTACAGGGCAACTGGTTGCGCAGGCTCTCAACGCCGCATCCGAACTTGCCGAGGATGGCGTGGAGGCAGAGGTCATCGACCCGCGCACGATCATGCCTCTCGATGTCGAGTCCATTGTCACGAGCCTACGAAAGACCCACAGGATTCTGGTGGTCGACGAAGCTTGGGCAATGTGTGGTCTGGGTGGCGAAATCGCTCAGGCAATCAACGAACTTGCGTTCGACGAACTGGATGCTCCGGTCGGTCGGCTGCATACCGCATCCGTCTCACACCCTTTTGCGCCGGATTTGGAACGCGCGGTACTGGTTGACACTGGCAGCATAACGGCCGCGGCGAAAGCCGTCATCGCTGGCCGGCCACCGATCTCGGATCATTGGTTCGCGCCAGGAATCGCCGGTGCGAATCCGGCGGCTCCGCCTGCTCAACTGGCCCGGGATGCCGGCACGGGTGTATCGCCGAATCGACCGGTCGCCACCCCGGTATCGACCAATGGACAGCCCATTCTGATGCCATTTGGTGATCTGACGGTATCGGAAGGAAAACTGGTTGGATGGCTGAAGGAAGAAGGTGATCCGGTCGCGGCCGGAGAGATCGTTGCGGAAATCGAAACTGACAAGGCTGTCGTGGAAATCCCCGCAGCCTCACCAGGCTTGTTGGGGCCGCACGAGGTGCAAGTCGGCGACATGGTGCCGATGGGTGGCCAGATCGGCTCGATCCTCTGACCAGCCCCTCTCCGGCCAGGATTTGCGGTGCCGGGCAAACCGCCGTTGACAGGTCAAGGACTCAGGCGGCCGCCACGAACGGAACCGATGCGAGGCCCCTTACGCCTACATCCAGGGCAAACAGGCCTCCAGGGTTGCTTTGGCCGATGAAATGCGCATCTGGACGACCAAGAACTGCCGTCGTCACATAGAGGATGTCCAGGTCGGCCCCGCCAAATTCGCAACAGGTGGGGAGGTCGGTCGGCATGGAGACCGATTGCATCAGTTTTCCGGCCGGGTCATATCGATTGACTTTGCCAGTCACCGGAATTGTCAACCAATAGCAACCATCGGCGTCTACTGTTGCTCCGTCGGCGACGCCACCTGTTTCGGTCATGTCGATGAAGGTCCGTCGGTTTTCGATTTCACCTGTTGAAGGGTCGAAATCATACGCCCAGACTGCATCGGCGTGACTATCTGAAAAATACATGGTTCGACTGTCCGGGCTCCAGGCCAACGCGTTGCTGCATCCGATTTTCTCGATCACCCGATGCAGGGACAGATCAGGATCCAACCTGTACAGCGCGCCGAGAAACTCGACCGGTTGTCCAGGCACGTCGAACATGCTGCCCGACCAGAATCGTCCCTGCCTGTCGGTCTTCCCGTCATTCATTCGCGTTTTCGGCTGGTCGGGTTCGGGGTCAACGATATGTTCAAACGTACCTGTCGCGATGTCGAAAAAGTGGAAGCCACTTTGCATGGTGACCATCAACCCGTTCTTGTCGCGCAAACCAATGCAACCAGGAAATTCGGGTGCGTGCCAGATCCGGTCTTCTCCGGTCCTTGGGTCATAGCGATGGATATGACGTTGCCAGATATCGATCCACCACAAGACGCCTGCCTCGGGGTCCCAGGTGGTTGCTTCTCCCAGCTCTGCTCTTGCGTCAACAACGCATGTTATCTCGACCATCATTCCTCCGTTCTTCGACGACACCGCGGCCGCGGCTCAGTTGGTGCGGCGCAGCCGCATTCGTCATGCAATCAACCCGATTGCGACATGTATTACCAATTAACACACAACCGGACCCGGTGCGTGAACCGACCATCGGCGTTGTTGTTGCAAGTGAAATTTCCCCAAAGGCCTGCGTCTGGAAAATCCTGTCGCGGCATTTGCCTTGGCCAGATTGTCGTCGCGTTGCCATGTGCAGGAACATCCGTCTCGTATCATCCCAAAATGATCGCAGTACGTGAAATGACGTTGCCATGGGTCCAGGTGGCACTCGACGAGAAGTTCCTGGATTGAATCCGGTTGCTTTACGGTCAATCGCAAAATCTTGGCGGTTTCCAGCTTGTGACTTCTCCAGCCAAGATACTATCACAATTCTGTACGAAATGGCGGGAAGTCGGCGAATGAAATGCGATCTTGGCGGAAGAGTGGCGATCGTGACCGGGGCCGCTGGCGCAATCGGACAATCAATTGCCTTGCGTCTTTCCGAAAACGGCGCTGCAGTGGTGGTGGCCGATATAGACTATGAAGGTGCGCAGACCGTTGCGGCCCGACTGCCCGGCGCTCTTGCTACCGCCACGGACATCACGGACCGCGCTTCTGTCGAAGCAACAGTCAGGCAATCCATCGACCGGTTGGGCCGTATCGATATCCTTGTCAACAATGCCGGGCGGAATTCCATCGGGCACCGAGTTTCGATCGATCGGTACGACTCACGGGTCTGGGACGAAATCATCCGCCTTGATCTCGATGGCCTCTACAACATGACAAGAGCGGCGTTGCCGCCGATGGTTGCGGCAGGGAATGGCGGACGGGTGGTGAACATCGCGTCCGTCGTTGGGCTGGCTGCCATGCGGATGCAGAGCCCTTTCAACGCCGCCAAGGCTGGCGTAATTCATCTGACACGCGCGATGGCGCTCGAACTTGGCCCGGTTGGCATCCTGACCAATGCAGTGGCACCAGGCTCGGTCCTGACGGAGGCAACCAAGCAACTATTCTACGGGGAGGACGGATTGATGTCTGCGCAGGCAGGTGCGTTCATGCGCCATATCGCAATGGCCCGTCCCGGCCGACCTGAAGAAATCGCCGAGGCAGTTCTTTTTCTTTGCGCTCCCGCGGCCAGCTACGTGAATGGCCAGGTTCTTGCTGTCGATGGCGGGTGGTCCGCCGGTTTCAGGATGTGAGGCCGGTGGTGGAGATCGAACTTGCGGGATTTCGCGTGGCTGCCATCGGGACCGAGACGACGGTTAGCACCGCCGCGCTTTCGGCGCTGAGCGATTGCGGCGGGCAACTTGCGGTTGGCGGCCATGGATCGCCACAAGCGGATATTCTGCTGGTGTCATGGCAACTCAATCCACGAGATCATCGTGAAGTGGATGATGATGATGCCCTGATTGCGGCCGCAGAGGCGGTCCTCCAGCAGATGAACCGGCGCGGTCGCGGACGCATTGTGTTTTTGCTCTCGGCGATAGGAGCAATTCCAATGCGACGGCATCCAAGATACTCGCGGCGCATGTCGGCGGCGGTCGCGGCCATGCGTTGCCTGTCAATGACGGCCGCGCCTGAAATTGCGGTCAATGCGCTCGGCTTCGGCCGGATCGACGGTGCCGGAGCCGAAATCGGCGACGGCGCCATGCTGACACATGTTCCGCTTGGCAGGCCGGGACGGCTCGACGAGGCGGTCGCGGCGATTCTGTTTATGGCGGATCCGAAAAACAGTTATACGACCGGGCAGTTGCTGGTCGTGGATGGAGGATGGAGCACCGGTTTTGGTCGAAACTTCTGATTGGGTATTTCTTGCCTCGGACGACATCGAGTTGGCGCTTGTGCCCGATCTTGGCGGGTCGCTGGCATATTTCATATGGCGCGGAATTCATGTGATGAGGCCGTTGACCAGCGGCGATGCAGCCGCGCGCAACGTCCTGGGTACGGCAATGTTCCCAATGGTTCCATTTGCCAATCGCGTCACCGGAAACACATTCACGATAGATGGCAGGTGCTATCACCTGCAACCCAATATCGAGGGGCAGCGTTTTCACGTTCATGGGACCGGCTGGCAGCTGCCATGGCGGGTCGAACATGCCGCGACCGAAGACTCGGTTCTTGCACTGGATGTGCAGGCCGGCGTCGATCCTTTCTCCTACCGCGCAACGCAGAGGTTTCGTTTACATTCCGACGGCTTCGAGGTCGGAATGGAATTGGTGAATTTGGGCGCAGAGAGGATGCCGATGGGGATGGGGCTGCACCCATGGTTTCGGCGCGAAGCTGGAATAGATGTCGAATTTGAAGCAAGGCATTTTTACCTTGAAGGGCCGGATTACACCTCTGGTGAGCGAACCGATCTTCCCGCGGAGCTTGACTTCTCGCGACCGAGACATCTGCCCGACCGATGGCTCAACAATGACTTCGGTGGCTGGAAAGGAATTGCACGAATCCGGTTTCCGGCAGATGACTTTACAGTCACCATCACCGCCGACCCGGTTTTCAACCACTTGATGGTCTATTCCGATCCCGCCGCGCCATTCTTCTGTATCGAACCGCAGAGCAATGCCGCAGGCGCGCTCAATCGTATGCCTCAAGACAACCTGGAGGGTGATCTTGCGATCCTGGGCCCAGGGGAGTGCTTGTCCGGCCGAATTCGATTTCGCGTTGACCCTGGCGCAGGCTGAACGTCCCTTGCCATGCAACATTGGTCGGGACATCCCCTTCGCGGTCGTTGAATAACCCGCTCCAGAACACAATTCACTGGCAACAGGGCCACCGCATGTTGCGGCTTGCAGGAAACCCCGAGCACACGCGGGTTCAGTTCAGACGCCTGCTGCCAAAATTCTGAATTGAAGATCCGACTAAAAAATTCGTGCCAGGAGCCCGCCATCAACCCGCAACGCACTTCCGGTGATGAATGAGGCATCATCCGACAGCAGGAATGCGATCGCGGTGGCGATCTCCACAGGTTCAGCAAAGCGGGCGATCCTGTTTCGCTCGAAGGATAGCCCGATCGCTTCCGGATCGCCATCGGGCAAGTCGCGTAGCCCCATCCGGGTCGCGACCGCGCCCACAACCAGCGAATTTACTCGTATCATGTCGACCGCGTAGTCAAGTGCGGTCTGTCTCGACAGTCCGACCACACCGGCTTTCGTCGCGGCATAGGCCGGAACACCCGATACAGTCGCTTCGGCATGGACCGAGGCGATGTTTACAACTGACCCACCTCCCGCTGCCCTCAAATGGGGCAAGGATGCCCGGCAAACCCGAAACACCGAACCCAGATTGACAGAGACGGCGAGGTCCCAATCGGCATCGCTTAGCTCTTCGAGGCGGCTACCGGTCGGATATATGCCGGCGCAGTTGACCACCCCGTCCAGCCCGCCAAGGTGGTCGACCGCCTCCGACACGGCATCATTCACTTCGGTCGAACATGTGATATCGGTTCGGCGAAAGCGGAACCCGGCACCAAGAGTGGTTTGCAATTCGTGCCCGTCTGCAGCATCAAGTCCGGCACCGAACACCCTTGCTCCGCGCCCGATCAGGCAGGTTGCCGTAGCACTCCCGATTCCGGTTGCCGCCCCGGTCACGAACACCCGTTTACCTTCAACTGTCACGCTGCCGGCCCTCCACTCACCACCTCGAACCGCCGGCCTTGTGCTTCTGCGACGGCGCGCAGAATTCGGTCTTCGCCGCCTTCGCCACGGCAAAACTCATCGACGATCCGACCATCCGAAATTGTGAGGATACGGTCGCAGAGCCCGACCAACTCCTCCAACTCGGAAGAGACGATCAGCAGTGCTGCCCCCTGCCGCGCAAGTTCGACGGTGAGAAGGTAGATTTCATGCCGCGTCGCGGCATCCACGCCCCTAGTCGGCTCGTCCAGCATCAGCACTTTCGGCTTGCGCAGCAATGCCCGCGAAAAAAGCAGCTTCTGCTGGTTGCCGCCAGACAGGCTCGAAACAGGGGCGGCGGGAGATGATGCCATCACATTCAGCGCTGCCATAGCATCACGAATTGTACTGCGTTCAAGGGCAGGATTGACAATCCCTGCCTTTGACAGCGGGTCAAGGTTTCCGATCGTTATATTGCGCCCGACTGAAATGTTGAAAAGCAGGCCGTCGAGCCGACGCTCTTCGGTTAGCAACGCGATGCCCGCGTCACGTGCGTCACGTGGTCGCCGGATCGTGACGGGGACTCCATCAACCCGTACACTTCCCTTTGCTGGCATACTGCCAAACACTGCATGCAGAATCTCGCTTCGGCCGGATCCCAGGAGTCCAGCGAGGCCCAGAATTTCACCCGCGGCAACCGAAAACCCAACGCCTTCATTCTGCCTGGAATCACCGATTCCCGTGCCAATGACAAGATCCCTCAACTCCAGCATCGGGCGGGCGTCGACCGGTGCCTCATGAACCGGAAACAAACGCGAGACCTTTCGCCCGGTCATTGCGAGAATAAAGGCGTCCTCATCGAATTCGTCACGCGAGAATTCCGCTGCCACGCTGCCATCGCGGAGCACGGTCGCACGGTCACAGATTACCATTACCTCTGGCAGACGGTGCGTGATGTAGACAGTGGTGACACCTTCAGCCTTGAGCCGCCTGAGTGCGGCGAAGAGCGCTTTTACCTCACTCGCTGACAAGGCCGCGGTAGGCTCGTCAAGCAACAGAACGCGAGGTGAGCGGGCCAGGGTGCGGGCGATCATGAGCATGTGTTTTTCGGCCGATGTCAGCGAGGCCGCCAAGACTGCAGGATCGACTTCTATGCCGAGACCGGCCAGGATCTCGTTGCTCCGCTGATCGATTTCTCTACGTCTGACAAGGCGTGCCCCCGGACTACCACCGGTCATTCCCGCGAATATGTTCTCGGCAACCGAAAGATGCTCGAATACCTCTGTTTCTTGCGGCACGTAACCAATCCGGTTGTCCGACGCATCGCGCGGCGACCCGAACCGGACATTGCCCCCACCTACTGCGAGAGCTCCGCTGAATTCGCTGGCGGAGATAACGCCATTAAGGATCTTGATTAGCGTGGACTTTCCCGCTCCGTTCTGGCCCAAAAGAGCGTGAATCTCACCACCGCGTACCGCCAGATCAACATCCTTGAGCGCGACGACGCCACCGAAGGACTTGTTGACCCCGCGCGCTTCGAGGGCCAGATCTTCAAGGGAGGTCATGCGCAGTCTTGCAGTTTCACGAAGGGAGGCGGTGGGGCAACCTCGTGTCGCCCCACCGTGAATTCAAATTGTCGACGTTACTGACCTGCCTGGGACAGTATGTCGTAATAGGGGTCCAGATTGTCGATCGTGACAATCGCCGCTGGAAGTGGGTTCCGGTAGGGCACGTCCTTGCCGTCCGCCAGGTCGGCGGCGAGTTCTGCAGCTCGCGCACCTTCTTCATAGAGGGGCTGTCCAACCAGACCAAAGACATCCCCGGCTTTTACCAAGTCGAGGTTTTGGCGAATGTAGTCCATGCCAATTATGACCAAATCCCGGTCGGTCGCGCGCGCAGCCTGGGCCCAGGTTTGCGGCCCGTTCCCGGTCGTCGAGAAGGCCGCGGTCACGTCGGGATTTCCCTGCAGGATTGCGACAGCCTTCGCCTGGGCGGCAGAAGGTTCAAATCCTTCAATCTCGGTGCTGAGAATTGAAATGTCAGGATAGGATTCGGCCATCTTGGCACGGAAGGCGTCTGACATGACGTTCTCGGCCTCGTTAATGCTTCCTTGTGTCAGGGCAACGATTCCCGATCCCCCCATTTGCTCTGCCATTGCAACCGCGGCGGCTGCTCCGGCTGCCGGTGTGTCCTGTCCTGTCACGGCCTTGAGGCCTTCAACAGTACCTTCGGGTGGCATGACATGCCATGTCACGACCGGGTAGCCTTCGCTTGCAACCTTCGTGATATAGGGAAAGATTGCCGGGTCCGGTCCGTAGACCAGTACGGCGCCGAATTCAGTCCGCGCTCGCGCCGCTTCCGCCAATGGCAAAGTTCCGGGAATATCCCAGTTTGTGGCACTAGGGTTGCCGACGACCTCGCATTCGCGCTGCATTTTGGTGCAGGCAGAAAGGAACCCGGCCTGCATGATCTTGTGCACCGGATGATCGCGCAATGGTTGAACCCAGAGTAGCGGACCACCTTCGGCCAGGGCGGCCTGTGGTCCACCAAGCAAAGCTATGCCGACCACGGTCGGCACAAGTAACTTATTCAGAAATTTCATGACGTCGTTTCTCCTCCCTTTAGTATCTTGCGAAGGTGTTTCAGCAACTCGTTTGCGCGTCAAAGTCGTTTGCGCGTCAAAGCCTGACCGGTCCAACATGTTCAAACCCAGTCAATTTCATACACAAAGTTGCGACTCCAGCATGTCGAACCGTGCCCTCACAATCAATAAATTTTGCAACGAGACACAGTTTCTACCAGGTCTCTCCAAAAGTCAATTTTGCCGACTGACAGGCCAGGGCCGAGTCTTGTTTAAGGCGACGCTGGCACCTGCCGGACCCGCCGCGCAGGTGAATCCGGCGGCAATGCGTGATCAGCCACGGATCATGGCCCTGCCGGGCATCTCCGGGCACGCCTGGCCAGATGGCCAGGCAGTCCCGGGCAGGATCAGTCCTGTGACAGGGGTGATGATCCTGCGGATCCATGCAGCATTCGGCAGCAAATTGAGCGCCGCCTGTACGACATCCGTGTCGCCGCCCATGACAAGGATCACTGCCGGGCACAGGTCGGCAACATCCCCGAGAGACTGGCGGCCAACTCCAACATGGCGATCTCGCTGATCAGGCTTGACGGCCGCTTCGATGACGTACCGCCGGTGGGCCGGAAATTTGCCGCCCGGCCGCAGGAGGTGCTGGGCAAAGCCAACTCTTGTGTTAACCTAACTGTTGGGTTATATATCTGCATGGTTGTTATTCACCGCGCCCACGGCTTCCGGTTCGTGATTTACACGGCGGACCATGACCCGGCGCATATTCACATTACCGGTCCTGGGCAGGCGAAGATCAATCTGACCGGCACTGCAAACAAGCATGAACTTGTCTCTGTCGTTGGTATCAAGCGATTCGACATGCGGCGGCTGATGGCGGTAGTGGCCGAGCACCGCGAAGAGTTCCTGATGGAATGGGAGCGTATCCATGGAAAATCTGACTGAGGCGGCCTTCAGGAAAGCAGAAACCCGCGGGCAGGAAATGCTGGAAACGGAACCGCGTGCTGCGGCTGCCAGTTACGACCGGCAAACAGGACAGGTGGTCCTCAGCCTGGTCAATGGCTGCACCTACATGTTTCCGGCAAGTCTGGTCGAGGAACTGCACGATGCCGCACCCGGCGACTTGTCGGTTGTTGAAGTTGAAGGCCACGGCTTCAATTTACATTGGCCGAGGCTTGACGTCGACCTCTACGTGCCGGCCTTGGTGGCGGGCGTGTTCGGGACCCGAAGCTGGATGACCAGGGCTCTTGCGCGCCAGGCAGGACGTTCCACTTCACCTGCCAAGGCCGCAGCGGCGCGGGCGAATGGTGCAAAGGGCGGTCGACCCCGCAAGCGGCGTAGCTCAGCATTTTCCGCGGCCTGAAGGCAGGGAAGGGAAGGATTGACGGGGACACTTGTTCAGGGGATTGATACGTCAAAGAGCCTGAAAACGCTCCGCTGGTCTGTCCGACGCGGCGTGCCTGAGGGGTCATGGCTTGATCGCATGCTGGCCCGCAAGCCGAAGAGGCTGGTTGCCATGGCCAACCGGATGGCGCGCGTAGCCTGGGCGCTGATGACGAAGGGCGTGCAAAAGATGCGGCGGGCCGTGTCCACAAGCTCCTGAACACGGGGCAAAGCGAGGTCGTGGGCAGCTCTGTCCAATGTAGGCTCCGCTTTGCTCGCAAAGAAAAAGCAACGCCGTGAGAATATCGTTCTTTCGGAAGTGCAAGTCATGACCCGACGGCCGCCCGGCTCACTCACCTGATCCTGCTCTCCCGGGTCCGGCGCCTGGCCGGCGCGGCAGAGCCGCGTGCCCCGGGACATGATTGCGCCGGGTGTTGCCGGGAACAGTCCCCGCCAGCGACTCACCCGACATGACAGCCTGATCCCGGCTGCATTCCGGAGCCGAAGGCCGGATTGGATGTCGACTTTTGCATGGTCCTGAGTGTAACCCATCACTATTGTTTGGATTGGAATTACACGGAAAGGAATGCTACCCAATTGAAATGCAGATACATCCCCGAGCGTGCAACCATTCAGTCAGGACGGTCGTTCAGAGTGAGTGAAGTGCTATTGCGACAATGCTAAAATCCTTGACCGGAAAACTGCGGATTCGTTCTTCGATATTGGCAAGCGAGTTGGGTGTTGTCGGCGCGTTGTTGATACTTGTCATCCTTTTCACTGTCATTGAACCTGCTTTTCTTTCGGACCGAAACATCCGTGCGATGCTCCGTGTCGTTTCCTTCATCGGCATCATCGCCGTCGGTCAGATCATACTGTTGGTGGCAGGCGAGTTCGACCTGTCAGTCGGGTCGGTCGCCGGGCTCGGCGCGGTTGTCTCGGCGCAGGCGATGACATTGCTTTCGCTGCCCGTACCGGTGGCGATCATGGCTGGAGTCCTGACAGGTGCGATGACCGGCCTGATCAACGGATTGGTGGTTGTGAAGATCGGGGTTCCGGCATTCATTCAAACGCTTGGAATGCTGTTCATTGGGCAGGGCCTGATTCAGGTGGTGACAGGAGGGGTTCCGGTCTATCCCTTGCCAGGGCCAGTGGGAGCGCTAGGCCGGGAGCAAATCATATTCGGTCTAGGCTGGAGCTTCGTGATATTTCTCGTGATTGCGGGTTCAGCCGATTTTGTGCTCAGGCGAACGGTGCTGGGCCGCAACCTGTATGCCACGGGCGGAAACCGCGAGGTCGCCCGACTGGTAGGAATCAACACAGACCTCTACAAGATCGGCGCCTTTGCAACTGTCGGTGCACTTGCGTGCACTGCGGGGATGTTCGTGATGGCCGACCTCGCCAGCGCACCGACATCGATCGGAAGCGGCTGGGAATTGCTGGTGATTGCCGGGGTTGTTGTCGGAGGCGTCAGCCTGTTCGGCGGATCCGGAACCATTGCCGCCGGGATCGTAGGGGTCCTGCTCTTGCAAGTGGTCACCAGCGGATTGGTCGTAATCGGCGTGAATTCCAACTGGCAGCAGATCGCGATTGGAACCATCATGGTAATGGCTGTTGGGCTTGATGTGATTCGGCGAAAACTGACCGATTGATCGGGACCAGGACCAGAGGGTCTGCCCTCGCGGATGA
The DNA here is from genome assembly GCA_964291445.2 of Paracoccaceae bacterium. Classification (GTDB taxonomy): domain Bacteria; phylum Pseudomonadota; class Alphaproteobacteria; order Rhodobacterales; family Rhodobacteraceae; genus JAPOXR01. Next base: position 622,155 of record OZ219864.1, on the reverse strand, counting down.
AGAGTGATTGTATTTGCCGGTCTGCCAGACTGCCGATACCCGGCGGGCCAGGCGGCTACAACTGCCCCCCCAAACCCCCCACAACCGTCTTCCCCGGCCAGGGGTTTTCTGCTATCTGTTCTGCACACGTGTGCAACAACATGATGCATGTGCCACAAGGAGGAACACTCTCATGACATCACTTATCCGGACCTCTGCATTGATCGGCATGCTGGGCGGTCTTGCCGTCCCGGCCCTGGCCGAAGACATCAACATCACGGTGTGGGCTGGCGGCTCCAATGACAGCGACAGCTACCGCATCGAGGCCATCGAGATGGCCGCCGACATTCTCGAGCGCGAGGCGTCCATCCTCGGCGAGGAGCTGAACATCACCGTTGACGGCAGGCGCGACTTCTCCGGCTGGGACGAGTTCAAACAGGGGGTGACGCTCGGCGCCGAGGCCGGCACCGCCGCCAGCATCGTCGTCACCTCGCATCTGGACATCGCGCCATGGAGCCAGGCCGGCTACATCGTGGCGGTCGAGGATTATGTCGATCTCGATGCCTGGCCGTTGAGCAACGTCTATCCGAACCTCATGGAGATTGCCGCCTATGCCGGAGTCCAGTGGGGCATCCCGCAGGACGCCGAATCGCGCCCGTTCTTCTTCTGGCGCGAAACGCTGAGCGGACTCGGCTACAGCGAGGACGACATCGATTCGCTGCCGGCCAGGGTTGCCAGCGGCGAGTATACGCTGGCCAACGTGCTGGAAGACGCCACCAGGGCCGTCGAGATGGGGCTGGTCGAGTCCGGCTACGGCTTCTATCCCCGGGTCTCCAACGGTCCCGACTACGCGCAGTTCTACCAGTCCTTCGGCGGCGAGCTCGTCGATGCTGACAGCGGCAAGCTGCTGCTCGACAAGGCAGCCATGACCGCGTTCTACCAGTTCTTCGTCGATGCCGTGGAGGCGGGGGTGACCCGCCGCAACCATATCGGCACCGAATGGAACCAGTGGTACAACGAGGTCGCCAACGGCCGCGCCGGCTTCTGGCATGGCGGAACCTGGCATTTCGGCCGCTACGCGCGGGAGGGCAATGACGATTTCTGGAACACCATCCAGTTCTCGCTGATCCCGGCCGGCAACGAGGCCGGGCGCGCCAACACCATCACCCACCCGCTGGTCTACCTGGTCATGAACCAGGAGGATGACCGGGTCGAGGAGATCGCGGCGCAGCTGATCGCCATCGCCACCGAGCCGCGGCTCAACACCCTGCATGCGATCCAGTCGAACCACCTCGCCGTGGCCAGGGCGCAGGCGGATGTCGATCTCTACCGCGGCAATCGCTGGGCATCCGAGGCAACGGAGGTGCTGCTGGGCTCGGCAAACTCGCAGCCGAACCACCTGCAATACGGCGCCTTCTCGGAAGCCATGTTCCGCGGGCTTGAAGCCGCCTGGACCGGCGTGCAGACCCCGGAGGAGGCGGTGGCCGAGGTTGAGGCACAGATGCGGGCAACGATCGGTGACGACCTGATCGTTCGCTGAGACGAGACCGGTGCGGGCCGTCGCTGGCGGCCCGCGCATTCCTGGTGCCCGGATCTTCGGTCGGCTCTTTCCGTCGCCAACCGGGTCGGTCGAGACCACCCTGGTCTCGGTCGTTGCCGGCTATCTCAATGCCGCGGTGCTGACCCTCGGCGGGTTGCTGTTTGCCTGGAACCTGGTGGTGGGTCTCCTGCAATCGGCACATGAAGGCGAGATTCTCGGGCGAAGGTGGTCGTCGCTCTGGGCGCCGTTGCGGGTGCTGTTCGCGGTGGTGCTGCTGGTCCCGGTTCCGGGGCTGGGCGGCTACAATTCGATCCAGGCCGGCGTGGCATGGATTGTCAGGGGCTCGACCATCATGGCGTCCGAGCTGTGGGGGCGGGGCTCGAAGATGCTGGTCTCCGGGGAATTGCCGATTGCGGCAGGCTCGGCAAGGTTCGACGGGGAGATCCTGAAGACGGTCTATCGCAACCAGCTCTGCATCTGGCTGGTCAATTACCAGCTCGAGGCGGCGGGAAGCCCGAACCGGGCCCGGTTCGAGACAGTAATCGGCCGGGACTCGGTGCAGATCGTCTCGACCATCGATGGCCGGCAGCGGGAGATCTGCGGTGCCTACGTGATCCCGGAGCCACCCGGCTACCTGTCCGGGGAACAGCCGGCGGCCGAAGCCGCCTTCCGGTCGCTGCATTCCGAGGTGCTGGAGACGGTCATTGACGGGGCCAACCGGGCCATATCGATGCAGTGGCCGGCGTTGATTGCCGGCAGTCAGCCGGTTCCGGACATTGCCGGCGAGCTGGCTGCCGCGCTGGGCCACGCCAATGACCGGCTCGCCGAGGGAAACCGGGGATTGATCAGCCAGTTGGCTGGCGGCGAAGGCGGCGGGGGCCATGCCCGGGCCGCCATTGAACGCTTCATCAATGGTGGCTGCGACCGGCAGGATGGACCGTCGCATACCTGCCTGGGCGAGGGGTGGATCGGCGCCGGCAACTGGTACATGACGCTGGCCCGGCTGAACTCGGAATTGTCGGGGCTTACCGCCGCCTCGATCACCGCACGCGAATCGCCGCATGTGTCGGGCGGGCTGGACCGGCTCAACCGGGCGGTGGTGGTCGAGGCGGAGAATTCCGGCTGGTTCAAGCGGATGTTCGGCCGTACCGATGTCAGCAAGTTCCTGCATGTCGAGGAAGCAGGCAGGATCTGGCGGGCCGGCAATGCCGGCATGGAAGAGGCGGCGCTGAACCTGTCGGCGCTGGGGATGCCGCTTCCCGGGCGCATCATCGAAGGTGCGGCGCCCTCCGGGGCCACGGGATTGCTCGGCCGCATCTGGCGGGTGGGTTTTGCCGACGAGATTGCCGAGCTGTTGCGGGTGCTGGTGCCATCCGGCCGCGATCCGATGACCGGCCTGATCAATATCGGCAACTGGTTCCTTGATGTGGCTGGGGCGCTGATCTTCGGCGGTGCCGCGGTCTCGTTGCTGTCGGGCGGGTTTGGCACCACCATCGTGTTCCTGATCGCCGCGCCGATGGCGGCCATCGGCGTGTCGCAATCCTTCATCATCCCGATGTTGCCCTTCATCTACTGGATCCTCGGAATTGCCGCCTATTTCCTCGTGGTTGCCGAGACGGTGGTGGCGGTCACGCTGTGGGCGCTCATGCATTTTCGCATGGATGGCGAGGGAATCTCCGGCGATGCCGGCCGCCAGGGCTGGCTCATGCTGCTGTCGCTGGTGCTTACCCCGTCGCTGATGATCACCGGATATTTCTTCGGCATGATCATATTCCGGGTGGTGGGCAGCCTGCTGGATCTGGGTATTCACGCCACGATGAGCGCCCTGGTTCACGCCTCGCCGGTGGTCGGGATCTTCGGCCTGATCGCCACCGGAATCCTGGTGGTGCTCTCCTATGTCGTCATCATCGAGCGGAGTTTCTCGCTGATCTCGGAATTTCCGTCCCGCATCCTGAAATGGATCGGTGTCGCCTCGGGAATCGATGATGGCGGCGGCGTCCGGCAGTTCCGAAGCGGCGGTGCAATGATGGCATCCTCGGTCTCCGGCCTCACCCGGCAGATCGGCGGGATTGCCGGCAGGAGCCGGGCGGACAGGTTATCCACATCATAGTCGGCAATCACCGCCGCCAGCGCTTTGGAATTTCATCACCTGCCCCGATTGTCGTCGATATGCCCATAACCGGAAAGGCAGGCATGTCATGCAGACAGAGGGGAAAAACGGGACACCGGCGAGAGTCCGGCCGAGATATGTCGGCAATTTGGTCCTGCGCGTGGAATCGTACAATGGCGAGGCGACCAGCGCCAATTGCTACACCGGCTTCATCACCGGCAGGGTGGAAGGAGGTCCGCTCGCCGGCAAGTCGATTCCGGTCTGGATCCGGGAGACGTCGACCAATTCACGGGTGCCGACCGTCAGCGATCTCCAGGATGAAACCGGAATGGTGCGGACACCGGAAGGTGGCTACCTGGCGCTGGAAGGCGTTCGCCAGGAAGGCGGCCGATTCACCGCCCGCTGGGTAAACAGGATGGGCGGTCCCGAGGCGGAACTGCGCGCCGGCCTTCCGGTGCAGATTTCGCCGTCACTGGCCTCCGATGGCTCGGTCCGGCGTTTCCGTTCGAACGGGGCCACCTACTATAACGGGTTCGTCATGCATGTCCGGAATGTCGTGCAGGCGACGCAGGTGGAGGCGATGCGAAAATTGGCAACCGAGGCCATCGAGGCGCGCGGTGCCGCAGCCCTCGCTGTCATCCTGAATTCGCCGGAGGGGACAAGCCGCAAGACCATGTCGGTGCTGCGCTACTGGAAGGACGGGAACCGGATCCCGGCCGGGGAGGCGGTCGAAGGATTTCTTCAGCGCCATCCCGAGGCCCGGTTCAGGCAATTGTTCGAAGCCGGTGCGGTGGTCGATGTCATCCCCATGGAGATCTTCCCCGTCAGCTCGCGGACGGCGGAATCCATGGATCTCGGCGGGCGGAATGCCGTGCCGCTGACCGACTACATGACCGGCGGGCTGGGGACGAGAATCGGCGGCGTGCTCAGGCGGCTCGAGCCGGCGGAATCGTCGCGGTTCGAATCGGCATTCCTTGCCCAGGCCCATCCGAACGCCCGCTCCGCATTTGCATCCGTCGGCTGGAAAGGGGTCTGGAGCAGCGACATCGAACGGTATTTCAAGTCCATGAACATACCGCTGCCGCGGATCGGCAAATTCGGATTCGCGGTGTCGACACTGGCATTGAAGCCATTCGGACCGGAGGCCGATTCCGGCAAGTTCATCGCCAGGGCGAGAGGGCTGAGCAGCGCCGTTCCGAGGGATGCGGTGCCGACGCCATCCGACCCGGATGCCATCTCCCGGTATTACGAATCCATCAGGAATGCGGTCACCTCTTCGCTCGACATGGACCATGCCGGCCCGAAATCCGGCCCGGCGCGCCGTTTGGGCCTTGAAAGTCCCGGCAGGAATGCCGATATTGAACTGAACGGTTCGCACAATGCTGGCAAACCAGACGGCGTGTTCAATGTCATCGGCGACCAGGTCGAGCCGGATTCAGGAAGACAGATGGATTTTTGACGGGCCAGCCGGTGCTCCAGGGCGGCCCGCAGCTTCGAGATCGTAGGCCGGCTTGACGTTCTCCGACAGGAGGATTTCGTTTGCCGAGCCAGCCGAACCCTGACAGCCCGCAGGTCGAGTGGGTAACATTTGCCGATAATTCCGCCGTGTTGCGGCGCATGATCCGCTCCAGCGGCGACAGGGGCCTGTTGTTGCAGTTTGCCAGCCGCAGCCAGCATGCCGAAACCCGTCGTCGGGCGCGGGAAGTCGGGTTTCTCGATTTCGGCGATACCGGCGACCTGTACCTCATGGCTCCGAAAACGCCGTCGAAATTCGATGCCCGCAACATGGCCCGCATTCTCGGCAGCACCGTCTGCCTGCTCCCGCGATCCAGGCTGGAAGCCTATCCGTGGACCGTCGATTACCGCGAGCCCGATTTGGGCAAGGGCCAATTCAAGGGCCGGGCCGCCGGCCGCCGGCCGGAATTCATCGGTCGCAACTTCCGCGGCGAGGAGGTGTTTTGCCATCATGACGGAGAGCGGTTCAGGAAAATTCGCGAGGACGGCAAGTCACGCAAGGTCGAGGAGTCCGGTTCGGATTCCGGGCCGGAGTTCCTGCGAGCCGCCAGCCGGGAGGACCTGCGGGCGATTGCCGCCGGCCTCCTGTCAATGGCCGAGAAGGGGCCGCTCGAGGCGGCCGATCTTGAACGCGTTGCCGGGGCGGCCCTCGAAGGCGCAAGCCAGGCCGATGCCTTGCCCGCACTCGAGGACGTTCGGTCCATCCTGAAAAGCCGGCTGCTGGAGATGGTGGTCGACACCACGATGGAGGAAGGCGATGCAAGGAGCAGCTACCACAAGGCCGTCAGGCTGGCTGACAATGCCCAGGCGCTGATCGATGCGGCCCCGTCCGATGATGCGGGGCAGCGCAACCCGTCGGTATTCCTGCTGATCTTCCTGCGGCGACTGACCAGCCAGATGCAGGAGATCGACCTTTACGGCAATTCACGGCTGGCAGTGTCGGCGCCGAAATTGAAGAACGACCGGCATCCGCAGCACCAGCTCTACGATCTGACCGTCGGCGACCGGACCGGCCTGCACGAGAGAGTGCTCAACATACTCGGGCGCCGCCAGGATGACGGCACCAGCATGCTGCTCCTTGATGGCGGTGCTGGCGAGAGGCATGTCGAGGCGGCAAGGTCGGTCATCGGCAAGGGTCATGCCATCGAGGTGGTTGCCGAGATCGCACCGGTGGTGGCGGTCGGCCGGCATGAAGGTTCTGCGGTCACGCTGATCATCGTCGGCGAGCGTCGCCCGTCGCCGAATGACAGCCTGCCACAGGCAGCCCGGCGTACATTCTCGGTTTTCGGGCGCGACGATCTCGACCGGCTCCACGTGGAAATCCTCCGCTCCAGGCGCAAGATCCGTGATTGGCATGCCGCGGTTGAGCGCGCGACCGGGCAGGAGGATGCGGAGCGGCAGGACAATCTGCGGCAATGCCCCTATGTTCCGCTGTCGAGGGTATCCAGCCCCTTCACCATGGTGCCGAAATCGCTGGAGGCGAGCACGGCAAAGGCCTTGCGGCGGGTCGCCGGCGATGTCGAGTGCCAGGGCGGGATCGATGCGGCCGTTGCCGGGATGCTGGGTCTGCCGGTCAGTGAGCTTGGCACCATCCTGACCGCCGAACAGGTTGATGCCGTTGCCATGCGACAGTCGGCGCGGCTTCGTGACCGCGCGTTCCTGCTTGCCGACCAGACTGGTGTGGGCAAGGGGCGAAGCCTTGCCGCCATGGTCTACCAGCGGCTGCGGGAAGGCGGCAGGGTGGTCTACCTGACCGAGAATGCCGAGATCAACATCCGGGATGTCTGGCGGGATCTTGGTGCCGTCGGCGCGCTGGATACGGTCCGGCCAGCGATCCTGGCTGCCCGCCATGTCGAGCTGATGACGGTGACGACCACCGGGGTTCCGCCCGGCAAGACCGCCAGGCCATCACGCTATGTCACGCTGCCGGCGGCAACGAGGCGGACGATACTCGAATCCGGAAACTGGCCTGCCGGCTGCAACCTGGTCATCACGAATTACAGCCAGTTCAACCGTGGCCCGGACAGCCCGGCCGGCGGGTGGGCAGGCACTGCGCTGGATGACAACACGCTGCTGGTGCTTGATGAATCGCACAATGCCATCAATCCCGGTGCCAATACCGGCAAGGCGGTCCGGGCCATGATCGAGTCGGTTGGTCCGGGCAACGTGGTCTTCGCAACGGCAACGCCGATGCGAAACCCGGCCGGGGCAGATCTGTATCGGCCGTTGCTGCCGGCGGTCGAGAACCGGCGGTTCGATGGCATCCTCGGTGAGTTGGCGCCGGGCGGCGAGACCGCCCAGGAGAGCTTCACCACCATGCTCAGCGAGGATGGGGTCTTCCTGCGCCGTGACCATGACCTGTCAACGGTGGAGTTCGAAATCCGGCTGCCGGACGATCATCGGATCGCCGGATACCAGGAGATCATGAACCGGTTCTCGCCGCTGGTCGAACTGATGATCGATGCCTCGCTGCGGGTCGGGTCCCTGGTCGGACGGGCGCAGAGCCGACGATATGCGCAGATGGTTGCCGATGGCATGGACGAGGAAACCGCACGCGCCCAGTGCCGGGCGCTGTTCCAGTATTCGGGGGCGGTCGGTGGGCCATTGGTGCGGCTGGCCCGGGTGGCCATCAATGCCATCAAGGTCGACCAGGTGGTCGAAGAGACGCTGAACGAGATCAGGGAAGGGCGCAAACCGCTGATTACCTTCCATTCGACCAGTGCCGCATTGCTCAACGAAATCGCTGCCGATCGGCAGGACATGGCGGAGATTCCGTTGTCGCTGTCCGACCAGATCGTCAGGGTCGCCGAGAGCATTTTCCGGATCAGGTACGAGGATGCCGTCCAGGATGCCCGTGACCGCAGCCCGGAAATCCGCGCGATCTCGGATCGGATGAACGAGATCATTGCCCGTCTGCCAACCGACCTGCCGGTATCGCCGGTCGATGCGGTCATCGAAAAACTGACGGCGGAGGGGCATGTTGTCGGCGAGATATCCGGGCGGACGCTGGCCTATCGCGGCCAGCGCATCGTCAGGCGGGAAGGAACGGACCGCAGGGCGGCGGTCGATTCCTTCAATGATGGCGGCACCGACGTGCTGATCTACAACATGGCCGGGGCCACCGGCGGCTCCTACCACGCGGCACCGGAATTCGGCGATCGCCGGCCACGCACGCTGATCGAGATGGAGACCCCGGTCGACATCATCAAGTACATCCAGGCCCAGGGACGGGGGAACCGCTACGGGCAGGTGGCGCGTCCCCGCATCGTGTCGGTGATGACCGGCCTGATTCCGGAAATGCGGATCCTGCAGCAGCGAAACCGCAAGTTGCGGGCCCTCGGCGCCAGCGTTGACGGCAATCGCTCGCACCCGCTGCTGCTTGATGACGTGCCGGATTTCCTGAACAAGGTCGGCGATCTGGCAACCACGCAGGTGTTGCGGTCGCTGCCGGGGCTGGCAAGGCGACTGGGCTTCCGGGAGTTCCTGGCCGGCACCGGGGATGAGGACGAGGTGCCGGTTGGCGAGATGCTCACCGATTCCGGGGCCTCGGGCAGCGTGATCGAATCGATCGCCAACCGGGTCCTGTCCCGATCATTGGTGCTGCCAGCGGTCGAGCAGACCCGGCTGATCGACCTGATCCGCATCGAGTTCGAGGCCATCATCGAGGAGCTCGAGAGTCGGAATGCCAACCCGCTGCGCCCGAAGGAGATCTCCGGCGAGATCGAAATTCACGGCACCACGCTGTATTCGGGGCTGGATCGCGAGGATGACGACATGGAGACCTCGGCGTTCGCGGCGCCGCTCTACATGTCGACCGGCACCCATCACCTGAACGAGGAGCCCATTACCGGCGACCAGCTGTTGCAGATGGTGAACCGGGCGAAGATCGCTGCCGGCTCCGACGGGTTTGCACCCTATGCCGCCCGGGTCGAGGCCATGCTGCCATCCCTGCTCGGTCACCTGGTCCGGCCGGATTCGACCATCAGCGAAGCGTTGGCGGCACCGAATTGCCAATCCTTCAATTTTCGGAGCCGGCATTGCCGGTTGACCAGCTTCATCGCCATGCTGAGATCGATCCGGCCGGGGGCGGTCGTGCAGATGGATGGCGAGGATGGCGAACATGACGGCCTGCTGCGGACCATCGTCGGGCTGACCGCGCCGGCTGATGATCACATCCACCTTCCCCAGGCCTACCGGATCCGCACCGTGGCGCCAGGTGACCAGCGAGCGCAGATCCATACCCTGAAACGCCTGCTGTCATTCAGGCCGGAGGCGGTCAGGATCCTTCCGGGGATCGAGGATGGCGACAACGTGCATCATATACGCGGATTTGCGCAGCAACTGGCGCTGGGCCGGCGCTACCCGGTGCAAATCCTGAACGGCAACCTCCTGGCCGCAATCACCGAAGCGCAGCGGCACCGGCTGGGAACCATGTGCCTCTACCGCGAGCAGGATGGTGACTTGCGCCGGGGAATCGTCGTGCGGCAATCCAAGGTCAATCTGGAATACCTGCCGACGGTCATTCCTTCGGCACGGATTGCCGAGGCGCTGGTGGCACGGCAGCTGGCCGGCGAGCCCGAAACCAGGCTGACGATCTGGATCGGCCGGCGCATCAGCCCGGAGTTCTGCCTCTCCATTGATGCCGCCAATGGCAGGAACGGTCTCAGGATGCAGGCCACGAAAGCCTTTCGACGCTCGCGGCCCGAATTCACCAGCCTGTTCGGAAACCGGACCAGGAAAGGCCTATACCTGCCCAGGGAGGCGTCGACCTCGCGGCAATTCTCGCTGCGCTTGAAGCTGACCGACGGCATCCACCGTTCGGATGTCAACGATCGGGATCATCGATGAATCGGGCACGCGATCTGGGCGAGTACCCGGCCGAATCGGAGCCAGACCCCGAGGAGGAGAAACCAGGCCCCAGGGAGGCGAAACCGGACCTCGCCGAGGCGGAGCCAACCCCGCCCCAGCAATCCGCCGCCCGCCTCATGGCTCCGGACCAGCAACCCGCCGCCCGGCCGCTGGCCGCACTGCCGGCATGACCGTACAGCTCGCACCGCCGCCGCCAGGATGCAGGTCCCCGCAGCCTGTTCGGAAACCGGACCAGGAAAGGCCTGTACCTGCCCAGGGAGGCGTCGAGCCTCGCGGCAATTCTCGCTGCGCTTGACGGCCAGGAATCCGCTGACCGACGGCATCCCGGTGGACGACCGTTCGGATGCGTCAATGATCTGATTGGTATCATCGATGAATCGGGCGGCCTGCCGCCGCATCTCGATCTGGGCGAGCTATACCCGGCCTGAATCGGCCGAGCCAGACCCCGAGGAGGAGAAACCAGGCCGTATCCAGGGAGGTATCGAAACCGGACCTCGCCGAGGCGGAGCCATGACCCCGCCCCAGCAATCGTGACGCCGCCCGACCTCATGGCTCCGGACCAAGCAACCCGCCGCCCGATGCCGCTGGCCGCACTCAATGCCGGCATGACCGATGTGTCTGTCAAGAAACAGGGACGAGGACAGGTGACTCTCACAAGAAAGGGCAATAAAATTGCCAACTTCGTGTCGGAGCGCATTCGATTCGCATTCCGGCAATCGAACTGCTCAGTCTGCCTCCCGGGTAGGATGCAGCACCCCCGCACCGACCGCCAGTTTCGGCCCGCGGTTGTGCCACAACACGGGCCGAACGGGTACACCCCGCAAATGCACCGGCCGGAAGGCAGTATGGTGATCGCCATTGAAGAACCTGAGGCCCATCTTCATCCTCGAGCAGTCCACGAACTCCGTTCGGTCCGCTAAGAAGAACCAGGTTGTCCTGACAAGCCATTCGTCGTTGACCGGGACAATTTGAGCCACACCATCATCGTGCGAGGATAAAACAGCCGAAGTGCGAAGAGCGTTGGGTGTCCGGCGCATCCGGCAATCCCGACTCGGCCCATTCCTGGCGACGCCGCCATCCGGGCCAGTCCATTCCCGAGCCCCCGCCATCCAGGCCAGACCTCTATGACAAATCAATTTACGGTCCGGGATTTCAAGATGAGTTCGGTGTCGATCTCCAGGGCTGTTAATGAAAAAACCGGTCAACTGGCAGCGGTCAGGGAAATCGAGATCCATCGCTTTGCGCAAACCTCTCCCGTTGAATATCCTGGACCGGCCAGGCCCGATGTGAAGGCCCGGCCAAACCGTGCAGCAGGACGACGTCGCCGCCATGTCGAATTCCAGTCCCGTCTATCGAATTCCTGATCCTGATTTCGGGGCCGCCGCGGGCCGGCAAGAACCGGGCGGCGGCATGCCTGGCCGAATGGCTCGATGGTGACCATTTTGCGCTGTCGAACTACGTCAAGCGGAAGACCCACGAATTTTACGGTCTCGGCACGGAATTGGCGCCGCTGCATTTCGAGGATATCAAGGATCTGCCGAACCCGCATTTTGGCGGACTGTCAGCTCGCCAGGCCTATATCAGCTACAGCGAAACGGTCATGAAACCGAAGCATGGCAGCGGTTTCCTCGGGAAGATCGCGGCAACGCGCATCAGGGACAACATCCGCCAGGGCCGGATATCGATCGTCTCCGGGGTCGGATTTGCCGACGAGGTGATGGTGATGGTGAATGCTGTCGGTGCCAGCGAGGTTCTGCATGTCATCCTGAGCCCCGCCACCGGCCAGCGCCACGACCGGGAAGACAGCCGCCAGCCGCTCGACCTGCAGCAAGACGGCGTTGAGGACATCAAGCTCGTCAACTCCGACTGCCACCAACTGATCAAGGATGTGACAACAGCAGCAAGGGGTTTTGCCACCACAGAAACCGGCGAAGCCGCAATACTGTCGTGACCCCCGCACCAGACCCTTGCAGTCGACAGCCCACGCCATCCCGTGACCTATCCGAACTAGCGACCGAACCAACCGGCAGACCAGACCCAAGCCCCAGCTCCAGCCGGGCCGGATCGCCGCCAGTCGTGCATCAGGGCATTCCACCCGACAATGATGTTGTGGCTGCCCTGAGGTTTTCGCGGGGAGGGCATTCATGTCGGACTGCGTCTCCAAGTTTTGCAATGCCGCAGGCCTTGGCGATCTTTTCCAACCCGCCCAATCCGATCGTCGATTGTCCTGCGGGCAGGGCCCGCTCGGCGAGGACAAAGAAGCGCCATTGTGTCGCCTTTCGATGGTCGGCATGGTAGCCCGTCTCGCCGTGCCAGGCGAATACATAGATGTCCGCAAGACGGCCCGGTTTCGCGACCCAGGGACCTCCCTGCTTCGGCCAGAATCCCTTGCGGGAAGCGATATCGAACCTCGGACTGCGTCTTGGCGGGTCCGATGCCCCATCCCACGATTGACGCGCCGCCGACTGCTTGATTTCGAGCCTTGCCTCGGTCTCGACATGTTCGCAATCCCACGCCGCCCAATCCCAGCCAGCCTCTGATGTCAGCGCCCACTCCTTCCCGAGTGCAAGTGCGATCATGCACTCCACGTAATCGCCTCTCTCGGTATTGTTGATGATGGCCCGATCATACCGGCACCTGAGCATGTCCAGGATGCGCTCATGCATCACTTCCCCCTCCTGCGGGTTCATTTCTTCGGCCCGACAAGGCCAGAAACAGTGCATGGGTGCCAGCCAGTAATTCTTCAGGTCCCGCTCTGACCGATGTCGGAATCGCTCGCCGGCGAGGTCCGTTTTCCATCGCCCCCCAAACCCTTCGCTGGCACATATGGCGGTGATGGCCGCATCCTGTTCATCCTCGTTACCGCTCCAGCCGAACGAAATGCCGAATTCTCCCGGAAAACCGTCCCTGTTGAGTTCAAGTGCATGCAGCAGGGCCTCCGGGCGTGCTTCAGTAATCCCCGCGCCGGGAAAGTGTTGCCGGACCTTGAAAGCCAGCATCATGCCGCCAACCAGCGCTGCGCCCCAGAGAGAGTTTGCGGATTGCACCGTTCCCGGGTGAATGCCATATTTCTTGCGCAGCATCCTGTCTGAATTTCGGTCACCACCACTGGCCGAGGACCACCACATCGGGGCATCTACACCCAGGCCGAACTTGCCCTTGCCTCCAGGATCTGCACCAACCCAGTATCTTGTCATTCGAGGTTCCCTTGTCCCGTTCGCACGCCAATTCCGGCACGGATCATGTTTGGAGCCAAGAGAGAATTGCCGTGATCCCTGCCCGTGGTCGCCGATTACCCGCTATGCGACAGGCACGGTTGGATACTGATCCCAGGTTTGGCCGTCGAGGGTCCGACCGGTCCTCTTCTTGTTGACCCCGCCCCATTGCTTGAAGTGGAAGGCGACACTTGCCGACTCGCATTGATCTCGAATCGATCGGACCCATGCGGCCTCCATCGGCCGTGCACCCGGGCCACTCTCACCTCCCGCGATTACCCAGTCGATATCGGCAAGTCGCAATTCGTCCAGCGGCCCCAACAGCGGCTCCAGGCTGAGGAACTTCACCGCGGCGCCGGTTCGGCCCAGATGTTTGATCCGCCAGGCGTAGTCGGCGCTCTCGACGCTGACTCCCATCCAGACGTTGTGAGGCCAATCGAGATACCGGCTCAACTCCTCCAGGCGTTCGGCTCGCTTGGTCAGAATCTGGTAGGTGTGTTGAGGCGTGTCCCGCATCGTCTCGAACACGCGGCCGATGAAGTCTGGTGCCACCTTTTCGTGGAAGAGATCGGACATCGAATTGACGAAGATTGCCCGGCCTTTCTTCCAGGTTCTCGGCAGGGAGAGCGCCGCCTCGTCGAGACGGATGACGCCGTTCCATTTCGGTCGATTGCCAGAAATGCGCGTTGTTCCGGCATATTTCGGTTGACCCATGGCATCCAGGCGCCGGGCCATTCTCATTCCGTAGCAATTCGTGCATCCAGGCGACACCACCGTGCAACCCGCCACCGGGTTCCAGGTCGCCTCAGTCCATTCTATCGAAGACTTGTCACCCAAATCCGGTTCGCTCCTGCTGTTCGATCGAGGATGGCAAACGCGCTTGGTGGCATTTGGCCTTCATTCGCATTGCCTCCGTCTCCTCCGGAAGGCGTTGCTCATCGGCGGCGAGTCCTGCTGTCACCTTCTGCACCATCCCTCGGCGGGGTTGGTGCTATTGCGGGTCGAGCTTGACCGGTTGGTTGGTTGCGGCCGACTGTTCGGCCGCCAGTGCGAAGCGGAGCACCTGGCGCCCTTCGGCGGCGGTCAGCACCGGTGTGCCGCCATGGCGCACGACATCGATGAAGTGACGGGTGGACAGGACGAAGCTCTGTTCCCACCCGGTCTCGATGTCGTGAAACTCCTGCATCCGCCCGTCGCGGTAGAGAGAGAGGGGCGGCGCTCCGGGGAGCCGGCCATGACCGCAATTGATCCAGAGCACCCCGCGGCTGCCGGTGATCTCCACCCGGTCATCCTGGGCATAGTGCCTGGTGTCGATCTGGAGGTCGGGCGAATAGACGATCTCGAGATTGCCGATCCGGTTTTCGGGGAAGCGGAAACTGACCAGGGCCGGGGCATCGAAGACGAAGCCGTCGGGGCGGGGCGTGGACCCGATGAAGGCGTGAACCTCGACCGGGTTGCCCATGAAATGCCAGGCCAGTGAAAACTTGTGGTGGCCATCATCGAAGACCAGTGGGCCGCCGCCCGATTTCGCGTGGTCCTGGCGCCAGCTCTCGCTATGTGCCGGAACATCCCATGCCGTCTCGCTGTAGCCCGGATTGCTCTTGATGCGTATCGACAGCAACTCCCCGATTGCCCCCTGGCCGACCAGTTGCGAGGCCCTGGCGACCGGCGGGAAAAACAGGAAATTCTCGAATATCTTGAAGGGGCGAGGCGAGTCTGCTGCCGCCTCGACCAGCCGGTCGGCGTCATCCGGTGACAGGCACATCGGTTTCTGCAGGGAGACGGCCTTGCCGGCGGCGATGGCTTTGAGGGCCAGGTCAAGATGGTGGTCATGCGGGACCAGGATCTCGACCAGATCGATGGCTGGATTGTCCAGGATATCAGCCAAATCGTCGGTGACCGCCGCCCCGTCCGCTCCCCAGGAGCGTGCCTTGGCAGCCGCCCGGTCCGGGTCGACATCGCAGAGTGCAACGATCCTGGAATCGGGGTTCTGCAGGTATTCGATGGCATGCAGGTCGGAAATCCTGCCGGTTCCCACGATGCCCACCCCTGTCGGTTTGTCTGCCATCTCCGCCTCCCATTCCCGACCATCGCGATTCCGGCATTGGCCGGCCATGGCCGAGCATAGGTTGCCGGCACGGGAGATTCGACAGCAATTCTCCGGACCGGCGGCAGGAGATTGCCGGTTGCCGGACGAGATGGCGGAATGGCCGGGCGGATGACGGCACGGAACGACGATGTGAAGGTGGCCGACAAACAGAATTTGGAATCAACCGGATTCATCGTCTATAAGTGGGAAATCCGCAAAATCATGGGCGAGGAGGATAGAACATGACTGAATTCACGAAACGCCGGTTGCTGACATCCGCGCTTGCGGCGCCGGTATTGGCGCTGGCATTGCCGATCGGCATGGTGGGCCATGCGAGTGAGGTGACCATCAGCCACTATTTCACCGGGGAGCTTGGCAAGGCGGCAATCGACCGGATTGCCGGGAATTTTGCCGACGAGTCCGGCTTCACGCTGAAGGACAGCCCGGTTGGCCACGAAGACTTCAAGACCGATATTCTGGTCAGGGCTGCCGGCGGAAGCCTGCCGGATGTCTTCAGTTACTGGGCCGGGGCCCGCGTGCAATTCGTGGTGGATTCGAACAGCCTGACCCCGATAGACGACATGTGGGGTCGCGAGGGCATGGATGATGTCATTGCCAAGGCATTGGCCGACAGCGCCACCCTCTACAATGGCAACCGCTACCTGGTTCCGGCCGGCTACCATTATGCCGGGTTCTTCTACAACAAGAAGGTGATGGACGATGCCGGGGTCGAGGAGTTTCCGACCGACTGGGAAGGGTTTCTTGCCCTTTGCGACACGCTGATGGAAATGGGCGTGACGCCGATTGCCCTCGGTTCGAAGAACCGGTGGCCGGCACAGTTCTGGTTCGACTACCTGATCCTGCGGACTGCGGGACCCGACTACCGGGCGATGCTGATGAATGGCAGCGCATCCTATGACGATCCGGAAGTCCACACCGCCATGCAAATGTGGCAGGATTTGGTCGATAGGGGCTATTTCGTCGAAAACGCCAATGCCGACAGCTGGACCGATGCCTCTGACCGGGTCTCCCGGGGCGAGGCGGCGATGACCCTGATGGGAACCTGGATTACCGGTTACTGGAACGGCAACGGGCTGGTTCCGGGCGAGGATTACGACTTCTTCGAATTCCCGGCCATTACCGATGGGGTTCCGAACGCGGTTGTCGGGCCGGTTGATGGCTGGGTGATTTCGGCCAATGCCGAGAACATTCCCGGGGCCGAAGCCTGGCTGGCATACTTCATCAAGAATGTTGATGCCCAGGTCGAATGGGCCAGTGTCCAGGGTGCCTTGTCCGGCAATGTCAATGTCGACCCGTCGGTCTACAATTCGGTCATGCAGCGGGCATCGGCCGCGGTTGCGGCCGCCGAGGCATTCGCCTTCAACTACGATTTGGCCACGCCGCCACCGGTCGCCGAGGTCGGCTTGTCCATGTTCGCCGAGTTCATGGATAATCCGGATGGCTATGCGGCGCTGCTGTCGCGAAGCCAGGATGCTGCCATGCAGGCATTCGAGAACTGATCAACGAACAGTTCGGGGGGAGCGGGCGCTGTCCTGCTCCCCCCTCTTTTTTGACGGGCAACGGGGCCGGTGGAAAAAAGCAACAGAATCTGGCGGGCAATCCTGCTGGCGGGGCCGCTGGCCGTGTTTGCCGTCTTTGTCATCTGGCCGCTGCTCAGCTCCTTCTATTACAGCTTCACCAACTGGAACGGCTTCAACCCGGAATATGATTTTGTCGGTTTTGCCAACTTTGCCAAGATCGTTACCGACAAGCTGTTCCTGAATGCCGCCATCAACACGGTGATCTGGATGGCGGCGGCAATCGTGCTGCCAACCCTCCTGGGACTGGCACTGGCGCTGCTCATCGACAGCCAGGTTCCGGGCGGGACGATATTCAAGTCGATCTTCTACCTGCCGATATGCCTGTCAGCGGTGGTCGTCGGGCAGATCTGGGTATGGATCTACCAGCAGGATTGGGGCCTGCTGAACACCGTCATCGGCCTGGTCATCGGCGAGACCCTGCGCTTCCCGTGGCTGGCAAAGCCGGACACGGCCCTCGGCTCGGTCATCGTCGCCTGGTCCTGGCAGCAGACTGGCCTGTCGATGGTGATCTTCCTGGCAGGGTTGACCTCCATTCCCGGGGAATTGCTCGAGGTGTGCGAGATCGAGGGCACATCGACATGGCAGAAGATCCGCCTGGTGATCATTCCGCTCCTGACCCCGGCCACCGTGGTCGTGGTTGCTCTCAGCGTGATCAACTCGCTCAAGGGATTCGACATCCTCTACATCATGACCGGCGGCGGGCCGTTTCACTCGTCGGACACGCTGGCCATGCACATGTACAATGAGTCCTTCAGGAAATACCTGATGGGATATGGCAGCGCCATTTCCGTGGTGCTGTTCCTGGTGACATTGACGGTGATCCGCATCTATTTTCGCCAGCTGCGCAAGGTCGACGAGATCCATGGCTGAGCTGGTGTCACGGGAAGCGGCGGCGCCGGAATTCAACCCCTGGCCGGCGACGATACTGGTTTCGCTGATCTGCCTGGCGGTGCTGTTCCTGGCGCCGACCATCGGGGTGATCCTGTCATCGGTCAAGACCACCCGCGACATCGCCCTCGGCGAATTGTGGACGATTCCCGACAGCCTCTATCTCGGCAATTTCGCCGAGGTCGTCTTCAATCCGGCGGTGCACCGCTACCTGATCAATACCCTGCTGGTCACGGTGCCGGCCACCACTGCCTCCATCACACTGGGCGTGTTTGCCGGCTACGTGTTTTCGAAACTTCCCTTCCGGGGCAGCGACATCCTGTTCCTTGTCATCGTCTCGGGCATGTTCTTTCCGCCGCAGGTCATCCTCATCCCGCTATTCCGGCTGTTCAACACTCTCGGACTCATCGACACGTTGTGGCCGATCATCATCGTGCATACGGCGCTGGGGATTCCGATCTGTACCCTGCTCATGCGGAATTTCTTCGCCACCGTCCCCAACGCTCTCCGGGAAGCGGCAATCCTCGAGGGCGCCAATGAATGGCAGGTGTTGGTCCGGGTGGCCCTGCCATTGAGCCTGCCGGCGATCGCGGTGTTGGCAACCCTGCAATTCACCTGGATCTGGAATGACTTCCTGTGGCCGCTGATATTCACCAATTCCGACGAGAAACGGACCATCATGATCGGCATCGTCAATCTGAAGGGTCAGTATTCGGTTGCCTGGGGTGTGCAGGGCGCATTGTCGCTGATCGCCAGCATCCCGACACTGGTCGTGTTCCTTTTCTTCCAGCGCTACTTCATCAAGGGAATGACAATGGGGGCAGTGAAGGGGTGAGCCATGTCCGACCTGCGGCTTGATCATGTCTCGAAGCAATTCGGTGCCACCGACGTCATCAGCGATGTCGAATTCGAGGCTGCCGACGGTGAATTCGTGGTGTTTGTCGGACCATCCGGCTGCGGCAAGTCGACGCTGTTGCGGCTGATTACCGGCCTCGAAAGCGTCAGCAGCGGGCGGATCTTCATCGGCGGCCGGGACGTCACCTGGCAGAAACCGTCGCGGCGCGGGGTGGCCATGGTGTTCCAGTCCTACGCGCTGTTCCCGCACATGACGGTTGCCGGCAATATCGGGTTCGGCCTGAGGCTGGCGAAGCTCCCGGCAGCCGAGATTGCCAGACGTGTCGAGGAGGTCGCCAGGGTTCTCCAGGTCGAGGAGTTGCTGGAGCGCCGGCCCGGGCAATTGTCGGGAGGCCAGCGGCAGCGGGTCGCCATCGGGCGCTCGATCATCCGCAATCCGGAGGTTTTCCTGTTTGACGAGCCGCTGTCGAATCTCGATGCCGCCCTGCGGGTGATGATGCGGTTGGAGATTGCCCGGCTTCACAAGCGGCTCGGAACGACCATGGTGTACGTGACCCATGACCAGACCGAGGCCATGACCCTTGCCGACCGGATCGTGGTCATCAACCGGGGCAGGATCGAGCAGGTCGGCCCGCCAATGAAACTCTACGAGCAGCCGGCCAACCGGTTTGTTGCCGGGTTCATCGGCTCGCCGGCGATGAATTTCGTCAAGGTGGAGTTGCAGGCCGGGCCAAACGGACCGGTGCTGCAGGCCGGCGAGGTGCAGCTGTCGCCGGGCGGGCGGCTGCGTGAACATGGCGAGGCGGCAGAGATCGGAATTCGCCCGGAGCATTTGGTGCTGACCGGCCCGGATGAGGGCGACTTTCCGGCCACGGTCGAGATCGTCGAGAAACTCGGCGCCGAATCGCTGATCTACCTGCAGACGGCCATGTCCGACCTGCCGCTGACCATGCGGGTCTCCCCCGAGCACCGGCCGCAGGTCGGTGACCGGGTGCATGCAAGGCTGAACCGGGATTACCTGCACATGTTCGACCGGGCGGGCGCCGTGCTCGAATAGGGAAGCGGGCCGTGCCGGCAATTGTCAGGAGAGGGATGGATCTGGCCCGGCAGGGCAGGAATCCGGCCCCGTCGGGTCGAAGGGGGAAGTGAACCGGTCGAGATGTCTTTCGGCCGCCCCGGTACTCCAGCCCTCGGCAACGGCATCGGCCAGGTCCCAGCCACCGGCCACGCCGTCGGGCGGCAGGATTCGGGCGAAGCGGATGTGCAACTGCCGGCTGGCCAGGGCGGCGGTGATCGAGGTCGCCGAGTCGCGGGCAAATCGCTGCTGGCGGTCAACAACCTGGCCGCTGGCCAGGGTGACCGGCCGGTCGGCATCCGGCCAGACCAGGCACTGGCAAGGATGCGGGGAGTCGGTCCTGGCCGCCGCATCGAGCAGGGGTGTCCAGTCGGCAAGGTGGACGGCGCCGCACCCACCCATGGCTGATACGGTCAGCAGGCCGGTCTCTCGGCACGGCAGCAGCCTGGCCGCGGCGTCGCGGGTCTTCTCGCCATCGACCAGGAGGAACCGCCTTCCCGGCCAGTCGTCGATATCCTGCAGGCCGTAGAGTGGCCGGGCCACCTGCCGCGGAAACCGGACCACTTCCCACTGCCCGGACTCGGCACCCCATCCGGCCTGGATGAAGAACTTGCCGCGGCGCCCCTCTGCCCGGCATACCAGGCACAGCAGCGCGCCATTCTGCGACCGGTAGGGATGGACATGGGTGGAATTGATGGCGATCACCCGGCCCCGCTTGCGGTCGGCAATCCGCACCACCCGTCCGGGTTGCGGCAGCGCAACCGAATCGGGAACCGGCACCAGGAATTCGGAGGATGGCTGCAGGGCGGGCCCCGGGGCCGAAGACCGCCGGGTGAGCACGGAGCGCCATGCCGGCCCTCCGGCATTCGGCGGCCTGGCCATCGGCGCCGGAGTGCCTCCCGGCGACGAAATGCCGGCCAACTGGCCTGCCTGTTGCAGCGCCTGGCGAAAATCCACCGAATACCAGTCCCTGATGAACTGGATGATGTCGCCATGCGCGCCGCAACCGGCCCCGTAGCAACGGTAGCGCCCGGTGGTGTCATCGATGACGAATGACGGCGTCCGTTCCTGGTGGAAGGGACAACAGGCCCTGGCTCCCGACCGGGTTTGCTCGAGCCTGATCCCGGAAATCCGGGAAATGGTATCGGCGAGCGGTAGCGCCGCCTTGATTGCCGCCACGTTCAGGGCCGGTTGGCCGCGGTCGGAAATGGGCATTGTCGGTGCCGGCGTCATGGCGTCATGGTCTGGTCAGGCGCAGGAGAAGTCATTTCCGGTCTCCCAGCGCGAGCTTTCCTTGCACGCCGTGCAGATCCTGTTGCCGCGCCCTTCCGAAAAGAACAGTCTGCGGCAACACAGGCAGGGCCGTACGCGGCCATGCTGGCGGGCCTTCTCGGCAAATTCGTCATGCCAGTAGGGCCGCAGCGTCAGCCCGATGCGGCTGGCCTTGATCACCACCGAATGCCGTGATCGGCCAATCCTGGCGGCGATACGGCCGAAGGGCACGCGGTGCCTCCACAGATCGACCAGTTGATGGACCTCGCTGTCTGCCCATTCGGTGCCATTGAGGCCGGGGTTGCGGGCCGGTTGACGGATCATGTCCGCGTGCTCCCTCGGAGAATCATGGTTGTTCATGTGCGATCCCTGCAATTCACGTTCGGGCTGAGAATAGGTATACATGAACACACTAGCAACATAAAGGGTGTATTTGCCGTGTAATCCCGATTTGCAGGTCGTCGGCAGGAGTCGTCCACGAAGATCCGGCCGGGGCGCTCGTCAAGTTTCACCGGCATCGCCGACAAGACCGGCATTGGCCGCCGGCATATCCGGCGGCGCTGAAACGGGTTTGGAGGCCGTACCGACAATGAGAACCATTACCCTGTCGCTGCTGCTTGCCGCGACCGCCACTCCTTCGCTGGCGCAGATCACCGATATCGGCGACATGGCATCGGGCCTGCAGGACCAGGTCGGGGACATTGCCGACCTGATCGGCGCCTTTGCCTTTCTTCTCGGGATTTGTCTCGGGATGATCGGGTTGCTGAAATTCCGCCAGCATTCGCAGAATCCGAATGATCCCTCGGCCCGTTTGTCGACCGCGTTCACCCTGGTCTTTGTCGGCGCGGCGCTGGTGGCGATACCGACGACACTCGGTGTCGGCATCGGGTCGCTGTTCGGCAATGGCGCGGTCCAACTCTCGGTGGACGGGTCGCTCAGAAGCATCAATTGATGCTGGCCGCCATGATGCAGGAGCCGATCGAACGGTTGACGATCGGCGCCCGGACCCATGCCATGCTGGCATGGCATTGCGGCGAGGCATTCGCCAGGCAGCTGGAGGCCGATGACTGGACCTGTCATCGCTGCGGATTCCGTCTCCCCGACTTCATGGAAATCGACCATCCGGACCGCCATGATGCCCATGCCACCGACGGGCTGCGGACCATCTGCCAGTTCTGTCACAATTTGCGGCACCCGATATGGGCGGCGCTGCGCGGTCGGCTGCGCCTGATCTGGGCGCCGGCCATGCCGCAGTCGGAGCTGAACCGGATGGCATGGCTGGTGATGATGTCCTCGGAGGACCACCGGGGACGGCTCGCCGATGACGAGTTGCAGGAGGCGTCCGTTGCCATCATCGAAGCGGTGGGGCGTCGCGAGAGCATGATGTCCAGCATTGTCGGCAGTGCGAATCCGGGCGGGCTGATCGACGCCATCTTCACGGTCCGATCGCTGGCAGAGCGGGAACGGTATCTCAGGGCGCTGCATCGGGTCGACGAGGTGGCCAGGTTCTGGCCGACCGCCGCCTGCCGGTCGACCACCGATCTCGAACGTCCGTCGATGTCGTTGAGCAGATGGGACGGCAATTGCTTTGTTGACATGGCCGGGCTGGCAATTGCCGAATTCTGGAAGCGGGAACGATCGGCTGACCATCTGCGGGCGATCTGCCGACGACATCTTGCGTGGATCGATGCGTGACCGCCCGCCTGACCAGGCATTTTCGCAAGCCGGCTCCCGGCACCACCCGTCACGAGGTCGGAATTTGCCTGTCGGCGACCAATGGCGGCCCGGTGGTGGCCTCGTCCGGGCGCATTCTCGGAAGCAGGATGTCGATCGAATTGCTGCCGAGGAACGGAATCTGGCTGTCCGATCTGGCATATACGGATGCGTCGGAGATCGAGTGCATTCCCGGGCGTTGGCATGTGCATGCCGATGGCTGGCTGGGACTGACATGGCGCCAGATCCTGGCCGAGTGGGGAATGACGCCGCCGCTTTCCGACCTCGAGCCGAAGACATTGTCGAACCTGGCCGCCAGGGTTGTTGGCCTTGGCATGTCGGCTGGCAACAGGATGGAGAACTGGTCGGCGGACATGGCGAGGGAGGATGACAGGAGTATGCTGTTTCGACCAAGCTTCTCGGCCGGCCTTCGTGACCTCGTCTGGCCATTGCTGCGGCCGTTGCAACTCAGGCAGTGGCAACTGCACGAGATGACCGGTGACATGCACATGTTCGGAATCGGGACGCCTGCCGACCCGGTGCCGGGCCGAGGCCTGGTGGTGACGATGGTGCGGCCGCGGTTCGGAAATGCGCTGGCAATGTCCCGGCAGCCGGTGCCGCTGACCGGGCAATGGCAACAGGTCGAACTGCCGAACACCCGGTCGGTGATCTGCGACCGCCTGATCGGGGAGTTGGACGGGCTCGGCCGGCCGATTATCCTGGTCGGGGCCTTTCGGCCATACCTGCTGGAACTGCCGGCATGGGTCAGGGGCTGGCTGGCCTGTCATTCCAGCACCTATGGGCGCAATTGCTTTGCGCTCAACGAGGTTCGCCGGATGCGCCGCCACGGCGAATTCGTGCTCCGGGACGCCTATGCCGGACCGGGTTGGCAACTGGCCGCCGACGAGACGCTCCTTGGCGGCTTCATGCGGGCGTTGGTCAGGATTTGCGGCAGCATTACCGTTGCCCGCAATTCCTGGTCGGCAGGCCTGGCCGCCGAGAACTTTCTCGCTGCCCTGGCATCAAGGCCGGCAACGATCCTGGCGTCGATGTCGATGCAGACCGTCTGGCTCGCCATGCTGGACCGGGTTGCCGCGATCCCGGCGATCGATGCAGTCGAGCGCTGCGGGGCACGGCTGATCGAGGCCCGCGGCAGCATGATCCGGGCGCAGGCCGGCAACGAACCGGCAACGATCAGGAAGCTGGTCGGGGCCCTGTGGCGGCTGGGCTACGTGCCGTCAGGCCCCGAACTGCCCGACAATGTCGATGCGGTCTGCGACCCGGCGCGATACGGCGGCGGGTCGCAATACCGCCCCATGGCCACGGCCATGCAGCGCGGCAAATTCGGATACGGGCTGGATTTCGACCAGCTGGTCGATGCCAGGCCGCGTCGGCGCAAATCGGCCGAACATGCGCTGCTGGCCGACCTCGAAGCGCTGTGTTCATGATTGGACCTGGCCGCCCCATGGCGTTGCTGCTGTCGCTCGCCGACCGCCTGCTCGAAACTCCCCTGGTCGAGCGAATTCGCATCGAGGGCATCGAGGACCGGAGCTGCCTGGCGCTCAAGGATGGCTCGCTGGTGTCGCTGATCCGGATTGATGGCTGCCAGCGAATGCTCGGCCCGGCCGGAACCGCTGCGATGTCGAGGCCTTGCGGGTGGCGTTGTCGCCGTTCCTGTCAAGGCCGGGGCATGCGTTGCAAATCTGCTTCTCCCGCGACCAGGAATGCGCTGGCCATGACATCCGCCGCCTCGTCCGGCACCAGCAGATGCAGGCAGGAAGGCTCGGCCTGTCCATGCAGGAATTGCTCGAGGAGAGGTGCCGGAAGCTCGGCGGCGTGTTTTGCGCCGAGACCTGCCTCGCCGTCATCCACAGCTGCGCCGCTGCCGGCAGTGATGGGGCCACCCCGTCGCCAAAGGAGGGTGCACGAGACAGCCTGCATGCCCGCCACGCGGCACTGACCGGGGCGCTGCGCCGCTGCCTGCTGGCCCGGGACATCGCCGCCGAAATCCTTGAAGCTGAAGATGCGGTTCGCGAGATCCGGGCATCGCTCCACCCGGCCACCGCCCCCTGGAAAGATGAATGGAGTCCGCTTCCGGGCGGCCCGGCAGGACCTGCCGAATCGCCGCCCGGACCAGGGGCGGCGGCGGGCGACATGCCTGGGCTGGACTGGTTGCTGGCCACCGAGGACGCCCGGTTGGCCGACCAGCGAATCGTCAGACTCGGTGATGCGCTGGTCGTCGGTTTCGACGTGACAGTGGCGCCGGAGGTGCTGCGACCGTTCGACGAATTGGTCCAGGCCATTGCCGCCGCTTCGGGCGCATTGCCATGGCGATGCTCGTTTCTCCTCGAACCCGGAGGGCTGCAATTGGTGCGGTTGAAGGAGCAGGCATCGCGGCTGCTGGCCTTCGCGGCGCCGGTCGCCAATGGCCGGGTCCGGGATTCGATCGCCTGGCTCCGGGAGATCGACGGCGCCGGGGATACGGTGATACGGCTGAAGATCTCTTTTGCCACCTGGGCGCTGGCCGGACAGGAGGAGACGCTCCGCCGCAATGCGGCAATCCTGAAGCGGGCCGCCGAACAATGGGGCAATCTGTCTCTCGATTCGGTATCGGCCGACCCGGTCGCAACCTGCCTGTCATCGGTGCCGGCGCTGGCGCCCGACTTCACTGCCCCGGCGGCGGCCGCCCCACTGTCGGCGGCGCTGGCCATGCTGCCGCTCGGTCGGCAGGCCAGCCCCTGGCGGGAAGGGCCGGTCATGTTCCGGACCGATGACGGCAAACCGTGGTCGTACATGTCCGGCTCCTCGCGGCAAAACAGCTGGGTGGAGATTTTTGCCGGTACCTCCGGCTCCGGCAAGTCGGTGGCATTGAACGCCATGAACCTGGCCTCGGTGCTGGCACCACCGGCCAGCGATTTGGCGGCGGCAAGTCTGCCGCGAATCGCCATCCTCGACATTGGCTATTCCTCCAGGGGGCTGATCGAGCTGCTGAAGGATGCCCTGCCCCCGGACCGGCGCCACGAGGTCGCCCATCTGAAACTGAGGATGTCGAAGGAGAGTTCGGTCAATCCGTTCGACACCCCGCCGGGCATGCGGTCACCGCCGCCATCCTCGCGAGCATTCCTGGTCAACATGCTGTCAGTGCTGACCGGCGCCGATGGCGGTGGACACGGCCCGCTGGCCGGCATGGCCGGTGCGGTGATCGACCGGGCGTATCGGCAGCTGTCGGACGAGGAGAATCCACGGCGATACATGCGCGGCGAGGCCCTCCTTGTCGATTCCAGCTTGGCCGAAATCGGCTTCGAGGCCGGTGACTACCTGACATGGTGGGAGGTGGCCGACGCGCTGTTCGGCAATGGAATGTTGCCGGAGGCGGCGCTGGCACAGTCGCGGGCGGTTCCGGTGCTGGCCGATTTGGTGGAGGCCAGCCACGCCGAGAATATCGTCTCGCTCTACCAGGACGCGGTGGCCGGCGAGGGCGGCGAGCCGGTGCTGCAGGTGTTGCGGCGTTCGATATCGGAGGCGATCAGGGATTTTCCGCTCCTGTCGGGGATCACTCGCTTTGATGCCGGCCATGCCCGGATTGTCGCGCTTGACCTCGACGAGGTCGTCACCGCCGAGTCCGGCGCCGCCTCGCAGCGGCAATCCTCGCTGATGTTCATGCTGGCCCGCCATCTCCTGACCCGGAGCTGGATGGCTGATGCCGATGCCGCCCTGCAGGCGGTGAAAGATGCAACCCTGCCGCCACACTATCTCGATTTTCACCTGGACCATGCCGACAAGGCCCGCCGGTCGGCCAGGTTGTTCTGCATGGACGAGTTTCACCGCTGCGGCAATCTGCCGGGGTTTCGGCGCCAGATACTGCAGGACATCCGGGAGGGGCGGAAACACAATATCCGCATGGCGTTGTCCTCGCAGGCGCTGGACGATTTCGGCGACGACATCCTGGAAGCGGCCTCGACCGTGTTCATCTTCGATGCCCCGACCGGGCGGTCGGTCGGCAGGCTGGCCAGCCTGTTCGGTCTCGGCGATCACGAGCAATCGCTCCTGCGTGACCAGTTGACCGGCCCCGGACCGAATGGGACGCCGCTTTTTGCCATCATCCGCCACAAGCAGGGGAACTGCCGGCAAAAACTCAACCTGACCATCGGGGCGGCCGAGCTCTGGGCGCTTTCCACCACGCCCGAGGATGTGGCGCTGCGAGAGCAGTTGCAGGCCCGCACCAGCGCCGCCGAGGCCCTGCTGTTGCTGGCGGCCCGGTTCCCCGGCGGTTCAGCCAAGGCGCAAATCGAGTCGGCGGCGGCCAGGCGTGCGGCCGCCAGCAAGGCAGATCCGGACACCAAACTGGATCCGGCAACGCTGCTGGCCGAACAGATGGCGGCAGGACATCACCGCCGCATTAGCCAAGCCGCCAGCCAGTCCGGTCAAGGGTAGAGACAACCCCGCCTCCTGCCCAGGGTAGACCCCCGGACGGGATTCTCCCCCGACGATTCCCAAACCCCGCAAGGAGTTCACACGAGAGTCGGTCTCTCCCCCGCAACCCGCCCGCGCCGGAGCCTGACCGAATTTGCGGGGCATGCCATTCGCGGGTTGCCTGCGCAGGTCCAGCCCCGGGCCCGGGCAAAGCTGGTTGCAGTCGACGCTGCTGGCCGCCTTGAGGATCTGAGAGTCCCGCCCGGCAACCGACTGGAAGCCCTTCGAGGCGACCGAATCGGGCAACACAGCGTTCGCGCCGGCGATCAGTGGCGCATCTGCTTCGTCTGGCGCGACGGCGGAGTTCTGGATCAACCTGCAATCCCGATACGACCTGGACGTGGCCGAACTGAAGGTTCGACCGGGAATCGACCGGGAAGTCGCGCCACGTGCGGCATGAATGACGGACGGCGTCTCGAGGCTGGCTGGTCAGGACGGGTCGGCCTTTCGATGAATTTGACGGCCTGCACTAACCAGCCCGGCACTGTCAATTGAAGCCCGCACAAGGTGCCGAAAGTCCCGCAGCATTCGGTTATGGCTGGGTGTCGTGACCAGCCTCGGCATCCGTGACATTCACGGGAAGATTGGAAAAAGGGCCAGCCGTGGCCGGGTCGGCAAAATCACCAAGCAGGTCCGGTCAGCTGACCGATAGGTGTAGCAACCTGCAATTCACATTCTTCTGCGCCCTGGCGTCGCCAGCCGCCACAGCCGGAAATCGCACTATCGGCGGTGCGCAAGAAATTCCTGCAGGGTCAGTCCAATGTCCCGCACAATTTGGCGAAGCAGGATCGGCGACAGGTCACGGCCGCCATGCACCGGCACGGTGGTCGCGCGGCCATCTTCGTGACGGAACTACTTTGCGAGACGCGATGGCGGACTTCCCTGAAACCGAGTGCGGCAAGAATTGCGATGACCTCACGCGGCTTGAGAACGGGACCGGACGGCACCTGCCCTCAGCCCACGACAACGACTTGCGTGCCGACAAAATCGCCCGGTACTGCAGCGGTGCCGTCGCCAAGTATCATGGAGATCACCTCCCGTAGGTTGTCGTTGAGTTCCTCAAGCGTCTCGCCCTGGCTGTGCGCGCCCGGCAAACCCGGGACATGGCCAACATACAGGCCCGTATCCCGACAATTCTCGATAACGGCGGTGTAAGTGTGCATCGTCACCCTCGCATTCAAAGCCGAGCGGACGTTCTAGCCGCAAGATCGAAAGGGTCAAGGTGTACACGGGTCGGTTCCGGTAGAAGGCAGAATCCTGTGCCAGGCATGTTGCCTTCGCTCTCGCCCTCTTCACGGGCGATTGTCCGCACATTTGATGCCGAGCGCTACGAGAATGTACCGTCATCCGTCCTGCCGGTGCCGCTTGACGATTCCCGCGACGGTCTTCTTGTCTGTCCGAGTTCACGGGCGATACAGCGATAGCCTCGCCGCCGCGAGGAGCGGGTTAATTGGACACAATATCAAAAGAATATTGTGTCCAAATGTGGCAAACACGCCCCGGCATCCCGGACCGTGGATGGCCGCCGCGGCGCGCGATCATGCGTCATCCCATCCTCGCCGATGAGTTGAAGGACCTTCGGTGCCAGCCTGTCTGATTTCGGCCGCTGTCCTGGCTGGCGGCCGAGCTTCTTGCCGCGTGCCTTGTAGTCCGGGTCGTATTTGTGGTCAGCCTTCCGGACCGGTACCCGAAGATGCCCGCCGTCGATGAACACTGCCGCTTTCAAACGACGAGACCCTCCACAGGTTCGGCCCCCGGAGGGTCTCCGTATAGATGCCCGCCTGCGCGTAGCCGCCGCTTCGGTCAATCGGCTGCAGTGCAGTCGCGCGGCGCAGACGTAAGGGGCGTGATGCGGGGATAAGGATGGCGGCGGGGACATGCCGGAATTCCTGCGGGGCATTCGGGACCCTTGTTGGGAAGAATCCGGTGCATGGAATCCAGGCAGTCCCAACCAGAGCAGGGTCACCTCCGCACAGGCTCTTGACAGACGTAACGTCTAACGTTACGTAGGCTCGTGATAAAGAGTTTCGCCAGCAAAGGCACCGCAGCCATCTTTGCGGGGCATGCCATTCGCGGGTTGCCTGCGCAGGTCCAGCCCCGGGCCCGGGCAAAGCTGGTTGCAGTCGACGCTGCTGGCCGCCTTGAGGATCTGAGAGTCCCGCCCGGCAACCGACTGGAAGCCCTTCGAGGCGACCGAATCGGGCAACACAGCGTTCGTGTCAACGACCAGTGGCGCATCTGCTTCGTCTGGCGCGACGGCGATGCCTGGGATGTCGAGATCGTGGACTATCATTAGGAGCTGAATTGAACATGACCATTGCCCGAGAAGAGTTGGACCGGCTGGGCGTTGACTTCGCTGACGTCGCTTCGGGATGTCGGTTGCCGCCCGTGCATCCCGGCCAGATCCTGCGTGACGAGTTTCTGGAACCAATGGACCTCAGCGTCTATCGGCTGGCCCGGGACATCAAGGCGCCACGCCCGCGGCTGAACGAAATCGTGCGTGGGCGCCGCGCCGTCACGGTCGACACCGCGCTGCGACTGGCACGCTATTTCGGAACGACGGCGGAGTTCTGGATCAACCTGCAAACCCGATACGACCTGGACGTGGCCGAACTGAAGGTTCGACCGGGAATCGACCGGGAAGTCGCGCCACGTGCGGCATGAATGACGGACGGCGTCTCGAGGCTGGCTGGTCAGGACGGGTCGGCCTTTCGATGAACTTCTTGATCGGCGCCAGCTTCGCCTGGCGGCCATGGAAGCGCCAGGCAGCCGCCGAATAACGGGCTTCGGCGGGTCATTCCGCAAATTCGGTTCAAGATCGGATTTTTCCGCTCCCGACATGGGTGGTGCCCGCCGACCGGTGCGGGACCGATATTGAAAGGAAGGCCGGCGGCGAGGGCGTGTCCGGTGGCCGAAACCCGATTATTGACGACTGGTGCTGACTACGCTCGGCTGGCGGCTCACCCCCGAGAGGGGGGCACCGAACCCGTCGCTCGGCCTCGAGGCCACCAGAAGGGAGTATGGGCCGGCGGCGCCGGTGCGTGGTGTTGGTGTGACCTTGCGGTGGTGAGGGGGTCGGCGGGCAATGCCTGCCGCTGCCTCCGAGCGCGGCCAATCGACGGTGTCGGCGCTGAATTGTCGCATGCCGGTCAGCATGCGACATCAAGATCAGCCGGAGTTCACTGTGGGCGAGTGACGGGTGGCGCGCGCAGTCGGTCTCGTTCAGGGCCTCGGCGGCCGGGCAGGGCCATGCCCTGGCAGATTCGAACCGGCGGATGGCGTCAGATTGCGGCCGAGGTCGGGTCGATCCAGCCGATATTGCGGTCGTCACGCCTGTAGACCACGTTGATGCCGCCATCGCTCTGGTTGTGAAAGACCAGCACCGGGGCCTCGGCAAGTTCAAGCTGCATGACCGCTTCGCCCACGGACAATGTCGGAATGCGGGTCTCGGTCTCGGCGATGATCACCGGTTGCAATGTCTCCGGTTCGGTATCCTCAGCCCCGTCATCCGCCGATTCAAGCACATAGGATGGCGCCTCGCGGAATTCCACCGGTGTCGTGCGTTCATTGTGGTGATTCTTCAGTCGCCGCTTGTAGCGCCGCAACTGCTTGTCCATCCGGCTGCAGCTTTCATCGACGGCTGAAAACACGTCGTCGGCGCTGGCGCTGGCCTGTGCATTCAGTCCGGATGAGAGGCGGACATTGATTTCGCATGAATGCCCATGCGACTGGCGAGACAGGACTGCGACGGCCTCGATCGGCCGCAGCCCGTATTTTTCTGCCGTGGAGGCGAGCCTGGCCTCCGTGTGCTGTCGAAGCTCGGCTCCGACATTCAGATGTCGTCCGGTGATGGTGTAACGCATGGTTCCTGCTCATGGTTCAAGCAAATGTGAAGTGGAAAATGACCAATCATGCCCGGAATCGCTATCCGGGATGATGTATTGCCTGCCGGCCTTGCCATGGGGACAGTCTACATCATCGCCGCCCCGCTGTCTTGCCGTATTTGCCGCCTTCCGCCAGAAGGCGGCATGTTGCGCTGTCGTGGCTTCGGTGCCGTCAATCACCACCGGGCGCGAGTTCCCGGGCAATTCCTGCCGGGTCCGCCACCGGCCGGTCACAATGCGCCGATGTCGCTTCCGAGATAGTCCCTGATGAAGTTCTCGTCCTGCCTGATCTCGTCGGGGGTGCCATAGGTCAGGATGGTTCCCTCCGACAGCACGTAGACACGTTCGACCAGGGACAGGGTCTCACGCCAGTTGTGATCGGTGATCAGCACGCCGATGCCGAGGTCTCGCAGATGATGGATCATGTGTCGGATGTCCCGCCCCACCACCGGATCAATCCCGGCAAACGGTTCATCAAGGAGGATGTATTTCGGGTTCGATGCCAGGCATCGGGCAATCTCCACCCGGCGGGTCTCGCCGCCGGACAAACCGCTGGCCGGCGCCTCGCCGAGATGCATGATTCCGAATTCCTCGAGCAGCTCGTTGAGCTTGGCCTTGCGGCGATGGCGGTCCGGTTCGCTCATTTCCAGTACCGCTAGGATGTTGTTGCGCACCGACAGCCCGGTGAAGATCGAGGTTTCCTGCGGCAGGTAGCCAAGTCCGAGACGGGCCCGACGATACATGGGAAGGTTGGTCATATCGATGCCGTCTATGGTCACCGATCCTGAATCCGGGATCATCATGCCGGCAATCGAGTAGAAGCAGCTGGTCTTGCCGGCGCCGTTGCGCCCGAGAATTCCGACGATTTCACCCCGGCCCAACCTCAGGCTGACATCGCGGATGATTGCCCGTTTCCTGATGGATTTGGTGATGTTGCTGACGACGATGCTCTGGGCGTCCGGCAAGTCCATGGCTGAAACGTGCTAGTTCGAGTCTGTGATCGTGGCCCGGGCTTCGCCGAGCAGCCTGCTGCGGCCGCTTTCGACATCATAGATCATGGTTCCGGCTGCGAAGTTGGAATCCCCGGACTTGATCCTGACATTGCCGGTCAGGGTAATGACTCCCTCGTCCAAATCGTATTCACCGGCATTGGCGTTGGCCCTGGAATTCTCCGCTTCCAGCCTGACATTGCCTGTCATCTCGATCAGCGTGATCTGCCCGAAATCATTGTCTTTCGAGTGGACCACGGCCGTATCGCCTTCGACCATCAGCTGATCCTGGGTGACGATCACGCTGCCGACGAATGTCGTCTTGCCGGCATCCTGGTCAAACAGGACCTCGGCGGCGACCACCTTGATCGGTTTCGATGTCTCGTGGCTCCCGTCGCCGAAGGTAAGCTCAACCCCGGATTGCGCCGATACGGATGATGCAGAGATGATCACTGCCGAGCAGAAACACACGACCACACGCCAAATCATCACGACTCCGATTTCCCATGCTGAAGGAAGTCGACTTCTACATCATTGTTCAGCTCTATGAAACTCCACGATTCCCCGCCCGACGAGCGAGAGTCCCTCCTGATCACTCTCATGTCGCCTGCATGTCCGTTGCCGCCTTCGAAACTGAACGTGACTCGCCCCCTGCTCTCGACAGAGGTGCCGGCGAGCGAAATCCGGAACCCGTTCGACCTGACCTCCAGCAGGCTGCTGTCCCGGAAGACCGCATCGCCGTCGAGATCGATGAACTGTTCGGTCAAATTGGTTGTCGCGGTATCCGAGGTGATCTTCTGCCAGCTGCCATCCGGATGCTGAATGTCCGCCGACACCCTGGTGACCAGGACCAGGTCATTTTCCGAGACGAAATCCGAGGTGGTGATCTCGACCACCGATCCTTCGGTAGTCTTGCCCGAGAAGGTAACCGAACTGCCCTCCGACTGGCCGACATCCAGGCCGGCAGGTGTGATCAACCGGATGTCCGGTGACCAGAACAGGATCACCACCAGGATGAGTGCAGTCAGCGGCAGCCCGACCCGAAGAAAGGCGACGCGGCGGCTGTGCCGTTGAACCCTTTGCTGCAGGCTCATCCCGCTCCCGCCCTCAGGCAGTCATGGATGTGCAGGATGCCCTCCACCCGGCGGGACTCCGCCGCCCCGACGACAAACAGGCAGGTCACCTTCCGTTCGTTCATCATCCCGATGGCCTTTTCGGCCAGCTCGCTGCCGACAATTGTGAGGGGATTCTCGGTCATGACATCGCTGGCCCGGTTGTCGAGCAACCCGTCCATGTGCCGCCGCAAATCACCATCGGAAATGATGCCGCACAGCTCCCCCTCGCCATCGCAGATGCCGGCGACGCCAAATCCCTTGCGGGTCATCTCGATCAGCACCTCGTTCATCCCGGCATCCCGGGGAACGAGCGGAATGGAGTCGCCATCATGCATCAGGTCGCGGACCCGGGAGAGGCGCACACCGAGGCGGCCGCCCGGATGGAACTCCCGGAACAGGTCGGGGGTAAACCGGCGATGTTCGGTCAGTGCAATGGCGATTGCGTCACCGACCGCCAGCATCATCGTGGTCGAGTTGGTCGGG
The DNA here is from genome assembly GCA_964291445.2 of Paracoccaceae bacterium. Lineage (GTDB taxonomy): Bacteria > Pseudomonadota > Alphaproteobacteria > Rhodobacterales > Rhodobacteraceae > JAPOXR01. The sequence goes on along the minus strand of OZ219864.1, from coordinate 588,490 downwards.
ATCATGCCGGTCTCGCAGGCCTCGCCGACCGCCGGCAGGATGATGCCGGCATTGGCCTGCCTGATCAGCGTGCTGCTGCTGTTGCCGGCGATTCCAACCAGCGGAATGCCGAATCTCCTGGTATAGGCAATGATGTGGGCAAGCTCGGCCGTCTCGCCGGAATTCGACAGCACCAGGGCGCAGTCATTGACCGCCATCATGCCGAGATCGCCGTGGCTGGCCTCGGCCGGATGCACGAAATGGGCCGGCTTGCCGGTGGAGGCGAGGGTGGCCGCGATCTTGCGCCCGATATGGCCGGATTTGCCGATGCCGGACACAATGACCCTGCCGGTGGTGCGGGCAAGCAGATCCACCGCCTCGGAAAACCCGCCATCCAGCACACCTGCCAATCGGTCAAGCGCCCGCGCTTCACGCAGGATGACATTGCGCCCCGTCTCCAGGAAGCGAGCGTAATCGAATTGGGTCTCTGTCATGGTCCCGTGTTGTCGCCGCAACTGCTGCAGCATGCCTGCTCACGCAAACTCTAGTATCTCACGCGCCAATTCTCAATCGGGAGTTCCGATGGCGTGTACCGCCAGCACCGTCAAGGCGTCCACGGCCAATTCGCAACTGCCCAGATATCACTGGAATGTGAACGGAGATACCAGGGTTCAATTGTCCAGGCACGGCGAACCTTCACAACACAAAAAGTACCGGGATTGCCTCCCCGCCGATACCGAGGTCAAATCCCCGAGGTTTCACAGAAGGTCAAGGCAGGTCCCGCCTCGCCATTTCCGGCCGGAAATTGAAATTCGTCGAACCATTCTGGAACTCGAATGATTCGGATCCTTCAGTTTCCGCCAGTGAGACCGCTTGCGGCATCAAGTTGACAGTGGGTGACCGGGATGTCCGGCGCACCGAAACGAATGGAGATTTCGTCGAAAAGGACCATCAAGGTCCGTAGCAAGTTGAACGACCATCGAGAGTACCGATTGCAGTTCGCTGCCTCACGGGTTGAGCCGCAATTACAGCCGACCGAGGAAGCCTTTCACTTCTCGGAAGATATCATGATCAAGATTCACGACACCCTGTTTTGCTGCGACGCCCACAGAGTGATGGGCATTCGGTGTAACCGCCAGGAACGCAAACGTGCGTGCCTTATCCTTGTTAGGGGGTGATTTTGCCTCCGACTTCTCCACACAAGTGAAGAACTGGCTGATGCAGTCGTCGATCTCGGTGTCGGCAAAAGTGGCATTTACCAATGTCTCCAACATGCCAGGCTGGCCCTTGCCCGGCAATATCAGAACGCCAACCATTGGGTGACCTTGGTGACCGTTTGCAAATTTCATGCCTGGTTGCAGAGGTATCGGCAGGCCCGACTTCTCCAGAGATGATTGAACACTCTTGAACGCATCCCCCTCAGACTTCTCTGCATCGCGCACGATGCCGATGCTTTGCACATCGGTGAAGTTCGGTGTCTTTACCAACGTCGGCAAGAATTTTTGCAAGTCGCCAATTCCTCCGTAATCCATGACCTGAACGTCATCGGCCAAGTCAATATGGCTCAGAAACGCGGAAAAGAAGTTCTGTTGATCTTTACCCTCAACGAGCAGGAGTTTGCTCTTCGTTATATTCGTTGGTCTCGTCATCGTCACCGAACCTCGAGGCCGAACGAAATCGCTGCAGCCAATTCAGTCGGTTCGTAGCTAACCAACCCTATATCGCCTTCCCTGAATTCAAGCCGGTGTGCGCGAAAGCAATCCCCATCAAGTGCCTCGTGGGCGGCCTGGAGACATTCAAAGCTGTGTGTGGAGGCGACGATCTGTGTATCGAATTCAGCTGCTGCTGTTGACACCGCCTGCCAGACCTTCGAATGCAAGGAATGATGAAGACCGTTTTCGATCTCGTCGACTAGCACCATGCCGCGTGGTGCCGAAGAGATTGCAAGGATAAGCCGCGCGACCCTCATCATGCCATCGCCCATCACGCTCAGAGGCACGAGTTCCTCAAGGCCGATATCGCCCCAGATCATCGGAGTTCCTGCGGCAGAATTGTCCTCCACGCTCGTTAGTCGAGGCTCTACAATTCGAAGAGCCTTCAGTAGCAGGTCCCCCCGCTTTTGCCTCCTCAGTATACCGAGTCGTTGGGCATCTTCTGCAAGATTTCCGGTGCGTGAAGACAGAATATTGGCTGGGAACGGGGTGGGCGAAGTCGTTTGTTCTGCATGAAACCCATCTCCGGTAGCACGGATTTGACTGATGATCGGCGATTGCTGCCCATTGCGATACGAAAACTTGAGGCCCGTAGCATCGTGCGTCTCCGGCAATGACATCCGAACAGTATTTTCAGCAGGTATCTTGATGTTGTCCAACTGTCCAAGTGCGAAGTTCAGGACGAGTGATCCGAGAGGGTCGTGGTCCGCAGAAATTTCCACCGCCCTGGAAGTATCGAATCCATTGAACATTGCCTTCCAGTGCGTCTCGGGTACAATTCCAGGGACCACACCTTCGGCCATGCGAATCACGTTCTGGTTGAGAGCAAATTGTGGGTTGCCAGCCGCTGACAAGAGAAATAGCGCTTCGAGAACAGAAGTCTTGCCAGTATTATTCTGTCCTGTAAGAAGATTAATCCGGCTTAGTGGATCAATCTCAAGGTTCGAAAACGCTCGAAAGTTCTGAATTCTTAGAGACCGTAACATCCTATTTCATCCTTGGTCGGCAGTTGGACAACAGCGCAAAAGCGTTCACCCGCCCAACACGTAATACATTTGCATCTGTACATCGTACGTCACGTCCGAAAGCACTCACCCGCCCCGGGCAAATCTCGTAGAGTGCTGCAATCGACTGCACCGTGCTCTCGGCGAAGTGCCCCGAAAGCCAAATGCTGCATTAAATCGTCGTGAATCGGCACCTATTCGATTCATTCCAGCACCACTGCCGATACCGGAATACACCCTAACGACCTGCGCAACAAACCGGCAGGGTTTATCGGGGCCGGTTCAGGTGGAAGTCGGCATCGGATGTGATGTATGTGGCAGCATGCAATCCGGTGGAGGGCCGACAATTGTTCGATGCTTCAATTGGTTCGGCCCGCAAAACCCAACCGGAATTCATCGTGGACAGGTAGCCGGGCAATCGACATGCAGCGTGCAAATACCAGGATATTCGACGGCGATCTGCCGGACGATTTCGAGTGTGGCCAGTCGGTGGCGATCGACACCGAAACCATGGGACTGCATCTGCAGCGCGACCGGTTGTGCCTGGTGCAGCTCTCGACCGGCGACGGGACCGCGATTCTCGTCAGGATCGGCAAGGGCCAGGCTGATGCCCCCAACCTTGCCCGGATGCTCGCCGATCCCGGCATCCTGAAGATTTTCCATTTTGGCCGTTTCGATATCGCGGTGCTCAATGCGGCCTTCGGCGTCATGGCCAGGCCGGTATACTGCACGAAAATCGCTTCAAAACTGGCCAGGACCTACACCGACCAGCATGGCCTCAAGGTTCTGACCAAGGAGTTGCTGGGCATCGAGATCGAAAAGGAACAGCAATCCTCCGATTGGGGTGCAGCTTCGCTGACGGATGCGCAGGTCAGGTATGCGGCAAATGACGTCATTCACCTTCACCGGCTGCAGGTTGTGCTTGATGCAATGCTTGCACGGGAGCAGAGGAAGGAGCTGGCAGATGCCTGTTTTGCATTTCTCCCCGAAAGGGTCCGGCTGGACATGGCAGGTTGGACAGGACGAGACATCTTTGCACATTGAAAGGATTGTCACGCGCCGAGTCCGGGGTCCGGACGGTGTGAAGACCGCCATCTGACCGGGGCAGCAATTCCGTTGCCTGGACTGTCATGAGGGAGGCTGCCCGATCCGGAATGACAGGCTGTGGCAAGGCCCGGGTTTTCGTCCGGGGCCGGGGGCATTCGGCAGAGACTCAGCCAGGTTGTTGTTTCGGCACCGGCCCGCGGCCTCGATGAAAACCAATTGCCAGCCACCGGAATTGTTGCCACAATCGGGCGGAGTTTCGTCAATCCGCAATCGGAAGGAAACGTGTGAGATTTCCTCGCCGAGCCCTTGGGTGCGATGATGGCCAATGAGGCGGTTTACGCTGACAGGGCCGGGTGGCGGCCGCCCATGGCCTGGTGGTCCTCCTCCTGGGGACTGTCGATCATTGGCCTGGTGCTGTCTCTCGGTGTCTGGAAGGTTGTCGGATATCGATTTCCGGTTCCCGAGGCGCTGACCGGGCAATTCGATTTCATCGCCGCGATCAACAATGGTGAGCTTTGGCTGAAGGACCATGTGCGGGACACCACCCGGGCGATCGCCAAATGGGTGAACCTGTTCATCTCCTCGCTTGAACTCTTCCTGTGGCTCAAGCCCTGGCCATTGCTGGTGATTGCCGTTGGCATGCTCGGCCTGCGATACGGAGGGTTGCGGCTGGGGCTCTTTACCGCTTTTGGTGTCATGTATTGGGGCATCGTCGACATGTGGGACCCGGCGATGTCCACCCTGTCGCTGGTCCTGGTGTCGGTGGCAATCTCGATCATCATCGGGATTCCGCTTGGGATCTGGTCGTCGCAATCGGACAGGTTCGAGACGATCCTGCGTCCCGTCCTCGATACGATGCAGACCATGCCGGCCTTCGTCTACCTTCTGCCGGCGATTTTCCTGTTCGGGGCCGGGCAGACCGGCGCCGCCATGGCAATCATCATCTACGCCATTCCACCGGTGGTCCGGTTGACGAATCTGGGCATAAGGCAGGTACCGGCCAACCAGGTCGAGGTCTCGCGCTCGTTCGGAGCGACCGGTGCCCAGACCATGTTGAAGGTACAGATTCCAACAGCCATGCCGTCGATCATCCTGGGGGTCAACCAGACGATGATGATGGCGCTTGGACTGGCCGTGTTGGCCGTCTTCATCGGGACCGACGGGCTTGAACGGGAAGTCTACCGCGCACTCACGAGGTTGCGTGTCGGCTGGTCTTTCGAAGCCGGGATGGGAATCGTCTTCATGGCGATCATATTCGACCGGCTGACCCTGGCGATGAGTCGGCAGGGAGGTGAGGAGATTGCCGATCGGACCAGGCTGACTTTCCGCCTGTTCCCGCAGAGTTGGGACAGGTTGCCCCCGTTTTTCTGGATCGAGACCGGGATCGATCGTGTCTGGCGCGGGACCACAAGACTCGGCTGGTTGATCACGGAATTTTCGGCCCGTCTGCTGGAGCGGGCATTGCGCCCTGTCGGCGAGACCCTGGCGGAGCGCGCCGCCCTTTCACTGCGGGAGGCAGGCTTCCTGTTCGTATCGGTGCTCGTTCTTCTTGCAATCTACCTGTTCGATCTCGTCATTGCCGATATCGGCTATTTCCCTGAATACCTGCAGGTCTCCATCCGGGAGCCGATTGACCATGCGGTCAATCTGCTGGTTTCCAACCCGAATTTCGGCGCCTTCTCGCAATGGTTGCGGGGCGCGATCTTCAACTGGCAATTGAACCCGCTCAACCAGTTCCTGGTGGGTCTTCCCTGGTTTTATGTCCTTGCGGTCCTGTTCCTGATGGCGTGGCGGGCCAATGGACCGGTCTTCGCAGCGGTCGTGACCGCCCTCATGTTCTTCATGGCACTGGCCGGGATCTGGGAAATCACCATGGAGACCCTGGCCGCCACGCTCGTATCGGTGCTGATCTGTTTTGTGCTGGGCGTGCCGCTGGGCGTTCTGGCGGCGCAGAGCCGGATTGCCGAACAAATCATCCGGCCGATCCTGGATTTCATGCAGACCATGCCGGCATTCGTCTACCTCATCCCGGCAATCATGTTGTTCGGTGGCTCCAGGAGCACTGCGATCATCGCCACCGTGATCTACGCATTGCCGCCAATCGTCCGCCTGACCTCGCTTGGTCTCAGGCAGGTGCCGGCGCAGGTTGGCGAGGTGGTGGAGAGTTTCGGGGCTACGCGTCTCCAGCAACTTGCTGCCGTCCGGCTGCCAATGGCCAGCCCGGCGATCATCCTGGGCATCAATCAATGCATTGTCATGGCCCTGGCCATGCAGGCGATCACCCCCATGATCGGTGGCACGGGCCTCGGCAGACAGGTGTTTGCCGGAATGACGACTGCCAATACCGGCATGGGCCTCGTTGCAGGAATTGGCATCGCATTGCTGGCGATCATTCTTGACCGGCTGACCAACGCCTGGACCGCAAAACAGCGAGAGGCGCTGGGGCTGTAGCAGGCAATGGACCCTTGGCGGGGGCCAGTGCGGGAAGTGCCCGGTGGCTTGCGGTGCCGTAAAGGCCCCCGAATATACGGCAAACCGTAATCGCCCGCCTCGAAACGGCGCATGAACATGGACGGCCCTCACATGTGTGGAAGGCCGGCAGAATGGCCGTAATCTGCGTCGTCAAACGCCAACGGCCCCCCGCATGTACGGGGGGCCGTCATCTGGTTGCCGGGTTGTGTCGGGCTATTGGGCCCAGGATGCCACCCTGTCCTTGTTGGCCTCGAGCCACTCGTCGACGACCTCCTCAAGGTCACGACCGTCGATGTCGACGGCAAGAACCATCACGTTCTGCTCCTCGTTGGTCAGAACGCTGTTCCGGACGAGCGTCGCAATTTCCGGATGCACGTCGTCGATGTCCGACCTTCCGTAGTTCATGGTCACATCGACCGGCCAGCCGCAACCGGGCCAGCAGGACCCGTCGCCGTAATCGTCCAGCTCCAGGCGGACCAGGTCGAGAGCTGCGTGAATCCAGTGCGGCTCCCACGCATAGGCAACAAATGGCTCACCTCGTGCAAATGCACCCTGCATCTCGGCCCAATGTGCGGCTTCCGAGCCAAGCTCCACGGCCTGGAACGGCACGCCATATGCATCGGCCCGACCCTGGTCTTCGCATTCCCAATTGGCGTTCGGGCACCCGATCAGCCGACCCTTGTCGCCGGAATCAACCGCCTTGAACAGATCGACATGATTGGCCAGGTCGCTGAAATGTTTCAAATCCGGTGCCGGCGCGTCATCCCCCTCGACCAGGTAGCGAGGCACGTAGTAGCTGGAAGCACCCACGACACCGTGCTCACCGAGCAACACCAGCGAACCATCCCCACCATACTCGGCAAAGAACTTGTCCTTGACCGGGTAGTAACTCGGCCAGAGTTCGCATCCTACCTGGACATCGTCGGCAGCCATCGCCTCAAGGGTCGGGGCACCGGATGGAATTTCCAGTCGCCTCACCTTGTATCCGAGCTCGGATTCGATAGCCTTCGCGAGGATCTGGCAGGAAATCACGCCGCCGGTCCAGTCCGGAACTGCCACTGTCACTACACCCTGCGCTTGAACCGCCGAACCGGCCGCCATGGACGTGGCGGCGGCGATGGCAGCCGCAGGCAGGAATTTCGGAAATCTTGACATCATCTACCTCCGTGATTGGTCGCCTACCATAGCGCGGCGAGTCCGATTTCGAAACACTTTGTTGATGGTCGATCCACTGACTGGTCCCCGTTAATCCGGCAAGGTTCACGAGGCTGCCCCGGGTTGTCGGGCAGCGTGCATCACGTTGAATTCAGCGTGATCGATGCTGCGTGCACTCGGGTCCATCCCGTCATGAAATCGACAAGGGCCAAGGCAGGGGGAGATCCCTTCGGGAGAGAATCTTCCGCTGTTCCGTTCGGTATTTCGAAACACCAGCCTGCTTCACTGGCGCAGGCGAGGCCCTCGCAGGCCTCGGTCATCCGCCGGATGCCCGGAATTCCTCCTGCAGGTCCGAAATGGCCTCAACGGAATTCTCCAGCGGATGATAGCCATCGACAATCTGGCGCAGCCGGTCTTCGCCGAAGGACGCATAGTGGCCCCCATGCACGGTCCGGGCCCCCAGCTTGCGCAGCCTGTCGAGTGTCTTGAGATACAGGTCGGGGTCCGAATGGGGATGGCCGTCATAGAGCGGTCCGTCATAGACGGCATCACCCGAAAACAGCGTCTGCGATGCAGCATCCCACAAGCCGATCGATCCCGGCGAATGACCTGGAAGGTGAAGAACCTGGTAAGAGACATCGCCGAGATCCACGACATCGCCCTCGTCGAGATAGCCGGTCAACGGGGCCGGCCTGATGACATGCGAGAGATTGTCAAACCCCGGATGGGCCTCCGGGTCGACGATCTGCACGTCGGTCCAGCCGCTGGAGAACATGGTTGCGTCATGTCCGCCAGCGGCAAAGGCCGGCGCTTCCAGGCGATGGCCGAGCCGGCAGGAGAATTCGGCCAGGCCAGCAACATGATCAAAATGCGAGTGGGTGCAGATGGCCCTGATCGCCCGGTCGCCTCGGGCGACAATCCAGGTCTTCAGCGACGAGATGCCGAAGCCGGTATCGATAACGAGGTCGAAATTGCGGCCGCGGACATGCCAGATATTGCAACGCATGAAGGGGACAACGCCGGTTTCCTCGATCCGGCTGATCCTGTCGTCGACCCGTGTTGCCTGGAAGCCCATCGGCAGGCGTCAGCTCGTCGACATTGCCCGCATGATAATCTCGCGGTCAATTTCTCCGACAATGTCGCCATTGTCATTGAGGACTGCCAGTGGCCGGTCATCGCCAGCAGCGGTGTCGATGAGACTGACGAGCGCGGCATCCCCGGGCACGCGTTCACAATCGGCAATATCCGGCGTCCGGCATTCCCGCATCACCTTGCCGGCAGTCAGCACCTTGTAGCGGGGTACGTCTTCGGTGAAATCACGAACATAGCTGTTTACCGGATTGGCCACGATATCCTCGGGGGTTCCGATCTGGACAATCTCGCCATCCTTCATGATTGCAATATTGTCTCCCATCTTGATCGCTTCATGGAAGTCGTGGGTGATGAAGACCATGGTCTTGTTGAGAGTGCTCCGAAGGCCAAGCAGCTCGTCCTGCATCTCGCGCCTGATCAACGGGTCCAGGGCCGAGAATGGCTCGTCGAAGATCAGGATTTCGGGATCGACCGCCATGGCGCGAGCCAAGCCGACCCGCTGCTGCATGCCACCCGACAACTCGCGCGGGTAGCGGTCTCCCCATCCGGTCAGCCCGACCAGGTCAAGCACACCGCCAGCCATCTCTTTCCGTTCACGGCGGCCGACACCGCGGACCTCCAGGCCATAGGAAATATTGTCGATGACAGTCCGGTGCGGTAGCAACCCGAAATGCTGAAAGACCATTGCGATCTTGTATCGCCGCAATTTCTGCAACTCGGCCCGGCTCATCCGGGCCACATCCTGCCCGTCCATCACCACTTCACCGCCGGTCGGTTCGATCAACCTGGTCAGGCAACGGACCAGCGTCGACTTGCCGGAGCCCGACAGGCCCATCACCACGAAGCATTCGCCAGCCCTGATTTCGAACGACACATCCTTCACCGCGACGACATGGCCGGTCTCCTCCTGGATCTCGGCCCGGCTCTTGCTCCGGTCATGCGAGGCCAGCACATCCACCGGACTTGGTCCGAAGATCTTCCAGACAGACTTGCATTCGATCTTGGTCTGACCATTGTCCATGATCGCCAATTGCATCTCCCAGCCTTCGATCACGCGGCAAGGCAGATCATACTTGGAAATTCCGGAAAATCGAACCGATTTGAAGGCGAGCCCACCTTCGGTCCGCCATCACCGGTGTGCTGAAGCCGGGCCAGTGGAAGGCCAGGCAGATCATGAGTGGTTTCAGGGCGAGGAAATCGGCGGTCTTTGCCAACCGCGAGGTCAGACAGGCTGCCTGGCTCCGGGACGATCACCGATATGGGCGCGGGAAGAGGGCCAGCCATCATGGTGTCTGCACGCTCTCTGGGGTGCATGTGGACGGTTTTTGCAAGGAGCAGTGAATGACCAGGATCCTGACCTGTTTGTTGGCCGCTGACAGGGTGCATCACGATGCCTTTGTTTGACACGCTCTCCTGCATCGGGACCTGCTCTCCGGGCGGTCATAGACAGTGGCGGAAACTCCTGTCCTGCGACACATCCGGCCGGTAGAACTGCAGATTGACTCCGATGTTCACCTTGCCTAAACGATTGCATCCCTACCTGCCCAGGTGGCGGAATTGGTAGACGCGCTAGCTTCAGGTGCTAGTGCCTGTATGGGCGTGGAGGTTCGAGTCCTCTCCTGGGCACCAATCATCCAGACATGGCCGGATGGCGATGCCGCGGCCTGACCCACGTCAGCCTGGCCATTGCCGGCCCGGCCGGGTCGGGGTTGGTTTGATCTTGTCACCGAAGGGCGCGGGGAGTAATTGAGCCGGATTGACAGTCAAGCGGAAGTGACTTGGCCGGAATAGCAACCATATTTGGCGGGTCGGGATTTATCGGCCGTTACATTGCCCAGCGATTGGCAAGATCCGGCTGGCGCGTCAGGGTGGCGGTGCGCCGCCCGAACGAGGCATTGTTTGTCCGCACATATGGCGTGCCTGGCCAGGTTGAGCCGGTCCAGGCCAATATCCGCTACCCGGAATCGGTGGCGGCGGCGGTGGATGGTGCCGATGCCGTGGTCAATTGCGTGGGAATCCTGGCCGAACATGGCAAGCAGCGCTTTGCGGCCATACACGAGACCGGGGCTGCTGCCATTGCTGCTGCTGCGGCGGCGGCCGGGGTCGGGAGGCTGGTTCATGTGTCTGCCCTGGGTGCCGACCCGGACAGCGACAGCCACTACTTCCGCACCAAGGGTGCCGGGGAGAGGGTCGTCGGCGAAGAGTACGGCGGTGCGATCATCATGCGCCCCTCGATCGTGTTCGGAACCGAGGACATGTTCTTCAACAGGTTTGCCGCCATGGCCCGCTGGTTTCCCATCGTGCCGATTGTCAGTGCCGATACCCGGTTTCAGCCGGTCTACGTGGATGATGTTGCCCGTGCCGTGTGCCTGGCGGTCGGCGACCGATCGGTTAGCGGGATTTGTGAACTCGGCGGGCCGGAAATCCTGTCATTCAGGGATCTGATACAAAAGATGCTCGCGGTCATTCGCCGGCGTCGCCTTGTCCTTGACCTGCCGGCACCGATAGCCGGGATTGCAGCCTTCGAATTCGAGATGCTCCAGTTGCTGAGCGGTGGATTGTTCGTGAACAAGTTCCTGACCAGGGACCAGATACGGCAATTGGCAACCGACAATGTGGTAGGCCCGGGGGTGCAGTCACTTGACCGGCTTGGCCTAGTTCAAACGCCAATGGACGCGGTGCTGGAGAGCTATCTCTACCGTTTCAGGCCGGCCGGCCAGTACACGTCGATCCATGAATCGGCCCGGATCATCAGCCCCGGCGAGGATGCCGGCTGACCGGCGACCGATCGGGGTCGGGTGACGCCACGTCCAACAGACCAAGACGGTGCATGCTGGCCAGGAACTCCTGTCCTGGCAGCCAATGTGTCGGCGGCCGGCATCAACAAATTCTCCTTGCCAGTTGCGAATCCGGGTGTAGGCTCCAATCAGTGCGACACTGATTCCCGGCGGCTGCCATGTCAGCAGATGACCATTTGAAGGCGGGATCCAGCAAGGACTGGAATTGGCACCCGGATTTGCCGGTCGCGGTGACCCCGTTGTTTTCCTGGCCTCCGAGGCCCATCGCCACCTTGCGCTGGTTTGCCACCAACTGGCTGCCAGTGACCGAGTTCACGATCTATGCGTTGATGGCTTGGGTCACATGGATCTGGATCAGGCCGGAGCTGGAGGTGATGACGACCCTGCAATGGGGCTGGGTATTCAAGATCTGGGCGCTCAACATCATCCTGATGACGGTCTTTGCCCAGGGGCTCCATGTCTGGCTCTACGGGTGGAAGCGACAGGGCGAGACCTACAAATACGACCGCAGGGGGTTGGCCCGCAACAACAGGACCTTCCTGTTCAATGACCAGTTTTGGGACAACGTCACCCATACATTGCTGTCCGGTGTGACGGTATGGACGATCTATGCGGTCATCCTGTGGATGGCCTACGCCAATGGCTGGGCACCGACGGTCACCTTCAGCGACAATCCGGTCTGGTTCATCCTCCTGTTCCCGCTGATGCCGGTCATCCAGTCCTTCCATTTCTACTGGCTGCACCGGGCGCTGCATATCCCGTGGATTTATCGGCGGGTCCATTCGGTGCACCACCGCAGCCATTCAATCGCTCCATGGTCGGGGCTGTCGATGCATCCGGTCGAGCATTTCGGCTATCTGGGGCTGCTGCTGATATTCCTGGTGTTGCCTGCCCACCCCGTTCATTTCATCTTCCTCGGATACTGGTTGTCGCTGGCGACCGCGACCTCGCATGCCGGCTTTGAAAACCTGGTGCTGGGCGAGAAGGCAAGGCTGAGGATCGGGTCCTTTCACCACCAGCTGCACCACCGCTATTTCGAGTGCAATTACGGCAACCCGGAAATGCCCTGGGATAACTGGTTCGGCTCCTACCATGATGGCAGCCCCGAAGCGACGCAAGCCGTGCGGGCCCGCAAGAAGCGCATGCACGGCTGAGGGCTGTCGAGAAGCCGACCGACAAGAAACGCATGTGCGGCTGAGGACCGCCGAGACGGCCCGATTTCGGCGTGAAACCGGATCGTCATGGCATGCAGCAGGTGTGGACCTGCCGCTGCCGCATGCAAGATGGCCTCCTGGCGTCGCGGTCGCGGTCAAGACCGTGCCCGCATGCGGGCATTTGTCCTGACACGGAGCCATGAGGGTGCCGCTTGCCTTGTCGCGCCTTCCGGCAAGTCACTCTCCCTGGAATTGGGCTCGATTGCGGGCCTGGAAGATCGTGAGTTTGGGCTGACATGCGCTGACGGGCGCGGCGTCGGCGGCCTGGCGTCAGAAGTGACGCACATGAACAAGCAATTCCTTGTCCGGTCTCCCCTCGATGGCTGCTGGCCAGCCAACAAGGTCGGGGCGCAGGCCGGACAGGACAAAAACCTTACCGTCCCGCCCGGGTCCGGGTTGCATGCCGCCATCTATGCGCCATCCATGCGCACCTCCCGGGCGCAGCGCAGCGGAGGGCGCGGTGAATCCGTCCACTTCTGTTCGACGGGAATGGGCGAACGCCTGGCATATCGGCCAATGTTTCGGCCCGCCCACCAGGACCTCGTGTGGCAGATCGGGCAGCAGGGATGGAGGATCTCCAATGTCAACGGCCCACATTGCACGGCGAATGGTGGGGAGATCCTCCGGATCGACAATTTCCTCGTGTCGAAGAAACTCGGCCCAGGCACCATCAGGGGTATCACAGAAATAGTGGGTCAGCTCACCTGCAGCATTCCATCGGCCGGCGGGTTGGGATGAGTCCTCCCGCAGATAGGGAAAGCGGGGATCGGCGTGCCGGAACGCGATCACGTGACCGGAGATGTCCCGAGAGCGCTGGCGAGACTCTGAACGCTGCGAGGGCCGGCATCATCCGGCGACCACTGCACACCCAGCGCCTGTGCAGGAGTGTTGCCGTCCAGTCGCTCGCGTCGCCGCTCGAACCAGCGCCGGATTCCGATGTCATTGTACGCTCCGGACAGGTCACCGACCACGAGGGCGAGAAAGTGCAAGCGGTTCGCGACCGTGTCGGGGGTTGCGCGGCTTCCTGACAAGTAGCGTCGTGCGCTGGAATGAGAAATGTTCAGGAGACGAGCCAGCATGTCCAACCCCAGGACATCCTGCAGGATACGCCACTCCTGTTCGGGAGCGGGCGACTGCTCGAGAGCGTCGCCGATTTGATCCAACAACTCCGAGAGTTGGTCGGGATCGGAGTGCAACGGGTGACCGAGCCCGGCAATCAATGCGTATCCGATGCCGGCCTTGGCCATACCTGCTTGAAGTCCCTGCATGGCATTGTCGTCAAGGCAGGTTATCTGTTGAGACAACAGGCCCATTGCGTCGGCGCGACTCAATGCCGCGATGGCTGCAGATGCAAGCCGCGGTTCATCGAATGGACTTCGAATGGAATGGATTTGGAGATTTGACATGATCCAATCACTATCCGATAACCTGAACCTTGACAACCGAGACCCGGACTCTCTTCCTGCATCGGCTGCCAGCCTTTACGGCCTCTTCCCGAGATGGATGGCGGGAGGATCGTTCCTTCGGGGTGCCGGCCTGGTGGCACGGGTCTCCGGAGTTGCCGGCGAAGACGCATTCGCCGGTCTTGAGGACCTGCCCGTTCTTCCTGTTGAATTCGGGCGATGAATCGGACAATCTTTGCAACATGTGCGGCGCCTTGATCCTGCCGGTCAAGGATAGCGACAGGCAGTGCCGGATCCAGGTCGAAAAGGGGCATCCAATGCCGAAAATTCCCAACTCTCCCGAGCAGCCAGTCAATCCCGGATCGGCGAAGTGGCGCCCGGCCCCGGCCCTGGCAGTGGTGGCTGCGCTCGCGTTCGGACTCGGTGCCCAGGCGGAGACCGTCCTGAAATCGCACGGGTTGTCGGCCTATGGCGACCTGAAATACCCGGCGGATTTTGCCCATTTCGACTATGTGAACCCGGATGCGCCGCGGGGCGGGACCATGTCGAGCTGGGGGTTCGGCACCTTTGACAGTTTCATGCCATATATCATCAAGGGCACGGCCGAGTACGAATCGACCCTGCTCTATGAATCGCTGATGAAGCGCGCCTATGACGAGCCTGACGCAGTCTACGCGCACATTGCCGAGTCGGTCGAATATCCACCTGACCGTAGCTGGGTGATATTCAATTTGCGGCCCGAGGCAAGGTTCTCCGATGGCACGCCCATCACTGCCGATGACGTAGTGTTCTCGTATGAAGCGCTGGTTGCGGACGGCCTTCCGGCGTTCCGCGTCGATTACCGGGATTTCGAAAAGGTCGAAGCCATTGACCCGCTGCGAGTCAGGTTCACGTTCAGGGACGGGGCAGCCACCCGCAAGCTTCCGCTCGAGGCTGCCAACATGCCGATCATGTCGAGGGCCGATTACGCCGACAAGGATTTCGCAGAGAGTTCGATCGTCCCGCCATTGACATCGGCGCCGTATGTCGTGGAGTCGGTCGATCCGGGAAGCCGGGTCGTTTATCGGCGGCTGGATGATTACTGGGGGGACTCGCTGCCGGTCAATGTCGGCCAGAACAATTTCGATCGTATCGTGATCGAGTATTTCGCCGACTCCACGATCGCCTTCGAGGGCTTCAAGGGCGGCAGCTACGATTTTCGCCAGGAGTACTCTTCGAAAATCTGGGCAACCTCGTATGACTTCCCTGAAATCGAGCAGGGAAAGATCATTCGCAAGCAGATCCCGGATGGTGAACCATCCGGAACCCAGGGATTCTGGTTCAATCTCAGGAAGGAGAAGTTCCAGGACCCAAGGGTGCGCCAGGCCATATCGATGGCGTTCAACTTCGAATGGTCCAACGCCACGCTGTTCTATGATTTGTACCGCCGCACCGACAGTTTCTGGGAGAATTCACCAATGCAGGCGGAAGGGTTGCCAGGCCAGGCCGAGCTCGAATTGCTGGAGCCGCTTCGCCAGCATTTGCCAGATTCGGTCTTTACCGAACCGGCCTTTGTTCCAAGAATCTCCCGGCCGGTGCGCGCCGATCGGGCGGTATTGAGGGAAGCGGGTAGGTTGCTGGATGCAGCCGGCTGGGTGCTGAAGGACGGAAAACGGGTCAACGGGCAGGGTGAACGGCTTACGGTGACGATCCTCAATGATAGCCCGGGATTTGACCGGATCATCAACCCGTACATTGCCACGCTGGAGCAGATGGGAGTGGAAGCAACAAATGAGAAGGTCGATTATGTTCCTGCACAATCGCGCGAACGGGAAAAGATCTTCGACTTCGATATCACCATCAGGCGCTACGCGATGTCACTGACCCCCGGGCCGGAACTGCACTCGATATTCGGCAGCCTGTCGGCAGAACAGACCGGCAGCCTGAACATCTCCGGTGTTGCAAATCCGGCCATCGACGCGCTGATTGGTCATGTCGAGAGCGCGCCGACGCGCGCCGAGCTGGAGGTTGCGGTCAAGGCACTCGACCGGGCGCTGAGGGCACTGCATATCTGGGTGCCGCAATGGTACAATGATGTCTACAACGTCGCCTACCGGAATCACTATCGCCACCCCGAGAACCTGCCTCCGCTCAAGCTGGGCGAGCTGGAATTCTGGTGGTTTGAGCCGGAAGAAATGCCTGCCGAGGAGGGGTAGCCCAATCGTCGGAGCCTTCCGGGGCGAGCCTGAACATCTCCTGCCAGGCAGGTCCGGCAGGACGCGCGGAATGTGCCGGCCCGGAATTCCCGGTGATGATGTGTGATTTGCCCGGCAACCGGGATGATCATCCACAGGAATTCCTGATCCGGTCTGTGCCAGCTGTCGCCGCCGACACCCACCCGTTTAGGGTGGCTCCCGTCGTCGCCTGCCCCGCGTAAACAGGCCGAACCATGGCGTGGTTCGGCCTGCTGGATTGTTGTCGATTCCGTTCGGCAATTGCCGGTCAGTTAATCGTTGCGAGTTCCTGTTCAAGGTCGGCCATTTCCACGCCACCTGCCATGAGATGGCGAATGTCCGAGCCTGCCAGTTCGTCCCTGGTTCCCTTGCCGATGACCTCGCCAAGCGCCAGAAAGGTGTACCGGTCGGCGACGAGCCGCGAATGCACTTCATTATGGGTAATGAAAATGATCGCGATGTCGCCGCGCGAGCGCACCCGCTTCATGGTCTTGAGGACTTCCATCTGCTGTTTCTGGCCAAGTGCTGATGTGGGCTCGTCCAGGATCAGCACCCGGGCACCGAAAAAGATGGCCCGGGCAATGGCAAGCGTCTGCCGCTGGCCACCGGACATCGTGCCGACCGCTTGACCCGGATCGGAAATGTCGATGCCGATCTTGACCATTTCATCATGCGTGATCCTGTCCATTTCATCCATGCGGAGCGCCCCGAGTGACCCGGGCCCCCGGGAAATTTCACGGCCCATGAAGAAATTCCGGGTCACCGACATCAGCGGATTGACGGCGAGATCCTGGTAGACGGTTCCAATGCCGGCGGAAGACGCATCGCGCGGGCTGCGAAACGTGACCTTCGAGTCGTCGATATAGATCGCCCCCTCGGTCGGCTCGTGCACCCCCGCAAGAATCTTGATCAGCGTGGATTTGCCCGCACCGTTATCGCCCAGCAGGGCATGGATCTCGCCCTTGTAGACATCGAGATCAATTCCATTGAGCGCAGTGAACGGGCCAAACCGTTTTGTCAGACCTTCTGTTCGAATGAGCGGATTAGCCATCTCAGAGCCCTCCAGTGATGCGCTTGCGCACGCTTTCGTTGAGAAAGACTGCCGTCAGCAGAACCACGCCGACAAAGACCCGGTAGTAGCTACCGTCGATCGCCGGGATGAAGAAGACTGCATTGGCCACGAGACCAAATGTAACGGCACCGAAGACCACACCGATGATCGAGCCGAAACCGCCGGTCATCAGCGTTCCGCCCACGACCGCGATGGCGATCGCTTCGAGTTCCTTGAGGTTGCCCTTGGCGGCGTCGGCGGTGTTGGTGTCAAAGACCTGGCAGGCAGCGAACAGCGTGGCGCAGAATGCCGTGGTCATGAACAGTGAAATCCGAACACGATTGACTGGCACGCCATTGGCTCGTGCGCTCTCGCGATTATCGCCGGTGGCGTAGATCCAGTTGCCGACCTGGGTGCGTGCCAGCACATAGTAGGCGACACCGGCGACGACGATCCACCAGAACACCCGGGCGTCAAACCCGGTCACCCACTGATCGCCCGCACGGTTCACATTGCCTCCCAGCGAATGCCAGATGTCGAAGAAGAAGCCAAAGACCTCGCCTCCCATGAGGTCGGCAAACCAGGAGGTTTCCTTGAAGTCGGGAAGGCCTGAAATCTGCGTTGACTGGTTGATGACACGAAAGCAGACCTCGGTCAGGCCGCGCAGGAAAAACAGGAACGAGAGCGTGACGATGAAGCTGGACAGTTGCGACCGCACCACGATGGTGCCTATCACCCAACCCAGGAACAGCGTCATGCACAGCGTCAAGACGAATGCGAGAAACGGTGTTGCTTCCCCAAGCCCGAAGGGCAGACCGTGTTTCATCATCATCGCCATGGACATCCCGGCGAAACCGATCATCGAGCCTATGGAGAGATCGAAATCTCCGGCGATCATCAGCAGGCAGGCAGCGGTGGCGATAATTCCGAACTGCGCGATGATCGAGATGTTGTTCTTGAGGCCAAGCGCGTTGAACGCATTGCCATTCGAGGCAATGGCAATTCCGACGATCACCGCAATCATGACCAGGAACGAGCCGACTTCGGGCCGTCGCTTGAGTTGGGCAAAGATACCCCCCTTCTGAAGGCGGTCAGCCTCCCGGCGGCCTGCGGCAGTATCCGTGTTGGACATTGCTTCCTCCGTGATGGTTTACGTGGAAGGGGCGGGAACCAGGCCCGCCCCTTGCAACAATTGGGTCAGCGGTTGACGCCAGCCTGTGCGCCAACGCCCGAGGCGTTCGAGGCATCAACGAAGCCCGGTCCCGACGGAATGTTGGTGCCCGGCAGGAGGCCGGCATAGTTGTTGTACAGGTGCAGCACGATGATCGGCATGTACCCTTGCAGATACTGTTGCTGGTCAATCGTGTAGGCAACGACACCCTCCTCGATCAGCTTGATGACCTCAGGGCTCAAATCGAAGCAGGCAAGGTGAATTCCATCGGCTCCGACTTCGGCGATCGCATTTGAAGCAGCGGCGCAGACATGCGGGCCAACAGCCAGCACACCGTCGATGTCAGGATCGGCGGTCAGGGCCGCGGCAGTCCGGGTTTCGATCTGTGCAACGTCATTTGACACGTCGATCTGGTTCAGATCTGCCCCCATGGCATCGAAGTAACCGGAACAACGATCAACCAGAGCGGTATTGAACGCTTCCTGGTTCAGGCAGATCCCCTTGGTGACGCCTTCGGCCATTGCGCGCTTGCCAGCGGCAAATCCGGCATCGCGCTCGGGCTGGCCGACATGCATCAGGGCGCCGAGAGAAGCCGAGGCTTCCAGCCCCGAATTCATGGTGATGACCGGAATGCCGGAGTTCACGGCTTCCGAAATTGCGCCGCCGAGTGCATCCGCATCGGGAAGTGAGACAACCAGGCCGTCCGGCTGGGTCGCTGCCGCCGCTTCGATCAACTGCGCCATGTCCGACATGTCGCCAGACGGGGCATAATTGTATTCGAATGCAGCGCCGATATCCTCGGCGGCGTCACGTCCGCCTTTCTCGACCACCGGCCAAAACGGATCGGTCCCCTGCGTATGGGTGACCATCACGTACCGTTCCTGTGCGCTGGCGGCTCCGGCGAGGAGCGTCGCTGCCACAACAGCGGTTACAATTGATTTCATTTGAGGTTCTCCTTGGTGATTGTTGCTGAATTGTCGGCAGGCTTCGCAAAGCGGTCTCCATGGATTTTTCAACCTTGAAAAACCATGCCGTCAAGCGGGTGCCTCCCGATAAAGTGCCGGACAGCATATTCATGCACACACCGATTCGCAATCCGAATGTTTCGGTATGATTTCGCCTGGCAGAAGCCACCAGGAAGCTCGGGAGGCTCCCCGGATCGCACGCTCTCGTCGACGGAATCAGCACCGCCTCCGACTGGCCGAGGCGATGCCGAGGGCTTCGATTGGCCGCTCCTTCATCAGCGTCGCAGGCCGCATTCCAGCTGTCGGCAGTGCCCTTTCCTCTACTTTCCGAAGGAGCGGAATCGGGATCTCAGGAATAGGCTGCAGGAAAGGGCAGGAGAAGTTAGCAGTGGAATTGTAGGGATCGGTGCTCTAAACAATGGGCAATGCGGATGACGAAACAAGCGCGCAGCGACCATCGGGAAATGTCATGACGGTGTGCGTTGCCGTCAAGGTGCATGATTGCATCGTGTTTGCGGCTGATAGCGCCGTTACACTGACGACAACGCCTCAAGGCGGCAATTCCGTGGTTAGCAACGTCTGGAAACACGGCCTCAAGGTCTTCAATCTGCACAGGGAACTTCCGATTGTTGCAATGACCGCCGGATTGGGAAATTTCGGCTCCATGTCAATCAGCAATCTAGCCAAGGATCTCCGCATCAGGCTGATGAAGGAATTGTGCCAGGAGAGCTACACAATTGCAGAGGTGACAAACGTTGCTCAACTGCACTTTCAGCACGAGTACGTGAAGTCGCATTCAGGTACGGTTCCGCACCATTCGTTCGGGTTCTGGATCGGTGGGTATGGTCATGACAACAAGCACGGGGAGATTTGGAAAGTTGAAATTCGCAACGGACAGTGGTTAGACCCTGTCCAAACTGTCGAGCCCGAGACAAGCAGCCAGATTGTATGGGGTGGTCAGGTGCAAGCAATCAGTCGGCTCCTATTTGGCTATGACCCCCAGATTCCGCACGCACTGAACCCGGATGCAAATCAACTCGAGGCGTTTCATACGCCACTGGTCAATTCCTCAATGCCGGTTCAGGATGCCATCGAACTTGCCGATTTCCTGGTGGACATGACCAAGAGGTATGTTGCGTTTCTTCCGCAAGCTGACACAGTGGGAGGAGAGACGGACATCGCAACGGTCACTAGGCACGAAGGCTTCAAATGGATACGTCGCAAGCACTACTACCCCGCCCAGCTCAACAGGAGGAAAGCCGACCATGTCACATGATGAAAAGAACAAGGAAGCTGTCATTCCCGTCGATATGATCCGGGAAACGGTCATGCCGCCCTACGAGTTTCAGAAGCCGCAGAATGGTTTCGGCAGCCTCATCGCCGATGAAAATGCACCAGCAACCAAGCGGGCCAGGAAGTCACCGGCAGCGACAACAGGGGAGTAGCTGGTCTACCAATCCGATTGATGTCGTGCAGCCGGTGGGGGATCTACGATCTGCCACTGATGATTTTCCGAGCTTTCCTGCTCATTCGAATGCTCTCATACGACCAACCCTGCCGTCTGGTCCGGGATCAGGACTCAGCGCCAGACCGTGGCGACTTCGGCGAGGACACAAGTCCAACGCATCACAGGAACAGCCGACTCTTGGTTGCGATCACAAGGTAGTGCCTGCGCCGCAGGAGTGTTACCAACAAGGATGCGTGCACCAGCATGATCGCCGGTCATCGGCACTCATTGACATTCGGGTCGGAAGTTCATCCTGCGAACACGACGCAAGGAGTTGCACCCGATTTCATGCATGCCGCTCAACGCATTGTGGTCGATTGGCGTTTGGAAGTGCGGATCACACTGATGCCTGCCATGTGATGCCGACCGGGAGATATCCTCGCGCTGCCATCGTTGACGTCCGGTTCTTCGATCCTGAATGCACGTATCTGCCTTGGAGGCGTCCGAGGCGTGGTCATGCGGCGAAGCCTGCCTCCGGTCGCCGCAGCATGTTGATGACCGCGTCGGCGCCAGCCGAGCCGGCCCGGGCCATCTTGAGCGGTGTGCGTCTGTCCAGGGGCCGGTGCTTCTTCTCGAGGAACCTGACGATTGCAACCTTGTCGCCATGATGGGTTCGGGCAACCACATCCACGGTCCGGCCCACCGTGTAGAGGCGGCCGCTCACCTGTCGTGAGAGTTTTCCGGTCTTCCTGGCATGCCTCGGCACCGCCTTCGGAACCGGGGGACCAACCATGTGCATGCGCCCGATCAGATTGGCCAGGGAGTCAGCGGCGTCCACGCTTAACCCGTTCCAGACCTGGTTGGCGAGGCCGATGTCATCAATCTCCTGCGATTCCCCTTGCCCGAGGAGCATGCCAATCCTGCCAGCCTCGGGGGTGGGGTGTAGAGAAGGATCACTGTAAAGCTCGAGTATTGATTGACACAATCCTGTCCGTCATTCGCCACATGACTGGCAGTCGAGCTCTGGATGTCCGGCTTCCGCCATGGCAATTCCCGTTCAGCCGATTTCCGGGGCTTGCCGGGTTGCCTTGTCCGGTTACTGGCCGAGTTCGAAGCCTGCCTGGATCTGGATCTCGACATCGTGCACCGGCACGACCCTGTCGCCGTCATAGTCGAAGCCCATCCTGGCTTCGCCGGTCAGCCTGATCGGGCTTTTCCGAGACGGTAATTCGACCTCCGGAGAATTCCCGAACTGGCATTCGGGTGGCGGCGTGTCGTGCTGGAAACACGCATTGAGGGCCGGCGAGACTGCGCCGAACTCTCCGGGCTCAAGCGCCGGAGATTGCGGGGCTGCGAGCAGGGGAATTCCGAGCAGCAGGATCGCCGCCATCCTGGCCGTGAAGGCCTCTCGGCCTGGAAATCCCGAGCGAACATGCATCTTCGCCATCCGGTTTGCCTGGTTCATGCGATGCTGGCCGGGCCCTGTCGGAGACCGGCATCATGGCCAGAATTCAGCACGCGGGCGATCAAGTCAAGCAAGTGGCAGCCTGTGGAGTCGCAGGCACCGCGCCCTCCAACGCCTGGCAAGTCAGGCGAGCAGCAGCAATCCGCAACCGACGAGGAGCCGGTAGATGACGAAGGGCGTGAAGCGGAACCGGTCGAGAAGCCGGATCATGACATGCAGGGCAACGAGGGCTGACAGGAATGACAGGATCACCACCAGGGCGAGTTCGGGAAACATGGTAGTGCCGGTGTCGGACCATGCGGAGGCGCCGGACAGCACCGCCGCCCCGATGATGGTCGGTATGGCCATCAGCATGGCAATCCTGACGCTTTCGCGGCGGTTGAACCCGCACATGCGGGCGCCGGTTATGGCCACGCCCGAACGGGAGGCGCCCGGGACCAGCGAGGCCACCTGCCAGAGACCGATGATCAGCGCATGGCGCAGCCGCCAGTCGGCAAGGTCCTGGTCAAGCGGCCCGACCCGGTCTGCCCAGTAGAGAAGGATGCCGAAGAGGATAGTGGCCCAGCCGATGACCGCCGGGTCGCGCAACATGTCGACAAGGCCGAGTGACAGCACCGCCACGCCGCCGGCAAGGACCGGAACCGTGGCCACGGCCAGGCAGAGGCAAAGCCGGGCCTGCCTGGATTGCAGCTTGCCGGCGGCCAGGTCACGGCAGCCGGTCAGCAATTGCAGCACGTCACGGCGAAAATACACCAACACCGCCAGCAGCGATCCCAGATGGGCGGCAACGTCGACGGTCTGGCCCTGGTCCTGGAAGCCGGCCAGGTGCGGGATGAGGGCCAAATGGCCGGAGGAGGAGACCGGAAGAAACTCGGTTATCCCCTGGACGATGGCGATAATCAGCAGGTGCAGGGTGGTCATGCGGGTGCGACCTGCCAGGCGCCGACATCGTCATTGACTGGCAAACAAGGTAATACATTATGACCGAAATTCATGAACATCCGGCCAGCAATCAACAATAATCCATAAATGGGCCTCAAATAAGTCATAACTTATGACTTTTAATCCCTGTTCTGATCCTGTAACACGGTCATCCCCGATCAATTCAGGAGTGTGCAGGGCAATGTCCGGGCCAAGGATGCTTTCTTTCGTCAAGATTGGCAAGGAGATGCCGTTCAAGCGGTCGGTCGACATCCGGGCCGAGGATTTCCGCGAGATCTATGACCAGTATGCGCCGGAACAGGCCGCCGAACAGGCAAGCCGCTGCTCGCAATGCGGCGTTCCCTATTGCCAGACTCATTGTCCGTTGCACAACAACATCCCGGACTGGTTGCGGATGACGGCCGAGGGCCGGTTGCGGGAGGCTTATGAACTCAGCCAGGCCACCAACAGCTTTCCCGAGATCTGCGGGCGGATTTGCCCGCAGGACCGGTTGTGCGAGGGCAATTGCGTCATTGAGCAATCCGGTCACGGCACGGTCACCATCGGTTCGGTCGAGAAATACCTCACCGACCTGGCGTGGCAGGAAGGCTGGGTCCCGCCAATCCGGCCGGAACGGGAATACCGGTTCTCGGCCGGGATCATCGGCGCCGGCCCGGCCGGGATGGCGGCGGCGGACCGGTTGCGCAGGGCCGGCATCCAGGTCACGCTCTACGACCGGCACGACCGGGCCGGCGGCTTGCTGACCTATGGCATTCCCGGCTTCAAGCTGGAGAAGCAGGTCGTCATGCAGCGGGTCCGGCAACTCCAGGAGGGCGGTGTCCGCCTGGTCCTGAATTGCGGCATCGGTTCCGAGATGAGTTTTGCCGATGTCAGGGCGAGGCATGACGCGGTGCTGATCGCAACCGGTGTCTACCGGCCCCGCGAGCTGGATGCGCCGGGTGTGGGAACGGACGGCATCGTCCAGGCTCTTGACTATCTGATGGCCTCGAACCGCAAGAGCTTCGGCGATGATGTCCCGGAATTCGATGGTGGGCTGCTGAATGCCACCGGCCGGCGGGTGGTGGTCGTTGGCGGTGGCGATACGGCAATGGATTGTGTCAGGACCGCGGTTCGCCAGGGAGCGAAGTCGGTCAAGTGCCTGTATCGGCGGGACCGGAACAACATGCCGGGGTCGCGGCGCGAGGTGGAAAATGCCGAGGAGGAAGGCGTCGAATTCATCTGGCTGACCAGCCCGCGCGCCTTCATGGGCGACGAGATGGTCTCATCGGTCCGGGTTGCCCGTATGCGACTTGGGCCGCCGGATGCAACCGGACGGCGCTCGCCAGAGGAGCGCAAGGGGATGGATTACCGGGAGGATGCCGAACTGGTGATCAAGGCGCTCGGTTTCGAGCCGGAAGACCTGCCGGGGCTCTGGGAGGAAGGAGATCTCGACGTGACCGGATGGGGCACCGTCAAGGCCGAGTTCGGCTCTGGCCGCACCTCCTTGCCGGGCGTCTATGCTGCCGGTGACATCGTCCGCGGGGCCAGCCTGGTGGTGTGGGCCATCCGCGACGGTTGCGAAGCCGCCGATTCCATACTGGAACAGGCCAGGCCGGTGATGAAGGCAGCGGCGTGAGCGAGGAGGGATGTCAATGACTGCTTGGGAACAGGAGCAGCTTGCGAAACGGCGGCACCTGGCCGAGTTCGGGCTCTATCGCCAGGAAGATGAGCACGCTTCGTGCGGGGTGGGTCTGGTGGCGGCAATCGATGCCGTGAAATCCCGCAAGGTCGTGCTCAGCGGAATCGAGGCGCTGAAGGCGGTCTGGCATCGCGGCGCCGTTGACGCCGACGGCAAGACCGGCGACGGGGCCGGCCTGCTCATCGAAATTCCGGACGAATTCTTCCGGGCGCAGATCCGGCGGACCGGGCACGAGCCAGACCGGGAACAACGGATCGCCGTCGGCATGGTGTTCCTGCCGAGATCGGATTTCCTGGCGGTCGAGACCTGTCGGGGCATCGTCGAGTCCGAGATCCTCAGGATGGGGCACGGCATCTATGGCTGGCGCCATGTTCCGGTCAACACCGCGGTGCTCGGCCAGAAGGCTGATGCAACCCGCCCGGAAATCGAACAGATCCTGATCCGTGACGAGAAGGGCGGAACGGAGGCGGCGTTCGAGCGGGATCTCTACCTGATCAGGAGGCGGATCGAGAAGGAGGTGATTGCAGCGCAGATTTCGGGTTTCTACATCTGCTCGCTGTCGTGCCGGTCGATCATCTACAAGGGGATGATGCTGGCCGAGCAGGTTGCCGAATTCTATCCGGATCTGAAGGATGAACGGTTCATTTCCAGCCATGCAATCTACCATCAGCGATACTCGACCAACACCTTCCCGCAATGGTGGTTGGCACAGCCCTTCAGAACGCTGGCCCATAATGGCGAAATCAACACCCTGAAGGGCAATCTCAACTGGCTGGCCAGTCATGAAATCCGCATGACATCATCGAGCTTCGGCGAGCATGCCGGAGACACCAGGCCGGTGGTCGTCCAGGGAGCATCCGATTCGGCGGCGCTGGACGCCGTGTTCGAGATCATGGTCAGGGCTGGCCGCAATGCCTTGATGACCAAGACGATCCTGGTTCCGGAAGCCTGGTCGAAAAAGGCCGAGGAGCTGCCGCAATCCTGGCGTGACATGTACAATTGCTGCAACGCCATCATGGAACCCTGGGACGGGCCGGCGGCGCTGGCCATGACCGACGGGCGCTGGGTGTGTGCCGGGATGGATCGGAACGGGCTGCGGCCGATGCGCTACGTGGTGACCACGGACGGGCTGCTGTTCGCCGGCTCGGAGGCCGGGATGGTTCCGATCAGGGATTCGGAGGTGGTCGAGAAGGGTGCCCTGGGGCCCGGCCAGATGATTGCCGTCGACCTGCAGGAAAAGACGCTGCTGCATGACCAGGAGATCAAGGATGTGCTGGCGTCGAGCCAGCCTTTCGCCGAGTGGAGCGCCAATATCGAGGAGCTTGAATCGGTCATCGGCCAGCCGAAGGAGGCGGCGCTGTTTACCGGCGAGCAGCTCAGGCGGCGGCAGATGATGGCCGGATTGACACTCGAGGATCTGGAGACGGTGCTGGCGCCGATGGCCGAGGATGCCAAGGAGGCGGTGGCATCGATGGGCGACGATACGCCGCCGGCGGTGCTGTCGTCACGATACCGGCCGCTGAGCCATTATTTCCGGCAGAATTTCAGCCAGGTCACCAACCCTCCCATCGATTCACTCCGGGAGCACCGGGTCATGAGCCTGAAGACCCGGTTCGGCAATCTCAGGAATGTCCTTGACGACGAGGACGGCCAGTTTGCCGCCGCCGTGCATGACACGCCATTCCTGAGCAATGGCGCCTTCGATGCGGTGATTGCGCATATGGGTGATACCGTCCACGAGGTCGAGTGCAGCTTTGCTGCCACCGACGACCGCGATGCGCTCCATTCGACGCTGATGCGGATCCGCAGCGAGGCAGAGGATGCGGTCCGGTCAGGCCAGCGGCACCTGGTGCTTTCCGATATGGGCCAGGGTCCGGATCGGGTTCCGGTGTCGATGATCCTGGCAACCAGCGCCGTCCATAGCTGGTTGACCGGCAAGGGCCTGCGTACATTCACCTCGATCAATGTCAGGTCCGGCGAATGCATCGATCCGCACTATTTTGCCGTGCTCATCGGGTGCGGGGCAACGACGGTCAACCCCTATCTTGCCCAGGACTCGCTTGCCGACCGGGTGGCGAGGAATTTGTTGCCGATGAGCCTTGACGATGCGGTGGCAAGGTACCGGGAGGCGATTGACCAGGGCCTGCTCAAGATCATGTCGAAGATGGGAATCTCGGTCATCTCGTCATACCGGGGCGGATTGAATTTCGAGGCGGTGGGGCTGTCGAGGGCGATGGTCGCCGAGTTCTTTCCGGGAATGCAGAGCCGGATTTCCGGCATCGGCATCTCCGGCCTGCAGAGCAACCTGATTGCGCTGCACGGCAAGAGCTGGGGGCCCGGTCAATCGACCCTTCCAGTTGGCGGATTCTACAAGGCCCGTCACTCGGGCGAGACCCATGCCTGGCATGCGCGGGCCATGCACACGCTGCAGACCGCATGCGCCAGGTCGAGCTACGGGCTGTGGAAGCGCTATTCGGAACAGATCCAGGCCAATCCGCCGATCCACCTGCGAGACCTCCTGGAGGTTGGAACCGCGGCGAGCCCGACACCGCTCGAGGATGTCGAATCGATCACCTCGCTCCGCAAGCGGTTCGTCACCCCGGGAATGTCGCTCGGCGCACTCAGCCCGGAAGCCCACCGGACACTCAATATCGCCATGAACCGCATCGGCGCAAAGTCGGATTCCGGGGAAGGAGGCGAGGACCCGGCGCATTTCCGCTCGGATGCCAATGGCGACAACCCCTCGGCCAAGATCAAGCAGGTTGCCAGTGGCAGGTTCGGGGTGACCGCCGAGTATCTCAACAGGTGCGAGGAGTTGGAAATCAAGATCGCCCAGGGCGCCAAACCGGGCGAGGGCGGCCAGTTGCCGGGGATGAAGGTGACCGAGCTGATTGCCAGGCTGCGCCATTCGACCCCGGGCGTCACCCTGATCTCGCCGCCACCCCATCATGACATCTATTCGATCGAGGATCTGGCCCAGCTGATCTATGATCTCAAGCAGATCAACCCGCGGGCCAAGGTCTGCGTCAAGCTGGTATCGGCAACCGGAATCGGTACCATCGCCTCCGGCGTGGCCAAGGCGAAGGCCGATGTCATTCTGGTCTCCGGTCACAATGGCGGCACCGGTGCCTCGCCGGCGACCTCCATCAAGTATGCCGGCCTGCCATGGGAAATCGGCCTGGCCGAGACCCACCAGGTCCTGACCGTGAACAATCTGCGCAACCGGGTGACCCTGCGCACCGATGGCGGGCTGCGCACCGGCCGCGACATCGTCATCGCCGCCCTGCTGGGTGCCGAGGAATTCGGCATCGGCACCGCGGCGCTGATATCCATGGGATGCATCATGGTTCGCCAGTGCCAGTCGAATACCTGCCCGGTTGGCGTCTGCACCCAGGATGAGGCGCTGCGGCAGAAATTCACCGGCACCGCCGACAAGGTCGTGAACCTGATCACCTTCTACGCCCAGGAAGTGCGTGAAATCCTGTCATCGATCGGCGCCCGGTCGCTGCAGGAAATCGTCGGCAGGACCGATCTGCTGGCGCAGGTCTCGCGGGGCGCCGATCATCTCGACGATCTTGATCTCAATCCGCTGCTGGTCAGGGTTTCGGAAAACGAGGAGTTGAACCGGAATTTCGACAAGCCGCGCAACGAGGTGCAGCCAGCCCTCGACGAGGAAATCCACGCCGATGCGCAGCCATTCTTCACCGGCGGCGAGAAGATGCAGCTCTCCTATTCGGTACGCAACACCGACCGGACCATCGGGGCAAGGACGTCATCGCGGATCGTCAACCGGTTCGGAATGAACAACCAGCTGCAATCCGACCATCTCACCGTGAAACTGTCCGGCTCGGCCGGCCAGTCGCTCGGCGCCTTTGCCGTGTCCGGACTCAAGATCGAGGTGGCCGGTGATGCCAATGACTATGTCGGCAAGGGGTTGTCGGGCGGCACGCTGGTCATTCGCCCGCCACTGGCCTCGCGGCTGGTGGCCAGGGACAATGCCATCATCGGCAACACCGTGCTCTACGGGGCAACCGGCGGCACCCTGTTCGCGGCCGGGCGTGCCGGCGAGCGGTTCTGCGTGCGCAATTCCGGCGCCAGGGCGGTCGTCGAGGGGTGCGGTGCCAATGGTTGCGAATACATGACCGGCGGCGTTGCGGTCATCCTGGGCCCGGTTGGCGCCAATTTCGGCGCCGGCATGACCGGCGGCATGGCCTATCTCCACGACCCGCAGCAGGTCGTCAGTGCGTTTCTCAACATGGCAACCCTGGTGGCCCTGCCGATTTCGTCGGCGCATTGGGAGGAAGAATGCAGAAGCCTCATCGAACGCCATGCCGGCGAGACCGGCAGCGACCAGGCCACGAGAATCCTCGATAACTGGGAGATGGAGCGGGGCAGGTTCCTGCAGATCTGCCCGATCGAAATGGCGGGTCGGCTACCCCACCCCCTGACCGACGAGGCCGAGGCAATCCCGGCATAGGCGCCCCACCCGCCACGGCGGTGCACGATGCCCCAGTTTCATCATCGGGGAATAAACGTGCCTGTATCGAGACCTGGTCCTGGCAACCTGGGTCGATTGCACCCAGCCGGGCATCCTCGGGGAAGGAGGGTCCAATCACTGGATATCAAGGTTGCATCAGCATGAGCCGAGCCGGGTTGCGAGTCGGCAGGACACTGCGAGGATCGATGCAATGTCCGGCATGGTTGAACCTCCAACTGAAGGCCGGCGGCCCCCGCCGAGGAAACTCTACACTGCCGGGATCAGGCATTCGCCCGGTCATGGGTGGAATGTCTCAAACCACCTGTGTTGTTCGTCGTGGCCTCGTCGGTGCATGTTCAGGATGAAGGCAGCCCCGTGCCAGCTGACATCATGTCGCGGTGCAGGACCCGACTGCCGGCCACGAAGGATGCGATCATTTCAAGACTTCTATCCGGCGCCGGAGTTGAGGCAGAATTGGCCACAGGACAGGACGGCGAATGAATTCCCGAACCGGTGCCTGGCCAGGCATATCAACACCGGTTGGCGTGCGAACCGTGACGCGGTCTCAAGATGTCGCCGGTGCGAACGCGGCAGGCGGCGGCGGCAACGGTGCGGAGGATGTCGGCGCCCTCGCCCGCGCCGAGGGAGAGAAACGGCTCAGCCATGGGCCGGGTCTCAGGCGGCGGCGAATGCCTTCTGCATCCAGACGGGCATGTCGGCGGAGCGCAGCTTCTCGAATTCCGCCGGACTCAGCGCGGCCTTCATGGTGGCGACCGTCTCCGGCGTCACATTGCCCTTTCCGAGAAACCACAGCGCGGAGATCGCGGCGCCGGTCGGCTCGCCCGCGAATTGCAGCCGGCGACGGTTCGCGGTGTGGACCATACGTACGGCAGTGCCGGCCACCCGGATCGTGCGGGTCGAGCCGCTGGTATGGAACACGGGCCCGGTCGGAACCTGGGTGGTGAGCCGGAAGCGCCTCGCCGCTTCGGCGCCGTGGATCTGGACCGTCTCGCCATTGCGGCGCGCGATCGCCTCGACCACTTCTTGGAGGTCGGGAACGACGGCGCCGACGAACCGGCTGATCTTCGGACGAACGAAGACACCGTAGGCGAGACGCCAGATCTCGCCGTCCGCGGCGAGGCGGGAAAGGGTCCGGTCGACGGCCCCTCGGGTGCCCAGCTTCAGGAAATGGGCACCGGTGAAGGGTCTGCCCCGGGGCAGCTTCCGTATGGCGGCTCGAACAGCCTTCGCAGTGGACACAGGATGACCATCTTCTTGTCATAAAATATAGCGATAGTCTGGACATTTTCAAGGAACTGTATCGGACCCGGGACGTGGACTAAGCGCTCGGTGGTGACGGCTTCCCACGATGCGAAGCGCCGGGTTTTGTCAACGGAACAGTGCCTGGTTGGTCAAATGCGTTGAGTAATCCGTGCAGCGGTTCGAATGTCGGCAATCTCTACGCCGTATGCCAATAGGGACTGTCGAAGATCATTGAATACGGACTGTTGTCGGTCTGGATCGGAAATAGTCAGAATAGCTGTGAACGGAACTCCAAGCTCGGGCATTTCTTCGTTTGAACGTGTCAGATAATCAACGAACAGTCGCCAATTCGATGAATTTCCAACACCCCTTGGCATGGTTTTGGCAAATACCTTTACGGGGCTCCATTTTAGCCCATTCTTGATCAACTCGGCTTCGACGACAGGTGCCTCACCTCTTCCAGGCAAATAGATCGGGTCCAGGCGACCTATCCATTTTCCATCAGGCTTTTGTTGCTGAAGTGATGCATTTACGTTGACTCGTACGAACTCAGATCCAAACTTCGTGTCAAGAGGAGGAGTTGAAACCAAGGTAAGGCGAGCTTCGCCTCGGCATTTTCCATTCGGCCCTGCAAGAGATGCTGGCCATGCAAATTGGAAGACAATTTGCTGTCTTGGTCTAATTCGTGAGGCAAAGACCATGGTAATTGAATGATCGTCAGTCTCAAGAGTTCTTTCTGCCGACATTGGCATACCAAATCCTGCCAAGTCTCGGGCCACAGAGATCAACGGCTTGGACTGAAGTGGCCTTGGGATCTGCGTGTGGTGAATCAGGAGGGCTAATAGTGTTTCCCGAGAAACTCTTCCCTCAATTGCGCTTTCGAGAACTGCCGCGGTTTTTGCAACCAGCGGGGCTGCGTAGCTTGTTCCCTTAATGCTCGCTACTTCACCACCCGGAAACACGGAAAACAGACCGCTTTCAAGGCCCGGGGCTTGGGTGCCAGAACCTCCAACGTGAGCTAGTGCCCGCCAGAAAACCCATTAAGTGGTTGACTTAATTGGATATTATGCTGTATTCTCAGGTCGAAGAATCGGGAGAACAGGCCGGTTTCGGGCCATTTCCCGCCAATTCTGCCCGATTTCGGCCAATCTTCACGAGGCAGCATGCGACAGATACGCAATCCCCAGCACATGTTCGGCGAGGTCCGCATCGAGGAGATCAGGCTCGATGCCAAATCCAGGGATGACATCCCGGCCCTCTTGATCGGGCTTCAGCATCTCTATTCCGATGCGAAGTTCCGCGAGCGGCTGTTTGCACTTCTCGACCGGTACATCCTTCCCGGCACCAGCCGGAAGACCGGACGGCCGGGCATGGAGATGTGGCGCATCCTGGTGATGGGCGTGATCAAGCAGGGTCTGGGCTGCGATTTCGACCGCCTGCATGAGCTGGTGAACCAGCACCAGACACTCCGGCAGTTCCTCGGCCATCCCAAGGCCTGGGACGACTACCAGTACGAGCTGCAGACGATCGTGGGCAATGTCTCCCTCATGAGCCCGGAATTGCTGATCGAGGTCAATGCCCTGATCGTGGAGAGCGGCCATGCGGTCGCAAGAAAAAAGCCTGGCGCGCCCTTGGCCGGGCGCGTTGACTCCTTCGTCGCCAAGACCGATGTCCATTACCCCACCGATGTCAGCCTGCTGTGGGACGCCATGCGCTGCCTCATCCGCGAGACCGGCAGGACCGCCATCGCCGCCGATATCCCCGGCTGGCGCCAATGGAAGCATCTGTCCCGCAGGCTGAAGGGCCGGTACAATACCGTCCGCCGGACCCGGCGGGCCCGGCCGGAACATATCGAGGCCTATCTGGATTGCTGCCGGCAGCTGATCGAGCGGGCCGGGGCGACATTCCCTGCCCTTCAGCAGAGGGGCATCAACATCCGCGCCATCAGCGACTTGATCGCCCATGCCGAGCGGCAGGCAGATCAGACCCGGCGCCGCCTGCTCCTTGATGAGACCATCCCGCATGGCGAGAAGGTGTTCTCGATATTCGAGCCGCATACCAGGTGGATCTCCAAGGGCAAGGCCGGCTGCCCGGTCGAGTTCGGTCTCCCGGTCTGCATCCTCGAGGATGAATACGGCTTCGTGCTGCACCACCAGGTGATGTGGCAGGGCAGTGATGTGGATCACGCAGTGCCGATGGTGGCGGCGGCACAGGCGCGGCATCCTGATCTCAGGGCAGTGAGCTTCGATCGCGGCTTCCACAGTCCCGAGAACCGGCTACGGCTGGACGAATTGCTCGACCTGAATGTGCTGCCGAAGAAGGGATACCGGAACAAGGCCGAGCAGGAGCGGGAGGCTGGCAGCGAGTTCGTGGCCATGCGCCGCAAGCACCCGGCGGTGGAATCGGCGATCAATAATCTGGGTCACCGGGGGGCGGGTCGTGTCCGCTCCCGCGGTGCGGGCGGCTTTGCCCGGGCGGTGGCGCTGTCGGTGGTGGCCATGAACATCCACCGCATCGGGCTCCTGCTGCGCCGGCAGGCATCTGACCGGCTCAAACACCGCCTCGCCGCCTGAGGCATCCGCTGAATTCGGCGATGCTCCTGGTCCCAACGGACCAGGAGCCTCTCCCCGTGGTCAGCCTTGTCTGGAGCCGCCGAAATTGCTGCCGGGGGCAGGACATCTGCTGCCGGATACTCGAAAATCTCCCGGATCGGCGTCAGATCAGTCGATTACCGGCGGTCAGGCCGGGTGAATTTGGGGCTGGAGTTTGCCGCAAGGGGGGTTCTCTGGCGGGCACGAGCTAGATCTGGCTTTACTCCCGTTCTCAGGCCCGGACCTCGACGACTGTAACGCGTTGGAGCATATGGAATTGACGTAGGCAGTCCAGGTGGATTTAGGGCCGCCACGGAAACATTTCTTATACTTTGGGCTGGTGCGTAAAGTCGATCGTCAGTTGCTGCAGCAAGATTGGCAAGCGCCTGGGTCTCGTTTCTTGGCCACTCTAGTCTATAGTAGCCCGCGTCGATATTGCCTGCAGACAGGAATATAATGGCATCATTCTTCTCGGCAATGTTATCTAGCCGGGCAGCATATTGATCATATGACCTAAGCTCTGCAGGTCGAGTCAGGTTAATGCTCATATTGAAGATCCGGACATCATGCTGATTTGCCACGTCGTTTATGGCTGCTTCGATTTCGTCGAATAGCTGCGAAATCCCTCCCGGATAATACATGGCAAATGAATTGGAAGTGTCGTCGGGCAAAACATCGATGTCCACGAGTTCGGCACCGTCCGGCTCTGGACAGCACGAAACGCCGTTCAGCAACCTGCCTGCAACTGCAAGCCCGCCAATTGATGTGCCGTGCGAAGGTTCCCGGTCTGCAGGAGAGAGGAAGCCCCATTGTCCAATTATCCAGTTTGAAAGCGTTGGGTCCAGGCCGCCGTCAATGATGCCAATTCGTGGATAAGTTACTCCGGCTTTTCTTTGAGGAAGCGTTGGTGCAACCGGCAAAATGCGTACCGACTCCCCGGTCGACCTCGCAACAATTCCTGATAACGAGACCGATCTGACCAAGGGGTGTGTGTCGAGGAAGCGCAGCAAGTTCCGATGCCGCTCTTCGGACGGGTCAAACGGGGTAATGTCACGACGGCCGGCGAAACCTCTTGATGGGTTCAACTGGATATTCGGCGCCGCGTCTGATTGATGGATGCGAAGGGTGAGCAAGGCATGCGAACGAGCAGGCGTGGTCCGTCGCTCGACAGTGAGCCCATGTTTCAATGCATTCAGCCCATTCCTGAAGGACTGGAACATTCGTCTGCGACCATCGGTCAGTGAATCCATTGTGCCGTGTGGAGGCGGCGTGTCGAACAGTTCCACCTCGTAGCTGCCACCGGTTGCCGGGTCGGACAACCATTCAATAGCATCTCTCAATGAAAAATCCCTCCGATCACTCTTGCCAAACAACTCGATCCTTTCGATCGCACCGGCTTCGCTTCTGATCGGGGTTGGAAAAGGCACATCCCGGTCTTGCGATTCATCGTATTTCCAGCGGGTTTCGTCCTTGGCACGTCTCAGAACATCGGCAACCGACAACAGGGATGAAGGTGACGCTTCAATGATCATCACTCCCAGGTCCCCGCCACCGACCGTCGGCGTCACGCTCGGTTTGAAGAGCGCATTTTGTGGTCTATGGCTCTTGGCCCAGGCTTCCCTGCGCAGGACCACTTTCACATATCCGATATCTGTCCATTGAGCCGACTCCAGATCGCTGGCAATCGCATGCAATTGGGAGATCAGATGATGCTTGTGCAGTTTGAATTCCGTATCCCGCTTTGCAAAAAAGTCGCGTCTCGACCCACCACCACCCGCCTCACGGCGTTCATTGAAGTTTTCGGGATTGAGAATGATCTGAACCGGGTTAGCCATTTCCAATATCCTCGTCGCCTGCTGCCAATGGCTTGCGAAGCTTGCGACTGACCGTGGACTTGTCCTTACCTGTTATTTCGGCGATGTCGGCTATGGTAAAACCAAGGTCGTGGTCATTTCTCAGAGCATGAACCAAGCCTTGAAATCCGACCGTCAGCACCCGGCTTCGTTCAGAATCGACACGAGCGCTGTTACGAATGCCGAAATTTCGCAGTATCCGGACGACGTCTGCGCGGCCCTCCTCGTCCATTAACAATGCCATTTTGTACGCCCTCGCCAAGAGTTCGATCTCGGCACCCGTGCGACCATTGGTAACCCATGCCATCAACCGAACGTGACTGTCGGGAACTTCGGCAGGGGCAAGGAAGTGACGGGCAAGTTCAACCCGGACCTTGAAGCCTGGCGCTGGAATCTCGAGTTGAACCTCGAACCTTCGCCACACGGCCGGGTCAAGCAGGCGCTCGTGATTCGTGATCCCGATGGTCAGGCCGACGCGGCTGCGTGAGTCCAGGTTCTGGAGCAGAGCATTTACCACCCGCTTGATTTCTCCAACTTCCTGCGGGTCGTCTCGAAGCTTTGCAATTGCGTCAAACTCGTCCAGCAGAAGTACGCAGCGATGACGATTGGCAAAATCAAACAGATTGCCAATGTTGCGTGCGGTCGTTCCGAGAAACGATGAGACCAGCCCGTCCAGCCGCGCCGCGACGACCGGAAGTCCAAGTTCCCGGGTGAGCCACAGCGCCATATGAGTCTTCCCGGTTCCGGGCTCGCCGTGGACCAGGCACGACATTGGCGGATCAATCCCAATTGGATTGGGGCCTCTAAGAATTGCCCATTCTTCGACAATTGTGTCCAATGCATTCGCGACATTCTCTTCGAACAATGGACGATCCTTCTGGATGTCCTCCGGAAACAAGATTTCGGCCAAGGGCACGGACGTCTCTCGATCAACAGGCAATGGCGAGTTCGAATGCAGGTGTTCCTCGGACATTCGAGCGCGCGACCTCGTCAACCGAGCCGGTGCGAATTCGCTGTGTCTTTCCGAAGCATTGAGCAACCGGTCAAGCGATGACGCCTGCCTGGTCTCGCCTTGTCCCAACAATTCATCTCTCAGTCTTTCGACCTGTCTTCGAATTGCCGGATTGGCATCCGCCATCGCTGCGCGGCAGAGAGCCTGAATTATCGAGAAGTGTTCCATGTCATTAGATTATTGGCAAGATACAAAGTCTTGTTGCATATGTATCGCATGTAGTTGCAATAATCTACCAATGAAATGCAATATAGCACAACAATGTTGCACACGCAATTTCTCGTGGTGCAAGATTCGCCGAACAATTTGCAGAACCGGTTTCGTGATCTGACACTGTCCCGTGGTCTGCCAGTTGCGGTGACGCCATCATCGAGGCGAGTCGAAGAATGGCCAGTAGGCGGCGGCTGCGCCAAGAGCGGACTCCTCGCCTCCCTGTGTGCCAACACTGGTTGGGGTGTCCTGCAGGATCCATTTTGAGTTCCGGTGGCAGGCTCTCCCGGTGCGAAGCGCCTGGTCTTCCTTCCTACCGGTAATAGGCGGTGACCACGTGGCGGGCTTCGGCGAAGAAGAGCCAGCGGGCGATGCCGGTGCCGGCGAGCTGTGCCAGGCAGGCGAGGATTGCCAGGGTCGTGGATCCGGGGCCCAGGAGATCGATGGCCAGGATGGCGGTGGCCAGCAGGCAGCCGAGCAGGAGAGAAATCATGCGCAGTTTCCGCGCATGGCGGCGGGCGACCACGTATCCCATCTCGTCCAGCAGGTAGTTGCTGCCGGTATGCGGCGGCTCGAACGGGCGAATCTGGCCTAGATGGCCCAACCCGGTGGCGGTGGCGGTGCTGGTGGCGCCGTCCCCGGTCAGATCAAGGCGCGTCCACCAGGCAAAAGTCAGCCCCCAGGTCGCCAGGTTGAGACCGATGGCGATCAGGGCAATGTCGATCAGCTTCGTATCCGCATTGCCGTAGAGTGCGGTGGCCAGAAAGGCGCCGCTGGCGCCGGCGGCGGAGAGGTAGACCAGCGGGGTCAGCGTCGTGTTCCAGGATGGCACCGCCCGCAGCTGGGCATAGATCATCGCCGTCGCAAACACTGCCGCTGCCGACAGCAGCGCCGTGACCATTCCCCACCATTGGGCACCGGGCATCAATGACAATGACGCGGCGGCAAAACCAAAAAGTGCGACCAGCGCCGCCGGGGCCAGTATGCCTTCCCGGGACAGCCATGATGATCGCCACTGCGAAAATGCCCGCCAGGCCCGCAATGGACGGCGCAGGTGAAACACCGAACAGCACAGGCCGCCGCCGGTGAGGATGATGGCGGCCAGGGTTGCCAGGATGATCTCGACGAAATCTGGCGGGTGGAGCAGCAGGCCGGTCCAGAATGCGAGGCCGAGGCCGGCACCTGACAGGGTCGAAAACAGGATAATGGAGATCGCCGGATGCATGGAGGCTCGGGGCTCAGAGTTTCTCGAGCATGCGGTCGACCCAGGCCAGCAGACCCTGCGGCTCCGACAATTCGGTGTCGGCGCTGCCGGAGGTGTGGCCGGCAAGCCGGGATGCCCCGGACCTCTCGCCGGGAAGGAGATACTTGTTGGTCGGGCTCGTGGCCTGTTCCGGCATCAAGTCGATACCGCCTCGCTCGGCGGTCAGTCGGGAGACCGCCGAGTCGGGGTCATCGAAATCGCCGAAATGGCGGGCATTGGCCGGACAGGTCCGCACGCAGGCCGGCTCGCGATCCTCTTCAGGAATGTTCTCGTTGTAGATGCGGTCGACACATAGCGTGCATTTCTTCATCACCCCGGCAGAGGGGTCCATTTCCCGGGCACCATACGGGCAGGCCCAGGCACACAGCCCGCACCCCATGCATTTCGATTCATCGACCAGCACGATTCCGTCTTCCGACCGCTTGAAGGAAGCGCCGGTCGGACAGACGGTGACGCAGGGCGCGTCATCGCAGTGCAGGCAGCTCTTGGGAAAATGCACGATGGCGGCATCGGCCCCTTCGCCAGCCTCGTAGGAATGGACCCGGTTGAGCCAGGCCCCCGACGGGTCGACCCCCCAGGGATCGCTGTCGGCCAGCGCCGAGCCATAGCCGCCGGTATTCCAGGCCTTGCAGTTGACGACGCAGGCATGACAGCCAACACAGATATCGAGATCGACGACCAGGCCGAGCCGGCGATCGGTTGACGATGGAAGCGAGGTCATCGGGCCCGACCCCCCGTGCCACCCTGGCACCGGGCCAAGGTCATGAATGGCCTCGGCATCAGCCGTCCTCCCCGCCGCCTGCGGCCAGGTCCCGGAGGGCGGCCTCAGGGTCGTCCTGGCGCATCAGCGATTCGCCGATGAGGAAGGCCTGCGCCCCCGCCTCCCGGGCGGTTGCCAAATCGTCCCTGCCATGGAGACCGCTCTCGGCCACGACCAGCTTTCCTGCCTTGTTGGCCAGCGGCGCCAGCCTGGCCGTGGTGGACAGGCTGGTTGTCAGCGACTTCAGGTCGCGGTTGTTGATGCCCAATAGCGGCGAGCGAAGGCGAAGCGCCCGTTCGAGTTCGGCCTCGTCATGCACCTCGACCAGCACATCCATGTTCCAGTCGAGCGCTGCCGACTCGATCTCGGCGGCAAGCCCGTCCTCGAGCGCTGCCATGATGACGAGGATGCAGTCGGCGCCGAGCATGCGGGATTCTGCGACCTGCCAGGTGTCGATCATGAAATCCTTGCGTAGTACCGGCAGGCGAACCGAGTTGCGGGCCCGTACCAGGTCGCGGTCATCGCCGGCGAAGAATTCCCGGTCGGTCAGCACCGACATGCAGGCTGCGCCGCCCCGCTCGTAGGCATGGGCGACATCTTCCACCTCGAGGTCGGTCCTGATGGCGCCCTTGCTCGGCGATGCCTTCTTGAATTCGGCAATGATCGCATGACCGCCTTCAGCCGCCCGTGATGCCAGGGCATCGGCAAACGGGCGCGGTCTGCCGGCCCGGCGCGCCTGCCGGTCGAT
Organism: Paracoccaceae bacterium; assembly: GCA_964291445.2. GTDB lineage: Bacteria > Pseudomonadota > Alphaproteobacteria > Rhodobacterales > Rhodobacteraceae > JAPOXR01. Next base: position 549,504 of record OZ219864.1, on the reverse strand, counting down.
CTCGGCCGATGCCTGTCGCGACTTCTGCTCGGCGACATGCAGCCGCTTGCGCTCGCAAATCCTGTCGAGGGCGCTAGCCATGTGGCCACCTGGTCATGAACTGCTCCACCTGCTGCCGTATTGGAGATTACCCTTCGGTGGCAAGGCGCCAGGGGCGTCGGCCTGGCCAGCCAGGAGCGGGAATGTGCCGTCCGACTGGGATTCGTCACGAGTAATCCGCACCCGCAGGTCGAACCATGCCGCCTGCCCGGTCACCGGGTCGGAATTGGCAAGCTTGCCCCCCTGCCGCCGCTCCGGGATCAGGTGATTGAGCAGGAAGCCGCGGGTGGCTTCCGGTGCCCCCTTGGCCAGCGACCACGCCCCCTGCCGCTTGCCGATGGCGTTCCAGGTCCAGACGGTGGACTGGTTGACAGCTTCCATGCGCCTGACCCTGGCCCGGACCCTGGCGATGCGGGACTCGACCCAGACCCAGTCACCATCTGCCAGCCCCAACTCGTCGCATCGCGAGCCCGGCACATAGAGGAAGTTCTCGGTGTGGATCTGCCGCAGCCAGGGATTTTGCGAGCCCCATGAGTGATACATGGCCATCGGTCGCTGGGTGATGGCATTGAGCGGAAACGAGTCCTGGTCAGCATCCTCGATCGGGATCCAGCCGGGAAGGGGATCAAGATTGTCGATGATCCTCTGCCTGAACCGGGCTGGCGGCACCCTGTCGCCATGCCCCTCGGCCGCCAACTGGAACTGGCGCAGTGGCTCCGAGTAGAGCTGCAGCAGATACGGGCTTGGGCGGTCGTAGAATCCCATTTCCACCGCCCAATCCTGGTAGTCGACATTCAGATGCTTGAAATACCGGGCATTCCCGGGGACTTCCGATGTCCAGAAGCAGCCAGCCTCGATATAGGCGTCCAGCTGCTTCTCGTTCGGCTCGCCGCGGCCGATTCTCGTTCCGTCCGCCCCCCGCCAACCGGCGAGTGGGCCGACACCGGGCCGGATCTCGCGTGTCGTCATGTAATGGGCGTAATTCTGCCATCTTGGCTCACCATTCTCGACAAAACCCGGCAGTTCAAGCCTGGCGCCGAGTTCCAGCAGGACATCCTGGAACGGGCGGACATCGCGGTCGGTGGTGACCACGGGCTGCCGGATGGCATCGGCAACGAGATGCGGCTCGCCGATCGGCCGGTCGGCAAGCGAGATGCAGTCATGGCGTTCGAGATAGGTCGTGTCCGGCAGGACCAGGTCGGCAAAGGAGGTGGTCTCGGACCAGAAGGCATCGGCCACGATCAGCTTGGGTATGCGGTATTCGCCATCATCGCCGATGGCGGTCAGGGCCTCGATTGCCGCCGGCGTGTTCATCGAGGAGTTCCATGCCATGTTGGCCATGTAGAGGAACATGACATCGACCGGGTAGGGGTCGCCATCGGCGGCATTGGGGATGGCGGAATGCATCATGCCATGGGCGGCCAGCGGCGCTTCCCAGGAGAAAGCCTTGTCGAGCCGAAGCGCTTCGCCCTCCTCGTCGACCAGGAGGTCTTCAGGGCCGAGCGGATAACCGAGCGGAGGACCGGTGAGCGGCTGCCCGGGATCCTGCGGCCGCCCGGGCCGGGGATGGATCTCGACCGGCTTGGGGTAGGGGGGTTTGAACCTTGTGCCGCCCGGACAATCGACCGAGCCGATCAGCATTTGCAGCACGTGCAAGCTCCGGCAGGTCTGAAACCCGTTGGCGTGGGCCGAAATGCCCCGCATGGCATGGATGGCGACCGGCCTTGCCACCGTCTTGCGATGATGGATGCCGCGGAAGTCGGTCCAGGGGAGGTCGAGTTCGAAGGATTCTTCGAAGGCGGCACGGGCGATTTCCGCCGCCAGGCCGCGAATGGCTGCGGCCGAAATCCCGGTCTGACCGGCAACCAAACCCGGCCGGTACCGTGGGTCTAGATAGCGTGCGGTCAGCAATTCGAACACCGTCTGCAGGCCTTGGCTCCCGGCATCCGACCCGTTGCAGGTCAGGGCGGGACTTGCGCCTTCCCGGTCAAATGGCACCATGGAGCCGGTCGCGGAATCGATGATTTGCGGTTTGCCATCGGGGTCTCTCAGGAACAGCCCCGACTCCTTGCCGCCTCCGGACTGGACCAGCCACGGGGCGTTGGTTCGCAGCTGCAGCGCCTCGACATCGATCCAGCGATTGCGCAGGAGTTCGCCGATCAGCGACAGCACCAGGAGCCCGTCCGTTCCAGGGCGAATTCCCAGCCAGGTATTGGCGATCGCCGAATAGCCGGTCCTGACCGGGTTGATCGACACGATATGCGCACCATTGCGGCGCATTTCGGCCAGGCCGAGTTTGATCGGGTTTGAATCATGGTCCTCGGCCACACCGAACAGCAACAGCAGGCGCGCCTGCTGCCAGTCAGGTTGGGCAAATTCCCAGAACGAGCCGCCGATCGAATAGATGCCGCCAGCCGCCATGTTGACCGAACAGAACCCGCCATGGGCGGCGTGATTCATGGTGCCATATTGTTGTGCCCACCACCCGGTGAGGGCCTGGCTCTGGTCGCGGCCGGTGAAGAATGCCAGGCCCCGCGGGTCGCGTCTCCTGGTTTCGGCCAGCCATCCGGCAGCGGTATCCATGGCTTCATCCCAGGATATCGGCCGGAACTCGCCACGCCCCCTGGGTCCGGTTCGCCTGAGCGGCGAGGTCAGCCTGGCCGGCGATTCCAGGTGCAGCATCCCGGCCGAACCCTTGGCACACAACACGCCGCGATTGACTGGATGGTCCCTGTTGCCCTGGATGTACCGCACCCGCCCATCCTGGAGATGCACGTCGATGCCGCAGCGGCAGGCGCACATGTAGCAGGTCGTTTTCCTGATCTCCTCCGAGACTGGAGGAGAAATTTCCACGGAAGGCTGTTTCATTTGGAAAGATCTGGTGCTCGCGGGCATTGGACGAAACGCCGCCACTCTGATGTGATTGGGTGATGAAGGCAAGGAATATTCGGCCTTGCCCCCGATCCTCGTTGGGCCAGGCAAGCGGCGACAGGCAGGGCGCAGGCCGGCTCGCCTTCCCGCCGGGCCGGGCAGCCCGACCGGCGATGTCGCCGATGTTCCCGAAAAGCGGACAGTGCCACTTGAAATGAGCCGACCGGACTACTAGGTGGCGGCTTGGCGGCGGCCTTGCCCGGTTTGGACAGTGCCAACCGCACGCGTGTTTCAGCTGTCTGTCGCCATACTCCTCCTCCCTGTTGGCGACGGCTGGATGGCGGGTCAGAGTTATGACCCGCCATCGTCACCAATGTGCTGAAGGCCGGCTCGGGAGTTACAATAGTTCCCAAATTCGTGAGTGTTCTCAGACAAGAAACTCCATTAGGCGTAGGCCGACATGCAGATTGTCGTGCTTTCAGCTGAAAACCGTCCAGACACATCATGGAATTTGGCAAAATGATCTGACTGACCCGGGTAGGCATTCATTGACCCGGCGGTCGAAACCAGGATCGTACGAGCCAGCTGCGCTCGACGGATCTGACCCGCCTCTTGCCAAGTCACGAAGTCCGGCCCATGACTGCCGTGATCCACAATCAAAGTGTTAAGACAGCGGAAAGAAGAAGCCCTTCGGGATCAGATGAGCCAGGCAAGAAGATCGCTGTGTAGGCGGAAGCACAGTCTGACAGAGGCTTCGGAGTTTGATGTCAAGATTTTGTGCAACGAACTCGATCTCAATGGTGATCACAATTTCCGACTGTTGTTTCCCTTATTGAGATGAATGTCGAGAGCTACCGGCGACGGGAGGCCCTCGAGGCCAGGCCGCGCAAGGCCGGCCGGCCAGCCGGGCCACGGAGAACAACACGCTGGCCAGCTGAGCCGGATTATCCCGGCCGTGTCTTCGCGCCGGATGCTTGCTGCGGGTCCACACGGAACCGGACGGGCCGCCAAAGCGGCGCACCCGAAGGGCCAGTCCGGGCCGTGCGGGCCCACTCCCGCCTGGCCAGATACCTATCGGGCAGTGCCGAGGTATCGACGGCGACGAGCGCCCTGGCCGCCGGAGGCATTGGAAGCTCTTGTCATGGTGGGTGTCCGGGGGAGAGACCGGCGACAATCGGGAGCGGTGGAAAAACTGCTTGCAACCGGCGGGAGATGCGGAAAAAATCCGCCCTGCCGCGGCGTCAGGTTGCCATCCTGATTGCCGTGCTGCTCTCATTCAGATTGTCGCTCTACAACTGAAGAGACTTGATAGAAAAACCGGGAGGATACCAATGAAATACCATCAGACACGACGCAGCTTCCTTGCCACGACCGCCGGTGCCGGCGCTGCATTGGCGGTTCCCGCCATTGTGCATGCGCAAGGCAAGGTCACCGTCGGCATGGCCTGGCCGGGCATGCAGGACGCCGTCTGGTCCACGAGCCACAAGCTTCTGAACGAATTCGCGGCAGCTTCGGACACCGGCATCGAGCTCGTATTCACTGCCGCCGACATGGACGTGGCAAAGCAGGCAAGCGATGCCAACGACCTGATCAGCAGGGGCGTGGACGTGCTCCTCGTTTTCCCGATCGACTCGAAGGCCATCTCGTCGAGCGTCAAGCGAGCCCGCGACGCCGGCATCCCGTCGATGGCATTCCTGCGCCAGGTGCATGCCGATGCGAAGCACCAGGCGGATGTCTTCGTGGGAATCGACGCCAAGTACCAGCAGTTGTCCTCGGCCCGCACGGTGTTCGAGAAAATGAAGGCCGATGGTGCCGAGATCGGCGAAGTGCTCTGGGTCTCGGGAGACATTCGAGACGAGAACTCGCGGCTCCGCGGGGTCGGCCTGCAAGAGGCATGCGACGAGCATGGCGCGAGCATTGCGCAGGATCTCGTCGGCAACTGGGATCCGCAGCAGGCGGCGGCGGCCCTCGCCCCGGCACTCAAGGCCTATCCTGACATCAACCACATCTCGGTGGCTTCGGACGTGATGATGTCGGGCGTGCGACAGGTCCTCCAGGACGCAGGAAAATGGGCGCCACAGGGTGATCCCGACCACATATACCTGTCCAGCGTGGACGTGTTCCCCATCGGGCTGGAGCTTCTGCGCTCGAAACATCTCGATGCGGACACGATCTTCGATGTCACGGGGATGTGCCGCACGGCGGTCGAATTGATGCCTCGGCTGGCGGCTGGCGAGACCTTTGACAACGATGTCCTGATCCAGGGTCCGGTCTTCACACCCGAAAACGTGGACGATCCGGAGATGCAGGCCCAGCTCTGGGCAACCTGAGCGTCAGGCAATGAGAAAAGGGGCGGCGCACCTGCGCCGCTCCTGCTACATTGACGATATGGTCGACGCACCACAGTCAAGTCTTGCGCGGAAACGTTCAGACAGCCGGCTGTGGCACTGGTTGAGCGCGCACTCTGCGGTCTTGCCAGTGGCATTGTCGGCACTGATGGCAGTGGTTTTCGCACTGTCGGTGCCGAATTTCGCCGATCTCAGGAATGTCATGAACATCTTCGGACAGCTCGGCTTTCTGGGCTTTCTCTGCATCGGCATGACGTACGTCATGGTCGCGGGCGGAATCGATCTTTCGAGCTATACCGTCGTTTCCGCCGCCGCCGTTGTCGGCGCCACTGCCATGGTGGCGACGGAGTCAACGCTTCTCGGTTGTGCCCTTATGCTGGGTATCGGCGGTGCTTTCGGCATCGTCAATGGGGTTGCTGTCGCCTATCTTAGGATGATTCCCTTCATCGTGACCCTGAGCACAATGGTGCTGGCCGAGGGTTTCGCGATCTGGTTCACGCAAGCGCAGAGCGTCTATGGTCTGCCAGATTTTTTCATCGACACATTCTCGGCCCGGGTCCTCCCCCTGAACTGGGGGGCTGGCGGGCGACCTGTAGGCATTCCGGTCGCCGGCATCGCGGTAATGGCGGTGGCACTGCTGCTCGGATTCCTGTTGTCAAAGACGATCTATGGCCGCCGTGTCTATCTGACCGGCGCCAATGAGGAGACTGCACGCGTTTCCGGCATCAAGGTGCGCCGAGTCAAGTTCTCGACCTATGTGATCGCCGGGCTCATGGCCGGAATCACGGCAATGATCCTGACCGCCGATCTTGGCACCGCTACAACAGCGATGGTGCGCGACGTGCGACTGATGGACATCATTGCCGCGACCGTGATCGGTGGCGCGAGCCTGAAGGGCGGAAGGGGGTCCATCCTCGGCACGATGTTTGGCCTGTTGTTCCTGACGATGCTCTCGAACGCGTTCAACCTCCTCGGCGTCTCGCCCTTCATCGCCATGGTCATAAAGGGCGCTGTGCTCGTTGCCGTGATCGGGCTTGACGTCCTGAGGACAAAGTGACCGCGAAACTCCATATGGAAAGAGTGACGAAACTCTTTCCCGGCGTTAAGGCGCTCGACGAGGTCTCGATCACCGTGCGAAAAGGCGAAGTCCTGGGGCTCGTGGGCGTGAACGGCGCAGGCAAGTCCACTTTGATGAACGTGCTCGGTGGCATCTACCCGCCCGACGGCGGATATCTCGAGATCGATGGCCGAAGGGCCGACCTGCGGGGTCCGGCGGACGCGGAAGAGGCCGGGATCGCCTTCATCCATCAGGAGCTTCTCTATTTCCCGACGCTCACCGTCGCCGAGAACATGTTCATCTCACACCTGCCGTCCGGACCGCTTCCCTTTTCCGTCGACAAGCGTGCCGCGCGAGCACGCGCGCAGGAGGCGCTCGGCCAGCTGGGATCGAACATTCGGCCCTCGGACCGGATGGAAACGCTGTCGGTCGGCGAAACGCAGGTCGTCGAGATTGCCAGGGCGGTCGCCCAGGGTGCGGATATCGTGATTTTCGACGAGCCGTCCTCGTCCCTGTCGATCAAGGAAAAGGAAGCGCTCTTCGCCATGGTCCGCAAGCTCAAGGCGGAAGGAAAGGCGGTCATCTACATAAGCCATTTCCTAGAAGAGATCGAAGAGCTGTGCGACGGTTTCGTCGTGCTTCGCAACGGACGACTCGCGGGATCGGGCCAGGTTGCAGAAACCACCCGGGACCAGATCGTCGAGATGATCGTCGGTGAGGTGGTGCGCGGGCCTGCGGCGAGACGCAGGCGCGAAGGCGGCGCGGCACGGCTGGGCTTGCATGGCATCCGGCGCGACGGCGTTCTGAATGGCGTCGACCTCGAAGTGAAGCGCGCCGAAGTGCTGGGTCTCTGGGGGCTCATGGGATCGGGGCGGACGGAACTCATCCGTTCAATTCTCGGGCTTGATCCAATGGATGGCGGGAAAATCACGCTGGAGGGCGCGGCAGTTGGCCATGCAGGCCTGCTGGAGCGCACGGCCTATGTCACCGAGAACCGACGCACCGACGGTCTCTTCTTGCGGGAGGCGGTCTGGAAGAACATCTCGGCCACCACGCTTGAGCAATTCGCAACAGGCCGCATGCAGGTTCTTGACAAGGGCGCCGAAGCAAGGACGGCGCTTTCGATGATCGAACGGCTGGGGATCAGGACGCCGGACCACAATGCGCAGACTGCAAACCTCTCTGGCGGAAATCAGCAAAAGGTCGTCTTTGCCAAATGGCTGAACCGCCAGCCTGAGATCCTGATCCTCGATGAACCGACTCGCGGCGTCGACGTCGGCGCCAAACGCGAAATCGGGGAACTCGTCGGTTCGCTCGCCAACGCCGGCAGTTCAGTCCTGCTCGTCACCTCGGAGATTGAAGAGATGATGGCGCTCGCCGACCGGGTGGCGGTTCTGCGCGGCGGCGTGATCGCGGCCGAGATGCGGGGCGACGACATCTCCGAGCAGGGCCTGATGGCTGCAGCCATGGGAACGGAGGTGGCGGATGCGTAGCGCTCTTGCCCATGGACGCTGGATCGGCATGGAGCATGGGTTCTATTTCCTGCTGCTTGCGATCGTCGTGGTCTTTACGCTGATTTCGAACTCCTTCCTGACCGTGTCGAACTGGGCGCAGATTGCCATCGCGTCGACATTTCTCCTGGCCGCGGCGGCCGGTTTGACGCTCGTACTGGTCAACGGCGAAATCGACCTCTCCATCGGCTCGACCGCCTATGTGGCTGCCACGATCGTCTATCTGACCGCGGACATGCCGGCCGGGGTGTCGATCCTGGCGGCACTCTTCGCTGGCCTCGCCATCGGACTCTTCAACGGCTGGCTCGTGGCCTATCTCGGCATGAATTCCCTGCTGACGACTCTGGGACTGATGATCGCATATCGCGGCGTGGCACTGGTCTTTACAGAAGGAACCGTCAAGCAGGCCAGCGACGGCCTGGCCGCTCTGGGTCAACTGAAGCTTCTTGGCGTCATCCCGGTCATTTTCCTGGTCGCTCTGGCACTTGTGCTTGTCTTTCAGTGGGTGCTGCGTGGAACCAAGCTGGGAACATTCTGGATTGCCGTCGGGAACAACGAGGACTCCGCACGGAAGATCGGCGTGCCGGTAAGGCGGGCAAAGCTCGCGGCCTATGCCTTGTGCGGAGTGTCTGCGGCGGCCAGCGGCACGCTTTTGGCGGCGTATCTGGGCGAAATCACGACCTTTACCGGCCGTGGCATGGAGTTTCAGGCCGTCGCAGCGGTCGTCATCGGTGGCACCAGCCTCTTCGGAGGACGTGGGAACGTCTTTCCGGGCACCCTGGCTGGCGTTCTGCTACTGATCGTCATCAACAACGGGTTGGGCACAAGGGGCGTTTCACCCTTTGCCTACCCTTTCGTGGCGGGCACGTTGATCTTCTTCGCGATCTACCTCGACGCGATCAAGAATCGCTCCAGGTCCCGTTAGTCCATCTTCAACAACCAGTGCAAAAGATCATTTACAACCAATGGCATGGGAATCCGGGCGGCACTACAAGTGAGCGCCGAACCTGTTCAGACTACCTTTCGTGCGGATTGCCGACCGGCATTCAGACGACTGTCCTGCGGACGTTGGGCGGCGGCGGAATCTGCATGGCTTGGTAGATTTCGGCCTGGAAGCCGTCCGGATCAGCGGTTTTCCGAAGGTGCAGGACCGAGCCCGGCCCGGTCAGAGGCGGCCCGGGCCCAGAACCGCCGCCTCGAAATTAGGCTGACAGATCCATGACGGGAATGAAATCGTGACAGTAGCTGGCCTTGCCACCGCGATCCGGGTCCTGCTACAGCTATCGCTGGATCGCCCGTAACCTCGGACAGCCAAGAATACCGTCCAGGGCATCGTCACGCGGCAAAGAGCGGACAATCGCCCGTGAAGAGGACGAGAGGCACCGAGAAAATCCTCAACGTAGGATTCTACTCCCTACCGGAACCGACCCATTGATAGCCCCAAATGGCTGCATCCCGACCGGGAGGCGAATTTGTGGTTCACATCTTCGTTTCCCGGTTGACGGCAGGGCGGGGGTTCTTGAAACTGTCCGCGCCGGTCCGGTTTCTTCGTCAGCGTCAGGAGGGAAGCCATGCATGTTGGTTTCAGGACGGTTGTCGGTGCCTTTGCCGCTGCTCTTGCCTTTCCGGCGGGTGCCGCAATCCATCCGGTGACCGGGGAGCGTCTCGCCGAAGACCAGACCTTCACCTACAGTTCGGGCAAGATCAGCTCGGTCGATCCGCAGCTTGCCCAGGACGTGACCAGCGCAGAGGTCATCCGCGACCTGTTCGAAGGGCTGATGAACCAGGATGCGGATGGCAATCTCGAACCCGGCGTCGCGCTTGGCTACCAGCTCGGCGAGGGCAGGGATGTCTACACCTTCAGCCTGCGCCCGGACGCGAGATGGTCGAATGGCGATCCGGTGACGGCCAGGGATTTCGTCTATGCCTGGCAACGTGCCGTAGATCCGGCGCTGGACTCGCCCTATTCCTGGTTCATGGAGCTGATGTCGATCGAGAATGCCCACGAGATCATTGCCGGCGAGCAACCGGCCAGCATGCTCGGTGTGGCGGCGATTGACGATCACACGCTCGAGGTCCGGCTCACCGCACCGCTGCCGCATTTTCCACAGATGACGGTCCACACCACTACCTTTCCGGTGCACCGCGCAACCGTCGAGGCGCATGGCGACGATTGGACCAGGCCCGGAGAGATCGTCTCAAACGGTGCCTATGTGTTGACCGAACACCGGCCGGAGGAATTATCGGTTCGCGAGCGCAACCCGATGTACTGGAATGATGACCGCACCATCATCGGGCGGGTGGTGGCAGTGGTCATCGACGACAGTAATGTTGCGCTGGAGCGGTTCCTGTCCGGTGAGCTTGACATGTCCGATATTCCCGCCGGCCAGTTTCCACGCCTCAAGCAGGAGCATCCGGACGAGGCTTTCAGCATCCCGCGGCTCTGCAGCTACTACTACAGCTTCAACCTCGGCCCGTCCGGTGCGGAGGAGCTCCGGGATGCGCGGGTGCGGCGGGCATTGTCGCTGGCGATTGACCGCAAGAGCATCACGTCGGGGATCCTGGCCGGAGAGGGGCAGATCGAGGCCTATAGCTTCACGCCTGCCGCAATCGCCGGTTTCGAGCCGCCGCAGGCGGCTGCGGCCTCGATGAGCCAGCCCGGGCGGGATGCGTTGGCTGCAAGGCTGATGGGCCAGGCGGGCTTCGGGCCCGACAACCCGCTGCGGCTGGAGGCGGTCTACAACACCAATGAGAGCAACAGGTCGATTGCCGAGGCCATCGGCCGGATGTGGAAGCGGAAACTCGGCGTCGAGGTTGCATTCACCTCTCTCGAGTGGTCGGCGTATCTGGATCCCGACAATGTCCGGGATTTCGACCTGGTCCGCAGCGCCTGGTGCGGCGATTACAATGAAGCCTCGACATTCCTCAATCTCTTCTCATCCGATGATGCGGGCTACAGTACCGGCAATTACGTGAATGCACGGATCGATGACCTGCTTGCCCGGGCGAAGACGGCAACCGATCCGCGGCCGCATTACGAAGAGGTGGAGCGGATCGTGGGACAGGAGGTACCGGTCATCCCGATCTACCATGCTGCCAGTGTCTTCATGCTTGACGACGATGTCCGCAACTGGCCGGTCGGCAATGTCGAGCAGAACTGGTATTCGAGAACCCTCTTCAAGGTTGCGGTGGAGTGATCGTGGAGTGGCTGCATATCTGTAGCAACCTGCAATCATGATCGCTTCGGCCTGCATTCATCGAGATATTCTGCCCGAACTAAGTGCGTCTATCGGCAGGTCCGAACCAGGATTGTCTGCAACCATCGGGCTGAACCCGGATTGTCTGCGAACGGGGCTGTCTGGCAAACGGCCGTTTTGGAGACGGCAGGTCCGGTCGATTTGCAGGAACTGATCTTTCAGCGAAATTTTGTCTGTGTACGTGTAGCAACCTGCAATCATGATCGCTTCGGCCTGCCCTGGCCCTGAAAACAGACAATCCGTGGGCGCCACCGTGCGAGAATCATCTGATATCGGGTTAGTCGCAATACTGTTGCTGAATGGTGAAAGCACATTTCAGGATGATCTTAGGCCCTGTTGCAAGAATTTGCCGGAATTGCCTGGTCAAATGTTGTCGGACTTTCCAGCTGGCTCGTACGATCCTGGTTTCGACCGCCGGGTCAATGAATGCCTACCCGGGTCAGTCAGATCATTTTGCTAATGTCCATGATGTGTCTGGACGGCTTTCAGCCGAAGGCACGACAATCTGCATGTCGGCCTGCGCCTGATGGAGTTTCTTGTCTGAGAACACTCACGAATTTGGGAACTATTGTAGCTCCACTGCCGGTTATTGGGGCGTGGGTGATGATGGCGGGTCACCACCACCAGTGCTGAAGGCTTGCTTCGGCGTTACAAGTCCAGGTTCTCGACGCTGAGCGCGTTCTCGACGATGAATTCGCGCCGCGGTTGCACCTCTTCGCCCATCAGCCTGGTAAACAGGTTGCTGGCCTCGGACACATCTTCGATCCTGACCTGCACCAGCGTTCTGGCATCCGGATCAAGTGTCGTCTCCCAGAGCTGGTCCGGGTTCATCTCCCCCAGCCCCTTGTAACGCTGGAGGGACAGGCCTTTTTCGCCCTCGCCGAAGATCGCGTCCAGCAGGCCGGTTGGCGAATCGATGCGGGTGCGGGTCTGGCGACGCTCATACCAGGCTGGCCCGGAATAGATCTCGGCCAGACGGGCCGAATGCTCGGCAAGCCGGTTGCACTCCCTCGAGCCGAGCGCTGCACCGTCGAGGGTCCGGACCTCCTCGACCCCGCGCAATGTGCGGATGAACCTGAGTCCGCCATCCTGCGTTGGCCGGCCCTTCCAGCCGCGCTCGTATTCGGTGGCGATCTGGTTCAGCCGTCCCGCCACCAGGTCGGCGGCGCGCTGGGGGCCCGATTGCAGCCGTCCAGGCGCCAGGATGCCGGCAATTGCCGATTGTTCGAGGATCGGCCGGGAATAATAGGTCGGAAATGCCTGCAGGATTCGCCGCACCGAACGAGCCTCGTTCATCACCCGGTGCAGATCCCTGCCGGCAAGCACCGCACCAGTCTCCAGCGTAAGCGTTGCGTCCTCGATCCCCTGGTCGGCCAGGAAATCCTCCAGCGCCGGCTGATCCTTGAGGTAGACTTCCGAGCGTCCCCGCTCGACCTTGTACAGCGGCGGCTGGGCAATGTAGAGATAACCGCCGGAAATGATCTCCGGCATCTGCCGGAAGAAGAAGGTCAGGAGCAGGGTCCGGATATGGGCCCCGTCCACATCGGCATCGGTCATGATGATGACCTTGTGGTAGCGCAGGGAATCGATACTGAACTCGTCATGGCCGATGCCGGTGCCGAGGGCGGTAATCAGGGTCCCGATCTGTTCCGATGACAGCATCTTGTCGAGACGCGCCCGCTCGACATTGAGGATCTTGCCGCGCAATGGAAGCACGGCCTGGTTGCTGCGGGCCCTTCCCTGCTTTGCCGACCCGCCCGCCGAGTCACCTTCAACGAGGAACAGCTCGGACAGCGAGGGGTCCCGTTCCTGGCAGTCGGCGAGCTTGCCCGGCAGCGACGCGATATCCATTGGCGACTTGCGGCGAGTCAGTTCGCGAGCCTTCCGTGCCGCTTCGCGGGCCTGGGCGGCGCGAACGATCTTGCCGACGATTTCCTTCGCCGGCTGCGGGTTTTCCTCGAACCATTTGGCAAAACCATCCGACAGCAGTGATTCGACCACCGGCCGGACTTCCGACGAAATCAGCTTGTCCTTGGTTTGCGAGCCGAATTTGGGCTCGGGAACCTTGATCGACAATACGCAGGTCAGCCCTTCCCGGGAGTCCTCGCCGGTCAGCGAGACCTTGTCCTTCTTCAAGAGTCCGTTGCTGGCGGCATAATTGTTGATGGTCCGGGTCAGCGCCGACCGGAAGCCGGCCAGGTGGGTGCCGCCATCGCGCTGCGGGATGTTGTTGGTAAAGGGCAGCACGTTTTCGTGGTAGCCGTCATTCCACCACAGGGCGACCTCCAGGCTCACGCCATCCCGTTGGCCGACAACATAGATCGGTTCGTCCAGCACCGAGCTCCGTGACTGGTCGATATGGCGGACATATTCGCGCACGCCGCCCTCCGAGCAGAATTCCGCCGACAGGGTCTCGACCGGGCGCCGGTCGACCAGGCTGATGGCAACCCCGGAATTGAGAAAGGACAGCTCGCGCAACCGCTGCTCCAGGGTCCGGAAAATGTAATTCCGGTTCTTGAAGGTGTCGGTCGATGCCAGGAACACCACCTCGGTGCCGGTCTTCGACCCGCAATCGCCGACGATTTCCAGCGGGACCACCGTGACCCCGTCCTCGAACCTGGCAAAATGCTCCTTGCCGTCCCGCCAGATCCGCAGCTCCAGCCATGTCGACAGCGCGTTGACCACCGACACGCCGACCCCGTGCAACCCGCCGGAGACCTTGTAGCTGTTGGAATCGAATTTGCCGCCGGCATGCAGGTGGGTCATGATGACTTCGGCGGCCGATACGCCCTCATCATGTAAATCGACCGGGATTCCCCGTCCATTGTCACTGACGGTGACGCTTTCATCTGCGTTGATGGTCACCGAAATCCGGTCGGCATGGTCGGCGAGCGCCTCGTCGATACCGTTGTCCACGACCTCGTAGACCATGTGATGCAGGCCGGAGCCGTCATCGGTGTCGCCGATATACATTCCCGGGCGCTTGCGCACCGATTCCAGCCCCTTGAGGACCTGGATGGAATCTGCCTGGTAGTCGCTCTCGGCCTCTGTGTCTCCGGTCATTCGAGGACCTTTCTTTGTTCGCCGCAACTTAGCCGATATCACCGGAAATTCCAAGCTCCGGTCATGCATCGAGTCCGGATTGGGCGGTCGAAATGCCGCTGACCGACCCGGCAGCAGGACGGGTTGACAGCGCCCGCTCGCGAACACACATCTGCAGCAGCGAATTGGCAGGCGGCGGGGCTTCTGCCCGGTGTGCCGGTGATGATGTGTCGGGGAAGCTCTCCTGCCGGCACCGGAGGATTGAGGTGATCACCGATGGAACTGCATCTCAGGCCGGCAACGCCCGGCGACCGGCGGCAGATCTACGAATGGCTGGCCAAATCCGATGCGACCACCCAGATGATGGGACCGCCCGACTACCCTGATCACCCGGTTCCCGATTACGACGAGTTCAGCGCCGATTACGATGACGAGGCCCTGGCCGCCGACGGTGATTTCAGGCTCTTCGTCCTGGTGGCGGAGGGAAAGGAGATCGGTGTCATCCACTATTGGGTGAGGGACAACATCGCCGAAATCGACCTGTGGATCGGCAGCAGGGAGAACTGGGGACGGGGGTATGGCTCATCGGCGATCAGGCTGGTCGCCGCCATGCTGGAGGAACAGGGCGTCGCCGCCATGATGATCATCCGACCGTCGGCGCGCAACCGTCGGGCGATCGCCGCCTACCGGAAGGCCGGGTTCGTATTCCATGATCCGGCCCGGCACGACGTGCCGGGATGGTGCCTCACCGATGGGTTGGACTATGCTGATGCGGTGCTGCTGGTCTGGATGCTGGCATCGGAGATGAATTCCGCCGGCGAAGCTGATAGTGTCAGCGGCGACGGCAATTGCCACCGTCATGGATGAGACAGCGGAGACCGGATCAATGGAATTCACTGCAGACCAGGCGCTGATCGTGATCGACGTTCAGAATGATTTCTGTCCCGGCGGATCACTTGCAGTGCCTGACGGAGATGCAATTGTTGCCGGCATCAATCGCCTGGCACCGTCATTTCCGGTGCGGGTGTTCACCCAGGACTGGCACCCGACCAGCCATTCATCCTTTGCCAGCAGCCATGAGGGCAAGGCCCCATTCGAGACCACGGAGCTGTCCTACGGCACCCAGGTGCTGTGGCCGGACCACTGCGTGCAGGGCAGCCACGGCGCTGAATTCCACCCGGGGCTGGAGACCGACACTGCTGACATCATCATCCGCAAGGGATTTCGCCGCGCCATCGACAGCTACTCGGCATTTTTCGAAAATGACCGGGAGACGAAGACGGGGCTGGATGGCTATTTGCGGTCGCGGGGCGTCGGCAGCATCGCCTGCGTTGGCCTGGCGACGGATTTTTGCGTCTGCTATTCGGCCGTGGATGCCGCCCGTCTCGGCTACTCGGTGACCGTCTACGAGGATGGATGCCGCGCCATCGACCTTGACGGGTCGCTGGCGGCGGCGCGCGACGAGATGCAGCGCTGCGGGGTCGTGCTGCGACCCTGGCCAGGGACCGCGGGCTGATCCCGGAGACACCGGAAGATGAATGTTCCGAACGTGGATATCGCGGCGCGGGTCTACGACCACAGCTGGAAGATCGATCCGATTGTCAGGTCGCTGATCGACACCGATTTCTACAAGTTGCTGATGTGCCAGTTCGTGTTCCGGAATTCACCGGACACGCAGGTCCGTTACCAGCTGGTCAACCGGTCGAGCACTGTCAGGCTTGGCGAGCTCATTGATCCGGGCGAGTTGCGGGAACAGCTTGATCATATCCGCACGCTCAATCTCTCCCGCGGGGAATCCACCTGGCTGCGGGGCAATACATTTTACGGAAAACGCCAGATGTTCCGCCCCGAATTCATGGAATGGTTCGAGGGCCTGCGGCTGCCTCCATACCATTTGGAGCGGCGAGGGGATCAGTTCGAGCTGACCTTCGAGGGGAGCTGGCCGGAGGTGATGCTTTGGGAAATCCCGGCATTGGCGGTCATTACCGAGTTGCGGTCACGATCGGTGCTGAGAAGGCTGGGACGGTTCGAGTTGCAGGTTCTCTATGCGAGGGCCATGACCAGGGTATGGGAGAAGATGGAGCGGCTCGGCCGGCTTTCCGGCCTGCAGCTGGCGGATTTCGGAACCCGCAGGCGGCATTCATATTTGTGGCAGGATTGGTGCGTGCAGGCGATGATCGAGGGTTTGGAACACAGCTTTGTCGGCACATCGAACTGCCTCATCGCCATGCGGCGGGAAGTCGAGGCCATCGGCACAAATGCCCACGAACTGCCGATGGTCCATGCGGCGCTGGCGACGGATGACGACGAGCTTGCCACGGCACCCTACCGGTTCATGCAGCAATGGCAGCAGGGGCATGACGGCAATTTGCTGGTCATCCTGCCCGACACCTTTGGCACGCCGGGATTCCTTGCCAATGCACCTGGTTGGCTGGCCGGCTGGACCGGGATCCGGATTGATTCCGGCGATCCGGGGCAGATGGCATCGCTGGCCATCGACTGGTGGCGGCGGCATGGCGAGGATCCCATGTCCAAGCTCATCATCTTTTCCGACGGGCTAGACGTGAAGGAGATCGAGACCCTGCACCATGAATTCGGCAACCGCACCCGGATCAGCTTCGGCTGGGGAACGCTGTTGACCAACGATTTCCGCGACCTGGTTCCCGAGAACGGGCTGGCGCCGTTCTCGCTGGTCTGCAAGGCGGTGTCAGCCAATGGCAGATCGACGGTTAAGCTGTCGGATAACCCGCTCAAGGCGATGGGGCCATCGACGGAGGTGGATCGTTACCGGAAGGTGTTCGGCACCGCTCGCCAGGAAGAGCGGGAACTGGTGGTCTGACCGCCACGCATCCGACCGACGCTTCAGCCAGGCGGCAACACCCGGAGATCTCCCGCTGGTCCGGCCAGGCATCCAATTGTCTGGGCAAGTTCTCCGGTGATGACAGCTGTCCGGAAACGACGACGGATGCAGGAAACACCCCACTTGCCATCATTCAGATCGCGCTTGCCGGACAGGCCGCCAACATGTTCAGGTTGCATGTCCCCGGCGCGATCCCGTGGAGAGGCGAGCGGGTGCTGATGTTCAGGAGGTGGCACAGGGTGCGGCAGGTCAATCAGTCAATATTCGCGCCTGAATTCAAACGGGAGCCCTATTGGTGGGACCGGACGCCGCGTCCAGCCCTTCCGGCCGGCGAGTTGCCGCCTTCGGTGGAGGTGGCAATCGTCGGTTCGGGATATACCGGGTTGAACGCGGCCATCGTGACGGCGCGGGGTGGGCGCTCGACACTCGTCATGGACTCGGAGGATGCCGGCTTCGGCTGCAGCACGCGAAATGGCGGGCAGATCAGCACCAGCATCAAGCCGTCACTTGGCGAGTTATCCAGGAGGTACGGGCAGCAGGCGGCGTTCGACATCCTGAAAGAGGGGCAGACCGCCCTGGCCTGGATCGGCAGCTTCATCGAGGATGAAGGGATCGATTGCGACTTCATGGTTCCAGGCCGGTTTCACGCCGCTCACAATCCTGGCGCTTTCTCCAGGCTGGTGCGGCAGGCCAGGAATCAACCGCCGGGACTTGGGGTGCCGTACCAGATCGTAGATCGTGGCCATCAACAGGCAGAGATCGGAACCGACAGCTACCATGGCGGCATCGTGTTCGAGCAACATGCAAGCCTGGACCCGGCTCGGTATCACCAGGGGCTGCTGGACCTTGCGATGGGAGCGGGTGCCCGAATTGCCACCCAATCCAGGGTGACATCGATCGAGGAGTCCGGCAATGGATTTGTCCTGCGGACCAGCCGCGGCGAGTTTCGGGCGCGGGATGTGGTGATTGCCACGAATGGCTACACATCGGGCCTGACCCCCTGGTTGCGGCGGCGTGTCATCCCGATCGGCAGCTACGTGATCGCAACGGAGCCGATTGAGCAGGGGCTGATGAACCGGCTCATGCCAACAGACCGGATCGTCAGCGACAGCCGCAGAATCGTCTATTACTACCGTCCGTCACCGGATCGCAGGAGGATTGTCTTCGGCGGGCGCGTCTCGGGTGCCGAAACCGATACGAGAAGCAGCGCGATCCGGCTCAAGCGCGATCTCGACCGGCTTTTTCCGGAATTGCGTGACACCAGGATCAGCCATAGCTGGATGGGGTATGTCGCCTATACATTCGACTCATTGGCCAATGCCGGCAAGCAGGATGGCATGTACTATGCCATGGGATATTGCGGGTCCGGGGTTTCAGTAGCAAGTTACCTGGGAATACGGATCGGGCAGCAGGTGCTCGGCCTCGGAGAGGGGCGGACCGCATTTGACGGCATTCCCATGACGACAAGGCCGCTTTATTTTGGCAGGCCCTGGTTTCTGCCCGCCTCGGTCGCGTGGTTCCGCGTCATGGATAATCTGAACCTCTAGGTGTCGTCACGATGTGACGAGATGCTGGCGCAAGGGAGACAGGTCATGCCGCTGCTCTGTCCGGGCTGCGGTTTGACGGCGAACACCCGGATGATCGATTGCCGGCCGACCGGCAATTCGGCCAGCAGATCATGTCGGTAGACATTCTCTGTCAGCATCAACTATGTTCTGCCCCGAATTGGCGAAAACGCCACCACTCACCACAAGGGAGTCATTGACTATGGAAATACGGACGAAAATTGCAGCTGTCGCTGCCGCGACCTTCATGCTGGGTGCGGCAGCGACCGCGGAGCCCATCACGGTCGTGTCGTGGGGCGGCAGCTACGGCCAGGCGCAGGACAACGCGCTGTTCAACGACGCATCGAGGAATTCCGGCATCGAGATCATTCGTGAATCTGGCGCCAGCATGTCGAAGACCTGCCTGCAGGTGGAATCGGGTGCGGTAACCTGGGATCTGGTCGTCACGGGGTCTGGCGGCTCGGCCGCGGCCGCGGCCAAGGGTTGCCTGGAAGAGATCGACTATAGCGTCGTCGACGTGTCGGACTTCTATCCCAATACCTACACGGATTACTGCGTTGGCTCCGACGTGTTTGCCACCGTCATGTCCTGGAACACCGACAAGTATGGTGAGCCGGGCAGCGACGGCGCCCCGAATGGCTGGGCCGACTTTTTCGATGTCGAGAAGTTTCCCGGCACCCGGGCCTACCGCGCCAACAATGTTGATGGCGCATTGGAGCCGGCCATTATGGCGGATGGCGTGGCACCGGAAGACGTCTATGACGTGCTTGCCACCCGCGAGGGCAAGCAGCGGGCAATTGACAAGATCCGCGAGCTGAAGCCGCATATCGCCGTCTTCTGGGAATCGGGAGCGATGCAGGCCCAGCTGATGAAGGATGGCGAAGTCGACATGACGACCGGCTGGAACGGTCGCTTCGACAACGCCAAGAAGGATGGCGCCGTCGTGGGGTATACCTTCAACCAGGCGCTGCTGGATTATGACTGTTTTGCCATGCCGAAGGGCGCCCCGAACAAGGACACTGCAATGCGGTTCCTGGCCGAGGTCTCAAAGCCCGAATACCAGGCAAACCTTCCGTTCCACATCACCTATGGACCGACCAACAGGAAGGCCTACGAGGTGACAACGGCGCCCGAGGAACTGATCCGGGCCCTGCCGTCGCATCCGGACAACGTGCCGTTGATGCTTCCGGTGAGCCTTGACTGGTATGCGGAACACCGGGAAGAGGCGCTGGAGATGTATATCGAGATGCTCAGCGAGTAATCTCGGCATGCAAGGATCGCCGGGCGCCTGTCGCGCCCGGCGATTGCCCACGCATCAATTCCCGTATTCAATCCGGTTTCGTTGTGACTGACGCTCCACAGGACACGGCCGCGCTGCCAATTCGGATCAGGGATCTGACCAAGCGATACGGGTCGGTCCATGCGCTGAATTCGGTCGACCTGGATGTCCGCAGCGGCGAGTTTCTCACGCTTCTCGGGCCGTCTGGCTCCGGCAAGACCACGTTGCTGATGGCCATCGCCGGCTTCAACCGTCCCGATTCCGGCAGCATCCGCTTTGGCGACGAGGAAGTGATTCTGAAGCCACCGCACAAGCGCGAGGTGGGCATGGTGTTCCAGAGCTATGCCCTGTTTCCGCATATGAGTGTCGCCGAGAACATCGCCTTTCCCCTGAAATTGCGTGGCGTCAGGGCGGCCGAGCGCACGGTGCGTGTCGACGAGGTGCTGGAGACGGTCCAGCTTTCCGGCTTTGGCGAGCGCGACATCGACCAGCTTTCGGGTGGCCAGAGGCAGCGTGTCGCGCTGGCGCGGGCCTTCGTGTTCGGGCCGCGGATCCTGCTGATGGACGAACCGCTGTCGGCGCTGGACAAGAAGCTGCGCGAGCGGATGCAGATCGAGCTCAAGCATTTGCACCGCAAGCTCGGCGTGACGACGGTCTACGTGACCCACGACCAGCGCGAGGCGCTGACGATGTCCGACCGTATCGCGGTCATCAACGATGGTGAACTGATCCAGCTGGGCACGCCCGAGGAGATCTACAACAACCCGGAAAACGCCTTTGTTGCCGACTTCATCGGTGAATCGACGATGCTTCCGTTGACGAGCGACGGTGCCGGGGCACTGCATTTCCGCGGTCGGAAGATTGGCGATGCCAAAGGGGGCGGTGAATGGACGCTCGTGGTGCGACCGGAGCGCCTGTTCTTCGCCGCACCCGGAGCCGAAACGGATGACCGGACCATCGTGTTGCGGGGCGTCCTGCGAGAGACCGTCTTCCAGGGCGAGTCGGAGATGGCGCTGGTTGCCATCGACGACGACACGGAACTGGCCGTCAGGTTCGGCACCAGCGGTACGGCACGGCACGCCGGCGGCAATATCGGCGGCGAGGTCTCCATCGGCCTGCACCGCAAGGACGCCATCATCATCCCCGGTGGGCAAGCCGGGTGATGGCGGGTGCCGATGCAGGCCGGTCGCCATCCGGCAAGCGGCTTCACGAGGCGGCGCTTAAGCGGCAGCATGCGCGTGAACAATGGTCGATCCTGAGCCTGGTCGTGCCGGCCATGATCACCATCATCCTGGTCATCCTGATTCCCCTGTCGTGGCTGTTCTACCTGTCCTTCCTCGGGGATGATGGCGGGTTCTCGCTCGAAAACTACCACAAGATGACCCAGTACAAATCGTACTACCGGATCTTCATCACCACCTTCCAGGTGAGCATTCTGACCACGCTGATCTGCATCGCCCTTGGCTATCCGCTGGCATTCTTCCTGGCCCAACTGCCGCCCCGCTGGGCGGGTGTTTTCATGTTGACGGTACTGCTTCCCTTCTGGACGTCGCTGCTGGTGCGCACCTATGCCTGGCTGGTGCTGTTGCAGAAGCGGGGCATCCTGAACGAATTCGCCATGCAGGTCGGGTTGTGGGAGAATCCGATCAAGCTCGTGCACAACATGACGGGCACGCTCATCGGCATGGCGCATATCATGCTGCCATTCCTGGTGCTGCCGCTCTACAACGCCATGCGCAAGATCGACCGGGACATGATGCAGGCCGCTGCCAATCTTGGTGCCAATCCGATCAACGCGTTCTGGCGTGTCTACTTCCCGCTTTCGCTGCCCGGCATGGTCGCGGGCTCGCTGATCGTGTTCGTGCTTTGCCTGGGATTCTACGTGACCCCTGCCGTCCTCGGCGGCGGTCGGGTCATCATGGTTTCGAACCAGATCACCGCCATCCTGGAGAACCAGTTCGACTGGGGAGCGGCCAGCGCCCTCGGGGTGGTGCTGCTGGTCGCCACCACCCTCACCCTCTACCTCGCCGCCCGCTTCTTCAGGTTGGACGAGGCCCTGTTCGGGAGGGATTGAATGAACTGGTGGAATCGCCCGGCGGCCGACACCCAGATCACGCATGGCAGTCGCATGTGGCTCTACCTCCTGTCGGCGATCATCATGCTGCTGCTGGTCATCCCGACCCTGATCGTCGTTCCGATGTCGTTTTCGGATTCGCAGTATCTCGAGTTTCCACCCAGCACCTGGTCCCTGCGCTGGTACGAGGAATATATTGGCTCGGCCAAGTGGATGCGCGCCACCGCGACATCGCTGCAAGTTGGCGTGCTCACGATGCTGGTGGCGACACCGCTGGGGACCATGGCCGCCTACGCCCTGTTCGTCTCGCGCCACCGCGCCACCAACGCCATATTCCTCCTGTTGATCACCCCGATGATCGTGCCCGTCATCCTGATCGCCATCGGGACCTTCTACGCCTATGGCCGGGTCGGCATGAACAACACCATTACCGGGCTGGTGCTTGCACACACGGCGCTTGCGCTGCCGCTGGCAATCATCGTCATCACCGCCGGGTTGCGATCATACGACCTCAATCAGGAACAGGTGGCACGCAGCCTGGGCGCCACCCGGGCCAGGGCGTTCTTCCTCATTACCCTGCCACAAATCCGGTTCTCGGTCATCACCGCGGCGCTGTTGTCGTTCCTGACCTCGTTCGACGAGGTGATCGTCGCCATCTTTGTCTCGGGCGGTGCCAATGCGACGCTGACCAAGCACATGTTCGCGGCGCTGCGCGACTATATCGATCCGACAATCGCCGCCATCTCGACGATCATGATCATCCTGTCATCGGCGCTGCTGCTCCTGACCCAGCTCCTTGGCTGGAAGGGCAAGCGGAATTGACGCGGCTTCCAGGCGCCCCGGGCGGCAGCGGGCTTGCCCGGTGATTCCGCACGAGGGCGCATCCCTGTCCTTCCAGCCTCGCATCCGCAAGGGCGCGTTCTTCGAGGCATGCTGGAGATTTGGCTGCCGCACCTATTCCGTCTACAATCGCACCTATATCTCGGGCAGCTTCTCCACGCCGCTGGCGGAGTATTGGAAGGTGATCGAGGATGTCGCCATCTGGCCGGTCATGGGCGAGCGGCAGGTCGAGATTTCCGGACCGGATGCGGCGGATTTCGTGCAGTTCCTGACCCCGAGGGATTTGCGCAGATGTGCGGTCGGGCAATGCAAGTATGCGCTGATCACCTCGGCCGATGGTGGCATCCTCTGCGACCCGATCATCCTTCGACTGGCGGAGGACCGGTTCTGGCTCTCGACATCGGATTGCGACCTGGAGCTTTGGGCAAGCGGTGTCGCGGTTCACTCGCCGATGCGGGTCGACATCAGGGATGCGGGCGTGTCGGTGATTCAGGTGCAGGGACCAAGATCGCCACGCCTGATGACCAGTCTCTTCGGCGACCGGATACTCGACCTCGACTACTACCGGCATACATCCATGGAGTTTCGCGGCCACCGGCTGACGATTTCACGCACCGGATGGAGCGGCGAGTTCGGCTACGAGATCTATCTCGGGAAGCATGCGCTGGGCGACGACCTGTTCGATGCGCTGATGCAGGCCGGCAGTGATTGCAATGTTGCCCCCGGTGCGGTCAGCCAAGCCCGGCGCATCGAGGCTGGCATCATGTCCTGGGGCGTGGACATGACCCCGGGCGAGAACCCGTACGAGGTCGGGTTGGGCCGCCTGGTGGAGTTGGACGACACCCCGGACTTCATCGGCCGGGCGGCCTTGGCGAGGCTGAAGGACCGGCCGCCGGCGAAGCGGCTTGTCGGCATGACGATCGAGGGCTCCGAGCTGGCGCCAAACGAGGATTGCTGGCCGGTGACACGGCATGGCAAGCCGGCGGGAAGGCTGACCAGCATGGCCTATTCGCCCCGGCTGGAGACAAATATCGCGCTCGGATTGGTGATGGCCGGTCACGCGGCGATCGGGTGCGAACTCATGGTCGAGACCTGGGACGGGCCGCGCCGGGCACGGGTCAGCGAACTTCCATTCCTGCCGAAGCGACAACAGGGAAATCCGCGCGATTGTCTGACCTCGTCCGGGTCTTGAATTCGCAGCCCCCCGAACACCAGGTTCAACACGAAAGGAACATGAATTGGCCAAGATCACCGCGATCAATCACATCGCCTTTGCCGTCAAGGATCTGCCGGCGGCATTGGACAATGCCATCAACCTGCTTGGTGGCGAGATGATGATGGAGTTCGAGTCCATCGAGGACAGCTACCATGGCGCCTGCGTGCGGTTCGGCTCCAGCATCATGAGTTTCATTTCCAGCGATGACCCGGACAGCTTCATCTCGA
Source organism: Paracoccaceae bacterium (assembly GCA_964291445.2). GTDB lineage: Bacteria > Pseudomonadota > Alphaproteobacteria > Rhodobacterales > Rhodobacteraceae > JAPOXR01. The sequence continues at coordinate 525,318 of OZ219864.1, read as the reverse complement.
AATACGTCGAAAGGCATGGCAACGGGATCCAGCATATCGGGCTGGAGATCGACGACATCGAGGAGTACGTGGCCGGGCTCGAGGCCAAGGGCGTGAAGCTCGACAAGACCGAGATGGCAGATGAAGACTACCAGGAAGCGCTCGTCGGTCCCAGGGCCGGCAATGGTGTTGTGCTGCAATTGACCGGCTGGAAGGCGGGGCCGTTCGATGCGACCCATGAGGGGTGCGAGCGGCTTTGTCGAAAATATGCGCAGAACCCCAAGCTGAACCTGTTGGCCGGAAACCAGTTGCCCAGGGAATAGGCGCCGAACCGCGATGATGCAGAACCGGCATTTCGGGGCGTGGCCAGGCTGGCTGCCACACAGTCTGCCGCCGTCGGCACATTCGGTTCTGAACAACCTGGACCAAGCCGTGGACGCCGCCCCGGACCGGACGGCCATCTGGTACTATGGCCGCCGCATCAGCTTTCGCCAATTGGCAGCAGAGGTTCGGGGGCTTGCCGGCTTTCTGCATGACCGGCTTGGCATCGGCGCCGGCGAGCGCGTGGCCATCTACATGCAGAACGCGCCGCAATTCGTGGTGGCCTACTATGCCGTGCTGGCCGCCAATGCGGTGATCGTTCCGGTGAACCCGATGTGCCGGCGGGCGGAGCTTCGCTACATCCTCCAGGATTCCGGGGCCCGGGCAATCATCCATGGTGCCGAACTGGCCGAGGAGGTGATGGCCGTCCACGGTGATTGCGGACAACCCGGGCTGGTGTCGGCGCGATACCGCGACTACGCCATGGACGGCTGGGATTTCCCCGGGGAGTTTGCGGATCCAGCCCCCGCCGCCATATCCTGGGCCGAGGCGCTTGCCGAGGGGTGCGAGGCACCCGCCCACGACCGGCGCCCCGGGGATTGGTGTATCATTCCCTACAGCTCCGGAACCACAGGGCAGCCAAAGGGCTGTCTGCACACCCATGCCAGCGTGAACGCGGTGATCTTTGCCTATCCGCGCTGGATCGGGGTCGCGGCCGGGTCGCGCGTTCTTGCCACGCTGCCGCTGTGCCACGTGACGGGCATGCAGCATTCGATGAATCTGCCGATCCTGACGAGATCGACGATCTTCCTGATGACCCGCTGGAACCCGGTGCTGGCAGCACGGCTCATCGAGGAGGAGCGGATCGAGCACTGGCGCTCCATCACCACGATGATGATCGACTTTCTGTCGCTGCCCGGGATCGAGGATGTCGATGTCTCGTCGCTCAAGGCCATTGGTGGCGGCGGGGCACAGATGCCGGCGGGTATCGCCCGCAAGATGTCCGATTTGATCGGGCTCGACTTTATCGAGGCCTACGGCCTGTCGGAGACCATCGCGCCCACCCATATCAATCCGGTGCAAGCGCCCAAGCAGCAATGTCTCGGCATCCCGATCTTTGACGTGGACAGCCGAATCGTGGACCCGGAGACGCTGGCCGAGCTTGGCCCCGGCAAAACCGGTGAAATCATCATCCACGGTCCACAGGTCTTCCAGGGATACTGGCAGCGTCCGGAAGAGACCGAGGCCGCGTTCCTGGCGCTCGATGGCAAGCGTTTCCTGCGCACGGGCGACATCGGTTACATGGATGACGAGGGCTATTTCTTTTTCGTTGACCGGCTGAAGCGGATGATCAACGTCTCCGGCTTCAAGGTCTGGCCAGCCGAAATCGAGTCGATCCTGCACGGCCATCCGGATGTCAGGGAGGCCTGCATCGTCGGTGATCCGGACCCGCGTACCGGCGAGGCGGTGCGTGCCGTCATCGTGCCACGCAAGGGACCACTGGACGCCGGTTGCCTGTTGGCGTGGTGCCGCCGGAACATGGCGGCCTACAAGGTTCCGGGACGATTCGAGTTCCGCGATGACCTTCCCCGCTCCGGCACCGGAAAGGTCCTCTGGAGGGACCTCTGACCCCCGGTCGCCGACCGATGAAACGGGTGCCGGGGCCAGCCTTCCGGGCGATGCGGCCATGGCGAATTGGAGGTTGGATCAAATTCGTGGCAGGTTGGGCCATGACGACAAGTGATCGCGCCGACGGAGCCAGTTTCGGCTGAATTGCAGAACGGGCGAGAGGGAATGGGCATCAGCCGGAAGTTGACGTGCTATTGCCGGACCCATGATACGTCGATGCCGTGCAGACACGCGGGATGAACATGAACAAGACCAGGGGAATTGCCGAAAGAACCCCCGAAGCGGTACTGGATTTCTGGATGGGGCCGCTCCAGGCAGCGGCCGATGCATCCCGCAAGAACTGGCAATACGGGATGTTGAGATGGCGAATCGGGCCATTTGCACGAAGTTTCGAGGATCCGGTCATCCACCGGACACAACGCCAGTGGTGCGAACAGATTCACCGCGAGGGGCAGGACCGCTTCTTCGGTGACCCGCACTGGGAGTCGCCGAGGGGCCTGCTGGCCAAGCTGATCGTCCTGGACCAGTTCCCGCGCACCGTCTACCGGGGAACCGCGCTTGCATACGAACATGACGAGCTTACGGCCTCGATGTCGTGGCGGGCATGCCAGGATGACCGGGAATTCGAACGATACAACGTGATCGAGCGGTTATGGATCTACCTGCCGCTGTGCCACGTGGAGGATCTGAAACTGCAGCAACTGCTGCTGGAGAAACTCTCCCGCTGGAGCGCCGACCTTGTCGCCGAGGTTCCTCCCGACAAGCGCCGGATCAACCAGTTCGTGAGCTGGTATCTGCTGCGGGCCGTGATCGAACACTCCGAGACCCTGTTGCTGTTTGACCGCTTTCCCCACCGAAACGCCATCCTGCAACGACCGCACCGTGGCGGTGAGCATCGCTACCTGACTGACTCGCTGCGCCCGCTCTGGAGTTTCACGCAGCCGCCCAACCCGGATTACTTCGCGCTGCTGGCCGCCTTGTTCAGAACCGGCAAGGGGCTCGACGAGAACCTGGTCCCTCGCAGGGCATTGGCCCGGCTGCTGCTGGCTGCCGGAGTTTCGCCGGAGGACCCGTCCTCTCCCATGAACGTGTTCGAGTGCCATGGCGGCGACCTGGTTCCGTTTCCATTCCTCTATCGCCACCTCAATCTGCCTGAACATGCCAAATCGCTCGAACGCCTGACCGGGATGCCCATGGTGGTCGAGCTGATGGATGCGGTGAAGTCATTCATCCTGAAGGAGGGGGAGCATGCGTGGCCTCCGAGGAGCGCAAAACACTCGGTCAGGCCGGCAATTGATGTCGAGGCGCTGAACGCCTTCATTCGCGGTGACGAGCCATCGGGAATGACCGGGGATCTCATTCCGGATGGCAGCGGGCATCGCGCCCATGCCGCCGGCATCGAACCGATACTGGAGCTCGACATTGCTGTACGCAACGAACTCGGCGAGACCGAGCGCGTGGCCGAGCTGGTGGATGACTTTGCCGACCGCCTCGGCTTCCCGCAACAGGATCGCTTCCAGTTGCAACTCATCATCGAGGAAACCCTGGTTCACATCATCGAACGCAGTCTCGATGCCGCCAAACCGATCAGTCTTCGCATCAACATGGACGAGGAAGGGCGGAACATTTCGATTAGTACCGAGGATCATGGCAGCGAACTCGAATTCACCACGCTGAAATTCCAGCCAAGCCCCGACACGATCGAGGAGGAGACCGTGGTCGAGAGCATCGGCCTGCATTTGGTGGGAACCTATGTCGACGACATGCGTTACCGACGGCAAGACGGCGTCAATCACCTGAGATTGAAGAAGAGGATAAGCATCTGACCCCGGCCGGGATCAATGCAGGGCGTCGGCGGCTGAACCAAACCACGCGAGTCCGGTCCGTTCGTCGCAATGTGTTTCCCGTTGTGGCGCAACGCCCCCTGTTGCCGGTGAGGTGCCGCAATGTCCGACGAGGTGGCGCGCTCATTCTTGCCCGTGGTCACCCGGCCAGACCGAAACCGATATCACCGAATTGCCCGAGCGGCGCACGAGAACCGGCTCGAGGAGGCCGGGTGCCTGCAACGGGGTCGAGTCTTCGATGACCACGGTGCAACCCGGGGCAAGCCAGTTTCCCGAGGAAGCCGCTTGCAGTGCCGGCAGGGCGAGACCCGCCCCGTAGGGCGGGTCGAGAAACACCAGGTCGAATTCCTGCCGGCGGTTCCTGCCGAGGCGGGTCGCATCCCGCCTGAGCAGGGTCGATATGTCCGCAACCCCGGCCAAATCCCGGTTCTTCCTGATCAGGCGGCAGGCAACTGCCCCGTTGTCGACGAAACAGGCATGGGCAGCACCCCGGGACAGCGCCTCCAGGCCGAGGGCGCCGGTTCCGGCAAAGAGGTCAAGGACGTGACGGCCTGCAACCCGGTCACCGTCCCTGGCGTGAACAAGGCAGTCGAATATCCGCGTGCGGGTTCGTGCCGAGGTCGGGCGAAGACGGCTGGCCGGATCGCCCTTGCCGATTGTTGCCAGGGCCAGGCCCCCGAGGCGTCCGGCAACGATCTTCATGTTGGCCCTGCCCCGGCTCCGATAATGCTACCGCAACAGTGACTTCAGGTTCGCGGCGGTATCGGCAATCATTGCCGGGTCGGCAGGCTTCCCGGTCTCCAGCAGGCGTTTGCCAACCATGTAGCTCCGCGAATCATTGACTGCATCGACCGCCAGGAACTCGTCGCCGGCAAAATACCAGAAGCTTGCCGCATCGACATCCTGCTGCCGGCGGGTGATTATCCTGTCGTACCCGGTGCCAAGCCCGGCGATTTGCAGCTTTGCTGCAAACTGGTCGGACCAGAACCACGGGACCGGCGCATATTCCTGCCCGGCTCCCATGATGTTTGCTGCCACCAGTTCGGCCTGGTCAATCGCGTTCTGGACGCTTTCAAGGCGAATTCTCCTGCCGCCGAGAGGGAACGACGCGCAGTCACCAGCCGCCCAGATCCCCGGGGCCGATGTGCGCCCGAGGGCGTCGGTGCTGATTCCGTTATCCAGGTCCAGCCCGGCGGAGGCGGCCAGCCCGGTCTCCGGCGCAATGCCGATGCCGATCACCGCCAGATCGACATCCAGGGTGGAGCCATCCTGGAGGAGTGCGCCTGATACACGGCCGCCTGCACCAGCACGCAGCCGTTCAAGCGAAGCCGATTCGAGGATTCGGACACCGTGACTGCCATGCAGCTGCCGAAAATAGTCCGAGGTTTCCGGTGCGGCCACGCGCTGCAGGATCCGGTCGGCCATTTCGACAACCACCACCGAGCATCCGCGGCCGGACAGCGATGCGGCAGTTTCGAGGCCGATATAGCCGCCACCAACCACGAGGATGTTCATGCCATCGACCAACTCGCCAGCCATGCTGTCGATATCCCCGATGGTTCTGACCGTGTGAACGCCGGACAGTCCACCGCCAAGCTGGTCGGGCAGGGGCCGCGGCGACGCGCCGGTGGCGATGACCAGGTCATCATAATCCAGCTGCGAGCCGTCCAGCCCGACCCGTCGCCGGTCCGGGTCGATGGATGTGCAATGGCATCCGGCCAGGAGTTCGATATCGTTGTCATCGTAGAACTGGCGCGGGCGAAGAAAGAGTCGCTCCGGCTCCAATTCGCCAAGCAGGTATTTCTTGGAAAGCGGCGGGCGCTGGTATGGAAGTTCCCGCTCGGCGCAGACGAGGGTGACACGCCCGTCAAATCCGTCGGCACGCAGCCGGGCCGCCACCGAGTATCCGGCCTGCCCGCCACCTATGATCACGATCTTCTTCATCATCCAACCTGCCCGAGTTCCCGGCGCATCCATTGCCGAGCGCCGCTCCCGTGCAAGAGCAGGATGACGATCCGGCAACCCGCACAGGATTGCACCTCTTTGCCAAATCGGCCGCCATCCCGCAACGCCGCAACGGCCCGGCCGGGCCTGCGATCATTTCCCGGCATCGAGAATTCCGGCCTGCACCATCGATGAAGCCCCGGGAGTGGCTGCCGGTTCGCCAACAGGGATTGAGGCCGGGTCGTCCGAGACTGCAGGAAAATCTGCCCGTTCGGCAAGATCCGGCAGAATGACATTGCAGGATCGATGGCGACTGGAGGATAGAACTGGGCATGAATCCCGGCATGGCACCAGAGTTGCAGGTTTCCGAATGGCTCAACACCGGCGAGCCGGTCACGCTCGAGACGTTGCGGGGCAGGGTCGTGCTCCTGGAAGCGTTCCAGATGCTGTGTCCCGGATGCGTCTCGCACGCGCTGCCACAGGCAATGCGGGTGTGTGGCGTCTTCAAACCCGGTGATGTTGCGGTCATCGGCCTGCACACCGTCTTCGAGCACCATGCCGCGCAAGGACGTCGCGAGGCGCTGGCGGCGTTTCTCCACGAATACGGGATTTCCTTTCCTGTCGGCATTGATGCGCCTTCGGACTGCGGCGGCGGCCTGCCGATGACGATGACCAGCTACGCCATGCGCGGCACGCCGACCATGATCCTGATCGACCGCAAGGGACGATTGAGGAAGCAGGGATTCGGGCAAGTGGAAGACCTCGTCCTGGGCTCCGAAATCATGTCACTCCTGCGTGTATCACCGGAGCCGGATTGAGAAGTTCCGAAACCCTGTCAGGGCCATGATGGGCATGATATGAATCGCCCAGAATTTCACGTGGAAGTTGATTGATGGATGATGATCTGGTGCTGCTACTGGTGGTGATCGGCACTGGCGTGGCGTTGGCAGCCCTGATCATGAGTCAGCTGTCCGGGTTCAAGAACGAGATGCGTAGCGAGCTTGCCGAGTTGCGGCGAGAACTCAACAGTCTCGGCAATCGTGTTGCGCGCCTTGAAGAGGTGATCGACATGATCAAACCGTGGCAGCATGGAACAACTTCAGCACATGATGGGCATGAGTTGCTTGACAGGCCTTCCTGGAATCGTGAGGCTCCGAAAACCCTGTCAGGTTCATGATGGGCATGGTATAGCTGAATCTGGAGTCAGCCCGGAGACCGCATAATGAGCGCAGATCTGGAATTGCTACTGGTAGTGATCGGCACTGGCGTGGCGTTGGCAGCCCTGATCATGAGTCAGCTGTCCGGGTTCAAGCGCGAGATGCGTGAAGATCTTGCCGGGTTCAAGCACGAGATGCGTGAAGATCTTGCCGGGTTCAAGAACGAGATGCGTAGCGAGCTTGCCGAGTTGCGGCGAGAACTCAACAGTCTCGGCAATCGTGTTGCGCGCCTTGAAGGGGTGATCGACATGATTCGAATGGGGATGCAGCTGCCCAAGCCACCGGCGGAGATCGAGAAGGCCGACGCCTCCTGAACCATGTGCCTGTCGGAAACAGGATATATCTGTCCTATTGTTGCGCTGACCACTCACGTGATCCATTGACCATGCCCCCGGCTCCGGGGGCCAGCCTTCCCCGAGTCTCTGGCCGGTGTTCGCTCGCCGCCAGCTCGGGAATTGCAGGCGGTGGTTTGGTGGGGCAGGGGCTATGGCGGCAAGCGAAGTCTCGGGTGCCAAGATTCTCCATCCATGTGGGCGGGCCTCGTTCGTTCTTTGGCGAGGCAGGCAATGACCTGACCCGCCATGTGACGCATTGCAAGGTCATGTCGCCCTGTTGGTGACATGTGGTTGGATTGGTGGTCATGTTGCTGGGCGGGCCTTGCTCCTGGGCCTTGGCCCAGCGCTTGGCCTCCTGGCATTGCGGGTTGACAGCTGGCCGGTCTGACACTTGAGTGTCGGGCAGCCATGGGCCCCTGTTTGGCGCGGCGACTCTGCCGGGTTGCGGCAGGTCAGGCGGAAAAGGAGAAGAACATGACAATCAAGGTTGGTGACCGGCTTCCCGAAGCCGAATTGTTGCGGATTGGTGAATCGGGTCCGGAAAAAGTGGTGCTGTCCGAACTGACGGGCGACCGGAAGGTGGTGATATTCGGCGTGCCCGGAGCCTATACCCCCACCTGTTCCGGGAGCCATGTGCCGAGTTTTGTCGACAACATGGACGGGTTTGCCGGCAAGGGCATCGAGGAGGTAATCTGTATCTCGGTCAATGACCCGTTTGTCATGCAGGCATGGGGGGAGGCGACCGGGGCGACCGGGTCCGGCATCAACATGCTGGCCGATGCCGCCGGTGAATTCACCAAGGAGGCCGGTTTCGACTTCAGCCTGGCCGATGCCGGGTTCTTCGGCCGGTCGGCCCGCTATTCGATGTATGCCGAGAACGGTGTCGTTCGGGCCCTCAACATCGAGGACTCGCCGGGTGCCTGCGGCATCACGCGGGGCGAGAGCCTTCTGGACATGATCTGATCCGCCAAAACCGGTCCTGCCGGGGCCGTCCGGCAGTTCGAGATCAGCCGATCCGTTCGATCCGTCGCGCCAGGCGGATATCGAGCTCGGTCAGGCCGCCGGCGCTGTGGGTGGTCAGCTCGACGGTGACCTTGTTGTAGGAATTGCTCCAGTCCGGGTGGTGGCCCAGTTTTTCGGCCAGCATTGCCACCCGTGTCATCCAGGCAAAGGCCTCGGAGAAGGTTCCGAATGCAAACTCCTTGCGGATGGCGCGCCCATCTCCCGTCGGTCTCCAGCCATGCCCGGCCAGGGATGAAAGCGCCTCCAACCGGTCGCTGTCGCTCAGCAGATTGTTCAATGCAATTTCCTCCCATCTTCATTCCCAAACGGAATGCCGCCGCTCGGGCGGTTCATTGGCTTCCTTCGCACGAGCATATCCCGATGCCAGGCGGACCGCCACGGGCCCGCGGCGCGGCGCCGGACGCGCAAACCAGCCATTGCCAAGGCGCTGAACGCCTATTGTCCGCGATGCGGCGGTGGGAGAGATGGAAATTGCCGGGCCAGGCATGGCGGGCCGATCGAAAAGGCCGGGCCTGTTGCGGCAACGGGTGCTGGCTCATTCCTTCCTGAAGGGTCCCATTTCGGCAAGAATCTCGATCTCGCGATCGACTTCCCTCTCTTCGGCCCGGAGGTATTCCAGGACTGCCTGCCGGAGACCCGGATCGGCAATCCAGTGGAGAGAATGAACCCTGACTGGCATGTAGCCGCGCGCCAGCTTGTGCGGCCCCTGGGCGCCGGCCTCGATCTTCCGCAGCCCGTTCTCGATCGCGAAGTCGATTGCCCGGTAATAGCAGACCTCGAAATGCAGGCAGGGGTGATCCTCGATACAGCCCCAGTAGCGGCCAAAAAGCGTGTCATGGCCGATGAAATTGAGTGCGCCGGCAACATGGCGTCCGCCCCTCCTGCACATGACCAGGAGAATGTCGTCGCGCATGGTGGCATGGATCTCGTCGAAGAACTCCCGGGTCAGGTACGGCGTTCCCCATTTGCGGGCACCGGTGTCCTGGTAGAACTCCCAGAACGACTCCCAATGTCCGGGCTCGATGTCGGATCCGTGCAGCATCTCGATCTCGCCACCGAAACCGTTGGCCCGCCGGCGTTCCTGCCGGATGTTCTTGCGTTTTCTCGAGGACAATGCCGCCAGGAAATCGTCAAACCCCGAATAACCGTCATTGAACCAGTGGAACTGTTCGCCGGTCCGGTGGAGAAACCCGGATTTTCTTCCCCGTGCCGCTTCGTCCCCGGTGCAGAAGGTCACGTGGAAGGAGGAGAGACTGTTTTGCGACAGCAGCTGGATCGCCGCCGAGGCCAGGGCCTCGAATCCGGTCGAGTCCTCGCCGGGACGGGCCAGGAAGCGCCGCCCGGTTGCCGGGGTGAAGGGAATCGTCGACTGGAGTTTCGGATAATAGCGTCCACCGGCCTGCTCGAAGGCATGGGCCCAGCCATGGTCGAACACGAACTCGCCATGGCTGTGGAACTTTGCATAGAGCGGCATGACGGCAATGAGCACGTCGGCGCGGCGAGCGGCAAGGTGGAATGGAAGCCAGCCGGTTCCCTCGCCCAGCGATCCGGATCGCTCCAGCGCCGACAGGAACCGGTGCGTGGTAAACGGGTCATCCGGCCGTCCTGTCACCCTCGACTCGGGGCTGGCGCAACCATCCCACCCGGCTTGGTCGATCTCCGCGATCGACCGGTGCGTGGTGACGGCAATCCGGTCGTCGGTGCTGTCGCTGTCTGCCGGCCGGCTCTGCTGGTTCCCCGGCATGATCAGTGGCGAGGTCAGCTCTCAGCGAACCGAGAAGATGGCCTCGATCTCCACCGGTGCGCCGAAGGGCAGCGAACTGACGCCGACCGCCGATCGGCTGTGGCGGCCAGCCTCCCCCATCACCTCGGCAAGCAGTTCCGATGCGCCATTGATGACCGCCGGATGATCGGCGAAATCCGGGGCCGAATTGACAAACCCGGTCAGCTTCACCAACCCGGTGACCGCGCCGAGATTGCCGCCGCAGGCCTGCCGGATTTGGGCAAGGAGGTTGATTGCGCAAATCCGGGCCGCCGCCGCACCTTCCGCAACATCCAGCCCTGCTCCGAGCTTGCCGGTAATGGTGTGCCCGTCGCTGACCGGAAGTTGTCCGGAGACGTAGACGGCATTGCCGTGCCGCCGGTAGGGGATATAGGCGGCAACCGGGGCGGGCGGCTCCGGAAGGGATATGCCCAATTCGGCCAGCCGATCTTCAATCCGTGATGTCATCGGGTCATCCATCCAAGCGATTCCTGTTGCCGGCACGATACGGCAATTGCACCGGATGGGCGAGTGGCAGATCGACCCCGGGGCAGGCGGGCGCCCGGCGGTTGGACATCGTGAACAAACCCCCACATTCGGATCGCTCCGGGGGCGCGGGCATCCGACTCCGCTGCCGCCTGCCCGGCCGCATGGGCCGGCGATCCGCTCCCGGGGCGCGGCATCCGAATTGTGCTTTCTGCTGCATGGATCGTCCCCGAGCGCCGGTTTCTGGTCCTGGAGGCGGGAAGGTCTCGGGCGGGTGTCGGGGCTACCCTCCGGCAGGGAACAGCACCCGCATTGTCATCGGGGCGGCTTCATGCAGCATGCGGTTGAAAATCTCCGGCAATTCGGTCAGTCTGCACTCCCGGTGGAATTCCTGCGGACAGAAGGCCAAGGAAGGGAAGGTACGCATCGTGTTTCTGAAGGCGGCAATCCGGAGTCCAGGCGATATCGGCATGCAATCCGGATTGCGGGTTGTGCGCAGCGCTCGTCCCGAATTGAAGCTGGTCCGGGGAGTTGCAACATTGTGTCTTGCCCTTGCCCTCGCCCTTTCTGGCAGCAAGGTGCTGGCAAGCGAGCGATCATCGGAGCGGGTCGTGGCCAGGATGATGGACAGCATCAGCGCGCTGTTCCAGGAGGCGGAGTTGCAATCGGAGATCATCGATGGTCTCGAGACATCTCTCGGCAAGCATACCGATATCGAACTCATCGCCCGCGCCGCGATTGGCCAGGCCTGGCGGCAGGCAGACCGGAATCAGCGCCAGGAATTCATCCGGGTGTTCCAGCGATACCTCGCCGAAAAATATGCCCAGCACCTGCCGGAGGCGATGGTTGGCACCTACGAGATTGTCGAAATCCGCAAGCTGAAGAAGAACAATTACGAGGTCCTGTCGAGCGTCGTTCTCTCCGGGACGGACAATTACGAGATCACCTGGTTTACCCGGGTGAGGAACGGCCGGACCAGGATCGTGAACATGGTCACCAGCGAGTTCAACCTGCTGAGCCTGGAGCGCAAGGTGATCAGGTCGCTGCTGCAGCAGCGTGGTGGCAACCTGGACGAATTGATCCGCTATCTTCCGACCCGCTACAACTGACGGGGCCGGCAGGGGCCTGCCTTGATTCAGCCGCCGGTCCTGGCCGCGTCGGTGCGGCGCGAAAATGCCGCCTGGAACAGGCCGGGTGCCCGCATCGGCAGCGGTTTCGGTCCAATGTCCTGGTGGATGCGGAACATGGCCTCACGCCAGATCTCGGCTGGAAGCCCGCCGCCGGTGACCCCGGTCAGCGGCGTGTTGTCGTCGTAACCCATCCACACGCCGGTCACGTAATCGGCCGAGAATCCGATGAACCAGGCATCGCGCGCCGCCTGCGTGGTTCCGGTCTTCCCGGCCACTGGCCGGTCATCAAGCCTGGCGCGGCGCCCGGTTCCGGTCTCCACCGCCTGGTGCATCATGTAAATCAACTGACGCGCCGCCTGTTCGCTGAACACCTGTTCGCTGCGCTGGGGAGCCCTGCCCATCAATGGCGTGTCATCATCGCGCAACCGCATGTCCAGGAGGCCAAAGGGCTTGACGGAGCGACCACCGGCAAGGATGCCGGCATAGGCGCCGGTCATGTCGAGCAGGGTTGATTCAGACACGCCCAGGGCGATGGCCGGGCCAGTTCCAAGGTGGTCGCCGATGCCCATCTTCCTGGCAATGTCGGCGACGTGATGGCGGCCGATACCTTCGGACAGCTTTGCCGCCACCGTGTTGATCGAATGGGCCAGCGCCTCCGTCAGGCTGATGGCGCCAAGATAATCCGGTTCGTAATTTCTTGGCGACCAGGGTTTTGACCCGCGCACGAGGAAGGTTACCGGTTCATCGACAACAAGATCGTCATGGTTGAACCCGCGCTCAAGCGCCGCGGCATAGACGAAGGGCTTGAACAGCGATCCGGTCTGGCGAAGCGCCTGGGTGGCCCGGTTGAACAGGCCGGCCGCATTGACGTCGCGGCCTCCGACCATGGCACGGACTGCGCCGTCACGGCTCATGACGACAACCGCGGCCTGCGCTCCCGATCCTTCCCGGACCCGGGTGTCGAAGACATGGGTCAGCGCCTCGTCGACGGCGAGTTGAACATTCCGGTCGAAGGTGGTGCGAATGACAACATCTTCGGTCGTGTTCCAGGTCAGGAATCCCGGCCCCGATTCCATGATCCAGTCGGCAAAATATCCGCCGCCTCGTCTTGTCGCCGCCGATGACAGGGTGGCCGGCTGCTCGATTGCCAATCGTGCCTCGGTGGCGCTCAAATATCCCTGCCTGTGCATGCGTTCGATGACCAGGTTGGCGCGTGTGCGCGACAGGGAAAGATCCCGCGTTGGCGAATAGGTCGAGGGAGCCGCCAGCAAGCCGGCAAGCATGGCCGCTTCCGGCGCCGTGACCACCCGGATTGACTTGCCGAAATATCGCTGGCTTGCTGCCTCGAATCCGGTGGCCCCGGAGCCCAGATAGGCGCGGTTGAGATAGATGGTAAGGATTTCCTCCTTGCTGTATTTCAGCTCCAGCGCCACCGCGAAGGGGATCTCCCGGATCTTGCGCCAGATGGAGGACTTTCGGCAGCCGCGCTCGAATTCGATCTCGGATTGGCCCGAATCCGGGTCATGGCGTGCCCCCAGGCAGAGCAGCTTGCTGACCTGCTGGGTGATGGTCGAGCCGCCATGGCCGTTGAAGGGGCCGCGCCCCTCGCGCAGGTTGATTATCATGGCACCGACAATCCCGCGCAGGCTGATGCCGAAATGGCGATGGAAGGAGCGGTCCTCGGCCGCCACCACCGCATTGATGATGTTGGGTGATGCATGGCCGGCGGCAATGGCGGCAAACTGATCGCCCCGCCAGGCAAAGACCTCGTTGTTGCGATCGAGCAGGACGACGGAGCCCCGGACCCTGGTGTCGATCAGTTCCGACGAATCCGGCAACAGCGTATGGAAGTAGAAGACGGAGAGCGCAAAAACCAGGCTGCCGGCAATTCCGGCCCGCCAGCCGATTGCCCAGGCAATTCGGGCAATGATCCAGAGCACCCGCCGCACGCGCAACATGATCGCGGCGCGAAGCCGGCCCAGCCAACCCCGATACTTACGGGTGTGTTTGCCGCCCGCATGTCCGGCACCGCTCTTGCGGCGCCCTTTCCTGCCCGCGGCGGCCGATTCAGACCGCGCCACTTCCTGCCTCTTTTTTGACCCTTCTACCTGCCCGGAACGGGCAGGTGAAGATCATTCGGCCAATGACGTCCGATTTTCCCGTGTAGTGGCAGTGTTGTCAGTGCGGGTGGCCCAATTTCCCGCCAGCCCGCGATTTGAGCTGGTCAAGCGCTGCCTGGTCGACAAGCCCGTCCGGCACCAGGCCGGCAGATTCCTGGAATGCCTGCAGGCTGGCGACGGTCGATGGTCCGGCAATTCCGTCAATGCCGCCGGTGTCGTGGCCATGGCCGGACAGCAATTGCTGCAGCTCGACGGTTTGCGCCGGCGTCAGCGGCCGGATGCCGCTGGGCCATGGTTTCGCGAGCCCGCCCCGGCCCAGGATCTGTTCCGACAGCAGGCCGACGGCCAGCGCGTAGTTGAGCGAATTATTGTAGCGCCTGAGGACATGAAAATTCCGGGTCACCAACACGGCCGGACCCGTGGCGCCTGCCGGGATGATGATTGATGACTCGCCGATGCCGGCGGCGCTGACCCGGCCGGGAATGCGAATGCCCTGGTCCTGCCAGGCCTCCGCCGACAATTCGACGGCAAGCCCGGTGAGCGACAGGTCGAAGCCGGTCGGGAGCCGGATTTCGAATCCCCAGGGCAGGCCGTCGGTCCAGCCATGCTTGGCCAGGTAGTTGGCAGCCGATGCCAGCGCATCGCGCGGATCGTCGCCCCAAATGTCGGGCCTGCCGCTCCCCCGGAAGGCCACTGCATGTTCGAGATAGCTCGACGGCATGAACTGGACATGGCCCATCGCCCCCGCCCAGGAGCCGACGAGATTGCCGGCGTCGGCGGCCCCGGCCTCGATGATCCGAAGCGCCGCCAGCAACTCGGCCTCGAACATCTCCCGCCGCCGGCCGCAGGCGGCCAGGGAGGCCAGCGCATCAAGAACGGGAAACGATCCCCGCTGTTGACCGTAGCTGGACTCAATGCCCCAGATCGCGGTCAGGATCCCCCGGTCAACCGCCCTCGACAGCTCGATTTCGGCCAGCGCCTCCTGGGTCGCGGCCAGGGCATCCCGACCATCGGCGACCCTCTGCGCCGACACCACCCTCGCCATGTAGTCGGCAGTGGACAGCAGGAACTCGGCCTGTGCCTGCTGCCGTGACAGGGTTTCGTCCAACAGGGTTGCCCGGGACTCGAACCCGGCCAGGATTTTCCCGGCAAGTCCCTGGCTCCGCGCATGGCCCAGGAATGCCGCACGCCACTCGGCGAATTCCCGCTGCTGTTCAGTTGATGCCATTCGTCTGGCCCCCATCCCGCGGGCTTTTGCCCGTGGCGCCGCTGCCGGGAAAAGGCCGGTCCGGATTGCAGTCGGGGTTGGCGGTACCGGCGACGATCAGGAATGCGACCGGCGGAATTCGGCCATCTTCTGTTCGGTCGCCTCTGCCTGGTAGCGATCCTTCCACTCCTGGAAGGGCATGCCATAGACGATCTCCCTGGCTTCCTCCCTGGAGATCTCCGTGCCCATCTCGGATGCTGCTTCCTGGTACCAGCGGCTCAGGCAATTGCGGCAAAATCCTGCCAGGTTCATCAGGTCGATATTCTGCACATCGGTCCGGCCTCGCAGGTGATCCCGCAGGCGCCGAAATGCCGCCGCTTCCAGTTCGGTCTGTTGCTGTTTGTCCATCAATCGGCTCCCGGTGGCTACAGGCTGCCCAGGCCGCTATGCAACGCCGGAACATCAAGCGGTGCAAACCCGTAATGGCGCAGCCAGCGAATGTCGGACTCGAAGAAGTCGCGCAAATCGGGGATGCCGAATTTCAGCATGGCCAGCCGATCGATTCCCAGCCCGAAGGCAAAACCCTGCATGGCATCCGGATCGACACCGCCGGCCGACAACACGGCAGGGTGGACCATGCCGCAACCGAGGATTTCCATCCAGTCATCGCCGATGCCGACCCGCAGCCGTCCATCCTGCCAGGAACAGCGGATATCCACCTCGGCCGATGGTTCGGTAAACGGAAAATGCGATGCCCGGAACCGCAACTCGGCCCGTTCGACCTCGAAGAAGGCCCGGCAGAACTCCTCGAGTGTCCATTTCAACTGCGCCATCGAGATGTCGGCATCCAGGGCCAACCCCTCGACCTGGTGGAACATCGGCGTGTGGGTCAGGTCGTAATCGTAGCGATAGACCCGGCCGGGGGCAATGATCCGGATCGGGGCGCCCCGCTCCAGCATGGCGCGGATCTGCACCGGCGACGTGTGGGTTCGCAGGACATTGGGCTGGTCCTCGCCGCTGTCGCGGATGAAGAAGGTGTCATGCTCCTGCCGGGCCGGATGTTCGGGAGGAATGTTGAGCGCGTCGAAATTGTACCAGTCGGCCTCGATCTGCGGCCCCTCGGCGACCTCGAAGCCCAGATCGGCAAAGATTGCCGAGACTTCCTCGATGACCTGGCTGACCGGGTGAATGCTTCCGGTCCTGGTCGGGCGGCCGGGAAGGGTGATGTCCAGCCTCTCCTGATGCAGGCGCTCGTTCAGCGCCAGTTCGGCAAGCTCGGCCTTTCTGGCCGAGATCGCCGCCCCGATGTCATCCTTGAGGGCGTTCAGCACCGGTGCGATCTCCTGGCGCTGCTCGGGGGTGAGCTTGCCGAGTTCACCGAGGCGTCTGCGGATCTCGCCCGCCTTGCGGCCGAACGCGGCCAGGCGGGCCTCTTCCAACTCGGCCTCGCTCTCGGCCCCGGCTATCCTGGCCAGGTGCCGGGATCTCAGTTCCTCAACAGGTTCCATGTCGAATCCCGGATTGCGCCCGCAGCCGAACCATGACGGCTGCCATTGACGATGCCGGCCTCCTCACAGCCGGCAACCGCCACCGGCGCCGATTGTCAGTTGAGCGCCGCCTTTGACTGTTTCACGATCTCGGCAAAGCTCTGCGGGTGGTTGACCGCCAACTCCGCCAGCATCTTCCGGTCGATTTCAATTCCGGCCCGTCCGAGGCCGAAGATGAACCGGGAATATGTCAGCGTGTCGTCACATTCCCGCACCGCGGCATTGATCCGCTGGATCCACAATGCCCGGAAATTCCGCTTGCGGACCTTCCGGTCGCGGGTGGCGTATTGCATGGCCTTGTCGACGGCCTGCCTGGCCGTGCGGAAGGTGTTCTTGCGCCGGCCGTAATAGCCCTTGGCGGCCTTCACGACCTTCTTGTGCCGGGCCTGCGTGACCTTGCTGCTGGTAACTCGCGTCATGATGGCACTCCTCAGCTTCCGTAGGGCATGAAGGATTTGACGGTCTTCTCGTCCTTGCTGGACATCGTTGTCGTCCCTCGTGCCTTGCGGATGAACTTGTTGGTCCGCTTGATCATGCCATGGCGCTTGCCGGCCTGTCCCGTCTTGATGCGGCCATTGGCGGTGATCTTGAACCGCTTCTTGGCGCTGGACTTGGTTTTCATCTTCGGCATTCCCGTGTTCCTTTCCGGAGGTGGTATCATGCGCGACTCGGCATGCCGTTTGGGCCGGCCGCGCAACAGGGAGCGTTCAATATGTCCTGCACCGGGGCAATGCAAACGGAATCAGCCGATGGCAACCCCGAAGCAGGACATGCCTCCGGCAATTCCGAGCCGCTCCCCGGATCATGCCGCGACCAGGTCGCGCCCGGCCGCCTGAGCGGCGCTTCCAGCCTGGCAACAAGCCCGGTCAGCAATTCCCGGCCCTCCCGCATCGCCGATTCGTCTCCGGCAAGGCATGCGTGAATGTTGGCCGGCATGTCCTCCGGGCCTGGAAAGCTGAACAGGTCGCCGCGGCCTGACCGAAGGAATTGGCATGCGTCACCGGTTCTTGCCTGGCGTTGTTCAGCCGTTGCCGCCGCCGAGTTGGCTGTCGAGCAGGTAGCCGTACAGGCGGATGGCCAAATCCTTCCTGTCCTTTTCAAGCACATGCCTGGCCGTGGGTGACAGGATCATGGTGCGGCACGCCTCGTCGGCGACAACCGACGAGGCCGGGGCGCCGGGCTGGCCGATGGACAGGATGGCGTCGCCCTGGCCGAATTGCCGGAGGCGGACACCGTTCTGGTCCCGGGCCGATGCCAGGCCGGAGACCAGCAATTGCAGCCCGGCATCCGGCGAGCACCCACCGGCCAAACCCTCGCCGGGGGCGTGTTCATGGCAAGACAGCCATCCGCCGAGATCCTCGATGAGTTGTTCAAACCGGATCTGACGCTCCAGGTGCCGCTCCAGCCCATCGGCCGCCTGGTCCAGCAGCGCCGATCGTCCATCCTCGCCGCCGCCCGTTCTGGCCTTCCAGGCAGCGAGGGCGATATCCTCCGACTGCTCAAGCCCGCGATCGAAATCGTCCTCGACAACCAGTTCGGCTACCCGGCTTTTCGACAGGATTGGCTTCAGACCCCACATCAGCTGTTCGGGCACAGCGCTCAGCACCACCGGAACACCGGACCGTCCGGTTGATCGAATGAAGCGGGCGAGGGCGCTTGCCGCCGAAAAATCGAGTCCGGTCACGGAAGAGAAGTCCAGCATCAGGCAGGCAGGACGGTTCGGCCCGGCAAGTGTATTCCTGAGCAGATCGATCAGCGGCGTGGCGCTGCCGAAGAAGATGTAGCCGCGCAATCTGTAGCCATGGGCATGTTGTCCTTCCTCCAGCAATATGGCCTGGTCCGGCACCGGGCGGGTACGGCTGCTGTGCAACTCCCGCAAGGTGAAGTGGGCCTCCACCGGATCCACGCGGCTGAGGCGCAGGGAAAACAGCACCAGGGTGGCCAGCATCCCGATCGCCACCCCTTTGACCACACCGATCAGGATGATGGCGACGAATATCAGGATGATGATCGCCAACTCCGATGGCGGCATACCGCTGCGGGTTCCCCGAAACCCCTGCGCTAGCAGGCCCAACCCGGCAAATACCAGGAGCCCGCCGATGAGCGAGGTCGGAATGACCGCGATCATCCCGCTGCCAAACATCAGGCCCGCGGCGATCACCGCCGCCGCGATCATGCCGGTCAACCTCGTGGTGGCGCCAAGCAGCTTGGCACGCAGGGATGCAGGCACGATGAGCGTGGCGACAGTTCCGCCGCACAGGCCGGCGACCATGCTGGCAATGCCGCCGGTCCTGAATTCGTGATTCCAGTCGAGTTCCTGGTCAACCGCAAGTTCGAGCCCGGATATGTTCATGACAACGCAGACCAGGGCGACCAGCATCAGGATCAGGATGTCGGGAGTCATTGCGGCGACCGCCAGCCAATCGACCGAGGTCAGGTCGGATGGCAGTATCGGCGGCCACAGGCCACCATCTGCGGTGCTGGCAAGGAGCAGGCCCCTGGCCGCTGCTTCGGCGACAGACAGACCGGCCTGGTCAAGGACAAGATTGTAGCCACCAATCACAAGCAGGAAGCTTGCCGGCAGGATCAGCGGATTGCCCCAGCGGGCGACAGCAAAATAGAGCACCGCCCCGTACAGGAAACCCGGCAACCAGACCAGCAGCACATCCGGGTCCATGATTACATCCAGATTGTCCGGGGACGGGTCCGCCCCCATCAGCGACATCGCGGCCAGGCAGACCGTGGCGCCGAGCCCGGCGACAAATCCCGACGAGACCGGATACGGTACGAATCCCACCAGGTTGGCCAGCCCGAATCTGCCGATCAGGAAACAGCCGAGCCCGGTGGCCAGGGCGCTGACGATCAGAACACAGGAGACGGTCACGAACAGTGCCTCGTCTGCCACTTGCACCGACGCGGCAATTGCGGCCATGACGGCCACCAGGGCCGGAGACAACCCGGCAATCGAGCCACGAAATCCGCCAGCCAGGCCGATGATCAGGCATGCGGCGAAATTCCCGAACAGGATCAGGCCGATACCCTGGGACGAGTAGGGCTCCAGCGGGCCGGAGAAGATGAAGCTGCCGAAGGCAATCTGGGCAACCAGCAGACCAAGCCCGGTGACGATTCCGGCGGAACATGCCGGGATCACCTTCCCGGCATTGATGTCGGCGCGCAACTCAACTCCGAGATTTCGCAACGCGGCAATCATGCGGCCTTCCCGGGCACCGTTCCTGGCCCTTGTCCGCACCGGGGAGCGGCAGAAAGCACTCCGGGCATGGAACTGTCCGGATGCGATTCCAGTTCAGCCAGATCGTACATGGCGACAATACCGCACATGTTGGCATCGATGTCCACCGGGGCCGGCCGAGCAGTCACGAATGGCCAGACCAGGGAATACAAGGAAGAATGGCCAGGGAATTCGGGCTGCATCCCTGGACCATGCCGTCCTCGGTGCGCGAGTGCGACTGACACGGCCTGGCCGGTGAACGGGTGACCACCGCGTGACCTTCCGGCGAGAAATTCAGTTCGTGATCATGCGGTGCCGACGCCGCAGGAGACGGGTAGGCCCGATTGCTGCGACTCGCTGGCCCGCTGGGCGATGTGGGAGGCCATGTAGCCGTCCATGAGGTTCGGGGTGACCATGTCGCCGCTCATGGCAGCATCGAGAAACGCGGTATCCTGGATGTGGTAGGCCTCGGGATACCGGGCAAACCAGTCGGGGGCGATGAGGCCGCGGTGCAGGCCGCGGTCATTCTCGTGCAACACCAGCGGCCCGGCCGGATTGGCCACGGTCAGTTGGCCGCCGGCGCCGAAGGCCTCGACCCGCTGGTCGTAACCATAGCTCGTGCGCCAGCTGTTCTGGATGACCACCTGCTGCCCGCTGCCTGCCCGCATGACCGTGGTTGCGGTGTCGATATGCCCGACATCCGCATAGCGCGGATCGATCAGGGCACTTCCCAGGCACATGACGTCGGACAGCTCATCGTCAAGCAGCCAGCGCGCCAGGTCGAAATCGTGGATCGCGGTCTCGAAGATCAGCCCTGCCGAGTTGGCCAGCCCGTCCACGGCAGGGGCGGTGAAATCGCGGCTGACGATCCGGAGCTGTTCGATCCTGCCGATGTCGCCCGCGCCGATACGACGTTTCAGCTCGGCCATATGCGGGTCGAACCGGCGGTTGAATCCCAGCTGTATCCTGTCTGCATGTGGCTGCAGTTCCGGCATGGCGGCGTCGATGGATGCCATGTCGTCGCCGAGCGGTTTCTCGCAGAACACATAGGCTCCGCTACGGACAACCCGCAACAACTGTTCGACATGCACGGAAGGAGGCGTGACGACAAGAAACGCGTCGAAATCCTGCGAATCCAGGGCATCGTCCAGCGGCAGCCAACCGACCCCGAATTCGTCTGCCAGCCCGCTGGCGCGCCCGGGATCAATGTCGCACAGGATCAATTCCGCCAGGAAGGGATGCCGGAGCACCGCCTGTCCATGCAACCGGCCCATATTGCCGCATCCGGCAAGGCAGACACGGAGCCGCCGATTTTCAACCGGGGTCATGACGCCGGTTCCGGTCGCAGGCCAGACCATGATCCTCGAGCAGGCCGAATACATGCCGGAACCCGGTGCTGGCCATGGCGAAGGGCGGCGCTTTCAGCGGATCCTGTTCGGCCTCGACGACAAGCCAGCCATCATAGCCGTCATCGGCGATTTTCCTGATCAGCGGGGCGTAGTCCAGATCGCCATCTCCCGGGACGGTGAAGACACCTTCATGCACGGCCATGTCGAATGTCTGCCGGTGCGGGTCAAGGGCGTCAAGGACCGATTTGCGGATATCCTTGAGGTGGATGTGGGCAATCCGGCTCCACCATCTGTCCATGACGACCCTGTAGTCTCCCCCGGCCATGGCCACATGCCCGGTATCGAGCAGCAGCCGGAGCGGCTCCCCTGCCGCCGACATGAAGCGATCGATCTCGTCCACGGTCTCCACCGGCATCATGACATGGGGATGATAGACCAGGGTCAGGCCGGCATCGGCGGTGCGTCGGGCAAACGCCGTCAGGCGCCAGGCATAGGGCTTCAGTTCAAGCCGGTCCAGGGGCGGGCTCCGGGCAAGTACCGCCGCCGGGCCTCCTTCCGGTCCGGCGGCACACTCCCCGTAGACCATCACCCGGCATCCGAGTGCCGCGAGGTGGCTGATCCTCGGCAACGCCGCCAGCCACTCATCCTCGACCGACCGCTCGGCCAGGAATCCGGAATACCAGGACGTGACCGGCACCAGTCCGAATTCCTCCAGGGTTGCCTTGACGGCCTCCGGCTGTTCCGGGAATTTGCGACCCAGTTCGATGCCGGTATACCCGGCCCGTGCGGCATCGGCGATGCAGGTTTCGTAGCTGACGTGGTCACCAAGCTCCCGGATGCCCTCATTGGTCCAGCTCAGGGGACTGATGCCAAGCTTCACCTGGTTCATGATGGAACTCCCTGTCATTGCTGTCTCTGCCGCCTCTCCCAAGAGATCATGCGTACGAGGTCGCCGCCGCCGACACAAGGCAGCGCCTGCCAACGAACACGCACGGACCATCATGACTTCGACCCGTATTGCCCTCAATGCAGGATTGAAGTTGTATTCGGGCGCATGCCGACATTTGCCTGCCTTCGGGGTGATAACCATCCGGTTCAGCCCGTTCAGTCTCGGCGTGGCGTTGGGAATTCACCGACATCCTTCGGTGCGCACAGACCGCGTCCCGACTCCCGCCGGCCTGCAATGCATGATCGCCAGCATGGTCGTGATCAAACGGCGTCGCGATCATGCCAGTCCTGTCATGCGGATGTCGGTCGGGTGACGCGGATCACCGGGTGTTTCAGTGCCACGGCTCGCCCTCCCTGCCGACATGGATCGGGTTGGAAAGCGCGTGAAGGCCGCCGCTTCGGTCCCGCAATTCCAGGGCGATCCAGCACCCCGCTTCGGCCTGTGTTTCCAGGACGGTGTCGTGCCCGCGGGCGCAGGGCCAGCTTTCGGCGACCTTCCCCCGCCGGATGAGGCGGGCATCGAGCCCCGCCAGGTCAACGCCACCAGCCTTGCAGCCGGCGACAATGCGCAACTTGCCGGCCGGGACAAGATCACCCATTTCGGCCCTGTTTCCATCGGCTGACTCGGCGGCAAGGATCAACTCCGGCCCGCAGGTGATGTAGGAGTGACCGCGGGACAGGGCGGTGAGCAGTTCCTCCGGGGTATTGTCCCCTGCATGGATGCGATTGACGGCACATCGCGAATCGTCGGCGAGACGCCGGTGGGTATCGGTGCCGGAAGTTGCCACCATGCGGTATCCCGAATTCAGCCATGCGTAGAACATTTGTATCGCTTCGTCGTTATGGGACCGGCCGGACCAGGGTCCGTTCCACACCTCGACATGCCGCGCCGGGCCCGGAAGCATGTCGGAATATGCCCATCGGCAACCGGTGCAGAACGGGTGGCCCTCTTTCCTCGGATGGGCAATGACATAGAGGGACCCCGCCGCCTGCAGTGACCGGGCAAGTCCACTCATGGTCGAGCCTTCCCTGACCCGCCACTCGACGATGTCTTCCCTTCCCAGCGCCAGCGCATGGCCGTTGAAGGTGGTGAGCTCCATCCCCGGTATCGTGGCAATTGTCTCGCCGGCGAGTTGCCTGAACTGCGACAGGGCCGAGACGGTATTGTGGTCGGTCAGGGCCACGAAATCATACCCCCGGTCCATCGCGTAATCGATGTATTCGGCGGGGCTGAGCTTGCCGTCGGAATGAATTGTATGGCCGTGAAGATCCCCGGAATACCAGCCCGGACCCCGCCGCCTGCCACCCTCGGTCATGGCTGGCGCAACGTCGCCGGTTGGCCCCTCCAACTCCTCGGCATGCTGGACGATCTCGATCCTGTAGGAGACGCCGCCGGGCGGCAGGATTCGGTGGACGTCGATTTCCACCGACCATTCACCGGCCTCGATCGGCCCGGCCAGATAGCCCGGTGATGCCCAGCTCGCGGAAATGACCGGGGATTGATCGGCATTGTTGTGACGGGTGCCGCGGGTGCCACCGGGTCCATAAACGGAGATGCTGAGTTGGTGGGGAATGCTCCCGACTCCCGGGTGACCCGGCGAAAAGGAAAAGTCCAGGCCCAGGGTCTGCACGCCCCGGGGCACGAGGAATCGATGCGGGAGATGGGTGGACATGTGCTCAAGGGTCAGCAATCCTTCGAAAACCTCTCTCATGGGCATGCCTTCATTGTCGTGGTTGCGCCTGCAGGCCGGACAGCGAAATCTCGTTCCTCCGGTGACAGGCGGTCAGGCGGCCATCGCCATCCGGCTCCAGCGGCGGAACCGACTGGTGGCAAAGGCCGGATGCAAAGCTGCATCTCGGCGCGAATGCGCACCCCGCCGGCAGTTTTGCCGGGTTGGGCGGTTGTCCGTGCAGCGGGTCCCGCGTGCGTTTCTCCGGGGTGAATTCCGGGATCAGCACCGCTCCCAGCAATGCCGAGGTGTAGGGGTGGCGCGGCGCATGGTAAATCTGTGCCGTCCTTGCCACTTCGACGATGCGCCCAGCATACATCACCGCAACCCGGTCGGAGATGTTCGAGACCACGTTGAGATCATGCGATACGAACAAATAGGTCAGGCCGAATTCCTGCTGCAAATCCTGGAACAGGTTCAGGATCTGTGCCTGGACCGAAACATCGAGGGAGGACACCGGCTCGTCGGCCACCACGATCCCCGGATTCGGCGCCAGGGCCCTGGCAATGCCGATCCGTTGCCGCTGGCCGCCGGAAAAGGCATGCGGGTAGCGATCCGACTGCGACGGATCCAGGCCGACCCGCTCGAGAAGGTCGTAGACGCGGGTGGCAAGCTTGCCGCGATCGCGGAGTCTCCCCGGCCCGACCCGCAGCGGCTCCGATACAATCTCGAACACCGTCATGCGCGGGTTGAGTGAAGCAAACGGGTCCTGGAAGACGAGCCGGACATGCTGCCACACCTTCCGCCGCTCCTGTTCTGGCAAATGCGAGATTTCCTGCAACCGACCACCCCGCAGGAGCCGCACGCGCCCGCCGCTCGGGTCCAAGAGGGCGGCAATGGTCTGGCTGAGGGTGGATTTGCCGCAGCCGGATTCGCCGACCAGCCCCAGGGTTTCCCCCTGGCGCAATTCCAGGCTGACCCCGGTGACGGCCCGGGTGACCTGCTCACGCCTTCCGAGCAATCCGCTTCGCCTCGAGAATTGCCGGGATACGTCCTCGACCGTCAACACCGGCTCGCCGCCTTCCCGGCCCGGCAATTCCACCGGCGCGCCTGTCTCCGGCCTGGGTCGTCCGTGTTCAGCCGGCACGCCGGCCTCGTCCAGGAAACAGCGCACCCTGGTCGTTCCCTCGACCATGCCGGGGCGCTTCAGATCGCACAGGCCCGGCTTCATGTGGCGGCAGCGCGACAGGAAGGCGCAAGCTGCAGGTCGGTCGGCGAGTGACGGCACGATGCCGGGGATGACGGGCAGGCGCGAATTGCGGTCGCCACCATAGCGGGGAGCGGCCGCCAGCAATGCCCGCGTATAGGGATGGCGAGGCGCCGAAAAAATCTGTTCGATCGGCCCGGTCTCCACGACTTCGCCAAGATACATGACGACCACCTCGTCGGCCATTTCGGCGACCACCCCCAAATCATGGGTAATGAACAGGATCGACATGCCGAAGCTGGCCTGCAGATCGCGCATCAGGTCGAGGATCACTGCCTGCGTGGTCACGTCCAGGGCGGTGGTCGGCTCGTCGGCGACAAGAAGGCGCGGATTGGTCACCAGCGCCATGGCGATGACCGCCCGCTGGCGCTGGCCGCCGGACAGTTCGAAGGAATAGGACTCCAGCCGCGAGTCCGGATCTGGCATGCCGACCGCTTCCAGGACGTCGATTGCCCGTTGTCGGGCCTGCCTCCTCGACAGATCTTCATGCTGGCGAACGGCTTCGATGATCTGGTTGCCGATGGTGTAGAAACCGGAGATTGCCGTCATCGGCTCCTGGAAGATCATGGTGATGTCATTGCCGCGCAATCGGCGCAATGCAGGGGAGTTTGCCGGCTTCGAGGCCAGGTCGACGCCGGTGCCGCCCCGGTCCTGGAAATGGATGGAGCCGGAATCGATCCGGGCGCCGGGGCCGAGGATCCTCAGGATGCTCCGTGCCGTCACCGATTTGCCACAACCTGATTCGCCGACCAGGCAAACGGTCCTGCCATTCGGAACATCGAAGCTGACATCCTTGAGTGCCTGGAGCCGGGAATCGTCGCCCCTGAAGGACACCGACAGGCCTTGAACCGACATCAGCATGTCAGTGTTCATAGGGGTCACCGGCATCGCGCAAACCGTCACCGAGGAAATTCAGGGACAGCACGGCAATCACCACCGCAACCCCCGGGATGAACAGCCACGGTGCTGTCGAGATCGATTTCAAATTCTGGGCTTCCTGCAACAGTACCCCCCAGCTGACCACCGGCTGCCGCAACCCGATCCCGAGGAAGCTGAGCGAGGTCTCGGCAATGATCATGCCCGGGATTGCCAGCGTCACTACGGCGATGATGTGGGACAGGAAGTTTGGCACCATGTGCCTGGCGATGACCCGCATCGGCCGGTTGCCGTCAAGGCGCGCCGACTTGACGTAATCCTCGTCCCTCAGCGCCAGGAAGCGGCCGCGTACCACCCGCGCCAGCCCGGTCCAGCCAAGTATCGACAGGATGACGGTGATGAGGAAATAGGTGCGAAGTGGCGGTGCCGTGGGCGGGATTGCCGCCGCCAGCCCGATCCACAGCGGAATGGACGGGATTGACTGCAGGATCTCGATCAGGCGCTGTATGCCCAGATCGACAAATCCGCCGAAATACCCCGACAGGCCCCCGATGGTGATTCCGAGCAACAGGCTCAGCGCCACGCCGACCAGCCCGATCGTCATCGACACCCGCGTGGCATGGATGGTCCGGCTCAGCACATCGCGCCCGAGGCGGTCGGCGCCGAAGAAATAGACCCGGTGGCGTGGATTGACCGGCCCGAACAGGTGGCGATCGCCCGTGATCAGCCCCCAGAACTCATACGGGTCTCCCTTCACCCAGAATCCGAGCGGGATGACCTTGCCGGGATCGATCTCGAAGTTTCGCCGGCCTGAATTGTAGTCAATGCTCGACCGGTAACCGAGCACATGGAGCTGAAACTGCCGCCTGCCATCCTCGTCGGTCCGCAGCAGTCTGACCATCTGCGGTGGGGCATAGACATCACGCGCCTTGTAGGTGCCCTGGGCATGCGGAGCCAGGATCTCGGCAAATGCGGCGACAAGATAGATTACCGCGGCGACAGCCCCGCCGATCACGCCCAGCCGGTGACGCTTGAAGCGACGCCAGATGAGCACGCCGTGGCTGACATTTTCGGCCCGGACAGTCACTGGGTCCTGCCCGTTCCTGCCCGTTCCGGTCGCCAGGTGATCCTGCGGAAAGACGGATCGCAGATCACAACATCTCCCCTTCCCTGGCCTGGCGACGAATTCGCGGGTCCAGGGCCATCAGTAGAAGATCGGAGAACAGCGTTCCCAGCACGGCAAGAAAGCTCAGGAACATGATGAGGGTGGAGGCCAGGTACAGATCCTCCTCCTTCAGCGCCTGGAGGAGGAGGGGCCCGGTGGTTTGCAGGCCGAGCACGACGGCCACGATCGTCTCGCCGGATATGATCTTGACGAACAAGTCGTTCAGGTCGGACACGAAGGGATTGAGTGAATGGCGAACCGGGTATTTCATCAGCAGCCGGGTCTCGGCCAGCCCCTTGACCCGCGCGGTCATGACATAGGGGCGATGCAATTCGTCCAGGAGGTTGGCGCGGATCTTCCTGATGATCTCCGCGGTTCCGGCGGTACCGAGAACGATGGTTGGTATCCACAAATGCGACAACAGGTCCAGAACCCGGTCCACCGACCAGGGCGCATTGACATATTCCGGCGAAAACAGCCCGCCGACACTCTGCCCCAGATATCGGAAGGACACGTAGAGCAGCACCAGCGCCAGCAGGAAATTCGGGACTGCAAGGCCGATGAAACCGAGGAAGGTGAACACGTAATCGCCCAGCGAGTATTTGCGGATCGCCGAGTAGATCCCGATCGGAATGGCCACCACCCAGATGAACAGCAGGGTCACGATCGAGAGCATGGTTGTCAGCCCCAGGCGCTGGCCGATGAGCTGAGAGACCGGCAGATCCCAGCCAAACGAGTAGCCGAAATCGCCGCGAAACAGCATGTTCTCCATCCAGATGAAATACTGTTCGACAGCGCTGCGATCCAAACCGTAGATGCGGCGCAGATCCTCGATCTCGTGTGGCTCGAAATTCTCGCCATACTGGTTGGCCTCGAGAACCAGCCGGTCCACGAAATCGCCCGGAGGAAGGACGATGATGAAGAAGGAAATCACGGTGATCGCGAAGACCGTGAGAACCATCAGCGAAAGTCGCCTAAGCAGAAAACGGACCATGGCGCCGGCAATCGCCTTGTCGGGAGGGTCGGGGAAGGGGCCGGCAGGCCCCTTCCTCCATCACGTCGTCCTGATTACTGCCGGTCCTCGACAATATAGAATGTCGAGAAGTTCGCCGGTGATATTCCCGGATAGAGCCACCCCTCCATCAACGGCTCCGGGACATTCCGCAACCGGTTGTTGACGGCGCGGTAGTTTCCGGCAGGCAGGGCAATGCCGATCCGCGGGAAATTGTCCGCCACGAGTTCGATATACTCCTTCATGGCGGCTTCCTGTTCGGCGCCTGCAGTCAGTGGTATCCGGTCCTGGAGATCATACATGCGCTGCATGTCATCCGGAGGCATGACCCCTTCGGCGCCGCCGGTGTCATGATACTTGCGCCATTCGAGGTCGTTTTCCGAACCGAGCAGGCCATCGGGGTCCAGCAGCGGTAGCCGCCCGGCACCGTTTTCCGCGAGCCACAGGCCGATGTCATTGTCGGCAGCGCCGCGGCGGCTGACCGATGTGGCATCCGAGACCACCTCGAGTACCGTGTCGACACCGACCGCTTCCCAGTAGCCCTCGATCAGTTCCATCATGTCGACCCAGTCGGACTTGAAGTCCTTGTTCACCGCGATCACCACGGTGAAGATTTCTCCGTCAGGTCGCAGGCGCATGCCATCATCATTCCTGTCCGGAAGGACCATGTCCAAATGCCCGGCAGACTGGTCCGGGTCGTATTCGGTGTATTGCTTGGCAAGCCTCTCCGAATAGAAGGGCGACCGGGGGCGAGGTGCGATCTGGTGGGGTTCACCCTGGCCGAGGAACACGACGTCGATCAACTCCTCCCGATCGATCGCCAGCGACAGCCCGATGCGAAAATCCCTGTTCCGGTAGACCGAAGCCCTGAACTCGTCCGGGTGGTTTTCCGGGAACTGGAAATCCGCAACATTGGCATCGGCCGAATCGGCGCTGATCAGGCGATAATCTCCCTGCTCCATGTTGTCGAAGAACACGCTTCGATTGGCAGGGGTCGAGATGTTCACCCGGCTGATATCGACTTCACCGGTCAGGGATTTCGCCAGCTGGATCTCCGGATCGGCGGCCAGCACCCATTCGCGCCGGTCGATATACGGAAGCTGATTACATGCCGTGTCGACCTTGAAGTAATACGGGTTGCGCTCGAAGGTGAATCTCTCCTTGCCAAGGAATGGCTGGCGCGGAACCCAGGCCTGGACAAAAGGCCGATCAGGATTGTTGTATTCTGCCTGCTTGCCATAGCTGCCCACATTGGAGTTCCACCACTGGGTGTAGTCCGTGGCTCCGGCAGCTTCCATTGCGGCAGCCACCCCGTCCGGGTTCAGGCCATTGACGAACTGGCGATGGAAGTGCTCGGCAAACTGGACGACGCGCACGCCGTAGCTGGTCGCCAGGTTCTCGAGAAACAGGCCGTTGGGTTGCGACCAGGAAAACGCCACGGTGTAATCGTCAATCGCGGTCACCGTGGCATGCTCGCCACCCACGACAAAGAGGCCGCGCGGCTTCGACTGGATGTCGGTGTTGGTTTCGACATGCTCCCACCAGAACACGATGTCATCGGCGGTGAAATCCTCGCCATCCGACCATTTCATGCCCTCGCGCAGGTGGAAGGTAAAGGTGGTGGCATCGTCGGAGATGTCCCACCCCCTGGCGACATTGGGAAGGACCTGCCCGCCATCGACCGACCAGCGGACGAGCGGTTCGTAGCCGAAGTGACGAAACTCGGCCAGGCGGTTGCCACCCGTGGTATCGACCATGGTCCCGCCATAAACGCCGACCTGTTCGTATGGCGTCACGACAAGCGGTTCGGCAGGCAACCGGTCGCCAATTGCTGGCAGCGTCCCCGCGGCCACGGCCTCGGCGAGCATCGGAGCCTCGTTGTACGAACTGCATTCCTGGGCAAGTGCAGGCACCGACCAGCACGCGCAGGCAACTGCACCGGCAATGACGATGTCTCGTTGTGTCAGTCTCATGTTCAATTCCCCCTGTTGCGATGCCGCGGGCCGGGGATGGTCAATTGCACTGGCACGGTTGGACGCATCCAGCCACGCACGACACCACCGACATTCGTGGGTATGCGGCATCTGGTGAACAATGAACGGTCATTATTGCAGAGGGCCCAACCGATGTCACGGTTGAATGTCGAGGCAGGTCCGACCGCGCGTGGCGGTGCAGGAATTCAAGCATCCATGTTTACAAGTGATCCTGCCGGGGCACATTCCGGGCTCTGAGGGTTCCAGACATAGGTTTCTTTGAGCAGAGCCTCTTGCAATTGGCTTCCCGAAGATTGAAGTCCGGAACCGGCCGAGCTGTCGTCGGCCTCGAAAGAGTTCCTATTTCAGGCGGCACTCGGATTTATGCGCAGGTACATAGGGAGAAGGGAATCGACTTTCGGTCCGGTCCAGATGTAGTGCGAACTGCCGAAGATCGTCGAACGTTCTCTCGCTTTGAGTTGATTGAACGAAATATTTCGACTTGCTTCCTCAATGTGGTAGCAAATAGTGGTCGCCGGTTCAAACGAAGAGGTCACATGCGACATCTTGGAATTGTTGTTACGACACTTGCCGGGTGGCTCTTGGTCTCTCCAACACTGGCTTCTGAAGACTGGAAATCCAAGGCGGAGATATGGAAAGCCGAAGCAGAGAAGTGGGAAGCGATAGCGAAATGGTTTGAAGACCGGTACGGGTGGATCAACGATCAATACGGATGGTGTAGTATGAACCGGGATTTGAGCTTTGGCTATGATCGCCCAAGCTGCTTTAAGCCATTCAAACCCTATTGTGCAGAGTCAGGAAATTGTAGTGAATGGGAGGTCGAAAGCTACAGGTCGGAAGTTGAAAGTTGGATTAGATGCAGAGAGTACTATATTCAACAGGCACGAGATGATGCAGGTTGCGCATTGCTGTTGATTAGAGAGGGGATTGACGCAGCCATTGAAGGTCATCACTAATCCAATATTACTCCTTTAGATTGAAGTTCTTTGTCAAAACGAGCATTTGCCCTTGTCGCTCAAGCAACCTCTCGGTCACCCGGTTTGAAGGAAGCGAGATGCAAAACCTCGGTGCCATGCTTACCTGCACGGGCCTATCGCGATGCAATCGAAGTCCGACCATGCGTCGCTGTAGTCGGATAACCCAAGCCGCCCCATCAGGCCGGTGGCGGACCAACCCAGTCTGTTCGTTCAGGCCGGCAAGTAGCCGACGCATCTGCAGTGTTGCGATCTCGTGGAGGCAACCTGCTTCTCGGCAAGTGCCGACCCTTCAGCCCATGGCGTCGATCTCTGCAAGTATGCCGATGAGGTCATGCGGCAGCCCGATCTCGAAATCCGGCTGCTCGGCCTTGTTTGCCGGCCTGGTCGGATAATTGTCTGTCCAGCTGATCCAGACCGACCACATGCCGAGGCGATTGGCGCCGGCAATGTCGCGGGCAAGGTTGTTGCCGACCATCACGCAGCCCGAATGGTCATCCTCGGTCAGGCCGAGATCCCGTGTTGCATGATCGAACATTCGGCGGTCCGGCTTGGTGGTGCCGACGGATTCGGAGATGGCGCGCGAATCAAACAAATCCCAGAATCCGAGCTGTCCATGGACATTCCTGAAGCTCTCGACGAGGCCGTCGGCGACCAGCGCCACCAGGTAGCCGCGCTGCTTCAATTCGGCCACGAGGCTGTCTCCCCCGGGAACGGGATCGGCCCGGATGACCAGTTCCCCGTCCGAGAAGATTTGCGAGTTCTCGTCGATCAGCGTGTCACCGCTGTCGAGAAGGACGGCCTTCACGCCTCTTGTCTCCGCCTTCAGCCTGGAGAGCCTGGCGTCGATGCGGCCGGGGATCGTTGCACCGAACCGGATCATCGGCATCGCCGGCAATGTGCGCAGATCGACGATCTGTCGAAAGTCGAATGTCGGGACAGACGCATGGCCCGCCAGGAATTTCCCGGCAATGTGCTTCTCGTAGATCGTCAATGCATCGATGGTGATCCCCGGAACATCCAGGACCGGCCCCGCGCCGCCGCTGGACCTCCCGTCGGCGAGCACCGTGCTCCCGGCGGGATCCCGGCAGAATTCGTCAGGGCCGGCGGCAAGCCCGTGCGTGCCCGGCTCTGCAAGCAACACGGCCCGGCCAGAGACCAGGGGAAGACCCTGTCCGGAATAATCCCGCATCGTCCCGCCTCCGTTGCCGGCGGAGGTCTCGACCCGAACCGGATTGCCGGTCCGGTCGAGGTAGATCCGGACAAATTCCATGTTGCCAATGCGCCGATGGCTCCAATCCCACCAGACCAGGTATTCGATTGCCCGCTCTGCGCCCTCGAGCGCCACCGGATGGCCGAATAGCAGGGATGGGCAGTCATTTTCGTGGATTGCATACCCAACCGCACTCGGCAGGAACGGCTCCTTGGCATCGCAGCGAATGACGGGCGCATGCCGCCAGGCAAGTGGATCCCAGCCAGCCGAACCAGTCTCGGCCTCCGAAGTCGTTGCTGCATGAATTTCGGTCATGATGTCTGAACTATTGTTCTTGAAGACCCTGCTCCGCCAGAGCGCAATGCCGGTCGTCTCCGGTCAAACGCCCGGATAGGCAACGAAGACCGGATGAGGCGGCCTGTCTCCAACTTCAATCCTCCCGCGACCGGCTCCGACACACGAATTCCATCCGCAGGATCCGTGAATGCGCCGGCTCCGCACATGCCCGCCCACCCATGCCGGCTCGCCTGACGACGGCCTTCCTGTCGGACCGACCTGCCCTGATCCTGGCGACCGCAACCAGGGCCCGGATAGCGGGCAAATTGCGATTTCAACGCCTCCCTCGCCCGGGTTTCGGCAGCTGCCGGCGGTGCCGACCAGATTGCCATCGGTCCACGGGGGTCAGGAGATCGGCCATGGCAGGATGATCTTGCCCGTTGCAATCCCTCCAGCGGGTCCCGCATGAGGTCGAAATCAGGTCTCGCCGAGTTTTGCCACCCGGATGATGTTGGTTGATCCGGAAATGTTGAAGGGAACGCCGGCCATGATGATGACCTGGTCTCCCGGCGCCGCCAGCCCCTCGCTGATCACCGCCTTTTCCGCCGTTGCCACGGCTTCGTCAAAGCTGAGCACGACCTCGGTAGCGACACAATGGGATCCCCAGAGCAGGCATGATCGCCGGGCAATGTGACCGAAAGGGGTCAGGGAAACGATTGGAACCCGCGGGCGCTCGCGGGCCACCAGCCGGGCGGTTGTTCCCGAGTGGGTGAAGCAGCAGATTGCCGCAATATCGGTGGTCTCGGCAATCTCGCGGGCAGCTGCGGTCATTGCATCGGGGACCGACTGTCGATCGCCCCGGCGCGAGGCTTCCATGATCTGGAGAAAGGTCGGGTCGCTTTCAACCGACAGCGCCACCTCGTGCATCATTTGCACCGATTCAACCGGGAAGTTTCCCGAAGCGGACTCGGCTGACAGCATGATGGCATCGGTACCTTCGTAGATGGCAGTTGCGACATCGGAGACCTCGGCCCGTGTCGGCGTCGAGTTGGTGACCATGCTTTCCAGCATCTGCGTGGCGACGATGACCGGTTTGGCGGCAGCGCGGCAGCGCCTGATCAGCCGTTTCTGCAGCGACGGAACGGTCTGCAGCGGGGTCTCGACACCGAGATCGCCCCTGGCAATCATGATTCCGTCCGACTCGTCCAGAATGCCCTCGAAACGTTCCACCGCTGCCGGTTTTTCGATCTTTGCCAGAATAGCGGCCCGGTGGCCGACCAGCGCCCGCGCCTCCCGCATGTCTTCGGGGCGCTGGACAAAGGACAGTGCCAGCCAGTCAATTCCCAACTCGCAGGCAAATTCCAGGTCGTCTCGATCCTTCTCCGACAGCGCCGGCACCGGCACCACGACATCCGGAATGTTGACACCCTTGCGATCCGACACCGTCCCGCCGGCCATGACCGTGCAATCGGCTCGGTCGGACGTGCAGTCATCGACCCTGAGCCGGACGATCCCGTCATTGACCAGCAGGGTCGACCCGGTCTTCAATTCGCCCAGCACCTCCGGATGCGGAAGGTGGACACGGGTCCGGTCGCCGGGCGCATCGTCGAGGTCAAAGGTGAACCGGTCACCGGGCTCAAGCTGGATCTCGCCGCCGGCGAAGGTTCCACAACGGATCTTTGGTCCCTGCAGATCGACCAGGATTCCGATCGGATTGCCGGCAGCGGCCGATACCTCCCGAATGATCCGGTGACGGCGGGCCAAATCTCCATGCGAGCCATGGCTCATGTTGAGGCGGAAGACATCGACTCCTGCCTCGAACAGATCCTGAATTGTTTCCCTGGTAGACGATGCCGGTCCAAGCGTGGCGACAATCTTGACACTCCGGTCACGTCTCATTCATCCTCCAGACTCCCTGCCGGTACTGGCAGGGCTACCGATCGACGCCGTTCGAATACCTGCCACCGCCCGGGAAGACAACTGCTGCGCCGGCAGGATGGGCGGAACATTCGCCGCTTTCTGCGGGCAACCCGATGCAAGCGTAAATCAACTTCGACGCCACGAAACCCCAGGCCTCGGGTCATGATCACAGCTCACGCCAAGCCGGTCGTGAGAGTGCCGGCAAGAACAAGGCCGCAGCCGGGGCGCGATACACGCCGCGGCGAGAGGAGCATGGCGGCTCACCGGCGGGACGAGACCCTGCATCCAGCAAAACAGTCTTGCCGAATGCCGAATCGCCCGCCGGCAACGTCCTCAACCTGCTCGACCATGCTCGTCGTTTCATGCGACCTGGGCAACCTCCGCCGAAGTCGGCCAGTTGAATTCCGAGGACGCGTGCGGCCGACCGACCTACTCAACGTGACGTCGACGCCGATGGAACAATTGCGACCGGGCGGCCGTTCTGCTTGCCGGCAAACGGCAGCCAATGCCGGGGTAATGCAGACCGTGCAAGGCCTCCACTGACTAGCCCGGGCGCCCCCCGCAAGCGACCAAGGAAAGCGAGAGCAAAGCCCGTACACGGATGAGCCAGCGCAAACCCCGAACCGCAATCATGCCGGGCAACAACGCCGGCAGACCAGCCAGGAATCTGCAAATCATTCTTTGCGTGGTCGATGCACTTGGTGTAGTGGGTCCATTCGCAGGCAGATGCGCCTTGTTTTTCTACATCGGCCTGTTTTTGTACCTCTGTGTTTTGTCGAGGAGTAATGAGTAGCATGTTGATCGGACCGTCGGCCGACTGGAAGGACACGGCCACGGTACCCTGTGGATTTGTTGAGGCGCGCCGCCGCGCGGGGAGCGTGTCGCGCCACTGGACATGGGGCCGAACAAGATGGCGCTTGGTGAACCTCTGATGGTGAGTCAGTCTGGCGCGTGGCTGGATCGGTTTTGCCTTCGAACGTGCCAGCCCGGGTTTGCACGAACTGCCGCGAGTCGATCGCAACCGGCTGCCAACCCGGCTTCCCTGACGGCCTCCAGCCCGCCTGGCATTGCGGGCCGACAATCTGAACAGCCACCCCGGCGAAATTCGTCCAGTTCCCGCCGGGCACGCACAAGTCAACAAGCCCCGGCTCTTCCTTCTTCGCCGCGCCTCTGACAATCGGTGCATCGTTGATGGGATTGCAGCATAATCCGCTGTGGGGGGGGGGGGTGGCGCTTCAAGCCCTCCGACGGCTCGGCGCCTGGTTGGCGGCATTGTTGTCAATGGCAATGCTGGCCGGGCTCGTGCCGGAAGCTGAGGCCCGGAATTCCTTGTCCCCTGCCACCCTGCAAAACAAGGCGTCCCTTCTGCCTGATGGAATTACAGAGGGCGACACGACCGACACGACCGCAAGAAGGATTGGCAACACCCCTCATCCGTTGACAGTCAGAATCCGGGTCAAACCCGATCCCAACCCTTCTGGATTCACCCCAACCGCTGACAACGACTTCGACCTCTCGAAGACGGCACAAACCCTGACCCTCGTGACCGGAGGCATCAAGCCCCGGACGATCATCATCCAGACGAGCCAAAACACCGCCCACGAACCGGAAGACCGGCCCGATGTGATTGCGAGTGTCATCCACGGCGCCGCCTTCGAAGCCAGGTTGGACGGAACTCTCATAGACGGTAAGGCGCCAACCGTTGACCGCAACACTACGGAGTCGCTCAAGGTCATGGAGAGCGGCAAGGAACCAGCGGCGTTCTCGATGGCATGTCCTGTGCCTCACGCCGTGGGCGACCGCCACCCGATCATGTCGTGCCACGGGACGTCCACCGAAACCGTCGTTGATGACGCCCTGACCGAGCATGAGGCAAAAGGCGGCACGGTGACGATACCTGCGGATGGAGGCACCGCCGCGCCCGAAATGCAGACCGCACAGGCAACCGTCGCGAGGCCCGGGGAAAACCTCCCGACTAGGTTTCACGTCGAGGGTCATACTTCACCAAACCCCAAGTTCGGGACGGCCAACACCTTCACTCCGGATGGGGCGGCGAAGACGTTTGTGGTGAAGATAGTGGACGATGACACGCCGCAACCGGGCCAGCATCTCGTCTGTCTGCACGGAGCCGTATCCGGCGAGCCAACAGGCAGGACGCGGGCCGGCTTGACCGAAAGCAGCAGTTCCGGGGCCAACGTGATTCCGCTCGACGATACGCCAGCATCGGGTGCTGCCATTCCGCCCGAACTCTCGGGAGTCCCGGTTGCCGAGGCAACTTCGAGTGATGGCCAATTCCCAACGACCGTGACGATCAGGAGCGGACAGAAATCCGGCTCCGCTCCGCCACATATCACTAACGACACTCCGGATGAACGCTGCCGGGAGCCCCGTTCCATCGAGATCGACAACGCTGCCGGCAATTGGCCGCAGGGGGAGACGACAGGAGACCACAGCCACTTCGAGGTCGTCATGCCGGACAACGACAAGACCCCGGCCAACCTGTCGAGATTGAGCGCTGCCACTTTGACGGTGGCTGCAGACGCCCGAGGGGCAACATGTCAGCTTCATCCCACCCGCAAACCCAAGGCAAACCCAACGGGAACGGCATTGTTTGCCAGCGCCAGCGCCGATGAAGGCGGCCCAGGAGCCATCGGATGAGCACCCGCATCACGGGTATCGGCTCCCTCGGAGCCTGTCACGCCCTTATCCGCGCGTTCCGC
The DNA here is from genome assembly GCA_964291445.2 of Paracoccaceae bacterium. Taxonomy (GTDB): domain Bacteria; phylum Pseudomonadota; class Alphaproteobacteria; order Rhodobacterales; family Rhodobacteraceae; genus JAPOXR01. Next base: position 488,161 of record OZ219864.1, on the reverse strand, counting down.
GCCAGTGCCACCGGCTGTTTGTTGTCAACGGTATTGCTGGCCGCGTTGCCATTGCAGGTGATGGCTCAGACCCAAGGGGTTTCAGTCTCGGCAAACCCGGCTGCATTCGGCCAGTATGTCTCGATAATGGAAGGGGACGATGTAACTTTTACCGTAAGTAGGACAGGGGACAATTCAGATGCACTGACCGTGAATTACGCGATCATCCCTGGTGGTGGACCTGCGGACCTATTAGCAGAGCAGGCCGGGGAGGGAGACTATACCAGCATCCCCACTTCTTATGAATTTCCTGCGGGGAGCTCCGCATCCCATGAGTTTACTGTAACAGCGGTGGATGACGAGGTTTACGAACCACGGCAGTATTTCACGTTAACAGCATCGGGTTCTTATCGGGATCAAAGCAGCACTATATCCTTCAGTAAGCAACTCACAGTGAGAATCACAGAAAACGATGACAGGTACCTCACCCTCTCGCCTGTTTCACCTTCTGCCCTTGTTGATCATCCGGAATTCATGGCCAAAGAGGGAGGTATAAGCAACGGCAAGAATGAACTGACGATCAGCCTCAACGCCCCACTTCCCTACGTCTTGCAAATTCCCTACACCGTCGGCGACGACCCCCACACAACGGCATCGGCTAATGACTTCACGATGGCAGGCGGTACGCTGACTATACCTGAAGGGCAAACGTTCGTCACCATTGACGTCAAAATCAATGATGACCTGCTAGTCGAGCCAACCGAGTACTTTACCCTGGATTTTGGCACTACCGACTACGACGACCCTGGCGACGCCAAAGGGACGTTCAACTCGGTCGATTTCCAAGACAGCAGGATCTCAGGAACAACGCCACTTTCAGTCTCCATCATGGATAACGACACAGCGAACATGGGAGGTGTCGTCTACCTACGTGGCGAAGGGGGAGGAGGTATTGCCGGGTTCCCAAGCACGAGGACGTCACTTACAGAAGGCCAGAAAGTAACCATTACCGCGGAAATAGCTGGCGCAGTGCCAACAGGCGATATCGAGATTCCTCTCAAGTTTGCTCATTTTCCGAGCGGCGAGGCGACGGAGGATGACTACACTATTTCCGAGCAGACCATCACTATTTCGGGGGGCAAGAAATCCGGTAGCGTCGAACTAGAAATCACAGATGATAAGGACGACGAACGATACCGCGAGCTGCTGGTCGTGGAAATCGATGACGCCAAGAATTTCCCAACTGGCTACCTCAAGGGAGACCGCAGCAAATACGAAGTCATCATGCTGGACAACGACAAGACCCCGGCCAGCCTGACGGGTCCATCTATCACCGCATTGACGGAAGACGGAACCGGCACCACGATGGCAACGTTTGAGCTTCGCATTGACCGCAGGCCCAAAGCAAACCCGTCGGGAACGCCACCGTTTACCGGCAAGGGCGCGGAGACCGATGAAGGCGATGCGACGCTCGTTCTGGGATACACGGGGACGGCGACGCGCGGCAGGAATGCCGACTACACATCAACCACCAGTGCCTTCGAAATTCCCAAGAGCCCCGCCAGCCTTCCCACTGGTTGTTCGTCCCAAGGCGAGGCGGTGAAGTGCATGGTGACGCTCACGGTCCGAGACGACAACTTGTACGAGGGAGGCGCCGGCAAGACCGAAGACGTGAAGATCGATCTTACAGGGCAAAGCAGCTTCAATGACGGCATAATAAAGCCTGCAGGCCACAGCCTCACGATCGAGGATAACGACCTGCAGCCGATGCTTTCCGTTGGTGACGTAACGGCAATCGAGGGCGACAAACTTGCCTTCGAGGTGACGCGCACCGGCGCAATGGAGAACAGGTTGTCAGTGCAGGCGGCCACGGCCAAGGACAGCCGCGAGGGAGAAAAACCCGCAACGGCCAGTTCAGACTACGCGACCCGCTCAGAGATGCTGGAGTTCGAAAAAAACAAACTGAATCAGACCTTCGAGGTTACAACGACCCCGGACGTCATCGACGAGCCGGACGAAACGTTCCTGGTGAAGCTGAGCATGGCCAGGGACACGGGAGGCGAGCCTAAACCCGGCATTGCGGACGACACGGCCGTCGGCACGATCACCGACAACGACGACGCTCCCGCGCGGCTGACCATTGCGGTGGATACCGACACCGGCACCGACGGCAAGCAGAACACCATCGCCGAAGCTGCGGGTATGACCACGGTAAGCGTCACCGCCACCATCGACAGCCCTACTCGCTTCGCCGCCGATCAGACCGTGACCGTCACCGTGGGCAAGCAGGGGGACGGCGCGGTCGAGGGCACGGACTACGCGGAGGTGGCCCATACGATTGAAATCACCATCCCGGCAACCCAGGCCAGCGGCACGGACGAGTTCAAGCTGACACCCGACAACGACAGGATCGACGAGGACGGCGAGAAGATAAGCGTCGAGGGTGAACTTACCGGGACGACGGTCACCCCTGCCGCCATCACGATCGTGGACGACGACACCCGTGGCATCACCGTGGACCCGGCCACGCTGACCATCGATGAGGTGGACAACGAGTCCACCGAGGTTAGGGAACACGAGGGCACCTACGAGGTGGCGCTTACCAGCCAACCTGAAGGAGGCACAGTAACGGTCGAAATTGAGAGCGAGGGTCCGAAAGTAGCCACTGTGCACCCCTCCAGCCTGACGTTTGACGCGGCCAACTGGGAGATGGCGCAAACGGTGACCGTGACCGCCAAGAACGACACCATCGACGACACCGGCGACCAGAAGACCACCACCATCACCCACACAGTCAGCGCCGCCAGCACGGACTACGCAGACGAAGAAGTCAAGGATGTTGCGGTCACCGTCCTCGATGACGACGGGGCGCCCACGGCGCTCAAGATCACGGTGGATACTGACACCGGTACCGACGGTGATCAGGGGGAAATCAGCGAAGGCGCCGCCACGCCCACAGTGCGGATCACCGCGACGCTTGATGGCGATACCCAATTTGCCGCCGACAAAACCATAACCATCACCGTAGGCGATTCCGACAATGACACCGCCACCGAGGGAGGCGGCGGCGATTATGCCACGGTGAATGAGTTCGATATCACCCTGCCTGCCGGCGCTGAGAGCATCTCCCACAACCTGACACTCACCCTGAATGACGACGCCGTGGACGAACCGGATGAGACCGTCACCGTCACCGGCGCACTCGCCGGAGTGACCGTGACAGGCACGATGCTCACCATTGAAGACAACGACGACACGCCTACCGTCACGCTGGTGCTGACTCCGGCGTCGATCAACGAGAGCGGCGCCACCAACTCCAGCACGGTAACAGCCACCATGGACGGGACATCCAGCGAAGCCGTGACGCTCACGGTCTCCGCCACGCCGGTCAGCCCCGCGGTCGCGGCCGATCTCGCCCTCAGCGAAAACACCACACTGACGATCCCGGCCAACACGCAAGCCAGCACCGGGGTCGTGACCATCACTGCGGTCGATAACAAGGTGGATGCAGCGGACAAGACCGTCACCGTTGCTGCCACCGCCACCGGCGGCAACGCGCTGGTGCAAGCGCCGGGGGGCCAGACCCTCACGATTACCGACGACGACACCCGCGGCATCACCGTGTCGAAGGCGACGCTGACGCTGGATGAGGAAGACAACGCGGCAACCATGGAGGCGGATGAACACCAGGACATCTATACCGTGGTGCTCGACAGTGAACCCTCGGGCGGGGCGGTGACGATCGGGGTTGCCAGTGGCGACACGACCATCGCCGGGGTCGCTCCGGCGACGCTCACATTCACCGCCTCCAACTGGGATATGCCGCAAACGGTGACCGTGACCGCGGTTGCTGACGGCATCGACAATCCGAATGACCGGCGCACTGCGGCCGTTACCCATACCGTGACCGCCACAGGGACGGATTACGACGGCGCAACGGCGAGCGGTGTGACGGTCACGGTCAATGACGACGATGGCGCGCCGACACTGTCCATCAACAGCCCATCCGTGACCGAGGTGGACAGCGGCGCCACGTCAACGCTCACCTTCACCGTGCGGCTGACCCCGGCAAGCGGCAACACGGTGACCGTGGACTACGCGGATACCGGCGACGGCACCGCAACCTCGGGCGGCACGGACTACGAGACGCTGGCCAGCGGCACGCTGACCTTCGCCGCCAGCGAGACCAGCAAGTCCGTGGCGGTCACGGTGAACAGCGATGACATCGATGAGCCCGACGAGACGGTGGTCGTGCGGCTATCCTCGCCTTCAAACGCCACACTGACGGGCGGTGCAACCACGCTGGACGGCACGGGAACCATCAATGACAACGATCCCGCGCCCACGGTTTCCGTCGCCGACGCCACGGCCGTGTCCGAGGGCAACGTGGCGGCCCCCGACCCGTCCAACAACATGACCTTCACCGTAACGCTCTCAGCCGCCAGCGGCCAGAAAGTGACGGTGCCCTACACCCTGGGCGGCACGGCCACGGCGGGCACGGACTACACCGAGCCCGATCCGCGCTCCGTGACGATCGCTGCGGGGACGACGCAGGCGAACATCGACATTGCCGTGGCCGGCGACGAGGTGGACGAGGAAAACGAAACGATCACGGTCACGCTGGGCACGCCGACAGACGCTACGGTCTCGACGGAGGAAGGCGCGGGCGCCGCCAGCGGGACGATCACGGATGACGATACCCGCGGCGTCAGCGTCACTCCCACGGCATTGACCGTGGCAGAGGCGGACAACACGGGCACTGCGGCCACCAGGGAGGACCAGGGAACCTACAAGGTGGTGCTCACAAGCCAGCCCACCGGCGCAGTGACGGTCAACCTGAACAGCGGCGATGAGTCCGTGGCCAGGATTGATACGGCGAGCCTGGTCTTCGACGCCGACGACTGGAATACGGAACGCATGGTGACCGTCACCGGCCAGGCCGACGTCATCGACAATACGGGCGACGAGCGCGAGGTGGACATCTCGCACACGGTGAGCGCCGACGGGACGGATTACGCCGACGAAACCGCCGAGGACGTGACCGTGACGGTGACCGACGATGACGACGCCCCGAGCGGCATCACGCTCACGGCGAGTCCTGACTCGGTCACGGAGAACGGCGGCGCCAAGACCATCACCGTGACCGCGGCGGTGAACGGCGCCACCCGTTACGCGGAGGCCAAAACCGTGTCGGTCAGCGCCGGCGGTGGGACGGCCATCTCGGTCACGGACTACATGGCCGTGGACAGTTTCGACATCACCATCGGCGCGGGTGAGGACGATGCTACGAACACCTTCACGCTGACCCCGACAAATGACGTGCTGGCCGAGGGTAACGAGACCATCGACGTTACGGGAACCCTGTCCGGCATCACGATAACTCCCGATGAAATTATGCTCACCGATGATGACGACGCCCCCTCCGGCATCACGCTCTCGGTGGACACCAACGGCGCCACCGCCGGCACACCGAGCAATGTGGCCGAGGATGCCGGGGCCACGGTGGTCACGGTCACCGCCACCGTGAACGGCACCACCCGCTACGTGGAGGCCAAGACCGTGGCGGTAAGTGTAGCGGACAACACCGCCGCCTCCCCGGCCGACTATGCGGCGGTGTCGGGCTTCAACATCACCATCGCCGCCGGCGCCGCCAGCCAGGCCGGCACATTCGAACTGACACCGGTGGATGACGACCTGGACGAGCCGGGCGAGACCATCGACGTTGCCGGCACCCTCACCGACATCACCATCACCGGCGCCACGGTCACCCTCACCGACACCGACGACCCGGTGAGTTTCTCGATCGCCGATGCCGAGGCCACCGAGGGTGGCAAGGTGACCTTCACGGTGAGCCGCGAAGGGGCCGAAGACAACGTGGTGTCGGTGAAGGTGGCCACGGCCACGGACAGCGGCGACGGGGTCAAGGCGGCCGATGCCGACGACTACACCGCCATCGCCACCGCGCAGACGCTGGACTTTGCCAAGGGCATCACCAGCCAGACGGTGGAGGTGCAGACCACGCAGGACGACCTGTTCGAGCCGGACGAGACGTTCAAGGCGAACTTGAGCGCCCCGGCGCTCGGCGACGGGGATCCAGGCACCGGGGTGAGCATTGCAGCGGGCAAGGGCACGGCCACCGGCACGATCAAGAACGACGACACCGAGCCCTCATTCGCGGTGGCCGATGCCAGCGCGTCGGAGGGGAGTGCCATCACCTTCACCGTGACCCGCTCCGGCGCCATGGACAATGTGGTGTCGGTGAAGTGGAACACGAAGGCGGCCACCGGGGCAGGCGCCGCCGCGACCACCGACTACACCGCTGTGACGGCGCCGGCGACGCTGAGCTTCGCCAAGGGCGTGAGCAGCCGGACCTTCACGGTATCCACCACCGAGGACAATCTGCACGAGGGCGACGAGACCTTCCTGGTGGAGCTGACCGGTGCGGTGGGCGGCACGATTGCCACTGCCGAGGCCACCGGCACCATCACCGACGATGACGCCGCCCCCACCGGCATCACCTTGTCGGTGGATGCGGACACCGGCACGAACAACGTGCAGAGCAGTATCGCGGAGGAAGGCGGCGTCAAGACGGTGCGGGTCACGGCCACCATTGACGGTACGACGCGCTTTGCCACCGCGCAGACGGTCACGGTAACGGTGGGCAAGGACGGCGACTCCGCAACGGAAGGCACGGACTACTCCACGGTGGACGAGCAGAGCATCGAAATCCCCATCGGAGACGCCAGCGCCTATGTGGACTTCATGCTCACGCCCACCACCGACGTGCTGTTCGAGGGAAGCGAAACCATCAGCGTGGACGGAACGCTCACCGACGTCACGTTCACCAATTCCTCCATCACCATCACCGACGACGACGCCGCCCCGACCACCCTCACGCTCGCCGTCGATGCCGATAACAACGCTGAGAACGTCCAGTCCTCGCTCGCCGAGAATGGCGGCGCGAAGACTGTCAAGGTGACCGCCACGCTCGGCGGCGCGACCCAGTTCGACGTTGACAAGACATTGACGCTGATCGTCGGCGACGACGATGACAGCGCCACCGAAGGCACCGACTACACGGACGTCGCCGACATTACTCTCACCATCCTTGCCGGCGAGCAGGACGTTGAGCACACCTTTACCCTGACGCCCACCGACGACGCCTTCAACGAGGGCAGCGAGACCATCTCCTTCGACGCCACCCTCGCCAGCGTCACCGTTAACGGCGCCAGTATCACGCTGACAAGCGACGACGCCGCACCGGCGATCACGCTCACCGTCGATGCCGACAAGGACACCGACAACGTGCAGACCTCCCTGGCCGAGGATGGCGGCGTCAAGACCGTGCGCGTCACCGCCACGCTAGACGGGACCACCCGCCTCGAAGAGGCCGCGGATCTCACGCTGGCCGTCGGCAAGGATGGCGACAGCGCCGTGGAAGGCACCGACTACACAACTGTCGACGAGCAGACCATCACCATTGGCGCCGGGGTCGCCAGCGTTATACACGACTTCACACTCACGCCCACCAACGACGACTTGTATGAAGGCAGCGAAACGATCAGCCTGGACGGGACGCTGACCGGCGTGGCGGTGACGGACACTTCGCTCACCATCACCGACGACGACGCCGCCCCCACCGGCATCACGCTGAGCGTGGACACCAACGGTTCGACCTCGGGCACACCGAGCACGGTGGCCGAGGATGCCGGGGCCACGGTGGTTACGGTAACGGCCACGGTGAACGGCGCCACGCGCTACGTGGACGCGAAGACCGTGGCGGTGAGCGTGGATGACGACACCGCGGCATCGCCCGCCGACTATGCCGCGGTGAACAACTTCAACATCACCATCGCCGCGGGCGCCGCCAGCCAGGCCGGCACATTCGAACTGACACCGGTGGATGACGACCTGGACGAGCCGGGCGAGACCATCGACGTTGCCGGCACCCTCACCGACATCACCATCACCGGCGCCACGGTGACCCTCACCGACACCGACGACCCGGTGAGCTTCTCGATCGCCGGTGCTGAGGCCACCGAGGGCGGCAAAGTCACCTTCACGGTGAGCCGCGCCGGGGCCGGTGACAACGTGGCGTCGGTGAAAGTAACAACGGCCACGGACAGCGGCGACGGCGTCAAGGCAGCCGATGCCGACGACTACACCGCCATCGCCACCGCGCAGACACTGAACTTTGCCAAGGGGGTCACCAGCCAGACGGTGGAGGTGCAGACCACCCAGGACGACCTGTTCGAGCCGGACGAGACGTTCCGGGCGGTGCTGAGCGCTCCGGCGTTGGCCGACGGGGATCCGGGCACGGGGGTGAGCATTGAGTCGGGCAAGGGCACGGCCATCGGCACGATCAAGAACGACGACACCGAGCCGTCGTTCGCCGTGGCCGATGCGAGCGCGTCGGAGGGCGACGCGATCACCTTCACGGTGACTCGTTCCGGGGCGCAGGACAACGCGGTGTCGGTGAAGTGGAACACCAAGGCGGACTCCAGCGATGGGGCGAACGCGGCTTCGGCCACCGATTACACTCGGGTAACGACGGCGCAGACGCTGACCTTCGCCAAGGGCGTAGGCACTCAGACCTTCGCGGTCGCGACCACCGAGGACACGCTGCACGAGGGCGCCGAGACCTTCCTGGTGGAGCTGACCGGGGCGGTGGGCGGCACGATTGCCACCGCCGAGGCCACCGGCACCATCACCGACGACGACGCCGCCCCCACCGGCATCACGCTTTCAGTCGACGCGGATACCGGCACCGACAACGCCCAGACCTCCCTGGCCGAGGATGGCGGGGTGAAGACGGTGCGGGTGACGGCAACGCTCGCTGGCAGCTCGACTTTCACCGAGGCCAAGACGGTGACGGTGGAAGTGGGTGCGGACGCCGACGGCGCCGAGGAGGGCACCGACTACGCCGAGGTCCCGAGCAGGAGCATCACCATCGATGCGGGGTCCTTGAGCGGCTATGTGGAGTTCACGCTCACGCCTACCGACGACGACATAGACGAGCCCAGTGAGGGCATCAGCATTGAAGGCACGCTGACCGGCATCACCGTCACCGGCACGGCCATCACCCTCACGGACGATGAAACTACGCCGACGGTCACCCTGGTGCTGACGCCAAGCACCATCAACGAGAGCGGGAATGGCAACGCCAGCACGGTGACGGCGACGCTGTCGGGCAAGTCGAGCGTTGCGGTGACCCTGACGGTGGCCGCGGCGGCGGGCGCGGACACGGTCGCGAGCGATTTCACGGTGACCACCAACAAGACCCTGACGATTGCGGCGGGTGCGACCACCAGCACCGGCACGGTGACGATCACGGCGGTGGACAATGACATTGACGCCCCGAACAAGAGTGTAACGGTCTCGGCCACCGCCAGCGGCGGCGGGGTTGGCAACCCGGACAGTCAGACCCTCACCATCAATGATGACGAGGGCGTCCCGACGGTGACCCTGGTATTGACGCCCACCACCATCGACGAGAGCGGGGATGACAACGAGAGCACGGTGACGGCGACCCTCTCGGGCAAGTCAAATGTAGATGTGATCCTGACGGTGGCCGCAGCGGCGGGCGCCGACACCGCTCCCGGCGATTTCACCCTGAGCACCACAACCACCTTGACGATTACCGCCGGTGCGACCACCAGCACCGGCACGGTGACGATCACCGCGGTGGACAATGACGTGGACGCGCCGAACAAGTCGGTGACGGTCTCCGCCACGGCCAGCGGCGGCGGGGTTGGCAACCCGACTGATCAGACCCTCACCATCACGGATGACGAGGGCACGCCGACGGTCACCCTGGTGTTGACGCCAACCGCCATCGACGAGAGCGGGGATGACAACGCCAGCACGGTGACGGCGACATTGTCGGGCAAGTCGAGCGCGGCGGTGACGGTGACGGTCTCGGTGCCGAACGCTGCCCCGGTCACGTTGAGCGCCACCACCACCCTGACCATCGCGGCGGAGGCGACCACCAGCACCGGCACGGTGACGATCACCGCGGTGGACAATGACGTGGACGCGCCGAATGCCACGGTCACGGTGTCGGGTGTGGCTGCGGGTGGCGGCGTCTCCAACCCGGACAACCAGACCCTGACCATCACCGACGATGACGACGCCCCCTCCGGCATCACGCTTTCAGTCGACGCGGATACCGGCACCGACAACGCCCAGACCTCCCTGGCCGAGGATGGCGGGGTGAAGACGGTGCGGGTGACGGCGATGCTGGGCGGCAGTTCGACCTTCACCGAGGCCAAGACGGTGACAGTGGAAGTGGGTGCGGACGCCGACGGCGCCGAGGAGGGCATCGACTACACGACGGTCACGAGCAAGAGCATCACCATCGATGCCGGCTGCCTCGAGCGGCTATGTGGACTTCAACCGCTCACGCCGGACCGACGACGCGGCTATAGACGAGCCGAGTGAGGGCATCAGCATCGAAGGCACGCTGACCGGCCTCGCTGTGACCGGGACCTGGGCCACGATCACCATCACCGACGACGAGGGCACACGCCGACGGTCACCGACTGGTGGCCGACGCCCACCACCATCAACGAGAGTGGTTCCACGACCGCCAGCACGGTGACGGCGACATTCTCGGGCAAGTGGAGTGCAGCGGTGACGGTGGAGGTCTCGGAAGGCACGAACGCTGCCCCGGTCACGTTGAGCCAAGCCACCACCACCCTGACGGCGACGCTGTCGCAAGGCGTTGCGGTGACCCTGACGGTGGCGACACGGTCGCGAGCGATTTCACGGTGACCACCGACCCTGACATTGCGGCGGGTGCGACCACCAGACCGGCACGGTGACGATCACCGTCGGTGGACCATGACGAGGACAGTCTGCACGAGGGCAACGAGACACGGTGTCTTGTGTCGAGCTGACCGAGCGGTCGGCGGCACGATATCCACTGACAACCAGGCCACCGGCACCATCAACGACGACGATGACGGCGCCCACTCCGGCACTGAGGCTTACGGTGGACGCGGATACGGGCACCGAACAACGCGCCAGACCTCCCTGGCCGAGGATGGCGGCGCCAAGACGGTGCGGGGTGACGGCGACGCTTGGCGGCAGTTCGACCTTCACCGACGGCAAAGACGGTGACGGTCGAGGTGGGTGCGGACGCCGACGGCGCCGAGGAGGGCATCGGACTACACGGAGGGTCACGAGCAAGAGCATCACCATCAATGCCGGCGCCTCGAGCAGCTATGTGGAGTTCACGCTGACGCCGACCGATGACGACATAGATGAGCCCGAGTGAGGGCATCAGCATTGAAGGCACGCTCAACGGCCTCACCGTCACCGGGACGGCCATCACCATTACCGACGATGAGGACACGCCGACGGATCACCCTGGTGTTGACGCCCACCACCATCAACGAGAGCGGGAATGGCACGACCGCCAGCACAGTGACGGCGACCCTCTCGGGCAAGGCGAGCGTTGCGGTGACCCTGACGGTAGTGGCATCGCCGGGTGCCGACACGGTCGCCGACGATTTCACGGTGAGCACCAACAAGACCTTGAAGATTGCTGCGGGTGCGACCGCCAGCACCGGTACGGTGAAAATCACCGCGGTGGACAATAGAGTGGACGCACCGAACAAGAGCGTGACGGTCTCGGCCATCGCCAGCGGCGGCATCAGCGGCGTCTCCAACCCGGACAGTCGGATTCTTACCATCACCGACGACGACGATGTAGCGCCCACGGTCACCTTGATGTTGACGCCAGCCACCATCAACGAGGGTGGCTCCACGAACACGAGCACAGTGACGGCGACCCTCTCGGGCGAGTCGAGCGCGGCGGTGACGGTGACGGTGGCCGCGGCGGCGGGGGGCAGGCACCGCTGCCGACGATTTCACGGTGAGCACCAACAAGACCTTGACGATTGCTGCCGGCACGACGACCAGCACCGGCACGGTGACGATCACCGCGGTGGATAATGACGTGGATGCGCCGAACAAGAGTGTGACGGTCTCGGCCACTGCCAGCGGCGGCGGGGTGGCGAACCCGGCAGACCAGACCCTGACTATCACCGACGATGACGACGCCCCCACCGGCATCACGCTCTCGGTATCGCCGGCCACGGTCGGCGAGGGGGATGGCGAGACCGAGATCACCGTGACCGCCACCGTGACCGCCACCACGCGCTACGTGGATGCGAAGACGGTGACGGTGAGCGTCGGCGGCGGCACCGCGACATCGGGAACGGACTACGACGAGGTGTCGAGCTTCGACATCACCATCGCCGCTGGCGATGCAAGCAAGGCCGGCACCTTCGACCTGACGCCCGCTGACGATGTCGTGCACGAGGAGATTGAGACGATCGATGTCACGGGTAGCTCCGGCATGCTGACCATTACCAAGGCCTCGATCACCATTAACGACGACGATGCCGCGCCGACGGCACTGACGCTGTCGGTGGACGCGGATATGGGGACGCCGGGAACCCAGACCTCTCTGGAAGAGGATGGCGGCGCCAAGAAGGTGCGGGTGACGGCGACCCTTGACGGTAGTTCGACCTTCACCGAGACCAAGACGGTGACGGTGGAGGTAGGCGCGGGTACCGACAGCGCCACCGAGGCCACCGACTACGCGGAGGTCACGCGCCAGAGCATCACCATCGATGCCGGCGCCGAGAGCGGCTATGCGGAGTTCACGCTGACGCCGACGCAGGACGTACTGCATGAAGGCAGCGAGACCATCTCCCTGGACGGGACGCTGAGCGGCGTGACGGTGACGGATGCCACGATCACCCTGACCGATGATGACGGGGCACCGACGGCGCTGACGCTGTCGGTGGATGCGGACACGGGCACGGACGGCACGCAAACCACCATCGTCGAGGATGGATGCGCCAAGACCGTCAGGGTGACAGCAACCATCACCGGCGAGACGCGGTTTGTCGACGCCATCGCCGAGGATGGCGGCGCAAGACCGTGAGGGTGACAGCAACCATCACCGGCGAGACGCGGTTTGTCGAGACCAAGACAGTGACGCTGGAAGTGGGCGCGGATTCCGACAGCGCAACCGAGGGCACAGACTACGCGGAGGTCATGAGGAGGAACATCACCATCGATGCCGGCGCCGAGAGCGGCTATGAGGAGTTCACGCTGACGCCGACCGATGACGCCCGGCACGAGGGCAGCGAGACCATCAGCCTGGACGGGACACTCACCAACGTGTCGGTGACCGGGACCTCTCTCACCATCACGGATGAGGAGGACACGCCCACGGTCACCCTGGTGTTGACGCCAGCCACCATCAGCGAGGGTGGTTCCACGAGTACGAGCACGGTGACGGCGACGCTTTCGGGCGAGTCGAGTTCGGCGGTGACGGTTACGGTGGCGGCAGCTGCGGGCGCCGACAAGGTCGCGGGCGATTTCACGGTGAGCGCCAACAAGACCTTGACGATTGCTGCCGGTGCGACGACCAGCACCGGCACGGTGACGATTACCGCGGTGGACAATGACGTGGACGCCCCGAACAAGAACGTGACGGTCTCGGCCACCGCCAGCGGCAGCGGGGTGGCCAACCCGACCAACCAGACCCTCACCATCACCGATGACGACGCGGCACCCACCGGCATCACGCTCTCGGTATCGCCGGCCACGGTCGGCGAGGGGGATGGCGAGACCGAGATCACCGTGACGGCAACCGTGAACGGCGCCACGCGCTACGTGGATGCGAAGACGGTGACGGTGAGCGTGGGCGGCGGCACCGCCATCTCGGGCACGGACTACACGGCGGTGTCGAGTTTCGACATCACCATCGCCGCGGGGGATGCAAGCAAGGCCGGGGCCTTCGATCTTGAGCCCACCGACGACGTCGTGCACGAGGAGAATGAGACGATCGATGTCACGGGTAGCTCCGGCATGCTGACCATTACCAAGGCCTTGATCACCATTACCGACAATGACGACAGGTCGGACCCGATGCTGGCGGCCTGGTTGGGCCGGTTCGGCCGCGGCATGGCCGAGCAAGCCCTCGACGGCATCGCCGGGCGCATCACAGCCTCGCGGAGCACAGGCATGCAGGGCACGGTCGCCGGAAAGGCACTCGCCCTCGATGATCCCGGACCGACCCCTGGGAATTCCGGATCGGGCCGATCGTTTGGCCATACGGCCCGGTCCGACACCGCAATTGCCTTCGATGCCGATTCCGGCAGCAACCCCTCGACTCCCGTTGCCATGACCGCCAGGGAGGTGCTCCTTGGCAGCAGCTTCACCACTACCGGCGAGACCGCGACCGGCGGCAGTCTTGCCCTCTGGGGACGAACGGCACAGTCGAGTTTCGACGGGCAGGAAGGCGCCTTCTCGCTCGACGGCGAGACCACCACCGCCATGCTCGGCGCCGACTACGTCCGCGATGGCTGGCTCCTTGGGCTGGCCTTCATGCAGAGCAGCGGCAAGGGCGGCTATTCCGATACGCAGGCCAGACCCTGCCCGGCCGACACCGTGGGGCAGACCCCCTGCGGCGAGGCCGTCCGCGAAGGCGGCGGTACGGTAAAGGCGACAATGACGGCGGTGCTGCCTTATGCGTCGTTGCAGGTCTCGGAACGATTGCGGCTCTGGGGCGCGCTCGGCCATGGCAGCGGCGAGGTGACGCTGAAGCCGGAGGTGGGCGGCACGCTTTCTGCCGACATCTCCTGGTCGATGGCCGCGGCTGGCCTCCGGGGCGACGTGATCACGGTTGGGCAGGGCTCGAACCTCTCGCTGGCGTTCACCTCGGACATGCTCTGGTCCCGCACCCGCTCGGAGAAGACGCACGAGCTTGCAGCATCAAGCGCCACGGTGACGCGGCTGCGGGCCGGCCTCGAGGCCGGCTGGCAGATTCCCCTCGAGCACGGCAGCTGGCTGGCGCCACGGCTGGAGATCGGTGCCCGCCATGATGGCGGCGATGCCGAGACCGGCCTCGGGGTCGAGCTCGGCGGCGGACTGGTCTGGACAGATCCGGGGCGCGGCCTTTCGCTCGACCTGTCGGCACGTACACTGATCGTCCATGATGACGATGACATCAAGGACCGGGGATTTGCTGCCGCCTTCAGCTTTGATCCGCAGCCGGACTCGGCGCGCGGCCTCTCGGTCTCGCTGCGCCAGGATGCTGGCAGCCAGCCTGAAGGCGGTCTCAACGCGCTGTTCACGCCCGAACCGCTCTCCGCGCGCAGCGGCGCCTCCGGCTTCAGCCGCAGCGCCGAAGCCGCCTACGGGTTGCCGGCGCTGGCTGGCCGCTTCACCTTCACCCCGCTTGTCGGGCTGAGTCTGGCCGAAGAGGCGCGCGACTTCAGGGTTGGCTGGCGGCTGACCTCCGAGGCGACAGGCGCACCAGATTTGTCCATCGGCCTTGTTGCGACGCGAAGGGAGAGCGCAGCGGCACAGCCGGTGCACGGTGTCGGTCTGGGCATGACGGTGCGGTGGTGAGGGGGTGTCGTGATCTGGCGGGGCCGGGGAGATGCCGGATTGGCGTGCCGCGGGTGGCTGGGCAGGACAGGGTCAACCGTCCATTCCTCCGGGTATGCTCGAGATGAAAACGGGTTTGTCGCCGGGGCTGGATTGGCGCCGGGCACCAAATCCGAATTCATTCACATTCTGGCGGACATGCAATGGCCGGGGAAATTCGAAAGGGCTGCCCGCAAGGGCGGGTCATGCGGGAGATGGATTTGGCCCGCAACACCGTGGTTTTCGGGAGCGGACACCTGCCCGGGACGAGACTTGGGCATCGGCAGCCTCGATGACCTGTGTAATTCAAGCACGTCGACGAGGCCCATCCGAGGGCAGGTTATTATCCCGGTTGGGCGTGATTTTCTTGATCCACTCTTGATGATTGGGGCATGTCCGCCGGTTGGTTGGGATTTAGTTCTTGTTTATCAATAACTTCAATCTCTCATGATCTCGACATTTTTCTTGATCCACTCTTGATTGCCGGCCGTCAAATGGCTTGTTTGGCCTCCTGGCAGCGTTCCCGGAATGGTGTTGCCGATCGCAACCCGACACCGGTGTTGCCCGTGTGCAGACCCCGTTTTCCGATGCCGGCTCCAGGCAGCGCAAGGAATTGCGGATATCCTGTTGTAGGGACCAGGGGGAAGGTCATCCGGCCAAGCTGCGGATCTCTTCTCCGGGCTGCACGCGAGGCAGCGTCCAGAGCGACAGACCATGGGTGGGAGAACGGAGGCGGCGCAGCCTGGCAGGCCCGGTGATCCCATTGGGCGGGTCCGGCAGATGCGGGGGTCGCTTTCAACAATGATCGCTCCGGGGTCTGGCTGATATGGGTAGTCAGCCAATGCGTTCCGAAGTAAAGAGGCACCCGCAATTGACCATGGATGATCGACCGAGATGAAATTCACCCTGTCATGGCTCAAGGACCACCTGCAGACGGATGCCGGTCTCGAGGCGATTTGCGAGGCGCTGACCGATATCGGCTTCGAGGTCGAGGGAATCGACGATCCTGCATCGGAGATGGGCGCGTTCACAATCTGCCGCGTGCTGGCGGCGGAGGCGCATCCGGATGCCGACAGGCTCCGGGTCTGCCTGGTGGAAATCTGGCCGGACGGGCCGGGAGGCGACAGCAGCAAGGTCAGCGTCGTGTGCGGCGCACCGAATGCCCGTGCCGGCATGATCGGGGTGTTTGCGCCGGTCGGGGTGCGGATTCCCGGAACCGGGCTCCTGCTCGGCAAGAGCAGTATCCGCGGCGTCGAGAGCAATGGCATGCTGTGTTCGGAGCGGGAGTTGAAGATTTCCGATGAGCATGACGGCATCATCGACCTGCCGGCGGATGCGCCGCTCGGCGAGCGGTTCATCGATTACCGGGGGATGGACGATCCGGCGATCGAGATCGCGGTGACACCGAATCGACCGGATGGCCTTGGGGTCAGGGGAATTGCCCGCGACCTGGCGGCGCGCGGCCTCGGGACGATGGTGCCATCCGCGGTCGCGCCGGTTGAGGGGCAGTTTCCCTGCCCGGTATCGATCACCATTCATCCTTCGGCGGCGGGGGAAGGGTGCCCGGCGTTTTTCGGCCGGGTCATCCGCGGCGCCGACAATTGTCAATCGCCCGACTGGCTGCAGGGACGGTTGCGTGCGATCGGGCTGCGGCCGATTTCGGCCGTTGTCGACATCACAAACTACGTGACCTTCGACCGCAACCGGCCGCTCCATGCATTCGATGTTGACAACCTGTGCGGGGGGCTGCGCATTCATCCGGCCAGCGGTAGCGAGACCATCCTGGCCCTGGATGGGACCGAGTACCGGATGGAGTCCGGCATGATGCTGATTTCCGACGACAACGGTCCGGAGAGCATAGCCGGGATCATGGGCGGACTCGGCACGGGTTGCACCGGGGAGACAACGAATGTGTTCCTGGAGAGTGCCCTCTGGGACCCGGTGCTGACCGCGGCAACCGGCAGGAAACTCAAGATCAACTCCGATGCCCGCTACCGGTTCGAGCGCGGCGTCGATCCGCAATTTGCCGAGGAGGGGCTGGAGCTGGCAACCCGGATGATCCTCGATATTTGCGGCGGCGAGGCGTCGGATGTCGGTCATGATGGCTCGGCGTCGCGGTCGCCCCGCCGCTACGATCTCCGGGTTGGCCGGACCGCGGCATTGGTGGGCATGGCGGTGGAGACCGGTGAGCAGCTGCGAATACTCTCGGCGCTGGGGTTTTCGCCGGTCCTGAATGGCGAAATCATCGAGACGGTGGCGCCCTCATGGCGGCCGGACATCAGCGGCGAGGCCGATCTTGTCGAGGAGATTGCCAGGATTGCATCGCTTGCCAGGCTTGAGGGCAAACCGCTGCCAAGATTTGGACAGCAGGTCAGCGACCCGATCCTGACCCCGGTGCAGAAACGGGAACGCATGGCCCGAAGGACCATTGCCGCACTCGGATATCATGAATGCGTGACCTATTCCTTTGCCGACCGTGAGCTTGCCGCAATGTGTGCCGGCGATCAGGAATTGGTCGAGCTGGAGAACCCGATATCGTCGGAACTGGACGTCATGCGTCCGGATTTGCTGCCGGGATTGCTGCGTGCCGTTGCCCGCAACCAGTCACGGGGCGCAGGCGAGCTGTCACTCTTCGAGGTCGGCCCGGTTTTCTTCGGCGGCGAGCCGGGACAGCAATCGATGCAGGCGGCCGGGGTGATTGCCGGCGCCGTGACCGGCCGCAATCCGCATGGGCCGGCAAGGGGGTCGGACCTCTATGATGCCAAGGCCGACTGCCAATCGGTGATGGCGGCAATTGGCGGCCCCGGCACTCTCAAATTTTCCACCGATGCACCTTGTTGGTGGCATCCGGGACGGTCGGGAGTCGCCTTCGTCAGGCCCGGAATGAAGCTGGCGACATTCGGGGAGTTGCATCCGCGCATTCTCGAGGCGGCAGGAGTCCGGGGCAGGGCGGTGGCGTTCACGGTATTCCTGGACGAGGTGCCGATGCCGAGGTCGCGGGGCCGCACCAGGCCGGCGCTGCTGGTCAGCGACCTGCAGGCGGTCGAGCGGGATTTTGCGTTCGTGGTTGGCGAGGAGGTGATGGCGGCCGATCTGGTGCGGGCTGTCTACCGGTCCAGGTTTCGCAAGATCATCGAATCGGTCGAAGTCTTCGACGAATATGCGGGGAAGGATGCCGAGAAACAGTTCGGCGCTGGCAGCAAGTCGCTGGCAGTCGGGGTTCGAATCCAGCCGGTGAAGGCGACCCTCCGCGAGGCGGAGCTGGACGAGATCTGTTCCGACATCACCGCCAGGGTCACCGAGGCCACGGGAGGCCGCCTGCGAGGCTGACTGGGTCCCGGGCGGCATCGAGCCGGCCAGTACGAGGCGCAGCTGACCGGGTCCGCCTGCCGGTCAGAAATCGGTTGGCGCGCCGCCCTCGCGTTTGCGCCGGTCGACGAATTCCTCGAGTTCCTGCCGGATTGCCGCATCGAGCGGCGGCGGCTCGTAATCGGCCAGGATCGCCTTGTAGAGGCCGTTGGCTCGCCGGGCGGTCCAGACCCCGCCCTCGGCTTCCCAGGCCTCGAAATTGCGCCAGTCGCTCATGAAGGGTTCGTAGAAGGCGGTGGAATACCGCTCCTGCGTGTGCGAGGCGCCGAAGAAATGCCCGTTGCATCCAACCTCGCGTATGGCGTCGATGGCGATGTCCTCCGCGGCGGTCGCGGTCAGGGCCGCCTCGAAATATCGCTGGATCTGCTGCAGGATTTCGCAATCCATGACGAATTTTTCCGGGCAGGCGATGAGGCCACCCTCCAGCCATCCGGCGGCGTGGTAGACCACGTTGACACCGGATTGCACCGCCGACCACAGCGAGTTGCTGCTTTCCCAGACCGACTGCCCGTCGGGCACATTGGCGGCGCAGGCGTTGGAGGCACGCAGGGGAAGCCGGTAGAGACGGCACATCTGGCCGGTCATCTGGGTGGCCCGCATGTATTCCGGGGTGCCGAAGGCCGGGGCACCGGAGCGCATGTCGACATTCGAGGTGAAGGTTCCGAACACGCAAGGCGTTCCGGGCCGGACCACCTGCATCAGGGCGATGGCTGCCAGCCCCTCGGCGATTGACTGCGTGACGGCCCCCGCCATTGTCACCGGCGCCATGGCCCCGGCCAGGGTGAAGGGCGAGATGAACACCGCCTGGCCACGGCGGGCCATGCGCATGGCCCCGTCGAGCATCGGCAAATCGTGCTTGAGGGGCGAGGTGGAGTTGATGTTGGTGAAGACTCTCGGTGCCTGCTCGAATTCATCATCGGTCAGCCCGCCGGCAATGCGAACCATTTCCATGACATCCTCGATCCGCTCCTTGCCCAGGGAATAGGCATGCACCGGTTTGTCGGTGAGGGTCAGCTTGTCGAAGAGGCAGTCGAGATGGCGAATCGACGGATGCAGATCCACCGGCTCCACCGGGTAGCCGCATGCCAGGTGAATGCAGTTGAAATACTGGGTCAGCTTGAGCAAATCCTGGAAGCTGCGGCGGGTGCCGACCTGCTTGCCATTGTCCAGATCATAGCTGTTCGGTGGCGAGGAGACATTGCCGAACACGATGTGCTTGCCGCCGATGGTGACCCGCCGGTCGGTGTTGCGGGGCGTGATGGTGAACGTTTCGGGGGCGAGTTCGATCATTTCCATGACGAAGTCACGCCCCATGCGGACATTGGTGCCATCGACGGTGCAACCCGCCTCTTCCAGAATTGCGGTCGATTCGGTGTTCAGGAACTCGATGCCGATCTCTTCCAGCACCCGCATGGCGCCGTCATGGATGGCCTCGATTCCTTCCTCGTCAAGGGGTTCGGTCGGCCTGTCGGTGTTGACCGGTATACGCCAATCCATCTGGTTGATGGCAGTGCGCGAACTGCGCTCCAGGTTTGCTCGGTGGCCCCCGCTCCTCCGACTGGCTCGTCTGGACATGCTGCACCTGCATTCGCAACGGTTTCGAGACCGGCAATGCGGCCGGATTTGGCCGCCGGGCCAATGTTTGCGGTGAGTGGTCGGGATTTACAAGTTCGAATCGTCGGGCCCGAAGGCAAGTCCCGGATTGGCCGGGTCAGCTGGCTGCGGACCGCCGTGCGTCCTGCAACCAGCCGGGAAGGGCGCCAACGTCATCCAGGACGGTGTCGGCAAGCGGGGCCAGGGCCTGGCGCGATGCGGTGCCGGTCAGGACGCCAACCGTGATCATCCCCGCCGCCCGCCCGGCTTTCAAATCCTCCGGGCTGTCGCCGATCATGACCGACTGCTCCGGGGCGATCCCGGTGCAGTCGCAGAAGGCCAGCAGCATGTCCGGCTCCGGCTTGGCAGGGAAGCCGCTGTCGGACCCTGCCAGGAATGTGAAGTGTTCGACAATGCCGGCACCGGCGACGTGCTGCCTGGCGGTCGACAGGTGATCATTGGTGGCCAGGCCAAGCGTATACTCGGCCGCCAACCCGCCAATCAGCGGTTTGAGCGGCACCGCCTCCACCTGCGGGGTCTCATCGGTCGCCGATTGCAGCACCCCGAGGATGTCCGCCACCCCCAGCTTCGGAAATGACAGGCGCAGGATGTCCAGGGTCGATTCCGGGGTGCCGGCAACAAATGAGCCACCGGGACGGAACTCGCCCTTCGCCAGGTCAAAACCGAGGGCGGTGCCGGCCCTCGCCGCCATTTCCCAGTCGCCCGCCGCCAGCCTCGTCAGCACGAGTCGCATCCATGACGACCAGGATCGTTGAAAGTCGAACAGCGTGCCGTCCTTGTCGAATACGAGCCCCCGGATCCTCCCCCGCATCGATCAGGTCCAGTTCGGGGCATCGCCGCCTGGCAGCAGCGTCCTTGCCCGCATCGGCGCTTCGGGGGGGATCTGGTGTGCCGCGCAGAACTCGCGCACCGACTCATCCGATGACAGGAGGTGGTCGATGATCGCCGCCAGGAATTCCGGGTCCGGCAGCCGCTCGCCGATGCTCCCGCCATCTTCGCCGGTCTCGGCAAGAAACCTGTCAAGCGCCGGCTGGTTTTCGGCCATCCAGCCAATGGCCTTGATGGCCATGATCTCCGCGTCACCAGCCTGCATGTCACCCCCTCACGTAACAACACGGTCTCCATTAGCCATGCGGCTCCTTCGGGACAAGCCGGTTGTGACCTGCCCTCACCGCATGGCTACTGCCACCGCCGCATCGGCGAGGTCGCTCCGAATGTCGGCCCCTAAGCCCGTTCTCACCGCTTGGGCGGTGCCTGGATGCAACCCTCCCGGACCGGCTCCCCCGCTTCCCCGCATTTGGCTGTTCGGATTTTCACCAGGGTGCTGGTATGTGAGGACATGCCGCCCGCCATTTCGAGAGGCCCTGCCAGGTGAGAGATCTTCTGCCACTGACGCGTGACCTGGTGCTGCTGGGCGGGGGACATGCGCATGCGCTGGTCCTGAGGAGTTGGGCGATGACTCCCCTGGCCGGCGCACGGGTCACCTTGATAAACCCGGAGCCGACCGCCCCCTATACCGGGATGCTGCCGGGCTTCATTGCCGGCCATTACTCGCGGGATGATCTGGACATCGACCTAGTCCGCCTGTGCCGGCGTGCCGGGGCGAGGCTGACCCTGACCTCGGCGACCGGCATCGACCTCGACCGGAAACTGGTGGTGCTCGACCGGCAGGCGCCACTGTCATTCGACACGCTCTCGATCAATGTCGGGATTTCCACCGACTGCCCGCACATCCCCGGATTTGCCCGCTGGGCAGTTCCGGCCAAGCCGCTCGGGACGCTTGCCGATCGCTGGGAACGGTTCCTGGCCGAAATCGGCCGCGGCGAGCGCCGACCCTGCGTCGCGGTGATCGGCGGCGGGGTCGGCGGGGTCGAACTGGCATTGGCATTTGCCCATCGCATGCGCTCGGAGACCGTGCAGACGGCGCAGATCACGGTCATCGAGCAGTCGGACCGCCCGCTGGGAGAGCTGGCTGCCGCCCCCCGGCGGATGCTGGTCCGCCGCGCCGGTCATGCCGGCATCACCATTCACTGCAACAGCCGGGTCGCAAGGATCGACAGGGATTGGCTTGAACTTGCCGACGGCAGACGCATCGAGGCGGGGTTCGTGGTCGGTGCAGCTGGCGCCCGCCCGCCGGAATGGTTTGCCGGGGCCGGGCTTGAACTCGAACAGGGATTCCTTCGGGTCGACGAGTTCCTGCGCTCGACATCAACGCCCGCGGTCTTTGCCGCAGGTGACTGTGCCCACATGTCCCGCTCGCCCCGCCGGCGGGCCGGCGTCTACGCCGTCCGGTCGGCGCCGGTGCTCTATCACAATTTGCGGGCGGCGCTGACCGGGACGATGCCGAAACGATTCTCGCCGCAGCGCGACTTTCTGAAGCTGGTCTCGACCGGCGGCAAGCATGCCGTTGGCGAGCGGTTCGGCCTGTCGGCGAGCGGGGGTTGGGTCTGGCAGGTCAAGGACAGGATCGACCAGGCCTTCATGGACAGGTTCCGCCAGCTGCCGGACATGTCACCACCGCCGCTGCCGGGCCAGCTGGCGGCCGGGGTGAGCGAGATGCTGGCCGAGCAGGGCAAGCTGTGCGGCGGCTGTGGCTCGAAGGTGGCCCGTCCGGCATTGCAGGAGGGGCTGGCCGGGTTGCGCAGCGGCGCCCATGCCCATGTGGCGGCCGGTATCGGCGATGATGCTGCCATCCTGCGCTGGGGCGGCGTGTCGCAGGTGATGTCCACCGATCACTTGCGGGGTTTTGTGGAGGATTGCTGGCTGTTTGCCCGCATCGCCGCCATCCATGCCCTGGGAGACATCTGGTCGATGGGCGCCCGGCCGCAGGCGGCGCTGGCGTCGATCACCCTGCCGCGGATGTCGGGGCGGATGCTGGCGGCAACCCAGCGGGAGATCATGGATGCGGCCAGCGGCGTGTTTGCCGGCGAGGGGGCAGAAATCGTCGGCGGCCACACCAGCCAGGGGAGCGAAATGATGATCGGTTTTGCCGTCACCGGTATTCCGGTCGGCAATCCGGTGGTCAAGTCGGGCGCAAGGGCGGGCGACCGGTTGATCATGACCCGTCCGATCGGCACCGGGGTCATGCTTGCCGGCGAGATGGAAGGCAAGGCGAAGGGCAGGGATGTGGCAGCTTCCTGGGCGGCCATGTCGAGACCGTCCGGCAAGGCGGCGGCAATCCTTGGCCGCCGGGCAACGGCGATGACCGATGTGACCGGTTTCGGCCTCGCCGGCCATCTCTTCGAAATCCTGGAGGCCTCGGGCCTGGCCGCCAGCATAAGCATGGCCGACATTCCGTTTCTTGCCGGCGCCGCCGAACTGGCCGGCCAGGGCATTCGCTCATCGATCTGGACTTCGAATTCCGCCCTGTCGGCAAGCATGACCTTCAAGTGCTGCGGGGCGACCGACCTGCTGTTCGACCCGCAGACGGCATGCGGGCTGCTGGCGGCGGTGCCGGCGGCGATGGCCGGCGATGTGTTGCACGAGCTGGAGGATGCGGGCGAGACGCCATCGCTCTTCGGCGAGTTGGAGGCAGGCAGGCCGTGGATTACCGTGGGCTGACCGGCGAGCACAGCCCGGCCTTCGAGACAATCTGCCGGGCGGCGATGGCAATGTCGTCCGGCGAGGCGCTGGTCAGTTCGACCGGGAACAGGCAGTGCGTCCGGCCTCGTTCCCGGTGCCGGTGATAGCGAGGGTCGTAGTGATGCGTGATCAGCTGCGCGACCAGGGCCTCGAAGCGCCTCTCCGATGCCGCCTCGAGCCAGGCGGTAATCCGGTCCCGTGAGTGAAAGGGGGCAAGCAGGAGAATGGCATCCTTCAGCCGGGCCGGATCGTCGACAAGATCGGAGAATTCGGCCATGATGTTCGCCACCCGTATCTCCACCGATGCCCGCAATTCGATGCGCGGCGCCTCCTGCATGGCGCGCCATAGTGACGGGGGAATCTGGCACTGGCCGATCCTGCTGGATTCGGCCTCGATCACCACCGGCAGGGCCGGATCAAGCCGGTCGATGCAGACGGCCAGCGCGCTTTCGAATCCCTTCTGGGAGGGTTGGCCGCTGCCGGTGGCCCCGAAGAGAGAGCCCCGGTGGCTGGCCAACGCCTCGAGGTCGATGATTTGCGCGCCCGATTCTGCAAGTTGCCGCAGGATTGGAGTCTTGGCGGTGCCGGTGTTGCCGGCCAGAAGCATGACACGGGCCGGAAACCCGGTGTCATAGAGCAGCGTGCCCACCAGGCGCCGCCAACTCCGGTATCCGCCGGCGAGGGCTTCCACCCGCCACCCGACCCGGCCGAGGATCTCGGCCATGGCGCCGGACCGCTCGCCGCCGCGCCAGCAATAGACCAGTGGCCGGTAGTCGCCCGGCCTCCCGGCAAGGTGACCTTCGAGATGATCGGCAATGTTCCTGGCAACCAGCGCCGCACCGATCCGTTTGGCCCGAAACCTGCTCTCGCCGGTATAGATCCTGCCGACCAGTGACCGCTCCGCATCGGAGAGAACCGGCAGGTTGACCGCGCCGACCACGTGATCCTCGGCGAATTCGGAAGGAGACCTGACATCGATCACCTCGTCAAAATCCGCCGCCTGGAAATCGGCAAGCGTGCGGGGCTCAAACATGGCAACAGACCGGGCTGGCAAGGGTTGGCGGCGGACCGGCAGCATGGGCAGGCAGGCCACGAAGACCTTGCAATGTGTTGATGCCCGGGTCCATCAATTTGTCCTTGTCTTGCAATGATTGTCGCTGAATAGTGCGGCCGCGGCCCCGTAGCTCAGCAGGATAGAGCGACCGCCTCCTAAGCGGTAGGTCACAGGTTCGAATCCTGTCGGGGCCGCCATCCGGCAGGCCGCGCCCGATGCCAGGCTCAAAGCAGCTTGATGGAATTCCTGTCAATGGACAGCAGGTAGCCGCTGCGGGTGATGTTCTTGACCAGGAGCTCCGACACGATCTGGTTGCCCAATGCGTCGCGCAACCGCTTGATGCGTGTCGCGCCGGCCGCCTCGTCGCAATCGAGAACATCCTTGCCGGTGATCAGCGACTCCAGCTGGGCACCGGTCAGGATCTCGTTGTCAAGCCGCGCTTCGCACAGCAAGGCCAGGGTCTCCATGGTTGCCGGCGTCAGCGTGATCTCCAGATTGTTCAGATGTGCGATCTGTTCGTCCCGGCTGATGATGAGGCTGGTGATGTGCATACCGGCCCGTTCGACCTCCGACATGCGGCGGCCGAGCGCCAGGGAGTTGACCAGGAACACGATGGCCGAAATCAGCAGGGCGGCGGCGAATACCAGCAGCACCAGGACGATGATCCGGTAGGATGACACCGCGTCGGAGAAGGCATTGCCGGATTGCGCCAGCACTTCGAGCAGCCGCAATTCGGTCTCCGAGGTCAGGTTGGCATTTTCGACAAACAGGCGCTCGACATGGGCGTTGAAGGCATTGGCATCGGGAAGGCTGCGGATCAGGAAGGTGGCGGCCAGCCCGAGAATGCCGACAATAAGTGCAAGGGCAATCACGACATATCCGGTTCCGTGAACCGGGCGGATGCGCAACCTAGAAGCGAAGGAAGAACGGTCCGGCATGCTGTTTCCTCTCGTCGAGACCCTCCGGGCCGAACAGCGAATTCACGATCAGCAGCGTCCAGCCCGCTCCCTGAATGCGCTGCCTGATATGGGCCTCGGCATCGGCATGAGAACACAGATCGTCAGGAATCTGGATGACGCCGTAATGAAGGCGCAACGGATCGTCCTTCTTGGCCTTGTAGTCGGCATAGCATGTTGCCGAAGCCGGGCCCGCGTGAAGCAGGGCCAGGGCAAGGACAGCTGCCGGGATCAGAATCCTGAACATGACCGCCATTCACACCGAATTGCCTTGTTATGCAATATCACCGATCCCCCCGCCCGGAGCAATGGCGCACGATGGCGGAACAACGGACGGAGTCTTCGCCGCCATGTCCCCCCGGCCCGGAGCAATGGCCGGCCGCCGCGGTCACTCGCTGGCCTTCATCCCGGCTCCCCGCCGCCGCATCATCACGGCAATGCGGACATCCGGTGTCATCGGATAACATCTGCCTGTTATTGCCTGTCTGGACGATGGTGTTCTTCAAGACTTCCAGCAGCCGGAATCCGGTCCCGGTGCCCGGCCAAGAGGAGATACACGCCATGAGACGACAGCTGACTGCCATCATCACCGCCCTGGCCCTTGCGGCCGGGGGAATTCCCGCCGCCCCCGCCCTGGCCGGGGACACGTCGCGGGATCTTGCCAAGTTCCTGATCTTTACCGGGCTGATGGTCGGGATCGCAAATTCCGGACACAAGAAGAAGGCCCACACACCGGCCAAAACGCAGCAGGCAGCGCCCAGCAAGAAGTTCCGCCACCACCAGCCGAAGAAGAATTTCCACCACCAGCCGAACAGGCGGAACAGGAATTGCATCGAGGATTTCTGGAATGGCCGGCGCTGGGTCACATTCATCGACCACAGGTGCCGGCGAGCCAAGGGCAAGCCGGCTTTCAGGAGCGCCCGCAAATGTCTTGACACCAGGTGGCGCCGCGGCCGTTGGGTGACGACATTCGACAATCAATGCATGACCCGCCACGGCTACAGCCGGGCCAGGGGCCTGTGAGTCCGGCGGCCGTGGATGGAGCCGCCCGGTTACCGGTCTTGCCGTTGAAATTCGGCCAGGGCGGCGGCATGCGCCTTTCGCATCAGCACCGGCAACCGGTCCACCTCGAACTCGCCTGCGGGGACGAATCGGCCGCGCCGGCAGCTTGCATGCAGCGGGATCGTTGCCACGAACACCGTCAATTCGAGCCGGAAATGCGTGAAGTCATGGCGAATCGTCCCGTCCAGCCGGCGCCATGGACCGTCCCATGGTGCCGCCGCATCCTGCTCAAATCCCCAGCCGGAGCCAGGCCAGCCGGGCATTCCGCCAAGAAGGCCGCCGGCAGGCCGACGCTCCAGCAACCATGCCCCGTCCTGCCGCCTGCCGACCCAGGCGGTGCCGGTGACGACGGGTCGGGGCGGTCGGCGGGTGCGTGCCGGCAACCGGTCCTGGATCCCCTGCCGAAAGGCCTGGCAGGTGGACTGCCACGGGCATCGGTGGCATTTCGGCTGGCGGGGCCGGCAGACCAGCGAGCCGAGATCCATCAGCCCCTGGCACAGATCGCCGGCGCGGGCGGCCGGCGCCAAGCGGCCGGCGAGCTGCCGGATACGGGGTTTGGCGGCAGGCAGGGGCGTCGGTATGGCGTAATGCCTGGCAATGACCCGCTCGACATTGCCGTCAACCGCCACCTCCGACGCATCAAAGGCAATGGCGGCGATGGCGGCTGCCGTATAGGGCCCGATCCCCGGAAGCTTACGCAGCTCGCCGGAATGTTCGGGAAACCTGCCGCCGGGACTACCGGCAACAATGCGTGCGCAGCTGATCATGTTTCGAGCCCTTGCGTAATAGCCAAGCCCGGCCCAGGCCGCCATCACCGCATCATCATCGGCCTCGGCCAGGGCCCGCACCGTCGGCCAGCGCGCCAGGAACCCCGGGAAGCGCCGGCGAACCACCTCCACCGAGGTCTGTTGCAGCATGATTTCCGAAATCCAGACCGAATACGGGTCGGGGAGCACGCCGGCGCCGGGCCGGACGCGCCAGGGAAGCTCGCGGGCATTCAGATCATACCAGTCGAGAAGTGCTGTGCATAAGCGGGCTTCGTTCAATGTCGACACCAGCTGCCGGATACCGGGATGCAAATTCCGCCGGTTTGCGCTATAAACCGGCCTCGTACAGGAAGGCCGACTATCATGCCTGACTCCGGAAATGGCCAGCAGTTTTCCCCCGACAGGAAAGTCGGGAGGATGGAGCATGTATCGGCGCTGGTCCGGGATGGCATCCGGGATGCCGCCGCCCGGCAGGGATTTGCCGTCACGTCATTGCTGACCGGCTGGGAGGAGATTGCCGGTGCCGACATGGCCAGGATTTCCCGACCGGTGCGCATCCACCATGATGGCGGACAAACCGGCTCCACCCTGGTGCTGGAGGTGGCGGGGGCGGTCTCGCAGGAAATCCGGATGCAGACCCCCTGGCTGATCAAGCGAATCAATTCCAGCTATGGCTATCGGGCTATCGGTTCGATCATGATTACCCAGACCAGCCGGGAGCGGCCCAGGGCTGATACGCCGCCGCCCGCCCGAATTCCTCTGGACCCGGCCCGTATCAGGGAGTTGGAGGAGATGGTTGCGGATATCGAGGATGAGGAATTGCGAAGGCAGTTGCTTGGCCTGGGAAAATCAATAGGAGGAAGGCATGGTTAGCCAAGGGGAGCCCAACGGAATGTACAGATTGAGCCGCAGGTTGTTTGGCGCCGCCGCCGCTGCCACCGCAATGGTGGCGCTGTCCGGCTCGATCACCGCCGCTGCCGATGAGTCCGGCTACGTGGAAATGACGCTGGGCAACCCGGATGCGCAGCTGGTGGTCACCGAATACCTCATGTTCACCTGCCCGCACTGCAAGAATTTTCACGAGACGGTCTATCCCCGCCTGAAGCGGGAATATATCGACACCGGCCGGATACTCTACCGGGTCCGCGAAACCTATTTCAATCGCCCTGCCTTGTGGGCGGCGATCATTGCCCGCTGTGGCGGCAGGGAAAAATACTTCGGCATCAGTGACATGCTGTTTGCCCGGCAGGATGGCTGGTCGCGGCAGGAGAGCCCGGCAGCAATTGTCGAGCGCCTGTCTGGCATCGGCATGGCGGCAGGGCTGACCATGGAAGAGATCCAGGGTTGCCTGTCCGATGCGGCCAATGCCGAGATGCTGTACAACACCCAACTGGAACATCTGGCCGAGGACAATATCGACTCGACCCCGTCTTTTGTCATCGACGGCGAACGCTACTCGAACATGTCATATGACGATTTCGCCGAAATCCTGGATTCGCATCTCACCGAGTGAGGCCGTCCCTTTCGGCCCTCCGAGGCCTGTCGATGCAGTGACAAGGCATGGACGTGCCCGCGGGCGCTCCGAGTCGTGTCGGGCGAGACAGCAACCCGTGCGGTTCTGCCCAATGCGGGCAAGTTGATTTTGCGTTGATCAGCCGGCGGCAGCGGGAGGTATTCCCGTCTCCGTGAGCAGGGGCGTCAATCTGCGACCAGTCCTCGAGTTCCAGGCGGACCGGCAGGGTGAGGACCCGGCTGCGCCACCCGGCATCCAGCCGCACCGCGTCCTTCTCGGTCGTCACCATCCTTGCCGATGCTGCCCTGGCGGTGCTCTCCAGCCGTGACAGCAACCGGCCGGTCAGTGGCTGGTGATCGCCAAGCGGCACCGCCTTGACGAGATCCGCGCCCAGCGTCTCGAGACTGGCAAAGAATTTGGCCGGGTCGCCGATGCCGGCAAATGCCAGCACCCGTTCTCCCTCCCAGTCAATCCCGGTCGGCAGGGGAGTCATGCGGCCGCCGACAACCGGCAGGTCGATGCCGGGCAACCACCGGCGGCGAAATTCGTCCGTGTCGCCATCGCTGATCGCCACCACCAGCTGGGCCCGGCGCAACCCGGCGGCAACCGGCTCGCGGAGCGGCCCGGACGGCAGCACACGTTCATTGCCAAATCCCCTCCTGGCATCGACGACGATGATCGACAGGTCGTGGAGAATGGACGCATCCTGGTATCCGTCGTCGAGAATGATGACGCTGGCGCCGGCATCGGTGGCCAGGCTGGCGGCAGCCTGCCGCTGGCGACCAATCCAGGTAGGCGCAAAGGCGGCGAGCAGCAATGCCTCGTCGCCGACATCGCTGGCGGTATGCCGGTCGGGATCAACCCTTGCCGGCCCGTGCAGCGACCCGCCATAACCCCTGGTGACAAAATGCGGGGTCTCGCCGCGTGCAGCCAGTCTCTGGGCCATCGCCATCGCCGTCGGTGTCTTGCCGGTGCCGCCGATATTGAGATTGCCAATGCAGATCACCGGTACCCCGGCCTGCCAGCGCTGGCCGCGCTCGAGCCGGAGGCGGGTTGTCGAACTCCATAGCGCCGCAACCGGTGAAAACAGGGTGGAGAGCAGCCCCGGCGGCCGGAACCAGAACTCAGGCTGCTTCATTGGCTCCGCCGCCAGCTGGAATCCGGGCGAGGATTCTCTCGGCCACCAGGTGGACGATGGCCTCGCCCCCGGAGCAGACGGAAAGCGCGGCGCCGGTCATCTTCCTGGCCAGGTCGGGATCAAGCATGTCATCAACGGCATTGGCGAGATCGGCCGGTGTCTCGATCTGGCGGGCAGCTCCGGCCGTGCTGAATTTTGCGAAATCCTGGGCAAAATTGCCCACATGTGGTCCATGCAGGATCACCGACTCCAGGAGTGCCGGTTCATAGGGGTTGTGGCCGCCCGATTCCACCATCGAGCCTCCGACGAAACTGACCGGCGCCACCCGGTACCAGAGCCCGAGTTCGCCGAAGGTGTCGGCGACATAGATTTGGTCGCCACTGGACGGCAGCTCGCCTTTCGACCGCAGCCGGACCCGGTATCCGAGGCTGGTCAGCCGCTCACCGATCCCCTGGCCACGCTCTGGATGCCTTGGCACCAGCACCAGCAGGATGCCCTGGTGGCGCTGCTCCAGAAGCGAGTGGGCCTGGCCGACCAGCTCCTCCTCGCCTTCATGGGTCGAGGCCGCCAGCCAGATCGTCCGCCCGTCTACCGCGCTCAGAAAGGAGTCGTGGTCTTCGGGATTGCAGGGCAATGCGCCGGCGCCCCTCTTCAGCGAACCGGTGACATCGATCCGCTCGGCTGGCAAGCCCAGCCGGCGCAGGTAGCGGCCGGTCCTGTTGTCCTGGCAGAGCGCCCCGTCGAACCGGCGAAGGAGCGAGGCAGCAAAGCCGGGGATCCACCGCCAGCGACGATATGATTTTTCCGACATCCGGGCATTCACGAACAGCAGCGGGATCTGCCGGCGATGGGATTCGCAGATCAGCGTTGGCCACAACTCGCTTTCGGTCCAGATGCCGATCGACGGCCTCCAGTAATCGAGGAATTTCTCCACCGCGCTTCTTGTGTCGTAGGGGACATATTGGTGGAGGGTCCTCTCGGGCATGCGCGTCTGCAGCAATTCGGCCGAGGACAGGGTGCCGGTGGTGATCAGGAAGCCGATATCGGCCCGCAACCGGGCAATTTCCTCGACGACCCGGAGAACGGATATCACTTCACCGACACTGGCCGAGTGGAACCAGACCATCCTTCCCCGCGGACGGGGCTTGCCGGGCACGCCCAGCCGCTCCTCGCTGCGGCCCTGGTCCTCCTTGCCCCCGGCAAGCCGCCGGTGAAGCACCTTGCTGCGCCCGGTGGTCCGCTCGCGCCGACACCGCCAGATATGCAGCCAGGCCGAGCGAATGACCCATTACCGGTTCTGCCCGCCGCCGCCCGGACCATCCACCGGATTGCCGGCCGAAACTGGACTAGTCATGGTCCGGCCCGCCGCCGCCCGGACCATCCTCCGCCGTGGCGGCAACCGGTTTGCCGTCAACCTTGCCCAGGCGGGCAATGAAATAGCGCATCAACGCATTGTCGACCGTGCGCTGCGAAGCCTCCTTCCAGGCATCGAATGCCGATGCGTAGTCGGAGAAGAGGCCGACAACCTCGACCCCTTCCAGGTCACGAAACCGCGCCGTGGTCGGATCAAGCAATTCTCCACCGAAAACCAGGTGCAATCGTCGGGCCATTATTGCCTCCTTTCGTCGCTTTCGATCTGCGTTGACGATCCGGTCACTCGCCGGCAACGACCAGGCCTTCTACCAGAAGACTGGGAACCTGGAACCGCCTGAATGGCTGAACATCATTCCCGGGCCGCAGCGTCTTCAGCATCTGCCGAAGATTGCCGGCAATGGTGAAACCTGAGACCGGTCCCGTCACCTGGCCATGCTCTACCCATAACCCGCTTGCCCCCCTGGAATAGTCGCCGGTGGTCGGGTTGATGGTGGCGCCGATCATCGAGGTCACGATCAGGCCGGTTCCCATTTCCGCCGCCAGCTGGTCCCGATCGCCCTCTCCCCGGGTCATGGCAATGTTCGAGACCGATGGCGATGGCGGCGCCGACGGGTTGCGGGAGGCATTTGCCGTGCTGTCCATTCCGAGCTTGCGGGCCGTGGCAAGGTCGAGGATCCAGCTCCTGAGCGTGCCGTCCGACACCAGCCTTCGCTGTCGCCGCGGCAGGCCCTCGGCATCGAAAGGCCGTGATGACAACGCGCGTGGCCTGAGCGGCTCCTCGACGATATCCAGCCCCGCAGGCAACACGGCCTCACCTAGTGCATCACGAAGCCAGCTGGCCCCGCGGGTGATTGCCGAGCCGTTGATTGCCCCCAGCAGGTGGGAGACCAGGCTGGAAGCGACCCGCTCGTCGAAGATGACCGGGCAGGCGCCGGTTACCGGCCGGGTTGGCCCGAAGCGTTCGGCCGCCCGTTCACCTGCAATCCTGCCGATCTCCTCCGGTCCCGCCAAGTCGGCATCGAAGACCCGCATCTCGCCATGGTGATCGACCTCCATTTCCAGGCCGGTACCGGCGATGGCCGAGCAGAAACAGGCCGAGTAGCTTCGCTCGACGCGGCCGGAAAATCCGTTGGTGGCAGCAAGCTCGACGGTCGAGTACCCCTGTCCGGCCGATGATGCGCTGACCGCATCCACCCCGTCCACCGCCAGGGCCGCCTGTTCGGCCCGGAGGGCCCGGTCAAACAGCGTCTCGACCGGAATTTCCTCCGAGCGGTCGCACAATTCCAGCGCCTCGAGATCGAGATCCGTCGCCAACTGCCCGGCTTCCGCCAGACCGGCATACGGATCCTCGGGCGCCTCGCGGGCCATGGCCACCGCCTGCCGCGCCATGCGCTCGACCGTCTGCGGACTGGAATCGGATGCCGAGACACAGGCCTGGCGTTTGCCGACCAGGACCCGCAACCCAACCGCGATGCTGTCAGACCTCTCCAAATGTTCCATCCCGGAGTTCCTGACATCGACCGACACCGACCGGTCCCTGACAACAATGGCATCGGCGGAGTCGCCTCCGGCCTGCAGGGCTTCCGACAGGACTGCTTCGGCGGAAACTGACAATCGACCCTCCATGTTACCTCACTGCATTCGCCGGGGGCAGAA
This sequence comes from Paracoccaceae bacterium, assembly GCA_964291445.2. Classification (GTDB taxonomy): domain Bacteria; phylum Pseudomonadota; class Alphaproteobacteria; order Rhodobacterales; family Rhodobacteraceae; genus JAPOXR01. The sequence continues at coordinate 454,644 of OZ219864.1, read as the reverse complement.
CCTGCCAACCAATGGATCGATCAGAACTTGACTCCGTTTATCTTGAGCTGATCTCCGTCCGACTCGACAAGGAAATTCAGCGATCCGTCTTCGCCCTTCCTGCCAAACAGGCGCAAAACGCTGAGGGCGGGGACCAGGTTCCTGTTCTCGTCAATGGCCTCGGGGAGGAGTGACGATCCGGCGGAGGTCAGCAACTCATGCAGGGTGACCAGCCCCGTCGTTCGCACGGATATGGTGCCCGTGGGAAACAACCAGCCTGCCAGGCTCCGGGTCGCCTGCAGGTCACCTTCTGCCGAAACCGTGAACAGTGATGTCTCGACCTCGAAGCTGTTGACCACGATTTCGAGCATACCGGGCGTCTCCAGGTCAGCGTCTCCGGTTTCAAAGTCGAACCAGCCATCCGGCATGAATATCCTGTAATCGAGATTCGTCCTGTCCGGCCCGGCAAGCAGGAATACGAGGACTTCCAGCCCCCCCGAAACGTTGGCGTTCTGCACTTCGAAGTCATCATGCGAGAATGTCAGCCGAATCTCGGTCATGTCTGACTTGGGATCGTCCTTGCCAGTTACCGAAAACCGGATGTCGTCGATGCTGCCCATGGCAGGCTCCGGGCTGCCATCATCCACGGTCACTGCAATCGGGCCAATCGCGAGCTCTGCCAACATCGAGTCCGGCCCGGTTTGCAGCTTCAGGGATCCGGGGCCGGTTTCCGTCGTCACGGACACTCGATCTTCGTCCCTGCTGGCGGACACATCTACAATTGAACTGGAGGAACTGATCACGAAATTGTCAACGACGACATCGATCGGGGTCTTGTCGTCCCCGAAGCCCGAGTAGGACATGTCAAACTCTCCCCGGACATCGTTTTGCCGGTAGCCGGTGGTGGTATCCGGTCCGTCCGAATAAACCCCGGACAGGGAGCTGAAATCCCATGACGCGGTGATCGACAATTCGCCAGCAGGGCCAAATTCAAGGACCGAGTCCACGCCGCCGCCGGCCAGGTCGAAATCATGGCTGACCAGTATTTCGCCGGAGCGGGACCGAACGACACTTTCGACAGACAGGCCCGAGAGACCGGCATCGAGGGTCATGATCCCGTCCTGGCTGAACAGGAACTTCGAATTCTCCAGGCCGATTTCGGCGTGGAGCTTACTGCCCTCGGGCAATTCTCCGGTCAGGGTCAAGGCATGGGGAGCAAGGATTGCGACCGACCCACCCCCGGAACCGACAACGCGAATCTCCTCGCTGCCAGCACGCAGCGTGCCGTCTTCGGTCGGGAATTCGACAACGATTCCGGTCAGTACGATGTCACTGCCATCCTCGCGCCGTTCGTCCCAGGTCAGCGTTCCGCCCTGCAATTCGACAAACGCCCGCGAGAATTCGACAACAGCTTCCGGCGAAAACTGGGCCTGGGCCGGCGCACCCGTCGCCAGCACCAAGGCCAACACGCTACCGGCACGCGCGCGGGGTCGATCGAGAATCATTGGGAATCCCCTGAAATCGCTGAAAAGGAAGGGCGCTTGCACATCTGTTTGAGGAAAGTGTCAAGCGCCGGTTGCCCATGTTCCATTCGCGCCAGCCTTGCCCAGAGCAGGCAATGTGCAAGTATGATGTCGGGAATCGTCGGTTCGTCCCCCACCAGGAACCTGTCCTCCTGCATGGAGGCGGCAAGCCTCGACGCCGCCTGGCCAAACTCCCAGCGAAGCACCGGCTTGATCTCTGGGCAGCGATGCTCGACCGGAAGAACGAAACCGTGTTTTGCCGCCGACCAAAGGCAGGCATCGAATTCGTCAAGCAGCAACCCGGTATAGCCATCCTGCCTTGCCCGCGCCGCCGTGCCGGCAGGAAAGGTGAGGCGGCCATGCCGGTCGGCCAGGTAGGTCATGATCGCCGTGCTATCGGTCAAAATGGTGTCGCCATCGACCAGCACCGGGATCTTTCCGGAGGGATTGCGTGCCAGCACCTGTTCCGAGTGCGGCATTGCCGGATCATGCCGATACTCGAGTTGCAACTCTTCGAGCAGCCACAGGACTCGCAACGTCCTGCTCCGCTTCGAGCCGATGACACGCAGCATCATCGGCCCCGTGCCATGGCGATCCGGATCAGCACCCGCTCGACAAGGGGACCGGCCGGAGTCTTGCGACCGGATCTGAGCGCCTGGTCGGCGGCGAGCAATTCCTTCAGCGCATATTCGGCACCTCTTTCCCCCCACATCCGGGCCTGCCGGAGCAATCGGCTGCGCCGGGGCCCGAAGACGGGCGGCCGAAGGCCGGCCACTCCGGCATCCGGGCCGCCGGGGTCGATGGCCACCCGGTGAATCCTGCGAAACATGTACTGCGCCAGGATGCAGATGGTGACGGGATCGCTGTTCCGGCCGGACATCTGCCGGAAGGCAGGGCTGACCCGGGACGACTGGCGATCTGCCACATGCTCCAGCAACTGGTCGAGCATGGTCTGCTCCGCCAATGGCGCACAGGCCTCGACATCATCGGAGCTGACCTCGCTCCGATCCCCGCCCTTGTACAGCGCCAGCTTTTCGAGCAATCGCTGCATCTCGGCCGGCGAAATCCCCCCATGCAAAGCAGCCAGATCATCAGCCGCCCCGGGCGACAACGCCGCCAGCCCGGCGGCATGCGCCATTGACCTGATGTCATCGACAGAACATGGATCGGCATAGACCGGTGCACTGCAGGCGGTCCGGTGCGTCTCGAATAGCTTGCGCAGTGCCGATGCCGGCTTCAGGCTGCCAGCCGTCACCACCAGGAAGCCATCATCATCATTTTGCACCTTGAGGGCATTGGCGATCGCGTTTGCGGCCAGGTTGCCGGCACCATCGAAGTGGATCACACGTCTTCCCGGGAAAAAACTCTGTGACTTCAGGAGCGAAATGAGGATGTCGGAACTGTTGCGAACCGTATCGGCATCGAGTTTGCTGATCCGCATCTCGTTGCGACCATTTTCCCCGGCCAGCCCGTCGACGGTCATCTGGGCAAAATGCGCGATCCGCCCGCGATCCGGACCATAGATCAGCACCGCCCGCCGGGAATGGTCCGGTGAGCGGAAGAAGCGCTGACTGTCGCGTGTCGAGAGTTTCGTCAACTGATTGCTCGTCTCGAATGGGTGGAGCGCCGCCGCCGGTCATCGGTCAGGATACCGGTTTGCAGCACCCCTTCAAGCCCACCGGCAACCGGAGGGCCAAATCGTCGGTGGCGCAGCCCGTGTGCCATCCCGCCCATGCGAGCCCGGTATCCCGGGTCAGCGATCGGCGCCGGTCACGAATTCGGACCGGCGATAGCCCTGCAGGTAGAGAAGGCCGGTCAAATCGCCATGCCGGATCTGGACTGCGACCGCCTGGTTGACCACAGGCTTGGCGCGGAACGCCACTCCCAGCCCCGACATGTGCAGCATGTCGATATCGTTCGAGCCGTCGCCGACGGCCAGCACCTCCCCTGCGGGCAGCCCCGCATCCTGCAATTCCTGCCCCAGGATCCTCTTCTTGTCCGATTTCCCGAGTGGGGGCTCGATGACCTTGCCGGTCAGCTTTCCATCCTCGGACACCAACCCGTTGGCGTAGTGCCGCTGGAACCCGAGCTGGCCAGCCACCCTGCCGGTGAAATCGGTAAACCCGCCCGAAATCAGGATGGCCTGGGCACCGCCCGCCCGCATGGTGGCGACCAGTTCGGATGCGCCGGGGGTAAAGGATATCCGGTTGGCCCACACCGTGTCGATCACCCCGGCCTCGAGACCGGCAAACAGCGCCACCCGCACCCGGAGCGCGTCGTCGAAATCGATCTCGCCATTCATGGCCCGGGAGGTGATGCGTGCCACCCGGTCCCCGACTCCGGCCTCACAGGCCAGTTCATCAAGGCATTCCTGTTCGATGATCGTCGAATCCATGTCGGCGGACAGGAAGCGTTTCCGCCGGTTGCCATCGGGAAGGATGTTGAGGTCGATTCCCCGTTCAGAGAACTGCCTGCGTCGCTCGTCGAAATCGGCCGGATGCCGGCCAACGGCAAATTCGCAGGCGATGCCGGGCGCCAGCTCCACAAGAGACTCGCCGCCCCACCGCCGGCACAGCCCCTCGACATCCTGCCGGTCGAGGCAGGGCCGTTCGGGATTCGAGATCAGCGAGATGGCAGGCATTGGGCCGGACTCCGGAATCTGCCCGACCTGCACTACCCGAGAGACGAGCCAACCGAAACCCGCCCGCCGGCCATGAAGGCAGAAAATGTCGTGACCGGTCCGGGCCGGAGGAATCGAGCCCCATATTGCAATTGTGAATTGGCCCTTGCGCGACCTCCAGTCTTGCTTCTTGTTGATCGTATTGTGCTGTCGAACCAGGCCATGACCCCGGGTCTGTACTCGCCGAAGGCGGCATCGGTTGCCGCCTTGAGTTGCCGGCGGGTGCCCTGTCCGGCGGCGGCGGCGATGTCTACACCGAATTCGACCTCGAGGTTGCCGGGGCTCTTCGGATGCAATAGACGGCTTGCCGGGCCACTCCTCCCCAACGAGGAGCGCGTATCTGGAAGGATAGCATGGAACATTTGCAACGGCCGGATGACCGGCCGAGACGTCCACAATTTTCGTCAGGCCCCTGTGCAAAACCCGCCTCCTGGACTCCGGGCAGCCTGTCCCGGGCAGTGACTGGCCGGTCGCACCGCTCACCGGAAGGCAGGGCGAGGCTGGGCCAGGTCATTGATCTGACACGTGAAATACTCGGCATCCCGGATGCGTTCCGGATCGGCATCGTGCCGGGCTCGGATACGGGGGCCGTCGAGATGGCGATGTGGTCGCTGCTTGGCCAGCGCCGGGTGGAGGTCCTGGCCTGGGAAGCGTTCGGCAAGGGCTGGCTGACCGACATCACCACGCAGTTGCGGCTGGATGCGGTGGCCCATGTTGCACCGTATGGCGAGCTTCCCGACCTGTCGCGGGTCGATTTTGCCGCTGACGTGGTGTTTGCCTGGAATGGCACCACCAGCGGCGTCCGGGTTGCGGATGGCGATTTCATCCCCGAAGAACGGGAGGGGCTGACGATCTGCGATGCAACCTCGGCGGCCTTTGCGATGGAGCTTCCCTGGGACAAGCTCGATGTCACCACCTTTTCCTGGCAGAAGGTTCTCGGCGGCGAGGCCGCACATGGCATGATTGTCCTGTCGCCCAGGGCAGCCGACCGGCTCCGGTTCTGGGTGCCGCCCTGGCCGGTGCCGAAGATATTCAGGCTGACTGGCAAGGGTGCGATCAACGAGGCAATCTTTGCCGGCTCCACCATCAACACCCCGTCCATGCTCTGTGTCGAGGATTGCCTGCACTCGCTGAACTGGGCCCGGTCCATCGGCGGCCTGCCGGAATTGATTGCCCGGGCGGAGGCCAATGCCGCGGTCATTGCCGGTTTCGTCGGTCGCCATGGCTGGGTTTCCCACCTGGCCGGCAATCCGGCCCACCGGTCGACGACCAGCGTCTGCCTTGTCTTCGACGGCCCGGAACTCCCGGACGGGGAGCGGGGACGATTTGCCGGGGCGGTGGCCAGGCGGCTGGCCGACCAGCAGGTGGCCCTGGACATCGGATCATACCGGGATGCGCCGCCAGGACTGCGGATCTGGTGCGGAGCCACGGTGGAGAATTCCGATTTGCGGTTGCTGATGCCGTGGATCGAGTGGGCGTATCATTCCGAGCGGCTCGCCATCCGGGAGAATGCCGGCAAGCAGGAGAATGGCAGATGAAACCGAGAGTGCTGGTATCCGACCGGTTGTCCGAATCGGCATTGCAGATCTTTGCCGATCGCGGGGTGGAGGCAGATTTCCGCCCCGAAATCGGCAAGGACAAGACCATGCTGCGCCAGGTGATCGGCGAGTATGACGGGCTGGCTATCCGCTCGGCGACCAGGGTGTCGGCCCGGCTCCTCGAGGGTGCCGAACGTCTCCGGGTCATCGGCCGGGCCGGGATCGGCGTCGACAATGTCGATGTGCAGGCGGCCTCGCGGCGTGGAATTATCGTCATGAACACCCCGCTCGGCAATGCCGTCACCACTGCCGAGCATGCCATTGCCCTGATGATGTCGCTTGCCCGGCAGATTCCGGCTGCCGATGCCTCGATACGCGGCGGACAATGGGAAAAATCCCGTTTTGTCGGCACCGAACTCGCCGGCAAGACCCTTGGCGTGGTCGGCTGCGGCAATATCGGCTCGGCGGTATGCCGGCGGGCGAATGGCCTCGACATGCGGGTAGTCTGCTACGACCCGTTCCTGGCTGCCCAGCGCGCGAAGTCGCTGGGAGTCGAAAAGGTCGAGTTCGATGAATTGCTGGCCCGGTCAGACATCATCAGCTTTCATGTTCCGCTGACCGACAAGACCCGACACATCATGAATGCGGCGGCGCTGGCGCGGACGCGCAAGGGCGTTCGCATCATCAACTGCGCCCGCGGCGGGATCGTCGACGAGGCGGCGCTGGAAGCGGCGATCCGGTCAGGTCATGTCGCCGGCGCGGCGCTCGACGTCTTCGAAAGCGAGCCGCCGGAGGGCAATTCGCTGCTGGAGCTGCCGCAGGTGGTGGCGACGCCGCATCTCGGAGCATCGACCACGGAAGCGCAGGAAAAGGTTGCCCAGCAGGTTGCACAGCAGATGTCCGACTACCTGTTGCACGGCGCCGTCAACAACGCGCTGAACATGCCATCCATCAGTGCGGAAGAGGCGCCGCGACTCCTTCCATGGATCGCCCTTGCCGATCATCTCGGCTCCTTCGTCGGGCAGATGACCGACGAACCGATCCGGGCCATCAACCTGCTCTATGACGGCTCCGTGTCCGAAATGAACATCTCGGCACTGAACGCGGCGGCGCTGGCCGGGTTGCTCCGGCCGTCCAGCCCCGAAATCAACATGGTGTCGGCCGAAATTGCGGCCAGGGACCGGGGATTCGTCATGTCGGCGACAACCCGGTCCAAATCGGGGGTGTTCGATGCCTATGTCAAGCTGACGGTGGTCACCGAACAACGGGAGCGGTCGCTGGTGGGGACGGTGTTCTCCGACGGCAAGCCCCGCTTCATCCAGATCAAGGGCATCTATGTCGACGCCGACATCACCCGCTACATGCTCTACACCACCAACCGCGACCAGCCCGGCATCATCGGCGCCCTGGGAACCGCCCTGGGGCAGTGCAATGTCAACATTGCCAATTTCAACCTGGGCAGATCGGGCGCCGGGGAGGATGCGATCGCCCTGTTGTCGATCGACAGCGCCGCCGACCAGGAGGTGGTCAGGACGATCAGGGAAACGGGGTTGTTCCACCAGGTCAGGCCGCTGGAATTCACCATCGGCGACCAGGCGGCGCACTGACGGTCACGCGACGTCGGCTGCACGGATTGCGGCTTCCCCGAACCGGGCAGCCATGCGGGGAGAATGGCCGCCCGCCCCGGTGGCAGGCCGACCTGACACGAGACGCGGACGGCCATGGCTCTTGCCGGCCGGGAGTTTCGGTCACTATCGGGTTTGTCCGGCTTCGGGGTGGCTGCTATTGGGCTGGGCGGCGCTTGTTGCGGATGATGGGAGGGTGGTCATGAATCTGGATGTCAAGTTCGGGGATCTTGCTGGAAAGTCGGTATTCATTACCGGTGGCGGCTCCGGGATCGGTGCGGCGCTGACCGGGGGGTTCCTGGGGCAGGGGGCACGGGTGGCCTTCGTGCAGCGATCCGATGCAACGCGGTTCTGCGACCGGATGGAGGCAGAGCACGGCAGCCGGCCCCTCTATATCGGCTGCGATGTGACCGATATCGGACAGCTCGAGGCGGCAATGGGCGAGGCGGCGTCTCTACATGGACCGATCGAGGTGTTGGTCAACAACGCGGCAAACGACACCCGCCACAGCACCGAGGCGCTGGATGTCGAGGGGTGGGATGCCAATCACGCGGTGAATCTTCGCCCGTATTTCTTCTCGTCACGGGCGGCGATTGCCGGCATGCAGACGCTGGGCGGCGGTGTCATCATCAACTTCACGTCGGTGTCCTACATGACCGGCAATGCCGGATACCCGGCCTATGCGACGGCCAATGCCGGAATTACCGGGCTGACCCGCGTCCTGGCCCGTGAATTCGGACCTGAAGGCATACGCGTGAACGCGGTGGCCCCGGGATGGACCCTGACCGAACGGCAGCTGGAATTGTGGGCTGACCGGGAATCACTTGAGCGCCATCTGGGCAAGCAGTGCCTGAAGGAACATCTGAAACCGGAGGATATCGTCGGTGCCTGCCTGTTCCTTGCCTCGTCGGCCAGCAGGATGATGACGGGCCAGGTCGTTCCCGTCGATGGCGGGGTGGTCACGACAGGGTGAATGGCGCTCCGGTTGCCGGAGGATGCCTCAATAGGGCATCGGGTTGGCGCGGTGGGCAGTGTCGATGTCGGCAAGGCAGTCATCTGACAGCGTCATCCCGGATGCTCCCAGCAGGTATTGCAACTGGTCGGCGGTGGTTGCGCCAAAGATGGCCGAGCCCATGAATGGCCGGGTGCTGCACCAGGCGAGGGCCAGTAATGGCAGATCGACCCCATGCCTGGCCGCCACCTCCAGATAGGCATCGACCGCAGCGAATGCCCGTTCGCCCGCCCGCCCACCGAGATTGTCGTTGATCGACCGACGGGAGCGGGCAGGAATCTTGCCATGCTGGTATTTGCCGGTCAGCAGCCCGGTCGCAAGCGGCGAATATGCCAGCAGCCCGACCTGCTCGTGATGGGCGAGTTCGGCCAGGTCGGTGTCGAACAGCCGGCAGAGCAGGCTGTATTCGTTCTGGATGGCTTCAACCCGGGGTCCTCCACCCTTCTCGGCTGCCCTAAGCCATTGCCCGACTCCCCAGGCGCTTTCGTTCGACAGGCCGAAATGAATGATCTTTCCCTGCTGCACCAGTTCGGACAGGGCATCGAGCGTGTCGGCCATGTGGTCCAGGGTCTCCGACCTGTCCTGGCCCGTCGGATCGAAGGTCCAGTTCTGCCTGAACATGTAGGAGCCCCGGTTTGGCCAGTGAAGCTGGTAGAGATCGATGTAGTCGGTCTGCAACCGGGCAAGTGAGCCCTCGACCGCTTCCCGGACCGTCTTGCCGGAGATCGGTGCGCCGTCCCGCACGATTTTCAACCCTTCCCCGGTTGCCTTGGTTGCCAGCAGGATCTGGTCGCGACGCCCCGATTTGGCGACCCAGCTGCCGAGGATTCTCTCGCTGTCGCCGACGGTATCGGCCGAAACCGGGTTGACCGGGTACATCTCGGCGGTATCGGCGATGTTGATACCGTGATCCAGCGCCATGTCGATCTGCCGGTGCGCATCCTGCTCCGGGGTCTGGGTGCCAAAGGTCATGGTGCCAAGACAGAGTTCGCTGACCATCGTGTCGGTCGAACCGAGCGGCTTCATTCTCATGGTCTGGTTCTCTCTCGTGATTCCTGTCTGCATAATTTATCTTTGTTTTACAGTACATTAGTGATGCCACAACCACATCCATCCTCGCGGAGCAAGCAAATTCAGCCCGGTCACTGGTGCCAATCGAAGGCCTGCGACGGTCCGACAGGACGCCATGCGTCATGCCACTCCGGCGTGGCTACCATGTCCTGCCGACCGCCTCTTCCGGGTATGGCCGACACCATCATGGTCTCGAGTGCGATGTCCGCCCATTCGACTGGATTGCGGCACGGCACCGGCGGCATGGCCGAAAACCCTCGTCCTCGCCCCCAGGGCCTCGTCGAGACGCAGCATGATCTTGCGGCGGGGTCGAATCGTCCCTGGCTGCCCGGAAATTGGCTTTCGCCGGTCACACCCATTCGCTATTCCGGCTGACACTCACCGACCTGTTGCCAATATCCCATGGAGGAGCGCCATGACCTCGGCAGATGCTGTCCTTGAAATCAGGCTCCGTTCGGGCCTGTCATGGGAGATGTTGAGCGAACTCTTCAATGTTTCGCATCGCACCCTTCAGCACTGGGCCAATGGCAAGGCACCCTCCGCACGGCGCGAGCAGGAAATTCGCCGGACATTGGACGCGGTTCGACATCTTGACGAAGGCGATCGGCGGGCGACGCGAGACCGCCTCCTTGCAACCACCAACGGTCCCTCGCTCTTCGCCCTGCTCGTGGAGCGCCGCTTCGTCGATGTGATGCGTCTGCCGAAAGGTGCGGCGCCGAAAGACCGCAAACGTCGCACGACCCGGCTATCGGAAGATGAATGGGCAATGCGCCAACCGCCACCACCTTTCGTTCTTCTCGACACAATATCTGGCGAGCTGGAAATTCCGGTCGGAAGAGCACGAATCGTCCGACCGGCAAGATAGAAGGAGAAACCGGCGGCGTGACGGAATTCGAGAGGAGGTCGGGCTCGTCGCCGGAGTGCCGGCAGGGCGACGCGCCGGGCGAGGCCGGCCCGGCATTCAAGAATCCTGCCGATTTGTCCCGACCGCACAGGTTTTCCGATTGGCGACGGGCGGTTGGAATGACGGCCGGTGAAGAGTTCGCCGGCTTCTCCGTCGAGCCACCCGCCCCGGGCTCGCAGATCCCTGCTTCGCATCCGGCAGTCGGGTGCCGTTGGCAACGGCCATTGAAAATACTGCCGTGGATGACCATGTCTTGTCGCAGGTTGGGCCAATGCGCGATATGCAGGCTCCATCGGGAATCTTGCGGTCCGGCTTGTGTCCGGTTGCCATGTCCGGCCGTGATGCCAAGGCCGGCAGGTGCGGGCGTGAAAGGCGGATATGGCCAATAGCCAAAGCGAGAAGGCCCTGGAGAGGCTGGCCGACCGGCGAAGTGCAATGCGCACAATCCGGAGCGTTGCGCCATATCTGTGGCCCGATGGCAATCGCCCGGCAAAGATGCGGGTGGTGCTGGCCATGGTTGCCCTGGCCCTGGCCAAGGTCATCGCCGTGATCACGCCTTTCTTCTACAAGGCCGCCGTCGATTCACTGGCCGGAGCCGATCCGGAAAACCTGCTGCTGGCCGGGGTGCTTGGGGCGGTGGGGCTGACCGTTGCCTATGGCGGCGCCAGGATCCTGAGCGTCGGTTTCGACCAGCTGCGTGACATCATCTTTGCCAAGGTCGGTTTGCGGGCGCTCCGGATGCTGGCGCTCGAGACATTTCGACACATCCACAAGCTGTCGCTTCGATACCACATCACCCGCAAGACCGGTGGCCTGTCCCGGATCATCGAGCGCGGGGTCAAGGGTCTCGACTGGCTGCTTCGTTTCATGCTGTTCTCGATCGGACCGCTGATCATCGAGTTGTCGATGATCGCGATCATTCTCCTGGTGGTGCTGGATGTCCGGTATTTCGTCATCATCCTGGTGACGATCAGCATTTATGTCTGGTTCACCTTCAAGGTCACCGCGTGGCGGGTGCAGATTCGCAAGGAGATGAACCGCCAGGATACCGATGCCAACCAGAAAGCGGTGGACAGCCTCCTCAATTTCGAAACCGTCAAGTATTTCAGCGCCGAGGAGCGCGAGGCCGACCGCTATGATTCCTCGATGGCCGGCTATGAAGAGGCGGCGCTGAAGACCAGCTATTCCCTTGCATTCCTTAACCTGGGCCAGGCGATCCTGATCGCGATCGGCACGGTGGCGGTGCTGGTGATCGCGGCATTGGGCGTGCAGCAGGGCGCACTCACGGTCGGCGATTTTGTCCTGGTCAACGCCTACATGATGCAGATCACCATCCCGCTGAACTATCTGGGGACCGTCTACCGTGAAGTCAGGCAGGCGCTCGTCGACATGGGCGACATGTTCGACCTCCTCGAGCAGGGCTACGAGGTCGGCGACAAGCCGGGAGCGGCTGATTTGGAGGTGACGGGCGGGAAGATCGAGTTCGAGAACGTGGTTTTCGGCTATGATGCCGACCGTCCGATTCTCAAGGGCATCAACCTTGTCGTCGAGCCTGGGCAGACCGTGGCCATCGTCGGCCCGTCAGGGTCGGGCAAGTCGACCATTGGCAGGCTGCTATTCCGGTTCTATGACGTCAATGGCGGCGCCTTGCGAATTGATGGGCAGGATGTTCGGGAAGTGACTCAGGCCAGCCTGCACGCCCGGATCGGAATTGTTCCCCAGGATACCGTGCTGTTCAACGAAACGCTCTTCTACAACATTGCCTACGGGCTTCCCTATGCGACACGGGCGCAGATCGAGGAGGTTGCGCGGGCTGCGCAACTGCACGAATTCATCGACCAATTGCCAGAAGGATATGACACCCAGGTCGGCGAACGGGGATTGAAGCTGTCCGGCGGCGAAAAGCAGCGGGTCGGAATCAGCCGGACATTGCTCAAGAATCCGCCGATCCTGCTGCTCGACGAAGCAACCTCGGCGCTGGATACCGAGACCGAGAAGGAGATCCAGGAGAGCTTCCGCGACATGGCGCGCGGCCGAACGGTGATTGCCATCGCCCACAGGCTGTCCACGATCGTCGATTCGGACAACATCATCGTGCTGGAGAGTGGCAGGATCACCGAGCAGGGAACTCATGACCAGCTGCTGGCCCTCGATGGACGCTATGCATCCATGTGGCATCGCCAGCAGACCGAGGAATCCGAACAACTGGCTGCGTGACCCGGCTCGGCGCGACGCCGTCAGCCGTCAGCCCGGTGCCTCCTGGTGACGGGCCTGTCCAGGTCTCAGACCCCCTCTTCGAGGCGGTCAACCAGCCGGAACATCATCTGTTCGCACAGGCCGATCTGGTCGGCATCGACATACTCGTCCGGCTTGTGTCCCTGGTCCATCGATCCCGGGCCGCAGATGACCGTCGGCGTGTCGAGATCCCGGGCAAACAGGCCGCCCTCGGTGCCGAATGCTACCTTGTCGGACACCTGCTGCCCGACCAGCGACTGGACGAACAGCGATGAAGGATCGTCCGGCGGCGTGTCCAGGCCCGGATAGTCATTGAGGATACGGAAGCTTATATCGGCTTCACTGGCAAGATCCCGCGCCGATGAGACCAGCCTCCCGACCTCGGTTTCAAGCCCGGCAATGATGTCTGCCGGATCGTCGCGGGCGATATTGCGGATTTCGAAATTCACCTCGCTATGGGCAGGCACGATATTGGGTGCAACCCCCCCGGCAATCCGGGCGGCATGGATGGTGGTATAGGGTATTTCGTAGCCGGAATCGCCGCCACCCTCGTTCCTGAGCCGGTCCTGGGTCTGCCGCAGGACCGAGACGAGGTCGCAGGCGAGGTGCAAGGCGTTGAGCGCCCTGGGCGCATAGGCGGTATGCGCCTCGCTGCCGCGACAAACTGCCTGCAGCGAGGTCTTTCCCTTGTGGCCATGGGCCACCTGCATCGATGTCGGCTCGCCGACGATGCACATCCTGGGGCGCATGCCCTCATCGGACATCAATTCGATCAGCCGCCTGACCCCGATGCAGCCGATCTCCTCGTCATACGAAAATGACAGCCAGAGCGGGGTCTTGAGGGTCCGCTTGGCGGCAATCGACGCCGCCCGCATGGCGCAGGCGACAAACCCCTTCATGTCGGCAGTTCCCCGCCCGTAGAAACGGCCACGGCGGAAGGTCATGCTGAATGGATCGACCGACCAGCCCTGGCCGTCCACCGGCACCACGTCGGTATGCCCCGACAGCATGACCCCGGGCTTGCCGGCCGGCCCGATGCTGGCAAACAGGTTGGCCTTGCTGTGTTCGTCGTTGAACACCCGGTGAGTCCGGATGCCCCGCTCCTCCAGGAAATCGCTGACAAAGCTGACCAGCCCCAAATTGGAGTCCCGGCTCACCGTCGGAAACGAGATCAGCCTCTCGAGTATTTCCACACTGTTCAAACCGACCTCGCATCGATGACGGGCATGGACAGGACTTTCCCACGCTACGGCTCTCCTTGCAAATGTCCGGCGATTGCAGGCATCCGGAGCGATCCATTCGGCCGCGCGCCCTGGAATCAAAGCCGTCCAGGGGCCGCCTCCGGCTGCCGGGTGATTCGTTTTCGGGGATGTGGCGGTGTGCCGGCGATGCCCGGGATATGTCCCGGGCGCGGCGACCTCTCTCAGGGCCGGGTGAGGGCGAATATGGCCTGGCTGCGATTGAGCTGCAGCCTTCGGCGGGTGGCAGCAAGGCTCTCCGCCTGGCGGCGGTTCACGAATATGAGCGCCAGCGCGATGTTGTTGAGGCTGGCCCGGTTTGCCGGGCCGTGATCGGTGCGGGTCAGGCAGGCATCCTCGCCATGGACGCAGTCTCTCTGGCGATGATTGAGGTTCTCGACAGCCCAATGGCCGCGATTCAGCCGCAGCAATTCCTCCGGCGATGCGGCCTCGGCATCGAGCGAGGTGATGAGCCAGGCGGTGGTGGTGCGGTCTTCCTCGTCCGTGCCTGCCACATCCGTCTTCAACACCTCCCGGTAGCGGGTGATACGGGCGATCTGGCTGACGCCCGGATAGTTGATGGCGCCCTTGAGCGGGGTCATGACGTGGATGGTGCGTTGCTCGATGCGTCCATGCGCCTTGGCGAAATCCTCCTCGAAGCGACCGGTGGAATCCTGCTCCCAGTCGATGCTGCCCAGGGTGCCGAAGGTCTCCGGCGCGTTGCCCTTGACGGTGAAGACGTAATCGGCGCCGCAGCGCCGGTGGATCACCTCTGCGGTCTTGCGGGTGGTGTGCAGCGCATCGAGGGTGATCACCTTGCCACGGATGTCGCTCCTCTCCAGGAGGTCGATGGTGGCCGCCCTCTCGCCGCCCTCGTCACCGAAGTTCATCAGTGCAAAGGGTGCGCCGGCGCCGTGTTCGACCAGGGCCACGGTCTCGTAATGATCCTCGCCATTCCTGTTGGCGCCCCTGATACGCTTGCCATCCGCAGCCAGCGCCCGGCCCAGCTGGATCCGGGGACGGCTGTAGCGGCCGACCACCTGCTCGAGTGCCTCGGGATCGACCGACTGGATCACCCGGTGGATGGTGGATTTGGACGGCGGCTCGAAGAGCCCGGTCCGCTTGCTCTTCCATGCACCGACTGCTTCCAGCTCCTCCTGCGAGAGAGAGCGCGCGAACTCGGCCGTGGCCAGGCAGCCCTTCATGTTGGCCAGCTCGGCCAGAACATGGATGGTGAGCACGCAGGCCACCGTGTGCTTCCTGCCCTGCGCCCGGCGGAAATCGGCCACCGCCGCCAGCTCGTCATGCAGCGAGCGCATCGCCGCTACCCCCCTTGGTGCCAGTTCGGGACCGGAAGGCGGCATCACCGTCTCCGGCAGCGGGCCGGGATCGGCCAGCAGCCGGCAGGCATCGCGCCGAAGCTGCGTGACCAGGATCTCCTTCGGCTGGCCATGCGGGTCGGTATACTGCCCATTCATGCGGGCATAGCCCTTGGTCTTCCCCAGCCCCGTCCAGCCGGTGGCCCTGTACATGGTGCCGGCAAAGCGCTTCGGGTCGCAGAAGGTCTCGGCGACGAGCACCCGATGGCCATGCGCAGCCAGCCAGTCATCGGCCAGCCGGCGGGTCATCCCTGCCAGGAAGCGGGAGGCGAGGTTCGGGAAGGTCCCGGGCTCGGCGAGGATCAGGAACCGGGTGTTATTGGCAATGAGCTCCAATCGGCGAAACTGCTCGGCCTTTCTCCAGCCGCACCACCTGTCACGCGGCTGGCACTTGAAGGCGCCGTTCTGCCAGGCGGCCAGGCCGAGCCACTGGCCGCGGAAGGTGGCGATGTATCTGAGGCCGCGGCCGGCCAGCCGGCGAAAGCCGAGATAGTGGTGCTGGTTCATCAGCGCGTCCCAGAGCGGGCGCTCATCCGGTCTTGCCAGGCGGCACTTGACCTCGGACAGGCAGAAGCCCTCGGGAGGTGCCCGGTGGATCGGGTGGGCGTCCATGCGGGTGCGAATCGACATGGCGGGACTATCGCACATGCAGGACGGGAACGCCAGCCAAACCTGCCGATCCTCGCGCGGGGCCGCGCGCCTGCGATGGCGGGATGCATGATGTCAAGACAAATCGAGCGAAATCAGCGTGGGATGGCCCTGCGGGCATGGATGAGTCCGATTGACACCATCATCACGCCGGAAAAGATAGGGCAACACGAATTTGCCGGAACAGCTGGCGTGAGCGCCCGGCATCTGCGGCAGGACGAGGCAAATGACCCATGGTACAGATTATCGGATACCCGGAAGCCGACCGGCTTCTTGACTGGAAGGAGCTGGCCGCCGCCCTGGAGGATGGCCATCGCATGCCGCGGGCGCAGGTCGGCGATCAGTTGCTGTCACGAGGGGAGGACGTCATCCTGTCGCGGGCGGCCGTCATTGACGGCATGGGGGTTGCCGTAAAGACCGCGACCCTCTTTCCGGTCAATGCCCGGGAGGGACGTCCAACGACAAACGGCGCCATGGTGCTGTTTGCCGACCGGACCGGCATGGCCGAGGCGCTGTTCGATTTTCACCTGGTCACCAAGTGGAAGACTGCCGCTGATTCGGTCCTGGCTGCCTCCCGGCTGGCAAGGCCCGACTCCCGCAGCATACTCGTTGTCGGCGCCGGCACCGTCGCCCGGTCACTGCTCGACGCCTATTCGGCGATGTTTCCCCGGGCCGAATTCCGGATCTGGAACCGGACCCGCTCGAATGCAGACCGGCTGGCATCGGAGCTGGCCGGCCGTCATGCCATCGATGTGGTCGAGGACCTGGCCGATGCCGTTGCCGAGGCCGATATTGTCACCTGCGCAACGATGTCGCCTGCACCGGTCATATGCGGTGACTGGCTTGCACCGGGAGTCCATCTCGACCTGATCGGAGCCTACCGGCCAGACATGCGCGAGGCGGATGACACGGCGCTGCGCCGGTCGCGGATGTTCGTCGATTCACGTGACACCACCATCGATCACATCGGCGAACTGGCCTCGCCGATTGCCCGCAACATCATCAGCGCCGATGACGTCATTGCCGACTTCTAC
This sequence comes from Paracoccaceae bacterium, assembly GCA_964291445.2. GTDB lineage: Bacteria > Pseudomonadota > Alphaproteobacteria > Rhodobacterales > Rhodobacteraceae > JAPOXR01. The sequence continues at coordinate 437,778 of OZ219864.1, read as the reverse complement.
GACCTCCCGACCGGCGGATTCACGCGGGAATCCGAGGAAGAGATCACCCTGTTCAAGAATGGTGGTGGTGCCCATCTCGACCTGATGACCGCCCGCCACATCCTCGACAAGTGGAACCGGCACGGGCAGATCAAGGCGTGAGAGCCATGGCCCGGTCCCGAATGAATGGCGTTAGCGGGGCAGGTGACAGGCAGCCGCCGTCCGGCCGCGTCTTCCTGCTGTCCGGGCGGGTCAGGCAGGCATGGCTGCCCTTTCCCTGGCAGAGGATGCGCGTGCCCGGCAATCCTACTGCCGGTACCGCGCAAGCTGCCGTCGCTTGGCGTCGAGGTCGGCATCTTCCGGGTCCCAGGTTTCGGTCCCGTCGAAAAATTCGGGATAGTATTCCCGGTATTCCGAATCCGGGTCATCGAAGGCTCGCAGGAACTCCGCGTAGCCCCACGAGCCGCCGATATCCTCGAGCGGACAGCGCCCGGTCCCGGAGACGAGATACGGGTAGTGCCGGTCATCACGTTCCGGTTGCAGCTTGCCAATCCTGATTCTGTGGGTCCAACTGTCCCCATAATCATACACGTAGGTGAATTCCTGTTTGCCTTGCAGGAAGGCGATGACGTCGAGAAGGGTGGCGTCAGGACCGTCGCCCAAGTCATCAAGACTCCAGTGGGCACACCTTTCATACCGTCGCGCATCGAACCCCCACAGATGGCAGTTTTCCCATCCCATCGCGGCCTGGATGTACAGGTGGAGGTCATCAAGGCAGGTGTCCGCAGGCACATCCATTCGCCGTGCAACCTTCGGCTCCACGTAGAGGAGCGTGATGCTAAGGCGGACGATGCCAGGCTGTTGGTGTTTCCGGGTCATTGAAATTCCCTCGATTGATTCTGGACGGCCAACTCCGTCAGTTCGCCAGCGTGATACGCGACGCCCTTCGGTCTCGCAAACATCCTGCCACCATGGCAGGCATCGGATCGCGGGTCGGCACCGCGTAATCGTTCCGTCGCCCCCGAAGTGGCGCTGACAGAATTGGCGGCGGCGAAAACCCTTCCGAAGCTGCTGGTAAACGCCGCCTGTCACCTATATTGCACCTTGCCGACGACGACAGAATGCGGAGCAGACCACCATGCAGGACGGGAAAAGGGGTATTCATCCCGGGCTCAAATTTGTCCTCGAATTCGGCCCGCTGATCCTGTTCTTCGGTGGCTACATGGTGATCAGGGACCGGAGTTTTGTCATCGGCGGCACCGAGTATGCCGGATTCATCGTGATGTCGGCAGTGTTCATACCGCTCCTGCTCATCTCCTCGGCGATGTCCTGGAAACTCACCGGCGAATTGTCGAAAATGCAGGTGGTCACTGCAGTGCTGGTCGTCGTGTTCGGCGGCCTGACCGTCTGGTTCAATGACGAGCGGTTCTTCAAGATCAAGCCAACCATCATCTACCTTCTCTTTGCCGGCATCCTGGGGTTCGGGCTGCTGCGCGGCCGGTCATTCATCGAATATGCAATGGGTGGCGAATTGAAGATGCACAAGGAGGGGTGGATGATCATGACCCGGTGGGCGGTTGGGTTCTGCCTCGCCTTGGCTGCGGCCAACGAGGTGATCTGGCGGATGATGTCCACGGATTTCTGGGTGACATTCAAGTCATTCGGCGTTCCCGGCCTGACCATGCTGTTTTTCGTGTCACAGTTCATCATGCTGCGCAAATACATTGCCGCTGACGAGGCCTGATTGCGCCCGAGGCGCGTCACGGTTTGCCGGGAACGTCCGTCTCCTGCCTCCGGTCGCCACTGCCTTGCCCGGCCCGCGCTGGTTTCCGCCCGGCCCGCAAATTCCAGAATCGCCGGGCTCGATCAGGCAGGTGCCAGCCCCGTAGTCCGGCAGATGCCGGAACGACATGCAGAAATGGAGTCACGGATGAAAGTCGTTGTCTTTGGTGCAACCGGGAAGACCGGGGAGATTGCCAGTCGGAACGCGATCGAGGCAGGCCATGACGTCACCGTCTTCGGACGTTCGGTTGACCACAAATTTGCCGATGACAATGTGAACAGGGTCCAGGGAAACGTGCTGGAAGGTGACGTGGTCGGCAAGGCCATCGGCGGCCAGGATGCAGTGCTGGTCTGTCTCGGGCCGGTCAGCACCAGGGATCGCACGACACTCTCCGTCGGTGCACGCAACATCAGCGATGCAATGAAAGAGCATGGCGTCGGCGGGTCGTCTTCATCTCCGCCGCCGGGGTTGGCGACAGCTGGTCGCGCATCCCCTGGTATTCGAAGCTGCTGTTTTCGACCATGCTGAAGACCATCCTTGCCGAGCACGCGCGGGAGGAGAAGATATTCGACGCCGACCATTTGGATTGGACCGCGGTACGAGCGGCGGTACTGACCAACAAGGAGGGCACCGGCAAGGTCACCGCGTCAAACTCGGCCCCGACGAAGACGATTTCCCGCTCCGACCTGGCCGGCTTCCTGGCAAGCCAGATCACCGCCGACGATCACGTCAACCAGGCCATCTGCGTGACCTCGGCCTGAAGGCTGAAGCCCTCCCGACACCCCACCCGAACTGCAACACCCCCGCTCCGACAATGTGCCCTGAGGCACTCCCTCCCGAAACGCAACGAAGCCCACATCCTGCATGACCGACCTTCATGCCCCGATGCGTGAGGCTGCGTGGAGTCGAGGCGCAAGTCAGGACGGCTCGTGACCGCTGTCGGTACCCGTTCTTGACTTCCGGTGCGGTCTTGTCGGCCACCGCAAACCGGTCCAGCTCGTCGAGCAGCAGTCCGGGCGTCACCAGGCCGACAATTTCTACCATCGTCGGCGACCCATACCTGTGCTCATCCAAGACATCTTCATGACCGGGGACTTAGCGCAGTGTCCGGTGCTGGTTCACCAGTTCATGCGGGTGAGTGCAGTCACAGCCCAGAACCTGCGGTGTCACCCATCACCAGGATCATTGTTGGCGCCCCCGATCTCCGGGACAATCCGGGAGACATCGTCGGATCCGGCGAAAGAATCGCCTGTCAAATGGATCTTGCAAGAGGCTCTGCCGGCATTCCGGTAGGCCAAGGGGCCCAGAAAGAGATGGAAAATTAGTTGCCGTGTCCCGCAGGCTCATACTCATTGGAGGGAGCTAATATACATGGCTACACCAATTTGTGCTTCTCCATTGCCTTACGAAGTTTCTTGGTCGGGTTATGCCAATTGCAATTTCCGTCATTAAGCCACGAACGGTTTTTCAGCGCAGAGGGAACTTCTCCTTCCACAATCTCGACCAATTTGTCGTGTGGAACCAGGAACCAGAAACCGTCGACCGGGAATGCCATCCACAAATCTTTCCCTAGGTATTTCTTTTGAATGGTCAGGCGACCCTTCAACTGAACCTTGATTGTGGTGCCGTCAATGTGGCAGGCGATGAAATCTGCACCCTTCCAATCGTCGGAAAGCTTGATGCAGTTGAAGCCAAAATCGGCAAGTACTGATGCGATCTTTTGGAAATTGTAGATTTCCTTTTGCCTTGCATTCAGCGATTTGGGGTCGATTTTTTCAAAAAGTTGTTCGGTCATATTTCAGCTCAATTGCAATGCAGGAAAATCCGAAGTTGACTTCCTAATCAACAAACACAGTAACCGACTAAAGGAGAGAAACCACTTTTTCAATCTTAAGGAGATATCAAATAACAAGGCTCAGTTTACAAATCGTATGCATGGCCTGTCGATCGCTGACGCTAGACAGCTGCGTGACGAGGCCTTCTCCAGTTCAATGCGGTGAAACCATCGCAAATTGTTGTCGAGATACCTGGTGGCGATACCCCGGTAGCGCCGCAGGAAACCCTTCAAATGGCTGTGCCGGCTGTTCACCGTCTGGATATGAAAGGCGCCTCGGACCCGCTCTCCATTTGACAGGTTCAGGGCTTCATGGCGGACCCCCATTGCCCGTGCGCATGGCGGATAGGCACGGTGGCCATCACTCACCAGCACGATATCACCATCCACCACCGGCGGGGTGGCCTGGCGCAGGGTATCGGAACCCGCCGCTGGAAGTGTCGCACTGACCGTCATGCCGCTACGGTCGGCAGCTACCAGTACCGGAACCTGTTCATCCGACAGGCCGCGCTTGGCTGCCTTGCCGCCACGGCGGCGCGGCTTGCGGTCCAGGCCTCGCTCGCCCTTGCGGCTCTCCAGGATATAGACCCTGCCCTCCTCGACGATACCGGTGAGCTTGCCGGGGCCCCGGCCTTGCGTGGCAAGAAACCGGTGCCGCCAGCGATGCGCGGTATTGACGGCAATCCGGCAATGCTCGGCCGATTGGCGAATGGTCATGCCTTCGGCAAGACAGTCGCCGTACTCCAGCCATTTCTCCTTGTGGTGAAGCCCAGACAAGGGTGTCCCGGTTGCGGCACCGAAGGTCCGGCCGCAACGCTTGCACTGGTAGCGCCGAAGACCGCGGGATCTGCCGCGCAAGACCGCACCCGGCGCATGGCAACGGGGACATTGGCGGTCTTCGCCCACCGCCGCCTCGATCGCCGCCAGCGACGCCGATTCCTGCGAGGATCCAGAGAGTACCGCTTCGACCTCAAGGCGTTGTTCCCGGCTGAGCAGGGCAATCCCCGACAGCCATTCCTGAAACTCTTTGTGATCCATGATCGTCTCCTGTTCTACTCATGAACATACTACGAACGCATACGATTTGTAAACTGAGCCAAGCCAAAAAAGATCACCGACCTTTCCCGACCAACCTCAATCACTTTGAATGCCTGCACCAATATCAATCGCATTTTCCGGAGGCGCCACCAGTTGGCCGAAGTCATCAAACAGGTGAATATTGTTCGCGACCGGGGCAACCGAAAGCACAGTCTCCGGCTCAAATGTGACGCTCCCGGACAAACGGATCGCCAGCGGCTCTTCTTCGCCAATATCCAAATACAAAAAACTGTCCGCGCCTAGATTCTCGGCATGAATCAGCGAACCGGACCATATCCCATCTTCGACAACACTCAGATGCTCCGGGCGCACCCCGACGAAATGAGCCGCAAATTTTTCGGCGTGGCGGCCCGTCAATATATTCATCTTAGGCGACCCGATAAACTGAGCCACGAACAGGGAATTTGGATTCTCATACAATTCCAGAGGGGTGCCAACCTGTTGGATCACACCGTCCTTGAGAACGACAATGCGGTCGGCCATAGTCATCGCTTCGATCTGATCATGGGTCACATAAATCATCGTTGTGTCCGGCAAGTCCGAACTCAGCCTAGAGATTTCAAGCCGCATTTTAAGGCGCAGCGCAGCGTCCAGATTAGATAATGGTTCATCGAACAAGAAGACTTTGGGATCACGGACGATTGCGCGACCAATGGCGACCCGCTGTCGCTGCCCGCCCGACAACTCTTTTGGCAATCGATCCAGATAGTCCTCAAGATGCAACATTTTGGCCGCGTCTTGCACCAGACGTTCCCGCTTTGCCTTTGGCGTCCTATTGAGCCGCAGCGAATACTCCATATTCCGCGCAACCGTCATGTGTGGATAGAGCGCATATGTCTGAAAAACCATCGCGATCCCGCGCTCGGACGGACGAACATTATTCATCTGGCGACCGTCAATTTCCACTGTGCCAGAAGTAATTGTCTCCAACCCGGAAATTGACCGCAGCAACGTCGATTTTCCGCATCCCGACGGACCTACGAAAACAACAAACTCGCCCGACTTGATGTCGAGATTTATATTTTTCAGAACCTCGACATCACCGAAGCATTTGCACAGATTGTCGATCCTAATTTCAGACACCGCATTGCCCCTAACGCACAAAGACGGCTTTTTCCGTCTCGCGATTGTCAAACATGCGAAACGCTTTGTCGGCATCCTTCAGATCAAACGTGTGGGTCGCCAAGCGTTCCAGATCAATGTTATGGCTTTTGATCAGGCTGAGTATGTCCTCATATTCGTTGATGCTGAAATACCAGGACCCGAACACTGTCAGCTGCTTGCGGATCATATGATTTGACGTCTTGATGTTGGTTTCCTGACCTTCGCCAATCAGCGCCAGACGCGCCATCGGTGCGGCCGCTTCCAGCGCCATATTGTGCGCCTGAGGGCTGCCGGAACAGTCAATTGCCCCGTTCAGGCCTTCTCCACCCGAAAATTCCCTGATCTGATCCAAAGCATCAGGCGCATTTGGGTCCAACACCAGATCTGCCCCTAACCCCTTGGCAAATTCACGGCGCTCCGCAACCGGGTCCAGCGCCACGACGTTCCCGCCCATTGCCTTTGCGGCCATCGTACCGGCCGCCCCCATTGGGCCAAGTCCCCAAATCCCGATCGCAGTTAGCCCGTTCACTCCGACCTTGCGACAAGCCGAAAACAGGGTGCCAAACGCATCCGTCGATATCGCCGCCGCCAGATGAGACATTCCCTTGGGCGTTTTCAGCAAATTTCGGGCGGGAACGAGCAGGAATTCGGCATTGCCACCATCCATCGTGAAACCAAGGCACTTCCACTTGGCACAGAGATAATTGTGACCCGTGCGGCAATGGTGACAAACCCCGCAGCCTACGGCCAGGTAGACGGCGACATTGTCTCCTTCCGAAAACTCGGCGACTGCTTCACCTGTCTTGACAACAATTCCGGAAGGCTCGTGGCCGCAAATGAATTGATCAGAATCTCCGCCACTGATTACCGCATTGCCATAGTACAACGACAGATCAGACCGGCAAATGCATGACGCCTTGACTTCAACCAGAACTTCATCCGGTCCCGGCTCTGGCACGACTGTGGTACGAATATCGACTTGTTTGTTTCCGGGCAGGTAGACCGCTGTCATTTTTTCCATTGGGTATTCTCCAATTTTGTTAAGTTGGGATTCATTTGACGGCTCCGGCCGATATCCCGCGAACAAAAGAGCGTTGCATGACTAGGAACAGCGCGACGAGTGGTGCAAATGCAATCAGACCGGCAGCAGCAATACCGCCGTAATCGACGCCGTATCGACCCTGCAAACTTGCCGCACCCACGGTGAGCGGTTTCAGGCTTTCCGTTTGCAGCACCACGAGCGGCAGCAGATATTCCTGCCATGAAAACAGGAAAACAATCAGAATGAGCGACATCAGACCAGGGCGGACAACCGGCACGACAACGCGAAGAAATGTCTGAAATAATGTCGCCCCATCCATTACTGATGCTTCGATCAGTTCGTCCGGCACGTCCTGCATGACTGTCCGCATCAAGAAGACCGAGAACGGCATCAACAAGGCAGCCTGCGGCAGGATCACCCCAAGATGTGAATCGATCATCCCCAAGGCCTGAAGGTTGCCGTATAGCGCGACGATGATTGACGGTGCTGGCACCACAAGCCCGGCCAAAAACAGGGCGAACAATGCCTCGCGCCCCTTGAACTGCATCTTGGCAAACGCAAATCCGGCCAACGGCGCGCTCAGAACAACCAGAACTGTCACCGAGGCTGAAATTTTCAGTGAATTCAGGAAAAACACCGAGAAACCGGATTCTTGCCAAACCCGTTGATAGTTTTCGATATTGATCGGCCACGGCACGGACAGTGGACCGGAAAACAAATCCGCCTCGCTGCGCATGGATGCCAGAAGGACCAGATATACCGGTGCCAACGCGTAGATGGCAAAGACAACCAAGACCACAGTCTGAATATGTCTGGACAGATTGCTCATTTCGATTTCAGCAGCCAGAAGGTTATCGAAGACAAGCTTAGGACGATGATCAGCAAGACGACTGAAAGAACGGCGGCGTAGCCAAAATCGCCGACAAGAAAGAATGTTTTGTAAATATGTGTGGTCAAGACTTCTGTTGAGTATCCCGGCCCACCTTGCGTCGTTACCCAGATTAGATCAAAGAAACGCATCGCTTCGATCGCAGCGTACAGCCCCAGGAACAGCGTTGAGTTTTTCAACAGCGGCACGGTTATGTCGCGGAATCTTCGCCACCACCTTGCGCCATCAATTTCGGCAGCCTCGTAGAGTGACGGGTCAATCGACTGTATGGCTGCCAGAAAGATTACGACGCAAAATCCAAAGAACGTCCACGCCCCAACGACGTTCAGTGACAGCAATGCCGAGCTGGGTTCGGCAAGCCAAGCACCTGCCATGAACCCCAGCCCGACTCCATCCAAGATGTAGTTCAATAGCCCAAACAGCGGGTTATAGATCCAGCCCCAGATGATCCCGGCAACCACCAGCGGAATAGTACGTGGCATGAAGTAGATCGCCCCAAGCCACCGTCTGGTGTTATTCCTTCTTTCCGCCAGAATTGCCGCCAGCAACAGACCAGCCATCAGCGGGAATGCGAGGGTCAGAATTACCCAAATTGCATTATGCCCAAGGGCTGCCAAGAAGACCCTGTCGCCGCCTAGTCGCGCAAAATTATCCATGCCGACGAAACCACCCCTGATCCCGTTGTCCCAGTTAAAGAAGCTGAAATAGACAATCTGCAAGATGGGGATGGCGACAAATGTCAAGTAGAGCAACAAAGCTGGTAACAGGAACAGATATGCGGACCGGGTCGGAATTGTTGGCTCCAGATACTAGGGCATGTACCCAAATATGTGACCTTGTTGGCATCTTCTGTCACTTTTGCCGAAAACAATCCACAGGAGTTTGAGGCATGGGGGGGGTGACCGGCACGACATGAGCGACGCGGAGTGGAAAATTCTCCACTCGGTACTTCCCCATAAGCAACAGGGCCCGGAACGGGTTCATGATCGAAGGGTGATGGACGGTATTTTCTTTGTGCTGCGCACCGGCACGCCCTGGCGCGTCCTCCCGGAGCGTTACGGGCCGTACACGACCTGCTACAACCGCCACAACCGGTGGAGCAAGAACGGTATCTGGACGTCGATTATGACGAAGCTACGAAGGTTTGTGGACGATGACGACGGGAATGATGACGGCTCGAGCGGCTCGGTTCGTCTGCGCATGGTGGAGTCCTCGTCGATACGGGTCCGCAATTGATGGCAACGCGATGGTGAAGACCGTGTTCCTAACCCCGGGGCCAGGCAGCCGACTGCACGCAGACGGAGGCACTTCTTGCCGACCTGGGGCAAGACGAAATCGTGGTCGGTGATGAGGCCTACGACACCGATGCCATGCTCCGCCTGATCGAGACAGCGGGAGCAACCGCGGTCATTCCATCGAAATCCAACCGGAAGTCGCCACGGTCACTTGATCGCGAGACCTACAAGACGCGCAAACTTGTCGAGCGTTTTTTCGGTCGGATCAAGGAGTTCCGCCGGGTCGCCACGCGTTATGACAAGACGGCTCGCAACTTCCTGTCCGCCGTGCGCCTGGCCATCAGCCGCTTTCTGCTCCGCAGGATCGCAGACCAGTCAATTGAACCCACGGCCTAACGTGGCGGGCCCATGATGGGCCCGCCAATCCAGACGATTATTAAGTTCTAAGGAATCCAGCGCTCGCCATTGGCAATCGCGACTTCCCATGCGGCCTGCATGGTCTCTAGGAACTCGTCCGCCGAAGCTTCGCCACCCACGAGTCTTTGCAGTTCTGGATATAGGACCTGCGTTACGCTTTCGGGCAGGGTCGTGTGCAGATCGTAAAAGTTGGTTTCTGCTGTCGCGAGGCCACCTTCAAAGAACTCTTGCACGACCGGATCCGCCCCCCATTCCGCAAGTTCCTCCGTTGTCGTGCCGATGGTCACGGTATGCCCTTTCTGCACCCAGACCTTGCGGCTTTCGGAACTTAGCAGGCAATTCAGATAGGCGGCGGCTGCGTCCTGACCTTCTGCGCTGGTCGTCGAAGATAGCTGCCATTGCGAGCCTTCGCCCCACATGGTGCCGGCAGCCACACCGTCCGCCATTGGCGGCATCATAAAGACGCCCATGTCGAACTTATCAGCACCTCGGATCATGTCCTGCAAGACCCAGGTGCCGGTGATGGTCATTGCGGCGCGTCCCGACAGAAACAGCGCATTCGCCTCGTCATAGCCGATCCCATTGAAGCCACGCGGAAAATATCCATCATTCGCCCAGGCTTGGAAATTCTCGGCAGCTTGTTTGAACCCCGCGTTGGTCCATGGTGTGTCGCCAAAAAATACGTCCTGTTCGGCTTGCAGGCCAACCGTCAGGCCAAGAATAAGCGAAAACGTGTTGGTCGCGGGCCAACGGTCACGATTGCCAAAGGATACAGGCACAATACCATCAGCCTTGAAGGCTTCGGCGGCTGCCTGAAATTCTGCATAGGTGGTTGGAACTGATATACCTTTTTCTGCGAACAGGTCCCGGTTGAAGTAAACACCCATCAGATCCTGCTCCATCGGAACAGCATAGATATGGCCGTCATACGAATTTCTGCCCTTGTAGAACTCGTTTACCTGTTGCCAGCCATATTGGTCATAGTATTTGTCCAGCTTTGCCAACGCACCGACACGCGCGTATCCAGCTAGCACCGAAGCCGCAGGCCAAGTGTAAGCCAGATCCGGGGTTTTTCCGGCCGATACAGCCAGACGATAGCTGTCGCGAATACCAATGGAGGGTGCAACGGTGCGCAATACCGAAACCCCATCCAGTGCCGGTTTGCATGTCGCGATCAACTCATCCATTGCCGGACCGGCTGCGGTGATGCCTGATTGGGAAAATTGGTCCCATTGCGTGATCGCAGTTTCGGCGGCGGCACTGCCTGCAGCTAAAATTGCGCCCACAACAATTGATATTAAACGTTGCATTTTCTTCTCCCTTGCTTTGTGTTTGCCCGTTCGCTTCATCGGCGACGGGCCATTGAACTCAGAGTATTGATTTCATGTTATTCAGCGCTCGTCTTGCGATGTCATCGGGTTCAACATTTCGGCGGTTGAAGCCTATTTCCATCGCCAGGTATCCGTCGTATTCGACGTCACGCAGCGCCTGTACCAGCGACACATAGTCGACGATGCCGCTGCCAGGCGGATCCCGATTTACGTCCGCCAGATGGACGTGCTTCAGACGGCTACCAAGGCGATAGACATAATCCGTCGGCACCTCATTGCGATAAAGCGTGTGATAGGTGTCGAACATCGCTCCGACGTTCGGACGACCGACTTCATCCATCAGATTGATGACATCATCGCAGCTATCAATCAAATTGCTGTCCGCCGATGTCGGCTCTACCGCGATTGCCAAGTCGTTTGCATAAGCGGCGATTTCGTCAAGGGCTTTGGCAGACCATTCCCAAGCCTGGTTTCGGGATGTGCCAAATACCTGCCATCCCGCGACATACATCAATGTCGGCGCACCCCATTCGCGACACAGATCCGCGACCTTTTTGTACTGATCGATTGCCGCCGCACGTTCCAACGGGTTTTCAGACGCCACGTTGAAGCCGGGGCCACCGCCGGGTGCTGGCAGCATTGAAGAACAGGCGATTCCAGTGTCATCCAGTATCTTTCGGACTTCCTTACGCTGTTTATCGGTCAGATAATCGGGATAGGCGTGGGGCGCCGCAGCGCCAATTTCAACGCCGTCATAGCCAATACGGGCAAGCCGCTTGATGACTTCTTCCAGCGGGTAAGCCGGCACCCAGACTGGAAAGCTAGAATAAACCCAGGTGTTGAACGATAGTTTCATTATTCATCCCAACGCATTGACATAGCTCGATTATTCCAGAACTCACTTGGTCTTGATCTTTGAGCCAGGCTCAGTTTCCAAATCGTATGCATGATCTGTCGATTGAGTTGGCGAGGCACGTGCGAGGCGAGGCGAAGTCCAGCTTGACCTGCTGGAACCACCGCAGGTAGTTGTCGATGTACTTGGCGCGATCCCGCGGTAGCGCCTCAGGAAGCCTTTCAACTGGCCATGCCGACTGTTGACCGTCTGGATGTGAAAGGCGTTCCTAACCCGCTCGCCTGCGGACGGGTTGAGCGCTTCGTGGCGAACGCCCATTGCTGCGGCGCACGGCGGAAATGCGCTATTGCCATCACTGACCAATACGATGTCCCCCTCCACGACCGGTTCGATGACGTCTCGCAGGGCATCGGCATTGACCGCCGGAAGAACCGCGCTGACCGTAATGCCGCTGCGGTCGGCGGCAACCAGCACCGGAACCTGCTCGGCCGACAGGCCCCGCTTGCTCGCCTTTCCGCCACGGCGACAGGCCTTGCGGTCAAGGTGCCGCTCGCCCTTGCGGCTTTCCAGCACATAGGTTTCGTCGGCCTCTACTATGCCGGCGAGCTTTCGCGGGTCCCGGCTTTCGGCAGCGAGGAACCGGTGCTGCCAGCGGAAGGCCGTGTTGACGGCAAACCCGCAACGCCCGGCGGACGCACGCACCGTTTCCCTGTCCGCGAGATAGGTTCCGAACGCCAGCCATCTCTCCTTGCGGTGAAGACCCGCCAACAGCGTGACTGTCGTGGCATTGACCGTCTTCCCGCAATCCTTGCAGTGATACCGACGCAGACCCCGCGCTTTATCGGGCGCAATGGCACCGGGAGTGTCGCAATGCGGGCACCGGCGGCCCTCGCCCACGCCCGCCTCGATCGCGGCCAGCGAGGCCGACGCCTGCGAACCTCCAGAGAGCGCTGCCTCGGCTTCCCTGCGTTGCGCAGTGCTGAGTTGGTCAACCCGGGAAAACCAAGCCTGAAACTGCTTGTGATTCATCATCTGTAGTCTTCTGTTTCGTGCAGGAATATATCATGAACGCATACGATTTGTAAACTGAGCCAATAACAAAAATTACCCGACCCGATCAGCGAGATATCTGAGTGGACATCTCAAATGATGACAGTGATGGCACGGAGAACAGGGACACAGATTGGAGTGAGATTGACGAAATGGCTTTGAAAGTGGCTGAACGGTTGATGGGTTTGAGAAATGGTTGAGAATGGTAAGATACTGCTGTCATTGGGTATTCGTGGGTAATCATTCATATAACTCGCAAGATTTGCAACCTGGTTCTTCCAGCGAAGGTGCCAGTTGCTGAAATACGAAATCAGCCAGTCCGGGAAGCACCCCACCTTGTGGGAGAAAAGGGTACGTGCCTTTACACTGCCGGGAACATCTTATCCTGACTGACTGGATTCTCACAGTGATTGTCGCCCCATAGACTGCGGAGACCGACAGAAGACGGATACAGGGCAATGACGGGTGAAGATCATCCGTATGTGTTAACAGATAACAGATAACAGATAGTTGTATACGGCAACCTGGCATGAAAACATGACACACCATGGCTGAATTGGCGACGTGACCGAGAAGGCGTTGGGCGAGCGGTCACGCTGGCCGGAGATCGCCCGGCTGAACGGAATCAGCACCGAGGCCCCGCACCGGGCCGGCCAGTGCCTGGCACTGCCGTAGGGAGGAACAACCATGGCTGAGTGGCGCTTCTATGGCCGCGAGAGGGAACTGGCGAAGGTCGGGAGATTCATCAACACGCCGGGCTTCGACGCCGGGCTGGTCACCGGCGGGCGCGGCATCGGCAAGACGGAATTGATGCAGGAGGCGCGCCGCCGATCCGGCAACAATCCGCCGATGTTGATCTTCGAGCTGGAGGATCCCGGAATCGAGGATGTGGCCGCCACCACCCGGCGGTTGATCCAGGAGGCCCGGCTGGCCTTCGGAGAGACGGTCTCGATCCCGCGGCCCCCGCCGGACGTGTTCCCGGTCAGCGAGGTGTATGGTGCCTACCCACCACAGGAGTATTTCGTCGAAATCATCAGGCAGTTGCTGGCCCAGGATGTCGTGGTCTGCCTCGACGAGTTCCAGATGGCGAAGCCGATGAAGCTGGAAGGCGGCCTCAAGCTGCTAATTGACCGCTCCCGCTCGCTGAACGGCGATCGCCCGCCAGGCAAGCTGATCATGATGGGCTCGCACCAGCAGCAGGTGCTGGACATGTTCGCATGCACGGAGCCGCTGCACGGCCGGGCGACAGTAGCCAGCAAACTGACGCCATGGCCATTGCCGACGGTGTTCCGGATGGCACAGGAGCAGGGCTTCCTGCAATATCCCGGCCGGTTGCTGACGCTGTGGACCGCCTTTGGCGGCGTGCCCGGACGGTGGCGGCGGTTCGCCCGCGAGGAGGCCGGCAGGCTGGCCGAGATGGGTGCCTGGAAGAGCGACCGCGACTGGCGGATGGCCTTTCTCGACTGGCACCGGGACCTGCTGCAAGACAGCCCGCGGGAGCGGTTCGACAACAAGGCATATGTCGAGCTGGCGGAACCGGCCAGGGAGGCCTTACTACACCTGGCGCAGAAGCCGGTCGGCATGACCCTGTCGGAGTTCCCGGCAGAGCTCAGGGAGAAGCCGGATGACGGGCTGCGGAAATCGCTCGACATGCTGGTGAAACATCTGGAGATGGTCGAGAGGTACGGCCAGTTCATGGTCAAGGGCGATCCCAGGTGGCGAATCGCCGACAACAGCGCGCTGTTTCAGATCACCGTGTATCCGGAGCTGTTCCGAGAGGCAGACGATGAGTGGGACACTCCTCCCGACGATGAGCCGACCACGCCGCTTGAGCGGCTGCAGAATTTGGAAGGGCCGGTGCTGGAGCGCATGGCGGCGGCCTGGCTGGCCAGCCAGCCGGACGTGACCTGGAGCAGGCAGGGGGCCTGGCGAAAGCCGGTCAAGAGAACGGATCTGGCGGATATCGATGCCATCGCCTTCCGGGGCAAGTCGACAGATCCGGATTCGGTGCTGGTGATGGCAGGATGCAAGCGCAATGCCGACAAGCACAGGCCGAACAGGCTGAAGCAGGACTTCGAGAACCTCTTGGCGGAGATCGGAGGCGAGGCCGGCGATCGCTTCCGTTCCCTGGCCAGGGAGACGCTGCTGGTCTCGCCAGTCTTCACCGACGACCAGCGACAGCAGGCTGACCAGGCCGGATTCCGGGCGGTGGGCATGCAAGACATGGCCCGGGAGACGGGCATCGAGCCCGCACCGGCGATGGTGGTGAAGGCCGGCCCGGAGGAGCCGGCTCGATCCCGCCGGCGGAAGACACGGGATGACAGCCCGTCATTCGACATGTGTGGGGACATGATGCCTGGCGCTGCAATCCACGAGAGGAACGGCTGAGTAATCGGGGTCGGACGAATTGCTGGCGTGGACAGCCCGCCAGCTGAACATCCGCCGCGCTGGCCAGGCGGCAATACCGCCGGCGATCGAGAAGCTGGCACAGCAATTGTCGGGTGACAATAGCTGTCTGGCCTTCGACATTTTGTCCGATCGGCACTTGGGCGACCACGCCCAACGCGCACCCGAGGCAAAGCTCTCCGAACCGGCGCGCAGTTTCCGGACGGCACTTGTGGAAACAGGAGGTATCAGATCAATGCAGGAAGTCTCGCTACCGGGAGCGTCATTTGGTTCGCTTGCAGCCCCTCGCCAAACGTGTTGGCATGGCGCCGGTCTCGCGCCACGGCTTAAGCGCATTCCGCTGCAAGAAGCGGCGCATCCGGGCAGCGCCGACGCGCCGGGTTTTCGGTTGCATCCCCTGAAGGGCGACCGTGCGGGCCAGTTATGGGGCGTTCGCGTCTCCGGCAACTGGCGGGCAGTGTTCCGCTTCGAGGACGGTGAGGCCGTGGACCTGATCGACTACCACTGACCCAAAGGAAGTGCTGACCACGAACGACATTGCAAGCGAGCGCGTCGAGCCAATGCGGAACCCGCCGCAGCTGGGGGAACTGATCCGCGAGAGCATGGACGATCTGGGCTGGAACGTGACCGAAACCGCGGCGCGTCTCGGCTGCGAGCGCGGCACGCTTTTGCGCCTGCTGAACGGCAAGGCGGGCGTGTCGGCGACGATGGCGCTGGCGTTGGAGGATATCGGCCGGGGGCACCGCCGAGCACTGGATGCGGATGCAGGCGAACCATGAGCTTGCACGGGCGCGCCGCTGCTGGGCGACGCCCAAGAGCACGGCAAGTTTGATCCACCTCGACGGTCGACGATGAAGCCGCCAGGGGGTAAATTTGGGGACCCCCGAAACTGCCCGTAGCAAGGCCGGCACACCTCACCTATGTGGACGCCCTCAGCGCGATCTGGAATTATTCCTGAACTCGTCCCTGCCCCCATTGAATGAGACAGCTGGTATAAGGTAGTATCTGGGTCAGAAACTGACGGACTTCGCCATGGAGCTTGACGAGGGGGCGACGCCGAGATCGCAGAGGCACCCCTGTCCGGGTAGTTGCTTTTCGGTTATGCTGTACTCGGGACAGTCAACACACCGGGAGTGGGATCATGAACAACATCACACGATACCTGACGATATTCGGGGGGGGGTAGCCCTGCTCGGTCTTGCCAGTGAAGCGGGAGCCCAAAGTAGTTGCCCTCTGGCTGAAGCTGATTGGAATTCTTTCAAGCCATACATCTGCAATGTGAACCAGCCGGCAGGCGGGAACACCGAGAAAGTGACGTGGCGGGTGACGTTCTCCGAACCGGTAGGCGGAGTCAGTTGGCACGACTTTATGACAGACAATTCAAACGAATACGTCCCAGGCCACACTGACCGCAGGTACGGCCTGGGAACAGTTACTGAAGAAATCAAAAAGGTCAGCGATACGGAGTATGACATCTCTATGGAGTGGGACTGCACGGCATCCGACAATGACTGCTTTCACAACGAGGACTTCACCCCGACATATCAAGTCGGAGCCAGGCAAGATCGCTATGTTGGTGAAGTGTGGCTGGAATTGCAGTCCGACGCCGAATTTAATGAAATTCAATCGCCTGTGCTCGACAACCAGACTGAAAGGAGCCACGCAGGCATCCCAACGACCAAGGTCGCTGTCAATTAGGCCAACCGCCGGTTGTGTCATGGTTTCGGGCAGGTAGAGAGCCACATTTGCGCAAGGTGTAGTCCCGTATGGCAATCCGGGAGCGACCTCCGGGTGGCGAGGTGCAGACTTCCCGGGGCATTGAGTCTGCACGGCTATTTCGTGCCCCATCCGGCGGTGATTGCCAATCACGATGGAGTCCAGCGTCAATCAGGATGACGGGGGCGCTGGTGTGAGAGATTGCCTGAAGGACCTTTCATGTCCTGCCGTGCTGGTCGGGAGCGTGTGGGGGTCATGGTGGTGGCCCGCACCCCCCTCCGCCTGGTCAGGCCATGGCCTTGGCACCGACTGGTCGTTCGTTGATCGGCAGGTGGACCACGGCCGAGAAGGCGCCGACCCCGACGCCGATCCACCAAACCAGGTCGTAATTTCCATAGGCGTCATGCAGCAGGCCGCCGAGCCAGACACCGGTAAATCCGCCGAGCTGATGGGACAGGAAGATGATCCCGTAGAGCGTGCCCATGTAGCGCAGCCCGTAGATATAGGCGATCAGGCCGCTGGTCAGCGGGATGGTGGCCAGCCACAGCGCGCCCATCACCGCCGAGAACAGCAGCACCGATTCCGGCGTGATCGGGAAGATGAAGAACAGCGCCGCGGCGATGGTCCGGCCGGCATAGATCGCCGACAGCAGGTATTTCCGGGAATAGGATCTGCCGAGCCATCCGGCGAGGATGGTACCGGCAATATTGGTCAGGCCGATGATCGATATCGATACCGCGCCGAGCGTCGATGTGGTGGCGATTCCCAGCTGCGCCAGGATGCCGGTCGGATCGATTGCACCGCACATCTCGGTGATCAGGGCCGGGAAATGGGCGGTGATGAAGGCAAGCTGGTAGCCGCAGGAGAAGAAACCGACGAAGATCAGGGTGTAGGACGGGTCCCTGAGTGCACCCAGCAGGATCTTTCCCATGCCCGCCTCCACGCCGCCGAGTGGCGCCGCCTCCGGCGAGCGGATCATCGGCAGCGCGGCAAGGGTTGCGAGTATGACCACCGCGAAGACCAGGAATACCGACTGCCATGTCATGAAGCCCAGCATCCAGTCGGCGACCGGCGCCCCGACGACCTGGCCGGCGGACCCGGCGGCGGTGGCGATTCCCAGGGCCAGCGACCGGTTCTGATCGGAGCTGGCGCGGCCGACAATGGCAAGGATGACACCGAAGCCGGTGCCGGCAACACCCATGCCGATTGCGAATTCGAGAAACTGATGGGCCAGCGGGGTTGTTGCGAAGGCTGACAGCATCAGCCCGGCGGCATAGAGAATCACGCCGAGAATGATCGCCACCCGGTCACCGATCTTCTCGGCAATGGCGCCGAAGATCGGCGTGCCCAGCCCCCAGGCTAGGTTCTGGATGGCGAGGGCCAGCGAGAATTCGATCCGCATCCAGCCGAATTCCTCGGCAATCGGTATCTGGAACACGCCAAAGCTGCAACGGACTGCAAAACTGGCCAGGATGACCAGGCAGCCGCCAATCAGCACCGGCGTGACCAGGGAAGATTTCGAAGCTGTTGCCGACATCTGCCTGCCATCATCCTGCGAGCCCGGTTTGAACCAGGCGGTGTGCCGCCTCGCTCATGCCCCGGGAATTCAGACCGCCGCTATATCGCCTTGCATGGCGAAGCTGCAATGCCGGGGCTTTCAACAGGAAACCGCCTGTTGCCGGGCAGGATAGCCCATTCATCGTTCCCGGAGTGTCACCGGGGCCGGGTAGACCGGGAGGCAGGTGTCCGGAATTCGGGCACTGGCCAGGGGCAGGCAATTGGCAGGACAAGACAGTCACCGGGACGAGGATCCATTCCTGCTGCTCGTGCTGGCAGTTGTCATGGCGGCCTGCCTGTGGGCGGCCATCGCCTGGCTTGCCGAGGATTTCCGCCGGCTGGCGGTGCTGGCGGCGTGGCTGCATGTCTGGCCGGTGGCCCGGCTTGGCTCGATGATCGACATTCTCCCCGACCTTCCCCTATTGGGTCCGCATCTATTCGGCCCGTCAATCTCCGCCGAGGAATTCCTGCGCTCCCGCTGGCCGGAGCCGCTCGGCCGGGAGGAGTGGGCGGCGGTCCAGGCCATTGCCGGACGGGCGGCCATCCTCGTTCACGGCCCGGCATTCATCCTGTTTGTGATCCGCAACAAGGGGCGAAGGCCGGACTTGCTGTTCAGATCCACCCATGATCTCGAAAGCCTGATCGATGCGCAGTCGGCGCATTGGCCACATCTGGGCAGCGTCCGTCACTTTGATCGACCGCGGATGAGGGTGAACCCGGACCGGGCGGTCGCCGAGTCGGCCCGGCAGCGGGCAACGCCGGTGTCGGTTACGGGCCAACTCCTGAAGCCGGCCGTGCCGCCGCTGGCGCCGCCGGCTCTCGAAATGTCATTGCGGCCGGAGACCTGGTTGCGGGCGCAGGGGCTTGCCTCCGGCAAGCCGCTTGTCGGCGGGCGGGCGGCGGGGATGCCGGGCCGGGACCGGGAATGGGGGCATTTGAGCAGCGATGCGGTCTGCGAGGCGCTCGAGGAGCAGCTTGGGTTGCCCTGGACCGGATTTGATGGGCTCAGGCCGCTCCACCGGGCGCTGCTGGCGGCAATCGCCCTTGGCCATGACTACCGGCGCCGGGAAATGGCCGAACTGTTGTCCACCCTGGCGGTCCTGGCCGAGCGTGCCGCCCGGAAGGGATGCATGCTGGAAGAAATCCTGCAGGATCATCCCCGCCTGACCGAACGAATCGACCGCATCCTGCACGGCCAGCCCGGCCAGGGATTGTTGCCGGTGGCGGCCCGGCATGGTTGGCAGAAGACCGCCATCATCGGCATGTTGCGGGCGGCCCGCGAGGATCGAGGGGTGATTTCAACCGCATCCCTGGTCTGGATCAAGCGCGAGGATCGCGATCTCTGGTACGCGCTGAACTCGGCCGGCAATTTGGCGACGCCAGTGGAATCGGCTGGACCGGCTGCACATTACCGGGCTGAACAGCAGGCTGGCCAAGCCTTGCGGCGGCCCTCGGTGTTCCAGGTGGCCCGCTCGCTGACCGATGACTACCTCGATCTCGACAACCCGCGCACGCTGCATCGCCGGATGGCGGCCATGAAGCGACGGCCGGTCGGGTTCAAGCTGATGGAGGCCGCCGCCGCATGGGCGGAGGTCATCCGGCCGGCGGATGGAGGCCGGTCATGATGGCGCTGATTCCGGTCCTGGTCGGCTCGACCCTCATTGCCATCGAAATTGCCTCGATGTCGGCTTCGGACGGCAAGTCGGAATTTGCCGAGAGCTGGCGGTTCAACATGATGATGGCGCATGCCGCATCCATCAGACTCGCTGGCGTTGACAATGCCGTCGCCGGAAGCTGGCAGCCGCCGGAGCGATGGCCATTCATCAATATCGATGACTGGCAGAGCGAACTGGTGGTTGATGGCGACCGGAAGGTGTTGCTCACCTGGTCCACAGCCGATGATGTGCCGGCTGGCAGCCTCAAGACGATGTTGCCACGCCTGGAGCGGTTGGTCGGCGGGGCGAGCGCGGGTCGCAGCCATTTCGGCGGCAGGTTTGCCCTCGCTGACGGTGGCGGCATGGTCGGGATGATGCCGGTGCCCCCTCCCGCCACTGCCATCCCCTCCGGCACATTGGTGGTCGGAAGTTGGATCCGGTAGCCGTGTTCTGGCTCCTGCTCACCGCCCCGATAGCGGCGATAGCGGCGCGTCGGGGATTGCGGCGCGTCGATCCCGGCGGTGGTGAGCCGGACCTGCCACTCGCTGCTGCCAGTGCCAGCCTGCTGGCTGCCGGCCTGCATGTGCTGGCTGCCGGACAGGATGTGGATGCGGTGATGGCTCGGCCGGTATCGATCTTCCTCCTGGGCATGGTGATGATGGCCGGCTTGGTCGATATCGACACGGCCTGGGCGCCCCGGGAGCTGATGCTTCCGATCTGCACCGCCGCCGGGGTGGTCGCCGCGACCGGCCAGGGACCAGGATGGCCCGCAGGGGCAGCTGGTGCGGCGGCCGGATTGCTGCTCTACCCGGCCATGCAGGTCGCCTGGCGCCTGCAGGTCGCGACCGGCATGCGGGCGGTACCGCCTGCCGATGCTGCCGTGCTTTGCCTTCCGGTCATGCTGTTCGGTCTTGGGGCAATCTCCACGCTCTGCTACGCATCGATCGGCGCGGCGGCAATGCTTGCTGGCCTGGCCGGCGGGCAAGAGCGTCTGACCGAAGCCGCCCGGTCGCTGTCGCTGGCCAATGGCAGGCCGATTGCACTGGTCGGCGTGTTTGCGCCGGTCCTGACCCTGACCCTGCTGGCCGAGATCATATTCCTTTCCGGTGGGCCTCCTTGAGCGGCATCGGGGCGCAGGTGCTGCCGGCGGGCGGTGACGAGGAGCGGGGGGTCACCTTGCTGGAGGCGGCGTTTGCGCTTGCCCTGTTCGGCTCGACCATGGCGCTGACCAACGTCATCCTGTCGGAAGAGGCGGACCGGCAACGCAATATCCTGCTTGGCCGCGACCTGCGGATGATGACCGAGGTCGCACGGTCATTTGTCGGTGGGGAATACGACCATCTGCGGCAGGAACTGGCCGGCTTGCCTGGAAGCCTGGCGGTCATGGCGATCGACATGCAGCGGGTCAGCGATGACGGCTACCTGCCCGCATTCTTCGTTCCGGGCGGCAGCGGAACCAACAGCTACGGCCAGTCCTGGATGTTGATGGCCAGGGGCGTGGACCGGATGACGCCAGACCGGCCGGCGGCAACGCTGACGGTGTCGGCGATCGATTCCGACGGCGATGACACCGTCGACGCCGAATTCATGGATGGAGTCGAGCAAAACGGGGAGTTGGCGCTGGAAGTGATCCTGGTCACCACCGGCGGCAGCCCGATTCCGGCACAGGATGGCAACCCGGCGGTCATCGCGTCCGGCTTGCCGGTGGCCGGCATCCTCTCCGCAGCCGATACCGCCCGCGGTGCCCATGGCAGCTGGCTGATGGATATCTCGGCCTATTCGGGGCTTGCCGGATACCCGTCTCCCGGCCACCTGGTTGCGCTTGTTGCCTTGCCGGGATTTGACTGGCTGGACCACGCCGCCGACGGAATGGATGACAGGACCGCCGCCGGCAACCCGCTCGAGCGTTGCCCGGACGCCGAGGGGCAGCAACTCGGCGACTGCAGCAGTGACAACCGGATGTATACCGACATCCGGTTTGACCCGTCATCCGGCATGGCGGCGATCAGGGATCTTCGCGATCTCGACTTCGCCCCACCGGAAGACACCGACCTGGATGGCGATCCGGATGTCTTTGCCACCGTCACCGGCATGTCAGGGATTGCCTGTGGCAACGACCGGCCGGTCTCGTTGTCGACCGGCACGTTGCTTCTTGACTGCCCGGAGGTGACGTTTGCCGGTGATGTCGACATCACCGGCGCCGTGGCGGCCGGCTCCGACATGCAGGTGACCGGCAGCGTTACCGCGTCGACCTTTTTTGCCGAGGCGATCGGCGGGCGGGATTTGGCCACCGGGATTCACGTGGCGCAGCTGGTTTCGCTTGATTCGGCTACCACCATTCCCAAGCCGGAATGCGATTCGTCGACCGGCTCGCCGGCGATCTACGTGGCGCCGGCATCCTTTGTCAGCCCGGACGGCTCGCCGCTTGTTGGCGTGCAGGCGCTGGCGACGAATTCCGCGGACCCCGACGCGTGGACGGTCAGGATGAAGGCCGCCATTGACCGTGACCGGGATTCCGATGGCGAAGCCGATGTCATCGAACTCAAATCGGCCAGCGATCTGGTGCTGGTGCTTGCAAAATGCGAGTGACGATGGCGCTGGCGGCGCTGCGTGGCGCGGCAATTGGTGCCGGTTGCCGCCATCCGCGGAACGCGAAAATTCAACCATTGCAATGGGTGTGGTGCGCAGATGCTACAATATGTGCTCGCCAATTCAACATTTTGCAAATTTTTGCTTTCAATCATGCAAGATAAGGTGTAGGGGAGAGGCTCGTTCGTGTTTGCAGGCAGTATTTCACGGGCGGATCTGTCGAGCAGTACATTGCGGTTCAAAAAAATTAAAATCAGGGGGTTCAAGGGGTTTGCAGACCCCGTGGAACTCCCGGTCCGCAAGGGGCTTAGCGGCGTCGTCGGTCCAAATGGATGCGGAAAGTCCAATTTGGCCGAAGCTTTCGGCTGGGTAATGGGCGAGAACCGCCCGACGGTCATGCGCAGCGGGTCAATGGAAGACGTGATCTTCTCCGGCGCCGCCACCCGTCCGGCCGCCAGCTTTGCCGAAGTCGAACTCGAAATCGAGAATTCCGGTCGGAATGTTCTCTCGGACATCGGCAGCGACACCGAGTTCTCGGTCACCCGCCGGGTGGAGCGCGATGGCGGTTCGAAATTCATGGTCAATGGCAGGGAGGCGCGATGGCGCGATGTCCAGCTGCTGTTTGCCGATTCGTCGAGCGGCTCGCGGTCATGGGCGCTGGTCAGGCAGGGCCAGATCAACGAGTTGATCAATGCCAGGCCCAGCGCCCGCTCCGGGATTCTGGAGGATGCGGCCGGCATCGGTGGATTGTTCCAGCGGCGCCACGAAGCCGAACTGAAGCTGAACGCCACCGATCAGAACCTGCACCGGATCAATGACATCATCGAACAGCTCAAGGGGCATATCGATACCGTCACCCGCCAGGCCCGCCAGGCCATCCGCTACCGGAAGCTCGGTGAACAGCTGCGGCGGGGCGAGTCGCTACTGCAATATCTGGTCTGGAAACGGGCCAGCGAGGAATTGAGCTATGCCGAGAAAATATCCCGGCAGATTGCCGCTGATTCGGCGGAACAGTTCCGGCAGGCCAGCGCCGCCGACCGGCAGAAAACCGAATTGGAGGCAGGGCCTGCCATCGATTCGCCAGGATGCGGCGGCCGCCAATGCCGCCGTCGAGCGGTTGCGCGCCGAGACCGAGCTCCTGGACGAGAAACGGGCCAACGCATGTCGGGTCCTGGATGGAATCAGGGCGCAATTGCAGCAGATCGGCGAGGATGTCCGGCGCGAGCAGGTGCTGTCGAAGGAAACCGGCGAGGCGATTGGCGAGCGAAAGGAATTGCTGGCCCGACTCACGGCCCAGACCGGCAGCTTTGCCGGCAGGCAGGAGGAAATCGGTCACCGGCTGGCGGAAGCAGAGAAATCGCTGGCCGAGCTTGAAGGCCGGCTCGAT
This sequence comes from Paracoccaceae bacterium, assembly GCA_964291445.2. Lineage (GTDB taxonomy): Bacteria > Pseudomonadota > Alphaproteobacteria > Rhodobacterales > Rhodobacteraceae > JAPOXR01. Next base: position 413,853 of record OZ219864.1, on the reverse strand, counting down.
GCGGCAAATCGCAACCTGGCCGAGCTTTTGTCGCAGCGGCAACTGGCAGAACAGGCCAGCGCCAGGGCCGAGGAGGCACTGACTTCGTGGAAGCAGCGCGAGCAAAAAGCGCATGCCGCGGTCGAGGAAGGCGAGGCGCGGCTGGCGGAAGCGACCATCATGGTCAAGACGGCTGGCGGCTCCAGGTCGCAGGCCGAGCGCGATGCCGAGCACGCCGAGGCGACGCTGGCCGATTCGGAACAGGCGCGCCAGGCAGCGCAGGCCGATCTGTCCCAGGCCCGTCAAACGCTGACCGAATCGCAGAGCCGCCTGGCCGCACTCAATTCGGAGAAGGATGAGCTGTCCCGACTGCTGGAAGATGATCCGTCAGCCTCGGCCCGGATCCTCGACCAGGTATCGGTGACGGGCGGCTATGAATCGGCGCTCGGGGCGGCGCTCGGCGATGATCTGTTCGAGCCGGTGCTGAATGGCGGACCCGAATCGGGATGGAAATCCCTGGAGCCGTACCCGGCGGACAACCCGCTGCCCGATGGCGTGACTCCACTGCTTGAATTCGTGTCGGCGCCGGATTTGCTCAGGCGCCGGATGTGCCAGATTGGCCTGGCAGAGTCTGGCGAGTTCGATCGCATCCAGCCGCTGTTGCAGCCCGGCCAGCGGGTAGTGTCGCGGGAGGGCGATCTGTGCCGGTGGGACGGGTTCGTCCAGATGGCGACGGGAACGCCGGCCTCGGTCGCGGTTCGCCTCCGGCAGCGCAATCGCCTCGATGAAATCAGGTCGGTTCTCGGGAGTGCCACCGACGATGCCGTGATGGCCGAGGTGGAATTCAAGCGCCTCAAGGGCGCGCATGACCGCCTGTCCGAGGCCGATGACATGGCGCGGACCGCGCGCCGGGCGGCAGAACATGCGCTTGCCTCCGCCGACCGTGAATTGTCGGTGGCAGAGGCCGATTCCAACATCGCCGAACTGACCCTGGATTCACTCAGGCAGGCCAGGTCCCGGATCGGTGATGAAATCCGGGCGGCAGAACAGGCCGCCAGCCAGGCCCGGGCCGAGCTTGTCGAACTCGATGATGTCGGCAACGCGCAGTCGGAAGCCGAGTCCGCCAGAGGCCTGGTGTTGGATGCCAGGAACGACATGCTGGAGACGCGGTCACGCAAGCTGGAGATGGAGCGGGAGCACGCGGTGCGGACCAGGCGGCTGGCCGAACTCCCGCAGGAAATCGAGGATTGGCGCCGCCGGCAGGACGAGGCCGGGCAACGCATGGCGTCACTCGAAGACAGGCGGCAGCGCCACGAGGAGGAATTGCAGGAGGCGGTTGCCGTTCCCGGACAGTTGCAGGTCAGGCAGCAGGAGCTGGCCGGCGAGATCGAGGCGGCGGAGCGCAAGCGGCAGGATGCCGATGACCGGCTGACCAGGCTGGAGACGGAGGTCCGCCAGGCAGACAGCCGGTCGAGGGAATTGCACAAGCAGGCATCACAGTCACTGGAGGCCAAGGGGCGAGCCGATGCGGATGCCGAGAATGCGCGGGACCGGCTGCAGGCAGCCGTCGAGCACATCAGGGACAAGTTGAATTGCCAGCCAGCGGACATCGTCGGTGCCTTCGATATCGATCTCGTGACCCTGCCGGAGATCGAGACGCAGGAAGCCGAGGTGGCCAGGTTGCGGCGAAGCCGGGAAGCGCTTGGCGCCGTCAATCTGCGGGCCGAACAGGACATTGTCGAATTGCAGGAACAGAAGACGCTGATCGAGGATGAACGCCAGGATCTGGAGCAGGCCGTGGCCGATCTGCGACGGACGATTTCCAACCTGAACAGCGAGGGCCGCAGCCGGCTGTTGCTGGCCTTCGAGGAGGTCAACCGCAATTTCGAGCGGATCTTCCAGCACCTGTTCGGCGGCGGTTTCGCCAAGCTGGAGTTGGTGGAGGGAGAGGACCCGCTGGATACCGGGCTCGAAATCCTGTGCCGCCCGCCCGGCAAGCGGTTCTCGAACATCTCGCTTCTGTCGGGAGGGGAACAGACACTCACCGCGCTGGCACTGATCTTCGCCTTCTTCCTTGCCAACCCGGCGCCGGTCTGCGTGCTGGACGAGGTTGATGCGCCGCTGGATGACAAGAACGTGCTGAAATTCTGCAGCATGGTCGAGGAGATTGCCCGGCAAACCGACACCAGGTTCATGATCGTGACCCACCACGTCATCACCATGTCGCACATGGACCGGCTGTTCGGCGTCACCATGCAGGAAAAGGGCGTCAGCCAGCTGGTATCGGTCGATCTGAACCTGGCCGAACGAATGGCCGCTTAGGCGTCCCGCCGGCCGGAGACTGGCAAGACCCGGCGGTATTTCCATGCAGATCCGTGCCTGGAGCGCCGAAATCCTCGAGCGGAATGCGATGGGGCGCACGCCCATTCCAACACCAGCCTGCCATCGTGTCGTGTCATCAGCCCCGGCTGAACCCGAACTGGAGAGAAGCGCCCCAGAGCCGCTTGCCATGTCGATAATTGACCCGGCGACGATTCGGTTTGTTGCTCCCGGTCTCCAGCCTGCCAGCAGGCAGGATTGATTCGGGCCCGGGTTTCAGCCCGGTGTTGGCGCTCGCGAAAACCTCTCCAGCCAGGTAAGGCAGCGTTTCGCATCCCGCTCCTCGTACGCGTCCAGGGCGGCTTGCGGGTCCATGGCGAACGCGGCCTCGCTATCCTCGCCAAGGGCGGTCAGGCGCATCGAGTACCAGGCGGTGATGCCTCCAGGCGGCGGCGCATCGAATTTCGGAAACCCGGGATCGTCGCCGGAGTCGCTCAACCAGGTCGTGGCGAGCGACGGATTCAGTGCCATTGCACGGGCAAGGCTGACGGCATCGGAAGAGCCGTCCTGCAAGGCGGAAACGGCCTGGTTCCGGGTCCGAAACCCGCCGGTCAGCATGACTGGAATTGATGTCACGCCCTTTGCCCGCCGGGCGAAGTCGATGAAATAGGGCCCGTTCGACGAGCTGCCATCGGAACTTGATGCAGCACCGGGGAAATAGGTGCCGCCGCTGATATCGATCAGATCCACCGATGTGCCATCCAGCAATCGCACCACCTCCAGCGCCTCGCCTGTCGTCAGTCCTCCTTCAAGCCTGTCGGTCGAATTGATCTTGATGCCGATCGGAAACGTGTCCCCGACGGCCTGCCGGATGGCATCGATGACCTCGCCGATGACTCGAAAGCGCCCGGTGACCGCACCGCCATGGCCGTCGGTGCGGCGGTTGAACAGCGGCGACAGGAACTGGCTGAGCAGGAACCCATGCCCGGCATGGACTTGGACACCGGTAAAGCCTGCGTGCTGCGCCAGTGCCGCCGCCCGCGCATAGGTTTGCGGCAATTCACCGATTTCCCCGGCCGACAGGCCATCACATTGCAGCCCCTCGACATCCAGTGGCGATGGGCCCCTGGGATCGCTGATCGGGCCGTGCGCCAGGGCGCCTGCATGACCAAGTTGTGGCCAGATATGGGTGCCGTTCGCCGACCCGTGCTCGGCCAGCACCCGCATTGCCGCCAAATCGCAATCCGGCACCAGCACGAGGTTGCCCGGCTTCTCGGGGTAATGCGGGCCCGTCTGCACCTCGCCAATCAGTGACAAGGCTGCACCCCCTTCCGCCCATCGTTCATACAGACGAATTTGCGCCCGGGTGGGGTTTCCAGCGCCGTCGCCAAGGGAATCGGACATTGCCGACTTGACGAGCCTGTTCTTCAGCCAGACACCGCAAGGCAGGTCGAGTGGCTGTGCCAGCAGGCTCTTCGCAACATCGTGATCCCGGTTCATGTCGCTCTTCCAACGGAATGTTACGACACTCCCTTGCAACAATCATGCCCCCGGAATCAACCTGCCCGTGTCCTGACCCTTCCGTCTTCCGATGAGAGACAACACCCGGAATCGTGGTGTGGATCCGTGCTTCTGCCGGGGCATCCGGGGCTGGTTGCGGCCAGTCGTATCACTCTCATCACCGGGGTCAGTCCTCCCGGGGGTGATGACGCCTGTCGGGTCCCGGTGAATTGCAATATGAACCCCCGGGCCGTCGACCGACGGCGCGACAGGCTTGGGAGAGGGAAGATGACGTTTGGGCACGGGAACAGGCTGACCGGATTTGACGAAGCGGTCGTGGTCGATGTCGAGACAACGGGGCTTGATCCGAAAGCCGACCGGATCGTTTCCGCTGCCCTGATCCGCACGAATTTTGGTGATCTCAGGGAAGACCCGGACAGGCTGGATGGCACGACCTGGGCTTCCGTGGTTAACCCGCAACGCCCGATCCCCAGGGAGGCGACCCGGATTCACGGAATCAGCGACAGGGACGTGGCGGATAAGAGGACTTTCAAGGATCTTGCCGAGGAAATCCGGGAAATCATCGGCAATTTGCCGGTGATCGCTCACAATGCGTCATTCGACAAGGGTTTTCTCAATGCCGAGTTCAGGAGAGCCGGCGTCAAGACGCTTCACCGGAACAAGAGCTTCTGCACGATGCGGCGATTCCAGGAATTCAACCACGGCATTCGCAAGGGAAGCAATCTCGACAACGTTGCCAGGGTGATGGGATTGAAGAAACGGAAGGGGCGGGTGCACGACGCCATCGAGGATGCGAGGCTGGCCATGCAGGTGGCCGGCCTGTTCTACCTGATGGACAACCGCATCGCGCCTGCGGTCGGCGCCAACTGGTTCTGAGTTGTTGTGCAGCCCATGGGCGATGACAAGGCAATCAGCGCGAGGTTGTGCCGGCTGTGCGTGAGTCCTGCCGATGCGGGACGAAGATGCCCGCAATCAAGAGGTGACAGGCCAGCTCCGCACCACCGGCGCCGGTGCCAGGTTGTTGGTGGCCAGCGAGTTCTGCGTCCTGGTTGTCCGGCCGCCATCGCGTTGTCCCGACCGGCATTGCCGGGCGTTTGGCCCCGGCCGCCGGTGTCGGGAACGTCCTTGCCAATCGGCCTGGGCCGGGCAACAAAAAGATTCAAAACGCGCCTGGATTGGTATAGGCGGTCGGGTCCGAAATCCGTAGCGGGATGACCCCGATGATTCGAAAACCGTATCTCTTGTTCCTGGGAAATGTGCCCGACAGGCTGGCGGCCAAGGTCGCCCAGGGAATCCGCGACTGGCGCCCGGATGACGTTGTGGGCCAGCTGAGGCTGGCCGGATGCAATGCCGATATGGGCATTGCCGATCTGACCGTTGAGCAGGCGGTGGAGCGGGGCGCCGGGACGCTGGTCGTCGGCGTGGCCAACCGCGGCGGCGTTATCGCCGATGCCTGGCTCGATGTGCTGGAGCAGGCGCTCGAGGCCGGGCTCGACCTGGCCAGCGGCCTGCACAAGTTCCTGTCTGATCAGCCAAGGCTGGCCGAGGCTGCCGCCCGCCACGGCCGGTCGCTGCATGATGTCCGCAGGGTCGTCGAAGATTATCCGATCGCCAGTGGCAGGCGGCGGCCGGGCCGGCGCTGCCTTGCGGTGGGCACCGATGTGTCGGTCGGCAAGATGTATGTGTCGCTCGCCCTGCAACGCGAGTTGGCCCGGCGCGGCAGGAAGGCAACATTCAGGGCAACCGGCCAGACCGGGATTCTGATCGAAGGCAGCGGTGTACCGCTCGACGCGGTGGTCGCCGACTTCATGGCCGGCGCCATCGAACATTTGTCGCCGGCCAATGACGATGATCACTGGGATTTGATCGAGGGGCAGGGCTCGCTGTTCCATGCCTCGTATTCGGGGGTGACCCTGGCACTCATACATGGCGGTCAACCCGACGCGCTGATCCTTTCACATGAGCCATCCAGGCCGCATATGCGGGGGCTGCCGGATTACCCGATGCCGTCACTGGGCCGGCTTCGCGAGCTGGCGCTGTCGATGGCGCGGATTGTCAATCCGGACTGCCGTGTGATCGGTATCTCGATCAACAGCTCGGCGATGGGTGAGGAGGAAGCGGCCGACTATGTCGGGAAGGTGGAGCGGGAGCTTGGCCTGCCAGCCACCGATCCGGTCAGGTTCGGCGTTGGCCGGCTGGCCGACGAACTGCTCGAGATCGCCGGCTGAGATCGCTGGCCGGTCGGGAATGAAGGCCGGGGGCAGTGCCCGCAGGAAGTGCGGTGCAGCCGGCATGACGGGGTGGTCTCTCGGCAATGGCGGGGGTCCTGCCCATCTCCGGGAATTGCAACGATCCCGGGCTGGCAGGTGACGGATGCAGATTTCGGTTACTGAGCGACGGCTGAAGCTGCGGCGGTCCTTTGCCATTTCGAGAGGGTCGCGGACCGAGGCCAGGGTGATTGTCGTCACCATCCGCCAGGACGGTGCCGAAGGGCATGGCGAGTGTGTTCCTTATGCACGTTACGGGGAGAGCGTGGCCTCGGTGGCGGCGGCCATTGACGGGTTGCCGCCAGTGTTTGACCGTGGTCGGCTGCAGGAATTGCTGCCGCCAGGTGCAGCCAGGAATGCGGTGGATTGCGCATTGTGGGATCTCGAGGCCAAGCTGACCGGGCTGCCGGTCTGGAAGCTGGCCGGCCTGGAGACCCCGGGGAAGCTGGCGACCGCATACACGGTGTCGCTGGCCAGCAGCGAGGAGATGAAGGCCGATGCCGCCTGCCATAGCGGGTGGCCGCTGCTCAAGGTCAAGCTTGGCAATGGCGGTGAGGATCTGGAGCGGTTGCGGGCGGTGCGGGAGGGGGCCGGTGATGCCAGGCTCATCGTCGATGCCAATGAAGGCTGGGATCGGGATCAATTCGGGCAGATCATGCAGAGCCTGCCCGGGCTCGATGTCGAGATGGTTGAACAGCCCTTTCCCGCCGGCGATGACGACGCATTGTCCGGTTATTCGGGACCGGTGGGCATCTGTGCCGATGAGAGCTGTCATGACCGCGGGTCGCTGGACCGGCTGGCGGATGGCTACACGGTGGTGAACATCAAGCTCGACAAGACCGGCGGCCTGACCGAGGCGCTTGCATTGCGGCGGGAAGCGCGGGAGAGGGGATACCGGGTCATGGTCGGATGCATGATCGGCTCCTCGCTGGCCATGGCGCCGGCGGTGCTGCTGGCCCAGGGGGCGGATTTGGTGGACCTTGACGGCCCGGTGTTCCTGGCCGAAGACCATGATCCGCCGCTCCGGTATGACGGGCATGTCATCCATCCTCCGGGGCCGGATTTATGGGGATGACGGGGCATCGGAAGGAGGTTCGCAGATGAGTCGGACAGTCTACTTGAATGGCGAATTCATGGCCGAGGAGGAGGCGCGGGTTTCCATTTTCGACAGGGGATTCCTGTTTGCCGATGCCGTCTACGAGGTGACCTCGGTGCATGGTGGCAAATTGCTGGATTTTCCCGGTCACATGACCCGGCTGGAGCGGTCGCTCGGCATCCTTGAGATCGGCTTCGAGGTCGATCGCGGGCAGCTACTCGGGATTCACCGCAAGCTGGTGGACATCAACAATGTTGTCGAGGGGATTGTCTACCTGCAAATCTCCCGCGGCGCCGCCGACCGGAGCTTTGCCTATCCCGGAGACGAGGTCAGCCCGACCATCGTGCTGTTCACCCAGACCAGGGAGCAGTTGAAGCCGAAGGATCCGGCCAAGGGCATCACCGTGGTCACGGCAGACGATCTCAGGTGGCACCGCCGGGACATCAAGACCGTTCAGCTGCTGTACCCGTCAATGGCCAAGATGGAAGCTGGCAGGGCCGGCGCCGATGATGCCTGGCTGGTCGAGGATGGCGAGGTGACGGAAGGGACGTCCAACAACGCTTTCATCGTGACCGCCGAGGGGGTCATCGTGACCCGCCAACTCTCCCATGACATCCTCCATGGAATCACCAGGGCCGCGGTGCTGCGCTTTGCCGAAGAAGCGCAGATGAAGGTCGAGGAACGGGCCTTCACCGCTGACGAGGCGGCGGCAGCCAGCGAAGCCTTCATCACCTCGGCATCGAATTACGTGCTTCCGGTGGTCTCGATCGATGGCAAACCGATCGGGTCGGGCCGTCCCGGGCCGATCGCGGCCAGGCTGCGGGAGATCTATATCGAGGAAAGCTGCCGGCAGGCGGTGTAGCGCCGGTCTCCGGTCGACATTCGCAGGTCGGCGGCGGTGTCGACATCCCGCAGTGTGTCGCAATGCCCGATCGCATGACCAGGCAGGGAGTTGCAGGAATCTGCCAGCGCATGTTCGCCTGACCAGCGCACGTTGCGAAAGGCGCCGATTGGGAGTCTTCGCCGCCGGCGCATTCCAACCAGCCAGTAGCCACCATCCGGTGACGGGCCGAATACCGCGTCGTGTCGGCCAAGGAGCCGAAATGCCCGCATGATGTGGGACGGCCTGACTCCGGGAATATCGGAGCCGATTATGGCCGCCGGACCGGGTGGCAGGCGTCGCATGAGCCCGGCCATCCGGGCACCCAGATCGCCCTCGCCCTGCGGCATCCGCATGATCCCTGGCGGCCAGAACCGGCTCTCCAACCCTTCCCGATCCGGTGTCACTGCCAGCGCCGTGGTCCAGCGCCCGTCATGCCCGACGAGGCGCAGCAGCCGGCGGCAGTGAGTTCGGTACCATGATGCAGCCCCCACCGTTCCGAGATCGCGGGCAAGGCGCGACTTGACCCGACCAGGCCGGGGCTCCTTCACGAATATGACAAGCCAGGGTCTGCCGACGGCGTCAGTCGAGATAGCCATCAAGGATCCTGAAATAGACCTCCTTCAGGGCAACGATCTCGTCAAGACTGACCCGTTCGTCAACCTGGTGAATGGTGTCACCGACCAGTCCGAACTCGACCACCGGGCAGTGGCTGCGAATGAACCGGGCATCGGAGGTGCCACCGGAGGTCGACAATTCCGGCGGCCGGCCGGTCTGTGCCTCGACTGCCCCCGCCACCAGCTCGGTCAATGGACCGGGCCGGGTCACGAAGCAATCGCCGGTAAGGGTCGGGTTGATCGAGGCTCGCACGCCGAATTCATTCTCCACCTTGCCTGTTTCGGATTGCAGCCAGGCAATCAGCGAGTCCTGGTCATGGGCGTCATTGAAACGGATATTGACCACCGACTCGCAACTGGCCGGGATCACGTTGCTGGCCGGATTGCCGGTTTCAATGGTGACCACCGATACGCTGGAGGGATCGAAATCGGCAGTTCCGTCGTCGATGCCGGTCGAGGCAATGCGATCGACCAGCCTGGCCATGGCCGCAACCGGGTTCCTTGCCAGCTCCGGATAAGCCGAATGCCCCTGGATCCCGTCAAGCCGGATGGCCGCCAGGTAGGAGCCGCGGCGGCCGATCTTCATGGCGCTGCCGAACTCGCCCCGACTCGTCGGCTCGCCGACCAGGCAGACATCCATCCGCTGGCCATTCTCGTCCATCCAGTCGAGAATCGCCGCCGTGCCGTCACGGGCATCCTTTTCCTCGTCGCCGGTTATCGTCAGCACGATCGAGCCGCGACCGGGGAACTGGCGCGAGAACTCGATCGCCGCCACCGTGAACGCGGCAACCGCGGATTTCATGTCGGCAGCCCCGCGCCCCCATAGCATGCCGTCGCGGATCACCGCCCCGAAGGGATCGACGGTCCAGTCGGCCGGGTCGCCGGGCGGAACGACATCGGTATGGCCATTGAAGCCAAAGGTCGGGCCGGCAGCCTCCCACCGGGCAAAGAGATTGGAAATCCCGCCGCGCTCGATGCGCGTGCAGGCAAACCCCGCCGCCTGCAGCAGATCCTGCAACAGGGTGATGGCGCCGCCCTCCGCCGGTGTCACCGACGGGCACCTGACCAGTGCAGCAGTCAGTTCGACCGGATCGATCACCGAATTCATGACCGGCCGGCCCTCATGCACCGTACGGCATGCACCGATCAGTCACGCAGCAATTCGTTGATTCCAACCTTGCTGCGGGTCCGGGCATCAACGCGTTTGACGATGACGGCGCAATAGAGATTGACGCCATTCGAAGATGGAAGCGAGCCGGCAACCACGACCGAATAGGGCGGCACCTCGCCGTAATGGGTCTCGCCGGTGGCCCGGTCGAAAATTTTTGTCGACTGGCCAATATAGACGCCCATGCCGAGCACCGAGCCCTGCCGGACGATGACGCCTTCGACCACCTCCGAGCGGGCACCGATGAAACAGTCATCCTCGATGACGGTGGGACCAGCCTGCATGGGCTCCAGCACCCCGCCGATCCCGGCGCCGCCGGACAAATGGACGTTGCGGCCGATCTGCGCACAGGAGCCGACCGTCGCCCAGGTATCGACCATGGTGCCCTCGCCGACATGGGCCCCGAGATTGACGAATGACGGCATGAGGACGACGCCGGGGGCGATATAGGCGGAGTGCCTGACGATGCAGTTCGGCACCGCCCGGAAACCCGCCTTTCGCCAATCCTCCGAACTCCAGCCGTGAAACTTGGAGTCGACCTTGTCCCACCAGGTTGTTCCCTGCGGCCCGCCCGGCTGTGCCTCCATGTCCCGCAGCCGGAAGCCGAGCATGACCGCCTTCTTGGCCCACTGGTTCACGACCCACTCGCCGCCGGTTGGCTCGGCGACCCTGATCACCCCTTGATCGAGCCCGTTCAGCACCGTCTCGACAGCCTCGCGGACCGGGCCGTCCGTTTGCGGGGTTATGCTGTCGCGGGCCTCCCAGGCAGTCTCGATGCTGCGTTCAAGCGCAGAAATGTCCATGCCAGCCTCCTCGGTCTTGCAACCGCGATGCCTTATCCCCGCGGCAGGGATGTTTGCAACATGGAACGAGAATTCGTTGCCTGGCGATCACTCGGAGGCCAGCACCTGCATGCACTCTTCCGGCAGGTCGGCCATGGTGTAGTCACGCACGCTCCGTCTCGGAGTTGCCGGCTCCTTCGGAGGCTTCTTCAGGGCCTCGAGGTAGTCGGTGACCCACCAGCGCAGCGTGGCATCGCAGCCATCTCCGCCTTTGGACAATTCGGCAACGGTCGGTGTCTGCGTCACGCAACCCGGCGAGTCCGGGGGACATTTCAGCCGCACGTGAAAATGATAGTTGTGGCCGTAAAGGGGACGGATCTTCTGCAACCAGGCGCGGTCATCTCCGGCCCTCTCGCACATCTCGATCTTGACGGCCGCGGCCACGAAGATGCGGTCGACCTGCGGATGGCTGGCCGCCGCCTTCAACACCTGCATATGCGCGTCGGTCCAGTTGTCACTCACGCCTGTCTGGTCGTTGGTCCGGACCGAGATCGAGGAGATGTCCTCCCGCTCCCGGCGGGAGAGTCCAAGATCATCCGGTGGCAGCATCCAGATATCGGCATCAAGGCCAATCTGGTGCGAACGGTGTCCGGAAGTCATCGGCCCTCCCCGTGGTTGTGACAAATCGCCGACATAGAGACCCTTCCAGCCGAGATCGCGGGCCTCGCGGCTCAGATTGATCAAATAGTCGATCAGCACCGGATGGCCCCAGTTGCGGTTGCGGTCCAGCCGCATGGCCTGCCAGGTCGGGCCGGTCTCCGGCAACGCGATGCCACCGGCCAGGCATCCCCTGGCATAGCTGCCGATGGCGCCGGTTGTCTGCGATGACGGGCCGGCCAGCGAACCGAAGAGCTGGTTGGCCTTCGGAGCATCCGCCGCCGACGGCGATGCCAGGGCGGCCAGCAACATGCCCAATACGGCAGCCAGTCGCGCCAGTTCAGGAATGGTCTTGCCGATCATCCTTGTATCCTTCCGGATCAACCATGTACATCAACAGAATGCCTGCAAGAAACAGCAAAATCAACGGCATTGCGCCGATTCGCTGGTCATCGAACACGCCGGTGGCGATGGCCACGAGCATCGGCGCCAGGAACGCCGTTGCCTTGCCGGACAACGCGTAGAGGCCGAATGCCTCGGTCATTCGCCGCGGATTGGCCTGGACCACCATCATGGTTCGGGATGCCGCCTGCAGGATGCCGCCGCCGGCCCCGATCAGGCAGCCACAGGCCAGGAATACCCGGTCGGCGAGCGGCGAATCGACCGCCACCGGGATGAAGAACACGGCCTCGCGGGAGGTGGACAGGATGACCGCACAGGCAAAGGCCAGCAGGGCAATGCAGAAGATGATGACCTTCGCCGGACCGAACCGCCGGTCGGCAAATCCGCCAAGCCAGGAGAATACCGCGCCGAATACCAGCGAGACGGTGCCGAAGACGCCGATATCGACGATCGACCAGCCCAGCACCCCGGCGGCATAGATGCCGCCGAAGGCGTAGAGTCCGTTCAGCGCATCCCGATAGAACATGGAGGAGAGAAGAAAGGCGAGCAGGCTGCGCTGCCTCGGCAGGGCCCTGATGGTGGTGATTAGCCCGGAGATGGCATTCTGCCCGGTCTCGGCCGGCCCTTCCCTGACCCAGAGGAAAAAGGGCAGCATGAATGCCAGGTACCAGATCGCCACGAAGGGGCCGACGGCGCGGGTTCCCTCGCGCAACGAAGGGTCGAGGCCGAGAATCGGTTCGGCTCCGAGCAGCGTCACCCCGGACTCGTTTTCGGCCAGGAAGGCCAGAACCAGCAGCAATGCCAGCAACCCCCCGGCATATCCGAATGCCCATCCGGAGCCCGAAATGACGCCGATCTGCGACCGGTTGCCGAGACCGGGCAACATGGCGTTGGTGAAAATGGTGGAAAATTCGACCGCCAGCAGGCCGCCGCCGAATGCCACCAGGATCCATGCGACATGTGGCGATGCGGGTAGTGCCCACCACAGCGACCAGGCAGCAACGGCATGGACGAGCGAGAAGGCGGCAACCCAGCGCAGCCGTGTGCCGGTGGCATCGGCAATCGAGCCAAGCAGGGGCGCCAGCAGGGCGACCAGCACGCCCACAACCGCCAGCATCCACCCCCAGTATTCCTGGCCGCGCACGCTGTCGGTGACGATGGCCGAGGTGAAATAGGGGCCGAAGATGAAGGTCAGCAACAGGGTCAAATAGGGTTGGCTGGCCCAGTCGAAGAACATCCAGCCCCAGACTCGCCTGCCGGTTGTGGTATGTCGTGCCACCCTGAACTCATGCCTCCCATGGCGGAGAGCGCCGGCAGCACGACCGGAAATCCTGCCGCCTGGTGCAGGACAGTATGGCGGTGGGCCCGCATCTTCAAGCTGCGCTGGCGACCGGTCACGGAATCTCCTATGCCTGGCACCGGCGCAGCTGCGGATGCCAATGGAACAGCACTTCCTATTCCCCGCCCCGGAATACCACCAGACCGCAACCGGCTTCGTGGATAGTATCGGCCGGTTCGAGGAGTTCGGCCGGCAAACGGTGACCGAAGAGGCCGACGGCATCACCTATCACGTGAACGAGTTCTGGACATCGGGCCAGCGCCGGTCGCATTCGATCCACGAGATTTCCTACCGGGCATGTTTCAAGGCGCAGCTGCCGGCATTCTTCATCGCCCGCCTGACCAGGCCAGGCGGGTCCGTGCATGATCCCTTCATGGGAAGGGGCACCACCCCGATCGAGGCCGCGCTCGCCGGGCGGCGGTGCCTCGGCAATGACATCAATCCGCTCTCGGTGCTGCTCACCCGCCCGCGTCTCGGGCCGATCTGCCCGGAGGATGTTGCGGCGGCGCTGCGAGAGGTCGACTGGCGGGGCGGCGAGATCGATGACGAGGAGCTGTTGGTATTCTACCATCCGGCGACGCTCCGCCAACTGGAGGCGCTGCGGCGCTGGCTCGGCGAGAGGGTGCCGCTCGACGGCGATGCCACCGACCCGGTCGCCGACTGGATCCGGATGGTGGCGCTGAACCGCCTTTCAGGTCACTCCCCGGGGTTCTTTTCCGGGCGTTCGATGCCGCCAAACCAGGCGGTGTCGATCAGTTCGCAGCGCGCCATCAACCGCAAGCTTGGCATCTCGCCGCCCGAGAAAGACGTGGCCGGGCTTATTCTCCGCAAGACCGCCTCTCTGCTGCGCAGCGGCCAGGTCTCGCCACCCGCCGCCCACCGGCTGTTCACCGGACTGGCCTGGGACACGCCGGGGATCGGGGATGCCTCGATCGACCTGGTGGTGACCTCGCCGCCATTCCTCGACATCGTCCAGTATGCCGCCGACAACTGGCTGCGCTGCTGGTTTGCCGGCATCGACCCGACAATGGTGGAGCTGTCGATGCACCGGGACGAGGAGGACTGGACGGCGATGGTGGCATCGGTCCTGGCCGAACAGGCCCGCATCCTGCGGCCTGGCGGTTGGGTAGCCTTCGAGGTCGGCGAGGTTCGCCGGGGCCGGGTGCTGCTCGAGAAACTGGTCTGGAAGGCGGCAGAACAGCTGCCCTTCCAGCGAGTTGGCGTCATTGTCAATGACCAGGAATTTACCAAGACCGCCAATTGCTGGGGCGTTACCAACCGGTCGAAAGGCACCAATACCAACCGGATCGTGCTACTGCGCCGACAATAGGTCTTGGCCGCGAGAGGCTAGCTAGTGCCCGCCAGAAAACCCATTAAGTGGTTGACTTAATTGGATATTATGCTGTATTCTCAGGTCGAAGAATCGGGAGAACAGGCCGGTTTCGGGCCATTTCCCGCCAATTCAGCCCGATTTCGGCCAATCTTCACGAGGCAGCATGCGACAGATACGCAATCCCCAGCACATGTTCGGCGAGGTCCGCATCGAGGAGATCAGGCTCGATGCCAAATCCAGGGATGACATCCCGGCCCTCTTGATCGGGCTTCAGCATCTCTATTCCGATGCGAAGTTCCGCGAGCGGCTGTTTGCACTTCTCGACCGGTACATCCTTCCCGGCACCAGCCGGAAGACCGGACGGCCGGGCATGGAGATGTGGCGCATCCTGGTGATGGGCGTGATCAAGCAGGGTCTGGGCTGCGATTTCGACCGCCTGCATGAGCTGGTGAACCAGCACCAGACACTCCGGCAGTTCCTCGGCCATCCCAAGGCCTGGGACGACTACCAGTACGAGCTGCAGACGATCGTGGGCAATGTCTCCCTCATGAGCCCGGAATTGCTGATCGAGGTCAATGCCCTGATCGTGGAGAGCGGCCATGCGGTCGCAAGAAAAAAGCCTGGCGCGCCCTTGGCCGGGCGCGTTGACTCCTTCGTCGCCAAGACCGATGTCCATTACCCCACCGATGTCAGCCTGCTGTGGGACGCCATGCGCTGCCTCATCCGCGAGACCGGCAGGACCGCCATCGCCGCCGATATCCCCGGCTGGCGCCAATGGAAGCATCTGTCCCGCAGGCTGAAGGGCCGGTACAATACCGTCCGCCGGACCCGGCGGGCCCGGCCGGAACATATCGAGGCCTATCTGGATTGCTGCCGGCAGCTGATCGAGCGGGCCGGGGCGACATTCCCTGCCCTTCAGCAGAGGGGCATCAACATCCGCGCCATCAGCGACTTGATCGCCCATGCCGAGCGGCAGGCAGATCAGACCCGGCGCCGCCTGCTCCTTGATGAGACCATCCCGCATGGCGAGAAGGTGTTCTCGATATTCGAGCCGCATACCAGGTGGATCTCCAAGGGCAAGGCCGGCTGCCCGGTCGAGTTCGGTCTCCCGGTCTGCATCCTCGAGGACCAGCACGGCTTCGTGCTGCACCACCAGGTGATGTGGCAGGGCAGTGATGTGGATCACGCAGTGCCGATGGTGGCGGCGGCACAGGCGCGGCATCCTGATCTCAGGGCAGTGAGCTTCGATCGCGGCTTCCACAGTCCCGAGAACCGGCTACGGCTGGACGAATTGCTCGACCTGAATGTGCTGCCGAAGAAGGGATACCGGAACAAGGCCGAGCAGGAGCGGGAGGCTGGCAGCGAGTTCGTGGCCATGCGCCGCAAGCACCCGGCGGTGGAATCGGCGATCAATAATCTGGGTCACCGGGGGGCGGGTCGTGTCCGCTCCCGCGGTGCGGGCGGCTTTGCCCGGGCGGTGGCGCTGTCGGTGGTGGCCATGAACATCCACCGCATCGGGCTCCTGCTGCGCCGGCAGGCATCTGACCGGCTCAAACACCGCCTCGCCGCCTGAGGCATCCGCTGAATTCGGCGATGCTCCTGGTCCCAACGGACCAGGAGCCTCTCCCCGTGGTCAGCCTTGTCTGGAGCCGCCGAAATTGCTGCCGGGGGCAGGACATCTGCTGCCGGATACTCGAAAATCTCCCGGATCGGCGTCAGATCAGTCGATTACCGGCGGTCAGGCCGGGTGAATTTGGGGCTGGAGTTTGCCGCAAGGGGGGTTCTCTGGCGGGCACTAGCTCACGATCATCATCAAAATGATGGCTACAGCGGCTTCAGCATTACCCGGACGCCCCTGGTCCTGACCCGCCAGTCCACTGTCCACGCCGATGTGTTGCGGTGCTTCTTCCATGCGCCGACTCGCCCATCACCGTCTCCCGGTTCGGTATCCGGCGGTCGACGCCGATCGGTGTGGCCGTCTGTTAATTCGCAGCCATATGCCGCGCACCCGACGCTGTCTGGATCACCCGCAACCTGCGGGATATCGAGGGCATGGGAGTCGATGTCATCAGTCCATGGTCAATTTTTGGTCAATGTTGAAGAACCGTGATCGTAAATAGTGTCCGTCTTGATTTCGAGGCTTTGGCAGACCTGGTTCGAGTAAAGCTGTCCTTCCCCGGTGGACCGACAGGCCGCTACGATGTGCGACAGGGATGCCCCGGCCAACGCTGTCGCCAGGCCAACTTCCTGTCCTTGCATGACGGACTACGACAGAGGTTTCAGCCCTATTCGGATGAGTCCACTTCAATGTGGCATTTTCGGGATGGTGACGATGGGTTGATGGGATGAGTCGATGGTGTGTACGCAGAAGGGCTCGCAAGCCGGACAAATGCCAACTCCCGCTCGGCGGTTGATTGGCAGCCGGAATGTCGGCGGGGCTTGGGTCTTGGTAGAATACAGGCACTGGAATCTGGTTGGCCAATTTGACCCTACGCCGAGATCATCGAAGTAATCTGCGACCGCCTGCCGCCCCGCAAATTGTTTTGCTGATGGTTGTGTGGTCGGGTATGTTTCGGGTGGACGGCCTCGGTCCTGGAAACAAAGATTCTCCAGATTGGTCTCGATGCCACCCACGACTTCAGGAATCGGGGACGAATTCTCGGGGCAATTGATGCCAAATGCGAATATTCACAAGACGATCGCGTTGACCGATGATGAGTTGGATTTCCTGATCAGCGAAGGCAAAAGCAATAGGGTCGAATTCAAGGAAATCCTGAACAATTCCTCGGCTGAGCGAATTCGGGAAGCAATCTGTGCATTTGCCAACGATCTTTCCGGCTCAGGTGAACCGGGCATTGTCGTTGTCGGCTTGCAGGATGATGGTGTCCCTGCTGGAAGACCTGTCACCGACCAGCTACTGCAAACGCTGACAGACATGCGCAGCGACGGAAACATTCTACCGCCACCAACGCTTCTGGTCGAAAACCGATTTTATCACGGGCATGAAATCGCCGTCATTACCGTCCAGCTTTCCGACTCGCCGCCAGCGCGCTACAAGGGAACAATCCACATTCGCATCGGTCCCCGCCGGAGCATCGCAACAGCTCAGGATGAGCGGATACTGAATGAACGGCGAAGCCACGGAAACCGTCCATTCGACATTTCTCCCGTCCCGGGCACGGGTGTCGGCGACCTCAATCGACTTCGGTTCGAGGACGAGTATCTGCCAGGATCCGTTGACCGTGACGTCCTACTCGCAAATGATCGAAGCTTGGAGGAACGTCTGGCTGCCGCCAAGATGATCGCCTCCGTAGACGACCAACGATCCACGATTCTTGGACTGCTTGTGCTCGGAATATCTCCGCGGGATTTCATCCCGGGAGCCTATGTGCAGTTTCTGCGCATAAGTGGAGACGACTTGTCGGACCCGATCATCGATGAGAGTGTAATCGATGGAACATTATCTGACATACTGCGAAACCTCGAAGAAAAGCTTCGATCGCACAATCGCCGGCAGATCGACATCGTTGAACGGGATGTCGAACGGAGGACGGACAATTATCCGATTGCGGCCTTGCGGGAACTGACGAGGAACGCCATCGTCCATCGTGACTATGAATCGACAAATGCTCCAGTTCGGGTCACCTGGTTCGATGACAGGATAGAGATACAAAACCCTGGCGGGCCCTTTGGATCGGTCACGCAAGACAACTTCGCACAACCCGGAGTGACAGATTACCGCAATCCGAATGTCGCCGAGTCCTTGAAGGTGCTGGGATTCATTCAGAGATTCGGCATTGGAATCCCGACCGCACGACGTTTGCTCAAGGAGGCTGGGCATCCGAAGATGGAATTCAGTATAGAGCAGACACACCTGCTTGCCACGGTCAAGCGTGCCCCCGGAACAGAGTTGGTTGGGTGATGGCCGCACCGGTTCTGACATTCTTCAACAACAAGGGAGGTGTCGGCAAGACGTCACTGGTCTACCATCTTGCCTGGATGTTGTCGGAGACCGGCGAGCGTGTCCTGGCTTGCGACCTTGACCCACAAGCGAACCTAACGGCGACTTTCCTCAGGGAATCGGTTCTCGAGTCGTTATGGGAAAATGGTGCAAGTGACCGAACGATTTACCAGTGTGTTCAGCCCTTGACAGAAGTCGCGGACTTGCGGACGCCGCGGGTCCACCAGGTTTCGGATGGGCTCGGCCTGATCCCGGGAGACTTGGCACTCTCCATGTTCGAGGATTCATTGTCGAGTGAATGGCCCGATGCCATGGGGAGTTCCAGCCTGTACCGGCCATTCCGTATCCTGACAGCGTTTTGGCAGATCATGCAACTTGCCGCCAGTGCATTCAGAGCAACAATCATCCTGGTTGATGTTGGCCCCAATCTCGGTGCCTTGAACCGCTCAGCGCTGATCGCGACCGATTATGTCATCGCTCCGCTGGGGGCCGACATGTTCTCGTTACAGGGTCTCAGAAACCTTGGTCCAACGCTGGCGCGGTGGCGACAGGAATGGTCAAAACGCAAGGATAACTGGAGTTCGGCAGAATTTTCTTTGCCCGAAGGCAGGATGGAGCCAATCGGCTACATTGTCCAACAGCACAGCGTGCGTTTGGGTCGCCCAGTCCAAGCGTATGACAAATGGGTCAATCGGATGCCCGAAGCCTACCATCGACACCTTCTGAACAGAAACGACGGTCCTTATCCTGCCAAGCCGGATAGCGATGCGCATTGTCTTGCTACGGTCCGGCACTATCGCAGCCTGGTCCCGATGGCACAGGAAGTCCGAAAACCTGTTTTCCTCCTTACGAACGCCGACGGTGCAATCGGTGGTCATGCCGCAGCCGTAAATGGCGCTCGACAGGACTTCGAGACGTTGGCAGACCTGATTCGAGAAAAGTTGTCCTTCCCCGGTGGATCGACAGGCCAACCTGAAGTGTCAAATGGATGCCCCGGCCAACGCTGAATCCGGCCCCGGCCAGCGCTGTCGTCAGGCCAACTTCCTGTCCTTGCATGACGGACTGCGACAGAGGTTCAACCCTATCCGGATGGGCCCACTTCAATACGGAATTTTCGGGATGGTGGAGATGGTTCGATGGCATGTACGCAGTGGGGCGCGCAAGCCGGACGAATGCCAGCTCCCGCGCGTCATAGGAATCGGGCTCGTCGACCAGCCACTTGACTGCCACGCACGCATCGACCACGAATCGCATCAGAAGTTGTTGCGATGGCCGTGGTCGCGGACCAGCATTTCGGCCAGCATGTGCTTGCGGCCTTCGGTCAGGGGACGCCGCCGCTTCATGGTTTCCCGTGTTGCGCGGACAATTTGCAAGAGAGCCGGATGCAGGAAAACTGGCACCCGGCAGAAGTGACCAGGGCATAAAATCAAACGGTGGTGGGGTGGTGGACTGACGGTTGCGGCATCGCCCCGTGGCCGCCCCGGCCAGCCCGCCTTCGGCGGTCGATAATGCGATTATGTCATTGAACCGCAGATTCAACCTGCATTAATGTTGTTGTCGGCGCAGCCTCTCGGGCTGCACGGACCAAACGCAACACGAAATCAAGATCTGGAGAGCAAAGTGGACGGAGCACCTGTTGATGATGCCGGCAAATGCCCGGTCATGCATAGCGACCGGCGCTGGACGGCGACCGGCAGCATGGCAAATCGCCATTGGTGGCCAAATCAGCTGAACCTGAAGATCCTCGGAAGCAATGCGCAATCGGGTGTGCCGCCGGCGGATTATGCCTCGGAATTCAATCAGCTTGATCTCGGGGCGTTGCAGGCGGACCTTCATGCCCTGATGACCGACAGCCAGGAGTGGTGGCCGGCCGATTACGGGCATTATGGACCGCTGTTCATTCGTATGGCCTGGCACAGCGCCGGCACCTACCGGATCCAGGATGGGACGGGGCGGCGGGTCGACCGGCACCCAGCGCTTTGCACCGCTGAACAGCTGGCCGGACAACGCCAATCTGGACAAGGCACGGCGGCTTTTGTGGCCGATCAAGCAGAAATACGGGCGGCGGATTTCATGGGCCGACCTGATGATCCTGGCGGGCAATTGTGCGCTGGAGTCGATGGGATTCAAGGTCTGGGGTTTTGCCGGCGGCCGCGAGGATGTCTGCGAGCCGGAGGAGGATATCTACTGGGGGCCAGAGACCGAATGGCTGGACGACCAGCGCTACAGCGGGGAGCGCCAGCTCGCCAACCCGCTTGGCGCGGTGCAGATGGGATTGATCTATGTCAATCCCGAGGGGCCAAATGGCAAGCCGGACCCGTTGCTGGCGGCGCATGACATCCGGGAGACCTTTGGCCGCATGGCCATGGATGATGTCGAAACGGTGGCGCTGATCGCCGGCGGCCATACTTTCGGCAAGTGCCATGGCGCCGGTGATGCCGGGCATGTCGGGCCGGAGCCGGAAGGCGCCACTCTGGAGGAACAGGGTCTGGGCTGGACCAGCGGATACGCGAGCGGCAAGGGCGCCGACAGCATCACCAGTGGCCTTGAAGGCGCCTGGACCCCGAATCCGACCAGCTGGGATAACGGCTTTTTCGACATGTTGTTCGGATACGAGTGGGAGCCGACCAAGAGCCCGGCTGGAGCCTGGCAGTGGACGCCGAAGGACGTGGCCGACAGCGATTTGGTGCCAGCACCGGACGGCTCCGGCACGCGGGGGCCTACCATCATGCTGACGACCGATCTGTCACTGCGCTTCGATCCGGACTACGAGCCGATTTCGCATCGCTTCCATGCAGATCCGGACGCATTTGCCGAGGCATTTGCCAAGGCGTGGTACAAGCTGACCCACCGGGATATGGGGCCGCATTGCTGCGGGCTGGGTCCGCTGGTTCCGGCCGAGCCGGAAATCTGGCAGGATCCGGTGCCGGCGGTCGATCATCCGCTCATTGGCGCGAATGAGGTGGTGGCGCTGAAGGCGCAGATCCTCGGCTCCGGACATTCGGTCCAGGAATTGGTGCGGGCGGCCTGGGCATCGGCGTCGACATACCGCGGCACCGATCGGCGCGGCGGAGCCAACGGGGCACGGATACGCCTGGAGCCGCAGCGAAACTGGGAGGTCAACGACCCGGCCGAACTCGGCGGGGTGCTGTCGTCACTGGAGCAGATCCAGGCCGCCTTCAACGGCGCCGAGCCGGGCGGCCGGCAGGTCTCGCTTGCCGATCTCATCGTTCTCGGTGGTTGTGCGGCCGTCGAACAGGCGGCCAGTGCCGGCGGTCACGAGATTGAAATTCCCTTCACGCCCGGCCGAACCGACGCCTCCGACGAACAGACCGATGCCGACTCCTTTGCCGTATTGGAGCCGCGGGCGGATGGCTTCCGCAACTTCCTTGGGGCAGAGCAGCCGGATGCGGCGGCAGAGTTGCTGGTCGACCGGTCGCATCTGCTCACGCTCACCGCGGCCGAGATGACCGTCCTCGTCGGCGGCATGCGCGCCATCGGCGCCAATGCTGGCGGATCGCCGCACGGGATCCTGACCGACAGGGTCGGTACGCTTGGAAATGACTTCTTCGTCAACCTTCTCGACATGTCGACCGAATGGACCCGGTCGCCTGACCAGGCGGGTGTCTTCGAAGGACGGGACAGGAAGAGCGGGGCGCTGAAATGGACCGCCACTGCTGTCGATTTGGCATTTGGCTCGAATTCGCAATTGCGTGGCCTGGCCGAACTCCATGCCTGCGATGATTCTCCTGCCAGGTTCGTGCAGGAATTCGTGGCAGCCTGGACCAAGGTGATGAACCTGGACCGTTTCGACCTGGCATGACATGAGCCGGAATCGTCGAAGTGCCGGGTGGTACGGCAAGAATGACAGGGACGGGTTCATCCACAGGAGCTGGATGAAGAACCAGGGGTTTCCCGATCACGCGTTTGACGGTCGTCCGATTGTTGGGATCTGCAATACCTGGTCGGAGCTGACCCCCTGCAATTCGGGTCTCAGGACACTTGCCGAAGCGGTCAAACGCGGCGTCTGGGAAGCCGGAGGCTTTCCCGTGGAGTTTCCGGTCAGTTCCCTGGGCGAGGCCGAGATGAAGCCCACGGCAATGCTGTTCCGAAACCTGCTGTCGATTGACGTGGAAGAGTGCATCCGCGCGTATGGAATTGACGGTGTGGTTCTTCTCGGTGGTTGCGACAAGACAACCCCGGGCCAATTGATGGGAGCCGCATCCGTTGATCTGCCGACAATCGTCGTCTCGGCCGGACCGATGCTGAACGGCAAGTGGAAGGGGAAAGACATAGGATCGGGAACCGACGTATGGAAGTTCTCCGAAGACGTCAGGGCGGGAAGGATGTCATTGAGGGACTTCATGTCCGCGGAATCAGGCATGAGCCGGTCGGCGGGCGTGTGCATGACCATGGGCACGGCGTCAACCATGGCCAGCCTGGTGGAAGCCATGGGGTTGAGCCTGCCGACCAATGCGGCCTTGCCCGCCGTCGACGCCAGGCGCACGGCGCTGGCCCACATGACGGGCCGCAGGATCGTGGAGATGGTCAGGGAGGATCTCAGGTTATCGAAAATCCTGAAGCGAAGCAGCTTCGAAAACGCCATCCTGGCCAATGCGGCGATCGGCGGTTCGACGAATGCCGTCATTCACCTGCTGGCCCTGGCCGGAAGAATGGAGGTGGATCTTGTCCTGGACGACTTTGAAATCGGCTCGGAGGTTCCCCTGCTCGTGAACTGTATGCCGTCGGGAGAATACTTGATGGAGGATTTTTGCTATGCCGGTGGCATACCCGCCCTGCTGAGCGAGATTTCCCGATTGATGAGACCGGCGCAAACCGTTCTGGGCGGCGACATATCCGATTACTGGACGGATGCCGAGTGCTTCAACCGGGATGTCATCCACGAATTCGACAGTCCGCTCAAGCCTGCGGCCGGGATCAAGGTTCTCAGGGGATCGCTTGCCCCGGATGGAGCCATCATCAAGCCGTCGGCGGCGGATCCCTCATTGCTGGCGCATGAGGGTCCCGCGTTCGTCTTCGAGAATATCGAGGAATTGAAAGCCAGGATCGATGATCCGGACCTTCCGGTAACTCCCGACACCGTCCTGGTGCTCAAGGGCTGTGGTCCCAAGGGGTATCCCGGCATGGCGGAGGTCGGCAATATGCCGATACCCAAACGGCTGGCCAAGGAGGGGGTGAGGGACATGGTGCGCGTGTCGGATGCCAGAATGTCCGGAACGGCATTCGGCACCGTCGTGCTGCACGTTTCGCCCGAATCCGAGGCGGGCGGTCCATTGTCACTGGCCGCCACGGGTGACATCGTCAAACTGGACACCAACAACGGTCTGCTTGACCTGATGATTCCGGAAAGGGAACTGGCGCAGCGCCGAAGGGACAGGCAACCTCAGCTTCCAAACTACGACCGCGGCTACGCCAGGCTCTACATCGATCATGTCCTTCAGGCCCACAGGGGAGCCGACCTGGACTTCCTGGTCGGCAAGGATACCCGGCCGGTTCAACGGGAGAGCCATTAGGCGGATCCCCACAACCGCAATTCCGTGTGTTCCCCGCATATGGGGCCATTGGGCCGACGCAGGCCCGGACCCCCGCTGGCAGCAATACCCGCCGGGCCGAGCTCCGACGGTTCAAATGCCCGCGGCACCAGGGGTGTGGACTCAATTGATCGCCTTGCCGGGGTTCCGCCCGGCCGTCAGCACGACAGGTCATGTCCGGCGGTCCCCGGGCGACCTTGAAGCCATGATGGGCGGCGAAGAGCGCGGTGACGTCTTCCCGGGTGACATCCGGTCTCTCGCCGGCAAGCAGGGACAGGTGGGACAGGTAGTTCCTGGCCGGCGCTTCTCCTATCGGGTTGTTGCCACTCTCCGGAACGCCTTGATCCTGCAGCGAAGACACGCTCCATCAAGGTTCAGCGCCTGGCGTAGGGAGATCTTCCGCTCTCCCACCGGCTGCGTCGCCAGGACGTGGTCCCAGAGTCCAGTCCCGCGGGCACCTTCCGGCTTGCTCTGGCGGTCGCAGGGAATTGCGGACAACCCCGCCAGCCTCGGCGCCACAAGGTCGAGGATGGCATCGCGGTCATGGGCCCGTCTGTCGGCAATCACCCTGTCTCCGGCCTCGAGGCTGCCACCACTGCGCCCTTCCGGGGAACCGGCAGGTGCTCGCCGAGGCCGGTGCATGCGTGCAGTCGGGACCGCCTGTCCCGGCGACAGCGGCGCACCGCAAGCGATCGCCGCGGCACCGTCTCCGGCCCGGTGAAGCAGCGCAGCATGGATCTTCGTCGCCAGGCCGACCTTGCCGATATTGGCCATTCGGGCATCGGCCGACCAGCCGATGAGGCCGTCGCGCGGCCCGAGCTGTCCCCGACGCCGCAAAGCCGATGCCGGGGACCTGAGCCGTGCTTGCGCACCCGCACCGCCGAGGCGTTGACATCCGCTGCGGCCCGGCCGCCGTCCCCGCACAGCCGAACCAGCGCCCCCTCCATCCTCGTCATCGCCAGCCCGCGGCCCTTGCAGGCCGGGCCGAGTCTCCGCCGAGATCCGGCCAATTGCATGGATCCGCGTGATGCATCCTCGGGGTGTGGACTCAATTGATCGCCTTGCCGGGGTTCGCGGCAGGTAGCATGTCTCGGCAAGCGGCATGGTGGACAGGTAGTTCCTGGCCCGCTTCTCCTATCTTGTTGCCCACAAGGTTGCGCCTGGCGTAGTCCCGGTCCAACTCCCGCGGCACCTTCCGGCTTGCTCTGGAGGGAATCGGCAACCCCGCCAGCCTCGGCGACAAGGTCGAGGATGGCCGCGGTCATGGGCCCTGTCGGCAATCACCCTGTCTCCGGCCTCGAGGCCGACCAGCAACTCCGGTGCATGCGTGCAGTCGGCCGCCTGTCCCGGCGACAGCCGCACCGCAAGCGATCGCCCGGCACCGTACAGCGCAGCATGGATCTTCGTCGCCAGGCCGCCACGGCTGCGCCCGAATTCTCGCGGCTCACCGTCCCGGCGCGAGCCTGAGCCGTGCTTGCGCACCCGCACCGCCGAGGCGTTGATCATCCGCTCCCCCAGCCGAACCAGCGCCCCCTCCATCCTCGTCATCGCCGTCCAGGCCGGCAAACCATTGAAGATCCGGGATGATCCTCGCCCAGTTCCCGTCCCTGCTCCAGCGGTTGTCGCTGGTCATATACCGGGCCGTAACGCCCGGGCAGGTCACGCCCCACGGCGAGCCAGCCCGCAGAATGAAGAAGATCCCGTCCATGATCCGACGATCGATCCTGCGGACAGGCCCCCGACGTCCCATCGGCAGCGCTGGGCGCAGCACCTCCCATTCCGCATCCGCCAATTCGTGTCGATCACCAGACAATGCCACCGCCATCAAACAATCCGATCCAGCTCTCCATGGCGTGGTTCATGCAATTTGGGTACAGACTTGGGTTCAGACCCTAATATGTGGTCCGGCCGCCGGACATGTCGAAGACTGCCGCCGTTGAAAACGAACAGGCTTCCGAGGACAGGAACATCACCATTTCGGCGACTTCATCGACCGTGCCTGTTCGGCCCATGGGAATTCTGGAGACCATGTAGTCGATGTGTTCGTCGGTGACGTCGTCGAGCATCTCCGTCCTGATCACGCCCGGCGTGATGGCGTTGACGCAAATTCCGGTGCTTGCCAGTTCCTTGCCCAGGCACTTGGTGAGGTTGATGACCCCGGCCTTGGAGACCGAATATGCCGACGCGTTCGGGTTTCCTTCCTTGCCGGCAACCGAGGCGATGCTGACGATCCGGCCGTATCCAAGGCCGCGCATGTACGGCACCACTGCGCGACAGCAGTTGAACACGCCGTCGAGATTGATGCGCATTACCCGTGACCATTCGTCCAGGGGAAAGGACTCCACCGGCGCAACCGGTCCGGCAACGCCGGCGCAGTTCACCAGGATGTCGATGCGGCCCATGTCCCGGTGTGCGGCGACGGCCGCCTCCACAACACACTCTCCGTCGGCGACATCAACGGTTCGGCATGCGGCACTTCCGATTGACGCCAGACGATCGGCTGTCGCTTCAAGCTGGGATGCATTCACATCCCACAGGGTAACGACCGCTCCCGCGTTCAGGAAGTGGCGTGCGACCGCTGCCCCCATGCCGCGCGCCCCTCCGGTAACGATCGCGGCGCGACCGGTCAGATCATATCCGCTCATGACTGTTCCTCCTGAATCCATCCTGTCGATCCTGCGCCCGCCGCACTCCGAAGGCACGGGCTGCCCCGTTGCAGAGCGGAGCCAGGCCGCTTGATCCCGTCGATTGCCGGAACAGGATCGCCGGACGGTGCAACGCCGCTCCGCGGTGCATCATGCATGTCCCGAACCATTACTCCATCCCACCAACCGTTGCCACGAATTCCCGGAAGTCCATCGCCGTTCATGCCGGATGCCGCCTGCTCCGGCCCCACCATGTTCCGGCAAGCGGCCTGCCGCCGGCAAATCCGCCGACGCCCGGATGTTCACCTATCCTGAGGCACTCGTTCCACTTGGCCATCCGTTCGGACCGGGCAAACGAACCGACCTTCAGCTGTCCGGCACCCAACCCCACCGCAATGTGGCTGATGCTGACATCCTCCGTCTCACCGGACCGGGCGGACACCACCGTCGCGAACCCGGCGCGCCGGGCCTCCCGGAAGGCATCAATCGATTCGGAGACTGTTCCTGCCTGGTTTACCTTGACGAGCAGCCCGTTGCAGGCGCCGGATCTTGCGGCCTCGCCAACAAGCCCTGCATCGGTGACGAGGAAATCGTCGCCGATGACCTGAACCCGCGAACCGAACTGCTCGGTGAAGTTGCGCATTCCCTCCGTATCATCCTCGGCGAGGGGATCCTCGATTGACGCGATCGGATACTTGTCAAGCCAGCCCGCAAGCAGTTCCACCAGCGAGTCGGTATCGACCGTCCGGTTCTCAAGCGCCAGTTTGTAGCGTCCGTTGCTCCCGAATTCGGAGGCCGCGACATCAAGCGAAATGACAACCCTTTCACCCGGCACCTCCCCTGCCTTCTCGATCGCGGCAACAAGTGTCTCAAGCGCCTGCGAATTGCTGTCGAAGGACGGCCACCAGCCGCCTTCATCCGCCACTCCGGACAGGGCATCCCTTCCTTCCATGATCGCACCTGCGGCCCGGTAGATTTCGGAGGTTATCTCCAGGGCCTCGCCGAAGGACTCGACGCCGGGCACCATGACCATGAAATCCTGTATGTCCACCCGTCGTCCGGCATGGGCACCGCCGCCGAATATCTGGATTTCCGGCAGCGGCATCGTCGGTTCCATGCCGTGCAATTCGGCCAGGTAGGCCCATAACGGCATTCCTCCGCTTGCCGCTGCGGCCTGCTGGACGGCCAGCGACGTTGCGACCGTGGCATTTCCTCCCAGCCGCGCCTTGTTGGCGGTTCCATCGAGTTGAATGAGGGCATCGTCGACCGACCGCTGGTCGGTCGCCCGCATTCCCCTCAACGCCGCGGCAATCGGACCGTTTACCCCGGCAACCGCGCGGCCCACATCCATGCCGCCCAGCCGGCTGTCGTCGTCGCGCAGATCGACCGCCTCGCGCGCTCCCCGCGACGCACCAGCCGGCGCGGCTGCCCGACCGGAGGTGCCGTCCACCAGTCCGACCTCAACCTCGACCGTCGGGTTGCCGCGGGAATCCCAGATCCGACGGCCGAGTACTTTGCGGATTTCACCCGTCACCGGGATCTCCTGCCGGCCGGAAGACGGCAAGGGCCTCGTCGAGTGTTGCCGGGGCGTTCCGTATGAGGGGTTTGGCCAAGTCGCGTATCCTGTCCTGATTCCTCACGGAGAGGTACTCCACCGGCGATTTGCCATCAACTCGGGCCAGCGCCAGCGCCGGCAGCAACGCCGCCAAGCGCCCTTCGAGGATTTCCTGCGGCTCCCAGGTGATGCCGGTGGCATAGGTCTGCCAGAACCTGGTTGCCGCGTCGATCAGCACGGCGCATTCGTCCGGCCTGTGAATGGACTTCAGGACCAGGTGATTCAGGCAGAACGCCACATCGAAAGCCGGGTCGCCCATCGTTGCGCACTCGGCATCAAGCAGCACCGGGCAATCCCCCCGAAAAAGGATGTTCTTCGGGCTGACATCACCATGCACAAGCGCCTGCCGCGATCGGTGCAGCCCCTCGCCGAACAATTCCAGGGCACCGCCCGGGCGGCGGAAACAAGGACTTCTTCGCAGGCCATGACCGCGGCTTTTCAGGCACGAATCTGCGATGCGCAAGAAATGTCGGAATGCTCCGCAACGTTGTGCCGGAACGGCCGGCACGCAGAATTCGTCATTGTGCAGATGAGAAACGAACAGGGTCTTGAGTGAATTGCCGGAGACTGACCGGGCAGGATCGGTCTCCTGAATCACCGGCGATGTGCCACGGCCAACATTGCAATTGGCAGGCGACGGGGGAGAATTCGACGGCAGGAGACCCCGTCTCCGGGCATGGCCTTGCCTTTTGCCGATGCCGCGCCTACTTCGAATACACGTTGGCCGGAGCGGAATCATTCCATGGCATCTATTGTTCAGATCATCTCTGTTGCGCTGGATCTGCTCATGTTCATCGTGTTCGCCCACGTGATCATGAGTTGGCTGGTCGGGTTCGGGATACTGGATCGCAGAAACCGCCTCGTCGGCGTCATCTGGCAGGAACTCGAGCGGCTGCTCGATCCGATCTATTCCAGGATTCGCCGCTTCACGCCCACGATCGGCATGCTGGATCTGTCACCGCTGATATTGCTTTTCGGCATCTATGCATTGCGGATCATCATCGCCAACAATTTCGGCATCGGATGACTGGCCTTGAGTCCTGACCCCTTCCCGGGCAGGATTCTGATGCTGGAACTGCCAGGGGTGCCGCCACCAGCCGCATGTAGTCGAGGCGAGGAAGCAGGCCCGTCGCTGCTCAATGCGCAAAGGCTGCCTGGTCTCCCCACAGCATCTTCACCCTCTTGTCCCGTCCGCAGGCCTCTCGATAGCGCTTGTAGGCATCGGCCTGCGAAATGAGGCCAAACCGGGTGATGACGATCTTCGTCCCCAGATAGTAATCCTGGTGATAATCCTCGGCCGGATAGAAACGGCCGGCATCGACAACCGGCGTGACGATGGTCTTGCCGAGGGCGGCACCGGCATCGGCCTTTGCCGCTTTTGCCGCTTGGCGCTGCCGGTCGTTCATGGCGAAGATGGCCGTGCGGTAGCTGTCGCCCCGATCGCAGAACTGGCCGCCATCATCGGTCGGATCCACGCTGCGGAAGAACTTGTCGGCCAGCTCGCGGAAGGTCACCCGGTCCGGGTCGAAATCGATCTTTACCGCCTCGTAATGGCCGCTCCTGCCGCCGGTCACCTTCTTGTAGGTCGGGTTCTCGAGATGGCCGCCGGTATAGCCGGATGTCGTCGCAATGACGCCGTCAACGGAATCGAAATCCGATTCCACGCACCAGAAACATCCACCGGCAAAGATCGCGGATTCGGTGGCTGCATGCGCCGCGGGGATGGACGCGGCCAGCATTCCGCCGGCAAATGCCAGCGTCGCCGCCAGCTTCCTGAAATGTGATCGTCTCATCGCTGCCTCCGGTTTTCCTGGTCAGAGTCTCGTCGCTGCATCGCCGCCATGCAATGGCGGTCACGCAATTGTCAATTCAGCCGAAGCCGGCACTGCCGGTCACGTACCGGTCTCACCGCCCGGGCGGCGCTGCCGGTGCAACAGCCTGAGCCTGAGCGCGTTGAGCTTGATGAAGCCGGCGGCGTCCTTCTGGTCATATGCGCCTGCATCATCCTCGAAGGTGACATGCCTGGCCGAGTACAACGATTGCGGCGATGTCCTGCCGACCGTGGACACGCTGCCCTTGTAGAGTTTCAGCCGGACTGTTCCCGTCACCCGCTCCTGGCTCCTGTCGATGGCGGCCTGCAGCATCTCGCGCTCCGGGCTGAACCAGAACCCGTTATAGATCAGCTCGGCATATCTGGGCATCAGCTCGTCCTTCAGATGCGCTGCCCCCCGGTCCAGGGTGATCTGCTCGACGCCCCGATGCGCCTCCAGCAGGATCGTGCCTCCCGGCGTTTCGTAGATTCCCCGGGATTTCATGCCAACAAAACGGTTCTCGACCAGGTCGAGCCGGCCGATGCCATGGGCGCCGCCAAGCTGGTTTAGCCGGGCAACCAGGGCGGCTGGTCCGAGTGCCTCGCCATTGATCGAGATTGCATCCCCGGATTCGAAGCCGATCTCGACGAATTCGGCGGCATCGGGAGCCTCCTCCGGGCTGACGGTGCGCTGGTAGACATATTCGGGGGCGGCGATGCCGGGATCCTCGAGCAGCTTGCCTTCCGACGAGGTGTGCAGGAGATTGGCATCGACCGAGAACGGGGCTTCGCCGCGCTTGTCCCTGGCGATCGGAATCTGGTGCTGTTCGGCAAATTCGAGCAAGCTGGTCCGGCTTTCAAGATCCCATTCGCGCCAGGGCGCGATGACCCGGATTGCCGGATCCAGCGCATAAGCCGAGAGTTCGAACCGCACCTGATCATTGCCCTTGCCGGTGGCGCCATGGGCGATGGCGTCGGCGCCGCAATCGCGGGCAATCTCGACCAGCCTCCTGGCGATGAGCGGGCGGGCGATGGAGGTGCCAAGCAGGTACTGGCCTTCATAGACCGTATTGGCCCGGAACATCGGGAATATGTAATCCCGGGCAAATTCCTCGCGCAGGTCCTCGATGCGGATGTCGGCGATGCCCAGCAATTCGGCCTTCTTGCGGACCGGCTCCAGCTCTTCTTCCTGGCCGAGATCGGCGGTAAAGGTTACCACCTCGGCATTGTACCTGACCTGGAGCCATTTCAGGATGATCGAGGTATCCAGCCCGCCCGAATAGGCAAGCACGATCTTTTGCGGGTCGGACATGCAGTCTCTCCAGCCGGTCGGCGCCCGCCGGATGTAGTGAATTTCCGCGAGACAGGCAACGGCATGTGCGATGATGGGATGTAACCCATACCTGTTGTATAGCCTGACTTTCGGCTCCCCTGGTCTCCGCCGGAGGGCATCATCGATCATCCGGGCCCGGGATGGATCAATCCCGGATATCAGAGGTGGCGTGGCCACCGGCGCCCTGCCCCTTCCAGCTAGAGGGACAGAGGAGCTCCCGCACCGCTACCGGGAAAGAGAGGCCAGCTGTTGTGGACCACTCCGCCATCCGAA
This sequence comes from Paracoccaceae bacterium, assembly GCA_964291445.2. Taxonomy (GTDB): domain Bacteria; phylum Pseudomonadota; class Alphaproteobacteria; order Rhodobacterales; family Rhodobacteraceae; genus JAPOXR01. Next base: position 382,304 of record OZ219864.1, on the reverse strand, counting down.
AGATCAGGCACCGGTACAATCCGACATAAGTCGGCTGCACCCTGATGAATTACACTGCGACCCAACAGGTGGTTTTGCTCCACGCCATGTGGATATCTGCTGTTTGGGATGATTCTGACAGGACCATGCCACGCATTTCAGGTGGGCGAGACTCAACGTACTCTTGGGTCAAATTCTCAATGGGGCAGCGAGTCAAACGGGTTGATGGACCTGACATCAAGCGGCTCAAAATGACGAAGATTACGTGTGAGTACCGTCAGGCCACGGCTGCTGGCCGTTGCCGCGATTGCAATATCGGCAAAACCCGGCGAATGACCTGTTGCACACGCCCGGTCCATGAGCGTTCCTGCCATGCGTGCTGCGGTTATGTCGAAGGGAATCACGCGGTCGACATAGAGATGGACGACAATATCAAGCCAGCCTGTCAACCTTGCCGCCCTTGCGGTGGCCCCATTTCGCTCCAGTCGGGCAATTCCATTGCAGATTTCGGCCACGGTGACTGCGGACAGGAACAGCGCATCCGAACGCTCGTCCATCCACGTTATCAATTCCTCGGGCACCCGTTTTCGACCGGGCGCCTTGATCGAGAGAACGTTCGTGTCGACCAGATACACGACGCGCTCAAAGCGTAATATCGCGCGGCGGGCTCGTGTCCCTTGGTGGCAGATCTCCGTCTTCCAGCCCCGAGCCACACAGTAGTTGGCCGAAAGATGGAACTGTCCGCAAGCGATTCCACTCGTCTATCCCGAGAATGACCGCGCTGGGTCGGCCGTGGCGCGTGATGATGGCCGTGCCTCCCTGCGTCGCGTCTTCCACCAGGGCCGACAACCTGCTCTTGGCTTCACGCAACTGAACTGTTTGCACCCGCGTTGCCTCCATGACCAATGTGGTCACAATATGCCAGTTTTGCCGGACAGACAATGCCCTGTTCCTGCCAGCAGGCCCTGACCGCGACAGGAGTGGGTAATGTCCGCCGCGACTGTGCCCGAACATGCCAAGACCCGTGTTCTGACATCTCCGGATGGCCTGCTGCGGCCAGAAAACCGGTACGCCGACGACCCGACTCGCCCCGGATATGCCGGCTTACCGTCAAGACGACCGCCTGGAGTGAACAATGAATTTTCCTAGCCATGACGGCGAATCGGGCTATGGATGCAGCATGGGGAATTCTCGGCGGCAGGATGGTGGGGGCAGGGCGGCAAAACCGCTCCTGCTGCGGCGGGCGGCGCTGGATGTGCTTGCCCAGGTTATTGACCGGGAGATGACCGTCCCGGCGGCGCTTGCCCGGCATGACCGGCTGTCGAGGTTGGACCGGGACCGGGTCGGGTTCCTGGTAGAGTCGATCCTGCGTGGCATGGGACGCGCCGATGCCGTCATTGACGGCCTGGTTGGCAGGCGGCCACATCCGCGGGGCATGAACGTGCTGCGGCTCGGCACGGTGGAGGTTCGCCTTCTTGGCGCACGGGCCGAACCGGCGGTCGATCTGGCGGTCAGGCTGATGCGCAGTAGCCGGGCAACCGCGCATTTGGCGGGCATGGCCAATGCCGTCCTGCGCAAGGTGGCCGGGGAGGCCGGTGAGCGACTGTGGAGGGCGGCACCGCCCGGCAGGCTGCCGGGCTGGATTCGCCAGCCGGCCATCGATGCCTATGGCGAGGATGCGGTCCGGTCGATCGAGGCGGTTCACGAGATGCTGCCGCCACTCGACCTCACGCCGGCATCGCCGGCGATGGCCCCGAAGCTGGCGGAGGATGTCGGTGCGCTGGTCCTGCCGACCGGCAGCCTGCGGCTGCACCGGCGCTCGCAGGTATCCGGACTTCCCGGCTATGGTGACGGCAGCTGGTGGGTGCAAGATGCCGCCGCCGCGATTCCGGTGCGGATGCTTGGTGCGGTGGACGGGCTGGATGTGCTCGACATGTGCGCGGCACCGGGCGGCAAGACCATGCAACTGGCCGCCGCCGGTGCCAGGATGGTCGCCATCGAGAAATCCCCGCCGCGTCTCGAGCGCATGCGAGACAATCTTCGGCGCACCGGTCTTGCGGCCGAACTGGTGCTGGCGGATGCGCGGGGCTGGGGCGGTGACCGGGAATTTGACGCGGTCCTGGTGGACGCACCCTGTTCCTCCACCGGCATCATCCGGCGCGATCCCGATATTGCATTGCAGGGCGGCGATGCTGCCGGGAGGCTGGGCAGGCTGGGCCAGCTGCAGCTTGCGCTGCTCGAGCGGGCGGCCCGGCTGACCCGCAAGGGTGGGCGGATCCTCTATTGCGTGTGTTCGCTGCTGCCATCGGAGGGGGAGGAGATGGCGGTCCGGGCGGCCAGGGAGCTTGCACTCGAGATCGTGGCCACCGACCCGGCCTCGCTCGGGGTCGATCCCGGCTGGCAGACCGCCGAGGGCGGGGTAAGGACCAGGCCCGATTACTGGCCGGAGGCCGGTGGTCTCGACGGCTTCTATGCGGTGGTGTTCCGCAAGTCCTGATCAAGGCCGTCAGTCGCGGTCTTCCGCCGGTCGCGTCACATGTCTGAATCCGAATTCCCGTTCATTCTGCAGCGCCGGAATTCGGGCCCGGGCCGCATTGCACTGGTCGAGGTCGAGCCAGGCAAGCCTGACCCCGGTCGAGGTGGCGTCGAAGGCCAGCGTGACCTCGCCCCAGGGATTGACGATCATCGAATGCCCGTGGGTATGACGGCCATCATCGTGGTGTCCGCCCTGGGCGGCGGCAATGACCCACGATCCGGTTTCAATCGCCCGGGCACGGAGCAGGATTTCCCAATGTGCCTTGCCGGTCGGAACCGTGAAGGCCGACGGCACGAAAATGACCGTGGCCGCCCGCAGCCCGTATTGCCGGTAGAGGCGGGGATAGCGCAGATCGTAGCAGATGCTCATTCCCCAACCGCCCCAGGGGGTGTCGACCAGCACCGCCTTGTCGCCGGGCTCGAAACGCTTCGATTCACCGATTGGTCGCTTGCCATCCGGCCAGGCGTCGAACAGGTGGATCTTGTCATATTCGGCGGCAACCCGGCCGTCGGGGTCAATGAGCGCCGAGTGATTGCGCAGCCGGTCCTGGCCGGTGACCGGCGTCGACCCGATGTGAATCCATTTGCCCGACTCCCTCGCCATCTCCCGGCAGGCGGCGATGAAGGGGTCCCGGTCCGGCGTGCCCACCGCCGCCTTCAGCTGTGCGGCATCGCGGTTCATCAGGCCGGAGACCTCCGGCAATGCGATCAGTTCGGCCTCGCCACTGGCGGCCACGAGTTCCTCGGCCGCGGCGATGTTGCCGGCATGGGTCGTGGTTGAACACATCTGGGCGAGGGCAACGCAGAGGTGCCGTCCCGCCGCCTGCCGATCACCCGCCCCGGCCACCATCATGGTCGCGCCTTCGCCATCGGGCTGGCCCGGCCGGCGCCGGGAACTGTCCGCTCAATGGACGAGAACATGTCGCCGCACCATCTGCCGTTCACCGTCGGAGGCCAGCAGCGACGCTGCCAGTTCGGGGCTTGTCCAGATTGCGGTGTGCTCCTCCTCCGCTGGCAGGCCGGTCTGCCTGATCGGGCGGGCAAGGTAGATCCGGCAGGTCTTTCTTGCCCACATATCTTGTTCCGGAATGTAGACGTACCAGCGATAGGCCCCGAGCCGGCGGTCGATGCGGATGGTCCAGCCGGTCTCCTCGGCGGCCTCGCGGTGAAGGGCTGCCAGCGGCGATTCGCCGGGATTGATGCCGCCGCCGGGGAGCTGGAATTCCGGCCTCGGCCAGGCCTGGTGCGTGAGCAGCATCCGGTCGCCCTCGACAATGAGCGCATATGCCCCCTGGCGCTCGCGGTAGCGGACGGACCGGCGGATGGGTTCACCGTAGCGGGGGATCATGCTAGTTGTCCGTCGTCAGCGGTCCGACCCTCGATCAGTCGATGCTGTTGCCAAGCCGGTAGCGGAGGCGTCCCGGAGAATGTCGAGTTCACCCGTCGATTGCAACCAGGATTCGGTGCTGCCGTTTCACCTGGGAGACTCGCCCGTCCGCGGCCGGGTGGTGCGGCTTTCATCGACGCTGGACGACCTCCTTGGACGGCATGACTATCCGGAACGGGTGAATGCGCTGGTCACCGAGGCGGTTGTGCTGACGGCGCTGATCGGACAGTTGGTGAATGCCGGCTGGAAATTCTCGCTGCAATATCACGGCGAGGGCGCGGTGCGGATGATTGCGGCCGATTACCTGGCCCCTTCCGTCGCTGGCGAGCCTGCATTGCTGCGCGCCTATGCCGGATTGCGTCCGGAAATTGCCGAACTGGACGGGGAGGGACCGCTTGTCGGCGGCGGCAACGCCTATATGGCAATCCTCATCGACCGCGGTGACGGGCGCGAGCCCTTCAAGGGAATGACGCCAGCAATCGGCAATTCGCTTGCGGCGTTTGCCGAGGAGTATTTTCGCAGGTCGGAACAAATTCCGACGAAGCTGATGATTGCCTCCGGCTGGACCGCAAATGGTAGCGGCCGGACCTTCCGGTCGGGCGGCATCATGATACAGGAAATCCCGGAATCGCCGGATGCTGCCGGCATGGACCGGTCGGCGGATTGTGACCCGGATGGCTGGGCCCGGGCCATGGCCCTGATGGCGACGCTGGAGGCGGAGGAGTTGACCGGGCCAGAGCCGAGCGCCGGCGAACTCGTCTGGCGCCTGTTCCACGAGGACCGGCCAATGGTCGCTGCCTGCCAACCGCTCGAATTCGGCTGCAGCTGTTCGGAGGAACGGGTGCGCCGCAGCCTGTCGATCTATTCGGCGAGGGATATCGCCAGGATGACCAATGTCGACAACATGGTCACCGCCGACTGCCAGTTCTGCGGCGCCCATTTCGAGCTGGACCCGGCCGGGTTGGGCCTGGATGCCGCCTCCGCATGAGCACGGCCGAGCCATTTGACCGGATCCGCGACGCGCTGGCCGCCGGCGGCGATGCGGCCTCGGATCACGATCTGAATGACACCATTCCCGGCGACGGCCCGAACCGGTTGGTCGAGGCCGGCGTTCTCATTCCGCTCATCACCCGAGCTTCGGGCGTGCAACTGGTGCTGACCCGCCGTTCGGTCAGGCTGAAGCATCATGCCGGCCAGATCTCCTTTCCGGGCGGACGGGTCGAGGCCCGGGATGGCGATGCCCAGCAGGCAGCGCTTCGTGAAGCGCATGAAGAGATCGGTCTTGATCCCGCCGATGTCGAGATTCTCGGCCGCTGTCCGAACTACGAGACCGCGACCGGATTCCGGATCTCGCCGGTCGTGGGCGTCATCAGGCGAGAGGTCACTTTCGTGCCGCAGGAAGAAGAGGTCGAGGAGATCTTCGAGGTTCCGCTGGACATTGCAATCAACCCCGGCAAATTCACCATCGAATCGAGGATCTGGCGCGGCGCCCGTCGCCACTACCATGTCCTGGCGTTCGGTCGGCACCATATCTGGGGCGCGACGGCCGGGATCCTCCACGGGCTGGCTTGCCGGATGTCTGCACCATGCAAATAGGCGATCCGTTGATGGACGGCCGGTTGTCGACCTCATGCGGATAACCGGCCCGTGGCTGGACAATCCGGCGGCACGCCTGGTTCACGACACGCTTGCCGCTGCCGGGTTCAGGGCGCTGTTCGTCGGCGGGGCGGTTCGCAATACCGTGCTGGGCTTGCCGGCGGGCGACATCGACATTGCCACCGATGCCAGTCCTGACCAGGCTACGGAGCTGCTCGGCAGAGCGGGGGCCAAGCTGGCCATGCACGGATTCGAATTTGGCACGCTGACGGTCATTCGTCGGTCGACGGTTGTTCAGCTGACCAGCTTCCGCCGGGATATCGAGACCGATGGCCGGCATGCCCGCATCGCCGGCACCAGCCGGATCGAGGAGGATGCGGCCCGCCGTGATTTCACCATGAACGCCATCTATGCCGACTGGAACGGTTCGCTGATCGACCCGCTGGGCGGCATGCAGGATCTGCTGGACCGCCGGGTCCGCTTCGTCGGCAGCGCCCGCGAGCGGATCATGGAGGACTACCTGCGCATGCTCCGCCTCTTCCGCTTCCATGCACATTACGGCGACCCGTCGGCACCCATGGCGCATGACGGCCTGCAGGCCGTCGCCGAACTGGTTGACGGCATCGGCATCGTTTCCACCGAACGCATAACCGCCGAGTTCCTGAAGACCCTCGCGGCCGCCGACCCGTTTCCGGCAATCGACCGGATGGCCGGAACCGGCCTCCTGTCCCGGATCCTGTCCGGTGCGTCGACCAGATATCTCGACAGGGCGGCAAGGCTCGAAAAATGCTTCCAGGTACCACCGGACCCGCTGCGCAGGCTTGCCGCCCTCGGCGACGAGCATGCCACCAGCCAGCTTCGGCTCGACCGCAAATCGGAACGCCGACTGCGGACGCTCATGGATGAAACCTGCCGGAGTCGCACCGCCGCCGAACTTGGCTATCGGTTCGGGGCACGGGACGGGCTGGATATTGCCATTCTCGGCGCCGCCCGGTCCGGGACCTGCCCCGACGACAAGCTGCCGGCAGCAATCGACCTCGGCGCCTCGCAGCGTTTCCCGCTCTCGGCATCCAGCCTGCCTGCGTCGCTGGCCGGCAAGGCGATCGGCAAGGCGCTTCGCGATCTCGAGGACAAGTGGATCGAGTCCGGATTCAGCCTGTCGGCGGACGAGCTGCTGGCCGGGTTGAACCGGCGGTAGGGCCACCCCGTCAATTCGTCAGGACGGCCATGCCTTCCACTCCGGTACCCGCTGGTCGTGCTTCAGCCGCATCCGCTGGAGGCAGAGGGCATCGAAGATCTCGTCCAGCGTGCAATCCTGGTTGGTAATGCCAGGCAGGCTCGACATGGCCTCGAGCCGGAACCTGCCCGAGACGCCCGGCGGGTCCTGTTCATAGGCGGCGTCCCACCAGCCGATCACCCGGTCCTGGGCATGGCGCAGGAGCGGGTAGGCCGGAAGTTTGTCCCGTTTTTGATGCTGGTTCACATTCCTGTGGGCCGGCATCAGGTTCCAGAGGTCACCGCAGGGCCATGCCGACCAGGGCAGGCAATGATCGACATCCAGGGTCTGATCGGAGAGCCGTTTGCCGGTCCAGACGCAGTGAAGCGCTGCATCGACCATGATGGCCCTGGCCCGCTCCCGGGCCAGTTTCACGCAGCGCTGCGGGTCATGCCATTCCATGGCCCGGGCAATCTGCCCGATCTCGGCTTCCCGTTCCTGTCGAGCGGCATAATGCGTGATGAGCCTGGACCATTCGGCGATGATCGCCGGTTCGATCCACACGCTGTAGCGTTGCAGCGCCATCCAAAGATGTCGCGGGATCAGCAGGTCGCCAAAGCTTGACAGGTAGTCGTGATCGAGCTGCAACCGGGTCCGAATTCGCCCCGGTGACCTCTTTCGGACCGGAAATACCGGCTCGCCATTGGGATAGGTGGTATGGGTGGCTGGCATAACGGCAATATTGTTGGCCGCGTCACGCAATGCCTGGTGGAGATACCTGGCAGGTTCGCCGGAGAACATCATGCCAGCCCGCAGGTCATGTTGCCGACCATGGCCGAGAAGCTCGCGGAACGGCTCCTTGGCAAAACCGAGGCCGTCCAGCCCGTCATTCGTCGGTGTCTGGGGAAGTTTCATGGTGACCAATGGCCAGAACAGGCGAAGCCAGGTCAACGAGACCAGCCCCAGGGGGATGGCCATGAATTCGTCATCATGCTCGCGTGCGAGACCGGCCGAGCCATCGGCAATCCGGCACAAGACCCGCAACATGGCCAGCTTGTAGGTCGAACTCTTGACGTCGTTCAGGATGACATGGCGCAAGAGCGGTAGCGCCCCGGTCCCGTCATCGGGCAGCCTGATTGCCAACCGGACCCAGCTGATGTCGTGCCGGCCAAGCAAGTCCGCTTCCTTGTCGCGCAACTCGACGAACGCGCCGTGATCGCGGGCCAGCGACTCCAGCTCCTCCGGTCCGGCCGGGTGAATTCCGCGTTGCGGGTCGGCGGCGCCAATGCGCAACGACATGGCCAGCAAGCCGCCCGGCTTGAGGAGATTGACCATCTTGCGAAATGCCCGGTGGCGGTCCCGTTGGGGAAGGTGCATCCAGACCGCACTGACGAGGATCATGTCGAATGACTGGCCCGAGCGGGTGACCAGGTCGAGCGACGGAAGCCGGTCGTTCAACCAGCCGAAGGCGCTGGCATGCCGCCGGGTGCCAGCCTGCCGCATCGCCGCAGAGGGCTCGACGGCAATGACATCATGTCCCCTGGATGCAAGCCAAGCCGCATCGCGCCCGCTTCCGGCGCCGATGTCGAGTACCCTGGCTGGAGGCTCCGGCAACAATTCCATGAGCCAGCCATGCACCTCGGGGAATTGCAACGCCTCGTAGCGAGCAACGACGCTGTCGGCATTGGTCTCGTACCAGTGGATCGGGTCCTTCATCCCTCCTCCCGCAAGTGACTGCCCGGCAGGCAGCCGGAGACTGCGCGCCCGCCGTCATCGCCGGCCGGCAACGCCACATTACCTTCCAGGCCTGGCCGGGTGTAGCACTTTGGCAATTTCATGTGGCAAATTGCAGTTGATTGGTGATCCGGCGATCCTTGCCAGACAGGCCGGGTCTGCAATCGGCACTTGAAATGCTCGCCGAATACCGACCCGCCTGGCCAGGAACGACCGAACTGGCCGGCCCGGGCGATACATGGAATACTTGCGGTTCGAATCCGATGCTGCCGATTGCCCATGATGAAACTGTGGAAATTCGATCCCTACGCGCCCTCGGCTGGCGAGCCGCCACGGACTCTCGGCAGCTTCTACATCTGGTGCCTGAAGGGGGCGTTGCCGGCCATCTGTACCGGGTCGGCGGTGTCGATGCTGGCGGGAACTCTCGAAGTCTACACGGCCCTGCTGCTGGGCCTGGTCATCGACAGCGCCCTGGCTACCGAGAGAAGCCTGCTGTTTGCCGAGAACGCGGTGCTGCTGGCGGCGGCGGTGGCATTCTTCCTGGTGCTCCGCCCGATCGTGTTCGGTCTGAGTTCGGTGTTTTCGTCTGTCGTCATCGGTCCGAATGTCAGCGCCCTGGTGCTCTCCCGCCTTCACCGTCACACGCTGGAGCAGTCGGTCTCCTTCTTTGACGATGACTTTGCCGGGCGGATCGCCCAGAAACAGCTGCAGGCATCGCGGGCGGTGACCGACACCGTGGTCGAGGTGGTCAATGTCGTGTCATTCGCGGTGGCCTCGCTCATCGGATCGATGGTGCTGCTGTCGTCGATTGACCTGCGGGTCGCGGCAGCGCTGGCCATGTGGGTGGTGATCTACGTGCTGCTCATTCGCTGGTTCCTGCCGCGCATACGGATGCATTCGCGGGAACGGGCTGGCGCCCGGTCGAACCTCTCCGGGCAGATCGTCGACACCATCACCAATATCCGCACGGTCAAGCTGTTTGCGCACCGGCAATACGAGGACCGGGCGGCCCTGGACGCGCTGCAGAATTTCCGCCTGAAGGCGCTGGGTTTCGGGCGCGTGGCGTCGGGGTTCCGATTCTCGCTGATGTCGGTGTCGGGAGCATTGCCGGTCACACTTGTCGGCGGCGCCCTGATGCTATGGTCGCAGGGGGCGGCGACGGCGGGAGACATTGCCGCAACCGGGGCGGTCTCGATCCGCATCGCACAGATGTCGGGTTGGGTCAGCTTCGTCATGATGGCGATCTACTCGAATATCGGCGAGGCAGAGGATGGCATGCGCACGCTGGCGGTCTCGCACGCCATGCGCGACCGGGAAGGGGCGCTGTCAGAGGTGAAGCTGTCGGGCGAGATCGAGTTCAGCAACGTGACCTTTGCCTATGACCGGCATGAAGGCGGGCTGCGCAATGTCAGCTTCCGAATTGCCGCTCGGGAGCATGTGGGGCTGGTTGGCTCGTCCGGGGCCGGAAAATCGACCTGCGCCGCCCTGCTGATGCGTCTTTATGATCCCGAGACGGGATCAATCCGGATTGACGGCCATGACCTGGGCGAGTTGACCCAGGAGCGGCTGCGCAGCCAGATCAGCATGGTCACCCAGGAAACGGCCATGTTCAACCGGTCGGCCATGGAGAACATTGCCTATGGCAAGCCCGGAGCCTCGGCTGACGAGATCGTCGGGGCCGCCAGGCGGGCGGAAGCCCACGAATTCATTCTCGAACTTGAGGACCAGTTCGGGCGCCGCGGCTACGATGCCTATCTCGGCGAGCGTGGGGTCAGGCTGTCGGGTGGACAGCGGCAGCGGATTGCCCTTGCCAGGGCCGTGCTCAAGGATGCACCGATCCTCATACTCGATGAAGCAACGTCGGCGCTCGATTCGACCGTGGAGGCCTCGATCCAGGACGCGCTGATTCATGTCATGAAACAGAAGACGGTGATCGCCATCGCCCACCGGCTGTCCACGATCCTGCGCATGCACCGGATTATCGTTCTCGAGAATGGCAGGGTGGTCGAGCAGGGGACGCATGACGAGTTGTTGGCCCTTGGCGGACAATTCTCGCAGCATTGGGATCGCCAACTCGGAGGATTCATCGGCATCGACCACGCCGAAGACCGGAAGGCAGGTTGAAACCGTCGCCAGGTCCAGCGGCGTGTGACGAGGGAATTCGGTTACGGGATGACTGCCGCTGCCCTCGGGTCGTCCGGCAAGCCAGGTGCTTGCGCCGGCCCAGCTCGCCGCCGATGACCGCGTCGCTGGAACACGGCGTGGCCAGCCGGGCCGCCGATGCATCGATTGCCGGGGAGATGCCTTCGATCAGGGTGAATCGATCGCTGGCCGCCGCCATCTTGCACAAATTGCATTTATAACTTGCAAATGGCCTGTCATCGGACTAGTGAAAGCCATGATTGAGCGCGAGATTGCACCATGCCTGGCCAGCCTGTTCACGCAGTATCCATTCGTCACGGTGACCGGGCCACGACAGTCCGGCAAAACCACGCTCTGCCGCGCCACCTTCCCGCATCTCGAATATGTCAACCTGGAAGCTCCCGATCAGCGGGAATTCGCCGAGAGTGATCCGCGGCGGTTTCTTGCCCGTCTCGGCGAGGGGGCAATCCTGGATGAAATCCAGCGTGTCCCCGATCTCCTGTCCTACCTGCAAGTCATGGCCGATGAGGTCGGGCGGAACGGGCTGTTCGTGCTAACGGGGAGCGAGCAGTTCCGGCTCTCCGATGCCATCAACCAGTCACTTGCCGGCCGCACGGCGCTGCTTCGCCTGCTACCATTCTCGCTGGCCGAACGTCGGCGAAGCGGTGCGAGCGACAGCATTGACGACATGCTGTATTCGGGTTTCTACCCCCGGATCCACCACCGGAAACTCGAGGCCCGGCAGGCGCACGGCGACTACTTCGAAACCTATGTCGAGCGCGACGTGCGCAGGATCGGCGAGATCCGCAATCTTGCAAACTTCCGTCGTTTCGTCCGCCTGTGCGCCGGGCGTGTGGGTCAGTTGGCCAACCTGTCATCCTTGGGTGCAGATGCCGGCGTGTCCCATACCACGGCAAGCAGCTGGCTCACGGTCCTGGAGGCGAGTCATGTCGTGTTCCGGCTACCGCCGTTTCATGCCAATATCCGCAAGCGGCTGGTCAAGGCCCCCAAGCTGTACTTTCATGATGTCGGGCTGGCGAGTCATCTCATTGGCATCGAGAATGCCGGTCAGGTCGGCACCCACCCGCTCCGCGGGCCGCTGTTCGAGAATGCCGTCGTGGTGGAGGCGCTCAAGCACCGTTTCAATCGGGGCCGCCGGTCCAACCTGTCATTCTACAGGGACAGCCGCGGCCTGGAATGCGACCTGCTCTACGAGCACGCCGATGGCCTGGGGGCCATCGAGATCAAGTCGGGCATGACGGTTGCCTCCAACTGGTTCGAATCGCTGGGCCGGGTGGCAAGGGTGCTGCCGGGCATCGTCGGCAAGGCCGTAATCTATGGCGGTTCAGAACGACAGCTTCGGCGGGATGGCGAGGTGGTTCCGCTTGCCAAATTGGGCGAGATGCTCGAGCGCCTGGACTGCCAGGGGCAAGCCTGACGGCCACACTCCGCAGGGCACGACCCCGAGGGGCAGCCGGGCATCCTCGCATGAAAGCCACGATGATTCGGGAGCCTGGCGCCAACTGGCCGGCATTCTTCGGCAACTGCCTGCAGCACCAGCATTCGAATGGCGACCGTGATTCTTCTGGTCCCGCCCTGCCTTCTGCGGCTTGCTGCATCCCGGAGGCCGGACTTGCGACAATGCCCCTCATCTGCGTTTCACAGGATGCTCCAATTTCGGCTTGCGCCTTGGGGGTGTGTCTACATACGAGGGTGCATCATGGGTTCTGTTGCCGACAAGATCGCGAAGAAGGTCGCACCGTCCCGCCGCTCGAAAGTTGTCGATCTGGCAAGCTGGAATGAAGGCAGGAAGCTGGCCCGCGAGTTCGGGTTCAGCGGCGAGGGCCAACTCCCCTCCGAGATCGCGGATCTTGGTCCTTGCCATGAGATCTACGTTCTGGCGTTGGACTGCGTCAGCTGTATCACCGCAGCGATTTCCGGGTTGAGAGAGGCAAGGGGTTTCGTCAGGATCTCCGGCGCTGCAGAGGAAGAATACATGCCATCCGGGCCGCCAATGAGCCCGCTGACCCTCAGCTACTTCACCATGTGGGAACTGTTCGACCTCCGATTCGGAAGCAGTCGAGAGACCATGGGCGGCTGCGTTCTGCGTATCGCCCCCGAATTCGACGGCCCATCCTGGCTGACGGACATCATTGCCCTGATGCAGCATTCGAGAATGGGATTCTTCGTGCATTGTGGCCATGAGAAAACGGGTGTCTTGCTGCGCGAGATCGGCACGCGGGAGATCATTTCCTGCACGGTGCCGTCCGGCTATGTCGGCAACGCCGGCGAGACCTGGTTCACGCGCGTGCTCCCGCCACCCCATTCCTCGTGTGATCAGCATATCGTGTTCATCACGCCATACGTGATCCAGGACTATCCCGAACAGGCCTTCATCGACTATGTGGGACGCGAGCTCGAGCGGATGAAGGCGCAGAAGAGGCCGCCGCGGACGGATGACCTTCACGGTCACCTGATGAAATTTGGCCCGGAGCTGCACCACTGGAACGAGTACATCATTTGCGGCTATTCGGGTTTTCAGCACGAGGCGGTTTTTCTGACCGGCATCCCTGACATCCCCGAGAGTCTTCCTCATTCCTAGGCTTGTCAACGGGCCCGATTGAAGTCCGGGCATGGCATCGACGACACAACCAGCACGCAGCCGCCTCGGGGGAAGACCACTGCCCGGCTTGACGGTGCTGACGCGGGCTGGCGAAGGCGGCGGGTTGGCAATGGCTGCTGTCCGGAATGAGCCCCGAGAGGCGACCTCCAGCTCGCCTTGGCCCGGGGCAGGTTACAATCGCCCGGTTCAATTTGCCGTGTCACTTGTGGCGGCGGCCTCTTGCCCATTGGCGCATGGCGGCAGGATTTGGCCCAGATGATTCAACCGGACGCAGTTGGGTGATCGTGGCCCCTCATCGCCGGGTCTGGCCGATCAGCAATGGACCGTAGAGCAGAACGAACCCGGCAAAGCCGCCACACCACAGAATCGCCGACAACGTCCACAGTACCGTCGCGTGATCGGTGAGCACGCCGCCGGCAAACCTTGCCAGCACCGAGGCGACAACCAGGAGATAAAGCGTCGCCGTGCCGGTGCCGGCGGTCAGTTCACGACCGGAATGACCAAGTGTCGCCCGGGTCATTACCGCAAGGGTCATGACCCCGACGGCGCCAGCCATCCAGAGATGCTGGGTGGATGCCGGGGGCAGGATGTCCGGCCACAGGATCGCCCCGCCAACACCCAGCATGCCGAATGGCACGAAGGCGTACCCGGCATGAAGAATCCACAGCAGAGGCTCCCGGCGGGTGTCGACAGCGCGCCAGCGGGAGAGCCTTGCGGCCTGCACAATGCCCGCGGCGAGCAACAGCCACCCGGTTTCTGCCGCCACCGGGAGCACAACCCAGCTTGCCAGGCTGGCCAGGGTGAGGCCAAGAGCAAGCCCGTCGAGCAACCCGAATTTGGCTGGCAGATTCTCGCTGCCCCGGGCAGCCAGCCAGTTGCGCGTGAATGCTGGCACGATCCGCCCGCCGATCACCGAGATCAGCATGATGGCGGCGGCGAGGCCCAGGCGTAGCCCGTAACCCGACGCCGCCAAACCACCACTCGTTGCTTCCCGGTGGAACAGCGCGTTGCCGGCGACAAGCACACCGATCAGCGCGACTACCACGAGGTTCCGCCAGTTTCGTGTGGCGACGATCTCGTGCAGTACCCAGGTGCCGAGGATCACCGGAAAGGACAGGTCGAGCACTGCCACCACCACCGGCGATGCCGACTCCGAGACCCCAATGGCAACCCGGCCAGCCAGCCACAGCGCCAGGAGTCCCGCCAACGGCCAGCCGGTGGGTGCAGGCCGCCCGGTCCAGTTTGGCACCGCGGTCAGCAGGAAACCGGCGAGCACCGCACCCAAATATCCGAACAGCGCCTCGTGGGCGTGCCAGGAAACCGGATCGAACGCGCTCGCAAGCACCGGCCACCCATGCAGGACCGAGATCCAAAGCCCCATTCCGGCCGTCGCCCATAACCCGGCAGCCAGGAAGAAGGGTCGCCAGCCGCATGACAGGAACCCGTTCCTGAAGGCAGCCGACGATTTCTGTTCCGGTAATGTCATCGAGGGCTGGTCCTACCCGTTTCATGCCGGAGGATTCAACTTCGGAACGACACCGACATGGCTGGCCCTGATGCAGGAAATGGGTCAACGAGAGAAATCGAGATGCATCCACGACATCGGCACATGATGTCCCGGGCCAGGGGATCTGCAGTTGTTGTCACGAGCCTGGCCTTTGCGCCGTCGCCAACCGGCCTCACGCGCCTGGCGGGTCTGGCCGACTGACTGGACGGGCCGAGCCCGGAATCTAGTTTCGGAGGTAGGCGGCCAACCGGGCGTGTGGCTCGGCAAACATCTCGCGTGTCGGCTGCGGTGAATCGACGGTTCCGCCCGTCACGAAGACGGTGCGAGCGGCGAATCGCAGCGCGTCGTCGGGATCATGGGTCACCATCAGGATGGTTGCGTCGGGCAGGAGTCGCGGCACGAGATCCAGCATGTCGGCGCGCAGCGCTGGCCCCAGGGCGGCAAAGGGCTCGTCAAGCATGATCAGTGGACGGTTCGAGACCAGGGCCCTCGCCAGGGCGGCGCGGCTTTGCTGGCCTCCCGACAGGTCGGCGGGTTTGCGGGTGGCGAGCTTCGAGAGACCGACCTCGTCCAGCGCGGCGCCGGCAGCGGCCAGTGCTTCGGCCCCGGGGCGCGCCGAAGGGTTGATGCCGAGCGCAACATTTGTCAGCAAGTCGAGATGCGGAAAGAGGTTGTTGTCCTGAAACAGCATGGCGATCGGGCGCCGTGCAGGTGGAAGGGGGGTCAGGTCGGTGCCGTTCCACGCCATGCGGCCCTTCTCTGCGCGCTCGAAGCCTGCGATCAGGCTCAGCAAGGTGGACTTTCCGCCACCGGATGGGCCGATCACGGCAACCCGCTCGCCGGTCTCGATTGCCAAATCGGCTTCCAGCAGGAAGCCTTGGCGTGAGAATTGCAGCCGCTCGAGCTCCAGCATCAACCCCGGCCTCCCCGGTCAAACGCCCAGAACAACCCGAAACTGAGAAGCATGAGCAGCGTGGCGGCGCCGGCGGCGTCACCCATCTGGTAGGAGCCCATCAGCCGGTAGATTTGGAGCGGCAGCGTTGCGGTGTCAGGATCGCCAAAGAGCGCGATGACTCCGAGATCGCCCATGCTCAGGGCAGCGGCAATGCCGGCCGAGAATCCCAGCGGGCGGCGCAGGCGCGGCACAAGCAAAAGCCGGAACCGGGCAGCTCCAATGATGCCGAGGCTGTCGGCCAGCCTCCCGAATTCCGCCTCGACCGCTTCGACGGCCGGAACGAGGATGCGCAGCACGAAGGGCAGGGTCATGAGTGAATTGACCAGCACGGTGACCGGCATGGCGAGGCGGGACGGGTCCATCCAGGGAAAGATGATCAGGAACAGGCCGGTGCCCAGGACAAGCGGTGACGCCGCAATGGCAAGTAGTCCGGCACCTTCAATCATCTGGCCCTTTCGTCCCAACCGGCCTGCAGCCACCGACATCAGCAGCCCTGCCGCCACGGTGACAAATGCCGAAGCCAGGGCAATGATCAATGATCTCAAGGCCGCGGTCAGGACCGGCTGCGGAAGCACCGGTAGTCTCGGCAGGCCGGTTGACAATACCGCGGCCAGCGGTGCCAGGAGGAAGAGCGCGGCCAGGATGATGATGGCAAGATCAGCCGCCCGCAATGCCGTTCGGTCGGCATCCCAGCGGAGATGCGTGCGGTCAAGACCCGACCCGAAGCGGGGAGCCGTCACCAGCCGCAATGCAGCGATTGCAGCAATTCCTGTCAGAATCAGTTGAATTGACGACATCATCGCCGCTCGCGACAGGTCGAATTCGAACCTCAGCGCCTGGTAGATTGCCAGTTCGATCGTCGTTGCCCTTGGTCCCCCACCAAGAGTCAGGGCGACGGCAAAACTGGTCGTGCAGATGACAAAGATCAGGAGCAGGGCACCGGGTGTGACCCTGGCGAGCATCGGCACCTCCAAATGCCATTGCACGGCTCCGGGTGACATGCCGAGCGATGCGGCAAGCCGGAACCGTTCGGCCGGAATTTCCTGCCAGCCCTGGAGCAGTAGCCGCGTCGCCAGCGGGAGATTGAAGAACACATGCGCCAACACAACGCCGTGCAGGCCGTAGATAGTCATGGCCGGCAAGCCGGCAGCCTCGAGCACCGCATTCACCAGGCCGCTGCGGCCGAAGATTGCCAGCAGGCCGAAGATTGCCACGATGACCGGGAGCAGGAAGGGTGCACCGAGCAAGGCAATGACCAGGCGCCGGCCCGGGAAGCGCCGGCGCGACAATGCGCGCGCCAGCGGAACCGCCAGAGTGACGCTCAGCACGGATGACAGCACGGCCTGGAGCAGGGTGAAGCGAATGGCTGCCCAGTCTGCGGCAGACAGGCCTTGCCCAGGGTCGGCAGCGATGAAGACCGCGACAACGCTCGCGAGGATCAGGGCCGGGACCGCGGCGGCGATGGCAGTCCCGGTCCAGGCCGCATGGTCTAGCGGCTGAGCACCGTCAGCCATTCATCAAGCGCCATGTCGCGCAGGTCCCGCGCTTCGGCCGGATTGAAGAGCAGTGCCCGCTCCGGTTCGATGAGGGTGTCGAATCCCGCCGGCAGCCCGCCTTCCGGCACCACCGCCGGATACATCCAGTTCGTCGTCGGGATGATGGCCTGGAATTCGTCGGTCAGCATGAAGGCCAGGAACTGGTCAGCGAGGTCAGGCTGGTCGCTGGCAGCGAGCTTGCCGGCGATCTCGACCTGCAAGTAGTGACCCTCGTCAAACAATGCTGCCGCCTTCGAGTCGTCGCCTTCCGCAATCAGGTGATATGCAGGCGATGTCGTATAGCTCAACACCATGTCGGATTCGCCTTCAAGGAACAGGCCATAGGCCTCGGACCAGCCTGGCGTGACGGTCACGATATTGTCGGCAAGCGATTCCCAGATCGCGGCTGCCATGTCGCCATGGGCCGCCCTGACCCAGAACAACAATCCGAGACCGGGCGTCGAGGACCGTGGATCCTGAATGATGATGCGGGCATCTCCGCTGCCAAGCGAGATGAAATTGCCCGGCACATCCTCCATCCCGGTATCGTGCACGAAGGCGAAGTAACCCCAGTCATAGGGCAGGAAGGTCGGATCATTCCACGCCATTGGCAGGGCAAGACCGGCGGTTGACTGGCCGTGCGGGGCAAACAGCCCGGTTTCGGCCGCGGTTGCCAGCAGGTTGGTGTCGAGACCGAGGACAATGTCGGCGTCGCTCCGGTCGCCTTCCAGGCGGATACGCGACAGCAACGCGGCGCCGTCTCCGGCCGCCGTGAATGCCAGATCGCAACCGCATTTCGCCTCGAAGGCAGTTTCAACCGCCGGGCCGGGACCCCATTCGGCAACGAAGCTGTCATAGGTGTAGACGGTCAGGACCGGCAATTCACCGGCGAATGCCGGAGATACTGCCAACAGCCCTGCCGCAATTGTAGGGAATCGCATCGCTCACTCCTCTTCTTTGACGGGCGGAAGTTCGGTGAGGATGATCCTGCCTTCCCTCCGCCGGTACTAACCGGTTCAGGTTCAACGGGTTTGCGTCCTGCGCATCTCAGCCGGCCATGCCGGGCACCCCGAGGATAGGCTTTCATAATGTGTAACGCCGGCTTCGACAAGGGATTCTTCACGTCGAGCCCAAGGCCATCCCGCAATTCCGCCGACCGGCTCCTGCCTGCCATCTAGGCCGGTTCCGACATCGGTGCCATAATTCGGCGGTTGATGATGCTATGGGGTCGGCCATCATGGCCGCATCCTCTACCGAGACATTCCGCTTCGAGGTCCGTCACAGCATGGACGAGAAGGCACGCTGGGATGCATTGGTCCGGGAGCATCACTACCTGGGGCGCCGCCTCTTCGGCAAGGCGCCACCATGTCGCGGTTCATGATGATCGCTGGCTGGCGCTGATCGGCTGGCAGGTCGGCGCCTTCAAGGTCGGGGTGCGCGACCGCTGGATCGGCTGGACGGCCGAGCAGCAATTCTCCCGCCTGCACCTGGTGGCCAATAATGCCCGCTATGTCCTGCTGGGCCGGGAGCGACCGCGCAACCTTGCCTCCCGACTCAGCCTGGCAAGATGCCCGACATGATGCAGACATGCTACCCGGTATACCTGGCCGAGACCTTCGTCGATTTCGCTGGCACCTGCTACCGGGCATCGAACTGGCAGTCGCTGGGCCTGACCCGACCTCGCCTCGCTGGCACCATCACGGCCAGGCCAAGGAGGTCTTCGTCATTCCACTCCATGCCGATGCCAGGCAGATGCTCTGTGCAGACACCGCACCCCATGCCATGAATGGCAGAACGGATGCCCGGCTGTCGCTGCATGACCATCTTGCCGGCATGCCGGATTTCCGCCGGGCACGGGGACAGCGCTACTCCCTGGCCTTCTACTTCACCATCATGATCGTGCCGGCCTGTGCGGCTATCGCGGCTATACCGCCTGCCAATTCGCCCGCCGGCTCGACCAGCAGCTGGCCGCCATCGGTGCCTTCCGCAGCCCGTCAAGGGGGCTCTACACCACGCCGGTGGCCACCTCCTTCCTGGCAGCATATCTTTTCCTGGGCTGCGCTCATGCGGTGTTCCGGGACTCTTCACGCAGTGATGGCGGTGCCGCCCTGGCACTGGATGGCAAGACCATCAGGGGCGCCTCCCGGCAACTTTCATCACCATTGCCGCCGTCGAGGCACTGGCCTGGTGGTCGGACAGGTCCGGGTGCCAAAGGCACGAACGAGATCCCGGCCCTGCGTGATCTCGCGGCTCGGCTCGGCAAGCGGATGATCACTGCCGAATGCATGTCCAGCACGAGACCGCGGCGGCCCTTGTGGATGCCGGCGGCGATTACGTGCTGACCGCGGTCAAGGGCAACCAGAAGGAGATGCATGAGCAACTGCGCCGGTTCGGTGGCTGGGATGGCGGCATGCATCAAGACGCGGGCAAGCAGCATGGCCGCATCGAGCAGCGCCACTGCACGGTGGTTGATATCTCCGGCCCGGACCTTCTGCCGCCTGCATGGCCGGCGCCAGGCCTTTCGCAGTTATCGTGAAGTGGTCAAGACCGGCAAGCGCAGCATCGAGACCGTCTACGGCCTGACCTCGCTCGGGAAGGATCAGGCCGGCGCGCCCGGCTGTCCGAAGATCGAGACGAAATTACATTACGTCCGCGATTCACCTATGACGAGGATCGCTGCCGGGCCCATCAATGTTCCCGAGAATTTGGCGGCCATCTCCAACATGGCGATCTCGCTGATCAGGCTCGATGGCCGCTTCGATTACGTGCCGCCGGCCAACCGGCACTTCGCTGCCAGGCCCCTGGAGGCGCTTGATGCCGTCATGCGCTGACGGCACCAGCAGAGACCCATTCATCCCGTATCGCTCCTTGAGGTCCGGCCCCTGGCCGGGCCCGGCGGAGCCATGGGTCCGGCAGTCTTCGGCGCAGGATCCGGGCAGGAATCGCCACCGACCAGCTTGACTCGTCTGTAGACGACCCCGACATGACCGCCGGATGACGACTGGGTCCCGGAAGCAGGGGCTGGATCTGGTCATGGCTGCCGACTATTGAATGGGCCTGACGTCGAGCCCATTGCCGACCAGGTGTTGGCGGTTGGCAACGGAGGCCGTTCAGGGTCAGGCAAGGAGTTCAAGCCTGCCATGCCCGCTATCCGCCAATCCATGGCTGTACAATCTCGAACTGGCTGCCGGTGGAGCCGAGAGTCATTTCCGGACCCATCTCGCACGAGGCTGGAACGGAAGACAGGGGGGGGTGTTGTTGCCCCGGGTCAGAACGGGGTGTCGTTATCGTCGGAAAGGCCGGCCGGCTGGCCATCGGCATCCAGCATGATGGTGTTGATCTTTTCCTGGGCTGAATTCAGGGTGGTCTCACAGCGTTTCTTCAGACTACTGCCATACTCGAACAGCTTGATGGAATCATCCAGGCTGGTTTCGCCGGATTCAAGCTGGTTGACCGTGTTCTCCAGCTCCGCCATCGCCTGCTCGAACGACATGGCATCAATCGCCTGCTGATCCTTCATGGGTGATCCTCCGGAATTCATGCCTGGCCGAGGGTCAGGCGCCGATTTCCCGGCAACATAGAGACCGATCACCGGCAAGGCAAACGTCCGGCTGGCCCAATCGTGACCCACAACTCCTCGAGGCCGTGGAAATGGTAGCGGTCGGCGTATCTTGGCGGCCTGGCAATGGCGAGGTTCGGGAAGAGTTCGAACAGCGTCGACAGCCCGACTGCCAGTTCGAGCCGGGCCAGGGGCGCGCCGACGCAAAAGTGAATTCCGGCACCGAAGGAAGTGTGCGGCGATGCCGGCCTGTCGGCAATGAATTCCCCGGGGCGGTCGAAGACATCGGGGTCGCGGTTGGCCGCTGCCAGCAGCACCGCCACCTTGTCGCCGCGACGGAATTCGACCCCGAACAGCTCCTGGTCCTCCTTGGCCCAGCGCTCGAAGATGTGCAGTGGTGGGTCAAATCTGAGGATTTCCTCAACCGTGGCGTCGCGGTTGGCCGGCGAGAGCAGCTGTTGGGGATCCTGCCCCGATTCCAGTATGGCCTTGATGCCGTTGCCGATCGCGTAGGCAGTTGCCTCGTGACCGGCATTGAGCAGCAGGATGCAGGTGGAGACCATTTCATCCGAGGTCAGCCGGGCATCCTCGTCCCTGGCGGCGATGAGGTCGCTGACCAGGTCATTGGCCGGCGATGCCCGCTTTTTCTCGATCTGGCTGCGCATGAACCCGGTGAACTCGGCAGCAGCGGATGCGGCCCGAAGCTCGGCCTGGTGGTCGCGATTGGCCTGGTATATCGCCACCATGTCATGCGACCAGGCCAGCAGCTGGCTGCACATCGACTCCTCGATGCCGAGCAACCGGGCAATCACCATCACTGGCAGCCTCTCGGCAAAATTCCGGTGCAACTCGATGCACGCCCCGTCCTGGGCCATGATCAGTTCCGTGGCCAGATCCCGGATGTCCGGCTCGAGCGAATTGATGCGGCGAGAGGTGAAGGCCCGGTTCACCAACCCTCGCAGCCGGGTGTGAACCGGCGGATCAAGCTCCAGCATCGAGTTTTGCTCGAGGCTGGTGAAGGGCTCCAAATGGGCTGGCGGCGGCTGGCGGAATTCCGGCGGGATCTCCCGTCCCCAGCGCCGGTCGCGCAGGAACCTGCTGACCGCCCGGTGCGAGACCGCCGACAGCTGGTCGTAATCGGTCCACATGAACAGGTCTCCGCTGGCCCTGGCCTTCCGGTAGAACGGGTAGGGGTCCTGGATGAAATCCTGGTCCGCTGGTGACTGGGAGAAGCTCTGCAGCACTGGATCCTCCGGCAATCGGCTGGCCATTGTCGCCCAATTCGTCCGGGCGAGCAAAAGCTATTGTGATTTGCCGGTACTGATGGCATCCGGGGCGTTGCCGACCAGGTTGGTAGTGGAGAAGACGGGATGCTGGACAGGACGGAACTCGAACAGGCAGCCTCGATCGTCGGGCGGCAGATGCAGCCGACCCCGCAGATCCGCTGGCCGCAGCTGGAGAGCATGACCGGTGCCGAGATCTGGGTCAAGCACGAGAATCACACGCCAATCGGCGCCTTCAAGATCCGCGGTGGAATCGTACTGGTTGACTGGCTGACGACGACTCATCCGGAGACCAGGGGCATGGTGACGGCGACACGGGGCAATCATGGCCAGAGCGTGGCCCGGGCCGCAACCGCGGCCGGGCTGTCATCGAGAGTGGTGGTTCCACATGGCAATTCGGTCGAGAAAAACCGGGCGATGGCGGCCTTCGGAGCCGAGGTGATCGTGTTCGGCAAGGATTTCGACGAGGCCCGGATTGAAGCCCGCAGGATGGCTGAAGACGAGAATTTGTTCTTCGTGCCGCCCTTCCACCCGGAGCTGGTTCGAGGTGTGGCCACCTACGCCTTCGAGCTGTTCAGCGCCGAGCCGGATCTAGATGCCGTCTACGTTCCGATCGGCTGCGGCTCGGGGATCTGTGGCCTGATCAAAGCCCGTGATGCCCTCGGATTGCGGACCCGCATCATCGGGGTGGTGTCCGAAAAAGCCAATGCCACCCGGCTGTCCTTCGAGGCTGGCAAGCCTGTTCCGACCAATTCGGCGACAACCTTCGCCGATGGCATCGCGGTCAGGGATCCGGTTCCCGAGGCGCTGGAAATCTACGCGCGCGGCGCCGAGCGCGTGGTCGAGGTCGGCGAGTTGGAAATCGTCGAGGCAGTCGGGCTCTATTTCCGGGCAACCCACAATGTTGCCGAAGGCGCGGGCGCGGCGCCGCTGGCAGCATTGATGAAGGAGGCGGGGCGCATGGCGGGCCGGAAGGTGGCGCTGATCCTGTCAGGCGGCAACATCGACACGCCGTGGTTCACCGAGGTCCTGGCCGGCCGCGTCCCGGGCTGATTTCCGGGATCGCGCCGCCATCAGCTTCGCACCAGCTTCTCGTAGTCGCCGGCAATGGTCCGGGTCAGCTCGCCAACCTCGAAATTGAAGCAGTCGATCTGGCCGACCGGCGTGACTTCGGCGGCGGTGCCGGTCAGCCAGCACTGTTCGAAACCCTCGAGTTCCGACGGCAGAATGTGGCGCTCATGGACCTTGACCTGGCGGTCTCGCAGCAGCTTCATGACCGATTGCCTGGTGATCCCGTTCAGGAAGCAGTCCGGCAGGGGCGTGTGCACCTCGCCATCCCTGACAAAGAAGACATTGGCGCCCGTGGCTTCCGCCACGTAGCCACGATAATCCATCATCATCGAATCCGAGCAACCCTTGGCCTCGGCATCATGCTTCGAGATCGTGCAGATCATGTAGAGGCCCGCTGCCTTGGCATGGCTCGGAATGGTCTCCGGGCTCGGACGCTTCCAACGCGAGATGTCCAGCTTTGCGCCCCGGAACTTGGCATCGTCGCCGTAATAGGCTCCCCATTTCCAGGTGGCGATGGCCAGGCGACCCGGGTTGCGCCGGGCGGCCACCCCCATATCCTCGCCGGATGATCGCCAGATGACCGGCCGGATATAGGCATCGACAAGACCGTTTGCCGTCATGGTCTCGATCTTGGCCCGCTCGATTTCATCCGCCGAATACTCGACGGGAATCTGCAGCAGCCGGGCCGATTCCAGCAATCGCTCGGTATGCTTCATGCTCTCGAAGATCCTGCCACCATAGGCCCGTTCGCCCTCGAATACCGAGGACCCGTAATGCATGGCATGGGTCAGGATGTGGACATTGGCCGCCCGCCAGTCGACAAGTTTGCCATCCAGCCAGATAACGCCGTCGAGATCATCGTAAGAGACAGCCATGCTCGTCCACTCCCATGCAGCAGCAATGTTGCCCCGGCACCGGCCGGAGAGGCCGTGGGCGGCATCGGGGCACAGGATGGTGCTGTTAGCGGTGCCCGAATATAATGTCAACAAGGTTGACATAAATTGGCGAGTCGGCTAGGCGATCGCAGTCAGGAGGATGTAAGATGCAGGATCCGGGAAAATCCGGCCGGTCGCCGGGCGAAGCGCTGCTGTTTCTCACCGACGACCAGCTACGCAACGGAATCGAGGCGATGTTCTTTGCCTATCGGGGGTTCACCTCCGATCCGGACCGCATACTCGAGGAACAGGATTACGGGCGGGCGCATCACCGGGTGATTCATTTCATCAATCGCAGCCCGGGCATGATCGTCAGCGACCTCATTGCCATCCTCGGCGTATCGAAACAGTCCCTCAACCGGGTCCTGCGCCGGCTGATCGATGACGGGTTGGTTCAATCCTGTCCCGGAACCGATGATCGCAGAACCCGGAGGCTCTTTCTGACCGAACAGGGGACCGCATTGGAGAGACGGTTGTCGGAGGCGCAGCGTGGCCGGATGCGCAATGCCTACCGGGCCGCCGGGCCGGAAGCGGTCAACGGGTTCTGCACCGTGCTGGAAGAGCTGATGGATCCGCAATTCCGGCTGGGAAGCCGTTTCAGAAACCCGAAATGACCGCCCCCGAACCGACTGCCGCCCATTTGCTGATCGTGGAGGACGACCAGGGAATCCGGGACCAGCTGCGAAGCTACCTGACCAGGACGGGTTACCGGTGCAGCGCCGCCCCGGACGGCGAGAGCGCGATTCGCCTGATGCAGGCGATCAGGTTCGACCTGCTGATCATCGACGTGCTGATGCCGGGGATGGATGGGCGGCAGCTTGCCCGCCAGATTCGCCAGGGCAATGCCGGCCCGATCATCATGCTGACCGCCCTCGATGATCTCGACAACATCCTGGCCGGGTTCGATGCCGGTGCCGATGACTATCTCACCAAGCCGTTCGAGCCGAAGGAGCTGGTGGCGCGGATCGAGGCGCTGCTGCGCCGGGCGCCGGCCAGGGATGGCCGGCAGGAGCCCGACGAGGTCACCTTCGGCAGCTTCCGTTTCGACATCCGGCGGGAGGCGTTGTGGCAGGGGGACAGCCGGGTCCAGCTCACGGAAAAGGAAGTCGGTATCCTGAAACACCTGGCCCGCACGCCCAACCGGCCGGTCGACCGGCTGGACCTCATGGCTGCCGGCGATGACAACACGAATCTTGACCACAACCGGGCAGTGGATGTACGGATCTCGCGCCTGCGCCAGAAAATCGAGGATGATCCCCGGCGACCGCGTCACCTGGTTACGGTCAGGGGAAGGGGATACAGGCTGATAACGGGGTGACGACCCGACACGCAATTGCCTGCCACCGGATCATCGGTCTGGCAGCCCGGCTGGAGAATGCCCGATGACCACCGCGCTGATCACCCATCCCGACTGCCTGCAGCATGTCACCCCATCCGGGCACCCGGAACGGGCGGCCCGGCTCGAGGCGATCATGGCCCGGCTCGAGGCGCCGGAATTCCGGGAACTCGAGAGAATCGAGGCACCGCTCTGCGGGCAGGAGCAGCTGCTGCGGGTACATCCACAAGACTACATTACGCATGTCGGCGAGCGGACACCGCCTTCCGGCCATGCGAGTCTCGACCCCGACACCCATATGTCGCCAGGCTCGTTCAAGGCGGCGCTCCGGGCGGCCGGCGCCAATGTCAGGGCAGTCGAGCTGGTCGTCTCCGGCGATGTCGGCAACGCGTTTTGCGCCGTACGTCCGCCGGGGCACCACGCCGAGACCGCGCGGGCCATGGGGTTTTGCTTGTTTGGCAGCGTGGTTGTCGGGGCCATGCATGCGCTGGATGCATGCGGATTGCAGCGGGTCGCCATCATCGATTTCGACGTGCATCACGGAAACGGCACCAGCGATCTCCTGTGGAACGAGGAGCGGGCACTGTTTGCCTCGACCCACCAAATGCCGCTCTATCCCGGAACCGGACAGGCAAGCGAGACCGGCAGCCATGACCAGATCGTCAATGTACCGCTCGGCCCGGGTGATGGCGGCGCCGAATTCCGGCGGGCAATGACCGGGACCATCCTGCCCCGCGTCGAGCAACATGACCCGGACTGCATCTTCATCTCGGCCGGATTTGATGCGCACAGGCGCGACCCGCTCGCCAACCTCATGCTGGAGACCGACGATTTTGCCTGGGCCACGGAGGCCATCTGCGATGTCGCCGACGCCGCCTGTGACGGACGGGTGGTCTCGACCCTCGAGGGCGGCTACGACCTCGAGGGTCTCGCCGATTCAGTCTGCGCCCATCTGCATGTGCTGATGCGCCGAAGTTGAAAGGGCATCCGGTGGCGCCCCGACTGCATGTGCCGATGCGTCGAAGCTGACCGGGTATCCGGCAGGGTCGGTGCCGTGAATGCCGAAGGCCTGGCCTGATCCTGCCTTCGGGGTGACACCTGGCCCGATCCCGCCAAATCCCGCCACCACGGGCGGCGTGCTGCCTTCGCTTCCAGAAGGCGTGGCGTGCCAGGTTTTCCACAAGAATGATCTCCTGTCCCAAGGCGAGGGGTTGTGGCAAAACGGCCCTTCGCCGCAACATATGGACGGCAGGTGCCGCCTGCGGGCCGAACTTCCGGCAACGGGACCACCGCCAGGAGACATGGGTTCTTGAACGGAAACCCCATCTGCATTATCTTCGGAGTGCAGCATCGGACCGGATCTGGTGCTGGTGAGCACAGGCTGACGACAAGGAGGAACAGGACTGTCGCATATGGTGCATGCAACCGAGGATGCGGTTGCTCCCGATGTCCGCAGCAACGGGGCGTCGGACAGGCTGGCAAGTGACAAGCTGGTCGAACTGGTCAGAATTTCCCTCGAAGATGACAAGGCCGAGGATGTGGTGTCGATCGACCTGCACGGCAAGTCGGAAATGGCGGACCACATGGTCATCGCCTCCGGGAGATCCACGAGACAGGTAGTATCGCTCTGTGAAAAACTGGTCGAGCGCATGAAGCACCGGTTGAACATTCACTCGCGGGTTGAAGGCAAGGAGCATGGTGACTGGATCCTGATTGATGCAGGTGATGTCATCATTCACCTGTTTCGGCCCGAGGTGCGGGAATTCTACCAGCTCGAGAAGATGTGGGATTCTGACATCAGGGACCTGCCGGCCGACTGAATGAAGATTCGCATTGTCGCCGCCGGGAGGGCGAGGGCCCTTCCGGAGGCAATTCTCGCGAATTCCTACCTGGAGAGATTTGACAGGGCTGGCCGGGCGGCCGGTCTCGGTCCGGCGACGATTGTCGAATTTGATGCCGGAAGGCGAGGGAAGTTGCCCGAAGACCGGTTGAACCGGGCCATCGAGAGCCCGCAATCCCTGCTCTGCTGCCTTGATGAGCGGGGCAAGCGGCTCGCCAGCCCTGAATTTGCCGCCCGCCTGGCCGGCTGGCGGGAGCAGGGGGTCAATGAGGCCGTATTCCTGATCGGCGGCGCGGACGGCATTCCCGAACGGATCCGGGAAGCGTCGGATTTCAACCTGTCATTCGGGCCGATGGTGTTTCCGCACCTGCTGGCCAGGGTCATGTTGGCCGAGCAGCTGTACCGGGCGGCATCGATCCTGTGCGGAACGCCGTATCACCGGAACTAGTACCTCAACTTCATTGAATTGATGTATACAGCGACCTCAGCTTGATCCGGGCATCCCCGGTCCCGAATCGCCAGTCCACGGTGTAGGCTCATTGCCTACGCCATCGGGAGCGCGGTGGAAGGCTTCTCGACCTTTGTCAGCAAGGCTTTCTCGATGACCGGGCGCGTGGCTGGTCTTGGGCCGGAAACCTTCACGGCGCCAAACGCCGCTTGGCAGTCGAACTCGGCACCGCCGCGGGTGAGTTGCCTGGTGCCTGCAGTGTCTTGATTGCACCGTAGTCGTTGCGTAGGTTGGGCTCCCGGAAGAACGGAGGGCTAGGCCATGGCGAGCATCACGATCCGCAACCTCGACGACGACGTGAAGACGCGCCTGCGCGTGCGCGCCGCCGAACACCACCGCTCCATGGAAGAGGAGGCGCGGCTGATCCTGCGCGATGCGGTGGGTAGCAAGGCGGATTCGTGGAACCTCGCAAGCATCGTGCGCTCGCATTTCGGGCCGAACAACGGCGTGGACCTGGAGTTGCCGCCTCGCGAGCCTGGGCGCGAGCCGCCGTCTTTCGACTGAGCTCTCGGTAATGTTCGTACTGCTAGACACCAATGTATTGTCCGAACTGATCCGCAAGACGCCGGATCCCGTCGTCGAGGCGTGGGCTGCCGGCCACGCCCTGGAAGACCTGTACTTCTCGGCGGTTGGTGAGGCGGAGCTGCGCTACGGTGCCGCCATTTTGCCGGCAGGCCGGCGGCGGACATCGCTGGTCTCGGACATCGAGCGAATGCTGAGCGACGCCTTCGATGGCCGCGTGCTGCCGTTCGACAGCAGCCCGGCCCGCGCCTATGCGGATATCGCGGCCATGCGCCGGTCAGCTGGCCGCATGATCCCGCCGGCAGACTGCCAGGTCGCTGCGATCGCCCGATCCCGCGATATGGCAGTGGCGACCCGTAAGGTCAGGGACTTCGAAGATATCGACATCGAGATCGTCAATCCGTGGACGGCGGCGTGAGCATCGCGACGAAAACTTCGCGCAGGTTAAGATTGACACCCTGCTCAAGGAGACTGATGTGATCAAGAGACGAAACTGGATCATCAACGATGATGCCGTGCTTAACAGGTTGTCCATTTGAATTCGCCGCATCATCGACGGCTCGGCAAGACAAATTGCTTAGAAAATCCAGTGATAGGAATCCGTCCGTTCCGCTGGAGCAGGAAGCCCGATGATCTTGTCGCCTCGTGGAAACGGGGGCACCGGAAGCTGCAGGAAATGGCATCAAATGAATGACTCAGACCACTAGTCACGTGAGGAGACAGGGGTCATGAACAGGAAACCGGTGGTGCTCTGCATCCTCGACGGGTGGGGGTTGCGCGGCGAGAGCGAGGGCAATGCGGTGGCGCATGCCAGCACGCCGAACTTCGACCGGCTGGCGGCGGGCGGGCCGATGGCGACCCTCGTCACCCATGGCGAGGCGGTGGGTCTTCCGGACGGCAATATCGGCAACTCGGAAGTCGGCCATCTCCATATCGGTGCCGGCAGGACGGTGCTGAGCGAAATGTGCCGCATCGATGCGGCGATCGCGTCGGGCGAGTTTGCCCTGTCGCCGGCGATCGGCAAATTCGCCGGGACGGTGACGGATGCCGGCGGCCGTGCCCACATCATCGGAATGATCTCGGAAGTCGGTGTCCACTCCCAGCTGCGGCATGTTGTCGAGGCGGCCCGGGTGCTCGATCGCCTCGGGGTGGAAGCCGTTGTTCACGCCCTGGCCGATGGCCGGGATTCGGCGCCGGGGCTGGCACCGTCCTTCATGGACAGGCTGGCCACCTCGCTGCCGCCGACGGTTGCAATCGCCACGCTTGGCGGCCGCTATTTTGCCATGGACCGCGACCGGCGCTGGGATCGCATCGAACTGGCATGCCGAACCATCCTGTTCGGGGAGGGAGAGCAGGCCGGCTCGGCGGTGGAGGCGGCCGAGGAATCGCTGGCAAGGGGGGTGAGCGACGAATTCATCCGGCCGGTGGCGATCGGCGGCTATTCGGGGATGCGCCCCGGCGACGGCGTGTTCATCGTCAACTTCCGGTCGGACCGGGTCAGGCAGCTGGCGGCGGCGCTGGCCGATCCAGCGTTTTCCGGGTTCGACATCACCGATCGCCCCCGCCTGTCGACGGCGCTGGGAATGACCGATTATTTCGACCCGCCAAGGCCATGGATCCCGGCGGTTTTCGGCAAGAACATCGTTCAGGAAACCCTGGGCGAGGCCGTGGCCCGGGCCGGCCGAAGCCAGTTCCGCCTGGCGGAGACCGAGAAATTCCCGCATGTCACATATTTCCTCAATGGCGGCAGCGAGGCGGTGTTCGATGGCGAGGAACGATACGTCGCCCAGAGCCCGATGGTTGCCACCTACGATCTTGAACCGGAGATGGCCGCAGCTGAAGTCTCGCAGCGCCTGGTTCGGGCAATTGACAGCCGGTTCGATCTGATCGTTGTCAATTTTGCCAATCCGGACATGGTTGGCCATACCGGGGATCTGGGAGCGGCCATCAGGGCCTGCGAGGCTGCCGATCGGGGCCTCGGGCTGGCAATGGAGGCAACAAGCCGGGCCGGCGGCTCCATGATCGTGACCGCCGATCACGGCAATTGCGAGTTGATGATCGATCCCGAGACCGGCGATCCCCATACCGCCCACACCACCAATCCGGTTCCGCTGCTCCTGCATGGCGGCCCCGCCAGCCAGCGCCTGCGATCGGGCTCGCTGTCGGATCTGGCGCCGACAGTGCTCGACCTGATGAACCTTGCCACCCCGCCGGCCATGACCGGACGCTCGCTGTTGGTTCACCGCGATTGACAGGGCAATTCGGGCCCCGATTCGACATCATTGCCATCACGCCAATCCATACAGACCACGGAATTGTACCTACGAGCCGATCCGGCCGAAAAGCTGGACATGCTCTCGCAGCGGCACTCCCCGGGTTTGGCAAAGGGGCGGCTCACCGGGGTAAAGGACGAGCCGATGGCGATGCTGTCGAGCGTCTGAGCCAGAATTTATGGGAACCAGATCAGCGCAAAAGGCGTGTCATGGCAGGCATTCGAGGATCAAGGTTCCCATTATGCCGGAAATCGGAACGTTCCGATTTCCGGCACTACTGACCGATAGGAACTTGCCTGTCCATCGGGGGCGGGCCCGTCCGGCCGGGACTGGCCCTTCGGGTGCGCCGCCTTGGCGGCACGTCTGTCTCCGCGCGGCCCATGCAAACCGGCGCGGTGCTGCCGCGACGGCAGGATCATGTGAACAGATGGCACGCGGGCGTCAGGCCGCGGCAGGCATGCCCCCTCACCACCGCACAGTGAGACCCACACCCACGCCATGCACCGGCGCCGCCGCCCCATCCTCCCGCCTCGTGGCCTCAAGACCGAGCGAGAGATCCGGTGCTCCCCGCTCCGGGGTGAGCCGCCAGCCGAGCGTGTAGTCGCGCGAGGCGTTATCCATGCGCAGCCTTGCATGCGGGGCGATGGTGAAGCGACCAGCCAGCGCCGGCAGCCCGTAGGCAGCCTCGGCGGTGGTGGCAGCCCCGCCCTCACTTGGCGCCAGTACCTCCGGCATGAAGAGGGCATCCACGCCTCCCGTGGCCTCGCCTGCATCCTGGCGCAGCGAGACCGAAAGGCCGCGGGCGCTCTCCGGGCGGGGATCGAAGATGAAGCTGGCCGCCAGGCCGTTCTCCTCGAAATCGTCATCATCATGGGCAATCAGCTTGCGGGCAGACAGATCCATGGCGAAGCCGGAGGCCGGGTCTGTCCAGGCCAGGCTTCCACCCACTTCGATGCCGGCCCCTCGCTCGGCATCGCCGCCATCATGGCGGGCACCCACCTCCAGCCCGGGGGTGAGGGTAGCACCACTCTCAAACCCGATCTGCCAGGAGGCCTCCAGCCCGGCTCTGAGCCGGGTCACGGTGGCATCGGAGGCGGCCAGCGCATGGGTCTTGTCGGAGCGGGTGCGCGACCAGAGCGCGTCCGAGGTGAGGGCAAGGTCAACACCTGCACTGCCGGCCAGCTCGGCCCTGAGGCCGGCCGCCGCCATCTGCCAGGAGGTGTCGGCGGTGAGGGTTTCTCCCAG
Source organism: Paracoccaceae bacterium (assembly GCA_964291445.2). GTDB lineage: Bacteria > Pseudomonadota > Alphaproteobacteria > Rhodobacterales > Rhodobacteraceae > JAPOXR01. Next base: position 350,523 of record OZ219864.1, on the reverse strand, counting down.
TGCCGGCGTGAGCGTGACTTTACCGGTCCCATGGCCGAGTGCGGCCCAGAGGCGCAGCCGCTCGGAGGGCCTGATGGATGCATAGGGCACCAGTGCGGTAAGGGAGGTCTTCACCTTGCCATCGCCGGTGCGAATGGCTTTGCCGCAGGGGATATCATCCTCCTCGCCCTTCGGGCAGGTCTGGGTCTCGGGCCGGGGCATGATCTCGGTATCGGCATAGCTGCCCTTGCCGCTTGATTGCAGGATGGAAAGGCCCAGGAGCCAGTTCCCGCGTCCGTAATCTGCCCCCAGCATGGCGGTGGTGGCGGTGCCATCAAGGGAGAAGGCGCCTTCCTGTCCGTCGAAGTTTGATCGTGCTGCCCGCCCCCAGATGGCCAGGGTGCCGCCATCGGCGGTCTCGCCCGTGGCGGTGAAGCTGCTGGCAAGGAGCGCCTCGCTGGCGGTCATGGACAGCGGCTGCGGCCCGGTCTTGTCGAAGGGGTTGGTATCGAGGACGGCGCGGGCCTGGAGGTCATGGCCCGGCAGACCTTCGGCGGAATGGCCGGTGGTGCCCAGCGCTTGGCCGGCGATGGTGACGGTGGTGCCGGGGGTCCGGTCGGCGGCAAGGCGGGTCTCGATGCCATCGAGGGCCTGCTGGGCCACGGTGCGCCCGAAGCGGGAGAGGAAGGCCGCGGGCATCGGGTCCGAATTGGTGATGGTGCCGATGGCCGAATGGTCGGCGATCGTTGCGCCGCCCCGCGCGTTCCACAGATATACGCGGAAGTCCTCCGCACCCTCATCGTGTTGGTCCTCGATGATCGTGATCTCGATCTCCTTCCACGAGTCTCCCTCGTAGAACGTCAGCGTCCCGTGCTGGTCCTTGAAATCCACCCCCCGTTCGGCGCCCCCCGTCCAGGTCAAGGTCTGGTAATCGACCGTCATGGGCCCTGCACCTGGTGGGACGGGAGAATCCAGCGTGACGTCGAAGCGGATCGATCCGTCAGATTCGTATGCCGTTGCATCCGCAATGCTGAAAGCCGGAGCGACGGACAAGGGCGGTCCATCGTTGTCGCGAACACCGACATCGGCGGAATAGAGCTCCTGGCCAGCTTCATAGCTCCCGTCGCTGGGGTTGTCGACATACACGGAAATCTTGCCGCCCCCTTCCACGGTGTCATCGTCAACGGTCTTCAGGGTCAAGGTTGCGAGACTGTCCCCGTAGTAATCGGCCACTCGCCGGTCGGCGATACCGGGAATGGTCACCGTCTGCGAGCCCTCGTCGCTTTCGGCGAGATAGTCGCTCTCCGGGGTTCCATAGCTGTCATCGTAGACCGTTACATTGACGACCAAATCCTCCTCCGGCGCGGGTGCCGCCCTCAATTTGAAGGTGGCGCGCTGTCCTTCCTCGACAGCGCCCTCCGCCGTGATCGTGACCACCGGCGTGCCACGCGGCGCGTCCAGCGGATCGGGCAGTATGGTGCCTACGGCGCGACCGTCGGCGATTTCCGCTCCCCATGCCCGGCGGATGACCAGCTCGAACGTCTCATCCGGCTCATATTCGTCGTCATCGTAGATGTAGACATGAGTGAACGTTTCGGTCACACCCGGTCGGAACCGTATCCAGGGGGCCGCCAGGTGGCCGGTCGCCATGTAGTCGACATCGGGAGTTGCCGGGGCCACCCCGGAGCTCCCGTCCAGAGGACGGACCTGGAAATACACCGAGACCCAGTGGCTGGCCGGTTTGTTGAGGGTCACGGGGAATGCGAGCCTCCTTCTGCCACTATCGTCCCGTTCACCTTCTTTCACCTCGGCGTCGGCGACCGACACGGTCAGCTCGTCGCCGACATGATCGTTATCATTGACCCGAAGCGTGGCCGACCTGGGCGAACCGGTCCGGTAATAGCCGTCCGCATCTGCACGGATTTCGGCGGTGATGGTGCCGCCGGCTTCATCCGTCTTGTCGTCTTCGGTGGAGAGTTCCAGGGTTCCCGTGCCGTCGGCCGCGTAGACGGTGACAGTCCTCGGTCCGAGCTCATCGGAAGGAACGAAGCTCCCGCCGGCGATTTCGGTCACCTCAAGGCGCACCGTCAGGTTGCGTTTTGGCGCCGGATGGGCCGTCAGCGAAAAAGTTGCGGTATCGCCTTCGATGACGGCTGGGCCGGCGGCTATCGTGACTGTCGGCGTCGAGTCGGAAACACTCGCCGTCGCCCGGGCCGGAGAGCCCGGCTCATAACCGTAGCCGCTCTCGACGGTCGCGGTAATGACGCCGTCCGCTTCCGCCATTTCATCATGGATCGTATCGACGGAGAAGGTTCCGCGTCCGTCCGTGCCGACCGTGATGGTCTCCGCATAGGCGCCACCCGGCAGGAAGCTGCCGCGCTCCGTGATGTCGACGTTCACCACCAGGCTTTCCGGTGGCGCCGGTTGGGCCGTCAGCGTGAAGGTCGCGGTTTCGCCTTCGACAATGCCCCCTGTGGAGCTGATCCGGACCTGAATGCTCTCATCCCGAACCTGGACGGACGCCCGGCCGGAGGAGATCACGAGATAACCCGTGCCGCCGAGCACGCTGGCGGTCAGGGATGCGTCGGGCTCCGACACCAGGTCGTTGTCCGTTTCCACCTCAATGGTGGCCCTGCCGCTGGTGCCGATGGTCACGGTTCTCGTGCCGACCTCGCCCTGGCGCGCAAAGCTGCCGCTGTCGGTGATCTCGACCCGTACATCCAACGGGCTTGCGGGACGGGGACTCGCGGTCAACTCGAAGCTGGCGGTGCCGCCCTCGACGATGGCTGACGATGTGGCACGAACGCTGATCCGCGGCGTCGGCGCACCGCCGTCGGTCACATCCACACGCGCGGAGGCCGGTGTGCCCACGGCATAGGCCTGACCGCTGTCCAAGGTTGCCGTGATGAACCCGTCATCCTCGTCTCGCGTATCGCTGTCGGTCGCGACACTGAGGGTCCCTCTTCCATCGGTGCCAACCGTGATGGTTCTCTCGCCCAGTTGACCCTGGCTTGCGAATTCGCCCTTCTGGGTCACGGTCACCTTGACGGCGATGGGCGCTGCGGGCCGCGGGCTCGCCGAAAGTCTGAAGCTGGCAGACCTTCCTTCGCTGATCTTCGAGCCCGGGCTGATGCTGATTACGGGTCGGTCATTGTCGGCCACATCGACGCTGGTGGAACGATAACGGGCGCTACTGGATAGCTGGTATCCGGAGCCGGAATTCACTTTCACGTCCACCGAGCCGGGCGCCTCGTTCCGGCCGTCGTCTGCGGTTCCGACCGTGAAGCTGGCCTGCCCACGGGAGGGTATGGTGATGGTCCGGCTGCCGGTCTGGCCCGACGCTGCGAACGCGCCGGTCTGGCCGATCGTGATGCTGACCCTCAGCGGCTTGGTCGGCCGCGGGCTGGCGACGAGGGTAAACGCCGCGGCTTCACCTTCCGTGATCTGCGGGCCAGGAACGACGCTGACCACCGGCAGGTTCGAGCTCGTTCTCTTTGGCGGATCCTGGATGGTCCCGGTGGCCGTGGTGTTCCCGAGCTTGAGACCCCACGGGTCGGAGGCCACCAGTTCGAAGGTTTCGCTTCCCTCGTCCAGGTTGTCCCGCGTTGTGAGGATGTGGATTTCCCTCGTGCTCGCGCCGGGCCAGAACGAGGCCGTGTACTCGTTGTCCGTGTAGTCTTGGCCCGGCGTGGCCGTTACTCCCCTCGTCTTCCAGGAGAATCGGAGCAGTTGCCGGGTGGGATTGGGCTTGTCGAGACGCGCGATAAACGTGATTATCGACCCTTCCCGGGCGGTCGCATCCTCGATCGTGACCGTGGGCAGGTCGTCATTGGCTTGCTGCGTCTCCTCCTCAGGCTGCCCCGACAGGCATTCCATGGCCTCGATCACCGGGTCCCACTGGGCGGTGGACCAGCCATTCTGCGTGCGCCGGTCATGGATCGCCTTGACCTCGGCAAGCGCGATGGCATTGGACTGGCCGGTCAGCGCGTTCTTCACCTGCGTCCAGCGTTCGGTGCCGGCGGTGGAGCCGGAATTTGCGATGCGGTCCTCGACATCGGCCAGCAGGGCCGACGAGACGCAGACCGCCGTCTGGCTGTCCTGGGCGTGTGCCTGCGCACCGGAGACAATTGCGGCAATCAGGAACGCCGCGGCTGAAACCAAGCGCCAGCCTTGCGCCGTCAGGACAGACTTCATCGTTCTCCACACTCCTGCTTGATGGTGAGAGTTTGATTGGTAGTGCGTAAGGCCGTAGCGCTGGACATCGGTCCGCGCTGCAGATCACAAACGGAAGCGCCCGTAGCCCGCACGGGAGTGCGCGACGGTCGCAGGGAACCTGTTGAGGAAAGGGCAGGCGCACCGGCGGTGCGGCAATGCCGGTCGATATCGGACCGCCATCCGGCGGTAGGGGAATGCTCAGGCCCGGAGGCGGGGCGCCCCGGGTGGCGCAGCCATGCGAGCGCGCTCATGCCGGCGATGCGGCGATGCGGCGATGCGGCGATGCGGCGATGCGGCGATGCGGCGATGCGGCGATGCGGCGATGCGGCGATGCGGCGATGCGGCGATGCGGCGATGCGGCGATGCGGCGATGCGGCGATGCGGCGATGCGGCGATGCGGCGATGCGGCGATGCGGCGATTATATCTTGGGCCCCCTCAGGCCCTGTCAAGCGCTTTTTCAGGATATGCGTCATGCGCGCAGCAATGGCCGCAAGGATTGTCATCCGTCCCTGGCTCAACATGCAAAGCCCCCGCCCCGGCCGGGTGTCGCCTGCCCGGTTGCACCGACAATGTTCCGAACTCCGACGGAGAGTCAACATGCGAATTCTATCCCGCGGCGACTCCTGTCATTTACCCATTCACCGGCTTTCGACCGTGCGAGTCCCTGGCCGGGAATACATGGGGCGGCGATAGGGTCGGGCGGGGATCTGAATGACTTGTCCGACCTCTTTGCCTCCGGCGGTCAGGGCGCTCGCCGCCCCTGTAGCCCCGGCACTGCACGATAGGGCCCTGGCCTCTGCGGCCCGGGTCGGCCCTTGCGGGTGCGCCGCTCTGGCGGCCCGTCCGGCTCCTGGTGGCCGGGGCGGTGTTGCCGCGGCACGAAGATCATGTGAGAACATGCCATACATATGTTGATATTCACCGGAACCCGGTGTTCAATTCCGGGATATCGGAGCCTGCTCCGGGCATTTCGGCACATTCAAAGAGGGGACATTCCAGCTTGGAACACGACGATGAATTCACGCTCCATGACCTGAAGGTCGAAATTGTCCTGGATGGAAGGCAACCGGTCTGCCGACACATCGAAGGCGAATGCTTTACCGTCGAGGGAGAGAATCTCGTCTTCGCAAAGGGGCAGAAGATATCGATGTTTGCACTTGCCGCCGTACTGCCGCTCTTGCCCGCCAAGCAGCGCGAGACCGATCCGAATGACTGGATGTCGACGGATTCCGAAGTCGCCTGTCCGGACCCGCATTGCGGCGGACGATTCCGGATCACGCGGATCGGCAAGCGGCGCCTCTCGCATGCAGCGACGACAGGGCTGCCGGAGATGCGAAAGGCGCCATATTGGGAAAAGGACGGTTAGGCGCCGACGATGGCTTCGGCCTCGATTTCAACCAGGTAGTCGCCAGCCAAATCGCCGACTGCAACCAATGTATTGGCAGGCTTCAGGCAGCCGAAGACGCGACCATGGGCGGCGCTGACGGCGTCGGCATCGGCAATATCGACGAGATAGATGCGGGTGCGGACGATATCCTGAACCGCCCCGCCAAGGGCCTGGATGGCGCCGATGATCTTGTCGATGATGTATGTCGTCTGCGCAGCCGCATCACCCGGCGCGACCACCCGGTCGGAGCCTGCCGTCGCCGTGGTTCCCGAGACCAGGATCCGCTCACCGATGCGCCGGGCCCGGCAGTAGCCGGCAATCGCTTCCCATTTGCTGCCGGACAATACGCGGCGCATCCCGGGGCGCTCCGGCACCGTGTCGGTATCATATGCGGCAGGTATGGCGCCCAGGTGATGGCTCAAATCGCCGCTGGCGGTCAGGAAGGGCGGCGCCCGGTATTCATCTCCACAATCGCCCGGGATCGGGACGGTGCCCGAGAAGGCCCGGTTCAAGACTGCGTGATCTTCGTCGTCGAGGGAAAACTCGAAGAGCTGCGCGTTGTCTGCGCGGTGATCGTTTTCGCCTGGCCGGACACCGATGATGACGCCGGCGACATGGGGCTGCTCCAGCACCCAGCGTGTTGCCACATTTGTCACCGAGACACCGCGCCTGGCCGCAATCCTGGCGGCGGCGGAAAGAACCGCCTGGTAGGAGTCCCAGCCGCCGGCGGCCTCGATGACGCGGCGGTATTTCATCTTGCTCCAGTCGGGAATCTGCGCCGGCTCCCGCCTTCCCAGCCACCGCTCGGACAGAAAGCCGCCGCAGATCGTTCCATATGCGAGCAGGCGCACGTCGTGATGGGTGCAAACCTCGACCAGCGGCCCGTTGAAGCGGCGGTCCAATAGCGAGCAGACGACCTGGTTGGTCCGGATCGGCACGCCGTCGGCCAGTGCCACATGCAGATGTGCGGCGTCGAAATTGGTCACGCCGATCTCGCGGATCAGCCCCTCGTCGCGCAGGGCCGCCAGCTCGTGCAGCGCATCAAGCCAGGCGGGGTGCTCGAAGTTCCACCAGTGGAGTTGCAGGAGGTCGATACGCCCGACCCCGAGCCGATCCAATCGCTGCTGCACCCCGGCGCGCACGATCTCCGGTGTCATCCGGCCAGGCGGCGGGCACCATTTCGTGAAGGCCAGGGCGCCTGGATGGCGCTCACGGAGGCGCGAGACGATGATCTCGGCGCTACCGTAATGATCCGCCATGTCAAAGGTGTCAAAACCGCTCTCGGCATAGGCGGCCAGGTGTTCGGCGGCCGTGTCCGGATCCAGATCGGCGCCATCGCGCTCCATATCCGCCACCTGCCAGAGGCCAGTCAGGATGCGGCTGATAGTCAATTCGTCGGTCAGATGGGCCCTGTCAGGCGGTGCGATGGTCATGGACGGTCCCTGTCAGGCGGTGCGATGTTCAGACGGGCCCCGCTTGGTGGTGCGATGGTCATGGCCGGTCTCCAGCGCCGATTTGACGATGTCCAGTTCGACCCGGTGCATGGCAGTCAGGCTCGCCCATCGTGCATCGTCCATGTCGGCGGTGCGATAGGCGGCCAGAACCAACCCGGCACCCAGGCCGTCGCCGAAGGCGCTTCCGGACGTCACCCGCCCGAAGACCCGCGGCGACAGGGCGTCGGGCGTGGTGCCCAGGTGATAATCGATCAGTCGTTGGTCCGGATGCGCCTCGATGCGCACAAAGGTCACCGCACCGTCCTTCATCGAGGTTCCGCGCACCAGCCCCGTGTCGTCAATCTCGGTTCGCCATGTGCCAAACGACCAGAGGTTCATATTCGCCGGGTCTGCCATGAAGGCAAAGACCTCGTCGGCCGAACGATTCACACGAATGAATGCTGCGTCGCAGCTCATGGGGGCATGCCCGAACCGTCGCAGCTCATGGGAGTGTGCCCGAGCCGCGAATCACCTCGATCTCGATCTCCACCCGCGCACCGGGCACGGCCAGTGGCGAGCACACCGTGGTGTTGGCCGGGCGGGCATGTCCGATGCGGTCCTTCAGGATTGCCGCGACCGCCGCCACATCATCCGGGTCCGGCACGAAGGCACGCACCCGCACGGTGTCGTGCAGCCCGGAGCCTGCCTCGGCAAGCGCGGTCTCGATGGTATCGAGCGCAGTCATCGCCTGCTCCGCCGCTCCCTCGGCCATCTCGCCGGTCGCGAAATCGACGCCAACAGTGCCCGAAACGAAGATCCGGTCGTCCACCACCACGGCACGGGCATAGCCAGCCATCTCTTCATAGATCGAACCACTGAACACATGGCTGCGCTTGCCAGCCATCACGCCCTCCCGACAGGGGATAAGGGGGCGTTGCAACGCCCCCCGGTTTCTTGTCAGCCGACTATTCGTCGAGCATCTTGATCAACTCGGCGACTTCCGCAGTGCTCAGGTAACCGGTCTCGACATTCTCGTCGCCGTTGAGCTTCCATGTCATCTTGGGAGCCTGCACATCGCCGTTCTCGTCGAATGACAGGGCGCCGGTGGCGCCGACGTAACGGATCGTCTCGCCGTCGGCCAGGAGCGCCTTGGCGCGGGCGATGCCTTCCGGGCCGGGATAGACCTCTGTCCCGTCGGGCGACGTGACAAGGCGGATATTGTCGCGGATATTGTCGCCGGTGATGTCGCCGGAAGCTTCCATCGCCAGGAGAACCACCGTCACCGCATCATAGACCGAATGCAGGCCCGGACCGTTTGGCGGGCTGTCGAACCTCGCCTCGAACATCTCGTTAAACGTATCGACCGACTGCAGGCGCGGCTGGGCGCTGTCGTATCCCCGCAAATTCTGCAGGAATTTCGAGCCCACGGCCTGGAAGTAGTCGTCCGACCGCAGCGAGTTGTTCACGATCAAATTGTCGGTGCCGCCGAGGGCCAGCCATTCGCGGGTGATCGTGGAGCCGTCCACGGGAAAGGCCACGAGAAAGAGCGAATCCGGATTGCCGTCCAGCGCCTTGGTGACTTCCGCGCGGTAGCTTTGCTGGCTCTCATTGTAGGCCACCATCGAGGAAATCGAGCCACCAAGCTTGGCGATGTCCTGTTCGAACCGTTTTGCCAGGCCGACCCCGAAATCGGTGTTGACGTAGATGACCGCGGTGTTCTTGAAGCCGCTGTCGACAGTCAGCTTTGCGCCCATGGCGGACTGGCTGCGGTTGGTGGCGTAGGTGCGGAACCAATACCCCTCCGTCTTGCCCTCCTCGGCGAGCGCCGTGAAGCTCTCGGACGATGAACAGCAGGAAACCTGCACGACCCTGGATGGCACGACGACCGATGTCAGGACTGGCAGGCTGACGCCGGAAGACACGGCGCCGATGAGCGCCTGCACGCCCTCGAGATCGACGAGGCTCTTTGCGGCGTCCACGCCGACGGCCGACTGGCCCTGCGTATCGCGCAGCACGTATTCCACCGGGCAGCCTTGAACGCCGCCGGCTTCGTTGAATTGCTCGACCGCGAAAAGACCGGTTTCGGCGATCCGCTCGCCCACCTGGCCCATCGGACCGCTAACCGGCAGGATTGCGCCGAGCTTGATTGGGCAATCCGCGGCGTGGACGGCAGAACCGATCCCTATGACCGCGGTGGCAATGGCTGCCATTCCGAATTTGTGCAACATTTGCACCTCCTTGCTTGTGAGCCGGGCCTTGGCGCCGGCCTGATGGGCCGCCTGGGCGGCATTAACTGCTGGCGCCTCCGGTCAAAACTTCGTCTGTGTGACCTTGTCCACCATTACGACCTTGCGTGGCGCGAAACGTGCAACTCCTCCCCGATCAGGCCGCGCGGGCGGATCAACAGCATAACGACCAGGATCAATCCGATCAATACAGCTTGCATGGCGCCGCCCTGGGCCTGGATCTCCGACGGGACCACGCGCGATATGACAAAGCCGCTCATGGTCCAGACTCCCCAGACGATCAATGCGCCCAGCAGCGCCCCGCGATTGTTGGCGCTGCCGCCGACGATCAGCATTGTCCAGATCTGGAAGGTCAGGATCGGCAGGAAGTCCCAGGGGCTGACATAGCCGATGAACGAGACGTAGAGCGCACCCGAGAGTCCCATGATCATGCAACCGAGAACAAACGCCTCGAGACGCACCCGCCCGGGCGACTTGCCGAGGCTGGCGGCGGCGACATCGTCCTCGCGGATCGCTTTCAGCATCCGGCCCCACGGCGATTTCACGATCCGTTCCAGGGCGGCGAAGGTCAGTCCGACGATGACCAGGACCACGAGCAGATACAGCGCGTTCTGTGCCAGCGGCCCGTCGGCCCAGGGCTTGGACGGGTTCGGGATGCCAATCAGGCCCAGCGTGCCGCCGGTAAGATACTCCCAGTTCAGGCAGACGAGTTGAATGGTCACCGCAATCCCGAAAGTGGCGACGGCAAGGTATTCGTGCCTGAGTTTCAACGTGGCGAGACCGACGATGACGGCGCCGACTCCGGACGCTATCATCGCGCCAATCAACCCGACGACAAAGGGCAATTCGAATCCGCCGAATACCGCGTCCCTGGCCGGTCCGGTCAGGATTGCCATCGTGTAGGCGCCGATGGCGGTGAAACCGGCGACGCCGGCATTGAAGAGCCCGGTGAAGCCCCATTGAAGGTTGAGCCCGAGCACGGCAATGCCGAAGATCAGCGACAGGATCAGAAAGAAGACCATGTAGGAAACCAGTCCGATCATCTGGAACGCTCTCCAAGAATGCCCTCGGGACGGAAATACAGGATGGCGAGGATCAGCAGAAATGGAACCGCCGGCTTGTAGGTCGTGGGGATGATCATCACCGAGAGGTTTTCCGACAACCCCACGATCAAGCCGCCCAGCACAGCACCGTACAGGCTGCCCGTGCCGCCAAGGATTGCCGCCGCGAAGAGCGGCAGTATCAGGCTGAATCCGAGCTCCGGCCGGAGTTGCACCGTCGTGCCGTACAACACGCCACCGATCGCGGCGCCGGAAGCGCCGATGACCCAGACCCAGGTGATGATCCGATCGACATTGACGCCGCTGGTTCGGGCGAGATCGGGGCTTTCGGCAACGCCGCGCATGGCGATCCCCGTGCGCGAACGGGTCATGAATAGATGCAGGGCGATGACCACGACCACGGTGAGGCCCAGCAGGAACAGCTGGTCCGGCATCACGCGGACATTGCCGGGAAGCAGAATGGCGAATTGCAACTCCCTGGAGTAGTAGATCGGATCGGATCCCCAGATCAGCACGACCATGTGTCGCAGTATCAGCGCCACGCCGAAGCTGGCAAAGACCATGGTCATGTGCCCTGCGGTGCGACTCAGCCGCTCGAAAACGAAGCGATGCAGCAGCAGAGCGATGATCGAGGTGGCAGCACAGGCGCAGAGCATGGCGAGCAGCAAGCCCGGACCGAAGGAGAACGGACCGATGACCTGGTCGAAAAACCCGCCGAAACTGGAAAAGAACGCCAGGAACAGAACCGCGCTGTACGCCCCCCAGGTGAGCAATTCTGAATGCGAGAAATTGGCAAAGCGCAACATCTTCATCGTAAAGCTCAGACCGATTGCTCCGAGCCCGACGATGGCACCGCTCAGGATTCCGTCCGCGATATGCTGCAGGATCATCCTGCGCCCTCCATCTCGGCCGATTCGCGCCTGAATCCGAGAAATATCTCGCCAATCCCTTCATCGGCCAGCAGGTCGGCAGCTGGCCCCTCGATCCGGTTCTGCCCCTCTGCCAGCACGTAGCCCCGTGCCGACACGCGCAACGCCGCCTTCGCGTTCTGCTCGACCATCAGCACCGCGGCCCCATCCTCGGCAAGGCCCCGCACCACGGCGAAAAGCTCGCTTGCAGCCATCGGCGACAGGCTCGCGGTCGGCTCGTCCAGGAGCATCAGCCTCGGTCTTGCCAGCAGCGCCCGGGCAACGGCGAGAACCTGCCTCTGGCCACCGGAAAGAGAGCCGGCCTTGTCTCCCATCCTGTCCTTCAGGGCTGGATAGATTGCACAGATTTCCTCGATCCGCACCTGCATGTCGGCCTTGGCCAGCGGCGCACTGCCCATCACGAGGTTTTCGCGGACGGTCAATGTTGCGAATACATTCCCGGTCTGGGGCACGTAGCCCACGCCCTCGGCGGCCAGCTTGTGGGCAGCAATACCGGTGATGTCGCGCCCGTCCAGCCGAACATTGCCGGCCGACACCCGCACCAGCCCCGCGATTGCCTTGACCAGGGTTGATTTCCCGGCGCCGTTCGGGCCGATGATCGATACCACTTCGCCGGCATCCGCATGGATTGACACCCCATGCAGGATCGGCATGTCGGACACGTATCCGGCGATCACGTCCCGTGCCTCAAGCACATGCGACGCCGTCATGGCAGGTCTCCCAGATAGGCGTCCAGCACGGCAGGGTCACGACGCGCGCCGCCGGCATCGCCTTCGTAAAGCAACCGCCCCTGCGCCATCACGAAGATCGGATCGCAGATCGACATGACCACGTCCATGTTGTGCTCGATGATCAGGAAGGTGTGGCCGCACCGGTTCAGCGCCCTGATCCGGTCGACCAGCGTCAACATCAATGACGGGTTCACCCCGGCTGCAGGTTCGTCAAGCAGGATGATCTTCGGTTCGGCCATCAGCACCCGCGCAAGCTCCAGCAGCTTCAGCTGCCCGCCGGACAATGTGCTGGCCTGATCGTTGCGCACGCCGGCCAACCGGCAGAAATCGATGATCTCGTCCGCCCGGGCACGGGCTGCCCGCTCCTCCCGGGCCACCATTCCAGGCCGCAGCCAGTTATTCCAGAAACGCTCGCCCGACTGTCCGGGCGGAACCAGCATGACGTTCTCCAGCACCGACATTTCGGGAAACGGGCGAGGGATCTGGAACGTTCGGGCAAGGCCCTGCGCGAAAATCCGGTGCGGCGGACGGTTCTGGATCGGCGCCTCGTCCAGCAGAACCTCGCCTGCATCCGGCCTCAACAGGCCAGCCATGGTATTGAACAGCGTCGTCTTTCCGGCACCGTTCGGCCCGATCAGACCGCCGATCGCACCGCGCGGCAGGTCGAGAGAGATGGCGTCAACGGCAGTGAAGCCCCCGAACCGTTTGGTGACGCCGCGAAGCTGCAACAGCATGTCTGCGGTCACGATCAACCGGCCTCGTCCAGGATCGAGGCGCCGTCCAGCCGGTCGTCGCCCCGGTTGAGATTGGTCTTCATGATCCGCCCGTGCCTGCCGGTGGCGTCGCGCTCCAGCCCGTAAACCGGACCCCGGGGCCCGGTCGAACGACACCTGACCGCCTCGATCTCGCAACGATCCTGCGCCGTCAATGTGATCTCGAAGGCGCGCAGTGCCGGCTTCAGCCGGTTGGCATAGCGCCCGCCGACGATTGTTGCCGCGACGCCGGGGCTGTCCAGCGTGGCCCGCAGGGCGATGGTGGAGATGTCGCAGTCAATTCGGTCGGCCACGGCACGCAACACGGTCAGCAGGTCCTGGAACAGCGCCCAGCCGCCGAACTCCTCGATGATCAGGCGGTACTTGACCAGGCTTCGATTCTCGAAGTCGAACCCGGGGTCAGGCCTGCCGAGCCAGGCGTCGGTCAGAAACCCGCCAGCCAGGACGCCATAGGCGAAAAGGCTCACGCCGCGGCGTCCCGCCAGCGCGGCGAACTCTCCCGAGGCGCGACGGTCGAGCAGGGAGGCTTGCACCTGGGCCGAGGCGATATCGGTCGCATCGCACAAGGCTGCCAGGCGACCGGCATCGAAATTTGTCACCCCGATCAGGTCGATCTTGCCCTTGTCGCGCAGTGTACCGAGATGCCGCACGGCGTCGACATGGCAGGGCACGGCAGTGTCCCACCAATGGAACTGCACCAGGTCCAGCCGATCCATCCCCAACCGTGTCAGGGAGCGGTCGATGCCCTTTTCGACATCACCGGGGGTGAGCGTCGCCAGGTTGTCTCGATCAGGCACGTATTTGGTATGAATCTTGATGCGGTCCAGCGCATCCTGCCCCCGGACCCTGGCGAGTTCGGCGCGGAACCGGCCGATCTTTTCCTCGACGCCGGAATAGATGTCGGCGCAATCGAAGGTGGTGACACCGGCATCGACAAAACGGACCATGTCGGCAATCGCCCGGTTCGCATTCACCGCACCATGATCGCCGGAAAGTTGCCAGCAGCCCTTGATGATCCTCGAGATGGAATAGGCGGGCCGAACAGCGACTCCGGGGACGCCCGTCACGTCGCCCGGGCATGCGCCATTCTCCTCGTTGCCTCCCATGTCCCGCCGCCTTCCTCCAGGAAATCACCGGGAATCATATACCCGATTACCGATATTGACACTGCCCGCAATTCGAACGCCAGCACTGCCGCCGCCGGAAGCAAGCCACTTCCTGTCTGCCGACGACCCCTGCGGATGGCCTGGCCGATATGATTACGTGCAGACGGATCGGGTGCAGGCTGCGTCCGGGGACCGGGCCATTGACCGCCGCCTGGTCGGCCATGGCGATGCCCGACGGTTCGCATGGAGCGAAACGCCGGTCCGCCTCATGGTGGACGACCAGGCGGCAGGGGTCGATGGCGACAAGTCAACACTACTGCCGTTCTATCCGCCCGGCAATCGGTCCACTGGCCCCTGCGACCCGTGATATCGATGCCCGGGCGGCCTGGAACGGGTGCCCGGCATTCGAGTCCCGGGCCGATGAACAACCAGGTTCAACAGGAAAGGGACTGTTCGGGACACGCGAAGATGGAAATCAGCCGGGCCTTCGACTAACCTGCCCGGCGACTCCATCATGGGGAGCCGTGGCATGCTCACCAACACCAGGCACGCCGGGTATTTTCTTTACCATTCGATTGGAATGTACCCGGGAAAGGAGCAGGGACTCGCCGAGGCCGCTGCCGAATTCGCCAAGATCTGGGCCGCGCCGAATGACAAGCAATGGGGCTACGTGCTGCTGCGTCGGCAGGATTTCATCGATTGCTGGCGACGCATCATAAACGTCCCCAAGGGCTCGATGACCACTTGCGAAAGCGTGACCGAGGGCATGCACAAGCTGGTGCGGTCGCTGCCCGAAGGAATGCTGCGTGGCAAGCGGGTGCTGGTGGCCGCGGACTGCTTTCCGTCCATCCATTTCCTGCTGGCGGGGCTGGCGCCGAAAATGGGTTTCACGCTCGACACGGTTCCGCTGAGCGAGGGCAAGCCCTGGGTCGAGCCGGAGGATTTCGTCGCCCGCTGGAGCCGCGACGTCGGCCTGGCGCTTCTCACTTGGGTCACCTCGACCGCCTCGTCGCGGGTCGATCTGGCACCGCTGGTGGCACATGGTCGGGAGATGGGCAGCATGGTCGGCGTCGACATCACCCAGGCCGCGGGGCTCATTCCCTTTGACGCGATGGACCCGAAGGTCGACTTCGTCGTCTCGACCAGCCTGAAATGGATGTGCGGAACACCCGGCGCCGGCATTCTCTATATCGAAAAATCGCTGGCGCTCGAGCTCCAGCCCGACGGCCGCGGCTGGTTTTCGCAGAACAACCCGTTTTCCTGGGATTTCGACAAGTTCGAATATGCCCCGGACATCCGCCGCTTCGACGGTGGCACACCAGGGTCGGTGGCGGCGATCGCCTCGCTGCCTGCCCTCGAATGGCATGCAGGCCAGGATCATGCCGAGATGGCGGCCTGGAACAGGCGTCTTGTCGACAGGATCATCGACCGGGCCGATGAACTCGACCTGCCGCTGCATTCGCCGCGCCAGGCCGACAAGCGCGGCGGCTCGGTCATGCTGCGCCTTCCGGGCAAGCCGGAGGCTGCTGCCGTGGTCGGCGCGTTGGGGGTCGAAGGCTATTCGGTGGATTATCGCGGGCCGCTTGTCCGTCTTTCGCCGGGAGTCATGACCGCGGCCGAAACCATCGACGCCGTCTTCGATATCACCAAGGCGGCCCTGGCCCGCCGAAAACACCGATTTGCCGGGAAGGGACCACAGACAGGAGCCGACATGAATCCCGCAGACCTCCTGGACCAACTCGGCACCATGCTGATGTCCGGCCAGGTGAAAATCGTCGATTGCACCGCCATCCTCGGTCCCGAGACGCCGATCCTGCGTCTGCCAACGGACTTTGCCAGGAACACGCCCAAGGTCGAAATCCGCAAGATCAGCGAATATGATGCCGACGGGCCGTTCTTTGCCTGGAACTGGATGGTGCTGGGCGAGCATTCCGGCACGCATTTCGACGCCCCGCACCACTGGATATCAGGCAAGGATTTCGAGGACGGCTATACCGATACGCTGGACCTGCAACGCGTTGTTGCACCGGTAAACGTGATCGACTGCTCCAGGGAGGCCGCCGAAGACCCCGATTTCCTGCTCACCGCCGAGCATGTCAAGGCCTGGGAGGCGGAGCACGGAGAAATCAGGCCGGGCGAATGGGTGGTGATGCGCACCGACTGGGACAAGCGCTCCCATGACGAGGAGTTGTTCCTGAACGAGGATCCCGATCCGCATGAAGACGGCTCGCACAGCCCTGGTCCAACAACGGAATGCATCGATTACCTGCTCGCCAGGGGCATCGTCGGGTGGGGCTCCCAGTGCATCGGCACCGATGCCGGCATGGCAGGCAAGTTCTCGCCCCCCTATCCGGCACATAATTTCCTGCACCGCGACAATTGCTTTGGCCTTGCCTCGCTCGCCAATCTCGACCAGTTGCCACCCAAGGGCGCGATCCTGATGGCGGCGCCCCTGAAGATCGAACACGGTACCGGCTCGCCCATCCGCGCGCTGGCACTCGTTCCGCAGGGCTGACGGCGCATGGCCGAGCGCTCCTTCAAATCGGAAGTCGAATGCCTGCGTCTCGGTGCCGGAGAGATTTTCACCGGCGAGGGCATCCTGGCAATCACCAAGGCGCTGCTTGAATCCGGCGTGGGCTATGTCGGCGGCTACCAGGGCGCACCGATTTCGCACCTGATGGACGTGTTGAACGATGCGCAGGACCTGATGGCCGAGCTTGGCGTCCGGTTCGAAGCCAATGCATCCGAGGCCGCGGCGACCGCGATGCTGGCGGCCTCGGTCCATTACCCGATTCGCGGCGCCGTGACCTACAAGGGTCCGGTCGGGGTCAACGTCGCCTCGGACGCATTGGCGAACCTCTCATCCTCGGGCGTGAATGGCGGGGCGCTGATCGTCATCGGCGAGGATTACGGCGAAGGTTCCTCGATCATGCAGGAGCGCAGCCACGCCTTTGCGATGAAGTCGCAGTTCTGGCTCCTGGACCCGCGTCCCAACCTGCCCTCGATCGTGCGGGCGGTAAAGCAGGGGTTCGAGCTCTCCGAGGCATCCAGTACGCCGGTGATGCTGATGATGCGGATCCGGTCCTGCCATGTGACGGGACAGTTCGAGGCTGCCGACAACATCCCGCCGCCGCTGACCGTGCGCGATGCGCTGGCAAGCCCGCGAAAGGATTTCCGGCGCGTGGTACTGCCGCCCATGTCCTACGTGCACGAGATTGAAAAGATCGAGAACCGCTGGCCCGCCGCCGAGGCCTTCATTGCCGAACGGGCGTTGAACGAGCGTTTCGGCCCGCGGGAGGGCAGGATCGGCATCATTCTCCAGGGCGGCATGTACAACGGTGTGATACGGGCGCTGCAGCGGCTGGGCCTGTCCGACATCCAGGGCAATACGGAGGTGCCGCTCCATGTCCTCAATGTCACCTACCCGTTGCTGCGAGCCGAGTTGCTGGGTTTCGCGCATGGCAAGGACGCGCTTCTGGTCGTCGAAGAGGGCCAACCCGATTTCATCGAGCAGGCCGTTGGCTCCATGCTGTTCAGGGAAGATGTCCGAACCCGCCTGATGGGCAAGGGTGTTCTGCCGATGGCCGGCGAATATACCGGCCAGGTGTTGCATGACGGCATAGCCGCCTTCCTGCGCGAGACCGCCCCCGAACTGTTGCCCGGCCAGCCCCGAATGTCCTTCGGGGAAGCGCCCGACATCCCGGACCTTTCGAAGACGGTCCCGGTCCGGCCGCCCGGCTTCTGCACCGGCTGTCCCGAACGCCCGATCTTCGCTGCACTGAAGATCGTTCAGCAGGAACTCGGTGAACACCAGATCACCGGCGACATCGGTTGCCATCTCTTCGCGTCGCTCCCGCCCTTCGAGATCGGCGGCTCGACCATGGGCTACGGGCTTGGCCCGGCATCGAATTCCGCCTTCGATGCCGGCGGTGACAGGCGTGCGATTTCGATCATCGGTGATGGCGGATTCTGGCATAACGGCCTTGCCTCCTCCATTGGCAACATGGTGTTCAACCGCTCCGACAGCGTTGCGGTGATCGTTGACAATTTCTATTCGGCCGCCACGGGCGGACAGGATGTGCCGTCGAGCCGTGCCGACAACCCGACCAGGGCCACGAACAACCCGATCAGCGCCGCCGTTCGGGGTGTTGGCGTGACATGGGTCCGCGAGATCGACCGCACCTACGATGTGCCCCGGATGTGCAATGTCTTTCGCGAGGCGCTGACCACGGAGTACGACGGCCCGAAGGTCATTGTTGCCTCCTCCGAATGCATGCTGAACCGCCAGCGACGCGAGAGGCCGGTCCGGCGACAGGCCATCAATGCCGGCAGGCGCGTCGTGGTGCCGCGCTTCGGCATCGATGAAGACATCTGCACCGGAGATCATGCCTGCATCCGGCTGTCGGGCTGCCCATCGCTGTCGCTCAGGAAACTGGACGATCCGCTCCGCGACGATCCGGTGGCGCATATCGACCAGACATGCGTCGGCTGCGGAAACTGCGGCGAGGTGGCCGAGGCCGCCGTGCTCTGTCCAAGCTTCTACTGCGCCGACATCGTGCACAACCCGACCCGCTTCGAGCGCCGTCGCGCCGACATCGCCGCCCGGCTCATGGGCTGGCTGCAGGGCCGCCGGGCACGCCGGTCGCTATCCTTCGGAGACGGCGAATGACGGTGCAGCAGCCAGCCGGGGAAGCGGCGGAAGGGTCGGGCGCCGACGGTATCATCAAGCTCGCGATCATGGCGGTAGGAGGACAGGGCGGCGGGGTCCTGACCAACTGGATCGAAACCCTTGCCCGATCGCAGGGCTGTGCCTGCCAGGCAACCTCGGTTGCCGGCGTGGCGCAGCGCACCGGTGCGACCATCTACTATGTCGAGATGGCACGGGCCGGAGAGGCGGATGCGGTCTTTGCCCTCGCTCCCTCCGCCGGCGATGTCGACATCCTGATCGCTGCCGAATTGATGGAGGCAGGACGAGCCATCGACCGCGGCTTCGTGACCCCGGACAGAACCACACTCATCGCGTCATCCCACCGGGCGCTGGCGATCTCGGAAAAGAGCATTCCAGGGGACGGAATCGCCGATGCGGACGGCGTCCTCGCCACCGCCGAAATCGCTGCTGCACGACTCGTCTGTTTCGACATGGAGAGGCTGGCGATCGAAAACGGGTCCGTCATTTCGGCCACGCTGTTCGGCGCCCTGGCGGCTTCGGAATGCCTGCCCTTCGAAAAGGGCGCCTTCGAGGACGCCATTCGAACCGGAAGGCGAGGAGTCGAGGCCAGCTTGCGCGCCTTCAATGCCGGGTATCTCGCCTGTCTTCACGGTGTGCCGGCAGGCGGTGCGCCCGAGCGATCGACAGCCCGTCCGGTTGCCGGTCCGGCGCCCCTGCTCGCCAGCTGGGAGAGCTTGACCAGGCGGGTCGCCGACCTGCCGGAACCTGCCAGGCCGATGGCGATGGCCGGGCTGCGCAAGGTCGTCGATTTCATGGATGCGGATTATGGACGGGAATATCTTGATCGCATGGCGCCCTTCACCATCGCCGACCATTCCGGTGCCGGCCACGGGCTGACCGAGGCGGCGGCGAAATACATTGCCAATGCCATGGCCTATGACGACGTGATCCGCGTGGCCGATCTCAAGACCCGCGCTGCCCGCGGCAACCGCATCGCTACCGAGATTGGCGCCGAACCGGGGCAGGTTCTGCACGTGACCGAATACATGCACCCCCGGGCCGAAGAGATCGTCGGCCTGCTGCCCGCCGGACTGGGCGCCCGAATCACGGCGAGTTCCCGGGCAATGGCACGCATTGACCGCTGGTTTGCCAGGGGAAGGCGTCTGCGGTCAGACCGGCTGTGGCCGTTCCTCCTGCTCTACGTACTCGGCGGGCTGAAACGGTATCGTCGCAGAACCCGACGTCACGCCCTCGAACAGGCACATCTCGACAACTGGCTGTCACGGACGGCCCGCATCGCCACCACTGACCCTGCCCTGGCCACCGAAATCCTCTGCTGCGGTCGGCTGATCAAGGGATATTCCGACACGCACGCACGTGGCCTGTCGAAATTCGGCAGGGTACTTGGCATGGTGGATCGAATCGCCGGCCGCCCGGATGCGGCCGAGTGGACAAGGCGCCTTCGCGAGGCTGCATTGCTGGACGAACATGGCGAGGCACTCGGCGAAGCCATCAGAGCCATCGAGCGATCGTAGAGCACGGCACAACCCGCTCGGCGGGACCACGGGCATCAGGGGTGCCGGATCCCAAACTGGTCAAATCCGGGCCGGAGCAGGGCCAAGAACAACGAGGCAATACGGCACGCCTTCGAGGCCGGTGCCGGAATTCGTCGTCGTGGCCAAGCTGAACTGGCGCCGCAACCGGTCTGCATTCGGCGGCAGGGTGTTCCTGTCCATGTCCGGGTGTCATCCTGGCCGGAAGGGTGCCGGGCTCAGGCCCCGGCCTGCTGGCAATCGAGGCCCTTGCGGCTCGTCATGACTCATGCGCAAACTGATGGGCTGCACCACAGGAATGGCTATGCCACCACCGTGCACCAATCGCAGGGCAAGCCGGTCGACCGCTCCTTCGTGCTGGCCAGCCCGACCATGGACCGGCAACTGACCCATGTGGCGATGACCCGGCACCGGGATGCGGCGGAGCCCTATGCCGATGGGCAGGCCTTATCCGGCCAGAACGGGCTGGCGGATCGGCCTGCCGAGCTGAAAATCAGGGCCGCCTGCCGCTCTCCGGGGACCGTCCGGCTCAGGAACCCGCTTCGGCTGGCCCTGCCGACAGCCTGATTCCAAGGGCGTTCACCATTGCCAGCGTTGTACGCAGGGTGGGATTGCCCTCGGCACTGAACGACCGGTAGAGTTGCTCCCGCGACAGGTTGGTCCGGTTGGCGATCTCCGCCATGCCCTTCGCACGGGCGACAACGCCCAGGGCATGGGCAACATAGGCGGGGTCATTCGTCTCCAGCGCATCAGACATGAAATCGGCGATCGCCTGATCGGATTTCAGCTGTTCGGCCGGGTCAAAGATTGTCAGTTTCTCGATCATGTTCTCTATTCCCATTGATCAGCGAGAGATTGTGCTTTCCTGATGTCACGCCTCTGCGAACCTCGTGCCGCCACACAGCAGTACAATGATCGTGGTCCCCCGCTGCTGGCACGACCCGGTAGCCGGGGCCATGGTGGACACGCAGCTCACGGACATCCCTGCTGACGGATCTCACATCGCCGGCATGGCCAAATGCCAACCGGTTGATCCTCGCAGTGAGCACCGCAATGGCCCGATCATCCCGAAGCTCGGCAAACCAACCTCCGGAAGGTCTCCGTCTGTTTCAGCGTATACACGGCAGGCATGTCGTCCATGAACTACATGCTTGCAATGCATCGAAACGAGAGGGCTGAGCCCGCACGCCTGGCGTGCATTTCCGAATGCTTCTGGCTCAGGCTGCTACAGCTACTGCCGGCCTCACAGTGGCGAAGGCGAGGCAAAAGGCATTGGATTCCGGGAATTTCCGCCGTTTTGTGGGTCTCTACGGGTCAGCCCTGCCGGCGGTGCAGATTGTCCTGACCCGACACGGACGACGTCCGGGAATTTCTTTCTCGCGCGGCATGCAGGGCCCGGCTGCCATCTGAATCAGCTTCCGGGCCCAGAAAAATGTTCAGGCCTTGTTTGGAAGAGCTGATCAGTCCGTTTGGGAAACAGCCTTGGCAATGGAATACGGCGGCCATCCTTCCATTCAGGACTGACCGGGTTCGTGTTCCCCCGAGCCCCCGCCCCGCCCGACGCGGATGGTGACGATATCGGTATCGTGATATTGCTGGTGGTGAACCGATGAGGCCAGGTGGCGAAGCAGCCGCAGCGAGACCTGGCGTTCGGCCGCCATGTCGGCGGGCTCGGCCAGCATGGCGATGCGGTCTTCCAGGTTGTGGTCGCCGGGTGCGGCGATGAATTCGAGCACGGCATCACCGCCCTGGCGCCGGGCCTCGAGCAGCAGCCGCGTCGGCGCTGCCCGGTCCCGGGCCGAGAGAGTCAGCATCGCCTCCTCGGCGACGGCATCGAGGCGCCGGCGCATCTCGGCATCCCAGCCGCTGCCTGATGCAAATCCGGCCAGGAATTCCCTGATCCTGGGCAATTCGCCGATATCCATCGGTATCTCGAGGCGTCGGCGAGGCTCGGTCAGTTCGACAAATGCCGTCAGGGCAATGACGGTGAGGCCGCCGGCGGTCATGCCATTTTCCAGCAGCCCGCCGGCGAAGCCGACAATGTGCTGCGGAAAGATGACGCCGGCCTCACATCCCACCCCGACCCAGAAGGCGATGCCGACGATCAGCCCCTTTCGGTAGTCGAGCCCGGCATCGACCACGAGCTTCATGCCGAGCACGAAGAGAAGTGACACCAGAACCATGATGTAGGCAGCTGCCACCGGACCCGGTATGGCCAGCACCACCGCCAGCACCTTGGGCAGGAATGCCACGGCGATGAAGATGGCGCCGAGTGCGATGCCGACACGGCGGGAGGCGACGCCGGTGAGTTCGGTCACCGCCACGCTTGTCGAATAGGTGGTGTTGGGCACGGTTGCGGCAAGCCCGGACAGCAAATTGCCCACGCCGTCGGCAGTGACCGCACCCTGGACAGCCCTGAAATCGATTGCCCGCGGCTTGCGCCAGGACACACGCTGGATGGCAACCGAATCGCCGATCGTCTCAACCGCCCCGACAAGCGTCACGAACACGAACCCGGGAAGCAGCGCCCAGAACACGGGCCCGAAGCTGAGATCGAAGCCCGGCCAGCCACCGTCAGGCAGGCCGATCCAGGACGCGTCTGCCACGCGATCAATGTCATAGAGGCCGAAATAGAGGCCAGCCAGGGAACCGCAGATGACTCCGATGACCGGCGCCCACAGGCGCCACATGCCACTTGACTTCAGCGCAATGGCGCCGATGACGGCAATCGTGACCAGCGCCGACAGCGGTGCCGCCAATGTCGAGCTGCCTTCAGGAACCTGGCTCAGCATTCCGAATGCAATCGGCATGACCGTGACGGGAATCAGCATGATGACGGTTCCGGCCACCGTCGGGGTCAGGATCCTCCGGAACAGCGAGAGCCGCGCCGCCAGTGCAAACTGGAACAGTGCGGAGGTTGCAACGAGAGTCGCCAGCATCGCCGGCCCGCCCTTGGCGATTGCTGCGGCACAGATGGCGATGAATGCCCCCGATGTCCCCATTCCGAGCACGTAGCCAGCGCCAACCCGGCCGACCTTCACCACCTGCAGTATCGTTGTAATGCCACAAATCGCCGCCGCCGAGAATGCAGCCCAGTTCAGGAATGCTTCGCTGCCCCCGCCCGCCCGCACGACAATCGCCGGCGTGAGCACGACGCCGGCGGCGATGAGAATGGCAAATTGAAGACCGAGCCCGAAGGCAAGCGCCACCGGCGGCTTTTCGTCTGCCTCGTAGCGAATGGAACTGCGATGCGCGCTCTCGCCAGCGGTCATTTTGATCTCCTCGCCATTGCCGGAAGCAACACGTCACGGTCCGACCGGATACGGGCCCTGTCGTTGCACGCATTGACCATTCTGCCACGTGATCGCAAGCGACTGCCGTTCATCCGCCAGGAAAACTGTTCTCGAATTCAAGTAATGCAACAACAGGACGATATCTCGCCCGTCCGGGCATGCGTGGCGGCGGCAAATCATGGCAGCGGGTGGCCAGCTTGTCTCCTGAAGGGGGTCGGTGGCGGTCCGCCGGACGGGCAACATCCGATCAGGTGATTCACGGATGGGTTGTGCCCGGTGCATCCCGACCGGGTCACGTCAATGGGACAGCCTGTCCGGTATGCGCGGATTGCATTGCTGCAAAGGTCAATCGCAGGCTTTCAAGATTTTCCCGCACCCCGTTGACGGGAGTTCTGTCGCTTTCAATCGCTGAAAGCAACTCGCCCATGGCACCGCGAAATCCATCGTTGAACCAGTTCCCCTCCAGGGACGGTTCGGCAATTCCCTGCCTTGTCGTCAATGTTACGTTCTGGCGTCCGAAATCGGGCCCCTGGCTCGACATCGTGCCTTCTGTCCCGCCCACGAATGCGGTGGCATGGGTTACGAATTTCGTTCCGCCGTCAAATACAAGACTCGCCTGGCCGCCCTCAAACTCAACGATGCACTGGGCGAACATCGGAATTTTCGCCGTCTGCCCTTCGCCGAAGCATCGGGTGGCCCGCACGGTGCGGACGCGGCTGCCGACGAGGCTGACCAGGAAATCGAACCAGTGAATACCGAAATCGTAAAGTATCAGATCCTCAATGTCCTCGAAGGGTGTGCCGACGATCCAGGAATGGTCCCAGTGAACAGACAAATGAACGCCGACCGGTGCACCTATGAGTCCGGCCCGGGTGGCGTTTCGCATCCACGCCATGTGCGGAGACCAACGTCCATTCTGGTTGACGGCCAGCTTCACACCGTGGTCGTCGGCGAGTCTCGCCAGCCCTTCGCCCTCCTCGAGATCGGAAACGAACGGTTTTTGCGAAAGCACGTGTTTGCCGGCCTTGATTGCCTCTTCAATCAAGGGGATGCGATCTTCGGGGTGCGGCGTCAAATCCACCACCTCTATCGCCGGGTCGGCGAATACGCCTGCGACATTGTCGGTCGCCCTGGCATCGGGATAGTACTCGTCTCGCCGGGCAATGGCCTTTTCCATCGTTCGGCTGGCAATGACTGCAACATCCCAGCCTGCCGTGCGATAGGCGTCGAGGTGGGAGCCTGCTATTCCGCCGGCCCCGACGAGCGCAATTCTTGGTGAATAGGCCTGCGGCGCCGGCGGAAGATAATCCACGTCGGGTGCTGGAATTTGCTCGAGCGCGACCGGTTTCAACGCATATTCGTCTTCCGTGGGTGTCTTGTCGGTCATGGCAGCAACGCCATGGTGCAACGGGATTCGGCCGATTGGAATGCGGTGTCAATGATCCGCTGGGCAGTAAGGCACAGGGTCGGATCAAGACAGCCTTCCGGCTTTACATCCCTGGCGATGCAACCAAGAACATATTCAATGCCGTTTCGCCTGCCCACCGGCAATGGATCGACGGGCACGCGTGTACAGGTCGGTCGGGACCGTGTTTGAACCGTGATGAATTCATCATAGTCGTAGCTGGAAATCGTCCCGTCTTCGCCGACCAGAACGAAGCCGCATTTTGGCTGCGGCTGAATCGTCCATGGGTCGGTGAACGTGCCCCAGCGTGTCTCCATCTTCGACAGGCCGAAACTGTATCTGCAGATTGTAATCGAGTGCTGATCGACTTCCACCTCGCCTCCGGCATCCCATACGCCGGTGACTTCGAGCGGGGCTTCACCGTTCATGTACCAGGTTGCCAGTGTGGCACCGTAGCCGAGATAGTCGAGAAGGCTGCCGCCACCTGACGCCCGCCGGTACCACCAGGATGTCGGCTTCTGGCGTTCAACCTCCTGGCGCGAAACTTCAACCTTGTCGGCGAGATGATAGAGTGGTCCGCGATTGCCGCCGTAGGAATGCACCTCGATCAGCTTTCCAATTCTCCCTTCATCGATCCAGCGCTTCGCCGTCACGTGGCTTTCGACCCAGGCCAGGGGCCAGTTTATCGCCAGCAATCTGTCCGCCTCCTCCATCACCCCGATCATGTGGCGGGCATCGTCGGCAGTGGCTGCGAACGGCTTCTCGACCATGACATTTACGCCGAGCGCCGCCAGTTTTTCGGTATACTCCGCATGGCTGGCGGTGGCGACGCAAAGGATGGCCAGGTCGGGCCGGGAGGAGTCCACACACGCCTCCAGATCCGTGAACACGCGGTCGGGCGGAATGTCGAACTCGGCGATTGCTCCTTGCATCCGTCCCGGGTCGGGATCGAAAATGCCGGCAATCTCGGCTTCCGGGTGGTTGTGCACCATCCTGAGCAGGTCACCCATATGCATGTGGTCGAAACTGATGCCGGCAACGCGATACGTCATTCGTCTTGCTCCAATTGGGATCAACCGTCCTCGGTCAGCCTAAGATAAACTGCGGTTACGGCCAAGATGATGGCTCCGAAGAGCAGTCTGCGGGTTCCTTCGGGAATCTGCATCACCGTCAGCATGGTTGTCAGCACTGTCAGGATGAGCGCTCCGACGATGGTGCCGGAATAGGTTCCCCGTCCGCCGAAGATTGACGTGCCACCGATGACCGCGGCCGCGACCGCCGGCAAGAGGCGCGGTTCAACCAGGGAAAGCGACGGGGCCTTGATGAGACCGAGATACAAGAGACCTGACATGCCCGCGATCAACCCCGAAAGTGCATAGAGCGCGATGTAGACCTGCCATTCTCGAACACCGGCGAGGCGCGACGCATTCTCGTTTTCTCCGAGTGCATAGAGAAGCCGTCCGAAGCCGGTTCGCCGCAGCATGAATATCACCGCCGCGGCGAAAGGCACGAACAGCAGAAGCGAGTGCGGCAAGGTTCCGTACCGGCCCGTGCCCAGCCACGCGAGGAATCCCGGGACCTCGGAGCCGGTGGCGATGACGAATCGCTGGTAGACCTGGAGGCATCCGATGCCGATCAAGCCGGTTCCAAGCGTCATGATCAGGGGATGCACCCGACACACGCCAACGCCGAATCCGTTCACCATTCCAAGTGCCACCGCTGGCACGATCGCCATGAAGATTGCCGCCGTCGGCCCCGAAACGGGCATTTGCGTCGCCATCACGAATGAACTGATCGTGGCGATCGTGCCCACCGAAAGGTCTATGCCGCCTGTCAGCATGGTGAGCGTTTGGCATGATGCCAGCATCGCCAGAGGAATGGCAAACTTGATGGTATTGGCGATCCATCGCTCGTTGACGATGCCCGGACGTATGAATTCGAGCGCCACGATCAGGGCGGCAAGAAGCAGGAGCAGGGATACGACAGGATACTCGCCCAGGAACCGCTTGACGCGGGTCGCGGTGCCGACCGCAGCAACCTCCGTCATGTCGCTTTCCTCCGGCGTGCTCGCAACGCCAGGACACCGCCGACCATGACCACGGCAACCATGATTGTTCCCTCGATGATCGTCGTGACGTTGGGATCGACTGACAGGAACGTAAGAATGGTTCGAACCAGCCTGAGTATGAAGACGGCAATGATTGGTCCCACCAGGCCACCTCTTCCGCCTCCCAGCACCACGCCTCCCAACACCACCGCCGCAACGCTTGCGAGCAGGTACGGACCGGGAATCGGCGCTCCGATTCCAGTGGAGGCGGTAAGCACCAGGCCGCCCATGGCGGCGAACAGGCCGGCCGCAGCATAGGCGGCGACCTTTGATCGTCGTACCGGCACGCCTGTTCGATATGCAGCTTCCTCGCTGGACCCAATCGCATAGATTTGCAGACCGAACCTGGATTGCCGCAATGGAACCCAGACGATAGCGACGCAGGCAACCAGCAGCAGCAGCGACTTGGGCAGGAACGCAGTTGCGCTCTCGGGAATGCCGGGCAGGTCAACGGCTCCGATCGGCAGACCCATCAGCCATTCGGAGGCGCCGCCCCCCGGCGCCTTGAGAATCATCAGGGCGACACCTTCCCAAACGAACAGCATCGCCAGGGTCACGACAATGTCGGGAACCCGCGTCACGACGATCAGCAAACCGTTCAGGGCGCCCATCGCAGTGCCCAGGACGAGAACGAACAGCATGATCCAGATTGCCGCCGCCTCGGTGGCGCCTTCCATCAACACCGCCGCGGCAACGCTGGTCACGGCCATCATCGAGGCAATCGAAAGATCTATGCCGCCGGCGATCACCACGATGGCCTGGGCCGAGGCTGCAAACGCATATGGAAGTGCGGCCTGGGCAAGTCCTTCGATGCCACTCGCCCCGTAATTCGGCTGCACGAATTTTGTCAGCAACAACAACAGCACAAATATGGCCAGGAGGCCGACATTCCAGCTTTCCTTTCGGAAGATGCCCATCACGTGCTTTCGCTCGATGGGCGCGCCAGGCCGTACGCCGCCCTCATCAGGGTTGCTTCATCGGCGCTGGATGCATTCATCGTGGCGACGATCCGTCCGTTGAAAATGACAATGACACGGTCGCAAACCAGCGGAATTTCCTCCAGCTCGGAGGTGTAATAGAGCACCGACGCACCCTGCTCCGCAAATTCCCGCATCAGTGGATAGATTTGCCGCTTCGTGCGGATATCGATTCCTCGAGTCGGGTCGAATAGAAGCAGGATTTCGGCACCGGTCGCAACCCACCGACCGATGGTGACCTTTTGCTGATTGCCGCCGGACAGGCGGCGCACCTCGCCCTGCGCCCTTGTGTCGATCTGCAGCCTTTCAATTGCCTCCAGCACATGTTCCGATTCACGCTTCCGGGATATCGCGCCCCAGGACGAGACCCGTGCGGAAAACGGCAGGGCGATGTTCTCGTGGACGGAGCGCTGCATCAGCAGGGCGGCTGCCCGATCTCCAGGCACATAGGCCAACCCGGCTTCAATGGCGTCGGCAGGATGATGGAACGACACCGCCGCCCCCTCCACCTCGATGGTGCCCTCGCTCGGCCTTTCAAATCCCGACAGCACCTCGAACAACTCCTCCTGGCCCTGACCTTCCAGCGCCGCGACGCCAAGGACTTCTCCTCGCCGCAATTCGAAGGACACGTCGGCAAGCTTCCCGCCGGCGGAAAGTCCCTTTGCCGAGAGGCGCGGTTCGTCGGCCGATCTGGCGTGTTCGCCATTGGCAATTTTCGCCGCGTTGCCGGTTCCGATGTTTCCGCCGAGCATCATGTCGACGATCCTGTCTTCGACTCCGGCTTCGATATCAACTGCGCCAACCGTTTTTCCGTCGCGCAACACCGAAGCCCGGTCACACATGGCGGCGATTTCGACAAAGCGGTGGGAAATGAAAATGATGCCGCAATCCCGGCTTTTCTGAGTTCTGACGACCTCCAGCACCTTTTGAACCAGGTCCGTAGGAAGTGCAGCCGTCATTTCGTCAAGAAGGAGCACGACCGGCTCATCGGCAAGCGCCCTTGCGAGATCCAGGATTCTCAATGTTGCGAGCGGAAGTTCGCCGGCCTGCGCGTCCAGTCTCAAATTTCCGCTGCCCAACTCGTCGAGCCAGCGGCGGAACGGCTCGACCCTGGTATTGGTCAGGCGCAGATTGTCGGCCACGGTAAGGTCGGGAATCATCGATGATTCCTGATAGACGGGGATCAGGCCCGACTTGCGTGCGTCGCTCGGCGACGACACCTTGAGTTCCCTGCCCCTGATCCTGACATGCCCGCGGTCCGGGCGCAAGGCGCCGGTCAGAATCTTCACCAGCGTCGATTTTCCGGCGCCGTTAGCCCCGAGGAGCGCCACGACCTCTCCCGGGTACACCTCCAGCGATGCGTTCGTCAGTGCTTGAACGGCACCGAATACCTTGGCTACACGTGATGCTTCAAGCAGGGGAATCCGTGCATCGGACAAGACGTTCTCGGCCTCGCTTCGATCGGCACCGGGGAATTTCCGGCTCCCGATTGTTCGGGAACCGGAGAGACTTGATTCGACGGGTTGCAGCTACTCGATCACTCGCCCGGACCCTTGCAGGAGATGATCTGTTCCATGCTGTAGGTCGTCCACCCGGGAACCGACACGCTGACGGGCCACTCGGGATCGAGATCGGGGTTGTCGGCGGCCGCGAGCATTGCCTTGCCATCTTCGGTCTGGTTCTCCCAGAGAACCGGATCGACCAGCACCGTCTGATCACTCGGCATGTCGCCGGCGAGGATGTTCAATGCGAGGGTGATTCCCGCTCCTCCAACCGAACCCGGATTTGTTACCGCCGCACCGACCAGGCCGTCGACGGAACTGAGCATGCCCACAAATCCGGCATTGTCAGCCCCCACGATCGGAACGAGCGGGGAATCGGATTCGAGAAACGCATCCACGATGACGTTGTCGATACCGCTTGTCCAAACACCATCCAGCGGAATGCCGGTGGCAAGGAAGTCGAGCATCTGCTGTTTGCCCTGATCCTGTTGCCACCCGGTAAAGACCTCGTGGACGACATTGATACCCGGATGCTCGGCAAGCGCGCGCTTGAATCCGGCATCCCTGTCGCTGTCGGCCGATGCGCCGGCGGCGCCACGCATGTAGACAACGTCACCCTTGCCACCCAGTTGCTCGAACAACCAACTGGCGCCAAGAAACGCGTATTCCTCCTGGTTGTTGGAGAGGACATACGCGGACGGTGCGCTCACCGCCTGGTCCACGGCGACAACGACGATGCCGGCATCGGTTGCTTCCTGAATGGCGGCGTTGAGGCCATCCGGATTGGACGGATTGATGACAATGGCGTCGACACCAGCCTGAATGAGGTTTCGGATGTCCTCAAGTTGGCCGGCCGCATCCGTGTTTCGGTGGGCGATGTTGAGCGATGCAACCTGCCCGGAAACAAGAGCCTGTGCCTTGATCGCGCAGATCATTTGCTCGCGCCAGCCATTACCCTGAACCGTGTTGGAGACGCCAATCGTGTAATCGGATGCGAATACGCCGCCCGGCAAACCCATGCCGATGGCGACCATGGCCAAGGCCGTCAGTGATTTTCTCATGGTGGTTTCCTTTCCTGTTGCTGGTTGAATCGGGCCAAAAGGTCGTCGAGGATGGACATCAGACGCAATAGGGTGACAAGATCTTCTTCGCCAGCCGAAATCCCTGTTTCACCAAATCGTCGGATCCCTCGAAATCCCTGTCTTCGTGTTCGATGATGATCGGCCCGCGATAGCCCGCACGAAGGAGGCCGGCGAAGAAAATTGGCCAGTCGACATCGCCCAGTCCGGGCATGCGGGGAATCTGCCAGCCCATGCCGGCGGACAGCACACCGCGTTCATAGAGGCCATCATCATCGATCATGAGATCCTTGGCATGCACATGCACCATGTCCGCCCCGAATTCGTGAATGAAGCGGGAAATGTCGATCATCTGAAGAACGAGATGGCTGGGATCGAAGTTCATTTTCACGCCGCCATTCCAATCCTCAAGGATTCTCCTCCAAATTCTCGGCGAATAGGCGATGTTGTGTCCGGCGGGCCATTCATCGTAGCTGAAAATCATCGGGCAGTTCTCGAAGGCAAGTTGAACACTCTTGTCCCTGGAATATGCGATGATGTCCGGCCAGATCTCCTGCGCCCGCGTCCAGTTGTCGTCCAGGTTGAGGGCGGCATCGCCCCCGCAGAAGGTGTTCACGATGCCGACGCCCATGTCGGAGGCGCAATCAACGACCCTTTTCAGATGGGTGATGACCAAATCCCGGTGGTCTGCCTCCGGGTGGAGCGGATTGGGATAGTATCCGAGACCGGAAACCGCGACTCCCTTATCCGCAAGTTGACCGGCGATATCCGTCGCCGCGTTGCCCGAAACGCCGGCACAGTCGATATGTGTCGTTCCTGCATAGCGGCGGGTTGCGCCCGTCGAAACCGGCCAGCAGGCGATTTCCATCGCCGTAAACCCCTCGGAAACGGCCCAGTCGGCGACATCCATCAAATCCATCTGTGGAAACGGAGCGGTGAGAATACCGAGTTCCATGTTCTCCTCCTTGCCAATCGCCGGCACTCCCTGGCCTAGACTTCCGCCCATTGACCGGTTTCGGCGCTCTTCAGAACGGCGTCACACACGAGCATTGCCCTGTGCCCGTCGCTGAATGTTGCATATGGCGGGTCGGATGGGCGCAGCCCCTTCAGGACCGCCGCGTAAACCTCCTTGTAGAGCGCGTAGAAGGTGTCGGCGAAGCCTTCAACATGTCCGCCCGGAAGGTTGGCCGCTGCCGCTCCGGCTGGATTCATCAAGGCGGCATCCCGGCTGAGAATTTGGTTCGGCTCGTCCCGGTGCCCGATCCAAAGGCGGTCCGGTGATTCCGAGTGCCAGGCCGTTGCCGCGTGCGTTCCATCGATTTCCCACTGCAGGGCGTTCTTGCGGCCGCAACTGACCTGGCTCACTGCCACGCTTCCCCTGGCACCATTCTGGTAGCGGAACAGGACAAGTGCGCTGTCGTCCGTGGAGATTTCGCGGGCAATGGCACCGCCGCCGCTGCCCCTGCCGAAGGTCTCCACCGGGCCCATCGGCTGGTAGCGCGGATTGACGAACGTCGTCAGCTCGGCGAAGACCTCGGTAACCTGAAGACCTGAAATGAAGCTCGTCAAATCGAACCAGTGCGTGCCGATATCCCCGAATGAGCGCAGTGCGCCGCCGGACTCGGTCTCCAGCCGCCAGTTCCAGTCGGTATCCCTGGCCAGCCAGTCCTGCAGGTAGTGTCCGGTGATGAGGCGGATCGTTCCCAGGCTGCCATCGGCTGCCATTTGCCGGGCATGCTGATTGAGCGGATAGAAACGGATGTTGTAATTGACGGCGCAGATCCTGTCCGACCGCCTCTCCCACTCCAGCATTTCGGCAGACTGCGCTGAATTCAGCGCAAGGGGTTTTTCGCACACGACATGCTTGCCGGCGGCGAGGATGTCCCGAACCTGGCTGTAATGGGCATGATTTGGAGACGTCACATGGACAACATCGACCGCGTCGTCCGAAAGCAGGTCATCGAGGGATTTGTACGATCTGGCGGTACCCATCATCGGCGCGCGCTCGGCACCCCGTTGCGCGCTGGATCCGAGTACGCCATGAACGCAGACGCCCAACCGTCTCAGCGCCTCGGTATGTACGGTGCCGATAAATCCAGTCCCGATGACTGCGGCCCCCAATGCATGAAACCCGGTCATTGAGCTCTTGGCAAAACTGACGCCTCCAGAAATTGGGCGGAAATCTCTAGACCACGGAGTATCCGCCGTCAATCGGAATGCATGCTCCGGTGATGAAGGCGGCAGAGGAGGATGCCAGAAAAAGCACGGTGCCGGCGATGTCGTCCGGCACTCCCCATCGACCCATCGGCGTTCGGGATTCGACGGCCAACACATGTGCCGGGTCGCGACGGCTCCTGGCGGATTGCTCGGTGATTATGAAGCCCGGGGCAATTGCGTTGACGCGCACGCCCTCACTCGACCAGGCAATGGCCAGCGACCTCGTCAATTGGGCGACGCCCGCCTTGCTGGCACCATAGGCAGGATTTTGTGGGCTGCCGAAAAATGCATACATCGAGGCGACGTTGATCATCGAGCCGCGTGAGTCCGCGAGGTGACGGCGGAACGCCATCGCCGCGCGGAAGGTTCCCTGGAGGTTGATGTCGAGAACGCGGGCGAAATGTTCCGGATCCATCTCTTCGCCCCGCGACGTTACGGCGGCGCAATTGACGAGAATGTCGAGCCGACGCGTCATCGCCGCCAGGCTGTCGACGGCATCCGGGTCGGTCACGTCGAGCATTGTGTAGTTGAATTCGCCCCGAAGTTCGGAAATCGGTTCGGATTCGACTCCGGTTATGGAAACGTTTGCTCCTGCCTCCGCGAAGTGTCGGGCGATCGCCGAACCGATTCCACCCCTGCTGGCGCCTATGATCAGCACGTCGTGACCGTTGAAATCGAAATTGGCTGTACAGGGCATTTACGTAACGCTGACTCGTTGTTTCATGCAGTACAGTTTCCCAGGATGGAAGGATGCATGTTATGTCACATTGAGTCCCGATTGAAGCTTGTCCCTGATTGCAGGGCGCAGCCCAGTCCTGTTGCCTGCGTGGCCACGGCCTGGATGGCGCTCCGATCCGGATCGTCAGCCAACCAGTTGCGTGCAGGCATGCCTCGATGGCCATGAGGTCATTGGCGCCGGCCCTGGTCCAGTGATTTTCCGGTTGCTCGGGGTGCTTGCCGACTCGCTGCCGGTCCGGGCTCTCGACCACGCCGGAACTGTCCTGCATGCCCCGAATGATGGTGCAGACCATCTGGACGTCGGCGGATTCGGCTTTGGGATGACCATGGGGAAATACTGGTTGCCCGTCATTTCGCCGATCGACGGAACCTCGGCCTGAGTAACGGTGTCCACGTCGTGGACACCGTTTGACAAGTTTCTACCGGGGTGTGGGCAGTGACTTCCGGAGTTCCTTTCCTGCCCTGCAGTTGCCGGGGCACGTTCGGTGGCTTTCCACATGCTCCCTGCACAACTTACCTTGAGGCGGGATTCCGGGGGCCCATCGGGGTTTGCACTTTCCCGCTCAATTCGGGTAATGAACGGGATACAATTGAGCAGCAGCCAGCAGTTCTGCATCGGGATTGCGGGCAGGGTCTGACGGAAATCTGAAATCATGCGAAAAACAGCGGTCGCCATCCTGACTGGCACAATCGTCGGGCTGACAGGTGCCGGGCAGGTCAGTGGACAGGAGGACAAGTCCGGCCTGTCGATCTACGAGAACATGGATCTGTTCAGCGACGTGTTCGAGACAATCCGCCGCAACTATGTCGAGGATGTGGACATCACCGACCTGACCAAGGGTGCGATACGCGGTATGCTGTCGTCGCTCGACCCGCATTCATCCTACCTGGATGACAGGCGGCTCGAGGAAATGATGGTGCAGACCGCCGGGGAATTCGGCGGCCTTGGCATCGAGGTGACCATGGAGAATGGCTGGTTGCTGGTCATTTCGCCGATCGACGGCACCCCGGCCGCCGAGGCGGGAATGCGGGCCGGCGACATCATCACCGAGATCGAAGGCGATACCGTGCTGGGAATGACGATCGACGAGGCGGTCGACAGGCTGCGGGGGCCACCCGGGGCCGAGGTTGTCATTACCGTGGAGCGGGAGGGGGAGGCCAAGCCGCTGACGCTGACCATTGTCAGGGCGATCATCCAGATTTCCGCCGCCGAGGTGAAGGCAGTCGGCAATTCGATGATTGTCCGGGTCAAGACCTTCACCGCCAATGCTCACGAGGATATCGTCAGCAGCCTGGAGAAGATGTCCGCGGAGGATGGCGGAGTTGGCGTCGAGGATGTCAATGGCATCATTCTCGACCTGCGCAACAATCCGGGAGGCGCGCTGACGGGGGCGATCGAGGTGTCGGATGCATTTCTCGACAGCGGCGAGATCGTTTCGGTCAGGGGGCGGGACGGAGTCAACATCGAGAGATACCACGCCGATACCGGCGATCTTGCCGAGGGAAAGCCGATGGTCGTCCTGATCAATGGTGGCTCGGCCTCGGCCTCGGAAATCGTTGCCGGTGCCCTGCAGGATCATTCCAGGGCGGTTGTCGTCGGCACCAAGAGCTTTGGCAAGGGTTCGGTTCAATCCCTGGTCGAGCTGGGTGACGGGCGGGGAGGCATCCGCATGACGACCGGCCTCTATTACACGCCGTCAGGCCGGTCGATCCAGGGGCAGGGGATCCTGCCGGATATCACCGTGCCGCACATTTTCCGCCTTGAAGGCGAGGAGGTGACGTTCCGCACGGAGTCGGATCTCCACAATTCGCTGGAGAATGACAGCCCGATGGCGCCGGACGAGGATCTGGAGGAAGCCAGGGAGAACATGGTCGTGATCGGCGAACTTCGGGAAACCGACCCGCAGCTGGCCTATGCGGTGGACATATTGTCCGGGCTGAGCGCGCTGGAACTGCTGGACTGAGTCCTGCATCCGGCCGACGATGACAGGGCAAACCAGACCGGGATGACCGAAGACGCGCTGGAGGAGCTCCCCTATCGACGGGGTGTCGGGGTCATGCTGGCCAACCGGGACAGCCTGGTGTTTGCCGGCCAGCGAATCGACAGCAACCTCGACGCCTGGCAGATGCCGCAGGGTGGAATCGACAAGGGTGAGGCGCCGGAAGAGGCTGCCTTGCGGGAGCTGGAAGAGGAGACGGGGGTGACCCCGGACCTGGTGACCGTGGAGGCCGGGCTTGCGGAATGGATCAATTATGATCTGCCGACGGAAATGGTTCCGAAAATCTGGGGCGGACGCTACCGTGGCCAGACGCAGCGCTGGTTCCTGTTTCGCTTCAATGGCGAGGACAGCCAGGTCAATATCGAGACCGGGCATCCGGAATTCTCTGCCTGGCGCTGGGTCACCACCGAACAGCTGATGGAATCGGTGGTCCCGTTCAAGCGGGAGACCTATCTTCGGGTCGTCGCCGGGTTCCGGGAGTATCTTCGGCCCTGATGTGGTGTCGGGAAGCAGGAAGTTGGCCGGATGTCGGCCCGAAGGGTGACGGCGGATGAAGCCGGCTGGCCAGAAGATCGACACCCGCGCCCTTGGCCTCGATCTGGGGACGGACCTTGTCCGGTTTCTGACCGGACGGGAGAATTTGCATTACGGAATTTGGGAGGAGGGCCTCGATGTGTGTGCCGGCAATCTCCTGGCGGCGCAGAAGGCATACTCGGACCGGCTTCTTTCCATGCTTCCCCCGGGCAGGCTGCGCATTCTCGACATTGGCGGCGGCGCCGGCGAGACGGCCGGCGAATTGCAGGGGCTGGGCCACGATGTCGAGATCGTCGTGCCAAGCCCGGTCCTGGCCGAACGATGCCGGGTCAATGCCGGCGACGGGGCGAAAATCCATGTCGTTCCGTTCGAGGAGTTCGCCGGCGACCGGATTTTCGATGTCTGCCTGTTCTCGGAGAGTTTCCAGTATATCGGGATCGAAGCCGCGCTGACCAATGCCGCCGCCAATCTTGCCGATGACGGCGTGATCCTGATCTCGGACTGTTTCCGGACACCGGCCTTCGGCGAGGAGTTTTCCGCCCTCGGCATGGTTGGCGGCGGCCACGGCCTCGAGCGGTTCCGGAAGGCTCTCGCCGACATGTCGATGGATGTCATCATCGAGGATGACATCACCGCGCTGGTGGCGCCATCCGTGGAGCTCGAGCAACAATTCTTCAACATGATTGGCAGGGGCGCCCGCCGGATCGACCGTGATTTCAGCATCGCCTACCCGCGGCTGCGATGGATTGCCGTGAAGCTGTGCCGGAGGATGCTCGGGGAGCGACGCCGGACCCGGCTGGAGCGGCGACTCTTCGACAAGACCAGGACCCCCGAAGCATTCTGCCGTTTCAATTGCTACCTCATGCTGAAGATCCGGCCAGGCCGAGTGGATGCAGGCGAAAATTGCGGTCGGTCAACACAGCAACGGAGAGCAGAATGAAGTTAAGCGACAGGATGGCAGGTGTCCGGGAGTCGGGAACGGCGCGGATGGCGCGGATTGCCCGCGAGATGGAGGCGGCAGGTCACAGCATCCTGAAGCTCGGCACCGGCGAGCCGGATTTCGACACCCCGGATTTTGTCCGGGAGGCGGCGCGCCGGGCGATCGATGACGGGCAGACCCGCTATACCGACGTGGCCGGGACCAGGGAGTTGCGGGAAGCCGTGGCCGGGAAGTTCCGGACCGAGAATTCGATCGATTGCGATGCCGATCAGGTCATCGTCGGCACCGGGGCCAAGCAGCTCATCTTCAACGCCATCCTGGCGACGGTCAGCCAGGGCGACGAGGTCATCATCCCTGCGCCATATTGGGTCAGCTACCCGGACATGGTGCGGGTGGCCGATGGCATTCCGCACATAGTCAGCTGCACCTCCGCCGAGGGCTACAAGCTGACCGCGGCCATGCTGGAGGCGGCAATCGGCGAGTGTAGCCGATTGCTGATCCTCAACTCTCCCTGCAATCCGACCGGTGCCGTCTACTCGGTCGGCGAACTTCGGGAACTTGCCTCTGTCCTGCGCCGGCATCCGCAGCTCTTGGTCATCTCCGACGACATCTACGAGACGATCCTGTTCGGCGATATCGAATTTGCCACCATGCTGGAGGTGGCGCCGGAACTGGCAAGCCGGACCCTGACCGTGAACGGCGTCTCCAAATCGATGGCCATGACCGGATGGCGCATCGGCTACGCCACCGGCCCGCAGCCCCTGATCGGCGCCATGGCAAGAATCCAGAGCCAATCCACGACCAACCCCTCGTCAATCAGCCAGGCGGCGGCGCTGGCAGCGCTGACCGGGCAGAAAGAGGCACAGCTATTCGTCGACCGCTGCCGGACCGCCTATGAACGGCGGCGCGCCCTGGTGGTCGAGGGTCTTGGCAGTTCGAACCGGCTGACACTGGTTCCGCCCGACGGGGCATTCTACTGTTTCGTCGACTGCAGCGCTCTCGTCGGAATGTGCATCGCCGATGGCACAGCACTGGCCGATGATCATGATGTCTGCACCTGGCTCCTGGAGGAGGCCGGGGTATCGGTGGTGCCGGGGAGCGAATTCGGGGCCCCCGGGCATTTCCGGCTGAGTTTTGCCACCTCCGACGAAATCCTCGTCGAGGCATGTTCAAGGATCATCGAGGCGGTGACGACAGCGGCATAACCCAACCGGAGCACCGTCGAAGCAGGGGCGAGGCCCTGGCGGTGCAGGAAGATGGAGGAGTCGTCAGGCCAGGACCTGCAAGAGCCTGATCAGTTGCCTTGCCTCAACCGCATCGAATTGATGCAGCATTGTCGCATCCTGCTCCTCTACTTCCTGCCTGATCTGTTTCATTCGCTTGCGGCCGAGCGCAGTCGGAAGGACATTGACCTGGCGGTGATCATGCGGCGCCACCTGGCGGTGGACAAGCCCATCCGACACCATCCGGTCGACCAGCTTGGTCAGCGCCGGCGGGTTCATCAGGACGATTTCCGCAAGTTGGCCCATCGTCAACATCCGACCGTTGTCGAGAGTTTCGAGAATTCGCCAGGCTTCGATCTGGACTCCGTGCTTCTTCAGCCGGGCATTCAATGTCGTGTTCACATTGCGATGCGCTGCAGCGAGGGCGTAGGACAGGTAGCCCTGAATTGAACTGCGGCCCGTTTCCATTTGTCTCACCACGATTTGACGGGCAAAAGCTAGTTGACTTGGAAAGTAAGTTCAATTCTTATGTGGCAGTTCCCGATCCTGGTGGAAAGGGCGCCGCCAACATGGCAACGCTTTCGGCCTTTTCTGACATTCCGACCGAGCTTGACGAGCTGTACGATTGTCCCGTCTTTCGCAGCAGGAAATCATACCGGATTGCGCTGCTGATTCCACTTTGCGGGTCGGCCGGTCTTTGGGCCCCATCCTGCATTTCGAGCGCCCAGGTCGCTGCCGAAGAGCTGAACCGCGCAAACGGAATCGATGGGCGCAAGGTGCAACTCGTCATGATCGATGCCGCGGTGGAGGCCAGAATATCGATTGACGAAACCGTCAATGACCTGATCGAGACGAATTCGATCGATGCCATCGTAGGCATGCATATCAGCGCCATTCGGCAGCGTCTGAGCAAGGTCGTGCAGCAGCGAATTCCCTACATCTACACGCCTCTCTACGAAGGCGGCGAACGGACAGAAGGGCTGTTTGCAATCGGGGAGACGCCAGTGGAACAGCTGTGCCCTTCAATGGAGCACATTCAATACGAATACAGACCGCGCAGTTGGGCGTTGATCGGCAATGACTATGTCTGGCCTCGGTCGTCGCACCGGCATGCCAGGGCGAAACTTCGCGAAATGACGGCGGGACTGGCCTATGAAAGATATCTCCCCTTCGGCGTGACAAACATGTCCCGTTTCGTCGAAGAAATCGCCGAGTCGGGGGCGGAAGCGGTGCTGATCTCGCTGGTCGGCCAGGACGCGGTCACCTTCAACCGGGAATTCGGCAAGGCCGGACTGCACAACCAGATGGTACGCCTTTCCTGCGCCATCGAGGAAAATGGCCTTCTTGGCAACGGGGCCCGGAACAACCATCGCCTGTTTGTCGCCTCTTCCTATTTCGGCGCACTGCCGACCGAAGCGAATGCCTCCTTCAAGGAACGGTATCACCAGATTCACGGTGAACAGGCGCCCGTCCTGAACGCCCTCGGACAGTCGACCTATGAAGGTGTACATTTTCTTGCCGGATTGATGCGGAGCCATGCAAGCGCGTGGCGCGGTCTCAGGCTCTCCGCGGCACAGAACGTGGTTCACCGCAGCGGCAGGAAGTCTCCATCGACGAATGGGTGTGAACGAGCTCCGATCTATCTTGCCCGCGCAAACGGCCTGCAATTCGAGGTCATAAAGACCTTTGAGAAGCCATGACTGCTCACCATCCCCGAAAGGCAGGGCTTCCAGCTTCAAGCTGATGCGCGCAAGCTGCCCGTCGTGAAGAGAGGCCTCCGCAGGCAAGGTGGGGCAGCGGCGATACTCCACCAGGAATCGGTGGAGACTCTGTGGCCTCAATGGGCAGGGACAGCCCCTAATTTTTTGTCGCATGTGGATGCCCATCTGTGGTGCAAGCGGGGATTTCCACGAAGTTGCCCGGATTCCATCAAGGTTTGCGTCGATTCCGTACCGGAAAGTTGAAATTTCCGAAATGCCCATGGAAGGCACCGACAGGACGTCAACCGACTTGTGTCCCGCATCCCCGACCTGATGGACCGGCTCATTCCACGCCACACTCAATGATGGGATAATCCATCAGGATGCGGCATGCACGCGACCCGGGTCGGACAGACACAACCCCTGCCTGTTTCCGGTCACCGAACTGCGCCGCTTCCCGTTGCCGATCTCCGGCTATCTCAAACCAATGGGATTCAACCCCCCTGCTTCCATGCGGGTCGTCTTTCGCGTCAGGTTGCAGGGACGCTCAACGCTCGGCCGTCTGGTCCCGCCACAACTACCCGGGAGGGCGCCTGTTCCAAACAAATACTTGACTTGGAAAATAAAATCTCTCACGCTTTGCGCGGATGAATATGCGGGCCATGAGCCTGGAGATTGCGCAAACGGGGAGTCGGAGCTTGTTCCTGGTCATTCTGCTGGCGCTGACCGCACTGATGGTGCTGGCCACGATTTGGTTTCTTCACCGCTATTATGCGAAGGCCGCGTTGGACACGGCATTGGTCCGGACCGGCTTTGGCGGATGCCGCGTCGTCACTGATGGCGGCTGCCTGTCGCTGCCCATGCTGCACAGGGTGCAGAAAGTCTCAATGGGAGCGCAGACATTCGGTATCAGCCGGGAAGGTCAGGATGCAGCGCTTACGCGTGACCAGATGCGGGCCGATATCCGGTTTGAGTTCGAGCTTCGCGTGGCGCCGACATCAGAGGCAATTGCAACTGCTGCGCAGGCGCTCGGCTCCCGGATTGCCCGGCATGGGGAATCCGTCAAGGACGTGTTTGCAGGTTTGCTTGTCGATGCCATCCAGCGGGCGGCGGCGGCGCGGACGCTGGAGGAAATCCATCTGGATCGTTCCGGCTTTTCGGATGAAGTGGCCGGCGCAATCGAAGTCCAGGCATCGAAGCTGGGGCTGACGCTGGTCTCGGCTTCCCTGATCGCCGTCGACCAAAGCGATCTGGGCCAGTGGAACGAAAGCAACGCATTCAATGCGAGGGGCATGCGGCGCCTGGCCGAACTGGTGGCGGACCAGCGCAAGGAACGCGTGCGCATTGAAACCGAGGCCGAGGTCGCGGTTCGCGAAAGCAATTTGGCACAGCACCGGCGTCAACTCGAACTGCAGCGTGAAGAACGCGAGGCGGAAATCGACCAGCAGGAATACCTGGCCAAGCTGCATGCAGATGCAAAGTCACGCGAGGAACAGGCGCGCAATGCGGCGGAACTTGCCAGCGAAACCGCACGGATCGACAAGGAAAACCGGGTCAAGTCAAGCCAGGTCGAGAGTGACGAAATCCTGCGGACTGCCGAAATGGCGGCAATCCTGGCGCTCGAGGAGAAGAAGGTCGCAAACGAAATCCGCCTGGCCATGAAACGTGCGGAAGCAGCGCAAGCCAGTGTCGAGGAGGAAAAATCTCGTGCCAAGGTCATTCTGGCGGCAGAAAGCGTGCAGGCACAGAAGGAGCGTGCAATTGCTGAACGCGAAAGTGAGATCGCACGCCTGAGGCAGGAAAGCGAGCTTGAGATCGAGGGGGCCAGGGTCAAGCACGACGTCCAGACACTTCTCGAGAGGAGCCGGGCTGACGCTTCCGTGATAACCGAGGCGGGCGAGGCGGAGCGGATCCGGATGGAAGCCGAGGCCGACGGACGATCTGCCATGAACCAGGCCGAAAACACGCTCAGCGAAGCGGTGATCCGCATGCGACTCGAGGAGCGCAAGCTGGATCGCCTTCCGGAAATCATGACCCAGATGATGAAGCCGGTCGAAAAGATCGACTCCATCAGGATCAACCAGATCTCCGGAGCGGGCAGTAGCGGCGGCGGCGGCGAAGGCGTGGACGGCGCCTTCGGAGCCGCGATGGACCAGATCCTCGGAATGGCTGTCCGGTTGCCGGCGATGAAGCAGATGGGCGAGGAAATCGGCGTCGATTTCGACTCCAACCTTGCCGGACGAACCGCCGACTATGCCAACCGGATCAAGGAAAAACCAAACCCCGGTCGATCACCGGGAAAGCCGTCAGAAGCACCAGACAAACCAAATTAGAGGAGAAATGAACATGCAACTCGACCGACGCGACTTTCTGGCCGGTGCGACAACGCTCACGAGCGTGGTGGCACTGCCCCGGGCGGCACTGTCCGCCGACACGATCAGGCTTGGCTCGATCCTGGATACGTCCGGCATATTCGATGCCTATGGCAAGCCGATGGACCTGGCCATGCGCCTTGCCGTGAGCGAGATCAACGCTGCTGGCGGTCTTCTCGGCAGACAGATCGAGATTGTCGCCTACGACACCCAGTCGGACATGGCGCTCTACTCCCAGTATGGCCAGCAACTGACACGCGAGGACAAGGTTGACGTGGTGCATGGAGGCATTCTTTCCGCCTCACGCGAGGCCATCCGTCAAACCATGCGCAAATCGGGGACACTCTATTTCTACAACGTGCTCTACGAGGGCGGCGTCTGTGACCGGAATATCTTCATCAACGGCGTCACGCCGGCCCAGCAGGTCGAGGCCTTGGTCCCGTACGCCATGGGTAAATCAGGCAGCAAGGTCTACATTCTCGCTGCCGATTACAATTATGGCCAGAACACGGCGCGCTGGATCCAGAAATTCGTGGCCGACAATGGCGGTGAAACCGTCAGTGTCGATTTCTTCCCACTGGATGTCGCCGATTTCGGCTCGACGATCGCCAAGATCCAGTCGGCCAGCCCGGATTTGGTCATCGCCCCCCTCGTCGGCGGCGCCCATCTTTCCTTCTTCCGCCAATGGGCGGCCGCAGGCATGAATGACCGGATTCCGCTGGCATCGACGACGATGGGGGTCGGCAACGAACACAAGGTGCTGACTCCCGAGGAAGGCAACGGGATCATGGTGGCCTACAATTACAGCCAGGAACTCGACACGCCGGCAAACAACGCGTTCAAGGAGAAGTGGTCGGCCGCTTATGGCGACAGCAGCCTGATCCACGAGATTGCCGTTTCAAACTACCAGGGTGTGCTGACCTGGGCCGAAGGTGTCCGCCAGGCCGGTTCACTTGACCGCGAGGCGGTGATTTCGGCCCTGGAGACGGGCATTTCCATCGATGGTCCGGCCGGCACGGTGACAGTGGATTCGAAGACACATCATGCCGTTCTCGACGTTCACATCATGGAAATCGAGAACCAGGGCATGCGTGTGGTCGAGACATTGCCGCAGCGGCAGCCCATCGACACCCAGGCCGTGTGTGATCTGGAAGCCAATCCCGACGACAACACGCAGTACGAAATCGAGATCTGATTCCTCCCCGGTTCGGCGCGGGGCGGCAGGGTTCGCCCCGCGCCGCGCAGGACATCACCCCGATCTCAACGAGTTCCGTGTCCATGGACCTGTCCGCAGTCATCATTGTCGAAATTCTCTACGCCATCTCGTCCCTGATACTCATCAGCGCCGGCCTGGCCGTGGTTTTCG
Organism: Paracoccaceae bacterium; assembly: GCA_964291445.2. GTDB lineage: Bacteria > Pseudomonadota > Alphaproteobacteria > Rhodobacterales > Rhodobacteraceae > JAPOXR01. Next base: position 306,987 of record OZ219864.1, on the reverse strand, counting down.
GCATGATGAAGGTCATCAACCTCGCGCATGGCGAGTTCATGATGCTGGGCGGCTACGCGACGATTACGGCAGTGAATCTTGGCGCCAACATATTCTTCGCCATGCTCGTGATCGCGCCTGCCATCGTCGGCCTGATCGGACTGGTCGTGGAAAGGCTGGTCATCCGCCATCTCTATGGAAGGCTCGTGGACACGATGCTGGCAACCTGGGGCCTGAGCCTGTTCCTTATCGGTCTGGTCACGATGGTCTTCGGGAACACGACGACCGGCATTTCAACCCCGATACCCGGAATCGCAATCGGCGGCTACCAGGTCAATGGCTACAATTTCTTCATCATCGTGATCGCCGCCCTGCTGCTTGCCTTGATGTTCACCGTGTTGAAGACGACTCGCGCCGGGTTGATTGCCCGCGGCACGATGCAACGGGCAGACATGGCAGCCGCACTGGGCCACAGCCCGGAGCGCATCTACATGGCGACCTTCTTCTGCGGCTCGGCACTGTCCGGCCTGGCCGGGGCGTTGCTGGCACCGCTGATCGGGTTGGTCCCTGCATCGGGCGGTGCCTATATCGCCAAGGCGTTCATCACCGTGATCGCCGGTGGGCCCTCGCTGATTGCCGGGCTGTATACCAGTGCGGGTGTGTTCGGCGCCGTCAACCAGGTCTTCACATTCGCCATTTCACCGGTGATCGGTGAGGTTGCCCTGCTCGTCGCCGCGGTCGTGCTGTTGCGGCTGCTTCCGCAGGGCATCACCGGCAGATTCTTCAAGGGCAAGCTGTGATGCAGGGCAGCCTGGCAAGAGACGCTGTCATGGTCCTCATCGCCACTGCCTTCCTGATTTGGGTCATGCCGCTGTTCATCGGCACCTACACGCTCACCGTCCTGATCGTCTATGGCATGCTGGGCCTGAGCCTGGGCCTGATCTGGGGGTTCGGAGGCATTCTCTGCTTCGGTCAGGCGGCGTTCTTCGGACTCGGCGCGTACGCCTACGCAGTCGCCGCCATCAATATGGGTGAGAGCACCATTCCCATGATTCTGGCGGTTCTGGTCCCTGCCGTCGTTGCCATCATTCTCGGCGCGATGATGTTCTATGGGCGCGTGACCGACATTTATTTCAGCGTCATCACGCTGGTCGTCACGCTGATCCTGTTCAAGTTCATGAATTCGACCGCCGGGCCCCAATACACGATCGGCAAGGCGCGCCTTGGCGGGTTCAACGGCATTCCGGGATTCCAGACGCTGAATGTGCCGGGCATTCCCGATGTCTATGTCTGGGGCGAGCCGTTCTTCTATTTCTGTGCGGTTCTCCTCGGTCTCGTCTATCTGCTGGTCTCGGTGATCCTGCGATCAAGCTTCGGTCGCATCGCGGTTGGCATCCGGGAAAACGAAACCCGCATGTCCCTTCTCGGCTACGATGTCCGGGCCCGCAAATCGATCATGTTCGCCCTCGGTGCGGCCATTGCCGGGCTGGCCGGTGCCCTGTTTGCGAATTGGGGCGAGATCGTCACACCCAGCCTGTTCTCGCTCGGACAGTCGGCCGAGATCATCATCTGGTGCATCGTCGGCGGGCTGGGCACCCGGCTGGGCCCGATCCTCGGCGCTGCGGTGCTCGGATACCTGAAGTTCGTTCTCGGGCAGCAGACAATGATCGACAACACGCTGATCACCGGATTGATCCTGGTGCTCTTCGTGCTGTTTCTGCCAAGGGGAATCGTCCCGTTCCTCGAACGATCGTGGAAATCGGGTTTCGGTCACCTCTCGCCGGGACGTGTCCGCCAGCAAAGGCGGCTGCGCAGACGGGTGAATCGTGATGGCTGAAACCGTCCTCGAAACCCATGGGCTCACAATGCGCTTTGGTGGTGTCGTGGCCGCGAACAATGTCGATTTCAAGCTGCGCGCCGGTGAGCTGCGCTGCCTGATCGGACCGAACGGGGCCGGCAAGTCGACATTCTTCAAATGCGTGACCGGGCTGCTGCGGCCGACGGCAGGCGAGGTCCATATGCGGGGCATTGAAACCACCCACTGGCTGCCACACCGGATTGCATCCCTTGGTGTCGGAATCAAGACCCAGACACCCAGTGTCATGGACAGCCTGAGCGTATCCGAAAACATCTGGCTCGCCGCCCGCCGTTATCATGTGCCGCGGGAAGCCGGCCGGAAGACGCAGGATATCATCAGACGCCTGGCCCTGAACGAGATTGCACGGGACAATCTGGGGAAGCTGGCACACGGTCAGAGGCAACAGGTTGAACTCGGACTGGTTGCCGCCGGCGATCCCTGGCTCGTCCTGCTGGATGAGCCCACCGCCGGGATGGACGCCGATGATGTCGCCGGAATGACAGACATCATTCGCCGGCTCAACGAGTCGGCGGCGATCATCATCGTCGAACACGACATGCAGTTCATTCGTTCGATTGCCGAGACGGTGACCGTGTTCCACCAGGGGGAAGTGCTGATGGAGGACCGTCTTGACCGCGTGATGTCCGATCCGACAGTGCGGAACGTGTATCTTGGAAAGCAGGGCTGAGTTGAGCGGCGAGGCGGCGGGTGCGCTGGAGGTCGTGGGACTCTCGGGCGGATACGGCAAGGTGCCGATCCTCCGTGGAATCGATCTCGGCGTCGCCGAGAACGAAGTGGTCGGGATTCTCGGCCATAACGGCATGGGCAAGACCACGCTCTTGCGGACGATCATGGGGTTCTTGCCCGCCAGTTCCGGCACGGTCAGGTTTCACTCGACCGACATCACCGGCATGGCGCCGCACGCGCGCGCCGGGCTCGGGATGGGCTATGTTCCACAGGGGAGGGGCATCTTCCCGCGACTGTCGGTGCGCGACAATCTGCGCTTTGCCTGGCACGAGCATTCGGACGCCCCCGAGGATGACGTCATGGAAACCGTGCTGGCGGATTTCCCGCGCCTGCGAGGGCTGCTGGCGCGGGAAGGCGGGGCGTTGTCAGGCGGTGAACAGCAATTGCTTGCCCTGGCGCGGTGCCTCATGGGCGAGCCGGATTTTCTGCTCCTCGACGAGCCGACCGAAGGCATTCAACCCTCGATCATCGAATCAATGACGACGACACTTGCCCGGCTCCGAAAGGATCGTGGCCTGGCCATCCTGCTGGTTGAACAGAATTTCGATTTCATCTCCGATCTGTCGGACCGGGTTCTCGTGCTCGAGCGCGGCAAGATCACCGGCGAGTTGCTCCGGTCCGAATTGCGTGACCGGGCCAGGGTCGATCAGTTTCTCGGTTTCGGGACCGTTCGCTCGCAGCGGCAAGGCGGCCAGCCGCCGCCGAACGGCGCGTCGGCACAATCCAGGCCCCAGGCCAGGCCTCCGTCTGTTTCAAATGTGGTGACCAACATGACTGTAAAACGCCCGACAATTTCGCAGTTGCACGACATGGCCAGCCGGTTCGGCATGAGCCTGACAGACGAGGAATTGCGCGAGTATTGTGAAATCATGGAGCCGTATATCCAGTCCTATGACCGCCTGGACGCCACGCCCGACAATCTTCCACGGGTGCGCTATCCCCGTTCACCGGGCCACTTTCCGGACCTTGCCGAAAATCCGCTCAATGCCTGGTATGTGAAAACCGAAATCCGCGGCGCACCGGACGGTCCGTTGCGGGGAAAGAGGGTGGCGCTCAAGGACACGGTCTGCCTGGCCGGCGTGCCCATGATGAATGGCTCGGCGGTCATGGAGGGCTACACGCCCGAGATCGATGCCACGATCGTCACCCGGATGCTGGATGCCGGTGTCACCATTGCCGGCAAGGCGCATTGCGAGAATTTCTGCTTGTCGGGCGGATCGCATACCGGGGCCAAGGGCCCGATTCACAATCCCTGGAAGCACGGGTTCATGGCCGGCGGATCATCCGGCGGATCAGCTGCTCTCGTGGCTGCAGGGGAGGTGGAGATGGCCATCGCCGGCGACCAGGGCGGCTCCATTCGCATTCCGTCATCCAATTGCGGCGTCTACGGCATGAAGCCCTCGCACGGGCTCGTCCCCTATACCGGCATCATGCCGATCGAGCGGACGATCGACCATGTCGGACCGGTGACGAACAACGTTGCCGACAATGCGTTGCTGCTCGAAATCCTTGCCGGCGAGGACGGCCTCGATTCGCGCCAGAATTGCCCACGAATTTGTCATTACACGGAAGCCCTGGGGCGAGGCGCGCAGGGGTTGCGGATCGCGGTTCTGAAGGAAGGATTCGACCGTCCCGAAAGCGAGGAGGATGTCGATCGGAAAGTGCGTGCCGCCGCCGACCGCTTTCGGGACCTTGGCGCACGCGTCGAGGAGATTTCCATTCCCGAGCATCACCTCGCCGTCGATTGCTGGACCGCGATCGCCGTCGAGGGCCTGCAGGACCAGATGATGCGGGGAAACAGCGGCGGCACCAATCACGGCGGCCTCTTCCTGCCGTCAATGATGGACCACATGGCCCAATGGCGCAACAGGGCCGACGAACTCAGCCCTTCGCTGAAGATCTGCATGTTCCTCGGCGAGTTCTTCCAGGAACAGTACCGCGGCCGTTTCTACGGCAAGGCACAAAACCTGATGCGAAAGGTGAAGCTGGGCTATTCGGAAGTCCTGGAGCAGCACGATTTGTTGCTGATGCCGACCGTACCGATGAAACCGCAACCCATTCCGCCAGCCGACTGTCCCACCGGCCTCTACATCCAGCGGGCCTTCGAGATGATCGGAAATACCGCACCGTTCAATTGCGGATTGCCGGCCATGAACGTGCCATGCGGCCTCAGCGAGGGGCTGCCCATCGGCATGATGCTGGTTGGAGCCAGATATGGCGAACTGAAAATCTACCAGGCCGCACATGCCTTCGAGCAGGGCGGTGACTGGCGAGTGATGTGATGGACTGCCGCCATGTCAATCCTGAATGAAAGCCTTGCCGACAGGCTGTCCAGCCTGGGCCGCCTGACGGCAACGCCGACGGAAGCGACAACCCCGCCAGATGGGCAGTCCTACGTCCGGGGGCCGACTCATCCGCCGCTGGCCTATGTCACCATTCCGCAATTGCTGGGTGAAGCCGTCTCGGCATTCGGCTCCCGCGATGCCGTCGTGTTCCACGAGCAGGGTGTCAGGATGAGCTATTACGATCTCGCCCAGGCGGTCGATGACCTGGCATCCGGCCTGCTGGCACTAGGCCTGGACAAGGGAGACCGGGTGGGCATCTGGTCGCCGAACCGGGTCGAATGGGTCCTGACGCAGTTTGCAACGGCGCGTGTCGGCCAGGTGCTGGTGAATATCAACCCGGCGTACCGTCCGGGCGAACTCGAATATGCATTGAACAAGGTTCAATGCCGGGCCCTCGTTGCCGCCAGGTCATTCAGGACATCCGATTATGCCGGAATGATCCGGGAACTCGCACCCGAACTCGACTCATGCGAGCCGGGACGGCTGCGGGCGGCCAGGCTTCCGCATTTGCACAGCGTCATCATCATGGACCGCGATCCCGGAGCGGGGGCCTTTGCCTTCGAGGCGCTGCGCCGGCTTGGAGGCCCGGCACAGAAACTCCGGCTGCCGGCGATCGACAGCACCCTCAACCCGGATGACGCGATCAACATCCAGTTCACCTCGGGGACGACCGGAAAACCGAAGGGGGCTACCCTGTCACACTACAATATTGTCAACAATGCACGGTTCGTGACCGGGCGCATCAACCTGGCCGAAACCGACCGCTTGGCTCTTCCGGTGCCGCTCTACCACTGTTTCGGCATGGTCATGGGTGTCCTGGGTGCCGTGAGCAAGGGAAGCGCCGCGGTATTCCCTGGTGAAGGATTTGATGCGGCGCAAACGCTTGACGCGATGGCGAAGGAGCGGTGCACGGCGGTCTACGGCGTGCCGACAATGTTCATGGCCATGCTGGAGGAGTTGCAGCAGAACCGGCGTGACCTGTCGACCATGCGCACAGGAATCATGGCCGGCGCCACCTGCCCGGTCGACGTGATGCGGCGGGTGATCGACGACATGAACATGCGTGAAGTGACGATCGCATACGGCATGACGGAAACCTCGCCGGTTTCCTTCCAGAGCCATGTTGATGATCCAGTCGGACAACGTTGCGAAACCGTGGGCCGCGCCCACCCGCATCTTGAAGTCAAGATCACCGGTGACGACGGTCGAATCGTGCCGGTCGGCACCCGGGGAGAGCTTTGCACTCGCGGCTATTCGGTCATGAAGGGCTATTGGGGGGACGACGTCAAAACTGCCGAGAGCATCGTGGATGGCTGGATGCAGACCGGCGACCTTGCCGTGCTGGACGAGGAGGGCTTCTGTTCGATTGTCGGCCGCGTCAAGGACATGATCATCCGTGGCGGTGAAAACATCTATCCCCGTGAAATCGAGGAACAGCTGATCCGCCACCCCAAGATCGGCAATGCACAGGTCTTCGGCATTCCTGACGAGAGGCTGGGTGAAGAGGTCTGTGCCTGGGTGGTTGCCAGGCCGGACATGGATCTGGCAGAAAATGAAGTGCGTGCATCACTGGAAGGCAGAATGGCGCATTTCAAGATACCCCGGCATGTCCGGATTGTTGACGAATTGCCAATGACGGTCACCGGCAAGCCGCAGAAATTCGTCATGCGCGACAAGATGGTCGAGATGCTGAAGGCCGACAGCAGTGACGAGCACAATTCCCGCCGGAATTCTCCCGGTCCTGGCACCTGACCCCGAACTGTCCGGCCAGGAACATCGTGAGCAACCAGGAAACGACCGGGACCACCCTGGTGGCTCAACTCAACTTGAACTCGTAGGGGTTGGACACGGAGTACTTGGCGATCAATCCGAGAATCTCGATAATCTGGTCTTCATCGAGTGAATGACTGGCCATCGTCTCACGCATGTCCTGGCGGTCGAATGGCGGGATGCGCACCGCAAAGAACGGCCAAAGGTGTTCCGATCGATAAAGTTTCGCCTTGTCGGGAAACGCTGAAATCGGCTCTCCCATGTAATCTGGATTGTATCGGAACAGGAACTGTCCATGTTCACAAGATAGCCGGCCGATCAAGACCGGCTCGTCCTTGATCTTGCGATAAATCTCCAGATCAGACTTGTGACCATCCTCCACGGCATTCAGGACCCCTTCACCCGGCGTTTCTTCCGATGGCGCCCTGATCAGGTCCACGCCCCAGTCTCTCGCTCTGCCAACGAGATCGAAAATCTCTTCCTCATCTGTAAATCGCCTTTCGAATTCGTCGTATTCGAAGCGAGAGCAGGTCCTTGATCAGTCCAATTCGATACTGTGTGACAATGCGCCCAAAAAAGTCTCTGTAGCAAGTGTTCGATAGAGCACATGTCAACCGCATCAAGAACCTGGAGAATCCGGTACGGTTGACGGCAAATCCGGCAACAGCTGACTGCCGTTCCGGCGGCCTTGTCCATTGTCTGGTGGTGCTCCCGATGGGGTGGATCATGGAATGAATCCGCCCGGAGCCCTCGACATGCAAGGATGCTCCCGGCGGGTGCCGGATTTCAACAGGCCGGTTCGGCAAGGGTGGCCGCCTGGAGCGAAGCATATGTCGTGGTCGGGTTCTTGTTGCGGCGGCCAGTGAGAGCCGGACCGACAGTCCTGGGAGTGTGGTTTGTGTCCCGGGCTTCGGAATATTGGCCAGGAATTCGTGCCCGGCCGTGATGCGGCTGTTGTCAGCTTGCAGCCAGACCGGAACAGGAATTTTCGTGAAGCTCGCTTCGCCAGCTCTCGCTGTCGCCGGTTTCGGCAACCAGTGCATGGTAATCGGGTATGACCAGCCGCCGATGCTGTTCGAACCTGATCAGCCCGTCAGTGCGAAGATCGGAAAGCCGACGGGAGACGGTTTCAATGGTGAGGCCGAGATACTCGGCGATTTCGGCGCGCGCGAATGGCAATTCCAGGGTGACAGCCCTGCCGATCCGCCGCCGCCGGATGCGAAAATCATGCTGAACCAGCAGGGCGAGCAGGCTGGCCAGTCTTTCCCGTGACGTCGCCCTGCCGAGTACCAGCATCCACAGCCGGGCCGCGTCAAGCTCGTCGAGGGTCATTGCCAGCATTTGTCGGCTCATGGCCGGGCTCGCCTGCAGGAGTTGCTCGAAGTCACCAATCCTGAACATGCACAGCTCGACATCGGTGCCGGCGATCACGTCGAAGGAGACCTCGCGACGCCCGGGTCGTCCGATGAAGTCGCCCGGCATCAGCAGGCCGACCATCTGCCGGCGGCCATCCTCGAGTGACCGGCTGATCCTCGCCGAGCCGCTGAGCAGCGACCCGACAGATCTCATCGGCTCGCCGGCCCGCATGATCTGCGAGCCCCTGGTGTAGCTTTGCACTCTCCTGATTCGCATCAGCTGCCGGTATTCGTCGGGGTTGCACTTTGAGCACACGGCATGATCCCGGACCGGGCAGGCGGAACAGCTGAATGTGGCGTTTGCTGGAATGGGAACATCTCCTGCATGGTGATCACTGTCCGGTTCCACCATGGAGAGGTCGCCCGGGCTCCCGGCCATGGTCGGGGCAGGGCTGCCACCGGATATGTCAAGCCCGGCAGGTTTTGAACCAAAACTTGATCCAGATCAAGGAAACGCCCGGCAGGGATCACTAGATTGCACGCAGTTCGAAATCCCTGCAGCCAGGAGAGTCGAGTACACATGGACGATTTGGGCCACGTATCCCGGGGCGACAGCAACCGGGCTCTCGTGTTGAGTACGCTTGCCTTCACCACCTGTTTCGCGGTCTGGACGATTTTTTCGGTCATCGGCGTTACCATAAAGGAGGAGCTGGGCCTGTCCGACACGCAGTTCGGATTGCTGGTGGCCACGCCGGTGCTGACCGGTTCGGTCAGCCGGATTTTCCTTGGCGTCTGGACCGAGCAGTATGGCGGCCGCATCATGTTTCCGATCCAGATGGTGCTGACGGCGCTGGCGACCTGGCTGCTGACCTCGGCCGAGACCTATCCCATGATCCTGCTGGCGGCGCTCGGGCTCGGACTTGCCGGCGGCTCCTTCATCATCGGCGTGGCCTATGTCTCCCGGTGGTACGGAAAGGAGCGGCAGGGAACCGCGCTGGGCATTTTCGGGGCCGGGAATGTCGGGGCGGCGATCACCAATTTCGTGGCGCCGTTCCTGGTCGTCTCACTGGGCTGGGAGGGCGCCGCCCGTCTCTATGCGGTGGTGCTGCTGGTGGTCGCGGTGCTGTTCTACCTCTTGTCGAGGAACGACCCGGTGGTGGAATCGCGGCGGCAAACCGGGGCCCGGGCGGTATCCTCCACCGAGCAGCTTGCCCCGCTGCGCAACATCCAGGTCTGGCGATTCGCCACCTATTACTTCTTCGTCTTTGGTGCATTCGTGGCCCTGGCCTCGTTCCTGCCCAGGTATTATGTCGGAGCCTATGGTCTCGAGCTGACCATGGCCGGGATGCTGGCCGGCCTCTATTCGCTTCCCGGTTCGGTGTTCCGGGTGCTCGGCGGATGGCTGTCGGACCGGGTCGGCGCCCGCTCGGTCATGTATCTGACCTTCGTGGTGTCGCTGATCTGCCTGTTCATGCTGAGCTATCCCGATACCACCTATGAGGTTGCCGGGATTTCCGGCCCGATCGTCTTCAACATCGCCGTCACCCTTCCGGTCTTCGTGGCGCTGACGGTGATTCTGGGTTTCGTCATGAGTCTCGGCAAGGCGGCCGTCTACAAGCATATCCCGGTCTACTATCCTCACCATGTCGGCTCCGTCGGCGGGCTGGTCGGAATGATAGGCGGTCTCGGCGGCTTCGTGCTGCCGATTTCCTTCGGAGTTCTGCTGGACTGGACCGGCGTCTGGACCGCGCCGTTCATGCTGCTGTTTGCCATTGTCGGCGTGTCGACCGTCTGGATGCATGTGGCCATCAGGCGCATGGAACTGCGCAGGCATCCGGGACTTGCCGGGGAACAGTATCTGTCCGATGTGCCGGAGGCCCCGCTTCCCGGGCCGCGGATGGATGGCGCAAGCCGGGCCTGATCGGAACAGGCAATGTCAATGGAGGCGGATGGAACGTGACCGACGACAACAAGTACCTGCTTCGCGACTGGCGTCCCGAGGATGTCGAGTTCTGGCAGAGCAGGGGCAGACGGATTGCCACCCGCAACCTGTGGATATCGATTCCCTGCCTGCTGCTGGCATTCTCCGTCTGGCTGGTATGGTCGGTTGTCGTTGCCCAACTGCCATCGGTGGGGTTTGACTACGGCACCGACCAGCTATTCTGGCTGGCGGCGCTGCCGGGCCTCTCCGGTGCCACGCTGCGGGTGTTCTACAGCTTCATGATTCCGATCTTCGGCGGCAGGAAGTGGACGGCATTGTCGACCGCGTCGCTGCTGCTGCCAGCGATCGGTGTCGGGTTTGCAGTCCAGAATCCGTCAACCCCGTACCCGGTTTTCGTGCTGCTGGCACTCCTGTGCGGGCTCGGGGGCGGCAATTTCGCCTCCTCCATGGCCAATATTGCCTATTTCTTCCCGAAGGCGAGCAAGGGGAATGCGCTTGCCCTCAATGCCGGGCTTGGCAATCTCGGCGTGTCGGTCATGCAGTTCGTGGTGCCACTCATCATTACAATCGGCGTGTTCGGGGCGATCGGCGGCGAGCCGCAGACCCTGCCCGACGGGCGGCAGGTCTGGATCCAGAATGCCGGGTTCGTCTGGGTGCCGTTGCTGGTCGCCAGCATGATCGCCGCCTGGTTCGGGATGAACGACATCGACGGAACCCGGGCATCGCTGCGCGAGCAACTGGTCATACTCCGCCGCCGTCACAACTGGATCATGTGCGTGCTCTATACCGGCACATTCGGATCCTTCATCGGCTATTCGGCCGGGTTTCCGCTGCTGATCAGGACGCAGTTTCCCGAGACCGATGCGCTGGCGCTGGCGTTTCTCGGTCCCCTGGTCGGCGCGCTCAGCCGGGCGTCGACCGGCTGGATTTCGGACAGGTTCGGTGGTGGCAGGATCACCTTCTGGACCTTCGCCGGCATGATCATCGCTGTCGCCGGCGTGCTGTTCTTCCTGCCTTCCGACGGGGCTGGTGGCAGCTTTGCCGGCTTCTTTGCCTGTTTCATGATCCTGTTCGTGCTGACCGGCATTGGCAACGCCTCGACATTCCAGATGATACCGACGATCATGCGCCAGGAGGTGCCAAGGCTGATGCCCGGCCTTGATGCCGCCTCCTCCAGGTCGCAGATTGAACGGGAAAGCGCCTCGATCATCGCCTTCACCTCGGCGATTGCCGCTTACGGGGCCTTCTTCATCCCGAAGGCCTATGGCACGTCCATTGGCATGACCGGAGGAGCCGAGGCGGCGCTGATCTGCTTCGGCGTGTTTTACGGCCTGTGCCTGGTGATGACCTGGTGGTTCTACTTCCGGCCAGGCGCCGCGGTGCCGGCATGAAATCGGGTGCAGGGTGCATCCCTAATGGCCTGGCCTGGCCATGCCTGGCCGTGACCGGGTTCGACAACCATGGGAGCTTGAGATGAGCCAGCTGCTTGATCGCCTGAATTTCCTGCAATCGAAGGAAATCGGGACCTTCGCCGATGGGCATGGCCAGGTGACCCGCGAGAGCCGGGAATGGGAGGAGACCTACCGGCAGCGCTGGCGCCACGACAAGGTCGTACGCTCGACCCACGGCGTCAACTGCACCGGCTCCTGCTCCTGGAACATCTATGTCAAGTCGGGGATCGTGACCTGGGAGACCCAGGCCACCGACTATCCGAAGACCCGGCCCGACCTTCCCAATCACGAGCCGCGCGGCTGCTCGCGCGGCGCCAGCTACAGCTGGTATCTCTATTCGGCCAACCGGGTCCGCCACCCGCTGGTGCGGGGGGCGCTGCTGCGGGCCTGGAGGCAGTTGCGCCGCACGCACGGCCCGACCATGGCCTGGCAGACGCTGCAGGAGGATCCGGAACTGCGGAAATCCTATACCGGCTTGCGCGGCAAGGGTGGTTTCGTGCGGGCGGACTGGGAGGAGGCCTCGGAAATCATCGCCGCCTCCAATGCCTGGACGGCGCGCCGCTACGGGCCTGACCGGATCTTCGGATTCTCGCCGATTCCGGCCATGTCCATGGTGTCATATGCGGCTGGCACCCGCTATCTCAGCCTGATCGGCGGCGTCTGCATGAGCTTTTATGACTGGTATTGTGACCTGCCGCCGGCCTCGCCGATGACCTGGGGCGAACAGACCGATGTCCCGGAAAGCGCCGACTGGTACAATTCCGGCTTCCTGTTGTTGTGGGGCTCGAATGTGCCACAGACCCGGACGCCGGATGCGCATTTCTACACCGAGGCCCGCTACAAGGGCACCAAATCGGTGGTGGTCTGCCCGGACTACTCGGAGGCGGCCAAGTTCAGCGATATCTGGCTGGCTCCCCGCCAGGGCACCGACAGCGCCCTGGCCATGGCTTTCGGCCACGTCATCCTGCGGGAGTTCCATATCGACCGGCAGGTGCCGTATTTCGAATCCTATTGCCGTCAATACACCGACTTGCCGATGCTGGTCAGGCTGGAAGGGCGCGATGGCAGGCTGGTCCCGGGGCGGTTCCTGCGGGCATCGGATTTGTCCGGCAATCTTGGCGAGGACAACAACCCGGACTGGAAGGTGCTGGCCTTTGACGACCACAGCGGTGACCTGGTGGCCCCGAACGGCACGATCGGGTTCCGCTGGGGCCAGGAGGGGGGCTGGAACCTGCAGGAGAAGGCCGGCGGCAGCGAGGTCTCGCTCAGGAAGACCCTGGCTGGCGATGCCGATCACGACGAGATGGTGGAGGTCGGATTTCCGTATTTCGGCGGGCAGGCGACTGCGCCCTTCGTGCGATGCGAGCATCCGGAAGTGCTCGACAGGGTGATCCCGGCCAGGCGGGTCGAACTGGCCGACGGCACGGCGCTGGTGGCGACGGTCTTCGATCTCCTCTGCGCCAATTACGGGCTGGACCGGGGATTTGGCGGCAGCAACGTGGCCCGCGACTACGGCGATGATGTTCCGTTCACCCCGGCCTGGGCGGAAAAGATCACCGGCGTTGACCGCCGGAACATCGAATCGGTCGCTCGCGAATTTGCCCGCAATGCCGAGCAGACCGGGGGCCGCTCCATGGTGATCGTCGGCGCCGGACTCAATCACTGGTATCACATGGACATGAACTACCGGGGGATCATCAACATGCTGGCGCTGTGCGGGTGCACCGGCCAGTCCGGTGGTGGATGGAGCCATTATGTCGGCCAGGAAAAGCTCCGGCCGCAGACCGGGTGGCTGCCACTGGCCTTTGCCCTGGACTGGACTCGGCCACCGCGGCAGATGAACTCGACCTCGGCCTGGTATGCCCATTCCGACCAGTGGCGATACGAGACCCTCGACATCGCCGAGATCATTTCGCCGACGGCGCCGGATGGCGACTGGTCCGGCAGCCTTATCGATTTCAACATCCGCGCCGAACGCATGGGGTGGCTGCCCTCGGCGCCGCAGCTGAAACAGAACCCGCTCGACATCGGTCAGGCGGCGCGGGAGGCCGGCATCGGGGCGGCCGATTATGTCGCCGAGCGGCTGCAATCCGGCGAATTGGAGATGTCATGCGAGGACCCGGACGCCCCGGAGAACTGGCCTCGCAACCTGTTTGTCTGGCGATCGAACCTGCTGGGCTCGTCCGGCAAGGGGCACGAGTTCTTCCTGCGGCACCTGCTCGGCGCCGACAACAGCGTCATGGCCGAGGATATCGCCGAGGCCGGGCGGACCATGCCGGAAGAGGCCAGGTGGCATGATGAGCCGGCGACCGGCAAGCTCGACCTGCTGGTGTGCATCGATTTCCGCATGTCGACGACGGCGGTCTATTCGGACATCGTGCTGCCGACCGCCAGCTGGTACGAGAAGAACGACCTCAACACCAGCGACATGCATCCCTTCATCCACCCGCTGCAGGCGGCGGTCAACCCGGCCTACGAGTCGAAATCGGACTGGGACATCTTCCGGCTGCTGGCGCGGAAGTTCTCGGAGGTGGCCCCGGAGATTCTCGGTGTCGAGAGCGACGTGGTGCTGATGCCGATCCTGCACGACACGCCGGGAGAAATTGCCCAGGTCGAGGTCGCGGATTGGAAGAAGGGCCAGTGCAAGCTGGTGCCAGGCAAGACCGGCCCGGGCATCGTGTCGGTCACCCGCGACTACCCGGCCGTCTATGACCGGTTTGTCGCCCTTGGCCCGCTGATGGATGAGCTTGGCAATGGCGGCAAGGGCATTTCCTGGGACGTGAAGCCGGAGGTCGAGCTGCTGCGGAGGCAGAACGGTGTCTGGTCATCGGGCCCGGCCAGCGACTGTGCCAGAATCGACACCGACATCGATGCCGCCGAGACCATCCTGGCGCTGGCTCCCGAGACCAATGGCGCGGTGGCGGTCAAGGCGTGGAGATCGCTGGAGCGCATCACCGGCCTTGAACATGCCCATCTGGCATTGCCGATGGAACACAGCCGGATCACCTTCCACGACATTGCCGCCCAGCCGCGCAAGATCATTTCCTCGCCGACCTGGTCCGGCATCGAGAGCGAGGAGGTCTGCTACAATGCCGGCTACACCAACGTCCATGAGCGCATCCCGTGGCGGACCCTGACCGGGCGCCAGCAGCTCTACCAGGATCATCGCTGGATGCTGGCCTTCGGCGAGGGGTTGTGCACCTATCGCCCGCCGGTGGATCTGAAAACCATCGCCGGCGCCAGCGACGGCGGCAGCGAACCGGAAATCGTGCTGAATTTCATCACCCCGCACCAGAAATGGGGCATTCACTCGACCTATTCCGACAATCTGCTGATGCTGACCCTCAACCGTGGCGGGCCGGTGGTGTGGCTGTCGGAGGACGATGCCGGCCTGGCTGGCATTGAGGACAATGACTGGGTCGAGGTGTTCAACATCAATGGTGCGCTGACGGCGCGGGCGGTGGTGTCGCAACGGATCAGGAACGGGACATTGTTCATGTATCACGCCCAGGAGAAGATCGTGAACACGCCCGGCTCCAAGCGCACCGGCCGTCGCGGCGGCATTCACAACTCGGTGACTCGCACCACCCTGAAGCCGACCCACATGATCGGCGGTTATGCGCAGCAGAGCTACGGCTTCAACTATTACGGAACCGTCGGCTCGAACCGCGACGAATTCGTGGTGGTGAGAAAGATGACGACGGTCGACTGGCTCGAGCGGCCCTTGCAGCAGGCGGAGATGACATCATGAAGATCAGGGCACAGATCGGCAAGGTCCTCAATTTGGACAAGTGCATCGGCTGCCATACCTGCTCGGTGACGTGCAAGAATGTGTGGACCAGCCGCGACGGGGTCGAATACGCCTGGTTCAACAATGTCGAGACCAAGCCCGGCATCGGCTATCCCAAGAACTGGGAGGACCAGTCGAAGTGGAATGGCGGCTGGGAGCGTACCAGGTCCGGCAAGCTGCAGCCCAGGCAGGGCGCAAAATGGCGAATCCTGGCCAAGATCTTCGGCAACCCGGACCTGCCGGAAATCGACGACTATTACGAGCCGTTCGATTTCGACTACGAGAACCTCAAATCGGCGCCGGAGATGGAGGCATTCCCGACTGCCCGCCCGCGCTCGAGGATCACCGGCGAGCGGATCGAGAAGATCGAATGGGGACCGAACTGGGAGGAAATCCTCGGCGGCGAGTTCGAGAAACGCTCGAAGGACACCAATTTCGAAGGTGTGCAGAAGGAGATCTACGGCGAATACGAAAACACCTTCATGATGTATCTGCCACGGCTATGCGAGCACTGCCTGAACCCGTCCTGTTCGGCCAGTTGCCCCTCCGGCGCCATCTACAAGCGCGAGGAAGACGGCATCGTGCTGATCGATCAGGAAAAATGCCGCGGCTGGCGCATGTGCGTCTCCGGCTGCCCGTACAAGAAGATCTATTACAACTGGTCCACCGGGAAGTCGGAAAAATGCACCTTCTGCTACCCGAGGATTGAATCCGGCAGCCCAACCGTCTGCTCGGAGACCTGCGTCGGCCGCATCCGCTACCTGGGGGTGATACTCTACGATGCGGACAAGACTCACGAGGCGGCCAATGTTCCGGACCCGAAGGATCTCTACCAGGCGCAGCTGGACATGTTTCTGGATCCCAATGATCCTGACATTCGCCGCCAGGCGCTGGCCGATGGCGTGCCACCCGACTGGGTTGATGCCGCCACCCGCTCACCGGTCTGGAAGATGGCAGTCGACTGGAAGGTGGCCTTCCCGCTGCACCCGGAATACCGGACCCTGCCCATGGTCTGGTACGTGCCGCCGCTCAGCCCGATCCAGAATGCCAGCGAAAACAGCCTGATTGACATGGACCGAGATCTGCCCGATGTCCGTTCGCTGCGAATCCCGGTCCGCTACCTGGCCAACCTGCTGACCGCCGGCGACGAGGCGCCGATCGTGACTGGCCTCGAGCGGATGCTGGCCATGCGGGTCTACATGCGGGCCAGGACCGTCGAGGGGGTCATCGACGAGGCTATTGCCGAGCGGGTCGGACTGACTGCCGCCACCATCGATGACATGTACAAGATCATGGCGCTGGCCGATTACGACGACCGGTTCGTCATTCCGACCACCCACCGGGAAAATGTCGAGGACGCCTCCTTCCTGCGCGGCGGCTGCGGCTTCACCGATGGCAACATGTGCTCGACCGGCATCAGCAAGGGCTCGCTGTTCGGCGGCAGTTCACGGCCGTTTTCGGTGCCGACGGATCAGCGTTGATGGACCTGACCCTGAAATCGCTGTCGGTCCTCCTGGCCTACCCGACCGACGAGCTGAAGGAGGCAATTCCCGACATCCGGGATGCGTTCAAATCGGATCGTCGCCTGAACGGCGCTGCCAGGGCTGGCCTGGACCGGCTGCTCGGGGCGTTGCGGGATGGCGACCTCTGGGAGTTGCAGGAGAATTTCGTGGAGATCTTCGACCGGTCCCGGTCATGCAGCCTCGATCTGTTCGAGCATGTCCATGGCGACAGCCGGGCCCGCGGCAGCGCCATGATCGACCTGCTGGAGACCTACAAGCGGGCCGGGCTCGAGCCGAGCACGCTGGATTTGCCGGACTACCTGCCGGCGGTGCTCGAATTCCTGTCGCTGCGACCGCCGGAGGAGGCGAAGCGGATGCTGGCCGATGCCAGCCATATCCTCGAGGCGCTGGGCGCCAGGCTGGATCGGCGCAAATCCGCATATGCGGCGGTTTTCAGGGCGCTGGTGCGGATTGCCGGCGGGGTTGGCGATCGCAAGGCGTTGGAGCTGCTGCTGGAGATGCCGGACAAGCCGGGTGAAGATTTGGAGGCGCTCGACGAGGCCTGGGAGGAATCCGAGGTGACCTTTGGGCCCGGCGCACCCGATGAATGTCCGCAAGCCCGGGATCTGCTGGCCCGAATGGATGTTGCAGGCCCGGCAACCGACATCAACCAAGGACGACGCTGATGCATGAATTCTTGTTCGGAATTTACCCCTATATCTGTCTTTCGGTCTTGCTGGTCGGCAGCATCGTCCGCTACGAGCGCGACCCCTTTACCTGGAAGTCATCCTCGAGCCAGCTGTTGCGGCGCAAGCAGCTGATCACCGGCTCGGTATTGTTCCATGTCGGGGTGATCGTGGTGTTCTTCGGTCACCTGGTTGGCCTGCTGACCCCGATCCAGGTCTTCGACATGCTGGGTATCGGCCACGGCTTCAAGCAGGTGCTGGCCATCGTGGTTGGCGGAGTCGCCGGCCTGATGTCGCTGGCCGGGGGGCTGATGCTGCTGCATCGCCGGCTGGCCGACCCAAGGATTCGCAAGACATCATCCTTTGCCGATATCGGCATCCTGGTCTTGCTGATCCTCCAGCTGGTCCTCGGCCTGGGAACGATCCTGATCTCGGTCCAGCATCTCGAGGGCGGGCAGATGGTGGCTTTCATGGCGTGGTCGCTGGGGATATTCACCTTCGACTTCAAGGCCGCCAGCTACATCGCCGATGCCCATTTGATCTTCAAGATCCACATCTTCCTCGGGCTGACGATCTTCCTGCTGTTTCCCTTCACCAGGCTGGTGCACATGCTGTCGGCGCCATTCGGCTACGTCCTGCGGCCCGGCTACCAGGTGGTCAGGTCGCGCCGGTCCACGCTGGCCGGCCGAACCGGCGATGATGCCCGGATGGGAGGATAGGCCGGGCATCGCCTCACCCGGGGCGCTGGCCATGCGCAAGCCCAAGCCGCTGCTGCCGGAGGTCTCCGTCAACGGGACACCGATTCCGGTCAGCCAGATTGCCGCCGAGGCGCAGAACCATTCCGCACCGGCGGGCAAGCCGGGCATCGCCTGGCGCAAGGCGGCCAGGTCATTGGTGATACGTGAATTGCTGCTGCAGGAGGCCGACAGGATCAGCCTCCAGGCCGAACCCAGGCAGACTGGCAAGGGGCGGCGGGAGACCGACTCCGAGGCCAGGATACGCCAGCTGACCGAAACCGCAATCACCGTATCGCCACCTTCGACCGGCCAGGTCCGGGATTACTACGAGGCCAATACCGAACGCTTCCGGTCGCCGGCGCTTTACGAGGCATCGCATATCCTGCTGGCGGCACCGGCGCAGGACCCGGACCGCCGTTCCACGGCGAGGAAGGCGGCGTTGCGTCTGCTGACGGTGATCCGGCGCGACCAGGCCAGCTTCCGTAAACTGGCAAGCGAGCACAGCGCCTGCGAGTCGGCGGCCAATGGCGGCTCGCTTGGCCAGCTCTGCGATGGCGACCTGGCTCCCGAGATCGAGGAGGCCCTGAAGACCCTGTCACCCGGCCAGATCGCCGACGAGCCGGTGGAGACCCGCTACGGGTTTCACCTGGTCAGGCTGGATTTGCGTTCGGAAGGGCGAATACTGCCCTTCGAAGCCGTCCGCAGCCGCATCGAGGACCGGCTCGAACAGCAATCATGGGTCGCTGCCGGCCGCCAATTCGTCCAGGATCTCGTTGACCGGGCACTGATCACCGGCATCGACATGGGTGACCAACCAGCCCCCGGCCCATGATCCGGCGCCCACGGGCAGGGTCAGCCAGCCCCCTTCCCATGATGCACTGGCCGCCCACGGGCAGGGTCAGCCAAAACAGGCCCTGAGCCCGCCCAACCGGTCAAGCTGGTCGGCAAGCGCCGATGCCGTTGCCTCGTCGAGGGTGACATTGGGGGGCGCGCACCGGCGCCATTCCGGGTCATTGCGGAGCGCCGACAGCGCCGCCTTGGTACCGCTGACATTATGCAGGGCCGAGATGGCCGCCCGGGACCCGGAGATTGCGCGATCCAGCTCCGCCGCCCGCCCGTCATCGGTCTCGGCGACTCGCCGGGCCACGAGCGGGGCCACGACATTGACCGTTGCCGAAATGCAGCCACTCCCCCCGGCTTCAAGCGTCGGTGCCGCCAGCTCCTCGGTTCCGGCAAAGGTCTCGAAGCCCGGTATCTCCCGGATGAAGGCGGAGGTGCTGTCGAAATCGCCGCTACTGTCCTTGACGCCGACGAAAATGCCCGGAAAGGCCTCCCGCAATCTCCTGACCAGCGGGATGGTAATCGGAACCGCCGACATCAGCGGAAAGTGATAGAGGAATATGCGCGGTTGGCGATCCGCCAACTGTTCGGCCACAGCGGCAAAATGGCTGAATAACCCGTCCTCCGTCGGAGATTTGTAGAAGAATGGCGGCAGCATCAGCAGGCTGTCGATGCCGGCATCGATGACGGCCCGGGACAGTCGGACAGTATCGGCAGTCGAGGTCGAGCCGGTTCCCACAATCAGCCGGGATTTCGGAAGATCGCTGCTGCCGATCCGCTCGATGAAGGACAGCCGGTCCTCCAGGCCGATCGAATTCGCCTCGCCAGTCGTTCCCAGCGGTGTCAACCCGTCGCATCCATTTGCCAGCAGCCACTGGCAATGATCCATGAAACGAGGCAGGTCGGGGAGGAAATCCCGGCCCAGGGGCGTGGCGACGGCGGCATAGACACCGCGATGTGATGTATGTCCGGTCATGGCAACTCCCTTCCTGAATGCGAAACCCGGTTCGGTGGCGACGACCGGTCTACCCTACAACTTCCCCGAAGAAAATCCGGCCGGGACCGGACCGTGCGGCGCTGCGTCCCGAAGCAACGTCCCGGCGACGCGTCCAGCGCAGCAATGACAACTTCCCGGCTGTCCTCGGCTGGCGGTCGGTGACATTTTCAGGCCAACGGATAACGGCCTCGCATACGAAGCCCTGATTTCACTTTTCAGGAAGAATGAGAAAAATACCCACCGGGTAATGCTTATGGTTGATGATCGCGAAAATCGATTTCCGGACCGGCAAGCTCGAAACGGCCTTCAACTCGGCAGGCGCCCTGCAGAAGATTTGCGGCACAAGGATGGCAAAGGTCATCATGATGCGGATGGTGATGTTCCGGGCGGCGCCCAGTCATGCGATGGTGCCGGTCACGTCACCGTCAAGACTGGATTTATCCAGCGAAAATCGGGATGGGCAGTTTGTATTGGACCTCGTTCAGCCCTGGCAGCTGGTGTTCAAGGTCAGCCACGAGCCGACTCCGCGTGCGGACGATGGCAGAATAGACATGGTGCGGGTAAAAGCGATCATGATTGTCGATGTGGCCGACCATCACTGACATGGGAGGGACAGATGGCGACAGCGACCAACCGGTACAGCCCGGATTATGCGGTTCCGCCTGGGTGGATCCTTGAGGAACACCTGGGGGTCGAGGGGATTTCGCCGGCTGAATTCGCACGCAGGTGTGGCCGGTCTCCAAACCTGATCAGCGAGATCATCTCGGGCAAGGCTCCGCTCGAGCCGGGAACGGCGCTACAATTCGAAAAGGTGCTTGGCCTCGATGCCAGTATCTGGCTCGGGATCGAGTCCAACTATCGGCTTCACCAAGCAAGGGAGGCCGAAACCGGTGAAGCCACGGCTGCGGCAGAATGGGTCAAATCCTTCCGGTCGGGGAGTTGGTGAGGCGGGGCTGCTTTTGTCGCCGCAAATCGGATGTCGACTCCGTGTCG
Source organism: Paracoccaceae bacterium (assembly GCA_964291445.2). GTDB lineage: Bacteria > Pseudomonadota > Alphaproteobacteria > Rhodobacterales > Rhodobacteraceae > JAPOXR01. Next base: position 285,995 of record OZ219864.1, on the reverse strand, counting down.
AAATTGCTTGCATTCTTCCGTGTCGGGTCAGTCGATACCTGGATGGCTCGCGTTTATGAATTCCGGGGCACCCTTACCTTCCTTGCCTGAAGCCCAAATGCACGATGTCCAACTCTCCCCAGTGATCTTGCAGGTATTCGGCGACGAGTCGCCGGTGACAATGGTGGGGCTGGTCTTCGCTGCAGAGCAGACAGCCATTGTGCACGATCTCTCTGGAAAGACGAGATTCGATCCGTCGTGCCCTTAGCAAGTCGATGAACCGAGTCTCATACATGTCCCAGCTGATCTTGCCTTTACGGTAATCGCCCAACAAATCCTTGGTAGGGGCGAGACTCGGTTCGTGGATGTAGTCCAGGTTGCAAAGCTCGCGCGCGAACCAGGCGAGATCGTCTTTCTTGGCGAAACCAGACAGCTGCGATCCACTGTTGAGCCTCACATCCACGATACGCTCGACGCAGGATTGACGCAGGAGGTCAAAAAACCGCTGTGCCGACTTCCTGGTGAAGCCAATGGTCAATACCTTCATTGCTTTTCCAGTCTGGTTGGTCAGGGATCTGTCAGCTGACATGGCCGACGCGCTCCACTTGGCGCACGATCGCCTCCGAAATGAGTTCGTCTCGCGGCTTGAACTGAATGGTCATTTGAGTGTCATCCTCAAATCCGAGTTCAACGAGTAGTCGGCCCATCGCGCTCGAATGCGATTCGAGGCGTCCGTCAGGCAAGATATGCGCGACATTGATGCCAAGCTTGTCGAGTTGTTGTCCGACGAGGAGGGTTCGATGGCAGTGGAGAGGCTCTTTTTCGGCGCACATCAATGCGATACCGTGGTTTTCATGCCTCGCACGACTCTCTCCAGGCCTTGGTGAAAGCTCGGCGCAGTTGCCAGGCGATCGTAGCGAATGTGACCCTGATCGTAACAGGATGGATCGTCAGATCGCCCGCCCAATTCACGGCCGAGAAATACGTATCCCATATCGCGTTCCTTGAGTTCCGCTTTGAGTTGTTCGCGATTGAACTGGGGGTTGAATCGACTGTAGGGCGCGGAACGTACGTCCACAACGGCAGTCACGTGATGCCGCGCAAGAAGTTCAAGAAAGCACTCCAGCGTATGGTTGGAGTGACCGATCGTCAGGACCGTTCCTGAATCCTTGTCCACCTGCTACTGTCCATCCGGTTTGATGATCGCTGCGACAAGTTTGTATATGGAGCCTTCAAAGGGCTCTCCGAGGCTGATGGTAAGATAACACGCGCCAATCTGATAGGTTCCGTCAAGTTTGGCAAGGTAATGCCTTTCGCATTTGGGATCTGTGACCCAGAGGGAATAGGTTTGGTCGGCATGTGCGAATCGTCCTTGCACGCGCCGCTTTGAGTTTCCGAATGCTTCTCCTGGCGCAAAAACCTCGAGTGTGAGACGTTCTGCCTTGATCAGTCGCAGCGAGGAATGAACCCTATCTTGAACGTCAATTGGTATCCTGTCGTTGCAACCGTGATAGGTGCTGTGGCCGTCTACCCAGAGTGGCTCAACCGGGTCGGCGAGGGCAGGAAGATCGAAAGTTGAATGGATCCCAGCTTTCTTCCAGTAATGTTCAGGATCAAGCAACCAGTTCTCTGACTGGAAATCATTGGGTTGTGGCCACCTGACCGGAACGTCGAGAATGTCGAGTAGGCGGGGATCACTTCCATCAGCATATTGCCGTTCGTATTCCGACACTTCCTGACCGTGACGCCCGCTCACTGGACGGACCCAGCTTCCAGCCCCCTGTTCCGCGTCCCACTCCCGGCCGGCAATGCATCGACCCGACAGTTTCCGCGAGTTTGCGAGACAGACAATCCGCTTGGTGTTGGTCATGGACGCTTCCCCCCAGTGTCTGGATGTGCGATCACTGTAGAATAACTGATGGCTCCCCCGGAAAACCAAGGAAATTATTGGTGCCGTTTCACGTGCTCATGCATCTCGATCCGATGCCTGGTTCAGGATGCTGCCCGGATGATCAATCTGAGTTCACTCTCGTCCAGCAAGCTGTAGTCGGGCAGGTGGCCAGAAAGACGTTCGCATTCGGAACGGATGATTGGTACGCCATCGCCGCGTCGGTCCATCAGGCGTAGCCTATCCAGGCCGGAAGGTGCAGGACAGCGCGCCAACAAGGACACGACAAGTTCGTTTCGGCTGGATTGTCTCAAGTGCATGCCATCAGGAGTCATGGTGTTTGCGAGTGCACCCGGTACATGGAGTTCAAGACGGTCCGCAAACAGATGCAAACGAATCCTTGAGCCAGCCATCGAGTAGTCGCGATGGGCTACGGCATTTACGAGCGCTTCGAATACCGCACGTTCGCTGAATTGCGGTTTGTCTGACCTTGCGGTTGTCTTCGTGGCACGAACCAACATGTTCCGCTTTACGAAATGCAAGGCATCCGAGACCTGCTGATCGAGCGGGCCGAGAATATCGCGAGCATCGACTTGATAATCACGGTCGGTCCGGTCTCCGGCATAGCTGACCGCTTGGACATATGCGTGGGGCAGCCATCGCTGTGGCTCAGGGGTACAAAGAAGCACACCAGCGATGGTAAGTCTTTCGACCTCATCGACATCGTCCCCCAGGATGCGGAGTTTGTGCAAGGTGTCGTCCGCTGGATCGCCCTGGGTAAATCGCTGTGTAAGATTGTAGTTCAAATCCGATCGCGCGGTTCCAGGTACGACAGTTTCGTCGAATTGAATCAAGCGGCTGAAGCTGCGTTGCTGAAGAAGTCGAGCAAGTACCTCCGGCATCATTTCACGTTTGGAGCTGCCAATTCTGCGGAAATATCCACCGGGACTCCTGTGAACAAACAAGCTGCGCACGAGGTCAATCCGGATCACCGGAACCACCTCTCCGGCGGAGTTCTCGACGGTCAGTTTGCGGATGTTGGCATCGAGCGCAGGTTTCACCAGGTCATTGCAGATTTCGCGGGCCCAGCCCTCTACGGCATCCAGATGATCCAGTGCGATACCGAGGACCTCCCTGCTGCGGTCGTCCACCCCCAGAACCACGGTTCCGCCCTGACCATTTGCCATTGCAGCCAATTCGTCGGCAAAGTCTCCCCGGTCCGGCTGCTTGACCCGACTACCAACGACACTAACGCGCTTGAGCTCCAGCATCGAATCCTCGCCGAGCCGGATACGATGCTCCAGATCGCCGTTAACCATGGCACTCTCCGTCAGCGTATTCCAATCCTGTGGGCTGAAAATCACCCATTCGACCACCCTCGTCGAGGTTCGGGTGAAGCGATCTGCCCGATCCTTTCATGACATTATCTGCTGAAGAATGCGATAATGTCGATTGCGGTCCACAGATACGACCCGGCCCGAAGCCAATGTACAAGAATTCGTAACTCATGGACCTGGCTGTAAATCCCACTATTCCCACAGGCTCCTCGTACCCCACCACCGTTGAATTGGCGTAGTGGTCACTTGCACCCTGTACCAGCGAGAAAGACATGATTTCGGCAGTGTTGGGGTAGTAGGTTGACCTGGAGCTCCTGAAAGTTGCAGCGACCCGGAAACAGGGTTTGCTGCAAATTCGTGGAGCAGCGAGCAAGGCAGGTTGCCGCCCTTGCAGACATCGAGCAGAACTCCGGTGAGGGCCCGCAATCGTCGGCCGCAATTGCAGCGGGCGTGCGGCCAACTGACGGCCGCGGGTGACAGGGAAACGTCGACACCAGGCTCGGGAGATCCCGGTGCGGGGCATTGCCGGTAGCTCGGAAGGAGCCGGCATTGCGCGGATGGGCGACCATGCGCCTTCAGTCCTGGCCAGGCAGCTCACGCAGCATCGCCTTGACCACAGCTGCCGCGTTGCCGGCGGCAAGCTCGAGGAAAATCTCCATCCGGTTCTCGCCTGGCCCGCCGCCGGCGAGGTCGGCGAGACTGCGCACTGCAATGAAGGGCACGTCATTGGCGTAGGCGACGTGGGCCATGGCCGCGCTTTCCATGTCGAGGAGCCGGGCACCGAAAGTCCCGAAAACCCATTCACGGAATGCCGCATTGTCAACGAATACCCCGCCGGAGACCCCGGAGCCGCCGACGGTGATGTGTGGCATCTGGTCGAGGCAGCGCCCCTCCGATGTGCATTGCGTTAGCGTGGTCTCTTCTGCCGTACGCCGCGCCGCCGCCAGCAGTGCTTCGTCCGCCGGGAACCAGAAGCGGGTCTCGGGCCCATCGGTCCCGGTCACCGTGACCGGGCGCGGGAACATCATGCCGAAATTCCCGTAGGGGTATTCGAAGAACGGCACCGTCGCCCAACCGCCATCGACCTCTCGGGCGAACAGCATTTCCAGGTATTGCCCCCAGCGCTCGGCGATCACCACATCGCCGATGCCCAGTGTTGGATCGACACCGCCGGCGATGCCGGAGAACATGATCCCCTCGATGGCAAACCGGTCCAGCGCCAACTGCGCCGTCATCGCCGCGTTGACGACACTGATCCCGCTCAGGAACAACACCACCTTGCGGCCTTCCAGCACACCGGTCGAGAATTCCACGCCACTCGCCGAATACGCCGACCGGTCCTGCAGCTCCGCCTTGAGAATCTCCAACTCGGGAGCAAAGGCGGAGACCACGGCGATGCGCGGTGTTCCGTCCAGGTGATCCTGCGCATGTGCAGGTTCCGGTGAACTCGCCGCCAGCAGCAGGGCAGCCGACAGACCGGCGAACATGGCTCGGGCCGCGCCCGATGCAAATGTCGAAAGGGTCAAGGCGTGTTCCTCGATTTGCCGCAGTTGTTGCCAGGATAGCCGCCCCAGCTGACCGGCCAGGTCGAGACGATAGGCCATGGACGGATCATCCGCCAGCCCGGGGTCCGTCGTGCCAAAGCACCTCGGAGGTTCGGTATTCCCCGATCCTCGTTGCGGGCTGCAAGTTTGCGCACAGGATTGAGAATTGCGCCTACATCTACGACATTGCGCATAGAGCTGAATAATTGCGCATAGGGCCTTAATACGCAATCAAGGGAGACGATTTGGCAAGGCGAATTCACGAAGGGAAGCTCCGGGAAATCGAGGAGGCGGTGCGGCAGCGTCCAGGGGGCATGACAGCAACACGGATTGCGGATGCCTTGCACGCCGCCACCCCGCTTCGAACGGCGCAGTATCGCTTGAAGGCCATGGTGGAAGATCGGCGCCTGACACGGATTGGGCCCGGTACTTCCTGCCTGAAACGGCACCGTTGTCACCCGGACCCGTCTCCGCCGCAGCTCCCGGAGACAGAGTGCGGCTTGCCCAGGAGATCCCGCTAACCGTGGTCGGTGAGGAGAAATCCAGGACCATGTCAGGCAGCCGGTGCAGGCACGCAAACCGGTCAGTTGCGGTCATTTGTCTCCGTTCGGGTGCTTCCGGTGCCATTGCGTAAGCGACGGCAATTTTTCGCCGCTGGCGGGAGTTGCCGGACAGGGATCGTGTCCCTGTCATGATGGTGACCTTGCCAGGCCATGTGGAAAATGGCGCTACCCGGACGGCAACTAGGGGTTGTTTCCACGGGAATCGTGCCCGCGAATGCGACCATCCCGTCCGAAATTGAGTACGTCGCCGCATTGATTGCAGGCGACTTTCCGGGCAACCGTGATCGCAGCCTGTTGGGCAGCTGACGCATCACCTTTCGGCTCGAGGATGGAATGGCAGTGGATGTCGATTGCGCGGACTTCCATCGGGGAGACAGACTACGAACATGAACAAACTGCCGTATCCGGGCAACATCGTGAAGCGGCAATGCCTGGAACCGATGAGGCTCACCGGCACGCGGGTCAGGCAGGCGCACTCCCGGTTTGATTGACGATGGCGCCGGCATCTCGGTGGAGATGGCGATCCGGTTGTCGAAGGCGCTTGGCTCGACATCGGAGGCCTGGCTGGGAATGCAGCTGGCGCACGACCTCCGGCAGACACATGACCGGGTCGGCGCAATCGCCGTGGAGCGGTTTGCGGCGGCATGATCGACCGCCACCGGCGGGGTCTCAAGAGTGTCAGATCGGCGAATTGCGGGAATCATCTTCCGAAACAGCACGGATCAGTTCAGGAAATCGGTGCCGACGCAGCACCAGAAACGACGGACGGTCAGAGTCTGGGCTACTGGCGGGTTCTGGACAGGGCCAACCGCAATCGGGTGTGATTTGCCTTGGCCAACCGCAATCTATTCTTCTTGACAGGTCTTCGTAGATCACGCATCTTGAGGGTCTAAATTGTAGACAAAATACAAGTGGTGGAACCGGCGCCGCAGGTGCCTGAATTCCAATCGGAAAGGAGGAACCAGACATGTCCGATCGCACGAAACGCAACACTCCGGAGCCCAGGCTGTGGACGCGCCGGAGGGTCCTTGACACGGCCGGCAAGGGGGTGGCGCTCGGCGGCGCAGCCCTGGCCGCACCCTGGCTGCTGCCCGGCCGCGCCTCGGCGCAGGCGGGCGAGGTGAACGTGCTGGCTTTTGGGGGGTACGAGGAGCCCGGTATGCTCGACGCTTTCGAGGACAGCACCGGCATCAAGGTCAACCTCAAGATCCACGACGGATCGGACGAGGAAATGGTGGCCCTCATCGGCTCGTCACCGGCCGGGACTTTCGACATCATCACGCCGACCAGCGCCTACGTGCCGCAGGCGGCGCGGGATGGTCTGCTGCTTGAACTCAATCCTGGCGACTACCCCCTCGATGACTATTTCGAGATCATCGCCAACTGGCCGCCATGCTTCGTCGATGGCAGGATGTACGGTCTCGTGAACCGGTTCGGCTATTACGGCATCACCTACAACCACGAGAAATTCTCCGAGGAGGATGTCGCCAGCTATTCGGTGCTGTGGGACAGCGCCGTATCGGGCCGGGTTGCGCTCTTCGACTGGTTCCTGCCGAACATGGGCTGCCTGTCGAAATACAACGGCAATCCCCAGCCCTACGATCTTGACGCCGCCGCCTTTGGAGCCCTCGTTGAGCGCTTGAACAGCCTGCGTCCGCAGGTTGGCCTGGTCGGCAATACCTCGCAGGTCATCCAGGCAATGGCCGGGGGTAGCTACGATCTGGCAATCGCCGGAGAATGGGTCCAGGCCGGAATGTACGATGATGGGCTGCCATTCAAGGCGCGGGTGCCGGTGGAAGGCGGGGTGACCTGGGACCAGGCGGTCTGCATCGCCGCGAACACGCCGCGCATGGAGAATGCCGTCAAGTTCGTGCAATACGTGGCCGGGCCGAGATTCCAGTCGATGCTGGCGATCGCCAAGACCTATTACAGCATGGTTCCGAACAGGAAGGCGGCGGAACTGCTGCCCGACGACAAGCGGGAGTTGCTGAACCTAGTGGATCTCGACCGGTTCGACGAGGTGTTCATGGCCAACCTGTCGCCCAGGAAAGCTCCTGACAACAGGCAGGAATGGCTTGACGCCTGGGAGAACTTCAAGAACCTCTGACGAAACCCGCAGCGGACCGAACGCAGCCGCCTGAAACTGGCGGGGCGTTCGGTCCTTCTTCATGTTGATTTCCCGAGGCCGGAATCCGCGCATGAACATCATTGATTGTTCGCAATGCATGGAGCCGCATTGGCTCTGGACCAGCACCCCGTTCGTGTCCCAATCCTATCATCGCGGCGACGAGTTCCAGGAGTTCGGCTACAAGTGGCACGGCAGCGGGTTCAGCTTCACATCTGCCCCCGGATGGCGGATGCACGGCGGAAGATGTCTCGACGACTATCCGCTGCAGGCATTCGCCGGTGTTGCGCGGATCCTCGATGTGACCGGCCTGGAGGTCATCGACCGGGCAGCAATTGCCGCTGCTTGCCCCGGTCGGTCCAGGCGCAACATTCTCGTCCTGCGGAGCGGGCACGCGGAGTCGGTTCACAACCGCAAGCCGGAATACTGGCGGCTTGCTCCCCGGTTCCTGCCCGATTGCGCGGCAGCGATTGCGAAAGCCGGCTTCACGCATGTGGCGGTGGATCTGTCCTGCGATGACATCCCGGCGAGGCGTCCCGAAGGCGAAGGGGGATACCGCAACCCGAACGGGGATTTCCGGTTGGCGCTCCATGCCGAAGGGCTGTTGTTGACGGAAAACTGCACGAATTTCGGCGCCATCGAAGGCGACGAGGTGTTCTTGGCCGCTTTGCCGGTGTCCATTCCCGAATCTGCAACCGCACCGTGCCGGCCGATCGCCATGCGTTCCTGGCCATCAGATACGCCCCGCATTGTCGATTTGTCGGTGCCGTTCTTCAATCACTGGCGCTGGAGAATCGATGTCGACCAGGGCAGGAGTTTTGCTGCTGACGACGACATGGAGGAGACCCACCTCCTGATCACCGGGCATGGCTTTACCCATTGCGATGCGCCCTGCCACATGCGGAAGGGCGGCGCCACGATCCATGATCTGCCGAATGAAGGGCTTGACCTGTTCATCGGCGACGCGGTCATCGCCGATTTTTCGGATTTGGAACTGCCGTTTCCGATTACACGGGAACTGCTCGCCGAGAGGCTCGGCGACCGCCTCCGACCGGGCGACCGCCTGGTTCTGCGCAGCGATCTGACCAACAGGCTTGGCTACGAAAGCCGGGAATGGCACCTCAAGGCTCCGAATCTCGAGCCGGAGGCGGCCAGGTGGATCACGTCCCTGGAGCCGGCGGCAGTCTGCCTCGACTTTCCGCAGGACTACATTGCCCGTGAAATGCCGGATCGCCATGTTTACAACGAGGAGTTCGTCACCCATCACGCGGTCTTTGCTGCCGGCATTCCGTTCGTCGAGGATTTGAGGGATCTGGGTCGCCTGGACCGGGAACGCCCGTTTCTCCTGGCGGTGCCGTTAAAGACGACCTGCGTGGATGGTGCGCCGATGCGTGTCGTGGCGCTAGAATGGTAGGTATCGGCGAGACCGTGCGACACAACCCCGACCAGACCGTGCCAATTGCCCCCGCCCGAAGGCGTGCCCCGGTTGCCAATCTATGGTACGGAATTCTTCCTGCCGTGATCCTCATGGGCGGGTTCTTCGTCGTTCCCATCGGCTACACCATCGGCCTCAGCCTTACCGGCACCGACCATGGCGGGTTGACGCTGTCCAACTACGCGGCCTTCTTTGCCAATGACCGGTTTACCGATGCGCTCGTGCGCAGCATCCTGCTGGCATCTGCCGCCGTGATGCTGGCATCCGTCATTGCCTACCCGCTGGCATGGTTCCTGACCTACGGGGTGAATCCGAAGCGCCGACTCCTGCTGCTCTTCCTGTTGCTGGCGCCGTTCTGGACAAGCTTCACGATCCGCGCCTTTTCCTGGCAGCTGGTGCTCTCCGACAGCGGTGTCATCGCCTACGCGCTTGCCAGGCTCTTCGGCCAACCCGTCGAACTCGGGTTTCTCTATACCATGGCGGCATCGACCTTCGGCCTGGCATTGTTCGGCATCATGTTGATCACGCTGATGATCTTCAGTGTCATGGTCACCATCGATCCGCGCCTCCTCGAGGCGAACCGGGACCTTGGCGGCAGCGAGTGGCGCGGCTTCGTCGAGGTTGTCCTTCCCTTGAGTCTCCCCGGCTGGATCATTGGTGCGGTGCTGACATTCATCATCTGCGTCGGAGACTACGCGGTGCCGACGCTGCTCGGCGGCGGATTCAAGCCGGTCCTTGCGCAGCTGATGCTGAGCACGCTGAAGGGAACCTACGACCTGCCGATGGCGGCGACATTCGCCGCCATCCTGATGGGGGTGGTGCTGGTTTCCGCCATGCCGCTGGCGCTGGTCCGCCGCCAGGTCCGCCTGCAGGAGTGACATGGTGGACCTGGTTCGCAAGCTGGCAATCGGCCGCAACTGGCTCGGCCTTCTGTTCCTGGCGGTCACGGCGACAATCTATCTCCCGATCGTGGTGATGGCGGTGTTTTCCTTCAATAGCGGCCGTTACCAGGTCATGCCGTTCCGGGAATTCACGCTGGCCTGGTTCGGACGCGTGTTCCACGACTCGCAGTATCTGTCCGGGCTGCTGAACAGCGTCGTTATTGCGTCGGCAGTCAGCGTGTCGGCTACTGCCATCGCCTTCATGTGTGCCTACTCGCTCGTCAATGCGCGCTTCCCCGGCAAGACGGCGGTCACGCTGTTCGTGCTGGCGCCGCTTGCCGTACCGCTGATTCTCATCGGCATCGGCCTGCGCCTCTATTTCGTGTCCATCGGTTTCGAGCCCTCGCTGGGGCTGGTCTATGTCGGGCAGGTTCTTTACGTGCTGCCGCTGGCGGTTCTGAACCTGCGCAACCGGATCGCGCAGATCCCGAAGAGCCACGAGGAAGCGGCCTGGTCGCTCGGAGCCTCGCGGGGTCGCGCCATTGTCGAAATCGTCATACCATCCTGCCGTGTCGCCATCTTCGCCACGCTGATCATCACCTTTACCTTTGCCTTTGACGAGTTTGTCATCGCCTATTTCCTGACCAATTTCTCGATCACGCTTCCCATCAAGATCTGGACGACGCTGGTGACCGGGTTCGATCCGGCAATCAATGCCATTGGCGTCATGGTGTTCGGCTTCTCGATGGCGCTTGGCATTGCCGCCCAGGCCCTGTTCATGCGGAAGGACCAGCAAAGATGAGCCAGCATCTTCGCCGGTCGCCGACGCTGGCACTGGCCGGAGCCATCGCCACGGCCCGGCAAACCGGCGAGACGGTCTATTCGCTCAGCACGCCGACCTTCCCGGATCGCGCCGGCAAGATTCCCGCCGACATCCGGTTCGGCACCACGCTGACCTCCGGCAGCGGAATCGAGGAGTTGCGTGATCTGGCACGGACGAGCCTGTTCCCGAAATGGAGTCTTCCCGGGCATGAATGCATCATCGTCGGCGGTGCGAAATCCTCGATCTTCAGCATCCTCCGCAGCACGCTGCCGGCCGGGGGACGGGTGCTCGTCGTGTCCCCGCACTGGCCAAGCTACGAGGACCTCATTGACCTGGCGCATCTCCGACCGACTTTCCTCGAGACCCGGTCCGAGGAGGATTTCGAAATTGACGGGCAACGATTGCGAGATGCCTTGCGCGAGACCGGGGCCGGTGCCGTCATTTGCAGCAATCCCGGCAATCCGACCGGGCATGTGCTCGGGGGGCATGAAGTCGGCACGCTTTGCCGGGAGACGGCGGATGCGGGTGCCGTCCTCCTGCTCGACGAGAGTTTCTCCAATATTGTCTTCGATGTCCCGAAATGGCACGGTTCGGTGTGTTCACCGGAGGACCATGTCTTCGTCGTCAATTCCTTTTCGAAGAACTACCATCTCCAGGGCCTGAGGCTGGGCGCTTGTCTCGTTCACCGCGACCGCTCTGCACCGGTGATCGCTGCCCACCAGACACTTCTCAGCGCCGCGCCGACTCCGAGCCAGAACATCGCCTTGCGTCTCATCGCCACCGCCGGGGACAATTCGCAGGACTATGCCGAGCAGCGACGGCTCATGCTGGGTTTTGCTGCAGCGCAGGGCTGGCCTCACCTGCCGACAGAGGGTGGGTTCTACCTGTTTCCGAGGGTGGAACATTCGGACTCCTTCCGCCGGAGGCTGGAAACCCGCCGGGTCCTGTCCCTGCCCGGAGAGACCTTCGGCAGCAGCTACGGTGATCACTTGCGGGTCTGTTTCGGCAAGCCGGTTGCGGAAATCCTTGCCATGCTGGAGATACTCGCCGAGGTCGCAGCCTCATGAGCGCCGACACGAAGCGGGCCGTGGTGTCGCCGAATGACGGGCTTGTGTTTGCCCATTGGCATCCGGATGTGGATGCCGAACGGCAATTGCAGCACCTCGCCCCCGGGCGCCGGTCCCTGGCCGGCGACCGCCAGCTGCGACGGTACATTCTCGACGGCTGCATCGAGGGATTGCAATCCGCACGTTCGGAACTGGCAGCGCTCGTGGTCCGGGAAGTGGGCAAGAAGCCCGGAGAGGCCGATGCCGAGATCGACTACGCCATCTCGTTCCTCGATCATTGCCGGGTCCTGCTGGACGGTTTCGAATTCGAACAGGCAATCGAACCGGGCCGGGTGGTGAAGAATGTCGGCCTGGGCGGCGCCTTCCTCATCTGTCCGTTCAACGATCCGGTGGCAGGCCTGACCCGCAAGATCGGGCCGGCAATTGCCGCCGGGTGCCCGGTTATCGTCAAACCGTCCTCCCTGGCGATGCTGTCTGCCCGTGCCATGTTCGAGGCGTTCCGGCGGGCAGGTATCGGCAACGAGGTCCAGCTGCTGGCCACCGGCGATCCGGCGATTGCCGGCCGGGTTCTCGGGCATGGCGACATCGACATCGTCAGCTTCACCGGGTCCACCGCGGTCGGACGTGAACTGGCGGCTGCATGCGCGGCACAGGGCAAGAAGGCGATCATGGAGCTTGGAGGGAACTGCCCCTTTGTCGTCTTCGACGACTCCGACCTGGACCGTGCGGTGGAGGACCTTCTCGAACGCAAGCTGAAGGCGGCTGGCCAGGCCTGCTCTTCCGTCAATCGCGTGTTCGTCGAGGATGGAATCCATGCCGGCTTCAGGGAGAGGCTGATGGACCGCGTCGGCGCCGTGATTGCCGGCCCTTCCGATCGCGGTGTCGATCTCGGCCCGGTGAGGACGCGGGAGGCGGTGGGCGCATTGGTGGATGCCACTCGCCTTGCCATTGTGGGCGGGGAGCGACTGCTCACGACCGAGCCGCAGGCGGTTGGCAGCGATTGCCCGTTCGTGTTTCCGCTGACCGTGGTCGAGAGCGAGGATGACAGCCTCTTCGACCGCTACGAGAGCTTCGGCCCACTCATGTCCATCCGCCGCTTTGCCGGGCGGGAGGAGCTGCTGGAACGGCTGTCACGCGAGCGCCATGCGCTGGCCGCCTATTTCTACACCGGCACGCCGGACGCGCTCCGGCCACGACTTCGCGGGCTGCGCTTCGGCAGCATCGGGATCAACTCGACGGCCATTCAGGGCGCCCATGTCCCGACCGGGGGTTTCCGGGAAGCCGGGATGGGTCGCGAGGGTGGCAGCTGGGGCATGCGCGAATTCCTGGCCACGGTGAATTGCCGGTTCGGCGCCTAGTGTCATGCGCTGGCATTGAAGGAAGGAAGCATGAGAGAAGTTGTCGAACATCCTAGTGTGCCGATGTCGACCTCGCCGGTCTCGCAGGGCGTGAGGGGCGGCGGGTTGGTCTTTGTCGGCGGGCAGATGCCGCGTGATCTGGCAACGGGCCGCATCATTGCCGGGGCGGCGGCACAGGCCCGGCTTTCGCTCGAGCATTGCGTCACCATACTGGAAGCGGCAGGAAGCGGGGCGGACAAGGTCATGCTGGCCATCGTCTACGTGACCGACCTCTCGGCAAAGGATGCGGTCAACGAGGCCTTTGCCGAATTCTTCGGCGTCAGCGCCCCGGCACGGAATCTCGTCGAGGTGAGCGCAATCGGTGAAGATGCAATCGTCGAAATCGGCGTGATCGCCCTGGCATGATGCCCTCAATCCGGAACATCGCCCCCATCTTCGTCGAGGACCGCCATCGCCCGGTCCAAATTCTCCAGGATGTGTTCTTCCGTCAGCCGTTTCGCCTCGGGAATGTGTCCGGCTTCAAGCTGGTGCAGGATTTCCTCGTGATAGTCGAGAGACCGATGGGTCGGGAACGCCTCCTTCAGAAGCTTGTAGCGTATCGGCAGCGAAATTTCGTTCACGTAATGCAGGACCTGCGCGATCGGGCGGTTTCCAGTGTAGTCGATAATGCACTGGTGATAGGTGCTGTTTTCGCGGAAGTAGCCCTCGAGGTCATTGGCCTTGTAGTAGCCTTCCATGATCGCGCAACGTCCCCGCAGCGCTTCGCACAGCGGATCGATGTCGAGGTCGGTCAGGGCGGCAATCACCATCCCCTCCAGCGTGGCGCGCAGCTGGTAAATGTTGCGAATATCATCCTGTGTCTCTTTCCGGACCCGGAACCCGCGTCGCGGCAGATGTTCGACAAGGCCGGTACGCAGCAGAAGGCGCAGGCTTTCCCGGACCGGCCCCCTGCTGCTGCCGTAATCGGCCTCCAGCTCCTGTTCCCGCAGCGCCTGACCAGGTGCCAAATCCCCGGTAATGATCCGCCAGCGCAGCTTGTTCAGGATGAAATAGGACAGCGTCTGCGGAAGGCCGTCGTTTTGGTAATACACGATCGCCCGTTCCAACTTGCCTCGGTGTTGCCGATGCAGAATAACTTGAGCAATGCTCCCGGAACAAGTGAATCATGAGCGCGGCGAAAGAAATCGAGCTGGATGGTGTTTCGAAATCATTCGGTGGCATCGAGGCGGTCCGGCCGTTGTCGCTGCGCATCCGCGCCGGCGAGTTTCTGACGCTGCTCGGACCGTCCGGCTGTGGCAAGTCGACCATGTTGCGAATCATCGCTGGCCTGGAACAGGTGTCCGGGGGAACGATCAGGATCGGTGGCGAAGACGTGACCGACCATCCGCCAAACCGGCGCGACACCAGCATGATGTTCCAGGACTACGCGCTGTTTCCGCACAAGACCCTGCTGGACAATGTGGGGTACGGGCTGAAGATGCGCAACATCGCCCGCATGCTGCGCGACGAGCAGGCGCAGTCCTGGCTCGAGACCATCGGTCTGGCCGGTTACGAGCAGCGCCTCCCGCACCAGCTTTCCGGGGGACAGCGACAGCGGGTAGCGCTCGCCCGGTCATTGATCGTCGAGCCGGGGGTTCTTCTCCTGGACGAGCCTCTCGGTGCACTGGACGCCAATCTCCGGCAACAGATGCAGCACGAATTGCGCCGCCTGCACCGGGAGGTGGGGCTGACCTTCATCTACGTGACCCATGATCAGCAGGAAGCGCTTGCCATGAGCGACCGGGTCGCGGTCATGCGGGACGGCCGCATCGAGCAGCTCGGCGACCCGGTGGCGATTTATGACCGCCCCGAAACCGAATTCGTTGCCCGGTTCATCGGCGCCTGCAATGTCATCATCGGCCGGGTGGAAAGGGTAACCAAATCGGCAACCGAATGTGCGGTTGACGGGCTTGGATCGGTGGTGGCGCCGCCGGTGCATGACGGGGATGACCATGGTGAAGGCGAGCGGATTGCCCTGGCGTTGCGCCCGGAGGCCATTTCGATCAGGCCCCTGGGTCGGAAGCCGGTGCCAGCGCATAACGGGGTCGAGTTCGAGGTCGGGGATGTCTCCTTTACCGGCGCAACGCTGAAGATCCGCGGTGCGTCTCCCGGCGGACACATGCTGGATATCGAATTCGGGCGTGGAGCCCGTGATGGCTGGACCCCGGCCGGGCCAGGCGACCGGGTCATCGCCGAGTGGCGCCAGGCGGATTTGACCGTGCTGCGGCCATCGGCCGGGAACGGCGGATCCTGAGATGTCCAGGGCCGGATCGGTCCTTGGCGTGACTCGCCAGCATGAATCGGCGGCAGCCAACACCTTCCGGCAAACCGCCGAGCCACCGGTGTTCCTCCGGGGGGATGGGCCGTGGCTACATGACGATCGGGGCCGGAAATGGCTTGACCTGGTTTGCGGCTCCGCCACCAGCAACATCGGTCACAACCACCCTGCGCACATTGCCGCCTTGCAGGAAGTGCTTGCCACCGGGATCCTTCACACCGGCACCCGGCTTCCGTCGCCCTTCCGGGCCCGGCTCTACGGGGAACTGGCCACGATCCTGCCCCCGGAACTGTCCTGCATCCAGCTGGCAAATTCCGGGGCCGAAGCCGTCGAGGCGGCGATCAAGGCCGCGCAATACGCCACCGGGCGCAAGCGCCTGATGTCCTTCGAGGGCGGATATCACGGCCGGACCATCGGTGCGCTGTCGCTGACCGACGGCAACCGCATTCGTGACCCCTTCTCCCTGCTGCACGGGCTGGTCGACATCCTGCCCTGGCCCGGATCAACCGGGACCGACGCCAGCGCCTGCCTTGCCCGCCTGTCGGATCGCCTCGACGAGTTGCGGCGAAAGGACAGCCTTCCCGCTGCCCTGGTGGTCGAGGCGATCCAGGGCGTCAGCGGTGTCCTGCCGGCACCGGCGGCGTTCCTGTCCGGCATCAGGGAATTGACGCGCCGTCATGGCGTCCTGATGATATGCGATGAAATCTGGTGCGGGTTCGGGCGTGCCGGATCGTGGTTTGCCTTCGAGGGCAGCGGCATCGTGCCGGACATGGTCACCCTGGGCAAGGGCATGTCCGGGGGGTTGCCATTGTCGGCCGTGGCGGCCCCGCCGGCGATTCTCAAGGCTTGGCCACCAGGCATGCATACCAGCACCTTCCAGGGCAATCCCCTTGCCTGCAACATGGCCGTCGCAACCATGCGGATGATCCGGGAGGACGGCCTGCTGTCGCATGTCGGGCAAACGATCGAGCCCGTCCTCGGGACTGTCCTGCGCCCGCTGGGCGAACTCGCCGGCATTGCCGGCATTCGCATCGCCGGTGCCCAGGCCGCGATTGATATCGTCGACGGGATGGGCAGGCCGGACCACGAGGCCGCCACCCGCCTGCAAGCAGCGGCCCATTCCAGCCGCATCCTGATCTACCTGGGCGGCCGCGCCGGCAACTCTCTCATCTTCGTGCCCCCGATCAACATCGACGGGGCAACGCTGTCGGAGGGGCTGGTTGAGACTGCGAGGCTGATCAGGCGGAATCTCGAATCGGGAGTGCAACATGTGAGAACCCTGTGATCTGTCCGCCGTCGATGCCCGGGCGTTGATCGGCGCCAGGCAGCATTCGCCGGTCGAACTGCTCGAGAGCTGCATTGCCAGGATCGAAAAACTCGATCCGGCGCTCAATGCGGTCGTCATTCGCTGCTTCGACCGTGCGCGCATGGATGCCGAGGCCGCGGAAGCGGCGGTCATGTGGGGCGAGCCGCTCGGAAAGCTGCACGGTCGGCCGGGTCGGTTGGTCATGGTTGTAGGGGCTGAGTCGTCACTGGTCGGGGTTTGGTTTGGCTGTCTCGAGGAGGGGCTCGAGGCGGAATTCGGGTGGAATGGTGTCCTGGCCATCGAGGATCAGACTGGCCATGGCCGAGCCAACCTTCGGGGCGATGCCGAGGCCGATCTTGAAGCCGCCATTGGCAATGAAGTTCCCCTTCTTTCCGGGTAGTGGTCCAAGCAGTGGCGCACGGGTGACAACGCGGGGCCGAATTCCTGCCCATCTGGCGATGATCGGCGCCCCGGCGATGGCCGGAACCAGGCGGGTTGCCCGCCGGTGCAACTCGTCGAGTTTTGCATCCACCCGGACCGGCTCGTCGAACTCGCGCTCCGAGGTCGACCCGATTGCGGTGGTGCCGTCAAAATGCGGGACCACGTGCACGCCATCGCCGAATATCTGCGGCAGGTTTCGGCCATCATGGGCCAGGAGCATGGCCTGACCCTTCTCGGCGGTGCCGATCTGGCGCCCGAATTGCCGGTCGAGATGACGAAGGCCGTCAATGCCGGTGGCCCAGACCTTGGCGCCGCCGCCGTGGCCGCCACCGCTGCCCTCGATGATCTCGCAGCCGGACTTACGCAATGCCGCTGCCAGGCAGTGCAGCGCCTGGACCGGGTGGAGTCTCGCCGACAGCGTATCGCGGACCATGAGGCCAGAAGGTGATGACGGTGCCCAGTCGCCTGAAGCCGGTTCGACCGACCAGGTTGCCTGTCCCTGCCAGTTCCTTTCGGCTTGCCGTGCCCGCTCCTCTTCCAGGGAGGTTCTGCCGGGGCGATCGGGGATCGGTTGCAGCCGGCCGGCCCTGCAATAGCCGGGATCAATTCCGCTCGATTGCCGGGCTTCACCCCACCAGGCTTCTGCCATCAGCAGGCTCTCCAGTTGGAACTGCTTCCTGAAATTCCAGCCATCGGGTGCATGCGGTGCAAGGGCCCCAACCGGTCCACCGCTCGCCCCGGCACCGATGCGGCGGGTCTCGACGATCCTGACTTTTGCACCGAGTCGCCGGCATGACCAGGCGATGGCCAGCCCGAAGATGCCGCCGCCATGGATTTCAACATCGACAATCGCCATGCAGATCCGGCTCCCTTTCGATGGCCTGTTGGCCAGCCTATTGCCCTCCAGGAAGGACCATAGGGCAGGGCTGTCGGAATGATGAGTGGATTCGCGTGATGAGCGGATGGGCCGGGGAATCGCGCCGCGTAAACTCGACATCCTGCCGCTGCGTTCTTACAGCAGGCAGCGATCAACCAGGTGGTTGCCCATGTCACTCGATGCCAATGAACCCGCGCGGGTGCTCTTTGCGGAGGGCGCTGCTCCCTTCTCGGCCCGTTACCGGGACATCTACTTCTCGGCCGACGATCCCGTGGGAGAGGCAAGGCATGTCTTCTTGGCCGGCAATGGCCTGCCGGCCCGCTACCGGCCCGGCTTCCGGATTGCCGAAATCGGGTTCGGTACCGGATTGAACATGCTGGTGGCGCTCGAGGCATGGGCGGCAAGCCGGCAACAGGGCCGGCTGCGCTATACCGGCTTCGAGGCCCATCCGATGGCGATTGCCGATATCAAGCGGGCGCTGGCGCCATTTTCCGAACTGGCCGGTCTTGCCGACCCGGTCCTGCGGCAGCTGGCATCGGGGGCAAGCCGGATCTGCATCGACATTCTCGAGGTGGAACTGGTGATCGGCGATGTACGGTGGTGCGTTCCGGCCTGGACCGGCCGTGCCGATGCCTGGTTTCTCGACGGGTTTGCACCGTCGCGCAACCCGCAGCCTTGGGAGGACCGCCTCCTCGGCCAGGTCGCGCAGCGAACCGCGCCTGGCGGCAGCTTTGCCACCTTCACCGCCGCCGGGCAGGTGCGCAGGGCGTTGGGCGCCGCCGGATTTGCCGTTGAACGGCGACCCGGATTCGGGCGCAAGCGGCACATGCTCTGCGGAAGGCTGACCCGATCGTGAGCCCGCAGGTGAACCACCGTCTCGGGATCGGATTGATGGTGCTGACCACCATGGTTTTTGCTGCCCAGGATGGCATCTCGAAACACCTGGCAGTCGAGTATAATTCCATGATGGTGGTCATGATCCGCTACTGGTTTTTCGGCGTGTTCGTGATGGCCTTGTCGGCAATGCAGCAGGGCGGCCTGCGGGAGGCGGCAAGAACCGACCAGCCGCTATTGCAGATCCTTCGCAGTGTGGTCCTGTCGGCGGAGATATTCATCATGATCACCGCCATTGCCCTGATCGGGCTGGTCGAATGCCTGGCCCTGTTTGCCTGCAGCCCGTTGATCGTCGCCGCCCTTTCGGGGCCGGTCCTCGGTGAACGGGTGGGATGGCGGCGGTGGCTGGCAATCGGCGCCGGTTTTATCGGCGTGCTGATCATCCTGCGTCCCGGCCCCGGCGTGTTTTCCCCGCTGTCGTTGCTTGCCTTCCTGTCGGCGGCCATGTTTGCCGTCTATGTCCTGTTGACCCGCTATGCGTCCCGCAGGGATTCGGCGCGGACCAGCTTCTTCTGGCTTGGCACCGCCGGCGCCATTTTCGCCACTGCCGGCGGCGTCTGGTTCCTGGAGCCGATGGCGAAGGGTGACTGGATCTGGATGGCAATCCTGTGCATGTCCGGTGCAACCGGGCACTACCTGCTGATCAAATGCTACGAGGTCTCGGAGGCCGGTGTCGTGCAGCCCTTCGCCTATCTGCACATGGTGTTCGGGTCGTTGATCGGCCTGGCCGTGTTCGGCGAAATGCTCGAGATGAACGTCATCGTCGGCGGCGCCATCATCGTGCTGGCCGGGCTGTTCGTCTGGTGGCGGGAGCACGGCGCGACCGCCATTGTCAGCCGCGTTGCAGATCCCCGGCAAGATCGATCGGCGTGACGCCGCCGCCGAGGCGCATCCTGTAGACCGTGATCGCCTCCATCACCCGCATGATGTAGTTCCTGGTTTCGCCAAATGGGACGTGCTCGATCCAGTCGATGGGGTCAACGGAGTCCCGACGGGGATCGCCCTGCTCCCGGAGCCAGCCGGAAACCCTGGCAGGCCCGGCATTGTAGGCGGCAATGGCCAGCAAGTAGGAGCCGTCGAACTTTTCAAGCAGGTAGTCGAGATAGCCGGAGCCAATCCGCAGATTGTATTCCCGATCGGCAAGCAGGCGCTTGATATTGCCCCTGAGGCCGATGCGGCTCGCAACCTCGCTGCCGGTCGAGGGCTTGATCTGCATCAGGCCCCTTGCGCCCTTCGGACTGACCGCCAGGTCGCGGAACTCGGTTTCCTGGCGGGCAACGGCAATGGTGAGGGCATGCGGCACTGCCAGCTCGTAATCCCGGATTCCGATCAGCGGAAACAGGTGATCGATATCGACCCCGCCATCCTTCATCTCCTCCTTTGCCACCTTCACCACCGAAAAATCGGCGCCGTGCTGACTTGCAAGCTCGGCGAGGTGCCAATTATCCTCGAAATCCAGGCGTTCGGCCCAATGCGCCAGGAACCAGGCGGCGTGGGAGTCCCAGCCGGCGTGGTAGAAATGGAAGGCGGCCCTGACCACCGGTTCTGCCTCCAGCCGGTCCTTCCGTCCGGATGTGGCCGATCGATTGCTGCCGACCAACCCGGGATCGGTCGGGGCCGAGATTCGCTGGGCGGCCAGCTGACCGTAGAATGTCGTCTGGAACACCGCCGCCTTCCGGAAGGACTCGGCGGCCCGGTCCTCGGCGCCCGACTGGAAAAGGGACACCCCGATCCAGTAGGCTGCCTTCGCCCTGCTGATCGGCGAGCTGACATGGGCTGCATGGCGGTTAAAATGTTGCAACGCCTGCCCGGGCTGTTCGAGCTTTCGAAGGGCAATGTACCCCGAGAGCCATTCAAGCTCGGCAAATCTCTGTTCGGCCATGCGGCCTGCCCGCAGACGATGGGAGTCGGCCAGCCAGTCCGGGCCGTTCGCCTCCGGATAGATATGATGGCTCGAGGCAATCCTGTAGGCTTGCCGGTCCCGGCCTTGTCGCATCAGCGAGTGGGCGAGGCGCAGGCGGCGCGAGGCCCACAATTCCGGCTTGCCCAGCGAGGCCGGCGACCCGCTTCGCTCCAGCAGGAGTTCGATTGCCCTGTCCTCGGCATCGTTCCTGAGACGCCAGACCACCCTCTCGAATGCCAGGCCGGGATCGTCGTCGAGGTGATCGGGAATGGCGGCGATCAGCCGGTCAACGCCGGATTCCTGCTTCCTGAGGGCGATCCGCGCCCGGGCCAGCTTCGCCAAATCGGCCCCGGCAATGTCGAACATGGCCTGCGCCTCGTCGGTTCGGCCTTGCCACAGGAGGTTGTCGAGCCGGCCCCGGTGGTGCGGCCTCAACTCGGTGCCATAGGTGGCCAGGGCGTCCTCGACGGCGTCGCGGGAAAAGGGCAGCGAAAGCCAGGCATTGGTGATGCCCTCCACCGCCAGCCGGTGTTGCCCGAGCCGTGCATGGGCCCCGGCCAGGCGCAGGGCGCCGGTGCCCGATTGCGGTGGCTGAACGTTGAAATACTCGATGATGCGATGGGGATCATCCCGGCTGCCGATGGATTTTTCGCCAGCCAGGCGGAGAATTTTCAACCCCGGCCAGTCGGCGTGATGGTCCAGGAAGTCGGTATAGTCGTCCCAGTCATCGGTTCCGTTTCGCAGCCGCAGCCATTCATGGACCGACAGCGCAACCTGATCGGATATGCTCCGGGCCGCGGCGAGGGCATGATCCCAGTCCTGTCGCTGGGCTTCGTCGAGCAGCCTGGCGAATGTCTCGGCATCGTCGGCCGGTCCGGCTGCAGCCGGCGTTGCCCAGCTGGCAGCGGCAATGGCCAGAACTGCCATGAATCCGGGCAATGTGGATCTTCTTGGAACCATGTTCACTTGCAACTTCTGTCGTTCAGGAGAATTGTGGGGCCGAACGGCTTGGCATCCGGGGGTTGAGAATATAACTAGCCGAGCCTGTCCTTGAAACCGATTGTCAGGAAGTACCGGAATGTTCAGAGGATCAATTCCAGCACTGGTAACCCCTTTTGCCGATGGTGCGGTCGATTTCAAGTCGCTCGTGTCATTGATCGAATGGCATATTGCCGAGGGGTCACATGGAGTTGTGCCGGTCGGAACGACCGGCGAGAGCCCGACGCTGAGTCATGACGAGCATGAAGAGGTGATCCGGGCGGTCACCGAAACCGCCGCTGGCCGCATCCCGGTCATTGCCGGCGCCGGTTCCAACTCGACGGCCGAGGCGGTCAGGTTCGTGTGTTTCGCCGAGCGCGTCGGTGCCGATGCGGCGCTGGTCGTGACTCCCTATTACAACAAGCCGACACAGCAGGGACTCTATGAACACTATCGTGCCCTGCATGATGCCGCCAATATCCCGATCATCATCTACAACATCCCGGGGCGTTCCGTCATCGACATGAGCCCGGAGACCATGGGGCGCCTGGCCGAACTGCCACGGATCGCCGGCGTCAAGGATGCAACCGGCGACGTGGTCAGGGTGTCGAAACAGCGGCAGCTCTGCGGTGGGGATTTCGTGCAGCTGTCCGGCGAGGATGCATCGGCGCTCGGCTTCAACGCCCATGGCGGACAGGGCTGCATCTCGGTGACCGCCAATGTCGCACCGGGGTTGTGCGCCCGCTTCCAGGAGGCAACGCTGTCCGGAGATTACGCGGCTGCACTCGAGTTGCAGGACCGGCTGTTGCCGCTGCACGAGGCAATCTTCCTCGAGCCCGGCCTGGCCGGCGCCAAGTTCGGGCTTTCGTTGCTGGGCAGGTGCCGGGATGAAATCCGGTTGCCGCTGATCCCGGTCACGGAACCGGTGCGCCTGCGAATCCGCAGCGCCATGCAGCATGCCGGACTCGTTTCCGGCTGATGGCCGGGACTGACCGGATGAACCCGCCATGGCCAGGACCGAAGCAGAACGGAACTACCGCGTGTTGGCTGCCAACCGGCGGGCCCGCTACGATTTCGAGGTCCAGGAGGAGATCGAATGTGGCGTGGTGCTCGAAGGATCGGAGGTCAAGTCGCTGCGGTCGGGGGGCGCCACCATCGGCGAGAGCTATGCCGCGGTCGAGGATGGCGAATTGTGGCTCATCAACAGCTCGATAGCCGCTTACCGGAATGCGGGCGCATTCAGGCATGAGGAGCGCCGGAAGCGGAAGCTGCTGGTCCGGAAGCGGGAGTTGGCAAGGATGTGGTCGGCAACCGCCCGTGAAGGGTTTACGCTGGTTCCGCTGGTCATGTATTTCAACCATGCGGGAAGGGTGAAGATCAAGGTGGCGATCGCGAGGGGCAGGAAGCGGTTTGACAAGCGTCAGGTCGAAAAGCGGCGGGACTGGGGACGCGAGAAGGCGCGTCTCTTGCGGCAGAACCGGTAATCCGCCCGGGCGGCGGCGAATGTCCTGATGCGCACCGGTTGAGTCGGAGTCGTAGGCATGGAGAGTCTGGTCGTATCGGCGTTGGCCGGGGCTGCCGGGGCAAATGCCGGCGCGGTGGTGCTCAGGGAGTTGAATCTCGGCCTGTTCGGCAACACCGTAACCGGCATTGTTGCCGGGTTGCTGGTCACCCTTGCCGGGCCATGGCTCGGCCTGGCATTCGCGTCGGCCGGGATCCTGCAGGGGATGGCGGCATCTGCGTCTGCCGGCGCGGTGACGATGGCCGCACTCGGTTATGCCTATAACCGGATGATCTGACAGGGAAGGGGGGATCATGGAATACCAGGATACGAGAACTCTGGTGTCGACTGGTTGGCTGTCCAGGCATCTCGAGGATCCGGATCTGCGGATCCTCGACGGCTCGTGGCACCTGCCGGATACCGGTCGCGATGGGCGGGCCGAATACGAGCAGGAGCACATTCCCGGAGCCAGGTTTTTCGACATCAACGAGATTGCCGATACCGAATGCGGCCTGCCACACATGGCACCGTCGCCGGAGAAGTTCATGTCGCGGATGCGGGAGATGGGCATTGGCGATGGCCACCAGGTGGTGGTGTATGACGGTGCCGGCATCTTTTCGGCGGCGAGGGTCTGGTGGCTGTTTCGATACATGGGCCATTTCGACGTGGCGGTGCTCGATGGCGGATTGCCCCGCTGGAAGCGGGAGGGGCATCCGGTCGACGACATGCCGCCAGCCTTGGGGCCGCGTCACATGACGGCCCGGCTGCAGGGTCACCTGGCTACCGATGCCGGCCGTGTCGCCCGAGCATCGCAATCGGGCGATGCGCTGATCCTCGACGCCAGGCCGGCGGCGCGCTTTCGGGGCGATGCGCCGGAGCCGCGACCGGGCCTCGAGCGGGGTCACATCCCGGGCTCGGTCAACTTGCCATTCGACGCGCTGCTCAATGATGACGGGACCTTCCGGTCGCCGGGCGAACTGGCGGGGGTGCTGGCCGGGGCAGGCGTCGGCAGCGATACGCCGGTGATCTCGTCCTGCGGCTCGGGTGTCACCGCGTCGATGATCGATCTGGCGCTCGAGGTGACCGGCCACCGGCGCCACGCGGTCTATGATGGCTCCTGGGCCGAATGGGGACTCGGCGAATGCGGGCCGATCGAAACCGGATGAATTCGGCGGGAGACCGGGTTGATTACGAGGTAACCTGGCTCGAGATGGACCGGCCGCCAGCCGGTCCGCCACCGGCGCCGGAGTGGCGTGATGCCGACATCGTCGAGGCGGCCGGGTTCCAGGAGTGGTTCTTCTTCAGCCTCTACGATGCGGTCGGCCGGGATTATGCATGGGATGACATGCACGAGATGGAACCGGGTGCCGTCAGCGACATTCTCGGCCACGAGGATGTCAAGCTCTTCACCTTGGTCAGGGCCACCCGGCCGCTGGGATTCTACCTGCTGGATTTTCGCCAGGCCGGCATTTGCGACATTGCCTATATCGGCCTGGTTGGCGAGGCCGTCGGCAAGGGCTATGGCGGCTGGCTGCTCGATGATGCCATCGCCCGCGGCTGGCGCCGACCGGGAGTGATGACGCTGACCGTCAATACCTGCACGCTGGATCATCCGGCCGCAATGAGGCTATATGCGGCTCGAGGCTTCCGGCCGATCCGCCATGAAGCCAGGTCGAGGATACTGAAACGCGATCTTCGGATTCCGCCGCCGCGAAAGGAGACATCATGCTGAACTCGCTACCCGAACGGCCGCCAGACAAGATCATCAGGCTGATCCAGGAATTCAGGGACGACCCGCGTCAGCACAAGCTGGATCTCGGGGTCGGGGTCTACCGCGACCAGACCGGGAACACCCCGGTGATGCGGGCCATCAAGTCGGCCGAGAAGCTGCTCTGGGAGACCGAGACCACCAAGGCCTATACCGGCATGGTCGGCGAGGCCGGGTTTCGCGAGTCGATGATCGGGCTGGTGCTCGGCGAGGATGCGCCGCGGGACCGGATTGCGTCGGCGACGACACCGGGTGGAACCGGCGCCATCCACCAGGCGCTTGAGCTGGTGAAGGAAAGCTCGCCCGATGCCAGGATCTGGGTGTCGGACCCGTCCTGGCCCAATCACCGGTCGATGGCGGCCCATCTGGGATTCAGCGCCGGCTTCTACCGGTATTTCGACCGGGAAAGCCGCAGCGTCGATTTCGACTCCATGCGCGAGGATCTGGCACCGGTGACCAGGGGCGACGTTGTCATTCTCCATGGCTGCTGCCACAACCCGACCGGCGCCGACCTGGATTTGCAGCAATGGGCCGAGATTGCCGAACTACTCAATGCCAAGGGCGCCATCGGCCTCGTTGACATCGCCTATCAGGGATTCGGTGCCGGGCTCGAGGAGGATGCCGCTGGCCTGCGGCTGCTGATGTCCGAAATTCCCGAATTGCTGGTGGCGGCAAGCTGTTCGAAGAATTTCGGTATCTACCGGGAGCGGACCGGCCTGGTGATGGCCATTGCCGAAGACGACGCCGGCGCCAAATCGGCCCAGGCCTCGCTGACCCATCTCAACCGGCAGAATTTTTCCTTCCCGCCCGATCACGGTGCCCGGCTGGTGTCGATGATCCTGGCCGATGCCGGCTTGCGGGCCGACTGGGAGTCCGAGCTTGGGGAGATCAGGGACAATCTGGGCCGGTTGCGGGGCTTGCTGGCGGCCGAGCTTCGCCGTCGCTCCGGCTCGGACCGGTTCGGATTCGTCGCCGATCACCGGGGAATGTTCTCGCTGCTCGGTGCAAACCCGCAACAGGTGGCGCAGATCAGGGAAAAGAACGGCATCTACATGGTGGGTGACGGCCGGGTGAACATGGCCGGGCTCAGCGAAGCGACGGTGCCGGTGCTCGCCGACGCCCTCATTGCCGCCGGCGTCTGACATCAGGGCGCCCACACGCTGCCGGCGTCCGAGGTCACGACGCCGGCATCGCCGTCGGGGCGTGATGCCAAGATGTCCCACGGCGCCGGGGCAAGACATCGGCCGCGTGACGGCGATTGCATGGCCTGACTTGTCGACATAGAGACAGGGAAGATCAACTCGACCTTCCGGGACAGGGGTCTTCACGTGCAGGACGTTCAACGACATGTTCGGATGAGGTACCTGGCGTTCTCCGGGATGGTGGCGATGGCAGTGATCGTCACCGCATCCAACGTGCTGGTGCAGTTTCGCTACGGCGACTGGCTGACCTGGGGCGCCTTCGTCTATCCCTTTGCCTTCCTGGTCACCGATGTCGTCAACCGGGTTGCCGGGCCCCGAGAGGCCAGGCGGGTGGTGGCGGCCGGCTTTTGCATCGGCGTGCTGTGCTCGCTTGCCGGCTCGCAGATCGAGGGCGAATTCGGCCCGCTGGTTACGTTGCGGATTGCCATCGGTTCGGGAGTTGCCTTCCTGGTCTCGCAGTTGCTCGACGTGGCGCTGTTCGACCGCCTGCGAGGCGGCAGATGGTGGCGGGCACCGCTGGTGTCGACCATCATCGGCTCGACCATCGACACCGCGCTGTTCTTTGCCATTGCATTTTCGGCTGCCCTGGTCTGGCTTGAGCCCGGGGTCGATGTCGCCTGGGCCAATGAGGCCATTCCGGTGCTCGGGACCGGTCCGGTGGCGCCGCTCTGGGTCAGCCTGGCATCGGCCGATTTGGCCGTAAAGCTGTCGATTTCGCTGCTGGCGCTGATTCCGTTCCGGCTGGCAACCCTGCGCATCGCCGGCAATCCGGGATGAGGCGCCTCTCACTTGCCCGGTCCGGTGGCGGCTCGTCGCCGCAGATCGGCGGCCACGCCCGTCTTGTTCGCCCGGGGCGGGTGCGGCGTGGCCGGATGGTACAACGGGGAGGCGACACGACATGACACCGGACCCAGCCGACTTCATCCGGAGCCCGGTCTCGCAGAACGCCCTGACTGCCGAGCTGATGCAGCATGCCATCGCCGGCGGCGAGGGCGATCTGGGGCATGGCGGCTCGCTGCTGGTTCGCACCGGCACGCATACCGGCCGCTCGCCCGGCGACAAGTTCATCGTTGAAAGCCCGGAATTCGAGGGCCGGATCTGGCGAGAGGCGAACCGGTCGATGTCACGTGCGCATTTCGACCGGCTGCTGCAGGATTTCCTGCAGCATGCGGCTGGCCGCGAGTATCATGTCCAGGATCTGCAGGGCGGGGCCGACCCGGAGTTCCGGCTGAATGTCAGGGTGGTCACCGAGCTGGCCTGGCACGCGCTGTTCATCAGGCACATGCTCAGGCGCCCGCCGCCGGAGGGGCTGGCCAACCAGGCTCCCGACCTCACCATCCTGAATTTCCCGTCATTCAGGGCCGATCCGGCCATTCATGGCTGCCGGTCGGAGACGGTGGTGGCCATCGATCTTGATCGCCGCCTGGTGCTGGCCGGCGGCACCGGCTATGCCGGCGAGAACAAGAAGGCCGTCTTCACCTACCTGAATTTCCTGCTTCCCGCCCGCGGCGTCCTGCCCATGCACTGTTCGGCCAACCACGCACCGGGCAAGCCGGACGACGCCGCCATCTTCTTCGGCCTGTCGGGAACCGGCAAGACCACGCTGTCATCGGATCGGCGCCGGGTGCTGATCGGCGATGACGAGCATGGCTGGTCCGACAACGGCATCTTCAACATCGAGGGGGGCTGCTATGCCAAGACGATCAAGCTCGAAAAGGAGGCGGAGCCGGAAATCCACGCCGCCACCTCCATGTTCGGGACGGTGCTGGAGAATCTGACCTTCGACCAGCGGTCGCGTAGGCCGGATTTTGCCGATACCAGCATCACCGTGAACACCCGCTGTGCCTACCCGCTCGAAGCCATTCCCGGCGCCTCGAGGACCGGCATGGCCGGGCATCCGCGCAACATATTCATGCTGACATGCGACGCCTTCGGCGTCCTGCCGCCGATCGCCCGGCTGAACCCGTCGCAAGCCATGTATCACTTCCTGTCCGGCTTCACCGCCAAGGTTGCCGGGACCGAGCAGGGGGTGAAGGAACCGGAGCCGGTATTCTCGACCTGCTTCGGCAGCCCGTTCCTGCCGCTGCGCCCGGAGGTGTACGGCACGCTGCTCAGGGACCGGATCAAATCCTCCGGCGCCTCCTGCTGGCTGGTCAATACCGGCTGGACCGGTGGCAGCTACGGTTGCGGCAGCCGCATGCCGATCATGGTCACGCGGACGCTGCTCAATGCCGCCTTGTCCGGCCGGCTGGACCGGGTGGAGTTCTGCCGGGATCCGAATTTTGGATTCGAGGTGCCGGTCAAGGTGCAGGGGGTGCCAAGACAGTTGCTGCAACCCCGGAGGACCTGGATCGACGGCGATGGCTACGACCAGACCGCGGCCAGGCTCGTGGAGATGTTTGCCGGCAATTTTGCCCGCTACGAGAAACTGGTGGACGAGGATGTGCGCAAGGTCGCCATCGGAGCGGCCTGAATGCGGCGCACCACCGGGCAGGAACCAGTGATCAACCGGCTGACCGAGAGGGCCGATAGCTGCATCGAGGCGGCCACACCGCCGGGCAGGATACGGTGATCGACCGACTGATTCCGAGGGCCACGGGCTGCGTTGAGGTGCTGGAGGGCCTGGTGCGGCAGGCGGGAGCGGAGCTTCGCTCGCAGCTGGCCGAGGATGGTGCGGTGCCGGTGGCGGCGTTCCGCCGGGAGCAGTCGCGGCTGCATGCGCTGGCCTGGATCGCCACCTGCGTCGTGGCGCTGCGCCAGCTGCTGCAATGGGCGGTGCGGCTGGAAGAGGCCGGCCGCCTCGGCGAGGTCGAACAGCTGATCCTGCAGATCGCCATTGGCGAGTATGCCGCCCAGATTGTCGGCGGCATTCCCATGAACCAGGGCGAGCTTGCCAGGATTGACGATCTGGGGATCGGTCTCGACCCCCGGCCAGCCCTGGGGGTGCCGGAGCTGCAGCAACTGCTGCGGCAGGGCAACAGCGATGCGGCGAGACGCCGCCTCGTTGAACTGATGCTCGAACAGCCAGCCAGTTCGAGTTTCGGCGACACCGGGCTTGACGAGGAGATGGAGGAAATCCGCAGCCAGCTGCGCAGGTTCGCCGATGACAAGGTGATCCCCTTCGCCCAGCAATGGCACGAAGAGAACATGCTGATCCCGGACGAGGTGGTGCGGGAGCTGGCCGCCATGGGCATCTTCGGCCTGACCATTGCCGAGAGTCACGGTGGCTCGGGCATGGCCAAGCAGGCGATGTGCGTGGTGTCGGAGGAGCTGTCGCGTGGCTATCTGGGCGTGGGCTCCCTGGCCACGCGCTCGGAGATTGCTGCCGAGCTGGTGGCCGGCGGCGGCACCGAAGCGCAGAAGCGGGAATGGCTGCCGGGAATTGCCTCGGGGGAGCTGCTGCCAACCGCCGTCTTCACCGAACCGGGCGCCGGCTCCGATCTGGGCAGCCTGCAGACCCGGGCCGAGAGGGATGGGCAGCACTACCGGATCACCGGCAACAAGATCTGGATCACCCATGCGGTGCGGGCCAACCTGATGACGCTCATTGCCCGGACCGATCCGGCCTCGACCGACTACCGCGGTCTGTCGATGTTCCTGGTGCGAAAGACGCCCGGCGACGATGCCGAACCCTTCCCCGATACGGGGCTTACGGGAGGCGAGATACCGGTGATCGGCTATCGCGGGATGCGGGAATACGAGCTCGGCCTCGACCGCCTGCCGGCGGCGGCATCCAGCCTGCTCGGCGGCAGCGAGGGCAACGGTTTCAGGCAGTTGATGGAGACCTTCGAATCGGCCCGCATCCAGACCGCGGCCAGGGCAATCGGGGTGGCGCAATCGGCGCTCGAATGCGCCCTGGCCCATGCCACCGACAGGGTGCAGTTCGGCCGGGCGCTGGTCGGGTTTCCCAGGGTCGCTGCCAAGCTGGCGATGATGGCGGTCGAGATCATGCTGTGCCGCCAGCTCACCTACCACGCTGCGGGGCGCAAGGATCGTGGCCGGCGTTGCGATCTCGAGGCCGGGATGGCCAAGCTGCTGGCGGCGCGGGTGGCCTGGGCCGCGGCCGACAATTCGGTACAGATTCATGGCGGCACCGGCTTTGCAATTTCGGCCCCGGCCAGCAGGATCCTCTGCGATGCCCGGATCCTCGGCATCTTCGAGGGCGCATCCGAGATCCAGGCCGACGTCATCGCCCGCCGCCTCATGCAACCCGGCGGCAATTGACGGCAAGGGCAGGGCGGTTGTAACCGAAGAGGAGCCAGCCGGTTGCGGGGGAGCCGCCACGTGCGGGGTCGGCAGCATTGGCGGACCGGAATGACCCGGTGATGGCGGAGTTGGCGGAAATGGGGGACGAAATGACGCGGCAGGTCTGTGATCGGTCCTGGCAGCAAAGCCGGGCGAGGGGATGCATGCTTGGACAATTGTGCGGGGATGCCCTGGGTAGCCTGGTCGAATTCATGGACCGCCAGCAGATCGCCGAATTGTACCCCGAAGGCGTGCGCGAGATCACCGGCGGCGGGCCCTTCGACACCATGGCCGGCCAGCCCACCGATGACTCGGAAATGGCCCTCATGCTGACCATGTCACTAATTGGCAAGAAGGGATTCGATCTCGACGACATTCTCGAAGCCTACCGTTTCTGGCTTGATTCGGGGCCGTTTGACTGCGGCGGCACCTGCTGGAGCGGCATCACCGGCGAGCGCAACTTCCAGTCCCAGGCCAATGGCGCATTGATGCGGGCCAGCCCGCTGGGAATATTTGGCGCCGGCCGGGAGGTCGCCGAGATCACCGAATTTGCCCGGCAGGATGCCGCCCTCACGCACCCCAACCCGGTTTGCCAGCAAGCCAACGCCATCTTCGTGCGGGCGATCTCGACGGCGATCGCCGAGGGGTCCGGGCGGCTGGAGCTGTACCGGGAAATCGCCGAATGGGCCGATGAGGAAGACGTGGACCCGGTGCTCCGGGAGGCGGTGCAGGCGGTGGACCAGGAGCCCTGGATCGACAAGGCCGGTCGAAAGATGGGCTGGGTCCTGGTGGCGTTGCAGAACGCGCTATGGCAGCTGGTGCACGCCCCGGGCTTCGAGGACGCCCTGGTCGATACCGCAAACCGCGGCGGTGACACCGATACCAATTGTGCGATCTGCGGTGCCCTGCTGGGCTCGGTATTCGGCATCGAGGCGATCCCGGATCGCTGGGTGCAGGCGGTGCTTGCCTGCAAGCCGAAGGCGGGACGTGCCGGGGTTCGGCAACCCAGGCCGCGCCCGTTCTGGCCTGTCGATGCCCTGGAACAGGCGGATCTGCTGCTGGCTGGCTGAGCCGTCCGCCTCAGCTTGCGGCCTGCGTGCCGGCTGGCGGCTGCTGCACCCAGTGCCGGGCGAACTGGATGAATGACCGGATCATGGGCGAGTCGCGGCGGGCGGCCAGGAAGACCAGCATTTCCTCCATGACCAGCTGCGAGCCCTTGATGTCGATCGTGGCCAGCCGGGAATCGGCAGCCAGTTCGCCGGCCGAGACGAAGCCGACGCCGAGGCCGGCCGCGGCCAGATCCCGGACCGCCTCCCTGCCCTCGACTTCCAGCGCGCCGACCAGGCTGAGACCGGCCGCCTTGGCGGCGCCCTCGATGACCTGCCGGGTTTTGGATCCCTCCTCCCGCAGGATCAGCGGATGGTTGGCCAAGTCCGGAAACGCCACCTGGCCGCGGCCGGCGAGCGGGTGATCCGCCGACACCACCGCGATAACCGGTGCTTCGCTGAGCGAGGTCATCTCCAGCCGAGCATTGGCGGGAAAATTTCCGCCCACGCCGATCTCGGCCTGGTAGCCGGTCAGCGACCGCACCACCGCCTCGGTGTTGCCGGTTCGCACCAGCACCCGCACCCCCGGATGGGACGCCTGGAAGGCGCCGAGGATGCCGGTGACGTGGCTGACCGAATCGACGATTAGCCGCAGCTGCCCCGACAGCTGTGCCCTGGTATCGGTGAGGAATTCGCGGGCGCGGTCCTCGGCCTCGAACAGCCGGCTGGTATGGTCGAAGAGTTGTCGCCCCTTGACCGTCAGCGTGGTGCGATGACCGGATCGGTCGAACAGCACGGTGTCATATTCGACCTCCAGGCGGCGGATCTGGTCGGATACTGCCGGCTGGGTCAGGCAGAGATACGACGCTGCCCGCGAGAAGCCGCCGCAGCGGGCGACATGGTGGAAGGCCCTGAGCTGGACGTAACGCATGGGCAGTGCTCCGTGTTCATAAATTGAACTTATGACGTTATACGAAATAGCGATTTTGTAAATCTCACATCCTCGGCATAGTTGCCTCGGAATGTCGGAGTGCAGGACATGCTGAAATCGGAATACAGGATTGATCCGCCACAACCGGATGTGCCGGTATTGCTGACACCGGGGCCGTTGACCACCGCCGGCGACACCAAGGCGGCAATGCTTCGGGACTGGGGATCCAGGGATGCCGAGTTCATCACCATGACCGCCGAGATCAGGCGCAGATTGCTGGAACTGGCCGGTTGCCGGGATGGCGAATTCCAGTGCGTTCCGGTACAGGGCAGCGGAACCTTTGCCGTCGAATCGATGTTGGGGACCATGGTGCCGAGGGATGGCAAGGTGCTGGTGCTGGCAAACGGTGCCTATGGCAAGCGCGCCGCCGCCATCCTGGCCAGGATTGGCCGTGATCATGTCGTCATCGACAAGGGTGACTACCTGCCGCCATTGCCCGACGAGGTAGATGCGGCGCTGTCGGCCGATGCGTCGATAAGCCATGTCGTGGTGATCCACTGCGAAACCAGCTCCGGCATCCTCAACCCGCTCGCTGCCATTGCCGAGGTTACCCGGCGCCATGACCGCCGGCTGCTGGTGGACAGCATGAGCGCGTTCGGCGCCATTCCGCTCGATGCCGGCGAGGTGCCGTTCGAGGCCATGGCCGCATCATCCAACAAGTGCCTGGAAGGCGTGCCGGGGATTGGTTTCGTCATTGCCAGGACCGGTGCGCTGGAGAAGGCGGAAGGAAACTGCCATTCGCTCAGCCTCGACGCCCATGCGCAGTGGCAGGGATTCAACCGCGACGGTCAATGGCGATTCACCCCGCCAACCCATGTCGTTGCCGCGTTCCTGCAGGCGCTCCGCGATCACGAGCGCGAGGGCGGTGTCCAGGGCCGGGGTGACAGGTATTCCCGCAACCGGGATGTTCTCCTGGGCGAAATGCGCCGGATGGGTTTCGAGACGCTGCTGGTCGACCGGTGGTTGTCGCCGATCATCGTGACCTTTTTCAGCCCGGCCGACCCGCGGTTCGATTTCAGCCGGTTCTACCGGCTGATCGGGCAACGCGGCTTCCTCATCTATCCCGGCAAACTGACCGCTGCCGACAGTTTCCGTATCGGCTGCGTCGGCCATATCGACGAGGACATCATTCGCGATGCCTGTGACGCCATCGAGGATGCACTCGACACGCTTGGTGTTGCCGACCGGTCGCCGCCGGCCGAGCGGCTTGCCGAACGCCAGTTGCTGGAAAGGATCTGAGCGTTGTCCACGAACAACGGATTCACGGTCAATGGCCGACACTACCCCTCGCCGCAAATGCCGGTGGTGGTCATCTGCATCGACGGTTGCGAGCCGGCATATCTCGATCATGCAATCGATGCCGGCCTGATGCCCACCATGGCCCGCATGCGGCAGAGCGGATTCTCGTCCATGGCCGATAGCGCCATTCCGTCCTTTACCAACCCCAACAACCTGTCGATCGCCACCGGGACTCCCCCGGCGGTGCACGGCATCTGCGGCAACTACTTCCTTGACCCGGAGAGCGGCCAGGAAGTGATGATGAATGATGTCCGCTTCCTGCGGACCGGCACCATCTTCGCGGCGGCGCAGGCGGCCGGGTTCCGGGTGGCCGTGGTCACCGCCAAGGACAAGCTGCGTTCACTGCTGGGCGCCGGCCTCGATTGCAGCGCCGGCGAGGCCTGGTGCTTCTCGGCCGAACGGGCGGAAGATTCGACCCGGGAGGAAAACGGAATTGCCAATGCCGCCGGCTGGGTTGGTCGGGCGCAGCCGGATGTCTATTCCGCCGAGCTGTCGGAATTCGTGTTTGCGGCCGGGGTCAGGCTCCTGCACCGCCATGCGCCGGAATTCATGTACCTGACCACAACCGACTTCGTGCAGCACAAATTTGCACCGGACCACCCGACGGCCATGGAATTCAATTCCATGATCGATCGCTACCTGGCAGAACTCGATGATGCCGGCGCCGTCATCGTGGTGACTGCCGATCACGGCATGAAGGCGAAGCACGACCAGGGTGGCCAGCCCGTTGTCGTCTACGTCCAGGACCTGCTGGACGAGATGCTGGGAAACGGGCTGTCACGGGTTATCCTGCCGATCACCGACCCCTATGTCGTGCATCATGGCTCGCTCGGTTCGTTTGCCACCGCCTATCTGCCGGATGGCACCGATCCGGGGCCGGTCCTTGATGGGTGCCGGCAGGCGGGCGGGGTCGAGCTTGTCCTGACCGGCGACGAGGCTGCATCGCGGTTCGAGTTGCCAAGAGACCGGATCGGCGACATCGTGCTGTTGTCGGCCAGCGGAACGGTACTGGGAAAATCACGCCGGAGCCACGATCTGGCGTCACTTGATGCGCCGCTGCGCTCGCATGGTGGATTGTCGGAACAGGTTGTGCCATTCGTGGCCAACCGGCGGGTGGAGCTCGATTCCGGGCATCGGTTACGGAATTTCGACGCCTTCCACGTGGCGGCCCGGGCGGCCAGTCTGGAGAATTGACATGGATGGCATGAGGATGATTCGCGCCGAGGAGATGCGCATTGCCGGCCGGAAGGTGGCCACCGATGCGACCATCCCGGTCCATTACCCCTTTACCGACGAGATCATCGGCACCGTGCCGCAAGGTCGGGCCGAACATGCCCGCCAGGCCTTCGACATTGCCGCCGCCTACCAGCCGCGGCTGACCCGCTACGAGCGCCAGCAGATCCTGTTCCGCACCGCCGAATTGCTGCTGGCCAGGCGGGACTCGCTGTCCGAACTGCTCACCCTGGAGCTGGGCATCTCGAGAGCGGACTCGCGCTACGAGGTCGGGCGGGCCTGCGACGTGTTCAACCTCGCCGGCCAGCTCTGCATCATGGATGATGGCGAGATTTTTTCCTGTGACCTGACGCCGCAGGGAAAGGCCCGCAAGATCTTTACCCTGCGGCAGGGGCTGCGGTGCATCTCGGCAATCACCCCGTTCAACCATCCCCTGAACATGGTGGCGCACAAGGTGGCGCCGGCCATTGCCACCAACAATTGCCTGGTCTGCAAGCAGACGGAGCTGACGCCCCTCACGGCGTTGGTGCTGGCGGATATTCTCTACGAGGCAGGCCTGCCGCCGGAGATGTTCTCGGTGGTCACCGGCTGGCCTGACGAGATCGGACCGGAGATGGTCACCAATTCAAATGTCGACCTGATCACCTTTACCGGCGGGGTCAGGGTCGGGAAACTGATCGCCGGCATGGCCGGATACCGGCGCACGGTGCTGGAGCTGGGCGGCAATGATCCGCTGATCATCTGCGATGACCTTGATGACGGGGATCTGGCCAGGGCGGCCGATCTGGCGGTGGCCGGGGCCACCAGGAATTCCGGGCAACGCTGCACCGCGGTCAAGCGCATACTGTGCCAGCAGCGGGTGGCCGACCGCCTCGTGCCATTGCTGCTCGAGAGGGCCAGGGCGATCCGGTTCGGTGATCCGATGGACCCGGACACCGATCTCGGCACCGTGGTCAACGAGCAGGCCGCCAGGCTGTTCGAGCAGCGCGTGTTCAAGGCGGCGGAGAATGGCGCCGACATCCTTCATGATCCCGGCCGGCAGGGGGCTGTGCTGCCGCCGATCGTGGTCGACCGGGTGCCGGCCGACCAGGAGCTGGTCATGGAAGAGACCTTCGGGCCGGTGATTCCGGTGATCAGGGTTCCGGATGATGACGAGCAGGTGATCGCGATTTCGAACTCCACCGCGTTCGGATTGTCGGCGGGCGTGTGCACCAACCGCTTCGACCGCATGCAGACCTACATCAGTCAGCTCGATGTCGGCACGGTCAATATCTGGGAGGTGCCAGGCTTCCGGATCGAGATGTCGCCCTTTGGCGGGATCAAGGATAGCGGGCTCGGCTACAAGGAGGGCGTCATCGAGGCGATGAAGAGCTACACCAACGTCAAGACGTTCTCGCTCCCCTGGGGCTGACCTGGCAGACGACAGTGAGCCATCCGGAGGGCGAATCCAACTCATCCGCTGCCCGCCACGCATGGCAGCAGGCCTCGGGCGGGCAGGGCTCCCGCGAGCTTCTCGAGCGAGATGCGGCGGTATTCATGCATCAGAGCCTGTCGACACCCTGTGCCGGGACGGTGGTGCAGGCGGAGGGAATCTGGCTCCATGATTCCGATGGCCGCCGCGTCATGGATTTCCACGGCAATTCCGTCCACCATATTGGCTACGGCCATCCGAGGCTGGTGCAGGCGATTGCCGACCAGCTGACAACCCTGCCATTCTCGCCCCGGCGATATACCAACGAACCGGCGGTGCAGTTGGCCGAAAGGCTGGCTGGGCTGGCGCCGGACCCGCTCGGCAAATGTCTGTTTGCCACCGGCGGTTCGGACGCCATCGAGATCGCCATCAGGATCGCCCGCGCCGCCACCGGGCGGTTCAAGACCGTCTCCTTCTGGGATTCCTTTCACGGTGCCGGCTTTGGCGCCTCGTCGGTCGGCGGCGAAGCAACCTTCCGCTCCGGAATCGCCGGACCCTTGCTGCCCGGCGCCGAACATGTCGCCCCCTTCGCCTGCTATCGCTGCCCCTACGGCCATGCCGGGCCCGAATCCTGTGGCCTGGCCTGCGCCGACATGCTGCGTTACGTGCTGGAGCGGGAGGGCGACGTGGCCGCGGTCATCGCCGAGCCGATGCGCGCCATCCCCTATGTCGCACCCGAAGGGTTCTGGAAGCGAGTCCGTGAGGCCTGCACCGAGTTCGGCGCATTGCTGATCTTTGATGAAATTCCCGCCGGCCTGGGTAAAACCGGCCGGTTCTTTGCCTTTGAGCACGAGGATGTGGTGCCGGATATCGTCGTTCTCGGCAAGGCGCTGGGCGGCGGAATCCTGCCGATCTCGGCGGTCATCGCCCGGTGCGAGCTTGATGTCTGCGGCGATTATGCCATCGGGCACTATACCCATGAGAAGAACCCGGTCACCGCCATGGCCGCCCTCACCACCATCGACATCATCGAGGAGGAGCGCCTGGTCGAAAGGGCGGCCAGATTGGGCGAACTGGCCATGGACCGGCTGGCGCAGCTGGCCGCCGCCAGCAGCATTATCGGCGACATTCGCGGCCGCGGGTTGCTGCTGGGCGTCGACATCGTCGAGGATTGCCAGTCGCGTGTCCCCGCCACCAGCCTCGCCGAGAAGATCCTCTATGGCTGCCTCGACCGCGGGCTGAGCTTCAAGATCTCGATGGGTTCGGTGCTGACGCTGTCACCGCCATTGACCATCAGGCAAGACCAGCTGGAAGCAGCGCTGGACATCCTCGCCGAAGTCATCACCAAGGTCGAACAGGGCAAGGACTGAGAGCAAATCCCGGATGTCGTCGTGGCTTGACCGGGGCCTCCTGTTCCAGCCGCTGCCAGCGCCGCCCCCGTGGCGGGCAAGGCCGGGGAGACCCTGCCGAGACCAATTCCAGGGGTAACTGCTCACCCCCCCTTAACCATCTTCGTCAGTGATTGGTGTTTCTGTCTGTCCGACCAATTCCGCTGCCCCTCCCGCAAGTGCGATCGTAATTGCAGTGAGCGGATTGTAACCCACAGCTGCCATTGATTGCAGGTAGCTTGAGATCCGGCAGTACATCTCGGCATATTTGCGTGTTCGGAAGCAGCCAGACACCTTCATCTTGACCTTGGACATTCTTATGCAGCGCTCACCGGCATTATTGGTGAAGCCAACATCGGGATCACTCAGGAAACGCAGGACAGCCTCTTCATGTGTCCTGAGCCTCTCATGCAGGTTATGGGCATCCGACTTGGCGATCCGCCCGCGTCGTCCACCCGTGCGTCGCGGAATTGGCGGCATCTCCCTTTCTCCCTGTGTCAGGATGGTTCGGTACCGTTTGCGTATGCCTCGATAGCCGGCCTCTTCCATGCACTTCTCCTCGCTCCGGTTGATCTTGTGACAGGCCTCGCGCAGCAACGCCTTCATCAGAATTGCCCAGCGGTAGCCGCTCTACTCGACAATGAAGGTCAACTCCCGGAGAAGATGTGAACCACAGAGTGCATGCCGACACGCGTCATAGACGAAGTAGGACGCCCAGCAATCGTGGACCAGCACACCGGTGTAGCGATGGGGTGGACGCCCCCTCCGAACGGCGTCACATTGCGCCAGAGAAAACGCCAGATCAACTGCGCGTAAAATCGACGAGGAGAGCGTCCATGGAACACACTACCATCATCGGCATCGACATATCAAAGCGAAGCTTCCAGCTGCACGGCGCCACTGCCGAGGGCAAGCCGGTCTTCCGCAGGACATTGTCCCGCGGCAAGTTCCTCGGCTTCCTCTCGGAGGCACCACCATGCCTGGTCGTCATGGAGGCCTGCGGCGGCGCCCATCACTGGGGTCGCGAGATCATCGCCATGGGCCATGACTGCAAGCTCATCCCGCCGGTCTATGTCAAACCCTTCGTCAAGCGGCAGAAGAATGACATGAATGATGCTGCCGCCACCGCCCTGGCCGCACAGCGCCCGACCATGCGCTTTGTGGCCGTGAAGTCCGAGGAAGCCCAGGCCGATGCCATGCTGTTCCGAACCCGGGCACTCATGGTGCGGCAGCGAACCCAGACCATCAACTCGCTCCGGGGCCATCTCGCCGAGTTCGGCCTGGTTGCACCGCGGGGCACGGCGAATGTCGAGAGACTGCGCCAGGAGCTGGCGGGCGCACAGGAGCCACCGCCGGAACAAGTGGCCGAGATGGCCGAGCTGCTGTTCACGCAGATCGCCTTGCTCACCGAGCAGATCGCCGGCCTCGAGAAGAAGATCCGCACCAGGGCCAGGGAGCGAGACGAACTCAGGCGGCTGATGACCATTCCCGGCATCGGGCCGATTTGCGCCATGGCCGTGCATGCCTTTGCCCCGCCGATGTCGAGCTTCCGCCGCGGACGCGACTTCGCGTCCCTGTAGGGCTGACACCCCGGGAGCATTCGACCGCCGGCCGGCAGCGGTTCGGGCGGATCACCAGGATGGGGCAGCGGGATCTCAGGCAATTGCTGGTCCTCGGTGCCACCGCGGTGCTCAGGCACCGGCGAGAGAGCGAGGTGCAGAATGATCCCTGGCTGGCGAGGATGATATCCGCCGGGAAGCCGCCGAAGCTGGTGGCGGTGGCGCTGGCCGGCAAGATGGCGCGCATGATCTGGGCGCTGTCGGTGAAGGAGGAGACCTACCGCACGCCGGCGGCGATTGCGGCGGCAGGATGACTACCGGGAAAGAAAATGAATACCTGGGCTCTGCAGAGCCGGCGCTCGAGAGCGTGATCTGCGGATAACCCCGGTCGGTGCGGTGAGGACGACAGACAACATAGGGGCAAAAGGTCATTGAAGACGGGGTCGGAAAAACCAGTATTCCCCGCAGGGCTTCGAGCCCGTTGTAGCGATTTGGATCCGATCCACGTACACCATATGGGCCCGCGGCAAATGAATGCTGCACCGAGAGGCCGGACATACGACAGTACCTTGAGAGCGCCAGGCTAACTGGTGAACGTGCAGCGGGTGAAAGTCCCGCGGAAAGGAAAGGTTAACCACCGACTTTCACCGCGAGCCGTGCGCCGGACACCGCGAGGTGTCAGGCGAAGCGTCGGCAGCGGCATGCGTGGGCCGGGCGATTGAGCCTCGAAACTGTCCAATCGGATGCGCCGAGACTGTTCAAGTGGTTGAAGGCAGCACTTCCAAGCCGAATTGGTGAGGCGGAAGAAGGCATCCCGGGGTCGAAGAACCATGGCACATGCAGAAGCACGTCACCGGGACCTGGGAGGTCTCCAGGCCGCCCCGCAGTCGTGCGGGGCCGCAACGGAAAGGAGGGGAGACCCGAAGCCAATGACGAAAGGTCTGGAGAAGTCAGACCCGGCCATAGTAGCCGTGAAGCCTGCGAACAAGGGGCGGCCACGCCCGGCGGAGCCGGTGGAGCCAAGGGCCGGGGCCGAGGGAAATCCGGGAAGCCAAAACACGCGCCGCGCGCAGAAGCGGGCAAGCGTGTCACATGCGGCCGACCGGATACGGCAAGCTGCAAAGAGGAACCCGGAAGAGCGTCTGACCTCGCTCCTGCACCACATCACGGTGCCCGTGCTGGAAGAAGCGTTCCACGCGCTCAAGCGTGTCGCTGCCGCCGGTGTGGATGGCGTGACGTGGGACATGTATGCCCAAGGGCTGGAAGATCGCCTGATCGACCTGCATGCCCGCATACACAGGGGAGCGTATCGTGCGCCGCCGGTCCGACGGGTCGAGATACCCAAGCCGGACGGCGGAACACGACCGCTCGGCATCGCCTCACTGGAAGACAAGATCGTCCAGAAGGCGGTGGCGGACACGATTCTGGTGCCGATCTACGAGACGGAGTTCCTCGGGTTCAGCTACGGGTTCCGACCGGGACGCGGGGCGCAGGGTGCGCTTGACGCGCTCACGGTTGGAATTGAGCAGCGCAAGATCAGTTGGATCCTTGACGCGGACATACGCGGATTCTTCGACAAACTGGACCGGGACTGGCTCGTCCGGTTCCTGGAACATCGCATCGGAGACAAGCGGGTCGTCCGCCTCATCACCAAATGGTTGAACGCTGGCGTCATGGAAGGCACAGACTGGACGGACGCGGGCAGGGGCACGCCGCAGGGGGCGATTGTCTCGCCTGTTCTGGCCAATGTCTACCTG
The DNA here is from genome assembly GCA_964291445.2 of Paracoccaceae bacterium. Classification (GTDB taxonomy): domain Bacteria; phylum Pseudomonadota; class Alphaproteobacteria; order Rhodobacterales; family Rhodobacteraceae; genus JAPOXR01. Next base: position 244,879 of record OZ219864.1, on the reverse strand, counting down.
CATTACGTGTTTGATCTCTGGGTGCACAGATCATGGCGCAGACGGAAGAGCAAAGGCGACATGATCATCGTTCGCTACGCGGATGACTTCGTCGTCGGCTTCCAACACCGGTGGGAAGCAGAGAGCTTCATGGACGATCTGAGGGAAAGGCTGGCCAGGTTCGGGCTGGAGATGCACCCCGACAAGACCCGGCTCATCGAGTTCGGACGGTTCGCAAGAGTGGACCGAAAGAGCCGGGGGCAGGGCAAACCGGAGACCTTCGACTATTTGGGCATGACGCACTTCTGCGCCAAGACCCTGAAAGGGAAGTTCCGGGTCGGGCGCAAACCAGCACGAGATCGGGTGAGACGCACCCTCAGACGGATCAAGGAGGAGCTCCGGAGGCGAATGCACTGGAGCACGCACGACACGGCCAGATGGCTCGGAAGGGTCATCAATGGATGGCTGAACTACTACGCCGTCCCCGGCACATCGCGTGCTCTCAAGGCATTCGTACGCGCGGTCAGACACATGTTCCTGCGCACCCTGCGCAGGCGCTCGCAGAAGGACCGCTACCAATGGTCAGCGTTGGATCGCCTCATCGGCTTCCACTGGCCAAAACCCACCATCCGTCACCCGTGGCCGGCCCAGCGCCTTGCCGTCAACACCCAAGGCAAGAGCCGGATGCGTTAACGCGCACGTCCGGATCTTATTCCGTCTTCGGAATAAGATCCGTTATTCTGGATTCTGGATTATTCTGGATCCCGCCTGATTGATGCGCCTAAGCGGCACTTGCGAGCGGATTTTCCGGAATAATAGTCGCAATATGCATGCTCTGGTCGGCACTTCTGCCGACGCTTGCAACGGAGAATGCAAATGTCATCAATTTTGTTTGTTCCCCAATGTGGGGAATCATCGGGGGCACATGGCCCCCTCGCGCCGCACCTGGACGGTTTCGACTCCTGGCTCGCAGACCAAGGGTATGCGGCGAGCACGCGGCAAGCCAAGCTGCGCCTGGTGCGCGCGTTCAACATCTGGCTTGAGGAACGGCAACTTGATCTTCCGGACGCGACGCTGGTTGATGCGTGGTTCGGCGAGCCCGGAGAGCGGCCTCACGGTGCACCAGCTACAGGGCGTCAGTTGCTGGTTTGGCTGCGTGCAATCCACTGTCTCACTCCCGAAGAGGCCGGTCAGGAGAGCCATGTCTGTCCGGCCGCGCAGATCGAAAGCCGGTATGAGAGATTCTTGCATGACGACCGGGGATTGAGCCCTGTTACCATCAAGGATCGTCTCCGGGTCGTACACGCCTTTCTCGGTGACCGGTTTCCGACACACGCCCTCGACCTCGGAGCGCTGACTCTCGATGATGTCAAGGAGTTCATCTGCCGTTCCTGCAAGAAGGTCAGCCCGGGGCGGGCGAAGGTCGTGGTCTGCGCCTTGCGGTGTTTTCTCCGTTATCTCTACCAGCGTGGAGACATTGCCACGGATATCGCTGGCGCCATACCCGGGGTTCCCAACTGGCGCCTCTCCGGCCTGCCAAAGGCCCTTGCACCGAACGAAGTCGACGCGCTCCTGGAGAGTTGTGACCGCGAAACCGCGGTTGGGCGGCGCGACCTCGCCATCTTGTTGCTCTTGGCTAGGCTGGGCCTGCGGGCTTGCGAAGTTGTCCGATTGACGCTCGATGACGTGGACTGGACCAGAGGTGTCGCCACGGTTACCGGCAAGGGCAACCACCGCGATCTCATGCCGCTGCCGTGCGAGGTCGGTCAGGCTGTCGCTGCCTATTTGCTGGACGGTCGGCCTGCCGCCCGTGCGACACGCCGGTTGTTCGTCGGCAAGATGGCTCCGCATCGTGGCTTCGCCTCTTCCACGGCGGTTGGCGGCATTGTCCGACGTGCCATGGCGCGGGCCGGGATCAAGCGGTCCACCCGAGGTGCCGCCCATTTGCTGCGGCACTCACTGGCGACCGGAATGCTTCGCAACGGCGCCTCGCTTGGGGATATCGGACAACTCCTGCGACACAACCACCCCGACAGTACCCGATTGTATTGTAAGGTCGATATCGAATCCTTGCGCAGTTTGGCGCCGGCATGGCCCGGAGCAACGTCATGAAGACCCTGCAGGTATTGCTTGACGACTACCTCACGATGCGCCGCATGCTGGGAACGAAGCTGGAGGAGAGCGAACGGCTCCTGCATCAATTCGTCAGCTTTCTTGCCCAACACGGGGCAAAGCACATCACCACGGAACTGGCCCTCGAATGGGCGACCCTGCCGCGAGATGCCCGACCTCCCTACCGGGCCCGTCGCCTTGCGGCAGTCCGCCATTTGGCTCGCTACGCCAGCGCCGTCGATCCAGACCACCAGGTTCCGCCCGAGGGTCTTCTACCCTACGGCAGCAGCCGTCGCAGCCCACATATCTACAGTGACGAGGAAGTCACCGCGCTTATCGACGCCGCACATGGCCTGTCCGGACAAGTCAGGCCTCTGACTTACGCAACGATTTTGGGCCTGATATCGGTGACCGGCATGCGTAGCGGCGAGGTCGTGGGCCTTGACCGTGACGATGTCGAACAAGGTGTCATTGCGATCCGGAACACCAAGTTCGGCAAGTCGCGACTCGTTGCCTGCCACCACACGACCTGTCAGGCGCTTGAAGTCTATGCTGCACACCGCGATGGGCATTGGCCGCATCCACGGACCAGGGCATTCTTCCTGAGCGAACAGGGCAAGCGGATCAGCGCCTATACCTTGCGGGAGACGTTCGCAAAGCTGTGCCGCGTCACCGGGTTGCGTGAACACGGTGCGCTTCGTGGTCCCCGACTCCATGACCTGCGACATGGATTCGCCATAAGGGTTCTGATGCGTTGGTATCGTGAAGGCGATGATGTTGCGCAACGGATTCCATACCTCTCAACCTGGCTCGGACATGTCAGTATCGGCAGTACGTACTGGTATCTGACTGCGGTTCCCGAGCTCATGGAAGTGGCTGCCCGGCATGTCGATCATGTGGCGGCGGGAGAGCAGTCATGAATGCGGCTGCAGATTTTCCCGAGCATCTCAGCTCGTTCTTCGCCCAATATCTCATGCAACGTGATGTCAGCCCTCATACAGTGGCAAGTTATCGGGACACCTTCCGCCTTCTGGTCATGTACGCCCATGGTGTGCTCGGGAAACCACCGCAGGAATTGTGCTTCAACGATCTCGACACGGACTTCCTCGCGGGGTTTTTCGAACATCTCGAAAGCCGTCGCGGCAATGGTGCTCGCACCCGCAACGCACGTCTGGCCGCAATCCGGTCGCTTTCCCGGTTCATTGCGATGCGCGAACCGCGCCATGCGGCGCTCGCTCAGCAGATTCTGGCCATGCCATGCAAGCGTACCGTGCGACGACCGGTTGACTATCTCGACAGGGACGAGGCCGAGGCGTTATTGCAGGCACCCGATCAGAACACGGGGATCGGACGACGCGACTATACGCTGCTGCTTGTCGCCTTGCAGACAGGATTGCGGGCCTCGGAACTGATCACGCTGCCTTGCGAGAACGTTCACAACGGGACGGGAGCCCATCTCCGGTGTCATGGCAAAGGTCGTAAGGACCGCGTTGTCCCCTTGCGGCGGGATTCCGTGGCCGCCTTGCGCGCATGGATCGAAGAGCGACGCGGCGGGCCGGACGAACCCGTCTTCGCAAATCAGCGAGGCAGGCCACTGACGCACGACAGTCTCAATTACCTTCTGGCGAAAAACCTGGCTGTGGCACGCATGACATGTCCCTCGCTCCGACAAAAGCGGGTGAGCCCGCATTCGCTTCGACACACCTGCGCCATGACGCTGCTGCAGAGCGGGGTCGACCAGGCAACGATCGCCTTGTGGCTTGGCCATGAATCCGTCGCGACAACCTACATCTACTTGCACGCCGATCTCAAACTCAAGGAGAAGGCAATGGCCAAAACCACGCCGCTGGGAAAACTGGTCCAAAGGTATCAACCCGAAGACAAGGTTCTCAAATTCCTGAACGGTCTCTGATTATTCCGGAAAATCCGCTCGCAAGTGCCGCTAAGGCCTCTCGCCAAAATAGATTGTTCGTTATCTTCGTGGTGACAGGCTGTAGTTCCACTCGCCGTGGAAGGGATTCCTTCGGATGGCAAGGTCTTCCATGTGATCGTCGGTGACCTTGACCCCGAGCGGATAGGTGTTGTCGTCGAGGTCTGAGTGTATGACGAGGCCGGCGCCTGTCGTGGTGGCTGCGATCAGCTTGACGATTACCTGGTAGCTGACGAGGGGCCTGCCGCGCCAGTTCTGGGTGATGTGGCAGAACATGCGGTGTTCGATCTTGTTCCACTTGCTGGTTCCGGGCGGGAAGTGGGCGACCGAGACGGTCAGCCCGAGTTCATCGGCAAGCTTCTGGAGTTCGAGTTTCCACAACCGGCTGCGGCTGCTGTTGGAGCCGCCGCCGTCGGCGGTGATGAGCAGGCGCCTGGCATCGGGGTAGAGCGGGCGTCCCATGTGCTGCCACCAGCGACGCAGGGTCTCAACGGCGAATGTCGCCGTGTCGTGGTCGATGCCGACGCTGACCCAACCGGCATTGGCGGTGAGATCGTAGACGCCGTAGGGGATCGCCTTGCCCAGGTCTGGATCGGGGAAGTCATGCACCTTCACGGCCTCAGGTTCACCCTTGGGGCGCCATTCACGGCCGCCATTGCGGTATTGGCCAATGATTTCCTTCTTCTTGGTATCAACCGACACCACGGGTTGGCCCATCCTCTGGAAGGCGCGCACCCGGCGGTCGATGCGGCGAAACTGCGCATCCCGGTCCGGATGCTGGCGCCCTTCCAGTGTCTTGGCATTGGCTTGAAGGCTGTATCCCAGTGCATGCAACTGCCGGTTCACCGTGCGCTCGCTGACCGGGTGACCCTCGGCCGTAAGCCGGTCCGCCAGATGCGCGGCGCTGTTGCATGTCCAGCGCAATGGGCTCTCCGGATCACCTCGCGTCACCGGCTCAAGCTGACGCTCCAGCGCCACCACAAGGTCCGGGTCCAGCTCCGTCACACGCTTGCGCCCGCCACCGGGCCGACGCAATCGCCCCGATGGCGCCTCGCCGGAAGCCTCGGCAACCACGCCGGACGCAAGCTCCTTCAGGCCTGCCCGAACAGTGCCGCGCGACATGCCCGTCGCCTCAGCCACCCTTGCAATGCCTCCGCGCCCGATGGCGCGCGCTTCCGTCGCCGCCCACAGGCGCCGGGCGCGTTCGTCAAGAACCGGGCGCAACCCCACAAACTTGAAGCGAAGCGTGTCAACCATACCATCCATGGTAGCATGGATAACTGATCCCGCCAAAAAGGACAAGTTATTTTGGCGAGAGTCCTTAGGCGCATCAATCAGGCGGGATCCAGAATAATCCAGAATCCAGAATAACGGATCTGTGCGGGGGGACCGGGGCAACCCGGTTCCCTACCGCGATCCGCAGTCCGAGTTGTTCAGAATCCTGCTTGCACCACGGGGGGCGTCCACATACGGGGGGCGTCCACATACGGGGAATGATCCCGATATCATCCATGGCCTTGCATCCCCGCTTCGGGTGCAGGAACATCAGCCCGAGCGTTCCATCGGTGAGGCAGTGCAGCCAGTGGGTCTTCCCGTCGGCCCGCATGCCGGTTTCATCGGCGTGCAGGGCCGGTCGGGTCAGAAGCCGGGCCCGGGCTGCCTCTTCCCAGGGCAGGAGTGCCGCATGCAGACGCCGGATCCACGCCAGGCAGGTCGCCTCGGAGATCGCCCTCCCGGTGAGTGCCCTGATCAGGCTGACCGCGCGTCGCAGTGACAGCATGTGGGCAATCAGGAGAGTGACGGTCAAGGCCTGGAGGCCGGTTCCGTATTGCCGGGGTCCGGGCATGTTGGCAGGGAACCGGCCCTTGGTCCTGGACCTGCAGAAAGGGCAGTCCTTGATCTCGGCATTGATGCGGGTCTCGGTGAAGGTGAAGGTGATATCGTAGATGACGCGACACTCGTGCCCGCAGGGCTCGATATCGGACAGCTCGGCCCCGCACCGGCCGCAAGTCTCCACCGTGACCGTCTCCTCCACCGTGACCTTCCGGAGACCATCACCGCCGGCCAGGTCATCAGCCATGTCCCTGCCCTTCCTGCGCCGGGACCGTTTGGTCTCGTCGGGGTCGGTCTGTGATGGCGGGATGGATGCGTTGTCGCTGGTCTTCCGGGTGGTCTTCTCCAGCAATACGGCCATCAGGACCCGCATCAACGTGATCAGCATGTCAATGACCGTATCCAGCTCCGGTGGCACCTTGCCATCCTTGCGCAGTGCCTCGATCCTGAGAGTGGCCCTGTCGAATTCGGCGCGCAGCAATGCCTCGTTGATCATGGGCATGTCATTCGGCGTGGGTTGCCATCATGGCGGCCAGGACCGCCAATCGCTCACCCGGTGACATCACGGCATACCGCCGGGCCCAGCTTTCCGCCTTGCGCCTGATGCGTTGCCGGTCGGTGAAGTCCCGTCCCGCATGGCTGTGCCAGTGCGGGATGCCGGGTGTGAAGTTGCACCAGACCCGCTCGGTCACGACCCCGGCCTGGTTCATCACCTGCAGGGACAGGCGGTGCCAGCCCTCGAGGGTCTGGTCATAAAGATCGGAGGGACAGCCCGAGATCATGACCTTGCAGTCAAGCCGCTTGAGCAGGGCCAGCAATGCGACGTGGTCATCATCGGTGTACTCGTAGCGGTAGCGACGATCGGATTTGCGCCCGGCATGCAGGTACGGCGGATCGCAATAGACCAGTTCGGTCCCCGTGAAGGGGAAGTCATCAAGATACCGGTGGGCACATCCCTGGATCAGTTCCACCGGCCAGGAGCAGCTGAAGGATGTGATGGACCGTGCATTGAGGTCGATGCCGATGTTCCTGAGTGCCGGGGGCTTGCGCTTCATGATGGCCCCGCCACCGAGATGGGTTTCGATATAGGTGGAATGGGGCGGCATTGCGGCGATGATCGGCTGGCACAGGCCGTTGGCTGCCTTTGATCCGTACCATGCGCCCATCTGTCTCGCATCCGGCTCCGAATACCGTCTCCGGTGACAGGGATAGAGGGCCGGGACTATGATGTCAAACAGAAATTCCGGGCAGGGGCTGGCGGCTTCGGGAGATGGTGATCAGCAGTCCCGGGCCGTGGCATCATGCAGGATGCGCAAGGCCTGATCTGCGTGACATCAGGCAGGAAGGTCAATATTCCTGTTGGGGGGGGGGTGTGAGTAGTTACTTCCAGGGAATGATCCGTCGATCGGGAATCAGCTGAATACCGGCACTGAATATTCCGGGTCCCCGAAAACTCCTGACATCGGGCGACCGTGACGGTATTTCGTGGCGTATCGATGCCCTTCCGGGATCATGTTTGTTGGCCACCTTCGGGTGTGCCGCCCGATGGTTCCGGCAGCGAGGAAACCTGACGGGAGTTTGACGTGCAACCGGAGACACTGCTTGACGCGCTTGAGATGAATAATGTCGACAAGTTGAAAGCCATCTACGATGTGCTCGTAGCCAGGAGAGGACCGAGGCCCACCCGCAAGGGCGAGATCATCGATGCAATCGCCGACATCTTTCTGGACAACATAAAGGGTGTATGGGGGAGTCTTTCAAAACACGAGAAACTGGTCGTGCAGGAAGCCGTTCACGACCCGCTCGGATATCTTGATGTCGGGAAATTTGCTGCCAAATACGGCAAGCCGCCGTTCCGCAAGAACACCGAACCGTGGTACAGTGGCCGAAGAGCAGCGACCAGGCTCGAACTGTTCCTGCATCAGGGTGAACGATACCAACGGCAGGCATGGGTCCCCGGTGATCTCCAGCGGTTGCTGCAAGACTTCGTTCCGGCGCCAAAACCGGCAGAACTGCCATTTGCGACCGAAATTCCTTCGACCGTGAAGCTGGAATCCTACCGGTATGATTACGCCTCGGGCAAAGTCGTAAAGGTGGTCACCAATCCTGCCGCTCCGATCGAGCAATGCAACATGGAGGCGGCGGCAAGGGCCAACCTGCTTGCCGTGCTGACCCTGATCGATGAAGGCAGGATTTCGGTCAGCGCCTCAACGCAACGCCCATCGTCGGCGACCATGAGGCGGATTGCAGGGGTGCTCGATGGCGGTGACTTCTACATGTCGACCAAATGGGAAGCCGAAACCGGTCCGATCCAGGCCTTCGCCTGGCCGATTCTGGTCCAGGCCGGGCGGCTCGCACGGCAGGATGGGTCCCGGCTCAAGCTCACACCGGCCGGGCGCAAGGCATTGTCGACGCCACCGCACGAGACGCTCAAGCAGATCTGGAAACGCTGGCTTTCATCCAGGGTCATGGACGAATTCTCGAGAATAGAGTCGATCAAGGGGCAGACACGCGGGCGGGGAAAGGCAGCCATGACAGCGACCGAGCCGCGTCGCCAGGCCATCCAGGATGCGCTTGTTCAATGCCCTGGCCGGGGGGTTGTCGCCTTTGATGACCTTACCAGGTTCATGGTTGCCACGGATCTTCGCTTCGAGGTTTCGAGAGCACCGTGGACGCTCTACGTCAACAACGCGCAATACGGGGCACTGGAGTACGAATTCAACCTGAGCTGGAGCGTATTGCAGGACAGGTACCTGCTATGCGTCCTGTTCGAGTATGCTGCGACGCTGGGGATGGTCGACGTCGCATTTGTCCCGCCGGAGCACGCGCGACCGAAGCCCTGGGAATCAACGGGATACTTCGAAGGCAGTTTCCTGAGTCGTTATGACGGGCTGAGATATTTTCGCCTGACCTCGATTGGCGCCTACTGTCTTGGCCTCACAGACGAATACAAGCCCGACACCCCCGAGACATCGACTCCCCTTTCGGTTTATCCGGATCTGCGGATCGTCGTGCGGAGCGGCCGCCTGGATCATGAAGAACGGGCTCTTCTGCGCTGCTTTGCGGACGAGGAAGAGCCGAATTCCGTTTGGCGACTCAGCACGGAAAAGACCCTGGTGTCGGCCGAGACGGGGATGGACACCGAAACCCTCAGGGAATTCCTGTCCGCCCGGGATGAGCAACCGCTACCGGAGCGGGTCGAGGGATTCCTGGCGGGAATCGAGGCGAACGCACGGGCAATCCGACCCGCCGGAACCGGAATCCTGTTTGAATGCGACAGCGAGGACACGGCCAGGAGGCTCCTGTCCGACAGGAAGATCACGAAATTCGCCTCCCACGCTGGCGAAAACAGGATCATTGTCAAAACCGAGTCGGAGCAATCGTTCCGAAAATCCGCCCGCCAGATGGGGTTCGGTTTCGACAGCGGATGATTGTCGGCCCAACCTGCCCAGCGACATCCAGGACGAGAATGGACCGAGGACTGTTGAGCGGCGTCCATTGCGTTGAATTCAGCGGTTACGGATATTCGAATTTTCCGAGCGTGGCATACGCCTGTATTCGGTCGAAAAAATGAAGGAATGTAGGGTGTCTTGACCTCGAAATCCGGCGGACGACCAGGGTTGACCAGTGTGGGTGCTGGTCGTGCGCCGCAGGGGGGATCAGGCCGGTTGACCGTCTTCGAGTTGGTCGATCAGCCTTGATTCGAGCAGCATGCCATTGCGGTCGAGCACCGAGTAGGCGAAGGCCGAAATCCGCGAGTTCATGTCCTTGAGGGCGCTGAGCGTGTCGAGATGAATGTCGCTGCTTTCAAAGCTGACTTCCTCGCCGTCTCGCAGTCGCTTCTGATGCCGCTTGCGGCTCTTCCGTTCCCGTGCATTCAGCGATGCCTTTTCGATCACCAGTTGCCGTGCACATTCGACATCGTCCGACAGCAGAATGTCCAGGGTCAGCGACAGGTTCGCCAGCACCCTTGCATGGATATCGACAAGCTCGTCCCAGCCCTTGTTGGAAAACTCCACCTTGAGGCGGTCCTTGTGTTCGGCCAGCTCCAGCATCCTGTTGACGACGATGTCGCTCGTGGACCGGAAGTTGAATGACAGGTCGGCCAGTTCGCGCGCCCGGCGAATGTCCTCCTTCTTCGAGCATGATCTTTGCAATGATGCGGCAAACCGGCGGATATCGACGAGGGCATCACCAATTTCCCGGTCCAGCCTGCGCAACCCGTCAACCTGCTCGGCATCGAGGCCCTGGTAGATGTCCATCGCCGGGCTCAGGATGATCTCCACCTGGTGCCCCAAATGGAGAACCTCCCGGGTCAGTGTCCGCAATGCCGTCTTGGGCGAGTCGGACAACTCATCCTCGAGCCCGCGTCCGCTCTGCAGGGCCGAGTAGTTCCGGTATCCGGTTTCGTCGGGAAGCATCCGCGCCAACGCCCTCGACATCGATCCTTCCATGACTCCGACAAAAGGAAGGAAAATGACCACCAGCGCAGCGTTGAAGAGAAGATGGACATGGACAAGAGCCTGTCCGGATTCGCCCGATTCGAGAAAAGACAGCGCCGGCAGCAGGTGGACTGCCGGAAGCGCGGCGATTGCCGCCGTGCCTCTCAGGATCAGGTTGCAGAACGGTATCCGCCGCACCGGCGCCTCCATCCGGCGAGACAGCCAGACGGCAATCAGCGCACCGCCGATATTTGCCCCCAGGACCAGCGAGATGCCGGCCGTAACCGGCAGAACCCCGACATTGACGAAAGTGACGAAGAGGAGGATGGCCCCGACGCTCGAATGCATGACGAAGGCAATGACCGCACCGGCGAGGAAGGCGGTGACGAAGTCGGCCTCCAGGTAGGAGGCGAGCGCCGGCATGAAGCTTGCCTGGCGAACCGGTTCTGCTGCCTCGCCGATCAGTCGAAGGGAAATGAGAATCAGCGCAATGCCGACGATGACCCATCCGGCATGTCTTCGGCGAGGAGAGTTGTCTCCGAGATAGCACCAGCCGCCAATGACCAGAAGTACGGGGATGAGCCAGTCAAGCTGGAATGACAACACCTGGACGACGAGTGCCGAGCCGAAATCGGCGCCAAGGACCATGGCAACGCCGCTGGCCAGCCCGATATAGCCTGCATGCATGAACGCCGCCGTCAGCAGGGCCGCCGCCGTGGAGCTCTGCAACGCGATCGCCAGCAGGGTGCCGATGCCGGCAGCCAGGACAAGATTCTTGCGGTTCCGGTGGGCAAGACGCTGAAATGACGACCCGGCCAGGCGCTCGATCCCGCTGCGGACGACATGCACCCCGAACAGCAGCAGCATGACCGCGCCAGCCAGGTTGATTGTGAAGACGATCGTTGCCATGTCTGCAGAGTCGAGCTGTTGAGGCCTCAGGCCTCGGCGAGCAATGCCTTGCTGTCCACCTGATCGACGGTCCTGCCATCCGGCGCCACGATCACCTCCGTCCCCCAGCGCGCCAGCGCCTCGGAAATGACCGGAGGCAGGGGAGAGTCCGTGACCAGGACATCGATGCTTCCCGGGCCACCGGTAATCATCGGTGCGGTCTGGGAAAACTTCGTCTGGTCGACGACGAACATGGTCTTTCGACTCCTGCGGACAACCCTGTTGGCGATTTCAGCCTCGTCGGGATCCCGCAGCAGGAACCCGTGCTCGATATCGAAGGCATCAGCACCAAGAATGGCAATGTCGAAATAGAACCGGTCGATGAAGTCCAGCGTCTCGCGCCCGAAGGTCCCGCACTTGTCCATCTGCAGCTCGCCACCGGCAAAATGAACGCGGTTGCCATTGTGCTGCATCAGCGACTTGGCGACATTGACCGAGTTGGTCACGACATGCAGCCCTGACCGGTCGGTCAGTGCGTCGGCGACGAAATTCGCCGTCGAGCCGACATCCAGGAACAGCGAACTGCCATCGCCGACCAGTGATGCCGCCGCCCTGGCGATCCGCTTCTTCTCGCGCGGCTGTTCGCCAATGCGCCGGAAGAAGCCCGGTACCGCGACATCGCCGGTCAGGAACACCCCACCATGGACCCGGGCTACGATCTTCTTTTTCGACAGCTTCTTGACGGTCCTGCGGACTGTCTCCCGGGACACGCCCAGCGCGTCGGCCAAGTCCGTGGTCCGGGCCGACCCACCCAGCCTGTGCAGGAGCTCAAGGATTTCAACTGCCCGGTGGGTCGTGTCGTCGTTTTGAGCGTTCTTCTCGACCATGCCACGCTTTTGCACGCAATTACCGATAAAAGCAACGCATGATCGGAGGAAATGTGATGTGTTTTAACCGATTTTCGTTCATATATGCATAGAGTGACACATTCGACGCCGCGGGCTCAGCCTCGAAAGCACGCCGGCTCCACGCGCTGCGCATCGGCCAGCGGGTTTCACGACACCCTTCCAGGCAGCATTTGTGAGGCCGGTGGATGCAGGCGGGTTGGCGCCGTGGCCCATCCTGCTGAACTGCCGGCATGTCCCGTTCGGGCCGGGCTGTCGGCAAGACTGGAGGGTCGGACGGCCATTGTGCCGGATGGCTTGGCAATTCGGCGTGGAATGATACGGTTCGACAACGGCCGGATGACCCGTGCCCGGATCATTTCCGTCCACCGGGGGCGACGACCCGGTTGCCGGCAAGACAGGCCAGTGACGAGGCAGGCGAATCAATGAGCAAGACCAAGATGCAGAGTTTTGGCACCTCCTCTCGGACCGGGCATGATTCGAGCGGTTTCTACAACCGCAAGATCTATGCCGCCGGGGCGGAGCCCGAAATGGACGGGGAGGAGGCGAAAAACAGCGCCAAGAACATCAATGTCATTCACAATCACTCCAGCGCCGACATGCATGAGTTGGCGTCCAACAGCGTGCATCTCATGGTCACCTCCCCGCCGTACAATGTCGGCAAGGATTATGACGATGATCTGAGCCAGGACGAGTATCTGGAGTTGCTCCGGTCGGTATGGGAGGAAGTGTTCAGGGTGCTGGCGCCAGGCGGGCGAGCCTGCATCAACATCGCCAATCTTGGCCGCAAGCCCTATATCCCGCTGAACTCGATGATCACCGGCCAGATGGCCGATATCGGGTTTCTGATGCGAGGCGAAATCATCTGGGACAAGTCGGCTAGTTCCGGGCCATCCTGTGCGTGGGGAAGCTGGCGAAGCCCGTCAAACCCGGTGCTCCGCGACATCCATGAATACATCCTGGTGTTTTCCAAAGGGAGGTTCAAACGCCCGTCACGGAACGGGGATGCCACCATCACCAGGGATGACTTCCTGGAATGCACCAAGAGCATCTGGACGTTTGCGGCTGAATCGGCGAGGCGCGTGAAGCATCCGGCACCGTTTCCGGTCGAGTTGCCGAGGCGACTGATCGAACTCTATACATTCTCCGATGACCTGGTTCTGGACCCGTTCATGGGTTCGGGCTCGGCGGCGGTCGCGGCGGTCGGGTCGGGTCGGAACTTCGTCGGCTATGACACCTCCGCCGACTATGTCGAGATCGCCATGGAGCGGGTACGCAATTGCCACGGGCAGGAGGAATGATCGGGCGATGCCGGCCGGTCACGGCCGTGGCAACGGGCAATGCCGTCATGCGGGGCAGGCGACTGGTCCGGAGAGTTGGCAGGGCATGGCTGGCCCGGTGCGAGGCTCTCGGGCCGGCGCGGACAGGAGGTCGCTGACGGGTGCCATGGACGGGACCTACGCAATCGACAATTCGGACGAGATCTACTCGCCGGGCCTGGTAGTCTTCGAGGAGATGGTGCGGAAGAACACCGCCCACATGCTGGCACTCGCCGGCCACCCCCGTCGATTGCGGCCGCATTGCAAGACCCACAAAATGCTCGACATTGTCCGGATGCAGGTCGGCATGGGCATCGTCAGGCACAAATGCGCGACCTTCGCCGAGGCGGAGATGCTTGCGATCGGCGGTGCCAGGGACGTGTTTCTTGCCTACAACCCGGTCGGGCCCAATATCGGGCGGGCGGTGCGTTTTCGGCAGCGCTACCCGCAGGTGCGGCTTGCCGTTGCCGCCGATCATCCGGAGCCGGTTCGGGCGCTAGATGCGGCGATGGCAGCGGCAGGAATTGGAATCGACGTGTTCCTGGACATCGACACCGGGCTTGGCAGAAGCGGCCTGGTGCCAGGCCCCGATGCCCGTGCTCTCTACGAAGAGATCGAGCGGGCCGGCAATCTCCGGGCGGCGGGCCTGCATGTCTATGATGGCCAGAATCACCAGACCGGGCTCGAGGAGCGGAAGGTCGCCGTCGATGAATGCTGGAAGGCGGTGCAGGCGTTCAGGAATGATCTCGAGTCCTCCTCGCTCACCGTGCCGGCGGTCGTTGCCGGGGGTACCGGCACCTTTGCCATCCTTGCCGGCAAGGACGACCCGGCCCTGGAATTGAGCCCCGGAACCTCGGTCTTGCACGATGATGGCTACCAGCGGCAGTTTCCCGATCTGCAATTCGTGCCAGCGGCGTTGATCCTGACCCGGGTTGTCAGCAGGCCGTCACCGAACCGGGTCACCTTCGATCTCGGCCACAAGGCCTGCGCCGCCGACCCGCCGGCCGGCAGGCGGTTGCGGTTTCCCGGCATCCCCGACGCCAGGGCGGTCCTGCAGAACGAGGAACATTTGGTAATCGAGACGGCAAGGGCGGCGAGCCTTCGGCCTGGCGACGCCCTCCTGGCGATTCCCGGGCATGTCTGCCCGACGGTGGCGCTGCACGCCTATGCCTGGGTGGTCAGAGACGGCAGGGCCCGTGGGCGATGGCCGGTAACGGCAAGGGATCGCGAGATCAGCCTGTGACCCGGCACCGGTGCGGGAATGGCGAGAGGGCCGCCATGCGGGGCAGCGGCGTTTCCGTCGCCAGCCAGGCAGGCGCTGCCGGAGGTTCGGGCTTGGAATTCCCTCACTTCTGAGTTTGGCAGCGGTGCTGGCGATGATGCCGCATCGTGAAATTGTTGCCGGTTCCGGCCTTGCGGAGCCGGTCGGCTGTCCAGGTTTTGAACACAAATCGTCCCACAGACTTGACTTGTCGGCATGTTTGACGGCAATTCAGCGTTCGGGGAGACCCGAATTTACCACCATTTCGTCCGGTTCTACTGATTGAGCCGGCGAGGAAAGGAGTTGAGATGATAAAACGATTGTGCCTGACCGTTGCGGTTGCAGTGTCTTCGGCCGGCATGGCCCTGGCAGACTGCCCGGCCGTGACTGTCGATGATGCCATGGGCGTTCCGGCCGGAGCGTTCCCGCAACAATATGAACTTGCCGAATTCGAATCTCTTGCCGGTTGCAAGATGTCGTTTTCGACCAATCCGGACATTGCCGCCCTGAATGCAAGGATCAGGGGCAACCCGGAACTGCCGCCGCTCGAAGACCGGATTCCGGAAGAGCCGCTGGTCTATGCACCCTATCACGCCATCGGAACATATGGCGGCACGCTTGATGTTCTCTCGAACGCGACCGAAGCCGGGACATCGGATTTCCTGTCGGTTCGTCACGTCAATTTGGTGCGCTACCTTGACGACCTCCAGACCATTGTCCCGAACGTGGCCAAGGGCTGGGAATGGAATGATGATTTCACGCAACTGACCTTCTTCCTGCGCAAGGGACACAAATGGTCGGATGGCGCGCCCTTCACCGCCGATGACGTGAAGTTCTGGTATGACAATTTGTCGCTCGACTCGAAGGTCATTCCGAAGCCCAAGGATTATGTCCTTGTCGCCGGCCAGAGAATGGAGGTCGAGGTCATCGATCCGCAGACCGTCAGGTTCCACCTGCCGGCGCCGAAGCCGGGTCTGCTGGCGCACTTCGCGACCTCGTTTGCCCAGGGCTTCCAGCCGAAGCATTTCCTTGGCCAGTTCCATCCGGACATCAACCCGGATGCCGACAAGCTTGCCCAGGAGGCCGGCTTCGAGAACGGGCTGGCAGTCATTGCCGCCTATTTCGGCAATTCCGACTGGACGGACACGCCTTCGCCGCTGCTCAACAGCCCGGAGATGGTTGCCAACCTGCCGGCAGATGTCATTCCGACGCTGGAATCGCACATTTACATCACCGACACCACGGAAGGACGGCACCTGGTCGCCAACCCGTATTTCCACATCGTCGATACCCAAGGCAATCAGCTTCCCTATATCAGCGAGCAGGATGAGGTGTATATCAACGACAACGAGGTCCGTATCCTGAAGTTGGTTACGGCCGAGGCGGACTACAAGTCGCAGTCGCTGCAACTTCCCTCGGCGCCGATGCTTCTCGAGAACCAGGAAGCTGGTGACTACACGATCGACCTCAGGCCGGAAATCACCGTTCCGACACTGGCATTCAATGTCACCTCGGAGGATCTCGGCAAGCGCGAGGCCTTCGGCGACCTCCGGTTCCGGCAGGCCATGTCGGTTGCCATCAATCGGGATGAGTTGAACGAGGTGGTGTTCTTCGGACTCGGTGCGCCCCGGCAGTATATCGGGTTTTCACCCAGGCCAAGCTTCATCGATGAAAGCTGGGAGACCTACTACACCGATCACGACCCCGACCTTGCCAATTCGCTGCTTGACGATCTCGGCATGGTTGACACCGATGGCGACGGAATCCGCGAGCTACCCAATGGCGAGAAGATCACGCTGAACCTGCAATTTGCCACCCAGGGGATTGCCGGACAGGTCGTGGAACTTGTCGGTCAGTATTGGGCCGATGTCGGCGTGCAGACCACCGTCAAGGAGGTGACTCCGGACGAGTATCGTTCGGCACAATCTGCCAACCAGCTTGACGTGATGCTGTGGCGCAAGAGCCAGCCGCTGGCGATCGTGCTCGGCAACAACGAGCTCTGGGTCCCGCCCTTCGAGAACTATTTCGGCATCAGGACCGGAATGCTCTGGGCCGAGTGGGTTGATTCCGGCGGAACGGCCGGCGTTGAGCCTCCCGATTATGTCAAGCAACTGATCGACGACATCAATGCGTTCCAGTCAGCCGAGACCGGTTCTGCCGAGTTCGAGATGCTTGGCCAGCGCCTGGTGAAGAACATGACCGAAAACCTGCTGTTCATCGGAACGGTGCAGGGGCCAAGCCCGGTCTATCACCGCAATGCGCTGAAGAATTTCGTGGAATTCAAGACCCATTCCTACGAGTTCTACCGGACCTACCCGTACCGGGCCACGCAGTGGTTCTTGGACGAGTAATCGGGAATCGTCTAGAGTCCTGGTGGGCGGCGTGATCCGCCCACCAGTTTGTTGCTGATCGGTCGCCGCCTGGTGGCGGGCTGATCCGGAGGGGGATGATGCTGCAATTTGCCAAGTTTGCGCTAATTCGGGCAATCATGGCATTCATCACGTTGTTGCTGGTATCGCTGATCGTCTTCAGCCTGATGGAACTGGTGCCCGGCGACTGCGCCGAGCGGTACCTGGCGTTCAAGAACACCCAGGGCATGCAGATCACCACCGCCGATATCGACGCCGAACGGCAGCGGCTGGGCCTCGATCGGCCCTTCATTGTCCGCTGGACCAGCTGGGTTGCCGATGCCTTCCGGGGAGAATTCGGCGACAGTTGCATCCTGCGGGTCAACATCAACAGCCTCCTGGGCGACAAGTTCCTGATCTCGCTCGGAATTTGCATCACCTCGCTGATCCTCGCCTACATGGTGGCGGTGCCGGTGGGGATCATCTCGGTCACCGCCAACAGCCCGCTGCTGAACAACACCCTTCGCCTGGTCAGCTATCTCGGCCTGGCGTTGCCGAACTTCCTGCTGGCGCTGTTGATCATGCTGTTCTTCACCATCCAGTTCGGAGAGAGCCTGACCGGCCTGTTCTCGAAGGAGTACCGGGATGCGGCGTGGTCGTATGACCGGGTCATCGACTTCCTCAGCCATGCCTGGCTGCCGGTCTTCGTTCTGGGCTGGTCGGCAACGGCTTTTGCCATCCAGACGGTCCGGGCGTTGATGTCCGATGAAATTGGCAAGCTCTACGTGACGGCGGCGGCAGCCCGCGGCGTGACCGGACGGCGGTTGATCATGCGATACCCGGCCCGCCACGCGCTGGGGCCAATCATCAATTCGCTGGGCTTCGACCTCAACCGGATCTTCAATGAATTGCCGATCGTGGCCCTGATCATGACCCTGACCGAAGCCGGGGCGCTGCTGATCGAGGCGCTGGCCAGGTCGAACGACCAGCAATTGGCCGGCGCCATCATCTTTCTGCTGACCGCGAGCATCGTCACGCTGAATTTCCTGACCGATATCCTGCTGGCACTGATCGACCCGCGGGTCCGGCGAAGCATCCTGGGGAAGTGAGAGATGACTGACACCTCGCATCCGGAAACCGGCACCGACCCGAATGTCGACCAGAAGCTGAAGGAAGCCTATTTCACCGCTTCGCAGGGGCAGCTGGTCTGGGCCCGGTTCAAGAAGATCCGCTCGGCCATGATCGCCGCCTATGTCCTCCTGTTCCTCATACTGTGCGGGCTCTTTGCCCCGTTCCTGTCGCCGTACAACCCGACCATCGCCGGGCGGGACAAGGAATACATGAACGGTGCGCCGCAGATACCGAATTTTTGCGACGAGAATGGCTGCTCGTGGCGTCCCTTCATCTACACCTATGAGCGGACCCGGTCGATCAAGACCAATTTCCGCTGGGTGACAGAGGTCAACCGCGACAAGCGCCGCTACGTGACCTTCCTGCCGAAGGGTTCCGAATACAAGCTGTTCCGCATCCCGTTTCTCAAGTTCGACCGGCACCTGTTCGGGGTCTCCGAGGGCATGATCCACATCTTCGGCACCGACTCGGCCGGCAAGGACATCTTTTCAAGAACCCTGCATGCCATCAATACCTCGCTGGCGGTCGGCACCATCGGCGTGTTCATCGCCTTCGTGCTGGCGCTGATCATTGGCGGCGTGTCGGGCTATTATGGCGGTTTCATCGACTCCTCGGCGCAGATGTTCACCGATGCCATCCGGACGGTGCCGGCCATACCGCTATTCATGGCGCTGGCTGCTTTCGTTCCGGATGAGTGGAGCGCCGAGACCCGGTTCTTCTTCATATCGATCATTCTCGGATTCATTGGCTGGCCAACCCTCGCCCGCCGGGTGCGAACGCATCTTTTGTCGGAGCGGAACCAGGAATACGTTCTGGCGGCACAGCTGTGCGGTGCCTCGTCCAGCCACATCATTCGCCGGCACCTGCTGCCGAGCTTCACCAGCTACATCATCGTCGATTTGGTAATCTCCTTCCCCTACATGGTGCTGTCGGAGACGGCGCTCAGCTTCATCGGGCTGGGGCTGAAGGATCCGGTCAACTCGCTCGGGGTGATGTTGCAGAACGTCACCAATGCCGATGTGCTGCTGAACTACCAGTGGTATTTCATCCCGGTCCTGTTCTTCATCACCCTGGTATTGGCATTCGTGTTTGTCGGCGACGGTCTGCGTGATGCCGCTGACCCCTATGCGGATCTGCAGAAATGACCCCGCTGATCGAGATCGAGAACCTGACGCTGCAATTCGACACCGATGAGGGACGGGTGACCGCGGTCGAGGATTTTTCGGTCAGCCTCCAGCGCGGCAGCATCCTCGGCCTCGTTGGCGAGAGTGGCTCCGGCAAGTCGGTCACCGCCAAGTCGCTGATGCAACTCAATGCCGGCAATGCCGTCTACAGCGAGGACACCAGGATCCTGTTGCATCTCGATTCCGGCCCGGTCGACATCATGTCGCTGAAGTCGAGCAGGGAATTGCAGATCGTGCGCGGCGGCTCGATCTCGATGATCTTCCAGGAACCGATGGCCAGCTTTGCCCCGGCCATCACCATCGGCGACCAGATGGTCGAGCAGCTGATGATCCACACCGACATGTCCAGATCGGAATGCCAGGAGCTGTCAATCGAGATGCTCGAGCGGGTGGGGATCAGCGATGCCGGCAAACGGTTCCGGCAATACGCCTTCGAATTGTCGGGCGGAATGCGCCAGCGGGCGATGATTGCCATGGCGTTGTCGACCAAGCCGAAGCTGCTGATCGCCGATGAGCCGACCACGGCTCTCGACGTGACCATCCAGGCGCAGGTGATCGATCTGATGAAGGACCTCGTGCATGAATTCGGCATGGGCATCATCTTCATCACCCATGATCTGGGGGTAATTGCCCAGACTGCCGACCATGTCGCGGTCATGTATCTGGGCCGGCTGGTCGAGCAGGGTCCGGTGCGGGATGTTATCCGCAACCCGGTCCACCCCTATACCAGGGGTTTGCTGGCCGCCCTGCCCAAGCTGTCCGATCTCGATGCGCCACTGACCCCGGTTCCCGGCGATATCCCGTCACCGCTTGAGCGCCCCTCCGGCTGCGTGTTCCAGACCCGATGCCCGGCCCTCATTGGCGAAATCTGCCGGCGGGAGGTGCCGACATTCAGCGAGGCCGGCGCCGACCACCGGGCTGCCTGCCATCTTGTCGAAGCCGGACGGAGCGCCGCATGACCCGCGATATCCTGATCTCGGCCTGCAACCTGTCGGTCCGCTTTCCGCTCGGCGGCGGATTGCTGGCGGAGAAGGCCTTCGTGCATGCGGTGGAGAAAGTCAGCCTCGACATCGACAAGGGCAGCTTCTTCGGCCTCGTCGGCGAGTCCGGATCTGGCAAGACCACGCTGGGCCGGGCCATGCTGCTGGCCAACCCGATCACCGAGGGCACGGTCACCTACGATGATGGCGAGGTGCATTACGATCTCGGCACCATCAGCCGGCAGGAAAAGCGGGATTACCATTCGAGGGCGCAGCTGATCTTCCAGGACCCGTATGCGGCGCTCAGCCCGCGCATGACCGTGCGGGACATCATCGCCGAACCTCTGGAGGTCATGAAACTGACCTCGTCACGCCGGGAGACCGACGAAAAGGTCCGTAACATCGCCGCCAAGTGCCGGCTGAACCTCGAACATCTGCGGCGGTTTCCGCACGCGTTTTCCGGCGGACAGCGCCAGCGGATTTCCATTGCCAGGGCGCTGGTCTCGGATCCGCGCTTTGTGGTTGCCGATGAGAGCGTGGCGGCGCTGGACGTGTCGATCCAGGCTGATGTTCTCAACCTGCTCAAGGCAATCCAGGGCGAACTTGGCCTGACTTTCCTGTTCATCAGCCACGATCTCAGCGTGGTGGCGCATATCTGCGACCACGTGGCGCTGATGTATTTTGGCCGGCTGGTCGAGACCGCGCCGACACGAAGGCTGTTTGCCAATCCGAAACACCCCTATACCAAGGCGCTCCTGTCGGCCATTCCCTCGCTCGACCCGGACGAGCGGGGTGGGGCGCAGAAGCTGGAGGGCGAGATTCCCTCGCAGACCAATCCGCCGCCGGGATGCAAGTTCCAGACCCGCTGCCCATTTGCCACCGACCGCTGCCGCAGCGAGGAGCCGGCTCTCGAGGTGGTGGAGGATGAGCATAACGTTGCCTGCCATCACTGGAAGGAATTGCAGGGGGCCGAGCCCTCGGCAGTCGCCCGCGCCGTCAGCGCCAGTCGCTGACAGCACCCCCGGAAGTCTTCACGCCACACGAGACTTGACCGGCACGCCCCGGCCGCTGACCACGCCCCGGCGATGATCTTCATGCCCAACACGGCATGACCGGCATCGGTCAGCCCCGGTAGTTGACCGTTCCCCCGGCGGTGATCTTCATGTCGGACAGGGTGTGATCGGCATGGCGCATGCGATGGTCAAGCAGCTTGCGGGTCAGCCGCAGCAACTCCCCTGAACAGGAAGGCTCGCCGGCCAGGTTCCGGCATTCGCCATCCGATGCCATGTCGAACAGCAATGGCGGCAGGTCGCCATTGAAATGGACAAGCTTGAAGCGCCGCTCGCGCAGGATGGCAAGATTGGCCTCGTGCAGGGCAAGCCCGGTTGCCTCCTGCAGGGCGGTCGGCCGCTCCGGGTCGCCGAAATCCAGCTCGGAATAGCTGTAGTCGCGCCAACCTGTCGGGCGATCCCCCGTCATGAACGGCAACAGCGAGGCCCCGTCCATGCTCATCGGCACCTCCGAGGCCATCCAGTCGAGAATGGTCGGCACCAGATCCACCGACTCGGTCGGGGCATCGACCTGCGTCCCGTGACCTTCCGGCCGTTCGGGGTCCCGGATGATCAGCGGCACGTGGAACGAGCCGTCATGGATGGTGGTCTTGCCCCAATGCCAGTGATCGCCGAGCATTTCGCCGTGATCGGCGGTGACGACCAGCAAGGTGCTGTCGAGCAACCCGCTCTCCTCGAGGAAGTTGACCACCCGCCCGACATGGTGGTCAACCTCGGTCGCCAAGCCGTAATACACCGCCCGCAACGTGGCGACATCCTCGGCCGAGCCATTGTCGAGACTGCAATTGTAGCCGCCGATCATCGAGGTGATGGCGCCTCTTCCCAGTTCGGCAGCCAGCCAGGAATGCATGTGCGATTCCTGTTCGAGCGACAACGGCCGCCGGGGCGGCGGCAGGTCGGCATTGTCATAGAGCCGGTTGTAGGGCTTGGGGGCAATGAGCGGCGGGTGCGGGCGGATATAGGTCAGCAGCGCCAGCCAGGGCAGGTCGCTGCGCACCGCCAGCTCGCCGATGCAGGAATCGGTCAGGAAGGCGGTATCGCTGTCCCCGGCCCGGTAGAAGGCCGCATCGCGCGGCCCCGGCCCGGTATCGCTGTCGAAATCCTGCGGCGCATAGAAGCGGCTGTAATGCGGAAGCGCATATCCCTGCCGCCGCAGATGCGCCCGCCAGGCAAAACTCCTCGTGGTGTGGCGCTGTTCCACCACCTCGATGAAGCCGGACATGATCCCTTCATAGCTCAGCAGGTCGGGGTCGTTGGGATGCCGGCGGCGAGGGTCGGCGGCGGTGTCGGTATAGCCGAACAGCAACGGCTCGTAGCCGGCCCGCCTCGCTTCGGAGGCAATGGTCGGCAAATCCGGCCGCAGCGGCACACCGTTGCGAACCGACCGGTGGTTCATGGCATAAAGGCCGGTCAGCAGGCTGGCCCGTGACGGCCCGCACGGGTTGACCACCGAGTAGTGACGGCGGAAGGTGACCGCACCCTCTGCCAGCCTGGCCATGTTGGGCAGAACCATCCGACCATCCACTGCCAGCTGCAGGCAATCGGCCCGCAACTGGTCCATGACCACCAGCAACACGTTGCGATGCCGGCCATTCGCCGCTCCGGAACCCGCCGACCTCCCCGTCGTCATCGCCCAGCCTCCCCGGCAAGAAGAAAACCGGGCGTGGTAAACAGCCAAATCCCCGCCCGCGCAAGCATTTTCGTGAGCTCCGGACAGGCAACAGACAAGGCCAACAAACCAACAGGCGGGACCAGGCCAGGCGAGGCAATGCGTGGTGGCGCGGCCGCACCACTCCGGGCAGTTTTACTCGAAGCTTCAATCAATCCGGCGGCAGGAATTACGCAAAGGATGCTCCGAAATTCTTTCCCGGACAGCATCGCCGCACACCCATCGCCGCCGCGGACTTTACCCTTTCGAGCCGGACGCCCATGGCCGCCTCGCCGCCGGCACCCCATTCAACTCAAACCGCCGGCTCCAGCTCCAGTTTCAACCAGTAGCGGGCGTAACGCCGTTCTCCGGTCCTGCTCAAGGCCCCCATTTCGACCAAATCCTGCAGATCCCGGGTCGCGGTGGCCCGCGACGTGCCGGTGATCGACAGGTAGTCCCTGGCGCCGAGACCGCCTTTGAAACCGTCCGGTCCTTCCCGGAACATGCGCGCGATCGCCTTGGCTTGCCGATCATTCAGGCGATCGTGATGCTGGTCGTGGAAACGTGCCTTGGCAATGACGAACCCGACGCGCTCGCGGGTGACGCGCTGCGCTTTCAAAACCGTCTCGGCAAACCATTCGAGCCAAGGCGTCACATCTAGCGTCCCCTGGCACCGCTTCAGCTGGTCATAATAGGCCCGCCGGTATCGCTCAATCGTGAAAGCCAGTGCTATCAGGCTCGGTTGACCGTTGGTCTGCGCAAGCGACTTCTCGGCCAAGGCCCGGCCCAGTCGACCGTTGCCATCTTCAAAGGGATGGATGCTTTCGAAATAGAGGTGGCCGAGACCGGCCCTCGTCAACGCCGGCAGTGCGTCACTGGCCACCGGAGCCGTCCTGTTGAACCACGCCAAATAGGCGTCCATCTCGTCGTGAACCTGGTCCGAAGGCGGTGCCTCGAAATGCACCGCTGTTGGCCGATCATGGCGACCCGACACGATCTGCATCGAGTCGGCATGTCGCCGGTAGGCTCCGATACTGTCCGGGCGCCGGTCATGGGACAGCAGCATACCATGCCACCGGAACAACGTATTATGCGTCAACGGCTCGGCATGGGTCGAATGGACATCGACCAACATTTCGGCCACGCCCTGTTCCCGTTTCCCTCCTGGATGGCTGCCAGGGGACAATCCAAACTGGCGGCGCAGCGAGGATTGCACGCTCTGCCGGTCCAGTATCTCGCCTTCGATGGCGCTGGTTTTCACGGCCTCGTCGCTCAGCAAATCGATGCGCAACTGATCACGCTCGGATGAGCTGACATGGTGGATTGCGCCCAGGATTGCGCCTGACGACAGCAGGAAACGCTGCTCGTGCCGAGCAATTGCCGCCGCGTCGTAGCGGAATTTTGGACAGCCTGGTATCTGCCAGTTCCACGGCATGAGCGATAGAAATCCATTCTATAACTCATCTTGTGACCATATATGAGCTATAGATGTCAACTCCATAACTCGCACGGGGTGTGACCTGGCATCCGTTTTCGGATATCAAGGCCGCCGGAGCGAAACTCGCCGCCAGCTTCAGGACCAGGGCATGGACCCTGTTCTGCAAGCTCTCGCAAGTCCCGGTCCCCGGTTGGCTGCAGGGTTTGGCCGGCAATTTACGTGCCGGCAATTTACGATAGTTGTGAAAGCCAGGGAGAACGGGGATCGTGATCACGATGCCGTGCTGGTCCGGGGAGCCTTGGAGGATCGGAGACCAGTTAGATACGCTCCGAAAACCGAGCCAATTCGGCGGCGGTGGCGACGAGTCCCAGCCCGGCAAGGATGGCGAGATAGTCTTGAACGGCGATGGGTGGCGCCACCAACCGCTCCCGTATCTTGCGCACGGCGTCGCAGAAATGGCCCGGCATCAGGTCAAGGTGATTGGACAGAAAGTTGTCGGGGTGGAGGACGTCGATCCGGTATGGCGCGACTGCATCCTCTGGAAAGTCTCGCAGGTTGCAGGTGACGATCACGTCGCAGCGTCCGACTATCGCCGCGGCGAGAACATGACGGTCGTCGGGGTCGGGCAGGTCGAGTGCAGGGATAAGCGTCTCGTATCCGGTGATCAGGCAATCCCGTGTCGCCTGATCCATCCGATCGCGGGTGCGCTCCAGGGTTGTTCGATCGCGGTGCGGTTCGTTGCGTTGCAGGGCATTGATCCATTCCCGATGGATGTCAGCGGTCCACTTCGCGCGGAAATGATCGTCAACCGCCAATTGCAGAAAAATATCCCGCATCGGTGCGGGATAGAGAATGTTGGCGTCAAGGAGGGCAGTAAAGACCGTCACCGGGCGCCATATCCCATGTCATGGGCCTGGGCTTCCTCGGTGAGTTGTTCAAGCACCTGCTCGCGTTCCCGGTCGATGGCATTCTTGTATGCCATGACATCCTCCATGCGAATCCGGCGGTGCTTGCCGACTTTCCGATGCGGGATGGCCTTCTGGTCGAGGAGCTTGATGAGGAATGGACGGGAGACGTTCAATAGGTCGGCCGCCTGGACCGTGGTGAGTTCGGCGCTTTCCGGAATCAGTGTCACGCCCTGGCCCGCGGCCATGGCTTCCAGGACATGCATGAGCAGGTCGACCGCGCCGGCCGGGAGATCGATAGCTTGCTTCTTTTCGCCGTCTCTGACGCGCAGCTTCAAGGGCCGGTCCGTCCCGCCATAGGGAGACAGAGCCCGGTGAGTGCTTCGTGCGATCGCAGCATCCCGGGGGGAAGGTGGGAGATGCCGATGACCTAACGTGTACATGCAGGCCTCCTTGGAAGGCTTGACCTCACAGGGTCAAGATATCTGTATGCAATAAATGAAGCAATCGAAGCAAATGTCAATGGCGGATCGGTACCGTTGATGTGTGGGTGTGAGCGACGAAGGGGCTCATTCTTTGGGGTATGTCCAGTCCTTCGATTACTCACCTAAACGGTGGACCAATTCATGAGGGGAAGTTCAGCTCCGTGAACCCACAGGCGATTTAATCGGGCCAGATCTTGCTAAAATAATCCAGAGGGTCCTCGCCCGGCATTGATCGACGAATTGCATACGTCGATGTCAAATGATGACTGCCGAACCGCGGACTTCACGATTTCTGTGAACCACGGTTTTGCGTATGGCGAAATCACAATTTTTGTTACCAAGATACTCAAATCAACGGGAATGTATCGGCCCCGCTGTTTTTCGACATCCGGATCAAGCCGAATGTCCATCATTTCTTCTGGAGTCGAACTACCGTGTTTCAAACAAGGGCCCGGCAGGAGCGCGCGAACTTCTTCCTCAGCGCGGTACTCGACCCTCTTGTGGAAGAGAGGGGACCAATTGAATCTTGGTACTTCCCGCTGAACGTAGTCAACGTACTCAACCTGACCAAATATAACCGGCAGTTTACCGAGGGAGAGAACGGATTTCTGCAAATCCCCAAAAGTAGTACGGATGGCCACTCCTTCTTCGCCGGCATAAGTCTTCCACATCAGGGTGGATTCGTAATCAGAGCGTGTCCAGCAACATATCAAGGCGGTGCGCGCGATCTTGTACAGAAGATCACAGACCTGTTGCTCCGGGTGGTACAGAGGGTTTCCCCGATCAGGTGGTAGCGGAGGGTTGATGAAACCCTCATATCTGTCCTCCATGTCTCCGACCAAGGAGAAAAACAATTCTCGTCGTTCCAGTAATGAACAAAATCTTGCGAAGCTCATGTACCGCCAAAGCATGGTATTCGCTTCGGGTATTGAGGGCTTCCAACGATCATCCCAATCGGAGTCGCTACCGGAAAACAACCGTTGTTCGCCTAACGCAACCCCAATGAACGGCTTTCCGTATTTGTAGGTCAATCCTTTAGGCCTCACACACTGATCTAGAAAGCGTAGAATCTCGCATCGGCCGCTGACCTGCAACGGATATTCGCAATAGACCGTCGCCATGCTCGGTTTCTTCATCACCGCATGCAAGGAAGCACGCCCCGCGCGACGACGTGGTCGGATGGTCGCCGGAGAAGCGCGAGAAAATCTCCCGGTGGTGGACAAGCGGACGTCCCGACCCTGCTGCAGATCGAGATCCCCAACCTAATTTGCCGTGGTCGTGAGGCCGTTTCAACGACTAGAGAATTCCTGGGCCTTGGACTGGGCCGCACACAGATCTCCGATCTACAGCTCAGGTTCGTTTTATATCCGTCATGCCCAGAGGCAGGACAGCGGGGGAATTTCCCGACCAATATGGGGCGACAATCACGGCCGGAATCGAGCGACAATCAGGATGATGGACTCTCCCGGACCGAGTCTCGTTTGCAATGTTGGGGTATCCGGTCAGGATTCCTGCCGATCAACGGCGCCAGGAACTCGAAGAACAGGAGTTCGTGCGACATCTCGGCCACCTCCCCGGGATAATCCTCGACGTCAGCCCATGCCGTGCGGGCCAGGCGTCGCCAGCCAAATGTCGATCGTCGCTCCCGGTTGCCTTGCAAATGGCCGCAATCGATCTTGATTGCCTGATCAGGCAAGCGGCCTGCGCGGCCTTCCATCCGTCCGTCGCCTGCCGTATTGGCAGGGATGCCGGTTTGCCGAACCCGGCCATGGGGGGACGGTGGTGGGCAGGCATTGATGGCCGGCGAGGGGCATCCGGCCCGCGGGCCGGGAGGTGGGGAATGAAACTCGTCAAGCTTGAGAGTTTTGCCAATGCGCATGTCGGATTCGTCAGGGCGACCTTCGATTGCGGCATCAAGGGGTGGGGCCAGGTCTCGACCTACAATTCCGACATCACCGCACGGGTGCTGCACCGGCAGGTGGCACCGTGGATGCTGGGGCAGGATATCGGGGAAGGCCTCGATGACCTCTTCGACCTCGTTACCGAGCGGGAGCACAAATTCCCCGGCTCCTATCTTCGCCGGGCCATGGCCGGGGTCGATACCGCTATCTGGGATGCACGGGGCAGGCAGGCAGGCAAGCCGGTGGTCG
This sequence comes from Paracoccaceae bacterium, assembly GCA_964291445.2. Classification (GTDB taxonomy): domain Bacteria; phylum Pseudomonadota; class Alphaproteobacteria; order Rhodobacterales; family Rhodobacteraceae; genus JAPOXR01. Next base: position 216,871 of record OZ219864.1, on the reverse strand, counting down.
AGCTTCTCGGCGGGACGCCCGGAAGGCTTCGCGCCTATGCCTCTTCGATGAAGCGGGACATCACGCCGCCGGCGGAGGCGGACCGGCTGAAGCGACTGCGGGACCGGTTCGGGTTTGACGCCTTCAAGATCCGGGCCGGAGCCGAGGTCGGGCGAGGCGCCGATGAATGGCCCGGCAGGACCGAGGAGATCATCCCGCTGATGCGCCGCGAGTTGGGCGACCAGGTCGCATTGCTGATCGATGCCAATTCCTGCTACTCGCCGCCACGGGCGATCGAGATCGGTCGGCAGCTCGAGGATCACGGCTACTGCCATTTCGAGGAGCCGTGTCCCTATTGGGAGCTTGAACAGACGAAATCGGTGTCCGAGGCGCTCGACATCGACGTGACCGGCGGTGAGCAGGATTGCGACCTGGCCACTTGGCGCCGCATGATCGACATGCGGGCCGTCGATATCGTGCAGCCGGACATCCTCTATGTCGGCGGCATCGGTCGCGCCCGGCGGGTGGCCCGCATGGCGGAGGCGGCCAACCTGCCAGTTACTCCGCACGCCGCCAACCTCTCGATGATCACCCTGTTTACAATGCATTTCCTCAAGGCACTGCCCAATGCCGGTGCCTATCTGGAGCTGTCGATCGAAGGGTCGGACTATTATCCCTGGCAGCAGGGGCTGTTCACCCACGACCCCTACCATGTGACGGATGGCCAGGTCACCATCAGCGATGCGCCGGGGTGGGGCGTGGAGATCGATCGGGAGTGGCTGGCCAAATCCGACTACATGGCAAGCGAGGCCCCGTAGGCCCCTGCAGGCCGGTCAGAGCAGGACCAGCAGGATGATGCTGGCGACGATGAGCAGGATACCGAGGATTTCCCGTGCGGTGCTGCGTTCGCCGAAGACCAGGTACGAACCGATGAAGGTGAACAGGAGTTCGATCTGCCCCAGCGCCTTGACATAGGCGGCGTTCTGCAAGGCGAAGGCGGTAAACCACCCGAGGCTGCCAAGAATGCCGGTCACGCCGACCAGCCCCGACACCCGCCATGATTGCAGCACCTTGATGATCTGGTCGCGCTCGCGAAAATGCAGGTAGACCAGCATGGCGACGACCTGGATGGCGGTGACCAGCGCCAGGGTCACCGCGGCGGTGAAGAAGGCGTTGCTGCCATCGAGCGCCAGGGTGGCCCCGCGGTAGCAGACCGCCGATACGCCGAACAGGAAACCGGCGCCGATGCCATAGCCGGTCGCCCGGTTGAGGAGCCAGTGCCGGCTGGCCTCGCTGTCGAGGCCTCCCTTGCGCGTCGATGAATTGGACATCAGCAACACACCGGCAACGCCGAGCATGATGGCGACGAGGCCGTGCGCCGAGATGGCTTCGCCGAGGACCAGCAGCGACAGCATGGCGGTCTGGATGGTCTCGGTCTTCTTGAAGCCGATGCCGATGGCAAAGTTCCGCTCGGCAAACAGGGCCACCACGCAGTTGGTTGCCAGGATCTGCGCCATCCCCCCTATGACGACATAGAAGGCAAATCCCGGACCGGCCCGGGGCAATGGCCAGCCAAGCCCGAGATGCAGGACGGCAACCAGCGCCGCCGCGATCGGCGCGCCGTAGAGGAACCGGGTGAAGCTCGCCCCCGAAGTCGACAGCCGGGAGTCCTTCAGATGCTTCTGCAGCATGAAGCGCAAATTCTGGAAGAAGGCGGCGGCGATGGTCACCGGAATCCAGTATTCCATGTCATGGGTGGTCCATGGGGGTGGCGGGATACCCCGCCAACGGGTTGGTGATCCGCAAATCGCCGGCCGGAGGCGAGCGGGCCATGAAGGGCCGGTTTGCCGGCCGGGATGACGGTGGTCAGTCGGCGGCCATCGGGCCTGCTGGCAACGGTGCTCCGGTCTCGAACGCCCCCCATACTGACTGGTCGAAATTGATCACCGCGCCCGACATCAGGCCCGATTCCTCCGACGCCAGGAATGTCGCCGCCCTTGCTACCTCGGCCGGTTCGACCAGTCGTCCGTAAGGTTGTTCATTGCCGGCCTTTTCCAGCCAGTCATCCCCGGCGCCGTGGTATCTTCGCTGGATTGCATCCTCGCCCTCGGAGTTCATCCAGCCAATATTGAGCTGGTTGACCCGGATGCGGTTGTGCAACAGGGCAAAGGCCGCATTCCTGGTCAAGGTCGCCAACGCCCCTTTCGATGCGCAATAGGCAGTGATGAAGGGTTGGCCCGAATGGGCGGACATTGAGCCGATATTGACGATCGAGCCCTGGACATTGCTGCTGATCATGGCCTTGACCGCTTCCTGCATCAGGAAGAATGGCCCGCGGACATTGATGGCAAACATCGAATCAAACAATTCCTGCGAGGTGTCCACCAGCGTGCCGCGGTCGGTCTTGGCGGCGGCATTGACCAGGATGTCGATCCGGCCGAACTCGTCCACGAGTGCGGCGATGACCGAGCGGCAATCATCGACATTGGACAGATCCGCGGTCACGAATCTGGTCCGGACCCCGGTCTCCCGGGCAATCTCCTCGGCCGCCCTCTCCCCCTTGTCGGTACCCCGTCCACAGGTCACGATGCCGGCGGCGCCACTCCTGGCAAAGTGACGGGCGATTTCCAGCCCGAGCCCCTGCGTGCTGCCAGTCACGACCGCGAATTTGCCGTCAACTCTACTCATTTTTTTCATCCCTTATGCGATAACCGGCGGCATCGAGGGCCGAGGACAGCGCATCAAAGCCGATGCGCGCGTATTCGAGGGGCGGTGCCTTGGCCGGATCCTGCTCGGCCTCGACGACGAACCAGCCCTCGTAGCCGGTATCCGCCATCAGCTGCACCAGTTCGACGAAATCCAGCGACCCGTCGCCCGGCACCGTGTAGGCCCCCTTCAGCACCGCATCGAGGAAGCTCTCCCGTGACCGGTCCAGCGAGTCGATGACCTGCCGCCGCACATCCTTGGCATGGAAGTGGCTGATGCGTGTGCCGTGGTTGGTGATGACCCGGGCGACGTTTCCGCCGGCAAAGGCCATGTGTCCCGGATCGTAGAGAAGTTGAACCGCCTCGCCGGTCCAGTTCATCAACCGGTCGAGATCATCCTCGGTTTCGATGGCGGTGCCCATATGGTGATGGAAGCTGATCGGCATTCGCCGGTCGGCACACCATTCGGCAAATTCGGTCAACCGCCTGCCATAGTTCCTGACCTGGTCGTCATCGAGCTTGATCCGGCGGTTGAGCGGCACCGAGCGCTGGTTCTGGATGGTGCTGGCGGTCTCGCCATAGACCAGGCAGGGCGCCGACAGGTCACGGAACAATTCAAGCTGGCCGTGAACCTGGTCCTTCTCGGCCGACAGGTCATTCTCGAGGACGGTCCCGGAATACCATCCGCCGCACAGGCAAAGCGAATGCTGCTCCAGGATCGGCCCCAGCTCGTCGCTGGTCGCGGGAAACTTGCCCCCGGTCTCAATCCCGGAGAAACCGGCTTCCCTGGCCTCCGACAGGCAGGTCTCGAGCGTCGTATCGCCACCAAGCTCCGGCAAATCGTCATTCGACCATGCAATCGGGGCAATTCCCATCCTGGCTTCCATGGTCAGACTCCGATCCGCTGCCGGGCCCGGATCTGCTCCTGGTCGGCGCGGGCCGCCCGCACCTCCGCCCGGTCGCTGACTTCCGGAACGCCGAGATCCCATGACGCATCGCCCGGGGTCCAAGCATGGGCGTCGGTGACGATCGAGATCACCGTGGTGCGGTCGGTGGTCCTCGCCCAGTTCAGGGCGTCATCCAGATCCGCCAAGCTATCGACATTGCGCGCCAGCGCCCCTTGCGACGCGGCATGGGAGGCAAAATCGACCGAAAATGCCTCCTTGACCCGGCAATCGCTGATCAAATTGTTGAAAGATTCGCCGCCCTTGAAGTTCTGCAGCCGGTTGATGACGGCAAACCCACCATTGTCACATACCACCACGATCATCTTGTGCCCGGTAAGCACCGATGAGTAGATGTCGGAATTCATCATCAGGTAGGAGCCATCGCCGACCATGACGATCGGCGTGGAGCCATCGCCGTCGCAGGCCATGGCCGTGCCCCAACCGCCGGCCAGCTCGTAGCCCATGCAGGAAAATCCGAATTCGCAGTCGAAGGTATGCGGATTCTTGACTCGCCAGCCCTTGGAGGTCTCGCCTGGAATCCCACCGGCCGCGGTCACCATCCGGTCGCTGTCGCCCGCCCATTTGTTGACGGCGCCGACGACCTGCGCATAGGTTGGCACCGGGGCGTTGGTCGGCCGCTGGTGTTGGTCCAGGAGCTCGTTCCAGGCGGCGAATTCCCGCTTCCCTTCCGCCATCCAGGCCGAATCCGCGGTCCAGCCATCCAGGCCGGCATCGATTTCGCCGATGGCCTCCCGGGCATCGCCGACCACGGCAATCGATCGGTGCTTGTGGGCATCCCAGCGGGCGGCGTTGACCGAGATGAACTCGGCATCGGCGGCAAACGCGGTCCAGGAGCCGGTGGTGAAATCCTGCAGCCTGGTGCCGATGGCCAGCACCACATCGGCTTTCTCCGCCAATGCGTTGGCCGATGACGAGCCGATGACGCCGATCGGTCCGACATGCGCCGGATGCGCATGGGTCACGATGCCCTTGCCGGCAATGGTTTCGGCGAGCGGAATGCCCCGTTTCTTGGCAAAACCGGCAATTTCAGACTCGGCCAGCGAGTATTTCACCCCGCCGCCGGCGATGATCAGCGGCCGGTCGGCCAGCCGCAACCTGTCGATGGCAGCCCTTATGCTGTCCCTGTCCGGCCGCGGCCGCGGCACCGCATGGACGGTCTCGGCAAAGAATTCCGTCGGGTAATCCCATGCCAGCTCCTGCGTGTCCTGGCACAAACCGATGAAGGCCGGGCCACAATCGGCCGGGTCAAGCATGGTGGCGACGGCCTGCGGCAGGGATGAAATGATCTGTTCCGGATGGATGATGCGGTCCCAGTAGCGGGTGACGGCGCGGAAACAGTCATTGACCGAGGTCGAGGGTGAGCCGAAATGCTCAACCTGCTGCAGGACCGGGTCCGGGCGCCGGTTGGCGAAGACGTCGCCGGAGAGAATGAGCACCGGCAGGCGGTTGGAATGGGCAACGCCAGCGGCGGTGACCATGTTGGTGGCGCCGGGGCCGATCGAGCTGGTGGCGATCATGATCTGGCGGCGCTTCCGGGTTTTGGCAAAGGCGATGGCGGCCAAGGCCATCGATTGTTCATTCTGGCCGCGCCAGGTCGGCAATCGGTCCTGCGCTGCCGCAAGCGCCTCGCCGAGGCAGGTCACGTTGCCATGCCCGAAGATTCCGAACGCGCCGGCAAACAGCGGTATCCTGTTGCCGTCCTCCATGATGTACTGATTGCAGAGATACCTGACCAGCGCCTGCGCCATGGTCAGACGCACCGTTTGCCTGTTCATTTTCTCACCCATCCCGAATTCCAATAGGAACGCGAAGTGTTTATTGACATCAGTGCCGGTTCGCAACAAGGCTGCACCGCCGATAATCGGGGAGCAAGCCCCGACCGCCGCCCGCCCGTCCGGCAGGCCCGTGACGGGCAGTACGCAGGTGAAAGACCGGGGATGACCATGATTGAAAACAGGATCAGGACCAGTCAGCAGGCCGGCAAGCCGGTCATCAATGGCTGGCTGTCAATGGGCAACGCGTTTGCTGCCGAGGTGCTGGCGGAGCAGGGCTTCGACAGCCTCACTGTCGACATGCAGCACGGCCTCAATGAACTGGGTAATGCGGTGGCCATGTTCCAGGCGATCCGGGCCAGTGGGGTGGTGCCGGTGGCCAGGGTTCCCTGGCTTGAGCCGGGAATCGTCATGAAGGCCCTGGATGTGGGCGCGCTCGCCATCATCTGCCCGATGATCAACAACCGCGAGCAGGCCGAGAGATTTGTATCCTACATGCGCTATCCGCCGGGTGGCGTGCGCAGCTTCGGGCCAACGAGGGCGGCCATCTCGGCCGGCCCGGATTACGCACGAGAGGCAAACCGGCAGGTCATGTCCCTGGCCATGATCGAGACCCTGGAGGCCTATGACAATATCGATGACATCGTGACCACGCCGGGGCTTGACGGCATCTATATCGGCCCGGCCGACCTCACCATCGGCCTGACCAATGGGCGGCTGGCGCCGGGCTTCGACCGCGAGGAGGACGAGCTGGTTGCCGCCATCAGGCGGATCCTCGATGCCGCCAAGCAGGCCGGATTGGTGGCTGGCCTGCATTGCGGGGCCCCGGAATATGCAGCCAAGGCCATCGGCTGGGGATTCGACCTGGTGACCGTCTCCACCGATGCCCGCCTGCTGGCCGAGATCGCTGCCCGCAAGGTGGCCAGGGTTCGTGCCCTGGTGTCCGGCAATGACGAGGAGACCGCCGACACGGCAACGAATTCCAGCTACTGATCAGCCGCCTCCCGGAGGACTCGAGACCGGGTCGAAGAGGTGAGTCCCGTGCCGGAAGAATCCTCTTCCCTGGTGCTCCATGCCAGTGCGGTCGCCTTTGACGGAAACGCGGTGATGATGCTCGGGCCGTCCGGATCCGGAAAATCCTCGCTGGCACTGCAACTGATCTCCCTCGGCGCTCTCCTGGTATCCGACGACCAACTCCTGCTCACCAGGCACAAGCGCCGTATCCTGGCCTCACCGCCCCCGAACACGCCCGCCCTCATCGAGGCCAGGGGCATCGGGTTGCTGACAGCGCCCCGCACCAACCGGGCGCAGCTCGACCTGATCGTCGATCTCGAGCACCCCGAACAGGAAAGACTGCCACCAAGGCGAACTCGCGCCATCCTCGAGATCGAGCTCGACCTGGTCTACGGTCGCGATCTGCCAAACCTGCCGGCAGCGATCCGCCACTACGTGAAATACGGCAGGGGTGCCTGAACGGCCTTCCTGCTTCCGGTTCCGGATCAGGGAAGAAGCTTCTCGGCCTGGGCCGCGGAAATCTTGCTTGACCGGCATCGCCCGCGGGCGTCGATATTGTAGTAGTTGCCGCCAAAGATCACCTTCGCCGTCAGGATGTCGCTCTTGGTCAGGTAGGTGTAAAGCAGATCTGTCGCCACGCCATTTTCACCATAGGGGCGGTAGCGGAATACGAACCTGTTCGGCGGCATCGTCGCTGTTCCTGTCAGGCCGAATTCAACATGGTAGCTGGACGGGATACTGATGACATGGGTCGAGGTCTCCGGAAGCCAGCTTTTGGCAACCTCGCGGGACTCGCCCGACGAGTAGTGAGCCCCATAGTTGGTGATTTCACAATCCAGCCTCCAGGCCTGCGAGAGACCAGGCGTTGCCCATGCCGCAACGAAGGAGAACAGAAAAAGCGGCACCAGCCGCTGCACAATAAGTTTCATGGCATACCCCGCGTCGAGACCGATGTCAGACCAGCCCGACACCCCACGACTTCCCAATAGGCCGCCGGCAATGGTTGAACAAGCGCCGTCTCCGGTCACTTGCCTGCCAACCGTCTCGCCCTGTCACCTGCTGGACGGACGGGGGAAGAGGCGTGCCCCAGGGGGGGCGATCGTCTCGCCAATCCTGGCCAACTCCTACCTGCATTATGTGTTTGATCTCTGGGTGCACAGATCATGGCGCAGACGGAAGAGCAAAGGCGACATGATCATTGTTCGCTACGCGGATGACTTCGTCGTCGGCTTCCAATACCGGTGGGAAGCAGAGAGCTTCATGGACGATCTGAGGGAAAGGCTGGCCAGGTTCGGGCTGGAACTGCACCCGGGCAAGACCCGGCTGATCGAGTTCGGACGGTTCGCAAAAGTGGACCGGAAGGAACGCGGGCAGGGCAAACCGGAGACCTTCGAGCCTCTGGGCATGACGCACTTCTGTGCCAAAACCCTGAAAGGGAAGTTCCGGGTCGGGCGCAAACCGTCCCGAAAGCGGATGGGACGTACCCTCAGACGGATCAAGGAGGCGCTCTGGAGGCGAATGCACTGGAGCAAGCACGACACGGCCCGATGGCTCGGAAGGGTCGTGGGCGGATGGCTGAACTACTACGCTGTCCCAGGCACATCGCGCGCTCTCAAGGCATTCGTCCGCGCGGTCAGACACATGTTCCTGCGCACCCTGCGCAGGCGCTCGCAGAAGGACCGCTACCAATGGTCAGCGTTGGATCGCCTCATCGGCTTCCACTGGCCAAAACCCACCATCCGTCACCCGTGGCCGGCCCAGCGCCTTGCCGTCAACACCCAAGGCAGGAGCCGGATGCGTTAGCGCGCAGGTCCGGATCTCTGCGGGGGGTGCTGGGCAACCGGCATTCCTACCGCGATTCGGGACGTCCCCCTGTTCATGGTCTCCTCCCTGGTTCATGAGTCCGATACGTCTGTCCATCGGACCTCAGGCCAGCTTCGCTCGGGTCGCAGCTTGGTATTCATGCGGCCGACCGGCATGGCCGACATCCGTTCGACCCGAACACCATGAATTATTGCACGCAACATTTCAGGACGACAATTCGGCCCGGCGTGCCCTGCCGCTAGAATGTCAACACCTGCGGTCTCCCGTGCCGCTCCGCGGACCGGCCGGCACTGCCCCGCCTCCCCCTTGTCAATGATACGGCAATGCCGTATATACCCGTCATGCACTCGGTGATCTGGACGGCAACCTTTACGGTTCAGGCCAAGCGCTGCGGCCTGTCGGGAGACGAGTTGACTGCCATTGTGAACACACTGACCCAGGACCCGGTCGCCGACGACATGATAGCCGGAACCGGCGGGGCGCGAACTGCGTCATGCGCGCCCTGGCAGCGGAAGGCGCGGCGGCTGCCGCACGATTCACCATTTCGGCGGCGATGACGTGCCGGTGTTTCTTCTGGCGGTCAACGGCAAGGGCGCCAGGGCCAACCTGACAGGGGCCGAGCGAAACGAGTTGGCGAAGCTGCTGCCAGAAATCGCCGATGCCTGGCGGGCCAATACCAGGGAGCTGACCCGGAAGTTTCGCACCGCGCAATGAAGGAGATCGAAATGAGCTTTGGTGAAGACCTGATCCACAGCGCGAAGGACGCCCTCGCCATTGCAAGGGGAGAGATCGAACCGGCCGGCGTGTTCGTGCCTGAAGCCGTGGACGTTGCGGCAATCCGAAAGAAACTGCGGCTCTCGCAGGCTGCGTTCGCCGAGCGGTACGGTCTTCCCGTCAGCACGCTGCGGGATTGGGAGCAGAATCGCCGCTCTCCGGATCGCGCCGCCCTGGTGCTGATGGCGCTGATTGACCGGAACCCGCAGATGGTCGCGGACACCCTCGCCGCGACCCAAATGGACTCCTCCAGCCAGGAGCAGACCGATCCGTCCCGAAGGCATCTTTCGCAGTTTCGGCCCGCAGCGGGGGCTGCCTGAAAGTTCGCTTCCCTGTAGCGGTGCGTCATGCTTTCATTCCAGGTCGCCGTTTACCGCAGTCCGTTCACTGCCAACAACGACGGGTGATCTTCACCCATCATTGCCGTTTATCCGCCTTCCTTCGATCTCCGCGGCCTTTCAGTACATGTACATTCCCGGGCATGGCGGTGTACTCCCTGGTTGGTTGTTTGGCAAAATGAGCGGACCAGATACGCCGCCTACTTACAACCCCCCAAACACCAGACTCGACAATACCTCGTAGCAATCCGGCAGGACGGCTGACCGTGTTCTCGGCAAGTTGCCCGCCGGCCTCGTCACGAGGGATGCTACCGCCGGCACTGTTCATGACATGATCAATCCAGCCCGTGGCACCGCGCTGCCTGTCCAATTGCTCCCCTTTTCTGGCCCCGGCAAATCGGCTTGCGCGGAATTGCGCCGGAGTGTCTATAGGGACGCCCGTTTGATCGGCCGATGCAATCTTGATTCGGATGCTACGTTGATTGGTATTGTTGTTGTGACGAATGGTCGTGTTGGCAAGGAAATGCTTGCCAGCATCGAACAGATCGCTGGTCCGCAGCCGGATGTGGCGGCGATATCGGTCGGCAATGATGATGGCCGGATGACCCGGGACGAGATTTGCCAGGCGATCGACCGCGTGGATAGCGGTGAAGGGGTGATTGTCCTCACCGACATCAAGGGGAGTTCACCATCGAACATCTGTGAGAATGCCTGTTCCGGGGCCGACCGGGTGATCATTTCCGGGGTGAACATGCCGATGCTGCTGAAACTGATGAAATACCGGAAGAAGAGCTTGCAGATCGCTGCCCGGGCCATCGTGGAAGCTGGCAGGTTTCACATCAATCTCGTCAGGTGCAACTGAAATGGAAGTCGAGCGAAGCTACCGGATCGTCAACCAGAAGGGGTTGCATGCCCGGGCCTCGGCCAAGTTCGTGGCCACGGTCGAGCGGTTTGGCTCGAAGGTGGAGGTGACGCGCAAGGGCAGGACGGCCGCTGGTGACTCGATCATGGGATTGCTGATGCTGGCGGCTGCCAAGGGGGCGGTCATCGAGGTGCGGATGACGGGCGAGGATGCCGGCGAGCTTGCCGAGGCACTCGAGGAGTTGATCAGCGGGCGGTTCGGCGAGGAATTCTGATCCCGGTCACCGGGAGTGCCCGCGGCGGGGCCGGGCATTGACTGCCTACCGTGTCGGGACCGGCACCTCCCCGTGATAGTCGTAGAAGCCACGCAGGGTCTTGCGGCCCAGCCATTCGGCCTCGACATACTTTGTCAGGAGCGGGCAGGGGCGGTACTTGGTATCGGCCAGGCCGTCATGCAGCACGTTCATGATCGCCAGGCAGGTATCAAGGCCGATGAAATCGGCCAGCTGCAACGGACCCATCGGATGATTGGCGCCGAGCCGCATCGAGCTGTCGATCGATTCGACGGAGCCGATTCCCTCCAGCAGGGCATAGACAGCCTCGTTGATCATCGGCATCAGGATCCGGTTGACGATGAAGCCCGGAAAATCCTCGGCCGAGGCCGGGGTCTTGCCGAGCCGGTGCACCACCTCGACCAGCGTGGTATAGGTCTCGCCGTCGGTGGCAATGCCGCGGATCAGTTCGACCAGCTGCATGACCGGCACCGGGTTCATGAAATGGAAACCCATGAACCGTCCCGGCCGGTCCGTCCTCGATGCCAGGCGGGTGATCGAAATCGACGAGGTGTTCGAGGTCAGTATGGTTTCGGGACGGAGATGCGGAACCAGATCCTCGAAGATGGCTGACTTGATGGTTTCGCGTTCGGTTGCCGCCTCGATCACCAGATCGGCCTGCCCGGTATCCTGCAGTTTGCGGGTCAGCCTGATCCGCTCCAGCGCCTCGGTCTTTTCGCTTTCCTTGATCCGCCGCCGCACCACCTGGCGGTCAAGATTGGTTTCGATCAGCGACATGGCGCTGGCCAGCGCCTCGTCGGCGATGTCATGGAGGATGACTTCGAAGCCTGCCAATGCGAAGACATGGGCAATGCCATTGCCCATTTGCCCGGCCCCGATAACCCCTACTTTGCTGATCTCCACCGCTGTGTCTCCGTCTGACCGTCACCCGCCAGCAGGGCCCATTGCCGTTTTGCTGACGGTCCGGTCTGCTTCCCTGGCAATCGCCGACTTCAGAGCTTCTCCGTCAGTTCCGGAACCGCGTCAAACAGATTGGCGACCAGCCCATAATCGGCAACCTGGAATATCGGCGCTTCCTCATCCTTGTTGATTGCCACGATAACCTTTGAGTCCTTCATGCCGGCAAGGTGCTGGATGGCGCCCGAAATCCCGACCGCAACATACAGATCCGGCGCCACCACCTTCCCGGTCTGGCCGACCTGCCAGTCATTGGGTGCAAAACCAGAATCAACCGCGGCCCGGGATGCGCCGACCGCGGCACCGAGCTTGTCGGCCAGGGATGAAATCAGTTCGAAATCCTCGGACGATCCGACGCCGCGGCCGCCGGATACCACGATCCTCGCCGAGGTGAGTTCGGGCCGGTCAGTCGAGGCAATCCGGTCCTCAACCCAGCTGCTCACCCCCGGATCGCCGGCGGCGGCGATCGAGTCGATTTGCGCCGACCCGCCGGTGCCGGTGGCATCATAGGCGGCAGTGCGAATGGTGATAACCTTGACCCGATCGGCGGACCGGACGGTCTGCATGGCATTGCCGGCATAGATCGGGCGCTCGAAGGTGTTGCCATCGATGACGGCCGAGATATCCGAGATCATCATGACGTCGATGAGGGCTGCCACCCGTGGCAGGATATTCTGGGCAGTTGTGGTGGCCGGACCGACAATGTGTTCGTACTGGTCCGACAGGGACACGATCAGGGCGGCAACCGGTTCGGCCAGCGAGTTGCCATAGCCGGGATCCTCGGCGCACAAAACCCGGAATACACCTTCGAGGCCAGCAACTTCGGCGGCGGCGCCCGAGCAGCCATTGCCGGCGCACAGAACCGTCACCTCGCCAAGCTGCCGGGCGGCGGTCAGCGCCTTTGCCGTCAAATCGGTTGCAAGTTCGCTGCCATTCAGTTCGGCAATCAGGAGCACAGCCATCAGATCACCTCCATCTCGTCCCTGAGTTTCTCCAGCAGCTCATCGACCGAGCCGACGATTTCGCCGGATTTCCTGGCCGGCGGCTCGACGGTGGTGACGATTTCCAGGCGCGGCGACACGTCAATGCCGAGATCGTCCGGGGTCTTGGTATCCATCGGCTTCTGCCGTGCCCGCTTGATGTTGAGCAGCGACGGATAGCGCGGCTCGTTCATCCTCAGATCGACGGTCACCACGCAGGGCAGCTTTGCATTGATCACCTGCAACCCGCCATCAACCTCCCTGACCACCGTCGCCTCGCCGTCGCCGACATCCAGTTCGGAGGCGAATGTCGCTTGGGCACAACCCATGAGCGCCGCCAGCATTTGCCCGGTGGCGTTCAAATCGTTGTCGATTGCCTGTTTGCCCATGAGGATCAGCCCTGGCTGCTCCTCGTCGACAATCGCCTTCAGTATCTTGGCCACTGCCAGCGGTTCGATATCGACATGCGGGTCATCGGTTGCCTCGACGAGAATGGCCCGGTCGGCACCGACTGCCAGCGCATTGCGCAGCACGGTCTGTGCCTGCGGCACCCCGATCGACACCACCACGACTTCCTCGGCCTTGCCGGCCTCCCGCAGCCTGACGGCCTCCTCGACCGCAATCTCGTCAAACGGGTTGATCGACATCTTGACATTGGCCAGGTCGACCCCCGACCCGTCCGGACGGACCCTGACCTTCACATTGTAGTCGATGACCCGTTTGACAGGCACAAGCACCTTCATAGCGCCCACTCCAGTTCCTGGTTGTCAGCCGCGAGGGCTGCGGCGGATACGCTTACAAAAACCCGATGTAAAGCAACAGTGAAAATTCGACCGGCGCGCGAATTGCCAGTGGATGATCTGCCGGCACCTGCCGGGGATGGTCGAAGGAAGGCCGGCCAGCCGGCACCTGCGGTTCGGGCGAGCGCCCGGGCCAACTCCTTCTTGCCGTGAACAGCACCGGCGAGAAGCCATCGGCCCTGGTGCCGGGCGAGGTGTCCGGTCAGCCTCTGCCAGCCCCCGGGACCCAGAGGACGTCGCCATCCTTTTGGGCGTTCACGGCCCTGGCGGCCACGAAGAACCAGTCGGAGAGCCGGTTCAGGTAGCGAATGGCGACCTCGCTCACCTCCTCCTGTCCTGCCAGCTGGACCACCCGGCGTTCCGCCCGACGGGCGACCGTCCGGCAGTGATGAAGGTGTGCCGAGCAGGCGGTGCCGCCTGGCAGCACGAAACTGCGCAGGGGTTCAAGCCCGGCATTCAGGGCATCGATCTCCCTCTCCAGCCACGCCACCTGGCTGGCGGCAATCCGCAGCGGCGGGTATTCGGCATCCTCCTCGCCCGGGGCTGGCGGGCGACACAAATCGGCGCCGAGGTCGAACAGGTCGTTCTGGATCCTCGACAGGATGGCATCGATGTTGTCATCGGCATGCAACCGGGCAATTCCAACCACCGAATTCAGTTCGTCGACGGTTCCGTAGGTCTCCACCCTGGCCGAGTGCTTGACGGTCCGGGTGCCGTCGCCGAGCCCGGTCTCGCCACCATCGCCGGTTCTGGTGTAGATCTTGTTCAGCACCACCATCGGTCAACCACCGTTCCCGGACAGGGTGACGGCGACCAGGATCAAGCCGACTGCCGCCGCCTGGGCAATGATGCGCAGCCGCATGATGCGATTGGCATGCTTGCGATTGAATTCGCCGCCGGTGGCGAAGCCGCCGATCCCGACCATGAGGATGACCAGCACCGCCAGCATGGCGATGACGGCAATGACCGGAAGCGGGCCGCTCACGACGCACCCATTCGGCGTATCAGCCGGTCCAGCCGCCTGGTCGGGAGAATGCGCTTCAGCGAACCCATGATGTAGGTCGGGGTGGTCACGTAGTAGCGCGGTCTCGGGTGCGAGGATTCAAGGGCATGGATCAGCTTCCTGGTCACGGCATCGGGCGGCAGCTCGAACCGGTCCTTCGCCACGCCCTCCTGGTAGAGGCGGGGGATCAACCTCTCCCGGTAGAGCTGCGAATGCACCGATTGTTCCGGTTTGATCCACTTCTCGAAAGGGCCGCGTGAATTCTCGCGTATCCTCGAGGTGATCGGCCCCGGTTCGATCAGCGAGACATGGATGCCGCTGCCGGCGAGTTCGATCCGCATGGTGTCGGTCAGCCCTTCAAGGGCATGCTTGGTCGAATTGTAGGCACCCCGCATCGGCAGGGTGACGAAACCGAGGACCGAGGAGCAATTGACTATACGCCCACTCCCCTGGGCTCGCATGATGCGAATGACCCGGGTGGTCAGGTCGTGATAGCCAAAGAGATTGCACTCGAAGATCTCCCGCAGCGCCTCCCGGGGTAGATCCTCGACCGCGCCCGGTATTGCATAGGCGCCGTTGTTGTACAGGGCATCAAGCCTGCCGCCAGTCCGCTCCAGTGTCCATTCCAGCGCCTCGGTGATGCTGTCCTCGTCGCGGTAGTCGAGCCGAATGCTCTCGAGCCCGGTCTGGCGAATCCGCTCGCAATCCTCCTCCTTGCGGCAGCTGGCGATCACCCTCCAACCGCGGGCACCGAGCGTGGTGGCGGCGTTGAGGCCAATCCCCGAGGAACAGCCGGTAATGAGTATGCTGCCCCGTTGCTGATGATCCGCCCTGTCGTTCGCCTCAGTCATCAGTGTTCCGCTCCAGGATCAGGTCACGAACCGGACGGGCGACAATTGCCAGCCCGCGGCCGGGGCCAGGCCAGGCCCCCGGACTGCCAATTACCATGTCCCCCGTCTCCTGTCCTGACGAAATTCGGGCCATGTCGCCGGGTGCCATCGGCAGATAGCGGCGGGTGGCATCCTCCCGGCCTTTCCCGGCGGCAGGTCAGGCCAGCAGGCGGTGGGCCGCCTCGGGGCCCAGCGGTTGCGGGCGATCGCAGCTGGTCGACAGCTCGACCCAGGCGCCGTCTTCGGCGGCAGCAAGGATCGAGGTCATGGCATCGACACAGTGCAGGGCAAGGTCGAGCGAGCAGCGATGGGGGCGGTCCTCGATGATCGCCAGGGCCATCTCGGCGAGGCCGGCCGAGCGGTAATTTGCCAGCGGGCCTTCCTCCGGATGCTGCGTGTTGGCAATGCCGAGCGGATGATCCCATGCCGGCACGGGAGCAATCCCGCCATCCCTGCCGGCAAGCTCCAGTTCGCCGCCGAAGAAATTGGGATCTGGAAGGAAGAGCGAGCCGTCCCGGCCATAGAGTTCCATGCTGGAATGCCGGTGCGCCCGGACATCCCAGCTGGCGGAGAAGGTGATCCTGGCCCCGGAACGGAATTCAAGGAGGGCATGAATGTCGGTGGGGGTCCTGACCGGAATGGTCTCGCCCCGTCGCGGCCCGTTGCCGGTGACGATTCGTTCCTGGCGGGCGGCGCCGGCCAGGGCGGCAACACGGTGGATGGGGCCGATGAGCTGGACAAGATTGGCCAGGTAGTAGGGACCGACATCGAGAACCGGGCCGCCGCCGGGTTGGAAGAAGAAGGACGGGTCCGGGTGCCAGTGCTCCATGCCGTGGCTCATGACATGGGCCGAGCCGGACATCACATCGCCGATCATGCCATCATCGATGCAGGACCTGGCCTGCTGGTGGGCGCCGCCGAGAAAGGTGTCCGGGGCCGAACCGATCCGCAGATTCCGGCTGGTGGCAATCCGGCGCAGATCCTCGGCCTCGTCGAGGCTCAGCGCCAGGGGCTTTTCGGTGTAGACATGCTTGCCTGCTTCCAGCGCCTGGCGGGTGACCGGGTAATGGGTGTCGGGGATGGTGAGATTGACCACGATGTCGATGCAATCCGCCGCCAGCAATTCGGCCGGCGGCATCACCGGGATGTCGAATTCCCGGCCGCGTCGCTGCGAGGCCTCGGGGTTGATGTCGGCGAGTCCCCTGATCTCCAACCCGGCAAAGAGCGGCGCCAGCTCCAGATAGGTGGCGCAGATGTGTCCGCAGCCGATGATGCCGATGCCGAGCCTGTCCATACCTCAGCCCTGCAGCCGGCGTGCAGCCGCCAGCGACCGCCGGGCAAACCGGCGGTCATCGCCCGGATTGTCATGCTCCAGCACCCGCCAGGCGCAGGCGGTCCGGTCAATGGCGGCCAGGAGGCACCGCCAGTCCATGATCCCGTCACCCAGATCGGCCCAGCCATCCTCGTCCAGGCAAGTTCCGGCCGGCGCGATGTCCTTGACATGCACGGCGCCGATGCGGTCGGCGAGGCGGTCGATCCAGTGGAGCGGGTCGGCGCCGGCGACCTGCACCCAGGCAATGTCCAGCTCCAGGATCAGCTGCTCGTCAGCCTCGAGCATGCAATCGATCGGGTAGCGACCATCGGTGCAGGGACGAAACTCGAAATCGTGATTGTGCCAGCCGAATTCCAGCCCGGCGGCACGGAGCGGCCGGCCGGCCGCTGCCAGCCTTTGCCCGAGGCGCCGCCAGCCCGCCGAATCGGCCGGCCGTTCATCAGGTGCCAGGAACGGGGCATGGATCTGCCTGATCCCCAGCTCGCGGGCGCGGGCAATGACGATCTCGGACCGATTCTCGATGGTCTCGAGGTCGATATGGGCCGTCGGCATCTCGAGACCGGCCTCGCCGAGGGCGGCTGCCAGGCCCGAATTGTCAAAAAGATCGCCAAAGCCCTCGACCTGACGGTAGCCAAGTTCGGCCAGCATGGCCAGCGTGCTACGGAGCGGGCCAAACTTGCGAGACGAATAAAGCTGGTAGGCGTAATCCGGCATGGCGCCCTCCCTGCAACAGATGCGGCGCATGCACAAGACGCCGCCGACCGCCATCGGTGACTGCGGCGCCAGCCGGCCACCCCGACCATGGCCGCCCGTCCAGTTGGCACGGGGCCGGCAGCAATGCGGCTGGTGGCAATTCCCGGTAGCTGGCGGTAACAGATTGCCATGACCGAGGACAGGACAGACATCGGCGAGACCGGCGAATCGCTGAGCAGTGCGATCAGCGAGCGCTATCTGCAGTATGCGCTCTCCACCATCATGCACCGGGCGTTGCCGGATGCCAGGGACGGGCTGAAACCGGTGCACCGGCGCATCCTCTACGCGATGCGCGAACTCAGGCTCGGACCGGCGGCCGGGTTTCGCAAATCGGCCAAGATTTCCGGCGACGTCATGGGCAACTACCACCCGCATGGCGACAAGGCGATCTATGATGCGCTGGTCAGGTTGGCGCAGGATTTCAACATGCGCTACCCGCTCATCGAGGGCCAGGGCAATTTCGGCAATGTCGACGGCGACAACGCCGCCGCCTCGCGCTACACCGAGGCCCGTCTGGCCACGGCCGGCGAGGCGCTGATGGAAGGCCTGGCCGAGAACGCGGTGGATTTCCGGCCGAATTACGACGGAACCCTGGAGGAGCCGGAACTGCTGCCGGCGGTGTTTCCGAACCTGCTGGCCAATGGCGCCAGCGGCATCGCCGTCGGCATGGCCACCAACATCCCGCCACACAATATCGGCGAATTGTGCGATGCCTGCCTGCATTTGGTGAAGACGCCGGAGGCAAGGGACGCCACGCTTTCCGGTTACGTCCTGGGGCCGGATTTTCCGACCGGCGGCGTGATCGTCGAGCCGCCGGAACTGCTGCAGGAGGCGTATCGTACCGGCAAGGGCTCGATCCGGGTTCGCTCCCTCTGGGAGATCGAGAAACTCGAGCGGGGCGCCTGGCAGATCGTGATCACCGAAATCCCCTTCCAGGTGCCCAAATCCCGGCTGATCGAAAGACTGGCGACACTGATCCAGGAGAAGAAGCTGCCGGCCTTGAGCGATGTCCGCGATGAATCGGCCGAGGATATCCGGATCGTGCTGGAGCCACGCAGCCGCAATGTCGAGGCCGAGGTGCTGATGGAGGCGCTGTTCAGGCAGACCGACCTGGAGAAGCGGTTCGCCATGAACATGAACGTGCTGATCGACGGCAGAACGCCGAAGGTCTGCTCGCTGAAGGAGATTCTGAAGGCGTTTCTCGATCATCGCCGGCTGATCCTGCAGCGCCGCTCCAGCCACCGGCTGGCCCAGATCGACAAACGGCTGGAAATCCTCGAGGGGCTTCTCATCGCCTACCTCAATCTCGACCGGGTCATCGAGATCATCCGGTTTGGCGATGAGCCGAAGGCGGAATTGATCGCCGAGTTCGACCTTACCGATGCGCAGGCAGAGGCGATCCTCAACATGCGGCTGCGCAATCTGCGCAAGCTCGAGGAGATGGAACTCAGGAAGGAAGAGAGTCGGCTCCAGGAGGAACGGGCGGAGATCGAGGATCTGATCCAGGACGAGTCGCGGCAATGGCAGCGAATTGCCGAGGAGTTGAAGGAGGTTCGCACGAAATTCGGCAGGAATGCCCCGGGCGGCGAGCGGCGAACCCGTTTTGCCGAGGCCCCCGACGTGGCCGACCTTCCGGCCGAGATCATGCTTGATCGGGAGCCGGTGACCATCCTGTGCTCGAAGATGGGCTGGATCCGGTCGATGAAGGGGACGGTACCGCTCGACCAGGAATTCAAATACCGCGATGGAGATGAGGGACAGTATGTCCTGCATGCGGAGACCACCGACAGGTTGATCCTGTTTGGCTCCAATGGGCGTTTCTACACCATCAGCGTGTCCGCCGTTCCCGGCGGCAGGAAGCTTGGCGAGCCGGTCAGGGTCATGGTGGATTTGCCGAATGATGCCGACATCGTGTCGCTGATGGTGTTCCGGGAGAACCGGAAGCTGCTCGTGGCATCGGCCTCCGGCTACGGCTTCGTGGTGCGGGAAGAGGACGTCGTTGCATCGACCCGCAACGGCAAGCAGGTGATGAATGTCGGCAAAGACGACCTGGCCCGGGTCTGCACCATTCTGGATGGCGACCATGTCGCGGTCGTCGGCGAGAATGGCAATTTGCTCGTCTTCCCGGCAACGGAACTGGCCGAACTGTCGAGGGGGAAGGGCACCCGCCTGCAGCGGTACCGCCAGGGCGGCCTCGGTGATGTCAAGTCACTGACGCTTGCCACCGGGCTGCAATGGCACGACCCGGCCGGCCGCACCCGGACGGTCACCGAACTCGAACACTGGATGGGCAAGCGGGGCGCCACGGGGCGCAAGACACCGCGAGGCTTCCCGAAGTCGAACCGGTTTACCTGATTACCCGGCTACCGGCTCGCATTGCAGCCACACCCCGCCCTCCGGCCGCAGGGTGAGTATCATCACCGGCCGAGGCTGGCGATCATCAATGGCGGTGAAACGGAAGCGCGCAAGTAGCGACGCCAGCAATATGCCTGCCTCCTGCATGGCGAAATTTGAGCCGATGCAGGCCCGCGGTCCATCGCCAAAGGGAAGATACTGGAAACGGTCGATCCGGTCCGGATTGGCAAACCTGTCGGGCAGAAAGGCATCGGGGTCTTCCCACAGGCAATGGCTGCGATGCAGGGCGTAGAGCGGGATCAATATGGTGTCACCGGGACGGACTTCCCGGCCGCCAAGCTCGTCCTGTTCCAGCGCTGTCCTGACCAGGATGCCTGCCGGCGGATACAGCCGCAGCGTCTCCCGGATCACCCGGTAGGTCAACGGTAGTCGTTCGAGGTCACCGGCCTCGGCCAGCCCGACAATGCCGGCGGCGGCGATCTCGTCTCGCACTCGCTCCTGCATGCCTGCATCAAAGGCCAGCAGGTAGAGTGCCCATGACAGCGCCAGGGCGGTGGTTTCGTGTCCGGCCACCACGAAGGTGAGCAGATTGTCCCGCAACTCCCGCGGGTTCATCCGCCGTCCGGTCTTCGGGTCGCTGGCCGCGGCCATCAGGTCATGCAGGTCGCCGACCGGAGCCCGCCCGGATTGCCGGCGGCTGCGGATCGAGTCATCGGCGATGCGCCTGAGTTCAACCACCTCCCGGGCCGGCCGCAGCCGGCCAAGTCTCGGCATCCAGGATGGTGCGCCGACGATGTCCAGGAGCGACGTGCGGGCGCTGCGATGCACATAGATGTCGATTGCCCGCCGGGCGACCGAACGGTCGATGGCGCCCTCGCCGCTGAACAGGACATCGTTGATGACCTCGAATGCAGCGGCGGTAAACTCGGCATGCATGTCGACCGCACAGCCATCCTGCTCGGCGACACGCTGCAGCATCCGGCCGGCCGCCGCGGTCATGATCGGCCCCAGATTGCTGATGTTGCGGCTCGAGAATACCGGGGCGACGGCCCGCTTCTGCCACAGCCAGTGCCGGCCCTCGGCCAGGAACAGGCTGTCGCCGATCACCGGGCCCAGCACGTTCCTTGTGACCTCGGATTTGGGATAGCTCCTCGGCTTTTCGAGCAAGACCCGCCGCAGCGCCTGCGGGTCCATGACCATGTGCCAGCGCCTGACCATCTTGCCCGACACCATCGGCTGCCGGGTCGCTAGCACCGGTATGATCTCGAGAAGATTCCGCCTTGCCGTCCGCACCACCCCCCGGATGCCCAGCGGTCTCGTGGCCAAGTCGGCGCTGACCGGAAGTCCTGTCATTCTCTGGCCCCGCTGCACCCCAACCAACCAGCCAGGAAAGGAGAGTGCTTGAATTCCCCCGAACATACGTGGATCGGCGGCACGCCGCCAGTGCCGGACCAGTCATCGGATACGTGGCCGGGCGACCGGGCGCCCCTGCGCCCCCCATGCATCCAGGTCGGACATGTCCGTGCCCCCCGGTGATGCATACGGTTTCATTTCGGGTGCAAGTTCTGGTAGTCCTCGGCGCGGTTGGTCCGGTTGCCAGCCAGGATTGGACAAGATGGGACAGTTGAGATGACGCAGGCAATTCCCGGGTTTGCAGGTCTTGCACTGGCAGCTTTCGTGCTTGGTGCATGTTCAAGCGGGGTGATTGAGGACAACCCGGAGCCGATAGGCGATTTTCGCCTCGGTCACACCGTCATATCCGAGGAGAATGCCGAAAAGGCGCCGATTTCACGCGAATCCGAGCCCGGTCTCCTGAAGGACAGCCTGCATGCGGCGGTGGTCGAACGTCTTGGCCGGTACCGGGGGCGCAGCTGGTATCACCTGTCGATCTCGATCGATGCCTACTCGCTGTCTGGCGGCGGCATTCCGGTGATAGCGTCGCCGCGCTCGGCATTGGTGCTCCGCGTCACCGTCTGGGACGATGCCACCGCCGAACGGCTCAATGTCGAGCCCCACGTACTGACCGTTCTGGAGCCGACCTCGCCGGAAACCGTCATCGGCTCGGGCCTGGTCCGCACGCCAGAGGAGCAGGCAGAGGCGCTGGCATTCTACGCCGCCGAGCTGATCGAGGGTTGGCTGAAGTCACCGGAATCGCCCTTGCCGAACCTCGATGGTGAGGCAGATACCGGCAGCGACCAGGCGGACCCGCCGCCGCAATAGGGCCTGGCCAGCGGAGCAGCCGCGGATGAATGTGCCCAGGCACAGCCGGGATGATGCCTACAGGCTGACCGACAGCGAATCACACCGCCAGTATTACGACGAGTGGGCCGACAGCTATGATTCGGAATTCGCCGAGGAGGTCGGCTACATCTACCCGGAGGCGGTCGGACGCAGATACCTGGAACTGGCCGGACCTGCCGACACGCCGGTCGCCGATTTGGGATGCGGAACCGGGCTTGCAGGCCTGGCATTTGCCGGCTCCGAATTCGAAGTCGACGGGTTTGACATTTCCGCCGGCATGCTGCGGGAGGCGGCCGCCAAGGAGGTCTACAGGAAGCTGCTCCCCGCCGACCTTTCGGCAAGAGAAGGCCTGCCAAGGGCCAGCTATGGCGGGCTGATCAGTTCGGGAACCTTCACCCTGGGCCATCTCGGTCCCGCCGATTTGGAAAACGCCCTGACAATCGCCCGCCCCGGCGCCCTCTGCGTGGTCGGCATCAACGCAGCCCATTTCGGCAATGAAGGCTTCGGCGATCGCCTCACGGGCCTCGAACAGGCCGGGCACATCACGGGCTTGCGGACCGAGGATGCCCCGATCTACCGGAACGAGGACGAATCCAACCACGTAAACCTGGCCAAATTGGCGATATTCCGCATCTCCGCCTGACCCCGAACATCCCCACCGGACAGCAATCCGCCTCCGGCAGCAACAAGAATGCCACATCCGGCCGGATCAGCCTCCGAAGGTTCGGGTTGCAGTTGTGAAATCCGGCCGTTTCGACCATAAGGCCTTCCGGCCAGCGGATGCAGGGGCGTAGCTCAGTTGGTAGAGCACCGGTCTCCAAAACCGGTTGTCGGGGGTTCGAGCCCCTCCGCCCCTGCCATCAGCCAGCCCGGAGCAGGCGCGCCGCTGGCATCGATCGGCCGGACCTGCCGCCATGCCGGCCAGGTCAGCCTTCGTAGCCCCGGCCTCGTCGCCAGTTCCACGCATCGGTGACGATGGTGTCGAGATCGGAGAATTCGGCAGACCAGCCGAGACCGGCCTGCACCTTCGAGCCATCACAGACGATCCGTGCAACATCTCCCGGACGGCGAGCCGAATCCCGCACAGGAAAATCCACCCCGGTGACCTTCCGGCAGCATTCCACCACCTCCCGGACCGAATTCCCGGTACCGGTACCGATATTGTAGACCTCCCCTGGAGAACCATCCAGTAGTGACCGCAGGCCCTGGACATGGGCATCGGCCACATCGATGGCATGGACATAATCCCTGATGCAGGTCCCGTCCGGTGTCGGATAATCGGTGCCGAATATCTCGAATTGCGATCGTGCACCGGCCGCGCAGTCAAGAACCGCCGGTATCAGGTTGGCGGGCCTGACCCGGCACTCGCCGATTTCGAGGTCCGGGTCGGATCCGGCCACGTTGAAATAGCGGAACACCATCGAGCGCAGTCCACGCTCCCGGACGCCGCCATTGAGCCATTCCTCGGCGGCAAGCTTGGTTGCCGCATAGGGACTCTCGGGATTGGCAGGAGAGCTCTCGTCAACCATTCCCTCCGGGGCGTTGCCATAGACCGCGCAGGTCGATGAAAACACAATCGCCGTGCAGTCATGGGCGAGCATGGCCTCGACCACGTTGCCGGTTCCTCGCACGTTGCATTCCCGGTAGGCCTCTGGCCTCCTGACCGAGTCCTCGACACTGGTCAGCGCCGCAAGGTGAATGGCGGCAACCGGCTTCCATTCCGAAATCGCCGCCACCAGAGACTCCATTTGCATGATGTCGCCCCGAACAAATGGGCCATACCTGACCGCATCCTTCCAGCCGGTCCCCAAATTGTCGAAAGTGACAGGCACGAACCCGGCCAGCCGCAACTGCCTGCAGACATGGGACCCCACGAACCCCGCACCGCCCGTCACCAATACCCGGTCCATTATCTGTCCTGCATCCATGTCTCGCCGATACCAGTCACAAGCAGTTCATCTGCTCACCCATTTCAGAAATAGCAAGTAATCGGTATCGGTTCGGCCTGATTCTTGCCCATGATGTGTTCGGTCTAGTACCTCAACTTCATTGAACTGATGGATACAGCGACGTCAGCTTGATGCGGTCGCTCTCGGTCCTGAACCGCTAGTCCATCGGCTTCGCCGACGCGTTGCGATACATCTCCCATGCACTGACCTCGCGTCGCATCGTCGGTGCATTGCCTGCGCAAGCGGGGGACGTTGCCGGTCCGGCGCCGAGAATGTCGGCGTCGCTGCGGGTGCCGCCCTGCCGGTCCTCATCGGCCACGAGCAGGATGTGTGCCCGCCGCCGACGCACCTTCGAGACCCGGCCGCTGAGGGCCATCTTCTGAAGCATGATCCGCTCGTGCTCCTCGAGCCAGACCCTCGTGGATCTTCCTGCCTGCCCTACGCATTGCCTGTCACCCCTTTGCTCCTCCCGGTGCTGGTACTGCCCGTGCAGACATCATTGTCGTGACCATCGTCCGGTCGCCCGGAGGCATGTTGCTCGCTCTTGTTGACGGCAGTATAAGAAAGGTCGCCCGAAGGTGAAACTCCACTCGGCACCAGCGAGAAAGACGTCATTTCAATGGTGATAGGGTAGTAGTTTAGTCTTGCACCCAAACGGTACTCGCTACCGGACCCCTTCGATTGAAACGAACGCGAAACACTACAACCAGTCCAACCCGCAACTCATCGAATGTCATATCGTCAAGTGAAGAGATGTGGGAAAAGATTGCCACCGGATATCCTCCAAAACGAATAAAGAAGTACCTGTCCTTTACTGTTTCCACAGTACCTGTGAATTCAGTGAGCCTTCTTGTAATCACATCATCCGATGCAGGTGAAGACTTCCGAAAGTTCACAGGTGCCTTTGCATCGATCTCATCGAAGAGTTCTTTGCACTCCTGAACCCTTCCAGACTTAAAGAGAAACTCTGCAAAAAAATACCTCGCATCGAAATTGTGATCACCTGGGCCGAAACTGGACTTGAAATGGTATTCGACAATAGACGGGTCACCATCTGCCTCGATCCTCAGCAAAGCAGCGTGCAAATGAACATTCTTATCATTCGGAAAACGTATTAGAGCTTCTTCAAGCGTCTTGGTTGCATCTGCCTCAGAACCTCCTGCACGTTGAATTCGTGACAGGCGCGCGAAGACGCCCGAATTCCTTGGATGTATCGCAATTGCCTTTGTTAGGGCCTGTGAAGCCTTTTGTTCCTCGCCGAGCTTTTCCCAAAGGTAGCCCTCGGCGCTCGGAAAATCTGCCTCATTAGGAAAGTCCTGTTGTGCTCGCCTAAGCCTTTCGACGGCATCGGCAACTCTTCTATCAAACTCGAGAAGTTCGTGATCGCTGGCTTTGTGCGGTAACCTTCTGAGGTGATCAATTGCCTCATCGATTAGCAAACGACAGAAGGTTAGGTCATTTATGGAACTACTTATCGAAATCTCGTTCAGATAGCTGCGAGATTGCGATCGAAGCCTTTCTTTGGCCACTATGGACGTTGCAGCGTTTGCCTTTCGCCGTGTAACTTCGGCCAAGGTATGAATGTAGATATGGTTGTTTTCATCAATTGACCGTGCGTTCTCCGCAAGTTTGTACGCGCTATCGAGCGAGCCCTTGTCATGAAGATACTCAAGTATCGCAGCCTGTTGATAAAGGAATGCAGAGTTTGGAAGTGCCTGAATTGCTGTATCGAACACCCTTCTTGCTTCACCAATATCGGAAAACTGCTGGGCGATAGTTCGACCCTTGCAAATTTTCCCAACAATTCTCCTGTCTGATGAAAAACCAACATCAAGGCCAGTTAGCACTCTGGAGAGTTGGGCGGACTTCTCAGTATCAGCTGTGCATGCCACACCAAATAGGATACTTGATACGCGTGTGTGGCGGCTCTCGTATCCCTTGTCACCCGTATATGAATCCATGACCACGCTAATGATATCGCGAAGAGGCTCAAAAAAGTGCTTCTCAAAATCTGAAAACCGAAGTCCGTTTATACGGGATATAGCCCCGGCTCTTGCCACAGCCCCAAATTGATGCATTGTAGCGACATCCAAATATAGCTGTCTTGCAGCATCTGGTGTAACTCGTTTGAATTCCTCCAGGATGATCTCTTCGAAAGGCTTACCCTGTGTTAGCTCATGGAGAGCTACCAAGAGTTGTCTATCTGCTCGATCTTCACTTTGAAATGCTGCCACCCTTTCGGGTTTAGAGCGAGTCTTGAGTAGTCCAAGACAATTGTGATGCTCCAGCAAGTCGACAAGATCTTCGGCCTCCCGCCCGCTTAACCTTCGCAGGAAATGTAGACTAGGTGGAAATTCTTCTTCAAGTGACCCGCAGTAACTTCCCCAGTCGGCTGCCCGCTCAGCGGCAATGATCGTAATCGGAATTCGTTTGGCCTTCAGTCTCTTTAGCAACTCGAGGATTGCGTCGCTGTGTATTGAAACTCTATCGACAAATAGCAACGGCCGCTTCCCAGTTTGTCCATAGAGTTCTTCGAGGACCTCTGCCCTCGGTTGACCAGCCTCACGGAGCCAAAAGACCAATTCATCCAGTTCCGTTGCAGCATTAAATGCGGCTCGTCGTAGCGCAATGGTTTTTCCGGCACCTGCCGACCCCTGTAATAGAAAGAACCGTTGTTCGCATGAGTCGTTGTCATCTAATGCAGAGTACAGCAAATTTTCTCCTACCCTGCGACTGAAGTCGTAGTTTCGAATGATTCCACACCAACCGTGATCATGACCTGAGTAGAACTTGTCTGGCCCTACCTCATCGAACCCAAGTCCTGCATGAACATACTCTAGATCAAACTGGAGGCTGCTCCGAAGAGCGCCAGACCCCGCGTCTCTGGAGCGAAAGTAGCGGGTGTATGGAGCATCGACCATTCCCGCCGACACACTCAGTGCACGAGATAACTCCGGAACCTCTTTATCCAAAATGTCGACAAACTCGGAAAATGTTCCGTCGATGATGTCAGTGTTTTTTGAAGCCCAGAAGCGACGGTCATGCGTGTCAGCATCAGGAGTCACGACGTACCACTGCGGGCGTTTTCCAGGATCGATGTCGTAGAATAGGGAACGCAGGTGATGGTCGGAGAGGCCATAACCAACGAAAATCAACGGCGAATTCTGTGCCCACTGACGCAGCCGCTCAAACAGATGTTCTCTATTCTTTTGAAATCTATGATGATGTTCATTGGATAGAACCAAAGGTATATCACGGTCCAATCTATGGTTAATGCACCCATGAACCTTTAGCAAGGGTAGTGGGCTCGCCTCGTTTCTGAGTCTATCGTCGTATGGTTCCGTGTTCTTCACAAAAGGCAAACATGTTTGCTTTCGTGCCGAATTGCCAGCATAGCCTTGTTCGATGAATGTATCGTAGTTTGTCGTGGCAAAACCTCTCCAGCGAAAGTTTGCAATCTTGATATGTGTAGGTGAGGGATTGAAACCATTCAATAGGTTAGAAATCTCCTCAAATACTAATGGTTCTCCCGCTCCGTTTTGAATTGCCATCTCGGCAATTGTAGAGAGGTCCCGGGTGTCATGGCTTGTTCCAAGAAACTTGTTTGCCAAGTGATCTCGCAATTGGTTCCCACTAGGGGGACATGTGCCTGACCTGTCTTTGCATTCCATGGAAGCGCCAGCTCCAAAAAATATAACTGCTCTTTGGTCCTTCACGGCCTCAATCAGTAAGTGAGGCAGTTTGAGTCTGGATTTCTTGTTTGGTGTTGACAATTGAGACGACCTTTCAGTTCGGCCGAGTTAAAGTTGCAAGGTCACTACTACCCTATCACCATTGAAATGACGTCTTTCTCGCTGGTGCCGAGTGGAGTTTCACCTTCGGGCGACCTTTCTTATACTGCCGTCAACAAGAGCGAGCAACATGCCTCCGGGCGACCGGACGATGGTCACGACAATGATGTCTGCACGGGCAGTACCAGCACCGGGAGGAGCAAAGGGGTGACAGGCAATGCGTAGGGCAGGCAGGAAGATCCACGAGGGTCTGGCTCGAGGAGCACGAGCGGATCATGCTTCAGAAGATGGCCCTCAGCGGCCGGGTCTCGAAGGTGCGTCGGCGGCGGGCACACATCCTGCTCGTGGCCGATGAGGACCGGCAGGGCGGCACCCGCAGCGACGCCGACATTCTCGGCGCCGGACCGGCAACGTCCCCCGCTTGCGCAGGCAATGCACCGACGATGCGACGCGAGGTCAGTGCATGGGAGATGTATCGCAACGCGTCGGCGAAGCCGATGGACTAGCGGTTCAGGACCGAGAGCGACCGCATCAAGCTGACGTCGCTGTATCCATCAGTTCAATGAAGTTGAGGTACTAGTGGCCTCTGCTGTCCAGGAGTGGATTATCGGCAGCACTTTGTTCTCCAAGGGCCCGTACAGCGATATGTGTGCAAAAAGGCATCATCATTCTATTCATCAAAGGACAGGCATCTGCCGATTTGCATTGCGCCAAGGCACCACCAAGCGGCGTGTACTCGGAAGTGATTGCCAAGGAAGCTGCGGCACGTCCCGCTTGATCCATGAAATTGCACAGCTTGTATGGTTGTGCGGTCCTTAACAGGACACGGCCCTGCCGAGATAAGGACTCTGCCTGAATGGAATTTGCTGGCCAGAAATCCCTTGAGGCGTGCTTCGGGTGGAGCTAGATTCTGTCGAGTTACCCGCCAGCAGCGTGCTGTTGGCTCAAGGGCCGCTCCACGGAGCGGCCCTTGCCTTTTTTGTATGGAGCGCAGGCGAGAATGTCGGTCTACACAGATGAGTTCAATCTGGGTTGCTGGGCAGAAAACGATGCGTCGCCAAGAGCACTGAAACCGGTTCATCAGTGCGAGTTTCTTTGAAACCGATGCTGTTGGTGAGATACGTGCGGCATGTACTTGCAGCGTAGCCGAGGGCGTCACGGTTTCCGGATGCGCCGCCAGGCACTGCGGTCTCCAGATCGACGTGACGGTGACTCGCCAGAGCGAGTCGTTTGTGCGAGCCAGGATTTCAGGAACGGCATGTGATGCACCTGGACGAAATTCGAGGATGTATTCGCCGACCACTGGCAGCAAGTCGTGGGATGGTAGATTCAAGCACTCGGGTAATCGGCTTCACCAGCATCCGGCCGCGGGATGTCCAAGACTGACGACGACCTCGCAAATGCAGTTGAGAACAAGGCCGGAAGGGGAAACGACTATCTCGTTTCAGTTTGTGCCGGCCCCCCAACTACCTGAGTGTGGTCAGCATACGGGGCTGTCAGTCCGTCCGGTAAGTCCGGATAGCGTCCTGCCGAGACCCAGTTCCACAATTCGGGGAGAAGATGAAATCAGAGCCCCTCCACGTGCGTCCCAGGGCAAATCGGACAACCGGGATTTCATTCCACCGGGTGCCTGACGGAGCCCGAGTATCTCAAACGCGACTCCACCAATAATGAGGCCGAAAACACTTCTGCCTTCTACCAACTTCAGATACAATCGTCGGATTGACTGCAATGCTTCACGGTCCTTGGGGGGATTCACCAATGGTTACGCGTTTTTCGGCAACGGTTGTTGCCGCATCTCTCACTATGCTCGTTGCCGGTTGCGGGGGCAGCGGCAGTGACCCAACAGACGTCCCCGGCCATCTGGCGAACGTGACTACTGAACAAAAGGCGGGTCTTGCCACTGCGCTCAATTCGGCCGGAGACCAAGACCGCCTCATGCCTCGGCAAATCGACCCAGAATTAAACAGCGTAGTACAGTCATCGTCGGACGAAGGTGAGGTTTCTGTGACGGTCGATTATGACAAAGGGCTCAAATACACGGTAACATCCGTCAATCCCAATTGGGAAATCACCCCGGACAACGCCGACAATTCCCGCGATATGCCTGTCTACCCCCAAGGCAAGGAGTTGACCAAGAAGGTTGCGGGTGGCACGGTATACGTCGATGTCTATACCGATTACGACAAGTCTGTGGACGGCGGCGACACCGACTACCTGGCTGGTGGCGTCTGGCTGTTCGTTCCCGAAGACAGTTCTGGGACCTATTCACTCGGGGCCTTCGTTTCCGGAAATTCTCCGACCCCTTCCAGTGTCCTAGTATCCGGCCTCGGCAAGGCAAAATACAGCGGAAATGCGAGGGGCGAATATCTGACGGAGTCAGGCAAGATCGGATATCTTGACGGTAGCGTTTCCCTGAACGCAGACTTTGAAGGGACAGGTGAAAACAGAGAGGGCATATCCGGGGAAATCACCAATATCCGCATGGACGACACCTCAGCTAAATCTGGCAGCAAGCTCGTATTGGAGCACACCGGTTTTGGTGGTGACGCTAGCGCCCAATTTGAGGGAGACGTGAGCGGAACGGTCAATGACATCGACTACACCGGCGATTGGGGTGGAAGATTCTTCGGAACCTATGAATACGACAACAAAACGCCGAACGACGACGCCGACGACGCCACCTACCCCCGCACTGTAGGTGGCACTTTTACTGCAATTCCCACAGAAGATGATGACGATGTCGATGAACCCAGTTTCCTGGGAATGATCCGTACCTACATCAGTCCGAGCAGCATTACGCCATAGTCGTAGGTTCGTTAGGTCAGGTCACTGATATCTGGGGGAGGAGGGCAGGCATTGAGTTGCCTTCTTCGGTCAATGATGCGTCCCGGTACGCTGGTTCGGGCTCTTGTGTTCCTGATGTTGTCGGGAGTGGTGGCTCTTGGGGCTGTGACTGACCGGCCGTCTCATTTGTCTTCGGATCCGCAGGTGAATACTGCTCGGGCGTTGATCGAGGGTGGGCGGTTTGATGAGGCCTTGGTCATCTTGCGGCCGATTGCGCCTGGTCATGCTGATCGGATCGATGCGCTGTTTCTTGTTGGGCTGGCGGCGCTGGGGGCGGCGGAGGCTGCCGACGACGAGCGGCGAGACGGGTTGCTTGATGAGGCGATCGGGGCGTTTCATGCCATCCTGGTGGAGCGGCCCGAGTTGGTGCGGGTGCGTCTTGAACTGGCGCGGGCGTTCTTTCTGAAGGGTGAGGATGATCTGTCGCGGCGGCACTTTGAGCGGGTGCTGGCGGGCAACCCGCATCCGGCGGTGGCCGCCAACATCATGAGGTTCCTTGGTGCAATCCGGGAGCGGCGGCGCTGGCGGGGCTATGTCGGGGTGTCCCTGGCCCCGGACACCAACGTCAACGCCGCCTCGGATGCCCGGACCATCAATATCTTCGGCCTGCCCTTCGAGCGAGATTCGGAGTCGGGAGCAAAGTCGGGGGTGGGAATTGTGCTGCGGGGCGGCGGCGAGTACCAGTATCCGCTGGCCAGTGACCTGCGGCTTCGCATGGGGGTGGACATCTCCTTCCGGCAATATTCCGGCAAGGAGTTCGACCAGAC
The DNA here is from genome assembly GCA_964291445.2 of Paracoccaceae bacterium. Taxonomy (GTDB): domain Bacteria; phylum Pseudomonadota; class Alphaproteobacteria; order Rhodobacterales; family Rhodobacteraceae; genus JAPOXR01. The sequence continues at coordinate 185,677 of OZ219864.1, read as the reverse complement.
AATGCTTTCGACCCATATGGGACCGCGCTGGCTCATTGATGAGGCGAGCGAGGTCAGCCTGCTGGCCAGTGCCCGCCGCCACTGGACGGCCGGCCGGCACCAGTTCAGCGAAATCGGTGCTCGACTCGAGACAGAGCATCGTTTCTCCAGGAGGGTCGTCGGGCAGGGAAACCTGTCATGGCATCGCCGCCGCTACGAGCGGGAAAAGGAGCGAGACGGCCATCATGCTGCACTATCCTTCGGGCTGCGCTGGCAGGCAACGGCGACCGTGCAGGCCGACGCCAGCATGGGCTACTCGAAGGAAAGGACGCAGGTGCGCCACCACAACAACTCGAGACGATTTGCCGGTCTCGGCATCTCCGTCGCCTTGCCCAGGGGATTTACCGTCGGTGCCGGCGGCGAGCTGATCGGCACCGATTATGAAGGAGGCCGGGCGCCATTCGTGGTCGATGGGGGTGCCCGCGAGGACCGGACGCGAATTCTTCGTGGCTCCGTATACCACCGCGCCTTCAACCTGTCCGGATTCTCCCCCAGGCTTGTGCTCATCAACGAGAAGCGCAAATCCAATGCCCAATTGCATGACTACAAGCGAAACCGCGCCGAGTTGCAGTTCGAGCGGCAATTCTGAATGCCGGCAGCGGGGAGCCGTTTGGGGGTTTGTTCCCTTGGATGTCGGGTGGCGGTTGGTCACAACCCGTGGGGAACTGGTTGGGGAGAGCCGCAACAGGTCGTGAATTCTCCACGGATGGGTGCTGCCTGCCCGCGGTGGGGTTGCGTGGGGTTCCTGGTCGGGTCATCCTGATGGCGGTCCGATTCGGTAGATGGCCGGGATCGGGTTTGAGGATGGGAGGCAACCGGGGTCCAGCATGAATTTGGCGCCGCTGATCGGGGCGGAGACTCCAATTCCAAGCCATGCGATCGCCGCCCTTGTTGCGCTGGTGATCGGCAGCGTGCAGCTGGTTCGGCGCAAGGGCACCTCGTCCCATGTCGTGCTTGGCTGGGCGTGGGTGGCGCTCATGGTCTACGTGGCCGTCTCGTCGCTCTTCATCAACGAATACCGGACTTTCGGGCCCTTCAGCCCGATTCACCTGCTGGTATTCGTGACCCTGGGCGGTCTGTACTTCGGTATCAGGGGTATTCGACGGGGCCAGGTCACGGCGCACAGGCAGGCCATGATCATCACCTTCAGCTGTGCGCTGGTCGTGGCCGGCGTGTTTACCTTGCTGCCGGGCCGGACCATGCACCAGGTTGTCTTTGGCTGACCGGGGCGGCCTGCCGCCCGGTCCGGTTGATCAGTTCGTTCGTTCCATCGCCAGGGCAATTCCCTGGCCGCCGCCGATGCACATAGTGATCAGGGCGGTGGACTTGCCGCTGCGCTCGAGCTCGTGCAGGGCCTTGAGGACCAGGATGGCGCCGGTGGCCCCGATCGGGTGACCAAGGGCGATGGCCCCGCCATTGGGGTTGACCTTGCCTGGATCAAGATCGAGCTGCCGGTTGACGGCCAGCGCCTGGGCGGCAAAGGCCTCGTTGGCCTCGATGAGGTCGAAATCGCCGATCTCGATGCCGAGCTTGCCGGCAAGCTTCCTGACGGCGGGGACCGGCCCGATGCCCATGATGTCCGGGCGCACCCCGGCATGGGCATAGCCGGTAATGCGGGCCCGTGGCTTGAGGCCGTGACGGCGGGCCGAGGAGGCGGTTGCCAGCACGACGGCCGCGGCCCCGTCGTTGATTCCCGAGGAATTGCCGGGGGTCACGGTGCCATCCTTGGCAAAGGCGGGCTTGAGCCCGGCGAGGTCATCCATGGTGGTGGCCCGCGGATGTTCGTCGACGGCGAATTCGGTCCCGGTGCGGCGGCTGCGAATGGTCATCGGCGCGATCTGGCTCTCGAAGCGGCCATCCTCGATGGCGACGGCCGCCCGACGCTGGCTCTCGAGGGCGAAGCTGTCCTGGCTGTCACGGTCGATGCCGTTCTCGGCGGCAACATTCTCGGCCGTCACCCCCATATGCCCGGTGTCGAACGGGCAGGACAGCGCCCCCAGCAAGGCGTCGATGACGCTGGTATGGCCCATCTTTTTGCCCCAGCGGCCATCGGCAAGATAGTAGGGTGACCGGCTCATGCATTCGGCGCCGCCGGCAAGGCCGATCTCGGCATCACCGAGTTGCAGGGATTGCATCACCGAGACCACGGCCTGCGCTCCCGAGCCGCAGAGCCGGTTGACATTCATGGCTGGCACCGTGTCCGGTATGCCTGCTTTCAGCGCCGCCACCCGCGACAGGTACATGTCGCGGGGCTCGGTATTGATCACGTGGCCGAATGCCACATGCCCGACTGCCTCCGGGTCGGCGCCGGTGCGCTCTATGGCCGAGGATGCCACATGGGCGGCCATGTCGATTGGCGTTGTGCCGGCGAGGGTGCCGCCGAAGGTGCCGATTGCCGTGCGGGCGCCGCCAAGAACCACGATATCTTCAGTCACTCACTCATCCTCCCTGAAATTGTCCGGATGTGCCTTCCGGAATGCGTCAATCGCTTCCAGCCTGCCGGCGATGCCGGACAGGATTGTCAGCGATTCGATTGAAATTCCCCTGCGTCTTGCATTGTAGATTTGCGGCAGCAGGCAGATATCGGCCATGGTCGGCATGTCGCCATGGCAGAACTTTCCGGTCGCCGGATGATCGAGAAGCCGCTCGAAGGCGGCAAGTCCCGGTGGGATGAAGCGCCGCATCCAGTCAGCGAATGGTCCCGATTCCATTGCCTCCTCCTCCGGAACTCCGGCCACGATCGCCGCCTGCCTGGCGACCGTGATATTGCAGATCGGGTGGATTTCCATGGCGATGGCGCAGGACAGGGCCCGCACCCGGGCCCGTTCGGCGGGGCGTTGGGGCAGGAGCCGGCAATATCCCCGCTCGTCGAGATATTCGATGATGGCCAGCGATTGCGACAGCACGTGACCGTCGATCTCGAGGGTGGGAACCAGCCCCTGCGGATTGCGGGCGAGATGGGCTTCGCTTTTCTGCTCGCCCGCCACAAGATCGACGGGGCAGGTGTCGAAGTCGATCCCGGCCAGCCCCAGCGCGATGCGGACGCGGTATGCGGCCGAGGAGCGCCAATAGTCGTAAAGGAGGGGCTTCATCGGCGCCCTCCCTGGAGCCGGGCGATCCCGTGCCGGAAGGCCTCCCTGTCCTTGCCGAGAACGGCCAGCAACCTTGCCTGGTAGTCATTGGCCAGCGGGATCAACTCCATCATCATCGCCCTGCCACCGGGTGTCAGCTCAAGATCGACCAGGCGCCGGTCCTGGGAATTGGCGGTCCTGGTGACATGGCCGGCAGTCTCGAGCCGGTCGGCGGCGCGGCTGACCCGGGATTTGTGCAGGTTGGCCCGCAGACCGACCTCGCACATGCTGGCCGGTCCTGATTGCCACAGATGGGCCATGATCCTCCATTCCGCCACCCGGATGCCGAACCGGTCCCGGTAACAATCCTCGAATTCCCGGCTCAATTGCTGGGCCAGGACACTGACCCGGTAGGGCAGGAACTGATCGAGGTCAAATTCGGCCATCTCTCTCAAAATCTCTCCCGGCCTGGCCAGTCATGTCGCCGACTCCCGATCATGGAGATTGTCAATGCCGGTTGCAACCGCGGCGCTTGACTTTGTTGCAGGTGCAACGATATAGCGTGGGGCAGGGCAATGCTGCAGGCACGAGATGAATGACATGTCAGGCTCACCGGCAATGACGATTTCGGCGGAGCCGGCGGAATCTTCCGTCATGATGGCCGGCTACATGCCGGGATTCGGCAATGATTTCGAGACCGAGGCCTTGCCGGGGGCGTTGCCACAGGGGCAGAACAGCCCGCAGAAATGCCGCTATGGACTCTATGCCGAACAATTGTCGGGCACGCCATTCACGGCGCCGCGCGGGCAGAATGAACGAAGTTGGTGCTATCGCATCCGGCCGTCGGTCCGCCATACCTCGACATTCTCGAAGATCGACATGCCGTACTGGAAGACGGCGCCGCATGTGCTGGACGATGTCATCTCGCTGGGCCAGTATCGCTGGGATCCGGTGCCGGCCACGGGCGAGGGTCTGACCTTTCTTGCCGGCATGCGGACCATGACCACCGCCGGTGATGTCAACACGCAGACCGGCATGGCGGCGCATGTCTACCTGGCGACCGAATCGATGCAGGACGAGTATTTCTACTCGGCCGATTCGGAACTGCTGGTCGTGGCCCAGCTTGGCGGGCTTCGCTTCTGCACCGAGATGGGGATCATCGACATTGTTCCTGGCGAGATCGCTGTTATCCCGCGCGGGCTGACGTTCCGCTGCGAGGTCGTGGACGGTCCTGCCCGCGGTTTCGTGTGCGAGAATTACGGCTCCAAGTTCGACCTGCCGAACCGTGGCCCGATCGGCGCCAACTGCCTGGCGAACCCGCGTGATTTCAAGACGCCGGCGGCGTTCTTCGAGGACCGGGAGGCCACCTCTACCGTGACCGTCAAGTGGTGCGGCGGGTTTCATCGCTGCGAGATTGGCCATTCACCGCTGGACATCGTGGCCTGGCACGGCAACTACGCGCCGTGCAAATACGATTTGTCGACATTCTCGCCGGTCGGCGCGGTGCTGTTCGATCATCCCGACCCGTCGATCTTTACCGTGCTCACGGCGCCATCCGGGTTTGAAGGGACCGCCAATGTTGATTTCATCCTGTTCCGGGAGCGCTGGAATGTCGCCGAGCACACCTTCCGTCCGCCCTGGTATCACAAGAACATCATGTCGGAATTGATGGGCAACATTCATGGCGTGTATGATGCCAAGCCGGAAGGATTTATTCCCGGCGGGCTCAGCCTGCACAACATGATGCTGCCGCATGGCCCCGATCGCGATGCCTTCGAGGCGGCGACCAATGCGCAGCTGCGCCCGACCAGGATGGACAACACCATGAGCTTCATGTTCGAGACCCGCTTTCCGCAGCATCTCACGCGGTTTGCCGCCGAGGAGGCGCCATTGCAGCACGACTACATCGATTGCTGGGCCCCGCTTGCCCGCAAGTTTGACGGAACCCCGGAAGGCAGTTCCTGACCGTGCCTCTCGACCGCATGGCTGGCAAGGCGGGCGATGACCGCCTGGTGTTGCTTGGAACCAAGGGCGGGCCGGCGTTGCGCTCGCCCGACCGCATGCCGACCTCGTCGCTACTGGTGATCGACGGCTGCGCATGCATCGTTGATTGCGGCCTCGGGGTGACGCGCAGCGCGGTTGCCGCCGGCCTGGCCCTGACCGAAATCGATGGGATCTTCATTACCCACCTGCACTCGGATCACGTCCTGGAGCTGGGCCCGCTCCTGCACACGGCCTGGACCAGCGGGCTCAACCGACCGATCAGGGTCCATGGTCCGCGCGGGACCGGCGACTGCCTCGACCATTTCCTGCGCTCGATGCAATTCGATATCGAGCTGCGGATCAGGGATGAGGGACGGGTCGATCTTCGCGAGCTTGTTGAGGTGATCGAGTTTGGCGAGGGCGGCATCGGTTGCCCCTTCTGCCAGGTGTCGGCGCTGCGGGTTGAACATCCGCCGATTACCGAATGCTACGCGCTGCGTTTCGATACGGAAGGATGGAGCGTGACTTTCAGCTCGGACACGGCCAGCTTCCCGCCGCTGGTCGATTTTGCCCGGGGCAGCGACATCCTGGTCCATGAAGCCATGCTGGCCGGCGGGGTTGACTGGATCGTGTCCCACACCCCGAATGCCGCCCGGTTGCGCGAGCACCTGCATGCAAGCCACAGCCTGCCGGCGCAGGCGGCGGCAATCGCCCGCGATGCCGGGGTCGGCCATTTGGTTCTACATCACCTGGTGCCCGCCGATTGTCCGTCGATCGGCGAGGCCGACTGGATCGAGGAGGCACGCAGCGCCTGGGATGGCGCGCTGACCATCGGCCATGATCTGCTCGAAATCAGGAGAGACCGGTCATGAAGCTCGCAACGCTCAGGGATGGCACCCGGGACGGCCGGCTGGTGGTGGTGTCGCCGGATCTCGGCCGGTATGTGCCGGCCGGCCACGTGGCGCCGACATTGCAGGCGGCCCTTGATGACTGGGACACGGTGCTGCCAGGTCTTGAAGCGCTGGCAGCGGAACTCGAGGTTGATCGCGCTGCCCCGGGCTTCGACCAATGCCACGCAGAATCGCCGCTTCCCCGCGCCTATCAATGGGCTGACGGGTCGGCCTATGTGAACCATGTCGAGCTGGTCAGGCGGGCCCGCGGCGCCGAGATTCCGGAGAGTTTCTACACCGACCCGCTCATCTACCAGGGCGGCTCGGACAGTTTTGTCGGCCCGCGTGATGACATCCGCGTGCAGTCCGAGGAATTCGGCATCGATCTCGAGGCGGAAATCGCGGTGATCACCGCCGATGTCCCGCAAGGAGTGCGCGCCGACGAGGCCGGCAGCTTTGCCAGGCTGTTCATGCTGGTCAATGATGTCAGCCTGCGCAATCTGATCCCGGCGGAACTGGCCAAGGGTTTCGGCTTCTTCCAGTCGAAGCCGGCCTCGGCCTTCTCGCCGGTCGCGGTCACGCCGGACGAGCTTGGCGAGGCCTGGGACGGGAGCCGGCTGCACCTGCCGATGCGGGTCGATGTCAATGGTGAGCCCTTTGGTCGGGCCGATGCCGGCACCGACATGGTGTTCGACATCCCGACCCTGATTGCCCATGCTGCCCGCACGCGGGAGCTGGCCGCCGGCTCCATCATCGGCACCGGCACCATATCGAACAAGCTCGATGGCGGTCCGGGCAAGCGGATCGGCGAGGGCGGTGTCGGCTATTCCTGCATCGCCGAGGTGAGAACGGTGGAGACCATTCGCCATGGCAGCCCGATCACGCCGTTCCTGCGGTTCGGCGACCGGGTCAGGATCTGGATGGAAGACAGGCAGGGCAGGTCGATCTTTGGCGAGATTGAACAGGAAGTCCGCAAGATTGGAGCAGGATAGATGACTCGGGCATTCGCATCGCAGGGAGACCTTGGCGAGAAGACGACGACATTCACCGAGATCGGCCGTGGCCTCTATGCCTTCACCGCCGAGGGCGATCCCAATTCGGGCGTGATCATCGGCGACGAGTCGGTGATGGTGATCGAGGCGCAGGCAACCCCGGATTTGGCCCGGAAGGTCATCGACGAGGTCCGCAAGGTGACCGACAAGCCGATCTCGCATCTGGTGCTCACCCATTACCACGCGGTTCGGGTACTCGGCGCATCGGCCTACGCGGCGCCCGAGATCATCATGTCCGAGACGGCGCGAGGGATGGTGGTGGAGCGGGGGATGGAGGATTGGCAAAGCGAGTTCCAGCGCTTCCCGCGGCTCTTTGCCGGCCATGAATCGATTCCCGGCCTGACCTGGCCAACCACCACCTTCAATGACCGCATGACCGTCTATTTGGGGCAGCGGCGGATCGAACTCATGACGCCGGGACTGGCGCACACCGCCGGTGATGCGGTGATCTGGGTGCCGGATGAGCAGGTCATGTTCACCGGCGACATCGTCGAATACCGGTCTGCCTGCTATTGCGGCGACGGGCATTTCGCCGATTGGGGCGCCACGCTCGACGCGGTCGCGGGCTTCCGGCCGTTGGCCATTGCTCCCGGTCGCGGCGACGCGCTCGATTCGCCGGAACTGGTGGCGGCCGGCCTGGACGGCACCCGGGAATTCCTCGAGGCGACCTACCGGCCGGCACAGCGTGTCGCCGCCGCTGGCGGTTCGCTGAAACAGGCCTGGGACGCGGTGCGGGATGCCTGCGACAGCCGTTTTGCCGATTATGCAATCTACGAGCACTGCCTGCCCTTCAACGTCGCTCGGGCCTTCGACGAGGCGCGCGGTATCGGCCACCCGCGTATCTGGACCGCCGAGCGTGATCTTGCAATGTGGGAGGCGCTGCAAGGGTAGCGCCGCCCGAACGGGACCGGATCGACCATGCCGCTGCCGCCAGGAATGTTCGACTTCGTGCCGCCGCCCGGGTTGCGGGGCCCCGAGCCACGCCGGAGCGTCATCATCGTCGGGGCGGGTCCGGTCGGACTTGCCGCCGCCATCGAACTGGCTAGCCACGGCATCCGCTCCGTGGTGCTGGAGGGGCGCGATTCGATTGCCGTTGGCTCCCGGGCCATATGCTGGTCGAAGCGGTCGTTGGAAATCTTCGACCGGTTGGGGGTAGGTGACCGGGCGGTCGGCAGGGGGGTGATGTGGAAGGTCGGGCGCACCTATCACGGCAACCGGGAGCTGTTCAGCTTCGATCTGCTGCCGGAAGAGGGGCACAAGCGCCCGGCCTTCATCAATCTGCAGCAATTCCATGTCGAGGAGTATCTGCTGGAGCGGGCGGCGGGCTGCGACCTGGTCGAGTTGCGGCTCCAAAGCACCCTGACGGCGCTGGAAGCAGGTCCCGGCATGGTGACGGCAACAGTCGAGACCCAATCGGGAAGCTACGAGCTGGAGGCGGAGTACCTGTTGGCCTGCGACGGGGTTCGGTCACAGGCCCGGGCGCTCCTGGGCCTCGACTTCGAGGGCGAGATCTTCGAGGACCGTTTTCTCATCACCGACATCGAAATGGCGGGCGAGTTCCCGTCGGAGCGGAGGTTCTGGTTCGAGCCGGAATTCCACGGCGGCCAGTCGGCACTCCTGCACAAGCAGCCTGACAACATCTACCGCATTGACCTGCAGCTCGGTCCCGATGCCGACCCGGCCATGGAGCGGCTGCCGCAGAATGTCATTCCGAGGATCGACAGGGTTGTCGAAGGCCGCGAATTCCGGCTCGAATGGGTGTCGGTCTACACCTTCCAGTGCCGGCGGCTGCAGCGCTTCGTGCATGGGCGGGTCATCTTTGCCGGCGATTCCGCCCATGTGGTCTCGCCCTTTGGCGCCAGGGGCGGCAATGGCGGCCTCCAGGACGTCGACAGCCTGTGCTGGCGGCTGGCGGCCATCATCAAGGGCAGGGCGTCGCCGTCAATCCTGGCCGATTACGATGCGGAACGGGTCCAGGGCGCCGACGAGAACATCGCCAACTCGACCCGGACCACGAGATTCATGTCGCCGGCCGATGGCTGGGAGAGGCAGCTACGTGACCAGACTCTGAAACTGGCGGCGACCAGCGAGCCGATGCGCCGATGGGTCAATTCCGGCCGCCTTTCCACTCCCTGCACCTACAATCTTGACACCCCGGACTCGCCGAGCCTGCCATCGGCCTCGCGGCCGGGAGTGGTGGCGCCGGACGCGCCGCTCGGTAGCGAGTGGCTGATTGACCGGCTTGGCCGGGAGCCGGTACTGCTGGGCATCGGCTGCCGCCCGCCGGCGGTGCCGGGCACCAGGGCGATGTCGGTGGCCGGCAGTGATTTGGTACGGGAGCGCTATCTTGGCGACGAGGAGTCGGCCATCTACCTGGTGCGGCCCGACCAGGTCATTGCCGCCCGCTGGACCGAATTCGACCCGCATGCGGTCGGCACCGTGCTGGCCCGGATGTGGGGCAGGGGAGCATGAACATGGAACAGCATGGTCGCGATGACATCTACCTGGAATTGTCGGAGGCGGCGTCCGGCGCCGACCGGGAGAGGCAACTCGCCTTCGCCACCGGGCTGATCATGGCCTTGTGCGACGCGCTCGATGACCGGGCGCTTATCAGCCAGGCCATCAAGGATGCCCGCAAGGCCGCTGGCCTGCCGGCCGGAAGCTGACCGGGCCGGACGCAAGGGTCGGTGGCACTGCACTCAACCTTCCTCCTCCTGCAGCATGCGGATCATTTGCTCCCGCATGCGGAATTTTTGCGGCTTGCCGGTCACCGTCATCGGCATGTCGTCCACGATGCGGATATGGGCCGGGATCTTGAAATGGGCCATGTTGCCGTCGCAGTGCCGGCGAATCTCCCCTTCCGACAGACCGGCGCCCTCGGCGCCGATGATCCAGGCGCAGACGACCTCGCCAAGCCGCTCGTTGGGAATGCCGAATACCTGCACCTCGCGCACATCCGGATGACGGAAGATGAAATCCTCGATCTCGCGGGGAAAGATGTTCTCGCCGCCCCTGATGATCATGTCCTTGACCCGGCCGACGATGCGGCAGTAGCCGGCCTCGTCGAATACCGCCAGATCGCCGGTATGCATCCACCCGTCGCGAATGCTCTGCCGGGTCATGTCGGGATCATTCCAGTAACCCTGCATCACCGAGTAGCCGCGGGTGCACAGCTCACCCCGCTCGCCGACGGCCACGACCCCGCCATCCCGGCCAACCAGCCTGACCTCGACATGCGGGTGAATGCGGCCGACGGTGGTGACCCTCTTCTCGACCGGATCGTCGGTATGCGACTGGAAGGATACCGGCGCCGTTTCGGTCATGCCGTAGCAGATGGTCACCTCGTGCATGTTCATCTCCGAGATGACCTGGCGCATCACCTCGATCGGGCAGGGGGCACCAGCCATGATCCCTGTTCGCAGCACCGATAAATCATGGTGCTCCTCGCGGATGCGATCCAGCATGGCAACAAACATGGTCGGGACCGCGTAGAGCCCGGTGGCTTTCGCCTCCACCAGTGCCTGCAGGGTGTCATCGGCATCGAAGGCTGGCCCACAGAGCACTATCGCCGCCCCCTTGGTGACGCAACCGAGCGTGCCCATGGCCATGCCGAAGCAGTGATAGAGGGGAACCGGGATGCACAGACGGTCGGCCTCGGTGAGCCGGATGCGGTCGGTCACGAAGCGGGCATTGTTGACGATATTGCGGTGGGTGAGAGTTGCACCTTTCGGCGAGCCGGTGGTCCCGGAGGTGAACTGGATGTTGATCGGCTCGTCCGGGTGCAGCGAGGCGGCCCGCGCATCGATCTCGGCCCGTTCCGATGTCAATGCCGGCCGGCACAAATCGGAGAACCAGGTGAAGTCGGGGCGAGGAGCGTCGGAAATGGAAATCACGTGCCTGAGTTCGGGCAGATCATCCGTGTAGATGCCGTCAAAGGTCTGGCCGGCGGTATCCAGTATCATCTCCCGCAACATCCCGAGATAGTCCGAGGATTTGAACCTCTCGGCGGTGATCAATGCGCGGCAGCCGGTCCTGGACAGCGCAAATTCGAGCTCGGCCCGTCGGTAGGCCGGGTTGATGTTGACCAGGATCAGCCCGAGCCTGGCGGTGGCAAATTGCACCAGCACCCATTCGATGCAGTTTGGCGACCAGATTCCGATTCGGTCGCCCTTCCTGAGCCCGATCGCGTGCAGGCCTGCCGCCAGGTTGCCGACCCTGTAGTCCAGTTCCCACCAGCTCAGCCGGAACTCCAGGCCAGGAAGGATCAGGGCCGGCCGGTCGCCGAACCGGTCCACGGTGTCGGCAAACACTTCCGGGACCGTCTTCTCCCACAACTCCGGGTCCACCGTGCCCCGCAACCAGGATTGCCCGGCCTCGATGAATCCGTCCATGTCCGCCCCCGATTGCGGCCCATCTCCGGCCAATGCGCCTCGGGCCATGTGACCAGATTGCACGACCCTGCCGGGATATCAACATCGGCCGGCGGCCCGCCGATGGCGCCCGGCCCCCAGTGCTCCGCCGCCGGCACTGACAGTTATGATCCATGGCCGCCAGGCACGCCCCTGCCCGGTGGTGCCGTCCGGGACGATTGCGTCCAGGCGACGGTTCTCCTGGCTCGCCGGCCAGGCAAGCGCCTGGCCGCATAAAGAGGCCTTCCCCGGATGCAGCCACGGTTTGACACCGGCGATGCTGAATCGCACAATGGCCGGCAAATGAGATTCCCTGCAAAGACTTTGCCATCCTGCACCATCCGATAGCATGGACTGGAATGCCGAATCCGCCCCTGATGCCGCTGACCTGGAAGCGATGGCAATGGCGGCGATTGACACGCTGCCGGACGAGTTCAAACCTGCCGCAAGCGGGGTTGCGCTCCGCGTCGAGGAATTCGCCAGCAACGAGATGCTTGCGCAGTTGGGCATCGACGACCCCTTCGAACTTACTGGTCTCTATTCCGGCATTCCCCTGACCGAAAGATCAGTATCCGACCAGCCAGTGGAGCCCGATTCGATCTGGCTGTTTCGCAGGGCGATTCTTGATGAATGGGTTGCGCGCGGCGACGTGTCGCTGCGGGATTTGGTGGCCCATGTCGTGGTTCACGAACTGGCGCACCATTTCGGATGGTCGGATGACGACATCGCTGCCATAGACATGTGGTGGGTCTGAGGACTGTCGCCGGTTCATGCGAGCGCACTCGCCCGCCTGTCAGCGGTCAGGCATCACGCAGTGTCATCGACGACGACAATAACGGGCGCAGCATTACACACGGCAGGCGACAGACACCGCCCATGTGTCGGAGCGCCCCGCAATCTGGCTGCCTGCACTTCTCCGGGTCGCCATGGATGACCCGGGGCATCAGGCAAGAAACTCACGCATTCGCCCGATGGCGCGGCGGATGTTCTCCTGGCTGTTGGCGTAGCTCAGGCGAATATAGCCCTCGCCAAGTATCCCGAAATCGGGACCGCCGATCGTGGCAACCCCGGTCTCCTCGAGAAGCTTCGAGGCCAGTTCCTTCGCCTTCCAGCCGGTGCCCGTGATATTGGGGAAAGCATAGAATGCGCCCTTCGGCGTTATGCACGAGACGCCCGGCATGTCGTTCAGGAGTTCCACGACCAGTTTTCGGCGGACATCGAACTGGGCGACCATCGCATCCACGGCATCCTGGGGTCCGGTCAATGCCTCGACGGCAGCGAATTGTGCCGGCGTGTTGACGCAGGACCAGGCATTCACCGCCAGCTTGCGGGCCCTGTCATGGATGCCCCTTGGCCAGACCGAGTAACCCAGGCGCCAGCCAGTCATGGCGTAGGTCTTGGACCAACCGTTGAGGAGAATGAGCCGGTCCCGGATCTCCGGATAGCCGAGCAGCGTGACATGCTCTTCACCGTCATACAGCATCTGGTCGTAGATCTCGTCCGACATCACCGCTGCCTCCGGCCATTCGGCAAGCCCCGCCACCAGGCGATCGACCTCGGCCCTGGGCGTCACCCCGCCGCACGGGTTTGACGGCGAATTCACAATGACGAGGCGCGTCTTGTCGGACATCAGCGACAGCGTCTCGTCGGCCGAAAATGCAAACCCGTTTTCCTCGCGGATCGGGATGGGCACCGGTTTGGCGCCGGTGAATTCAATCATCGATCGATAGATCGGAAATCCGGGATCCGGGTAGAGGATTTCCACTCCAGGCTCGCCGAACATGAGAATCGCGGTGAACATTGTCACCTTGCCGCCCGGCACGACCACGACGAGATCGGGATCGACCTCCACGTCGAATCGCCGACAGAGGTCGGCAGCAACGGCCTCCCGGAGCGGCGGGATGCCGGTGGCAGGGGTATATCCGTGTTGTCCGTCACGCAGGGCCCTCACCGCGGCCTCGACGATGTTCTCCGGCGTCGCAAAATCGGGCTGACCGATGCCGAGATTGATCACGTCCATGCCCTGCGAGGCCAGAACGCCGGCACGAGCAAGAACCGCAAAGGCGTTTTCCTCGCCAATCCGGTCAAATCCGTCGATTGTCCGCATGGTGTTTCCTTTCTGCCAGAACTGCCCGAGGCAACGCCCCGGCTTGTCGCGAATACCCGGCAACGACTCAAGTCCTACATTCAAGGCCAATTCCTGTAGCGGCGATTTGCATCATGCCGTCTCCCGAAATCCCTGCCCGCTGAATGGGCAACCGGGAAGGACGGATGACAGGGGGGCATCTTGGACGCCGATCCGGGTCAAGATTGGGTGCTGCCAGCCAGTCGCGCAATTATGTCCCCGATAGTGGTACATGAAAAAGAGATCGAACAAACAGACATTAAAAACTGACCCTAGACAGGCAGTAGAGAGAAATATAGACTTCATATAGTAATGTCATAATGATCACGGAGGACAAAACATTGACCAGGTCAGACATCAACCCGGAAGCGCTGAGACGGTTTCGCAAAAGCGCGCATCTTTCACAGCAGGGCCTGGCCGATCTGTCTTTCGTCAGCAAGAAAACCATTGCCCGGATCGAGGGCGGCAAATCGTCTGCAAATGCCAGCACGATCACGAGTCTTGCGGTAGCACTCGGTGTTCGGTCGGAAGATCTGTCAGGGCAATCCGATCCCCTCGAAGAGGATGAGATCAACAGAAAGGCGAGACGGGTCGGGTTTCGCAACCTCAAGACTCCCATTCACGAGAACACCGATCTCGCCTTCCAGATGGTCGAAAAACGCTACGGTATCTCCACCAGGACGCAGATTTCCCTGGCCCCGCTTTTCGCAGCACTTCTCGCTGAAGGAAGCCTTGCCTGGCGAAATCAGAAACTCGAACAGGCCGGCTGGGCCCTCGACGCACTCGTGAGGGCCGATTACGGGCATCGGATGTTCGTGGTCGATGGCGCCATTGCAGAAGATGGACTGATTGCCGAGCAGGATTCCATACTGGAAGGCGATATCTTTGGTGAGGCGACCATGGAGATTGCCGCGGATTTCGATCCTGACCCTACCGATCCCTTCACGGAATATTTGCGACATCTTGCCGATGAATTCGACGCCGAACACATCAATGTAATCCAGGAATACCTCGATGACGAATTCGACCTGTGGGGAACGTCAATTCGAATGAGTGACTGGTCGTCCCTGGGATTCAGCATCGACCCGGAGGAACTGGAATGGTTGGTTGGTGACGACATGCGGGCCCGCTTGGCCTTGCAGCGCGGCTACGTAAAGATCGCTGACATCCCCGAAAGCCTGATGGGTAACGACGTGTCGATGGAGCGGATTGCCTGGCTTGGCAGCAAGATGCCGCAAGCCGAATTCGAGGAGGCCGAAGCCGAAGACGAGGAATTCATGGCCTATCTGATGAGAACCGAGTCGCTGGACGGAGAGGATACCCCGTTTTGAAGGTCGCCGGCACTGCCCATGCCGACATCCGCTGCGGGGAAAGCGCATCCGGGGAGACCGGTCCTCTTCTTGTCGACCAGTTCGACACCATGACCGATGGCGGAGTCTTGCCTGCCAGGATGACCATCACGGAAGCCGGGCGCCAGGCCAGGAGGTGAGGTGGTGCTGGTTGCGACAACTGCCGGTTGCGACGTGGCAAAGGCTATCCACGACACGAAAACAGGGGCGATGTCCAACCAGTCAGTTGTCATTCGCGTGCCTGCCAGAGACGCCTTCCTGTTGTGGCAGTTGCCGACCACGAGTGGACCGATCGGGCTGCCGATAAACAGCAGAATTGCCCCCGGATCATGAAATTGTCGAATGCCGGACCGCGGATGGCTGTCCTCTGGCACCGGTGTCAGCATTCCCGGTCATGCCTGGTTGCAAGGCAGCGACCATGGTCCACCCGGGCCAGGAGATGACAGGATGATCGCCAGCCCGCGAGATGCCCTCGCTCGTGCGGTTGCGTAATTTGGAGTTAAGCATATCGTAGTGTGCGTAACAGGAAATGCGCATGAAAGATGTTACAAATCAACAAGTTGCAATCCATCTTAAGCGCCTGAACCCGTGGTGGCATACCAATAGAGTGGATGAAGGGACGCTCAAGATGCGTCCTCGCGCCTATCTGGAGCCGGTATTGAAGCTGTTGCTGGAGCCAGGGTTGCGACGTGCCGCTGTGTTGCTGGGGCCGTGCCGGGTCGGCAAGACCACTCTGATCCGGCACCTGATCGACAGGCTCCTGGACAACAAGGTTGATGGCCAGCGGATCGCCTATGTGGAAATGGATCATCCCTTGCTGCATGGCCAGTCGCTGGAGGCGCTCGTGCAGCAGATCGAGGCGGCCACTCCCGAAGGAGAGGGATTGCGCTACCTGTTCTTCGATGAAGTCCAGTCCCTGGCGGATTGGGAGAGACATCTCAAATCGCTGGTGGATCACCGTTCCGATCTGCGACTGCTGGTAGCCGGCTCGGTGGCACCGGCACTCAAACGACAGAGCACGGAATCCGGCGCCGGTCGTATCACCGATTTCATGCTCCCGCCCTTGACCTTCTCCGAGTTCCTGGATCTTCGCGGGGACGAGGCCGCCATTTGGGAAGATGGCCCCAACAGCTATGTGCTGCATGACATCGAGCGGCTGAATGCGCAGTTCGTCGATTACGTGAATTTCGGCGGCTATCCGGAGCTGGCGCTGGGCGGCAACCCGGAACGCCCTGGCAGCTCGGACATCGTCGGCAAGGTGCTGTTGCGAGACTTGCCACAGCTCTATGGCATCAACGACATCCAGGAACTCAACGCGCTCTTCACGCTGCTGGCATTCAATACGGCCGAACGGATTTCGTTCGAACAATTGTCCCGGCGCAGTGGCGTCGGGAAGCAGACCATCGTGAAATACATCGAATACCTGGAGGCGGCCTTCCTCATCAGGAGGGTGTTCCGTGTTGACCAGGATGGTCGCCGTTACCGGCGGCAGCGCACATTCAAGGTGCACCTAACCAATCCAGTCATGTACGCATGCCTGTTCGGCCCCAGGCATCCGGAAGACAAGGAATTCGGCCAACTGGTGGAAACCGCACTCCATGCGCAGCGCTCCCACCAGGGCGCATTGCTGAGCCACGCCCAATGGGGCAAGCAGGATTGCGAAGTGGATCTTGTGGAATCATCGCCGCTACAAACTCCGATCAGTGCGCTGGAAATCACCTGGAGCGACAGCCACGTCAACAAGCCCGAAGCGCTCAAGGGGCTGATCAGATTCGCCGGCAAGAACCAACTCCCCTTGGCCTGGAGGTCAACACGCAGCCAGTTCGGGAAGAAAGTCATCGGTGATACCGAAATACGGCAATGGCCGGCGGCCGTGCTTGCATTCCATTACAGTGTCAGCGCCACACGCGGCCGCGTGGCCGATATCGACGCACAGGTTCGAGACTCCACAAGCAACGACGCTTATTCGTAGAGCCGACAATCACGGTGACGGGCGCCGAGAAACTGGTGCCGGGGCAAGTCCGGCAGGGAAGGAAAGGTCAACCACCACCTTCACCGCGAGCCGTGCGTGTGTATCCGTGAGCATGCATGCGAAGCGTCGGTAGCGGCGCCTGTGGTCGGGATGATTGCGCCGGGGCGGTTCCTGGCCCGTGGGCATGGTGAGTTCCGCCGGGGCGGTGCCTGGTGGCGGGGCATTGGGAGGTTCTGGCGCTGCCACCTTGTGTGGTCCAGGTGGTCAGCGCCGGTTGCCGCCGGCGCTGATGCCGATGGCGGCGAGGATGATGAGACCGGTGGTCAGGTCGCGGTAGAAGGGGTCGGCATTGAGGATGTTGAAGCCGTTGTTGATGAGGGCCAGCAGCATGACACCGGCCACGCTTCGCCACACCGCCCCCTTGCCACCATAGATGCTGGTTCCGCCCAGGATCACCGCGGCGATGGCCTGCAATTCCATGCCGGTGCCGGCCGCCGCCTGGCCCATCGAGATGCGCGAGGCGGCGATTGCCGAGGCCAGCCCGGCCGCCAGGCCGGCGATGGCGAAGGTGGCGATCTTGATCCGGTTGGTGCGAATGCCCGACAGGATGGAGGCTTCCTCGTTGCCGCCGACCGAAAACACCCGCCGCCCGAAGGTCGACCGGTTGAGCACGAAGGTCAGGATCAGCGCAAAGGTGATCATCACCCAGACCGCCACGAACACGCCGCCGATCTTGCCGCGGCCGAGCCAGGTGAACTCGTCCATCCTCACGGGGATCAGCCTTCCATCGGAGATGACGATGGCCACCCCCCTGAAGATCAGGCTTGTGGCGATGGTGGCCAGGAAGGAGTGGACGTTGAGCAGGGTGATGGCAAGGCCGTTGATGGTGCCGAGAACGAGGCCGATGACCGGGGCCATGAACAGACCGAAATACGGATCGACATGCAGCGCCAGCCAAGCCGAACACACCGCCCCCATGGCAAATATCGATCCCACCGACAAATCGAACCCGCCGGCGATGATGACCAGCGTCATGGCGGCGGCCATGATGGCCAAGGGCGAGTTCTGGTTCAGGATATTGAGGAGATTGCGGAAGGTCAGGAAGCTCTCCGACATCATGCTGAGCACCGCCATCAGCAGCACCACCATGATCAGTACCGCATAAATCTGCAGGAATCGTGCAATTCCGAAACGGGTCATGACACCATCTCGTTTGCCGCTGCCGCCTGGTGGGCGAACAGCGCCGACAGGATCGTTGCCTCGGTATTGCGATCCGGATCGATCTCCTCGACGATCGAGCCGTGGTCGACCAGGTAGGCCCGGTGGGCAAGGCCCAGCACCTCCTCGATCTCGCTCGAGATCAAGAGCACCGAGGTGCCGTCTGCCGCCAGTTCGGCAATCGATTCGTGGATGCGTTCGCGGGCGCCGACATCGACGCCGCGGCTGGGCTCGTCGAAGATCACGATGTCGGGATTCTCGGCCAGCCATTTGCCGATCAACACCTTTTGCTGGTTGCCGCCGGAGAAGCGGGACACGTCGCCATCGAGCGCCGCCGGCCGGATGTCGAAATACTCGATGAGCTTGCGGGCGCGGGATTTCTCCTGCGCCTGGTCAATGATGCCGGCAGTCGAGTAGCGGGCCAAATGTGGCAAGGTCATGTTGGCCCGTACCGGCATGGTCATCACCAGCCCCTGGCGACGCCTCTCCTCCGGCACCATCACCATCCCCATCCTGGCCGAGCGGGCGACCGTCCGGTCGGTATAGGGGTCTCCGTTCAGCAGGACCTCGCCGCGGCTCGCCGGGTCGGCGCCGATCACGGCCCGGGCAATCTCGCTGCGGCCGCTGCCGACGAGACCGATCAGCCCGACGATCTCGCCCTTGCCGATGGTGAAGCTGGCATCGTTGACGCCGAACGCATTGCCGAGACCGTCAACCTCCAGAACCGGTTTGGGCTCCGAAGGCAGGACCCGGTCGGGGAAGGGGGTTTCGGTCTTGCCGCCGCCGAGCATGGCCGAGACCAGGCTCTGGCGGTCCTGCGTGGAGGTCTCGGCCGTCATCACGTGTTCGCCATCCCGCAGGGCGGTGATCCGGTCGGTCACGGCCAGGATGTCCTCGAGAAAGTGCGACACATAGATCACGGTGCGACCCTCGTTGCGCAGCGCCTGCATCGACTCGTGCAGTTGCTCCACCTCGTCGCGCGATAGCGACGAGGTCGGCTCGTCCATGACGATGACCCGGGCCTCCCGGGCCATGGCCCGCAGGATCTCGATCTTCTGCTGCTCGGCGATCGACAGTTCGGACACCACCGCGTTCGGATCCAGCTCGAAGCCGCTGCTGGCCATCAGGGTCCTGAGGCGGCTGGCTTCGGCGCCATGCAGCACGCCCCAGCTCTGGTGTTCGAGCCCGAGGAAGACGTTCTGGGCAACGGTGAGCGCCGGGACCAGCTGCAATTCCTGGTGCATCATGGCAACCCCCCGGGACAGGGCGGTTGGCGGGTCCCATCTCGGCGGGGTGTGGCCGAAGATCCGCAGGCTGCCGCTGCTGGCCTGGTAATAACCGCCGAAGACCTTGCCCAGCGTGGATTTGCCGGCGCCGTTCTCCCCGATCAGTCCGTGTATCTCGCCCGGAAGGATGTCGAGCGTGACATTGCGAAGCACCGACACGCCACCAAAGGAGACGCCGATATTCTCCGCGTGAATGGCAACGCCGTCATCCATGACAGGAACCTGTTCAGCGCCGGGGCTCGGATGCCGCCTCGTCGACCAGCATATCCGATCCGATCTTCACGCCATACGCCTTCCAGGCGGCATCAACGCTGACCAGGCCGCGGCGAACATCACGCTGCACCTCCTCGAAGGGCCGCGCCAGCGGGTCGCCATTGCCGCCACCACCCCCGGTCATGGTCTCGACGATGGTGCCGGCTGGCAGGGCGCGGGCCCGCATCTTGAGCGGCGTCTCGACCGATCCGTCTGGCAGAATGACCCGGTTCTGCGGCCCCTGCCCGTCGGCGCCGCCATTCAGCCCCCATGCCGGGGTCTTCGACCGCTCGAACCACAGGGCGCCGAAGCAATCCTCAAGCAGGCGGTAGCGGCGCACGACGCCGCATCCGCCGCGGTGACGGCCGGCACCTCCCGAATCGCCGCGGATGGCAAATTCATCGACCCGGACCGGAAACTTCATCTCGTAGACTTCGGCCGGGATGTTGCGGAAGCCGCCATTCACCAAATTGATCAGTGCGCTTTCACCATCGCCATCGGCGCGCCCGCCCCAGCCTCCGGCGGTGGGCTCGATCGCCATCCACTGGCCGCGCCTGGGATCGACCGAAAAGAAGGCAGCCACCATGGAATCGCCGTAATGGGCGGCGGTCGAGCGCTCCGGCATCGCCTCCGACATGCAGGAAATAAACAGATCCGCCAGCAGGCCGAGGCCGGTGAAATACCATTCGCACGCCGCCGGCTCCCTGGCATTGAACATGCACTGGTCCGGGAGCTTGACCGTCATCGTCTCGAAAGAGCCGCCGGTGATGGCGCGGTCGGGGCTGATCATGGTCTTGTAGGCTAGGCGCAACAGCGATTCGGTCTGCGTTGCACCACAATTGACCGACCCCTGCACCGGGCCGGATGACCCGGCCAGGTCGACTTCCAGCGCCTCGCCGCTGATGGTCAGCCGCAGCGCCACCTTCACCGGCTCGGAGCCGATACCGTCATTGTCGAGATAGCCTTCCCGGTACCAGCTGCCGTCGCTGATGGCGGCAATGGCTTCGCGGTCGAGGCGGCGGGCCTGTTCGAAGATGTCCTGGCAGGAGGCGCGGTAGGTGTCGGCGCCGACCCGCTCCAGCAATTGCCCCAGCCGCCGCTCGCCGGTCCGGATGGCCGAGATCTGCGCATCAAGATCGCCGATTGATGCATCCGGCATACGGGTGTTGAGCCGCAGATGGTCATACCATTCCCTGATCGGCTTGCCCTGGCGCATGATGCGGGTCGGACCAAGGCGCAGCCCCTCCTGGTAGATGCTGGTCGATTCCATGGTCGAGCCGGGATCAATGGCGCCGATGTCATTCCAGTGGGCGCGGGCGGCACCGAAGCCGATCAACTCTCCCTGGTGGAAGATCGGACCGACGGCGGTGATGTCATGCAGGTGGGTTCCCTGCATGTAGCTGTCATTCATGATGAAGATGTCGCCCTCGGCGATGTCGCCCGCGTAATAATCCTTCACGTGATGCACGCAGGCATCGATGGCGCCGATGAACAGCGGGACGCCGGTCGACTGTCCCAGCATGTTGCCATGTTCATCCAGCAGCGCCACCGCGCTGTCCTTGCCCTCGTAGATCACCGCCGAATGCGCCGACCGCCAGAGCGACGCGTTCATGTCCTCGGCACAGGAAATTACGAAGTTGCGAACGACTTCCGTGGTGATGGGATCTGCGGTGCCGGTCATTCAGCCTCCTCCTTCCTGGTGAGCGACAGATGCTGTCCGCCGATCTGCACCGCCTGCCAGCCGGGGGGAACCAGGGTGGTGGCGGTATCCTCCTCGATGATGGCCGGGCCCTCGATGATGTCGGCCTCGCCGATGCCGTTGCGATCCAGGATGACGGTCCGGTGAGGTTTGCCGGCGAACAGGACCTGGCGATGCCGGGGCGGGCGCGCTGGCGCCGGCGCCGGGACCGTGCTGTCCGGGCGGTGGAGCCGGCCGAGGGCGGTGACCCGGATATTGGCGATTTCCAGGCGATTGTTGGGACTGGAATGTCCGTATTGCCGGTCATAGGCGACATCGAAGGATCGGCGGACCGTCTCCATGTCGATCGGCCCGGAAGGCACCGGGATGGTCAGCACGTATTCCTGGCCGAAATAGCGGCAGTCGATGCCCCGCTCGAGGCCGATCTGGCCGGCGGCAATTCCCTCCTTCTGCAGGTATTGCCGACCCTTCTCCTCCAGCGCCGAGAACGCGCCTTCGAGCACATCCACCTCGATCAGGTCCCAGAATCCGTAGAGCGTCTCCTTGAGGTCGTGTCGCACATCGGTTTGCAGCATTCCCCAGGCCGAGAACGCACCCGGATGCGTGGGCACGATCACCTCGCCGATCTCCAGCTCCTCGGCCAGCGCCGCCGCCTGGGCCGGGCCGGCACCGCCAAAGGCGACCAGCGAGAAATCCCGCGGGTCGATGCCGCGGCGGATGGTGATGGTGCGAATCGAATCGGCCATCTTGGCATTGATGATATCGACGACACCCTGGGCCATGGCTTCCGCCGACAGGCCGAAGGACTGCCCCATTCCGCCGAGCACCGACACCGCCGCCTCCCGGTCGAGCACCATGTCCTCGCCGGGAAAATTTGCCCCGTCCAGCCGGCCGAGAACGAGGTTGGCATCGGAGACGGTCGGCTCGCTGCCGCCGAGCCCGTAGCAGACCGGCCCCGGATTGGCGCCGGCCGAGCGGGGTCCGACCCTGACCGCCCCGGCCTCCTCCCAGGCGATCGACCCGCCGCCGGCGCCGATGACATGGATGTCGACCACCGACATCTGGACCGGCATCCCCTCGAGCCGGGTCTCGTGCGAGGTCGAGGGAAGACCGTCAATGATGAGGCTGGCATCGAAGGAGGTCCCGCCCATGTCGACACAGATCAGGTTCGGCCGGCCAGTTGCCTCCGCCAGCGCCCGCCCGCCGACAGTGCCGCCGACCGGGCCGGAGAGCAGCGTCTGCAACGGCGTTTCACTGGCGGCCGAGGCCGACATGATGCCGCCATTCGACTCCATGACGTAGAGGCTCTGTCCTGCCGGCAGGCGGTCCTGGAGGTTGTCGATCAGCGTCTCCAGGTAGCCCCGGACCACCGGCGCCAGGTAGCTGTCCATGACCGTGGTCGACGTGCGGTCGAATTCGCGCCATTCGGGAGAGATCCGGTGCGACATGCCGATGGCAATTCCGGGCAGGCGTTCGGCCAGGAAGGCCGCCGCCGCCAGCTCATGCGCCGGGTTGCGGAAGGAAAACAGGAAGGAAATGGCGATGGCCTCGTAGCCCCGCTCCTTCGCAACCACCACCAGCGGCTCGAGATCATCGGTGCATAGCGGCTCCACCACCTCGCCGGTGGCGGCGATCCGCTCGGGCACGGTGAAGGTGTCCTCGAGACCGGCCAGCGGTTCCGGCTTGTTCCACCTGATGGAGAAGATCTCGCCGCGGTCATTACCCTGTATGGTGCACACGTCGCGGAAATTCCTCGTGGTCAGCAGCGCTACCCTGGCGCCCCGCCGGGTGAGCAGGGCATTGAGGCCGACGGTGGTGCCATGGACAAAGAGATCGATTGCCGCTCCCGGCGGCAGGGCGGAATTGATGCCGTTGATGACGGCAAGCGCCGGGTTATCCGGCGTCGACAGGAGCTTGAGGGCGCTGCAGGCGCCGGTCTCGCTGTCCTGCCGGACGATGTCGGTAAAGGTACCGCCGATATCGGCGGAGACCCGGAAATGCCTTCCCACCTGGCCGCCCTCCTTCACATCAACCGGCCGGGGCAGGATGCCCCGGCCGGCTCACACTCGGCGCAGCTTCGCGCCTATTGCGCCCATTCACCCATGAAGTCCGGGTTGGCGTCAAGAACGGCCTTGTCGATCATGGCCTCGAGCGGTCCGGCGGTGTCCATGTTGATGACTTGGGTGACCGGTTTGCCCTCGATGGCATTGGCGATCTGTTCCATGGCCAGCGAGCCCATGGTCTTGGGAAAATACGCCAATGTTGCATCCCAGCGGCCCTCGCGGATGGCGTCGACGGAGATCGATGCGGCACCGCCGCCGGACATGTAGACCTCCGGCACGTCGTAGCCGGCCGCCTCGAGCGCGATCTCGGCGCCGACCAGATGCTGGTCGGCATTCGACAGCACCACGTGCACGTCCGAATTGGCCTGCAGGATGTCGGTCATGGCGGTGAGCGAGGTCTCCGGTGAATACCAGCCTTCGCCGACGGCCAGCACCTTGATATTGTCATGCTCGCCGAGAACCTTCTGGAAGGTCTCCAGCCGCAGATTGTCGAAGGGAAAGATCTTGGCACCGATGATGATCACCACGTTGCAGGGATCACGCTCCATGCACTCGTCGACGACGATATTGGCCTGGTGGGTGGCACCGGGAACCGGCGGCGAGGCAACGGTGGTGGTGATTCCTTCCACCTGCGGCTCGAGCGTCGTCAGGTCGGGCCCGACCGGGAAAAGGACGGTTGCGATCGGCGTGCCGGCAGCAATCACCTGTTCAAAGGCGCCGGCGATGCCGACATTGTCGTTCGGGGCCACGATGAATCCGGCATAATTGCCGCTGGCGAGGGCGTCCTCGATCTGGCTGTATTGGTGTGCAGCATCGAACTTGCCGTCAAAGATCGTTGCCTCGTAGCCGAGCTCGATCGCCTTTTCCTCGACGCCTTCATATGTCGCCTGGTTGAACCCGTTCTGCGAGGCAGCGGCAAAATAGGCAATCTTCCCGCCCTGGGAATGGGCCATCGGTGCCAGCGCCACGGCCAGGCCAGCGCCAACGAGCAGTGCTTTCATGGGAAAAACAGTCATCTCAAACCCCCTTGTTCATTGTCGTCCACTGGACAAATTACGATTATGCAAACATAATGCATCGACATTCCTGCCGCAACAGCGAGTGCAGGATTTGGGTGTTCAAAGCAGTGGATTGACAATGATTCAGTCACCGGCAAGCAGGATTGGCCTTCCGAAGGCGCGTCGGGGTGCATTGCAGGTCCACGAATCCCTTCGCGAGGACATCCTGTGGCTGCGCGTCGAGCCGGGCTCGGCCCTGGACGAGTTGGCGCTGGCCCGGCGCTTCGACGTGTCGCGCACGCCGGTGCGGGAGGCATTGCTGCTGCTGTCGAGCGAGGGGTTCGTGCGGTTCCTGCCCAACCGGACCACCATCGTGGCGCCGCTGTCGCTGGACAATGCCGGCGCCTATTTCGACACGCTGCTGCTGCTCTCGCGGGCGGTGGCCCGCTCGGCGGCGGCGAGCCGGCAGGTCAGGCCGGGTGAGATCCATGCCCATATCGATCGGTATTCGGCGACGCTGTCGCTGGGTGACAAGGAGGGTGCACTGAAGGCGCGGCACGCCTTTCTTCGCCAGCTTTCCACTTATGCCAACAACATGTTCCAGCACCGGTATTTCGACCAGATTCTCGATGCCGGGGTGCGGATGCTGGTGCTGCACTATTTCGGCAATGCCAGCAGCGCCGAACTCGGCGAGTCGGCAACGGGCATGGTCGGCCTGACCGAGGCGATACTGGATGGGGATGGGGACCGCAGCGATGACTGCATGTCGCGGATGATCGGGGCCGATCACGCCATCATCATGCGCTCGCTGCAGCCGCATGTCGGCCGCCACATGGACATCTGGACGCTGTCCGCACAAGGGGAGTCATGATGTGAGCGAGTTCCATGCCAGGCGCCGGCAGCGTGCCGGCGAGTTGATGACTGCCGCCGGCTACGCCGCCGCCGCCTTCGTCCCGGGGCCGAATTTCAACTACCTGACCGGGCTGGATTTCCATCTCATGGAGCGTCCGACCATCCTGTTTGTCACCGGCTCGGGCGATGTGTTGGCGATCATGCCGGAACTCGAGCGCCTGAAATGGTCCGGAAGCTTTCCCGGGGCGCCGACATTCTTCTGGCAGGACAGTGACGGCTTCGAGACCGCCTTCGCCGATGCCGCCGCCGCACTTGGCGACATCACGGTCTGCGTCGAGGGCGGGCGGATGCGCATGTTCGAATATGATGCGCTGTGCCGTCACATGGTGCCGGAGGCGGTCGTGGATGGCGACCGGGTGCTGGCGGCCCTGCGCATGGCCAAGGATGCGGAGGAAATCGCCGCCCTCGGGCAGGCCATCGCCATCAGCGAGCAGGCGCTTGCCGAGACGCTGGAGGAGGTCAGGCCAGGGGTGACCGAGAAAGAGGTGCAGAAGTTGCTCGGCAACCGGCTGCTGGAGGGCGGGGCGGATGCCATCGCCTTCGGCCCGATCGCGCTGGCCGGTGCCAGGGCGGCAAATCCGCATGGCACGCCCGGCGATACCGAGCTGCGGCCGGGCGACGTGCTGCTCATCGATTTCGGTGGCAGGCTCGGGGGCTACAATGCCGACATCACCCGCACCTTCTTCATCGGCCATGCGACCGACGAACATGCCGCCATCTACGAGACGGTGCTGGCGGCCAACCGGCTGGGCCGGCAGGTCTGCAGCCCCGACTTGACCGCACATGATCTCGACAATGCGGTGACCGGCGTGCTGCGCGACTCGCCATTTGCCGAGCTGATCGTGCACAAGACCGGGCACGGTCTGGGGCTGGATGTCCACGAGCCGCCGCAGATCATGACCGGCAACCACGAGTCGCTCATCCCCGGCGCCGTCATCACCATCGAGCCTGGCCTCTACCGCGAGGGGGAGATCGGGGTGCGCATCGAGGATGACGTGCTGGTGACCGATTCGGGCTCGACATCGCTGACCGGCTTTGACCGGCAGCTCAGGACCCTCCGCTGACATGACCGGCCACCGGGAATTCATGTCGATCGCCGCCACCGGGGACCCCGACCGGATCTTCGCCGCGCTTGACGTGCTGGTGCAGCGCCAGGTCGGTGCCATCATCACCTCCTGCACGACGGTTGATCTGGTCACCATGACCGCCGAGCGGGTCTACACGAACCAGCCCGGTGCCTACCCGCTCATGGGCAGGAAGGAGATCGTCCCCAACCGGTGGACGCGGGCCGTCCTCGACCGGGGGCAGACCTTCATCGCCAACAGCATCGACGAGATTCGCCAGGTCTTCCCCGACCACGAGACCATCCGGCAGCTGGGCTGCGAATCGGTGATCAACCTGCCGGTCGGCATTGCCGGTCGCCTGCTCGGCACCCTGAACCTGCTGCACGGGCCGGGCCATTTCACCCCACAACGGGTCCGGCAGGCAGAGGAGCTGCGCATGCCGGCCGCCATCGCATTCTGCGCCTTGGGACTACTGAAAGGAGCGGACCAGCCCTGACGAAATCATTGGCCCACGCGGCGAACCCCGCTCGGGTTATCGCTGGTCGGCCGCCAGATTGGCCGAAAGGCGAATGGTCTCGCGACAGCCGGGAAACATGGCAAATTCCTGTCAGTGTCAGGACAGGTCAAGGATATCGACATGGTCCAGGACGAGATCGACCTGGAACAGTAACGCGTCACTTCGATCGACTTGACCGATGCGGAACGGAAATTGACCGAACCAACTCTTCCCAGTTCCTGAAAAAAGTGACGTCCCCGCGGCGCCGGGTCTGTGGGAGCCTCCCTGCAGCCACCCGGAACCCTGAAAGTGTGCAGGAATCTGCAGTGTCGGGCAGGCGAACACAACGGACAACTTGCGGCCGGGAAACCGATGGCCAACCCCGGCGGGAGCAAACTCCAGGTGGCAAGGAGACATTGACCCGGCACAGGATCTTGACTGTCAAGCGGCGTGCAAAATTGACCCGGCATCGGCGTCCAATTTTGACCCGTCTTGTGCCATCTTTCCTTCCCGGTAGCCCGCTCGGCGGGCGGCGTTTTCGGGAGAAGGAAAGATGGCTGGAAAGCGAGATTACGGTTTTCGGCGGCTGGCTGACGAGGTGAGGTCCAGACCTCTGGTCGATGTGGCGCCGCTGCTGGGATACGAGCAGGACAGGACCGACCGCTGCCGCTGGAAGCGCCCGGGCTCGGTGCTCAGCATCAACGGACCAAAATACTACGACCACATCGCCGGGCGCGGCGGTGGCGGGGCCGCAGGTCAGGTCATCCATGGCCTTGGCTGCAGCCCTCGGCAGGCGATCCATTGGCTGGCCGGACGGCCATCACCTCCGGGGAGCGCCAGGCCGCCAGTTCCGGTGCGGCCCCGGGCACTGGCACTGCCGCCGCCCTGCGAGGGCAGATGGGACGAGGTCCGGGCGTTTCTGACCGGGGAGCGCGGTCTCGACGGGGTCCGTCTGGATGATCTCAAGAGGGCCGGGCTGCTGTGGGCGGACGCGCGGGCGAACGCGGTGTTCGCCTGCCGGGATGCACGGGGTCAGATCACCGGGGCCGAACTGGTCGGTGTCCGCCGGTTTGCCGATGGCTCCCGCTTTCGCGGCATGGCGCCGGGCTCGCGCAAGGCGCTCGGTGGCTTCTGGTTCGGGGATGCGAAGGTTCCTGCCGGTGTCTTCCTGGCCGAGTCCGCCATCGATGCCTTGTCTGCATGTGCCCTGGGTGTCGGCGGGCCGGTATCGATCTGGGCGTCGGCCTGTGGTGCCTGCCGGCGCCTGCCGGACTGGCTCGGTGTCTTCGGGCCGGCATTCGTCATCTGCGGCTTCGACGCTGACGAGCCCGGCGATGCGGCGGCCGATGCGCTCATTGCAGCAGGCGGACGGGTCAGCCGCGCCCGCCCGTCCGGAGCCAAGGACTGGAACGAGCAATTGCTCAATCGCGGCTCCTGAGGCGATGGCTGTCATTGCCGGTCTCGATGATGTCGCAATGATGGGTCAGCCGGTCCAGCAGGGCGGTGGTCATCTTGGCATCGTTGAAGACGCTGGACCATTCGCCGAACTGCAGGTTGGTGGTGATGATCACTGGTGTCCATTCATAGAGGCTGGACAAGAGGTGGAACAGCAAATTGCCGCCATCCCGGGAGACCGGCAAATAGCCGAGCCCGCCTGCGATGACGAAGTCGCGCCTTCGCAGGGCATCGGCGAGGCGTCCCTGGCGACCGTCCTGGAACTCGCGCTCCAGGAGGTTGGCGAGCTCGATGATGTTGAAGAAGCGGCCGCGGGCGCCGGCGCGGATGCAATTGCGGGCAATGGCCACGGCAAGATGCGTCTTGCCGGTTCCGGTTCCACCCACGAATACCAGGTTGCGCTCGGCCTCGATGAAGGAGCCGTCGGCCATGCGCCGCACCATCTCCTCGGCCACCGGGCTGGCCGAGAAGTCGAACTCGCCGACCTCCCGGGCATGCGGCAGCCTGGCGATCGTCATCTGGTATTTGATCGATCTTGCCGTCTTGTCGGCCAGTTCGGCCTGCAGGAGCCGGCCCAGCACCCAGGCTGGCCCGCCCTTGCGCTTGGCCTCGGCGGCAATGGTCTCGTCCCAGGCCGCCTTCATGCCGCGCAATCCCAGCTCGCCCATCAGCACCATCAGTTCACTGCGCTTCATCGGTCCTCCTTCCGGCAAGCAGCCGGTCATAGCGTGCCGGGTCGGCGGCCGGCGGGTGGGCGAGCTCCAGCCCCGCCGGCACCGGTACCTGCGGCGGCGGTGCAGGCTGGCAGTGCCGGGCGGCGATGTTGAGGATGAGATCGGCATTGCAGCTGCCGGTCTCCAGCGCCTCGGCGCAGGCGGCGCAGATCGCCTCGATTCCGTGATCACGTGCACCGAGGAGAATGTGCACCATCTGCTCGCTGCCATCCTTGCAACCATCCAGGCGCTCCCGCACCGCCGCCAGCGGTGCCGGCAGATGCCTGACCCGGAACGGCGCACCATTGCGGATCGCCCCGGGCTTGCGCGCCAGTATGGGAATGGTGTGGGTGATTCTAGACCGCCTGGCCCCGCCCGAACTCGCGGGCATGGCTGCCGACGATCTCGCCGCCGAGACGGAGGCAGGCGTGATCGGCCAGGGCACGCAGCTCCACCGGCCTGCCGGCCGCTCGCGCCTCCACCGAGTAGCTGTTGTTGTCGAAACGGACCAGGCAGGTCTTCGAGGCCGTGGTCTGCCGTGATGCATGGCCGCGAAACGGCTCCGTCCCCGGCGCCAGGCAGCGCTGCTCCTCGCCGGCAAACACCTCGTGGATCGACCATTCGGGGAAGTCCGGATGCGGATGCTCGCGGGCGTGCTTGCGGCACCGCTCGGCCATCTGCCCATTGAGACAATCCAGCGTCTCGCCTTCGAGGCGCGGCCTGAACAGCCTCTCGCGCATGGTCATGATCTGTCTTTCCACCCGACCCTTGGACAGAACAGACGATTGCACCCCCTGACGACGGTTCCACGAGAACCTTTGCGGTCACCCACCCTTTCCATCCCTTGAGCGGCCGCCGTTTCGTGGCGGTCGAGATCCGGGTCTGCTGGGGAGAGGAACGTGTCTATTTCATCGGCGCGGATGGCCAGCTGCAGCGTTTGCAGGTGAGCTGGACCAGCCTGCAGGCCAGCGACCCCTTCGTCGAGGTGTCGGCCGGGCGTTCCCCCTTCCGGGTCCGCGACCTTCTGGCGCTGTCCGACCTGGTTGCCTCGCTGTCGGGGGTCGAGGCGTGACTGTCAAGATCATTACGCCGCTATATGTAACATTGACTATGCCGCATGATGGTGACCGGCGGGTCGCGCCGTGCCGGGGTGTTGTCACAGTTATTACCAATGAGGTCATACCTTGTGCACATATTTCCGCTGATTCTGCAGTAACCATGCTTGACATCGTTCCCAGCATGCGGCATATATGTCATTACATCCTGTCCTGGAGAACGCATCATGACCCGGAAGAACGACAAGACCGAGAGCCTCAGGAGGCTCGGCACCCTGAACCGCCATCCGGAACGCGTGCGCGACCCCCGGTTCCTGTCCGAGCCCTTCTTCGATCCCCGGGACCTCGTGCAGGTCCGGTACGAGATGCTGCGACGGGTCAGCAGGGAAGGGCGGTCGGTGAGCGAAAGCGCGCAGAACTTCGGCGTCTCGCGACCGACCTGGTATCACGCCGCCAGCGCCTTCGAGAAGAGCGGCCTTGCGGGGCTGGTGCCGCAGCGCCCGGGACCGCGGCGCGCCCACAAGCTCGACGACACCGTCATCGAGGTGCTCGTCGAGGCCCGGCGTGCCGCGCCCACCACCACCACCGCCGAACTCGTCGCCCTGGTGCGCAGCCGCTTCGGCATCTCCGTGCATCGGCGCAGCATCGAGCGCGCCCTGGGCCGTGTCCAAAAAAAACACTGAGCCGGACGTCGGCACCACTCGCCTGTCCGCGGCAACGGGCCGAGGACTACGAACGCCTGCGCAGCTCCAGGAACGACCAGGCCGCCGGGCGCAATGGGCGGGCGGTGCTGGTTCACCGGGGCATGGCGGCCTGGTGCGCCATCCTCGATGCAGTGCCGCCCCCTCCACCCCGTGTCACGGATCACGGCCGCCATCCGGCGCTGGAACTGCCCGGTGACGTCGAATCCGGCCTGGTCGACATCATCGTGACGATCGCGATCGATCAACTGAACGGAGCCGTATCATGATGAGCGAACACCAGAAGGTGACAGCCAGCCATCTCGCCCGGAACGCGTTTCTCTATGTCCGCCAGTCGACGCTGCGCCAGGTGACGGAGAACACCGAGAGCACCCACCGCCAGTACGAACTGCGCAACCGCGCACATGCGCTCGGCTGGCCGATGGAGAACGTCATCGTGATCGACTCGGATCTCGGCCAGTCCGGCACCGACCGGGACCGCGAAGGCTTCAGGAAGCTGGTCGGCGAGGTGTCCATGGGCAATGCCGGGATCGTGCTTGGCCTCGAGGTCAGCCGCCTGGCGCGGAACTCCAGCGACTGGCATCGGCTGCTCGAGATCTGCGCGATGACCGGCACGCTGATCCTGGACGAGGACGGCCTCTATGATCCGTGCGGCTTCAACGACCGGCTCGTGCTCGGCCTCAAAGGCCAGATGTCCGAGGCCGAGCTTCACTACCTGCGGGCGCGGCTGCAGGGCGGAATCATCAGCCGCGCCCGGCGGGGCGAGTTGAAGATACCGCTGCCGGTCGGCCTGGTCTACGATCCGCTCGGCAAGGTGGTACTCGACCCCGACGCCCAGATCCGCAAGACCGTCACCCTGCTGTTCGACACTTTCTCCCGCACCGGATCGGCGATGGCGACCGTGAAGGCCTTCCGCAAGGAGGGGATGCTGTTTCCCTGCCGGCCGGGCTCGGGCGGGAGCGGGATGATCTGGAACGAGCTGACCCATTCGAGGACCCTGCAGATCCTCCACAATCCCCGATATGCAGGCGCCTTCATGTTCGGCCGCACCCGCAGCCAGCGGCGTCCCGACGGCACCATTGCCTACCGCCAGGTGCCGCTCGAAGAGGTCGAGATCCTGCTCAAGGGCCAGCATGAGGGCTACATCACGTGGGAACGTTTCGAGGCCAACCGGCAGCGCCTCGCCGACAACAGCACGAGCGGCGGCGGCGACCGGCGACCGCCGCGAGAGGGACCGGCCCTCCTGCAGGGACTGGCGATCTGCGGCAAGTGCGGCAACGCGATGACGGTCCGCTATCACGCACGCAGCAAGGGCCTGGTTCCCGACTACATGTGCCAGAGGCACGGGATCGAGCACGGGAAGGCGATCTGCCAGCATGTTTCGGGCGGCGGCACGGACCGGGCGATCGGCGAACTCATGGTGGAACTCATGGCGCCGGCAAACCTGGAGGTGGCGCTCGAGGTGCAGAAGGAACTCGAGGCGCGGGCGGAAGAGGTCGATGCCTGGCATGACCAAAGGGTGCAGCGCGCCCGGGAGGAGGCCGATATCGCGCGGACGCGATTCATGAACGTCCACCCCGACAATCGCATCGTTGCCGACGTGCTGGAGGGCGAATGGAACCAGAGGCTGCGCATGCTCGACGAGGTCCGGCGCGACTGTGACAAGCGTCGGGGCGAGGACCGCAGGAAGCTCGACGACGATCAGCGCCAGCGCATCCTCAGGCTCGCCTGCGACTTCCCGCGCCTGTGGAACGATCAGGCGACCCCTGACCGCGAGCGCAAGCGCATGGTCCATCTGGTGATCGAGGACGTCACCATCACCCGTGGCGAGGAGGTCGAACTCGGTATCCGGCTTCGGGGCGGCGCCACGCGACAGCTCGCCGTTCCGCCCGACCTGCCGTCCTTCAAGCTCCACGTCACGCCACCCGAAATCGTGGAGGCGGTTGACACGCTGCTCGAAGACCATTGCGAGGGGGGGATCGCGGAGATCCTCAACCGGCGGGGCTTCCATACCGGATACGGCAAGCCCTTCAGTAAGCGGCGGGTCGCGTGCGTGCGCCGGGGACACAACCTGAAGACACGGCGTCAAAGATTGCGCGAACGCGGCCTGCTGTCCCGCAGCGAACTGGCGGAACGGCTCGGCGTCTCTCCGGAAACGGTGAGTTCCTGGCGCCAGCGAAACCTGCTCGCGGGCACACGGTGCAACGACAAGAACGAATGGCTGTACGAGATGCCGGATGATCCGCCGGCAACGCATGGTCGCAAGATCCGCCGCCGCGCGGCGGGGGGCGAACGGGCCGGTGCAGACGGACCGGGCTGAAGCGATGGATGCATCCCATGTTCCCGACAGCCTTGCCAGCACCCCAACATGGACGCCATAAGGTCAGCGCGGCGTCAAGGCCCCTGAATCAAGCCGGAAAGCCGGACGTTAGCCCGGATCGACCAAAAGGAGTGCAGTATGCCACCGAGCCCTTCTCATGGGCCGCCCTGGGGTTGCAGAACAC
This sequence comes from Paracoccaceae bacterium, assembly GCA_964291445.2. Taxonomy (GTDB): domain Bacteria; phylum Pseudomonadota; class Alphaproteobacteria; order Rhodobacterales; family Rhodobacteraceae; genus JAPOXR01. The sequence goes on along the minus strand of OZ219864.1, from coordinate 152,371 downwards.
CGGATCAACCAGGTGGTGCCCACACATTGCCGCGAAGCGGGGATTGATCTGCCGGTCCTTGCCAATGAGAACCCGCTCCACCGCCGTCGTCATGTTGTCGTAGATTCCACGACCGCAGGTGCCACCAAATGCGGCGAAGGCCCGGTCATGGGCATCGAACACCATCTCCTGGGTCTCCCGCGGATAGCAGCGGATGAACGGCATGCGGCTGTAGCACAGGGTGAACTGCGCGGGGCAGGCCGTCATCGGCATGCCGTCCAGCAACACCGTCTCGTGGCTCCAGTCGAACTGAAAGGCCTCGCCGGGATCGAATTCCAGCGGCACGAAGGCACCCGCAATGCTGCCACCCTGGCTGGCCGCCCACTGCCGGGCATAGCGACGCACGGCGTCGTAGCCGGCCTCGCAGCCCCGGTCGCAGAGCCGGCGCCAGATCTCCCTGAGCGTCAGGCGATCGCGCCGGGTCCGCTTCGCGTTGTTCTCCAGTTCGGTCTCGAGGAGTTGGGTGAAGCCATCCAGCTTCGGCCGGGGCTGTTTGTCCGAGCGGTCATAGCGGTGCTCCGCCTTCCCGTCGCGTACCACCCTGCGAACCGTATTACGCGAGATGCCGAGTTCCCGGGCTGTCCCGCGGATCGACTTTCCTTCTCCAAGAATTTTCCTGCGAATCTTTGCAATTGTCTCCACTGCCAGCATCCTCTGATTCTCCCGCTAACCACGAAACGGTCGCGAGAATGAAGGATTTGCTTCCGGGAAGGTGGGTCAATTTTGGACGCCGATTCCCGCAAAAGTGGGTCAATTTTGCACGCCGCTCAACAATCTTGACGTTGCACAGATCACCAACTATCTTGCTGTCATTCGCTCCATGGCAGTACGCCTTGCTTCCATCCTGGAGACAGGATTGGCGATCATGAGCAGGGCCGATCCCTTGGAGCTTTTCTGTTCAGGTACACTGTGCCCAAAGTTGCAATCCTCATTGATGGTGGATATTTCCTGCGGCGGCTGCCCATTGTTCGACCCGAGATCATTTCCGATGATCCCCGGCGCGTTGCTGATGCGCTGCAGGGTCTGGTAGGCAGTCATCTAAATCACTTGAACAAGGTCTATCAGGCCCACAATCCTTATGAGTTTCTGTACCGAACATTCTACTACGATGCTTGGCCCTATGATCAGAAGGCTCATACGCCAGTTGGTAACCGTGCGATAGACTATGCCAAATCACAACAGGCGTGCTTTCGAAAAGCCTTGTTCAAGGAACTTTGCGGTATTCCCAATCTTGCGGTCCGATTGGGTGAGGTCCGTAAGAACCCTGACCGGTTTTGGATGCTTCGCGCAGGACCGCAACGCGATCTTCTCGCAGGAAACATAAGAGTTCAGGATCTGGCCGACGATGACTTTGCGCCTTCCTTTCGCCAAAAGGGAGTCGACATGAGGATCGGGTTGGACATTGCTTCGATCACCCTCAAACATCAGGCTGAAATCATCGTGCTTGTTTCAGGCGATTCAGATTTCGTCCCGGCCGCTAAGATGGCTCGGAGAGAGGGCATTCAGTTCATCCTCGATCCGCTGTGGCAAGACATCCCAAGGGACCTATCTGAACACATCGACGGCCTGAGGAGTGGTATTTCAAGGCCCAGCAGCAAGAATACCACCTGATCCGCAGCGCGGCAGGAAGAGGCCACCACCACTTGGTGTTGGAGCATGGGAACGATGAAGCCCACCCACCGAATCCTCGCGCAATCGGAAGCATGGCCGTTGGCTCAGCAACTCGACCCACTCAACAGCGATGGAGCCTAATCAGCGAGATCGCCACGTTGGAGATGGTCGCCAGTCTCTCGGGGACATTGCCGACATGTGCCCGGCAGCGATCCTCGTCATATGTGAAGTCACGGACGTAATGCAGGCCGCTCAACATCGAAGTCGGTTGCGGTAATTTGCTACTTCAATTGCAAGCGCTCATACGGCTCGCTATCTGGACCAAGGCAACTCCAAGGTCTTGCAGCGTGGCAGCGAGAATTGCCATCAACCAATCTGACTGGGCGGTACGAGCAGTCTACCGGATCTCCAGGACCGGATCGCCCAGAACCGCCGGGTTCGGCTCAATGCCAAGCCCGGGCGCATCGCTGGCGCCCATCGTCCCGAGATTTCGCTTCGGTGCTCCCCGTGCAAGATCGACGGTTCCGTAGGAGTTGAAATCGGTGGCCGAGAAACAGAACTCGGCCGGTGTCGACACCGCAAGGTGGGCGATGGTGGCGGTGACGATGTCGCCGCCCCAGCTATCCTCGATCGTCATCGGGATCCCGCGGTCGATGCACAGATCCCGCATCAGCCTGGCAGCGGTCAGCCCTCCCACCTTCGAGATCTTGAGGTTGATCACGTCCATGGCGTCGTCGGCAAGCCCGCGCAGCAACATGCCGGGGCTGTCGATCACCTCGTCGAGCACCAGCGGCAGGGCGGTGCGGCGGCGGATTGACAGGCAGTCCTCGTAACTCGGGCAGGGCTGCTCGACAAAGACATCGAGATTGGAGATGGCGGCGGTAACCCGCGCCGCCTCGTGCCGGCTCCAGCCGGTATTGGCATCGGCCACCAGCAGATCGGCCGGGGCGAGCGCCGAACGGGCGGCGCGGATTCGGGCAATATCGGCATCGGCATCGCCGCCCACCTTGAGCTGGAATCTCGCATAGCCCTCCTTCGCATATTGCTCGACCCTGGCCGCCATGATCTCCGGGGTGTCCTGGCTGATCGCCCGGTAGAGCCGCACCTTGTCCTGGCGCCGTCCGCCAAGCAGCAGGTGAAGCGGCTGGCCGGTCTTCTTGCCCAGGATATCCCAGCAGGCGATGTCGATCGGGGCCTTGGCATAGGGGTGGCCCCGAAGGGCGCGGTCCATCACTGCGTTGACCTGCGAGAGGTTGGTGGGGTCCTGTCCGATCAGCGCCGGGCCGATCTCGGCCAACCCGGCCCGCACCCCGGCGGCGAAGGCCGGCAGGTAGGCGGAGCCGAGCGGGCAGCATTCGGCATGGCCGGTGAGGCCGGCATCGGTCTCGACGGCGATGATGGTGCTGTCGAACAACTCGACATGGTGACCGTCGGACCAGGCATAGCGCCCTTCCCGAAGTGGCAAATCAACCTGCCAGACACGGATTGCGGCGATCTTCATGACGGTCTCCTCGGCTTGCCAGCTGATTTGGTGACTGGATTTGAGCCGCCGGCCAGGCCTTGTCAAATCCCCGGGACGAATTCCCCGTGGAAACCGTCGCCGGATCGTGACCGAAAGGCCATGGCGCTTGTCTTGCAAACGAGACCAGCGCCATGCCCCATCCGTGGCATCCTACGAGAACGCGGCATGAACCAGGGCATTGTTCAGCCTCAGCATCTGCCCGGTCATGCCGTTGGAGGCGATGCGGCGCTCGACGCCCAGACCCACTCCCGGCATCTCACTGGCAGGCTTCCGCCCGAAGCGCCGGACAAAGCGAAGCACGAGATCCGTGGATGGCTGGCCGCTCGACCGCGCCGATTCGACATAGTGCGATCGTACGATCTGCCCCCAATGCGCGGCCAGCAGGTGCGGCGCACCGAACAGGTCCATGGCTGTTATCCAGTCGCCCCGTGCCACGACCACCCCGCACTGGCCGGGGAGAGGACCGCGCCTGACGAGCTTTTCCACGGTCTCGGCGCGGCCCGTCTCGGCGATGTATTTGCGCTCCAGATCAGCCGCCGCCGCGGTATGGGATTCGACGCCCTCCATCGACAACATGTGATCGATTTCGCTCCAGACGCTGTCCTGGTCGCCGGCGCGGGATCCGTGCCGCAGCGATCGGGCGAGGCCTTCCCGCTGCGCCGTCCGGATGCGAGTCGGCACGAAGGCTGCGCCACGGCGCCATTCCTGGCGGCGCCCCCAGCGTCCCTGCTCCAGGCAGCTTACCGGAAGCTCGATGGCGGTGAAGGAGTCCACAAGCACGGTGGCGTTGAGGGCACGATTCTGCTTGCCGCCAAGAAAATGTTCTCCTTCGACGACCAGCACCGGCTTGTCGGTGGGGTTGGTCGCATGCAGCGTCTGCACCGACGCATTGTCGAGTTCTTCTATCTGCAGTTCCGAGGCTTCGCCGGTGGCGATGTCCGGCAACACGTTGCCAGGCAGGTAGATCGGGAAAAACGATATGTCGAGCCGGGCAATCGGTGCGCCCACGGCGACATGGTCCAAATTGAGTGCATTCATTCCTGTCTCCATCATGGGATCATCGGGACGGTGAAGGGAAGGAATATCCCGACGAACGCAAAGCTGTGGAAGGTTGAGAGTGGGCACGAATTCATCCACATGAACCGGCCCCCCGCCTTAATTGTTGTTATGACAATATATTTGCCACTTGATATTGTCAATACGACAAATTATTTTTTTGACGATGACTTCCGAGAGCCTGTCCGACTACGACGCAACGTCATACCCGCCATTCGCGGTCACCGCCGACGTGGCATTGTTCACCATCCGGGACGATGCGCTCCAGGTGCTGCTGATCGAGCGGGGAGGCGAGCCCTATCACGGTGCCTGGGCCTTGCCCGGCGGCTTCGTGCACCCGGACGAGCACCTCGAATCTGCCGCGGCCCGGGAACTTGCGGAGGAAACCGGGCTGACCCGGGGGGACTGGCACCTGGAGCAGCTTGCCGCCTATGGCGCTCCCGGCCGGGATCCGCGCATGCGGGTGGTCACCATTGCCTTCTGGGCGGTCACCGCCGACGTGCCGCTACCCCGGGGCGGCGGGGACGCCACCAGGGCCGACCTCGTGCCGGTGGCGGGAATCGAGGGCGGTGCCACCCGCCTTGCCTTCGATCACGAGCGGATCGTCAGGGACGCCGTGGACCGCATCCGGTCCAGCCTGGAGCACACCGCCCTGGCTGCCTGGTTCTGTTCGCCGAAGTTCACCATCCGGGAACTCAGACAGGTTTACGAAGCGGTTTGGGACACCCCGCTCGATCCGGGAAATTTCCAGCGCTACGTGCGCCAGAGTGGAGCCTTCCGGCAGCACGCCGAACCGACCGTGCACGAGAGTGCGCACTCGGGAGTCGATTTCGACATGCACCCGGAGCGCGCCAGGCGACCTTTTGGCCATGCGACCGGAGCAGGCCTTGCGGTCCATTCGCGGCGACGTGGCACCCAGAGCCAGCACCATGCGTCCTGAACCCGGTGCCGTGCAATCCGAGCGAGGCCGGCCGGCATCGCTGTGGGTAGCAAGGCGGACAGCGGACGGCTTTCCGGCCAGAGCTTCCCGAACGCTTGCGAGGCCGGGACGTCCGTCCCGGTCGGGCGGCGCAACCCCAACCGGCAACCCGTGACGCAAGGCCGGACCAGATCAGGCATCACAAATCCATCCCGCGAGGTTGATGGCCCGGCCGGCGTTGAAATCGGTGGCCGGGAAGCAGAGTCCGGCCGCAGGCGACAACTGCCAGGTGGACGATGGTGGCGATGCCCCCTTGCGTAGCGACGGTCATGGGCGTCGGTCCGGACATTGCCGGTGCCGCCAGTCAATGGTGATACAGGCGAGCGCAAGCGCGGGGATGAAGACCCGTGGACCGCGATGTCCCTGTTGAGCGGTCTCCCTGCCTCATCGACAATGAGATCGATCGTTCACTGCTTGATCGTGCCCCGAATTGAGCCGATTCGTCTGTCCGGGCGGCGGGAGTCGGCGCGGCTCGAATTCAGACATGAAGCTGCGGATCGCAGGAGGCATCTCCATTGCGTCAAGGCGTGGCTTGAGATCCTGACGGATTGCATGTTGCGAGGGTGCGCTGGCCAATCGATGCATTGAACCAAGGGTGATTGTCTCCGGGCCGGGTTTTCGTTTGGGCATCATTCACATGGATGCCAACCGGTTCGGTTTGGGGGGCGGCCATGTCGCGGCCGAGCATCGGGTGTGGGCGGAACCTTGATTTCCGGCGGTGTCTGGCCGATATTGGGTTCAGGCGGATGGGGGCGAGACAAGATGAATTGTATCGGATTTGCCAGGTGGGCCCTGGTGATGGTGGCAGCAGTTGCGATCGCGGCGGGAGTGTCGAGTGCGCCGGCGCGGGCTGACAGTGATGATACGTGGAAGGCGGTGGCCGGTGTGGCGGCGCTGGCGCTGATTGCCGCCCAGGCCAGGAAGGAACGCAAGCGCGAGGAACGTGCGGCCGAGGCGGCAGCGCAGTCGGCGCGCAACGCGATCGAAAGCCGGCTCCGTGAGAACCGGGTCTGCACCTCGCCCGCCTGGAATGGCAGCATCTGGGTCGAAAGCGACGGTATGCCGTGCCTGCCGACGCCCAGGGTATGCCTGCAGGAAAAGTGGCGGGGCGACTTCCTGGTCAAGTTCTACGATTATGACTGCATGCAGCGAGAAGGATTTCGGCTGAGCGCAAGTTACTGATCTGTGCCGTCCGCCGGTGACCGGCTCCGGATGCCGGCGAATGACGTCACGGGCAGGTCAACCGGAGTCGGCGGTGACCGGCCCGCATCTCATCATCGAGGCAGAACTCGGGGAAAACGGTTACCATGTGGTGGCAGGTGTTGACGAGGCCGGTCGCGGGCCGCTGGCCGGTCCGGTGCATGCGGCGGCGGTCATTCTCGACCGGCGCAACATCCCGGACGGACTCGATGATTCAAAGCGGCTGTCGGCGGCAAGACGGGCGAGGATTGCCGCCGAGATCCGGGAGACCGCGCAATACTCTGTGGCGTCGGCCAGTGTCGGCGAGATCGACGACATGAACATACTCCAGGCGACGATGCTCGCCATGCGGCGGGCGGTGGCCGGTTTGGCGGCCAGGCCGGATTTCGTGCTGATCGACGGCAACCGGATCGCCGACGGCCTGCCTTGCCCGGCGCGGGCGGTGGTTGGGGGTGACCGAATCTCGGCTTCGGTGGCGGCGGCCTCGATCGTGGCCAAGGTGGCCCGGGACAGCTGCATGCTGGCGCTTGATCGGCTCCATCCGCAATATGAATGGCGACGGAACAATGGCTACGGCACTGCCAGGCACCTGGAGGCCCTGCGCCAGTTCGGGCCGAGCCGCCATCACCGGCAGAGCTTTGCGCCGGTTCGCGCCGCCCTGGCAATTGCGCCCGGGGGGCGGCAATGACCATTCCGGTCATCCTCATCGCCGCCCTGTTGCTCGATGCGCTGCTCGGTGAGCCCGAATGGGCCTGGTCCCGGGTTCCGCATCCGGTCAGGCTGATCGGCCGGGTGATCGGGGCCGCCGAGGGCAGGTTCAACCAGGGCGAGAATCGAAAGCTGATGGGCGCCGTGGTCATCGCGGTGCTGACAATCGCCGCCCTTGCCGTCGGCTACGCCATCCGGGCGGTGCCGGATTTTGGCCTTCTCGAATTGCTGGGGGCGGCAATCCTGCTTGCCGGCAAGAGCCTGAACCAGCATGTCAGGGCCGTCGCCGACGGGCTGCGAATGAGCCTGGGCGAGGGCAGGCGGGAGGTGGCCCGGATCGTCGGCCGGGAGACGGACCAGCTGGAGGCCGATGGCGTGGCGCGGGCGGCCGTGGAAAGTGCCGCCGAGGGGTTCTCGGACGGCGTGGTGGCGCCGGCATTCTGGTTCCTGCTCCTCGGCCTTCCCGGTATGCTGGCCTACAAGCTGGTCAATACTGCGGACAGCATGATCGGCCACCGCACGGAACGATACCGGGATTTCGGCATGGCGACGGCGCGTCTCGACGATGTGCTGAACTGGATCCCGGCCCGCATTGCTGCCCTGCTTATCGCCGCCGCCAATGGCAAGTGGCGGCAATTCTGGGCGATACGCCATGACGCATCCTCGCATCGCTCGCCAAATGCCGGCTGGCCGGAGGCAGCGATTGCCGCCACGCTGGATGTCGCCCTGGCGGGGCCTCGAGTCTATGATGGCGAGATTGCGGACGACCCGTACATCAACCCGAACGGCTGCAAGGAACTCACGAGCGCCGACATCGACAATGCGCTGAACGCCATACGCAATGCCTGGTTCGCCACCGTCCTGGTTTGCATTCCCCTGTGGCTGGCCAGTTGACGGGGGCAGGTTCCGGACTGCCGAAGATGGAGGCTGCCCGCCCACAATCACTCGCCGCACCCGCCTCCCGGCCGGATGTCATGCGTCGGCGGCGGCAGGCAGCAAGCCGCCCTGCCTGTCCTGGTCGTCTTGCTGCCCGCCACCCCAGTGCAGGTGCAGATCTCGCTGCGGGAAGGGGATCTCGATCCCGTCCTCGTGGAACCTGTTCCAGATCTCGAGCAGGATCAGGCTGACGACATTGGCCCGTCCCTCGGGCGGGTCGCTGATCCACACCCGCACCTCAAGGTCGACGGAACTCTCGCCAAACCCGGTCAGAAGGCAACGGGGCGTTGGGTCATCGATCACCCGGTCTACCGACCGGGCCGCCGCCTCGCACAGTCGCATGGCCCGGTGCAGGTCGGTTTTGTACGAGACCCCGACCGGGATCTTGAGGCGTATGGACATGTCGCTATGTGTCCAGTTCTCGACCCGTTGGATGATCAACTCCTCGTTCGGAATCAGGTGCTCGATTCCATCGCGGGTGCGGACAACGGCATATCGTGCCCCGAGTGACGCCACCCACCCATAGGTCTGGCCGACGGCGATGACGTCATTCGGCTTGATCGACTTGTCCATCAGCAGGATCAGGCCGCTCACCAGGTTTGAAATGATCCGCTGCAACCCGAAGCCGATGCCGATGCCAAGCGCACCGCCGAATACGGCCAGGGTGGTCAGGTCGATGCCGATGCTGTTGATGGCGATCAGGAAGGCGACGGTGACCAGCAGGATCTTGATGAGCTTGTTCATCAGCACCTGTGCCGACGCCGTCATCCCCTCGATGCGATTGATCTGCCGCTCAAGAAAATTCGACAGGGCGATGGTGCAAAAGAACAGAATGCCGAATGCCAGGATGGCCTTGGCCACGGTCAGCGCCGAGATGCGCAATTCGCCGAAGGTCATGGCGATGCTGTCGAGCAGGGTGACGGTCGCGCTGAACAGCCCGAGTATTGCCAGCGCCGCCATCAACCAGGCCGTCATGACGACAAGCTTTGCCAGCGCCCTGTTCTCCACGATGGTGGTCAGGATGTGTATGGCCAACCAGGCCGTCACCAGGCTGGCTATCGTCCGGATAAGGTGAGTCTCCAGCAAACCCGATCTCGGGCCCAGATCCGCGGCAAGCCAGAGCAGCACGGCAATGGTGATCATCCCCGACCGGGCGATTGCGCGCTCGACAAAGCCGCGGCTGTCGGCAATCCATGGCCGGTGTTCCACGAGGCCGGTCAGGGCGCGGCGCAAGATGGCGCCGAGCCAATGGCCCAACCCCGCAATCGCCAGGACAAGCACCGCCTGGACCAGGGTATCGACTGACCAGTAGCGGGCGTGGATGGTCGCGGTCAGCGCCTGCCAGAGCTCCGGCACATTCAGCCATTGATTGATAGCATCCATTGAACATCTCCCTTCATGTGACCCGCCAGGAATGACCACCCGACCAGCGGCGAGGGCATCCCGGAGAATATTCTGCGGCAGCGCTGCCCCGATGATCACCGGGAGCATCGCCGCTGCAATTGCCGAGTGTGGTGCATAAAGGGGCGTGTAGTCCAGCACGACAGGCGGGGACAGTCCCATCACTGGTCGCGGGTCCTTGCGGTTGCGGCCGGGCAGTATCTGCTCCGGAGTGACCATCACAAGACAGGTGACCTTGCAATCGGCAGCCTGCACTCTCCTCGATCCTGCGCCCGGCTCGCCAGTCGTTTTCACCAGCCAACCGTGGCGCCGTGCAGAGAGGGCCCCTCATCACTTGCGGATCACTACCAACGAGGCACCAGAATGCGGTGCCTCCAGGTTGCCACCTCCTGGTCGACGCCGCCTCGAGCTGTCATGCGCCGCCGCCGAATAACAGGCGCTGCGCAAGAACCGCCCGCTCTTCCTCTTGACCATTACGGCCGGCCACCCCGTCACGTCCGGGCTGGTCAAAACGATCAGGGTGCCAGTTGCCTGGCCTTGCCGTCAGGTCGGGCAAGCAGGTCCCGGCGTATGTCTTCGGCAATCTCTTCGACTTCCCTGGCCACTCTCGGCTCCAGCCCGAGCTCCCGCTCTAGCGCCGTCCTCAGCGGGAGCAGGAGATCACTGGCGGGCGATGATCCGATCAGGTCGCTCATTCTCTCCAACCCGATACCCGCCGAGAGATCAGCCAAATCCACCAGCACCTCCCTCGGCAATTTGTCCAGTTCGGGCAGGATCGACAGTGCCGTCTCGATATCCCTGGCGCATGCTTCGCAATCACCTTCCGCCAGCCATGCCCGTGCCCGGACCAGGTGGCCCTGCAGTCTGGTATTCGGAAGTCCCGCCCGCTCCTGCAGCAGCACATGGTCGAGGAACTCGATGGCGTCCCGTGCCCGACCTTCGGTCAATTTGTGCTGTGCCCACTTGCACAGTGTCCACTCTTCCAAGTCACGAAGCGCCTGAACATCGCTGTTCCCGAAACGTCGGACAGCCTCCTGCCAGACCGCGAACCCCTCCGCGGTCCGGTCCAGCTTGAACAGGTCGGCACTTCTGTGCACCAGGGATTTGGCAACAAGCTCAATCCATTCCCGTTCGTCTCTGTTCTTGAACCGGTCTTCGACCTCCTGCCAGACTATTAGAGCCTCTTCGTATCGTCCTAACCGCTCGAGTACGGCGCATCTGGTTGTCTGGGCATCTGCAACCATGGCGAGAAGTCCGGGCCGCCGGTCGTCATTCCCGAATCGTTTTACTACATCGCCCCAGAGCTCCAGCGCTGCCTCCAGCCTATCCACCCGGTGCAGTGTCGTGGCCTTGTTCATCAGTGCCGAACAGAACAGTTCCGCGTTATCCGACAGGTCATTCGCCTCGAAGATCATGATTGCCTGTTCCCATGACCGAAGTGCGTCCGCGTCCCGCTCGAGAGCCACCAGTGCTCTACCTCTGCCGACATGACAGAGCGCCTCCAACATCAGCAGCCTCGTCGACAGGATCGTCAACTTGTTTGCCGCAATGCTTTTGGCGGCCTCCTCGAACGCAGTCACCGCCTCTTCCAGCCGACCCGACCGGAAGAGTGTTATTCCCACATTTGCATGCGCCGCGACCACCAGTTCGACTACTTCGTGGAAGTCGTCTTTCCCGAAACGCTCCGCAACCGCGCCCCAGGCATCTATCGCTTCGTCGGAACGGTTCAGAGCCATCAGCGCCTCACCTCGCACGAACATGGCCGTCGCCACGTCACGGTGAAGACCGGACAAATCCCTTTTTTTGCCGAATCGTTTCAGCACCTCATCGCAGGCTGTCAGAGCTTCCCGGTGCCGATTCAACGAATTCAGCGCTGTTGCAGTCCCAACCAGTGCCTTGGCCAGTAGCGCCTCAAGTTCCGGTGCTCGGCTCTGATTGCACCGGCGCGTGACCTCCTTCCAGACCGCCATCGCCTCTTCCGGCTGATCGTGTTCTGTGAGCGCAAGCGCTTTCCGCGAGAGTTCAATCGTATCCGACGACGCCTGGAGTTCTGCGGCAGGTTCGCCGGGCGCAGGGGCAAGGTGGGGTGTTGCAAGCGACAGCAGGTCTTCGCGATGCGCTTCGAGGGATGGAAGTCCGACAAGCTGATCGAATGCCATCCGGAAAATGGGCAACGCACCACCGTCGAGCGCCGACGCTTCACGCGCCATGCGGGCGCCGAACTCATTCAACTCTTCCGTGGAGTAGTAGCTCTCCATGAAACGGATCAGCGCATCGATCACCGCCACCGGCCCGCGCGCCCGACGCATCAGGTAGTAGATGTTGTAGAGCCGTTCGGTCAGGTAGTAGAGCTTTCGCCGCGGGCTGCCGCCATGCACCTCTACCGCGCCCCGATCGACCAGGCGGGCGAGCTGGGCGCTGCACTTGCTGGTCCCGAGACGGGCCCGATCGGCTATTTCGCGGGCGCTCGCTGGCCTCCAGAGATCGGCAAGGGCGAGATACACCCTTCGTTCCTGCGCCGGGAGCGCATCGAGGTGGCTCTTGAAATATTCGGTATGGTCATCGACCATGTCGAGAATGTCGGCCATCAACTCGCGGAACGACAAGTTAACGCCGAACCGGGCCACGATGGTCAACAGCCTGGGGTTGCCGCCCGTGAGAATTCGCAAAGCCTGAACCGTCTGCGGTGCCCGCTCGTGCCCCGACACGGTCCGCCACAAACTCGCGCAACCCTCCGTGTCCAGGGGGTCCAACCGGATCACCCGGAACAGTTCATAGAGGGCTTCCTTCGGGTCGTCCAATTGGGCAAACCGGCTGGTCGCGCTCGCCAGCAGGACGATCCGCGGTTCGGTCTGCAGCGTTTTGCGCATCCGCCAGCCCGCATTGTTGTCGCCCATGTCGCTGAAAAGCATGTTCAGATTTTCGACGATCAGCACAAGGCGCTTCCTTTCCCGGTCAGCAAAGTCCTGCAGCACCCCCAGGCACCGGTCTTCAAGCGTTTGGTCATCGTGGATGACGCGCAGGTCCTCGAAGGTGCGGTGAAAGTCGATATCCCCGTCCCAGTTCGACACCTGGCCAGCCAGCCGGGATATACATTCGAGCCAGAACTCGCCGGCAGTCGAAACCTCGTAGCTTTCTTCTGCGAAGACGATCGGGAAGAAACGCGCCGCGAGATCGGCATCGCGCTGCATTTCTGCCACGACCCGCAACAGGAGGCTCGTTTTTCCGCTACCGCGTGGTCCTATCACGATCTGATGCGTGTTGGAGCGGCCCGAACATTCGCGAAGTGCTTCGACAAGGGATTCGTATTCCGCCATCCGGACGCAGAAGGTCGCGACCAGGTCTTCGGTCGAGAGAAATCCCGGATTGTATTTCCTGATTGTCACGGCAATTGGCCCGGCCCGTGCATTCAATATTGCCGGTCGAAGGCAGGTACGAAATTCTGTCCGTAGCGTCCCCGCCACCAGTCCTCGAGCAGGCCGGAGACAAACCGGTAGCCGTCGTCCTCGGATTCGAGGTAGCCGTCATGCTGCAGCACACGCAGCACATGATCGACCGAGGGAGCCTTGCCTCCATCCCGTGCCAGGAACCAGTTGCGGTAGCGGTCGACCGTCTCGGCGGCGATGCTGCCGCTGGTCGCCGTTGTCGTCAGGATCTCCAGCGCTACCATATACCCCACTTGCCCGAGAACCGCCTCCAGCCGGCTCTCGTAGTGCTGGAGGTCGACCTGCCCCCGGACCCCCTGCATCTCCTGAACATAGATCCATTCGACATCGTCCAGCGAGGCGTCACGCCGCCCGGCACGCCGCAGATGGTCGTGCATCCTGTCGAAGAACATCTGGACATGATGTGGAATACAGCACCGCAATCTGCGGCACATGTTCCGGCTGACATCAGGCCCGAGCCCGACCTCATAGGACTCGGCAAGTGCCTCCAGACAGGCAATGGCCGTCTCCTCGCTCCACGGTTTCAAGTCGTAGGGAGAAAAGATGTTTGCCTGAGCACTGAGCCCGGCCTCCTCAAGTAGCGGTTCGAGGCTCACGCTGCCCAACAGGATCAACATGACCCGGCCGCGATGGGCCTGACCTGCCTTGCGAAGCCAACTCAGGAACGCGTCCGCTTCCTGTTTGCCCTGCGGAGTCATCTGTCCCGTCTCATCCCTCAGCAGCCGGCCTACGAGTATCGGAAACTCGTCGATCGCGAGCACGACCGGCCTGTCGTTACCGGCCAGGGCGGCAAGGATCGCATCCCCTCGTTGCGGCCAATTTCCCGCATCGATCCTGGCCCGCAGCTTCACCTTCATGTCCGCAGCCGACAACTCCTCGACCCGGCCTCCGACGCTCGTCACCAGATTGGCGAATCCGGTCATGATCCGGTTCCACGCCGTACGCACGGATTTGGTTTGAATTCCGATCTCGGCAACAGCATCTGCCGGGTTGGCGGCCGCCTCCAAATCGACAAATATGACCTCGAATTCGCCCGCCTCGCCCAGGCGGCGCTGCAACTCCCGGACGAGGCTGGTCTTGCCCATTCGCCGCTGTGCGGCCAGCCGGGTGTGGACTCCCTCCCGCACCCGCTCCGCCAGCGCCTCGAGCTCCGCCTCTCGGCCGAAGAAATTCTCGCCGTCGACCCAATTGCCCCCGCCTTTTCGAATCATTGCTTCCTGCCAACTGATCTGTTGGCAACAAAGTAGTTGGCAACAAATTTGTTGTCAAGTATATGTTCTGGCCTGCGCAATTCCGTTGTTCGGCCCGGGCTGGCAGGACCTCACCGTGTCGTGACCCGCAAGATGTGGTTGCAGGCAGTCTTCAATTTCCTTTGACAATGGCTTCGGATTGCCCCATCAGGCACCGGAACGAATCAACAGGACGAATTTTGTCGGCTGGACGACATCCCGGCTGACAGTGGAACGCAGAGAAGGAGATGAATGGTGTCGATTTCAGCGGAGCGCAAGTCAGAGCTCATTGGTGAGTTCTCGGCAAAGGGCGGAGATACCGGCTCGCCGGAGGTCCAGGTCGCTATTCTCTCATCGCGAATTGCCACACTGACCGAGCATTTCAAGGTTCACAAGAAAGACGAGCATTCTCGCCGCGGGTTGTACCGGATGATATCGCGGCGCAGAAAGCTGCTCGATTACGTGAAGTCGAGGGACGAAGCCCGCTACCGCGAACTGATCAAGAGACTGGGGCTTCGCCGCTAGCAGATTTGCCAGCCGGGCGGCTCCTCCGGGAGCTGGCCGAAGCCTGACCGGTTTCCAACATCTTTCTCGAACAGGAATCAACTGTGCTGGCGCGAGCGCTGCCGCGCCGGTCTGACAGGAATCAATGCAGCGAATGAACCCGGGCAGAAGCTGCCGACGGGTAGTCAAAGGATAAGGTATGTTCAATACAGTAACCAGGGATATGGAGTGGGGGGGTCGCAAGCTGACCCTGGAGACCGGGCGGGTCGCCCGGCAGGCCGATGGCAGCGTTCTTGCCAGCATCGGCGAAACCAGCGTGATGGCGGCAGTGACCTTTGCCAAGCACGAGAGGGCGGACGTGGATTTCTTTCCGCTCACCGTGCACTATCTGGAACGTTACTATGCGGCCGGGAAGGTTCCCGGCGGCTTCTTCAAGCGGGAAGCGCGTCCGAGCGAAAAGGAAACGCTGACCTCGCGCCTCATTGATCGCCCGATACGGCCGCTCTTTGCCGAGGGGTTCCGCAACGAGGTGAATGTCGTGTGCACGGTGCTGTCACACGACCAGGATAGCGACCCCGACATCGTCGCCATGATTGCCGCCTCGGCGGCGCTGGCAGTTTCGGGTGTCCCGTTCCGCGGGCCGATCGGCGGGGCCCGGGTCGGCTATTCCGGTGGCGAATACGTGCTCAATCCGGCAATTGCCGATCTGCAGAATATCCGCGCCAATGAGAGCCAGAAGCTCGATCTGGTGGTGGCCGGCACCAGGGACGCAGTCATGATGGTCGAATCGGAGGCCTACGAGCTGACCGAGGCCGAGATGCTGGGGGCCGTCGAATTCGGACACAAGGCCATGCAGCCGGTAATCGAACTGATCTCCGAGCTGGCCGAGGCGGCCGGCGTCGAGGCGTTCCAGTTCGAGGCCGTGGATCATTCCCAGATCAGGGACGAGGTCCGCAAGGTCGGCGAGGAGCGGATGCGGGCGGCGTTTTCGGTTGCCGACAAGCAGGAACGCCAGCAGGCGGTCGGCGAGGCGAAGGCGGCGATCAGGGATGAACTGGCCTCCCGGGAATTCGAGTCGTCGGCCATGTCGGGAGCGTTGAAGAAGCTCGAATCCGGCATCCTGCGCGGGAATGTCATCGACGACGGAAAACGGGTTGACGGACGTGCGCTCGACCAGATCCGGAGCATCGACTGTGATGTCGGATTGCTGCCACGCACGCATGGCTCGGCGCTGTTCACCCGCGGTGAGACCCAGGCGCTGGTGGTCACCACGCTCGGCACCGGCGAGGACGAACAGATCGTCGATGCCCTGCACGGGAATTTCCGCTCGAACTTCCTCCTGCACTACAACTTTCCATCCTACTCCGTCGGTGAGACCGGGAGGATGGGTCCTCCGGGACGGCGCGAGATCGGTCATGGCAAGCTTGCCTGGCGGGCCCTGCAGGCGGTCCTGCCCGACCCGTCCGAGTTTCCCTACACGCTGCGGGTGGTGTCGGAGATCACCGAGTCGAACGGCTCCTCGTCGATGGCCACGGTGTGCGGATCGTCACTGTCGCTCATGGATGCCGGGGTTCCCTTGAGGGCGGCGGTGGCCGGGGTGGCAATGGGGCTGATCCTTGAGGAGGGCGGAAATTACGCCATCCTTTCCGACATTCTCGGCGACGAGGATCATCTCGGCGACATGGACTTCAAGGTCGCCGGCACCGACCAGGGAATCACCTCGCTGCAGATGGATATCAAGGTTGCCGGGATCACCACGGAAATCATGGAGAAGGCGCTGGCCCAGGCTCGCAATGGCCGGCTTCACATTCTTGACGAAATGTCTAAGTCGCTGAGCGAGGTGGGCGAGTTTTCGGTCCATGCACCGCGGATCCGGTCAATGTCCATTGCCACCGACAAGATTCGCGATGTCATCGGAACCGGCGGCAAGGTGATCCGGGAAATCGTCGAGACCTCCGGCGCCAAGGTCGATGTCCAGGATGACGGCACGATCAAGATCGCATCGGCGGATGGCGATTCGATCGAGAAGGCGTGGCAGATGATTCACGATATCGTTGCCGAACCGGAGGTGGGTACCATCTATACCGGCAAGGTGGTGAAGCTGATGGATTTCGGCGCCTTCGTGAACTTCTTCGGCAAACGGGACGGGTTGGTGCATGTCAGCCAGATCAACAATACGCGGGTCAATCACCCGTCCGACGTGCTGCGGGAAGGCCAGGAGGTCAAGGTGAAGCTGGTCGGCTTCGATGACCGGGGCAAGGTCAGGCTGTCAATGAAGATGGTCGACCAGGCAACCGGCAAGGAACTCAGGTAACGCCAATTGCCGGCAGCGCCGCCCTGGCCAGGAGCCGGGTTGCGCTGCCGCGGCGGGACGCGTCCCGCCAGTGACTAGGCCATTCCCGGCCGGTAGCGCTGCGGGTTTTGCGCCGCCGCCACCGGGCTGATAGAAGGAGCGTCGGCCGCGGTGCCTTCGGCGGAAGGATGACCAAGGCCGGTCTTGGCGCAGCTGTCGGGAAGGCCGATGACATCACCATTTGCCGTGCCCGAGGGGGATTACCGCGGTCATGAGCGCCAGCATGTCTGGACGGAGCAGCCGGACCCGGAACTGACCGAGGTCGGACCGGGGACGCCCTGCGGGGAGTATCTGCGCCGCTACTGGATGCCGGTGGCGATGACAGACCGCCTCGGCGAGCTTCCCTTGCGCGCCAGGATACTCGGCGAGGATCTCGTTCTGTTCCGGGAGAAGGGCGGCCGGCTCGGGCTGGTTCACCTGCATTGCTGTCACCGGAACATGTCGCTTGAATTCGGCATCGTCGAGGAGGGCGGCATCCGCTGCAGCTACCATGGCTGGAAATACGCCGTGGACGGCACCATCCTGGAGACTCCCTGCGAGCCGCCGGCCAGCCAGGTGAAGAACCGGACCCGTCTTGGCGCCTATCCGGTCATCGAGTTCAAAGGCCTGGCATTTGCCTATCTCGGCCCGCCACCGACCATGCCGCCATTCCCGGTGATGGATACCTTCGACGAGGATGGCGACGAGATGATCCCCTACCTGATCGAATCACCCTGCAACTGGCTGCAGGTCATGGAGAATGCCTGGGACCCGTTCCACGTGGTCTACCTGCACACGCGGGCTGTTCGCACGCAGTTCATCGAGGCCTTTGCCGAAATGCCGAAGATCGAGTTCCATGAACGCCAATACGGGGATTTCTACACCAATACCCGCCGGGTCGATGACATCATCTGGATCAGGATCCACGACAAGATGCTGCCGAGCTTTACCCAGAATGGCGGGCATTTTCCGGTGCCCGACCAGCCGCGCTATTTTGGCCGCTGCGGGCTGAGCAGGTGGGTGACGCCGATCGACGACACCAACTCGATGGTTATCGCATGGCGGCATTTCCGCGATGGCGATGATCCCCGCGGGCTGACCAACCGCGAGGAGGTCGGGTTCGGCAAGACCGATTTCTACGGCCAGGGCGGCGATCGCAGCTACGAACAGCGCCAGCGGGATCCCGGAGACTACGATGCCTGGGTGTCGCAGGGGCCGCGCAACATCCACCGGCGCGAGAATCTCGGCTTTACCGACCGCGGCGTTGCCAAGGTTCGCCGCAAGCTCCGGGCCGCCATCAGGCATGTCCGGTCAGGCGCCGATGCAGTGCAGCCATCGCTGGTCTACGAGGCGCCGATCCCGACCTATGGTGGCGACACCATGCTGCGCATCCCGCCGCAGCCCGGCCGCGATGACGCCGCGGTGCTGAAGGAGGTGGCGCTGGCAGTGGCGAATATCTACATATCGGCTGACGGCGTCGGGGGGGAAGACCGCCGCCAGATGATCATCTCGAAGCTGAAGGCATACGAGGCTGGCTGGCAATGAAGCGGATTTCGATCAATTCCGGCCGGGTCGAATGGTGCGGCGAGAGTCACCGTATTGGCCTTCATGACCAGGACCGTCAGCCACCGATCTCGCTGGCAATGTTTTTCCGCGTCTGCCTGTCGCCACATGGTCGGGGTAGCGGCTGCCTGTTGCTCGGCGCGCCCGGGCGCGGGGCAGGATGGCCCGATGCGCCCAATTTGCTGATGACCGACAACCAGCGCCTGCTGCGCTGGATCGTCGATGTCTGGATGCGGCATGATCCCGAGTTTGGCGAAATGCCGGCATTGGGTGCCATGTCCTGGCTCGACCTGGAATCGGCCGTCAGCCGGAGCAGGCAGGCTGACGGGCGATGCGGCGAGATATTGCGCGGCCCGGGGGTAACGATAGAGCTGAGCTGGGAGAAGATCGGCCCGCCGATCCCCCTCGAGCTCGACCAGGCGAATTCCATGACCGGCCGGCACGAGATGTATGCGGTCTGCTGCGAGGCCAGCGTCGCCAGCATCATGATCAATGGCACCGGTTTGGCTGGCCAGCCATCATCCCGTCCGCAATTCGGCCGGCAGCTGTCGACGGCGTGGCGGCGATATTCCGAGACCTGGGTCCGGGCCGGAGGAGGCTGAGGATTTGCCACTTCCAGTGCCGATAACCCCCGGACGGGTCGACTGGACCGGCGAGAACCCGGGCATCCTGCTCAAGGGCGAGGATGGCGAATTCACGGCCATGGCGCTGTTCTTCCGGGTGGCCTGGTCGCCGGCCGGCCCCGGCGAGTTGCTGCTTCTCTACGCATCGCCACGCAGCGCCGCCGGCAGCGCCGGGGCACCCAACCTGCTCATCGGCGACAATCCGGGGCTGGCCGACTACCTCATGCGGGAGTTCATCGGCCGCCTGGCTGCCTTCCGCCAGGCGCCAGCCTATGACGGGCTGCGCTTCCAGCCGGCCCGCTCGATCAGGAGCAGCGGTGACCCGATGGGCCACCGCTATGTCGAAACGGTGTCGGCCGACAATCTTGTCGTCGAGCTTGCCTGGGCGGATCTCGAAGCGCCGCGGGCGATGGAGTTGGTTCCGGAGCAGACCGGCACAGGCCGCCATACCATGTTCACGGTGCTGGTGCCGGCCAGATCGGCGTCAATCATGGTCAACGGGCGGTCATTGCCCGGCCAGATCGGCCGCCGGGTTCAGGCCGGGGCTGAAACCACCACCGCCTTCCTCTACTTCTCCGAGACCTGGATCATCCCGGAGGCGACGTAGCATGCATGCGAGTGGCAGACATCGCCGCCGCCGGCCCCGGATCATCCCGGAGACGGATTAACATGCATGGAAGGGGCAGCCTGCACCCTGGTCCGGCCCGGATCATCCCGGGTGCGGGGTAGCGGCTTGGATCCAGGCGGGCTTCATCCGGCCGACCGCCTGGCCCATGATCACCTGATCGTGGCCGAGCCGGTATGGAACCGACTGGAGAGCGCCGCCGATGCCACCAGCCTGCCAGCCAACACGCTGCTGCATGCCGGGCCCGCGTTCACTGCGGCGGCGGAGATCGTTCGCCCGATCCTGAATTCCGCTTGCGCTGCCGCCGTTCATGAAGGCCTGGCCGCCAGCTTCGACGAGGCCGAGATAATGATCATGGCCGGCGAGATCACGCTGCGCCCGGCGCAGGATCACGGCGTGGTCGTACCGCTGGCCGCGGTGGTGTCGGCATCCATGCCGCTGCACCGGGTGTATGATGCGCATCGCGGGCAGGCAGTGGCGCATGCGCCGATCAATGGCGGCGCCGGGCCAGCCATGCGACTCGGCCTGCGATCGGATGACGTGGTCGAGCATCTGAAATGGGTCAATGACGAGTTTGCAGCCTGGCTGGAGAGCGGAATCGCCGAGGGCGTCCCGCTGGTTCCGCTGGCGGCCAGGAGCCTTGCCGAAGGTGATGACTGTCACGGGCGAACGCTGGTCGGCGCCGAATTGCTGGTCGGCGAGTTGTTGGCGAGGGGCGCCGGCAAGCCGAATCCCCGGCTCCGGGAATTCCTGGAGACCTCGCCGGGGATCTTCCTCAATCCGTGGATGGCGGCATGCAAATGCGTCATGCGTGCCGCCGAGGGCGTTGCCGGGTCCTCCCTGGTGAGTGCGGCTGGCGGCAATGGCCTGACGGCAGGCATACAGCTGTCGGGCCTGCCGGGGCAGTGGTTCCGGGTCCCGGCCGAACCGCCGCGGGGCAAGACCGGCGACATTCCGACCACCGCGCCCTCGGGGCGGTGGGCGACAGCGCCGTGGTCGAGGCGCTTGGCCTCGGCGCCATGGCCGTGCACCTGTCACCGCCGCAATTGGAGCTGTTCCGGGATGTCCTGCCGGAGGACGCCCCGGAGCGCCGCCGGATGCTGCCCCTCGGGCCACATCCAGGCTTCCACGGCCTCGACATCAGGCTCGGCCTGTCGGCACGCAGCGTCATCGAAGCCGGCACTGGCCCCCTGGTTGGCCTGGGAATCATCGACCGGCTTGGCAAGAAGGGGCGGATCGGTGGCGGAATCTACGACATGCCAACATCCGTCTTCGCCGAGGCCATGGCCGCACTCGAACAGGGCTGACGGACGCAAATGCGCAGTTGGGCCGGACAGACAGATGCAGATGCGACATGGGGCAGGGCTGACAGAAGAATATGTGCAATCTCTTTTCCAACCTGACCGCCCGCGAGGCCATGCAGCGGATGTTTGCCGTCCTGCCGGCCAACAACCATTTGGGCGCCGACTGGACCGCGGCGGCGGAGATTTGGCCGAAACGCCAGGCGGCGGTGCTGCATCTTGACGCTGACAATGACCGGCATCTCTCGGAAATGCAGTGGGGGTTCCTGCTTGCGCAAACCTCGCGGCGCACCGGCAAGCCGATCCTGCCCAAGGCGGTCACCAATGCCCGCGATGACCGCATCGGCAATTCGGGTTTCTGGGCCGGCAGCCTGGCCAACCGGCGCTGCCTGGTTCCGGCAACCGCCTATTGCGAATTCAGTCGCCGCAGCCCGACCGGGCGTCACTGGTATGCAATCGCGCCCGGCGAGACATTCGCCTTTGCCGGCATCTGGACCCGCTTCGAGGGGGTGATCGGCGGCGAGAGGCAATCCCTGCGAACATTTGCCATCGCCACCACCCGGCCCAACGCCCTGGCCATGCAAATCCACAACCGGATGCCGGTCATTCTCGACCCCGGCGATTACGACCAGTGGCTGACCGGCAATGTCGATGACGCGGCCAGCCTCCTGCGGCCGGCCCCCGACGACCTGCTGACCGAACTGACCTGACACCCGGCCAGCGTCTTCCGCCTCGTGGAACGCCAGCCGAACAGGCCGGCGATCCGGCCTCAACCAGGGACACGCCATACGGCGCCATGATCCACAACCGGTTGCGTGCCCATGTCCGGCCGGAGAGTTTCCTCACCAGCATCACGCGCTGCAGGCGAGCCTGCAGTTTACCCGGAAGCGGGTTCGGAGACATCGATGACACAAATCCGAATCCGGTGTCTCTTGCCCGCGGGCAGGCTCGCTTGCAGGCGATCTTCCAAATCGCATGGATCGGCTACCGGTGGCCCTGTCTCCGGCGGTCTGGGTCGGCAGGCCCTGGTGTCACCGAACCAGAATACGAAATAGATGCCATGCCCCCCGGTCTCGGGGTCGATGCTGTAATGGGCAATCAACTGCGATTGCAACGCACTCCAGAGATCCCGACTGCAGCTTCTCTTGATCTCCACGGGGATATTGAAACCCGGACATGAAACACGAATATCTGCCCGCCTTTCATTGGCATAGCGTCCTTCCGGCTGGACATCGATACCGAGGCGGCACAGCCTTTCCTGCAGAATCGGCACCAGCGCGTCCCGACACACATCCTCCGGGCGGGGAGTCGTCGGCCTTCGGTGATGATCGACATTCCAGAATTGCCGCCAACCGGATGTGTTGCCGGCGCGTATGTTATCGGCGATCTGCCGCAAATGTCCGTAAGTCAGTGCGGCCAAATCTGCGACATTTGCCGGGGCACCGAAATTGAGCGTGTCGAGCACCTGGGCGACATCGCGATAGGCGAATGCAGCTTCACGACGGCCCTCCTGCTGCCGATGGACGGCTTTCACGAGCAGCGAATTCCAGGCACGCAACTGGTTGTCGGACGATAACGCGTCGAGCGCCCGCGAAGCCTCTTCAGTCGAAATTGCCGCCAGATGCTCAATCAGGTTCCGTACCCGCTCTGCGGCGTTGAATTCCGGGGTCACCATCACCAATCCCGAATCGGAATCGGCGTCGAGCGAACATGGCCGGAAGGAGGAGCCGATCAGTCGGATCAGGAGCTGAAGTGCAGGCACGCTCCAGTTGCAATTCGGATCTGGCGACTTCCCGAATTGCCCGGTCACTGCATTTGCCAGGAAACGAACGCGGCGCTCCTTGCCTTCGACATCTTTCTCCAGCAATTCGACGTAGGATTCAGGTGCGATGCACAAGCCAGCGACAAGCCAATGGATGCGCTGTGCCACGCTCATTCGGCGATCGTCATGCCTCTCGTCGATCAATTCCAGGAGCGGGTCGATGTCACAATGTCGCCTTGCGGCCGACAGCAGGTGATCCAGGCTCCGCAGCTGCCCGGATGCACAACGCACGGGGAATTGTTCGAGTAGCGGCATCGAGGCCAGGCGGGCGATGCAGGCATGGTCCGGAGAGTGCGCCAATTCATGGATGCCCGCTGGAGACTCCTCGCCCTTGCGCAGTTTCGAAAGGGCAGTCCGCACGAGCACATCGGCTGCGGTCTCGGGGTGGTTGGAAAGCGCCCAGGCAAACCAGGGCGGCGGACGGTCGGCGGGATGCCGTGCCGTGGGCCAGATCGGGACCGTGGAATGGATTGTCAGGGCAAGCCGCAAATTCCGGTGATCCAGGTTGAGCCGGCCGGATGGAATGGCGTTTGCCGTCTCCTCCATTCCTGCCATGAAGGGCAAGGCGAGGTGGTGTATTCGGTTCTTGCGTCCGAGTCGCATGACGCTGGCAATCGAAGGCAGATCATCCCGGTCCAAGGTATTGCGAAACCCGGACAGGACGGCGTCGACCAGGTTTTCATCATTGGCCAGGAGAGCATTCAGCCTGTCTCTCGGTGAATTGCCCCGTATGTCGAGATAACCGCCAAAATATGCCGTGGCGAGTTGATGCAGAAGCGCGGGCCTTGCCCTCCCTGCGCGCAGTTCGCCCTCGAATGGTTTGACATGCACGTGCCAGTCCGACCGCCGGGTCCGCGGCCGCTCCTGCAGGCGGGACTTGGAGATGTCGTTGTTGGCGGAAAGGGCTTCCAGCTCGATCATTCTGCTGTCAAATACATCCTTGAGACCGGCGGAGCCGGCCAGGCGCCCCGATACTGCCTTGCGGGACAGGCCCGCATCCCAGCGGCTGAAATGCAGGCAATCCGCAACTTGGGCCACGAACCATTCGGCGATCACCCGGCTCCCGGCAGCGACTGCCTGATCGAGGCACCACACTCCGAAATCCGGCGGCCGGGTGATACCAAGGAGCCTGCCACGCTCTTCCTGGCCCATGCAGATTTGGAACTGGCGAGCCGCGCTGCAGCCAGGCTGTTGGCTGCAATGCAGCAGGCACATCTCCAGCAAGGATTTCCAAACAGCTGGGCGGCTTGCAAGCCAGTTGCAAATCTCCTTCAATTCCTGGCTATCGATGTCTGGACCATATGTCCGATCACCCGAGATGGCGATGGTTTCCAGCCAATTGAACAGCCGGGCCGGGTCAACGTCATTCCCCGACAACCGAAGATACCGGGCCAGCAACGTCGAAGGCAGCAGAGAAACGGGGATCGTGGAAAATCCGGGTTCCCTGTCGCCCGATACCAGTGACGGGTCGCACTCGACAAGCTCATCAAGAAGCTTGGCCAACTGGTCCCTGTTCGATTTCCCGGGAAGGTGCCTGATCCAGAAAAATTCGTAGCCGAGGATGTTGCCGGGTTTTTTCGGGACCCTGAGATATTGCATGATCTGCGCTGCTGATATCGCTTTCGGGTATAGCGTGGACAGCAGGCGGCCAAGCAGGCCATCGTCGGGGTCCGTCACCCGTCCGCTATGGATCTCGTCGGCCAACGCCTTCAGCTCCGCGAGGGCCTCAATGTCATCATGATGGTGCCGCATGAATACGTCCACGGCACGATCCCGAATCCTCGGCCATCTCGTGCCATCCCGGATCAACGCCATGAGCGAGTCGGCAAGCTTCGGAAGTTGTTCGCCATGGTGCAGCGCTTCAAGCAGGATGGCGATGTAGGATTGCCAGGAATCCTCCCGCGCTGGCTCGGCCAGGATCCTGCGAATTCGGCACTCCATGCTGCCGGTGACAAGGTCGCCGAGGCGAGCATCCATCTCGACCATGGTGATCAGGCGGGGGTTTGCCGCGACTTGCTGTTCGATCCCGGCCAGGATCTGGATTTTTTCCTTCGGCGGGAAGTGTTTGGCGTCGCCGTAGAGGGCGGCACCGAGTGGATCGCTCGCTATCACCTCCGCCCGCCCAGGTTTGCTGAGAGCGGCGAGCCACGCGGCCAGACCGCGCAGTTCGGAGACCACCGCGCCGTCGTAACCGGTGATCAGGGCAATAATGCGCCCGACTGGCAGACCGTCCTCGACAAGAGCGGCCAGGTGCCTGGCGGCAAGGAACTCCGCGACCTGACGGTGAACGGGAACCATGCGGCACTCGGCAGAAGCTTCGAACAGCCTGGATTGCAGGCAACAGCGAAGAAGTTCCTGGCTGGCTCCCGGCAATTGATCGAGTTCAATGAAATGCTGGTCGCCCTCTGAGCCTGGCAGTGCATATCCGGCGGCGCCTGTCAGAAGCTGCACCGCCAAGAGCATCCCGCTGGCCTTGACCTTGCCTGCGTTGTCGGCAGGGTCGGTATCTGCCAGGCGATGTTCGTCATTGCGCTCTGCAAGCAGGGCTCGGCATGCCATATCGAATGTCTGCGACCTGGTCTCGGGCCAAATCCCGTCGGCCCCTACGGCGGTCGCCAGCATCTTCAGGCTCTGGGGATTGACCAGCAATCCCTGGAGGCCCATTCCCCGGGCCTCGACAAGAAACCTGTCCGGATCCCTATGTCCGAGAACCTCGCGCAGGAAATCGTGGATTTCCCGGTCGGTCAAAGGATCGATGCGGAGCACCTTGACGGTGCCGCCGGGAGCCACCTTTTCGAGATTGCTCCTGTCATTGGCTCCGAACCAATCGGCCTCGCGACACGAGAGACGAAAACGGGGACATCCCAAGCGGTCGAGTTTGACACGGATGCCATCCATTGGCGCACGCCCATCGGTTGATCCGGCCCGTGTCTCGTCCAACCCATCGATGAAGAGGGGCGTTTGTTGCCACTCGGGCCGGTTGTCGAAGGCCAGGAAGTCGCGGGCAGTGACGTAGTGCCCACCCTGTCGCTCTGCCTGCTGTCTGAAAATCGTTGTCTTGCCCGAGCCGGGAGCGCCAAGCAACACGTAGGCCGCTTCGTCCTTCCAGTCCTCGACAGGCCGGGATGGAGGCTCGGAATGGAAACGTGGGTCGTGACCGCCGATGTCGCGACATGTTCGTCGAAAAAGGGTCGTCATGAACCATCGAGCCATTCACGGGCCGGTGTTGACAGGAACTCGGACAGGGGAACGCCTCCTTCGCCGACGACAATGGATTTCTGGACGTCGAATCGCTCCTCGAATCGATCAAGCCCGCCTGCCCGCGTCCTGCGTGCACCGCTCTTCACTTCGACGGCCACGAGTCTTCGGCCTCGCGCCAGAACGAAATCCACCTCGCAGCCGTTTTCGCGCCAGTAATACAGGCGATGTTCCGGCACGCCCGAATTGAACAGATGTGCGCCCACCGCGCTTTCGACAAGGCGACTCCAATAGCTGCGGTCGGCCCTGGCCTCCTCGAAGGTGTAGCCCGAAGCCGCAGCCATGAGTGCGGTGTTGAGGACGTTCAGCTTGGGGCTGGAGGATTTCCTTCGATGGGCGCCGGTTGCATGCTTGGCAAGACCCGCGATCAGGCCTGCATTCGACAGGAGGTCCAGGTAGCGTGCCAGGGTGGTGGTATTGCCGGCGTCCTGAAGCTGGCCGAGCATCTTGTTGTAAGACAGTATCTGCCCTGAATACTCCGTGCAGAGTTCGAACAACCGCTTCAGCAAGGCAGGTTTGTCCACCCGCTGCATGGCAAGAATGTCTCGCTCGATGTTCGGCTCGACCAATGCCTCGGCAATGAAGGCGCGCCATCGGCCCTGCTCCGCAATCAGCGAGGCACCTCCCGGATAACCCCCGAAATAGATGTATTGCTGGAGATCGATGCCGAAGGCTGCCGACATTTCGGCAAATGACCAATGCGTCAAATGAACCGTCTCAAACCTGCCGGCAAGGCTCTCGCTCATCCCGTGCTGCATGAGCAATGGGGCGGAGCCGAGCAGAATGACGTGCAGGGGCCGGTCGAATCGCCGATCGGCGTCCCACAGCCCCTTGACCGCCGCCGACCAGTTCGGGATGTTCTGGATCTCGTCGATCATCAGGACCAGGCCCCGCTCAGAACCTTCGGCATCCAGTCGCGCCTGTTCCCACTGCCTGACCAACCATCGGACATCTCTCGGGCCGTCGAGCGGAATCGATCGCCGCTCGGCACGCGTGGACGGAGAGTTGCCCAAATCCGGAATCGGGGGAAGGGTTGCAGGATCGGCCTCGTCGACCGCCACATACCGGGACGGGCGGCTCAATTGTCCACGGAGCTGGTGAATGAGCGTGGTCTTGCCCGTTTGACGGGGACCAGTGACGATTGTGAGCCGTTGAGGTCTTTCGCGCAGGCGGGCCAGGAGCGTGGTAATCTGGGGCCGTGCATAGGTTGTCATGCAGGTTGTCTAACCTATTGAGTAAAATTACTCAATAGATTTGTGACTTGTCGAGTCGAGGAGTTCCGATCGTGGCAATGTTGGTCACGCCCGGCCGCACCCAAGGGCGGTGCGCAGTTCCATTTCTCGCTGCCGGGCTCGCTCCACAGATTCCGCCTGTCAGGGAGTGTTGGCCCGTTGGCCGGTGCATCTGCCTGGGGCAAAAAGCCAGGATGGCAAGCCTGTCCCGTCTCGCATGCGGCCAGGGAACGGTGCACCGCCAGCCCGTGCCCAAGTGCAGGTCGTGCGATCGGTTTTGGCCAATCAGGCAACTTCCCGGGCGTGAGGCCGGTGCCTGGCAAGGGCAGTATGGCGTGGAGTGCCCAGATCAACCCCCGGGTTTCGGGGGGTTACTGGTCCCGCAATTCGGAAATCTGGGAGGCTGCCCGTGCCCCTCCCCTGTTCCGACTCGTGATCCATACCCCGAGCACGGTGGCAAGATAGGGAAGGCACAGCAACAATTCGTGGGACACGAACGCACCGAAGTGAATCTGCATCCGAATTCCGACCGCCCCGACCAGGCTGAAGAACATCGCCGCCAGCGCGCTGCCGACAGGATGTCCACCGCCGAAGATCACCGCGGCAAAGCCCATGAATCCACGACCCGCGACCATGTTTTGCGTAAAGATTTGCAGGCTTCCGGCGGCCAGTTCAGCCCCTGCCAACGCACACAGGATCCCGCCGATGCCAAATGCCACCAGCCTCATGAAGGATGGATTGGCGCCAACACTTCGGGCCGCAAACGGGTGTTCGCCAGCCGCCGCCAGCCGCAATCCGAAACGTGACCTCGTGAGGAGGATCCAGATGGCCAGCACGATGAATGGCATGGCCAGCACGAGAATTGACAGTCCGGAATAGGGTCCGAAATCGCCACCGATCCGCGGTACGCCGAAGGGTGCGCCGATTGCAGCCAGGCTGCCGAAGATGATCTCGACTGCAAATGCAGTTCCGCCAATTCCGATCCCGGTAATTCCCAGGCCGACGATAATCTGGTTTGCCCGAAGCTTTTCGATCACGAACCACTGCAGGATCGATACTGCAACGCAACTGACCATTGCTGCCAGGATTGCGACCACGAATGAATTGGTCAGGACGATCCCGACAATCGTGGCGCATGCCCCGATGATCATGACCCCTTCCAGTCCAAGATGCCAGATTCCGGAGCGCTGGACGATGACACCAGCCATGGCGGCATAGACGAGCGGCGTGCCAGACCGGAGAATGGCGACAGCAAATTCATGGAATTCAATCATTGCGCCGATTTCCGAGAAAGCGATGGAGGCGGGCACCAAGGGCAAGGCGTGCCGTGATCAACAGTGCAACCGTGGCATTGAACAGGTCGATTGCCGATGCCGGAAGACCGGCGAGAATGGGCAGGAACAATGCTGCCGAAAACAACCCGCCGAAGAACAGGGCAGCCACCGCCGTGGCAAGAACCGAGTAGCTCGCTACCAGCGCAACCAGGATTGCAGTAAAGCCATGGGCCGGCAGGGACCCGCTGGCAATTCTTCCGCTCGGGCCGAACAATTCAATCGACCCGGCAAGGCCGGCCAGGGCCCCGCTGACGAGAAAACTCGCCAAGCCGAGTTGCCAGATCCGTCCTCCCTGGAATCTCAGCATCGTCGGGTTGCGGCCAGCCAGCCCCGCCAGGGCTCCGAACGCGGTCCGGTTGACCAGCAGCCAGCTGGCAATTCCCACCGCTGCGGCGATGGCAATGATCGTTGGCGAGACACCCCCGGCATCGCTGATGCGCAATTCGTCCGGCAGGATCCGGGTCGACGCCTGCTGGCCCGATCCTGACGGGTCTTTCAGGGGGCCGGAGGTGACGTAGATCAGGATCAATCCGGCGATGAAGTTGCCCATGAGGGTGGTGATGACTTCGTCGGACCCCGAACGAAGTCGGAGAAATCCCGGCCAGAAAGCCCAGAGCGCTCCGCCTGCCATTCCTGCCATCATTCCGAGGGGCACAACGATGGCAGGATGTGCGCCAGCCATGATTTCCGCAGCGAATGCAGCGCAGATTGCGCCGATATAGAACTGGCCCTGGGCTCCGATGTTGAAAAAACCGCAACGAAAGGAAATCCCGACCCCGACCGCGGTAATGAACAGTGGAAGCGCCCATCTGAGGCTCTTCTCAAGTGACCGGCGACCGAGAAACGCACCGTCCAGTATGCTGTCAAACATCAGGAATGCGGAGTAGCCGGCGATCTGGAACACGATCCCGCACAGCAGGGTGGCGAGCAGGATGAAGGCCAGCGGCCGCAGGATCGCATCAAGCTTGCCGGTCACGCGGGAATGCCCACCATTGCGCGCCCGGCCGATGCAATGTCAAAGGGCGGGCTGAGCTCGCAAACAATCCGCCCGGACGTCATGACGAGGATCCGATCGCTGATTTCGAATAGTTCATCAAGATCGGATGAGATCAGGAGAATCCCGCAGCCACGCAGCCCGGCCTTTCGCAGGGTCGACCAGACGAATGAAGTTGCACCGATATCAAGTCCCCTGGTCGGCTGGGCGGCAATGACTGCACGTGCAACATCATCAAGTTCCCGGGCCAGAATGAGTTTCTGGCAGTTGCCTCCGGAGAGTGAGCCTGCATGCTGTCCGGCGGAGCTGTAGTGTACACCCCATTCCGACATTGAAGCCGTGCACCGTTCCTTGATGGCGGATGGATTGATCAGGCCAAAAAGTGGTCCGCCTGCCAATTCGCCGACCACCCAGTTTTCCCAGAGCGAGCTGGTCAGGCTGAGGCCTTCGCTGTTGCGGTCGAATGGAATGATGCGCAGCCCCAGCGAACGCCGCTGTGCGAGGCCGAGTTCGTTGGCCAGCCTGCCGCAGATGTCGATCCTGCCCTGCGAAATGTCAGCAAGTCCGGCAAGCACCTGCATCAGTGTCGCCTGTCCGTTTCCCTCAACCCCCGCAATCCCGACAATCTCGCCTCGTTCAACCGAAAGCGACACATCATCCAGGCAAGTCCCTTCCGCATTGTCATCTGTGCTGACGCCGGAAAGCTCGAGAGCGGCGCCGGGCAACGGCACCGGACCGGGCGGTGATGCCGGCGCCCGTTCACGACGTCCGGGCGTCATCATGCCGGTTGTCGGCCCCGGTCCGGCTTCGATTGTCGTGGCTTGCGTGCCCATGATCATTTCGGCGACCCTGTCGGGCGTTGTCTCGGCGCGTGGCAGTGGCCCCGCAACAAATTCTCCGCTCCTCAGGACCGTGATGGTGTCGGCGACGGCCCAGATTTCCCTGGTCTTGTGCAGGATCAGAAGTATGGTCACCCCGGTATCCCGAAGTTTCCTGATTCGCTGAAACAGGCTCTCGATTCCCGGTGGAGGAAGCACCGCCGTTGGTTCGTCGAGTATCAGTATCCGGGCATTCGAAGACAGTGCCCGCGCAATCTCGACCGCCTGCTGCAATTCGATCGGCAAATCGCGGATCCGGCTGTTCGGATCGATATCCATTTCGAGAGCATCCAAATGCTTCTGGCCGCGCCTGGCCAAGGCCTTCCGGCTGAACAGGCCGATCCCTCCTGCCAAGCCGAATTCCATCGCCTCGGCGACGGTAAATGATGGCGGCAGTGCAAAACTCTGGTGAACCAGTTCGACACCGGCCGCACGCGCCGACTGCACGTTGCCGGTATCGAGTTCCTCTCCGTGGATACGCAGCGATCCGGAGTTCGGCCTGACAATTCCGGCGACGATCCTGGCGAGGGTCGTCTTGCCAGCGCCGTTCTGACCGACAACCGCGTGGATTCCTTCGGCCGGAAAGTCGATTGAAATATCGGCGAGGGCAGTGACCTCGCCGAATGCAACGCCGATATTCCTGCAACTGACTGCCGGTGTATTGGAACGGTTTGTCGTCACCTTGTGCAGAACCCGGTTTGCGGTTTTGGAGTCTCAGATCGACGTGTTGAAGGGTACCGTGATCGATCCGTCGATAATTCCCGTCCTCGCCGCCTCGATTTGTGGCCAGGCCTGTTCGGATGCGTCAACCAGGTCTTGCGGACCCTGCTCCATGAAGACCGGTGACCGTTCGAACTCGATCACGCCGGTTCCCAGGCCGGTCGGAACGTGCGAGCCGCCTGCCCAGTCGGGGTCGAGGGCAGAGCTGACCTCATTGTAGAGCGACTGGCCGAAATCCAGGTTGACAATGCTGATGACGGATGCCGGTCCGAGACTGTATTGCGCCGGCGACAATGCACTGACCATGCGGCCGGAACTTTCATTCGCTGCCTGTATGATGCCACCATCTGTCGCGGCGGCATCGGTCTGGATGTAGTCGATGTCATCCAGATACATCTGGGTCGCAATTTCGTAACCCTTGGCCGGGTCCTGGAATGACCCCGCAAACGCTGCGGTGACCGTGGCATCGGGGTTGACGGAATGCACGCCTGCCTTGAGTGCGTTGAAGTCGGCATTGAGCGGCGGGATGCTGATTCCGCCAATATACCCGATTTGTCCCGTCTTCGACACGTTGGCGGCGAAGACGCCGGAGAGAAAGCAGCCGAGGTAATAGTTGTACGACACGGTAACCAGGTTCGGAATCGCCGGTTCGACCGGATCACCGAAGAGATGAATCCACCTGGTGTCGGGGAAATCCGGTGCAATCGCCTTGACTGGCTCGGATACCACCGGAAAGGTTGCCACGACAATCGGGGTGCCGGCATCTCCGAGGGTCCTGAACACGGTTTCGAAGGTTGCCGCATCCTGGGCGTAGACAGCCCTTTTTTCAAACCCCTGTTCGCTGGAGAGTTGGTTCAGGCTGGCGATCATGGAATCGATCGGCCCGCTGTCACCGGCCGCCTGTGTATGCACGAGGGCGACAAGCCCTTGCCCGGCAAATGCCGGCAATGGGATCAAGCCACCGATACCTGCAACAGTGGCAATGCCGGCGGTCGATTCGAGAAAGCGTCTTCGACTGATGAGGCGCGCTGTTGAGGCATGCTGTTCCGGGTTCATTTTCTTCTCCTTTTCTGAATTTGCGGCCAACGGAGCCGCGGTTGCTGCAAGCGATCCGCCCTGCCCGGGCGACGTCATGGTGTCGGCGAAAATCCAGCCGGATTCATGATCATCACATCCTGGTTCTGGATCGCGTCCAGTTTCCACACTGAATCGATAAAGGCTTGCCAATCCGGATCGGCATACATGGCCGTCCGGCGGGCCTCGCGGTCGGCAAGATCGTTGTAGGCCCAGATCAGCACGGTTCGATGGAGGTGCCCGATTTCGGACACGAAGAGCCCCACGAAGGTGTTCAGATGCCGCTTCTGAATCGGCAGTCCCTCGGTCTCGTATTTCTTCAACCAGCCCTCGACCGATCCGGGGCGGAATGTGTAGGTCCGGTGTTCAACGATCATCCGTTTTTCCCTTTCGTTCCGATGTCATGTCATTGACCATCGGTGATGAATGCCGCCAGCTGTTCACCGATCATGATCGCCGGGGCATTGGTGTTTCCACTGGTGATGACGGGCATGACCGAAGCATCGGCAATGCGAAGACGCTCGAGTCCGTGAACTCTCAGCCTGTCATCGACGACCGCCAGCCGGTCCTTGCCCATCCGGCAGGTTCCGACCGGGTGAAAGGTGGTCATTGCCGAGTCGCGAAGCCAACTGGTCAACTGGTCGTCCGACATGATGTCGGCGCCGGGCTGCAATTCCCTTCCCCGGTAGCCATCAAATGCCGGTTGCCGGATGACCTCCCGGACAATCCGGATGCCTGCGATCATCGCGTCTCGGTCCGACCTGCTCGCCAGGTATCCTGGGCGGATGGCGGGCGGGTCGGCGGGGTCGGCCGACCGGAGCGTAATCGACCCCCTGCTGTCGGGGTTGACCGGCCCGACCCTGATTGAAAATCCGTGGTCCGGATCCGGAGATTTCTTCCTGAACGGATTCGGAAAATGAAGATTGGCCGTTTTTTCAAGCGCAGGCATGAAATGCATCTGGATGTCGGGCGCGACCAAATCCTGCCGGCTCTTCACGAATGAACCTGCCTCGTAAGGGAAAGTGGTTGCGGTTCCTGTTCCGGCGATCATCCCCCTGATGATTGACCAGGCAAGACGGTCTGCCCTGAGGTCGCCATAGAGAGTAATCGGCTGCGTGCATTCATAGGCAAGCACGCAGTCCACGTGATCCTGCAGATTCTTTCCTACTCCTGCCAAGTCATGGACAACATCGATCCCGAGTTCCTGCAACTCCGCTGCAGGTCCGATCCCCGACAGCATGAGAAGTTGGGGAGAGTTGACCGCGCCGGCGCAGATGATGATTTCCCGCCCGGCGCTGATGGTGTCGGTGCGAGCTCCCCGGGTGATTTCGATTCCTGTTGCCTTGGTGCCGGCAATCATGATCCTGCTGACATGTCCGCCGGTCATGACGGTCAGGTTGGGCCGTCTCTTGACAGGCTTCAGGAAGGCAGAGGCGGCAGACCAGCGCTTTCCGTTCCTGATCGTGAAATCGAACCGGCCAAATCCTTCCTGCCCGGCACCGTTGAAGTCGTCATTCACCGGGTAGCCTGCCTGCCTTCCTGCCTCCACGAACACGTCGAATAACGGGTTGCCACCTCTCGCCCGACAGACTGCCAACTCCCCGTCAATCCCATGAAATTCGTCCCGCCGCTGCCGGTGCAATTCCGACCGGGTGAAGGATTTGAGCACATCCTCGTAGGACCATCCGGATAATCCCGACTGTGCCCAGCGATCATAATCATGGCGGTTGCCACGAACATAGATCATCCCGTTGATGGTCGAACTTCCGCCCAGTACCTTTCCGCGCGGCCAGTAGAGGGACCGGCCGTTCAGGGTTTCCACCGGGTCGGTATGGTAGCGCCAGTTGTAGAGTCCGGAATTGAACAGCTTGCCCATCAGCATCGGCAGGCGGACGAGCGGATTCCTGTCATGGCCGCCAGCCTCGATCAGCAGCACCGAACAATGCGGATCCCGTGACAGGCGATTGGCAACAACACATCCCGCCGAACCGGCGCCGATGATGATGTAGTCATGACCCATGCTGCTCACCAGTCGACCGGCGGGACACCGGCACGCTGCAGATGCGCATTGCAGGCCAGGAACGGGTTTTCGAATGCAAGGAAATCGTCGGCAGCAGCGGGATGGGGCCGCTCGATGATGTCAATTCCTGCAATTCCTGCTCGCCCTGCATTGTCAGCTGCCGCATCTCCGAACGTGATGACGGCAACAGGAGGATGGTTCTCTGCCAAGTGCCGCAACACCGCCAGGATCAGCGGCCGCCACACCGGCAAATGCCCCAGTGACTGGTGTGGGTCGCCCTCGACACTGAACCGGGACAGGGTCAGCGAGGAATTGAGCAGCAGAACGCCCGACCCGACCCACCGGTCGGCAATCGATGCCGGTGACTCGAAGTCGAGCCTTCCGGCCTCAATCTCGGCCAGGAGGCGCGGCCACTGCTCGAATGACGATTCAAGGTCCGAGCGGCCGGTGCGGGCTGCTGCAATCTGCAGCATGAAAGCCCGTACGCTCCTTGAGAACATCTTGTCCAGCTCGCGCCAGCACCCGGTATTGCCGGCTTCGAATGCTCTTCCGGTGGAAAAGGCAGGGCAGGGGTACGGATCCTGTCCAAGCAGGACGCAGCGAACCTCTTCCGGCCGGACCCCGTCGAATGCACGGAGCAGGTGGGCCCCTGCCGGCTCGCCCGGAAACCGCCGGTTCCTGCGTGCCGGGAAGATCGGCTCCCAGGGTTCGATCATCAGATCGGCGGATATGTCCTCGAAGCGGAGTTCCACATTTTCGACGAGCTGCCGCCATGCCGGGTCCATGTCCTGTTGCCAGCCCAGCAAGGTTTCCCTCAGCGCGTCCCGCAAGGGAATCAAGATCCGAAGCCCCGTCTTTGCATCATCGCAAGAGCTTGCGAAAAAACTGACACAAATGTCAAGTTTTATGTCAGCAAAAGTTGACACTACTGACAGGAAATATCACCCGGAGACCGGCTGGGCACGATCAGCCCCGGCGCCGGACGCATCCTGGATCCGGGCCGGTAACTTGTCATTACGGATGCAACTCGGCTAGGAGTGCGACGGCCAGGTGGTGCTGTCGGAGGCGGTGATGCCGCCTGGATCGGGTCACCGGTTGCAGGCATGGATGTGGGGGCGTCATCGGAAATGCAACGACCGGACGGCGTTGAAGCGGGCAAGGTCTCGGAAGCGAGGATACGCGCCCGCAACGAAACGAGGATTCTCGGATCGGCGGTACAACTGTTTGCGGCAAAGGGGTTCGACGGAACCCGGCTGAGCGAGATTGCCGATCATTGCGGCCTGCCCAGGGCAAATCTCTACTACTACTTCTCGTCAAAGGACAGGATCTACACCGCCCTGATCGAGCAGGTCATCAATGGCTGGGACCGTGCCTTCGAACATATTCGTCCCGACCGCGAGCCCCGTGAGGCGATCGTGGCCTATGTCGAGGCAAAACTGGAATACTCGCGCACCCATCCCGTCGAATCGCGCTTCTTTGCCAGCGAAATTCTGCGCGGGGCCGGATTTCTCACCCGCCGGCATCGCCAGCACATGCGCGAGGTGACCGACCGAAAGGCAGGGGTGGTCCGGGAATGGGTACGGCAGGGCCGGTTGTCACCGGTTGATCCCTATCACTTTTTCATCGTGCTCTGGTCGGCGACCCAGTTCTATGCCGATTACGGACATTTGGCGGCCGGCATCATTCACAGGAAGCAACTGACAAGACGGGATTTTGCCACCGCCGCCGAAACCATTTCCGGGCTGGTCCTCGACGGCTGCAGTAGGGGCCCGATTCCAGGACCGGCACGTCTCGACAATCCCGATACGGGCTGACACTTCCGCGCCTTGGACGCAACGGCAAGCAAGCATCCGACCTGCAGGCAACGAAAACCGGGGCACGAATCAGGCCGTCAAGTGCAACCGGATTTCCGGTCACCTGTCACCGGATTTTCCACCCATGCGAAGACCAGACAAAGACCACATCTCATGAGGGTGTGATCTTCGCATGGCGCGCCTGTCAGGGCCCCAGGGCTGCAAGAACGAATCACGCCGCCAGCGCTTCATGCGCGGGGTCACGTGTGTCTTATTCGCCGCCTCGGCGTTGACCCGGCGGGGCCGAAGCGGATAAATGCCCCGCCATGAGCGACGTGGCTGACGACCTCGACCGGCTAAACCTGTTGCTGGACGCCATCCCCCTGGAATGCGAGGGCATGACGATCGGGGAGTTGGACGGGTATGTGGCGGGCCTGATCGTCTGCCCTGAACCGGTTCTGCCCGCCGAATGGCTGCCAGCGGTCTGGGGCGGCAAGAACGGGCTTGCGGAATTCGACGGGGCGGACGAGATCGCGGCTGCGGTGCTGGACCACTACAACCGGATCGCCCGGGAGCTGGCCGAGGAGCCGGAGGCATACGCGCCGGTCATGGAAGTCGACCGGACCGACGGCGACCTGCTGTGGGGCCCGTGGATCAACGGTTTTGAACGCGCGACGCGGCTGCGCGCCGATGCCTGGGACGACATTGCATTCGGCGACGACGAGGAGGCCGCGGCGTTGTTCGGCACGATCCTGGCCATGAACGCCTTCGACCACGGCGAATCGGAGCTGACCGGGGAAGAGGAGGACGAGATCGACCGGACGGCGTCGGACCTGATCCATTCAATGGTGCGCCACCTGATGGTCTGGAGGACATTGCGTTCGACGACCCGCCGGCCCATGGATGGAGCGCGGCGAGCGATGAGCTCTGCTCCTGCGGGTCCGGGCGCACAGGAAATCGAGGCCGGTTACGTGCAGGCTATCGCGCTCTGCCCCTGCGGGTCCGGGCGCACATACGGGCGATGCTGCAATGCCCACTGAGACGGCGGGAGTGTCTGGAAGCGAGCCGGCGAAGGACGGTCGGAAACGGGCGGCGGACCGTCGAGCGCCTTGCCCCTAGACGAAGCCATCTATGAGGTGTTCGGGCCGCTGTTGCAGGGCGCGCCGGGCAACGATGCCTCGACGCTGCGCGCGCTCGACGTGGTTCCAGGCCGCGATTCCGTGCGACAGGTGCTCGACCTGGGTGCGGGGCACGGCCGCACGACTGTCGCCCTGGCGCGGGCGCTTCCCAACGCCCGGATTACGGCCGTCGAGATCCATGCGCCCTTCGTCGAGCGGATCGCCGAGCGCGCCCGCGAGTCGGGCTTCTCCGACCGCGTCGGTGCGGTATGCGGGGACATGGGGAAGATCGATATCGCCGCGGGGAGCATCGACCTGATCTGGGCCGAGGGGTCGATCTATGTTGTGGGTATAGAGCGGGCGCTCGCCATGTGGCGCCCCTGGCTTCGTCCGGGTGGCTGCGTCGCATTCAGCGACTTCGTGCGGTGGACCGGGAGCCTGTCGAAAGAGGCTGGTGCGTTCTGGGCGGCCGAATATCCGGACATGGCGTCTGAAGCCGCAATCCGGTCCCGCGCCAAGGCCGCCGGATATCGGGTCGTCAGCAGCTTCCGCATGTCGAGGGAAGCGCACGATGCCTATTACGACCCGCTGGAGGCGCGCGTCGCCGAGCTTGCGGGATGCGCCGACAGCGACGTCCGGAAGGTGCTTGAGGGCATTCGAAAGGAAGTCGACGTCGTCCGACGCTTCTCCGACGAGGCGGGTTACACATTCTTCGTACTCGGCGTGGCGACGGCCGTGCCAGGGCCGAAGGGTTAAACGAACGCCAGCCGGTCTAGACATCATGGATTGACCTGTCCTGGCCTTGAGGTTCGTGGGTTTTGGTCGAGGTCGGAACAACGCCAGAGTAAGGGGTGTTGAACCACCTGCAATAGGACGCCTGAACGACGGGGTGATCGCCGTGGTTTTCGTGCTTCTGGGAACGGAAGGCCTCCCGGTGATCTCCATGCGCGCGGCGAGCCGCAAGGAAAGGAGCCCGCCATGACCGACAAGAATCGCAACCCGGTCTCCGACACCGAAGAAGAGCGGATACAGAAGATGATCGACAGCGACCCGGATTCGCCCGAGGTGACCGACGAATAGATGGCCGAGGCCAAGCCTTTCACCGACGCCTTCCCGGCTCTGGCGGGGAACATGCGGAAAAAGTGCCGGCGGGAGGCCGCGGTCGGCCAACCCGAAAGTGCCGGTGTCGATCCGGCTGGACCAGGACGTGGTTGCAAAGTTCAGGGCGGCAGGCCCGGGCTGGCAGGGCCGGTTTCTCCAGCAAACCGGGAACGGGTACGGGGAGGGACAACCGGGTGTAGCAAGGCCCGGTTTTCCTGAATGGGGGTTGTGAAATATCATTTGTCATGTTCATGATATAATTGTTACTGTTTTTCAGGACCTGTTACTGTTTTTCAGGGACGATACCTTCCCGATTCGGCGACGCCGGCGGGATATGCGGCGCTGATTGGGGCTTACAATCTCCGTGTTCCGTTGCCGCGGGCCCTGAGCGCCACCGGCGAGCGACACAGGTTTCTGGAGGAGGGCGGTTGGCGCATCTATTCGCCGCGCCACGCGCCGGAAGCGAGCCTGGAAGGACACCTGACCTTCGCCCTCAAATATGAGGGGCTTGACCTGGCCGTCCTCAAGAGACTGTTTGCTGCCACCGGTCCATCTCCGGTCGCCGCTCTTGTCAGGGCCAAGCCAACGGGTTCCTGTGCCCGGCGCAGCTGGTTCCTGTATGAATGGCTGACCGGAACACGGCTTGATCTTCCGGACGCCGATCGGGGGGTCTATGCCCTGATCGTCGATCCGGACCTGCAGTTTGCAGCCCGCGCCGAGACCTCGTCACGGTACCGGGTCAAGAACAACCTTCCCGGCACACCGGCGTTCTGCCCCATGGTCCATCGCACCGAGACGCTGAACCGCTTCATTGCCACGGATTTGTGCTCGCACGCGCAGGATGCTGCTGCTGCAGTGCCGAGCGAGATGCTGTCCCGCACGGCCGCATTCCTGCTGCTCAAGGAGTCGAGGGCGAGTTTTGCCATCGAGGTCGAGCACCCGCCACCGGACCGCATCCAACGCTGGGGTCGCGCCCTTGGCCAGGCCGGCCAGCGGCCGATCGATCTTGACGAATTTCTGCGGCTGCAAAGCATCGTGATCGGCGATGCCCGCTTCGTCAGTCTCGGTCTGCGCAGGGAAGGCGGATTTGTCGGTGTGCACGACCTTGAGTCGGGAATGCCAATTCCGGACCATCTCGGTGCCCGGCAGGAAGACCTGGCCGGGCTTGTGGATGGCATGACCGCCTTCGACCGACAGGCGCAGCGCAACATCTCGACCCGGTTGTCGCTGCCGCCATTCTCGCCTTCGGCTTCGTCTATGTACATCCTTTCGCGGACGGCAACGGTCGGCTGCACCGCTACCTGGTTCACCACGCGCTGGCTCGCCGCGGCTTTGGTCCGTCCGATATTGTCTTTCCGGTATCTGCGGCGATCCTGGACCAAATCGACGACTACCGGACTGCGCTCGAAGCCTATTCGCAGCGAATGCTGCCGGTCATCGACTGGAAGTCGACGGAGAAAGGCAATGTTCGGGTGCTGAATGACACCAGCGATTTCTACCGGTTCTTCGATGCCACGCCGCAAACGGAATTCCTCTATGGCTGCGTGCACGGAGAAAGGCAATGTTCGGGTGCTGAATGACACCAGCGATCTACCGGTTCTTCGATGCCACGCCGCAAACGGAATTCCTCTATGGCCGTGCAGCGGACAGAGCAGGATTTGCCGGAACAGGCCGGGTTCCTGAAACGACACGATGCGTTTCGCAGTGAACTCAGGCTGATCGTCGACATGCCGGAGCGCCTGTCGGACCTCCTGTTCCGGTTCCTGCACCAGAATGGCGGGATCCTGTCTCGCCTGGCACGACGACAGGAATTCGCGGCGCTGACGGACGAAGAAGCCTCCCGCCTCGAAGCGATCTACCGGGACGTGTTCGCCGACAGCGGAGACTGAGCACTCACCGCGGTCGGGCCGGCAGGCGCAGCCTTGCCCGGTGAATGCCGGGACCGCTTTCCATGAGGCGTCTCTCGGGCTGCGTGCCGCCGCCCGGTCGATCCAGCCGCCGTCATCGGAGCATGGGTTCGTTGTTGTTGGCAACCACAGCCAATTCGTCATGCCTGGGAATGGTGCAGATGTCCGCATCCGGAGATGCACCAGGCCTCGAATTCTCCACGCCCCCACCAGCCTCGCGAGGCCGGCAATTCCGGCGCTTGGCCTCTGCCGCTCGAGGCTGGACGTATTTCGCTTGCCATGTAGCATCGAAATGTATATACAATCACCAGCTGGAAAGACTGGCTGGCCGTGGGCAGGCTGACCGGAGTGTTCGTCCCGGCGGTTTGCATGTTCCGGGGTGCTGCAACCCGATCATCATCCCCGCGGGCGAGGACGCATGAACAAGGAAAACATCACGACGATCACCCTGGAGGATGCGATCCGCCGGAAGGGTGAGGGAAAAACCGACTGGGAGAGGCTGCGCCGCGAGGAGGAGGCCGGCATCGAGCCCGAAAGGGACCCCGATGAAGGCGAATTCGACTGGTCTCGGGCGCAGGTCATCATGCCGCGGCCGAAGCAGGCGATCTCGGTGCGGCTCGATGCCGACGTGCTCGCGTTCTTCAGGGCGCAGGGGCGGGGCTACCAGACCCGCATCAATGCCGTCCTGCGCAGCTACATGGAGGCCCGGCGGGGATAGGCGGGCGAAACGGGGGCGGAATTCCGGCTCGCTGCGACCAGCCGATGGGCCGGCCGGCGGAGATGGATACCCCGAATCGGTTTGCACCCGAATTCCGGCTGCACCGGCCAGGCGGCCGGAATGGCAGCGAGCGGGCAGGTTGCCCTGGTGTGGGGGCGGCGCCAGCCGGTCTCCGAGCCAGCTTCCGTGATGCGACCGGCCGGCCGGCCGGAGGGCTGGTCGGTCGCTATTGCATGATCATGCCGCCGTCGATCATGATGAGTTGGCCGGTCATGTAGTCGCTTTCATTCGAGCACAGGAAGGCGGCGGTGCCCTTGACGTCGTCGGGGGTGGAGATCTGTTTCATCAGGATCATGGTCTCGGCGATGTGGTTCATCGACTGTCCCTGTTCCTCGAACATGCCGATCTCGACCAGATCCTTGTCGAGCTGTTCCCAAAGCTCGGTATTGACGACGCCCGGCCCGTAGCCGTTGACGGTGATCCTGTGCTCCCACAGCGCCTTGGCACCGCCGATGATCAGGGCAAGCACCGCGTATTTCGAGCAGCAATAGGGAACGACATCGATGAAAGCGGTGCGGGAGACGATCGAGCCGACCGGGATGATCTTGTAGGGGTGCTTCTCCATCGGACCCTGGGCGATCATCTGGCGAGCGGCCTCCTGCATGCCGAGCAGGACCCCTTTCGCATTGATGTTCATGATCATGTCCCAGTTGTCTTCGTCGATATCCATGAACATCCGGGGTTTGTTGACGCCGGCATTGAGCAGCGCCACGTTGATCGAGCCGAAGGCCTCGACCGTGGCGGCAACGGCGGCGGCGTTGTCTTGCCGCCGGGTGACATCCATCTGCACTGCTACGCAGCGGCCGCCCCCGGCGGCATTGATGCGCTCGGCAACCTCCTGCACGCCGGCAAGATTGATGTCGCCAATGCACAAATTTGCCCCCTGCCGGGCAAAATACTGCGCATTTGCCGCACCCATTCCCTGGGCGGCGCCGGTGATCAGGATGTTTTTCCCGGCAAGTCTCTCAGCGTCCAACCTCGTGCCCTCCTGCGATCCGGTCATGCAAAGACGGAAAATTGCCGCAGGAAATCGGCAGACCACAGCATAATTCCGTCCATAGTGGACGAAGTTGCCCCTATTTGGTCCGCATTGGACAAATTATCATGGGCCGCGATTGGTCAAACCCGGGGGATGTCCGCAATGACTCGCTTTCGTTACAAAATTCATTGGAGAAAGTCATGAAACTGTTCACCAGAGCCGTTTGTGTTGCCGCGGTTGCGGGAATGACACTGGCGGCTGCCTCAACCTCGGCACTTGCACAGAGCAAGGGTTCGATCGTCTCGTTCAACGGACCGGCGGGTGAGGCCTATATCGGCCGCTTCATCAAGGGCATCAAGGAGACTGCCGCCCTGAAGGGGTTTGACATCAAGGTTTTCGAAAACCAGTTCAACCAGGCCGAACAGGACCAGCAGGTCCAGCAGGTGCTGGCGGCTGGTCAATTGCCGGATGTTTTCATCTGGTGGCCGTCGGATGCGGTGGCCGGGCTTGGCTCGTTGCGGGCGCTGGCCCGGACCGGGGTGCCGGTGTTGAAGATCAACCAGTTGCCGAACGAGCAGGACAAGCAGTACATCTTTGGCTATGCAGGCCCGGATGACCGGCTGCGGGCCCGCAATGCCGGCTACATGATGCGCGAGGCGGCGGCGGCCAAGCTGGCTGCCGGCGGCGAGGGCTTCAACGTGCTGGTGCTGTCATACCCGCACAGCTATGGCGGCTATGGCTTGTCCATCAACGCCTTCAACGATGCCATTGCCGGCTCGGAGCTGACCATCATCGGCGATGTCGATGAAGGATTTGGCCAGGCCAATGGCTACAAGGGTGCTGCCAAGGCCATCGCCGCGCTTCGTGACGAGGGCATCCACTTCGTCTACGGCATGGATGACGCCATCCTGACCGGCGGCATCAAGGCGCTCGAGGAAGCCGGCTACGAGATGGGCAGCGACGTCATTGCCGTCGGCACCGTCTGCAATGGCGACAAGCAGCTGATCGAGGAAGG
This sequence comes from Paracoccaceae bacterium, assembly GCA_964291445.2. Taxonomy (GTDB): domain Bacteria; phylum Pseudomonadota; class Alphaproteobacteria; order Rhodobacterales; family Rhodobacteraceae; genus JAPOXR01. The sequence goes on along the minus strand of OZ219864.1, from coordinate 109,273 downwards.
CAAGCAGTTCGGCACCACATTGCAGTCACCACTGCATGAGGGCCAGCTCGCCATCAAGATGGTCGAGGAATACCTGACCACCGGCGGCCTTGCCAACTACATCAACTTCACGCCGAACCCGGCCGTGACCGCCACCAATATCGAGACGGTGGCGCTGCGGGGCTATGATGGCAAGCTCTACGGCATTGACGAGCTGTGCTCGGGCGCCTGGGGAGGCTGACGAACACGAATAATGGGGCGCCCGCTTGCGGGCGCCCCTGCCTTGTCGGCAGGCAGGAGCCAGCCATGCTGGGCCAGGGAGGAAATCATTTCGGGAGAGCCGCTTCTGAAGCTGACTGATGTCAGCCGCCACTACGGCGCAATCCTGGCCCTGAAGAATGCCAGCTTCGAGATTGGCCGCGGCGAAATCATGGGGCTTGTCGGCGAGAATGGCGCTGGCAAGTCGACGATGGTCAAGATCATCAGCGGCTTCGACACCGACTTCACCGGCGAATATTTTTATGACGGCCAGGTCCGTCACTTCGGCGGTCCGACCGCCGCCGAGCATGCCGGCATCGCCATCGCCCACCAGGAACTCAGCCTCATCCCCACCATGAGCGTGGCCGAGAACATATTTCTCGCCGGGGATGGCGTGCCGCAGGTCGCCTCGAAGGGGCAATTGGCGCGCATGGCCAGGCCTTTCCTGCAGGAGGTCGGTCTTGGCCATGTCAACTCGCTGCGTTCCACCAACCGCCTCTCGGTCGGCGAACAGCATTTGGTCGAGGTGGCACGGCTCATCGCCCATGATCCGCAGGTGCTGATCCTGGATGAACCGACGGCGGCGCTGAGCGAGACCGATTCGATCCGCATCCTGGACATGGTGCGGCGCCTGCGCGAGCGGGGAAAGTCGATCATCTATGTCAGTCATCGGCTGGACGAAATCTTCAGGATCTGCGACCGGGTGACGGTGCTGAACGATGGCGAGAGCCAGGCGCCCCGGCCCGCATCCGGGCTGGATGTCGACAGTCTGGTCGAGATGATGCTCGGTTTCGAATTGACCGACATGTATCCGCAGCGGGGCCGGGTTGCCCGGGATGAGCCGATACTGAGGGTGCGGGATCTGTGGCCGGACGGGTTGCTGGAGCCGGTAAGCTTCGATCTGTATCCCGGCGAGATTCTCGGCCTCGCCGGCCAGCTTGGCTCCGGAACTTCCGAGATCCTGTGCGCGATGGCCGGCACCACCACGGCGCGTGGCGGCTCGCTGCAGTACCGGGGCCGGGAGTTCCTGCCGCGGCGACCCAGGGACGCCATCCGGCACGGCATTGCCTATTGTTCCGAGGACCGGAAGCATGACGGGCTGTTCCTGGGGCGGCCGATCATGGAGAACATGTCGGCGCCGGCGCTCGAGACCATCTCGCGGGCCGGGTTGCTCGACGGTGCCTCCGAGCGCAAATCGACCACGGCGAATGCGGTCCAGTTTACCGTCGATCCGCGGCGCCTGCTGCAGGAGGCCGGGGTGCTGTCGGGCGGCAACCAGCAGAAGGTGGCGCTTGGCAAGTGGCTCAGCATCACGCCGAACGTCATCCTGGTCAACGAGCCGACGCGGGGGGTGGATGTCGGTGCACGCGCCGAGATCTACCAGATCCTGCGCAGCCTTGCCGACCGGGGCGCTGGCATCATCTTCGCCTCAACCGACATCCAGGAGATGAGCAATTTGCCGGATCGTGTCATCAGCTTCTACCGCGGGGTCCACATCGGCGAGATTGCGCCGGAGGAGATGAGTTCGGCCCGGATTCTCAAGCAGATCACCGATCCGTTCCACGAGGCCGGAATCTCGACATCGGAGCGGGCATCATGAGCGAAATCGCCGCCGATACCGCCGACCGTCCGGGGCTGGTCGGGCGGATCAGGCGGGACTACTCGCCGCTGGTGATCGTCATGGTCGGCCTCTTCCTGCTGGTGTTTCTCACCGGGGTGGTCGTCACCGACGATTTCCTGACCTGGTTCAACATCAAGACCATCATCCGCGACGCGGCGCTGGTTGGCATCATGGCCATCGGCCTGACCTTCGTGACGCTTTCGGGCAATTTCTTCCTGTTGTCGATGAAGGAGATCGCTGCCCTCTCCATCATCTCCTTTGCCACGCTGATGAGCGCCGACTGGAACCAGTGGGGGGTTGGTCCCGAGGGTGATCCGACCAGCTATTCGCTGGTGATGACATTCATGATCGCCCTCCTGGTCACCATGGTCATTGCGATCATTGCCGGCGCCGTGCAAGGGGTGCTCATCGGCATTGGCGGCAATCCCATCGTGGTGACGCTCGGCGCCGCCGGCTTGTTCTTCGGGATCGGGTCATGGTGGTCGGACAATCTGGTGGTCAGCTACCGCCGCCCGCACGGGGCAGAGTGGCTCGGAACCGGCTCCTTCATCGGCGACATTCCGAACATCACCGTTGCCTTCATCATTATCGCCGTCCTGGCCGAACTGGTGCTGCGCTACACCACCTTCGGCCGGCAGGTGTATCTGGTTGGCGCAAACCGCGCTGCCGGTCGCGCCACCGGCCACGAAAATTTTGCCATGGCGATCAAGTGCTGCATCATTGCCAGCGTCTGCGCCGCCTTTGTCGCCGTTGCCTTCTCGGGGCAGGTGAGTTCGGCCCATGTCAACTACTTCTCGTCGGAATTCGGCTCGTCCGGTGACATGACGATCATGGTCATTGCCATCGTCATGGTCGGCGGCAACTCGATCATGGGCGGTTACGGCTCGACACTCCGCAGCTCGCTCGGGGCCATCTTCATCTCGACCGTCGACAACATGATGGTGCTCAACGGGTTCAATTCGGGCGCACGCGTCCTCGCCGTCGGGCTGATGATCGTGTTTTCCATCATTGTCTTTGCGCTTGTCCGCCGCGGCAGTCGGGCCGTGGAATAGGAGTCGATCATGGAACGCATCAGGCACTGGGTGATCGAGAATCCCGATCTGAGCTTTGCCATCCTGCTGGCGATCAGCGTCTACGGGTTCTTCGCCATCACCGAACCGCTGTTCTTCACCCATCGCACCGGCTTTGCCATCATGGAGCGGTTTGCGGTGCTGGGGCTGGTGGGGCTGGCGCTGACCCTGTGCATCATCGCCGGCGAGATCGACCTGTCGATCGGGTCGAACGCGGCGCTGGCGGCGGTGATCACCGTTCGCTTCACCGACAGCTGGGGTGCCGTCAACGCCCTGCTGCTGGCGCTGGCGATCTCGACCTCCATCGGCATCATCCAGGGCTACTTCATTGCCTATCTGCGGGTTCGGGCGATCGTGCTGACCGTCGGCACGTTGATGTTGTTGCGCGGGGTTGCGCTGTTTGCCGCCGAGGAAAAGACGGTCATGCTGACCGATTTCCGCATCCCCGATTTCATTTCCACCAAGATGTTCGGGTATTTTTCGCCGGCCTCGATCCTGGTGATTGCCATGTTCATCCTGGTCGGGCTGTTCATGACCTATACCCGCTACGGGCGCGAGATCTATGCCATTGGCGGCGCCAGGAAGGAGGCACTGGCCTCCGGCGTGTCGCTGCAGCGGCCGATGATCATCGTCTTCGCCATATCGGGGCTCTGCGCCGGGCTTGGCGGCGCCATCATCGGCCTGCGTTCCGGCACCGCCCAGGCGCTCGGCCTGCAATACCTGCTCCTGGCCGGCACGGTTGCGGCCTTCATCGGCGGCGTCTCCATCCTCGGCGGCAAGGGCGGAGTCATCGGCGCCGCCATCGGAACGCTCACGGTGAATTTCCTCAATACCGGCCTGGTCTTCAATGTCACGCCGGCCTTCAAGGTCCAGCTCTATCTGGGCGTGCTGCTGCTGGTGGTCATCATGTTCCAGACCTTCAGCCGGATCTTCGAGGGCTCGCAACGCCGCGGGCAGCTGTTGCGTGATGTCGACCGACGACAACGGGAGTTGACCGACCGGATTGCCGAATTGCGGCGAGGCCCCGATTGACCGGCGTCGGCGAGGCAGAATGCAGCAGGCGTGCCGCCGCCACCCGGCCGGCGCCGACGGGCGATGGCGGGGCGCCATGAACCCGCAGGAGGTCGATGTCAGGTCGAGGCCGGAAGGTCCCTTCGAGAGTGCCGATCTGCGCTATTCCAGGGGAGTCAGCGGCGAGGAGTTGGTTCGATTCCTCGATTTCGTCGATGCCTTCGGTTCGGAGGCAGACCAGGTGCTGAGCCTGCGGCGCGGCTATGACGAGACCCGCATGCTCACCACGCTCTTGCGCAACCACCTGACCGGCAAGCTGACCACGACCAGCCTGCTGGCCGATTCCTCGGGGCTCGGCTACGGCACCGCCATCCGGGCAATCCGGTCCATCGAGGAGCGTGGCCTGCTGATCCGGCGGCCGCGAACCCGGACCGGCAAGAGTTTTTCACTGCACCCGTCGGTCAAGCTGATCGACGAATGGCAGGAATATGCCCGCCGCATACGCGGTGCCATCGGCGGCACGCTCGATGTCGGCGGCTCCGGCCAGACCGAGATCGGCGACTATTATTTCGGCGCGTCCTATGCCCGGAGCAACACCATCCCGCCGCCGACGCCCTTTGCGAACGAAACTGAAGCTGCGGCGTGGCTTGCGGGTGCTGGCCCATGCCGATCCGACCTTCATGGCCATCAACGTGCTGAAGCGGCAATTCGAGAGCCTGTTCGGGATCCGGATCAACAGCCGGGCGCTGTCGATCGATCGCCTTCGCCAGGAAATCCTCGAAAATGCCGAGCGCAAGGTCTCCCGCTACGATTTGGTGGCCTGCGACCTGCCCTGGTTCGGGGAGTTGGTCGAGAAGGGCGCGCTGATGCCGATCGACGGCTTCATCGCCGAGAGCGAGACCGATCTCGACGATTTCCACAAGGCGGCGCTGGCCTCGGCCCGCTACCGCGGCGTCCAGTACGGCCTGCCGGTCCAGACCACGCCGGAGCTGTTCTGCGTGCGCCGCGACCTGTGCGAAGAGGCCGGCATTGGCATCCCCTATACCATTGCCGACGTGCTCGAGGCGGCGCGGGCGCTGCACGATCCGTCGGCCGGCCGCGCCGGCATTGCCTGGAATGCTGCCCGCGGCACGCCGCTGGGGCACAGCTTCATGTTTGTCATGGGCGCCATGGGTCGGCCGGTGCTGAATCTCGGCAAGCGGGATGACGATTTCGAGGCCGAATGGGTCGAGGGCGAGCAATACCGGCCGATGCTCGACAGCGAGGAGGCGCTGCAGACCGCCGAATACCTGCGCGAACTGGTCGGCTACTCGCCGGTATCGGTGCTGTCGATGTCCTGGTACGAGCGGGCCAAGGCCTATGCCGGCGGGCATGCCGCCATGGCCTATAACGCCACGCTGCTGGCACCGCTGTTCGAGCTGAATCCGGACTCGCCGGCTTGCGGCACCACGGAGATCCTGCCGCACCCCTACGGGCCGGGCGGCAAGCCCATTGCGCCGGTGGGCGGTTATGCGCTGGCGATCCCCTCCAATCTGGAGGCCGACCGGATCGACCCGATCTGGAGCGCGCTCAACGCCTTCATTTCCCCGGAATCGATCAAGCTCTACGTCGAGAACGGCTCCCTGGTGAGCCCGCGCTACAGCGTCAGCATGGATCCCGAGATCCGCCGCATCTCCCCGGTCATGACCATCGTCGACGGCATGGCGCGCACTGGCATGCTGCAATACTGGCCGCGACCGCCGGTGCCCGAGATCACCGAGCTGATCTCGATCATTGGCTGCGAAATGCATGACATGCTGCAGGGGGCGCTGACCGTCGGCCAGGCGCTCGGCAATGCCCAGAGCCGGGCCGACCGGCTGATGCGCTCGCGCGGCCATTACTGAAGGGGCGCCCGGAGCAAATGACAAGGAGATGACGACCATGAACGCATTGATGCCGAACATCCTGACGCCGGCCGATCTCGAGCCGCACTGGAACTGGGAAGGCCGGCTGCCGGCCTGGGGTCACACCTCGGTCGATTTCGAGCGCCGCGTCGACCATGACCGGTTGCGCCGCTACCGCCTGGGACGGACCAGGGATGCGCTGCGGGCATCGGAATGCGGCACGCTGCTGCTCTTCGATGTCAACAACATCCGCTACGTGTCGGGCACCAAGATCGGCGAGTGGGAGCGGGACAAGATGTGCCGCTTCTGCCTGCTGACCGGCGATGATGCCCCCTATGTCTGGGATTTCGGCTCGGCGGCGGTGCATCACCGGAAGTATGCCGACTGGCTGCTGCCCGATCACTGCCGGGCCGGCGTCGTCGGCATGCGCGGCACCATCCCGCCATCCTTCGGGCTGATGCAGCGCTATGCCGAGGAGATTGCCGGCCTCATCGGCGATGCCGGCATGGCCGACATGCCGGTCGGCGTCGATTATGCCGAGACCGCCATGTTCCACGCCCTGCAGGCGGCCGGCCTCGACGTGGTTGACGGGCAGCAGATCATGCTCTCGGCACGGGAGATCAAGAACTGGGACGAGATCCAGCTGCTGACCCAGGCGGCCAGCATGGTCGATGGCGTCTACCACATGATCTACGAGCAGCTGAAGCCGGGCATTCGCGAGGCCGACATCGTCGCCCTGTCCAACAAGATGCTCTACGAGATGGGCTCGGATGATGTCGAGGCGATCAATGCCATCTCCGGCGAGCGCTGCAACCCGCACCCGCACAATTTCACCGACCGCTATTTCCGCCCCGGCGACCAGGCCTTCTTCGATATCCTGCAATCCTACCAGGGCTACCGCACCTGCTACTACCGCACCTTCAATATCGGCAGGGCGACGCCGGTGCAGCACGATGCCTACGAGAAGGCGCGCCAGTGGCTCGATGCTGCCATCGAGGCCATCAAGCCAGGGGTGACCACCGACAGGGTGGCGAGCCTCTGGCCGGCTGCCGAGGAGTACGGCTTTCCGAACGAGCTTGCCGCCTTCGGCCTGCAATTCGGCCACGGGCTGGGGCTGGCGCTGCACGAGCGCCCGATCATCAGCCGCGCCGTCAGCCTCGACAACCCGATGGAGATCCGGACCGGCATGGTCTTTGCCCTGGAGACCTATTGCCCGGCCGCGGACGGCTACTCGGCGGCCCGGATCGAGGAGGAGGTGGTGGTCACCGACACCGGCTGCGAGGTGATCTCGCTCTTCCCGGCCGAGGAACTGCCCATCGCCAACCGCTACTGACCGGCGCCGATGACAATCAGCCATTCCCGGAGGACGAGATGACGCAGCATCCAGGCAATGCCGAGGACTATCTGCGCCTCTACCGGCAGATGACCAGGATTCGCACCTTCGAGGATTGTGCCAACCAGCTCTACCTTGATGCCAGGATGCCGGGCTTGACCCACATGTATTCGGGCCAGGAAGCGGTTGCGGTGGGCATCTGCGAGGCGCTCGGACCTGCCGACAAGATCACCTCGACCCATCGGGGTCATGGACATTGCGTGGCCAGGGGTGCCGAGTTCAGGCCGATGTTCTGCGAATTGCTGGGCAAGGAGGAAGGCTATTGCCGGGGCAAGGGTGGCTCCATGCACATCGCCGACCAGTCGCTCGGCAATCTCGGCGCCAACGCCATCGTCGGTGGATCGATGGGCATTGCCACCGGCTCGGCGCTCAGGGCCCGGCTCCAGGGTGCCGATGATGTCACCATCTGTTTCTTCGGTGACGGGGCGACGGCGCAGGGGCTGATGTACGAGGTGATGAACATGGCGGCGCTATGGCGCCTGCCGGTCATCTATGCCTGCGAAAACAACGGCTATTCGGAATATACCAGGACCAATGAGATCGCCGCCGGCACCATCACCGGGCGGGCGGAGGCGTTCGGGATCGAGGCCCACCGGGCCGACGGCCAGGATGTGCTGGCGGTCAACAGGCTGGCAGTCGAGCTGGTCGGCCGATGCCGGCAGGGCGAGGGCCCGTTCTTCGTGGAGCTGGAGACCTATCGCTTTCACGGGCATCATGTGGGCGACATCAACCGGAGCTATTATCGGTCACGGGAGGAAGAGCAGGGCTGGAAGGAGGACCGCGACCCGATCGCCCTGCTTGCGGCCTGGCTGGTCGGGGAGGGCGTGGCCAGCGAGGATGAACTCGCGGCCATTCGCCAGGCCATCCGGTCGGAGGCAGACGAGGCGGTAGACTATGCCCTGGCCGCACCCTATCCCGACGGCTCCGAGGTCGACATGCATGTGCATGCGGAGACGTGCTGATGCGAAGCATAACCCTTTCCCAGGCCGTCAGGGAGGCCATGGCCGAGGAGATGCGGCGCGATGACACGGTGTTCCTGATCGGGGAGGATGTGGCCGAGGCCGGCACGCCTTTCAAGGTGACATCGGGGCTGGTCGAGGAATTCGGTACCGAGCGGGTCATCGACACCCCGATCTCCGAGCCCGGTTTCCTGGGCATTGCCGTCGGGGCGGCAATGACCGGATCGCGGCCGATCGTGGATATCATGTTCGGGGATTTCCTGTTCCTGGTCATGGACCAGCTGTGCAACCAGGCCGCCAAGATCCACTACATGTCCGGCGGCAAGCTGAAAGTGCCGCTGGTGGTCCGGACCAATCTCGGCGCCACCCGCCGGTCGGCGGCCCAGCACTCGCAATCCCTGCATGCGCTGGTGGCCCACATACCGGGTCTGAAGGTGGCGTTGCCATCAAGCGCCTACGAGGCCAAGGGCCTGCTGAAGACCGCCATCCGCGATGACAACCCGGTGGTGATCCTCGAGGACAAGCTGATGTACCAGGACAAGGCGCCGGTGCCGGAGGAGGAATACCTGATCCCCTTCGGCAAGGCAGAAATCCTGCGAGAGGGATCGGATGTGACGCTTGTCGGCACCTCGTCGATGCGGCAAATCTGCGAGGAAGCAGCCGATATCCTCGCCGGGGAGGGCACAAGCGCCGAAATCATCGATCCGCGCACCATCGTGCCGCTGGACGAGGAACTGATCCTGCGCTCGGCCAGGAAGACCGGCCGCGCCATCGTGGTCGATGAGGGTCACCAGAGTTTCGGCGTGACCGCCGAGATCGCATCCCGGATATCCGAGAAGGCCTTCTACCACCTCGACGCGCCGGTCATCCGGATGGGGGCGATGGATGTGCCGATCCCCTTCAGCCCGGTGCTCGAGGATCTGACCGTGCCGACGGCCGTCAGGGTGGCCGATACCGCCCGCAAGATCGTGGCAGGAGAGCTGATCCATGACCTTTAACGTGAGAATGCCGCAGCTGGGAATGAACCAGGACCGTGCCGCCATCCTGGCCTGGCGAGCCCAAATCGGCGACCGGGTGGAGGAGGGGGATATCCTCTACGAGGTCGAGACCGACAAGGCGGCAATGGAAATCGAGGCTGGCAAGGCCGGATATCTCGCCGAGATCCGCGCCGCCGTCGGCACCGAAATTCCGGTCGGCGAGGTCATTGCCGTCATCGTCGAGAAGGAAGCCGACATCCCGGCCCGCACAGCCAGCCAGGACCCCGACCCGCCGCCCGCCGACCAGCCCGCCAGCACCAGGACCGCCGCACCACCACCTTCCAGCAAGACCACCGACCCACCACCACCTTCCGGCGAGCCCGCCGCCCCGACACCGCCCATGGCGCAGCCCGGAGCCAGCCCGGGTGCTGGCCTCGCCGAAGGCGCGCCGACTTGCCTCCCGGCGCGGCATCGATCTGGTCGCCTTGCGCGACCGGGGCGTGGCAGAGCCAATCCATGCGGCGGATTTGCCGGCGATCGCCGCCGCCCGCCAGTCAGCCCTCGAGGCCCGGGTGGATGCCGCTGCATTCGACGCACTTGCCTCCCGCGCCGCCAACGCCACCCAACTCCTGGCCGCCTTTGCCGCCGGCGCCTGGCGCACCCGCCTCCCGGCCGATGACGTGTCGGTGGCAATCCTCGGCATGGATGGCAAGTCGGCGGTGCATGCCAATCCTGACCATGGTGGACGGGGAGAGGCTGGCGCGCCGGTGCTGACCCTGATCGATCTCGGCCAGACCCGGGTCACCTCCTGCCTCCCGGCCCGGGATGGCGTGACCCTCAGTTCCGGGCGTGACGGCGACGTCCTGGTACTCACCCTGAGTTTCGATGCCGATGCACTTCCATTGCCGGAGGCAATTGCATTCCTCGACTCGCTGGCGGCGCGCGTCGAAGACCCGATCCGGCAATTGCTGTGAGGACGCAGCCCATGCATGCGCGGCGTCTCGCCTGCTGCGCCGGCTCCGCCTGCCACTGCCGGCGCCGGGGGTCCGGGTGATGCGAGCCGTGGCCAGCCCCTCGGTGCGCAGGCTGGCGCGCGATTTTGGTATTGACCTGGATACTCTTGCCGGGAGGCTGGGCAGGCAAACCATCGGGCGCGAGGATGTCATCGCCACCGTCCCACCTGCTGCGCCCCTGAACAGCGACTGGGATGTCGACTACTCGGAATGGGGCCCGGTTACAACCACACCGCTCGACAGGCCAGCCCGGATCGCCACTGACCGACTGACCGCCGCCTGGCAAGCGATCCCGGCGGTCACCCACCACGATCTTGCCGACCTGACCCGGATCGAGGCCACGCGGGCCCGGCTGAAATCGGACGGGGTGCGCATCACCGCCCTCGCATTCCATGTTGCGGTGCTGGTCCGGTGCCTGAAGGAGCATCCAACCTTCAACGCCTCGCTCTCGGCCGACGGCACGTCGCTGGTCCTGAAGGGCTATGTCCATATCGGCATTGCCGCCGCCACGAAGCGGGGCCTGGTGGTGCCGGTCATCCGCAACGCCGATCAGAAGCGGCTGCTGGCCATCGCTGCCGAACTTGCCGATTTGGCCGAGCGGGCCAGGGAGCGGCGCATTCGGCCGGAGGAAATGGGCGGGGCATCGATGACCATTTCGTCGCTCGGCAGAAGCGGCGGCAGGTCATTCACGCCGATCGTCAACCCGCCGGAGTTGGCCATACTCGGCATCAGCCGCACCGAGATCCGCCCGCATTGGGATGGACAGGAATTCGTGCCCAGGACCATGGTCCCGCTCGACCTGACCTATGACCACCGCGCCATCAATGGCGCCGATGCCGCCGCATTCATGACCCGCTACCGTGAACTCCTCGCCGACCCGGACATGCTGCTGACGCTTCAGTAGGGCCTTGATCCAACCCAAGCCATCACGGGCGGGGGCTTCGTTGCTCAAGGAGGTGAACCGGACGAGATTCTGGCAGCGAGAGCGCCAGGCGCCTGCGTGCCCGACGGCCCGACGGGCGGACACGCCCACCGTTGTCCAGGCACCACCGGGACCTGTTGGAATTCCAGACCGCCTCATCCGGCCAAATCCGTGCAGTCCCCGGAGGGATGCATTCCGGAACCCGCCACCTCCAGATCATTCTTCGGCGATGTCCCATCCCGCAAACCGGCAGATACATCGACCTCGGGGAGCGGTTGTCAGGATGACCGCCAGTCCCTGAAGCAATTTCCGTGCTCCTCGAGCCGGACCCTGTGGATCTTTCTTCCCGTACTACTCATTGCCTGTTACCCCTTTACGCCTCCCGGGGCTGGCACCGCCCGTGCCGACATAATTGCCGCGACCATCATTGGGCCGCCCGGAAGATCTGTTGCTCGCCCTTGTTGTCGGCAATATACAGGAGATCCGACGAGGGGAAAACTTGGATCCGGCGCAAGTGACCACAACATCAATTCAACGGTGGTGGAGTACTAGTTGGGCCTCATGATCCAGACCTTGCTGGAAACCGGGACACGCGTTTCGGAGTTCGTGACGAAGCGCGTCGAAGATGTCAGCTTGGACGAGCGGGTGATCATCATCGAGAGCGGCAAGGGCGGCAAGCGTCGGGAGGTGCCGATCCGCACCGATATAGAAGAGTTTGCAGAATTATGGGTTGACAATACTGACACTGATTACATACGTCCATAGGACGTATGTAATCAGTGTCTTGGTCTTAGTAATGCTGAAAAACACTCCAAAACGCAGATGGCAAAAACGGAAACGCTCTTCCTCCCGGGACTATCTCACCAGATTGTTGGAGACAGGGGGAAGCCCGGTCATTACCCGCAGGGATCTCTTTCGTCTTATCCAGAAGATGTACCGGGAAGAAAGAGAAGGTTTGCGTCTACGCCGCGAAAGACCAGAGATAGGCGATTACCGCCGTTTTTGTCGGCAACTGAAGACAGAGCATGTCATTGGAAAGGACGGTGACTATTCCGACAGGGTGTGGCGCGTTCTGACGCTACACGACCTGCCTGCGGACGAGATTGTCTGCGTTGTCGACAAGTTCTGCCATGTTTCCCATCTTTCTGCCATGCAAAGATGGGGCCTTACCAATCGTGTACCAAAAGAACTGACAATCACGCGGCCCGATCGCATCACTGTGCGGTCTCAGCTCAAATTGCTGGAGAAGCACGAGGAAGCAGTGCCATTTCCGGCAAGTAACATAAATCACCCAAGGTATGTACGCCGAAGGCCGGTGAAATTGCGTGAAACCCGGCACGTAGGTTCCGCGATACAGAACCCGGTCGGGTTCGTGCGAGTGGCAACCATCGGACAGACCTTCCTTGATATGCTGCAAAATCCTGAACTCTGCGGTGGCATGGCACATGTGCTCGACGTCTGGCAGGAACATGCCCTAGGCTGGCTTGGGGAAATTGTTGAAGCAGTTGATGGATCACCAATTGCCATAGCCAAATGCCGCGCGGGGCACATACTGGAGGAACGCCTCAAATTCAGTGATTCCCGGATCGAGGCCTGGAAGGCAGCCGCCCAACGCGGCGGTAGCCGCAAACTCGATCCGTTCAGGCCGTTCTCTCCGGAACACTCGGAGACCTGGATGATTTCGCTTAATGCCTGAGAATACACATCGGATTGATGTCAGGGACTGGGTTCATAAAGTCCAGAATGATCCTGTTGAATGGCGCCGGCGGCAGGCAACCGAAATCATCCTGACTGCCCTCGCAAGCCTCCTGCCCAGATACGAATTCCATCTCAAGGGTGGCCTGCTGATGGGGCTTGTTCACGAGAGCCCACGCATGACAACCGATATAAATCTAAGTGCAAACTTTCCACCGGAGCCGGAATCACGCGACGTTGTCAGGTCTTCACTGGATGCTGCACTGCGAACCGCGACGGCTCGCCTCGGCTATGTTGACCTCGTCGTGAGTGTTCATTCCGCGAAAGAACTTCCAAAAGGCAAATTCAATGAAACGCAGTTCCCTGCCTTGCAGATCAAGATCGTCCATTCCGGGCGCCAGGTGGTCCGTGCGGGAAAACCGCCGGATCGCAATTTTCTGGACATCGACATTTCATTCAACGAGGTTCTTTGCTCGGTTGACGTTCTCCAATTTTTTGGAGAAGAAACGCTTCTCGCCTACAGCTTGGCCGACCTGATCGCGGAGAAGTACAGGGCATTGCTCCAGCAGGTTCCGCGCCGCCGTCGCCGGCATCAGGATGTCTATGACATCCATTATCTTCTGACCGGACACGAGGCCAACGCCGCCCTCAGGCGAGAGATATTTGAGTCCATGCTGGCAAAATGCCGATCCCGCGGCATCGAACCAGACCGGAATTCCCTGAACAATCCGGAAATCCGGCAACGCGCGGAAGCCGAGTGGGGGACACTGAGCCTGGAACTGGGTGCACATCCCAGGTTCGCCCGTTGTTACGAACTGGTCCGACGTTTTTATGAGGATCTTCCATGGCCGGAATTCGGCGGGCAAGGCAATTGAAGGGACAGAATGATGGGCGGTGAGGCAAAATAGCGACGGCAACGGGCGTCGGGGCAGTACAACCGGGCAATCCTGACCCCGACCGGGATCATGCGCCCGCAGGAGAATTGGCGGTCAAACCGGCAATCACCGTCTGGGTCAATCGAGCCTTGCGCCGCGCCATGCCCGCGTGCCAATGTCGCTACCGACGGAAAGGTCTGTCTGGTCGATGAGCTGCACCAGACCGTCCGGGCCCAGGTGGACGGCAATCCGCGCCGGCCATTTGGTGCCCTGTTCTTGTGTGCCGCAGGCGGTGGCATCGGGATTGTGCCGGCGACGACGCCGGCCAGGGTGCCAGTTGGCCGTTTTCGGCTGTTGAGAAGGGTCTGCCTGGACAGGAAGGCTGCATGGGCTGATCCAGTTTCCTGACTGACCGGCGTCGGAACAAACCGGGAAATCCGCCATGACTCCGGGCAACATGATCAGGGAAGCCACCAATGGATTGAGTTCCCGGACGGGATAGTGCAAAATCAAGATGCCGCCAGATTGGTTGTATCTTCAGGTTTTGCACATATTTCTTGTCAAACAGGCTTTCGAAATATTGTATGATCATTCCACCGCAAGGAATGGCATTCGCCGTTCCTTCGTAGAAGTGAGTGCACCGAATGTCGGTCTGGATGACACCGTACTCATGTATGAAGCTTGTTCTGGGGGCAGCAGCCTGCCCGGCCAAGAGGCGCATCAACTGAATGATCGGTGTCTCACCGGGCATACTCACTTGCAGTCATGATTGTTCGTGCAGCGTCTCTTGAATGGCTGGATTTTGCTGATTTCAGGAACGGAGGAGAAAGCAGATGTCGAATCTCGAAGGAGAGCGAGGAGACAAGTCAGTCCTCGATGCGTTGGAGAAGGCGGCGGCCCGACAAATGACCCCGGAAGAGCGCTATCAACAGAAACTGTCATTCATCGTGGGTACGATGGGGGGCGGCTGCACGATGACGCGTGAAGAAGTGCAGAGAATTCTTGAAGAACAGGAGGCGTAGTTTGTAGACCATGATCCTTTTCGAATTGTGCGGCGAGAGGGAAGATCATCAGGCCTACCAGAGCATGGTTGTAGCAAATGGCAACCGACATTACGACTTCCTGAGATCTGCAGTGGACGCCGCTCTCGCCGTTGACCGGCCGTTATTGTCGCAGACTGTATTGAAGGCCATCAATTTTCATGCACTCGCCTGCCTCCATTCCTACGCAGGAGAATACCGTCCTTGTGAAGTAATCGTCGGAACCTTCCGTCCTCCTGAACACTATCGTGTCGGCACATTGATGGACGACTTTGTCAACTATGTGAACCGGTATTGGGAAGTCTACGACGCGGTGACACTGTCGGCCTATGTGCTCTGGAGGCTGAACCACATTCATCCATTCATAAACGGAAATGGAAGAACGGCACGGGCAGCGTGTCACTTCGTGCTCTGTCTGAAGTACAATACGTGGCTTCCTGGAGAGACCACGGTTCCAGAACTGCTCCGCAGCCCCGACTTCAATCCCGAATATATTGATGCCCTGCATCAGGCAGATGATGCATTCAAGAGCGGAAGCACAAACTATCTTGATCCAGTTATATTGTTGCTGAACAGGGTTCTGCGTCGGCAGATTCAGAGCATTGCCGGTGGAGATTGAAGCGGTCTGTTTCGCCCGCGAAATCGCCTACTACCTGTTCCACCGCGCCCCAAGTCGAGCCGTGTAGCGGCGGCGATCACCGGCCGGCAGCTCCAGAGCCAGGGTCATTGCCAATGGCGGCAGCACCAACCCCTTCAACTCTCGCAGATGCCGAAAACGGCCGATCAGTGCCGGCGAGGCCTCCAGACGCTGTGCATTGACGATCCGGGCTCCGCCAGGCCTCGGGCCGCATTCCAGGATCTCGGCAGCCAGGGCCATGGCCGGCCCCAGCGCGGCCGGAAACTTTTGATCGTCACCTGGTCACCGCCCAGGGCAATTCCGTCGGCCGACAGCCGCAGCGCTGGCCGGGCTACATGCCTGGGGCCGACATCCTCCCGGCGGCACCAGTCACGCGGAGCGGCATGCCGACCACCTGCTGGACGGAGATCTCGACAGCATCAGCTGTCACCGACCTGCCGAGAGTTCCATGCTGAAGATCCGTGCGGAAATCCCGGCCTTCCAGTTGCATTTTGTCGGGTGCGGCGTCGAGGCGGAAGTCCGACGCCGATAACACCGGACCATGCCCCCGCCAGACCTCGACCCGCTCGGCCGGGCACCGGCGCGCACCATCCGCGGTAACAGCCGGCACCTTCGCCCTGTCGGCGTTTTGTCCGGCAATAGGGCCGACCGTCAGTGCAAGGCAGGTCACCGCGACGAGCATCCTCGGCCCCATCTGCATTCTCCATGTGCCGGAGATTGTCGTCAGCGATGGGAATCTTGGGCGATGATGATTGCCGGGTCGTGGTTTGCGCCAATGGCCCAGCGATCGGCGATGACCGCTTGCACTGGACAGAAACCCTCTATAGCCAATCCATGGGACTATCTGCCCATGGAGGGCAAGGTGAGAACTGCTGACGCAATCCGCATGCTGGACCGGGATAAGCGCGCGGTCTTCACGACCGGGGATCTGCGCGCCATCTTCCCGGAGAGATCGGAGAAGACCTTCACCGGTGGCCTTTCGCGGCTGGTCGCTGGCGGCGTGCTGACGCGGGCCGCCAGGGGCGTCTATGTCAACGAACGGAAACTCGACATCCATGATACGCTGGACATGATCGCGCTGGCATTGCGGCAGGGCCATGCCTGCTATCTCAGCCTGCAGACGGCGCTCAGCCGCTATAGTGTCATCTCGCAAATGACCTGGACCATCACGGTGATGACGACCGGACGGAAGGGACGCTTCCATACGCCTTTCGGCACCATTGCCTTTACCCATACCGAACGGAGTGCCGGCGAGATCGAGGCCGGCACGGTGGATGTCGGGCAACCACTGCGCTGGGCCAAGCCGTTCACAGCGCTCGAGGATTTGAGACGGACCCGGCGCAATCTCGAATTGGTGGACATTGACCCGGATGAGCTGGAGCTGATCCACGAGGAGATGGGTCTGCCGCCGATTACCGAGGAAGAGCAGCGTCAGCTGCGTTGGTGGCAGCAGTTGCCATGGGCCGAGCCCTGGCAACCCGTGGCGGTCGGGGCAAGATGATGGCGGTGGATTTCCAGAGCCTCGCCGGCGGAGCGGCGGCGGAAGCAGGACTTGCCGGGCGGTCGGCAGAGGTCGGCAAGGAAATCCTGCATTACGACATCCTGCATGTGATGTGCCGAGAGGGCCTTCTTGAGCGCATGGTTTTTCACGGTGGAACTGCCCTGCGACTTTGCCATGGGGGAGTGCGACTGAGCGAAGACCTCGACTTCTGCGCCAGCCCGGGCCTGTCGGACGTGCAGGCGGCAGGGCTTGGACCAATGTTGAAGCAGTATCTGGAAGAACGCTACGGGCATGAAGTCAGGGCATCGTCGCCAAAGAAGAGGGACCTCGAGACAGTCAATATTCAGCGATGGTGGGTAAGGATGGCTCCCGACGCGACCGGCCGGACCCATGGCAGCAAACCCTGGTTTCGCATCAAGCTGGAAATCGCCGATGTGCAGGAACAGAAATTCATTCGAAGCGGCCTGGTCCGCAATTACAGTATCATTCCGGCCAGCCATACCGAGACCCAACTCCGGGTCGCCACCATGGCAGGTATTCTTGCCGACAAGCTGGTGGCATTTCCGGTGAGCTTGCCGGTCTATGTGCGCTGGCGTGACGTATGGGACATACAATGGATGTTGAGTCGCGATGTCCGCATGGATGCCTCCCTGGTCCAGACCAGGCTGGACGGGTACGGGATCAAGGATTTCAATGAGCGGTTGACCGACGCGGTTAGGCAGGTGCCTGATCTGCTTGGCTCCGGCGAGATGGCAACGACGCTGGATGAGACTGTGCCGCCCGAGCTGGCAGCGAAAACCCTCCACAACAGCGAGTGGCTGGAAGGGGTTGCAGCCAAATTTCAGATACTGCTGACGGAGTTGCAGGAAGCACTGGCGGTCAGCAGCCAACAAGCGGACGAGTTAGACGATCAAGGGTAGGAATTGACATTCGGGAATGGCGCGACCTCGAACGGGTGGTCCGCACGCTGCCGGCCATGCCGCGGTTTCGCAAGTTCGTGATCGCGTGCACTGCGCGCGGTCAAGCCGAAAACCAACACATGAACAGCGAGGCAATCGAGGATCTGACCCACAAATTCAGCGTGTCCGGGGGTAGCGATGGAAATGATGTTGCAGATGGCCTGAGAAGGGGAGGTCGGCGATGGATGTCCACGAGCGTCTGGTCATGCCCGGCATTCGTCCTGCCGAACCGAGCGGCCTCCGGGAATCGGACGGAAGCACGAAAGACGCCGAAGGGCGGGCCAGGTTTCGAAGCTGAGCCGCAGGCGAATTCGGCCTCACGCAACCTCTTGCCACTTGCGGGCCTTGGCCGAGCTGGCAATCGCTTCGACAACCCGCTGGACCTCCAGCGCCTCGCGGAAGTCCGGGCTGCATGCCTGGCCGCCGGCGTGGGCGTTCAGCAGTTCTGCTACCTCGATCACCTTGAGGTCGTTGAAGCCCAGCTGGTGTCCCGGTGCCGGGCAGAACTGCCCGTAGGGCGGGTGCTCGGCTCCGGCCTCGATGCGGGTGAAGCCGGAGCGTGGCCCATCCTTCCGGTAGTGATGCAATTCGTTCATACGCTCCTGGGTAAACCGGATTGCGCCGCCGGTGCCGGTAATCTCGAATGACAAATCCATGGTCCGGCCGGTTGCCGCCCAGTTGGCCTCGATGCTTCCCGACACGCCGCTCTCGAAACGCAGCAATGCGTGGGTCATGTCGTCGACCTCGACCGGCCGCCGCTCGTCACTGCCGCCGGCCACCGGGCGGTGTGCATGGATCGTCCGGCAATCGCCAGACACTTCGGCCACCGGTCCCAGCAGGTAGCGGGCCAGCGAAATGATGTGGCTGCCGATATCGGCCAGGGCGCCGCCGCCGGCCGGGTCGGTGCGAAAGGAATGCGGCACCTCCGGGCTTGCCATGTAATTCTCGGCATGACGGCCGCGAAAGCCGGTGACCTCGCCGATCTCGCCGCCTTCCAGCAATTCCCGTGCGAACCGGATCACCGGATTGCGAAGAAAATTGAACCCGACGCTGGTGATGACCCCGGCCGCTTCGGCAGCCTCGGTCATCCGTGCCGCCGATTCCACCGTGGTCGAGAGCGGCTTCTCGCAATAGATGGTCTTGCCGGCACCGATGGCAGCCAGCGCAATCGGTTCGTGAAGCGCGTTGGGGGCGGTAATGGCGATGATGTCGGCCTCCTCATCCTCGACCAGAACCCGCCAGTCAGCCGTTGACCGCTCGAAGCCCAGCGCCCGCGCCATCCTGCCGGCAAGTTCCTCGCCGGCATCGGCCAACATGACCTTTCTTGGCACCACCGGCAGGTCGAAGATGCCGGCAACGGCGCTGAAGGCGTTGGCATGGCAGCGTCCCATGAAGCCGGAGCCGATCAGGCCGATGCCAATCTCGGGTCTGGTCTCGGGGGATGTCATGGTCACCTACCGCGCCGATGATTTCAAATTGTCCAGCCAGACCGCGGCAATGATGACCATGCCGATCAGCACCTGCTGGTAGAAGGATGAGATGCCGAGAATGTTGAGACCATTGGTAATCATGGCCATGATGAAGGCGCCGACCAGCGCCGTGATCACGATCCCGCGCCCGCCGACGAAACTGACCCCGCCGATGATCACCGCGGCGATGGCCTGCAATTCAATACCCTGGGCGACGCTGGGCGGCGTTGCCGCCAGGCGGCCAACCAGGACGATGGCTGCAACCGCGGCCAGGAAGCCGCTGAGCGTGTAGATCTTGACCTTTTGCCGGTCGACCGGAATTCCTTCCAGCCTCGCCACCTTCTCGTCACCGCCAATGGCATAGACATGGCGGCCGAACACGGTCATGTGCATCATGATCATGACCGCGGCAAACACCACGACGACGAAGTAGAGCGGCACCGGCAGACCGGCGATCTTGCTGTTGCCGATGAAGAGAAACAGCGGCTCGAGCACCTGGTAGGATACGCCCTTGGTGATGACCAGCGCCATGCCGCGGGCAATGCCCAGCATGCCGAGAGTTGCAATGAAGGGTGGAATCCGGCCCCGGGTGATAACCATGCCGTTGATCCAGCCGGCAAAGGTTCCCATTGCCAGGCCGGCGAGGGCGGCGATGTGGGGATCGACCCCGTTCACGATCAGCCAACCGATGGTAACGGCGCTGAGGGCAAGGATCGAGCCGACCGACAGGTCGATGCCGCCGGAAATGATGACCACGGCCTGGCCGGCGGCGAGGATGGCCACGATCGAGACCTGCTTCATCAGGTTGGTCATGTTGCCGAGAGTCATGAAATACGGCGACGACAGCGACAGTACCGCCATCATCAGCGCGGCAACGAGAACGATCCACAGCAGCGACCGGGATTTGAGCCGTTCAAGCCGGAACATGGCTGCCCTCTTCCTGGACCGACCCTTCGACCGGACGGCCCGAGATGATCATCGACACGATCTCGTCCTGGAGGAATGTCCGCGTGCTGGCGGTAATGACGTTGCGGCCGCCGGAAAGAATGGTGATGCGGTCGGTGAAGTTGTACACCTCGTGGATGTCATGGCTGATCCAGATGATGCCCAGCCCCTGGCTCTTGAGCTCCTCGATCAAATCCATGACCTTCCGGCTCTCCTCCATGCCGAGCGCCGCCGTCGGTTCGTCCATGATCAGGATCCTGGTGTCGAAATGCACGGCCCTGGAGATGGAAATGCACTGTCGCTGACCGCCCGACATCAGCCGGACTTCAGTCTCCAGCGAGGGTATGCGGATATTGAGCCGGCTGAGCGCCTCCCGGGCCTCCTCCTGCATGGCCCGCTGGCGCAGGAAGCCCCATTTGTGCAGCTCCCGCCCCATGAACAAATTGGCCGGTGCGTCCAAATTCCCGCACAGGGCCAGCTCCTGGTAGATGGTCTCGATGCCGAAATGGCGGGCGTCATTGGGGTCGGCGATGGTGGCCTCGCGGCCGCCGATCAGGATGGATCCCTCGTTGGCGGTCTCGGCGCCCGCCAGGATCTTGACCAGCGTGGATTTGCCGGCGCCGTTATGGCCGAGCACGCCGAGAACCTCGCCGGGAAACAGGTCGAGATGGGCATCTGTCAGTGCCTGAACACCTCCAAACTGCTTGGAGATGTTGCGCATTTCCACCAGTGGCGCCGCCATGTTCATCGGAGTGGCGCTAAAACGAATGCCGGCCAATGTCCAGATTGGCCGGCATCCGGGAACTGCAAGACTCGTTACTCGAGCTCGATACCGCGGCCGTCCAGATACTCCTGGGTTACATCCTCTGCGGTCATGATCGATGATTCGACGACGATCCAGTCATCCAGATCCTCGCCCTGTGTCACATGCCGATACGCGGCCATGATCGCCTCATACCCGACCAGGTCGGTGTTGCCGTCAATCGTGGCATTCAACTCGCCGGAACGCAGGGCTGCCAGCGCCGACGGAATTGCGTCGTCGCCAACAATGATGATGTCGTCAAGTTTTCCGGCTCCCTTCACCGCCTGGACGGCTCCGAGCGCCATCAGGTCGTTCGACCCGATGATGGCGTCGACATCCGGATGTGCCTGCAGGATGTCCTCGGAGGCCTTGAGTCCCTTTTCGGTGTCCCAGTCGGCAGCGATCGATGCGACAACCTCGATGCCGGGATTGGCATCGAACACTTCCATCATTCCCTTCAGGCGCAACTCCGCGGTCGAACTGCCGCGGAATCCTTCGAGAATCGCCACCTGGCCACTGCCGCCAAGCTGGTCCACCACCCATTCCGCCATGCCGGCGAACGAGCTTTGCTCATCGAGGCCGACAAAGGTCTCGACCTCTGCCGGTCCGTCATCAACCCGCGTGTCGGCGGTGATCACCGGAATTCCGGCGGAATTTGCCTCCATGATCTTGGGGATGAGAGCCGTCCCGTTCATCGGCACCAGCACGATGGCATCGTGATTCTTGACCATTTCGGTCTCGAACACCGCGATCTGGCCCTCGATATCACCGTTGAACTCGGCCGAGACGTAGGAAAGCTCGATGCCCAGCTCTTCGGCCGCCCGCACCGCTCCCTCGCCCATCCGCCAGTAATAGGGGTTGGTCATGTCCTTGACGATGAATGTCATGCTGACATCCTGGGCGCCGCCGGAGGTGGCCATCATGGCCCCGGCGACGGTGGCCGCTGCAGCGGCGGTCCTGGTCAATCTTGCAAAAAACATGGTGACTCCTCCTCCAGGTAGCTACCTGGCGCCATCCGTTTCCTGCCACACCGACACGAAGCTGGCAGCGCCTGTTGTCGACAGCCACATCCTACCGGCCCGGACCACCATGTTGCGAGTGGAAAGATATCCAAAATGAACCAATGCCGACCCGCCACCCCTCGCCCCGCCCCTGGCAGCTGCCGGGCGCCAACCCCATCCGGCGCTGCACGCCTGCCGGGCCGCACCGTTCAGTAGCGGCCATGCTCCCGCATCACCTTGTCGATCTGCGCCTGCGCAGTCTCCAGCGCCTCGGCAATGGACAGCCGGCCCCGGAGCATGTCATGCATGACGCTGCCGATGATGCCGAGCATGAAGCTGAATTCGGGAACCGGCGGGCGCGGCCAGAGCTGCACCTCGCCGCGCCGTTCCATCCGGTCGATCTTGCCGATCAGCTTGCTCGAGGCCTGTACTTCCGGATCGGCGCTGGTCGAGAATCTGGGACTGGTGAGGTTGCCGTTCTGGACATACCATTTCATGAGTTCCGGGCGGGTGAGGTATTCCATCACCTTCCAGGCATTCTGCAACCGCCGCTCCCGCAGCCGGCTCGGAATTGCCAGCGAGAACCCGCCGATTGGTGATACCCGCCGCTTGCCCGGCGCCGACGGGTGGGTCACGAAGGCCACGTTGCCGCAGGCTGGCGAGGCCCGGTTGCGCTCGAAGGCCGCGGCACGGATGCTCCAGCCATAGCTCATGGCCGCCCGGCCCTCGCTGAACAGGCGAATGCGCCGGTCCCAGTCACATTTGAGGCTGTCGGGATGCGCATACTGGAGAAGCTCCAGCAGGAAGTTGCAGGCCTGACGGGCGGCCTCGGTATCCAGCATCGGCCTGAAGTTCCTCCCCTCCAGTTCGCCGACATCGAACTCGTCGCCAATCGGCCGCAGATCGATGACCGGCTGCCCGAAATCGGCAAGGGTCTGGATGAAAGTGTGGGCCAGTGGCGTGCCGCGACCGAAATTCATGACAATGCCGGAGAGGTCGGCGGCCGATCCATGCAGCATGCGGGCGGCAAACAGCACATCGTCGGTGGTCTCCGGGATGCCGAGACCGGCCCTGGAGAACATGTCCTCCCGGCAGAGCAGCAATTCGACCGTGGGCTGGATCGGCAGGCCGTATTGCTGCCCCCGCCAGGACGAGCCAAGCCATGCGGCATTGTGGAAATCCGACGAGTTGTATCGGGTCCTGGCGATGATGTCGTCCAGGGGCTGCACGATCTTCTGCTCGGCCAGCTGGCCGACCCAGGGCAGATCGACCGCCACGATATCGTATCTGGATCGCTTTCGCCTGGCATTGACCATGATCTCGGCCAGCAGATCATCCAGCGACAGGTTGGTGACCTCGACATTCGTGCCGCACAGCTCATTCAGGATCGACGAATGCCTGCCGAGAGTCCGGAAGGTCGGATCCTCCGAGCAGAGGATGCGCACCCGGCGGTCGAAGCCGGGGCCGGCGCGCATGGCATTCGGATAGGGCAGAATCCGCGAGGCCATGTAATAGCCGCCAAAATAGAAATCGCTCATGCTGCCTTCGCCATCGCTGTAGCCGAAGGTCGATCCGACCATCGCCTTCAGTTGCATGGCAAAGGATTCGAACTCGGTGATCAGCTTGCGGGTCGGGTGCAGGGAGTAGGACTTGCCGGATTTGGAGCGGATTCGCCTGACCAGGAAGCCCTGGTCGATCAGGTCGGCAATCCGTCGCATCGCCGTTCCGTAGGGGACGCCCGAGGCCGAGGCGAGCGAGGTCACGGTCAGGAGCTTCCCCTCCAAATGCCGGCGCATCGCATATGAAATGACGTTCCAGCGCGGGTCGATGGTCGACAGCCGGGTCCGCTCCCCCGACAGCAGGCGGATGTCGTCGATGAATTTGAGGACACGGATCATTTCTTCCCGGGTCAACGGAGCCTCCCTTTCAACCGGCCCCGGCAACGGGTCCGGCATTGCGGCGTCCGGGCCGGTACGGCACCCGGCCATTATGGCACCCAAATGACGAAATATCCAAATCTGATGAATTGCGTGTTCTTGTCGGTCTCAACTCTGTGACAACTTTTCGGTGACCGGGTTGCGGTCTGCATGGCCGGAAGGAGTGCATGCACACAACAGAGCATGATTATGTCGTGATCGGTGCTGGTTCGGCAGGCTGCGCAGTCGCCGGCCGGCTGGGGGAGGCCGGTCATTCGGTGTTGTTGCTCGAGGCTGGTGGCAAGGACCGCAACCCGTTCATCCATGTTCCGCTCGGCTATTCGACGCTCTATGCCAATCCGGCCGTGAACTGGTGCTACGAGAGCGAGCCGGAGCCGGAGCTGAACGGCCGAACCCTGTTTCAGCCGCGCGGCAAGGTGCTGGGCGGGACCGGCGCCATCAACGGCATGATCTACATGCGCGGCCAGCCGCAGGATTTCGACGGCTGGAAGCAGGCCGGCTGTGTTGGCTGGGGCTGGGACGACGTGTTGCCGGTGTTCAGGAAATGCGAGGACCAGGAACGCGGCGCCGACGAATATCACGGAACCGGCGGGCCGGTATCGGTCTCCGACCTCAGGACCTCCCACCGGCTGGGGGAGGCGTTTCATGCCGCCTCCGAGGCCCTCGGCGTGCCCCGCAACCACGATTTCAACGGTCCCGGGCAGGAAGGCACTGGCTACGTCCAGACCACCACCCGCAACGGCCGCCGCTGGAGCACCGCCGCCGGCTACCTGCGCGGGCCGGCCATGCGCCACATCGATCTGCGGCTCCACGCCATGGTCGAGCGGATCATGCTCGATGGCCGGCAGGCCACCGGCGTTGCCTGGACCGGACCGGCCGGCCGGCATGTCAGCCATGCCAGGCAGGAGGTGATCCTCTGCGCCGGCACTTTCAACTCGCCGCAATTGCTGCAAGTCTCGGGAATCGGCCCCGGGGCTCTGCTTGGTGAGCACGGCATCGAGGCCACCCACGACCTTCCCGGCGTCGGCGAGAACCTCCAGGACCATTTCGGTATCGGCTCGGAATATCGCTCGACGGTCAATTCGACGGTGAACGACCTCTACAACAACCGGCTCAAGGGCGCGGCGCAGCTGCTGCGATACCTGCTCTTTCGCACCGGACCCTTCGCCGACAATGGCAACTACTCGAACACCTTCATTCGCTCCGGCGACGAGATCGACCGGCCGGACATGATGGTCACCTTCATGGCCTGGTGCACCGATGAGCAGCTCAAGCCCCGCCCGTTCTCCGGCTTCACCATCCTGGCCGAGCACATGCGCCCGGAATCGAGGGGGCATGTCCGCATCCGCAGCCCCGACCCCCGTGACCAACCCGCCATCCTGTTCAATTTCCTGGTCGCCGATTCAGACCGCAACGCCGCCCTGGCCGGCCTCAAATTCGGCCGCAGGATTGCCGCCACGCCGCCGATGAGCGATTGCGTCGACCATGAGATCTCTCCCGGCAAGGAAATCCGCAGCGACGAGGAGTTGATCGAGTATTGCCGGGCATCCGGCCTGTCTTTGCTGCATCCGGTCGGAACCTGTAGGATGGGGGTGGACGAGATGGCGGTGGTCGATCCCCGCCTGCGGGTGCACGGGGTCGGGTCCCTGCGCGTGATTGATGCCTCGGTCATGCCACGGATTGTCACCGCCAATACCAACGCCGCCGCCATCATGATCGGCGAGAAGGGCGCGGCAATGGTCATGGAGGACGCGCATGGCTGACAGGGCGGTTCAGCGTCTCGGCGTGGCGCTGCTGGGGAGCGGCCGCATGGCGGAGGTCTACGGCCCGAAACTCGCTACCCATCCCGGCCTCGAGCTGGAATTCGTCTTCAATCCGAATCTTGCCTCGGCCGAGGCGGCGGCGTCCCGCCATGGCGGACATCCCACCGACGATCTTGATCGGGTCCTCGAAAGCGCCGCCGTCGATGCCGTCATCATCGCCACGCCGACCAACACCCATGTCGACTACGTCGCCGCCGTCGCCAGGGCCGGCAAGGCGATCTATTGCGAAAAGCCGCTCGACCACAGCCTGGAGCGTGTCGACCACTGCCTGGCCACGCTGCAATCCCACCCGGTTCCGTTCATGCTCGGCTTCAACCGGCGCTTCGACCCGGACAACGCCGCGGTGCGGCAGGCCGTTGCCGACGGGGAGTTGGGGCGGGTGAGCCTGCTGATGAGCACGAGCCGGGAGCCGGCGCCGCCACCCATCGAATATGTCCGCGCCTCGGGCGGGTATTTTCTCGACGCCCAGATCCACGACATCGACCTCCTGTGCTGGATTGCCGGCGAGCGGCCCACCAGGGTCATTGCCGCCGGCAGCTGCGTTCATGACGAACGCATCGGCGCCGAGGGTGATGTCGATCTGGCCATGACCACCCTCGTCATGCCATCCGGCGCACTGGCCCATATCAACAATTCCCGGGCCTGCGCCTACGGCTTCGACCAACGGCTCGAGATCTTCGGCACCGGGGGCATGGTCCAGACCGCCAACCACCGCGACGATCCGCTCATTCGCTGGACCGCCTCCCACACCGCCTCCCGCGCCCGCCTCAAGCATTTCTTCCTCGAGCGCTACGACGCCTCCTTTGCCCTCGCCCTCGACGAGTTCCACGACGCCGTCACCCACGAACGCACGCCCAGCCCCTCCGAACATGACGGCCGCACCGCCCTCGCCATCGCCCTCGCCTGCGACCGCTCACGCCGCCAGGGCACGGCAATCACCCCCGACTACTGACCACTGCCTGGCCACCACGGCGGCCCGGCAACCATGCAGAGCCGAGGCGACCCCGCCCAAGGACAGGGAAAGCTGATGCCGATGGCCGATTGCACTCTCGCCGCCAGTCAAAGATGTGCGCGACATCGGCATAACGCCCGCAGCCACGGTGCGAATGGAGGATATGGCCCGACACATGCGCCGAATCCTGCAGCGGATCGGCCGCAGCCAGGCCAATTCGGCGCCGCGCATCCTCGTCTCGCCGGAGACGACCTGCAACCGGGAACAGGGAAAGTGCAGCCCGACCGGCGCGTGCCCTGTTCCGGGCACTCGACAAAGCCCCGGAAACCGCACTTGCTTGCGGATCTCGTCCAGCCAGCTTCCTCTGCTCCGCCCTGCCAACCGCCACCTCGCCGAAAGTCTCTCTCGAAGGCGGCTCGCAGGGATGCCCCGGCAGAGCAGTGCAGACCAGGCGTCCGGGTCCGCATTCGGACGTGTCAATTGGCATGTCAATTGGTCCGAATCGGAACCTCAATGACCGTTCCTGGCTGGACGGCAGCAATCGCCGCATCAATCTCCAACACACGAAGACTCACTTGTGGCCAGTTTGCCGAAAGCAGCACGACGATGCCGATTCGCCTGCCCGCCAGATTCTGTTGGTGTTTCAGGCTCTGATCGGTCGTCACCAGAGCTTCGTATCCCTCCCGTTCGGCCAGATCGAGCAACTCACCGTTGTCTTTCTCGGACCAATCCTTCTCCGCCAGCGTATCCACGGTATGCGCTGGCAGTTGGTTCCGCAGTGGAGCAGGCGTGCCCTGGTCGAATAGCAGCTTCAACGCGCCAGTGCCGTTCTCAGCGCCCGGGCCTCATGTTCGAGCACCGCGCGAACCTGCTGCTCGTCAACACCCGGGAACCACTCGACGAACTCATCGATCGTGGCACCGCCAGCAAGGTTCTCGTACAGGGCCGAGAGCGGAATCCGGGTGCCCGCAAAGACCCAGGCGCCGCTGACTTTCCCTGGCTTTCGCTCCACCGCCGGGCAGGTTTCCCAGTTTGCCATCTCTGTTGACTCCTCCTGGCCCACATCACTGCCTTCGATTTCACCCAAGCCAGACACTTGCAATTGTGGATCATCGGGCAATGCACCGCCAGCTTCGCGTATATCGAGTTTGCCAGTGACGATATCGGCAATCAAGCGAGTGCGGAGTTCACTCATCTGATTCATCTTCCGATGTGATCGCTCAACAACCGAACCAACACTGACTATAATCCTGTCAGGAAAGCGGACAATAGCAATTTGTTCGGTACTGGCGCAGGATTGTCTGAAGCAGGCCGGGCGGGATGACCGGTCCACCCTGAAGCTGTTCAGATCCGCCGAACTGTTGCCGAAAAGCGGGAGAATTTGAAAGGCGACAGCCCTGACTCCAGCCAACCGGGACGCCTCACACCGGATTCCGAATTGCTTGGCTGTTCAACTGGCATTCACATCTTCGCCATCATCAGAGAAATTGGTAATGACCACGTTGCCCTGAGGGAATCTGGCCACGATTTCCAGTTTGCCGCCCATTGCCTTGATGAATGAGCGGAGATTGGACACATACATGTCAGTTCGTCGTTCCAGCTTGGCGACAGCCGGCTGGTTCACGTTCAGGATCTCGCCAACGGTCTTCTGGGTCAAGGCCCGGGCTTGACGCAACTCGTGAAGGGGCATTGCAGCACGAAGCTCCTTCTTCCGGGCTTCAATCCGTTCACGACGGTCGGAGGAAAACCCTTTCGTCAATCCAGAAAACGAATGATGACCACTCATCAAATTTCTCCTTCGTATTTCAGTTCCTGCAAGTGTTCGTCATGGAGTTGATCAGCCCTTGGTACGAACCGCCTGTAGAACCGGTCGTCGCCTGCCTTGCTGCCACCAATCAACAAGATGGCCGTACGCCTCGGGTCCAGGGCATAGAATATGCGAAAAGGTTTGCCAGCATTCTGGACACGCAGTTCGCGCATGTGAGCGTGCCGTGAACTCACTATCCCCGAGGAATAGGGAAACTTCAGCCCAGAGCCATGCTCCGCCAACAATTCAACCACCGCGACAATGTCATTCTGCTCGCTCACTGTAAGTCCATCCCACCAAGCCTTGAACTCATTTGTGTATTCGACATCAATGGCCATGGATTCATGTATTCCATATAAGGAATGTTTGCAAGGGTTGAAGAAGCTGCCCTGCACAAGAATTCAAACAGCGGTGCTGACCGAACCGAATCTCAACATTGGCCGGGGCATCCCCAAGACTTGTCTCTGGTGGCGGAATTGCAGCCATCACGGCATCAAGGTCATCCAAATGGATGCCGTGGATTGCACGGCTCTGGTCGTCCACTCCCGGCACGACGGTTCCGCCCCGACAATTTGCCGTGGCGGCCAGCTCATCGGCGAGAATATCCCGGTCCGGCCTCCTGACCCGGTCGCCATCGACACTTACGGGCTTGAGCCCCGGCACCGAGTCCTCGTCGGGTACGATTCCCTAGGTTGCCGTCAACCATGGCGCTCCCCGTCAGCGTCAGGCGGTCTTCGTGGCATGAAAATAGCCCACCGGAACGACAGGGAGTAGCCGGACAGGACTTCTTCGCATTTGCAACGATCGGTGCCGGATTTCGGCCGATTGGGCCTGTCGCCTGCATGCCAGCCAGGTCCAATTCGGAATGGTTGACACGTGACCCGGTCACGGGTTCCCGCCAATTGTGGGGGATCGAAGTCAGAGATCGTGTATCACCGGGGGCGGGTCACAGACTTCCCTGGCAATATCGACGACATGGCGGTGATGCGTCAGGTAGATGGCCTGACCGCTGCGGCCGATCCGTTCCATCAGACGGCAGGCCGCCCGGGACCGATCGTCGTCGAACGTTTCGAAGACATCATCGCAGAAGAAAGGCAGTTGAACGCCCTGCGTGACCATCTGTTGGTAGGCCGCAGCACGTAGTGCCAGGTAGAGCTGGAACCTCGTTCCCTTCGACATGTCGCCGATCTGCTTGGGCGTGCCGCTGGCATCGATCGCCAGCAACAGTTCCGACGAGCCGTCCGGTTGCGTCTGCAGCGTCTCGTAGCCACCGTTGGTGAGTTCCGCAAAAGCCCGCTCGGTCGATGCCAACATGCCGCTCCGATGCCGGTCGCGATAGCGGCGGATGGCGTCCTCGGCGATCCGCAAGCCGAAACTCAGCTCCAAATAGTCGAGAATGGCCTCCTCGATCTGCAGCTGAATGGTCGTGCGCCGCTCGACCAGTTCGGCGGTCTGCGCACTGCCTGTGACGGCGCCAAGATCCCGTTCCGCATTTGCCCGGGCAACGGTCGCGTCAGACAGTCTTTTCTCCGCCACGACGAGATCGGCCTCCAACGATTTTGCCTTTGCCGCGAGGGTGAAGGCTGTTTCGCCGCCCAAGAGCGAGCGCACTTCGTCGATCCGCTGCAACGAGAGGCTGTCGAGAATCTGCCCCTCAAGTCCGGCAATCCGCTCTCTTTTCTCGATGACTTCGCGAGCCGTATTCACGGCAACCCGCAGGGCCTCGAGAGTGCCGGTATCCACCGTCTTCGGAAACACCGCACCGAGTTCCGCCACCTTCCTGTCGATATCCTCGAGTTCCGCACCAAGTTCGGCGCGCCGCCTCGCGTATTCTTCCAGATTGGCGCCCAGCTCCTCTCGCTGCGTCTTGTCGGCTTGAGCTTGCCTTGCAACCTCCCGCAGATGCCGGAACGCCTCGAGGGGGTCTTTCTCTTCGACACCGAACCGGGCGCCGAGTTCTGTCACCGCCTCCGTGAACCGGCGCTGGTCATCCTGCATGCTGACGACCTGACGCTCACCCTGCCGCCGCTTCGTGTCATGTTCCCGCAATTCGCGTAGTTGCCCGAGACCCTCGGCAACCCTGTCGGGCGAAAGTTGGTCGCCAAACAGGCCCTGCACCTTGTCTGTCCAGGCCGCGCATGCCTGTTCAGCGGCGTCTTCGAGCCCGGTTTGCTCACCCCGCCGGCGCTCGACTTCGTCTTCGAGGACGGTTTTCGTCTTGCCAGACGCCCGAATCTCGTCTCGCCAGGCCCGCTCGGCTTCGGCAAGTTTCCGGGCCGCCGACAGGGCTGCATCGAATGCCGGGTCCTCCAGCGCAACGAGCGGTGCGAGTTCCTGCCGAAGCCGTTCTGCCCGCTCCAGGGTATCCCGATGCTGCCCGGCAAGCGCCTCCCGCCGCCGCCATGCGTCCCTGGCATTGGTGTGACGTGCAACCCAGTCCGAGAAGGCGGCGGGAGACAGCACTGGCAGTCCGATCTCCGCCATCAATCCTTCAGCCTGGCTCTTGATCTCTTTCGCCCGTTCCTTGAGCCCGTCGCGCTTTGCCCTGGCTCTCGTGGCGAGTGCCTTTGCTTCCGCCAAATCCTGCCCGAGCTTCCGCAACTCGCCGAGCTCGCTGGCATGGGCGAGCCGGGCAAGGTTGATGTCGTCCACCGCTTTCATTGCCGACGCGAAGTGGTCCGCGCTTTCGGCGGTCAAGGCGCCGCGATGTGCCTGCCACAAGGTGTCGCGCCGCTCCCGTGCAATTTGTGCGTCTTCGTCACTGGCGACGCCGGCATCTTCCGAGAGTCGCGTGATCTTCGCCGCCGTCGCGGCCATGGCGTCCTCGATCTGGTCCAGCCTGTCACCGGTGCGGGCGATTTCGTCCTCCAGACCGGCATGCCGTTCCGCAAGTTCGGCTGCCGTCAATGGTCCGACCGGACACTCCGGTAGTGCGGCGAAGCCGCGCTCGCCGACCGTGAGCGAATCGAGCGCATCCCTTAGCGTGGCATCAGCCGATGCGATTGCCTGTGTCGCCGTCGCCACCGCCGGTGCCAGGGAGTCGGTGTCGAACCTTGTCAGCAGTTCCGTCAGACCGGTTTGGGCCGGACGGTCATCCAGCAAGGCCTGGTGTGCCCGTTGGGCCCGCTCGATGCGGGTCTGCACGGCCGAGATCTCCTGCGCCGCGCTCTCACATGCGCGTGCGGCATCCCGCATGTCGTCGCGCAATGCCTCGAGAGCCGAAATATTCGAAGGAGGCGTGACCAACAGGATTGGATCGCAGCCTGCCCCGAGGTCAGTGGCGATGCGTTTCGTCTCCGCCTCGGCCTCCTCGAGGGCGCGCGTGCGCCGAGGGAGGTCGTGCGCCGCCGTCTGCATCCGGCTGCGCAATTCGTCCAGCCCCTCCAGCTGGTCGGCCAAGGCAAGATGATCCTCGTTCAGGACGAGCTTCGCATGCTCGGTCCGGGCCCTCTCGAGACTGTCCTCGAGGCGCTGCAACTCGGCAACCACCTGCCCCCGCCCGGTTGTCATCGTCACAAGCATCTCGGGATTGATGTCGATCCGAACGGGATATTCGGCATAATCGGCGATCTCGACCAGGAGACGGTCAAGCTCGCCCAAAGCGGGCAGGGCACGTTGCAACGCGTCGGTGGCGGCCTGTTCGGTGCGAAATCCGTCCCGCACAGCGCGCGCATTCGTCTCTTCTTTCCCGGCGGCCTGGAGCGCCTCGTTCAGCTGCCGCCAGGCATGGGCGCTGACATCCGACTCCCGGATGTCGCTCTCCACGGCAGCCAGTTCTTGCTTCAGCCTGGCGACAACGGTGGTGCTGGCACGCTTCCTGTAGATGGCGCCCGCCTCGGTTCGCGCCTGTTCGAGGATGGCGTTCAGCTCTGCGACACCGGCTGCCGCCGAAAACAGCAACCGGCCGATATCTCCACGGGCGCCTGCGATATCCTCGCCGCCCTTTTCGATCGTGTTGTCGTCGAGGCACAAAAGGCTGCGATAATCCTCGATCGACAGCCCGCCAAGGCAGGAGGCGATCGCGGCCTCGGGGAGGATGGCATCGGCCTCGCCCCTGAGGTTCTTGGCTCGGGATGGCAGCCGCGTGAAGGGGCGGGTCTCGCCGTTGATGTCGAGCAGGCCGGACACCTTCAGATTCGGCCGCTGGTGCTGGAAGCCATAGGGCTCCCGAGGGGGAAAACCGTAGAGGAGGCGCAGGAATGCCTCCATCACTGTTGTCTTGCCGGCCTCGTTCAAGCCGTAGATCAGGTGGAAATCCGATTCCCGTCCGGTCTTGCCGAAGTCGAGTTCCTTGCCGGTGAAGTGCCCGAAGAAGTCCAGGGAAAGCCGCTCGATCCGCATCAGGAATCAGCCCCCTTCATTCGGGCAAGGATCCTCGCGGTGCCGGCCTCTGCCAGGCGCTGCGCCAGCTGGTCCATCGCGGCTTCATCCGGCATGAGTCCGGCGCGCTGCCCCGGCGGCAACTCCCGCAGAATGCCCTCGATATCGGCACGGCAGGTCTCGGCGAAGCCGGGCTCCTCCCGGATGGTCTTCATGATTTCGGCCAACTCGTCCGTGGGGCCGGGACCGGGAGCCGCACTTTCGGACAGGTCAAACAGGAGCTTGTCCAGCCAGAGGATTCCCGTCTCGAGGGCAAGTTGCGCGGCGGTGTCCGTCCAGACATCCTGATCGCGCAAGATTTGCCAGCGGCGAGGGGTGCGCCCGGTCAGCACGAGCCGGATCACGGCACTGTCCGATTCCAGGTTGTCGGCCATCTCCCGCAGCCTTCGTCGCAGCACTTCGCGCAAATCGTCGTCGCTTTCCGTCCCCGTGGCGTCGATCGGCACCTGCCGGAATTCCACCGCCGAGGTCGTCACCTCCTTGATCCCGATCGTATCGCCGATCGTCACCAGCGTGGCTGATTTTGGTCCGGACTCGCCGATATCGCGTCCCTGGGGCATCCCCGGCATGACGACCCATGGTGCCTGCGAGTGTACCTGCCGACGGTGAACATGACCCAGCGCCCAATAGTCGAAGCCAGCCGCGGTCAGTTCTCCGACAGCGCATGGCGCATAGGGGTCATGGCCCTCGGCGCCGCCGAGCGAGGTATGCAGCATGGCGATGTTGATCGCGCCCTCGACCGGGGCCGGGAATTTCGGCAGCAGGCTGTTCGGGGCATGGCGGCCGGCGAAGCTGACGCCATGGATCCAGAGCCCGTCCACAAGTTGCACCTTGCTGCCGCGGCCGTCGAAGACGTGGACATTGTCGGGCAGGCTCAACTCGCCGGTGAGCGGGTTCTCGGCATCGTGATTGCCCTTGATGTAGAACACGCGAATCCCCCGCTCGCGCAAACGGTCCAGTTGCAGTGCCAGGAAGGCGGCCGTCCGGGCGCTGCGCTCGGCCCCGTCGAACAGATCGCCGGCAATCAGCAGTGCGGCCACCTCCTCGGCAAGAGCCACATCGACGATCCTGGCGAGGGCCTCCCGGCTCGCGGTCCGAACCCGCTCCCGCAACCCGGGCTCGCGCAAGGCAAGCGATCGCAACGGCGAGTCGAGATGTATGTCGGCCGTGTGCAGGATCTTCATCCAATACTCCCGGTCCCAGGAATCCGCATCGGAGCGGGAAAGGCGACCAGACGGATCCTCACAACCTGGCACCGGCCCGGATCACTTCCAGCCAACCTGCCGCACGGCGGAAGGCGGCACCCGGCAGCGCCGTGCAGGCCAGTGCCAACTCATTCCTCACCGTAAAATCCCCGCAACAGGTGCCAAGCCGCCGCCGGTTGATCGGAACACGCCGCATCCATTCCTCATCCGCCAGATGCTGCACGATGTCATGACCGAAGCTGTATGGGGCCGGCATTCACCGGATAACAGGATTGTCACCGGACGTCCTCGTCAAACTGGCTCCCGTACCGGTCATCGACACGCTTCACGTGGCTGGCGTATCGAACGCCTCTATCAGCCATCAAGAGCCCGGTCGACCGCGCACTCGCCGTCACCGCGCATTCGCCGTGCAAATCCGCTCCCGCATTTCTCGACGACACCGTCACATGGTTCCGAACCGGTGTCGTGGCCGCCTCGACGGATGGACGGCGCGAGCGCAACCGCCTGCATGCCGAATGACGCAGCGTTCCAGCGAAATTCATACCAGGCTCCCGAATTGAGACCCGAAACGGCCGAAAGTCAAGACATGCGTGAACAATTGGAATTTCTGCTGCCCGGCACCGTCATTGTCGGCATGTTCGGGGCTTCCGGGGATTTCGAATCTGTGGCTCGAGACCCGCCGCTGGCGAGTGCAAGGGAGGATCCGGGGCAGAAAGAAATTCACCGCATCCGACAAGCCGCATCAAATCAAAGACGTGGAATCAGGAATATAG
The DNA here is from genome assembly GCA_964291445.2 of Paracoccaceae bacterium. Classification (GTDB taxonomy): domain Bacteria; phylum Pseudomonadota; class Alphaproteobacteria; order Rhodobacterales; family Rhodobacteraceae; genus JAPOXR01. Next base: position 74,386 of record OZ219864.1, on the reverse strand, counting down.
AGCATTGGAACTGCCGGCGAACAATGGGAACTACGTCTTGATTTTTGTAGGCCAATGGCCCATATGCCTCCGACGCAGCTCGAATAGGACGAAGCCAGGAACGAGTCCTGTTTCAGGCGTCGTGGTTTCGATTTCGCCTTTGCCGTCCGTGTCTTCCATGACCGGCGCCGGATAATTGTTCAGGACCGGCGGTGGGAATTTGGCGAGGACCGCTACCGGTTACTCGGCAAGATCGAGGGGCGGGCCTATGTTGTGGTCTACACGGTGAGAGGTCCGGCCATTCGAATTATCTCGGCCCACAAAGCCAATCACAAGGAGGTCAGGGATTATGAGCACAACGCGCATCAAGATTGATCCTGACGATCTGTCAACCCTGCCAGAAGGAAGGATCGATCATGCCAGGGTAGACGCCACAACCGAAGAGGAGATCACGGCGCAGGAGCAGGAGGACGAGGAAGAGGCAATGCAGGACGCGGCGCGGTATGCGCGCCGGATTCGGCGGCGGCTTGGACTCACGCAGATTGAGCTGGCGCGACGCATCGACGTGTCACCCGAGACGATCCGCAATTGGGAACAGGGCAAGCGCGGCCCGACCGGCGCGGCGCGTGCCCTGCTGAGAATCCTCGACAAGGCCCCGGAAACCGCGCTTCGCGTATTGACCTGAACGGCTTGCGGCGATGCTGGTTGCGGCCCTTCCTTGTCGGGTTGTCTCGCCAAGACAGCCAGCCGAATTCGGTCCCGTTGCCGACCTCGACGGCCGGCCCGATGCATGACGGGCCGAGAGAGAAAAATTCTGCTGCATCCGCTGCAGTCATGGCCAGATTGGGCCAGCCCCACATCGCATTGAACCCCGCTTTTCCAAACACTCATGGGTAGCATGTGCAAAGCCATGTGATGTGGCCGGCATTCACCGGACAACAGGATTGTCACCGGACGTCCTCGTCAAACTGGCTCCCGTGCCGGTCATCGACACGCTTCACGTCGCTGGCGTATCGAACGCCTCTATCAGCCATCAATACCCCGGTCGACCGCGCAGTCGCCGTGCAAATCCGCTCCCGCATTTCTCGACGACACCGCCACATGGTCCCGAACCGGTGTCGTGGCCGCCTCGGCGGACGGACGGCGTTGCGAACGCAGCCGCCTGCATGCCGAGTGACGCAGCGTTCCAGCGAAATTCATACCCGCCGCCCGGTCCCGGAATGAATATCAGGCATGCCGGACATCCAGTCCCGGATTCACGGCTTGACGAACTCCAAACATAGATATAGTAATATATCAAGATTACCAAATGATCTATTAAAGAATATCAAAATGACCTATGAGATCGAAAATGTTGCGGCAACCCTCAGGGCTGCCCGCAAGAGGAGCGGGCTCAGCCAGCGTGCCTTGGGCACCATCGCCGGTGTGCCGCAATCGCACATCTCGAAGATCGAAAGGGGCCATGTGAACCTGACGGTCTCCAGCCTTGCCGCCATCGCCAACTCTCTGGGCCTGGACGTCGTCCTTGTTCCCCGGAAGGCCATTCCGGCAGTCAAGGCTATCAGCCGCAGTGCCGGAATTGGGCGGCAAGACTTGTCCGGAATCCGCAAGGAACTTGCCCGCATCGCCAGGCGCCTGGACAGGGTCGAGGTCCCGACAATCGATTTGCCGGTGCACGAGGATCTGCAGCGACGGTTTCGCGAGTTGCAGCAGTTCGCACATCTCGTCGGGAACGAGAGTGCCCTGGCCGACATCAACACAACCCTTGCAGCCTATGAACGCACCGGCGACTCGGCCGCCCTCCTGCGCGAGGCAGCGCAGCAGATCGACGAAATTCGCACCGCACTCGCACATGGTGGCCAGGCAGATCATCGAACAGGAACAACTCGTCCTGCATACCGCCTCGATGAGGGCAGTGATGACTGATGTTTCCGTTCTGGATGTGAACCTCTACGGAGAGCCGATCGGGACGCTGACGCATGTCGGCGGCGATCGAACGATCTTCGCTTTTACCGATGGATACATCGAAGACCCCGGAAGGCCGACGCTCGGCCTCGCCTTCAAGGACGAATTCGGCGAGTTGAGGTCGGAGTTTCGCGCCTACCAAAAACGCATCATGCCCTTCTTGTCGAACCTTTTGCCCGAAGGGCGTCCGAGGCGATATCTCGCCGAACGTGCAGGCGTGAATCATGAACGGGAGTTTCATCTGCTCTGGGCATTGGGGTGCGATCTGCCTGGGGCGATCACGGTCTCGTCTGCCAATGGTGTCGTCTGGTCTCCCGATTACGCTGACGATGATGGCCAGAATGGCAATCACCGTGCAGGCCCGCTGCGCTTCTCGCTGGCCGGCGTTCAGGTCAAGTTCTCAGCCGTCACCGAGCCCCCGGGCGGTCTTGTCATTCCCGCAACGGGCGATGGCGGCTCATGGATCGTCAAGCTTCCTTCGAGCAGGTTTGATGCCGTGCCCGAGAACGAATTTTCGATGATGCGTCTTGCGCAACTCTGCGGAATGAACGTTCCGGCAATCGATCTGATCGCCACGGGCGAGATCAGGAACCTGCCGGACGGCACGGACGGTCTGGGCAGCAATGCCTTCGTGATCGAGCGATTTGATCGCCTCGCCGACGGGTCGCGCCTGCATATCGAGGATTTTGCCCAAATCTTCGATGTTTTTCCGGAAAGGAAGTACCGAAACGGGAGCTTTCGAAGCGTAGCCCAGGTCATTGCCGCCGAATGCGCCGATGCCAGCATCATCGAGTTTGTTCGAAGGCTGACCTTCGGCATGCTGATCGGCAATGCCGACATGCATCTGAAAAACTGGTCGCTGATCTATCACGACAGGCGGTGCCCGTCCCTGGCGCCGGCCTATGATTTGGTTTCGACCATCCCCTACATCCCGGGCAACGACACCAATATGAGGATCAGCAGGCGGCGAGGGTTTTCGGATTTCTCCGTCGATGAACTGATACATCTTGCGGTCAAGGCCTCGATCCCGAAGAAGCTGGCCGTCGACACCGCCCGTGAGACCGTGTCGCTGCTGTGCGAATACTGGGCTCGGGAGGCGTCCAACCTGCCGATGGGCAAGGAGGTGAAAGCCGGGGTGGAGTCGCACATGAAGACGGTCCCGGTCCTGCGTGAACTCCGGTAGACAGATCCTGCCGACCTCCACGAGGTGATCCGCAACCGTGGTGATTGGCCGAAGTTCGGGGCAACGAGCATCCGGATGCTTCGATTCTGTCGATACAGCGACAACGACCATGAGATCCCAGCGACAATCAGGATGGCAGGGACGCGTCGCATGTCGTCCATTGACCATCTGGGTCCCGAGATGGGTGGCCCGCTACCAGATGCTGGACCAGCTGCAGACCCCCTGGCCAATCATGTCGTCCTCAATGGCTGGGACCAGCTCCTTGAGGCCATCGCCACCAACCTGCTTCCGGAGCACCCTCCGTGAGGGGCTGCCGGCACAATGTGCTGGCCACCCGCGCCCTCGAATTGAGACCCGAAACAGCCGAAGGTCAAGACGTGCGTGAACAATTGGAAATTCTGCCGCTGAGCGCCGTCATTGCCGACATGTTCGGGGCTGCCGGAGAGTACGATCAGTGGCTCGAGACCCGCCGCTGGCGATCGTGGTATTGGCGGGCGGGGGATGTGAGCATTCGTCGGCTGCGATCCTCTGCTGGTTGCGGGGTGTAGGTGTCCGAACCAGACCGCATATGTCGGGGTGGTCAGGCGGTGTTCGCCCTGCCATGACAATTCCGTGCAAATCACCTCGCGTGACCGTGAATTCCGTGATACAGGTCGCGCGAACCGATTGTACGTTTGGATTGCCGAACCGGGGGAGAGTCATGGGGGGTGGTGCAAAGGGGCATGTCGAGCGGACTCCCGATCTCACGGAAATCCTGTCCGAAGGAGACGGCCAGTCGCAAAATGTCTATTCCAGCCAGCGAACCATCCAGGCACCCGACATCGGGCTTCCGCCGAGGCTGAAACCGAATTCCAGGCTCAGGATGGATGGGCGAAAATTCCTGTCGAAACTCCCGCCGGAGTCGATCCCGGTCGCGTTCCTCGATCCGCAATACCGGGGAGTCCTGGACAAGCTGTCCTATGGCAATGAGGGCGTAACCCGCGGCGGCAAGCGGGCGGCGCTGGCGCAGATGCCGGAAGATGTCATCCTCGACTTCGTTCGCGGCATCGACCGGGTGTTGATACCGTCGGGCCATTTGTTCCTGTGGGTCGACAAGTTCCACCTGTGCCAGGGGGTCGGCAGCTGGCTCGACGGAACGGATCTTGACATCGTTGACCTGGTGACCTGGGACAAGGGCACGTTCGGCATGGGCTACCGGACGCGCCGGCGGGCCGAATACTGCATCGTGCTGCAGCGCGAGCCTCGCAGGGCCAAGGGTGTCTGGAAAGTTCACAATATCACAGATGTCGTGCACGAAAAGCTGGCGACAAGAGTGCACCCGCATGCCAAGCCGATCGAATTGCAGGCCGCCCTGTTGTCAGCCGTGAGCAACCCGGGCGATTACGTGATTGATCCGGCCGCAGGATCGTTTTCGGTCATGATCGCCGCCAGGCAATCCGGCCGCAATTTCCTGGGCTGTGACCTGCGAGGGTAGGGCCGCTCGTCAGCCGCCGGCGGTGGTCAGGTAATCGTGCATGCCCGGGCTGAACTCCGCCTGGCATCGCCGTCCAGGCAGCATGTCCGGCTTTTCGTGCGGCCGGCATCGGATCCACCAGCCAGCCCGGCAATACTGTGCAGCGACAGCCGCCCCGTGAAGAAGCCCTACCGATTCACGCCGAAATCGCAGACATGAGAGACGAGATCGCCGGGATCTGCCGGCGTCACCGCGTGTCGCGCCTTGAGGTGTTCGGCTCGGCGGCGCGGGGCACGGGCTTCGATCCGGACACGTCCGATGCCGACTTCCTGGTGGAATTCGAGCCATCCACCCTGCCTGGCCTGTTCAAGCGGTATATGGGCCTGATAAAGGATCTGCGCTCCGCGCGGGACCGTGATGTTGACATGGTGTCGATCGATTCGATCGACAACGAATACCTGCTGGAAGCAATCAATGAGTCCCGCGAGGTGGTGTATGACCCGAAGGCGTGATCCGCGGATACCGCAATCATTTGCTGTTCAGCCCGCCGCCGGCACTCTTCAGGAGGTCCGCAGTTTTGCCCCATCCGACGATGCCGCGATCCAGCAGGGCGGCGCTGCTCTTCCAGCCGGCCAGCAACTTGTTCCGCTCCCGGATGATGTTTTCCTTCAGCTCCACCGCTTCTTCCCCGGCGGCGCTGCATAGCGCATCCCACTGCTCGTCGATCGTAGGTGGCGGGGCAAGTTGTGCCGCCACCTCGGGATTTGTATTCCCGATATCCCGGTCCAGCGGGGTGCGGCCGGCAGTGTCCCTGGCGGCAGGGTCGGCGCCGAGCTCGAGGTGGCTGGTGATGGTGTCAGGATTGCCGTCCCGGGCGGCGACGTGCAGAGGGGTGTTGTCATCCTTGTTCTTCGCCTCCAGTTCGGCGCCGGCCTCGACCAGGCGGGTGATAATTTCGGGGTTGGTGGTCCGGCTGGCCGCACGGTGCAACGGCGTCCAGCCATCCTTGCCCCTGGCATTCACATCGGCGCCGGCCTCGATGAGGCAGCTGATCTCGTCGGGGCTGGCGTTCCAGACCACCACCGCCCGGTCCAGCGGCGTCCAGACAGTCGTACACATTCATTCATTGCCGATCTCCTGCCGGGCAGCAGCGCCAGCCGCTGCGCCATGACTTGTGCCGGGATGGCAAAGTGGAGTCGGCTGCGCATCCCGCACCGGCATGTCCTTCCTCCCAATGGCAGCACCAGGCATCATCTCCCTTCACATACCGAATGACGGGCTGTCATCCTCCTCCTTCTCGTCCCGGGGCGTGAACAGTCCCCGCTGCGGCGGCGCCTAGCCAGCCAGCGGCGGGGCCAGCTCGGGCTCGATGCCCTCCCGGGCCATGTGATGGATGTCCACCGCCTGGAACTTGGCCCGTTCGGCCTGCCGGCGCTGCACCTCGTCGAATGCCGGCGAGACCAGCAGCTTCTCCCTGGTCAGGTCACGCAGGAGCTTGCCATACTTGCCGGGGATGTCACCGAGGAATTCATCGAACTGCCGGTCCAGCCTGGTCGTGTCATGCGCCCGGGCATTGCGCTTGCATCCCGCCATCACCAGCACCGAAGCCGGATCTGTCCGGCGGCCGCGGATAGCCAGGACATCAATGTCGGCCAGGCCCTGGCGCCAGGCCGCATGCAGGCTCAAGGACACATCCGGCTGGCTATCCAGCCAGGCTGCCGCCATGCGCTCCAGCGCATGGCCTTCCAGATCCTGCAGCCGCTCCAACGCCGCGGCTTCGGGTTCCCTGTCGACACGCTCGCCGATCTTTTGCCGGCCCGCCTGCGTGAACAGCTCCGGATACACATTGATCTGGAACAGCGTGCTGTTGTCGGCGATGCGCCACCTGGGATAGCTTTCGGTCATGAATTCGGCAGTGTACTCGACCAGCCCCAAATGGTCGCGCAGCGTGTCGAGCGCATCTCCCAGCGCCCTGTTCGGCCGCCGCCGAAGCTCCACCGGGAAATCGCTGAACTTCTCTGTCTTTGGCCGCGGCAGCGCCAGCCATAGCAATGCCTCCTTGGCCACCTCGGCCAGCTCGACATATGCCTTGTTGTCGAACCGCTCCCGCGGACCCTGCTGCAGCCGCAGCCGCTCCCAGGCGAGAAACGCCTTCCGCCAGGCATGGTCGCTCTTCCAGGCGCCCATATCGGCCAGGGCGGGGATCCTTTCCTCGCCGGGGGCGACGACGGGCGGCGGCGCGGCGACGAAATTCCTCCATTTCCCGGGCACGCCACCGAAGGCGGTCCACAGCGTCAGCATCCGGCCCGGAAATTGCAGGATGCCCTGCTCCTGTGCCATCTCGAACACCGTCGGCAATGGCCATGGAGTCAGTTTGCTGACATCCACCGCCCGGTCGTGCAGCGGCTCCCTACCTCGGAACATCTCCAGCACCTGCTGCTGGTGCGAGCCCATCATGATGAGCTTGCCGGGCGGTCGATCACCGCTCAGCGAGCGGGAGCGGTCGATCAGCCGCTTGAGCTTGCCTTCCAGCCCCATCGGCCTTGCCATGTGGAACTCGTCGAGGCAGACCACGGCGCCCTGGGCCAGCAACTCCCTGATGATGCCGACGAAATACTGCTGCGGCCGGCCGGGAATCTCGATGTCGGCCTGGCCCGGTGGCCGGATCGAGGCCATCTCCCCGAAGGCCGGCCGGGTTTCGTCGAACAGCCGCTGGTTGGCTTCCGCCTGGTTCTCGATCCCGGGATCGTCCAGCTCGAAGATCAGTATCCGCGCCTGACCGGCCATCCGCGCCCGGAGCTTCTGCATCAATTCGGTCTTGCCGATGCCGCGCCCGCCCGTGACCAACCCGGCGGCGAAGCCCGGTACCCGGATGAAATCCCCGACCGCATCCAATTCGGCCTCGCGGCCATAGAAGCGCCACTCAGCCATAGTCATCTCCCTTCACATGCTGAATGACGGGCCGTGTCAGGCTCGGCACCGGCCGGCGGGTGGCTGGCGGCCTCGAGGGCCTCGATCACCGCGGTGTTGTGGTTCCACCTCGCCGTCGCCCGGCGCGCCAGATCCAGCGGAGTGTGGCCAGAATTGTCCCTCGCATCCAGCTCGGCGCCGGCGTTCAGCAGGGCGGTGATGGCGCCGGAGTCGGCGTAGCAGGCGGCGGTGTGCAGGGGGGTCTTGTCATTCTCGTCCCTGACATTGGGGTCGGCGTCGGTGTCCAGCAGGGTGCGGATGATCACCGCGGCGTCGTCGAAGGGGAAGGCGTTGTTGGGGCTGTCGTTTGCCTTGGCGGCGAGGTGCAGCGGGGTAGTGCCAAACTGGTCGCTTTCATTCGGATCGGCGCCGTGCTCGATGAGAGTGGTGATGCAGTTGCGGTATGCGTGGCGGGCGGCCACGTGCAGCGGGGTGTGGCCCCACAAATCCCTGGCATGAACATCGGCACCGCCGGCGATCAGTTCGGCGATGGCGTCGGCCCGGCCGTCCCGGACGGCCTTGTGCATCGGGGTGTTGTCCTGACTGTCCCTGTCATTCGGATCGGCACCGCCGGCGATTAGTCGGGCGATCTCGGCGGCATCGCCAAACGTGACAGCGAGGTGCAGCGGGGTGGTTTTGTACTCGGCCAATGCCTCATCCCCCCTATGGCAGCGCCAGGCACTGGCCGACCCGGTGCGGTGCCTCGGCAGTGATGCCGTTCAGCCGGGCGATCTCCGGCCAGCGTGACCGCTCGCCCTGCGCCTTCTCGGCCACGTTGCCCATCCGCCGGTCGGAAACCTGCACAAAATGGCCTTCGCAGCCGGTGGATGGGCTTGCCTGGGCCGTCGGGCTGGCGCCGGTCATGCCGGCCTCCAGCCTGGCCATGACAGGGTGGCCCCGAACCTTCGGATTGTGTTTCCTGGCCATGTCGGCCGGCAGCAGGTTGTCATGCCTGGCCCGGAGCGCCGGACCGGCGCCGGCCTCGATGAGAACCTGCAGCACCGCCGGGTGCGGGGCATGTCTGGCGGCCATGTAGAGCGGGCTGTTGGATGTGCCGCCGCCGGTGTCGTTCGGGTCGGCGCCGAAGCGGATCAATGTCTGCGCGACGGCAGGCCGGCCGTTGATCGCCGTATAGTGCAGCGGGGTGCCACCGCGGTCGTCGAACACTGACACCAGACCGACACAATGGAAGAGCTCTTCCGCCGCCCAGGGCGTCGTCACCAGGTGCAGCGGTGTCTGGCGCAGCGGGTGGTCATCACGCTGCGGGTCGGCGCCGGCCGCGCACAGCGCCCGCACAGCGCCGACATTGCCCTCCGCCGCCGCGATCACGAGCGGCGTGACCGAGAGCCGCGAATGCAGGGCCTCGACATCGGCGCCGCCGGCAATCGCCTTCTGCATCTGCTCGTAGGATGCCAGTGCCATCCAGCGCTGGCTGTGGAGCTGATTGGCGGCCGCCGGCAGCGCCAGCAGGGCGGCTGCCATGGCAGCCAGGGCGATACGCATGGTCCTGGTTATGTCAGTTCTCCGGGTCTCGTTTCAGTTGTTCCTCAGCCGCCGCCCGCCGGATGGCCATGCGAATGAAGGCGGCGGTGGTGATCTCCCGCCCCCGCCCCCGCTCTGCAGCCAGGCAGTCCTCGATCTGCGCCATCAGTGGTGGCTCGATGCGAACCGTGACCTTGATGCTCTTACCCATGATGACAGACAATGACAGTCATTGTCGGACATGTCAACAGCGAATGTGATACCGGAAGCGGGAGCCTTTCAAGTTCAATCGCCGCATGTCGACATGCAATTCCCATTGCGGTCCGTCACCTTGTCGGACCGGTCGTTGTCGGGTTTTCGATCTGTTGTTCTCCAGGGGTTGTGGCGATCATGGCTGTCGGGCGGCCGGCTCCAGGTCTGGCCGGTGTCGGGGTCGATGTATGACCAGTGGCTTTCACCCCCACTACCGCCGCAATTGCCGCCGGCCGAGTTCGGGATCGCAACAGTTGCGACGGGGAACGGAACAGCATCACGACTCCCGCCCGGAACTGTGGATTTGGCAGGAGCAGACCGCGAGACTCCAGCGGCGTCGAAATTGACCAGCATCGAAATTACACCACGATACGCCGTGAAGTGCCGTTCGATGCGGGGCAGGTTGGCGGACGGCGGTAGAAGATGAGCCGAAGCCGGACGGTCGTCACTGGAGACGGTTGAGCAGTTCCCGTGTTGGCCAGGCATCGGCCGGGAGCCCGAGCCGGATTTGTTCTGCCTGGACAGCCGCCCTGGTCAGTCGGCCGACGATGCCGTCCACCTTGCCGACATCATGGCCCCTCTCCTTGAGCGCGGCCTGGAGGGCCCTGACATCCGCATCACCGAGCGGCGGCGGCGCATTGCCATCCAGGTACATGGGGTATCCGGAAAACAAATTGGCCAGGAATGCCGATGTGGTCGCATAGACGAAGGACCGGTTCCATTCAAAATACAGGCGGTAATTGTCGAAGGCGTAGAAGGCCGGGCCGTGCCGTCCATGCGGGAGCAGGATGGAGGCCATGAGGCTGCCATCGGGTTGCGGACCACTGCGGGCCCTGACCCCGAGCCCGGCCCAGTCGGCGACGCGCATCCGGTGATCGAGCCCGGTCTGGCTCCAGTCGAGGGTTTGCGGGATGATGGCCTCGATCAGCCAGGGCTGGCCCGGAGCCCAGCCATGGTCCTGCAGGACCCTGCCGGCGGTCATCAGCGCATCGGCAACGGAATTCCCGAGATCGACCCGACCATCGCCATCGCCGTCCTGGCCGAAGGCCAGGATGTCGGCCGGGAGCATCTGGATCATGCCGATTTCACCGGCCCAGGCGCCGATGGTGGTCGCAGGGTCGAAATCGTCCCGCATGTAGAGGGCGAGGGCGGCGAGGATATGCGGCCGAAACAGCTCCGGACGGCGGCAGTCATGCGACAGGGTGACCAGGGCATTGAGCGTGTTGTGATCTCCCTGGACGAGGCCAAAATCAGTCTCGAGTGCCAGGAATGACAACAGGACCCCGGGCTGCACCCCGTATGTGCGCTGAGCCCGGCTGAAAATGTCGGCATGCTCCTCGAAGAACTCCCTCCCCATGTTGAGGCGGTACTCGGCCATGACCAGCTTGGAGAACTCGATGAAGCTCTTGCGGAAGATGCCCTGGCTGCGATCACGGCGGATGATTTCCGGATCATGCACAACATTGGCAAGAAACCGGTCGACCGCTGCCGGCTCGAACCCTTTCCCCAGCGCCTCCGCCCTGACCCCGCCGACGAAATCCCCGAAATCACCCCCGCAGGGCACCTCGCCGCCCTCGTCGCTGGCACTCGCCGCTGGCAAGGCCCCGGCAAGGCCCAGCGCCCCCGCAACCGCCACGAACGCCATGAACCGGGCAAGCCGGATGAAGCCCGAAAAGGCCGGGATGGAAGGCAAACTGGACAGAGAACTGGTCATGACTGGGTACTACCATTCGAAGTATTCGATGCGCCATCAATATTCAGGTGAAATTCCATGAAGCTCCAGGCGCCCATCCGGTTTGCCGTGATCGCCATCATCCTGGTCATCATGGCAATCGGAGCACCCGCCCGACGGCTTGCCTTGTCGATCCTGATGTTGCCGGTCATGCTCCAATTCCTGCTGATCGTCACTTGTCAATTCGTGAGGCTGACAGGATCCTGTCCACAGCCAGGACTGGATACGTCTTGCCACACCCATCAGGAAGCTCGTCCCGGCCTGGATCGGGATTCATTGACAGCATGGCGCCCCGCATATTCGGTTGCAATGAAATTCCAAAGCCGTTTGCCGATGCAAGGCCGGGTGGCAGCTGGTGCGGCGCGTGAATTCGTGCCCAGCCATGTTCTAGGCTCGTTTTCCTCCATCGTCAGGGTGATCGTGACGGGAGGCTGTATACGCGGATCGCAATCGGGGTCAGGGCGATGAACGTCGCTTTCGATAAACCCCGTTCCGCGCTGCCCCCATCACTTCGTGAGCACAATACGCACAGCGTCAATGATTGCGGTTTTCCCGGCGTTGTTTTGCCCGATCAAGACGGTTGTCTCGCCAAGATCGACGGTGAGTTCCTTGACGGATCGGAAATTCTGAATGTGGAGCCGGGTGATGCGCACGGGTTCGGGCTCTACGCGATGCTTGACGCTTCGGACCGCGTTATTCCGGCCCGCACCGGCAGCCGTGCGATCTCCCGACCTGCCTTTTCCTTGGCGATGCGGATTTCATAGGCGCTTTGCAGATTGAGCCAGAACTGCGGATCGGTGCCAAACCAGTGCCCGAAGCGCAGCGCGGTGCCACCGGTCACGGCGCGCTTGCCCGCGATGATCTGGCTGACGCGGTTTGGCGGCACGTCGATCTGGCGTGCAAACTCCGTCGGCGTCACATTCAGCTCTTCCAGCTCGTCCTTCAGGACTTCGCCGGGATGAACAGCTCTCATGAACATGGCCTGATCTCCTTTCCTCAGTGATAGTCCACGATTTCGACATTGCTCGGCCCGGTTTGACCGTCCGGCCAGCTTCCTGACCACCGCCTGCACCGGCGTGCCATCCGGGTATGGATTGCCGCACTTGCGGCGGATGGTCAGCCATCCGATCTTCGGGATGTGCAGCTTGCTGTCCCTGATCTTCACATCCTCGGGGATGGTGAATGACGGGCAGGTCCGGTGCCTGGAGTGGAAGCGCGGGAAGCTCTTGTCACCCCTGAAGGCCGCCGTCCAGGCATCGGCCTGGTATTTGAGCGTGTAGCGGGTGATGGTGAACGCGTAGTCCGAGAGCCACGGCACGTCACGGCGCAGTTCGGTAAACCGCTTGCCGAGCGGGAAGAAGCTCACCGATGGCGGCCTCTCGCCACTGGCCTTTGCCTCCTCATACTCAGCCTTCTGACGACCGAGCATTTCGTTCCACGTGTACCGGCACGCCCCGGCCTGGCCGGCCAATTGGCAGGCAACCGCCTGCGTCTCCGGCAGGAGCCGGTAGACAATGTTGCGGTGCGTGATGTTTCCGCTCATGTGGTCGGCCCTTTCAAGTGGTGGCCGTTTGGTCGTGGGAGTGTGCGTCTCCCACGGCACGCGCTGGCGGAGATGGCGGGATAGGCAAGCCGGTCGTTGGTGCTTTCACATGTAATTCCCGAAATTTGCGGTAGCGAGTCGGGGTCTTGGTGCGATTCGGTGAACCGCCTGTCGAGTGCGGGGAATGACGGCGATGGCGGCTTGTTGCCGCTGGCTGCCTTGCGTGCCGCCTTGAGGTGGGCGAGCATCCTGCTCCACTCGAACCGGCCGGTGCCAGCCAGACTCGCTTGGCGGCGGATGCCTGCGGCAGGGGCGGGTGCTCGATCTGCATGTATGTGGATGTGCCGGCCAGGGTGTCGACCTTCCGTTGGTTGCAAATGTCCTGGGAGAAGGGGATCTGGAGAATCCCGTGGCACATTGGTCGCACGGGGCGCCCGGGTTGTCAAGGAACAAATTGAAAACAATTCGCTATGTTGCGCGCGGCACGGAATTCGGTTGCCACGAATTTGACCGTGCACCCGTCGGGATCCGGCAAGGTGATGCGTTGTTGAATTCAATTCCTCCGCACGTTCCCTGTCAGCGGCTAACAGATAGGGCGGGATTCCGGTGATTCACCGCTCGTTTGCCAGCATCGCTCCCCATCCTGTTGTCCACTCCTGTTGTACCGCGGTGGTGCGTCCCGGCATGAAGGCCAGCCTCTGGCAGGGCGGATCATTACGGCGCCGCCGCCATGATAATTCCTGTTCGCATCCGGCGAGGGATATGCAGCCACTCCACGATCACTCCACCGCAACCTTGAAGAGGGTTCTCGAATACCAGTTCTGCTCGACATTGCCGACCGGCCAGTTGCGGACATCGTCGTCAAGCATGAAGACACTGGCAGCATGGTAGATCGGGATGACCGGTACCTCCTGTCCCACGATCCGCTCCACCTCTTCGTAATGCGGCCGCGGATCGGTTGCCGTCTTCGCCCGGGCAAGCAGGTCATCGATCCGTGCATTCACGTAATTGCCGGTACTGTAGCCCGCATCATCGGATGAGAAGAGATTGAGGAATGTCGAGGCTTCATTGTAATCGCCGCACCAGGCGCTGCGGACCAGGTCGAAATCCCGGACATTGTCGGGATCCAGATACGCCGACCACTCGAGAGAGGTGAATGCAACCTCGACGCCGAGTTTCCGCTTCCACATCCGGCCGATGGCCTCGGCAATCGACCTGTTGCTCTCATTGGTGTTGTAGACCGCCTCCAGCCGCAGCGGGTTGTCGGGCCCGAAGCCCGCCTGGCCCATCAGCCTTGCAGCCAACGCATCCCGCCCGGGCTGGCTCATCGAGGCCGCAGCCGCCTGCGGCGGCTCGAAACCGGCGATTGCGGCAGGCGTGAAGCTATAGGCCTCGATCTGCCCCTCTCCGGCCAGGATCCCCGACGTGATGCTCTTGCGGTCAATCGCCAGCGACAATGCCCGCCGCACCCGCGCATCCCGGAGCTCCTCCGCACCGGACGGGCCGAGGTTGAAGCTGTAGTAGTAGCTGCAGAGCCGCGGGATGCTGAAAGCCTCGTCCGGATGCTCCTGCTTGAGGCGTGGAAACTGGCCGGCGGGAATATCGGACATGTCAAGCTCACCGGACAGGAACCGCTCCAGCGCAACATTACTGTCGTCGATGACCACTGCCACCACCCGCCCGATGATGGTGCGGTCATCATTCCAGTACATCGGGTTGCGCTCGCGAACCGATAATTCCTCCGGCCGGTGTTCGGTCAACACATAGGCACCGTTTGAGACGATCTCTCCGGGTCTGGTCCAATCGTCGCCATGCGCCTCGACGGTTGCGCGGTGCACCGGAAAGGTAGTGGTGTGGACCGTCATCTGTGGAAAATGCGGCAGCGGTGCGGTGAGCCGGACCTCGAGCGTGTGATCGTCAATCGCCGCCACACCGAGCATGCTGGCCGGTTGCTCGCCGGCAATGATCTCGTGGGCATTCTCGATCGACATCAGCTCCATGAACCAGGAATAGGGCGAGTCCAGCGCCGGATCTACGGCACGTTGCCAGGCATAGACGAAATCCCTGGCCGTCACCGGATCGCCATTCGACCATCTCGCGTCCGGGCGCAGGCTGAAGGTGTAGACATCCCTGCCCTCGCCGAGCTGGTAGCCAAGCGCGACGCCGGGTTCGAGATTGCCATCCGCATCCTGGTTCATCAGCCCTTCGAACAGGTCGCGGATGACCTCTGCGCTGGTCACGTCCTGGGCAAGCTGCGGATCGACCGAGCTGATCTTGCCCGAACTGTAGGTGAAGGTCTGCTCTTCGGCGAGACGCTCCCCGGTCACCGGATGGATTGCGGCACCCGCCGGAAAGGCAAGAGCAGCGGCAAAGGCACCGACAACTGTCCTGAAACCAACATGCATGGCTTCCCTCCTGACGCTGACGAAGAAACCGGACCGGCGCGGACAGTTTCAAGAACCCCGCCCTGCCGTCAACCGGGAAACGAAGATGTGAACCACAAATTCGCCTCCCGGTCGGGATGCAGCCATTTGGGGCTATCAATGGGTCGGGCGACGAATCTTGCCGCTGAACCGGCCTTGCCACCAAGCCTGCCGAACGTTCCCGGATCCTGCTCTCGTCATTCCGGCAGCACCTCCTCGTGCGGCCGGCAGGAAAACGACTTGAGCACCCCGCGGCGCAAGCACGAGAAGCGCAGGGGCCGTGGTGGTCCATGGCCACGATCCTGCATTGTCGTTCCCGGCCGACGGGCAAGGGCCGCAAGCCCCGGATGTCCGTCCCGAAAAATGCCCTCCCGGCGCATTGCTGCGGCCCGCCGCATCCCGGGAAAGTCCACCGCCGCACTGCCGGCGGCGGCGAATCGGTCGGTCGCGAGTCCATTCATGGATCCCATCCCGGACCGGGATGGGAGAGGAGGCATGCCCGGTCGTGGCAAAGGTTTTCGGGTTTCCCTGGGCCTCCGGTATTGCGTAGGATTGGCTGCCGGCCGTGCCGGCGAGTTGTTTCCAGGTCGAGGACATGAATCCGGCAATTGGCAGGAGACGGAGTTCCAGCGATCAGATGGGCCCATCGGCGGCGGCCATGCTGCATGCCGTGCTCGGTGGAGACGGCCCGGCGCCGGTGGATGGCTCGGTGCTGCCGGCCATGTGGCAGCATGTCTATTTTCGCCAGGCGGTGCCGGCCGGGAATATCGGCGAGGATGGCCATGAACGGCCGGGAGGGTTCATACCGGATTTCGGGTTGACGCAGCGCATGTGGGCCGGGGGCGAGCTCAGCCTCCATGCGCCCCGGCTCAGGCTCGGCATTGCCGCCGATCGGGAGACCACCATCGACGACATCTCCGAAAAGGCCGGACGCTCCGGCCGCCTGATGGTGGCGAGGCTCCGGCACCGATACCGCCAGCACGGGAAGCTGGTCATGACCGAGTTCCAGGATTTGGTCTATCGCCAACCTGGCAGGCTGGCCGCATCCCGTCCGGCCGGCACGCGGCCGGAGCAATCACGACCGGTCTCCTTCGACGAGGTGCTGCTCTTTCGCTATTCGGCCCTGACATTCAACAGTCACCGGATTCACTATGATGCCGATTACTGCCGCCAGGTTGCCGGTTATCCCGGCCTGGTGGTGCACGGGCCGTTGCTGGCGACCCTGCTGGCCAGGGAGGCCGAGCGGATCCTGGGGTGCCTGCAGCATTTTGCCTACCGGGCAGTGGCGCCGGTCCATTGCGGTGATGACGTGACCCTGTGCTGGCGTCGGGACCAGGGCAAGGCCGAGTTGTGGATCGAGGGCCCGCAGGGCGGCCTGAGAATGACCGCCACCGCCAGCTGAGTGCGCCACCCCTGCCGGGCGCCGGCCGGGTTGTCCACACAAACCTCCGCAAGGGCGATTTCGCTATCCGGGAGTCTCACCGGTGCGGGCTATTCACCATGATGGCGGCACCGAATCAGGCTGGCCTGAAGCCCTTCCTGAGCGACGCATCCGGACTCCGGTGAGTCGTGGCAATCAACCTGGCCTGCCGGTGCCGCCAACCTGCCATGCTGCCTCCGGGGACGACATCATGACCAAGAGACAGGGACCGACCCGCCGTCGCAACCGCCGCCGGAATCTTGCCATGACCGGGGCTGGCGCCGTCGCCGGCCGGCCGGCAGGCGCCCTGCGCCATGCGGCGCTCCTGGCTCTTGCCCTGGCGCCGGGCTGCATGGAGCTGCCGGATGAGGGCGACGGCCCGGCCATGGAGCCGGCATTGACCGCTGGTCATGCCGGCACCTTCCCGCCGGGGACGGTATCTCCCGTCCCCGGCGCTGCCGGGGCAGATGCCGGATCCGCCGCCCGGGCCCTTCCGCCCGAATTGCAGGAGCTGGGGCCGATCCGCCTGGCGAGCCGGCAGCAGCTGGGGCTTGCGGAAATCCTGGCCCGGCTGTCGGCGGTATCGGACCTGCCCATCCTGCTGCTGGGCGGTAGTGAGGGTCGGGTGCTGACGGCGGTTGGCCCCGGCTCGGCTCCCGGACTGTTGCCGGCGGAGCGGCCTACCGACGTCCTGGCGGCGGCGGGGCTTGAGGCGAGGATGCGGCCGGATTTCCGGCACCCACTGCCCGACATCCTCGACCGCCTGGCCGACCGCTACGGGCTGGCTTGGGAATTCGACGGCAATTCGGTGATCTTCCGGCAATTCGTCACCCGTCAGTACCGGGTGGCGGCGATGCCGGTGCGGACCGAGTTTGCCGGGCAGGTCGGCCAGGTCGGCTCGACCGGCAGCGTTGATCTTGCCGCCGAGATCGACCATGCGATGCGGTCCATTGCCGGGACCGATGCCACCATCTCCTATGGCAAGGCATCCGGCCATGTCATTGTCACCGCTCGCCCGCACAAGCAGCGGGAGGTTGCCGCCTATCTTGACGGTCTCAATGCCTTTCTCGGCCGGCAGGTGGCGTTCGATGTCAATGTGCTGACCATTACCCGGTCACGCACTTTGGGCCGCGGCCTCGATGTCGAGCTGTTTGCCGGCAGCGAGGAGGGTGATTCGCTTCGCTGGACCGGCCGGCACGGCCCGGTCGGGGCGACCGGCACCGTCAATGTCGGCGTGCTGTCGGGCGATGTCGATCTGGAATTGTTCGTGGCCCGGCTCGACCGGCTTGGCCATGTCTCGGTTGAAACCAGGACCGGGGTGACGGCTGCCAACAACCGCATGGTGCCGATTCAGGTGGTCAGCGAGACCGCCTATGCACGGAAGGTGGAGGCGGTGCCGGGGCAGCAGGGCGAGACCCGGACCAGTATCGAGCCCGGAACCCTGACCACCGGCTTCGAGATGAACCTGCTGCCGCGGATCCAGTCCAATGGCAGCATCCTCCTGAGCTACAGCATCCGCCTGTCGGACCTCAACGATCTGGCGGAGTTCACCTCCGACCGGCAGACCATACAATTGCCCCGGGTCTCGACCACGTCATTCGAACAACAGGCGGTGGTGGCCGACAAGCAGACGCTGGTGCTGATGGGCTTCGAGCGCGATCGCCGTTCACGCGACCGGTCGGATTCGGGAATGCTGCCATTTTTCGGCTCCCGCGCCGCCTCGACCTCCGAGCGAATCTCCACCGTGCTGATGATCCGCCCAACGATTCTCGGCCATGCCGCCGGCGAGGCCGGACGATGATTGCGGCGGACGGGACGGTGCGCATGGCCGCGCCCAACTGCCTGGCCATCGGCCAGAGGCGAGCGGCGCTCGGCCTGCTGTGGCAGCCCTTGCAGCCTGGCCTCTCCATCCGCGACCAGGCGCGGCTGGCCGGCGGCAACCGCGGCGAGTTTGATCTGCATGTCGGCGCTGTCGGCTCGCGCCAGGCCGGGTTCGGCGCCACCGGTGACGGGCTGTCGCCGGGGATGCTGGCCGGTGCCACCGCCATCAATGCCGATGGCTGGGGCGATAACTGGGTGGCAGCTTTCCGCCTGCCGGGCCAGGCACCGCATTGGTGGATCGTTGCCATGCGCGGCGCCCAGATCTACGAGGATCAGCTCCACGGTGCCGAATCGGCGGCCCGGCAGGCGATGGAGATGTCGCTCGAGGCCCCGGACTGGGACCGGATCATCGCCCCACCCGCCTGGGCAATCGACAATTCGCAGGATCGGGACGTCGCCGATGCGCTCGACCTGGCCCGGGCGGCTCCGCTGCAGCGCGTGAACCGGGTGGCCAGGATGGCCGGCATTGCCGCCCTGGTGATGGCGGCGGCCATCCTCGCCGGCTTCGGCTGGTCACGCCTGGCGCCGGTGGGCGGGACCGGCATTGCCTCGCTCGGGACCCCGGTGCCAGCGGTAGAGAGCTACGACTATCCCTGGGAGAATGCGCCCTCGATCCTCGCATTCGTGCGCCGGTGCACGGTCGAGATGGACCGGATGCTGCTGCTGCCGCCCGGCTGGCTGCTGGAATCGCTGATCTGCAGCTGGTCCGGCCAATCCATCGGCACCAGGATGAAATTGCGGCGCAATGACGGACGGGCGGTGCATGTCCGGGCCGCCGCCGGTCCGCATAGCCCGGAGATCGCCCGCAAGGGCGACACCGCCGAGCTGGCCGCCACCACCCGGCTCGGCCCGGACGACATGCTGACGCTGCTCAATCCCTGGCGCCGGGATCGGCTGGAGACGGTGCTGCGTGACCGGTTCGGCTCGCTCGGCCTCGAGGCCGGCATCCACCAGCGCTCGGAGCGCATTGACGGCCGGGCCGGAGGCGAGAAAATCAGCCGGGCGCTGGACCGGTTCGATCTGGGTATCCACACCTCGGCCGGCGTGCTGGAATATGCCCGCCTCGTCTCGGACATCCCGGCGCTGGTGCCCGATACCCTTGCCTGGCGCCAGGACGCCCATGCCTGGCACTTGACCGCCAGGGCCTACCCCGAACCACCGCCGGTGCAGTCATGGTAAGCCGCCACCCCGATGTTGCCCGCCGGCCCGCCCGCCTCGCCGTCGCCATGGCCGCCTTCTGCCTGGCCGCGGTGCCGGCACCGGCATCAGGCCCGCTGCCGATGCCCGCCTGGCCAACCGAAGCCGAAACGGGCACCCGGCCCGCCCCTGCTGTCGCCGACTCGCCGCCCGCTCCCCGCCAGGCCGATCCCGCCCCGATGCTCGCCCGCCCCGATACGGAGCCGCCAGCAGGTGCGGCCGCGCCGCCGCCCGCCCGCGCCGGTACGGAACCAACGGCAGGCGAGGCCGCGCCGCCGCATCCCGATCCGGTGACCCGGCAGCACATGGAGATCCTGCAGGGCTCCGGATTGCTGGCCCGGCAGTCGGCGATATCGGAGAGCATCATCATGCTGGAGCGGCAACTGAAACAGGCTGAACTGCTGAACCGGCTCATGGCCCTCGGCGGCCCCGACATGCTCATCGAGGTGTCCCCGGGCGAGTTCAGGAGTTTTGCCGACACGCCGGCCGGACAGCGCCTGGCCATGGAACAGGAGGAATCAAGATTGCTGGCCCGGATTCGCATCCTGGAATTGCAGGCGCAGGAAGCTGGCCTGGCCGGGGCCAAGCTGCCCGCCGCCACGAAGCCGGGGCCGGACAAGTTGGACATCCGCGACATCGTGGCGCCGAAGGAGCCGGAGCCGTCCTACGTGCTGCAGGAGATCCGCGGCAGTGACGGCAAGCATTCGGCACTGCTCGAGATCGATGGCGAGCCCCGCCAGGTCCGGAAGGGCGACCGGGTGCCGGGGGAGATGACCGTGCTCGCGGTTGGCGAGGACAGTGTGCGGCTCTCGGGACGGGGCAGGATCGTGATCCTGCGCCTCGATGTCTGAGCTGTTGCCGACCGCCCCGCCGCCGCCAGCCAGGCCGGCCTCAAGAGCCGGGAGCCTGGCCGAGGAGCATGGCGGCGGCAGGCTGATATCGGGGCCGGGCGGCGAGCTGGAAGTGCCGACCGCCGACCGCCGGCTCATTGCCGCCTTCGAGGGCGGGCTGGTCATCATTGCCGGCGGCTCCCGCTGGTCGCCGGAGGTCAAGGCGCTGCTCGACCGGGCATTTCGGGCCGGGATCGACATCATCGAGATCGTCGAATCCGACAGCGAGACCATTCTCGGCGCCTACGAGGCCGAGCAGGGTGCGGCAAGCCCGGCCAGGGGACGGCGCAACGAGATCGAGCGCCAGCGGGATTTGCGGCGGCTCATCGCCCAGGCGGCGGAGCTGGCTGCATCGGACATTCATTTCAAGGTGCTGGCCGGGCAATGCGAGGTGAAGGCGCGGGTGAATGGGCGGCTGCGCAACCTGGCCAGCCGCACCCCCGATGACGGCATGGCCATCATCAACGCCGCCTTTGCCGTCGCCGTCGACCAGGGTGCCGAATCCGGGGCGACGGATTTCATGAAGGGGGCGCTGACCCGCAAATCCGGCCTGCTGCCGGTCGGCATCGACCGGGCCAGGCTGCAATACTCGCCGACCTCGGGACGGCGGGCTTTCATGGCCATGCGGCTGAACTACACCTCCGGCCAGGGCCAGGCCGACATCACCGATCTCGGCTACCTGCCTCAACAGCTGGCCGACCTCACCATCATGCGCCGCCGAACCAGCGGCCTCTACCTCCTCTCCGGCAAGGTGTCTTCGGGCAAGACCACCACCCTGCAGCGCCTGCTCAACGCCATGGTCCGGGAAAAGCTGCACGAGATCTCGGTCTTCGCCGTCGAGGAGCCGGTCGAGCTTGATATCGAGGGCGCCGCCCACCTCGCCATCGTGCCCAAATCCGGGCAGAGCCGCAACGAGGCCTTCGTCGATGCCATCAAGGCCACGCTGCGCTCCGACCCCAATGTCGTCGTGCTCGGCGAGCTGCGCGACCGCGAGCTGGCCGCCCACGCCATCGAACTGGCCATGTCCGGCCACGCCATGTGGTCGACCATCCATGCCGGCTCGGCGCTGGGCATCCTCGACCGGCTCAGCGATCTCGGGGTGGAGAGCTGGAAACTCGCCGACCCCTCAATCATTCGCGGCCTCGTCTACCAGCGGCTGGTCGGGGTGCTGTGCCGGCACTGCCGGTCAAGCTTCCGCG
The DNA here is from genome assembly GCA_964291445.2 of Paracoccaceae bacterium. GTDB lineage: Bacteria > Pseudomonadota > Alphaproteobacteria > Rhodobacterales > Rhodobacteraceae > JAPOXR01. Next base: position 52,817 of record OZ219864.1, on the reverse strand, counting down.
ACGGCATCCGCAAGGGCGTCCTCTCCCGCCAGCTGGCCGTCACCGTGGTCGAACTCACCGGACGCCCCTCCTCCCGCCTGCATTTGCGGGGCGAGGGCTGCCAGCATTGCCAGCGCGGCCTGACCGGCCGCACCGTCATCGCCGAGACCGTGCTGCCGGACCCGGGGCTGCTCGATCTCTACATCCGCGGCGAGCGCGGGCAGATGCGGGCCCACTGGCTGGCCCCGGACCGAAGGGGCGGCCTCGGCGGCGTTCCGGCCATCCACCATGCCATGCTGCGGGTCGGCGCCGGCCTCTGTGACATCAACGAGATCGAGGAGGAGGTCGACCTGGTCAGCTCCTACCAGCGCGACTACCCCGACCACGCCGCCGCCCTCGCTGCCGATCTGGACCGCCTCGATGCATAGGATCGCCCGCCTGCCCATCCCCCGCCGCCTGCAGGCCTTCCGCTTCGATTTGCGCAGCCGCCAGCGCCTCTACCGCGACCTTTCGGCCCTCATGAAGGCCGGGCTCTCCAAGGGCGAGGCCCTCGATGCCATCGCCGCCATCGCCACCGGCGGCGGGCGCCAGCGATCCCGGATGCTGGCCCGAATCCTTGCCGATGCCCGGGCCGGCATGCGCAGTGGCAACAGCCTCGCCGCCTCCCTTGCTGGCTGGATCCCGGCCTCCGACCGCATGGTGCTCGAGGCCATCGAGGCCAGCGACTCCTTTCCCCGCCATCTTGAAATCTTCTCCCGCAACCTGCATCTGCGGGCTGCCGCCCGCGGCCAGATCATCGGCGAGCTGGCCTACCCGATCCTGCTCCTGTGCATGGTCTACGGCCTCCTGGTGTTCTTCCACATCCGCATCGCCCCGGTGCTCGGCGACCTCCTGCCCCGCTCGCAATGGATTGGCGCCGCCAGCCATCTCAACCATGCCAGCCGCTGGGCCGCCGCCAACATCATCCCCGTCGCCGCCACCGCCGCCTTGTCCGCACCGGCCATGGCCCTCATTCTGCGCCACTGGGCCGGCCGCGGCCGGGCAACCGCCGACCAGCTGCCGATCTTCGCCGAGTACCGGGCCCAGACCGGCATCGCCTTCCTCAAATCCATCGGCGCCATGATGTCGAGCGGCATGTCGGCGGTCGAGGCCATCTCCCGCATCCGCCCCGGCGTCTGCCCCTATGTCGGCCGCCGCCTCGATTTGGTGCGCTACAACCTCCTCAACGGCCACGATCTCGGCGCCGCCATCGAGCTCGCCGGCTCCGGCTGGCCCGACCGCGACCTGGTGCTGTCGCTGCAGGTGCTGGCAAACCTGTCGGATTTTCCCACCCGCCTCTCCGAGATCGCCGAGGACTGGCTCCACGAATCGCATGAACGCCTCCTCGCCAATCTCGGCAAGCTCCGCGCCGCCGCCTTCCTCATCGTCTTCGCCGTCATCTCCGCCTTCATCCTCGCCATGCACGCCATCCAGAACCAGATCGCCCTCAGCCTGCATTGAACTGCGGCCGCTGATCAAACCCACCACCTGCCGAGGTCTCGCCCGGTTCGGTGTACGGGCGTCGATGAATCCGCCGGATCTTCATTCCGCAGGCCGAGGAAGAACTCCGTGCACATGATCTGCGCGTATAGTCGTCACAAACCTTCACCCAGTCTGTCCCGTGAGCTACCGTTGATTGCGAAACCAAGGCAAATGTGGAATTCCTGACTTCCGGATGGCCGCGGTGATTGATAGAATAGGGAAGGAAGATTCACGAACCTCCATTTGAATCAATCAGCCGTGGGACCAAAGTCTGTATTGACATGCTACACTTACAGTGTAGTCACGGCAGGTTAAGTCTCGTCGCTTAGAGTTGGACATGACAGATGACAAACTATTGCGTAAACAGGAATTCGCAATTGAACGGAGATCACGAGGTACATAGGGACGGATGTAGGTATCTTCCTAATCCAGAGAACAGGCAATATCTCGGATCATTCTTCAATTGCCGTGATGCCGTACTCAAAGCCAGAACGTACTACTTAAAAGTAAATGGCTGTTATCACTGTTCACGTGACTGCCACACGTCTTGAGTCTGCGCCTCATCCATGGCGGCGAGAACATTCAATCACTCGGATCATTCCTGTCTGGACAGTGTCCATGTTCAAGGCAATTGGCTATGGGCACGATTACTACGTAGAGGACTATTGCTGTTCCGGGGAAATGGTATGCCTGTCTTTCCATTGCCCCACCGCCAGAAAATGCCGCAGATGCACTTCCCCGTCCTCCCATGTTTCCCAATGACCATCGGGAAGAATAATATCCGCGTGGTACACGTTTCCGGGTTCAGGGCTGCTCTCTACGCGACAATTGGTTTCTTTCACCTCTGTCACCTTCATGAGCCACCATCCAAGAACCCCCGTTGAACTCTCGACATTCTTGGCTCTGCGATCTCCCTCCGAAACCGCGAAACAAATGGTGACCCTGTCGTAGAGATTGGTAGATATTCTTTTAACTGGCGCACTTCGAGTGCCAAAGATTGACCTCGTCTGGCTGTTGACCTTCCGGTCGCTGACCAGACGGTCCAACTGTTTCTTGTGACGCTGAACATAAATGTCTCTCCAAACATGCTCGTCGTCCTGAACGTCTCTCACCTCCACCTATCCTTTGGCGAGGTCATCAAGCGCTTGCAAAATGAATTTGTCGGGCAACCCTTCCATTTGGTAGAATTTTGCCCGACGGCGAATACCGTCTATTGCAGCGAAGCAGTATACAATGTCATTTGGAGCACATTCGACCGATACGGCACCCGCCTTCCTCATGGGGGCGTCAATTGAAACCCCGCGTCTCTCAGTCGGCGTCACCTGGTAGCGAACCGGATAAAACCTATAAAGTCTTTTGATCATGACTCGCGCGTTGGAGATTGCACGGGAGTCGGGGAAGGGAACCTCTTCTTCCTCCGCAATCGAACCTAGTTGATCAATGTCCTCCAGAATCTGTACAAAAATGTGGGAGTGACGTCTTTCGTCTTCGGCCGCCAACTTCTCCGGAGAAGGCCGCACGCCATTGGTCCACAGGACTGCCGCTGCCGCCGTCGAGACGCCTTCAAACCCAAAGCTGTATTTCGAAATGCCATCTGCAAATCTCGAAGAAGGACTCGTGACGTTTACGAAATCCAGCATCTCCGGACCTTTTCTCGGAAAAAATTGTATTTCGCGATCTGATTCAGTCTCTCGTTGATCGAAATTCCACATATTGGCGGGTCCACAGGGTTCAGATTGCTGGAAGCGCAAACTTTCTTCCACCGCCGTGACCTGTTCAAGGGTGGTCATCCTTGTGTATCCTTCATTCGTAAACGTTCAAGCTGTTGTTGTAGCCATGGGATTAGCGACTCGATTACTTCTGGCGTCAAGATCAAGTTGGCCTCTACTCGTCGAATAATAGTAATCAAACCACTGTCCGTGCCAAACGGATCGGGAAGAGAGGCAATGTCGACACTTATTCTTCCGTCTTCGTGGTTCCTTTGCACCGTATTGGTTGTCAGCCTGTCCTTGCATTTTATTCGTTCAGAGAAAAAACTCACTTGAAGAACGCCTTTCGGGCTTGGCATGCCCTGTGCGGCCTCGACATAAGCCGGAGGAATGTCTAAATTCTCATACTCGATGGAAACAGCTTGTTTGGTATCAGTTTCTGAGCCGCCGTTCTCTGGGTTGTCCATTTTCAATCCTTAGGTAGTTTTCTATGCCACAAATGGGCATAACCGTTGTCTGGATTCGATAGGCGCGTGTCTGACGCCAAATGCTGAGAATGGGTCTTTCAGGCTTGTTGTGCATCTTGTTCACGTGCTCCCATACGATTCATTTAGACACCGGTACACGGGAAAACAAGGACTTAACCCGTCTCGGGGATGTCCCGGCCAATGCTGAAACTGAGCTCGGTCAGCGCCACCATTGATCATTATGCCGCCCGTGCGCGGCCGTCAGACCAGGAGGGTTTTTGCAGAATCGGCGTGGCGACGCTACCGCTACGATGTCATGACAGATTCTTCTGAGCAATGAACTTTCCGCATGCTATCTGCACCCCATGGCACAGTCACGGGAGTGATCCAGGCAAGGCGCGCCGATCGGCCTGCAATACGGAAAATGGATCGCAAGGTCCGATCGAACGGATCATCGTCAGCCCGATGGTGGATCCCCGATGGATTTGAGACAGCGGTCGGAGGTCGTGGCGAGCATTGGCGACTTCAAGGTTACCCGCGCATGTTACGACCCGAACAAAAGCGACATTGAAGAGAAAATTCGTGATATTGTCGGCAAGGAGGTCAAGAAATGGAAGCAACAGCTTCCAAACGCGTCGCAGCCATAATTCGCGACGCCGGCGGTAGGGTGGTTGGACGGACCCGCCTACAGAAAATTGCCTATCTTCTTGATGTTGCGGGCTATGGCGACGGCTTCGAGTTTCGTTACAGGCACTTCGGCCCTTACAGTGACGAGGTTGCCGCGTCAGCCAGGTCAGGCGCGTTACCGGGCGTATTGACCGAAAAGGTGGAGCCCGCTTTCTGGGGTGGTGTCTACTCGATCTACCAAGTGGACAGGGCACCGGATGCGCACTGTCCGAAGGGTCGTTGCGAACTTTCCCGTCGCGCCGCCGATGCCGATGCCATTGAGTTGGAGTTGGCGGCCACGGCAGTGTTTCTGCACCGGGAGGGCCACGCCGATCCTAAGGACCTGTCCGGCCTTGAGGACTTTCCGCCGTGTACGCTCGGTTCCCGGCACCACTGCTCGCGCAACGTCCGGAGGCCCCCGAGAACTACCTCGTCCAGCCCCAGCATTTCGACGAGGACCGCTGAGTCCAGATCCTGCCTGGCTTCGTCCCGGTAAGCCTCGTTCGCGGGCGGGAAGAACCGCTCCCGGAACCGCCGGAGGATTTCACCCGCCTGCGCCAACTGCCGGTCTGTCAGAATCCTTGCGTCGATCGTCAGCAGGCCCGGCAACCGCGAAATCGCGAGCGTACTGCGGCCTTGGTGCTGACGGGTTCCCTGCCACCAGAACGACATGAGTCCAAGTGTTGGCCCAGAGGAGAAGCGGCGGTTCCCACTCCCTGGGTGATACCTCGTGTTGCCTCGCCAAGTTGACAACCCGGCAGGGTCCCGCCGGGTCCAGAGCAGGGGTGGCTTGCTGAGGTTCTCGCCTTGACCCGCCTTCCGCCGGAAAGACCATTCGATCAGAATGGAGAACAATCTGTTCCTGCACATTGTAGGAGCAGTCTCATTACTTTCAGCGCGAAGCGGATAATCTTGCAAACCAACCGCAGCTTGGTGAGTGTCCCTGCAGACAAGAGAGTTCCTGCTATGTAACCGCGTCGTGCGCGGAGGATTACACCACCACTACTGTGGGAAACAAACTGTAAATTCTTGAAAAATGTCATTTATAATCCTTTAGATAAAAACTAAATCCGTGTTCTTCACGGACAATAAAACCTCTCACTAGTCTTTATCTCTCGGCCAGAGTTTTCTGCTGAAACCGAACAAGCGAGAAGTTTCCTATAAGGAAGACCGATGCCGGGTGGTGCTTCAACTTGACCGCTGCGACAGCCGCGGATACACGGACGGACCATGACTGAGTTCAGGATATTCTATGCATGGCAGAGCGACAGGCCTGCCATTCTCTGCCGATCACTGATCCGGAATGCGCTGCTCGCCGCAGCCGAGCAGCTTCAGGCCGACTTGGCCATTGATGATGCGCCGCGGATCAAGATTGACCAAGACACAGAGGGAGAGGCTGGCAGCCCGCATGTTGCCGAAACGATTTTCCGGAAGATCCGTGAATGCGATGCGTTTGTCGCTGATCTGACCTTTACCGGCAAGCGGGCAGATGAACAGGCATCGCCAGTGCCCAACCCCAACGTGCTGATCGAGTACGGATATGCCCTAGGCGAACTGAAACATGAACGGATAATCGCGGTCTTCAACGAGGAATTCGGGAGTTGTGACGACCTTCCGTTCGATATCAAGCACCGGCGTTGGCCGATCACGTACCTGATTTCCGGGGACGGATCGGACGAACAGGCGCAGGCAGCGCGGCGCTCTGAGCGAAAGAAACTTGCCAGGACGCTTGCGCAGGCAATCAAGACCATCGTTCAGAGTGAAGGGAAACGTACAGAAGATTCAGGCGCGGCCGTCGCAAATCTCAAGCGCTACATTTCCGATCAGCAATACCGGATACAGTTGGCGGATCTGATCGATGCCGAGGTTGAACGCGTGGTCGAATTGACATCGACAGAAGCCTATTCGGCGAAAAACGGCGCTATTCCAGGCACCGGGTCTGTTACGGAGCGTGTGTCCGTGGATACGAGGCGGCCTGTTCCACGCTGTTGGCCATGGCGGCCATTGGGGGATATTGGGCAGAGAGGGAACATCATGCCGTCTGGCAGCGCGCACTTGCACGTCTGTATCCGTCCAGATCGCTTTCAGGCAATGCGTTCTGGCTGGACTTGCAGAAATATCCAGCCATGCTTCTGTTTTACACTCTTGGCCTCGGTGCAGTCGAGGCCGGCCGACTCGACTTGCTGGGCAGCCTGGCTGACACCACAGTCGCAAGAGAAAACAACGAAGATGCGGTGGCTGCCATGAGGCTGTCGCCAGCGATCATGTTTCAACATGCTGGTGGCCAGCAGATAAAGATGCTCGAAGGCATGGAGAGACACTACGCACCGCTCAACGACTGGCTGCATGATGCCCTGCGGGAAACAATGCGGCGACTGATCCCGGATGATGACGAGTACACCTTCGTGTTTGACAAATTTGAAATCCTGGCAGCCCTTGCCTGTGGACACAGGCGGAAGCCAGATTTCCTTGATTACCGGGCGCCGGCGGGCGCTTTCGGATATCGGCATGAGAACAGAAAGAGGGTTATGGAGACCATCAGAAGATCGCTTGGAGAAGGCGGAGATGGCTCGTCGTTCGTAACGTCAGGAATATTCGGTAAAACCGCTGAAGAATGCGGGACAGGCTTGGCGGAGCTTGAGGCTTTTTTGCAGGGTCTGCGATGGCAGTGATGGGCTCAGAACATTTGATCTATTGCCATGGCAGGAAACGAGTGCTGCCCGCACCCTTCCGCAAGATCACCGTTTCCCGAAATCCCTCCGACTCAGCTGGATACAGCGTGAATCCAGCCGAACTCCTGTTCGCAAACCTTGTTCCGAACCTTCTGTCCGAATATGGAGGCCCCGCATGCCTTTTCCGGACAGAAGTAACTTCATGCTGGCAGGATATGCGCGGGTCTCGACGCTGGTCCAGAACCCGGAGCTTCAGCTCAATGCGCACGGCGCCGTCGGATGCGAGCGGATCTTCGAGGATCGCGCCTCCGGGACTAGGTCCGACCGGCCCGGACTTGCGGAGGCGCTGGACTGGATGCGGGAAGGCGGCGCACTGGTCTTCAGGTGTTCAGGGCGCTGGCCTAGTTCGGGCGAGATCTTATCGGGGAGTGGACCATGGCCGGCTTGGCCGCGACCCCGGGCCCGCGGCCGAAGGGGGGGGTCGGCCGAGCAAACTGACGCCGGGAATGCGCCGCCAGGCCGGGGGAATGCTGCGGGATACCAGGGTCTACCCCTTCATCAGCGGCGTGATCTGCAACCTCTCCATCGGCCGCACCGCGTTCTACCACCACCTTCCGAAAGGACGGATCCGGAAGCTCCGCCGCTGACGGCAGGCAAGGGGGAGAGCGATGACACATGCTTGGTCTGAATTCACATTTTGTGATGGTGAAGATCCTGTAGCAGTAGCCCGCTCCTTATTCGAAGAACTGCAATTCACACGTTCGTCGTGTCCCGAATGCTTGGTTCCAATTGATAAGAGATCTGCTCGGCCAAACTCGCTTTCCCGAAGTGTCGGACGAACTGAACAGCCGCCACATACTGACGGTGCACATTTGAGCTTACCGCCTGCATACATTCTTCTTTGGAGTTTGACTGCCGACGAGAGCCACGCCAGAACAAATATTTGGGAAATACATCTATCAGCGCTTGATACAAATTTCGTGTTGAATCTTCGTCGTTCTATCTGGAGCGTTCGCACAAGATCGGATCGATTCCACTATCGACGTTGTCTGGAGGCCGATGGATCAATCAGATGGGATAGCGCTTGCTTTAGGCGATGTGTAGTTGGATCAGTTCGACCGAGGGAGGTAGACCAACAGCTGTCTAAGATGATCAAACAAGAAGTCACATGGAAGCCAGGTAAAGCTGTGCTCATAAATAACCGCAGGACTTTGCACGGCAGGAGTGATTCATCGGGTCGCCAAGATGACAATCGAAGACTCTTTAGGGTGAGTTTTTATGAACAATGATACTGAGTGGGATGACAACAAGCTCTTGGTGAAGGCCAGTTTATACGGTTCTTACGCAAGGGACGCGGATCGATCTTCACAACTCTACGGTTTCTGGAGTTCCCTATACCTTGAACTTCTTGCGCGCTCAGCTTTGTCAAGAATTCACCCGGTTCTGTTGGCGGATCCGAAGGATGGGAAGAACATCTTGTATGTGTTTGGCGTGCCTATTCAAAATGGAGGACCAACAAGCATACCGGCGAAGATCGCATATAATCGTTGCCACAAACTAATAGAAACATTCGATGACAAAGCTTTGAAACATTGCATGTTGATGGCACAAGCTAGGAATACGGAAGTGCACTCGGGTGACTCTGGCTTTGAGGCAATGACACACAACCGATGGCAGTCCGAGCACTATCGGGTTACCAAGACACTCTGCGATTTTCTAAAGGCCGACATAGCTGACTTTTTCGACGCAGAAGAAGCTGCTGATAGTGAGAAGTATCTCGCGACGAGTACCCAAGAGCTTGCAGGCAGAACTAAAGGAAAACTCAATATCAAAAGCGAATGGTTTAGGTCTCTTGATTCTACGGAACAAAACGAGCGTCGGGAGGTATCAGTTGAAAAAGCCCGTGAGATTGCCGGTTCTCACACACTACATGAAACACAAGCATGCCCGGCATGTTGTTGTTCCGGGATATTGGTTGGTGAGCGCGACATAGGTCGAAAGGTGAAGCTCGTGAATGACAGCCTGATCGAGCATGTTACTGTTGCATCATCACGATTCATTTGTGGAGCATGCCGTTTGGATTTGAACCGTGAAGAGTTGATGGCAGTAGGGCTTCTACCAACTTTCTCTAGGGGGAATTTGCTAGATCCAGTTGAACACTTTGGGGTCGATCCAAGAGAATATTTTGATATTGACGATCTAGAGCCACATGAAATCGATGACATCGCACGCTCACACGGCTACTACTACTCGGAGCCTGATTATGGAAACGACTGAACCGGCGGGTGGCTGAGCCATTGATTGTTGTGCCGGCCAGCGTTGTGAAGTGTGTTTTGAGGACTTCTTAGCTCCACTTTGCACGATTATGCTGCGGAGCAGAGTGTTTCAACCATGCGTTGGATCCTTTCTGGGCGGTTGGTGATCGTTCCGTGCGTCGAGCGCACAGGTGCCGGTCCGAACGGGCAAGTCGAATTGGCGTCGATGAAGTTCGCGAGCGAATCTCTATTGAAAATCCGGCTGCGATCCGGCCTGACATGGGAGGAGTTTGGCGCTCTGGTCGAGTTCTTTCGTCGCTGTGTCCATGACTGGGAAAATGGCAAGGCAGCGTCCCCGGATCACGATCACATGATCAGAAGAATGCCGACAGCGATCCGACATATCGACCGGAGCAACCTTGGATGCACCCGTGGCGTGATCCTGGGCATCGGCGAATTCATTTTGACCTGCTGAGGCGCAGCCAGCTCCGAAGAGCTGTCAGGCAGAAAGAGGCCGTGCCGGTTGCCGCGCGTCCACACACGCCCCTCTCCCATGCCGCATGGGAAGCATCCAGGCCGCTGGCGCTGATACTTATTCTGGAGGCTGAATAGGATCGGCCGGACTTTCCGGCGAAGGCCCGTGCTGTCCGTCCGAAGCGACCACCCAGGAAACCGGGCTGACACCTCACGCGCTTGACGGTAGAGGACGGACAGCGGTTTGGCTAGGTTGTCCTGGCCCGGCGCCAAGGTGATGTTACGCTGGACCTGACCTGCGTGCCTTCATCTCGCCGACTTTCGCGTTCGCATGTGCCTGCTACGGTAGAAGTGGCTGACGCTATATGAGGATATATCACTCGTTTGCTATGGCCACCGGAATGGTGGCAGCGGCGTGGGTTCTGCAATGAGGGAGGAGACCGAGAAGGACAGGAAGAAGAACGGGAGTTTTCCCTGGTGGCGTGTTGTCCGCAAGGGACTCATCCTGAAGGACAAGGAAGCGCGAGATCTTCATGTAGGCGAGAGGGTGAAATTCAGGGGAAAGGCCGATTGTCCCTGCGACTGGCACAATCTGGAATAGGGGCGTGGCGGCATGGGAAATTCCCGTTCCTGATCCTGCCGAGAGAGAGATCCTGCCGTGGCCGTGGTTATCGGAGGACGGCGAGAGGCCTCCATTGATATCGTCGGCGAGACACGCGAACGCGGTGGCCCCTGCACCCTGGTCGAACGAACGCGGAAGGTACATACGATGAGAGGGCGTATACAGAATCGCAATGGACAGGTGCTGGTTCGCAAGACGAAAGCACGGTCGCCGAATCATCCATTTGCCCGAATCTGGGTGCTGCGCTGTCGCGTCCCGGAATGCAGGCACGAATATGGTGCAATTGGCCCGGACGCACATTTGCGCCGGTCCCCACGTTGCCAGCGTGGTGCTACCAGGTTCGAAATCGGTGATATCGCCGGTCGCAATTCCTCCTATGACGGCAGGATTGGGGTAGAGGGGCAAGCGGATGACAGGTGACTTGCAAACCGTCGCTGCCAGGGGTGGCAAGGCGGTCTTCCTCGGGAAGGGGCAATGCATCGACATTATCAATGTTCATGGCGAACAGGTGGTCGATACCTGGGCCTTTGTTGCTGGCGAGATGGACGAATTCATGGCGATGGACGCAACGCGGGCATTCAATCTGCGATTGTGCCCGCGTGTGGGCGACCGGTTGGTGACGAACCGGCGACGGCCGATCCTGACCCTGGTCAGGGACGATTCCTCGGGAACGCATGATACGCTGATGGCGGCCTGCGACCGCTGGCGTTACCGTCTGCTCGGTGTCGAGGGTGTCCATGACAATTGTAGCGACAATCTGCATGCAAGCCTGGCCGAACTCGGCCTGGCGGCGAGTCACACGCCGACGCCGCTGAACCTGTTCATGAACATCCCGTGGACTGAAGACGGGGCGCTCTCATTTGATCCCCCCGACAATGTTGCCGGTGTGTCGGTCACATTGCGGGCCGAGCTTGATTGCATCGTCGCCATGTCGGCCTGTCCGCAAGACCTCCTGCCGGTCAACGGACTGGCCGGAAGGCCGACGGAAGTGCAGTTCCGGATACATTGCTGACCGCAACTCGCCGGCCGCCTTGCAGGCGGCCGGTGCCGGGACCGGCTCGGCCGGTTTTCCACATCGTATTGCCGCCGGGCGGCAAAACCCTTCGCCGAGTGTCGCCGACCGCCGTCACAGTCTCCCCCATTGAATCAGCGCCGAATCGGATCTCCGGTCGGCGAAGCAAGGGAGAGCGAAAGTGGAAAGACCGAATGAGAACATTGCTGCCGCTGCCGGGGAGCGGCATGCGAGCGAGCGTGGCGCCACGCTGATCGAGGCGGTGCTGTTTACCGTCATTGCCCTCGGCGTCATCATTGGCGGGGTGGTGTTCTTTGAACAGGCCTCATTGTCGGCCAAGACCAACTCCACGATCAGGTTGATGTCGTCCCTGCAATCGCAGGTGAGGTCGCTGTTCCAGTCGCAGGCCGATTTCGGCACGGCCGACATGGCGGCACTGCTCATCGCCTCCAATGCCGTTCCTTCCTCGCTGCAGAGCGACACCGATGCCGACAATATTCCCGATGCAATCGTGAGCAACATGGGCGGTGACGTGACGATCACGGGTGCAACGAGGCAGTTCACCATGGAGATCGAGGATATTCCGGTCGAAGTGTGCTCGCGTATCCTGCCCTTTGATGATCTGGGCAACGGGGTGATCGGTACCGGAATCGTGTCGGTGACCGATGGCACCGACACCGACAGTGACGGCCTCAGCTCGGCTGCGGCGGCGACGTTCTGCACCAAGAACGCCGCCTCCGGCAAGGTCGACATTACCTGGACCTTGGACCGGTAGGGCAAGGCCGAAAGGCCGGGGTGCGGCTGGTGGCCGCACCCCGGCTGATCCTCCTCGAATCATTCACTGCATGAAGGCAATGGAATGAGCATGTCCGGACACAGCGCCGCTGCCTATGCGAAGTCGCGCTACGAAACCTGGATGCACAGTCATCGGCGGATGTCGGTTGCGGTTGCGATCATGGCGGCCGTGACCGGCCTGGCAGTGGCGGTCTCCACCTGGTCACTCATGTCCCGGCCGGAGCCGAAGTATTTTGCCGCCCGCGAGGATGGCGGAATCCTGCCGCTGGTACCGGTATCCAGCCCGTTCCTGACCGACGGGCAGGTGACGAGTTTCGCGGTCGAGGCCATTACCACGGCACTGACCATGGATTTCGCCAACTGGCGAGACGATCTTTCGGGCGCGTCGAAGTATTTCGAGCGCCCGGAGGGCTGGAACAGCTTCCTCGATGCGCTCGAGGAATCGGGCATGCTCAGTTATGTGCGTGAACACCGGCTGGTCTCCACCGTGGTTGCGACGCGGGCGGTCATCGTCAGTGCCGGCACCGATCACCGCCGCCGCTACAGCTGGGTGGTGCAGGTGCCACTCAGCATCACCTATGAATCGGCCAGCGAAATCAGCCGGGACAGCCTAGTGGCCGAGATCGAGATCTCGCGCCTTCCGACCTGGGAGGCGCCCGATGCGGTTGGCATCACGAGGGTGGTGGTCCGACCGGGCCGGGCCGCCGGCTCCTGACCGGAACGGGAGCCGTCAAATCATGCACAGGACCATCTCACGGGCAACGGCGATTGCCATGCTGGCCGCATCACCGGCCGCTGCCGCTGATCACCATCATGACGGCGGGGAGCATTATTTGGCAGGCACTGCCGACACACCGGCAATGCCCGCCGGCAGCCCGCCGGCATCACCGCGGCAATTGGAGGGGTTTGATGATGCAGTCAGGGATGTCTTTCCGATGACGCCGGAGATGGTCCAGCAGTTCAGGCGCATCCACGAGGAAAACGAGGAGGCGACCATGGAGGAGCCGTTTCCGGAGCCGGTGGTGGATGCGGTTCTGGTATCGCTTGATCCGGGGGCGGTGCCGGAAGGATTGCGGGTTGCCCCGGGAATTGCCTCGGCAATCGGATTCTATGACGCTGCCGGCAGCCCATGGCCGGTCCGGCAATATGTCATCGGCAACCGGGATGACTTTCGGGTCATCCACCTCGGCGAGAATTCGAACTCGCTGGCAATCTCGCCGGTCGCCCGGGTCGGCTGGACCAACCTCGTGGTCGTCCTGGCCGATGAGCCGAACCCGGTGGTTCTGCGCATCGTCATCGATCGCAGGCAGGCGCATTTTCACCGCATGGTCCAGATCATGAAGTTTGGGCCGAATTCGGATGATCTCTACACGCACACCGCCGGCAGCCTGCCCAAGGCCGGCGATCCGCTGATGCTGGCATTCCTCTCCGGCACCGACCTGCCGCCGGAGGCCCGGCCAGTCCCGGTGACCGGCATCGAGGCCGAGGCCTGGATCATGGATGGCGAGATCTACCTGCGGGCACGCGACCCGCTCCTGTCGCCGGCCTGGACCGCCTCCCTCTCCGGCCCCAACAACCTCAAGGCCTACCGGCTGACCCCCGCCTCGAGCCTCCTTTTCTCCGTGCATGGTCGTATCGCCGTCGCCAGCCTGGAGCTGCCGTGATGGCCACCCACACCCCATGCAGGCCCGGCCAAACCGGCCCCAATGGCACGCACAAACGGGAGCACACCCGATGCCGCCCCTGATCAGGCGACTCCGCACCATGATCCTGGCCCGCACCGGCCGCCAGCCCGCCGCCCAACCCTGGACGATGGCAAACCCGCCCGGCACGGCTGCTCCTCGGCCAAAACCCGGCTGGCTGGCCCGGCTGACCAGGCGCTCCCGGCCCGCCGCCGACCAGCCTCCCCATGGCACAAGCCCCTCCGGCGACGCTCCCGACCGCCACATCGCCGGCCGCCGGCGCCTGGCGGTGCTCGTGGTGGTGCTCCTGTCACTCCTTGCCGGGTTTGCCTCGCTGCGCATCGGCACAATCGACGCGTCAAGACTGTCACGGATCCCGGGGATCGATTCCACCCCGGGAGGGCAGCGGCAGGCCGAATCGGCGCATTACCGGCAGACCCTGATGGATGCCAATTCCATCAACGCCGATGCCGCCGACCGAACAGGCACCTCCTACATCTCGATCCCGGAATCGGTACCGGAACAGATCCCGGAAGAGACCACGGCCATATTCCTGCCCGCTCGCGATACCACCACCGCCGAAGAGACCGCCCCCGAACCGGACCCGCTCGCGGCGGCCAACAACGTGCCCACCGGCAACCGGCTGATTGCCCCCGACCAACCGATCCCGCACGACCAGCCCGCCGGCACCAGCACCGCCGCCCTGGCTGATGTTTCGGCCGTGTCGGCCCCGCCCACCGCCGATCCCGGACCAGATCAATATGCCGAGGCGATGCTCGGCCAGATGACGGCGATCCTGCGCGGCATGGCGATCAGCGAGCCGGAAAGCGTGCTGCTGCCTCGCCCGGAGAGCGACCCGCCCCCGGCTGCCGGTCCGCTGCCCGTCGGCGACCTCCATGCCGGTTTCAGTATCCCGGCCGGGACCATCCTCCAGGGCGAGACCGTCAATACGGTTACCTCCGACCAGGCCTCGCCGGTGGTGGTCGAGATATCCGGGGGCGAGTTTGACGGTGCCCGGATGATCGGCCGGTTCACGGTATCGGTCGCCGCCAGCGGGTTGGTGGTCGAGTTCGACCGTCTGGCAACGCCAGCCGGCCTCCAGGTCGATGTCGAGGCAGTGGCGGTGGATGCGTTCGATTCCGGGCCGGCGGTTGCCAGCAGCGTCGACCGGCGGCTCGTTCGCCGTTTCGGCCCCGGCTTCATGGCATCCATGGTGACCGGTTTTGCCGAATCGGCCTCCCGGCCGGCGATGGAGGTGGTCGAGATCGGCGGTAACGCCGCGGTGACAAGCGGCACATCGACCACGAGGCAGAGCGTCATCGCCGGCATGGGCCGCGCCGCCCAGCAGATCGCCGGCGATCTTGCCGGCTCGGTACCGGCGGGCCCGGAGATCCGCCTCGAGGCAGGATACCCGGTCGGCATCCTGTTTGTCGCCTCGGCAGCAATCCCAAACTGAGACAGGAAGAAGACAATGAAACCTGACACGGAACACACCCTCCCCGAAGACCGGCAGGACCCTGCCGCCCGACACCTGCACGCAGGCTCGGCACCGGCAACGGATCCCGGCCCCGATGCCGCGTCCGGCATACCGGACCCCGCCACCGACCACGAACAAACCCTGGCCGACCCGGCGAGCGACCTGGCCGCTGCCGCCGAGCCGCTGGTCGTCATCGACCAGGACGATCCCTCGATCTTCGAGGAATTCGGCGGCCTGGCCACCGAGGACGAGCAGGGGGTCTATGACTGGTTCGCCCTCGACATGGTCGATCCATTGGATGTCGATGACGACGAGAGACCCAGGGACGAAGTGGGCGCCATCAACGAACCCGCCGATCCGCCGCCTGCCGCCGCAGGCAGGCCGCCGCCGAATGCCTCCAGCCGAGAGCCCGACCCGGGCGCCCATGCCTGCGAGTCCCGGCCAAGGGCGCCAAACGGCGAGTCAGCGACCAGGCCCCGGCCAGGGATTGCCGAAATCCCTGAGTCGGGCGAAGGGCCGTCCGAATCGCCGCCCGGGCGCAGCAAGTCCAGGCGCTTGCGGTTGCCTGGCCGGGCAGGGCGACGGTTGATCGTATTCCTCCTGGCAGCCCTGGTCGGCCTGGCGATGATGGCAACGGGCGGCCCAGACAAGGCCCGCCCGTTCCTCGATGGCCTGTTTGCCATGGTAAGCCCGCTTCCCGGCGCCGACCCTCCGGCTGGCACCCCGGCCGCGACAGCACGAGAGGTCTCCGCCGCACTGCCACCGGCACCCCCGGCCGGAGAGCCAGTACCCGAAGATCGCAGTTTTGCACCTGCCTTCAGGACAGACATGCTGGCACCGGCCAGTCCTGGTCTTGCCGCCGGCACATTGCAGATCGACCTGCGGCCGGTGGCCGCGACCGCAAACCTCGTGCCGATCGGCACGGAAAGGGCGGCGGAATGGAACCGGCTGTTTGAATTCATCGACCAGCCGCCGCCCGCCGCCAACACGAACAACGATGCGCCCGTCCCCGAGGAGATCAGCGACCCGCCCCAGAGGCCGCCCCTCCCGACCCCCTCACATCCGGGCCGGGAATTCACCCCCGATGACGGCTTCACCCCCCACGCCGCCAAACCCCTCAATAGCGACCTGGCCGGCTACGGCCCAGACGGTCTGGCAACCGACCTGGCCGCAGATAGCCCGCAAGCACCCGCCGCCGCCCCGACACCGAACGACAGCACCCTCGCCGCCGCATCCTCACCACAAACCCGCCCCGAAATCCTGGCCAGGATCGGCGCCATCGAGGCCAGCCTCACCGGCCTTACCCAACAACTCGCCGCCATCGACCGCCAGCTGCGCCACGCACCGGGCAAGCAACCGGCAGGTGAATTCAACCTCCCCCGGGCCGGCACGATCAGCACACCCTTCCGAATGCCCGCCACCGGGCCCAAGCCCGCCGACCGCGGCCGCTACCTGGTCAGCGCCAGCCTCGAGGGCACCCCCACCGGCCGGATGTTCGCCGGACTCGCCGCCGGCGATCATGTCGAGGGCTTCGGCAAGGTGATCGACATCACCAGCTTTGACAATGGCGGGCAGCTCTACGTGATGGAACACGGGGCGGTATTCATCGACTGACCGGATACCCGCATGGACCCGACCGCCATCATCACCAACCTCACCGCCGCCCTGCCAGCCCTCGAGGGCCTGCTGCGGGCCGTCCTCTACGTGCTGGGGATCCTCCTCGTCATCCGCTCCCTGCACCTCGCCCTGCGCCGCACCGAGTTCGGTTCCCAGGCAACATCATCGGCGAGGGTAATCGTGACATTCGTCACCGGCGCCCTGTTGCTGGCATTTCCCGCCACCGTCTCCACGCTTGGCCTCACCCTGTTTGGAACCACCACCACACCCGGTCCCGAAGCCATATTCGCCTACGGCAACGGCATGCTCGACCCCCTCGCCACTGGCCCAACCCGACACGCCACCGGCGCATTCGTCCTCATCATCCAACTCGTCGGTTTCATCGCCATCGCCCGAGGCCTCCTCTTCCTCAACCTGGCAGCCTCACCAGGAGGCCCCCAAAGTTTCGGACCCGGATTGACCTTCCTCATAGCGGGAGCACTCGCCGTGAATTTCTCCCAATTCTTCGGAGTGATCGCAAGCCTATTTGTCTGAGATCCAAGTATAGCGACCACTTCAACGTCTGACCTCGACTTTGCACATTTTCCCTCACATCCAGGTCCAGAAGATCTCGGCCCTGGCAATCTGATCAAGGGCCTCGTCAAGCGGCAGCACGATGCCGCCCATATATCGCCGACATCCTTTCACCTTCCTTGCCAGGACCAGCAGTAAGGACTCATCCTGTCGTCTGGGCCCTCCCGGTTTGAGCCGGGCAATCAGCGCATTCGTTGCCGTGAAGGTGAGATTGGAGCCGCCGCGGCCCCTGCGAACGCTCACACCGCCGCCATTCTCCCGGTTGAAGGCGCCGGCTCCGGGGCCTATCAATCTATCACACTTGACTCCGTGAATTCTCCTTCCATTTCGCTGCCGTCCCAGTTCTGCATGGCCTGTATGGCGATGACGGCGTTGGACAGGAACCTGACCCCCTCCCAGAGCTTCTGGGTTCCGGGCAGTGGCTGGCGCTTCGAGGGGTGGAAGCCGGCCAGCCCGGCCGTCAGCACGACGAAGCGGGCGATGGTCATGTCCGGCGGTCCCCGGGCGACCTTGAAGCCATGATGGGCGGCGAGGGCGCAGAGCGCGGTGACGTCTTCCCGGGTGACATGCCGTCTGGCCGGCTCGTCCGGTCTCTCGCCGGCAAGCAGGGACAGGTCCCAGACCCGGAATGCGGTAATGGCGTCGAAGGCGAGGCACTTCCTGAGATCGTCGGCCGCATCGAGGTGGCGGTCCTCGATGCGGGTGCCGGTCTTCAGCGCATGGAAGAAGCGTTCGATCCGCCAGCGCAGCTCGTACCAGCGCAGCACCGTGCGGGCGGTGTCCTGGCTGGCCCGGCCCTCGGTGGTCAGCAGCATCCAGTGCAGCTTCCCCTTGCCCTTCCCTCCCTTCCCCGTCGCCGGGCGGCGGGGCGGTCTCTCCTCCAGGGCGGAGACCGCGATCATGCGGATCGGCGCCTCGCCGGCCCGATCCTGCGGGGGAAGCAGATCGACCGGCGCGCAGCGCAGCGTCAGCCTCGCCGTTCGGCCCTTGCGCCGTCTCGGCCTGCCGCGGGCAGGGACCACGATCTTCCGCTCTCCCACCGGCTGCGTCGCCAGGACGTGGTCCCAGAGGCCCGCCTCGCCGCCCGAGGCCAGCGCCACCCGGCGCTTCGAGCCACGGGAGGCCCGGACCAGCAGCGCCGCCCCGGTCTCCTCCGCACGCGAGATCAGCCCCCAGAAGTCGCCCTCGCGGTCGCAGACCGTCACCACCCTTGTGTCGGGACAGGCGGCCGCCAGTTCCTGCGCCCGGTCGAGACCGTCCACCCAGCGGGTGCTGTCCTTGCCCTGCGCCCGGCGGAACGCCGCGTCCGCCTCGAACATCCCGAGAGGCCGGCCCGCGGCGTTCACCGCCACGCCGACATGGGCCAGGATGCCCGAGCTTCCCTTGCCGCCGCCGCCAAGATCATCGAGGCCGGAGGTCTGCGAAAGGCCGTCATAGTTCAACGTCGTCGTATCCTGCACGGCAAGCACCAGACGCTCGGCGCGGCACCGCTCCACCGTCTGCTCGAAATGCGAATCCAGTATGTGCTCCATCGTCACCGCCTCGCTGGACAGAAGCCGGTAGGCTGCCATCTGCTGCGCCCTTCCGGGGAAGATCGCCGGCAGGTGCTCGCCGAGGCGCCGCGTCCATGCCGCGCCCATCTCGGCGATCCGTCGCCTGACCCGGCCGTCGGGGTGGGTGCTCCTTCCATACTCCCGTTCGGCCCATCCTCCCTTGGTGTACATCGATCCGGACCAGCCGAGAACCCTCTCCGGCCCGCGGCGCAGAACCTGCCGCCAGCCCTCTTCAAGTGGCCTGAGCCAGACGGCGCGGCGCACCCCCGAATGGCGGCCCGAGGTCAGCTGCGGGCAGCACTTCCATCCCGCCGCCCGGTAGCTCAGGCCGGACATCTCCGGCCCGGTGAAGCTCTGCGCCAGCACCGGGCGCTCGCCATAGGCCGCCGCCCAGTCATCGGCAATGCGCGCCGTCGCCAGGCGAAGCGCCCGGGAGGCAAGGCCCTTCACGCGGATTCCGGGGAGCAGGAGGAAGCGGTTGTTGCACACGACCTTGCCGATATTGGCCATTCGGGCATCGGCCGACCAGCCGATGAGGCCGTCGCGCGGCCCGAGCTGCATCCCCGACGCCGCAAAGCCGATGCCGCCCAGGGACCCGTGCCGCGCCGAGCGGATCCAGTAGCGGACCTGCCCGCCCGGCGGACGTCGCCACCCCTCCGGGTGGTGCGTCTCGATCATCGCCTCCCAGCGGCGGCGAGCCGCCGCGTCCGTCACCGGCTCGAGCGACAGGACGCCGAGTTCCCGAAGCGGACAGGAGACAAGACGATCGGGAAAGTCCGACGCCGGGCGCGGGTGCGGCCCGGCCGCCGTCGCCTCCGCCTCCGGAAGACGCACCCCCGTCTCCCCGGCCAGGCGTGGAAGAAGCTTGCGCGCCGAGGCAAGGCACGGCCTGCCGGCGGGCCCGAACCAGCCCTCCCTTTCGCAGAACTCCCGGGCCAGCGCGGTCCGCGTCAGCCCGCCGCCCTTGCAGGCCGGGCCGAACCACTCCACTGTCTCCGCCGAGATCTGACGCATGCCAATCTGCATGGCCGCGTGATTCGCACGGAATCGGGTCCGGAGTCAAGTGTGTGTAGTTGATAGCTCCGGGGCCAAGCCCATTCGCTGGGTGCTGGTGCGGGACCCGGAGGGCGGCAGGGACCCCCAGGCCTTCTTCAGTACCGGTCCGATGTCCCCGGCGCGGATCATCGCCATCTTCGTGCGGCGCTGGCAGATCGAGACCACCTTCCAGGAGGTGCGGGCCCATCTCGGGGTGGAGACCCAGCGGCAATGGTCCGATGCGGCAATCGAGCGCACCACCCCGGTGCTGCTTGGACTCTACAGCCTGGTCTG
Organism: Paracoccaceae bacterium; assembly: GCA_964291445.2. Lineage (GTDB taxonomy): Bacteria > Pseudomonadota > Alphaproteobacteria > Rhodobacterales > Rhodobacteraceae > JAPOXR01. The sequence goes on along the minus strand of OZ219864.1, from coordinate 32,414 downwards.
CCTGTGGGCCACCGATCTTCTGGCCCGGGAGCCGCATTCCAATGCCGCTGCATGGTGACGCAAATCCGCCTTCACCTTCTCCGATGCCATCGCCGCCGTGCGGTGCCAATTGTGGCTGGTTGGACTATTTCAACGCTCCCCGCCAGACCGGGAACGGCGGAAAATGCAGCCGCCCGATCCTGTCGATCATGCCGAGAATGACCCTGCAGCCAGATACAGCAGGCTCAAAGTGCCTCCCGAGAGGATCCGGCGCATGGTTGAAACGCTATGCTACGCGGAATAATCGTGCAAAGTCGAGTTGAGACCCGACAACTCTACTCAAAGTGAATTGTCCGCGCCGGAGGGTCGGGCCTATTCATTGTCCGCCCGGGTCATTAGTTTCGCAAGAGGTTCACACATTTTGACTTGCAAGCTGAGTGAGGGTGTCCCCAACCAATGAAGTACGTTTTTGTCAAACTGCAAGGCGGCCTGGGAAACCAGTTGTTCCAGTACGCTGCCGGACGTGCTGTAGCAATCAGAAACAGTTCGGAACTGCTTCTTGATACCCGCTTCTATGCCACGGATACCCGATCATATTCCCTTAATCAATTCTGTATCAAGGCCAGGATTGCTAAGTCAATTGAGCTCCCCCCCCCCTTCAAATCTCGACTTCGCTACGAACTTTGGCGAATTCTTGGTCGCTATCCACGATATGTTCGCGAGCATGTTCGCGAGCAAGGTTACGCTTTCAAGACCGGCGTGTTAACGCTTGGTCCAGGATGCTATTTGCAAGGCTATTACTTTTCAGAGGCCTACTTTGCCGACGTAGTGGACCAGATACGCAACGAACTCGTATTCTGCTCCGTTCCAAACGCCTTGAACAGGGACGCGCTGGACAGGATCGCCGGCGAAAACGCCGTGGCACTCCATGTCAGACGGGGAGACTATTTGACTTGGGGATCCGAATGCTTCCCGGTTCTCGGACAAACATTTTATGATGCGGCCGTCGCCTACATTGCCGAACGGGTAGACGACCCTGTCATCCATGTCTTCTCCGATTGTCCAGACTGGGTTCGTGAAAATCTTCATTTCGATTATCCGACGGTAATTCACGATCACAATCAGGAAGCGGATCATTGTCATGAAGACCTCCGCCTGATGTCGGCCTGTCGTCACAACATCACTGCCAATTCGACATTTTCTTGGTGGGGGGCTTGGTTGAATCCCAATCCAGACAAGATCGTGGTTACTCCAATGACATGGTTTGGCAAACGCCTACCTCCAGCCCCAGACCTTGTTCCTTCCACCTGGCACCGTATAGCGAACTGACAAGCCTATCCCATCTGGAGTGGCGGCCATCCGCCAAGAAACCGAAAAAATTCTACCATCTCGAGCAAAATCTCCAGCGTGCTGGCGATGTTCAACCAGGTTGCCCTCCTCATGCAGAGCGCATGCCAGATGGTCTGCACCCGGTGAAAGGCAGCACGCTAGAGATAAGTTGCCCGCTACCAGATGCTGGACCAACTCCATCGCTGATCGCCGCCGCTGCCGATGGCGTGCGCATGGCCGACGAGCAGCATGTGGCCCGGGCCGCCGACGAGGTGGTGCTGTGAGCAATGGCCGTGCCCGGGCCGACGCGGTGCGGGCAATCCCGCTGGCCGTGGTCGCCGCCGGGATGGGCTACCGGCGAGACCCGGCCGACAAGGCCCGCTGGAAGCGCCCGGGCTCGGTGATCAGCATCAATGGCGACAAGTTCTACGACCACATCGCCGGGTGCGGCGGCGGCGGTGCCATCGATCTGGCGATGCATGTCGCCGCCTGCCCGTTCCTCAAGGCGCTGGACATCCTGGAGGGAATGGTGCCCGGGAGCGCCGCCGGGCCGCAGGCCGGTCCCTGGCAGCGGGTCGAGGACTACCTGGTCGGGCGGCGGTGTCTCGATCCGGGTCTGATCGGGCACGCAAGACGGGCCGGCATCCTCGGCGCCGATAGCCGCGCCAACGCCGTCTTTGTCTGCCGCGATGGTAATGGTGGCAGGACCGGTGCCGAGCTGGTCGGCACCAGTGCCGGGCGTCCCTTCAGGGGCATGCGGGCCGGCTCCCGCAAATCGGCCGGCGGCTTCTGGATCGGGCGCAGAAGGAAGGGGCCGGCGCTCCTCGTCGAAGGGGCCATCGATGCCCTCTCGGCATGGAGCATTGCCGACAGGACGCAGATCGGCATCGTCATCTCCACCGCCGGCGTGACTGGCAGTATGCCGGAATGGATCGGCGGGCTGCGCCTCGATGCCGTCTTCTGCGGCTATGATGCCGACGAGGCTGGCGATGACGCCGCCAGCATGCTTGAGCAGCGATACCCGGGGCTCGGGCGCATGCGGCCGGGCGACGGCGAGGATGGCGTAAAGGACTGGAACGACATGCTGCAGCGGTGCCGGGACCACCGGGGGGCCAGCTTGGAAAAGAAGCGATGAGGATTGCCTGCAACCTGCCAGTCAGACCGGCGAAACGTGGGCATTATCTTTCCAGGCAGCACGGATCACTTCAGGAAATCGCCGTCGAGGCAGCGCCGGAAACAACAATCGCGCCCTCCACCGTGCACCGGCTTTTTGTCCGCGAGGGGCTGATGGCACGCCGTCGCGAACGGCCGCAGGAGGATCTCAGGCGCTTTGCCACCGAGGCGGCCGGACAATTGTGGCAATCCGACGTCATGCATGGCCCGAAGATCAGGGACAAGGACGGCCGCAAGCGCAGGACCTACCTGATTGCCCTGCTGGATGATGCCACCCGGCTGGTCCCCTATGCGCATTTTGCCTTCAGCGAGAATGCGGCCGAATACCTGGTGGTACTGAAGGAGGCGGTCCAGCGGCGTGACCTCGTGGAGCGGCTGTATTGCGACAATGGTGCCAGCTTCCGCTCCCGGCAATTGAAGATCATCTGCGGCAAGCTGGGCATCTCGCTCATGCATGCCCGGCCGTACAAACCCCAGGGAAAGGGCTCGGTGGCATACTGCACTCCTTTTGGTCGATCCGGGCTAACGTCCGGCTTTCCGGCTTGATTCAGGGGCCTTGACGCCGCGCTGACCTTATGGCGTCCATGTTGGGGTGCTGGCAAGGCTGTCGGGAACATGGGATGCATCCATCGCTTCAGCCCGGTCCGTCTGCACCGGCCCGTTCGCCCCCCGCCGCGCGGCGGCGGATCTTGCGACCATGCGTTGCCGGCGGATCATCCGGCATCTCGTACAGCCATTCGTTCTTGTCGTTGCACCGTGTGCCCGCGAGCAGGTTTCGCTGGCGCCAGGAACTCACCGTTTCCGGAGAGACGCCGAGCCGTTCCGCCAGTTCGCTGCGGGACAGCAGGCCGCGTTCGCGCAATCTTTGACGCCGTGTCTTCAGGTTGTGTCCCCGGCGCACGCACGCGACCCGCCGCTTACTGAAGGGCTTGCCGTATCCGGTATGGAAGCCCCGCCGGTTGAGGATCTCCGCGATCCCCCCCTCGCAATGGTCTTCGAGCAGCGTGTCAACCGCCTCCACGATTTCGGGTGGCGTGACGTGGAGCTTGAAGGACGGCAGGTCGGGCGGAACGGCGAGCTGTCGCGTGGCGCCGCCCCGAAGCCGGATACCGAGTTCGACCTCCTCGCCACGGGTGATGGTGACGTCCTCGATCACCAGATGGACCATGCGCTTGCGCTCGCGGTCAGGGGTCGCCTGATCGTTCCACAGGCGCGGGAAGTCGCAGGCGAGCCTGAGGATGCGCTGGCGCTGATCGTCGTCGAGCTTCCTGCGGTCCTCGCCCCGACGCTTGTCACAGTCGCGCCGGACCTCGTCGAGCATGCGCAGCCTCTGGTTCCATTCGCCCTCCAGCACGTCGGCAACGATGCGATTGTCGGGGTGGACGTTCATGAATCGCGTCCGCGCGATATCGGCCTCCTCCCGGGCGCGCTGCACCCTTTGGTCATGCCAGGCATCGACCTCTTCCGCCCGCGCCTCGAGTTCCTTCTGCACCTCGAGCGCCACCTCCAGGTTTGCCGGCGCCATGAGTTCCACCATGAGTTCGCCGATCGCCCGGTCCGTGCCGCCGCCCGAAACATGCTGGCAGATCGCCTTCCCGTGCTCGATCCCGTGCCTCTGGCACATGTAGTCGGGAACCAGGCCCTTGCTGCGTGCGTGATAGCGGACCGTCATCGCGTTGCCGCACTTGCCGCAGATCGCCAGTCCCTGCAGGAGGGCCGGTCCCTCTCGCGGCGGTCGCCGGTCGCCGCCGCCGCTCGTGCTGTTGTCGGCGAGGCGCTGCCGGTTGGCCTCGAAACGTTCCCACGTGATGTAGCCCTCATGCTGGCCCTTGAGCAGGATCTCGACCTCTTCGAGCGGCACCTGGCGGTAGGCAATGGTGCCGTCGGGACGCCGCTGGCTGCGGGTGCGGCCGAACATGAAGGCGCCTGCATATCGGGGATTGTGGAGGATCTGCAGGGTCCTCGAATGGGTCAGCTCGTTCCAGATCATCCCGCTCCCGCCCGAGCCCGGCCGGCAGGGAAACAGCATCCCCTCCTTGCGGAAGGCCTTCACGGTCGCCATCGCCGATCCGGTGCGGGAGAAAGTGTCGAACAGCAGGGTGACGGTCTTGCGGATCTGGGCGTCGGGGTCGAGTACCACCTTGCCGAGCGGATCGTAGACCAGGCCGACCGGCAGCGGTATCTTCAACTCGCCCCGCCGGGCGCGGCTGATGATTCCGCCCTGCAGCCGCGCCCGCAGGTAGTGAAGCTCGGCCTCGGACATCTGGCCTTTGAGGCCGAGCACGAGCCGGTCGTTGAAGCCGCACGGATCATAGAGGCCGTCCTCGTCCAGGATCAGCGTGCCGGTCATCGCGCAGATCTCGAGCAGCCGATGCCAGTCGCTGGAGTTCCGCGCCAGGCGGCTGACCTCGAGGCCAAGCACGATCCCGGCATTGCCCATGGACACCTCGCCGACCAGCTTCCTGAAGCCTTCGCGGTCCCGGTCGGTGCCGGACTGGCCGAGATCCGAGTCGATCACGATGACGTTCTCCATCGGCCAGCCGAGCGCATGTGCGCGGTTGCGCAGTTCGTACTGGCGGTGGGTGCTCTCGGTGTTCTCCGTCACCTGGCGCAGCGTCGACTGGCGGACATAGAGAAACGCGTTCCGGGCGAGATGGCTGGCTGTCACCTTCTGGTGTTCGCTCATCATGATACGGCTCCGTTCAGTTGATCGATCGCGATCGTCACGATGATGTCGACCAGGCCGGATTCGACGTCACCGGGCAGTTCCAGCGCCGGATGGCGGCCGTGATCCGTGACACGGGGTGGAGGGGGCGGCACTGCATCGAGGATGGCGCACCAGGCCGCCATGCCCCGGTGAACCAGCACCGCCCGCCCATTGCGCCCGGCGGCCTGGTCGTTCCTGGAGCTGCGCAGGCGTTCGTAGTCCTCGGCCCGTTGCCGCGGACAGGCGAGTGGTGCCGACGTCCGGCTCAGTGTTTTTTTTGGACACGGCCCAGGGCGCGCTCGATGCTGCGCCGATGCACGGAGATGCCGAAGCGGCTGCGCACCAGGGCGACGAGTTCGGCGGTGGTGGTGGTGGGCGCGGCACGCCGGGCCTCGACGAGCACCTCGATGACGGTGTCGTCGAGCTTGTGGGCGCGCCGCGGTCCCGGGCGCTGCGGCACCAGCCCCGCAAGGCCGCTCTTCTCGAAGGCGCTGGCGGCGTGATACCAGGTCGGTCGCGAGACGCCGAAGTTCTGCGCGCTTTCGCTCACCGACCGCCCTTCCCTGCTGACCCGTCGCAGCATCTCGTACCGGACCTGCACGAGGTCCCGGGGATCGAAGAAGGGCTCGGACAGGAACCGGGGGTCGCGCACGCGTTCCGGATGGCGGTTCAGGGTGCCGAGCCTCCTGAGGCTCTCGGTCTTGTCGTTCTTCCGGGTCATGATGCGTTCTCCAGGACAGGATGTAATGACATATATGCCGCATGCTGGGAACGATGTCAAGCATGGTTACTGCAGAATCAGCGGAAATATGTGCACAAGGTATGACCTCATTGGTAATAACTGTGACAACACCCCGGCACGGCGCGACCCGCCGGTCACCATCATGCGGCATAGTCAATGTTACATATAGCGGCGTAATGATCTTGACAGTCACGCCTCGACCCCCGACAGCGAGGCAACCAGGTCGGACAGCGCCAGAAGGTCGCGGACCCGGAAGGGGGAACGCCCGGCCGACACCTCGACGAAGGGGTCGCTGGCCTGCAGGCTGGTCCAGCTCACCTGCAAACGCTGCAGCTGGCCATCCGCGCCGATGAAATAGACACGTTCCTCTCCCCAGCAGACCCGGATCTCGACCGCCACGAAACGGCGGCCGCTCAAGGGATGGAAAGGGTGGGTGACCGCAAAGGTTCTCGTGGAACCGTCGTCAGGGGGTGCAATCGTCTGTTCTGTCCAAGGGCAAGATCGAGCGATTTTTTCGCCGCTGCCGCGGCCAGGTGCTGGCCCCGCTCGAGGCGCGGGACATTCCCGATCTGGAGGCGCTCAATCGGCACTTCCGCTTCTGGCTCGAGGGTGAGTATCACAACACTCCCCACCGCGGCCTCGAGGGCGGGCGCACGCCGCTCGAGCAATGGGCTCTGACCTGCGAGCATGTCCGCCGGCCCGACCCGGGCATTGATCTTGACGACATGTTCCTCTTCGAGGCGGTCAGGAAGGTCTCCAAGGCCCGGACCGTCAGTCTCGATGGCCGCACCTACGAGGTCGATCCGGGAATGGGCGGCGACAAGGTCACGCTGCGCTACGATCCTGCGGCACCTATGGGGCGCCCGATCAAGGTGGTGCACGAGGGCAGGGATGCCGGGCTTGCCCGGTTGCTTGACCTCAATGCCAATGCAAGGATCAGGCGCGCCGCCGGTCCGGGCGTCGCCTTCCGGTCGCTCGAGCCGGACACAAAGGCGGAGGGCTGAGCGATGTATCTTCAGCATTTCGGGCTGAAGGGCTATCCCTTCGAGAAGACGCTCTGCTCGGACGAGCTGTTCGAGACCGAGGCCCAGACCGAGGCCCGCGCCCGCATCGGGCACCTGATCGAGCTCAGGGGAATCGGCCGGCAGGCCAGCGAGCCGGGGGTCGGCAAGACCGTGCTCTGCCGGCAGGTGGCGGGCTCCCTGCATGAGGGTCTCCACCAGCTCCGCTACGTCTCGTTCTCCACCGGGACTGCCCGTGATACCTGGAATGTCATCGCCACCGCCTTCGGCCTGGAAGAGGGCCAGTCCCGGGCCACGCTGTGCCGGCAGCTCAGGGTCGAGATGAACCGCCTTGTCCTCGAGGCCAGGAAGCTGCCGGTGCTCATCTTCGACGAGGCGCATCATCTTGGCAACGATGTGCTGGCCGAGTTCAAGCTCATGACCAATTACGAGATGGATTCCGGCAGCCGGCTCTGCCTGCTGCTGGTCGGGCTGACCGAGCTCAGGGGCCGTCAGGCAGCGGTACACGAGCCGCTGGCCCAGCGGATCGTCGTCAGCTGCCATCTTCCGGGACTGCGCCACGAGGAGGTCGGCGCCTATGTCGAACACCGGATGCGGCTGGCCGGTGCCGATGTGCCGGTCTTCGAGAAACCGGCCATCGAGGCACTGGCGCTGGCGACGGGCCGCATCCCCCGCAAGATCGACCGGCTGGCCCACCACGCGCTGATCGCCGCCGCCGCCGATGGCGTGCGCGTGGCCGGCGAGCAGCATGTGGCCCAGGCCGCCGGCGAGGTGGTGCTGTGAACGGCGGTCGGGCCGATGCGGCGCGGACAATCCCGCTGGCGGTGGTGGCCACCGGGCTCGGCTACCGGAAGGACCCCACCGACCGCTCCCGCTGGAAGCGCCCGGGCTCGGTTATCAGCATCAATGGCCCGAAGTTCTACGACCACATCGCCGGGTGCGGTGGCGGCGGCGCCATCGATCTCGTCATCCATGCCGAGGGGTGCGGCTTCCTCGAGGCGCTCCGTCGCCTCGAGGCCCTCCCATGCACCACAGAGCAGGAATGGGCCCGGGTGCATCGCTATTTGTGCCGGGAGCGGGAGCTCGACCCGGGCCTGGTCGACCATGCCAGGCGCATCGGCATCCTCGAGGCCGACAGCCGCGCCAATGCCGTGTTCGTCTGCCGGGGCCGGGATGGCAGAAGGACCGGTGCCGAGCTGGTCGGGACCGGCGGCGGCCGGTCCTTCCGGGGCATGGCCCGGGGAAGCCGCAAATCGGCAGGCGGCTTCTGGATTGCCCGGCAGGAGACCCCGAAGCGTGCGCTCCTTGCCGAGGGCGCAATCGATGCCCTCTCGGCATGGAGCCTTGCCGAGGCAGCCGGGATCGATATCGTCATCTCGACTGCCGGCGTGACCGGCAGGATGCCGGAATGGATTGGCGGGCTGCGGCTCGAGACGATCTTCTGCGGCTACGACGCCGATGATGCCGGTGACCACGCGGCCGGCATGCTCGCAGCGCAGGATCCGGCGATCCGGCGCCTGCGGCCGGATGGCGGCAAGGACTGGAACGACATGCTGCGGGCACGGTCCTGCTGAAAAGCCTGCCGGGAAAGAGAGTTCTGGCGGGTGTCATGACACCCCGGCAATCGGCCCGTCCGGCTCCGCCGGTCCTGGCCCGTCACGTGATCTCCTTCTTTCCCGGCAGCCTCTCCCAGCGGCAATTGCTCTCCAGCATGGCGACCGGGAGAGCGGGCCTGCACAGTCAGACCGGCACAATGCGGGAAGAATTGTCGCAAGGCGCGCGGAATAGCGCGGGAAACTCGCGACGAAGCAATCCAAAAACCAACACCCGCCACGGCGTCTACCGGCTGGTCGAGCGCTGCGCCGCCAGGGTGCCGGCACTCGGCGACAGGAAGATCAGCCCGCACATGGTTCGTCATTCCTGCGCCTGCCACCTCCTCGGGTCCGGAGTGGATATCAACACCATCCTCGCCTGGCTCGGCCATGTCAGTCTCGAGACCACCAACATCTATGCCGAGATCGATCTCGAGATGAAGGCCAGGGCGATGGCGCTCACCGATACCGCCGAGCCCGGGCCGAACCGGCCGTGGAAGGATGAGAAGGGGGTGATGGCCTTCCTCGCCGCGCTCTGAGCGGACAGGGTCACGTTGCGCAGGGTCGCAGATCCGGGTCCCGGGTCCGGCCTTCCGCAACACGCAAGCGGCCATAGACTGACCAGTGAACGCCGATGGCTGCAGGAATGATATGTTGCGCAGATTTGTCCGGTGACGTTGCCTGGCCGGGACTTCAAAAGCCGCCGCAACATAATCCGGAACGCAACATATGCGTTGAGATGTTGCGTGCAACATCTCTTCGCTTTGATATGTCGATGCCGATGATGGTAGTGTGTTCCATGGACGCTCTCCTCGTCGTTTTTACGCGCAGTTGATCTGGCGTTTTCTCTGGCGCATTGTGACGCCGTTCGGAGGGGGTGGATGCTCCATCGGTTGAGGGTGGTGTTGGTTCTCACTCTATCCCGACCTGAATGTCCCGAATTGTTCCGGCTCGAAGCAGGAATTTTTTCCCGGTTTGCTCCGTTTTCCCGGGGACCTCCCGCCGCAGGTGCAGATTTGATGCAACAGGTCTCCGGCGGGCCGCGAACACGCCACTCCGGCGTTGCCGGCCAGTTCCTGCCGTCAGCTCGCGCCAGGCACACCCAAGCGGCCCGTGGCGAGCAGAGCCGCGCTTCAGCGGCGGTCCCCGCGGCGGTCCCGCGAGATATTTCTGCCTGGAAAGAAGAGTTGTCGTCACTGTCCCGGATTGATCCGGCCGGATATCCGTTGGACCAATTCGAGAATGTTCACATTATGTCTGACGACATAGTTCAGGAAATAACAGGTGGTCAGTGCCGGGGGGCGCTGCGGCGGCGGCCAGGCCGGGAGTGATGGTTCGCAAATGCTGGCAGGATGGGCAATCACGGCTTGGCCGAACGTATGTGGACGCCCCCCGTGGTGCAAGCAGGATTCTGAACAACTCGTGACTGCGGTCAAGCATCCATGTTTGATTGCAAGGGGGTTTTTTGAAGTTGCCCCGAGTTTATACAAATCCATACACAGGTCATACAGTTGTTCTCCACAGCCCGCCGATGCTGCCAGACACGCCGATCTGCCCCGCTGCCGCAGGCAGCAGGAGGCATCCGCTTCATGAACGCCGCCTCGGCGGCAGGCGGTCAGGCCGGCGCCCGCTCCGACCAGGCACGACCATCGCGAAGGAGCGCGTTGGCAGTGACGATGAGCTTGCGCATCACCGCCACCAGCGCCACGTTGTGGTGCTTGCCCTGGTTCCGCAGCCGCTGGTAGATCATGATCATCTGCGGATTGTGCGATTTCGCCGTCAAGGCTGCCATGTAGAGCAGATCTCGTGGCCTCCTGCGCCCGCCGGCCACGTGCCGTGCCCCGGAATGGACCCCGCTGTCGCGGGCGAATGGCGCCACGCCAATGAGCGCCGCTGCCTGGCGATTGCCGATGCTGCCGAGCTCGGCCATCCACGAGATCAGCGCTGCCGCGGTGACCGGCCCGATACCGGGGATCGAGGTCAGGATCCGGTAGCGCTCGGCATGGGTGGAATCGCCATCAATCAACTCCCTGATCGCCTTGTCATAGCGCTCGATCTCTCGGTCATACATGGCAACGAGACGGGGGAGCCGCTTTCTGGACAGCGGATCGCCGAGCTCGGCGTGCACGATCCTCGCCTTCGCCCGCTGATCGACAAGCATTTCCCGTGCCACCAGCATGTCGCCGAGTTGCTCGAGGAGATGCCCGCGCGGCTCGGCAGGCGCCATGTCCGGGAAGGCGACGCCGAAGGCGGCCAGCATCCTGGCATCGACCCGGTCGGTCTTGGCGAGCTTTCCGCTGGCTTTGGCAAAATCCCTGGACTGGCGGGGGTTGACGACGCAGACGGCAAAGCCCTTCGCATGCAGGGATTGCAAGAGTGCCCGGTGCATGCGCCCGGTGGCCTCGAGGATGACCCGGCCGACCTTCTTCCTTCCGAACCATCTGGCAATGGCCCGGAAGCCGTCCCGGTTATTGGGAAGTGTCCTGTCCTCGCCATCCAGATGGATGTCCAGTTTGTCCTTGCTGACATCAATGCCTGCCACTAGATTTGCCATGTCTCCCGCTCCTATTCTCGCGATGATCCGGTTCAAAAACCCAGGCATCCATCCAGGACCCGGGAGGCGCTCGGGAAGGCGGGCCGACCATGCTTAAACACGGATCCACTTTCGTGATCCAAGGCACTATCGGTCCGACCCGCCTTGCGGGGCATGACACCCCGCTTCGTCGTTGCCGGAAGTCAGTCGGTGACAGCTGGCGACGGCGAGCCCGGCTCAAGAATGGAGAAGGCGAAGCTGCACGGCAACCGCGGAGTTTTCCACAGGGAAGGCCCGCGTGTACAAGTACTACTTCTTGTACTTCTCTATTCCTTGATTCTGGTCATACGAGGTACTGTCGTATGTCCGGCCTCTCGGTGCAGCATTCATTCGCTGCGGGCCCATATGGTGTACGTGGATCGGATCCAAATCGGTTGAACGGGCTCGAAGCCCTGCGGGGAATACTGGTTTTTCCGACCCCGTCTTCAATGACCTTTTGCCCCTATGTTGTCTGTCGCCTGGCCGCACCGACCGGGGTTATCCGCAGATCACGCTCTCGAGCGCCGGCTCTGCAGAGCCCAGGTATTCATTTTCTTTCCCGGTAGTCATTTCGCTGCCGCCATCGCCGCCGGCGTGCGGTAATCCTCGCTCTTCACCGACAGCGCCCAGATGATGCGCGCCATCTTGTTCGCCAGCGCCACCGCCACCAGCTTCGGCGGCTTCCCGGATATCATCCTCGCCAGCCAGGGATCTTCCTGCACCTCGCTCTCTCGCCGGTGCCTGAGCACCGCGGTGGCACCGAGGACCAGCAATTGCCTGAGATCCCGCTGTCCCATCTTGGTGATCCGCCCGAGCCGCTGCCGGCCGGCCGTGGAATGCTCCCGGGGTGTCAGCCCTACAGGGACGCGAAGTCGCGTCCGCGGCGGAAGCTCGCCATCGGCGGGGCAAAGGCATTGTTGGTTTTTGGATTGCTTCGTCGCGAGTTTCCCGCGCTATTCCGCGCGCCTTGCGACAATTCTTCCCGCATTGTGCCGGTCTGACTGTGCAGGCCCGCTCTCCCGGTCGCCATGCTGGAGAGCAATTGCCGCTGGGAGAGGCTGCCGGGAAAGAAGGAGATCACGTGACGGGCCAGGACCGGCGGAGCCGGACGGGCCGATTGCCGGGGTGTCATGACACCCGCCAGAACTCTCTTTCCCGGCAGGCTTTTCAGCAGGACCGTGCCCGCAGCATGTCGTTCCAGTCCTTGCCGCCATCCGGCCGCAGGCGCCGGATCGCCGGATCCTGCGCTGCGAGCATGCCGGCCGCGTGGTCACCGGCATCATCGGCGTCGTAGCCGCAGAAGATCGTCTCGAGCCGCAGCCCGCCAATCCATTCCGGCATCCTGCCGGTCACGCCGGCAGTCGAGATGACGATATCGATCCCGGCTGCCTCGGCAAGGCTCCATGCCGAGAGGGCATCGATTGCGCCCTCGGCAAGGAGCGCACGCTTCGGGGTCTCCTGCCGGGCAATCCAGAAGCCGCCTGCCGATTTGCGGCTTCCCCGGGCCATGCCCCGGAAGGACCGGCCGCCGCCGGTCCCGACCAGCTCGGCACCGGTCCTTCTGCCATCCCGGCCCCGGCAGACGAACACGGCATTGGCGCGGCTGTCGGCCTCGAGGATGCCGATGCGCCTGGCATGGTCGACCAGGCCCGGGTCGAGCTCCCGCTCCCGGCACAAATAGCGATGCACCCGGGCCCATTCCTGCTCTGTGGTGCATGGGAGGGCCTCGAGGCGACGGAGCGCCTCGAGGAAGCCGCACCCCTCGGCATGGATGACGAGATCGATGGCGCCGCCGCCACCGCACCCGGCGATGTGGTCGTAGAACTTCGGGCCATTGATGCTGATAACCGAGCCCGGGCGCTTCCAGCGGGAGCGGTCGGTGGGGTCCTTCCGGTAGCCGAGCCCGGTGGCCACCACCGCCAGCGGGATTGTCCGCGCCGCATCGGCCCGACCGCCGTTCACAGCACCACCTCGCCGGCGGCCTGGGCCACATGCTGCTCGCCGGCCACGCGCACGCCATCGGCGGCGGCGGCGATCAGCGCGTGGTGGGCCAGCCGGTCGATCTTGCGGGGGATGCGGCCCGATGCCAGCGCCAGTGCCTCGATGGCCGGTTTCTCGAAGACCGGCACATCGGCACCGGCCAGCCGCATCCGGTGTTCGACATAGGCGCCGACCTCCTCGTGGCGCAGTCCCGGAAGATGGCAGCTGACGACGATCCGCTGGGCCAGCGGCTCGTGTACCGCTGCCTGACGGCCCCTGAGCTCGGTCAGCCCGACCAGCAGCAGGCAGAGCCGGCTGCCGGAATCCATCTCGTAATTGGTCATGAGCTTGAACTCGGCCAGCACATCGTTGCCAAGATGATGCGCCTCGTCGAAGATGAGCACCGGCAGCTTCCTGGCCTCGAGGACAAGGCGGTTCATCTCGACCCTGAGCTGCCGGCACAGCGTGGCCCGGGACTGGCCCTCTTCCAGGCCGAAGGCGGCGGCGATGACATTCCAGGTATCACGGGCAGTCCCGGTGGAGAACGAGACGTAGCGGAGCTGGTGGAGACCCTCATGCAGGGAGCCCGCCACCTGCCGGCAGAGCACGGTCTTGCCGACCCCCGGCTCGCTGGCCTGCCGGCCGATTCCCCTGAGCTCGATCAGGTGCCCGATGCGGGCGCGGGCCTCGGTCTGGGCCTCGGTCTCGAACAGCTCGTCCGAGCAGAGCGTCTTCTCGAAGGGATAGCCCTTCAGCCCGAAATGCTGAAGATACATCGCTCAGCCCTCCGCCTTTGTGTCCGGCTCGAGCGACCGGAAGGCGACGCCCGGACCGGCGGCGCGCCTGATCCTTGCATTGGCATTGAGGTCAAGCAACCGGGCAAGCCCGGCATCCCTGCCCTCGTGCACCACCTTGATCGGGCGCCCCATAGGTGCCGCAGGATCGTAGCGCAGCGTGACCTTGTCGCCGCCCATTCCCGGATCGACCTCGTAGGTGCGGCCATCGAGACTGACGGTCCGGGCCTTGGAGACCTTCCTGACCGCCTCGAAGAGGAACATGTCGTCAAGATCAATGCCCGGGTCGGGCCGGCGGACATGCTCGCAGGTCAGAGCCCATTGCTCGAGCGGCGTGCGCCCGCCCTCGAGGCCGCGGTGGGGAGTGTTGTGATACTCACCCTCGAGCCAGAAGCGGAAGTGCCGGTTGAGCGCCTCCAGATCGGGAATGTCCCGCGCCTCGAGCGGGGCCAGCACCTGGCCGCGGCAGCGGCGAAAAAATCGCTCGATCTTGCCCTTTCCCTGGGGTTTGTACGGCCGGGCATGCATGAGCGAGATGCCCAGCTTGCCGCAGATGATCTTCAATTGCCGGGAGCGGAAGCTGGCACCATTGTCGCAATACAGCCGCTCCACGAGGCCACGCCGCTGGACCGCCTCCTTCAGTACCACCAGGTATTCGGCCGCATTCTCGCTGAAGGCAAAATGCGCATAGGGGACCAGCCGGGTGGCATCATCCAGCAGGGCAATCAGGTAGGTCCTGCGCTTGCGGCCGTCCTTGTCCCTGACCTTCGGGCCATGCATGACATCCGATTGCCACAATTGTCCGGCCGCCTCGGTGGCAAAGCGCCTGAGATCCTCCTGCGGCCGTTCGCGACGGCGTGCCATCAGCCCCTCGCGGACAAACAGCCGGTGCACGGTGGAGGGCGCGATGACAACATCCTCGGGGACGGCGTCCATGTTCCGGGCCCGGTCGATGACCTGCCGGATACTGAGATCCATGCCCTCCCGGCGCAGCGAGAGCAAGGTCTCCACGACCTCCTCCGGCATCTTCCGGACCGAGCCGCAATCCTGCCGCCGTTTCGGCATCAGCCCCTCGAAGCCGGACTTGCGATAAATCCTGATCCAGTCACGCATGGTGGTGACGGCAACCCGCCGCCGGTGCGAGCCCGGTATGGCATGCTCCCGCGCCGATTGCCGCTTCAGCCAGGGTGCCACCTCGTTCGGCGGCAGGTGCAATGCCTCGGATATCAGGCCAAAGCGGAACAGCGCCACATCCTTCCGGTAGTCGCCTTCGGTGTCTTTCATGGGATTGCCTCCTGTTTGCAGGGCGCCAGGCGCCCGATTCGCCTCATGTGGCGAATTCGGCGCTGCCCGCACAGGGTTCACGGTGTGTTGGCGGCCCCGTGGACGGTTTCCCGCGCAGCCAGGGCGGCCTGAATCCGACCGGCGGCGGCAGGACTTGCAGCTGCGCGGTCATCTCCCGGCGCAAATCCACCAGCAGCGTTTCGGTGCCAAGGGCGGCGCGCATTGCCACCACCTGCGCCGGACATCCCATGAACAGGTCCGGCCGCATGGTGACCACGGCATGCAGGAAGGCCGAGACCGCATGCAGGACGCCCAGGAGATGGCGGATCGCGTTGGCCATGTCGTCATGGGTGGGACACAGCTGCCTGGCTGCTGCCCACCGGCTTCTGGTCTCGGCCAGGACGACCAGCTTGTCCTCGATCTCCTGCAGCGAGCCGGGGCAGCGGGCGGCGGCAAAATCGGGAAGACGGCTGATGGTGGTCCGGCATGGCCGGCAGTCAAACCGGGCCACATGCATGGGGACCGGCGTCTTGCGCCGGTAGGTGCCGTGCCGCACCAGCCGGCAGTCACAGCTGGAGCGTCCCTTCAGGCATGGCGGAAAGCTTGCCTTCGTCCACGCCTTGCGGCTAACGTATTCCCCGGCGGTCAGTGATGTTTCGAATCTTGACTGAACTGGTCGTCCGCGGCCCGGCGAGTAGAGGTCGCGCGGGCCACCCTTTCCTGCCGGGGGTCACCTGCCGGACACCTTCGGCCAAATGCAACGAATTGCAAGCGACAGAGCCGGGCTGGCCCCGATCAGGGCCTTTTGCCACTGGAAATGATCCTGCCTGGAAAAGAACCCTGTACCGGATTGTCACTGACCTGCTGGAGAAACCCGTCGGTGGGAATGTGGAACAAACCCCCCGGTTCAGGCCAGATTAATGTGAGACCCTACAGGCATGCACGGCCATGGCACAGATCGGCCCGATGCCCGGGATGGTCATCAGCCGCTTCATCTCGCCGCGCTCCCTGGCCCTGGTGCGGATCTCCTTGTCGAGGCCGGTGATCTGCTCCGACAATGCGTCAATCTGCGCCAGCAGCAGCTCGGCCATCTTCGCCACCTGCTCCGGCGGCTTCTCCTGTGCGCCTTCCATCTCCTGGCGCAGTCTCTCGACATTGGCCGTGCCCCGCGGTGCAACCATGCCGAACTCGGCCAGGTGGCCGCGGAGCGAGTTGATGGTCTGGGTTCGCTGCCGCACCATGAGTGCCCGGGCGAGGCAGCATGGCATCGGCCTGGGCTTCCTCGGACTTCACGGCAACGAAGCGCATGGTCGGGCGCTGTGCGGCCAGGGCGGTGGCGGCGGCATCATTCATGTCATTCTTCTGCCGCTTGACGAAGGGTTTGACATAGACCGGCGGGATGAGCTTGCAGTCATGGCCCATGGCGATGATCTCGCGACCCCAGTGATGGGCGCCGCCGCAGGCCTCCATGACGACCAGGCATGGTGGGACCTCCGAGAGGAAGCCGAGGAACTTGCCGCGTGACAGTGACTTCCGGAAGACCGGCTTGCCCTCGGCAGTGGCGCCGTGCAGCTGGAAGCTTCGCTTTGATATGTCGATGCCGATGATGGTAATGTGTTCCATGGACGCTCTCCTCGTCGATTTTACGCGCAGCTGGTCTGGCGTTTTCTCTGGCGCAATGTGACGCCGTTCGGAGGGGGCGTCCACTCCATCGATTACCCCCTGTCTCCACCGCCACATAGAGCGTGCTAATCTCGCCCCTGGAAGGGGTCACGTCGTTCAGGTTCTTCGACATTTCTGGTCTCCTTTCCCAAGGCAAGGGGTTGTCGACAACACACCCCTTGCCACCATATCTGGATGTCCGAGCATTTCGCCGAGCCGGATCAGCAGCAAGCGGGAATCCAAGCAGGACTCACGGTATTTTTGAATGGCCTTGAGCGATCACAGATCACACACAGGCAATTGTGCCGAGTCGGCAGACGTGCTACTTCGCGGGAAAGATGTCCCCACTATCGTGAAAGGTGCAAGATGGGGAAATTCCGACACCGATTAAACAGACTGCTCAACCCATTCGGCTATCAGGTCCTTAAGGCTCGTGAGGCCGAACTGTTGTATCAGCACAACTATGCTGGTGGTTACAAGGAATACCGCGCTGCTCAGACTAGACGGAACAAGGCCTTGTGTCAGGACAACACGGAAATCTGGGCAGACGGAACGTCACTGACTGCCATTGCTACGGATTTGCGGGCCCACGGGCTGGGCCGAAACGGCATTTGCCACGGTGCGCGCAACGGCTTTGAGGTTGCGTGGTTCCGGGAACATCTCGGCGGCGAGGTCATCGGCACTGACATTTCGGATACCGCGACACAATTTCTGCATATGAATGTATGGGATTTTCACGATGACAATCCGGAGTGGATAGGCCAGTTCGATTTCATCTACACCAACGCCCTTGATCATGCCTTCGAACCAGAGCGGGCGATGAAAGTTTGGGCAAAGCAGATCAAACCGAAAGGCCGCATCTATATTGAGCACACCATGTGCCATGCGCCCCCATTTGCCAACGAAGCTGATCCATTCGGTGCCCATCCGATGATCATGCCATATTTGCTTTTCGAATGGGGGCGGGGGGAAGACTTTCATCTGGTCGATATTCTCAAGATCAAAGCGAAAGCCAATATGGATCTGAAGGCTTGGATCTTTGTTCTTTCCCGAAACCATCCTGACGCGCAAGCCGGCGAGTATCCGCCTGTTTGACCCGCCCGCAGGACTGCCGCGTTTGCAAGACTCTTGGCCGCCGCAACAAGGCTGCCTGAGCCCCGGGGCAAATCACCCCGGCGGTGACACCTGCATGTGGTTGGCGCCGTAGCCACGGAAACACGTAATTGACAATCCCCCCGGTTCAGGTCAGACTAATGTGACACCCTACATTACCCACAACCGACTGTTAGCTGAAATCAGATCAAAGACTGCTTTCAGAATCTCGGTCCCCGACCTTGTTCTGTGCCAGAAATGTGTTGCAACTGCATTTGGCATGTCAAATGCTGAACGGCCCCTCGAATTCGAAGCATGAAACAACAGGAACAATCGGTGATGTCATGAGCCAATCTTCATCTTCAAAGCTCTTGAAATACAAGATGTTCTCGCGCTTTCCTGGAAGGGTGGGTCGAATATATTCAGCAAAGCTGACCCGAATGGCTGAAACCAATAACACACAACAGAGATTTCGAAATGCGCTTCAGGATTGCAAGGGTATGACGAATGTTGATATAGGCGCAAACGTAGGTGATTACACAATATTGATGGCGAGGTTTGCTAGCGAGGTGTACGCATTTGAACCCGATCCTTTCGCAATTCGTGAACTTGAGTCGATCGCCGGCAACTTGAAGAACGTCACAATAATAAATTCGGCTGTCGGCGTTGGGGGGGGGGATGTAGCACTATACCGAAGCAAGAAATTTAAAAACAACCCTTTTGAGTTTTCGCAAGCCTCATCGATTATTGTGGCGAGTCATCTTGATAGGAAAAACTCTCTTCAAGTGCGCCAGATGGATTTTGTCTCGTTTCTGGATGAGCTCAAGTCAGATGTTGGAGTGGTGAAGATTGACGCGGAGGGAGCAGAGGTGGCAATACTTGAATCGTTGTTGGATAACCCATCGGTCTTGAGGAGAATTCGATATATTTTCGTTGAGTTCCATGAAAGACTTTTTCCAGAATTAGGCCGGAGATATGAGAACATCCGCAAACGTATAGAGTTGAAAGGATCTTGTAATCCGGTGATTGACCTCAATTGGCACTAGTGTCATGTCAACCGTGCTATGTTGTATAGAATGTGCTAAGGACACTCGCCAAATTAACCTGCCCATTCAACACCGCGGCAGCAGGGTGTAGTTCCACTCGCCGTGAAAGCCGGCCCGCCTGATCGAGAGCCCCTCCATCTCGTTGTCGGTGACCTTGATGCCGGTTCCATACTCTCTCTCGTCGATATCGGAACGGATCGAAAGACCGGCCCTGGTGGTGGTCGCGGCAATCAGGTTCACGATCACCTGGTGGCTGAGCAGCGGCTTGCCGCGCCTTCTCTGGGTGATGTGGCAGAACATGCGGTGCTCGATCTTGTTCCACTTGCTGGTGCCTGGCGGAAAGTGGCAGATGGAGATGGTCAGCCCCAGCCGGTCTGCCAGGCGCTGGATCTCCAGCTTCCACAGGCGATTGCGGCTACCCCTCGAGCCACCGCCATCGGCGGTGATCAGCAATCGCCTGGCATCCGGCCAGAGCGGGGAGCCCATCCGCTCCCACCAGCGCCGTATGGTCTCCACGGCGAATTCCGCGGTGTCACTGGTAATGCCGACACTGACCCAGCCGGTATTGGTGGTCATGTCATATACACCGTAAGGTATGGCCCGGCCAAGATCGGGGTCCGGGAAGTCATGCATGTTCACCGGCCACGGGCGGCCCTTGGGATGCCATTCCTTGCCGCCTCCTCGAGCCGGGCCCACCAGCTCCTTCTTCTTGGTGTCCACCGAGATCACCGGCTGGCCCAGCCTCTGGAATGCAAGGACCCGGCGATTGATTCTCCGGAACTGCGCGTCCCGGTCCGGATGCTGCCTGCCGCCGGCGGTCTTGCGATTGGCCTGCAGGGAGTAGCCGAGTTCATGCAGCAGGCGGTTCACCGTGCGCTCGGAGGCCGGATGGCCCTCGGCCTCCATCCGCGCCGCCAGCGAGGCGGCGCTGTTGCAGGTCCAGCGCAAGGGAGATTCCGGGCCACCACAGGTTACCGGCTCCAGCTGAGCCTCGAGGGCGGATACCAGCTGCGGGTCCCTCTCGGTCAGCCGCTTGCGCCCGCCGCCCGGTTTTCGCACTCTGCCATCGGCTGGACTGGCCTCGGCAGACTCCCGGTTTGCCTGCGCGACATCCCTGATTCCCTGCCGGATCGTGGTCCGCGAAAGACCTGTCGCCTCGGCCACACGTGAAATCCCGCCCCGACCGATGGCGCTGGCCTCGACGCCGGCCCAGAGACGGCGTCCCCGTTCGTCGAGAACCGGGCGCATCATCTCGAACTTGTGCTGCAAGGTCTCTACCATACAATCCATGGTAGCATGGTACAACATCTACACTAAATGGACAAGTTATTTTGGCGAGTGTCCTTAGCTCCCCGTCCTTTCGGAACGGTAATGTTTGGGCTCATTGATGCTGAGCACCGAGCCGCCGCGCCGCCAGCGGCAGCGGTCGGTCCTGTCCTGCTCGTATCCCAGTAGCGGCGCCACCTCGGTCAGCGGCCTGCACCTCACCTCGTCAGCAAGCCGCCGAAATCCGTGATCCGATTTCCTTTCCATCTTTCCTTCTCCCGAAAACTCCGCCCGCTAGGCGGGCTACCGGGAGGGAAGAACGGCACAAGACGGGTCAATTATGGAGGAGGAAAGTGGGTCAATTGTGGGCCTGTATTGACACACCATACTCGCGAAACTGGCTGGCGCTGCCGGGCTGCGCTGGACCATCGAGGCGTACTTCCAGCGGGCAAAGGACGATCTCGGCCTTGGCCGTTGCGAGGCCCGTTCCTGGCATGGCAGGCACCGGCATATCAGCCTGGTCATGCTTCCTGGCCAGGCTGACGGCGGAATTGAGGATCGGGGCTGCACTCAGGACAAACAGAACAACAGGAGTCCAATTCCTGCAGCCGGCGCCTTGCCCTCATGACGGCACAGGTGCCGAGCGTTCCGGAACCCCGATACCTGATCGCAAAACTCCTGCTCAGGCCGCCAACAACGAGGTATTGTCGAATCTGGTGTTTGGGGGGTTTGCAGGCTGGCGGCATATCTGGTTGTTTGAGTTCACGACAAACCGCAACCGAGGAGTACACCGCCATGACATCGAATGTATATGAATTTGAAGATTCCGCAAAGTCCCGTGATCAGTTGACGGAGCTGGTCCGCGCCGGTGCCCGGCAGATCGTCCACCTGGCCGTGGAGGCCGAGCTGCAGGATGTTCTTGCCGCCTATTCCGATCACCGCCTCGAGGATGGAAGAGCCGGCGTTGTTCGCAATGGCTACCAGCCCGAGCGCCAGATCCAGACCGGGATCGGCCCGGTCACCGTGCAGATCCCCAAGATCCGCTCCAGGACCGGCGAGCCGGTGGCCTTCCGCTCGGCGCTGGTCCCTCCCTATCTTCGCAAGTCCCGCTCGCTGGAGGCGAGCATCTCATGGCTCTATCTGAAGGGCGTCTCCACCGGCGAGATGGGCCCGGCCCTCGAGGCGGGCCTTCCCGGATGCCAAGGGGCTGTCCGCAAGCACCGTCGCCCGCCTCAAGGCCGCGTGGAAGCAGGAATACGATGAATGGCGGAAATCCCCGCTCGACCAGGATCGCTGGGTCTATGCGTGGGTGGATGGCATCTATAGCGATGGGGTGGACGCCCCCTCCGAACGGCGTCAAGATGCGCCAGAGAAAACGCCAGATCAACTGCGCGTAAAATCGACGAGGAGAGCGTCCATGGAACACATTACCATCATCGGCATCGACATATCAAAGCGAAGCTTCCAGCTGCACGGCGCCACTGCCGAGGGCAAGCCGGTCTTCCGGAAGTCACTGTCACGCGGCAAGTTCCTCGGCTTCCTCTCGGAGGTCCCACCATGCCTGGTCGTCATGGAGGCCTGCGGCGGCGCCCATCACTGGGGTCGCGAGATCATCGCCATGGGCCATGACTGCAAGCTCATCCCGCCGGTCTATGTCAAACCCTTCGTCAAGCGGCAGAAGAATGACATGAATGATGCCGCCGCCACCGCCCTGGCCGCACAGCGCCCGACCATGCGCTTCGTTGCCGTGAAGTCCGAGGAAGCCCAGGCCGATGCCATGCTGCCTCGCCCGGGCACTCATGGTGCGGCAGCGAACCCAGACCATCAACTCGCTCCGCGGCCACCTGGCCGAGTTCGGCATGGTTGCACCGCGGGCACGGCCAATGTCGAGAGACTGCGCCAGGAGATGGAAGGCGCACAGGAGAAGCCGCCGGAGCAGGTGGCGAAGATGGCCGAGCTGCTGCTGGCGCAGATTGACGCATTGTCGGAGCAGATCACCGGCCTCGACAAGGAGATCCGCACCAGGGCCAGGGAGCGCGGCGAGATGAAGCGGCTGATGACCATCCCGGGCATCGGGCCGATCTGTGCCATGGCCGTGCATGCCTTTGCCCCGCCGATGGCGAGCTTCCGCCGCGGACGCGACTTCGCGTCCCTGTAGGGCTGACACCCCGGGAGCATTCCACGGCCGGCCGGCAGCGGCTCGGGCGGATCACCAAGATGGGACAGCGGGATCTCAGGCAATTGCTGGTCCTCGGTGCCACCGCGGTGCTCAGGCACCGGCGAGAGAGCGAGGTGCAGGAAGATCCCTGGCTGGCGAGGATGATATCCGGGAAGCCGCCGAAGCTGGTGGCGGTGGCGCTGGCGAACAAGATGGCGCGCATCATCTGGGCGCTGTCGGTGAAGAGCGAGGATTACCGCACGCCGGCGGCGATTGCGGCGGCAGGATGACTACCGGGAAAGAAAATGAATACCTGGGCTCTGCAGAGCCGGCGCTCGAGAGCGTGATCTGCGGATAACCCCGGTCGGTGCGGTGAGGACGACAGACAACATAGGGGCAAAGGTCATTGAAGGCTGGGTCGGAAAAACCAGTAAACCCCGCAGGGCTTCGAGCCCGTGTAAGCGATTTGGATCCGATCCACGTACACCATATGGGCCCGCGGCGAATGAATGCTGCATCGAGAGGCCGGACATACGACAGTACCTCGTATGACCAGAATCAGAGAGTAGAGAAGTACAAGAAGTAGTACTTGTACGCGCGGGCCTTCCCTGTGGAAAACTCCGCGGTTGCCGAACAACTTCGCCTTCTCCATTCTTGAGCCGGGATCGCCGTCGCCAGCCGTCACTGACTGACGCTCTGGCAACGACGAAGCGGGGTGCACGCCCCGCAAGGCGGGTCGGACCGATAGAGTTCTGGATCACGAAAGTGGATCCGTAATCAAGCATGGTCGGCCTGCCTTCCCGTCTGTCTCCCGGGTCCTGGATGGATGCCTGGGTTTTGGAACCGGATCATCGCGAGAATAGGAGCGGGAGACCATGAGCAAGCTAGTCGCAGGCATCGATGTCAGCAAGGATAATCTCGACATCCATCTGGATGGCGAGGACAGGAGACTGCCCAACAACCGGGACGGCTTCCGGGCCATTGCCAAATGGTTCGGAGGCAAGGATGTCGACCGGGTCATCCTCGAGGCTACCGGGCGGTATCACCGGGCACTCTTGCAATCCCTGCACGCGAAGGGCTTTGCCGTCTGCGTGGTCAATCCCCGCCAGTCCAGGGATTTTGCCAGGGCCAGCGGAAAGCTGGCCAAGACCGACCGGGTCGATGCCCGGGTGCTGGCGGCCTTCGGCGCCGCCTTTGCCGGTCTGCCGCTCACGCAGCCGCGGGACAGTCTCCTCGATGATCTCGGTGACATGCTGGTGGCAAGAGAGCATATGGTCGATCAGCGGACGGATACGAGGCAGATCCTCTCCCAGCTTGGAGAGCCGGTCTCGAGGAAAGCACTCCTCGGTCTCATTGCCAGCCTTGACAAGGCCATTGCCAGGCTTGACCTCAGGATCGGGAAGCTGATTGCCGGCGATTCTGCCCATGCCGAGAGCTACCGGATCCTGACCTCGATCCCGGGCATCGGACCGGTCACCGCGGCGGCGCTGATCTCGTGGATGGCCGAGCTCGGCAGCATCGGCAATCGCCAGGCGGCGGCGCTCATTGGCGTGGCGCCATTCGCCCGCGACAGCGGGGTCCATTCCGGGGCGCGGCACGTGGCCGGCGGGCGGCGCCGGCCAAGAGACCTGCTCTACATGGCGGCCTTGTCGGCGAAGTCGCACAATCCGCAGATGATCATGATCTACCAGCGGCTGCGGGAGCGGGGCAAGCACCACAACGTGGCGCTGGTGGCGGTGATGCGCAAGCTCATCGTCACCGCCAACGCGCTCCTTCGCGATGGTCGCACCTGGTCGGAGCGGGCACCGGCCTGACCGCCTGCCGCCGCCGGGGCGGCGTTCATGAAACGGATGCCTCCCGCTGCCTGCGGCAGCGGGGTGGAATGGCGCGTCCGGCAGCATCGGCGGACTGTGGAGAAACGCTGTATAAGCTGTGTATGGATTTGTATAAACCCGGGACGACTTCAAAAAGACCCCTTGCAATCAAACATGGATGCTTGCCCGCAGTCACGAGTTGTTCAGAATCCTGCTTGCACCACGGGGGGCGTCCACATACGGCCTCAGGGCCGAGAGGGAGCGGCTGTGCTGCCTGCAGGTCTCGGTGTCAATGACCAGGGCGAGAAGAAGCTCCTGGCGGTGGAGGACGGCGTTCGCGAATCCACCCAGAGCTGGCGGGAGGTCCTCTTGGGGCTGAAGGCGCGGGGAATGAATGCGCCCGAACTGGCGATCGGTGACGGCGCCATGGGCTTCTGGGCAGCACAGGAGGAGATCTGGCCCGGGACGCGTCAGCAGCGCTGCTGGGTTAAATGTTGCCCGCAACATTTAACCAACTATGTTGCGCTCCGGATCATGTTGCGGCGGCTCTCGAAGCCCAGACCGGGCAACGTTGCCGGACGAATCTCCGGCACATAACCTCCCGACAGCCACCCGCATTCACCGACCGGTCCGTGTCCGCGGGCGTGCTGCGGAGAGCCGGATCCGGGACCCGGACTCTCCCGCTCTCCGCAACATGATCCTGTCCGCTCAGAGCGCCTCGAGGAACGCCATCACCCCCTTCTGCTCCTTCCATGGCCGGTCCGGTCCGGGCTCGGCAGCATCGGTGAGCGCAATCGCCCGGGCCTTCATCTCGAGATCAATCTCGGCATAAATGTTGGTGGTCTCGAGACTGACATGGCCGAGCCAGGCGCGGACGGTGTTGATGTCGATCCTGGACTTCAGCAGGTGGCAGGCACAGGAATGGCGAACGACATGCGGCGTAATCTTCCGCCCGGCCAGTTCCGGCGCCCGGGCGGCGCAGCGTTCCACCAGCCGGTAGATGCCGTGGCGGGAATAGGGTCGCCCGTAGCGGCTCAGGAACACGGCATTGCTGGCGGTCCGGCCGGCCACCAGCTCGGCAAGCACCTTCACGGTCCGCGGCCAGAGCGGGCATTGCCGCCGCTTGCCGCCCTTGCCGTGGAGGGTGACCAGCGCATGGCCTCCGCCGGATCCGGGATCAAAATCACCGACTTCCAGCGCCGCAGCTTCCGAGACCCGGGCACCGGTGTTCCAGAGGAAGAGCAGGAGCGCATGCTCGATCCTGCCCCTTGATGTCTGCCGGTCAGGAACCCCCATGAGTGTCTCCATCTTGTCCTTGCCGAGCCAGCCCACGGGCTGCGGTGCTGCCTTCTTGGCGACAATGGCGCGGATGCCCGAGGCCCATTCCAGGCAAGCCGGCTCACGGCTGGCCACAAAGCGGGCGAAGGCACGGATCGCCGACAGACGCAGATTGCGGGTCTGCACCGAGCAGCGCCGCTTGTCCTCGAGATGGGAAAGGAACTCCAGCACCCGCCGGGAAGACAGATCATCCAGCGCCAACCGGTCGGCCGGCTTGCGGGCCCTGGTGCTGACAAACGGGACCACGAGGGCGAAGGTATCGCGGTAGCTGAGCTGGGTGTTGCGGGCGAGGCCTTGCTCGATGACGATGTAGTCGGCCAGGAAACGGCGAAGCCAGGAGCCAAGGGTTTTGTGATTATGCATGTTCTTCTCCTTCGACATAGTTCTTGAAACGCACCGAGGCCTGGTGCAGCAATTCGGGCGTCATGGTGAGGTAGGTTTTCGTGCCATCCAGATCGGCATGGCCGAGCCAGACCGAGAGCGCCGGCAGCAACCGCTGCACGTCGGTGCCTTGGCGGTACCAGTCCTCCACGCGGTGGACGGCGGCGGTGTGCCGCAGCGAATGCAGGCAAGGTGCGCGCCGCCCGTCGTCGCCCGCCCGGATCCCGGCCACCTCGAGCAGATTGGTGAATGCGTAACGGACAGTGCCGACCGGCAATGGGTTCCCGTCCCGACCGGCAAGGAAGGTCGAGGCCATGCCATTCGGCAACGGGAATTGCCGCCGCCGGGCGGCGTGGGCTCGCAACGCCTCGACCAGCTGGACACCAACCGGAACCAGGCGGTCCTTGAAGAACTTGGCCTGGCGTATGGTCAGCACCGCATCCTCGAGTTCGACATCGCCCATGGTCAGGCGCAGCGCCTCGCCGCGGCGAAGGCCGGCGCCGTAGAGCAGCAGCAGGAGCGTCCGCATGGTACCCGAGTCGAGTTGGACCGCGCGCCGGCGGCCGATGCGGATGGCCCCGAACAGTCGGCAGAGTTCGTCACGGGTGAAGACATGCGGCGGCGGCGAGCATGGCAGTCGCGGCTCATCCTCGCGCTGCGGAAGCGGCGAGCAGGAGGCATGACCACGGCTGATGGCGTAGCGCCAGAGACCGGACAGTGTCCCGTATTTGTTGGCCCGATACCGCGTGAGCGGACCCTTGCCGGCCAAGAAGCCAAGCACATCCGATCGGCTGACCGCGTCGCAGCAGATGTTCTCGCCGACATGTGCGCAGAACTGACGGAGCATTCCTGCACCGTGGTTGAACTTCGCACCATGGGCTCGCCGCCAGTCGATATAGTCGTTGGTCACATCCAGGAGGGTCATGTCAGGTCCTCCAGATTGATCTCGCCAACCTCGCGCAATGCGCTCATCTGCACCTTGGCATAGATGGCGGTGGCCGAGATGCTGCGATGACCGAGATAATCGCCCACCTCCTTCATCGACAGCCCGTGATCGAGAAGATGCTGGGCAGCACCATGACGAAGCGAATGGGCGCCGCGACGCTTGCCGGCAATGCCGATGCGACTGGCGCGGCCGCTGACCACCTGGCTGACAGCACCTGGTGTCATTGGCCGGATCGGGGCCTTGAGCGACAGGAACAGCGTCCTCTCATTGTGTCGGGGACGCATCTCGCGCAGATAGCGCAATATGGCCTGCCCGACACCGGCAGACAAAGGATAGTGGTGAATGCGTCCGGG
Organism: Paracoccaceae bacterium; assembly: GCA_964291445.2. GTDB lineage: Bacteria > Pseudomonadota > Alphaproteobacteria > Rhodobacterales > Rhodobacteraceae > JAPOXR01. The sequence continues at coordinate 5,184 of OZ219864.1, read as the reverse complement.
CTTCGGGCGACGCACCTGCAGTCGTTCCTCTTCCCAGTCCAGATCATCGAGGCTGAGGCCGGCAACCTCGCCGGCGCGCAGGCCATAGGTGATCAGCACCATGAGAATGGCCCGGTCGCGGATGTCGGCCGGCCGGCCGCCTTCGGTGGTTGCAAGCAGGTCCAGGACCTCGCCCCGGTCCAGCCCCTTCGGGACCGTCTCGCCTGGAAGATACCTCGATGCCATTATGCCATCGGCAAGCCCGTCCCTGCACCAGCGCCGGCTTTCGGCGAAACGGAAGAATCTGCGCAGGTACTTGGCGTAACCGTTGATCGATGCCCGGCTGAGGCCGCCAGCATGCCAGTATGCGATCTGTTCGTCGATATCACCGATGGAGACCGCCTCCAGGGTGGTCCCGGATTCGTCCAGCCGGTCGAAGAAGCAATTGGCCACGTTGCAGCAACCGCGAATCGTACTCTCGGCCCAGCCCCGTTCCACGCGCATTCGTCCGGCGAAGATCTCGACCTCGCCCGCATGGGCGTGCCGCCGCCGGCAGGGCTCTTCCTCGTACAGGTCCACAAACCGCAACCATCGCACCGCCCGACCCACGAACCGCTGATAGTTGGCTTGCCGATGTCGGCCACTGCCATGCCGCACCCACTGCTCTGCAGCAGCCTCGATGCGGGCCATGCCGACGCCATCGCCGATCTCAGGGCCGAGAATGCGAACCAGGTGGAGTTGATGCCTGGCGATTTCGTGAAGCGTTGTCGGCCGGGCGCCGGCCTCGGCAATGTGCGCAAGCCAGCGGAGCCGTTCATCCTGCAGCGGTGCCGCGCGGTATCTCCCGATGGTGGCACCATCGGTAAAGAGTTTTTCGAACATGATCTTGTATTCCTGTTGTCAAAAACAGGATCATGGCAGATCAGGAAGGGCCAAAAAAATCATGTTGCGGAGAGCGGGAGAGTCCGGGTCCCGGATCCGGCTCTCCGCAGTACGCCCGCGGACATTGCGGTAGGTGAATGCGGGTGGCTGTCGGGAGGTTATGTGCCGGAGATTCGTCCGGCAACGTTGCCCGGTCTGGGCTTCGAGAGCCGCCGCAACATGATCCGGAGCGCAACATAGTGGGTTCACAAGAGCGCCAACGTGCTCAATTTCATGCCGAAATCGGTGCAGCCGAAGGCCAGGGAGGCACTGCACGACATCTGGCAGGCCGAGACCAGGGCCGATGCAAAGAAGGCATTCGATCTCTTCATCGAGACCTACGAGGACAAGTATCCGAAGGCGACCCACTGCCTCGAGAAGGACCGTGACCAGCTCATGACATTCTTCGACTTTCCTGCCAAGCACTGGCGCAGCATCCGGACCACCAACCCGATCGAATCCAGCTTCGCCACCATCCGCCACCGGACCAGGCGGCAGGTGAGCTGCCTGACACGGGACGGCATGCTGAACATGATCTTCAAGCTCGGAATGTGCGCCCAGGGCAGGTGGAGACGGCTGCACGGCTTCAGGGAGCTGGGGAAGGTCATCACCGGCGTGAAGTTCAGGGATGGCATCGAGGTCGTCGAGGAAGAAGAGACAGAGGACAGATCAGCCAATCAGCCAGCCAGGATCGCCGCTTGACCGACACCCCCCAAACACCAGATTCGACAATACCTCGCCAACAACACGGTCATTCATCATGCTCTGGTCACTGTGGCGGCGAAAACACCAGGCAGACGCCGCAAGGGCGCACTACAAAAGACGAACGGGGCAAACGCAACTGCGGTGCTAATTCTGAAAACAAGTTCTTCTGATGGCATTGGCCAGTCAGTTCACGATGCATCGCCAACTGGATGGAATGAGGTCGGGGACTGGAGGTATTCTCTCGCCATACCATATTTTGGGACAAATCACGATCTTGTCTGGGTTGGGGTTCAGCCACCCACCCCACCAAGAGAAAGTCGAGTTTGCAATTATGTTGTGGCGACACGCCGACATAAGGCGGAGATCTTCTTGGCAAAGACTTGCGTGCTGATTACAATCGTGAATCACTGTCGGGTGGTCGAATTGAAGATTTTCACGAGCCCAATTAGGGCAATCAGAGAATACATGAATTACAGGATGTTCAACTTGTTCGGCAATGCAGGAAATGGCTGCATCGTAATATGACTTTCCAAGGACGGGGTAATATTCGGGACCTTTGGTCAGATAGTCACCGCGTCTGACATGGAGCGCCACGGCGTCCTCGCCAGCGAGTCTGTTCAACATTTTCCTGCCCTGGCCGTCTGGAGCGGTTTTAAATTTGAGCTCCCTACGTATGTGGACTGCGACATCGGCAAAATAGCCTTCCGACAAGAAATAACCTTGCAGGTAGCATTCCGGGTCAAGCTTCAATAGTTTCGAATTTAGTTCCAATCCATGTTCCCGGACATACCTTGGATGACGGCCGAATTTTCTCCAATAGTTGTGGCGGAGCCGCGATGTCGAGGGGGGGGGCAGTTCAGAGATCTGCGCAATTCTGGCCTCGATGCAGAAGTGATCAAGTGCGTAATTCCCCCTGCCGTTTTTGTCGTAGAAGCGGGTATCGAGAAGTAGTTCGGAGTTGTTCCTGATCGCCACAGCCCGTCCGGCAGAGTACTGGAACAACTGATTCCCCAAACCGCCTTGCAACTGGATGAACACGCGTGTCACTGGCCACTCATCTCTTCCATGAGTACAGGAACAGCGTTGGTCAGTAGACTACTACAGACCGAATCGATTCTCCGGAATGCATGAGATCAAATCCTTGGTTGATATCTCCTAGGGTCAGGGTGTGAGTAATCATCGGATCTATCTCGATCTTTCCTTCCATATACCAATCGACAATCTTGGGCACGTCTGTTCGGCCTCGTGCTCCGCCAAAGGCCGTGCCCTTCCACACACGCCCGGTTACCAGTTGAAACGGCCGAGTAGCAATCTCGGCCCCAGCGGGCGCAACGCCGATGATGACTGACTGCCCCCATCCACGGCGGGCAGATTCTAGCGCAGTCCGCATGACATCTACATTGCCGGTGCAATCGAAGGTATAGTCGGCTCCGCCCATCGGGTCGGAGGCTGTCCGGGTTAGGCTTACCAAATATAGGACAAGGTCGCCTTCGACTTCATTTGGATTGACAAAATGCGTCATTCCGAATCTCTCGCCCCACTGCCGCTTGCCAGAATTGACATCGACTCCGACAATCATGTCGGCACCGACCAAACGCAGTCCCTGGATGACATTGAGGCCGATGCCGCCAAGGCCGAAGACAATCGCCCGGGCACCGGGTTCTACCCCGGCCGTATTCATGACTGCGCCAAGTCCGGTGGTTACCCCGCAACCGATATAGCAGATCTTGTCAAACGGAGCATCCTCGCGAACCTTGGCCACCGCTATTTCAGGCAGGACCGTGTGTCCAGAGAACGTGGAACAACCCATGTAGTGCAGTATCGGGTCTCCATCCATGGTCGAGAATCGGGAAGTTCCGTCGGGCATGACCCCCTGACCCTGTGTGGACCTGATTGCCGTGCAGAGATTTGTCTTGCGAGAAAGGCAGGACGGGCACTCTCTGCATTCGGGTGTGTATAGCGGAATGACGTGATCGCCAGCCTTGACCGATGTCACACCCTCCCCGGTATCAACCACAACACCAGCGCCCTCATGGCCGAGAATTGCCGGAAACAACCCTTCCGGGTCAGCCCCCGAAAGTGTGAATTCATCGGTATGGCAAATTCCGGTTGCCCTGATTTCGATCAGAACTTCACCTGCCCTCGGCCCTTCAAGATTTACATCCATGATCTCTAGCGGGCTACCGGCCCGCGTGGCGACTGCCGCTGTGGTCTTCATAGCTGCCCCTCTTTCAAATCCAGTGCAAATTTGTATCAGAATGGTCTGCAGTTCAAGCTCTCATCCAACGGCGCACCTCCCGAGATAATTCCTGTCATCACTGGAGGGCAGGCTCTTCCTCAAGTAGGCTCGCAAAGTTCAGCCACCGCACCGCGTAGCCCACGAACTGCCGATGTTTGGCCGGGGCGGTGCTACCGGCGGTCGTGCCGCGTCCACTTCGTTGATAATGTGGCATGGAATCATATCAGTCATCGCCAGCAAATTCTACTCTCTTGAATTTTGAGACCCCTCGCCAAGTCTTGATTTTGCGCTCAAGCCAATAGCCAAACGGCCGGGAAATCTCCCTCCATACCTTTGCAAATCCTTCGGGTCTGCGCAGTTTCTTCCCTGGTTCAATTGTGCCACTGAACCTGATTAGTTGTCTTGCATGTCTTGCAAATTGGTGCTGAACACAAATTGCTGGGTCCAGTTGGTATATAGTCAGAGACTGAGCAATGCCCAGCCTTTGATCAAACATGATATCATCGATCGCGTCGCACAAGTTCTCTGTCGCTCTGAGCAGTTTGATAGCCCCCTGACGCTTAATGAAATATCCGGCCGTCCCGTAGTGAAAAGATTTTAGGCATCGCAACGAGTGACCAAAATACGTGGAATGAACATTTGTATCGAATTCGCACAACTGATGGGTTGTCTCAGCCTTGATCAGGTCAAAATGTGCTGGCAACCATTCGGAATTCTGCAGCATAAAGAGAGAGGCGTTTGCTAAATATGCATCGTCTTCGGCAATGAACCCGCAGTCAAACCCATCGTTAAGCAATATAGTCCATGCCTTGCGGTGGCTCAGATAACATCCCATTTGTCCTGTGCTTGGACGCTGATAGCCAGATCCGATGGAGAGCAGCCTGTCCTTTGTGAGCTTGTCCAGACGACTACCATCAACTGCCGAAATCCTTTGGAAGTCCAAGTCCAATCCTCCATTTGCGGCCTGCCGGTGAAAATGCTCAAGGCGTTCGGGTGAGCGGTCCAAATTTATGACATAGCAGCCAATCGGCATTTTCAAGTCTCCGCAACAACATTTACGTCCTCTCTGACAAGAGGGTCATCAGACGCAATTTCGGTAATTTTGTGCAATTCTTCCATGAGCCCAAGAATAGCGTAGATCAGTAGACTACTACAGACCGAATCGATTCTCCGGCATGCATGAGATCAAATCCTTGGTTGATATCTCCTAGTACCCCAACGTCATTGAATTGATGGATAAAGCGACTTCAGCTTGATCCGTGCACTCTCGGTCCTGAACCGCCAGTCCACCGGATTGGCCGACGCGTTGCGATGCTCTTCTCACGCGCCGACCTCGCGTA
>OZ219863.1:867500-915495 GCA_964291445.2 Paracoccaceae bacterium | reverse complement strand
CTTGACGCCGCCAGCGGCCGGCAGGTGACGGTCGCCTATGCCGAGCAGTCGGGCGGCACCGCGCGACCTCGCAGGACGGATTACCAGGCGCTCACCCCCGGCACGTATGTGGACGCCCCCCGTGGTGCAAGCAGGATTCTGAACAACTCGGACTGCGGTCAAGCATCCATGTTTGATTGCAAGGGGGTTTTTTGAAGTTGCCCCGAGTTTATACAAATCCATACACAGGTCATACAGTTGTTCTCCACAGCCCGCCGATGCTGCCAGACACGCCGATCTGCCCCGGCTGCCGCAGGCAGCAGGAGGCATCCGCTTCATGAACGCCGCCTCGGCGGGCAGGCGGTCAGGCCGGCGCCCGCTCCGACCAGGCACGACCATCGCGAAGGAGCGCGTTGGCAGTGACGATGAGCTTGCGCATCACCGCCACCAGCGCCACGTTGTGGTGCTTGCCCTGGTTCCGCAGCCGCTGGTAGATCATGATCATCTGCGGATTGTGCGATTTCGCCGTCAAGGCTGCCATGTAGAGCAGATCTCGTGGCCTCCTGCGCCCCGCCGGCCACGTGCCGTGCCCCGGAATGGACCCCGCTGTCGCGGGCGAATGGCGCCACGCCAATGAGCGCCGACTGCCTGGCGATTGCCGATGCTGTCCGAGCTCGGCCATCCACGAGATCAGCGCTGCCGCGGTGACCGGCCCGATACCGGGGATCGAGGTCAGGATCCGGTAGCGCTCGGCATGGGTGGGAATCGCCATCAATCAACTCCCTGATCGCCTTGTCATAGCGCTCGATCTCTCGGTCATACATGGCAACGAGACGGGGGAGCCGCTTTCTGGACAGCGGATCGCCGGAGCTCGGCGTGCACGATCCTCGCCTTCGCCCGCTGATCGACAAGCATTTCCCGTGCCACCAGCATGTCGCCGAGTTGCTCGAGGAGATGCCCGCGCGGCTCGGCAGGCGCCATGTCCGGGAAGGCGACGCCGAAGGCGGCCAGCATCCTGGCATCGACCCGGTCGGTCTTGGCGAGCTTTCCGCTGGCTTTGGCAAAATCCCTGGACTGGGCGGGGGTTGACGACGCAGACGGCAAAGCCCTTCGCATGCAGGGATTGCAAGAGTGCCCGGTGCATGCGCCCGGTGGCCTCGAGGATGACCCGGCCGACCTTCTTCCTTCCGAAACCATCTGGCAATGGCCCGGAAGCCGTCCCGGTTATTGGGAAGTGTCCTGTCCTCGCCATCCAGATGGATGTCCAGTTTGTCCTTGCTGACATCAATGCCTGCCACTAGATTTGCCATGTCTCCCGCTCCTATTCTCGCGATGATCCGGTTCAAAAACCCAGGGCATCCATCCAGGACCCGGGAGGCGCTCGGGAAGGCGGGCCGACCATGCTTAAACACGGATCCACTTTCGTGATCCAAGGCACTATCGGTCCGACCCGCCTTGCGGGGCATGACACCCCGCTTCGTCGTTGCCGGAAGTCAGTCGGTGACAGCTGGCGACGGCGAGCCCGGCTCAAGAATGGAGAAGGCGAAGCTGCACGGCAACCGCGGAGTTTTCCACAGGGAAGGCCCGCGTGTACAAAGTACTACTTCTTGTACTTCTCTATTCCTTGATTCTGGTCATACGAGGTACTGTCGTATGTCCGGCCTCTCGGTGCAGCATTCATTCGCTGCGGGCCCATATGGTGTACGTGGATCGGATCCAAATCGCTTACACGGGCTCGAAGCCCTTCGTTCGGGCACTGGTTTTTCCGACCCAGCCTTCAATGACCTTTTGCCCCTATGGTTGTCTGTCGTCCTCACCGCACCGACCGGGGTTATCCGCAGATCACGCGCTCGAGCGCCGGCTCTGCAGAGCCCAGGTATTCCTCGCCAGGCAGCCAGCTTGCCCGGTAGCAATCTCGCTCTCTCTTCCCTTCCCGGTAGTCATCCTGCCGCCGCAATCGCCGCCGGCGTGCGGTAGGTCCTCGCTCCTTCACCGACAGCGCCCAGATGATGCGCGCCATCTTGTTCGCCAGCGCCACCGCCACCTAGCTTCGGCGGCTTCCCGGCGGATATCATCCTCGCCAGCCAGGGATCATTCTGCACCTCGCTCTCTCGCCGGTGCCTGAGCACCGCGGTGGCACCGAGGACCAGCAATTGCCTGCAGATCCCGCTGTCCCATCTTGGTGATCCGCCCGAGCCGCTGCCGGCCGGCCGTTCGAATGCTCCCGGGGTGTCAGCCCTATCCAGGGACGCGAAGTCGCGTCCGCGGCGGAAGCTCGCCATCGGCGGGGCAAAGGCATGCACGGCCATGGCACAGATCGGCCCGATGCCCGGGATGGTCATCAGCCGCTTCATCTCGCTCGCGCTCCCTGGCCCTGGTGCGGATCTCCTTGTCGAGGCCGGTGATCTGCGCGGTGAGCATGGCGATCTGATCGAACATGAGCTCGGCCATCTCGGCCACCTGCTCCGGCGGTGGCTCCTGTGCGCCTTCCATCTCCTGGCGCAGTCTCTCGACATTCGCCGCTCCCCGCGGTGCCACCATGCCGAACTCGGCGAGATGACCCCGGAGCGAATTGATGGTCTGCGTTCGCTGCCGCACCAGCAATGCCCTGGTCCGAAAGAGCATGGCATCGGCCTGGGCCTCCTCGGACTTCACCACGACGAAGCGCATGGTCGGGCGCTGTGCGGCCAGGGCGGTGGCGGCGGCATCATTCATGTCATTCTTCTGGCGCTTGACGAAGGGTTTCACGTAGACCGGCGGAATGAGCCTGCAGTCATGGCCCATGGCGATGATCTGCCGGCCCCAGTGATGGGCACCGCCGCAGGCCTCCATGACGACCAGGCAGGATGGGACCTTCGAGAGGAAGCCGAGGAATTTGCCGGCGTGACAGTGACTTCCGGAAGACCGGCTTGCCTTCGGCGGTGGCGCCGTGCAGCTGGAAGCTTCGCTTTGATATGTCGATGCCGATGATGGTAGTGTGTTCCATGGACGCTCTCCTCGTCGATTTTACGCGCAGTTGATCTGGCGTTTTCTCTGGCGCATCTTGACGCCGTTCGGAGGGGGCGTCCACTCCATCGATTACGGATCATGAAAAAAATGACACCGATTCAAAAAGACGTGTCAAATCAGTCAGATAGAGTCATAATTAGAATCTCTGCATCCGACATCCGATGAGTCCTAGGGCCTGTTGACATTCGGGTTGCGAAACAGGGCAGCCGATGCCATTTTCCTCGCAACAGCACGCCAAAACGGCGGCATGAGCAGCAGAGGCAAATGACAGATGAATGAAGACAGGACGGTACTCACCGACGCCATGTGGGCGCGGATCGAGCACATATTGCCCGGAAAGGATACCGATCCCGGTGTCACCGCGGCAGATAACAGAATGTTTCTCGAGGCAGTGCTCTGGCGGACCCGCACCGGCTCGCCCTGGCGCGACCTTCCGGCGCATTTCGGCAACTGGAACAGCGTGTTCAAACGGTTCCGCAGATGGGCCCTTTCCGATGTTTTCGAGCAGGTTTTCAACGAGTTGTCTGATGCGTTCGACCTCGAATACGTGTTCGTGGACGGCACCATCGTCCAGGCGCACCAGAAGGCGGCCGGCGCAAAGGGGGGACCTGCCGCCAGGGTATCGGACGCTCGAGAGGCGGCCTGACCAGCAAGATCGTGGCCATCGTGGACGCGCTGGGATATCTCGTGAGGTTCGTCACCCTTCCCGGACAGGCGCATGATCTTGTCGGGGTGCCGGCACTTTTGCAGGATCTCGGCACCGGCGCCCTCATCGGCGACAAGGCATTCGATGCCGATTGGCTGCTGGCAGAGGTAGAAGAGAGCGGAGCCATGGCGGTGATTCCTGCGAGACGAAACCGGAGCAAGCTCCGGGAGCATGACCAGGAGATGTACAAATGGCGGCACCAGATCGAGAACTTTTTCGCAAAAAACAAGGAGTTCCGGTCGATCGCCACCCGCTACGACAAGACCGATAAGAGCTTCGCTGCGGCCATTCACCTCGTGGCGGGGGTGGTGGCGGCAACATGATTGTCAACAGGCCCTAGTGTCGCCCATTGACACCTGCATACGACATAAGCCTGCCCTCCAGCCGGTCTCCGACATCGGGTCCATGAATCTGCCGGCTATCCGGATGTCATAATGCCATGGCATCGATCATCATGGTCGCACCCTCTTCAGATATCGGTGATCCGCCCGGCGAGGTCGAAGCCCGCGACCGGTGGACCGACTGGTCGCTGGAGCAGCAACTCTCCCGCCTGCACCCGGTGGCCAGCCATGCCCGCTATGTCCTGCCGGGCTGGCACCGTCCCCGCAACCCTTCCTCGCGGGTGCACGCACCCGGCCCGGCAGGCATGAGGTCGAGCATTTACGGTGAGTCCATGTATTTCAGACTGTTTGATCACTTCCGGACTAACCCCCTCCACCCGCATGGCCAGATCTGTAGTTTACCTGTTCAGGTACCCACGTTATTTGAGCACGAATCGGGGCTGACTGCTCGTCTGGTAAAGCCATTATTCTGTCAAGAATAATGACATTCTGGTCCATCTTGATCTTCACCAACTGTCCTCAGGCCACCCCATACAGTTCCTTGAGGCGACTCCATAATACCGCCCCCATCCGCCATTGATTGTCGCATTCGCACGGTGGGCTCAGGAAGACCATCTCCTCCACCGAAGAGACAACAATTCAAGTGACGAGGATGAAATGAAGAAACTGTTGATTGCATCGACTGCCCTTTCCCTGGCAGGCGGTGCGGCATTTGCCGAGATGGCATTCACGCTCGACGGCGATGCCAAGATGGGCGTGGACTACAATTCAGAGGCAACCGGAGGAAAGTCAAAGCACGAATTCAAGCATGAAATCGGCGTCGACTTCACCGGCTCCGGCACCACCGATGGCGGTTTGACGTTTGGCGCATCTGCTGGCTTTGATGTCAGTGACAAGGCGATCAATACCGGCACCGTGCATGTGAGCGGCTCCTTCGGTACGCTGACCATCGGTGGCAATGATGCGGCCGACCTGACTGCCGGCGGCACAAATGATGTCGGGCTGTTCGACATCGGTGTCGACGACAAGGCCGAGGGGCTGAGAGGCACCACCGCCGCGCAACTCCGCTACGACAACACCTTCGGCCAGATCTCGATCGCCATTTCGGCGGGAACATCGGCTGCGGTTGAGGCAATGGATCCAGTCACCAAAACTGTTTCAATCGAAATCCCTGGCAGCTCAGCCAACGAATGGTACTTGGTGGACTTGGATGATGTGTTGTATGTGTTTGACGACAGGGAGCGAGTGGATAGCCGATACGACAGCATATACAATGTCGTAAGGGCTGCTGACTCGGTCACCATAGACCACGACAGCGACGGTAGTCCTTCCGCCAACATAAATGGTTTTGCAGATGTGCTTAATGAAGACGGAACCCCGAAGACAAATGAGGACGGCGAAGTAATCCCGACGGCTGATCCGACGGCAACCACCATAGTTGACGTTGATGACGCTGGTCAAATTGCGGCTTATAACGTCTATCGGAAGTACTATGATTTCGGAAAGGATAGACGAGTTGGCGGCGTTAATCCCGCTGCAGGCGCTACTGGGGACCGTAATGCCGACGTAGGTGACGTGGTCGGTGACAACGAAGTAAAACCAGGTACATATACCGACGATGTCGTCGTGACCGAGGCAGTCGAAGGAAAAGACTCCGAAACCCAGTATGCCTTCGGCATGAGCTTCGAGGCTGGCGGCGTCACCATCGGTGTCGGCTATGACAGCAACAAGACCGTCAGCATGGGTGCCGGCTTCTCGGCTGGAGAGATCTCCACCAACCTGCTATATGTCAAGACGGATGAGGAACATCCCGACGGCGAGGCGACCGGCATCGGCGCCGACATGAAATACACCATGGGCGCATCTGCCGTCACTCTGTCCTATGGCCGGCGCAAGCCGGAGATGGGAGAGGCAACGGATGCCGTAGGCATGGGCGTGACCCATTCTCTCGGCGGTGATGCCACCATGAGTGCCGGCTTCGGCAAAGTTGATGAATCGAACAAGGCCAGCATTGGTCTTAGCTTCAAGTTCTGAGCACTTGCTGCATACCAATTCGAAAAGGAGCGGCTTGTCCGCTCCTTTTTCTATTCCGGAACATCTTGCAACAGCCCGGCCCTGATCGCGGCCGCAGGTCGATTGGAGGTTACCACTTATGCGTACTGGTATGATTGTATTGATTTCAACACTGCTCTTGTCTGGATGCGGGGGTGGCAGTTATGCGCCTCCTGTAACGTCGCCGGCGACAAATGTTCGGGCAGCAGACCCGGATGCGTCTGCCGGCGCCGCCGAGAAGGCCGCAACAAACCTTCCTGCGTTCGGCAGCGTTACGCAATCATCAAATGCAGGTTCGGTGGCCGGCGTCACGGGAGATGCTGCCTCGACAGCGTTCGACGGGAGTCATGTGCAGGTGACCATTGATCGTGTTGACGGCAGCAGCCTTCAACTCGACTCTGAATCCGACGAGATCGTCGGCGTCGATTACCAGCCGGTTCTGGCGGAATATTCCTACCGTGGCCATGGTCTCGTCAAGCAATCGGACGAGGGAACCTCCCTCGCTGCGGTCTATGTGAACTCGAATGATGCGGACAGCAGCGATTACCTGGCCGGTGGCTATTGGCTGCATGTGGAGGGTGATCTTGCCTCTGGGGACGTTGCGGGGGCCGAGATCGGCGCATTTGTTGACGGTCCAGAAATTGACGGACCGGCAGACGTCCCCGTTAGCGGCTCTGCATCCTACGTCGGTACTGCTGCAGGCTTTTATGCCTATCAGTCAGCGAGCAGCGAGATCGGTGAATTTTCCGGCGATCTTGAAATGACAGCCAACTTTGACCGGGGCACCGTGTCGGGGTGCGTCGGCTGCAAGACGGGTGTCTTCGTTTCAGGGGTCAGCGTCAATGCAAATGGACAAGCGGGAGTCTTTGAGGACGTGTACATTCCGGCACGCTGGCGGATGGGAGCTGCGCAGATTGGACAAGACGGCTCATTCAGGGACAGCAATGTCGAGTTTGAGCGAGACGATGCAACAGTGGCGTCTACTGACGGCTCCTGGGGAGGCAGGTTTTCAACCATTGGGGACGATCAGGGGCCGCGCCTTGCGGCAGGAACCGGGGGTGCCAGTTGGACGGAAGTAGGCGGTGCTCAAGGAGCATTTGTTGGTGCCTGGTTCGGAGTTCGTCAACCCAACTGACAACATGGACTGAAACCGGTCAAGGTGATCTCGAAGAGAAGGGGCGCCTCCAACTGTGGGGGCACCCCTTCTTGCGTGCAGGATCTGTCGTCTGGGGTATTGGCGATGGAGTACAGGAGTTTTGGCTGGCTCGGGTCGGCCAAGAATTCGGTTTTGTTCGGGGGTGGGCTGGATTATGTGTTTGCGGCTTGGAGATTTTGGGCCGGACTTCTGGACATGGCGAGCACCGAATACCGCGAGGAGACCATACCGGATCTGCTGGTGCGGAATTCTGGCAGGATTGGGGCGCGGATAGCCAACAGGGAGAAGGAATTCGGCATCTGGCAGAGCTGGTCCTGGTCGGAGGTGGCGGCTTCGGTGCGGGAGCTGGCGCTGGGAATGATGGAGCTGGGCGTGGAGCCCGGGGACCATGTGGCGGTGATCGGGCGGAACCGGCCGAGATTGTATTGGTCGATGGTGGCAGCACAATGCGTGGGGGCGGTGCCGGTGCCGGTCTACCAGGATGCGGTGGCCGACGAGATGGCCTATGTGCTCGAGCATTCGCAGGCGCGGTTCGTCATTGCCGGTGACCAGGAACAGGTCGACAAGGTGCTGGAGATCGGGGAGCGGGCCAAAGCCATCGAGTGCATTGTCTATCTCGATCCGAGGGGTTTGCGAAAATACACTCACCCGCATCTGCACTCGCTGGACCGGATGACCGAGTTGGGACGGGAGGCCGGGGCCGCCCGGGGCGAGGAGCTTGAGCGGCGGATGGCGGCGCTGGACGGGGAGACGCCGGCGGTCATGCTCTATACCTCCGGCACCACCGGCAATCCGAAGGGGGTCATCCTTTCGCATCGCAACATCGTTGCCGCCTCCCGGTCCTCGACCGCATTTGACGGGTTGGGCGAGGAGGACTCGGTGCTGGCCTACCTTCCCATGGCCTGGGTCGGCGATTTCATCTTCTCGATCGGCCAGGCCTACTGGACCGGCTTCTGCGTCAACTGCCCGGAATCGCCCGAGACGATGATGAAGGATCTCCGGGAGATTGGCCCCACCTATTTCTTTGCCCCGCCACGCATCTTCGAGACCATGCTGACCTCGGTCATGATCCGCATGGAGGATGCCAGTTGGCTGAAGCGGCGCATGTTCGGGTATTTCATGGCCCACGCCAGGAAAGTCGGGCCGGCGATGATGAATGGCAGCCATGTGGGGTTGGCGGACCGGCTCGTCTATGCGCTTGGCAATGTGCTCGTATACGGGCCGCTGCGCAACGTGCTCGGTCTTACCCGGACCAGGATCGGCTATACCGCCGGCGAGGCGATCGGCCCGGAGATCTTCGACTTCTACCGGTCGCTGGGGATCAATTTGAAACAGCTCTACGGGCAAACCGAGGCCTCGGTCTTCATCACGCAGCAACCGGATGGCGAGGTGCGGGCTGACACCGTTGGTGTGCCGAGCCCCGATGTCGAGGTGCGGGTCGGCGAGAATGGCGAGGTGTTCTACCGCTCGCCGGGAGTCTTCGTCGAGTATTATCGCAACCCGGAGGCCACGGCGGCGACCCGGGACGAGGAGGGCTGGGTGGCGACCGGAGATGCCGGCTTCTTCGAGGATGGCAGCGGGCATTTGAAGATCATCGACCGGGCCAAGGATGTCGGGAAGATGAAGGATGGCAGGCTGTTTGCCCCCAAATATGTCGAGAACAAGCTCAAATTCTACGCCAACATCCTCGAGGCGGTAGCGTTCGGGGCCGGACGGGAGAGTTGTGCTGCCTTCATCAATATCGATTTGGTGGCGGTCGGCAACTGGGCCGAACGCACCGGCATCGTCTATTCCTCATACCAGGAGCTGGCCGGCAATCCGGATGTCGGGAAGATGATTGCCAGCCATGTCGCCGAGGCCAATCGCGGCTTGGCCGCCGATGACATGCTGGCTGGCTGCCAGATCAGCCGTTTCCTGATCCTGCACAAGGAACTCGACGCCGATGATGGCGAACTGACCAGGACTCGGAAGGTGCGTCGCCGTATCATCGAAGACAAGTATGCCGATCTGGTGGCGGCGCTCTATGACGGCTCGTCCGAGGTCCATGCCGAAACCGAGGTGACCTACGAGGATGGCCGAAAGGGAATGATCTCGGCCACGCTGGTGGTCCATGACGTGCCTGTGGAGGATGTCGGGCATCGCAGGGAAGCGGCATGAGAGTGCAGGGCGCTGCGATGGCACCGGCGGGCACAGCGGGAGGAGAGACGCTTCCGACCGCCGGCGAGCCGGGGGTAGCCAACGAGCTGCTCCTGGATATCCGAAACGTCTCGCTGCGCTTTGGCGGGGTGAAGGCGCTCATCGACGTGTCATTCGATATCCGCGAGGGCGAGATTCGGGCGATCATCGGGCCGAACGGTGCTGGCAAGTCGTCGATGCTCAACGTCATCAGCGGCTTCTATCACCCGCAGGAGGGCGAGATCTGGTTCAGGGGCAGGAAGCGGCCATCGATGAAGCCACACCAGGTCGCGCGCCTGGGCATTGCCCGGACTTTCCAGAATATAGCCCTGTTTCGGGGCATGTCGACGCTCGACAACATCATGTCCGGGCGCATTACCCTGATGAAGCCGAACATCTTCGCCCACATGGTCTGGTGGGGATGGGCCGAAAGGGAAGAGATCCTCCACCGCGAGCGGGTCGAGCACATCATCGACTTCCTCGAGATCCAGTCGATCCGCAAGACACCGGTCGGCAGGCTGCCCTACGGATTGCAGAAGCGGGTCGAGCTAGGTCGGGCGCTGGCCGCCGAGCCGCGCCTCTTGCTGCTGGACGAGCCGATGGCCGGCATGAATGTCGAGGAAAAGGAGGACATGAGCCGATTCATTCTCGACGTGAATGACGAGTTCGGCACCACCATTGCCCTCATCGAGCATGACATGGGCGTGGTCATGGATCTGTCGGACCGGGTGGTGGTCATGGATTATGGAAGGCGGATTGCCGATGGCACGCCGGACGAGGTCCGAGGCAGCCAGGATGTCATCGACGCCTATCTCGGTGTCGCGCATTAGGGGGGCATGACGTGTACCAGCAGTTTCTTTATGCCATCGAGGTGGCGCTGAACGGGTTGATGACGGGTGTCCTCTACTCGCTGGTCGCCCTCGGTTTCGTGCTGATCTTCAAGGCCTCCGGAGTCTTCAACTATGCCCAGGGGGTGATGGCGCTGTTCGCGGCCCTGACCCTGGTTGGCTTCCAGAACGGCCAGGTGCCGTTTGCACATTTGATCAACGCCGTATTCGGCACCAATGTCCATCATTTCGGCTGGCACCTGCCGGCACTGCTGGCCATCCTGCTGGCGCTGGCGGTCATGGTGCTGCTGGCCATCCTCGTCGAGCGCCTAGTGCTCCGGCACCTGATCAACCAGGAGCCTGTCATCCTGTTCATGGCCACCATCGGCCTTGCCTATTTCCTCGAGGGATTTGGCGATTTGATGTGGGGCTCGGAGATCAAGAAACTCGATGTCGGCGTGCCGCAGGGCATCTCCGACACCATCGAGATCGCCACCCACGACCTCCTCGGCTATGGCTTCTTCATCGACCGGCTCGACATCGTTGCCGCCATCGTTGCCGCCATCCTCGTGGTGTCGCTGACGGTGTTCTCGCAGTATTCACGGGTCGGCCGCGCCCTCAGGGCAGTGGCCGACGACCACCAGGCGGCGTTGTCGGTGGGGATATCGCTGCGCTTTATCTGGGTGGTAGTATGGTCGATTGCTGGCTTCGTCGCCCTGGTTGCCGGCGTCATGTGGGGCGCAAAGTCCGGTGTCCAGTTCTCATTGTCGCTGATCGCCCTCAAGGCATTGCCGGTGCTCATGCTCGGCGGCTTCACCTCGATTCCCGGCGCCATCGTCGGCGGGCTGATCATCGGCGTCGGCGAGAAGCTGTTCGAATTCCTGGTGGGGCCGCTCATCGGCGGCGCCACCGAGAACTGGTTCGCCTATGTTCTGGCCCTGGTGTTCCTGGTGTTCCGGCCGCAGGGGCTGTTTGGCGAGCGCATCATCGAGAGGGTGTGACCGATGTTCTGCCGGTATGGGAAGGTGCGACCAATGTTTTGTCGTGGTGAAGTGGATTGGACCCTGTGTTGGCGGTGCGGGAGGATTTGGCCCGTGTCCCGGCGTGGTGATGGGGTCTGAGCGGTGTTCTACCGCGAGGCTGGCGAATTCAGCGCGTCCTACCGCGAGGACGGGCAGACCTTTCCGGTCGCCTTCGACCGCTACCGCTACTATTTGGTGCTGGCGGCGGCGTTCGGCGTGGTGCCGTTCCTGGTCAATGACTACTGGTCGAACGCGGTGCTGGTGCCATTCCTGGTGTGGTCGATGGCGGCGCTGGGCCTCAATATCCTGACCGGCTATTGTGGCCAGGTGTCGCTGGGCACCGGCGGCTTCATGGCGGTCGGGGCCTATGCCTGCTACAAGCTGATGACCGCCTTTCCCGGCCTCAACATCGTGTTCTGCATTCTCCTGGCCGGCCTCATCACCGCGCTGGTCGGCATGCTGTTTGGCCTGCCATCGCTGCGGATCAAGGGATTCTACCTGGCGGTGGCCACGCTGGCGGCGCAGTTCTTCCTCGTCTGGCTGTTCAACAAGGTTCCCTGGTTCTACAACTACTCGGCCTCGGGGCAGATCAACGCCGCCGAGCGGACGCTGTTCGGCGTTGCCGTCACCGGCCCGGAGACGTCGCCGGCGGCGCAATACCTGTTCTGCCTGGCTTTCGTGGTGGCGTTTGCCTGGATCGCCCGCAACCTGACCCGGGGTGCGGTCGGCAGGAGCTGGATGGCGATCCGCGACATGGACATCGCCGCCGAGATCATCGGCGTCGACCCCTTGCGCGCCAAGCTGTCCGCCTTCGCGGTCTCGTCCTTCTTTATCGGTGTGGCCGGGGCGCTGTTCTTTGCCGTCTATCTCGGCGCGGTCGAGGTCACCGAGGCCTTCGGCATCAACCAATCCTTCCTGGTCCTGTTCATGATCATCATCGGCGGGCTCGGGTCGATCTTCGGCTCCTTCGTTGGCGCCGCCTTCCTGGTGCTGGTACCGGTGCTCCTGAAGAACATCCTCGTTGGCGGCCTTGGTTGGGACGCCGCTATCTCGACTCATTTCGAATTTATCATCATCGGCGGCCTGATCGTGTTCTTCCTGATCGTCGAGCCGCACGGCATCTCGCAGCTGTGGCGGATAATCAGGGAAAAACTGCGGCTATGGCCGTTTCCGCATGACCAGTGAGGCAGGAACGGCCGCGGGGTGGCGGCCGCATGACCAGCCGCTCCGCATCGTGGCCGGATGTGCACGAATACGGGCTCCGCGCCGTGGCCGAATATGTGCAAACACCGGCCTCGCAACGTGGCCGGCGGCCGGTTGCGCACGCATCCTGTCGGCTTTCTGGCCGTGTCAACATCGGCGACGATTGGAGACATGCAGAACGGGCCTGATCTTCATTGGAAGAGGGGACGCGACAAGTAAGCCGTGTGCGAGCAAGACCGGCGGCCCTGGTCTTGGCAGGCCGGCAGGTCGAAGGGGAACAGATCGGCGGCCAGCATGGCGATGTCACATGGACCGGCGACCTGCATTGTGGTGTTGGCGGGGAGCGGGCGGCGCCGGGAGGCGAGATGAGGGAAGCGTGTGCCTTCGCGGGGTCTTGGCAATGCGCATGGCGGGACAGGACGGGTTGGGTGTCTGATGGTCAGGGCCGAGTTGCTTGACCTGATCGCGGGTGGTGAAAACTCCGGCGTGGAGTTCGCACGCGATGACCTGCGGCCCGAACAGTTGGCGAAAGAGGTCGTGGCCCTGGCCAATTGTCGGGGCGGCCGCATTCTGCTGGGGGTTGAAGATGACGGCACCATCACCGGCATTCGGCGGGCAGGGTTGGAGCGTTGGGTGATGGATGCGGTATTCGGCCAGCATGTGCGTCCGGTGATCATGCCCGTCTACGAAGAGGTTCAGGCCGATTAGCGCCGCCGGGTTGCGGTCATCACCGTCGAACAGGGAGCATCCAGGCCGTATGTTGTCCGGAGCGGAGGCCGGGATGATGTCTGTGTCCGAATCGGCAGCACCTCCCGGTTGGCGACGCGGGAGCAGCAGGCGCGGCTCTATTACCTGGATAGTGCGCCGCGTGCCGAATTGTTGCCGGTTTCAGGCAGCGATTTGCAGGCATTGAGCCTGGACCGGGTCAGGGACTACCAGTTGATGGTCGCAGGGGACAGGTCGCTCCCGTCGAACGACGAGGATTGGCGGGAGCGCCTGTGCGGGTTGGGCTTCATGGCCGGGCGCACGGACGGCCCGGCCGTGTGCACGATCGCCGGCATTGTCCTGTTTGGATACGCGCCGCGCCGGTCCTTGCATCAGGCGGGTATCCGGTGGATGGCGTTCGAGGGTGAGGAAAAATCGTACAGGGCACTTGATGACCGGGTGATCGATGGCCCGCTGGTGGCGCTCTGGAAGACAGACGAGTCGGGCAATCGGTGGTGCGTGGAAGGCGGGCTCATTGAACGAACCGTGGATGCCATTCGGCCATTCGTCTCCGAGGAATCAGACGAGGTGGGTGCGTCGTTTCGCGGTGAGCGGCGGTGGCACTATCCGGTGGAGGCGCTACGCGAGGCAATCGTCAACGCCCTCGCCCACCGCGACTGGACACGCGGCGAGGAAATCGAGATCGTGCGCTATGCGGATCGCCTGGAGGTGTTGAGCCCGGGCGCATTGCACGGCTCAATGACGGTTGGGAAAGTGCTTGCGGGCGGGCGATCTGCGCGCAACCCGGCCATTGTCGGTGTTCTGCGAGACTACGGTTACGTGGATGAGGGAGGCATGGGGGTGCGAGGCAGGATCGTTCCGCTCCTTGCGGAACACGGCGGTACAGAGCCGGAATTCATCGTCACTGAAGACCATCTGAGGATCATCCTGCGAAGGGATTGAGGATTGCAAGGAATGGTCGACGCTGCCGCCATCGCTTGGGGGTGATAGTGCCTGCATGGCAGAGCGGAATTCGCCCGATGGGACGGGAGCGTTTTCCACGAGAATACGGTTGCGGTGGCGGCCAACTGCCCGCGAGGAACCCTTTTCAACCGGATTGTGGCTCTGCAAGAGCAGACAAGAGCAACTTGATCTGGATCCTGGAGACCTGACCCATGCCGCACATGCTTGATATTTCTGAAATCCTGGTTGCCAGTTGGGCGCTGGCTGGCGGCGAGGACAGAATTCCCACTTCATACGGCATTCTGGATCGGGCGCTGAAGGAAGCCGTCCGGCATGAAGCTTGTCCAGCTTGGGTAAGGCAGAGCCTTCACTTTGTGGATTCTCGCATTGGCCTGCAATGTGTCGAGTTACCTGCGCTCCTCGATTGGGCGCAGCGGGCGCATCTGACAAGCACGCCAAACCCCTCATGTCAGTCGACCCAGATACAGATCAGCAAGGCGGCCGCCCTGGACCTGTTGAGCGACCTGGACGTTACCGAGGAAAACGCCAAACTTTGGGGCACGCATCTTCGTTCACTCGCTGACGAATTCGGAAATTCCAATCGTGAATTGGCCATTGAAGAGTACTGATACAGTATCACGCGGCAATCATGGCAATGCACACCCGTGCGGCGCCGGCAGGTTGGAGCGGTGTGAGATTCGGTTTGCAATCCCGTGGGGCATGGGTGTGGCATTATCCGCGAGATCTCCCACAAGCCGAAGGGACCGGAAATGAGCCTGATGACATTTGGACCAGAGGGGCAGCGCGTCGCTACGCTCCGGGTGGCTACCATGCCGAATTCGGGTGGACCTTTGGAGAAATTCGACACCCGACATTACACCAGCCCCTCCAACGGATCCCGGGATGATCCCTGGCATGAGTGTCGGGGCTGTGATTGGCGGATGCCTGCCACTCGGTGTCGGTGCCGGTCGTGCATGACCACTGGCAAAGGGCGGGGTTTGTCGGTAACAGTTTGTGGATACAGACTGAAGGAGGATTCCCATGAAACTCAGGATTGCAGCACTGGCCGCGGCCATCATGTCGATCTCGACGTCGGCGGCACTGGCCGAACTGGTCGTTCCCTGGCTCAGCTATCGGACGGGCCCCTATTCGCCCAGCGGCATACCGGCCTCCGACGGCTTTTCCGACTACATGACGCTACTCAATGAACGGGATGGCGGCATCGGCGGCGTGCCGGTCCGGGTTCTGGAATGCGAGACCGGCTACAACACCCAGAAGGGCGTCGAGTGCTACGAGGCGACCAAGGGCGAGGGATCACTGGTCTACGCACCGCTGTCGACCGGCATCACCTACCAGCTGATACCGAAGGCGACCGCCGACGGGATACCCATCCATTCAATGGGCTACGGGCGGACGGCAGCGGCCGACGGCACAGTCTTCAGCCATGTCTTCAACTTCCCGGCCAATTACTGGGACGGTGCATCGATCGCCATCAAGCACATCATGTCGCTCAATGACGGCGACATCTCCGGCATGAAAATCGGCCTCGTGTATCACAATTCGGCCTATGGCAAGGAGCCGATCCGCACGTTGGAGGAGTTGTCGGCCAAGCATGGCTACGAGCTGAAGCTGATTGCTGTTGATCATCCCGGCCAGGAACAGAAGTCGCAATGGCTGGAGATCCGCCGCGAGAAGCTCGACTATCTGTTGATGTGGGGCTGGGGCGTGATGAATTCGGTGGCGATCCAGGAGGCGGCCAATATCAGGTTCCCGATGGAGAACTTCATCGGCATCTGGTGGTCGGGCTCCGAGAATGACGTGCTGCCGGCTGGCGATCGCGCCGATGGCTACAAGGCGCTGGCCCTGCACGGCGTCGGCACCGACTACCCGCTGATCGACGATCTAAAGACGCATGTCCTTGATGCTGGCAAGGCGGCCGGTGCCGGCGACCAGGTCGGCTCAGTGCTCTACATGCGCGGCATGTACGGCGCGTTGCTCATCGCCGAAGCGATCAGGACCGCCCAGGAAATCCATGGCGTCAGCGACATCACGTCGGCGATGATGCGCGACGGGTTGGAGGCACTGGAAATCTCCGAGGAGAAGATGACCGCCCTCGGCCTGCCGAATTTTGCACCATCCTTCACGGTCACCTGCGAAAACCATGGCGGCCCCGGCTTGGCCATGGTGCAGCAATGGGACGCGATGAAGGGCGAATGGAACATCATCACCGACCTGATCCAGTCCGACAAGGAGGTCGTTGATGCCCTCATTGCCGAGGATGCGGCCGCCTATGCCGAGGAACACGGCATCGAGCGGCGCTGCTAACGAAAACGGTGATCCCGGCCCGATGCGGGCCGGGATCCGCCCGCGGACCCATCAGCCCAGCCATGGAAGAGACCGGCTCCGAGGCGCTGTTGAGCGTCAACAATATCGAGGTTGTCTACAACCACGTGATTCTCGTTCTCAAGGGGGTCAGCCTCGAAGTGCCGGCCGGCGGCGTCGTGGCGCTGCTCGGTGGTAACGGTGCCGGCAAGACCACTACCCTGAAGGCGATATCCAATCTTTTGCACTCCGAGCGTGGCGAGGTCACCAAGGGCGCCATCAACTACCGTGGCCGGGATGTGCAGGATCTCGGCCCGTCGGAACTGGTGCGGCTGGGAGTCATCCAGGTCATGGAAGGGCGCCACTGCTTCGAGCATCTGACCGTGGAGGAGAATCTGATGACCGGCGCCTTCACCCGGCGCGATGGCAGAGCGAGGATCGAGGAGGATCTTGAGCTCGTATACAGCTATTTCCCGCGGCTGAAGGAGCGGTGCCGGTCGCAGGCCGGCTACACCTCGGGCGGCGAACAGCAGATGTGCGTCATCGGCCGGGCGCTGATGTCGCGCCCGGAAATGATCCTTCTTGACGAGCCTTCCATGGGCCTGGCCCCGCAACTCGTCGAGGAAATCTTCGAAATCGTGCGCAACCTGAATGAACGGGAAGGCGTGAGTTTCCTGCTGGCGGAGCAGAATACCAATGTCGCCCTGCGATTTGCCAGCTACGGCTACATCCTGGAATCGGGCCGGGTGGTCATGGACGGGCCGGCCACGGAGTTGCGCGAAAACCCCGATGTCAAGGAATTCTATCTCGGCATGTCGGAGTCGGGACGCAAATCCTTCCGCGATGTCCGCAGCTACCGACGTCGGAAGCGATGGCTGAACTGAGGATGCAGGACCAACCCCGCCGCCGGATGCCTGGCGCTGGCCGGAATTGCGGGCACCGGGCTTCTGCTCGGAGGCTAGGCCTGACCGGACCGGCGAAATCGGCAAGACCGCAGACATGACCGCCGGCAGCCATTACGACCGCCTCGAGCTTCGCTCTCCGGATGAACGGGCCCATGATCTTGCCCGTGACCTGCCGGCGCTCGTTGCCCGGGCCAGGGATCTCGCGCCGGGTTATGCCGGGATGCTGGCAGATATCGCCCCCGCCGAATTCGCCTCGGTCGGCGATTTGGCCCGGTTGCCGGTCCTGCGCAAGGCGGAGCTTGCCCGGTTGCAGTCGGAAGCACCGCCATTCGGCGGATTTGCTGCCCTCGGGACAGCTGAGTTCGAACATCTCTTTCAGTCACCCGGACCGATCTACGAGCCAGGTATGACCGGCGGTGACTGGTGGCGAATGGGACGATTCCTGCATGCCTGCGGCATCGGGCCGGGTGACATCGTACAGAATTGCCTGTCGTATCACCTCTCCCCGGCCGGAATGATCTTTGAAAGCGGTTCCCGGGCAGTGGGAGCAACGGTGATTCCGGCCGGAACCGGTCAGACCGAGTTGCAAGTCCAGGCGGCGGCGCATTTTGCAGCCACCGCCTATGCAGGGACACCCGACTACCTGAAGACAATCCTGGAGACGGCCGACGAGATGGGAGTCGGTCTTGACTGCCTGAAGATTGCTGCGGTCGGTGGCGGGGCACTGTTTCCGGCCACCAGACAATTCTATGCCGATCGGGGGATATCCTGCCTCCAGAGCTATGCAACCGCCGACCTCGGCAGCATCGCCTACGAGACGGTTCCGGACCAGGGGCTCGTGGTCGATGAGGGAGTCGTGGTCGAGGTGGTGGTGCCAGGCACCGGCGAGCCGGTCGAGGAGGGGAGAATTGGCGAGGTAGTGGTGACCACGCTCAACCAGGACTACCCACTGATCCGGTTTGCCACCGGCGATTTGTCAGCCTTCCTGCCGGGCACGAGTTCCTGCGGACGTACCAATCGCCGCCTGGCTGGCTGGAAGGGTCGGGCAGACCAGACCACCAAGATCAAGGGAATGTTCGTGCGGCCAGACCAGGTTGCCGAACTGGTCCGGCGCAGCCCTGGCATAATCCGGGTTCGGATCGTGGTATCACGGGCAAACGATCAGGATGTGATGACGGTGCTGGCCGAGACCGACACCGGAGATGTTCCTGGTTTCGGAGAAATGGCGGCATCCATCCTCAAATTGCGGGGGGTGGTCGAATTGCGTGAGAAGGGAAGTCTGCCGGATGACGGCAAGGTCATTGACGACCAGCGCGTCTATGACTGATCGTCAGAAGCGGTGCGCCCGCCTGAGTAGCGGTCAGCCTTGCCGTGCCTTGAATCGCTTCTGATACTTGTTGATCACGTATACCCGGCCCTTGCGGCGCACGACACGGCACTGGCGATGGCGGGATTTCAGCGAGCGAAGCGAATTTCTGACTTTCATCACCTTTCCTCCTGATCGCGGGAGTTGATGGTGGGCGCGACTGGGATCGAACCAGTGACCCCTACGATGTCAACGTAGTGCTCTTCCGCTGAGCTACGCGCCCCGGTTCCTCTTCGAGCGCCCCTGCGTTTCCGAGTGAACGGCGTCTATAGCCATCGCACTTGGCCATTGCAACAACCAACTCCGGATTCATGAAGACTTCGGGTCAGGTTTTTTTCACAAAAGGCGGCCATCCATGCTGTCGACATCAACCAGCCTCAGGGAAGCTGGGCCATTTGACACGAAATCTCAACCCGGCATGAATCCCGGAACAGACAGGCAAGAGAAGCAATGTTGGTGTGACCTGCGTCCATGACAGTTGGATCTGTGTCATCAGCTGCCGCCAGACTGGATTGTCGGCGCAAGTTTGCTGGAGGAAAACTCCAGATTGACGCGCCACCAGTGTGCAATTCGGTACCGCCGGGCAACGGGCGCTCAAGCCCCGCCAGAAATTCCTCATGTCAAGACCCCCGATATTCAATGTGCTCAATTGCTACCAAGTCGAAGTCGCCGGCCACAAAGCCAAATTTGTAGGTTACCTGTTCAGATACCTATGTGAGATTAGACCAAAATTGGTCCAACTGATGTCCTTGAATGTCCAATAAATTGGACAGTTGTTCGCTGATTTGACTCAAATCACTCCAATCAAACCACCACATACGGTTCCTTGAGGCGACTCCATAATACCACCCCCATCCGCCATTGATTGTGCCATTCGCACGGTGGGTCCCAGGAGACCATCTCCTCCACCGAAGAGACAACAATTCAAGTGACGAGGATACAATGAAGAAACTGTTGATTGCATCGACTGCCCTTTCCCTGGCAGGCGGTGCGGCACTTGCCGAGATGGCGATTACGACCACCGGCGATGCCAAGATGGGCGTGAATTACGACTCCGAATCCGACGGAGGAGTGTCAAAGCACTCGTTCGTGCATGAGATCGGTATCGATTTCGGTGCCTCCGGCACCACCGATGGCGGTTTGACGTTCGGCGCATCGGCCGGCTTTGATGTCAGTGACAAGGCGATCAATACCGGAACCGTGCATGTGAGCGGCTCCTTCGGTACGCTGACCATCGGTGGCAATGATGCGGCCGACCTGACAGCCGGCAGCATTGCCGACATCGGGCTGAATGACATCGGCGTCAACGATGGGGTCCATGATCTGAGAGGCACCACCGCCAGTCAGCTGCGCTACGACAATAATTTCGGACAGATCTCGATCGCCATTTCGGCGGGGACGGCTACGATTCCTGCCGTGTTGGTGAAAGAAGCAACTCCAGGGAGTCCCGAAGTGACTGCAGCGCCTGGAGTCTACAGGTACAAGTTTCCGGGCGAAGAAGTGGCGGATAAAGACGGTGAGGTTCCGGATTTGGGTTTCGGAGAATTGTTCCAGGCAACAACTTCAGATGCAGGTGTCATAAGGAAAGAAGGCCCCAGGGTTGTTCATGAGGATGAACAAGATGCCTACGAGGATGCAGTTGTAGAATACATCCTTGAAAGCACCGAGGCGACCGACACTTTGGTAGTTGACGCCGTCGCCATCACTTACGATGAGAATGGAGATGGAACCGGAGGCGACCTTGACTTGACCACAATTAGGCGTGGAGGAAGTGGCAAAGACCCTGATGCAACTGCCACAACCCCGGCTGAAGACGAGAGCAAGTTTTACACAATTGCCGGTGGTAGCGTTGATGCAGTAGCGCCAGGAGTAACTGAAGCGCAAATGGCAGCTTGGGATATGCTGGCCGAGAGGTACGGTGTCGATGAAGACGGCGGCTTGGATGCTGATGGTGGTGACATCATAAACCAGGCTACCCCTGAAGCTAAGACGATTGTAGCGCACACTGCTGCAAAGGAGGCTGTTGATGCTATGGGCGCCGTCTTTGATCCTGCCAAATCCGAAACCCAGTATGCCTTCGGTATGAAGTTCAATGCTGGCGGCGTCACCATCGGTGTCGGCTATGACAGCAAGAAGACCGTCAGCATGGGTGTCGGCTTCTCGGCCGGAGAGGTCTCCACCAACCTGCTCTACGTCAAGACGGATGAGGAACATGCAGACGGGGAAATGACGGGCATGGGCGCAGACATGAAATACACCATGGGCGCATCTGCCGTCACCTTGGCCTATGGCCGCACGAAGCCGAAGGAAGGCGAGGCAACGGATGCAGTGGGCATGGGCGTGACCCATAGTCTTGGCGGCGGCGCCACCATGAATGCCGGCTTCGGCAAGGTCGGTGAATCCAACAAGGCCAGCATCGGCCTCAGCTTCAAGTTCTGAGTGCTGACTGCATATCAATCTGGAAAGGGAGCGGCCGGGCCGCTCCCTTTTGATTCGGGGGTGGTGGCGAGGTGGAAGGCAAGGCCGGTCACTCAGGGGCAGTCCGCGACCTGCTATGCAGGTTGTGAGGAGGATGTCATAGGCAATCCCAGCCCCAACCGCACCCGCGGGACCTGCGATTGCTGTCCGGCGGTGCTGTGGCCTAGATAACGGTATTCCTGAGTCCAGCGGTCAGGCTGTGCTTGCCGTGATAACCGGTTTCAGTCGCGGTTCGCGTTGTTCTGTACCAGGAGATTGCCGGAGGGTCGTCGGTCACGATTTCTTGCGACACTTGCAATTCTTGGCTCCTGCGGTCACTCAATACCGCGCAACGAAATCTGGAGAGCTGGATGATGCAGATTGTTTCGACAGGCATGACCGTTCTGGCGCTCGTGTTGATGACGGGTGGTGCCGTTGGCGATGAGAATGTCAGCGATTTTGTTCTGGATAACGGGCTGGAGGTTGTGGTCATCGAGGATCATCGGGCTCCGGCTGCGGTGCAAATGATCTGGTACGATGTGGGTGCTGCCGATGAGCCGCCGGGAAAGTCTGGCATTGCCCATTTCTTGGAGCATCTGATGTTTCGTGGGACGGAGAAGTACGGGCCTGGTGAATTTCAGCAAACGGTCGAATTGCTGGGTGGCTCCGAAAACGGGTTCACCTCAAGGGACTATACCGGCTACTGGCAGCGGGTTGCGTCTGACCGGCTCCAGACCGTGATGGAAATGGAGGCGGACCGGATGAATGGCCTGCTGATGACCGAGGAGGATATCAGCGTCGAGCGGCAGGTGGTGCTGGAAGAGCGGAACCAGCGGACGGATTCAAATCCGCATGCCCTGTTTGCCGAACAGCGGATGTCGGCATTGTACCTCAACCATCCTTATGGAATCCCAGTGATTGGTTGGCGGACGGAAATCGAAGGCCTGACGCGGGAGAATCTGTTCGACTTCTACCGGCAACACTACGTTCCGAACAACGCAACGCTGATCATCGCAGGCGATGTCCAGCCTGATGAAGTGCGCCAACTTGCTGAAGAATACTATGGGCAGATCCCTGCGGATTCGAAAATGGCCGGACGGGCTCGCCCGATGGAGCCGCCTCACCTTGCGGCACGGCGCCTTGCTGCGTCAGACCCCCGGGTCGCAAGCCCCTATGTTGTCAGGATCTATCTGGCGCCGGAACGAAATCCCGGCGAACAGGAGAAGGCGGCGGCACTGGAAATCCTGGCTGAGCTTCTTGGTGGGAGCGGTGCAACCTCGGTGCTCGGCAGGGAACTCGAGATTGAACAGAAGATCGCGGTCTATACATCCGCCTTCTATGATGGCGTCTCGCTCGACTACGCCACCTTCGGATTCCTGGCTGTGCCTGCTGAAGGTGTCACCCTGCAGGAGGCGGAGGATGCGGTTGACGTGGTGCTGGCCGAATTCATTGCCGACGGTGTCGACGAGGACCATCTTGCCCGGGTCAAGGCACAGATACGGGCGGCCTGGATCTATGGCCAGGACAGCGTATTTGATCGGGCAAACAGATATGGCCAGGCCCTCGCCAGCGGGTTGTCGATTGAGGATGTGGAGGCCTGGCCGGATGTATTGCAGGCGGTCACTGGCGAAGACATAGTTGCCGTGGCCAGGGAAGTCCTGGAGGTGGAGAGTTCGGTTACCGGCTGGTTGACCGGCGAGGAGGGCTGATCAATGGGACAGCACATCGCGATCTGGGCTGCGTCCGCATTCCTGGCGCTGCCGACGGCATCTCCAGCCGCTATCGACATACAGGAAATCGTGACTCCCGGCGGCATTCAGGCATGGCTGGTTGAAGATCACTCGATCCCGTTTGCTGCCCTGGAAATCAGGTTTCCAGGCGGCGCCAGTATCGAGCCGGGCGACAAGCTCGGTGCAGCATACCTGATGACTGGACTATTCAATGAAGGGGCCGGAGATCTTGATGCAATCGCATTTCAGGAACGCCAGGAGGAACTGGCGGCAATATTCGGTTTCGATGCCTACAAGGAGACCATTGCCGTTTCGGCCCAGTTCCTGTCCGAGAACCGGGATGAATCGGTCGACCTGCTGCGGCTTGCGCTCGTGGAGCCACGATTTGACCAGGAACCCCTCGACAGGGTCCGCAATCAGGTGCTGGTCATCATCCAGGATATCGAAAAGGATCCCGGCGAGATTGCAAGCGAGAAGCTGAACCAGCTTCAGTTCGGCGACCACCCCTATTCTCGCCGCCTCGAGGGCACGATTGAGACAGTCTCGGCCCTGACGGCCGAGGATTTGCGCTGGATCCACAGGAATGCGCTTGTACGGGATAGCGTGGTTGTCGGTGCCGTCGGCGATATCAGCCCGGATGAACTGGCAGGGCTGCTCGACAGGTTGATCGGCGACCTTCCCGCCAGTGGCCCGGACCCGGTTGCCGAGCCCGAATACCAACTGGAGGGCGGCGTTACCGTGATTGACTTTCCATCGCCGCAATCGGTGGTCCAGTTTGCCCATGCGGGACTTCTGCGGAACGATCCGGACTTCCTGACAGCCTATGTGCTGAACGAAATCTTTGGCGGCTCCGGGTTTTCGGCGATTCTCAATGACGAGGTCCGGATCAAGCGCGGACTGACCTACTCGGTTCGATCTTTCCTGGCGTCGTACAGGAATGCAGGGATCATGGTCGGCGAGTTGTCTACGGCCAATGATCGGGTTGTCGAGGCAGTTGATGTCGTGAGGGATGAGTGGAGACGGGTAGCCGATAACGGGATTACCGAGCAGCAACTGGCTGACATCAAGACCTATCTGACCGGTGCATACCCGCTCAGGTTTGACGGCAATAGCGCAATCGCCGGTATCCTTGCCGGCATGCAGTTCGACGACATTCCAGCATCCTATGTGAAGGAACGAAATGACCTTGTGAGGGCGCTGACACTGGAGGAGGTCAACGACATGGCGACCCGCCTGCTGCAGCCAGACGCATTGCATTTTGTGGTCGTGGGACAACCCGAAGGCCTTGATTGATCTCGGTCGAGCCGACCATGTGGTCGTGGACCACCTCTATCGCCGCCCTCATTTCCCCGAATCCCGTGTCGCCGGTGTCCTGTATGGATCAGTGCTGATCAGATCGACTTGCCCTGGCGTCACTTCCGGCGGACACGGCGCTTTGCGACATCGACGCGAGCATTAGTTGTTGTCCGCGGGCAAAATCATGCGGCCGGCGCTTTCAGAAGTGTTTGGCTGAACTTGACAAGGGGTGTCAGAGGCGTGAGTACCTGTCTTCATAGCGCTCGATGTCGTCTTCGCCGAAATACGAACCGGTTTGCACCTCGATCAGAACAACGGTGCCTTCACCCGGATTTTCCAAGCGGTGCTTGCTGCCGGAAGGAATGTAGACAGACTGGTTTTCGCCCACGAGTTCAACCCTGTCGTCAATGGTCACCCTTGCGGTTCCCTCGACCACGACCCAGTGTTCTGATCTGAATGAATGGGACTGCAATGAGAGCGCTTCACCGGCATTCACGACGATCCGCTTCACTTGGAAGCGTTCACCCTGAACGAGGCTCTCAAACCAGCCCCAGGGCCGGTGATCTCGGGGGAATTCGTCGGCCTGCCTTACTTTACGGGCCCGCATTTCCTCGACAGCTTTCCGCACTTGTTGAACATGTTCCAAATTGGCAACCAGCACAGCATCGGACATTGCGACTACGGCGATTCCATCCAGACCGATCCCGACAACGACCTGACCCTCGGTCTCCGAGCGCAAGAGCACGTTGCCGCAGTCGACCGCCAGGCTCTGTCCCTTCGTGACGCTGCCTGAACCAGTCTCATCCAGAGACTGCACACTTTCACTAACCGAGGCCCAACTCCCCATATCCGACCAGCTTCCTCTCCAGGGAACGACCAGGAGGTTTTTCGCTTTCTCCAATACCGCATAGTCTATGGAGACGTTGGCAACCCTGGACCAGGGCTCGCCAGCTAGGCGAAGGAAGTCCAGGTCAGACCGGGCATCGGCGACTGACGCGGTCACTGCAGGCAAAAGGTCGGGGCAGTAGCTCTCGAAGGCCTGCAAGAGGTCCGTCGTCGAGAACATGAATATGCCCATATTCCACAGGAACCGTCCACTTTCGACCATCTGCTGCGCACGGCCCCCCTCGGGCTTCTCGACGAAATTCAGCACCGTCAATGGTGATGATCCCGGCGGCTCATTCAATTCCAGGTAGCCGTAACCCGTCTCCGGCGAGCGTGGTCGAACACCAAAGACAACCAGTTGTCCTTGCTGCACCGCCTCCCTTCCTGACATCACGGCACCACGAAACCGGCGAGGCTCGCCGATGTCATGGTCCGATGGCATCACCAACAGTGTAGACCCAGGTGAGACTTGCTCGACGTAAATTGCAGCAGCAAGTATCGCCGGGGCAGTGTTGCGGATTTCGGGTTCGATCAGGATGGCGGCCGCTTCCAGCCCGACCTCCCTCAGTTGCTCGGTCACGATGAACCGGCAGTCCTCCGAAGTCAGAACAATGGGCCGATGAAACTCGTCCGTGGCGACTCGCCTCAACGCCTGTTGGAAAAACGACTCTTCGCCGACAAGTCGCACGAATTGCTTGGGAAAGCTCCTGCGTGACAGTGGCCAGAGCCGTGTGCCGGTTCCACCGGCCAGAATGATCGGTTGAATCTCGGCCATGGCTCCCGCATCTCCTGATAACGACGTTCCATATTTGTGTTATCGTTTGCGGACAATCTGGATTTGACAACACCTGATTCAAGTGAACTGCCGGGATTGAACCGGCAGGCGTTGCACTGTAATCGCCAAGCTCGCTCCAGATGACCAAATCCCGGCATCAAAACGCTGTATTGACATAAGTGAGGGTGGAGTTCGCATGCAAGGTCGTGTCGGGCGGGCCACGCTGATGAAAATACATGGACCAGCGGATCAACCAGGTCCACCAATTGAACGAGAACGGCCGATGAATGGTCACGAAGTAGGGACGGCGCAATGAATGTTCTGGCCTATGTCATTCATTTGCAACGTAGTGCCTCGCGAATGGAAGCCGTGAGGGATTTGCAAGACAGGTGCCCAGTGCCCACCATTGTCCAGGACGCAGTTGATGGCGCATTACTGGATGATTCATTCATTTCGCATTGTTACTCCCGGTCATTGTTCGCCCCAAGATACCCGTTCACCTTGCGCCCGGCCGAAATTGGAATCTTCCTCAGCCACAGATCATGTTGGAGAAGAATGATTGACGAAGGTGCAGATGCAGCATTGATCTTGGAAGACGATGCCGGTCTTTCAAATGAATTTGATCAAGCGTTCAGCCTTGCCAGCGAGCATGTTCATGAACTTGGAGTAATCCAGTTTCCAGTCCGGAAGCTACGCGGGGAAGCTAGATGTGTCTTGCCATCAACAGGTAGTTCCGGACCGCGGATTCATGAGCATGTGGTTGTTCCATTGAGGGCCATCGCCCAATTGGTTTCCCGCGACGCGGCAAAACGCCTGCTGGAGACGACAGCACGGTTTGACCGACCGGTCGATACCCTTCTGCAATTGAGGAATATCACTGGCCAGCGAGTGTATTCGATGTATTCCGCCGGAGTTGTGGACACGAGCAGTGCGATGGGCGGCACCACAATTCACACGGGCGGCAAACAGGCGGATTTTCTTGAAAGGGAAGTGAAACGTTTCATCTACCGATCAAGGGTACGTCGCTTGTCACGCCGATACTGGAACTCAACAATCCTGGGGTCGAACTGACACCGGGCCGAATTGATATGGTAACCTGCCAAACTGGTGGGCTTGGTGCATCATCGCCCGGGCAGTCGGGGACCACATCCGTGAGGTGGGCTATTTTTCTGGAGGTGGCGGTGCCGCGGGAGTCTTGATGCCACTCTGCCGCAGACGCACCAAGGCTGTGTCCGGATCGAGGGTCATCGGCTCATAGGCCTGGAAATACAGGTTCACCCTGAACCAACGCTCAAGCAATAGTCCCTTCTTGCCACGCCGGAATTCCTCATCCTCCTTGGCAAGAACCAGCCTGATATGCGGGTTCATTCCGAGCCGGGAAGTGTAGGCGACCAGGGGGTAGTCACTCCGTGGCACCTCGCCTGCCGATCGCAAGGGCTGATCGGCGCCAAGGGCAGAGCGAGCATCTCCCAGCGGGTCCAGTTGAGCCCTGTCGACAGAAGACGGGTTGGGAGGAGGTAGTGCCGCCGCCGACTCCGGCAATGCGAGAGGCCTGCTTGGAACCGTCGCCAACTCATCCGTGGCCTCAATCTTGGCTGCGGGCACTGCCGGAAGAACATCATCGCTTCCGCTGATGCGGGAGCACGCGGGAAGGAGCACCATCGTCGAAGCCGCAATTGCCATGCCCAATACCGTCAAACGCATTCGAAACTCCGCTAACCAGCCCGTTGGCTTCAATCACAAAGCATCAACTCATTCAACCTCGCAGCGAATCCTCCATACGGACACGCAGGCCATATTCACGCAGGCCTCTCGCCGGCTCGTTCTGTCCGACCCGCGTCATTTGCCGTGCCGGGCGAGCCTGGCCGGGGGACGTGATTTCGTCGCGAGGGGGGAGGTGGCCTCGGCAAATTTATTCACATCCGGTTGAGGAGACCTCGAGCGACATTGCCAGACCCGGCTCAGTGTCGCTCCACAAGCGAGCCGCTTGTCCGGGAATGATGGGGCAGGCCCGGACATCGGCGGGCCACAATTTTCATTGATTTGCATGGTCAGATCGGCGGTATCCAGCAAGGACGATGCCAATGACGCCGGCCACGACTGCAATGTCGGCAATGTTGAACACGAACGGATTATCGATCCCGCAGCATGACATGTTCAGGAAATCGGCCACTGCACCCAACCTGATGCGATCAATTCCGTTGCCGACAGCGCCGCCGGCCAGCATCCCTGCCGAGACCCTTGCCAGTCCGTTCTGGGCCGGGCGGCTCGACCAGACCAGGAAGAATGCCGCCAGGCCAAAGGTCACCGAGACAAGTATCCAGCGGACGAGTTCCGAATTGCCCGAGAACAGGCCAAAATTGATTCCACGGTTCCAGGCCATGCGAAACTCGAGGAAGGGCGGCAGAATCTCGACCCGGCCAAGCCGGTCAAGTTCGACAATCTCGAGTATCCACAGCTTGGCAAGCTGGTCAGCAACCAGCACCATGACCGCAAGAATGATCGCGACTCGCATCCTCAGTGCCGGAAATGCCGACTGCCTGTCATCACCATTGCCAGACCCAGTTCCTCGGCAGCGGCAATGACCCTGGCATCATTGCGCGATCCACCCGGTTGGATGATTGCCGTTGCACCGGTAGCGGCAATGGCCTCGACCCCATCGGGAAACGGAAAAAACCCGTCCGAGGCTGCAACCATCCTGGCGGATGAACCGGACGTGGAGATCATGTCGCCGGCAATACGTGCCGCGGCCACCCGGCTGGTCTGGCCAGCACCAATCCCGGCAGTCCTGCCATCACCAGCCAATACCACGGCGTTCGACTTGGCATGTCTTGCCACCTTCCAGGCAAATTCCAGATCCTGCAATTCCGATGGCGTTGGCGCCTTCGACGTCACGGTCCGCAGGCTGGCTAGATCAAGGCAGCGGGTGTCACCGGTCTGCAGCAGCAGGCCACCGTAAACAGAGCGAACATCCTCGCGGTCCCGGACAAAATCCGTCGGGTCGCATGCAAGAACCCTGATTTTCCTGTCTCTTTCGAGAAGGGCTAGTGCGTCCTCGCAGATCGCGGGAGCCAGGACGACTTCAACAAATCCTTCCGCGATCCTGCCGGCGGTCTCCAGGTCGAGATCCCTGTTCATCGCAATCACGCCGCCGAATGCCGAAATCGGGTCACATTCACGCGCCCGGGAAAAGGCATCGGCCGGTTTGTCGGCTACTGCAACCCCACAGGGATTGCCGTGTTTGATGATGGCGCATGCCGCCGATCTCTCGGCATCGAATTCGGCAACGAGCGACATTGCCGCATTGGCATCAAGGAGATTGTTGTATCCCGGCTCTCTGCCAGCCAACTGTACGGCTGACGCCAATCCATGGTCGAACCGGCCGGTGGCAGTGAAGGTGGCCTGCTGATGGGGGTTCTCGCCATAGGCAAGTTCCTTGCGCCACCGGGATTCAGCCAACTGGTCCGGCCGCCGGGGGCGATCAACCGTCTGCCAGAACCGGTTCGAGATATGGGCATCGTAACTGGCGGTTCGCGAGAATGCCTGTGCCGCCGACAGGACCCTGAAAGAGTATGAGACCGAACCGCCATGTGTGCCAAGCTCACGCATCAGTTCGGGATATTCGGCCGGATCGGTGATCACGGTTACCGCAGCATGGTTTTTGGCCGCCGATCTTGCCATCGCCGGCCCCCCGATATCGATCAGGTCGACAGGAGGGTGTTCCGTCGGGTCGGCGTTGGCGAAGTCTGCGACCGGGTAGAAGTTCACGACAAGCAGGTCAATCAGCCCTATGCCTTCGGCAACGAGTTCTGCCAGGTCATCGGCCTCGTCCCTTCGCGCCAGAAGTCCGGCATGAACTGCCGGATGAAGCGACTTGACCCTGCCGCCGAGAAGCTGGTCAAATCCTGTAAGAGACGACAATTCCCGAACCGGTACTCCGGCTGCAGCCAACACCCTGGCAGTCCCGCCCGTTGACAGGATTTCCACGTCAAGTCCGGCCAGGAAGAGAGCCAGATCAACAATGCCGGCCTTGTCAAAAACCGAGATCAGCGCCCGCCTGACCCTGACATCGCCTGGATCTGCACTTGTTGCCGGCATCGAATGCGAGTTGACCGGGTCAATCATGTTCATCATGCTCTGGCCTTGCCGCGATGCAGGACCTGTTCGACAATTTGCCGTTTGGCAGGACTACCCGTGGCATCGGTCATTCTTGTCGTTCCCGGACACGACCAATTTCCCAGCGCAGCTGGGCTACGCCTTCACTGGTGTCGGAATGAAGCACGATCTGGCTGGCTGGCCGGATCCGGTGGCTGCCCTCGTCAAGGTACTGGCTCTCCTCAAGTTCCAGCCTTGCCGGTCCTTCAAACTGGAACCGCCAGGTCTCGCCATCCGGAAGTTCGACATCCGCAAGGCTGCTTCCCGGGTGATGGTAGACGCTAACATCCGGATGAAGGTGGAACCGGACGGCCAATCGGTGTCCGCGTGGATTCGGGTTTCTTCCCGAACCGGTCTTGCTCTCTTTCCTGGAGCCAACTCCCTCCCAGACCGTATCTTCGGCCCAGATCCTCTTGCCGTCATTCCTCATGTCGACCCGGCGCAAATGGGTCAGCCCGTATGCGTGAAAGTAGCCACTATGGCTGGCAATCATGGTCAGTCCGTCATTGCCCGGCAACTGGTCAACCCGGACCGCGGGCACCGAAGCCAATGATGGTCCGTCCCCGGAAGAATGGTTTCGTGCCGATAACACCGACGAAGATGTGTCATTGACCACGACCGTGCTGTGGGCGTCAGTCGATCTTGCTGCCGGTAGCGTGCCCGGGCCGAACCCTCGTCCCGGCCCGCGACTGACGATGATTGGATGCCGTGCAGAGACAAGTTCGAATGCGAGCGTGCTGGCATGGGCACCGACGGATGCTGGCCCGGATGGAGGCGGTGCGATGTCCAGCACCGCCGATGTGTTCCCGGCCCGCATGCGGCAATACCCCATCGCAGGACAGGAAGGAATGTTGGCGTGGCCCCTGTGTTCCGAGATCAGCCGGTCGGCGTAGCCGCCGGCACCATTACCGCCGCCATGAAACCGGGGAAGGTCACCATTGACGTGCCGAAGGCTCGACAGGATATCCGCCGAATTTTCGATATGCTTGGCCAATTCGGGCCTTGGATTGATCCCGGCCGCATCCAGCACTGCTGCGACCTGGACGAGGCAGGACAACAGCTGAGTGAGTTCCTCCGGGCTCCTCGAGGCAATTCCATCGTCGGTGCCAACTGTTGAGCTGCACTCACCGACCAGGGAATCCAGTATCTTGCCGATCTCCGCCTTGTCTTCGCCCGCGACAAGCTCGGCTATCAGGCATCCGGCAAGCGCCTCGACCCTCGCAAATCCCCGGACCGGAACAAGACGCCGCCGTCGAAGATACCGAATGTGAGACTTGACCGACTTCGAAAACGCGGTGCGGCGATCCTCGTCCTGCAAAGTCAGCACGAAATGACGATGCCGCAACAGCCGGACAATCCTGCGTCCAGCCACTTGCTGGGTCAATGGAAACTGCTGTTCGTTTGAATACCGGTCAATCCAGTCGAACAGCCAATTCTGGGCCAACCGGATTGCCTGGACGTCGCCGGCGGCCAGCAAGTCATCCAACCATTCAAATCCGTGAAGATGCGTTCGTAGACTGCTGTCCTTTTCTGCAAGTAGCCAGAGATCGCCCTCGGTGATCGGATACTCCTTGCCGCCGAACAACAGGTGACCACCGAGCAATGCCCTCCCGCGGGCCTCCGAACCGGCCGACCAGACGACAACGGGGATTGATGCGAGTTCTCCGAGTTGCATGTATGTCTACCCGAACCGACCGCCTTTGCTGCAAATGTCAGTCTTTCGCTCTGCTGGCCCGACCATTTGCTGAACCAAGCGCTCTTCTACACGCCCCAGCGCCGACCGTCGAATGGCAAGCGTCAATACCAATCCATGAACCGAAGGCGACCTATGCATGACCAAGGCCTCGGCTGGAACCGTCCGGTTCGCAGCCATGTCGGCTGGAGGCGCCCGGCTCCGGTAACATCAGAAGCAAAGTCCGTTATCCGTGCGATTGGCAACATTGAACATGATCCGACTCCTGTTGGGCCAAGACAAATTGATCGCTGACCTTGAACAGACATCCCGACAAACCACCCTCTCCGCGGTCGCTTTCGGACTGCCTGACATCACTTCTGTGGCCCACCACCATCCTTCCCCGGCCTCCGGCGCATCATGAGCAGATTGTCTCCACGTTGGACCGGCTTGCCATGCTGGTTGATGATGACAAATTCGAGGGTGGCGATGCCCCGGTTCGCCTTTCCGGTCACCCTCTTTTCCTTGACAGTTACGGTAGCTGATATCGTGTCGCCCGCAAAAACCGGGGCGGTGAATGCGATGTCCCATCCAAGAGAAGCAACGGCATCAAGTGTGACCTCCGAACGATATTTCAGGCCATCGGCGAGGGCCATGACCAGGATTCCATGCGCAATGATGCCCGGAAACCCGATTTCCCGGGCAAATCTGTCATCTAGGTGCAACTCATAGCTGTCGCCGGAGACAGCGGCAAAATCGCCGATGAGCTCTGCAGTGACTCCGGTCCGGCCGGTCTGAAAATGATCCCCGACCTGGAGGTCATCAAGGTAATAGCTCCCCGCAGTCAAGGCTCGACCCGAAGGCTGTCCGGAAGCAGCGATGTCGTTCTGGCCCTGGAAATTCTTCAACATCATCTCCCTGAAAGGCGGTCAATTGTGCCGACAGGATGGCAGCTTTGCAATTTTCTTCGTGCACCATTATGCCGGAACAGGCAACTTCCGTGTGGAGCCGAGAATGACCAGACAGGAGGGATTGGGAGGTCGGCAGACCCAAAGGCAATTCCGGGTGGCCGAATTGGTCAGGCGCTCGCTCGCCAAGTTGTTGTCGCAGGGGATACCGAATGAGCCTGACTTCCAGGATGTGTCCGTCATCGTCGGCGAAGTCCGGATGTCGCCTGACCTGCGAAGGGCGACCGTCTACGTGCTTCCGCTCGGAGGCGGCGATGCCGAGGAAATGACCAAGGCACTCAACGCGCAGAGTCCGGTAATCCGAAAGATGCTCAACCGCACCGTCACGCTCAAGAGGTCACCAGCATTGAATTTTGCTGCCGACAACCTGTTCGACCAGATGGATGACATGCGCAGGTTGTTCAACCGCAAGGACATAAGGCGTGACCTTGCCGAGGATCCCTCAACACCAGTTGGAACCTGAATGGCCAGACGAAGGCCGGAGGGCCTGCCGGTCAATGGCTGGCTGGGCATAAACAAGGGTCCAGGAGTCGGGTCGGCCGATGTCGTGAACGTAGTCAGGAGACTGCTCCAGGCCCGGAAGGCGGGACACGCCGGCACGCTCGACCGACCGGCTACAGGCGTTCTGGCGGTAGCACTCGGAGAGGCAACCAAGGCGATACCGGCCGTCATGGGTGCCTCCAAGACCTACCGCTTCATGGTGAGGTTCGGACAGGCGACTACCACCGATGATGCGGCGGGGGAGATTGTTGACGAGACAGACCTTCGGCCCGAAACCGAGGAGATTGAGGCAACTCTGGACCGGTTTCGCGGCCAGATCATGCAGCGACCGCCAGACTACTCGGCGGTTAAGATTGCCGGCAAGCGGGCCAGTTCCCTGGCGGCCGCCGGCGAATTGCTGCCACTGGCCGAACGCCCGCTTGCCGTGCATCGGCTTGAACTTCTCGCAAGGACCGACCGGCACCTGGCCGAATTCGAGATGGAATGCGGAAAGGGCGGATATGTCCGGTCAATCGCCCGCGACCTCGGGGAGGCGCTCGGCTGCAAGGCGCATGTCGCCTGGTTGAGGCGGACCTCAACCGGTCCCTTCATCGCCAGTGAAAGCCTGAGCCTGGAAGACCTCAAATTGATGCAGCATGAAGAACGCCTGCGACGACTGCACCCGCTGGAGTTCGGGCTCGGAATGCTCCCGAGGATCGATTGTACCCCAGACGAGGCAGCAACCATCCGCAACGGCGGCAAGATCGCGACGCCTCTGACGACGGGCAGTGAGGACCCGAGTGAAAGAGCGTGGGTTGCCTGCCAGGGCAAGGCAGTCGCGATGGGTGAGGATAGCGATGGAAGATTTCAGCCCCGACGCGTATTTGCCGAGACCTGCGGTCAGCAATTGTGATCAATTCGACCGGCCACATTGTCGCCGGACAATTCAAGACTCTGCACCCTGTAGCGCCGCAACGCTCCATGCTCTCAGCAATAACACGACAACAATCACTGACCAACCCGCTGCGGATATCCGGCGAATATTCCATCGAAGAGCCTGGCAGCCTATGCCATTATCCGGCAGGTGAGATGGACGGAACGGGATGCTGTCTGCCTGCGCCGCTGGCAGTTGTGGCGGCAGCGGCCCACGCAGTTGCAGTGCCATGCAATCCACGGGTGAGGGTCCTTGCCCGACCTGAAATCCGGGGTCGTCGTCGGGCCCGAATTCAACACTCACGGAGGAGATGTCCGGATGTCGACCATTCCTGGATTCAAACGCGATCAGGTCACGGCCAACGGAGCTGAGATTTCATTCCATGTCGGAGGCAGTGGGCCAGATCTCATTCTCCTGCACGGCTTTCCGCAAAACCACATGTGCTGGGCCGGGATTGCTCCGCGGCTTGCCGGCAGCTTCCAGTGCATTGTTCCCGATCTCCGGGGCTATGGCGATTCCTCCATGCCTCCTGATGACGCCGAGCATACCGCATATTCCAAGCGGAACATGGCGCGGGACATCGTTGGCCTCATGGACAGGCTCGGGATTCACAAAGCCAGGATCATCGGCCACGACCGCGGTGCCAGGGTGGCATACCGGATGGCCATTGATCATCCTTCAAGGGTCGAACGGCTGGCAGTTGTCGAGGTGGTCCCGACGGCCGAATTCTGGCGGAGATGGGATGCCGAACTGGCCTTCAACGGCTATCACTGGACGTTTTTGGCCCAGCCGCATCCGCTGCCAGAAAAACTGATTGCTGCAGATCCTGAGTTCTTCGTCAGGCAGACACTGGCCAGCTGGACCGGGTCAGGAACACTCGACCGTTTCTCGCTGGCAGCGCTGAAGTCCTATACTGCCCAGATGCAGGATCCGGATAGGGTCGCCGCCATGTGCGCGGATTATCGAGCAGGGGCTACCACGGACCGCAGAATTGACGAACACGACATTGCCAATGGCAACAGGATCGAAGCACCGGTCAGGTTCGTCTGGAGCGAGGTGGGGTTTCCAGCCAAGACGGGCAATCCGCTGGGCATCTGGAAATCATGGTGCAGAGAATTGAGTGGCGAGCCGGTCACCGATTGCGGGCACTTCATGATGGAAGAAAATCCCGACGGCTTCCTGAACGCAGTCACCGGCTTCCTGGAGGCTGACCATCCTGAACGGACGTAATTGACCACCGGTTGGCTACTGTTCCGCACCGGCAGGTTGCCTCCTGCCGGTTCATCGCCAGCGTGTCGGTTTGGTACACCGTGCGTATCTTGGTTGCTTCCCAAGCCGCATTGCCATTGGCCGGAACTGGGAATTTCTGGCATGCCCCTGGATCCCGCCGTCCGTCGATTTACAAGCAACACCGTGCGGGTTCTTCTGAAGCGTCACCCGCTACGCTGTTCGACAGGGATGCAATTCCTGCAACTGCCGAACCTCTTGGGTGTGGAACCCGGAAAGTCAAACTGGGCCGTGGAGCGACCGATCCGACACCTCAATTCTCACCCCGGTAGTGAAGAATCCGCCCGATCAAATTCATCAGCAGCTGCGCAGCCAGGATGGCCGTGGTTCCGCTTCGATCATAATCCGGCGCCACTTCAACAAGGTCCATACCCTTGATTGAACCGCGTCGCGCCAGTCCGTCGAGGATCTCCAGGATTTCATAATAGAGGAAGCCTCCATGGCTGGGCGTCCCGGTTCCAGGCGCAATAGAGGGATCGAAGGCATCAATATCGATCGTCACATAGTAATTTCTGCCCGCAGGAACTCGGTCGAGAACGCCATCGGTTCCCAGTCGGCGACATTGCCGGACCGACAGGATGTCGGAACCCATGCGCCGCGCATCATCATACCCCTCCTTTGAGGTGGATGAAACGTTTCGGATGCCGATCTGCGTCAGGCCGGTAATGTAGTCCTTCTCGGCGGCCCGACGCATCGGATTGCCGTGGCCAAATCGGACACCATGACGCTCGTCGACAAAATCCAGATGCGCATCAATCTGGACGAGGTGCATTGGCTCGCCGTCGGAAAATGCGTTTATGCACGGGATGTTGACCGAGTGATCGCCGCCGATCACTACCGGCAGCGCCCCCTGCGAAAGAAGATTGCGGACAGCAAGTTCAATATTGGCATGGCTGGAAGTCGTGTCGGTATGCACGATGTCGGCATCACCGATGTCAACAATGCGCGTCTGGTCCGGCGGAAGATAGACGATGTCATCCTCGTGATCATATGCGCCAGCATGGCCGAATGCGAAGAGTGTTGATGCCTCTCTCAAGGCCCTTGGCCCGAACCGTGCCCCGGAACGCCATTGGCAGCCAAAATCGAAGGGCGCCCCCAGAATGGCAACGTCGGCCTCGATATTGTTCCAGTCAGAAACATAGGGATATTTCCCGAATGTGCAGAT
This sequence comes from Paracoccaceae bacterium, assembly GCA_964291445.2. GTDB lineage: Bacteria > Pseudomonadota > Alphaproteobacteria > Rhodobacterales > Rhodobacteraceae > JAPOXR01. The sequence continues at coordinate 878,960 of OZ219863.1, read as the reverse complement.
CCCGACAAACGGCAAATCAAGCCGCCCGGTTTCGTATCCATGTTCGCTCATAACCGTCCGCACTTTCGAGATTCGCCCACTGGTTCCAGTAAGTCATTACTGCTGACGCGACCCAATAATCAACGACCATCCAATTGCCCGAATGCGCACTCAAAATGACACATCATGGTTGGCCGAGCTGGCCCGAGGCCGAGGTTGTGGATATCGCCAGATCACCCGGACTGAGCAGTCAGCATTCCCCCGAATCAAAAGGGAGCGGCCAAGCCGCTCCCTTTCCAGCTTGATATGCAACAAGTGCTCAGAACTTGAAGCTGAGACCAATGCTGGCCTTGTTCGATTCATCAACTTTGCCGAAGCCGGCACTCATGGTGGCATTGCCGCCGAGATCATGGGTCACGCCCATACCCACGGCATCCATTGCCTCACCCATCTCCGGCTTGCGTCGGCCATAGGACAGAGTGACGGTGGATGCACCCATGGAGTATGCCATGTCGGCGCCGATGCCGGTCATTTCCCCGTCATCGTGCTCTTCATCCGTCTTGACATAGAGCAGGTTGGTGGAGATCTCTCCAGCCGTAAAGCCGGCACCCATGCTGACGGTCTTGTTGCTGTCATAGCCGACACCGATAGTGACACCACCAGCCTCGAAGCTCATGCCGAATGCATACTGGGTTTCGGACTTGACGGCGGGCGTGTCAGGTGTTGCCTTCATACCCTCAATCAATGCAACCTCGTCAGCATTCGGCATGTCACTGATTGTATTGGCAGCAACATTCAAGGCTCCATCGTCACCAAGACCATACAACTTTTCGAGTTCCGCAAATGCGGCGGCGGCTTCTTCAGAAATTGTAACCGCGCCGGTTCCACCGGCAGTATAGAACCCATCCTTATCTTCATCAGAGAGATCAGCGCCTTGAGTACCGTTCGAACCTGTCTGTCCACGCCGAATTCCATGCAAGTCTACAAATGTGGTGCCGGGGCCTGCGCCGTCCGGGTCAAAGACGATTCCGTCACCTGCAGCGTTAACAGCCACGGTAGCGTCACCTATTCCAGCATTGACTAGTTGCAGAGCTCTAGTTTGGTAGAGGCCGCGATCAATTGGCGGCCCAGTATAATCATCTGCTCGTTCGTCGGGATGATATGCTGAGAAGCCACCTCCTATTGATACTTTGTCGACATCTCCCGGCACCGTGTAGAAGTAGGTGCCTTTCACACTTGAATCTCCCATCTTCATGGGCGAACCATCCTCAGTCCCCGCCGAAATGGCGATCTTGATCTGGCCGAAGGAGTTGTCATAGCGAAGCTGAGCGGCAGTTCCGCCTCTCAGGCCCTCGGCCTTGTCGTCGACACCAATGTCGAACAGCCCGACGTCGTTGGTGCCGCCGGCTGTCAGGTCGGCCGCATCATTGCCACCGATGGTCAGCGTACCGAAGGAGCCACTCACATGAACCGTACCGGTATTGATCGCCTTGTCACTGACATCAAAGCCGGCCGATGCACCGAATGACAGCCCGGCATCGGTGGTGCCGGAGCCGGTGAAGTCGACGCCGATTTCATGCTTGAATTCGTGCTTCGACTTCCCCCCGGTTGCCTCTGAGTTGTAGTCCACGCCCATCTTGGCATCGCCGCTGAGCGTAAACGCCATCTCGGCAAATGCCGCACCGCCTGCCAGGGAAAGGGCAGTCGATGCAATCAACAGTTTCTTCATTTCATCCTCGTCACTTGAATTGTTGTCTCTTCGGTGGAGGAGATGGTCTTCCTGAGCCCACCGTGCGAATGCGACAATCAATGGCGGATGGGGGCGGTATTATGGAGTCGCCTCAAGGAACCGTATGGGGTGGTTTGAGGACAGTTGACAGGCAACTGGATTGACCAGATCGATGAACAAGTTGGCTAAAACGCAATTCTCATAGGTGAGCAATCGGACTGAAATCGCTCTCAAATTTCATGGGTAACTGAACAGGTACACAACAGGATTGACAGTCTTGATCGCGACGGCGGTCCGGTGACGGTTGAGCGTCAATTGTCGGCAAGTTTCGGCGAATGACACTCAAGACATCGCCTGGGTCCAGAGGCGGTTGACGTGAATTGCCTGGAGGGAATTCTGTCTTCCTGTCAGTTTCCGTCGAACGTGATCACGACCCGGCAAACTGCTTGGCGCCGAACTGGTGGTTGATCGCAAGGACATCTCGGCTTGGTCGGATTTGCGGCGACAGGCGCCTTCGCAGGATTGACATTACATTCTGTCGAGAAAAGGGGTAGTTGACGTGGCTGAATTTGAGAAGGCAGGCCGGTGGGATGACCATCATGTCGGATAGAGTCGCATTCAACCTTGATGGCAAGGACGTCGAAGCCGAGAACGGTGAATCGATTTGGGACGTGGCAAATCGACTTGGAAACACCCTTCCCCATCTCTGTCATTCCCCGGAACCCGGATACCGCTCGGATGGCAACTGCCGGGCCTGCATGGTTGAAATCGAGGGCGAAAGGGTGCTTGCGGCATCCTGTATCCGCAAACCCATCGAAGGCATGGCGGTAAAGACCTCCTCAGGCAGGGCCAAACGCGCCCGCCAGATGGTGATTGAACTTCTGCTCTCGGACCAGCCTGACCAGGACCTGTCCCATGACCGATCTTCGCATCTGCTGAAGACCGCAAGCAAGGCAGGTGCCGTGCGCCAGCGTTTCCCGAAGATTGAACAGGTTCGGGTTCCGGAACTCGATGGATCGCACCCGGCCATGCGGGTCAATCTCGATTCATGCATCCATTGCGGATTGTGCGTGCGGGCCTGCCGAGAGGTCCAGGTGAATGATGTTATAGGAATGGCCGGCCGCGGCCATGATTCCCGAATTGTGTTCGATTTCGCTGATCCCATGGGCCGGTCAACCTGCGTTGCATGTGGGGAGTGTGTCCAAGCCTGTCCAACGGGCGCATTGATGCCGGCAACAGTGCTTGATGATTGGGAGCGGGGCGACAGCGCTGACCATGAGGAGGAGGTAAGGAGTGTCTGCCCGTTCTGTGGGGTCGGCTGTCAGGTGAACATGAAAATCGGGGACGGCCGCATCCAGTATGTTGACGGTGCCGACGGCCCCGCCAACCGGAAGCGGCTTTGCGTCAAGGGACGATTTGGATTTGACTATGTCTACCATCCGCATCGGCTGACCAGGCCGATGATACGTCGAGACAATGCGCCGCCGAAGACACTTGATATCGATCCAGCAAATCCATGGACGCATTTCCGGGAGGCCAGTTGGGACGAAGCGCTTGAAGTGGCCGCATCCGGTCTGAAATCACTGCGGGAACAGCACGGCGGCCGGTCGGTGGCCGGATTTGGCTCGGCCAAGTGTACGAATGAGGAAGCGTACCTCTTTCAGAAATTGATCCGTCAGGGATTTGGCCACAACAATGTCGACCACTGCACGAGGCTTTGCCATGCCTCGTCGGTTGCGGCGCTCATGGAGAACATTGGCTCGGGTGCAGTTACCGCCACCTTCAATGAAATCGAGAATGCTGATGCGGCAATTGTTATTGGCGCGAACCCGGTCGAAAACCATCCAGTTGCCGCAACATTCTTCAAGCAGTTTGCGAAACGCGGCGGAAAACTGATGGTCATGGATCCCCGCGGCAGCGAGCTGTCAAGACATGCCACCCACATGCTGAAATTTCGGCCTGGAACTGACGTGTCAATGCTGAATGCGATCATGCATGTCATCGTCGAGGAACAGCTCTATGATCGGCAATATATCGAGGGATTCACCGAAAACTGGGAAGCCGAAAGACAACATCTGGCTGAATTCTCGCCTGAAGAGATGGCCGGGATTTGCGGCATTGATGCCGACACGCTCAGGACCGTGGCCCGGGAATTTGCCACTTCCAGGGCAGGGATGATCTTCTGGGGAATGGGCGTCTCGCAACACATCCACGGAACAGACAATTCTCGGTGCCTGATTTCCCTTGCGCTGATGTGCGGCCATGTCGGTCGGCCCGGAACCGGATTGCACCCGCTGCGAGGTCAGAACAACGTCCAAGGCGCTTCAGATGCCGGCCTGATCCCCATGTACTTGCCAGACTACCAGGACGTAAGAAACAGCGGGATCCGCTCAGATTTTTCACGTGTTTGGGAATCTGGAGAACTGCCTGAGGAGCCGGGGCTCACCGTGACCGAGATCATTGACGCCATTCATACCGGATCGATCCACGGGATGTATATCCTGGGCGAGAATCCGGCGATGTCGGACCCGGATGTTGTCCATGCCCGGGAAGCGTTGGGGAGACTGGAACATCTGGTAGTGCAGGACATCTTCCTGACCGAAACTGCGAGTTACGCTGATGTCATTCTCCCGGCATCCGCCTTCGCCGAAAAGACCGGGACGGTCACCAACACGAACCGACAGGTTCAGATGGGAAGACCGGCCGCACCGCCGCCCCCTGATGCCCGCGAGGATTGGTGGATCACAACCGCTATCGCCAGGAAACTCGGACTTCCCTGGATCTACACACATCCCTCCGAGGTTTTTGCCGAGATGAAGCTGACGATGCAGTCACTTCAGAACATCACCTGGGAACGTCTCGAGGCGGAACATTCGGTCATCTATCCGAGCAATTCACCGGACGATCCTGGTCAGCCCATCGTCTTCGGGGACGGATTTCCGCGAGAGGGTGGTCGAGGCCGGTTCACCCCGGCCAACATCATTGCACCAGCCGAGACACCGGATGACCAATACCCAATGATCCTGATTACTGGTCGCCAACTCGAACACTGGCATACAGGTTCGATGACCAGGCGCTCCACCGTACTGGACGCAGTCGAGCCTGATGCAGTCTGTTCCCTGCATCCGAGAACTCTGGCAAGATTGCTGGTGTCACCCGGTGAGCCGGTCAAGTTGCTTACCCGACGCGGCACCATATCGGTGCCGACGAGGGCAGACCGGAATGTCGCCGAAGATACCGTGTTCATGCCATTTGCCTTCGTCGAAGCAGCGGCCAATGTGCTGACCAATCCGGTCGTGGATCCCTACGGAAAGATCCCGGAGTTCAAGTTTTCGGCCGTCAGGGTTGAGCCTGCCAATTAGGAGTCCTCCGCCTCACGATCAGGCGGGCCAGGTTCGAGAAACGGCAGGAAGATCCACAACGACTTCCCAGACCCAGATCAACGCATGACCTTGCCCATGAGGACAGAAGTCCTGTCCGGTCTGCAGATTGAACGTCCGAACACGTCTTTATCCAACCTTCGATAACCACCCGGAATTTGGCTCGCTGACGCCCTCTTGGGTGGTAGCTCTGGCAGAGCCAACCCAGTGTTTTCGTGTTCGTAAATGTACTCGATCGCTCTTGGTTCGCGGTCGTGATCAGTGTGGCCAAATCTGTGTTGTTACCTATTCAGTTACCCATATAATTTGAGTGCGGACCTGATCCATTTGCTTGTCAATGGGAATCTACCGGCAGTCGATTTGTTTACCATTCTTGCCGCTCAGCTGCCCGCTAGTTGTCCTCAAACCACCCCATACGGTTCCTTGAGGCGACTCCATAATACCGCCCCCATCCGCCATTGATTGTCGCATTCGCACGGTGGGCTCAGGAAGACCATCTCCTCCACCGAAGAGACAACAATTCAAGTGACGAGGATACAATGAAGAAACTGTTGATTGCATCGACTGCCCTTTCCCTGGCAGGCGGTGCGGCATTTGCCGAGATGGCGGTTACCGTCAGTGGCGATGCAGAGATGGGCGTGGACTACAATTCAGAGCCTGGCATGACCGACGACGGCATGACAAAATCAAAGCACACGTTCGTGCATGAGGTCGGTATCGACTTCTCCGGCTCCGGCACCACCGATGGCGGTTTGACCTTCGGCGGCTCGGCCGGCTTCGATACCGGTGACAGCACCGTCAATGAAGGCACCGTGCATGTGAGCGGTTCATTCGGAACACTGACCATCGGCGACAATGACTCGGCCGATGTGACTGCTGGTGGCATTGCCGATATCGGGCTGAACGGCATCGGTGTCGACGACAAGGTCGAAGGGCTGAGAGGCGGCACCGCCAATCAACTCCGCTACGACAACAGCTTCGGCCAGATCTCGATCGCCATCTCGGCGGGGACAAAGAATGGTTCGGCTGCCGTGGCAGAAATACCCGGCACTCCTGCGGTTGATCCCACTGCGTGGACAATAACCGATCACAATGGAGCCGTACACTCGTACCCTGTAAATTATTCACGGGACGAAAACGGGATGGTAATGCTCAAGGATAAGCCGAATACGTTGCCCGGCACCCCGGACGATGATCTTACTGCCTATGCAGCAACCGATTTTGAAATGTTGTTTGGCATTGTCGCCAGGAGCGAAGCTGCTGACGCAGGATCAGTATTGATCGACCTTGACGGCGTAACAACCGGTGATGACGCGGATGATGACCAACACAACATTTATGGGTTCAAAAGAGAGAAGGACGACACGGTAACCAAGCCGGGTGAAGGCGATGCTAGGGCCAAAGTAACTGATGAAGATGAGATTGCGGCATTCGAAAGGTATGAAGCCATCTATAGTCTTGGTGCTGACGAGATGGTTGGCGGTGCCAACGTAGCTGCCACTGATGATGCAGCAGAGGTGATAAACGTCGACAGCGTGAGGGAAGGCGTAGTCACCGACAATAGAGTTGCTGCGGGCGATTCGACCCCCGCCATCCCCGCCGGAAAGTCGGAAACAGAGTTTGCGTTCGGCATGAGCTTTGAGGCTGGCGGTGTCACCATCGGTGTCGGTTATGACAGCAACAAGACCGTCAGCATGGGCGCTGGCTTCTCGACTGGAGAGATCTCCACCAATCTGCTCTATGTCAAGATGGATGACGACGAGGACACCATGGACAAGAACGAGGAAGCGACCGGCATGGGCGTGGATATGACATACACCATGGGCGCATCGGCGGTTACCCTGGCCTATGGTCGCCACAAGCCGGAGATGGGCGAGGCAACCGATGCCGTGGGCATGGGCGTAACCCATGATCTCGGCGGCGGTGCCACCATGAATGCTGGATTCGGCAAGGTTGACGAATCGAACAAGGCCAGCATCGGTCTCAGCTTCGCATTCTGAGCACTTGCTGCATACCTATCAGGAAAGGGAGCGGCCGGGCCGCTCCCTTTTGATTCGGGGTGGTTGTTACCGCAGGGACCGCCCCTTGAGAATTGCCTTGTTGCCGAATTTGCGGCGGATTTCGTCGGTGGCTTGCTCGGCGCGGAGGCGGTTCTGGCTGGTTGCGTCGAGGAGGTTGGGCTGGTCTGCCGAAGGTTGGGCCGGCAGGATTTTGGTGAGGCCGATGCCGATCAGGCGGAATGGGCCGGTGTCCTCGAGTTGGGTGAAGAGGTGTGATGCCTCGGTGTAGATCCGGTCTGCCATCTGCGTGGGGGATGGGAGCGTGGCCTGCCTGGTGACGAGGCGGTGATCGTGGCGCTTGAGCTTGAGCACCACCGTTCGCCCGGCCTTGCCCTGGCTTTTGGCCCGGTCGGCAAGCTTCTCCGAGAGGCGCCAGATATGGCCGTCGATGAGTGTCGGGTCGGCGGTGTCGGCGGTGAGTGTGGTCTCGTTCGAGATGCTCTTGACTGGCCGGCGATTCGAGACCGGTCTTGGGTCCTCGCCATGGGCGAGGTGCCAGAGACGGGCGCCTTCCTTGCCGAGCCGGGCCTCCATGGCCGGGCGGGTGGATTTCTGCACGTCGCCGAAGGTGCGGATGCCGAGCTTCTCGAGCCGGTGTTGCTGCACGCGTCCAATGCCCCAGACCAGCCCGATCGGTCTTTTGGCGAGGAAGCTCCTGGTTTCCTGCCGGCCGATCACCGAAAAGCCGCGCGGCTTTTCGAGATCGGAGGCGATCTTGGCCAGGAACTTGTTGTGCGAGAGGCCGACCGAGCCGGTGACGCCGACCTTCTCCTCGATCTTGCGCAGCAGCCGCACCAGCATCACCGCCGGCGGTGCGCCGTGCAATTGCTGCGTGCCGGCGAGATCGAGAAATGCCTCGTCGAGCGAAAGGGGCTCGACCGCCGGCGTCAGCTCCTCCATCAGCGAGCGGATGATTTTCGATGCCGCGGCATAGGCCTGCATTCTCGGCTTGATGACCACGGCGTCCGGGCACAGCCTCAATGCCCTGAACATCGGCATTGCCGAATGCACGCCCCTGATGCGGGCGATGTAGCAGGCAGTGGCGACGACGCCGCGCCTGGCGCCGCCGACAATGACCGGCCGGTTCCTCAGCGCCGGGTTGTCCCGCTTCTCGATCGAGGCAAAGAAGGCATCGCAATCCATGTGGGCGATGGCAAGGTCGAGCAGTTCCGGGTGCGAGAGCACGCGCGGCGAGTTGCAACCGGGACATCTGCGCGCCCCTTCGAATACCCGTTCGCAATCTCGGCAGATTGCCGGCATCTTTCCACCTGTCGTCTGCAGGCTCCAATTGCGGTCAGCATGGCAGGACTACACCAGGCGCCGCAGATTTGGAATTGCCCGGCGAGGGTGGTGGGCTCGTCAGGCGCCGGGCGGTGCTGATGCGAGTTCGTTGTTGATGTCGCCGACTGCCTGGGCCGGATCGGCGGCGGCGGTGATGGGTCGGCCAATTACGAGGTGGTTGGCGCCGGCGGCGAGGGCCTCGGCGGGAGTGGCGATGCGCGCCTGGTCGTGGAGGCGTGAGCCGGCCGGGCGGATGCCCGGGGTGACGATGAGTTTGTCCTCGGCCATGCTGCGGATGCCGGCGGCTTCGAGGGCCGAGCAGATGACGCCGTCGGCGCCGGCGTCGAAGGCCCGCTCGGCGCGCTGGGCGGCGATCTCGGCGACGGTGCCCTTGCGGGTCAGCGAGTCGTCGAGATCGCGGCGGGCAAGGGAGGTGAGCACGGTGACGGCCAGGATGCGGGTGGGGGCACCGGCGCGGGCCCGTGCGGCGGCCCGGACCACGTGCGGGTCGCCGTGGACGGTCAGGAGATCGAGCTCGAGGTGGAGGAGGCCGGCAACGGCGCTGGCCACGATGGAGCCGATGTCGAAGAGCTTCATGTCCAGGAACAGCCGCTTGCGGCGGCGCAGCGAAAGCTCGGCGGCCAGCTCGAAGCCGTCACGGGCCACCATTCCCAGGCCGAGCTTGTAGAAGCGGGAGCGATTGCCGATCCGCTCGACCATGTCCAGGGCCTCGCCTGCGCTTGGCAGGTCGAGGGCCACGATCAGGCGATCGTCGAAGCCGATCCTGCTGTCTCCGGCATGGGTGCGGCGAGCATGTCCTGCTGTCTCCGGCATGGGTGCGGCGAGCATGTCCTGCTGTCTCCGGTGTGTTGGTGGTCATAGGTGCGGCGAGCATGTCTTACTGGTGTGTTGGCGGTGTGGCAACGGCGGTGGTGATCTTGATTCGGGGTGGGGTGGCTACCAGATTGTGGGTGAGGCCTGCGGAGAGCGTGCCGTGAGCGGGCGGGGTGCCGGGCGGGTGCTTGAGAGGAGAGTTGCATGAATCCCGGGAAGTTCACCGAAAAGTCGCTTGCCATGCTGGAAGAGGCGCAGAGTTCTGCCCGTAATGCGGGCAATCCGGAGCTGGTTCCGGAACATCTGTTGCTGGCCTTGCTGGCGGATCCTGACCGGCTGGCGGCGAATCTGCTGCGGCGGGCCGGGGCGGAGCCGGAGGCGGTGGCGGCGGCTGCCGGCCAGGCGGTGGCGGCATTGCCCAGGGTCGAGGGCGAGGAGAGGCGGACGGTGCTGGGGAGGCAGGCGGCGCGGGTGCTGGAGGAGGCGGAGAAGCTGGCCGGGAAGGCTGGCGATGCCTACGTGCCGGCCGAGCGGCTGCTGACGGCGCTGGCGCTGGTGCGCTCGGGCGCCCGGACGATACTGGAGGCGGCGGGCGTCTCGGCGCAGGCATTGAATGCGGCGGTCGAGGATGTGCGCAAGGGGCGGGTTGCCGACAGCCCGGGGGCCGAGTCCGGCTACGAGGCGCTGGCGAGGTATGCGCGGGATCTGACGGCGATGGCCCGTGAGGGGAAGATCGATCCGATCATCGGCCGCGATGACGAAATCAGGCGCACCATGCAGGTGCTGAGCCGGCGGACCAAGAACAACCCGGTGCTGATCGGCGATCCGGGCGTCGGCAAGACCGCCATTGCCGAAGGGCTGGCCTTCAGGATCTTCCGGGGCGACGTTCCCGAGAGCCTGAAGTCGAAGCGGATCATGGCCCTCGACATGGGGTCGCTGGTCGCCGGCGCCAAGTATCGCGGCGAATTCGAGGAGCGGCTCAAGGCGGTGCTGGCCGAAATCGATGCCGCCGCCGGCGAAATCATCCTGTTCATCGACGAGTTGCACACGCTGATCGGCGCCGGCAAGGCCGAGGGGGCAATGGACGCCTCGAATTTGCTCAAGCCGAGCCTGGCCAGGGGGGACCTGCACTGCATCGGGGCAACGACGCTGGACGAGTATCGCAAGCATGTCGAGAAGGATGCTGCCCTGGCCCGACGTTTCCAGCCGATTCATGTCGAGGAGCCGGATGTCGCCGACACCATTTCGATCCTGCGGGGAATCAAGGAGCGCTACGAGTTGCATCACGGGGTCAGGATCGCCGACTCGGCGCTGGTGGCGGCGGCGACACTGTCGAACCGCTACATCACCGACCGTTTCCTGCCCGACAAGGCGATCGACCTCGTTGACGAGGCGGCGAGCCGGCTGAGGATGGAGGTCGATTCCAAGCCGGAGGAGCTCGACGCCCTGGACCGGGAGATCCTGCAGCGGCAGATCGAGGCCGAGGCGCTCAAGAAGGAGACCGACCAGGCATCGGTGGACCGTCTGACGAAGCTGGAGGTCGAGCTTTCAGGGCTGAAGGAGCGCTCGGCGGCCTTTACCGCCGGGTGGCAGCTCGAGCGTGACCGGCTGGCCAGCTCCCGCCGGATGAAGGAAGAGCTCGACCAGGCCCGGGCCGAGCTGGAGCGGGCCAAGCAGGAGGGGAATCTGGCCCGGGCCGGGGAGCTGAGCTACGGGATCATTCCCGACCTGGTGAAGGGGCTGGAGGCGGCGGAGGCGGCGGCTGGCGACACCCTGGTTGGCGAGGTGGTGATGCCGGAGGTCATTGCCGCGGTGGTCGAGAGGTGGACCGGCATTCCCACCACCAGGATGCTGGAAGGCGAAAAGGCCAAGCTGTTGCGGATGGAGGACGAGATCGCCCGCCGGGTGGTCTCGCAGAAGCCGGCGATTTCGGCCATCGCCCATGCGGTGCGGCGGGCCCGGGCCGGGCTCAATGATCCGGGCCGGCCGCTCGGCTCCTTCATGTTCCTGGGTCCGACCGGGGTCGGCAAAACCGAGCTGGCCAAGGCGCTGGCGGAATTCCTGTTCGATGACGAGACGGCGATGACCCGGATCGACATGTCCGAATACATGGAGAAGCACGCGGTGTCGCGGCTGATCGGCGCCCCGCCGGGTTATGTCGGCTACGAGGAGGGCGGCTCGCTGACCGAGGCGGTCC
>OZ219863.1:0-862500 GCA_964291445.2 Paracoccaceae bacterium | reverse complement strand
CCCGGAGGAAAGGAAATCAACCGAGACTCCGCTAGTAGTGGCGAGCGAACGCGGACCAGCCGAGCTGTGCGAACAACCGGAACCGGTTTGGAAAACCGGGCCAAAGAGGGTGATAGCCCCGTACGGAAAGTTCAAGCAGACGTATCAAGTAGGGCGGGACACGTGAAATCCTGTCTGAAGTTCGGGGGACCACCCTCGAAGGCTAAGTACTCCTTGCTGACCGATAGTGAACAAGTACCGTGAGGGAAAGGTGAAAAGCACCCCGACGAGGGGAGTGAAACAGTCCCTGAAACCGAATGCCTACAATCAGTCGGAGCAATTATTGTGACGGCGTACCTTTTGTATAATGGGTCATCGACTTGGTCTTGCGTGCAAGCTTAAGCCGTTAGGTGTAGGCGTAGCGAAAGCGAGTCTTAACAGGGCGACCGAGTACGTGGGATCAGACCCGAAACCGAGTGATCTAGGCATGGCCAGACTGAAGGCAAGGTAACACTTGCTGGAGGGTCGAACCCACATCTGTTGAAAAAGGTCGGGATGAGCTGTGCCTAGGGGTGAAAGGCCAATCAAACTCGGAGATAGCTGGTTCTCCGCGAAACCTATTTAGGTAGGGCGTCGGATGAATACCCTCGGGGGTAGAGCACTGGATGGGTAATGGGGCCCCACAGGCTTACTGATCCTAACCAAACTCCGAATACCGAGGAGTAATGTCCGGCAGTCACACTGCGGGTGCTAAGGCCCGTAGTGGAAAGGGAAACAACCCTGACCGACAGCTAAGGCCCCTAATTCGTGGCTAAGTGGGAAAGCATGTGGGACGACCAAAACAACCAGGAGGTTGGCTTAGAAGCAGCCATCCTTTAAAGATAGCGTAATAGCTCACTGGTCTAGACAAGTTGTCCTGCGGCGAAGATGTAACGGGGCTCAAGCCACGAGCCGAAGCTTCGGGTTGCGCAAGCAACGGTAGCGGAGCGTTCTGTGAGAAGGAACAAGTTGGTCCGGACCTTCGGGTATCGGATTGTATCGGGTTCCTGCTGTGAAGCCAGGCCGCGAGGCCATTGGTGGAGCGATCAGAAGTGAGAATGATGACATGAGTAGCGACAAACAGAGTGAGAAACTCTGTCGCCGGAAGTCCAAGGGTTCCTGCTTAAAGATAATCTGAGCAGGGTGAGCCGGCCCCTAAGGCGAGGCCGAAAGGCGTAGTCGATGGGAACCAGGTTAATATTCCTGGGCCTGGAGAGTGTGACGGATCGCAAGGATTGTCTGACCTTATTGGATTGGTCAGGCCGTTGAGCGGTTCCAGGAAACAGCCCTCCATGAGACCGTACCCTAAACCGACACAGGTGGACAGGTAGAGTATACCAAGGCGCTTGAGAGAACCACGTTGAAGGAACTCGGCAAAATGCCTCCGTAAGTTCGCGAGAAGGAGGCCCGGTTTGCAGGCAACTGCAGATCGGGGGCACAGACCAGGGGGTGGCGACTGTTTATTAAAAACACAGGGCTCTGCTAAGCCGCAAGGCGACGTATAGGGTCTGACGCCTGCCCGGTGCCGGAAGGTTAAGAGGAGGTGTGCAAGCACCGAATTGAAGCCCCGGTAAACGGCGGCCGTAACTATAACGGTCCTAAGGTAGCGAAATTCCTTGTCGGGTAAGTTCCGACCTGCACGAATGGCGTAACGACTTCCCCGCTGTCTCCAGCGTGGACTCAGCGAAATTGAATTGCCTGTCAAGATGCAGGCTTCCCGCGGTTAGACGGAAAGACCCCGTGAACCTTTACTACAACTTCGCACTGGCATCAGGCTTGCGATGTGCAGGATAGGTGGTAGGCGACGAAGTGGAAACGCAAGTTCCCATGGAGCCACCCTTGAGATACCACCCTTCTCATTCCTGTTGTCTAACCGCGATCCGTTATCCGGATCCGGGACCGTGCGTGGCGGGTAGTTTGACTGGGGCGGTCGCCTCCCAAAGAGTAACGGAGGCGTGCGAAGGTGGGCTCAGAGCGGTCGGAAATCGCTCGTAGAGTATAATGGCAGAAGCCTGCCTGACTGCGAGACTGACAGGTCGAGCAGAGACGAAAGTCGGCCATAGTGATCCGGTGGTCCCGCGTGGAAGGGCCATCGCTCAACGGATAAAAGGTACTCCGGGGATAACAGGCTGATGGTGCCCAAGAGTTCATATCGACGGCACCGTTTGGCACCTCGATGTCGGCTCATCTCATCCTGGGGCTGAAGCAGGTCCCAAGGGTACGGCTGTTCGCCGTTTAAAGAGGTACGTGAGCTGGGTTTAGAACGTCGTGAGACAGTTCGGTCCCTATCTGCCGTGGGTGTTGGAGACTTGAGAGGAGCTGCCCCTAGTACGAGAGGACCGGGGTGGACGCACCACTGGTGTACCTGTTGTGGCGCCAGCCGCAGCGCAGGGTAGCTATGTGCGGAAAGGATAACCGCTGAAAGCATCTAAGCGGGAAGCCCACCTCGAAACCAGGTCTCCCTGAAGGGCAGTGGCAGACCACCACTTCGATAGGCCGGAGGTGTAAGCGCGGCAACGCGTTCAGCTGACCGGTACTAATAGCCCGTTCGGCTTGATTTGATCCAGTAGAAGCAAGGCTTTGAAGGCTGTGTCTCGTGACGACATGTGTTGTTCTGGTTTGGTGGTCATGGCACGAGTGAAACACCCGATCCCATTCCGAACTCGATGGTTAAGCACCGTTGCGCCGATGGTACTGCGTCTTAAGGCGTGGGAGAGTAGGTCGCTGCCAGACCAGATCAGCACATGTCGCTGTCTTCGACGATGGTGGCCGCCATGGCCACGGAAATCCGCAATGGCGCGGGGTGGAGCAGTCCGGTAGCTCATCAGGCTCATAACCTGAAGGTCGCAGGTTCAAATCCTGCCCCCGCAACCACTGAGCCCGACATCTCCGACAAGGGGATGTCGGGCTTCCCGTTTCCGGCGCTGGCCCATTCGAAGATGGTCCCGAGATCGCCGTGCGGCACGGCGTCCATCTCGGCCCATTTCTTTCCGGGGGTGTGTGCGGTGCGTTCGGCCAGTCCTCGGATGGCCGACACCCCGGGGGAAGCATAGGCAACAGAAATTGAAGGCGAATATTCGGCGGCGATTGGCGCGGGTGAGTGGGTTGTAGCGTAGCCCAGCGTGTTCCGGCGAGCCATGGCGTAGCAAAATAGCCTATCGGAATCCCTCGCTGGCCCGGTCATCATTGGTCTTGTCGCCCCCCTCATGAGGTCATTGACTGTTGACGCAATTTTGGCGTATTGCAAGTAGCGATACAAGGCGCCACATGCCGACGAAGGAGTTTCGCCATGGCTACGATCACCGAACGCAAGCAATATCCGATCTCGATGCGGCTACCCGAGGCGGATGTCGTAATGATCGATCGCGCCGCTAGCCTGCGCGGCCGCTCGCGCACCGATTTCGTGCGCGACGCCGCTGTGCGCGCGGCCGAGGAGGTCGTCATGGAGCAGGGCCTGATCCGGATGAGCCCGGAAGGCTTCGCCCAGTTCATGGATGTGTTAGCCCGTCCGGCCGCTCCCGTTCCGGAGATGGTAGAAGTTCTGAAGCGGCCGGCGCCATGGGAGCCCGGCTACGTGGCGAAGCGGTAAGCTCTTGCTCCTTTCGGGTCCTGAGCCGCTCTCCGCCGAACACGATGTGTCCGAGTTCACCTGTGGCAAGTCCGCGCTTGACCACTGGCTGAAATCACGCGCCCTCTCCAATCAACAGAGGGGCTTCACCGCCGTCCTCGTCGTGCATGAGGCTGGGCGCGTGGTCGGCTTCTACGGCCTCGCGCCCACCGGAGTGGTGCCTTCGGTTCTACCGCGTTCGATCAGGACGGGGCAGCCGCCCAGCCCGGTCCCCTGTATGCTGCTCGGCCAACTCGCGACCGACACCGGATGGGCAGGGCTGGGCATCGGGACCGGCCTTGTGAAGCACGCCCTTCAGCGCTGCGTTCAGGCCGCTTCGTTGATCGGTGGACGGGCATTGTTGGTCAATGCCGTCGATAGTGAAGCCGCCGAATTCTGGCGGCAGCGCGGTTTCGAGCCGTCCAGAGATGATCCTCTTGTTCTGCTCCGCTCGATCAGCGACATCGCAGCCTCGCTCGGCGAGGGTGGCAGATGATTGTGCCTCCGTTGGCCCTGTCTCATTTCTCCTCGGTGGTGGATGCCTTTCGGCGCTGCGGAAAGGAATTGCGTTCCCAGAATACTCCGGCACCATAGCCTTGGATGCGCGTGTTGTCCCTTGCACCGCAAATGCGTTTTCGTGCCCAACACAGGTATTCGGAGTTGAAATCAATGCCGCACCATTTCCTGCCCAGTTTTTCGGCGACGACTGCGGATGTTCCGCTTCCGAGGAACGGGTCAAAGACAAGGTCATTTTCATTCGAACTCGCCAGGACCAGCTTGGCGAATAGCTTCTCCGGCTTTTGCGCAGGATGCGGTGTGTTCTCCGGCATTGACCAGAACGGCACCGTCAAATCCGTCCATATGTTTGATGGATGCGTCAACCGGTAGTTGCCGTCACTCTCCTGGTGCCAGTCCTTCGGTGTTCCTTCAACGCGATACGGGGCCAATACCCGGCGTTTCAGCTTTACCGAATTGACGTTGAACAGGTAATCGTCGGACATTGTGCAGAACCAGATATCCTCTGCGTTGTTCTTCCAGTTTCGCTTGGCGCCCCGACCCTTTTCCCGCTCCCAGGTGATCCTGTTGCGCACGACGAGAAGCTCTTCCAGGATTGGCTGCACGAGCGTCGACGTCTTCCAGTCTGAACACACATAAAGGGTGGCGCTTGGCTTCATCATCGGAATGAGCAAATCCATGGCTTGCCGAAACCACGATCTGTAGCCGCCACTGTCACGCTTTCTGAAGCGCCTGCCTATGGAAGTCTTTCGTCAGGTTGTAGGGAGGGTCAAGAATGAGCAGGTCGACGAAACGCTCGGGAAGAAAGTCAGCAATCTCGAAGAAATCCGCCTCAATCAACTGACACACCATGTCCCGGAGATGAATCGCACTCTCAACGCGCAGGATCGTATCCGCAAGTTCGAGACGCTCCTCCGGCGTACAGGCCAAGGTTCGATTTCTCGGGGCGCGGTCGGACATGCTGTGTCCTGCAACTGTTGTGGGATTCGCTGATAGCATCAAGTGCCATGCCTCGGAGGCGGATGTTTGACGAGTCGCCAGGGGTGTTTCGTGTGTAAACGTCATCAGTGCCCGCTTCTTGTTTTCAACCGGAGGCCGCAATGTCACCCCCCATCAGTTGAGGCATGCCTGTGCCCTCATACCCTGGAGGCGACCGGCGACATCCGCAAGGTCTCGCTGTGGCTGGGACACCAATCCCTGCAGACCACGGAATTGTGTCTGCGAGCCGATCCGGCCGAAAAGCTGGACATGCTCTCGCAGCGGCACTCCCCGGGTTTGGCAAAGGGGCGGCTCACCGGGGTAAAGGACGAGCCGATGGCGATGCTGTCGAGCGTCTGAGCCAGAATTTATGGGAACCAGATCAGCGCAAAAGGCGTGTCATGGCAGGCATTCGAGGATCAAGGTTCCAATTTTCATATGGTTCCCATTAGGCCGGGGATCGGGGGTGGCGAGCGCCCTGATCGCCGGAGGCATAGGAATCTTTTGTCATGGCTGGTGACCGGGGGGAGATCGGCGACATTCGGGAGCGGTGGAAAAACTGCTTGTAACCGGCGGGAGATGCGGAAAGCATCGTCCCTGTCGCGGCGTCAGGTTTTCATTCAGTTGACGCTCTACATCCGGCTCTCGCACTGTCGTAGCGCACGAGCATGGGATGCTGGCTGATATCCGGTGAAAAGCGCTCCAGCAGGGACCCTACATCGCAGAGGCACCGGAGGTGCCGAAGACGCACGTAGAGCCCGGCCGCCGGCCGCGACCGGACGTGCAGCCAAACTTACTATCCGGGACTATTGACGCGCACCAACATGGTGTAATGTGGTGAACACTGTGTCTGGCACCGCAATGCAACAGACGGACGTAAGGGAGGCAGGCAAAACATGAAACCGGAAGGGGCGGCAACCGTTCGTGCATCGATCAGCTTTCCACCAGACATCTACGGGGCTCTGGAACAGCTCGCCAGGCAGAAGAAGGTGTCCCTGGCCTGGGTTGTGCGGGACGCTGTCGAGCGATACGTCGCCGCACAGCAAGAACGATCGGAGCAGGAATGAGGGTTGCCACAGTACGCTTGACGGAAGACCGCCGATGACCTTCGTTTCCAGCAAGGCGCTTGCGGCGCTGCCGAACGCTGACATCCTTACCGGGATTGAGGAACTCCTCGGAACGCTGAACGGTGCATTGACGACAATCGGCGAACAATTCGGCAAGGCTCTTGCCGAAGCCGATCATGCCATCGCCGAGACGAAATCGCGCTGGAACGGGCGCAAGACCGCAATCGAGGAAACCTACGAAAAGCTCCTGCGCGAACTCCAGCAGTCGAAGATCTACGGTGCGGAGTTCATTCAGCTTCGCGAGCAAATCGAGGAATTGCGCCCGCTGAACGACAAGATGGGACGCCTCAGGCGCGATCTGGAATCGCACGAGGCGCAGCGCCGCAACGTTCTGGCAGAGTGGGAAGACATCAAGGCAGCCGAATACAGGCAAGTCGAGGCCGCAGCCAAGCAGGTCTCCCGGAAGCTCCGAGATCGGGTGCAGGTCAGGGTTACGATGGCCGGAAACCGTGACCCGCTCGAACGACTCCTACGAGAGGTCGGCGGCAATCTTGCCGCCGCGCTTGAGCGCCTGCGCGGACATGACCAGCTATCCCTGCCCGAACTTGCGCAGCGGTGCCGTGAAGGCAAGGAAGCACTCAGGAAGCACTACAATCTGCCGTCGTGGGCGGCCGAGCGAATCGCACAAGCCGATCTGGACCTCTTCATGCGTATCGAGGAGTTGGAATTGCCTGCCACAACGGAGATCAAGCTGAACACGGCTCCCGACGGGAAACCGGCCAATTGGCAATCCCTTCAAGCGCTTTCGACCGGTCAAAAGGCGACTGCCGTCCTGCTCCTCCTCCTGCTTGAATCCGAAGCGCCGCTTGTCGTCGACCAGCCTGAAGACGATCTCGACAACCGCTTCATCACCGAGGGTGTAGTGCCGATCATGCGGCAGGAAAAGCGCCGCTGCCAGTTCGTATTCTCGACGCACAACGCCAACATCCCGGTCCTCGGCGATGCCGAGGAGGTCCAAGTGCGGATCGCTCGGGAGCATATGGCCTCCATCGACTCCAGACCCGTGCGCGAACTGGTTGAGGAAATCCTCGAAGGCGGCAAGGCTGCCTTCGAGATGCGCCGTTCGAAATACGGGTTCTGAGGCATGACGACACGCACTGAATTGCTGGAAATCATAGCGAGCGGCGAGAATTCCGGGGTAGAATTCAAGAGGGACGATCTACCCCCGCAGGGCCTCGCGAAGGAGTTGGTCGCTTTCTCGAACTTTCAAGGCGGAATGGTGCTGCTCGGCGTAGAAGACGACGGAACAATCACGGGTCTGATGCGCCGCGACCTCGAAGAATGGGTGATGAATGTATGCCGCGACAAGATCAGACCAGCGATCATTCCGTTCTTCGAAATGGTTCGCGGCATCAAAGACAATCACGACGTTGCCATTGTCCGCGTAACCCGCGGCTACGACGTGCATGCGCTCTGGCACAACAACACCAACAGGTATCAGATCCGTGTCGGCACGCAGAGTCGGGAAGCGAGCCCGGAGGAGCTCGCACGTCTGTTCCAGCAAAGAGGTTCCGTACGGGCTGAACTCCGGCCCGTATCGGGCGCTACGCTCGCGACCCTGGACCGGAGGCGCCTGCGAAACTACTTCCGCGATATCCGCCAGCAGGATGTGCCAGACGACGAAGATGAGGACGCGTGGCAGTCACTTCTCATCAACACCGAGGTGATGACCGATGAAGGTGTAACCGTCGGTGGCATGCTGTTGTTCGGCGCGACGCCGAACCGGTTTCTGCCGCATGCGGGGATAGACGCCGTCGCCTATCCTGGATCGGAACGGGACTACGACGCGCAAGAACGTACGGCACTTCGCGGCCCCATGACCCCCTTGCTGAGCCAAGGCGGCGATTTCGTAGAAAATGGCCTCGTTGAACAGGCTCTTTATTTTGTGCAACGCAACACGCGAGTGGTTGTTGAGGCACGAGGTGGAAGGCGCGTGGAGCGTCCAGTCTATCCTCCTGACGCGCTTCGCGAGGGCATCGTCAATGCCCTCATCCATCGAGACTATCTGCTCACGAGCACCGATATCGAGTTGGCGGTCTATAGCAATCGACTGGAAATCGTATCGCCGGGCCGACTGTCCAATGGCATAACGCCAGACCGAATGCGGGCTGGGACACGGTCTGCACGAAACCAGCTATTGGAGGACGTGATGCGCGACTATCGCTATCTGGAACATATGGGAATGGGAATTCCCCGGAAAATTGTCAAGGGTATGAAAGAGCATAACGGCACCGAACCCGACCTGGTCGAACTAGACGAACGATTCCTTGTTCGTTTGCTTGCGCAGCGCCCCGAACAGTAGTCGGGGCTCTGGCGCCGTCGAAGAGGACACGGCGCGCTTCATCATCCATCAGCAGGCTGCGGCTCGACGCCAGCCTCTTCGCGCCACCCGCGTCAAGAATACAGCGACAGCGCGGACGCCCGCGCCTGAAGGGCAAGGCCCTGCCCATACTGCACACCAAACTCAACGATCCCGACGCCAACTGGACGCCGGTCACCCTCCTGGCCTGGTACGGGGACAAGAAGAAGGAACTTGAGATCCTCACCGGAACCGCGCTGTGGTACCGGGCCGGACAGCCGAAGACCATCCGCCGGGTCCTCGTCCGGGATCCGCAAGGCCAGCGCGACCCGCAGGCCTTCTTCAGCACCGACACCGAGATGACAGCGGAACAGATCCTCGCCATCTACGTCCGACGCTGGCAAATCGAAGTCACCTCCCAGGAGGCTCGCGCCCATCTCGGCGTCGAGACCCGGCGGCAGTGGTTCGACCTCGCCATCGAACGAACCACCCCCGCGCTCCCCGGACTCTACAGCCTGGTCTGCCTGTGGGCAGACGACATCCTCGCCAGAACGACCTCACCCTTCAATGCCGCATGGCACGAAAAGTCCGTCTTCACCATCTCCGACGCAATCGCCGCTGCAGGGGTTGGCGTCTTTTTGGGATGAAGCCTGCCAGGCGTGCGACATCGACTGCGAAGGCTTCGATGGTCGGTTCGGGATCGGTCAAGGATTTGGTTGCGGGTGGACCGTCGAAGCAAGGCAGAATTCTCGCGGTCCTGCGTCGCTCGCCGGGGCCGATCTCGACCTTTCGCGGTCGCGTGTCGAAGGGCGCAAGGCTAGGGCCTGTTGACAATCGAGTTGCCAATCAGCCGTCTTGATGCCATTTCCACCGCAACAGCACGCCAAACGGCGGCACGAGCAGTCAAGACAGGTATCAGCATGAATGAAGACAGGACGGTACTCACCGACGCCATGTGGGCGCGGATCGAGCACATACTGCCCGGAAAGTCGACCGATCCCGGTGTCACCGCGGCAGACAACCGGATGTTTCTCGAGGCGGTGTTGTGGCGGACCCGCACCGGATCGCCCTGGCGCGACCTTCCCGGACATTTCGGCAACTGGAACAGTGTGTTCAAGCGGTTCCGCAGATGGGCGCTTTCGGGAATCTTCGAGCGTATATTCAACGAGTTGTCTGATGAATTCGACCTCGAATACGTGTTCGTGGACGGCACCATCGTCCAGGCCCACCAGAAGGCATCCGGCGCAAAAGGGGGACCTGCCGCCAGGGTATCGGACGCTCCAGAGGCGGCCTGACCAGCAAGATCGTGGCCGTGGTGGACGCGCTCGGCTACCTGGTTCGCTTCGTGATCCTTCCCGGACAGGCGCATGATCTGGTCGGCGTTCCGGAGCTTCTTGCAGACCTCCGCTGCGGCGCCCTCATCGGCGACAAGGCATTCGATGCCGACTGGCTGATCGGTGACATTGAAGCAGGCGGAGCAATGGCGGTGATTCCTGCAAGACGGAACCGTGCCCAATCCAGGGATCATGACCGGGAAATGTACAAATGGCGGCACCAGATCGAGAACTATTTCTCAAAAATCAAGGAGTTCCGAGCCATCGCCACCCGCTACGACAAGACCGACGCCAGTTTCGCGGCGGCGATTTGTCTCGTCAGTGGCGTGGTCGCGGCAACATGATTGTCAACAGGCCCTAGGCTCGCCGCCGATTTCAATGCGTGAAGGTGCGCGGGCGATGGTTGAATTGCTTGACGCACGCCAACCGGTAGATGCCATTGTCTGCGTTTCTGACCTTGCCGCCTTCGGTGCGCTGACAGAGTGCCAGCGGCGCGGCGTTTCGGTGCCAGACGAAGTCATGATCGCCGGTTTCGGGGCATACGATATTGCTGAGGTCGCCTTACCCGGACTTACGACGATGGACGCCCATTCGATGGCGATTGGAACCAGGACCGGAGAACTGCTTGTCGCCTTGCTTCGCGGTGGCACCGATGGTGCCACCGCGAAGCGGGTGTCGCATATCGAACCCACCTCGTATGACCAGAATCAGAGAATAGAGAAACACAAGAAGTAGTACATTGTACCGCGGGCCTTCCTGTGGAAAACTCCGCGGTTGCCGAGCAGCTTCCAAGTCTCCATTCTTCACACGGGATCGCCGTCGCCAGCTGTCACTGACTGACTTCCGGCAACGACGAAGCGGGGTGCATGCCCCGCAAGGCGGGTCGGACCGATAGCAACCTGGATCACGAAAGTGGATCCGTGGGCAAGCATGGTCGGCCCGCCTTCCCGTTAGTCTCCCGGGTCCTGGATGGATGCCTGGGTTTTTGAACCGGATCATCGCGAGAATAGGAGCGGGAGACCATGAGCAAGCTAGTCGCAGGCATCGATGTCAGCAAGGATTATCTCGACATCCACCTGGATGGCGAGGACAGGAGACTTCCCAATAACCGGGACGGCTTCCGGGCCATAGCCAGATGGTTCCGGGACCGCCGGCCCGACCGGGTCATCCTCGAGGCCACCGGGCGCTATCACCGGGCACTCCTGCAATCCCTGCATGTTGAGCGGCGTGCAAAATTGACCCACTTTTGCGGGAATCGGCGTCCAAAATTGACCCACCTTCCCGGAAGCAAATCCTTCATTCTCGCGACCGTTTCGTGGTTAGCGGGAGAATCAGAGGATGCTGGCAGTGGAGACAATTGCAAAGATTCGCAGGAAAATTCTTGGAGAAGGAAAGTCGATCCGCGGGACAGCCCGGGAACTCGGCATCTCGCGTAATACGGTTCGCAGGGTGGTACGCGACGGGAAGGCGGAGCACCGCTATGACCGCTCGGACAAACAGCCCCGGCCGAAGCTGGATGGCTTCACCCAACTCCTCGAGACCGAACTGGAGAACAACGCGAAGCGGACCCGGCGCGATCGCCTGACGCTCAGGGAGATCTGGCGCCGGCTCTGCGACCGGGGCTGCGAGGCCGGCTACGACGCCGTGCGTCGCTATGCCCGGCAGTGGGCGGCCAGCCAGGGTGGCAGCATTGCGGGTGCCTTCGTGCCGCTGGAATTCGATCCCGGCGAGGCCTTTCAGTTCGACTGGAGCCACGAGACGGTGTTGCTGGACGGCATGCCGATGACGGCCTGCCCCGCGCAGTTCACCCTGTGCTACAGCCGCATGCCGTTCATCCGCTGCTATCCGCGGGAGACCCAGGAGATGGTGTTCGATGCCCATGACCGGGCCTTCGCCGCATTTGGTGGCACCTGCGGTCGTGGAATCTACGACAACATGACGACGGCGGTGGAGCGGGTTCTCATTGGCAAGGACCGGCAGATCAATCCCCGCTTCGCGGCAATGTGTGGGCACCACCTGGTTGATCCGGTGTTCTGCAACCCCAGGGCGGCCCATGAGAAGGGCTCGGTGGCATACTGCACTCCTTTTGGTCGATCCGGGCTAACGTCCGGCTTTCCGGCTTGATTCAGGGGCCTTGACGCCGCGCTGACCTTATGGCGTCCATGTTGGGGTGCTGGCAAGGCTGTCGGGAACATGGGATGCATCCATCGCTTCAGCCCGGTCCGTCTGCACCGGCCCGTTCGCCCCCCGCCGCGCGGCGGCGGATCTTGCGACCATGCGTTGCCGGCGGATCATCCGGCATCTCGTACAGCCATTCGTTCTTGTCGTTGCACCGTGTGCCCGCGAGCAGGTTTCGCTGGCGCCAGGAACTCACCGTTTCCGGAGAGACGCCGAGCCGTTCCGCCAGTTCGCTGCGGGACAGCAGGCCGCGTTCGCGCAATCTTTGACGCCGTGTCTTCAGGTTGTGTCCCCGGCGCACGCACGCGACCCGCCGCTTACTGAAGGGCTTGCCGTATCCGGTATGGAAGCCCCGCCGGTTGAGGATCTCCGCGATCCCCCCCTCGCAATGGTCTTCGAGCAGCGTGTCAACCGCCTCCACGATTTCGGGTGGCGTGACGTGGAGCTTGAAGGACGGCAGGTCGGGCGGAACGGCGAGCTGTCGCGTGGCGCCGCCCCGAAGCCGGATACCGAGTTCGACCTCCTCGCCACGGGTGATGGTGACGTCCTCGATCACCAGATGGACCATGCGCTTGCGCTCGCGGTCAGGGGTCGCCTGATCGTTCCACAGGCGCGGGAAGTCGCAGGCGAGCCTGAGGATGCGCTGGCGCTGATCGTCGTCGAGCTTCCTGCGGTCCTCGCCCCGACGCTTGTCACAGTCGCGCCGGACCTCGTCGAGCATGCGCAGCCTCTGGTTCCATTCGCCCTCCAGCACGTCGGCAACGATGCGATTGTCGGGGTGGACGTTCATGAATCGCGTCCGCGCGATATCGGCCTCCTCCCGGGCGCGCTGCACCCTTTGGTCATGCCAGGCATCGACCTCTTCCGCCCGCGCCTCGAGTTCCTTCTGCACCTCGAGCGCCACCTCCAGGTTTGCCGGCGCCATGAGTTCCACCATGAGTTCGCCGATCGCCCGGTCCGTGCCGCCGCCCGAAACATGCTGGCAGATCGCCTTCCCGTGCTCGATCCCGTGCCTCTGGCACATGTAGTCGGGAACCAGGCCCTTGCTGCGTGCGTGATAGCGGACCGTCATCGCGTTGCCGCACTTGCCGCAGATCGCCAGTCCCTGCAGGAGGGCCGGTCCCTCTCGCGGCGGTCGCCGGTCGCCGCCGCCGCTCGTGCTGTTGTCGGCGAGGCGCTGCCGGTTGGCCTCGAAACGTTCCCACGTGATGTAGCCCTCATGCTGGCCCTTGAGCAGGATCTCGACCTCTTCGAGCGGCACCTGGCGGTAGGCAATGGTGCCGTCGGGACGCCGCTGGCTGCGGGTGCGGCCGAACATGAAGGCGCCTGCATATCGGGGATTGTGGAGGATCTGCAGGGTCCTCGAATGGGTCAGCTCGTTCCAGATCATCCCGCTCCCGCCCGAGCCCGGCCGGCAGGGAAACAGCATCCCCTCCTTGCGGAAGGCCTTCACGGTCGCCATCGCCGATCCGGTGCGGGAGAAAGTGTCGAACAGCAGGGTGACGGTCTTGCGGATCTGGGCGTCGGGGTCGAGTACCACCTTGCCGAGCGGATCGTAGACCAGGCCGACCGGCAGCGGTATCTTCAACTCGCCCCGCCGGGCGCGGCTGATGATTCCGCCCTGCAGCCGCGCCCGCAGGTAGTGAAGCTCGGCCTCGGACATCTGGCCTTTGAGGCCGAGCACGAGCCGGTCGTTGAAGCCGCACGGATCATAGAGGCCGTCCTCGTCCAGGATCAGCGTGCCGGTCATCGCGCAGATCTCGAGCAGCCGATGCCAGTCGCTGGAGTTCCGCGCCAGGCGGCTGACCTCGAGGCCAAGCACGATCCCGGCATTGCCCATGGACACCTCGCCGACCAGCTTCCTGAAGCCTTCGCGGTCCCGGTCGGTGCCGGACTGGCCGAGATCCGAGTCGATCACGATGACGTTCTCCATCGGCCAGCCGAGCGCATGTGCGCGGTTGCGCAGTTCGTACTGGCGGTGGGTGCTCTCGGTGTTCTCCGTCACCTGGCGCAGCGTCGACTGGCGGACATAGAGAAACGCGTTCCGGGCGAGATGGCTGGCTGTCACCTTCTGGTGTTCGCTCATCATGATACGGCTCCGTTCAGTTGATCGATCGCGATCGTCACGATGATGTCGACCAGGCCGGATTCGACGTCACCGGGCAGTTCCAGCGCCGGATGGCGGCCGTGATCCGTGACACGGGGTGGAGGGGGCGGCACTGCATCGAGGATGGCGCACCAGGCCGCCATGCCCCGGTGAACCAGCACCGCCCGCCCATTGCGCCCGGCGGCCTGGTCGTTCCTGGAGCTGCGCAGGCGTTCGTAGTCCTCGGCCCGTTGCCGCGGACAGGCGAGTGGTGCCGACGTCCGGCTCAGTGTTTTTTTTGGACACGGCCCAGGGCGCGCTCGATGCTGCGCCGATGCACGGAGATGCCGAAGCGGCTGCGCACCAGGGCGACGAGTTCGGCGGTGGTGGTGGTGGGCGCGGCACGCCGGGCCTCGACGAGCACCTCGATGACGGTGTCGTCGAGCTTGTGGGCGCGCCGCGGTCCCGGGCGCTGCGGCACCAGCCCCGCAAGGCCGCTCTTCTCGAAGGCGCTGGCGGCGTGATACCAGGTCGGTCGCGAGACGCCGAAGTTCTGCGCGCTTTCGCTCACCGACCGCCCTTCCCTGCTGACCCGTCGCAGCATCTCGTACCGGACCTGCACGAGGTCCCGGGGATCGAAGAAGGGCTCGGACAGGAACCGGGGGTCGCGCACGCGTTCCGGATGGCGGTTCAGGGTGCCGAGCCTCCTGAGGCTCTCGGTCTTGTCGTTCTTCCGGGTCATGATGCGTTCTCCAGGACAGGATGTAATGACATATATGCCGCATGCTGGGAACGATGTCAAGCATGGTTACTGCAGAATCAGCGGAAATATGTGCACAAGGTATGACCTCATTGGTAATAACTGTGACAACACCCCGGCACGGCGCGACCCGCCGGTCACCATCATGCGGCATAGTCAATGTTACATATAGCGGCGTAATGATCTTGACAGTCACGCCTCGACCCCCGACAGCGAGGCAACCAGGTCGGACAGCGCCAGAAGGTCGCGGACCCGGAAGGGGGAACGCCCGGCCGACACCTCGACGAAGGGGTCGCTGGCCTGCAGGCTGGTCCAGCTCACCTGCAAACGCTGCAGCTGGCCATCCGCGCCGATGAAATAGACACGTTCCTCTCCCCAGCAGACCCGGATCTCGACCGCCACGAAACGGCGGCCGCTCAAGGGATGGAAAGGGTGGGTGACCGCAAAGGTTCTCGTGGAACCGTCGTCAGGGGGTGCAATCGTCTGTTCTGTCCAAACGCTCGATGGAACGAGGGTAGAGTTTTGGGCACGACATCGTCCAATTGAAAGTAAGGATACGGCCAACTGCAAGTTAGAGGTGCGGCCAACTGCAAGTTTGCAGGTCGGCCAATTGAAAGATTGGCGCGGTGTCTGCCCGGCTGTCGACTACTGATCGCCTTGCCTTACGGGGCTCGGGTCAGGGCTTCCCGGTGCCATCTTCAGTGTCTCCCTGCCAAGATCAACGTGCAAGGTTACGCGACCCGTTGGCTGTTCCGGTTCAGCAAACTCCCCGGCTGCGAGTCCGGCTCCGAACCGAATCGTCTGAAAGACGCTGATGCTGATCTGCGTGCCGGGCGGGTCGGGGCCGCTTGTCTTTCGGCGACTGGTCCGTCCGGGATGGTGGACGTCCATCAATATGGGCACTGTCAGGACAGGGTCTCCATCACCGCAGGCCCTTGGCCATGCCCTCGAAGATGCTGTCATTCAGGAACATGCGCCGGCCGAACAGGTTGCGTTCGATTTCGGTCAATGCGGCTTCCCTGCAGATATCGTCCCATTCGTCCCGGATGGTGCCGATCTGCCGGTCGACGATGTCCCTGGCCGCGCTCTGGCCCAGCTGGAAACTTGGCGCAGCCTCCAGGCAGGTTGCAAGCGTGCTCGTCCGGTTGTCTCCGACAATCAGCATTGCCTGGCTGGCCAAATTGCCGGAACGGCTTTGCGGGCAGATGTCATAGGCAGGCGTCAGGGTCAGGTGCTCGCCATCCCAGAAGCCTGCATGGTTGCGGGCGTGGTCGTCGGTGTTGCCGCACAGGATGTTGAACACGAGCCGTCCGTAGAGTTCGTGCAATGTCTTCTTCGGCAAGGTGAAGCGGTGGCGAATGATTTCGGCGAGGTCTTCATAGCTGGCATAGCGCGCCATCATCTCATCGAGACCGAACAGCGTCAGCGCCGAGACCATCGCCTTGCGTGTCCAGCCGCCCTTCGTCCTTGTGCGGTCGAAACGCTCGATCAGCAGCACATCCTTGCCGGCAACATGTTCGAGACGCACCGGGGCGACGTCAAGCCCAACCCTGGCAGCAAGGCGCATGGCGACGAATTCGGCCTTCACGACGTTGTAGGTGTCAGTCGAAGATGGGAACTTGGCGATCAGCCTTGTGTCGCCATCCTCGATCATCGCCTTGGGGCGGGCGCCACCGAGCGACGTGCCGTGGAACATCGCCTGATCGAGATCGGGCGTAAGCGATACACCGTTTTCGACCATTTCGGCGGCGCTCAGCAGTTCCTCGAGCGTTGCGGCCCGGGCAGACCGAGGCACGTATTCGGCGGGGGAGTCCTGGAAGTCCAGGGCACCGATGCGGTCGGAGCCGGATTGCAGCAGGTAGGCCAACTCGTCGAGCGTAGCGGTGTCGAATTCCTGCCTTTGTGTCCGAAGTTCCGGTTCAGGATGACACGACGGCCCCATGCATCGGGCGCGGCATCGCGCAGGCATCCGGCCATGTTCAGCCCGACTTGCGGGGCAATCGAGCCAATCCGAAACGGCAACTCCGGCTCGTAGACGGGGATGCGGTCATGTCGGCCCAGGTATCTCTGACCGTAGTTGAAAATCAGCCGCTGGCCGTCACGAGCGAGTCGGCCGGCAACGACCGGTTCCGTGGTGCCGGGCAGCCATATCCAGACATAGGCGTCCTCCGGCTCCTCCATGTGGCGGCGATCAGAAGTCATCCTTCACCTTCGTCGTTTTCGTGCGAACAGATTGTGGCAACAGGGAGCGCCTGTCGCGCTCCATCGCCAACTGGCGCGTCAGTGTCGCCGGCTCGGCTTCGAACAGGCGCAATCCGACAATGGCAGCGACTTCGAATGCGGCACCGATGGACGTGCCCATTTCGCCTTTCTCGATGCGGTGCACGAGGCCGCGCGAAATCCCGGCACGTTCGGCAACTTCCGCGACCGTGATATTGCGTCCAATGCGTGCGTTGCGGATCATCATCCCGAGAAGCTCTACGGATTCTCGGGCATAGCGGGAATAGCTCCTATGTGCAGGCTTTGCCAATCTGATGTTCCATAAATAGATTGTAAGATGTATAAATGCTTTATTTATAGATCAGTGAATCACATGTCAAACGAGGCGGCAACCTCTTCAGAACATGGCTGGCCCTGATGCAGGAAATGGGTCAACCAAAGAAATCGGGATGCACCCGGAAACCTCGTGCAGTCACGAATGGCCTGGCCAGGAATTGCGGGATGCACCCGGGGACCCCGTATTCCATGAGTCGGTCGTGAAATGGATCCAAGGGGCCCTCATGATGATCCTCGCCGAGGTGACGGGGTGTTGGCGCCAGCGCGGAAGTGGGGATTGCCGGCTGATCGGACAATCATGGCCGGCGGTTCGGTCGCCTTGCTTGTGGAGGTGCCGGGAGGCTTCGGGAAATCAGGCTGCCACGCAAGAGACGGTGGGGTGTCGGCTGTCACTCCGGGCCGGGCGCGACGATCCACGACAATCCCGATGGCGGTTGAACGGGACGGTCGTCAAGGCGGCTTGGCGAGCCATTGGCGCGTTGCGATATGTAGCCAGGGCCAGTCCTTGTTTCCATGCCGGTCGGTGCGCTTTGCCACCAGCCTGGCCGACAGGTGATAATCAATGGAATTTTCAAGCATGTCCCGTCGATCATGGATGGTCCGGAGCTTCATGTCGTCCCGCTCCCACAACATCATCTCGTAGCATTCCATGATGGCGGCGCGTTCTGCCAGGATTTTCGGATGCGTATTGAGCCAGCGCAGGAACGCAACCGCGCCACGCGTGCTTGTCCACAGACCTCCGAACATCCCCTTGTAGTTTATTGCGCTGACTGGTTCTTCCAGGGTTGAGCCATGCCACATCGTTATCGGCAGGGGGTACGACATTCCGCAGAGTGTCTCCGCGATGTAGGGGTTCCTGATGAATCCATGCCGCAGGTGTGTTGCCGCCGCCCGGTACTCGCCGTTGAGCAAATCCATGAGTGCCAGCTCATAATGATGTGACGGATCCACGTCCCGATTTTTCTCCAGGGGATTCCTCGCCTCGTTCTGTCTTCCGGCGCGCAGGAGGGTCGGGCCAAGGAGGCAGCGGGCCCCCTGAAAGTCGAGCGGATTCCAGGCGAGTAACCTTTCCAGGATTTCGATGGCCGTGTTCCACTCGTTGAGTCTCAAATGACAAAGCACGACACCATACGCGGCACGCAAGAACGGCCGGTTGTCGTCATGGCTCCACTCGATCAGGCCGGAATACCCTTGGGGGATCGCTGCTTCGCCGAGCGTGAAGGCCTTGCGGAGCGCAACGAGTGCGCGCGTGGTGTTGCCTTTGTTCAGCAGCACCCCGCCGATATGTGCATGCGCATTGATGTACCAGGGAAATCG
Source organism: Paracoccaceae bacterium (assembly GCA_964291445.2). GTDB lineage: Bacteria > Pseudomonadota > Alphaproteobacteria > Rhodobacterales > Rhodobacteraceae > JAPOXR01. The sequence goes on along the minus strand of OZ219863.1, from coordinate 843,724 downwards.
ACTGGCGAGTCTCTGCAATCCGGCCAAGTAGAGTTTTTCTCCGAACCGGCGGTCACGGCGACGTTCGTGCAGACGGTCAAACTCGGCCTTGCATGCCTGGTATTCCGGAGGGAAGCAAAAGCGGGCCGTGTTGTTGTTGATCTCGAGACTGATGCACATGACCCGCGTTCATCCTGGTTGCGGTGGTGTCTCCGGGAATTTGCCATGCTTCGCAGGGACGAGAATGCACGGAGAATCCGGACGTCGTGGTGTGGACCCGCTCGACGGGACGTGGATGTCGCCACCAACTGGTGAGGTACAGGAGTCGTGAGGTGCTGACCAACAGGAATTTGATAGTCGGGCAAAGGACAGGTGACTGAATGCGCATGGCAAGGGCCGACTGCCGTCGGCGGTGCGCAAGACCCATGCAGAGCCGCTCACCTCGGGACTATTATCGGCTATTGCGAGACTACATGCACCGAGAGAATATACTCTCGTTTGTTCATACCGGGGAATACTTCTGACATGAAAGCAAAACCGGCAATCGTGGAATTGCAAGAGACCGAGATTCTGAGGCGAAACACGAAGATAGATGTCAGAATCGTCAGTGCGCAGGCGAAGCTGGAGCGCGAGCTTGGGGAGTTGGGCGTCGAAATCAAGCCGGAATTCAAGCTGGAGCCGCCATTGGGTCGTGGAACCTGGCGGTTGAGCAGTCGGAATTTCTAGATCGACATCATGGATGCATGCCCGTTGGTGAGCGCCGGGCTTTGCAGGTCCGGTGCCGGACGGCACGGGCCCCCGACCTGCCTCCGACACTCCGGGGACATGGACGCATGGCAGGATGCAACCCTGCGGTTGTCGAGCCCGTCAGGTGCCGTTGCCTCCATGTCGGTGAGATGTGAGATCGGGGGAATGGGACCATGGATAATGTGATGCAAATTGTTCGCCCCTCTGCGTTTGGGCGCCGGATCAGGGCATTCAGGTTGGCGGCGGCCTCAAGCCTTGTACGCCCCTCTGTGTCTGGGCTGGGTGGCGGCAGAAGATCGACCAGGCTGGTCACGGCTTGTTCGCCCCTCTGTGTTTGGGCTGGATCCTGGAACATTGATCCACCGCAGCCACGCAGCGTGTCCGCTCCCGGGCGGCGGGGCTGGGTGTCCACGAGATGGTGATCATCGGCAGTGTTCGGCTGGACGAGGCGGGAGAGGTGGATTGCCGGTCATGGCGGGGTTGGTGACGGCTGGCAGTCCTGCCTTTCTCGCCCGGAATGGGCGGGGGCAACGAGGTAATTGTCGGCCTTCTTCTCGATGATCAGCAATTCGCGACACACATCGGCAAATATCTCCACGAGCCGGGTCGGAACCGACTGGTTGGTGAAGGCCAGCCCGTAATGCGAGTGGGGGATGTCGCCGTCCAGCGGAACATATGCCAGATCGCTTCCGTCATAGGCCCGCTCATTCACCGGGCGCATGATGAGGATCGCATAACCCTCGCCGGCTCCCACGAGGCTGCGCACCAGCTCGTATGACTTGGTCTGGTGCCGGATCCTTGGCCGCAAATTGCGTTGCGCGAACAGCGACAGGAAGAATTGTTGCGTGATCGGCAGGCTCAGCGAAACCATGTCGCGGTCGACCAGCTGTTCCAGCGAGATGGAATTGAGCTGCGCCAGCTTGTCGTCCCGTGGAATCAGCACATAGGGTGTGGACTCGATCAGGGTTTCGAATTCGATCGCCGGGCTGGGGGCCATGTTGTAGGTCAGGGCGACATCGATGCGTCCCTGGGCGAGCAACGTGTTCAACTCGTCGAGATCGGCCTCGTGGACCTGGAGTGAAATATCGAGGCCGCGATCCCGCAGCCCCTTGAGAATGATCGGGATGATGAAGGCGGCCGTCGGCATGAAACAGCCAACCTGGATCACGCCGCGCGGTGAATGCCGCAGGTTGCGGGCGTCATTGTCGAACTCCTGGGCATGTTCGAGGAAGCGGCGGGCCAGCGCCACGAACCGGCGTCCGACCGGGGACAGGACCAGCCGGTGCGGGCGCTCGCGGATGAAGATCTTCAGCTTGTACTGGTCTTCGACCTTCTGGATGGCGGCGCTGATGGCGGGCTGCGAAATCGACAGCTGCCTGGAGGCGGCCAGGATGCTGCCATGGTCGGCCACCGCGACCAGGTAGGTGAGTTGGCGAAACGGGGTCATTATCGGAAAACCTGAGATTTGAGTTCATCAATTACGATTTGACAAATGTAGCCCTGCGTCGTCAAGCTGTCATCCAGGGCCGTGGCGCCTTCTGCCCGCGCCGATGACGGCATGGCCGCCGATGGTGGCCGGAGGGGTTCCTCGGGGGAGATCGATTTGGCCGGGATAACGCTTCGCCAAATATCCAAGAGTTACGGCAACCTCAGCGTTCTGAACGGGATTGACCTGGAGATTGCCGATGGCGAGTTCCTGACGCTTGTCGGCCCCTCCGGATGCGGCAAATCCACCACGCTGCGGATCATCGCCGGCCTCGAGACCCAGACCAGCGGCGATGTCGAAATCGGCAGCAGGGTGGTCAACGACGTGCGCCCCAGCCGGCGGGATCTGGCGATGGTGTTCCAGTCCTACGCTCTCTACCCGCATCTGACGGTGCGGCAGAACCTGGTGACGCCGCTGAAGCTGCGGGACATGGATTTCTGGCAGCGGCTGCCGGTGCTGGGGCGGGTTGCACCGGGCTGGCGCCGCAAGATGGCCAAGATCAACGCCGATGTGAGCCGGGCGGCCGAGACCCTGAAGATCGAGCCGCTGCTGAATCGCAAGCCCGGCCAGCTTTCCGGCGGGCAGCGGCAACGGGTGGCGCTGGGTCGGGCCATGGTCAGGAACCCGGCCGCGTTCCTGATGGACGAGCCGCTGTCCAATCTCGACGCGGCGCTGCGGGTGCACATGCGGGCCGAATTGTCGGAGTTGCACCAAAAGTTGGGTACCACCTTCATCTACGTGACCCACGACCAGGCCGAGGCCCTCACCATGTCGGACCGCATGGCGGTGATGATGGACGGGGATCTCTTGCAGTTGGGCCCGCCGAGCGAGGTCTACGAGGATCCGCATGACATCCGGGTGGCGGAGTTCATCGGCAGCCCGAAAATGAACATCTTCCCCGGGACCAGTGACGGTGACGGGCGGATCAGCGTCATCGGGGTAGCGCTGGAAGATGCGCTGGCCGTGCCCGCAGGCGGGCCGTTTTCGGTCGGGCTGCGCCCGGAGCACCTGCACATCGAGGCCGGGGGGGCCGGCGATTGCTTCACCGGCCGGTTGACCTACCGGGAGAACCTCGGCGCCGATCTTTTCCTGCATCTGGTCGTCGAGGGGCTTGACGACAAGATCGTGATCCGGGCCAAGCCGCACGAGGCGAAACTTGCCGCGGTTGGCGAGGAAATCCGGTTCAGGGGCGAGGCCGGGATGGCGCGGGTGTTCGGCGCCGACGGCAAGCGGGTGGCGTTGAAGGAGTCGGGGCCGATGCGGGGGACGGGCTGATGGGCGGCTCCCGGGTCCATCTCTGGTTCATCGGGCCGGCGGTCCTGCTCATGCTGGGATTGCTGATCTTCCCGGTCTTCGTCGCCGCCTACCTGTCCTTCACCGACTACAATCTGGGAAGCCCGGGCTTCAACTGGGTCGGCATCGAGAATTACGACCGGCTGGTGAGCCGTTCGACCTACAGGAAAATGTTCTCGGCCTCGCTGACCTATGTCCTGGTGGTGGTGCCGATCTCGGTGGCGCTCGGCCTGGGCGCGGCGCTGCTGATTTCCAGCCTGCGCATCGGCGGGGAGCTGTACAAGGCCGTCTTCTTCCTGCCGGTCATGGCAACGCTGCTTGCCATGGCCATCGTGTGGGAATTCGCCCTGCACCCGATCGTCGGCGTCGTGAACGACATCCTGCGGTCGGGCTGCGATGTCGGCTGGTTTCATGCTCTCCTGTCGGGGATCTGGCGGGGCGCCGACCCGTTGCAGAGCTGGTATGGCCATGCCTGCGCCGAGGATTTTCCGCTCTGGCTCGGTGACAAGAACTATGCCCTCGGCACCATCGCCTTCATCGGCATCTGGCAGGGCTTCGGCTTCAACATGGTACTCTACCTGGCCGGGCTGACCTCGGTGCCCAGGGAGCTCTACCAGGCCGCCCACATGGACGGGGCCGACAGCGCCTGGGAGCGCTTTCGACTGGTGACATGGCCGATGCTGGGGCCGACCAATGTCTTCGTTGTCACCATTTCGTCGATCCGCTCGTTCCAGGTTTTCGACACGGTCGAGGCGCTGACCCGTGGCGGGCCTTCGAAGTCGACCTATGTGATGGTCTACGCCATGTTCGAAAAGGGGGTGAAGCAGAACCTGCTCGGAATCGGCTCGGCCATCACCATCGTGTTCCTGGGTTTTGTCCTGATCCTGACGCTTATCCAGGTCTATTTCGTCAACCGGAGGGTGCATTACTCATGATGATGGCACGCAGCACCCATTGGCTGGGGGAGTTCTTCAAGCACAGCGTGCTGCTGGCCGGCGCCATCGTCGTGCTGCTGCCATTCTATCTCATGTTGTCCTATTCCCTGAAATCGCCCGCCGAGATCGAATCCAATACCGGCGGCTTTGTCGGCAGCCAGGAGATCATGACCGACCGCCGGTGCATCAAGGCCGGAAACCCGGTCGAGGAATGCGAGATGCGGCCCATCGTCTACAATTACACCGCCGCCTTCAGCGAAGCGCCATTGATCCGCTACATGCTGAACGGCGTTTTCGTGACGGTGTCGATATTCGTCATCCAGGTCCTGGTGGCGCTGCCATGTGCCTATGCCCTGTCCAAGCTCAGATTCTGGGGGCGGGACGTGGTGTTCGGCCTGGTGATCTTCTGCCTGCTGATCCCGGTCCATGCCATCGCACTGCCCCTCTACATCATGCTGGCCAAGGTGGGGCTGACCAATACCTATGCCGCCCTGATCATACCGTGGACGATATCGGTCTTCGGGATATTCCTGATGCGCCAGTTCTTCATGACCGTTCCCGATGACCTGATCGATGCCGGCCGCATGGACGGGATGAGCGAATTCGCCATCGTCTGGCGGGTCATGCTGCCGACGGCGATACCGGCGCTGCTGGCCTTCGGGATCTTCTCGGTCGTCGCTCATTGGAACGACTATTACTGGCCGCGCGTGGTCATCACCGGCAACCGCGACCTGATGACGCCGCCGCTGGGGCTCAGGATGTTCAAATCCGATCTCGATGGCAATGAATACGGGCCGATGATGGCTGCGACGACGGTCATCGTCATGCCGCTGGTCATCATATTCCTGCTGGCGCAGCGGCGGTTCATCGAGGGCATCACCATGACCGGCATGAAGTAGGGCGGGGCAAGGTCATATCGCAGAATTTTCGGTGCCAAATGGTTTGCACCGGGAAAAGGGGGCCCATCCCGAACCGGGGAATTTCCGGGCTCCAGGTTCAATAGGAGGAAAAATTGAAACTGAAACATACTCTTGCGGCGCTGGCCGCGGCTGGAATGACCACCGTTGGCAGCGCAGCCAGCGCCATCGAGATCGAGGTCGGATATCCATATTCGGCATTGTTCGACGTGACCTTCGAGCGCATGATTCCCGAGTTCAACAAGGCGCATCCGGATATCGAGGTGAAATTCCGTGCGACCTACGAAAACTACGAGGACGCAACCAACACCATCCTGCGGGAAGCGGTCGCCGGGGATCTGCCCGACGTCACCCTGCAGGGGCTGAACCGGCAGGCGCTGCTGGTCGAAAAGGGCATCGCCAAGTCGCTGGAGCCCATGATCGCCATGGAGTCCGACTTTGCCAAGGAAGGCTATCACCAGGCCATGCTGGACCTCGGGACCTTCAATGGCGAGGTTCACGGGCTGCCATTCGCGGTATCCCTGCCCGTTGGCTACTACAACATGGATGCGTTGGCCAAGGCCGGCATCACCGAGTTGCCGACCACCTGGGACGAGGTCATCGCCAACTGCAAGAAGCTGCACGATGCCGGCTACAGGAACCCGATCTTCTGGGGCTGGAACATCACCGGCAACTGGTTCCTGCAAGCCCTGATGTGGAGCCAGGACGAGCCGATCCTGGAGGATGGCAAGATCAACTTTGACGGCGACGCCGGCCTGGCTGCGCTCGAGACGATGCGCAAGATCTTCCGCGAGTGCAACATGCTGAACCTGTCGGTCGGCGACGCCGGCAAACCGTTTGCCGCCGGCGAGGTGGCGATGCATTTCTGGTCGACCTCGGCCGTCGGTGCGATCGAGCGGTCGAAAGGCGATTTCGAAGTCATGACCGGCGAATTTCCCGGGATGGGTCAGCCCCCGCTGGGTCTGCCCGCAGGCGGCAATTCGGTGATGTTCGTATCGACCTCCGAAGACCCCGCCCAAATCGAGGCCGCCTGGAAGTTCATCAAGTTTGCCACGTCGGGCGTGGGCGCTGCCATGGTGGCGGAAACCACGGGCTACATGCCTCCGAACAAGGCGGCGAATGATCTCCTGGCCGACTTCTACGCACAGAACCCCAACAAGCACACTGCCGTGCGCCAGGCCGGATTGCTGCGCGACTGGATTGCCTATCCCGGCGATAACGGGTTGGCGATTACCCAGGTCATCTATGACGGCCTGGAATCCATCGTGACCGGTGATTCCGACGACATGGAAGCGCTGCAGGAGGAGTTGGTGGAAGAGGTCAACGACCTGTTGCCCAACTAGCACCAGCATTGCACCAGGGCCTGACCGGAGCACGCAATTGCTTCGGTCAGGCCGGTCGAGATCCGGAGGTGCCGGGCCTCGTCACGGGTCCGCCTTGCCGTGGCACGGCTGACCGGCCGTCGGTGTGTGCTGCTCACCTTGGAGTCGACTGGCAACGAGGCGGCTCGCCCCGGGGGGCCGGGAGCGGGCTCGCGGTGACGGGTGACGGCAATTGCGGCCGGTCGGAGCTTCCGGCGATGGAGGCGAGCGCTGTCCCGGTCTGACGGCAAATCCGGGTCGTGCCTGGCCTGACCGATCCCGGGCAGACGCGCAGTGTGGAGCTGGAGATGAGTAGCAACGAGGAATTCGAGGCGCGCCGGGATGGCGCCGTTGCCAGGGCGATCGCCTATTCGTCGACCTTCGTCGCCGACCGGGCCGAGAACGCCGAAATCTGGGATGTCGAAGGCAGGCGCTACATCGATTTCTGCGGCGGCATCGGCTGCCAGAATGTCGGCCACCGCGACCCGAGAGTGGTGGCGGCGATCACCGACCAGCTCGACCGGCTGACGCATACCTGCTTCCAGGTCACCCCCTACGAGAGCTACATCGCGCTGGCCGAGCGGCTCAACGCCCTTTTGCCCGGCGATTTTGCCAAGAAATCCCTGTTCTTTTCTGCTGGCGGCGAGGCGGTGGAAAACGCCGTCAAGATCGCCCGCTACCATAGCGGGCGCCCGGCGCTGATCACCTTTACCAATGGCTACCATGGCCGGTCCTACATGGGCATGGCGCTCAGCGCCCGGATGGCGCCGTTCAAGCTCGGCTTCCGGCCGTTCCCCTCGGAGATCTACCGGCTCCCTTTCCCCGACGACTACCATGGTGTCAGCCTGGATGACACCCGCCGCGCCTTTGAGACGCTGTTCCGCAGCGACTGTCCGCCCGACCAGGTGGCGGCAATCTTCTTCGAGCCGGTGCAGGGCGAGGGTGGCTACAACATTGCCACACCCGAATTCCTGGCATGGCTGCGGGCGCTTTGCGACCAACACGGCATCGTCCTGGTCGCCGACGAGATCCAGACCGGCATGGGACGGACCGGCAAGATGTTCGCCATGGAGCATTACGGCATCGATGCCGACCTGACCTGCGTTGGCAAGAGCATCGGCGGCGGCCTGCCGATTTCGGGCATTGTCGGCAGGGGCGACATCATCGACTCGGTGCCGCCGGGTGGCCTGGGCGGCACCTTCGGCGGCAACCCGCTGGCCTGCGCCGCGGCGCTGGCGGTGCTGGATGCCATCGAGGAGGACAATCTTCTTCAGCGGGGCCTGGAGCTGGGCGAGATCATCGATGCCCGGCTGCGCAAGATGGCGCAGCGCAATTCGCTCGCCTGTATCGGCGATGTCCGGGCCCTGGGATGCATGAATGCCATCGAGCTGGTCAAGGACCGCGACAGCCGCGAGCCGGATGGCGAACTGGCTTCACGGGTCGCGGCCACCGCTCTCGAAAAGGGGCTGATTCTCATATCGGCAGGCCCGGCTCGCAACGTGTTCCGACTCCTGGTCCCGCTGTCGGCGCCGCAATCTCTTGTCATTGAAGGGCTGGATATCCTGGAGGCCGCGCTCGAAGAGGCGGCAATCTAGGGCCCTGGCCCGTTGGCAAGTCGAGGAGTGATCGGATGAAGATAAAGGCCGCGGTCCTGAGGCAATCCGGGCTTTCCCGGCCGTTTGTCGAAAGCCAGCCCCTGCGCATCGAGGAGGTCGAGCTTGACCCGCCGAAGCCCGGAGAGGCGCTGATCCGGATCAGGGCGGTCGGCCTTTGCCACTCCGACCTGGTTGCCATTACCGGCGAGCGGGGCAAGCCGATGCCGATCGTCATCGGTCACGAGGCTGCCGGGGTCATCGTCGAGTTGGGGGAGGGCACGACCGGCTTCGAAATCGGCGACCACGTGGTGCCGACCTATGTTGCCAGCTGCGGCGATTGCGAAATGTGCCGGGTCGGCAGGCCCGCCCTGTGCGAACCTGCAACCAGATCCAATGCAGCGGCGGTGCTGCGGGATGGCACCACCCGCCTGCACAGGAATGGCGAGGCGATCCATCATCATTCGGGCATCGCCGGTTTTGCCGAGTATGCGGTGATCCCGAAGGAGGCCCTGGTCAGGATCGACAAGTCGATCCCGTTTGAACATGCGGCGCTGTTCGGCTGCGGCGTGATTACCGGCGTCGGATCGGTCGTCAACACCGCATGCACCAGCGCCGGTGAAAGCGTTGCCGTGATCGGCCTGGGCGGCGTGGGGCTCAGCGCATTGATGGCGGCGGTCGCCGCCGGCGCCGGACATGTCACCGCCATCGATCTGAGCGACGAGAAACTGGAGCTTGCCAGGCAGTTCGGCGCCCATCTGACCGTCAATGCCCACGACGCCGACTGCGTTGAGCAGGTCCGCAGGGCCACGCAGGGCGGTGCCGGCATCGCCGTGGAGACGGCCGGCTCTTCCGAGGCCCTGGTCACCGCCTTCGAAGTGACCCGGCGAGGCGGCACGACGGTGACTGCCGGCATGCCCGGGCCCGATGCGCAGGTCACGCTGTCGCATCTTTGCATTGCCGCCGAAGAGCGCACGCTCAAGGGCTCCTACATGGGAAGCTGTGTGCCGAGGCGAGACATCCCGCGCTATCTGGCGCTTTTCCTGGAGGGGAAACTGCCCGTCGACCGGCTCCTGACACGAACCATCGGCTTCGACGACCTCAACGCCGCCATGGATCGCCTGGACGACGCCGCCACCGTTCGAGAGGTATTGATCCCGTGAGCAGGGCACAGGACAGGCTGTTCGAATTCTCGGCGAACACGGCATATCTGTGGACGGAGTTGCCATTCCTGGATCGCATCCGGAAGGCCGCGCAGCACGGGTTCGATGCGGTGGAGTTTCACGATGAGGCCCGCTGCGTGGATCGCGGCCAACTCAGGGACGTCCTGGCCGAGGCCGCATTGCCGGTGAGCGGGCTCAATGTCCGGATGGGAACGACGTTCGGGTGCGCCGCCATTCCCGGTGCGGGCGAGCAGGCAAGACGGGATGTCGACGAGGCGGTGGAGATCGCCGAGGATATAGGTGCCGCGGCGATCCATGTCGTGGCCGGCCTGGCTTCGGGACCGGGGGCGCAGGCGGCCTATCTGGAGACATTGCGATACGCGCTGGACCAGGCCGGTTGCATCATCCTGATCGAGCCGGTCTGCACCGAGCAATTGCCAGGCTATTTCCTCAATACCATCGACCAGGCTGCCGCGGTGATTGCCGAAGTCGGGCACCCGCGTCTCAGGATCATGTTCGACTGCTATCACGTCTTCCGCCAAAGCGGCGATCTGGCGGGGCAGTTCGCTGCCCATGCCGACCAGATCGGCCATGTCCAGATCGCGGCAGCCGAGGGGCGCGCCGAGCCCCTTGCCGGGGCCATCGACTACGGCCGACTTTTACCGACCATGCAGGCCTGCGGATATGCGGGCCGGTTCGGATGCGAATACCGGCCAACCGCCACCACCGCCGAAGGCCTGTGGTGGCGAGATGCCCTCGCGGTTCGGGCAATCAGAGCCAGGATTAAAGCCGCCGTGCCGCCGGCGCGGCGGCCGGGAGTGTAATCCATGCCGGAGATCGAAGACTACGCCTTCCCGCGCGGACTTTCCCTGCTGCGTCGCTGGCAGGCTGGCGATGCCGATGCCAAGGCGGAACTCACCCGCGTATTTGACGCCGCCATTGCCGGTGAATTCGACGCCAATTTCAAATTGCAGACCGATCCGGATCGCGTGCACTCCACCGCCTCGGTGCACATGCTGGGCCTGGCGGCCCTGTTCGATCTTTATGGCATCACGTCCCGCGACTACTACCACAATGACCCCTATCGCTACGCCCGGGCGAATTTGGCAGTGTCGCGCCTCATGGGGGTTCACAAGTTCTACATGACCTGGGCGCTCTATGCCTGGACCTGCGAGTGCCTGGGACAGGTGATGATGTATCCCGACAAGTTCCCGCCAGGGGCCGATCCCGACGAAGTGCTCATCAACAAGGATAACTGGCAGGATTTGCAGACACCGGATTTTCACAGCGGAACACCGGCGGCGGTGGACGGCATCATGGCAGCCACGCAGGATTTGACCGGCATCGCTCCCTTGCTGCAGATATCGGCCCCCTACAGCCTTGCCGCGGACATCTACGGCCAGGAGCCGCTCCTGGCCGATGTCGTGAACGACCCCGACATGGTCAATGCGCTGCTGGACCATTTGGGCGACACGGTGCTGGGGCCGTGGATGGATCACCATTTCGAACGCTTTCCCGATGGCTGGGTCGAACTCTCCGACGCCTCGGGATCACCATTCTTCATCGGGCAGGAGAATTGCCAGAACATGTCGATCCGCTCGATTCGCCACATGTTGCGCGACAAGCCCTATGCGGACCGGGTGTTCGACAACAACTACCGCGGCGATTTCGTGGCCGAGGTCACCGCCCGGCGCCGGTCCTCCCGCCGCCGGGGCGGTGCGACCGAGCCGAAGGCGCCGGCCGACGGCAACAAGCTGCTGCAACTGACGGATGCCAAGGTCAGCGTGAACCCGCTCTTCATCATGCGCCTCGAATCCGACAAGGTGGATGTCTCCTTCTACGAACAGCAGGCCATCGAACGGAATCTGCCCCTGACGGTCGGCATCGGGTCACCCGAGATCGACCGCAACAGCATCGAGGATCTCGAAGCGGCCATGTTGGAGACCGCCGACAAGGCACGCCGGCACGTGGAGGCGATCAAGCGGGTATGCGAGACGATCGACCTGCCGGCTGACAACCATGTCGGCCAATCCTGGCCCAGCCACGTCTATTTCGAGGACGTCAACGGCGAGTCGCAATTCGACCTGGTCGAGATCATCCTCGACGAAGTCTACAACAGCAACAGAATAGAGCGACAGCAGCCAGGCTGAAGCCGCCAGCCGTCGCGCCCAGGCGTGTGGACCGCAAGGACGCACAGGCAGACCTCACCTGCCGGGCGCGCGAATTTCACGATTTGAGATCAGGTTGAATTTCTTCATTTCCGGGCAGGGCAACGGCGCCTATCCAAAAAGTCACGCCGCTGCTTGCGATCACTATTCATGGGGTACACCCCTCGGGGTCGCCTACCCATGGACGGCAGAATCGTCTTATCCTTGAAATCCGAACCGAGGTCGGCATCGTTGGAACACAGAACCGTCGCGCCGCTTGCAAGTGCCAACGACAGAATATGCACATCATTTGATCTGGTATTCTTGCCTCCCAACTCCCTGTCAGCGGATGCAAGCTCCGATGCCGTTATTTTCTTGAGTTGTCCACCCTGATCATACGTCTTGAAAAGTTCCATCTTTCGGGAGTTTTTTCTGATTTCCAAAGAATACTGGCCTGAACCGGAAAAAGCCAACGTGCCATACCTCTTTCTCAGCCAACCGAGTAACAGGTCGTCTGGCTGACCGTGTCTGGCGACCAGAAGCGACAGGGAATTCGCATCCACGATGGCGACAACACACATGTCCCTATCTATGTCAGCCCAAGAAGTTGTTCTGTCTCTGTCAGGAAAAACTCCCGATAGCTATCAGGGGCGTCAATTACATTGCCTTGCGGATCAACTGAAATATTGTGAATCCGGGATCCGGAACCGTCCTCACTTTTCTCGAAGTATACAATTGACAGGTCGTCGGGCTGCAAGATCTTCTTCATCACGCACAACCGGAACCGATCGACGAGATGGTCGCTGTGGGTTTCAATCACATAGTCATGCTGACCTTCTGCCATATACTGGGCCAGGTTGGCCTGTGCCACCGGATGCACATGCACCTCCGGCTGCTGCAGGAGAAAAATGCTTGGAGTTTCAGCGGTCGTAATTTCATGCACCACGTACAACATTGCATGCACGCCATAACCCACATCAATCAGATTGTGCAGGCCGCCCGAAACATCCACCATCACCTCAATTCTATCCTCCGTCGCCGACTCCCTTAGTTCTATATCCTGCCATAGATCAAGCGCATGTCCGACACGGGAAACAAGATCACTTTCTGACCCCTCTCGCAAATTCAGTGGATTGTCCAAATAGTGCCGTTGCCTTTGCGGCAGATATGGATCCAGCGCCTTGACGTGAAAGGACCGCTTTGAAGGCAACGGAAATTCCGAACGGAAGAAATTTACAAACTTCGTGAATTCAGCGATATCGCCCGGCGTTGTCGTCGATTGTCGCCGCTTCTTCAATACCTGTCTATCCGCGTTATACGGAAAGTACCCCCTTCGTACATAGCCCGACAACCACGTTGAGATGGGGGCATACGATATTTCTGCCCAATTCATGTCGAACTGAAAATTCGGCCCCGAGAAACACAACCTCTTTTCGGAGTCACACTCGTCTATCTTCATGGTTGCTTCAGCAAAGCCGGACGGCGCATTCTTCTCGGCAAATGACAATACAACTTCCCTTTCGAGTGGTTGTCCGTTTTGTCCTCGACCAAAAGAGAATTGCGCCCCGGAATACAGGTAGTCATCAAATCGCCCACTGATCGCAAACATCTCTGCTCCCGGTCGCGCGATAGTGTCGAATCCACCCATGACAAATGGGTATCGGTCGAACGGATTATTCTCGCTTAAGCCAACAAGATTGGATAGATCAGCAAATGCGTTATAGCATCCCAGGAAGGTGGACTTACCAACACTGTTTTCTCCCACCAATAGTGTAATCCGACTCAGGCGTGCTCGTTGAGGTGACCTGAAACAACGGATGTTCTCAATGGAAAGTTCACTAATTCGTGTCATCAGCGTTTCATCCAAACCGATTTCAGGCGATCAACGACTCGCTTTGGCCATCCGAAGACGACCCCAAGGGTGGTTTGCTTCTGGCGTAAGTCGTTTGTCGTCTTTTCAAGAAAAGGATATCGAAATTCATTGCCATGCGCGATTTTGTCCTCCACAGAGCAATTGCCGTTACAGCGCGCAGTGGTAACATCCAGTCGATTCGGAATCATGCTATAATGCTGACGCCCCGCACGATCTGGCCACCAGGGTTCTGCAATTACCAGTCTGATCATCTCGATGACCATTGAGGTAGCAAGATTTGCGCTGAATGCGAAGACATTTTGATTTCGTAGGCATTGGGTCGTGTCTGTCAGGTCTCGAACATATTCTGGATCGTCCAAAGAGCCATCAACATCGAGCACAACGTCTGAACTTGTGTATTGGCCGTCACATCGCAGACAGCGAAACATTGGTCCTGAGGTCGTCACTCCCCACGCGGCCTGCCCCAGGCGTCCGTTCGCCTTGTTGTCGATATGAATACGCCACCAGACACAACCGGTATACAATGCGCGTATGAGATATGATTCAAGAGATCTTTGGGAAGCGGGCGATCCACAGCAGAGAACAGAATATCGCAATCAAGAGCGGCGGCGAGTGAACGTTCATCTTGGATTGGATAAAAGTAGGGTACAACGTCAAAGTATGCCGCCGTAGTTGATCTTAGGACATGTTTCGAAACCAAGTCAACCTTTAGACGGCCGATGTCATCCTTCGATGCATAGAGTAACCTGTCGAGATTGTGGGGCTCTATGCGATCCGGGTCTATGAGTGTAAGCCGCTCCACGCCCATTCGAGCCAATGACTCGGCGATAATGCATCCCACGCTTCCCACCCCGACAATTCCGAAGTGCAGGCCGGATATGTCTCGCTGACACTCGGGGCCCCAAGTGTCGATTGTCCGGAATAGAGGTTGGCGACGCTCGGCAATCTGTCGGTCCTTGAAGGTAACCCGAAACCGGCGTCCGGCCACTCTAACCTTTTCACACCAGTTGCGATCAAATGTGCTGCCATTCCATGTCCAAAAGCGAGCACTCCAGCTTTCGTCTGAGCCAAGCGTAAGCCCAACAAGAGGCAGGCCTGTTGCTCTCGCCGCCGGCGAAATTCGATCCTGTTCGGCAACAATGTCAGGTACGCTCATTTCTTGCCAACCTGGCGTGAAGTGATTGTGCATGAACGCCAGACCGGCACCGTTTGAAACGGCAAGACGAATTGCGCGGGTCAAGTAGGAAGGTTCGAAACTCACGTTTCTATGCAGGTTCCGCTCATCGGGAAGTGGCGGGACAATCTCGAAAAGGATCGCGGATGTCCGTTTGGCGCCCGTTGAAGGCCGCCATAGTGCGAAACAGAGATCTTCCTGCATACGCCCCGCATTGACATGCTGCAGCAGATGAGCGGCTGCTGCATCATGAACCTTTTGGGTGAGAATGGTGTCGAAAATCAAATCTGGTTCCAGAAGCGCAGCAAGTGTCTGTTTACAAACGTCTTCATATTTTTTTCGGAAGCGGACAATTCATCCCAAAAATCGCTGGGTGGTACGCTGAAACCCGACCACCGCCGATTGTCATAGGAAAATGAGGAGTGAACTGGAATTTGTGGGTCCGGAAGGTCGGCCACATAGACGAAATGAGGAGGATAGTCCGGATAGCTGTCCTCTTGAAAGCCGATGGCCAAGGTCAATACACGACCCTTGTATCGCCCGGTGGGAATGGTTTGCTGCAGCGCAACTGCGCAGTCGTGATTAAATCCGACATCGGTCATGATCCTCGGCGAGAGCCCCATTTCTTGGAGTTCGGTGCAAATTGATTCTGTGGGAGTCATTGATACGAAACGACCGCCACGGGTGTTTTACCCGAGTGGACGGCCAGGAAATGATCGTCATTCGAGATTATTACAATGTCATTGAGGTTTTCATATTTCGAACCGGTACCGATATTTTCGAGAATATAGCTGTCTAGCTGGTTTACGTCGATACTGGCGGCTTTCCCTGCATCTTGCAGGATCTGCCGTACCGAAAGGCGAGTTTCGATGGTGGTTTGCGGCTCTCCATTAACCTTGTACTTGATTTCGATCGGGAGTTGAGCGTGGGAATCACCGTCCACTGGCTCGGTGGTAAAGCGGTCACCCGGGTGAACTTCAATATCTTCGTGGGGATCCGTGATCCTGGTGCCATCAGCAGCAACCAAAACAACCTGGTCTGTAGATAGACCAGCGATTGCCAATAGGCCTTCCCCGGGTACAGTGGAATTGGCTGAGGTGTAGGGCCTGCCGTCAATGAAGAAGTTGATGGGATCCGACATTTTGTCCTCCGAAGGTCTCAGCGAGCGGTTAGTGGAATTTGGAGGTTGTGAGATTGGCTAACGATCAAATGCGTATAGCGTGGGGGTGAAGAGTTCAAGGGATGGCCAGTGAGCCGTAATGGGTGGTGACCGTGCAGTTACAGAAATTGTAAGGTTCGGTGATCTGGTTGGCAGGGGCCAGCACCTTGCTTTGCCAAGGGTGCTGAACCAAATTCGGGTAGGTTGAGTAGATGTCGATCCCAAGTTCACTTCATAGGCCGAGTGGCCATTTGGGCGGATTTGGACTCGATCAACGTCGGGTGCTGGAGCTGGTCAGCGTGACGGGAGTACCCCGAATTTCGGCCCTGCCTTTGCTTGATCCAGGGGGCCGTCCTGCATCGACTGCAATTCGCGCCAGTTGTCGGCCGCCGAAGCCCCTTCAGCATCAGCGGCGGGTTGGCCAAACTATCCGGCAGGTCAAATCGTCGGAATGGGTCCGAACATGGACGCCGTGGGGTTCAATGACTGCTATCGGTCCGTTTGCGCGCCTGTGGTCTTGCCCGTGAGACTTCAGCTTCATTCGCATGTCGTCAGCAACCTCTACCACTTCACGCGCCACTCGGCTGGAGCCCATCCTCCTGCGCCAGGGAGGACGGGCAATTCGAATTTGCCGAAGGCACCGGCAGGACAATCCAGGGAAGGCCGTGAAATGTCGGGATATGAGGCTGTGTCGGGTTTGGCTACATTGCCGCCATGGTTTCCGCTCGCAGGGGGCCTTGCCGACCGGGAGCGGGCAGGGAATTGATCATGGGTTTCGGGGAATTGGCGAACTCCGTCACAATTCAGGCAGGGTGCGCCGCATGAACCTGTCGAAATACGGGGTGGTGAATGCAGTTTCACCGTGGCTCGGGCTGTAGGTCATCCCCTTTGCGATGAGCGAATTGCGCACCGCGGCAGCAGTTGTCACCTTCCGGTCGAGGAATTGCGCGATTTCGCCTGACCGGTGGGGTCCGGGTACAAGCTCCGCCATGGCACGCAGGTACCGCTGCTGGCCGGAGGTCAACCGGTCAAATCGAACACGAAAGAAACTCGCGTCGAGTTCGGCAAGAGCCTCGTCCGTTGCGCGTCTCGTGTCACCGAGCCCAATCGGCGATTCGCTGGCCGCATCCCGGCTGTGCTTGCCCCATTCCTGGAGGAAGTAGGGATATCCGGCGGTCTCGCGCAAGATTTTCGATACCGCCTCCGGGCTGAACTCGACGCCTTCTCTCGAAGCAGGCAGAATCAGGGCGTTTCGGGCATCGGCATCGTCGAGGCGGCCGACCGGCGCAAACTCGAACAGGCGCTCTGCATATGACTTGGCTTTGCCGGTTCGGCTGACCAGTTGCGGGAGTCCTGCAGCCATCACGATAATCGGCAGTTGCATCTGGCAGGAGTTGTGGAGTGCTGCAATCAGCGAAGCAAGCTGATTCTCGGGCACATATTGCAGTTCATCAATGAAGAGGGCGAACGCAGTATGTCGCTCTTTCGCGGCATGGCCAAGAGATGCAATGAGGTCGGCAAGATCCATGTCCAGGTCGCCGCTGTCGGCCAGGCCGGTTTCAGGTTCGAAATCGATGCCGAACTCGATGCCCCCGTAATTCACCTTCTGAGCGCTGGCGAAGCTTGCCAGTGCCCGCATGGCCCTCAACAGCTGTCCCTTCATCCTCTCGCCTTGGCTCAAGCGAATGAGACCCATCCATAATGCCGTTATGAGCAGTGCCGGCAGTGATCGTTCCTCCGGGGCCTCGATGCGGACACCGGCAATGCCGCCCGCCACGGCATCAAGGTGAATTCGGTTGAGAAGGACGGTCTTGCCGACACCGCGCAATCCGTAGAGGATACAACTCTTGGCCGCCCGCCCGGCGCGAATGCGGTCAATCGCCACGGCGGTGCGTTCGATCAGGTCGTCGCGGCCAGCGAGTTCCGGCGGTGGCGTGCCGGCACCCGGTGAGTAGGGGTTCTGCCTCGGATCCAAGTTGACTGACCTTACCTGAGTTTATCGAAATTGGATAATTTGGGGTAAGCTCGACTTTGCACGCTTTGCATTTTCAAGCGTAACACAACGCTTCGACCATGTGCCGGACCCTCTCCGGAGGCGCCGTGATCCGGCGCAAGCCGCGGCATTTTCCGCCGCTCCTGGTCTGGCCGGGAGTGTTCGAATAGTCCATCCAGCCAAAGTACTCCATGTGGTGGACGTCGCGAATGTCCCGGGTTTCGCACATTTCAAAAATCTGATCTGGAGTGCCGAGAACTTCTTCGGGGGTGCATGTCCAGCCTTTGTGCGGGACACCCGGAGCGCGCCATTTTCCGGCCATTGGCCTGATCTCCTTCGCAAGATTGCAACACCAGCACTCGAACTGGATTTACCGGAAGCTGCAGTGGTGATACAAAACCTCAGAACTTAGGTCCAGAGAATGGTGGTTTGATATCAATGCCAGAAGGCAAGACCCAGCGCGATCTCGCCAGAGACATGCTCCGGGACCGGGGCATCGTTCGGCTGTCAGAATTCAAGAGAGCGGGCATCACGGCCGTGACCATCGGCCGGATGCGAGACGGTGGGGAGGTCATCCGTCTGGCGCGGGGCCTCTATCAACTGCCGGACGCACCGCTCGATGCAAATCACAGCCTTGCCGAGGCGGCGAAGCGTGTCCCCAAAGGCGTGGTCTGCCTGACATCAGCGCTCGCGTTTCACGAACTCACCGACCAGCTCCCCCGGTCGGTCTGGCTTGCGATCGGGAAGAATGACTGGTCCCCGCAAGATGAACCAGCGCTGCGTGTTGTTCGATTTACCGACAATCTGCTGTCAGAAGACGTCGAGACGACATCCATCGAGGGCGTGCAGGTGAAGGTGTTTGGCATTGCCAAGACCATTGCCGATTGCTTTCGTCATCGACGGTCAGTCGGTCAGTCGGTGGCCCTGGAGGGGCTTCAGGAGGCGCTGCGACAACGCAGGGCCACCCCGGCGCAGATTGCACGCTCTGCTGCGAGCGGCGGCGTCTCGACAATTGTCCGTCCGTATCTCGAGGCGCTCACGGCGAATGGCTAGAGAGATCAGGAATATTGGCGCTTCGGTACGCGCGCGGTTGCTGACAATCAGCAAGGACAGTGGACAAGACTATCAGTTCGTCCTGACACGCTTTGCCAATGAACGTCTGCTGTACCGCCTGGCCGGGTCTGCGCATGCAGAGCGTTTTGTTCTCAAAGGCGCGGTATTGCTGATGACCTGGTTCGACGAACCATTTCGCGGCACCCGTGACATCGATCTTCTCGGACAGGGTGACCCTGATCCGGACGTGGTTCTTGGGGTCTTCAAGGACATCTTC
This sequence comes from Paracoccaceae bacterium, assembly GCA_964291445.2. Lineage (GTDB taxonomy): Bacteria > Pseudomonadota > Alphaproteobacteria > Rhodobacterales > Rhodobacteraceae > JAPOXR01. The sequence goes on along the minus strand of OZ219863.1, from coordinate 824,575 downwards.
TCAAATGAAGCACCGGACGGTGTCCGATTTGACGCCGACGGTGCACAAATTGGACGCATTCGGGAAGACACCGAACATGGTGGGTTGCGAATCAAGACGATTGCTGATGTCGGCGGTGCCCGGGTTTCGATCAGCGTCGATGTCGGGTTTGGCGATGCCATGGAGCCCGAGCCGCAGATTCTTGATCTGCCAGGACTTCTCGATATGCCGGCGGCGACGCTGCGAGGATATGCCCGCGAGACGGTGGTTGCGGAGAAGTTCCAGGCGATGGTGGCCCTCGGCCTCACCAACACGCGGATCAAAGATTATTATGACGTCTGGCTGATGAGCCAATCTTTCGTATTTGATGAAACGCAACTCGGCCGCGCAGTCGCTGCGACGTTCGCGCGGCGTGAAACGCTCGTCCCGACGGAGATCCCGGATGCATTGACGGACGCTTTCAGCAAGGACGAAGCCAAGCAACGGCAATGGGGAGCCTTTGTTCGAGACGTCTCCTTCGACCCGGGGCCATTGCCGGGGGTGGTTGACACGTTGGCGGGATTTCTGATGCCTGCTGCCGAAGCCGCGACGAGGATTCGGGCGGAGGCAAGACCTTGAGAATGCGCCGACCGACATTGTCCAATTCTCGGAGTGTGGCTGAAGGCGAGATTCTATTCCCTGGCCATAGGGTGATCGTTGGCGGCAATGGCGTTGGCAAATCGACGATGTGTGAGGCCCTCGATCAGACCGCCTCAACCGGGTTCTTCCCGACCTGGAGGTGAGGGAAAATGTGCAAAGTCAAGGTAAGATCAGTATAATCAAATCTCTTGATCATCGTCGGCTGAAGGCAGCCCCGGCCATGTGCCCGCCGATGCCAGCCTCGTGGCAAGGTTGGAAATTCAGGCCGAAGGTGGTTGCGGGTGCCGGGTTTTGGTCATTCCAGGTCATGGGCATTTTCGACGTGTTCGATGAAGACATTCCTGCCGCCATGGCCCGGATGCCGAACCGGTATGCTGGCGATTCCAAGCTTGCCGGCGGCCTTGGTCGCATCCTTGCCGATGGCAAGAACCCGATCCGGCTGAAGGAGCGTGATGATGGCGCCCAGGAATGCGCTGCAGGCGTCTCGCTCAATGGCGGTGTGGCGACGATTGGACATGGGTTGGCCCGGCATGTGCGGGTGGAGCGGAAAAACGTTCCACAAGAAAACCGGCTGCGCAATCCGGGCCAGCATCTGCCAGATTGTCCTGGCGGTGTTTTCGCTTGCAGCGGGACCCGTCGTGGCCTTGACCACCTTCACGCCGCCGAACATGGCGCTGTAGGCGTCAAGATGGATTTCGTCGGTGAGGGCAAGGCCGGTTCGGCGCCCGCCCAAATAGCCGAGATCGCGCCCGATCCAGATGGTGCGGACGTCACGATCGATGGCGGCCGCAAGGCCGGTCTCCAGGTTGCGCCGACGCCGGGCGACGGCGTCGTTCCGATCATGCAGGGCACAATGATCGGCGTAGGGGTTGAAGACGTTCTCGAGCCGAATGGCGGCGAGGCGGTCCACGAAATCGGCCGGGTTATCGGTCATGGCGCAACCAACCGGATCATGCGCTCATCGAAATCGAGCTCAACCTGACCACAACGATGGGCAGAAGCTCTCGACATACCCTATTTCCATCCAGGATGACCTCCTTCCGTTACCCTCTGCCGCCAGCAGACAGCGACCTTGTCATTCCAATTGACGTTCGTTTGTCACCCTGGTGGTTGCACCGTAATGGCCCATCCAGACATCCGCCTCCCTGAAGTGGGGCGGAACATGACTCCCAACATGAACGGGTTCGGTTTGAGCCCTCTCCCCATCTGCGAACTGCCTGCCTCCGCAACATGGTTCAGGGTCCAGATGAGGAATTTGTCGAGCGGGGCCGGCCCCTTGATCAAGCCGATCTCGATACAGTCTGTCAGCAGGCTGTACTGGCGATTCAGGTTCTGTTCATGGACCTTTTCAAACAGTTCTTGATCGTCTCTCTCAAGGATGAACATCCCGGCTGTGCTACTGTGTCGCAGTCTCCGTCAGTCTCAGGCGATCAACGGACGCGGCCGCAGATTCCTTGGTAATGTTGGATCCTTCAGGCGCATTTCCATAGACGAAGCTGGCCCGCTGCGCCTTGAGTTCATCATTCGTCAGCTTGTGATTCCTGGAAGCCTCGTAGAGAGCCTCCAGTTCCGGGCGCCTGGGTGCTCTCCCTTCTGCCATGAATTCATCTCCTTTTTTGGTTCGCCGCTCATGTGCATCCGACCCGATTGTCGCGCTGGGACGTGATGTAGGCTCTCAACAGCGGCATTTGGGCTCGACAGCCCACCTGCGTGGCTCGAATTGTCCGCCTCGCAGTCGGCTGAGCCCGCGACCCATGTTGTTATCCTTGCCGGAATTGTCAATTGTTGAATCGAGGCGGTATTCGATCTGCCTGTATGAGGATGTGCCGGCCAGGTGCTGAGCCTTCCGCTGGTTTGCAAATGTCGTGGGAGAGGGGTCGCGTCCCGTGGCACCGGCATGATGGGAGGCGGCTGGATATTCAAGGGTCTGTTCGTCAGTCAGGCGTGATGCTGGCAGTTATGCATGCAATTCCCTTTGCGATCGACCGGGAGAAGTCGGTGCATGGTTGAAACACCGGGCGGCGGCGCATATTCGTGCATGATCGAGCAGGGGAGGTGAGCATGACCGACTACCCGGTAGACATGGGCGTTCATCCGGAGGTTGCAGGCTATTTTGACGAGGACAGCAACACGATCACCTACCTCGTTGCCGATCCGGCGACGAAGGCCTGTGCGGTGATCGACAGTGTCATGGATCTCGATTACGCCGCCGGGCGCATTGCGGCCGACAGCGCCGACCGGCTGATCGCCGAGATTCAATCCCGGGGGTTTGAGCTGGAATGGATCATCGAATCCCATGTCCATGCCGATCACCTGTCGGCTGCGCCCTACATCCAGGAGCGGCTGGGCGGCAAGATCGGGGTTGGCGCCCGGATCATCGAAGTGCAGGACACCTTTGGCAAGATCTTCAACGAGGGCACCGAGTTCCAGCGCGATGGCTCGCAATTCGACGCGCTGTTCGAGGATGGCGACACCTATGTCATTGGCTCAATGCAGGGCTTTGCCATGGAGACACCTGGCCACACCCCCGCCTGCATGGTGCATGTCATCGGTGATGCGGCCTTTACCGGTGACACGCTGTTCATGCCCGATGGCGGCTCGGCGCGGGCGGATTTTCCCGGCGGCGATGCCGGCCAGCTCTATGACAGCATCCAGAAGGTGCTGGCATTGCCGGACGATATGCGCCTCCATATCTGCCATGATTACGGGCCGAATGGTCGTGACATTGCATGGTCCACCACGGTGGGCGAGGAAAAAGCCACCAATATCCATGTGGGCGGCGGCAAGAGCCGCGAAGAATTCATCGCCTTCCGCACCAGGCGCGATGCCGAACTGGCGATGCCCAGGCTCATCATACCCTCCCTGCAGGTGAACATGCGGGCAGGCGAAATCCCGCGCGGGCAGGATGACAACCCGGTGCTCAAGGTGCCGCTGAACCGGCTGGACTGGAACTAGAGGACGAGCTGCAGCAATCTTTTGCTTCGGGCCATGGAGGGTGTTGCCTGGTTGTCGAGTTCCGGACGGCCCGTTCGCTCAACCCGGCTCGAAACAGGTTGGCGAAGACGAGACAACGGTCCGGAACCTGCATGGCGGGGTTCGGTTGTAGGACAGGTTTTCTCGCTTGGGTCGGCGTGCAGGGCCGAACGTGGCGAGTCGCGGAGACTGACGGTGGCTCCGGGCCTTGACCGTGGCGGCAGCGTGACTCGCCCACCCTGGGCCGCTGGGCCAGTGCGATATTCAAGACGTTGCCTGACTCCACGTGATCCTTGCGCCCGGGGATAAATCAATTGTTATACGTCACTCTTGACGTAAGTATAATTTGACGTATATTTGACGGGTCCGTTGCAACGAGAGAGCCACCATGCAGATCAACCCAGGCGGTCGCCTGCAGCCCGAAGAGGTGATCGGGCGGAGCAGCGAGATTGCCAGATACTGGGATATCCTCGACCGACAGGGACTCGTCATCTCGGCAGAACGCCGTATTGGCAAGACCCACATTCTCCTGAAGATGCGGGAAGAGTGCCCACCTGCATACCTGCCTGTATACCAGGATCTGGAAGCCATTCACTCGGTCGGCGAACTCGTTCGTTCAATCTATTCCGTCACAGAGTCGACCTCATTCAAGGCCAGAGTTGCCAAATGGTCGGGCCTGCTTCCATCGAAAATCGGTGGCATGCAACTGCCCTCTACTGACACTGCCTGGAAAACTCTCCTGCCAGACGCATTTGATCATCTCATCAAATGCTCTGGAGACAAACGAGTCTTGATTCTCTGGGACGAATTCCCACTCATGCTGCACAACCTTCAGCAACGTGAGAGCGCTCAAACCGCAATCCAGCTTCTCGATTATTTGCGCACTCTTCGTCTGGGAAAGTCCGATAAACTTCGTTTCCTGTTCACCGGATCCATTGGTCTTCACCTTGTCCTGCGATCTCTGAGAAATGTCGGAAGCGCCAACGCCCCCGTCAACGACATGATGTCTGTCACTGTTCCGCCCATGGCCGACGCGGATACATGCCTGCTTGCTGCCGAACTCCTCAAGGAAACTCGTGCGTCCCAGGCCGATATTCCCTCACTGGCGGCACAAATTGCCAGTATAGTCGGTGGCTTCCCCTATTACGTTCACCATGTTGTCGATCAACTCGATCAACTGAAGAGGCCGCTCGTGTTTTCGGACATCTCTTCCGCAGTCGACAAACTCGTCCATGATCCTCATGATCCGGCAAATTTCAACTACTATGTAACCCGGCTGGGTACCTACTACACGCACGACGATCGTGTCCGCGCCCTTCTTGTGCTTGATGCCTTGGCCGGACAACCATCCCACAGCTCATTCCCCACTTTGCTAAACCTGTGCAGGCACCAGGACTCGTCCCTCCCGGACGAGGATCTCCGCAATATCCTCACGATGCTGTCGGAAGACCATTACATTGAGACCAAGAAAAAGTCCGGCAGGACCGTGTTCGGTTTTCGTTGGCAGCTTGTGAAGCAATGGTGGAGAGAGAAACGCTTGTGAAGCAGGGTTTCGTCAAGACGTCCCGCTTCAGCCCGGGAAACATGGGTCGAGACTCCCTGGAAGCACTCTTTGTCGGCCGGGACGGGATCATGGAAGATGTGCTGTCTCGTCTCATGAAGTCCATAACGGGTCCGGAAAAACACTATCTTCTTCTGGTCGGTCCAAGGGGATCGGGAAAGACCCACATCATCTCCCTTTTGCATCATCGGTTGATGGATCAGGTGAAGAATACCGGGTCCCAGGGCGTCGTCCTCGTCGCAGAACTCAACGAGGAAGAGTGGGGTGTTGCATCAATCCTGGATCTCGTCATCCGCATTCTTCGGGTCCTCGCCGACCAATCCTCAAGCCTCTTGACGAAACTCGACACCATTTATGCCAAGTTTTCCAGAGATCCCGAGGAAGCCGAAGCCCACGCCATTGCAATACTTCGCCAGCATATCCAAGGCAGAACGCTAATTCTCTTCTGCGAAAACCTTGTGGATTTGTTCGGTGGATTGGGTGACGAGGGGCAAAAAAAGTTGCGTTCCATCATACAGGAAGACGGCAACTGGGCCATAGTTGCGTCCACCCCATCACTATTCGCAGCGCTTACGCTTCAGGATAATCCGTTCTATGGCTTTTTCACCGTCCGTCAGCTTGAGAAAATCGACTTTGAAGCAGCACTTGAACTTCTGGTAAAGAAAGCCGTCCACGAAGACAGACCCGGCCTCGCAGGTTTTCTCCGCACACCTCTCGGCCGTGCCCGGACGCGAGCCATTCACCATCTTGCAGCCGGAAATCATCGAGCTTACGTCATTCTCTTCGATTTTCTCGAAGGGGAGTCACTAGACGGCCTCACCACGTCATTCATGCAAATGGTCGACGATCTCACCCCCTACTACCAGGACAGGATGCGCCAACTATCCCCCACTCAACGCAAGATTGTCGAGTTTCTTTGTCAACAAGGAGTGCCAACCACGATCAAGGATATAGCTATTCCAACACTGATGTCCCATCAAACTACCGCCAAACAGGTTGGCGAATTGGAAATGGCCGGACTTGTCAACCGTATACGAATCGGCCGCAATACGTTCTGCGAGCTATCGGAACCATTGATGCGTATATGTATCGAGGTCAAGGATAACAGGACCCACTACTTTCGTTTGTTCGTTGAATTCCTGCGTCACTGGTTTACAGTCATCGAATTGGAAGATCGTCAATTGGATGTTCAACACGTTGAGACCAGTCGTCTGGATAGGGTTCATATTGAAGAAGCACACAGGTGCAGATACTCTGATAGAGTTGAATCATTCCGGGATGTACTCGACGCCGAGGTATCGCACGTCCTGGAAAAAGATGACTTTGGCGGCTTGGTTGCGATCCAGGAGGCTCTCGTAAACAGCGGCGGCCAGGCAGACGACTACGAGTTCTTGATCGAAGCTCTCATCGATAACGGTGAATTCAAACGAGCGATCACGACCGGATGCGAGGCAGCGGCAAAGTTCCCCGACCACGGTGGAATTCAGTATCAACTGGCGGTTGCGCACGACTCTGAAAATAAGTTTGACGATGCTCTCACCGCAATCAATCGTGCCATTGCGCTGGAAGGAGAGAGAGCCGAATATCTCTGCCACCGGGCCGACATTCTTCTGCACCTTGAGCGTTATCAGGAGGCAATTGATGATGCTCAGGCCGTGCTTGACGTCGACCCGGATCAACTGCACTGTTTTGGACAGATCATTCCGGCGCTTGTAATGCTGGGCCAATCGGATGAAGCTGACATCTGCGTCGAAAATCTTGTTGAACATGCACCCGCAGACTTGCGGGCGTTGTTCATTGCGTCTGAATTCTACCGAGTTCACGGCCGCTTCGAAGAAGCTCTCCGGTTGTTGCAAAGAGCCTTGGAGCTCGACCCCGATAACCCGGAAGGCCGGAGGCTCCGTGGGCATGTCTTCTTCGAGATGTCAGAATACCGCCGGGCCAGCGAAGACCTGCGTGTCTACGCTTCACTTGAGCCGCGGTGTGTATGGTCGCACTGCCTATTGGCGGATTCATTGTACCAATCCGGTGACTGGGAGGAAGCCGCTGCCGTCGCTGAGAAACTCATCCATATCGATCCTGATCACGTCCACGCTTACCTTGTATACGGAAGCGCGCTCATCAAGATGAATCGGCCGGAAGATGCCGTTGCGGCGTTCGACAAACTCCTGCCCATGGAGGATTGGGAGTCATTGCTCACCGCCGCTTCCGCGATTCATGGAGTTGGCGACCATGCATCAGCCAAGCGGTATCTTGGACGGGTTGCCGAATTGAAACCTGATAGGCAGGATCTCTGGATCACGCTCAAGCGCATTCACACCTGGGAGGAATCCTTCGACGCCGCAACCGAGAATGCCGGGAGGCTCGAAATGCTACCGATGTGCTCGCCCCTGGGGCGTCTGCTCGCAGCGCGGGTAGCGGCGGCAACGATGCCGTTTTACCTGGCGCTTGACGCGCTCGACGCGCTTGGCGCCGAACTTCAGCCTGGGGATTTCAGTTGTGATGATCAGGTGTTTTCTGAAGCCGACGCGGAGGCACTGACCGTGTCGGTGCGAAGTTTCGGCCACCATTATCTTTCGGAAGGCCTGCAAAGACTTAGTCGCCGGCTGGAAGACGCGTCCGACGATGGCGTGCGTGGCAAGATCCTGACCAACTTCCTTCATCAGACTATCAACCATGGGTTTGCCGGATCCCTTCTGGAATGGGAGGAATTCGACAGCATGCTTGCATCTCTGGAAGACGTGCCCGATTGCCGAATTCCACTCCACATGCTCAGGGCGGTGTTCGGATACAGCAAGACGGGTGACGAACGTCACCTGTTGAGCCTGCCCCTCGAACAGCGACAATTGCTGGAAGGCAGGCTGGCGAAGATTTGAAATCCGGGCACATGCCGGTGCTCGTGACCGGGGATATGGAGCGACCGGGTGGGCACGGGCCATGCTGTCCTGGCTTCACCAAGGCTCTTGGCCAGTTCGAGCGGAAGGCAGGTGGTGGAGGTGACAGTGGCCTGACTGACCCCCTGCTGCCGAGGGGCCGGCTGCGAGGGACGGACAGGCACCGATGTTGGCGGCATTCCTGAATGGGCAGCGCTGACCGGGCCCGGTTGAGCATTGGCTGGGACATCTCTCGCCTGCGTTCGGAGGCGCGTGACGCTGTGCATGCTGTCGATGACGGCATGGGTCTTCGGCCATGCCGGTCCTCGTGACCGGGGAGGTGAGTCAGGCAATGGCAAGCAAGGCTTCGGCAGTTGTGCGATCGGTCAGGACGGTGTTGCAGTATTGGCCTCGCAGAACGGCGCGAATTGCCCTGGCGCGTTTGGCGCCGGTGACGGTGAGGATGACGTTGGGAATGTCACGCAGGGAATTGGGCGATATTCCAATGACCCGGCGATTGACTTCAATGTCGAGGACCTCGCCATGCTGGTCGAGATGATAGCCGATGATGTCGGCCGTCGCGTTCCTTGACCGCAATTCATCGAGATCCCTGTCGGTCAGGTAGCCTGAACGCGCCAGGCCAGACGTCTCGGTGAATGGGGCGCCGACATTCGTGAGCATCACCTCGGCGTTGCGCAGGAGGTGCATCACGGCAAGAATGGACGGGGAATTGCTCAGAACTTCGGCAACGTGAACCGTGTCGACGATGAGAGGCGAGGGCATCAGCCGGGCGGTATAACCCAGTCGTTCCGCAAGCCTCTGGGTAATGCGGGCGCCATCATGGTCATCGCCCAGCGCACCGAATGCGCCGCTGGCCTGCACCACCGTGCCGGATCCCCGGGTCTTGTCGGTCGAGATGCTGTTGACGATCCCGTTGACCTGCCGTCCCCAGCTCACCCCGACCAGCTCTGCGGAACGAAGGGTCTTTTCGATAGAGGAGGCGGCAAGACTGCCGTAGCGATACAGCTGTTCGCTGTCATCCATGCGCGATGGCTCGGCAAACACATGCGCCTGGTCGATTCCGAAACTGTCCTCCAGTTGCTCTTCGAGTTCCTTGAGGCGGGTCATCGGGTAGTTGATGCGGATCTGGACAAGATTCCTGTCCCGCGCGTCCTGCAGCAGGCGCGAAGCCATGGAGACCGACCGCCCGATCGACTTGGCGATCTGGCTCAGCCCTTCTCCTTTCTGGTAGTAGGCATAGGCCACCTGGGCCAGAAGTTCATCGCGATCTGATGGCATGGCTTGCCCTGTCTTCACGTGGTTTGATTGTGTTGGAAAAAATCGGGGGTCGGAGCCGGGAACATCTCCCCTTACCGAATATCATCATCTCCCCGCACCGAATATCATTTTCAGGACCGGCCACGGAGACCGAAGACATGCCGCCATCGGGCGAGATCCTGCCACCGGCAATTGGCGTGATCGCCGTGGAAATCCTGTCGGCCCGACGGGCCGCAACCCGGGTGCCGCTCCTCCTGCCCGGGCACCGGGTGAGGAGATGTCCGTCCGGCCGGGAATCCGGGCCCGTCCTGCCCACGCGTCCGGCGAGTTCGCTGATGAACGCTGCGGGGAATTTCGACGTCTTCCATCCTGCCCACGCACCCGGCAGGCTCGCCCGTGCGTGCAGGCCCTCCATGCCCGGTCCGACAATGGTCCCGGGGCGAAAGTTCAGGCGGCGGCGGGAGGGGGTTGCGATCGTCGGTGCCGACATCTGCGAACGGGCGTCATGCCGCCCGCTGGGTTCCGGTGATGTGATGAACAAGGTCGGCGGCGGAGACCTCGGACGCGGCCAGTTCCGACCAGACGATGCCCTGGCGCAGCACCACGATCTTGCTGCAGAGCTGCTTGATGAGATCGATGTCGTGGGCGACGATGACGACGGAGACGCCGGATGCGACGACCCGCTCGATCAGCTCGGCCACGCTCGCAGTCTCCTTGACGCCAAGCGACGCCGTTGGCTCGTCGAGGACGAGGCACTTGCTGCCCCAGAAAATGCTTCGGGAGATGGCAATGCTCTGACGTTGCCCGCCGGACAATTCACTGACGATCGAGTTCATGCTGGGGATCGAGATGCCGATGCGGTCCAGCTCCTCCCGGGCCCGTTCACGCATCGCCGCCTTGTCCAGGTAGCGGATCGCCTTTCCCCAGCTGGTGTGGATTTCCCGGCCGAGGAAGAAATTCGCCGCCACGTCCAGCTGCTCGACCAGCGCCAGATTCTGGTAGACGGTCTCGATCTTGTTCATGCGGGCATCGGTGGGTGACGAAAACGACACCTCCCTCCCTTCGACGAGCAATTGACCGGAGGTCTGCGGGTGAAAACCGGAGATGACCTTTACCAGCGTCGATTTGCCGGCGCCGTTATCTCCAACGAGACCGACGCATTCGCCGGACTCGACGGTAAACGAAACGCCGTCAACCGCCTTGATGGCGCCGAAATGCTTGGTCACCTCCCTGAGCTCAAGTGCGGGGGTTGCTGCCTGCTGCGTCATCGTGATCTCCCTCTGTGTGCGTGGATGCGCGCCGGGAGTGGAATTCCCGGCGCGCTCCTGGTCTTGCGTTACTCTTGCCACATCTCTTCAGGAATCAGCGGCTTGAACCCGTCTGATTCCAGCATCGCCCGCGGCACCGTCTCGAAGATCTGGTCGCAATTGGTGATCGGAACGAGCTGCGTCTGGTAGACCGGCTGGATCTCGTCACTCTTGCCGGCCAGGTCGAGCCGCACCACTTCGAGTGCGATATCCGACATCTTGCGCGGATCACGGAACGGCACGGTCATGATTTCGCCACGGCAGACGGCCGCCAGCTCATCAAGCTGCCCGCCTTGTCCGGCGATCCAGATGCTGTCGGCGCCCGGTGATTTGCCGATGGCCTGCAGACCCTCCATGATGCCGAGCGCGGTGTTGCTGTTGGCACCGAAGACGACATTGATTTCGGGATGTGCGGTCATGACGGGTTCAATCGTCTTGAACGCCAGCTCACGGCTGAAGTTGGTGAATTCCTCACGCACCACGTTCAGCGTGATCCCGCATTCGGCAAGACCGGCAGCGATCGCCTCGCTGAAACCGGCGCTGCGCAGCTTGCCGATTTCACTGGTTGGAATTCCGTGGAACATTGCCAAATTGACCGGATCGCGTCCCTCGGCACAGGCCATGTCGGAAATATCGCGACCTGCCATCTGCCCCATCACGTCCTCCGGAACGATGATGTAGGCGAGGGGATCAATCGGATGCTTCTCGAGCCCGATGGGCGGGGCAAAGACGATGAGCTTGGTGCCCTTCGCCGCCACCTCGTTCAACCGGTCATAGATGTCATCCATGCTGGTTGCCGGCGTGACCATCAGGTATTCGGGCGCCAGCACGACCTGGTCCGACAGGATTCGGTCATATGATGCCGGGTCGTTATGGGCCGGTGGAACCGCACTGAAGAACTTGAACTCTCCTTCAAGGTGCTCGAGCCCCTCGGCCACGCCAATGAGCGTCTGTCCGGGGCCGGTCGTGATGTCGGCACTGGGGCTGACATACGACACCGCGATTTCTGCAGCAGCAGCCCCGCTCAACAGCGCGGTGGCGGCAGCGCCGCAAACCAGTGTTCTGAAAGCATTCATTTTCTTTCCTCCTTTGGGTTAATGAATGGGTTCGGGAGGTCACGTATCGATCTTGCCGCTCTTCGAGCGGTAGATCTGGATCGCGACCGACGTAATCAGCAGGAATCCGAGCAGGATCTGCTGCCAGAAGAAGCTGGCTCCGGCCAGGAGCAGCCCGTTTTCCAGCACGGCAATCAGGTACATGGCGATCGCCATTCCCCATACCTTGCCCACACCGCCAAAAAGACTGGTTCCACCCAGGATGACCCCGGCGATGATGTGCAACTCCAGCCCCTGTCCCAGCGTCGGGTGGGCGCTGTTCATCCGGCCCATCAGCAGAAACGCGGCGATGGCGACCAGGACGGCCTGAACGATGAAACTGATGATGATGTATCTGCGCACCCTGATGCCGGCGATGCGGGCGGCTTCGGCGTTGCCGCCAATGGCAAGTATGAACCGGCCGTATTCCAGCCTGGTCAGCACGAAATGACCGACAATCACCACGATGCCGGCCACCCAGACCAGATTGGGCACGCCAAGCGTGTTGCCCTGGCCGAGAACGACGAAATTTGCCGGAAATCGCACGTGGTAGGTTCCGTACATCAACTCCTGCACGGAGCCTCGCACCAGTACCAGCATGCCGAGCGTGCCCAACAGGGCCGGAACCTTGAGATATCCGACGATCAGGCCATTGATCAGGCCGAGCATGAATCCGACCACCACCGCGAAGGCAAAGCAGACAATGACGGGAACGCCGTCAAACACGAGGAACCCGGTCAGGCAGGCGACCAGGCCCATGACCGATCCGACACTCAGATCGATCTGCCGTGCCGAAATCACGAATACCTGGCCCACGCCGACGATCATCGCAACCGCGGCCGAGCGCAGGATGTTCAGCTGGTTCTCGACGGTGAAGAACTTGTCCGAAAACAGCGAGAGCAGGATGACGCACAATATCGTCGGAATCACGACCGTGTTTATGGCGCTGCCTGCCTCCCTGATCCTCTGCAAGAGGTCCTTCGGTTGGGAATCATGCCCGGTGATTTCGTTCGAGGTCATTGCGGTCCTCCTGGGAAAAGGCGTGCGGCCGACTGCCGGCCGACTGCACGGGACGAAACTCCGCGCCGGCCTGCGCACGCGGGAACAAGGATTGTCATCCGGGATACAGGCTCGAGCCGGCCGCACCGAGGCAGGCCACACCCGGTATCGGGCCCCGTCTTCGGGCGCAGATTGCTGTCGTGCCTGGGCATGTGAATCATGACTTTGCCTGGTTTGATCCTAAAGTAGATGGACGGTACTCCGGTAGAGCTCGTGGTATCTTTCCTGCAGTTGCCGATAGGTCTCCCGAACTCCCGGATCGGGCAGGATTTCCCCGCTCATCGAGATCCAGTCGGCGATCTGCCGGCGTGTCCCGATCAATCCGCTCGCCAGCCCCGCCAGGAATGCGTCGCCATAGGAGGCACCGATGGTGGTCTGGCAGATATCCTGTGGCACCCGGGATATATCGGACACGATCTGCAGCCAGTTGCGGTTCCTGGTGCCGCCGCCGACCGCGGTCATGCGCGCCACCTCTGCGCCCGCCTCACGCATGGTATCGAGGCAATGGGCAATCCCGCAACTCACCCCCTCGAGCGCAGCACGATAGAGGTGACCTCTTCCGTGGCTTGCGTCGAGTCCGAAGATGATGCCGCGGGCCCTCGGATTGTGGACCGGCGCCGAGGCTCCGGCAAAGTAGGGCAGAACCAGCACCCCATCGGAGCCGGGCGGTATGGAAGCCGCCTCCTCGGACATTGCCTGGTAGGCCGCGTTGCCGCCGGCGCCATCCTGCCGGACGATGTCGCGACCCATCAGGTCACGCATCCAGCGGGTCAATGAGCCGCTGGTCAGGATGCCGGCATGGAGACAGAAACTTCCCGGAAAGAGGAAGGGCGTCGACCACAGGGCCCGGTCACGCAGGGTCTGGTCGGTGATCAGCGTCATCCACGCGGCCGAACCGTACATCATCATCATGCTGCCGGGCGCCTCGACGCCGATCGAAAGCGCCTCCGTCGCCGCATCGGAAACGCCCACCGTCACCAGGGTGCCCTTGGCCAGACCGGTGGCTTCGGCTCCTGCCGCGCTCACCTCGCCAGCCACATCGCAGGTCCATTTGAGTTCGGGCAGCTGGTCCGGCTCGCAGATACCGTTGCACATGCCGGCATTCCATGACTGTGCCGCCAAATCATAGAGCGGGGCGTAGAACGCGGCATCGAAATGGCTCATGGCCCGGTTGCCGGTCAACCGGGCGACGATGAACCCGGCCCCATGGATGAACGCTGCCGCTCGCCGGTGAATCTCGGGCTCGTTGCTCTTCAGCCATTCGATCTTCGGTCCCATGGATTGGGTGCTGAGCGTGTTGCCGGCGGCCTCGAATATGGCCTCCTCGCCGAAACGCGCATTGACCGCGGCGATTTCGGCCTCCGACCTGGTGTCGATTCCATACATGATACCGCCGGGACGAAGGGGATTGTTTGCTGCGTCGATCGGCAGCATGGAAAACACGCAGGAGACGCCGACGCCGCGGATCTCCGACGGATCCACCCCGGAAGACAGCACCCGTGCGATCTGGCAGAACTCGCCCCACCAGATTGCCTCGGCATCGTGTTCGACCTGCCCGTGCCCCTTGAACTCCAGCTTGTGCCGAATGACATGCTGGGCAACGATCCTGCCATCCGGGTCGGCCAGCACACCCTTCGATTCATAGGAGCCGATATCTATCCCCAGCAGGTAGTTGGCCATGCCCCGTCCTCTCCTCAGCCTTCCCGCCGCACGCCGCAGGCGGGTCTGGAGGGATGCATGTGCTCCCGGAACACCGCGCCGCAACCGGTCCGGTCGGCGGCAGTGGCGCCTCCGGCGCCGGAGGAATGCAACGCATCCACCGGGCGGCAATGCTGGCCGGTGTCGTGCGGGAAGGTTTCGACCATGATCACCATTCACAGGGCCTCCTGCTGTCTCGCCCCGACAAGACTGTCGGTCCGGGTAACACTGATGTCATCCTCGGAGATGTCAAGTCGCTGCCCGGCCAACTCCTCGACCGCCCGCACCAGCGCCGGCACATCCATGCCGTAGCGTCGCATGAGGTAGTCCCTGCTGGCACCCTGCATGTAGGTGTCATCGATGCCGATGCGCAAGAGGCGGGTATCGATGCGCTGCTCGGCAATCAACTCGGCCACGGCACTTCCCATTCCGCCATTGCGAAGGTGGTTTTCCATGGTGATGACGCCCAGTCTGGCAGCGGCGCAAGCCTCCATCACCGTTGCATCGTCAAACGGCTTGAGCGTGGTCAGGTGAAGATGCCGGATGCCCACGCCCTTCCGGCGAAGTGCGTCGGTGGCCCGCATTGCCTCCCCCGTGCAGATGCCCGAGGTCAGGAGTGCGATATCGCTGCCATCGCCGAGCATCCGGGCCTTGCCCAGCCGCACGGGGTCGGTCTTCGGGAAGAGGCGCGGCAAGGCTCCCCTGAGCATGCGGCAATACACCGGTCCATCAATGGAGTCGGCAACCGGCAGCATCGATTCGACATCCGTGGCATCCCCGGTCTCCAGGATTGTCATGTTCGGCAGCGACCGCAGGACCGCGATATCGTTGGTTGCCTGGTGACTGGCTCCACCCGGGGTCGTCACCCCCGGAAGGAAGCCGAATATCCGTACCGGCAGGTTCGGATAGGCAATCGACATCTCGATCTGGTCCAGCGCCCGGCGATAGATGAAGACCGAGAAGGTATGCACGAGCGGGCGCAACCCCTCGCGGGCCAGGCCGGCTGCGAAGCTCATCATGTTCTGTTCCGCCAGCCCCATGGAGACGAACTGGTCCGGGAAGGCCTCGCGGAATTCGTCGGCCTCGCAGGAGGCGGTCAGGTCGCCCGACAGGACGATGGCTTCGGGATGGGCCCGTCCCCAGGCAAGGAGCGATCTGGCGTGAACGCGGTTCAGGAAATCCATGATTAGACCATTTCCCCGAGGGCGTCGGCGTATCTCTGCTGCTCGGCGTCGCTCCTGAAGCGGACGTAATGCAGGTGGGGATACCGTTCCTCAAGCAGCTTCAGCCCCCTTGTGGGCTGCGTGTCGGCAATCACCACCAGCGGCTTGCCGGCATGTGGAGTCTGGCAGGCAGTGTCGATTGCGACCAAATCGTGGCCATCGACTCGCACGACGACAGCGCCGAAGGCCTCGAACTTCTCGTCCAGCGGCTCCAGCCCCATCACCTCCTCGACGCGGCCGTCGACCTGCTGACCGTTATTGTCCACGATCAGGTGGACGTTATCCAGTTTCTGGAAGGCCATGTTCATCATCGCTTCCCAAATCTGGCCCTCCTGGCACTCGCCGTCGGACAGGAATATCCAGACCCGGCCGGTATCTCCCTTGCGACGCCGTGCCCAGGCAACGCCGGCGGCCTGGCTGATGGTCTGGCCGAAACTTCCGCCATTGGTCTCGTGCCCCGGGGAGTGTTCGCCACCGATCATCTCGACCGTGGACCCGTCGGTATTGAACTGTTCCAGGCCGCTTTCATCGAGCCTCCCGCTTCCGATCAGCGCCGCGTACAGCGTGAGTGCATAGTGGGATGGCGACAGGAAGAAGCGATCCCGGTCCGGTGCACGCCGGCCATTGTAGAGCATTCCACTGGTGTGCCCGGTATTGTTTCTCGACGGCGCACCGGCGAATGGCGGTGGAGCCAGGGGACCTTCGCCCGGCCCCAGATTCATTCCCCGTCCGTAGAGATAGGCGAAGATCTCGGCCGACGAACAGGCCTGGCTCAAATAGCCGCCATGGGTCACGGTATGGCTGAGCACCCGCTTCCGGATCCCGGTTGCCAGCGCCTGGCACTCGGCGATCCAGCCATCATTCCGCCGTTCGGTCTGCGGGCCTGACCCGGATTGATGCAGTGGTTTCATCTCCCGACAACCTCAATCGACCGGCCGGGAAAACCCTGGCCCCGAACCGCCGGCAGGCAGGCCGACGGCAGGATCGAACACCCCGGGGGTGTCCGGGCAGGAACTGCCGTCCCGCTGCCCAAGGACCGACCCGGGCGCGCCGCCGCCATGGCCGCGGCATCATTCACTGCCCATGAGGTCGGGAATGCGTCAGTCACATTCGAACCCGGTTGTTGTCCATTGGCGACCTCCCCCTGCATCCTTGAAGAACGCCTATCACCAGCCGGAACCAGTCCGTGCAAATATTCTACCAAATGAGTAATTCTTGCACAATGACTTTCTGAATGGAAGTTCGGGACGCCGCCGTGACGCGCAGTTGCGCTGGACAGAAACCCTCTGGAACCAATTCATGGGACTATCCGTTAGGAAATCCTGCATTATGACATCCTGCATGTGATGTCCCGGCGCTGCTTCCTCGAGCGCCTGGTTTTTCACGGCGGTACTGTCCTGCGACTGTGCCATGGTGGGGTCCGGTTGAGTGAAGACTTCGACTTCTGTGCCAGCCCCGGCTTGTCGGACACGCAGGCGGCAGGGCTTGACGAACGTCGACGGCGTGCATTTGCAACTTCATTGTCGTGCTTGTGACTTCTTGCGTCCAGTTCTCATCTGTCCGATAGAGGCGGCATGCTCGAACAGCTGAAGATAAACCGGTTCAAGTCCGTGCGAGATCAAACCCTTGATCTGGCCAGGGTGAACCTTTTCATTGGCGGCAATGGAAGTGGCAAATCCAACTTGCTGGAAGCGATTGGATTGGTTTCCGCTTGTCTGGGTCGGGGGCTTGGAGATTCAGATATTGGCGCCAAGGGGTTACGGATCACGCCACCAGAACTCATGAAGTCTTCCTTCAAGAACGAATCCCTTCCAAAGACACTGGAGCTGGCCGGGACGTTCTCCGACGGCCTTGAGTACAAGGCGATGCTCCAGAGCAGGGAAAGCGATCCACTGCTTCGTTTCTTTTCGGAATCTGCAGAATTCAGGGGCGAGAGGGTATTGGGCCGAAGCTACCGAGGCGTCAGGGCGATGGGCGTTTCACTCGATGACCGATTGGACCAGAACAGAGGGCTTTGGGATCAAGTCAAGGCAACTACCGACTTCCCGCCAGAAGTAAGGGACGCGTTTTCTGAATTCTCTCGATACGTGATCTACTCGCCACAAACAGATTTCCTGCGTGGAAGACAAAGCGGAAAGGTGGATGTTCCTCCTGTGGGCCTGCATGGTGAAGGGCTGGCGCAAGCCGTGTCGAGCTATCTGGATACATTTGACGGATTCCGAAGAAATGGGAAAGATAGCGCTGAGTGGATGATATTGAAACCCTGCACTGACCTTGTCTGGTTGCCAGGCTGGGCGTCAGTCTTCGGCACGCATCGGGGCAAGCCGGACTTGATTTCGAGAGATGTTGCAGACCTTTCAAGCGACATGGTGTTTTTCCAGGACAGATTCATGCATGCAAGCCGACGGCAATTGTCGGTGTATGACAGCAGCGAGGGCACACTGTTCCTTCTCTTCGTGGCGATCATTCTTTCGCACCCTGAAGCTCCGAGGGTGTTCGCACTTGACAACGTGGACAATGCGCTGAATCCCAAGCTGACCAGAAAGCTTGTAGAGCAAATCATCAGAGTTGTTTCCACGACTGCAGGAACAGAGACCAGTCTTGGCGCTCGGCAAGTCTTCCTGACTAGCCACAACCCGACCGCGTTGGATGCGTTAGACCTGTTCAGTGAAGATCAACGGGTCTTTGTCGTTAGTCGAAACGAGCGCGGGCACACGACAGCGGTTCCGCTTGTTCCGCCCTCCGAGATGACTCGGGAAGAGTGGCAGTTGGCAAGGAACGGAAGGAATCTCTCCCAAGTATGGCTGGACGGAGACATTCCTGGAGCGTTGGGTGTCGTGTAGTGAGAATCGGAGTCGTTTGCGAAGGACTAACAGATTGGCATGCCATCAGGTATTTCCTTGGAAATTCGATGTCATCCGCAGGGTTCTCGGTTGAATTCGTCCAGCTGCAATCCGAACCTGACGCAACTTCTCCCGCAGGTGGTTGGACAAGCGTTTTGACGTGGCTAGACAACAACCCGCCGGACAGCCGGGTCCTGCGGTTCTTCGCCGGGGGTTTGTTTGGTGGAGAATGTGCCCGGAAGCCTCTTGATGGAATCTTGGTCCAGCTGGATAGCGATATACTTGGGAACGGATCCTTTGATACTCATGTATTGCGTCGGTATGCCTACACCGTTGTAAATCCGGAAGCTGCAGAACAGCGGGCGGACGAAGTTCGCAATGTATTGCGGCTGGCAGCTCGGTTGTCGGAAATGACCGAGGCTGACGTTTCGCGACATGTATTGGCGCCTGCGGTTGAATCAACTGAAACATGGTGTGTTGCGGCCTTTTCTCCAATTCGTTCCGACTTTGAGAGCCTTTCAGGACCAGATCTTGTGGATGAGTTCATGTGCGCACTTGAGAAAAGCGAAGGCAGGCGCCCCGTGCCGCCGTATGCGGCGGCCAGCAAGTCTCCCAAGCGACGAAAACACTTCTGCGAGGCATTCGCCTCTCTATCCGCCCGGGTAATTGACGGTTGTCCATGTTTTCGCGAGTCTCATGAACGACTTCACATGCTGGCACAGTCGATCTCAGAAAGCGGGCACGATTGAAGCCAAGGCAGTTTGCGTACGGTGTTGGGTCTCACACTAATCTGGCCTGAACCGGGGGGATTGTTCCACATTCCCACCGACGGCCTTCTCCAGCAGGTCGGCGACAATCCACCAAAGGATTCTTTTCCAGATCGTGTCATTTCCAGTAGCAGGCGGGCCTGGAGCCACCCCGCCATGTGGATCGGGCAGGATTGATGTAATCGGCATGCCGGCCCAGATCAGCCCGGCATTGGCCCGACAGACTGCGGCTTGGCCGGCAGGCAAGAGCAATGCACGGGGAGGTGGATTTGCGATCCTCCGGATCGCCGGGGCTGCCGACCGCGCGTGGGCAGGTCCGAGGCCGGGCGTGAAATCACAGCACCCGGAATTTTTCCCACACCTCGCCCAGATATCCGCCGTTGAGCAGGAGTTGGCGCGCCGATGATTCAATCCGGGCCTTTTCCAGGGCGCGCGGGACGATTTCGGCGATGTGTTCCGCTGGCACAACGGTCACGCCGTCATGGTCGCAAACCACCAGGTCGCCCGGGTGTATGGTTTGCCCGTAGACGCTGACCGGGACATCCCGTTCGCGGATCGCCACCCGGCCAAGCGCATCGGTGGGCCGGGCGCCGCGGGCGTATACCGGGAAGCGGTTCAGCATGTTGATCTTGGCAACATCGCGGACCAGCCCGTCGATCAGGGCGCCGCGGGCGCCACGGCCGACCGATGCGGTGGAAAACAGCTCACCCCAGGCCGCCGCCGGTGCGCGGGAGCAATCGACAACCGCCAGATCATTCCTGGTCAGTGAATCCACGAAGTCGATCTCGCCCCCATAGGGACGTTCGGGAATCTCCGCCACCGGCTCGGAAATTGCCGTGCGTGCGAGGCCGATCAGAACGCCATCCGGCCCTGCCACATGCCGGGCGCCAGGCTCCAGGGTCTGGTGGCGCAAGCCGATGGCGTCGCAGATGTCGGAGAAGACCGCCGAGTAGGTCTCACGGGCCAGGGTGTCGAAATCCGGCAAATTGTCGTCCCGGCTCAGTTCGGTTTGCATGGGGTGTTCCTTCCGTGACGGCAAGAATGGCTGGCGGTGCCGGGCTCAGTAAGGGGCCGGCAGATTATCACCGATGTTCAAGGCGAGGTTGGCAGGCCATCATTGATATTCAGAACGAGGCCAGCAGACCGCCATCGATGAGATGGTGCGAGCCGGTGATGAAGGAGGCGTCGTCGCTCAGCAGGAAGGCGGCAAACCTGGCGACTTCCTCGGGCAACCCCACCCGGTTCAGCGCGTGCAGTCGTCCCCACTCGGCCAATTGTTCCTCGGGCGCGTCAGGACGGAAATGCCGGGCATTGGCCTCGACCAGCGGGGTCAGGATGGTGCCGGGACAGATGGCGTTGACGCGAATGTTGCTGTGGCCATGGTCCAGCGCCATGACGCGGGTCATGGAAATCACCGCCCCCTTGCTGGCGGCATAGGCGGCCACATCCTGTTGCGTGGCCTGGGCCTGGATCGAGGACATGTTGACGATCGACCCGCCGCCTGCCGCTTCCATGACCGGCACCGCATGCTTGCACATCAGGAAAATGGCCTTGAGGTTGATGTCGATCACCTGGTCGAATTCATCCTCGGACATGGTCACGACGGTGCCGTGCAATTCCTGTCCGGCGCAATTGAAGACGCCCTTCAGCGGTCCGGGCGACGAGGCTGCCTCGACGGCCTTCAGGCATTCCCCGGATTTGGTGATGTCGGCCTCGATGGCGGTCACGCTGCCTGGCAGGCTTGCCAGGCCGCCGGCATTGCGGTCCACGCCAAACACGTCGGCGCCCAGCTCGGCAAAATGCAATGCCGAGGCACGACCAATTCCCGAGGCCGCGCCCGTGACGATGATACTGCCGCTCAGTGCGGTCATTGTTGCCCCTCCAGCAGCAAGGTACTTGATATTGACAAACGTTGTTTGACATTATTAAACTAACATCGGTCAAGATCGGGGTCAAGCCGCGGCCGCCTGCCTGCCGGCGTGATGGGCCGGGGTGGCGATGATGGCGGTTCGGCGGCGGTGCAGGCAGCATGGAAGGACAATGCGTGCCGGGTGAATACTGGAGTGAATTCTGCGCCGATGCTGGCAGGAAATCGGCCGGGACAACCATGCCCAGCGTCGACAAGGCGTTACGGGCATTGCTGACGCTGGCCGATGCGGGTCCTGCGGGTCTGCCGCTCAACAAGATTGCCCATCGTCTCGAGTTGAACAAGTCGAGCCTGCATGTCACGCTGTCGGCGCTGCGCTTCAGGAATTTCGTCGAACAGTCGCCATCGACAGGATTCTATCGCCTGGGCTCGACGCTTGGACAGCTCTCGCAGACCTACCTGGCTTCGCTTGACATCCGGTCGACATTGCGTCCGGCGGTGCAGCGCCTGGCCGAACAGATCAACGAGGTCTGCCATATCTCGGTGCTCGACGGGCACGAAATCCTGTATGTCGAGAAGATCGAGTCTGACAAGGCAATCCAGCCAGGCACCAGGGTGGGCATGCGCCTGCCGGCGCTGACGACCGCCATGGGCCGGGCCATGATCGCGCATGAGTTCCCGACCTATGACGTGTTCCGGGCGCGGTTCGAGAAGGCATTGGTCCGGCGCACACCCAATGCGCCCGGAGATCTGGACGGGGAATGGAGATGCATATGCGACGCGCTGGAGCTTGGCTACGGCATGGACAACGAAGAAAATGTCGAGGGCCTTGTTGCCGTCGCCGTCGCCGTGTTGAGCGGTGACCGGGCGGTCGCTGCCGTCAGCGTGGTATCCCTTGCCGATGACCAGGTGGACATCGAGCGCAACGTGCGACTGATCAGGGAGGCGCTGGAGACGGTGATGGTGCCACCATTGCATTTGCCCGAACCAGGCGCATGGCAGGCAATTCCGCAGGAAGGAGGACCCGGACATGTCGGATCACGAGGATGAGAACACGGTCCAGGGGCCGCGCTGGATCGACCAGTCAAGTCACCGGCACTGGCTGATTGGCGAGGCGAACCGGCTGTTCGACTTTTACCAGGCGGGCTCGATCGACCCTCGCGGCGGGTTTTTCGACCTGGATGACCGGGGCGAACCACTGCCGACCGGCTGGCCGCCGGCGCCGGTGCCAACCCGAAACCTCTTCAACACCACGCGCATCATCTACTGCTTCGCCATTGGATGCCTGATGGGCAGGCCGGGATCGTCCCGGCTCGTGGACCATGGCGTCGAGTTCATGTGGAAGGGGCATCGCGACCAGGTGCATGGCGGCTATCACTGGGCGACCGGTCACGACGGTCCGACCAGCAGCGCCAAGGTGGCCTATGGTCATTCCTTCACCTTGCTGGCTGCCGCCAGTGCCAAGGCGGTCGGGCATCCCGACGCCGACAGGCTTCTGGAGGACATCACCGACATCCTGTTCAACCGGTTCTGGCAAGAGGAGCATGGTGCAATCCACGAGGATTTCCACGAGGATTGGACGCCGGTGGAGACCTATCGCGGGCAAAACTCGAACATGCACCTGACCGAGGCGCTGATGGCCGCCCATGAGGTCACCGGCGACAGCGAATACCTCCGGAAGGCGGAGAGGATCGCTACCCTGCTGATCCGGGATATCACCGCCGGCAACAACTGGCGCCTTCCCGAACACTTCAATTCCGACTGGTCGATCGACTTCGACTACGACCGCGATGTCTTCCGCCCCTTTGGCTCGACAATCGGGCATTGGCTGGAGTGGTCCAGGCTGCTGTTGCAACTCCGGGTTGCCGGCGGAAACCGGCATGACTGGATGAAAGATGCCGCCACCAGCATGTTTCGCCTGGCCACGGAAGAGGGCTGGGACCGCAATGGCGGCGGGTTCTATTTCACGGTGGGATGGGACGGCAAGCCGGTGGACCGTGACCGCTACTGGTGGCCATGCACCGAGGGAATCGGCGCCGCCTACTGGTTGGCCGAGCATGTCCGGGGCGAATTCTACGAAGCCTGGTACCGCCGGGTCTGGGATTGGTGCGAGGCGCATCTGGTCGACCGCGAACTGGGCTCCTGGCATCACCAGTTGAACGATGATCTGGAGCCGGTGACCGATCCCTGGTTCGGCAAGCCGGATCTCTATCATTCGCTGCAGGCGGCGCTCATTCCGCTCATGCCGGCCACCGGCAGCATCATCAACGGTTTGAGGACCGACGGCATCAGGATCTGAGAGGTCTCATGACACGCGACATCCAGTGTATTGCCCCTGCGGGGGATGTGTGCGGAGAAGGCGCGGTCTGGTGCGCCGAGGAAAATGCGGTCTACTGGACCGACATCAACCGTTTCCTGGTTCACCGTCTGCGCCCCGAAACCGGCGCCGTCGAGAGCTGGTTCTTCGACGAACCGGTGGTCGCATTGTCGCTGACCACCGAAGAGGGACGCCTGCTGGTTGCGCTCGGCTCCAGGCTGATCTGGTGGTGGCCGGCGACCGACCGGCGTGCCGATCACGGGTTTGTCCTTCCCGGCTCGCCCGATGTGCGCCTGAACGATGGACGTGCCGACCCCGACGGCAATTTCTGGGTTGGCTCGATGCGGAACAATGTCCTGCCCGATGGCGAGGCCGGCGAAGCCGGGGGCACCGACGGTGTCCTCTACCGAATCGCGCCCGACGGCTCGGCGAGCATCCACATGGACGGGTTGGGCATTTCCAACACGCTGTGCTGGAGCCCCGATGGCGGCACCTTCTACACTGCCGACACGCTGGCCAACGAAATCTACGCCTTCGACGTTGCCGCTGATGGAATCGGCAACCGGCGGGTCTTCTT
This sequence comes from Paracoccaceae bacterium, assembly GCA_964291445.2. GTDB lineage: Bacteria > Pseudomonadota > Alphaproteobacteria > Rhodobacterales > Rhodobacteraceae > JAPOXR01. The sequence goes on along the minus strand of OZ219863.1, from coordinate 800,520 downwards.
CGGCGCCGACGCGCGCGGGCTTCCCGACGGTTCGGCGATGGACAGCGATGGAGACCTCTGGAACTGCCGGTTCTCCGGTGGGGCCATCCTGCGGATTGCCGCTGACGGTACATTGCGTGAGACCATCGAGATGCCCGTTCACAACATCACGACCGCCACCTTCGGTGGGCCGGATCTGAAGACGCTCTACATCACCTCGGCCTCGGCGTTGCGAAAACCCGGCGACAGGCTGGCCGGCTCCCTCTGGGCCATCCGTACCGACATTGCCGGCCTGCCGGAGAACCGGGTGGCGATCGGGTAGGAGCCGGCGAGGCCCCGGTCGCCACGAGAGGTGCGATCGGGGCAGGGATGCGCTGGCGCCCTGTCAGGCGGCGGCGATTTCGACCAGGCAGGTCTGGGCGATGGGTCCCTGGGCCAGCTTCGAGGTTCCCTTGTCCAGCGAGAGCGTGTTGGGGTTGCCGCGGCGGCAGGTATCGCCATCCGGATCATACCAGGCGCCGGTGGCGATCTGGACGATGCCGGGCCGGATGGCGTCGTCGAGACGCAACTCGGCGAGGCAGGCGCCGCGGGTATTGAAGATGCGCACGATCTGGCCGTTCGACAGGCCGCGGGCAGCCGCATCGTCGGGATGCATGGTCACCGGTTCCACGCCGCTGGGCCGTGCGGCGCGGCTGACCGAACCGTGGTCGAGCTGGCTGTGCAGCTTGTTGACCGGCTGGTTGGAGATCATGTGCAACTGGCCCGGCCTTGCACGGCCCAAGCCACTCGGCCGGCTCCTGCCACACCGGGTGGCCAGGGCAGTCATCGAGGCCGAAACCGGCAATGGTTTGCGAATAGATCTCGATCCTGCCCGATGGCGTGGCCAGGGGGTTGGCCGCTGGATCCCGGCGGAACGCCTCCATCATGATGGTCGGCGCCGCCGGCTTTGCTGCCCGGCACCAGCCCTGGCGCCGGAAGCTGTCCCAATCGGGCAGGTCGACATCCTCTGCTGCCGCCTGCTGACGTGAGGTGTCCCAGATCCAGCGCAGCCAATCCTCCGGGCTGCGCCCGCCGGTGAATTCAGCCTCCACCCCCAACTCGGCGGCAATGCCACGCAGGATCTCGTGGTCGTCGCGTGCCTGGCCGACCGGTGCGATGGCCTGGTCCATGACCACCTGGTAGGGATCCTTGGGCGACAATGCGATGTCGCTCCTCTCGAGCGTCGTGGTGCAGGGCAGCACGATATCGGCATGTCTGGCCAGCGGGTTCCAGCACCAGTCATTGACGATGATGGTCTCCGGGCGGGCCCAGGCCCGGCGCAGCCGATTCAGATCCTGGTGGTGGTGAAACGGGTTGCCGCCCGCCCACCAGACCAGCCGGATATCGGGGTAGGTGCGGGAGCGCCCTGCATAGTCGAACCTTTCGCCCGGCTTCTCCAGCATGTCGGTGATCCGGGCAACCGGGATGAAATCCTCGACCGGGTTGTCGCCAATCGGCATGGATGCCCAGTTGATCAACCGGCGTGTCAGCCCGGTATAGTTCATCGCCGAATAGCCGAATCCCAGCCCGCCTCCCGGCAGGCCGATCTGCCCGAGCATCGATGCCAGCGCGATGGCGGCCCAGAATGGCTGTTCGCCGTGATCCTGCCTGGTCAGGGCCCAGGCGACCGAGATCATGGTGCGACGCCCGGCCATGCGCCGGGCAAGCTGGCTGATCGCGTCGGCCGGCAGCTCGCAGAGTCCCGATGCCCATTCGGGCGTCTTCGCCACCCCGTCATCCTCGCCGGTCAAATAGGCGGCGAAACGCTCGAACCCCGCGGTGTAGCGATCGAGAAACTCCCGGTCGTGCAGATCCTCCTCCAGGAGTGCATGCGCCAGCCCGAGCATCAACGCCACATCCGCATTCGGCCGGATGGCCAGCCAGTCGGCGCCGATCTGGTCCGGAATATCGGAGCGCAGCGGCGAGATGTTGACGAATTCCACGCCCGCCGCATGCGCGGCCAGCAAGCCTGCCTTCTGCACATGGGCGCCGGTGCCGCCCTGGCTGATCTGGCCGTTCTTCAGGGGAACGCCGCCGAAAGCCACGAACAATTCGCAATCGGACGCGATCGACTCCCAGCTCGTGGTGGTGTCCAGATGGCCCCGGAACGTGCCCAGCACGTGCGGAACCAGCACCTCGGCGGCGGCAAAGGAATAGGTGTTCTTCGATCCGGTGAAGCCGCCGATGCAATTGAGAAACCGTTTGAGCTGGCTTTGGGCGTGGTGGAAACGCCCGGCGGAGGCCCAGCCATAGGAGCCGGCATAGATCGACCGGTTGCCATGGGCTTGCCGGACCCGATTCAACTCGTCGGCCACCAACCGGTTGATCTCATACCAGCCCAGCTCGACGAAGCTGTCCCGGCCGCGCCTCTCGCCGGTCTTGCCCGGCCCGTTCTCCAGCCATCCCCTGCGCACCATCGGTGCCACGACCCGGGTCGGGCCGTCGAGCACATCGACGATTCCCGGCCCGATCGGCGACGGGTCCGGATCCTCCTCGAAGCTCCTGAGGGCGGTCACCCGCCCGTCAGCCACCTCGACCCGGTAGGTGCCCCAATGGGTGCTGGTCAGAAGGCCCCGTTCGGGGATGTTCATTCGCCCCTCCAATCGCCTGACATGTCTCGGTCCCGTCCCGGGATGTTCATTGGTCACTCCGGTCGGTTGGTCCGCCGCCGCCTCGCTCCGGCACGATCACTCGCTTCCTCCTGCGCCTGGTCTGCAGCACCCGGTGGCTGCATTGTCAGATCTCCAGGTCGAGCCGGGGCTTCCAGAAGGGCCGGAACAGCTCGATCTTGGGGCAGCGGTTCATCACCACCTTGAGACCGGCTTCCTCGGCGAGCCTGGCCGCCCGGACATCATGGACACCGATCTGCCCCCACAGCACCCTGGCGCCGATGGCGATTGCCTGTTCGGCAATGCCGTAGAATTCCTCGCTGGGGCGGAAGACCTCGACCATGTCGACCGGCCGGTCGATGTCGAACAGCGAGTCAAACACCCTGATGCCGCGGATCTCGGCGATCTTGGGGTTCGGATTCACCGGCAGCATCTCGTAGCCGGTCTCGTGCAGCACCCGCAGCACGCCATAGCTGAACTTGGTCTTGTCGGCACTGGCCCCGACCATGGCAATGGTCCGTGTCGTCCTGAGGATTTCGGCCAGGTAATCCGGTGCATAATCGTAGATGCGATCGACATCCGCCTCGGGCATGTGTCAGCTCTCCTTCGGCGTGGCGATTCCCGCCTTGAGTTCATGGGGTTCGAGCGGGTCGAGAAACGGGTTTCGATAGAGCTCGCCATGGCTGTCGACCCCGATCTCCAGCGTGATGTCCGACAGCGGGCGGGCGACGCAGAGGATGATGTAGCCCTGGTTGATCTGCCTGTTGTTGAGCGCCACCTGGCGGCGCTGGTCGACCCGTCCGGCGGTCAGCCTGGCGGCGCAGGTGATGCAGCCGCCATACTTGCACCCATAGGGCAGATCGACCCCCTGCTCGCGCAGGCTGTCCAGGAGCGGCCGGCGCTCGTCGACGCGGAAGGCGGCGTTGTCGCGATTGGCCAGCCTCACCACTCTCATTGCCATTTGTCGCCCGTGCGATCTGCGCCCGGATGGCGGGTATCGTGTATCACCACTCTCAAAGCCATATGTCGCTCGTGCAATCTCCGCCCGGGTAGCGGGTTTCGTGGCAGCGGGAGGGACCATTCGGTTCCTGGCCGAAATCGACGATGAAATCCGGGTTGATCGCCATGCCGCCCGAGTCGGGGTCGCAGTCGATCATCACCATGATGCCGCCCTGCTGGCGAATCTCCGGATAGAACTGGTTGTCCCAGGTCGAGAACAGCGAGGTGGTGACGTAGAGACGCCGGCCATCGAGGCTGAGCTGGAACATCTGCGGCCCGCCAGCCATCTTCACGCCATTGACCTCGGGGGCACGGCCCAGAAGCCCGCCCATCCAGATTTGGCCGGTAAGTTTCGGGCGATGCGGGTCGGTGATGTCGTATTGGCGCATGTCGCCATGCAGCCAGTTGTTGAGATAGAGGTAGCGGTCATCGATGGAGACGAGGATGGCCGACATGACTCCTGGAATCGGGATCGGCCATTCGGGATGCGGCTCGTTGTCGACATCAATGATCTTTTCCCATTCCCACTTTCCGGCTTCGGACTTCCAGAAATGGATGACGTTCGAGGACAGCGCCGCCCCGCAAAACCCGTGGACGCTGTCGGGGTCGTGCAGGAACTTGACTTCGAGCGGGATCAGCCCGTCCTCGCCGAGATACATTGTCTCGACCGGCACCCGCTTCTCGAAATCCCACAGATGCAGGCGGCGGCCGTATTTGAGATGGCCGACCTCTTCGAGGTCGAAGCCCGGCATGAAGGTGTTGGGTGCGGCCCATTCCGAGGAGACCATGACATTGTGACGCGGCTGGTACCAGAAATCATAGCCGAAGGGGATATCGCCCATGGAATTTTCCCAGCGGCCGACGATCTCGAACTCCCGGTTCAGGTGCAGGTAGCCGCCGGGCGCCTCGCCGCTGGCATCGCCCAGCATCGAGATGATGATGTCGCTGCCCAGGCAATGCACGGTGTGGGGGCCGCTGAGATTGGTCTTCGCCTTGATCTCGGCGCCGTCGATGATCTTGTGCAGCCTCGGTGCACGGGGATCGGCGGCGGTGTCGACGACATGGATGTTGTTGGAGCGCACGCCCGGCACCAGCAGGTAGCTGCGGGACATGGAGGGGTCGTCATGGCAGGATGAACAGGCGTTCCAGCCCATGTGATGCAACTCGTCGCCGATCCCCGGCATCTCGAGCCGGTGAATGACCTGGCTGTAGGTCGGGCTGTCGGGGTCGGCATCAACCGTCGCCAGGTAGTCGGGTTTCTGGATCCCGGTCCCGGTATAGATGGCGATGGTGTAGAGCAACGCCTCGCGCGGGGCACGCATTGCGGCCTGCGGTGACGCATATCCGGGGCGACAACTCTGCATGGCTCATCCTTCCTGCAACGGCTTCCCGGCCGCCTCTCGACGATTGCGCCGATGCCGCCACCTCCCGCCTGCATGTGTGCCACCAGGGCCGGTAATCGGCACCGGGACACGCCAGGTCGATCTGTCGATCGAACGCCTCCTTGCCGGTTTTCGCCGTAGCGGGCAAGCCCCCGGCGATTTTTCCGGCCGATTCCTCGTGGAGAAGCCCCGACCGCCGCCCCGATGCCGCCACCTCCCGGGCCGATGCCGGAATTCCGCATTGCCGACGGCGCCTCTGGCGGCGCGGCGCCGAATCGCCTGCCTTCCCCGGTTGGTGTCCCCGGCGTTGGCGCCGCCGCCGGAATCCTGGTGCGGTGGGCGAGGCCCCGCCTGCACGCATATGGGGGGCAAATGGAATTTGCCTGTCTATACATAGCAACAGTCTATATGATAGGTGGTATACCGGTGTTTGGCAAATGAGTGAAGACGGTGAACCAGCGGCAGTTGGAGGCATTTCGGGCGACCATTCGTTGCGGGTCGATCACCGAGGCCGCGAAGATGATGCATATCTCGCAACCCAGTGTCAGCCGCCTGATCGCCGATCTTGAACACTCGGCCGGCTTCCCGCTCTTCGTGCGGGTCGGGCGTGGCATCGCGCCGACCGCCGAGGGGCGAAAATTCTACCGGGGGGTCGAAGGCCTGTTCATCGGCATCGAGCGGTTGCAGGATCTGGCGCGGTCGATCCGGACTTCGCATGGCGGCACCGTGTCCATCGGCACCATCCAGTCCATCGCCACCATCGAGTTGCCGGTGACGGTCGGCAAGCTCTACCGCGAGTTCCCCGACATCGAATTCGTCATCCAGTCCAGGAACACACCGGCCATCGTCGACGCGGTGCAGATGCGGCAGATCGATCTTGGCATCGTCGGCCGCGAGCCGGATTATGCCGGGGTTGAAACCCTGTTCCAGATTTCGGCGCCCTATGTGTGTCTCCTGCCCGAGGACCACCGTCTGGCCGGCGTGCACGGGCCGGTCGATCTCGAGGAACTTGCCGAGACCGAGACTTTCGTGACTTTTGGCGGCAGCTATCCCGACTCCATGATGTCGATCGACAGCGGCCTGTCGGAACGGCTGCGCAGCCATTCCCGGCTGTCGGTGGCCAACATGCCGCTGGCGGCGGCATTGGTCCGCGAGGCATCGGTGCTGGCCATCGCCGATCCGTTCTCGGCCGAACAGGCGGTGCGCATGGGAGGGGTGGTGTTTCGTCCGGTCCGGCAGTCACTCACCTATTTCGTGGCCGTGATTGCCGCCGGGCGGGAACAATTGTCGTTGCAGGCGCTGCAGTTTGTCGATTTGTTTGCCGGACAGTTGCAGGAGAGGGTGCTGCAGGTCAAGGCGCTGGGCAGGTCGGGTCAGGGCGGCGGCCAGGGCCAGATCACCCACGATGCCGCATCAAGGCTGCCGGCGAGACGCCGCGCAAGCGAAGGCGTCAATCGCCGCTGAACGGCGTCACGCCGAAACGGAAAGTTCCAATGAGAACGCCCGGATGACCGGCGGCAGGAAGACCGAAAATCAACTTGCCCCAACGTCATTGAACTGATGGATTCAGCGACGTCAGCTTGATGCGGGCGTTCTCGGTCCTGAACCGCCAGATCACCGTATTGGCCGACCGGTTGCAGCAATTCACCCATGCGCCGACCTCGCATGTCATCATCTCCCTGCCGGGTATCCGGCGATCAAGGCGCTGACGGGGAAGGAAAAATCCGAGGGCGGCAAAGGGTAATTCCAAACACTCTCTCATCCTGACTGACGCTGGACCCACCAATGGTGCCTCCTCGTCCTTGCACCAGCCGGATCCGTCCTGGGCCGCAGAGAGGCCACCGCCCCGATATGCCGGCACAGCATGTATTTGGGCCGGCGCTGCACATCTTCAGGTGTGATTATCAAACGTTCAATGGAAGATATTGACAAAATATGTTCGATATTGGAATATGCACCCGATGTCGTAGCAGCGGCATTTCAAGAAGGAGGATCAGAAGCCATGAACGCGAAAGATCTGGGACAACGATTGCGCTCGGCGCGCGTTGCTCGCGGCCTCAGTCAGCAAGCCGTAGCTCATGCCTTGAGCCTTCCCCGGACCGCTGTCACCCAACTCGAGGCCGGCAGCCGATCGGTATCGACCCTCGAACTGACCCGACTCTCCGAGCTCTATCTGCACCCTGTCGCCGACCTCCTGCAAGAGGGGCCCAGGGATGAGGACAGGGATGTCCTTTTGGCCCTGCACCGCGTCGCCCCAGGCCTGGAGGAGGATCCGGTCACGCGCGAGCAGGTCGTCCGGTGCGTGCACCTTTGCCGCGAAGGCGTTTCCCTCGAACGTCTGTTGGACGCGGAACCCAGGTCTGGCCCTCCCAGCTACGAGATGCGGCTTCCCCGCTCGCCCGGAGAGGCCGTGGCCCAAGGAGAAGAGGCGGCCGAACAGGAGCGCCGCCGCCTCGGAATCGCTGATGCGCCTATCGCCGACGTTTCCGAACTCATTGCTACTCAAGGCGTTTGGGCATCCGGCGTCACGCTTCCCGACAGCATGTCGGGCCTCTTCCTGCGTCACTCCAGCATCGGGCTGGCCATTCTCGTGAATTCGTCACACGCCAAGGGACGGAAGCGCTTTTCCTACGCCCACGAATACGCGCACGCCCTGCTCGATCGTAACGGCAAGATCACGATCTCCAGCACCGACAACTCGTCCGAAATGGTCGAAAAGCGCGCCAACGCGTTCGCAGCCGCGTTTCTCATGCCGCGAGGTGGAGTTCGGGCTTCCCTGCGGAAGCTCGACAAAGGGCTGCCGAGCCGCCAGGACCACGCCATCTTCGATGTTGCTGGCGGAGGCCATATCGAGGCGGCACAGCGCACGCCAGCCCGCTCGCAGTGCATCACCTACAAGGACAACGCAATGCTCGCCCACCACTTCGGTGTGAGCTACCAGGCAGCCGTCTACAGACTGAAGAGCCTTCGGTACATTTCCGCGCGCGAGGCTGGCGAAGTCCTGGACCAGGAGCACTTCGGCCGCAAATATCTTGAGGCGCTCAACATGTTCGGCGATGTCGGCAAGCGGGAAAAGCAACGATACTCGGACCGGGAACTCCGAAACGAAATCGCGCATCTCGCCATCGAGGCTTACCGCCGCGAGAAAATTTCCCGTGGCCGGGTACTCGATTTGAGCAAGACCCTTCGGATTGCCGGCGACACGCTGCTCAACCTTGCCAACGCGGCTCGCGGCGAATGACACAGGCCGTGGGAGAACACCAGCCGGCGATCATCGTCACCGATGCGTCCGTTCTCATCAATTTTCTGCGCATCGACCGGACCGACCTGCTCGCCGGCCACTCCCACGATTTCCTCGTCACCGATCATGTCGCCGCGGAAATCACGGACAGCTATCCCGACCAGCAACGACGCTTCGCCGCCGCTGTTGCAGCCGCCGCTATCTCGGAAACCCGCGTCACCACGCCGGAGGAGATACGTCTCTTCGGATCCCTGTTCGCCGCCGGGCGCCTTGGTGCCGGCGAATGCTCCGCCATCGCCCTTGCCGTCCACCGCCGATACGTCCTCGCCATAGACGACCGGCTTGCCACCACACAGGCCCGTCGCTCTGACCCAACCCTTCGCATCCTGGCGACACAAGACCTAATTGTCTCAATGATTCGCCAAGGCCTGCTCGACATCGCCGAGGCCGACCGCATAAAGCTAGATTGGGCAACCCGTCACAGATTTCGGCTCAAACTGTCCAGCTTCCGAGATCTGATGGAGTAACTCTCATTGCCAACCATCATCCAAGCGCAGACCTTGATCGAGGTTCATTCCTCCGACGTCGGCAAGAATATCAGCGCCAAGGCCAGCCTGAACCGGGAGATACGGAATACCGGCTGGCACCAAATGAAACAGTGTCTCGGCTACACAACGGCAAATCGACAGGTGCAACGCAAGAATCTTGTCGCGACTGGCGCTATGCCCAGAGCCATGCCGAATACGCAAGCGTCTGCACGCGCCGGGCCACGCTGCGGTTCGTTGCGGGAAACCACGCCAGTTCTCTCCCGGCACCATCGGGGGAGCGCGCTGAACGGGCACGAACCCCGCGCAAACCCGCCTCCTTGGCCCTGGTGCCGACGGTTTGGCAACGGACGTGCGAAACCGGCGTGCTGTCGATTTCGAGCGGGTAGGTGTTGGGCAGTCCGGCTGATTGAAGTCCGGCCGGAGAGTGTGCGTCGCATACGATTTGGCATCGGGGCAGGGTGCATCCCACCAGTACCGGCCCCGTGTCGTCGCGCAGGTCTTCGGGCTCGTAGGGCCAGCTTTCGATGAAGCCACGAAGGTTCAGCCGCGCCATCACGACATCTTGTTCAGGTAGAATGTCGGGAATCCTGCCGGCGAATTCCAGCGCCCATCCCGGCGCCGCGCGAAGGCAGGGCTGAGGGGGTTCGTCCAGGACGGTTCGGCAATTCGCCACCAGAGATGCGCGTCCGGAACCGTTTCGCGACGCAGTTCCATTGTCAGGTGTATGCGTGCTCGAACCGAAACATGTCGCGGCAGGTTGCAAGCAACCTCCGTGTGTCACCCTGTTGCAGCAAGCCCATCAGGGAAACTTCATCAAGCGCCGGTATCGGCCTGCGCACGACCGCGGGGACTCGGTCTCGCTTGAGATATCGCACGAGGAGGTCGGTTGCGGCGGCGAGGTCCGAGATGGCTTGAGAGATGGCCATCGAGCGTCCCGGAGGGACCCCGTGATGCAACCATTTGCCGATTGCCTGTCGACTCACTCCAAAGTGGCGGGCCGCCTCGGCCTGGCTCAGGTCCCATACCTCGAGCGTCCATGCCAGTGATTGGCCCGTGAGGCGGCGGTCGAGGCATCCGGCAAATGCATCGAGCCATTCGGTTTCGTGCTTGAGCGCAGCATGAATGTGTTCAACTGCCTCGTTCGGAGCGAATTTCCGTATGTCCGTGACACCGTTCATGATTCAGCCTCCAATCTGGCGCTACCTCACGTCAACCGCAACCGATGTCAATTTATCGTCGTCTCCAGGCAGCCCGAGGCATCAGGCAAGCGACTGTTTCATCTCCCGCCGCATTTCCCGCCGCACTCTTCCTTAAGGCAACCGTTGATCCACGCGACGGCCAGACATTCCCGCTGACGGCAACATCAAGGCTTGGCCGTCTCTTGGGGACCGGCTCGGCAATTGGCAAGGAGATGCCGGGCCGACCGCCTGCGCAACAGCCCTGGATCAAGCGCAGTGTTAATGGCGGCGAAAATGCTTCGAATGCTGGCACCTGACCGCCGGGGCACCGAATGCTGCATCCGACTTGCCGGCACCGTTACGCCGCCTCCCTGGCATATCGGCCGGATGCTGGTGGTACATGCCAGGGGTCAAGGCGGCACGGGCCTGACCCGGCGGGTTTGCGGCGCCCGAGTGAGGCCGTCAGCATCGCCGTGCCGGGTATCCGCATTTGCCCATCCCGGTCGCTATTTCAGCACCGATGGCAGCCAGGTCGCGGCCTGGGGGAAGGCGATCATCATGCCGCCGAATATGATGCCGACCACCACGAAGAGCGGCACCTCCCGAAACGCCTTTTCCGGGCTTTCCCCGGCAACACCGGCAGCGGTGTAGATGCCGACGCAAACCGGCGGCGTGATCATGCCGATGCCGGCGAAGGCCACGAAGACGATGTAGAGATGCAGGATGTCGAGACCAAGCGACAATGCCAGGGCGGCAAAGATCGGCACCGTGAGGTAGAATACCGGCACGATCTCGATGAAGGTGCCGAGGATGAGGCAGATCACGGCAACGGCGAGCCAGAAGGCCAGCGGCGTGCCGCCCATCTCGGTGAAATAGGCAATGATCTTCTGTGGTGCCTGGCTGTAGGTCAGCACCACGCTGAGGAATGTCGCCATGGCGATGATGGCGAAGATGACGGCGGTGATCCTGGCCGTCTGGTGAAGGGCATCCATGATGCCGCCCAGCGTCAGTTCACGGTAGACGATGATGCCGATCAGGATCGCCCAGACCCCGGCCGTGGCCGCCGATTCGGAGGGGGTCAGTAACCCGGCATAGATGCCGCCCAGGATGATGACCGGCGTGAACAATCCCGGCACCGCGGCGACGAAGGCCGACAGGCGCTCGCCGAGGCTGGCGCGATTGGCGTTTCGCAGGTGGCGGCAGCGCCAGGTGACCACGATCGAGAGCAGCACCAGCAGGACCAGGCCCGGTATGAAGCCGGCGGCAAAGGTCCGGGAGACCGGCACATCGGTGAGGGCGCTGAACAGGATGGCGGCATTCGATGGCGGGATCAGCGATTCCAGGAACGCCGCCGACGCGGCCAGCACGATCACGAAGGGCTTGGGATAGCCCTGTTCGACCATCTTGGGGATCATGATGGTGCCGATGGCGGTGATGGCGGCCAGGATCGAGCCGCAGAAGGCGGCAAAGAACCCCATCGCCAGGATCATGGACAGGCCCAGCCCACCGGGCCAATGGCCGACAAGCGTGGTGGCGAAATGCACCAGCCGGGCGGCGGCGCCCCCGCGCAGCATGACCATGCCGGTGAAGATGAACAACGGCACCGCGATCAGCACATGCTTGGTCATCGAGCCGAACGAGACCTGGATCAGCGTCGACCATGGCAGGTTCATGCCCCAGATTGCCACCGTGGCGCTGCCGAGGCCGAAAACCATGAAGATCGGTACCGACAGCAGCAGCAGGAGCATGGACAGCAATGTGGCGGCGGCGTTCATCCGGCCGCCTCGTCCGGCCGTACCAGGTCCCGCAGCGTCTCCAGCCACAATTCGACCGAAAACAGTGCCAGAATGGCAAAGCCGGTGGGAAAGGCCAGGTACATCCACCAGATCGGCATCTCGATCTCGAGTTCCATCAACTGGCCGAGGCGGCGAAACAGGGCGACGGCCTCGTTGCCGGCCTGGAGGAAGATCACCGACCCGGCAATCATCAGCGTGTAGACAAACAGCTTCAGCCACAACGCTGCCCTGCCACGCAGGTAGGCCGGCAGCAGATCGACCTGGATGTGGGAGCCCGAGCGCAGCAATGGCCCGAACAGGGGAAACACCATCCAGGGCACCAGCGCCGGGGGCAGTTCGATGAACCAGTCATAGCCGGTTCCGCTGACATAGCGCGTGACCGCGCTTGCCGTCAGCGCCAGCACCATCACCGCCGCCAGGCAGGAGGAGGTGATGGCGGTGATTTTCTCGAGCGCTCCATTGATGGCGCGGGCAAGCGACAGCAGCGGCGTCATGTAATGGCTACCCGGAGTTGCGAAGGCGGAGGGCTGGGCGCCCTCCGCCCGGTTCCGTCAGTTCGAATCGAAGGCCGTTGCCGCCTCGAGCACGCTGGCATCGACGGTCTCGGCGATCACCGGCATGACCTCGGTGCCCATGAGTTCCTCGAACTCGGCCAGCGCCGCGCCCTCGAGGGTCCTGACCACGCCACCACGCTCCTGGAACTCGGCAAGCGTCTCCTCGCCAGTCTGCATGATGGTGTCGGTGGAGATCTGTCCGACCTCGCGACCGACCTCGAGCAGCAATTGCTGCAAATCCTCGGGCAGGCCGTTGAACCAGGTGGCATTCGCCATGATGTAGGCATCGGCGAAATACTGGTACGGCTTCTGGCCATGCGTCAGGAATTCCCACCAGCTGAAGGCTCGGATCGATCCTGGCGGGCTGTTGATGGTATCGATCATCCCGGTCTGCAGGCCGGAATAGACCTCGCCGGTCGGCATCGACACCGTGTTGGCGCCCAGCGCTTCCCACATCGGCCGTTCGGCGCCGATGAGCGCCCGGGCCTTGAGGCCGGACATGGAGCCGACGCCATCGAGCTCCTGCGTCGAGAAGGTCATGACCGGACCCACCGGGTTGTACATCAGCAGGACCGAATCCGACTTCGTGGTGATGTCGTTCCAGACCGCCTGGCCCTCCGGGTCGTCGGTGAAAAAGGCGCGTTGTTCCTGGTAGCTGTCGAACATGCCCGAGATCGACACGACATTGAAGTTCTTGTTGATCGGCGGGAAGGCAACGACGGCAACGATGCCGCCCATTTCGACCGCACCTGACGTCACCGCACCCAGTTGCTCGCGGATGCCAAACAGCTGGCCGGCCGGAAACACGTCAATCCGCAGCCGCCCTTCGGCCCGCTTGTTGACCTCGTCAGCGTAGAGCTGCGAATGGATGGCGCTATGGTGTTTCGGCCCCCAATGCACCGAAAGTCGGGCAACGATTTCCTCGGCCGAGGCGATGCTGCCACCGAATGCCGAAAGCGCCAAGGCGGCCATGATGCCGGTCCCGGCAGCCCCCCGGATGGATTTGACCAGTAAGTTCATTTCACTCTCCTTGTATGCAGGCTTGTTGCTGCAATCAGACCCGCCTGTGCGCTCCGGTGCGTCAGGCCCGGAGACGCAGGCCACGTTCGGGGTTCTATTGCGGATGCGGCCGACCCGACAAATTGATTTCTGTTCGCTACCCATTCGGTTGTCCTATGAATCGCCGCCGCTATGCGCCCGCAGCATCCAATTGCGGCAATCCGCACCGTGCTGAACGACACGCGCCGCCGCTGCGCGCCCGCAGCATCCAATATAGGGCCAGCGTATGAGTGCACGACAATATTCGATTGGTAGCGATGGAAGTGCCGTTTGTATGATTTGACGCAACTGACTTCTTGCAGGAACCGGTGACCGAATGCTGGCAAAGGGGTGCAGACTGGCCTCGATCGAGGATGCCCGCCGCCTGGCAAGACGGCGGTTGCCTCGGCTGGTCTTCGATTTTGTCGACGGCGCTGCCGGACGGGAGGTGGGCGCCCGCCGAAACACCGAACGGTTCGACGACATCCGCCTGCAGCCGCGTGTCATGGAGGACGTCGCCACCCGCAGCCTGGCAACGACGTTCCTGGGCCAGGAATTCGGCGCCCCCTTCGGCATTGCGCCCATGGGAATGTGCAACCTGGTCTGCCCGGGCGCCGACCGGATGCTGGCCGAGGCGGCATGTCGGCTTGGTATGCCGGTCTGCGTATCCTCCGCCGCCTCGACATCGCTGGAGGCGATGCGCGGCTGGGCTGGCGCCGGGGCGTGGTTCCAGCTGTATTTCGGTCCGACGGAGGAGATGTCGCTGGCCACGGTGCAACGGGCACGCAATGCCGGCTACGACACCCTGGTGCTGACCGTCGATGTTCCGCAGGTGTCGCGGCGGGTCCGCGATCAGCGCAACGGCTTCGACGTTCCGTTCCGGCTGACGACGACGTCCCTGCTGGATTTCATGACCCACCCGCGCTGGTCGCTGGCCACCCTGCGGGCGGGTATCCCCTCGCCGAAGAATATCGGCAAGGGCGACAAGTTCGTCCGCGGGGCCCAGCGGGCTGGCGCCGACTGGAATTTCCTGGCCAGGTTGCGGGGTGCCTGGGATGGCAGGCTGGTCGTCAAGGGGATCACTTGCGCCGGCGACGCCCGCCGCGCCCGCGATGCCGGGGTCGATGCCATCTACGTGTCGAACCATGGCGGCCGCCAGCTCGACAGCGTGCCGGCCGCCATCGATCTTCTGCCGAAGATCCGTGCGTCCCTGGGCCCGGACATGCCGCTGCTGTTCGATAGTGGCGTCCGCAGCGGCGAGGATGTGGTCAAGGCGCTGGCGCTCGGGGCGGATTTCGTCATGATCGGGCGGCCGGTGCTGTATGCAATCGGGGCCGACGGCGAAAGGGGGCTTTCGACGTTGCTGGAATTCCTCCTGAAGGATACCGACATCGCCATCGCCCAGCTCGGGGTCAGCACCGTCGACGGTCTGCATGCAGGCATCCTGTTCGAACAGGAGGGCGCATCGCCAGGCGAGATCGCGAGCCAGCCGCAGCCGCTGAAGGTGGCGGCGGGGATCTGAGGGGAGCAGGAAGTCACCATGGGGCAGACGGATCGGGTGCGCGGGGGTGGTTTGCTGGCGCGGGCGCTGAAGGAAAAGGGCGTGGACCATGTCTTCACCCTGGCCGGCGGCTTCTGCAACCCGGCGCTGGAAGGGTTCATGCAGTGCCAGGTGCCGGTCATCAATTGTCCGCACGAGCAGGTGGCGGGTCATCTTGCCGACGGCCATGCCCGCATCACCCGAAAGCCCGCGGTCTGCCTGGTCGGACCCGAGGGCTTCGCCAATGCGGTGCCGGCCATGCTCGAGGCCGGCGGCGAGCGCTCGCCGGTCATCTTCGTGACCGGTTCCTCCACCTTGAAGCGACAGGGCGCAGGCGGTTTCAAGGAAATCGACGACGTGGCCATCGCCGCGCCACTGGTGAAGTATTCTGCCAGGGTCACCGATGGCGAGCGCATCGGCGAGATCGTGGACCGGGCATGGCAGGCGGCGACAACCGGCTATCCCGGGCCAGTGCATGTCAGCCTTCCCGTGGACATCATGTTCTCGTCCTTCGACGAGGATGTCGGCCGGCAGGAGCGCCCCTGGTCCCGTGCCGCTCGGCCGGCACCGCGCGCATGGCCCGAGCCGGCGGAACTCGACCGCCTGCTGGGAATGGTCGGCAAGGCCGAACGTCCGGTGATCATCGCCGGACATGGCGTATGGTGGTCGGGTGCCGAGGCCAGGCTTGAAGCGGTGGCGCGGGTCCTGCGTATCCCCATCTTCAACGTGCCCTATCATGCCAAGCTGCTGGGCGAGCAATGCGAGGCCTATATGGGGCTTGCGGATTTCCACCAGTACCACCCCTCGAAGCCGGCCATCCACGACTCCGACCTGGTGTTGATGATCGGTGGACGGCTCGACAACCAGATGAATTTCGGCAACCCGCCATTCTTTCGCCGGGACACGACGCTGGTCTGCGTGAATGGCTCGTCCGAGGAGTTGGACAACAACTATGCCGCCGACGAGATCCTGCTGTCCGATCCCGGCGCTTTCCTGCAGGCGCTTGGCGGCATCGGCAGGAGCTGGGAGCCCTGGTTCGATCTTCAGAAGGAGCGTCGCGCCGGCTGGGTCGCCGAGTGGGAGCAGCACATCGCCGCCGAGACCGCCGCCGACGAGGCATCCGGAGGCAAGATGCATCCGCTGCAGCTGGGGCTCGACGTCCAGGCCGAGATGGGGGGCGATGACTGGCTCGTCTTTGACGGCGGCAACACGCATTTCTGGAACGAGATCGCGGTGAACATGGCCGGCTGGCGCGGACAGGCGCTTGGTGGCATCCTGCATCCGGGAAACTACTCGCTGCTTGGCGTCGGTGTCAGCCTCGGCATTTCGGCCAAGGCCACCCATCCGGACAGCAACGTCGTCGTGGTCTCGGGTGACGGGGCCTTCCTCTCCGGCGGGTTGTCAATCGAGGTTGCTTTCCAGGAAAACCTGCCGATCACGGTCGTCATCGACAACAATGGCGGGCTTGACTGCATCAGCCAGCAGCAGGAACGCCTGTTTGCAAATGGCATGCATTTTGCCACCGACTTCCGCGACATCCCGTTTCACACCATGTTCGAGGGGCTTGGCGGGCATGGCGAACTGGTGGAGACCCGGGCGCAGCTCGGGCCCGCCCTGCGTCGGGCCATGGCCTCGGGCAGGACCGCATGCGTCAACGTCAAGTGCCGCGGCGTGATTTCACCCATCGTGGCGGCAACGTCGGACAAGCGCGACAAGGCGTCGATCGAGTAATGGCGATGGTCTCGTCCCACGCGCTCAACAGCGTCGATGGCAGCCATGTCGGCGGCATCGCGGTGCGGCTGATCAACCTGAAGACGGGCAAGACCATCTTCGACACGAAGACAGATGAAGGCGGCCGCCTGGCGCAGGAGGTAGCCAGGCCAGACCCGGCGGCCAGCTACGAGATGATCTTCCAGGCCGGCGCCTATTGGCGCGGCCGGCCGCAAGCCACCGGCGAGCCGGGCATCATGGACGAAATCGTTGTCCGTTTCGCCATGCCCGACGCCGGGGGCCGCTATCACATCCCGCTGATCCTGTCGCCGCATGGCTACTCGCTGTGGTGTTCCGGCAAGAATGGCTGACGGGCTGAACTTCTCCCGCCGCCTGCGCCGGTCCCCCTACACAGCCTCGGCCGAAGCGGCCGGCGTGACCGGCTTCTCCGTGGTCAACCACATGCTCTTTCCCCGGGGGTATGGCCGCTCGGCCGAGGAGGATTACTGGCATTTGCGCCGGCAGGTGCAGATCTGGGACGTCGCCTGCCAGCGACAAATCCGGATCATCGGGCCCGATGCCGGCCGGCTTGTGCAGTGGATGACGCCGCGTGACATCTCCGGCGCCCGGATTGGCGACTGCCTCTACCTGCCGATCACCGATGAAAATTCCGGCATGATCAACGATCCGGTGCTCCTGAAGCTTGCCGAGGACCAGTTCTGGCTGTCGATCGCCGATTCCGATTTGCTGCTCTTTGCCAAGGGCCTGGCGCTCGGCCGGGGGCTGGAGGTGGAAATCGACGAGCCCGACATCTCGCCGCTGGCCATACAGGGGCCCCGATCGGAAGCGTTGCTGAGCGACTTGTTCGGGCCCCGAATTCGCGAAATCGGCTACTTCAAATTCGGCTGGATCGATTTTGCCGGCACCCGGCAGCTGATCGCCCGCTCCGGGTATTCCCGGCAGGGCGGGTTCGAGATCTATCTTGCCGGCGCCGATCTCGGCGGTGCACTCTGGGACGCCATCTGGCAGGCGGGCCAGCCGCATGGGCTGGCCGCCGGCTGCCCCAATTTGATCGAGCGCATCGAGGGCGGGTTGCTCAGCTACGGCAACGAGATGACCATTGAGAACAATCCGCTCGAAATGGGCCTGGAGAGATTCTGCAGCCTTGACGCGGACGTCGACTGTCTCGGGCGCCAGGCCCTGCGCAGGCTGGCCGATACGGGCATCACCCGCCAGATCCGCGGCGTCCTGTTCGGCGACGATCCGTGCCCGGCCTGCGCCAAACCATGGCCCGTCGAGGGAGACGGAAGGAAGGTCGGCCAGGTCACCAGCGCCGCCTGGTCGCCCCGCCTCGGACGCAATGTCGGCCTGTCCCTCATCGACCGAACCCACTGGGATGCCGGCCAATCGGTGACCGTGCGATGCCCCGACGGCACAACCCACAACGGCGAAGTCACGACACTGCCTTTCGCTTGAGCTTTGACATCCACAACGCCTGCACCTGGGGGTGGAATTCAGCCTGGGGCAGCAATCGAAAATCCGGAAGGCTCGAACGTGGGATTGGAATCGGTCACTTCCACACAGGAATCCGTGCCGTACTGCCCGCTTTGGATTGAATCGTTTCCCCGTGGACGATACCCCCACTAGAAACAATAACGTTTGGTTCCTGCAAGACATCTGTCTTGTCAGATAGATGCCGAGGCCTGTCCGGGATGCAGATCAATCGTCTGAAACTACAAAATTTCAGAGGTTTCACCGAGTTGAATCAGGGTCTGAATCGCCGCTTTACCCTGATCGTCGGAAATAATGGCATGGGCAAGTCCAGCCTGCTTGACGCACTGTCCGTCGCTTTTGGCTCCTTCCTTCTGGGTATTCCCGCGACCAAAGCACGCCGCCACATTCAGCAAGATGAGGTGCACGAATTCGAACAAAATTTCGACGGCAATTCAGAATTCAACAAGGCCTATCCGGTTGTAGTGGAAGCTGAAGGCCGGATAACACATCCGTTGACCGGCGAGACCAGGGACGTTCGCTGGGCACGTTCACTTGGCAAGGCAGGCGGACGCACCACGACAAAGGATGCGCATGCTCTGTCGTCGATTGCTGATGAGGCCTATCAGGCCGTGAAGAATCGGGCAAACCCCACGCTGCCTCTCCTATCCTATTACGGAACCGGGCGATTGTGGGAAAGGCCAAGTAAGACCGAGAAGCGTCGGCGTCCGTCTCGGTTCGATGCCTACCACAACAGTCACGAGCCGCGAGTGTCGTCGGTGGATTTGCTGGACTGGTTGCGCCGCGAGAGGTTGAAGGAACTCGAGACCAAACGATCATCGCAACTTCTTGCCGTTTGGAGCAAGGCTGTCGAAGCCTGTTTCGAAGAAAATGTCGAAGTCGTGTATTCACCGTCCCGCGAGCGGCTCGAAATCCGGTTTGTCTGCCGCAAGCAAACCGTAGCCTATGAAAATCTGAGCCACGGACAACGAAACATCCTGTCCATGGTTGGCGACATCGCATTCAAGGCAATCATCCTCAACCCGCATCTCGGAAATGAGGCAGTGAGCGCGGTGCAGGGGATCGTCCTGATCGACGAAATCGACCTGCACCTGCATCCGCGCTGGCAACGCATCATCGTCCCGGCCCTGCTACAGGCTTTCCCGAAATTGCAGTTCGTGGCCACGACCCATTCACCCTTCATCATCCAGTCGCTGAGCGAAGGCGTGATGCTGGACCTGAACGATATGGAACTGGATGATCGGGTCCACAACCTGCCGCTCCGCGAAATCGTCGAGGATGTACAAAAGGTGAAGACAAGTGACCGCTCCGCACCCTACATGCATAAGATGCAAGGTGCACAAGATTACCTGCGGCGGGTCGAGCAACTTGCAACTCTCACCGACCCCGTAGAGCGGGCAAAAATTGAGAAGAACCTCGACATGATGGAAGCGCAGTTTCAGGATCCGGGTCTTGAGGCGATGATGAAGATCGAGCGCCTGACCAAGTCGAAGGGCAGGTGATGCGGCTGGTCGCCAAGGGTCCACCCCCACAAATCCAGTATTCCCATTACCGGGACGCGCTTGACGATTTGGCCGACCGACTTGGTCTTTTCTACAGCTACTGCGAACAACCGATTCAGCATGCACCTGAAATCGAACATGTGCAGCCGAAAAGCCTGGAACCTGACCTCGAACGAAGCTGGGACAACCTTGGCTGCTCGAGCTGCAACAAAACCAAAAGCAACAATCCAGTAGACCTCACCCGGGTTGCCATGCCGGACACAGATAATACGTTTCGAGGGCTTGAGTTTCTTGAGGGCGGCAAAATCGAGCTGTCTCCTCATTTGAATGACGAGCAGACCGAATTGATGCGGCAGGTCGTCGGGCTTGTGAGGTTGGACCGACATCCCGATGCCAGCACAAAGGATGGCCGACCAACCGACCGGGACAAACGTGCAAAGTTGCGAAACGATGTTTGGATTTTGGCAAACAGATATCGTGGGTACATAGAGCAGCGTGAATTGAACCCGGAGATTCATGGGAAATTCGTTGGAGACGTTGCGCGTTCGAACGGATTTTTCTCAGTCTGGATGACCGTGTTTCGCGACTACCCGGACATGCTCAAGAGGTTCCTTCAGATATTCCCCGGGACTGATGCAGATTGTTTTGATGGCGAGGGTCGGGCCGTGCCTCGGCCTGGTGGACGATTCTGACGGCCGAGGGCAAAAGCCGGGCTGTCATCGCATCAGGAACCGAATCATCCTCACCAGTGCGTTCTCGAGGAAATTGATCGCTGACGTTCCTGTTTCGACATCCAGCGAATTCGATTCTGCGTCGTGGTAAGCCTGCTTGCAGCGTCGATGCTGCCGTTGACACTCATGCCTGCCGTGTTGCCCAGGTGACACACCACGTCACCGGAGTTCGTTTTCGGTTTTGTCCTCGTGGTCGGATGGGTTGCCGGCCGGGCCATCCCGCCGATTTTTCGCGAAGACGATGTCCGGACGCAACCCGACTGCCCAGGAGAATTCGCCGATCGTCTTCAGGCTGAGATTGCCCTGCCCATTCATGATGCGGGACAGCGCCGACTCGTCCACACCCATCCGGTCTGCAACCTGCTCCGGGCAAGGTTCCCGTCTTGCCTTTTCAACCGCCATGATCAACGTCCTATTGGCACGGTACTTGAAGCGGCCGGTTGCCCGGTCTTTCTCGCTGATGTTCAGCCTGAAGGACATCGGCCAGGTCTCGATCCGGTGCCGAATTCGGCATTAGGTGGACAACGTTTTCGAACAGGATCTCGGGTGGTTCGAGGCAGTTGTCATCTGGGCCGGAAGATGTTCGGGAAGCGGTCGACAAGAGGACAGGCGGACTGGAGCCGGAGGATGGCAGCCACGCATCCAGCATGTGACAGTAGGAATGCGATCTTGACGCTGACATCAGCCAGTTCCGGACACACGCGATCCGAAAGCCGGGCTTGCTGTCGTGGTGAAAGCTGTTCCAGGCGGCGCAGGACAAGAGCGGAGCATGTCCTCCACCTTGGCACAAAACAGGCTCGTGGTGGGCGATCCGGTTTCTGAGATCCCTGATTTTCAGAAGATCCTTGTGAAGTTCCCTGACGTCTTCTCCGTCAGGCCAGATTTTCCTCAGGAACCGAATCCAGAATTGCTCCCGGTATTTCCTTTCATGCAGGGCGACCCGGAAGTGGAAGGTCAATTCGGAAACAATCCTGCCTGAATCCACTTTCCTGCCGCGATCCTGCAGTCGTTTGCGGGCATCCCGGATGTTCTTCCGTCGATGCACATCAAGCTTCTGTGTAAAGACACGGGCACGATACCAGTCATCCCGCTGGAAATGATCAATGATCGATGCTGCAGTTGCATTGCGCAGGACAATTTCGAAACCACCGACGGTCTCAAGCAACAATCCTGCAAGCCGGGCATTCAGCTGGTAAAGGGAGAGCGCATCAACAACGGATGCGGCTGTCTCTCTGTAAGCGGCGAGGCGGCTGACATTGATGCCGCAGATGATTTCCTTGACGCCGTTGCAGTCGAGTGACTCCAGATATTGACTGTTCGGAGGCATTCGCCTATCTGTTCCCGTGAATACTCTGGGAGTTCCCTGTCATTGAGACATACTCCCAGAGTAGCGTTTTTTCAGAAGAATGATACGCCTGTGAAGGCCATAATTCTGCTGTCGGCCCTTGCGGCGACCCCTCGCCTTGGCGCATTCCCTCCCGGACCTGCATCCGAACGAGACCGGTGCGATTAGAGCAATGTGATTGCCAGGCGTATCATGGTGATGATGCTCACGGACAGGCAGGTCCCCGATTGCGAGCCCGGGTTGATGTTCACCGGTGGCGAGTCTGCCGTCCCCGCCGACCATGCCGGCAGGTACGACCTCACGGAACCGGAGCGGCTCGTGCGGCTGGTAGTCCATCCCGGCGGAGTCCGGGACTGCAAGCACGATCCGGAGCCCGGACACCTGACCATGTGGCACGGACAAACGCGGCTAGCCAGCACCGCCCCGGGCCATCAAATCGGGCTTCGGGATGGCCGGAGACACGCGCTGGGAACCGGTGCATGGCCCGTTGCCATACGGAGTTGTGTCTACTCCGCAAGGCAGTCCGCGAAGCTGGTTGCAGGCCCGGCAGAACGGATGGCTGCGGTGTGACCCGTGGAGTGAAGGCGCCGCCCCGGAAGACCTCCCGGTCGGGCTGATGCGTCGTGAATGGCGGTCCGCACGGCAACGATGATTGCACCGGCCCGCCAACCTCGCCGGCCGCCGGGCCGGCGTGACCTGTTCTGGGTTCACCCGGATGGGTCCTGCCTTCAGGCTTCCCGGACAGGGTCCACCCGTCGGTCAGTGCCGGGAGATCTTGCGCCCGCACAGCTCGAACACGATGTCCTGGGGTTGGTCCAGCAGCAGCGTCTCCGCACGCGACAGGCTCAGATACAGCCCGCGAATTATGCGACCAGTGACTCCGTGGCTGACCGCGATCACGTTTCCATCCAGTTCTTCAAGCCAGGCTTCGGCCCGCCGGGCAACGGCGGCCATAGTCTCGCCGCCATCCATGGCGAAGGTCCAGGGATCACGTCGACGCGCGTCCAGGGCACCAACTTCGCGTGCCTCGATCGTCTGCCGGTCAAGCCCTTCCCACCAACCAAATCCGATTTCCTGGATACGTTCGTCAACTTCGATCCGGCTGGGATCGAACCCGATTTCGGCACCGATCAACCGGGCGGTCTGGAGTGTTCGCCCGAGCGGACTGGTTACGAGTCGCCAATCCGCACTTCCATTGATCAGCGACGCCAGTGCCCGGCCATTACGGCGGGCCTGTCGAATTCCCTTCGACGTCAGCGGCGAATCGCTCTGCCCCTGGTATCGTCCTGCCCGGTTGAATTCCGTTTCGCCATGCCGAACCAGGAATATTCGATGATGATCATTCATGGGACCCTGGAACTGGCACTTGTCAACCTTGCATCCGCGGTGATGCCTGCATGATGTGCCGGTTACCTGATGACCACATCGCCGGCAACTCCCTCGGCCCTCATTTGAGCGTGCCGGCAGTCTTCGCAGTCACAGCCCTGGCGTCCTTCCGGGCGTGACCTGCTCCAGGACCAGCCGGAAGGGTCCGGAACATGTACCGGCTTCATGGCATCGCCGCCCGGGCTGGCCGCTGGCAACCGGGTCAGGCGGGGAGGGGCGTCCTGCAAGGCCGCTGGTCCAGGCTCGATCATGCTGCTCGGGGAGTGGGTGCAAATTGCCCGTCTTGCCAATCGTCACCGGAGTATTCTCCTACCGCCCGCCGAATTTCGCCTCGCGCTGTTTGAGGATTTCCACCAGCATGTCGTTGCAGGGGGTGGCAATTCCCAGTTGTCGTCCAAGCCCGGGCACCTGGCCGTTGATGGCGTCAAGCTCGGAGCGGCGTCCTGCCTTGTGATCGAGCAGCATGGACGGGCGGGCATCCGGCATGGCGGCGCCGAACCTGGTCACGTGGGCCACCGGGTCGTCGAAGGAGAGGTTGATCTGGCTGGCGCGGGCAATGGCATGGGCTTCATGCATGGCATCGAGGGCCATCTGCCATCGCTGGGGATGCGCCATCAACTCGCCCACGGTCATGTCGAACACCGTGCATGCGGCGCTGAAGGTCACGTTGCACAGGAACTTCTCCCAGACCAGTTGCTGGATGTCGCCCTCGGCCCGTGCCTTGAAGCCTGCCTGGCGCCAGGTCTCGGCCAAATCCCTGGCGCGGGGGCTGGCGCCGCCGCCAATCTCGCCGATGCGGATCAGCTTCATGGCCGCGTGGTGGGCGTGGCCGGGGCCTTGCAGCGAGGCGCCGAACCCGTCGGCGACACCGAGGAGGACCCGGCCTGTCGGCATGTGGGCGGCGATGCGTTCGGCGGCGCCAAGACCATTCTGGATGGTGAGCACCAGTTCGATATCGGGCAGGAGGGGCGCAATGGCGCGGGCGGCGGCCCCGACTCCCGAGGCCTTGGTTGCGATCACCACCAGGTCGCAGGCGCCGACATCGGTGAAGTCGGTGGTGGCGGCGATGCCGCACACGGTTCGGTTGCCGCTGGCGCCATCGAGGCGCAGGCCGTTGGCGTTGATGGCGTTCACGTGGTCCTGCCATGGGTCCACCGCCCAGACCGTGTGGCCGGCCTCGCAAAACAGGCAGGCATAGACCGACCCCATGGCGCCGGTTCCATGAATGGCGATCTTCACGAGGGCCGCATCCTGGCGCGTGGCAGGCGGATATCGAACCGTGACCTGATCTCCCGATCGGCGGTGGCGTCAAGATGTCGGGGAAAGTGGGTGTCCAGGATCCGGACGGCGACCTGCCGTGCCCGGGCGCCGATCTCCGGCCTGCCTTGTGCCTCCCAGTCCTCGATCGAGCTGCGATCGGCCAGTTCGGGGTAGAGAAAATCCGACTTCATCCGCCCGTATGTCTGGGGGTGGCCAAGGAAATGCCCCTCATCCCGTATGGTCTCGGCAATCATGTCGGCAGACAGGGTCTCCTGGCTGACCTCCACCGGGGCAAGGCTGCGCCGGATTGCGCCCAGCATCTCGTTGTCGATGACATAGGCCTCGAATGATGCCGCCATCAGGCCAGCCTGCATGCCGGCGGCCTGGGTGACAAGATTTGCCCCGGCCTGGGCTGCCATGGTTATCGAGAGTGCCTTTTCGTAGCCCGATTGCGCATCGGCCGCCTTGCTGTCGGTGGCGCCGGCGATGGTCGAATTTGGCAATCCGTAGTGGCGCGCCATCTGCGTCGCGGCGGCGGTCAGCGGGGCCTGCTCGCCGCTGCCGCCAGCCATGCCACCCGTCCGCAGATCGGTGACCATGGGACGTGAGCCGTAGACCAGCGCGGCTTCGGGATTGGCAAGCCAGCCGACAACCAGACCGGCCAGCGTTTCGGCATTGCTCTGGGCAATGCAGCCGGCAATGGTCACCGGGCTTGATGCGCCCATCTGTCCGAAAGTGTTGACCATGCAGGGAATGCCGGCCCGCGCTGCCGCAACCAGCACCTCGGCTGCCCCGGGAGCAAACCGCATGGGCGGCGCCACGTGATTGATGTTCAGCGACAGGAACGGGCGGGCGGCAAAGGCCGCGGCCGAACCGGCAACGAGGCGGCACATCGCGGCAATGTCGTCAACATGTCCCGACTCCCCGGCGCTCACCAGGACATGTTTCGATGTGCCGGCCAAGGCGGCGTAACAGGTGTTGATGTCAAGCGACCTGCCATCCTCGATGTCGCTGGCCACCAGGGAGCGGGAAAAGAACTGGACATGGCTGAGGACATCAACCATCCGGGCGGCGTCATGGAGGTCGGCCAGGGTGGAAGGACGATAGCATCCGCGGTCGAGATCCCTGACGAACGGCGCCGCTCCGCCGGAGCCGACATGCACGGAACCGGGCTCGAGGTGCAGATCCTGGTCCGGGCCCCGGGCAAAGAGCGTCACCCTGCGGCGCATGCCGCCCAGGGCATGCTCGACCAATTCCCGAGGAAACAGCAGGCGACCATTGCCAGACAATTGTCCGCCGCTCGCACGAACCAGTTCCTCGACCACTGGCGGGGCTTCGCCAAGCCCGAATTCCGCCAGCAGCGTCAGCGAGGCCTGGTGGAGGCTCGCCATGTCGGCATCGGCCAGGATGCGAAGCCGGCCACCCGCGGTGGGCAGCGCCGGCATTTCCGCCATCCGGCGGCCATTGCTGCCGGGGCGGGTTGCTTCCGTGCCGTTGCGCCTGCGTCTCAAGATCGGGATCGCCTCATTGACATGGCGGGATGCTACCACGGAAGTCTGATCGGGCAAGCGACTTGTCGGCATGCCTCATGGCGGTCCGGGAAGGGCGCAGGCCCGGACCGGCGCTGGCGAGGCGGCCTGGAGGTGTGTTCAGGAATCGCCTCCGGGTCGCAATTCCGCTTGCCAGGTCTCGCCATCGGGGCCGCGACCGATGCGGTGGGCGAATGGCGGGCCGCGGCCGGGAAACACCGCCGACGCAACGTCGCCCCGCAGGATCACCGCCGCACCGTCATCGATGGCAAGGGCGCCGGATATGGTGCCGGCCGAGACCAGGCCTGCAAGATGGGCAAGCCGGTCCGGTTCGGCCAGGCTGTGCGGGGTCATGACGCCCGGGAAGAGGCCGAAACCGCCGGCAAGCTGCAATCCGTGGTCGGGGGATCGCCACAGGAAGCTGTCGAACCAGCACATGGCCCCGGCGCTGACACCGGCCAGCACCGTGCCGTGACGTGCGGCGGCGATGAGTGTGTGCTGGAGCCCGATGGCCGACCAGCGCCGGACCAGGTGCACCGGATCACCGCCGCCGACATAGACCAGGTCGAGACCGGCCACCCACTTCTCGGCCTCCTGCCGGGAGCAATCCCCTGGCAGGTCCGTCACTGACCCGACACTGGGATGAAAGGCCCGGGAGAGTCGGCGGAATTTTCCCGGGTCGTGGTGGCTGGCGGTGCCGACATGGCCGATGCGCGGGCGCTGCGGCAGCAGGCGCAGGCAGAATTGGTCAAGCTCGGGATGCGTCCCGTGGGTGGCGCCACCACCGCCGATGGCTATCAGGATGGGTTGCACCACGGCGCTCCTCAATGCTGCTTCCTCCGGAACCTGTGCGCTCTTCAATGCCGCTTCTGCCGAAATCCCTTTGGTCCTCGGGACCGCTGCAGCCGGATTTATACGTTCGATGAATGAGTCGGGCAAATTTCGTGATTTGTGCCAGTGCGGGTGATATTGTAGAATTTTTGGCCAAGGGTTTGCCCGGCATGCCTCGACGGGCGATCCTCGTTCATCCATCGCTTTGTCTCGTGTTGCTTGCGTCATCTTCACGCACTCCGGCACCGACATCTGGCGAGTGCTACAAACAGGAAGGAATTCAGGAATGAAATTGATCATGAGTATGGCTGCGCTGGCAGTCGGATTGTCGGCAGGGGCGGCGCTTGCCGAACCGCAGGGAACATTCCGCCAAGCCCATGAATACGGATTTGGGGCCCAGTCCAGCCTCGATCCGATCTCCAAGGGAAGGGTGTTCCAGATCACCGAGAAGATCATGAACCGGCTCGTGCGTCCAGGACTCGACGGCAAGCCCCAGGCCGATCTGGCAGTTGACTGGAACGCCAATGAGGATGCCACCGTCTGGACCTTCAATTTGCGAGATGGCGTGACATTCCACGACGGCTCCGGTTTTGATGCCGCCGACGTGGTCTATTCGTTGAACCGTGTGCTGGACCCGGACAGCGATAGCCCGGCACGTTCGGCGGTCAAGATGATCACCAACGTCCAGGCACTTGACGACATGACCGTGCAGATCACCCTGGACACGCCATTCGCCGACATGCCGCTGCAGCTGATGGATTACCGGCTGCGAATGATTCCCGAAGGCTCCGGTGATGACATCGCCAGCTCGGGCATCGGCACCGGACCCTTCAAGGTCGAGAGTTTCGACGCCGAGGGGACCACGGTTCTCGTCGCCAACCCAGATTACTGGGAAGGCGCACCGGGCGTGGCGCGCATGGAGGTCATCGGCATTCCGGATGGCCAGGCGCGTCTGCAGGCCCTGCTGGGTGGCCAGATCGACATGGAACGCGGCATCACCGCACAACAGGCGCCGATGCTGTCCGGCTCCGACGATTTTCGGATCCAGGAAATCCCCACCGGCAACTGGCGCGGCCTGGTGTTCCGGACGGATATCGAGCCCTATAGCGACGTCCGGGTCCGTAAGGCGGTGCGACTTGCCGCTGATCGGCAGGAGCTGGTGAACCTGATCCTCGGCGGGCAGGGCGTCGTGGCCTGCGACACCCCGGTGGAGCCCAACGACCAGTACCGTGCCGATCTGTCCTGTCCGCAGGATATCGAGATGGCGAAGTCGCTGCTGGCCGAGGCCGGCTATCCCGACGGCATCGACATCGATGTGCATGTTGCCACGCTGGAGCCGACCTGGCCGACACTGGCCGTCGCCTACCAGGAACAGGCAGCTCCGGCCGGGATCCGGGTCAATGTCGTGCAGGCGCCGACAGATGGTTATTGGAGCGAAGTCTGGATGAAGAAGGACGTCGTTGCCACCCGCTGGAACGAACGCCCGGCCGACCAGGCCCTGCACGAAATCTACCTGTCGACGGCGAAATGGAACGAGAGCATCTTCAAGGATGCCAAGTTCGATGCAATGTTGGCCGAGGCCCGGCGCGAGCTGGATTTCGACAAGCGCAAAGCGCTCTATGTCGCGGCACAGGCGTATCTGTGGGAGAACGCGGGAACGCTGATTCCCTATCACGTCACGCGGCTCGTCGGGGTGTCGTCCCGTGTGAGCAATCTTGACGAGGTGAAGAACGACGCCGTTCGCTGGCACAAGATCACCGTCAGCGAATAACCGTCGGCGATATCCGCTCGGGGCCCGGGCCAGCTTGGCCCCGGGCCCCGACCCTCGAATTTCCTGCATCGGGATGCCGAGATGCTGAACATGATCCTGCGAAGGCTCTTCCTGGGCGCGGTCACCGTCTGGATCGTCTCGGTGATCATTTTCGCCGGTGTCGAGGTTCTTCCGGGTGACGCCTGCACCGCCTTCCTCGAGCGCGAGGCCCAGGGCAAGCGGCTCGAGAACTGCCGCGAGGCGCAGGGGCTGAACCGTCCGGCCGTGGAGCGCTATTTCGAATGGGCGCTGCAGGCGGCGCGGGGCGATCTCGGTGTATCCGCAAATGGCGAGAAGAGCATCACCGAACTGGTCGGCAACCGGTTGAAGAATTCCCTGCTGCTGGCGTTCTGCGCACTCATGGTCGGGGTGCCGCTGGCCATCTTCCTCGGGGTGGTGACCGGGCTCTGGCGAGACCGGCCGGTCGATTTGTTCTTCTCGACCGGCGCCATCTTTGCCATGACCATTCCCGAATTCGTCTCGGCGACGGTGCTGATCCTGGTGTTTTCGGTCTGGCTCGGCTGGCTTCCCGGCGTCGTCCTGACTTCGGCCAGCGCACCTGCGTCCGAGTTCTTCCCGGAAATCCTGCTGCCGGTCATCGTGCTGGCAATGGTGATGACTGCGCATGTGCTGCGCATGGTCCGCTCCAGCGTCATCGAGGTCATGGCCAGCGACTACGTGCAGATGGCCGTGCTGAAGGGTGTGCCCTATTGGCGCATCGTGTTCCGCCATGCCCTCCCCAACGCGCTGCTGCCCGCCATCAATGTCGTGGCGCTGACAATCGCCTGGCTGCTGGGAGGCGTGGTGGTGATCGAGGTGGTGTTCAACTATCCCGGGCTTGGCCGGATGATGATTGATGCCATTTCTGATCGCGATCTGCCGGTGGTGCAAGCCATCGCACTGATCGTGGCCACGGTCTATGTCGGCGTGAACCTGACGGCCGACCTGATGACAATGCTGCTGAACCCGCGGCTCAGAACCCATGCGTTGAACCGATGACTTCAGGGGCAATCGCCATGCCGGCGCAGAATTCCGGATTGCATCGCATCGTTACCGTGCTGCGTGACGTGGTGTCGCGCCCCTCCGGCGCCATCGGGCTGGCGCTGGTGATCTTCCATGTCGTGCTGGCGCTGACCAGCCCGTGGATCGTCCCCTATGACTACAAGGCAATGGACAGCCTGCTCATGCTGAAGGGGCCATCGGGCGAACACTGGCTTGGCACCGACCATCTCGGTCGGGACGTGTTCACCCGAACGCTGATGGGCGGGCGTGAGGCCCTCCTGGTCACCGGCATCGCCACGCCCATCGCGGTTGCCTGGGGCGGTCTGGTCGGCATCTTCTTCGGATTGGTCGGTGGGCGCGTCGACGAGGTGCTGATGCGTGTCGTCGACGCCTTCCTGTCGCTGCCCTGGATCCTGAAGATGCTGGTGCTGATCGTCACCTTCGGCACCGGGATCGAGGTGCTGATCCCGACGCTTGCCTTCTTCTATGGAATCCCCGTCATCCGCATCGCCCGCGCCGCCACCCACGATGTCGTGGCACGGGACTATGTCTCGGCTGCCCGCGCCCGCGGACATGGCCGGATGACGATCATCCGCCGAGAATTGCTGCCAAACGTGCTCGATGCGCTCATGGTCGAGGGCGCGATGCGCTGGTCGTGGATGCTGCTGGCATTTTCATCGCTGTCCTTCCTCGGCTTCGGTGTCTCGCCGCCGACCCCGGATTGGGGCCTGATGATCGCCGACGCCCGCGGCTTCATGTCCTTTGCGCCCTGGGGGGCGCTGGCCCCGGTGGTCGCGCTGTCATCGCTGATCATCGGCATCAACCTGACCGCCGATGCCCTCGCCAAGGCTCTTGGCATCGACCGGGCACAGAAGGCGCCGGTATGACGGCGCTGATCGATGTCCGGGACATTTCGATCGGGTTTGCCGGACGGGACGGCAGGATCCGCGAGGTGCTGCGCAACATCGATCTGCAGGTGGCCCCGGGAGAGAGTGTGGGACTGGTCGGCGAGTCCGGCTCCGGCAAATCGACACTGGCACTGGCGGCGATGGGATATCTCAAGCGCGGCCTGCGGCTGTTGAACGGCGATGCACGGTTCAATGACATCGACATGTTTGCGCAGTCACGCCAGGAACTCGAACGCATTCGCGGCCGCCAGCTTGCCCTGATTCCGCAAAATTCCGGCCAGTCCCTGACCCCGACGCTGCGGATCGGCGCCCAGCTGGTCGAGACGCTCCGCCTGCATTCGTCGCTGCCGCCAGAGCGCCATGCAACCAAGGTTACCGAATTGCTCGGCCAGGTGCGCCTGCCTGACCCGGAGCAGATCGTGACCCGCTTTCCGCACGAGTTGAGTGGTGGCCAGCAGCAGCGCGTGGCCATCGCCATGGCGCTTGCCGGAGAGCCGATGGCGCTCCTCCTTGACGAGCCGACCACCGGGCTCGACGTGACGACCCAGGCGCATATCCTGGAATTGCTGCGAGACATCGCCGCCGAACGCGGCATGGCGATGGTCTATGTCAGCCACGATCTCGGGGCAATTGCCCGGGTCTGCAGCCGGGTCGTGGTCATGTATGCTGGCGAGGTGGTGCTGGAAGGCTCGGCGCGGCAGGTGCTGCGGGAGCCGGCGCATCCCTATGCAAGGGGCCTCCTGGCCTCAATCCCGAAACTCGTCGATGCGAAATTGCCGGTGGCGCTGGATGGCAGGCCGCCACCGCCGGGCGATGCCGGCGATGGTTGTGCATTTGCCGACCGCTGCGCGCTTGCTGAGGACAGGTGCCGCGCATCGCGCCCGCCCCTTACCCCGCTGGCTACCGGCGAAATGGTGCGTTGCTACTTTCATGATCGGGTATCGGACCTGCCGATGCGGGGCGGCGGCGCCGATCCTGCCCTGCGGGACGGCAGCGGCGAAGAGTCGCTGTGTCTCGACGATCTGTCCATCAGCTATGCTCGCCGGCGCATGCTCGACAGGATTCTCGGCCGCAAATCGGACAGCCTGCCGACCGTCGACGACATCTCGGTTTCGATCGGACGGGGCGAGACGCTGGGGCTGGTCGGCGAGTCCGGCTCCGGCAAGTCCACGATCCTGAAGGCGATTGCCGGCCTCCTTGCCCCCGCCGGCGGCGCGGTCACCGTTGATGGGGCCGCCCTGCCTCGCCTTGTCGAAGGCCGCGGGCCGGACCATCTCCGCCAGATCCAGCTGATATTCCAAAACCCCGACGACAGCCTGAACCCGCGCCACACCGTTGCCGAAATCCTCGAACAGCCGCTGAAGCTCTATTTCGGACTGACAGGCGAAGAGCTCGGATCGCGCAGCGTCGAGATCCTCGAGCGGGTGCGTCTCGGGGCCCATTACCTCGACCGCCTGCCCAGCCAACTCTCCGGCGGCGAGAAGCAGCGTGTCGCCATCGCCCGGGCCTTTGCCGCCGATCCGTCCATCGTCCTGTGCGACGAGGTCACATCGGCACTGGACGTGTCCGTGCAGGCGGCCGTGTTGGATTTGCTGAACGAGTTGAAGCAGAGTCATGGCACCACCTACATCTTCGTCAGCCATGATTTGGCGGTGGTGCGTGCGCTCTCGGACCGGGTTGCCGTGCTCTACCAGGGCCGCCTGTGCGAAATCGGTCCCACCGACCAGGTCTACGGCACGCCATCACACCCCTATGCCGAGGTGCTGATGGGCGCCGTGCTGGAGCCGGACCCGGACACGGCGCCGTTGCTGATTGCCGATGATGTGGTCGAGCGGGCGCCGCCCGAACAGGGCTGCCCGTTCCAGCGCCGATGCCCGCGAAAGCTCGGTGCAATCTGCGACACCGTGACACCGCCCTGGCAGGTGAATGATGCTGGCCACGCCATACGATGTCATATCGACCGCGAGGAGCTTGAACGGGCGCAGTCGGTGTCGGAAGCGGATGCCGGAATGGTCAGCCACGAACCGGCATGATCATGGTTGCGTGCGGCGCAGAAGATGTCGGGAAATCTCGCCCGGCGAGGTCCGGTTTGCGCGATTGGCACGCAGCTGCCGCGACCAGGGAGCCAATCAGTGCCCTGGATGCCTGTCCTTTTCCCTTCAGAACGGCGACGGGCTGTTGTCCGGCTCCGGTGCGGCCGATGACACGGGCTTCGATGCGGGCATCGCGGGCTCCGGTTCGATGCCGAGTCCGCGCGCCATGTCAAGGATGTCCATCGTCGCAAAGCCTTGCCGTGCATAATGCTTGCGCTGTTCGGGGCTGAATTCCGGCGAGACCAGCAGTTTTTCCCTTGTCATGGCACGAAGGCGCTTGCCCCTTTCCTTGCCCAGGTCACCAAGAAAGTCATCGAATTGTCGCGTGAGCAATGCCGTATTGTGCTGCCTGGAATTGTGCTTGCAGCCAGCCATCACCAGCACCGGCTCGTCCAGCGAGCCCCGCAGGGCCATGACGTCGATATCGGCCAACTGTACGGGACCATCGTCGCCCGGAGGATGCTGGCGACCCCGCCACAATCCATGCTCGCTCCAGGTCACATCCGGCAGGCCCAGAAAGCAATTGGCGGTCAGACGCTCCAACGCCACCCCTTCCAGTGTCTTCAGCCGGTCGAGCGACCGGGTCTCGATGTTGCCATCAGCATCCACACCGGGCTCCTGCTGACCTGGAGCCGATGCACCGAAGAGTTCCGGGTAGGTGTTGGCCTGGTATAGTGTGCTGTTGTCGGAGATTCGGAACCTGGGTACCCCCCTGAACTGGAACTGTCCAAACCTCTCGACCATCTCCAAATGGTCACGCAGCATGTCGAGTGCCTTTCCAAGCGCGTTTCCCGGAAGGTTCTGCAACTCGGCCGGAAACCTCGAGAAGATGGTGCCGCGGGGGTGTCGGCGTGCCAGCCACAGCAGCGCATTGCGTGCCGGCTCGGCCAGTTCGATGAATGCCTTGCTGTCGAACCGCTCCCGCGGGTTCTTCTTCAGCAGCGCCCGGTGCCAGTCGAGAAACGCCATCCGCCAGGCATCGTCATCGCCCCGGGCGTTGAAGTCCGTCAGGCTGCGGGGGGCTCTCACTGCGAACTGTTCCCAGCTGCCAGGCACGCCGCCAAAGGCACACCACAGCGTCAGCATGCGGCCGGGCCGCCGCAAAAAGCCCTGTTCGGCTGCCATGGTGAACAGCGTCGGCATTTTCCATTGCAGAAGCCCGGCAATCGATGGCGCACGGCCGTAGAGCGGCTCGGTGTCATCGAACATGTCCAGCACCTGCTGCTGGTGCGAGCCCATCAGGATCAGCTTGCCGGGCGGATTGTCGCTCAATATTCCGGAGTTGTCGATAAGCAGCTTGAGTGCTCCCTCCAGCTTCATCGGCTTTGCCATGTGGAACTCGTCGAGACAGACCGCGACACCCTGGACGAGCATCTGCCTGATGATTTCGACGAAATACTCCTGTGGTGGATAGGCACCGTACACCTCGCTGATCGGGAACAGCGCCGGCTGGGCCCCCGGGATCGAGATCGTCTCTCCGAAGGCCTGCCGGGTCTCCCGGATCAGTCGCTCATTGGCGGCCGCCGGGTCCTCCAGGGCAGGATCCTTCAACTCGAAGATCAGAATCGGCGGATGACTGCCAAGCCGGCGGCGTGCCTCCTTGAGCAACTCCGTCTTGCCGATGCCGCGCCTGCCCAGGATGAGGCCAGCCAGGAAATTTGGATTGTCGATGAAATCCCTGACCTCCGACAGTTCATTCTCGCGGCCATAGAAACGCCAGTTCATCATGATCACTATACGTTTGGGGCTCAACGCTCACTATACAGCAGGTGTCTGTGCTGTGTTGCATGTAATTCGGCGGGGACAGATGATCCTTGTGGATTGATTCGGCGTCAGTACGAGTTGAAGCAGAGTCATGGCACCACCTACATCTTCGTCAGCTTCCGAAGGTTGACAGTGCCTGGCATCGTGCATCGCCAGCCGTGATCGCCCAATGGCCCGTCTGGAGACCGCTCCGGTCGGGCAGGTGCCTATCCGCCCCGGACCTTTCGGACGATGAAGACCTCGTTGGCAGGGCCGAGGGCGACCGACCGGTTGACGGAGATGATTTCGCCATCGACGACGACCGATACCCCGGCCTCGATGGCGGGGCCGAGCCCCGGATGCGCCGCGACCAGCGCATCCAGCATTTCACCGATGGTTGTCGCCTCGACGGTGACGGCCAGTTCGCCGCCCGTCAGGCTCCTGAGGCCGGACCAGAGGTTAACCTCGACCATCGCGTTCCTTCAGCGCCTTCAGGATCCGCGGCGGCGACATCGGCAACTGTGTCAGCCGCACGCCGGCCGCATTCGACACGGAATTGGCGATCGCCGCCAGCGGCGGACAGATCGAGGTCTCGCCGACACCGCGCACGCCGTACGGGTGGCCGGGATTGGGTGTCTCCACGATCACCGTATCGATCATCGGCAGGTCGCTGGCGACCGGGATGCGATAATCGAGGAAGCCGTCATTGAGCAGCCGGCCATTCTCGTCATAGATGTATTCCTCGTTCAGGGCCCAGCCGATGCCCTGGACGGCACCGCCCTGGTATTGCCCCTCGACATAGGATGGGTGAATGGCCTTCCCGGCATCCTGCACCACGGTATAGCGAATGATGTCGGTCTTGCCGGTTTCGGGATCGACCTTCGAATCGACGATGTGAACGGCAAATGACACGCCCGCACCATTGGGATTCGCCGCGTGATGGCCGGAAATCGGCCCGCCGGTCTGGCCCATCTTGCCGGCAATTTCGGCGATTGGCATCGGGTCGAATTCGCCGGCATTGGGTCCGGCAGGAACTGCGCAGCCATCGCGCCACTCGACGGCTTCCGGCTGGATGCCCCATTCGGCGGCGGCACGGGCACACAGCTTGTCCCTGGCATCCCGGGCCGCCTCGATGGTGGCCAGGCCAGAGGCAAAGGTGACCCGGCTGCCATGGCTCATTTCGTTGAAGCCGAGCGATGCGGTGTCGGCGATGGTCACCCGGACATGCTCGTAGGGAATTCCCAGCTCTTCGGCCGCCATCAGCGCGATCGAGGCGCGGCTGCCGCCGATATCCGGCGTTCCGACCGTGACCTGGACCGATCCGTCTTCGCTGAGCATCAGGTTGACCGAGGTTTCCATGCCGAAATTGAACCAGAAG
Organism: Paracoccaceae bacterium; assembly: GCA_964291445.2. Classification (GTDB taxonomy): domain Bacteria; phylum Pseudomonadota; class Alphaproteobacteria; order Rhodobacterales; family Rhodobacteraceae; genus JAPOXR01. The sequence goes on along the minus strand of OZ219863.1, from coordinate 764,877 downwards.
CCGCAGGAGATCCCGCGCCCCTGGCCTTCCTTCAGGGGGCTGGTCCAATGGGGGTGGGCCCTGGCTGCCTCGAGGCAGTCGACGAGACCGATCTGCGGATAGGTCGGACCATAGGATGATTTCGTCCCCTCGCGGGCGGCGTTCTTCATCCTGACCTCCATCGGGTCAAGGCCGAGCTGGTTGCACAGTTCATCAATGACGCTCTCGGTCGAGAAGGCCGAGATCGGCGAGCCGGGTGCCCGGTAGGCGGCCACTTTCGGCCGGTTGCACATCACGGTGTAGCCGGTCATCCGGACGTGATCGATGTCGTAGGGCGCGAAGGCGCATTGCGCGGCCATCGCCGCCCACTCACCAGGGAATGCCCCGCCCTGCAGGCGATACTCGCCCCGGGCAGCGGTGATCCGTCCATCCCTGGTCATGCCGATCTTCACATCCATCGAAGCCGACGAGGTCGGACCCGAGGCCTTGAACACCTCGGACCGGCTCATCACCACCTTGACCGGGCGATTGGTCTTGCGGCTGAGCGCCAGGGCAACGGGTTCTATGAACTGGGTCGTCTTGCCGCCAAACCCGCCGCCAATCTCCGATGCGGTGACCTTGAGAGCAGATGTCTCGATCCCCAGGAGGGCGGCGCAGAATTTCTGGTCGAACCAGTGACCTTGCGTGCAGCACCACAACTCGCCGCGCCCATCGGGGCCAAGCTGTGCAAGGCAGGCATGCGGCTCGATGTAACCCTGGTGGGTGGCTTCGACCGTGAAGCGCTTCTCGAAGACCAGATCCGCCTCGGCAAATCCCTGGTCGGGGTCTCCGTGCCCATGCTCGTAATAGTCGACGACATTCGGCGAGAGACCGTCCGGAACCGAATAGCTCGCCAGGCCTTCATGGATCACCGGTGCATCGGGCTTCATCGCCGCGTCGACATCGGTCACATGCGGCAGGATTTCATACTCGACATCGACCAGCGCCGCCGCCTCGCGGGCAAGCAGCGGTGAGACCGCCGCGACCGCGGCCACGGTATGACCGTGATACAGCGCCCGATCCCCGGCCATGACGTTTTCCAGCACGTTCCAGAACTCGCCATCGACATCGGTGGCAAAGTCGGCACGGGTGACCACAGCCTTGACCCCGTCAAGGGCCAGCGCCCGCGACGCATCGATGCCGATGATCCGGGCATGGGCATGGGGGCTGCGCACCATGGCGCCGTGCAGCATGCCGGTTGCCTGCGCGTCGGCCCCGAACCTGGCGCGGCCGGTGACCTTGTCGATCCCATCCGGTCTGGCCGGGCGGGTGCCAACAAATCTGAAGCCGTTTTCCCGGTTGTCGTCGAGAGCCATCACGTCGCCTCCCTCATTTCTGCGGCCGTATCGAGCACGGCCCGGATGATCTTGTCATAACCCGTGCACCGGCACAAATTGCCGGCAAGCCAGTACCGCACCTCGGTCTCGGACGGGTCAGGGTTGCGCTCGAGCAGGTTCTTGGCCGCCACCAGTATGCCCGGCGTGCAGATGCCGCATTGCAATGCCGCATGGTCGATGAATTTCGCCTGCAGCGGGTGGAGCCTGTCGCCTTCGGCGATGCCCTCCACGGTGCCGATCTCCCGACCCTGCGCCTCGGCGCCCAGATACAGGCAGGAACACATCAACTCCCCATCCACGGTCACGGAGCAGGCGCCACAATCGCCGGTGCCGCAGCCTTCCTTGGTGCCTGTCAGGCCAAGATGATCGCGGAGCACGTCCAGCAACGTCTCCCGCGGGTCGCAAAGAAACTCGACCTCGTCGCCATTGACCCTGGCTGTCACATGGATTCTGTTCATGTCTCTCCCCCTGCACGGGCATATGCAATCATCGCCGCCCGCCTGGCCAGCACCCCGGCAACATCGGTGCGGAATTCAATCGTTCCGCGCTTGTCATTGATCGGCCTGCATGCGGCGGAGGCCGCACCGGCCAGCGCCGCAAGCGCCTCGTCGTCGAGCGATGTTCCGACAATCGCCGCCGCCGCTTCCGGAACCAGCAACACGGTCGGCGCAACGGCACCGAGCGCCACCCGTGCCTCGGTCACCACCGCGCCGTCCAGGCGCAGGCTGACCGCACAGCCAACCACCGCGATATCCATTTCGGTACGCGGGATGAAACGCAGATAGGCATCCCCGCCATGCTCGCCGCGCGGCGGCAGGTTGATGCATGAAATGACCTCGCCGGCAGCAAGGTTTGTCCGGCCCGGACCGGATGGAATGTCCGCGACCAGGACGGTGCGGGTGCCATTCGGCCCGGTGATGGTCACCGTTGCCGCCGCCGCCATCAAGCCGGGCACACCATCGGCAGCGGGGGAGGCATTGCACAAATTCCCCACCAGGCTCGCCCGGGCCTGGATCTGGGTCGAGCCTACCAATTCGATTCCCTCGACCACGCCGGGCCAGTCGGCGACCAGCTCGGCATTGGCGCCAAGCATCGCCCCCGGCGTCGCCGCACCGATGCGCCAGCCGCCATCCCCGTTGCGGGTGATCTCGCTGGCGCCGGGGATGCCCTTGACGTCGATCAGGTCATCCGGTGTCACCATTCCTGACCGCAGTTGAACGAGGACATCGGTTCCGCCCGACAGAAAGCGGGTCACGCCGGAAGTTCCGGCAGCCAGGCAGGCGGCCTCCTCGAAGGTTGATGGCCTGTGGTAGCGCATGGCGTCTCCTCGGGTTTGACGGCAAGCCGGTTGTCACCGGTCGGGTAGCACATTTAATTGAGGCCCGGACCGAGTGCTAGGTGTATATTGGGCGGCTGGGCCTCCCGCAACCGCCGGTTGCAAATCCTCCACCCGGTTCATGCGGGAACACCCTGTTGAAACCGTGGGAATCAGGGCGAGGTGCCGGCTGTCTTCCGCCGGCCTTGTCGAGGCGGAACGGGGCCAGGACATGCCCCGACCTGCGGGCGGGGTGAAGGCATGCCGGGCATCGAGGGGGTTGTCGGCGGCGCCAGGCACCCGGGTCGGGGTGGCTTGTCCGGGGCTGCCGGACGCAGTCCGGCCGCAGGGCTGCCGCCGGCAGGCCGAGTTGCTTGCCGGACAAATGCACCTTCGCTACAGTCGCCACGCAATCGGAAAACTGCCTGGGAGGAACAGGATGTCACGAACTCTTCAAAGCCTTTTCGCCGCCGCTGCCGGCGCCGCCATGCTCGCCGGAAGCGCCACCGCCGCCGAGTGGAAATTCAACAACGGCCTGCCCGAAGGGCGCAATGAATCGAAGCAACTCGAGAGTTTTGCCGCCGATGTTGCCGAGCTGACCAGTGGCAGTCTTGCCATCAATGTCTTCCATGGCGGCTCGCTCAACCTCAAGAACGAGGATGTGGTTCGCTGGCTGCCGCAGGGTGCGGTGGAGATGGGCCTGGTCTGGGCCAACTACCTGGGGCGCGACGCACCGGCGCTGAACGCGGTGCTGATCCAGGGCTCGGTGGGCAGCCCCGACGAGCTCATTGCCGTCCTTCCCGAAATCCAGGAAATCTACGCCGAGGAACTGGCAGAATGGGGCATCGTTCCGGCCGGTTTCATGGCGCTTCCATTGCTGCAGGCGTCGATCTTCTGCCGGGATGAACCGGTGCGAACGCTCGATGATCTCCGGACCAGGAAGTTGCGGGTCTGGAGCGGCGACCAGGTCGAGACCTTCTCGAAGCTCGGGGTGTCGGCACAGATTGTCGGACAGACCGAACTCTATGTCGCGCTGCAGACCGGCGTCGTCGACTGCACGGTCTACCCGGCACTGTTCGCCCATACGATCTCGCTCCACGAGGTCACCGACTACGCGTCCTATCTCTATCCGGTGGCCGGGGTTCCCTATGTCCTCGGGGTGAACGAAGATGCCTGGGCCAGCCTGTCGGATGACGAGCGCGGGGCAGTGACGGAAGCCGCAATGCGTGTCTGGGAGCGGACCAACGCTTACGGCGCCGCCGAGGAGAACGAAATGAAGGCCCGGGCGTCACTTGGTGAGCAGGGCGTCGAATTCCTCGATGATTTTTCGGATGACGATCGCGCCGCCTTCCTTGCGGCGGCGTCGGAAACATGGGCAGAACTGGCGACGGCGGCTGGCGGCAAGGCGCCCGAATACCGGCAGAGGATCCTCGACATCCTCGATCGCTAGATCTTGCCTGGCCAGGGGGCAGGCAGGGTGCAGGGCCTTGCCCGGCGCATCGAGGCTCTGCTTGCCCCGGTTTTCCTGGCCATGGCCATTCTCGCCGCGCTGGCCGGGGCGGCGATCGTCGGCCTGGTCGGGGCGAGCGTGGCCATGCGCCATGTTGTCAATGCGCCGTTCCGATTCACGGAGGAACTGGTGGGGCTGCTGATGACGGCAGCCTTCTTTCTTGCCCTGCCGCTCGTCACCCTGCGGGCCGAACATGTCCGGGTCCGCTTCATTGTCGGCGCCCTGCCTTCGCGACCGCGGGCGCTGGTCGCCAGCATGGCAAGCCTGCTCGGCCTGGCCTTCTGCGCGTGGTTTGTCTGGCTGGCGCTGCCATGGTTCGAGTTTGCCTTCGAGCGGGGTATCAGGACCGAGGTGGCGCGGCTGTTGATGTATCCCTGGATGGCGCTGCTGCCGCTCTCGCTGCTGTTTACCGCCCTGGCATTTGCGGTCAGGTGCCTGGCTGACGGGGCAGGGGCACGGCCGCCGCCGGGCCGCCGCTGATGGCCGGGTTCTGGGGAATTCTTCTTGGCGGGATTGTCATCTTCGCCGGCTCCGGCCTTGCCCTTGGTGCCGCGCTCGGGCTGACCGGGCTTCTCCTTCTGCAATTTGCCGCCGGCGGTTCGACCTTCGTGGCCGTGGATGCGGTCTGGAACGTCCTCAACGCCTTCACGCTGAGTGCAATCCCGCTCTTCATCATCCTCGGCGAAATCATGCTGCGAAGCGGGATCAGCGAACGTGTCTATGCGGCGCTGTCGCCGGTGTTCCAGCGCGTGCCGGGCGGACTTCTGCACACCAATATCGCGGTCTGCACCTTGTTCGGCGCGGTCAGTGGCTCCAGCCTGTCAACGGCCGCCGCCGTCGGCTCGGTGGCCTATCCGGAAATGACTGGCCGCGGCTACGAACGCAAGACGGTGGCCGGTTCGCTGGCCGCCGGCGGCACGCTCGGCCTGCTGATCCCGCCGAGCCTGTCGCTCCTCATCTACGGGGCGCTGACCGAGACCTCGATCGGCCAGCTCTTCCTGGCCGGCATCCTGCCCGGCATCCTGTTTGCCGGCATGTTCTCGGTCTACATCCTGTTCCGTTCCCTTGCCTCGCCGCATATCGCCCCGCGGCCGGATGTCCGTGTCGGTCCCGGCCGCATCCTCCGCAACCTTCTCGGCCTGTGGCCGTTTCTGCTGCTGATCGTGGCAATCATGGGATCGATTGCCTTCGGTTTTGCCACCCCGACCGAGGCCGCCGGGGTGGGGGTGGTTGCCACGATTCTCCTCGGCTGGTCCTGGGGGACATTGACGGCGCGGGTGCTGGCAGAAAGCGTCTACCGGGCGATCCTGTTGTTTGCCGCCATTGCCTTCGTGGTGATGGGGGCAACCATGCTCGCCCAGGCGGTGAGCCTGCTCGCGGTTCCACAGACCATCCTCGAGGCAGTCCGCGCCTCCGGCCTTGGTCCCAATGTTGTTCTGGCGATGGTGGTGCTGATCTACCTCGTCCTCGGCTGTTTCTTCGACGGTCTCTCGCTGATGATCATGACCCTGCCGATCGTCTTCCCGCTGATGACCGGGCTGGAATTCGAGGCGGTTCTGCTCGGGGTCATCATCACCATCCTGATCGAGATCGGGCAGGTCACCCCGCCGGTGGGGCTCAACCTGTCGGTGCTGGTGTCGGTGGCCAAGGATGACGTGTCGCTCGGCGAGGTTGCGCTGGCGACGATTCCCTACTGGCTGATCCTGCTCCTCGGCGTGGCGCTGCTGGCGGCAATGCCGGGGATCGCCCTCCTCCTTCCAGACCTCCTGATGTCGTGACCCGGCCCGATACGCCGCCCTCCTCCTTCCCGGCCAATGTCGTGATCCGGCCAGTCATATGACGCCGACCCATGCCGCGGCATTGATCCAAAACAAACCGTGACCGCCCGGCCGCCCGGAGCAGGCGTTTCCGGTTCACGGTCATGGTTGAACCAGCTCGTCAACGCCGCCCTGTCAACGCCGCCCCGTCACGATCTGGGCAGAATGTGGTGCCGAACGGATCCCATGCAGGTCCGCGGTTGGGTTCAGCCAGGTCTTGCCAGGATGTGTCGCCAAGAGCGGATTACCGCCTGGAGGATATCATCCGGAGCCGGGAAGCCGTGTTGCCGGCGGCAGGCCCACGTGCCTGCAAGGCTGCCCTGGCGTGGCCGCGATTTCCACGTGAACCTGGAATGCGGGAGCTTGACATCAATCGGCCTGCACTGGAAGCTCACCGCGGGTTGGCAGGCGATATGACATGACCACGGCATTCGAGCGACAGGCTGTTGCCATCATTGGTGGCGGCAGCATCGGCGTTGGCTGGGCGATCGTTTTTGCCGTCGCCGGCCACCATCTCCGCGTGTTCGACAGCGACAGGGAAAGGCAGGCGGATGCCCGGCGGGAAATCCGTGATCGTCTGGCCCAGCTCGAGGAATTCGGGCTCATGGGCGGTGGGTCGCGGCAGGCCGTCGAGCGAATCTCGTTTGCCGGCAGCATTGACTCGGCCATCGATGGCGCCGCGCACGTCCAGGAATGCATTTCGGAGGATCTGGGGGCAAAGCGGGAGCTGTTCTCGAAGCTGGACAGGATTGCCCCGCCCGGTGTGACACTTGCAAGCTCGTCGTCATTCCTGCCGGCATCCAGCTTTGCTGCCGGTCTGGCAGGCCGGTCCCGGATCCTCGTCCTGCACCCGGCAAATCCGCCCTATCTCCTGCGAATCGTGGAAATCGTGCCCGCAGCCTTCACGGATCCGCATGTCGTCGAGCGGGCGGCCCGGCTTCTCGAGGGCGCAGGGATGTCATGCGTCAGGCTCGGCGGCGAAATCGAGGGGTTTGCCTATAACCGACTCCAGGGAGCGCTCCTGCGCGAGGCCTATTGCCTGGTGCGGGACGGGATCCTGTCGGTTGGCGACATTGATCGCCTGGTTCGGGATGCGCTCGGACTTCGCTGGTCGGTGATCGGACCGTTCGAGACTTCCGATCTCAATACCCGCGGCGGCATCGAGACCCATGCCCGGCGAATGGGGCCAGCCTATGCCCGCATGGGCGAAGAGCGCGGCCAGCACGATCCCTGGACCGACGATCTCGTGGCCGGGGTCACGGCAGCACGGCGAAAGGCGCTGCCCATGGATTCGTGGTCGCAGCGGTGCAACGAGCGCGACCGGGCGCTGATGTCCCTGCTTCGGGCGAGGAGCGAGGATCCGGATTTGGCAATCTGCCTGGACGATTAGCGGAGCATTTGCGTGGCCACACCTGATCCCATCGGCTGCAATCTCTTGCGCGCCGGCAATGCCTCGCTTGGCGAGGCCGGCGAGGCGGTCGAATTCCGCTTCGAGGATCGCATCATCAGGGCCCGCAAGGGGGAAAGCCTGCTGGCGGCGCTGGTTGCATCGGGCGAGTTTCGGCTGCGTGTGACCGGAAATGGCGAGTTCCGCGGTCCGTTCTGCGGAATGGGCGTGTGCCAGGAATGCCTGCTGGAAGTGAATGGCCGCAATTCACGGCGTGCCTGCATGACCATGGTGGCCGACGGCATGACCGTTCGGCGCCAGGCGAACCGGGTGGCGGCTGTGCCGAAGCCGCACGATCCGGCGCCAGTGCTGGCCAAGGCTGCGCTGACCCCCCGGATCGCGGTCATCGGCGGCGGGCCGGCCGGCATGGCGGCGGCGGCGGTCTCGGCCGAGGCGGGAGCGGATGTCCTGCTCATCGACGAGAGGGCGCAACCTGGCGGCCAGTATTTCAAGCAGCCACTCGCCGCCGGCGATCTTCAGCCGGCCGATTTTGACGACCGGCAATATGCCGCCGGCAGGGCGCTGATCGGCCGGCTGCGGGCATCGGGAGCCCGGCACCTGCCGGGGACCAGGGTGGCGGGCGTGTACGAGCCCATGGACCTCGTCGCCACCACCGGGGCGGAAACCCGGCTGGTTCGCCCGCAGATCCTGATCCTGGCCACCGGCGCCTTTGAGATCTGCTACCCGTTCAACGGCTGGACATTGCCGGGTGTCATGACGACCGGGGCCGCACAATCCCTGCTCAGGAGCTACCGCGTCCTGCCAGGACGGCGGGTGGTGGTCGCCGGCAACGGGCCGCTCAATTTCCAGCTTGCAACCGAACTCGCAAGATCCGGCGCCGAAATCACTGCCGTCATCGAGGCTTCCCGGCGCCCTGGCCTGTCCGCGGCCGGCCCCCTCCTCGGGATGATCAAGGCCGACGGACGGCTGGCGGCCACCGGCGCCGGATATCTTGTCTCGCTGGCCCGCCATGGCGTTCCGCTGGTCCATGGCCGTCGGATCGTCCGCATCGAGTCGGGCGGAAATGGTGATCGCCCGCAACTCCTGGTGGCGGCCGGGTGCCTGACGGGCCATGATGCCGAGATCCGGGAGTTCGAGGCGGATGCCGTCTGCCTGGGTTACGGCTTTCGGCCGGCCAATGAATTGCTTCGTGCCCTTGGCTGTGCGCAGAGGGTGAGCCCGACAACCGGGTCGATGGAGACGGTGCGGGACAATGACTGCATGACCACCCGCGACCGGGTGTTTGCCGTCGGAGATTGCACCCGGCTGGGAGGCGCCGCGGCGGCGCAGGCCGAGGGAATCGTTGCCGCCGACGCGGCGTTGCGCGTGCTCGGGGTCGCGATGCCGGCCGGGCATCGGCGGGAGCTGGACGGCGCCAGGGCGCAGCTGCGGCGGCAGGAGGACTTCCAGCGTTCCCTGTGGCGGTTGTTCCGGCCGGCCGGGAACCTGTTTGCCGGCCTTGATGACCGGGCTCTGGTCTGCCGGTGCGAAGAGGTGTCGCTGGCCGAGCTGAATTTCGCCCTGGCCGCGGAGCCGCGGGCAGGGCTTGCCGGCATCAAACGACTCACGCGCATTGGAATGGGACGATGCCAGGGGCGGTATTGCGCCGCCACCCTGGAGCGGGTCCAGGCGGGCAGAATGGAATCTCCGCTGGAAGAGGTTGATCTCTGGGCGCCGCGCCCGCCGGTCGGCAAGACCCGAATAGCCGAGCTCGCCAGCCTCGAATTCCCGCCGCAGGAGGCTGACGGGTGAGCGAGACGGCCTCATGGGCCGGGAAGATGCGCGGGAATTGGCGGCAGTCTCCATGCCGGACCGTTGGGGCTGGCCGGGGTCCTGCGCTTTCCTCCCGGCTTGCCGTCATCCGGGCCGAAATGAAGGCAAAGCCGGCCATACCTCCTGGCGCAGATCGGTATGACGAACCAGTGCAGGCTGGCGTTTTGACGGACAACAAGAACGGAGATCGGCAATGGCTGTAAAGGCAGCCAAATGTCGTATGTCTTGCAGACAATCGGTGCGCGCATTGCAGGCATGTCCGGATGGTCGATCGCGTGAATTGTCCTCGAAGGCATCGGGGCTTGACGAATGCAGGCTGGCTTTGACGAGGCGTGGAGGCACCGGTTGCCGGTTTGGAGGCCTCGGTGCTGGCCTTGCCCGTGCAGTGTTTCTGCCGGCAAGTTCATTCGGCGGGCCATCTCGGCGGCGCTGGCCTTGCCGGCGCGGCGTCCCTGGTCGGGTGATGCTTTCGTTTGCTGAGGATGGCCTGTAGGTTTGCCGGCAGTTCCGGTGCAGGCCAATTGATTCTGCACCGGCACGCGGGTCCGGGGATCGGTGCTGGGAATGAACAGGCAGGCGTGCGGCGAACTCATGGCTGGACGGGTCGTATTCGTGACCGGTGCGGCCAGGGGGTTGGGTCGTGCCATCGTCGGACAATTGGCGGCGGCGGGCGCTGCGGGCACCGCCTACGACATCCTGCCAGCGGAGGAGGTCGGCGATCTGCCCGATGGCTGGCAATTCCAGCAGGGCAGCGTGTGCCTTGAACAGGATGTGGGCGCTGCGATCGCCGGGACGGTCGAACGCCATGGCCGGCTGGATGCGGCGGTGGCGAATGCCGGCATTACCGCCCCCTGGGTCTCGACCGGTGAGATCGATCTCGGGGAGTGGCGACGGGTCTTCGCCGTCAATGTGGAGGGCACACTCATCACCATCAGGGCCGCCGCCGGGCAGATGATGGGTGCGGGCGGGTCGATCGTTGCCCTCGGCTCGCTCAATTCCTGGCAGGGGCATCCGCAACAGGCCGCATATGTCGCCAGCAAGCACGCGGTTCTCGGCCTGGTCCGTTCGGTGGCGCTGGATCTCGGCCGGCACGGCATCCGGGTCAACGCGCTGGCGCCGGGGCCGGTTGCCACCGATGCGCTGCTCGGCCGGATCAGGGGCAGGGCCGGGCAGGGCGGTCAGCCATATGACGAGGCATTGCGGGAGATGGCAGGCGCAGCCGCCCTCGGGCGCACCGCCAGCGAGGCCGATGTGGCCGCCGCCTGTCTGTTCCTGCTCAGCGAGTTGTCGAGCGGGATCACCGGGCAACTCATTCCCGTAGATGCGGGATTGCCCTGATTTCGACAGGGAAAGGCAAGGAGACGAACGCATGACTTCACTGGCGGGCAGGACCATTCTGGTGACCGGGGCGTCGAAGGGGATCGGCGCCGCCACCGTGGCGGCGCTGGGACGGGAAGGGGCGTCGGTCATCGCCCATTACGGCAGCGACCAAGACGGTGCCCTGGCGGCGATCGCCGCCCTCGATGACGGCCAGGGCATCGCCGTCGGTGCCGAATTCAACGACATGGCCGACGTTGACGAGCTATGGCGTGCGGCGCTGGCCTGGCGCGGGTGCATCGATGTCGTCGTCAACAACGCCGCGGTCATGCGGCTGCATGGTGGCATCGAGGACAGCATCGAGTCGTGGGACCGGGTGTGGGGCGAGGCCGTAAACGTGAACATTCTCGCACCGTCGCGCCTGATGCGCCATGCCGTCTGCCACTATCTCGAGCGCGGTGGCGGCACGCTGGTCACGATTTCGAGCTGGGCGGCACAGCGTGGCATGACCAACCCGGAGGGGATCGCCTATTCGGCGACCAAATCGGCGGTGATGGCGGCGACAAAATCGATCGCCCGCGGCTATGCCAGGAAGAACATCCTGGCCTATACGGTGGCGCCGGGCGTTGTTCGCACCAGGCTGTCGGAGGAAAGCGCGGCAACCCTTGGCGGCGAAGAGGTCGTCACCGCCGGACTTGCCATGGGCGAGTGGGTGCCGCCGGAGGAAATTGCCGATCTGGTTGCCTTCCTGGCCGCCGGCAAATGCCGTCACCTGTCGGGCGCCACCATCGACGTCAACGGCGCCAGCTACGTGCGCTGAACCGGGCGATCGAGCACGGCCTGGCGCCGCTCGAGATAGAAGGCGTATTGCGGCGGCAGCACCGCGTGCGGGTTGTCGACTCCGAGCCGGCAGGCGGCGCGGTAGGGCCAGCTCGCATCGGCCATCATCTCCCGGGCCAGGGCAACGAGATCGGCCTTCCCGTCGGCAATGATTGCCTCTGCCTGGTGCGGGTCGATGATGGCCCCGACCGCCATGGTTGCGATGTCGGCCTGGCGGCGGATCGCCTCGGCATGGGGAACCATGTATCCGGGCGTGATCCGGGAGGTGGACAGCGTTGCCGGCCCGGCCATGCCGCCGGCGGAACAGTCGATGACATCAATGCCGGCCAGTTTCAGCTCCCGGGCCAGGGCGATGGTATCGTGGATCTCCAGCCCGTCCTCAATGCCGTCGACGCAGGAGGCGCGGTAGAATACCGGCATGTCATCCGGGCAGATTGCACGAACGGCCCGGGCGATCTCGAGTGGAAATCGCATGCGGCCGGCGAGCGATCCGCCGTAGCGGTCGGCCCGCCGGTTGGAGACCGGCGACATGAAGGAATGCAGCAGATAGCCATGTGCGCCATGGATCTCGACGATGTCGAAGCCCGCCTGCACCGCACGCCGGGCCGCCGCCTCGAAGGCGGTGGTCAGCTCCGCAATGCCGGACCGGGACAGCTCACGGGGAGCAGGATAGCCGTCACGCTCGGGCAGGGGGCTCGGGCCGATGGTGGACCAGGCCGCCTCATCGCCGCTCTCGCGCCTGATCGGCGCGGCGCCATCCCATGGCCGTTCGGCGCTGCCGCGGCGACCCGAATGGCCGATCTGGATCCCGCAGGGAATTCCCCGGGCATGGTAGATGTCGACAATGCCCCTGAGCCCGGGAATATGGCTGTCTGCCCAGATGCCGGTGCAGCCATGGGTGATGCGCCCATCGCGCAACACGCCGGTGGCCTCGACGAAGGCCAACCCGATGCCGGCCATCGAAAAATGCCCGTGATGGGCCGAATGCCAGGCGGTGACATGCCCGTCCTCGGCCAGGTACTGGCACATGGGCGACAGGACGATGCGGTTCTCGAGAGTCAGACCGCGCAATGACAGCGCGGAAAACAGTGCCGGATTGCCCAAACTCATCTCCGTTTCTGCCGGGTGTCGCCAGGGGACCGCACGGCTCAGGCGGCCGGCCGGACGTCCCGTGCTCGCGTCGCCTCGATACTGTCGACCAGGGCGTCGAGTTCGCCCATGATCGGCAGGAGTTGCGCAACCCGGTTTGACCCTTCCTCGCCGAGCTCGCCAAAGGTCATCAATGGCGGCCGGACATCACCGACCGGATAGCCGGCCGCTGTCGTCAACGCCTTGGCGTAGCATTGGTGACCATAGGTCGGATGCCCCTCATTGATGATGGCCTGCATCCTGTTGATGCGCCGCTGGATCCTCTTTGCATCATCCCAGCGGCCATCGACAATGTAGTCGCAGATGGCCCGCGATGCCCGTGGAATGTAGTTTCCATAGGGGTTGACGTAGCCGACCGCACCTTCGAGATAGGATTCGACGATCCGCTGGCCGGCAAACACGTTCATGACCCCGTCAGTTTCCTCGACCATGTCGTAGACGCGGCCCGCCGCCTGGCTGGCCTCCTTGATATAGCGGACCTGCTCGAATGCCCGGGTCAGGCGGGCAACGAAGCTGGCCGACATGTCCACATTCGAGGTGAAGGGATTGTTGTAGAGCATGATCGGGATCGAGACCTTGTCGCAGATTGCCCGGTAGTAGTTGAAGATCTCGTCCTCGGTCGGCGTGTAGTAGTAGGGCGGGATGATCATCAACCCGTCGGCACCCAGCTTTTCGGCTTCCATCGAATATTCCACCGCCCTGGGGGTATGGGCGTTCATGGTCCCGACCAGCACATCCATCCGCCCGCGGCAGTAATTGACGCTGGCCTCGACGAATTGGTGGCGCTCGTCGTCGCTGATGGTCAGGAACTCGCCGGTGGTGCCGAGAATGATGATCCCCGGCACGTCACATTCCATCTGCCAGTCCAGGAAATTCTCCCAGGCGGCAAGGTCGATATGCTTGCCGTCGCCGGTGAACGGTGTGATGGTGACGGTGTAGCTGCCACGGAATGTCTTGGTCATGAGTAGGTCTCCCGGTTATGTGCGGAGCTGGGGACGCGGGGAAGGCGAATGAAGACCGATGTGTTGATCATCGGCGGCGGTCTCGCCGGTGCTGCCACCGCCTATTTCCTTGCCCGGGAGGGAGTCGACGTCCTGATCGTCGACCAATTCGACTTCAACACCCAGGCATCCGGCGCCAATTCCGGCAGTCTCCACATCCAGATTCCGCATGACATGTTCCTTCTTGAGGGCGAGGAATGGGCCCGTGCATTTGCCCCTGTCATACCACTGCTGGTCGAATCGACCAAGCTGTGGACCACGATCGACGATGAGGTCGATGCCGATCTTGGCATCCGGATCACCGGCGGGCTGCTGGTTGCCCGCACCGGGCAGCAGATGCGCGACATCGAGCGGAAGGTGGCGATCGAACGGCAAGCCGGCGTCGATATCGAACTCGTCGGGCGGGGGGACATTCATTCGCTGGCCCCGTATCTTGCCGAGGACGCCATCGGCGGCGCCTTCTGTCCCGGCGAGGGCAGCGCCGACCCGTTGCAGGCCACGAGCGGTCTTGCCTCCGCCGCCATGCGCCATGGCGCCCGCGCCATGCAATGCACCGGGATCCTCGGTCTCGATGCCGTTGCCGACGGGTTCGTGGCCGCCACCCGGTCCGGCAGCATCCATGCGCGGCGTATCGTCAACTGTGCCGGCGCCGGCGCCGGCAATGTTGCCGGCATGCTGGGGATCCGGCTTCCGGTCGAGGCACACCCGATACAGGTCACCGTTACCGAACCGGCAGTCGAGTTGGTGTCGCACCTTGTCTATGCCGCCGAGGACAGGCTCACGCTCAAGCAGATGAAGAATGGCACCTTCATCATCGGCGGCGGCTGGCCGTCGACCCGGCGCAGCAGCGATGGCAGGCTCGCCGTCGACTTGCAGTCGCTGCGCGACAATTTGCGGATTGCGCTCGGGGTGGTGCCGGCGCTTGCCGACATTCACCTCGTGCGAAGCTGGCCGGCCATCGTCAACGGCACGGCCGACTGGTTGCCGATCCTCGGCGAGGTTCCGGGGCATCCGGATTTCTACATGAACATGTTCCCGTGGATGGGATTCACCGGTGGTCCGATCGCGGCAAGGGCCGTTGCCGACCAGGTGCTCGGCAGGCGCACCGCCGCCAGCATGGCGCAATTCTCGGCATCCCGCTATGCGTGAGCAGCGCGCCATCAGTGCCGCAGGATCTTGCTGACAAATTCACCGGTCCGCGTCTGCGTCGGGTTGTCGAAGATTGCCTCTGGATCTCCAGCCTCGACCACGAGGCCGTCATCCATGAAGATCACCCGGCTCGCCACCTCCCGCACGAACGCCATCTCGTGGCTGACGATCAGCATGGTCATGCCCTCGGCCACCAGGTCGCGGATGGTGTCGAGAACCTCCTTGACCAGTTCGGGGTCCAGCGCCGAGGTCACCTCGTCCAGCAGCAGGATCTCGGGGCTCAGGCACAGCGCCCGGGCGATGGCCACCCGTTGCTGCTGGCCCCCCGAGAGTTCGTCCGGATAGGCCTTCAGCTTGTCGGCGAGGCCAACCTTTGCCAGCACCTTTTCGGCATTTTCCATGACGGTCCGATGCGGCACCTTCTTGATCTTGAGCGGCGCGATGGTGACGTTCCTGAGCACATCCATGTTCTGGAACAGGTTGTATTGCTGGAACACCACCGCGATCCGGTCGCGGACACGGCGCAGGCTGGCGGCTTTCCGATAATCGACCTCCTCGCCATCCAGGCGAATCTGCCCGTCGGCTGGTGGCGTCAGGCCCATGATCATGCGCAGCACGGTCGACTTTCCGGACCCTGACGGCCCGATCAGGGCGACAACCTCGCCCTTGGCCAGCGTCAGGTCGACGCCCCGAAGCACGGGGGTGCGTCCATAGCTTGCGCAGGCCCCCCTGATCTCCAGGTGGTGCGAATTCTCAGCGTTCAAGTTTCTTCTCCAGCCATTGCCCCCAACGCGTCAGCGGGTAGGAGATGGCAAAATACAGGAAGGCGATGACGCCGAATACGAGGATACCCGAAAATCCCATATTGTTGAGCTCCCGGGCACGAAACGTCAGTTCAAAGACACCGATCTGGCTGACCAGCGAGGTGTCCTTGATGAAGCCGACCATGAAGGCGACGGCTGGCGGCAGGATGACCGGCCAGGATTGCGGGACGATGATCGAGCCCAGGATCTGCAAATGCGAGAAGTTCATTGCTCGTGCCGCCTCGATCTGCTGGCGAGGAACCGACTCGAAGCCGCCGCGGATGATGTCGGCAATATAGGCGGTCGAGTAGATGCAGATCGACACCACGGCGACCGTGAACAGCGATGTGCCGCGGGCAACCGCCTGGATGAAGAACAGCACCAGGAACAGCACCACCAGGAAGGGGATACGCCGAAACACCTCGACGAACAGGATTGCAGCCGTGCGCAGCGGCAGGGTCACGATGCCCGGAACCTGTCGGGTAAAGGCGATGACGAAGGCAAACACGAAGCCGAGCACGCAGCCGACCAGGGTCATCGACACGGTGACGCCCATGGCCTCGCCGAGCAGGACCAGGTTTCCCCAGGTGAAAAACCGCGGGATCTCGTCCGCCAGCCGTTCGAGCATCTGCACCGTTGTCGCCCCTTCCCCGCGTCCCGGTCAGAAGATCTTTGCCTTGACCCGGAAGGCGTGGCGGCCGACCAGCGCCAGGGAAATGCTGGCGACGATGGTGAGCACGACATAGATGCCGGCGGCGATAGTGAAGACTTCCAGGTACCGGTAGTCGACGGTCGCCAGATCCTTGGCCTGGCTGGTCAGTTCCTGGACCCCGATCACCGATCCGATCGATGTGCCCATGACCAGGATGACGATGAAGAAATTTGCCAATGCCGGGTAGATGGTTTTGGCGATGTGGGGAACGATGACATACCAGATCTGTTGAACCAGCGAAAAGCCGAGGGTTTCGGCGGCCTCGATTTCATTCCTGCGCACCGAGATGAAACCGGCACGGATGATTTCGGTCAGGTAGGCACCGGCATTCAGGATGAGGCCGATCAGCATGCAGGTGAACTTGTCCCAGACGATTCCGACATCCGGCAGCCCGAAATACAGGAACCAGATCTGGATCAGTGCCGGGGTATTGGTGAAGAACACCACATAGGCGCCGACGAGGCGGCGGATGATCGGACCGCCAAAGGTCTTGAGCGCAGCCATCACCAGCCCGACCAGCGATGCACCCCAGAATGTCAGGAAACCGATGATGAAGGTAAGCTGGGCGCCCTCGAGGAGACCGGGAAGGTGCTGCAGCGCAACACCCCACTGAAAGGTGTAATTCATGCGTGTCCGCCGGGAATGCCGCGCCGGAACGAAGGCGGGCTTCCGAGGAAACCCGCCTCCGCATCAGGTCTTCAGAAGTAGGGGTTCGGTTCGACCTTCACCAGCATCGGTGCGCCGTACCACTTCTCCCAGGTGGCATTTACCGTGTCCGACGAATGCAGGTTGTAGAGAATGATGTTCAGCACGTCGCGCAACCCGTAATTGTTCTTGCTGACGCCGATGGCGCAGTAGCCGACAAAGATCGGATCCTCGAGAACCTTCCAGTTCACGTTCGGATGGTTCTTGGTGTGCGACATGAAGAAATCGATATTCTCGACGATGGCATCGGCCCGTCCCTGGGCCACGAGGCGGACGACGTCCGGAATCGTGTCGACTATCTCCTGCTTGGCATTCGACATGTTCTGCTTCTGCCAGTCGATCACCCAGGAACTGCGGATATTGGCCAGGGTGATGTCATCGGAGTTGAGATCCTGCCACATTTCGGCGGCGACCTCTTCGGTCGTCAGCGCCGCCAGCACCTCGGTATGCAGGGGAACGGTATATTCGATGAGTTTTGCCCGCTCCGAATTGCGCGTCAGGGCTCCGAGCGACAGATCAATGGTGTCGGCCACGAGAAACGGCACGCGGTCCTTGGTCTCGGTCGGCACCCACTCGACATCGACCTTGAGCGCAGCCGCAAGCATGTTGCCGATATCGATGTCGAAACCTTCCCACTCGCCATCCGAATTGCGCGAGCTGTTGGGCGGGAAATTCGGATTGATGCCGATCCGGATCACACCATCCTTGAGAATGTCATCAAGTGACTTGGCCTGAACGGCACTGGTTGAAATCGCCAATCCGGCGACGAGGGTCAACAGGATGGAGACCCGGCGTAAAATTGCCCTGAACATGAGCAAACCTCCCAATTTGTGTATGCAGGCAGCCGGTGCGGCTGCCCCGATGCAGGAATGACGGCCCGAGTGACGGTCACCGCTCCCTCCGCCATGTTTTCGACCAACCCGGCACAAACGTCAACTGCTTACTGGCACGCAACCCGACCAATGGGCCAGCCTGCCGGGATGCATGCCTGGATTGCGGCGGCGCCCCCGGCGTGCCGGTGCGGCGGCCTATATCCGGTTTCGGTGCTTGCGCAGATAGGCCCTCCAGGTCATGGCCCATTTCTCCGGATCGTCGAAAACGTCGCCCTCGACCTGGTGAATCGCCTGGCGATGCGGTGCCGACCTGACCAGCTCCGGGTCGCTGTAGGCTTCGGCGGAGATCTGCCGGATGACTGCAATCCAGTGGTCGAGATCCTCCCGGGAATACATTTCACCGGCCTCTGGCGTGAAAGGCTCCGGCACCACCCAGGGCTCGTGGCTCATCCAGTAGGGATCGATCCCGTAATCGGCCATCCTGTTGGCGACATCCATCGTGCCGATTCCGGTCTCGTCCTTCATCGGCCCGAGACCCCAGCGGGTCATTTCCAGGCGGGGGACATCAAGCTGCGGATTGGAGCGCTCCAGGCCGCGGATTCCGGCCAGCCTGCTGTCCATGTAGTTGTTGGCCAGCACCGACAGGTCGGACGCCTCGTTGATGCCGTCGGCACCCATGGAGCGGGCCCATGCATATGCCTTCATGACCTGGGGAATGTTTCCCCAGAATTCCCGCACCCGGCCAGCGCTGAGCGGCCGGTCGCTGTCGAGCCGGTAGCGCTTTCCGTCGTGGGTCACGACCGGTACCGGCAGAAACGGCGCCAATTCCTCGCTGCAGCCATAGGCGCCGACGGCCGGCCCGCCGCCGCCCTTGGGGGCGCCGAATGTCTTGTGCAGCATGAACATGCAGGCGTCGAAGCCCAGCTCCCGGGCACAGATCTTGCCCATCACCCCGTTGAAATTGGCATGGTCATAGAAGCACAACCCGCCGGCGTCATGCACGATCCGGGTCCATTCCCGGATCTCGGGATTGTAGATGCCCATGTCGTCCGGATTGCTGATCAGCAGCGCCGCCGTCCGGTCGGAGACTGCCGCCCGCAAGGCGTCGAGCGGCGGATAGCCTTCAGGCCCCAGCGGCAGGGTGACGATCCTGAACCCGGCTGCCGCTGCCGTTGCCGCGTTGCATGGATGGGCCTGTATCGAGGTGATGATCTCGTTTCGCCGGCCCAACTCCCCGCGATGGGCGTGATAGGCACGGGTCACCACCGACTGGGTGTAGGCGGCGTCGGCGCCGCCGCCCGCCTGGAAGATGAACTGGTCCATCCCGGAAAGTTCTCGCAGGATCAGGTCGAATTCGTGAATGATCTCGAGGATGCCCTGCAGCGTCCGTTCATCCTGCAGCGGATGCAGCTCGGCCATTGACGGGCGCATGGCGACAGTCTCGCCGAGCCGGGAATTGTATTTCATGGTGCAGGTGCCGAACAGTGAGACACCCATCATGCCGAGGGTCTCCTGCGAAAGATGCAGGTAGTGCCGCTGCACCTCGGGTTCGGTCATCTCCGGCAGTGCCGGACGGTCCCGCCGCAGCATGGAAGGCGGCACCAGCTCGCTGGCCGTACCCACCGTTTCGGTGACTCGCTCCTCCGGCGCCGGGTAGATCTGGCCGCGCCGTCCCGGATGGCCCATTTCCATGATCACCGGCTCCGACCAGACCGCCGAATGGTATCGGCGCAGATTGTCTTCGGTCATGGCAGGACCTCCTCGAGTGCATGTGCCAACCGGTCGATATCCTCCAGCGAATGAATCTCGGTCACGCAGTAAAGTGCGCTCTGGCCCATTTCCGGGAATTCGGCGGAGAGATCCTTGCCGCCAAAGATCCGGTGCCGCTTGCGCAGCTTTCGGTTGATGTGGCTGACCGTCCTGCCGGTGGCGTTGAAATCGACGACGAATTCCTTGAAGAAACCGCTGGCGCTGCCGATGCGCACATTGTTGATCTGCGCCAGCCGATGGGCGGTGTGATTGGCCCGCGTCACGATCAACTCGCCGACCTCCCGGAAGCCCTCCGGTCCCAGCAGCGACATGTAGACCGCACCGGCGATTGCCCAGAGATAAACCGAGTTGCCGGTCCAGTCCTTGCCATCCTCGCGCATGCCGTAGGAGGTTTGGTGGGCGCTGGCCAAGCCGAAGCCGAATTCCCCCTTCTTGCGGGTCGGGGCAATCGAGACCAGGAACCCGTTGAACTCCCGGACATATCTCTCCTCGTCGCGGGAGGCCATGAAACCGCCGACCCCGCCACCGCAATTCATGTGCACGCCCAGGGGCTGCGTTGGTCCGACCATGATGTCGGCACCGTAATCGCCGGGGGCCTTCAGGATGCCGAGCGAGATCGGATCGACGCCGACGATGGTCTCGGCGCCGTGGCTGCGGGCGATGGCGGCGATGTCGCCGGCGGCCGGGTCGATGGCCCCGAGATATCCGGGTTGCTCGAAATAGACCGCCGCGGTGTTGCTCGAGATCCGCGCCCGAAGATCGGCAAGGTCAAGCCCGCCGGTCATGCCGTCGGCCGCCAGCTGCACGATCGTGACATGTTCGGGCATGTCCGGCGGCTCGCAATAGGATTGCACCACCGCCAGGCGTTCGGGATCGATGTGACGGGGGAGCAGCACCTCGCGGCGACCGGTGATGCGCGCCGCCATGCGCACGGCATGGCCGATGGCACATCCCCAGCTGTAGACCGGGAGCTGAACCACATCGGCCTGCAGCAATTCGCCAAGCTGGCTGTTGAATTCGAACCATGCCTGGTTGCGGCCATGATCGGATTGCGGCGAGCCCCAGACCGGCGTCAGGAACTCGGTTCGGCCAACGATTTCATCGACCACGGCAGGAACATGGTGTTGCCAGCATCCTGCGCCCAGGAAACTCAGATACTGCTCGGCATTCCGGTTCCGGTCCAGGGTGGCAACGAGATGTCGGCGCAACTCGGCTTCCGAACGGAGCGATGGTGGAAGATCGAGCGGGTGCTTGCGCCGGTGGTCCTCCGGGATCTGGCTGAACAACTCCTCGATGGTGGCGACCCCGGTCTCGACCAGCATCTCGTCCTTGATGCCGGACCCGGAATTGGCCATCCACGGATGTACGAATGGCTGGCTTGTCGGCACGATATCCTACCTCCCTGCTGTCGGTTCATTGCAGGGGCACCAGCCCCGCGCAATGCCGGCAATGTTGCACCAACCGGGCGAACTGGCAACGCACAACCGCCGCCGGCATCATTGTCCGGCGCTGAGCCGCATCATCATTTTTCGCCCGGCACCGGTGTGCACCCCGACGAATCCCTCCAGTTCCCGGTCAAGCTCCGGATCGCCACTATCGACGTAGAGCGCCCGGCCGGCAAGCCGGGCAAGCTTCTCCTCGCTCGAAATGATCACCAGATTGTCCCGCCCGGCCCTGCGGATCAGCGCCGCGCCGATCTGCTGATTGCCGCGACCGAGCACGTAGCCCTGGCCACCGATCACCCCGAGGATGATCCTGATCGGGCCGGTACCAGCCAGCCTGTCGATTTCGTCCGAACCTACATCACGTCCGATCATCTTGCGGTCCTGCACGACATCAACGCCCAGCAGCGTGCCTTGCAGTCCAAGTGCCTCCGGCACCGCCCCGGCCGAGCGCCCGGGACCAACGATATTGACCTGGTCTGGTGCCATGCCAGCGGCGATCTCTGTTGCTGCCGCCCGTATGGCGGCATCATGTCCCGGTGAATTGCGGACCTTCGGCCCCTGCAGCCGGACTGCCAGGCGCGGGCAGCTTGCGTAGCCATGCAGTCGGGCGGAAAGATGTCCTGACCGGTAGGCATCCTCGTCGATGTCCATCACTTCGGCGAGGAAGGAAAGGCGGATGGCGGCTCCGACACCGATCCGTTCGACAAATTCCCGGGCCAGGTGGCCGGCTGCCTCGGGACTTCTTGCAAACACGCCCGAATACATCTTCACGCCGCAGGGAATGCCGACAACCGGCACCCGGTCGCCGATTGCGGCGAAGATGTCCCGTGCCGTGCCATCGCCGCCGGCAAACAGGATCAGCCGGGCGCCGATCCTTTCCATCTCCCTGGCGGCTGCGACCGTATCCCGCCAGCTGCCGGAGATCTCACCGCCGGTTCCGGTTGCCCGGGGATGAAGTCCCAGCCTGCCAAGCAGGCTTTCACCCAGCTCTCCCGGCCCGGTGATGACTCGAATTCGGACCGGACTACCCACCGCCGGGCACAGGACCCGCAGGGCTCGCTCCGCCCGGATGGCAGCAACCGGCGATGCACCGCGGGCGATCGCCTCCCGCAACACCCCTTCGCCATCGGTTCCCTTGAGTCCGACACTGCCGCCCATGCCGGCAATCGGATTGATCACCAACCCCACGGGAACCGGTTCAGCCATGCTGTTTCACGTAGGCGGCAATCTCGGCATGGCTGGCGAACCAGACATCTCCCCGCTCCCGTGCATGGCGAATCAACGCCTCGAGGATCCAGATCCGGGAGCGGTAGCCGATGACGAAGGGATGCATCACCAGCTGAAACAGCCCGCCCTCGTCGAACGCGGCGTCGAATTCACGTCTGAAAATGTCGAATACGTCATCGGGTGTTGCGTAGGGCCGGGTGGCCGGGGTCGACCGGTTGAACATCAGGTAGACGGCATCGTCCCGCAACCACTCGACCGGCACCTCGACCACCCCGCTCGGCTCGCCATCAACCAGGATCTCGTAGCAGGAGTCGTCGGCCATCATGGAGCTGTCATATGCCAGCCCCAACTCCCTGACGATGCGCATGGTGCCGGGTCCGATGTCCCAGTTTGCCGAGCGGAACCCGACTGGCGCCGTGCCGGTTGCCTTCTCCAGCGTCTCGTGCGCACGCAGCATCAGCCGGCGCTCCTGCTGGTATGTCAGCCGGGAATTGTTTTCGTGTATCCAGCCATGCATGCCGATCTCGTGGCCATGATCCCGGATGCGTCTCGGCTCATCGGGATCGATCAGTGCCACCACGGCCGGCATGAAGAAACTTGCTGTCACCTCGTATTTCGAAAGGCATTCGAGTATGCGCGGCACGCCGACCCGGCGACCGAATTCCCCCCATGCCAGGCGCCCGACCGACCGGCCACCGGCGCCCAGTTCGTAGGCTTCGTGATCGCAATCGAAAGACAGGGCCACGGCGGCGCGGGCGTCGCCGGGCCAGGCTGCGGGCTTCAGGGTTCGCCCGGCACGAACCCGGTTGATCAATGCTCGCCATTCCGGCTCTTCCATCTCCCATGCGGGACGCGCATTCGGGGTCATGAGCCTGGCGCCTTCCTGTTCAATCCGGCAGCATGGATGCCGGCCTGTCAATGTCGGGGGCGATCCAGCCATCCGGCGGCCCCTGCCGGTCCAGCCGATGTATTGGTACCGTGAAGCCGGCATCGCACCCGTTCATCACCATCCGGCGGCGGTGGATGCGCCAGCGATCGGCGCGACGGATGACGGTGTCGTGATACTGGCCGAGAATGGTTGCACTCGTGCCGTCGGCGCGCTCGTGCCAGGCATGAACGTAGCTGGTGCAATGGGCGGTGTCGCGGTCGGCAAAATCGACCAGGATGTTGGAGAGATGGTGCGAGGTGCGGCTCCAGCGCCACATGCGCTCCAGCGATTTGGCCAGGCAATCCGAGCCCGTCGATTGCAGCCGGGGATCGTCACCGTAATCGACGACGCAATCGCCGGTAAACAGCGCGGCCAGCGCGGCCAGGTCCATCCGGTCCAGGTACAGGCAATAGCTGACCAGCGTCTCCTCGATCCGAAAGCGGTCGGCGATGCGCATGCTGTCCATGATGCCTCCTATCGTATGTAGGTTGCGCCGTTCACGTCGAGAGTAGCACCTGACAGGTGCCTCGATGTGCCGGCCGCGAGGAAGGTTACCAGTTCGGCAACCTCCGACGGCGGCACCCATTCCCCCATAGCCAGCGACGCGGTGACCGCGTCCTCGCCACCCTGCAAGGCGGCAAAATCCTCGGACATCCTGGTCCGCACGATTCCCGGTGCGATGATGTGGCTCAGGATGTTGTCCCTGGCATAGCCCCGGGCGATGGATTGGGCGGCGGCGCGAATTGCGCCCTTCGAGGCGGCATAGGCCAGCATCGAGGGGTTGGTGACGCCTTGCTGGGCAACCCAGCTGGACATGGTGATGATCACGCCGCCTCCCTGCTGCTGGAAATGCCGGACGGCGGCGCGCATCAGCAGCGAGGGTGCCCGAACATTGACCTGCAGCTGGGTGTTCCAGGCATGGGTCCAGGCGGCGTCGCTGTCGCCGATGCCGCCGGACGGGATCATGGTTGCGGCATTGAGGACCAGGGTGTCGACCCGCCCCCAGACCGACACCGCGTCACGCCACAACTGCTCGGTGGCGTCGTTATCCTCGAAATCCGCGGCCAGCAGGGCACACGCCTCGTCCCCGAAGCCATTGGCGGCTTTCCTGGCCCCGGCAAGGCTCCCGGGCCGTCCCCGGTGGTGCAGAATGACACGGAACCGGGACTCGAGCAGCGACCGGGCAATCGCAGCGCCGATGCCCCTCGAGGCACCGGTCAGCAACACGATGCGGCCACTCTCCCGTGTCATCTGCAATTCTCCCGGCAACGCGCTCCACGATGCCACAGTTCCGGAAATGTGTCCGGACATCAAGCGGGTTGCGCTGAACAACCGTTGATGCGGGTCTGCCTTGCAGCAAGCCGCACGGGACCCCGCCGCCATGGCCAGCGCCTCGCCGGGGCGCATCATCCCGCCACATCCCGAAGATCGTGACCCGGTTGTGGCAACCGACCGACAATGAGCGCAGCGGCGCCCCACTCGATTTGGATGCCGGCGCCAATGTCCTGGCCGACTACGTCCGGGAGGGCTACGACGCGTTTGACATGGCCGAACACGATGGCAGCGCCGAGTTGATTGTCGGCAGGCTGCCCGATCGCTTCGATGGGAAGGAGACTGCCAGGCCCAGGGTGTTGACCAAGTGGCAGCCGGTGCCTGGCAGAATGATTGCCGATGTGGTCCGGGGCCGGTGTCGAGCAGAGGCTCCCGCCTCGGCGCGGGCCGTCCTGACCCGTTGCAGTGTCACTGGTGGCAGGTCGAGCATCCCGGCCATGTCGTCGCCATGGGCAACCTCTTCCACCTGCATCGGGAGGGGCCGATCGCGCATCTGCAAGTGACGAAATTCGACGTCAATCACCTGCAATTGCTGCCGGGACAGGGAATTCCCGTCGTCTCCAGACAGGTCAATACTCCGGTCCTTGGCCGGCGGTCGGCGACGACATCTCTGCCTTCGGCCTCGAGAACAATATCCGGCAGGTGGCCAATGGCAGTTTGTTTCATGATGCACCTTGTTGCCTGTTCGCGATTTCCCCGTTTGCTCCGCCATCATTCCCCTCCTTCACGGCTCCTGGAAGGCCGCATGGTCGCGCATCAATCGATTCCGGCGGTCGGCGCGTCCCGAGAGCCGGTGGTCATGGCCGCACAACGCATCGAGGATGCCCTTGATGGTCCTGTCTTCATGCCAGGCCAGGAACGCGCTCTGGATGGAGGCACATGGCGAAAACATGGTGGAATTGCCCGCCACTGCCAACCTGTCAAGCATGTACTGGATGGCGTTCATGGCCTCTCGCAGGCAGGTGCTGCGAGGGCGTCCCATACTGACGGCCGGCGGTAAAAGCGGTTCGACCGATTGCCACTCCTCATCGGTGAAATCGGTTTCATTTCGCCACAGGGACACGTATGCTGTCGCTGCTTTGGGGGTGGGGGTTCGTTCCAGGCACTGAGGATATCTCCTGTCATGTGCAGATACTGACTGGAGTGTGCAAGGTGTTTGTGCCTGGCGCGAAACCGCTCAGTTATTTGGTCAAGTTTCAAGATTTGCTATCCGGATGTTGTCTACCCGTACGTTATTGTTGCCAAGCACCTGCACTCCCGCTGGCCGTCATTCCGACGCCTGGCGGCTCCTTCATTTCTTCGCCCACCCCGATTTGGGCCTTCTTCCTGCCGCCCAATGTCTGCGCCGCGAACTCGCTGCTGCATTGCTCGTTCTGCCGCTACTGGCGATATTTGCGACCGGGGCGGAGGCCCAGGTCGAGTGCGCCTCGGCCAATGCCAATGCCGACGGCTCATACACGGTTCCCTATAACTGGGGCTTGAAGCCATCGGGCCTCACCAGCGGGGCAAATTTCCGGCTGATGTTCGTGACCTCGACCACGCTCGACGCGACCGCGACCAATATCGCAACTTACAACACCTTCGTGCAAACCCGCGCCAAGGCCGGCCCCAGCGAGATCACCGATAGCTGCGGCAATCGCTTCACGGTCCTCGGCTCGACTGCGGCGACCAATATCCGGGCGAACACCGGGACCCGGTCGTCCGAAACCGGCGCGTCGATCTACTGGCTGAAGGGCGCCAAGGTCGCCGACAACTATGCCGATCTCTACGACGGAAGCTGGGACAGCAAGGCAGCCAGGGTCGAGACGGGCGGGCTATTTCCCAAAGGCGTTGTCGGCACACCTCATTATGTATGGCTCAGTTTACAAATCGTATGCATGATCTGTCGATCGCTGCCGCAAGACAGCTGCGTGACGAGGCCTTCTCCAGTTCAATGCGGTGAAACCATCGCAAATAGTTGTCGAGATACTTGGTGGCGATACCCCGGTAGCGCCGCAGGAAATCCTTCAACTGGCTGTGCCGGCTGTTCACAGTCTGGATATGAAAGGCGCCTCGGACCCGCTCTCCATTTGACAGGTTCAGGGCTTCATGGCGGACCCCCATTGCCCGTGCGCATGGCGGATAGGCACGGTGGCCATCACTCACCAGCACGATATCACCATCCACCACCGGTCCGATGACCTGGCGCAGGGTATCGGAATTGACCGCTGGAAGTGTCGCACTGACCGTCATGCCGCTACGGTCGGCAGCTACCAGTACCGGAACCTGTTCATCCGACAGGCCGCGCTTGGCTGCCTTGCCGCCACGGCGGCGCGGCTTGCGGTCCAGGCCTCGCTCGCCCTTGCGGCTCTCCAGGATATAGGCCTCGTCGGCCTCGACGATACCGGTGAGCTTGCCGGGGCCCCGGCCTTGCGTGGCAAGAAACCGGTGCCGCCAGCGATGCGCGGTATTGACGGCAATCCGGCAATGCTCGGCCGATTGGCGAATGGTCATGCCTTCGGCAAGACAGTCGCCGTACTCCAGCCATTTCTCCTTGTGGTGAAGCCCAGACAAGGGTGTCCCGGCCCTGGCACCGAAGGTCCGGCCGCAACGCTTGCACTGGTAGCGCCGAAGACCGCGGGATCTGCCGCGCAAGACCGCACCCGGCGCATGGCAACGGGGACATTGGCGGTCTTCGCCCACCGCCGCCTCGATCGCCGCCAGCGACGCCGATTCCTGCGAGGATCCAGAGAGTACCGCTTCGACCTCAAGGCGTTGTTCCCGGCTGAGCAGGGCAATCCCCGACAGCCATTCCTGAAACTCTTTGTGATCCATGATCGTCTCCTGTTCTACTCATGAACATACTACGAACGCATACGATTTGTAAACTGAGCCTTATGTATTGACCGGCAGTGAGAATGACGGCACGCATCGTCCCCTTCCGGCTCGGGTTCTTGGCAGCACGACCAGACTTGTCCGGTGGGGGAACATTGGCGGGTTCGATAGTAGCAAGCCCATTCACCATACCGAAGGTGCTACCAGTACCGAAAGACCGTTCTACGGCCTCTCCCCCGTCTTCAAGGTCGGCCCCGTCCTGTCGGTGAGCCTCGGCTCCGCCACGGGCAATGAGGGCGCTTCCGGCAGCAACTATGTGAACGTCAACATCGGGCTGGGCTCGACGCGCAGCGCCCGTACCGACTTCCTGCTATGCGTGAAGGACACCAGCACCGCGACCTTCCGCTCGGCCTCGGGCGGCAAGGCGGCGGATTTCGATCTCGTCCATTACGGCAATGACAACGGCTTGACGATGAATGCCGACAACTGCCACGCTTACGGCATCAGCACCGGCATCGCCTCCAGCTCGGTGCGGCTGCGGATCTTCGGCGACACCGTGCCGGAGGGGAGCGAGACGGCGGTGCTGGAGCTGCGCCGGAGTTCGACCACGCCGGACGAGGTGGTGATATCTCCAACGGAGGCCTCGGCGACGTATACGATCGACAACGATGACGGTTCGGTGCCGACGATCACGGTCTCGGGCGGCACGGCGGTGACAGAGGGCACGGGCGCGCAGTTCAAGGTGAGTGCGAGCCCGGCGCCGAGCGTGAACCTGACGGTGCAGCTCGACGTCTCGGACGACGACACGAGCAACTTCGTGGCCTCGGCCGACGAGGGCAGGAAGACGGTCACCATCCAGGCCAACCAGACCTCGGCGACCTACACCGTTGATACGGTGGCCGACAGCACGGACGAGCCGAACGGCGACGTGACGGTGGCGGTGGCGTCGGCCGAGGGCTACACGGTCGGCAGCGCGTCCTCGGCGGCGACGACGGTGAATGACGACGACGTCCTGTCCGAGATCACCATTTCGCCTGGCGAGTCTCAGGTGACGGAGGGGAGGGCGGCACGCTTCACGCTGACCGCCAGCCCGGCGCCGGGCGTGACCCTGAAGGTCAAGCTGAACATCGCTGACGCCGCGGGCAGCGACTTCGTGGCCCCGGGCAACGAAGGTGCGCAGATCTTGACCATCAGGGCCGGGCTGTCCTCGGCGACCTACACCGTCGACACGGTAGCCGATCGTGTCGACGAGCCGGATGGCAGCGTGACGGTGACGGTCGCGTCGGCCAAGGGCTACACGCTCGGCGGCACATCCTCGGCGACGGTCACGGTTAAGGACAACGACATCCGGGCCCTGGTGCTCACACCGCCCTCGAAGCTGTCGGTAAAGGAGGGCGGCAAGTCGACCTACACGGTCCGGCTTGCGACCGAGCCGACGGGCACGGTGACGGTCGCCATCACCTCGGACGACCCGGACGTCACCGTAAGTCCGACCTCGCTCACCTTCAATCCGAGCGGCGCTGAGCTCTGGAACACGCCGCAGACGGTGACCGTCCGGGCGGCGCATGACGACGACGGCAGCGATGAATCGGTGTTGCTGAGGCACTTTGTCACGGGCGGGGATTACGGGACTTCGCAGGACACGAAGCTGAGGGTCTCCGTCAAGGACGACGATCCGGTGGAGCTCGACATCTCGAAAGGCGCGTTGACGGTGGTGGAGGGCGATAGCGGCGATTTCAGGGTCCGGCTTGCGACCGAGCCGACGGCCACCGTGACGGTCGCCATCACCTCGAACAACAAGGACGTCACCGTCAGCCCGACCTCGCTCACCTTCAATCCGAGCGGCGCTGAGCTCTGGAGCGAAGCACAGAGAGTGACGGTCTCGGCCGCCGAGGATGACGACGCCGGCGACTACAGTGCGACGCTGAGCCTCACCGCGTCGGGCGGCGACTACAAGGGCAAGACCGGGGCCGTCGAGGTCGCCGTGACCGACAACGACACAAGGGGGCTGTCGCTTTCCCCCGACGCATTGCTGATGCCGGAGGCCAGCTCGCTCTCCTACACGGTCCGGCTTGCGACCGAGCCGACGGCCGCGGTGACGGTCGCCATCGCCTCGAACAACCCGGACGTCACCGTCAACCCGGCCGAGCTCACCTTCACGGCGAGCGGCGGCAGTGCGTGGAACACGGAACAGATGGTGACGGTCTCGGCCGCCGAGGACGATAACGGCGTGAGCGAAACGGTGACGCTGACGCACAGCCCCACGGGCGGGGATTACGGGTCTTCGGAGAACGCGGGCCTCCCGGTCAAGCTGACCGACAACGACCCCCGGGGGCTGCTGCTCTCCACCACCAAGGTGTTCGTGTCCGAGGTCGGCTCGAGCACCTACACGGCGAGGCTCGCAACCGAGCCGACGGCCGCGGTGACGGTCGCCATCGCCTCGAACAACCCGGACGTCACCGTCAACCCGGCCGAGCTCACCTTCACGGCGAGTGGTGGAGGTGCGTGGAACATGGACCAGACGGTGACGGTGACGGCCGGAGCGGATAGCGACCGGCAAACCGAGCGGGCGACGCTGACCCACACCACCCAGGGCGGGGATTACGGCAACCAGCCGCTGGGCGGGACAGTTGAGGCCATTGTCAGCGAGGCGCAACCGTTACGGCAGCCGAACATGCCCAGGATCAACATCTTGCGCTACGGCAAACACGTCCCCGGACAGCGCCCCGCAGGGGCCCACATTCCGGTGATCGAGGGGACCGCGGCGAGCTTCACGGTGATTGCGAGCTCCGATTGGCAGCCGGACGGGCCGGTGACCATCACCCTGCTGGTCTCTGAGGATGAGAGCGAGGGGCAGGATTTCGTGGCGCCGGGCGACGAGCAACTGCAAACGGTCACCCTCCACCCCTGGCGCGACGGCCTCGCGAAGCTGTACCAGGTGCCCACTGTGAACGACGCCGTGAACGAGCCGGACGGGGCGGTGAGCGTGAAGGTGATGCCTGGTGTCGATTACATCGCCGGCTCCTCGGCGACGGTGGAGGTGTTCGATGACGACATGGACAAGGGGTTGGTATTCCTCGTGCCCCTCGGCACCGACTCGGTGGGCATGGGCGAGGGGAGCGGGACCTTCTACCGGGTGCGTCTTGCGGCTCCGCCCACCGGGGCGGTGACGGTGACGGTGAGCGGCCATCCCACGGGCGCCAACCCCCGCTTCACGGTGGACAGGACCACGCTGGTCTTCACCCCCGAGAACTGGATCGAGCCCCAGCCGGTGTCGGTGTTCGCGAACAGCGATTCCGACCTCGACGACGAGAAGTACCGGCTGCTCCACACCGCCTCGGGCGGCGGCTACGACTCGGTGAGCAAGCGCCTGCTGGCCTTTGTCATCGACGACGACCCCGAGCATCGCAAGACGGACACCCTCGAGCTCATGTTCCACCCGGAGAACCACCCCCGTTTCCACCGGGTGACGGAGGGAGACTCGGGCACCCGGAGCAAGAGCTTCTACGTCCGCACGGACAAGCCGCACGCAACCGAGCTGGGCTTTCGGCTGTGTTTCGGCGCCGATGCCACTTGGGACGACGACTACCGGCTGCGGCAGTGGGACGGGAGCGACTGGGCCGATGTGAACCTGACGGACGGGTGTTTCGACTCGCACATCCCGGCCAATGAGCGGCACCGGGAGCTCGGAATCGAGGTGCTGGGCGATGTCTGCCCCGAGGCGGAGACCGAAGTGGTGAACATCAGTCTCACGGAGCGGCGCGACCGGCCATTGCCGCCGCCGCGCCAGATCGACAGCGTGCACCGCAATTCGGGGGTGTATATCCGGGATGACGACCGTGGCAAGCCGGTGTGCACCGGCTTGCGGTCCTCGCCGCAAGAGGACGCACGGCCGGCGCGGGCCGAAGAACCCGCCTGCGTCTCGCCTTCTCTCCTCGCCGATGTCGAGACCCGCATCGCCAATGCCGCCTCGACGGCGGGCACCGAGCGCTGGACCTCCGTGCGCGCCGCCCTCACCGGCCAGCCCAATGCCATCACCCTGGCCGAGGTCAGGGCGATCCATGAGCGGCGCACGCAGCATGGCTGGTCCACCGCCCAGTGGGACCCGGTGATCAAGGCCATGGAATGCCTGGCCATGCAGCCTGAGGAAGAGGCACAGCCGGCCGAGGAAGAGCCGGCCACACCTACCACCCCAATCCTCAGCCTCTCGGCCGGGTCTGCCATCACCGAAGGCAGCAGTGCCAGCTTCACCATCACCGCCGATCCGGCCCCTGCCAGCGACCTCACGATTGCCTACAGTGTCGCCCAGTCCGGCGATTACCTCGCCGCCCCCGGTGCCGGCGCCCGCACGGCAACACTTGCAGCAGGTGCGACCAGCACCACCCTCTCCGTTGGAACGGTGGATGATGCGGCAGACGAGGCCGACGGCTCGGTGAGCATCACCCTTTCCACCGCCGCCGGCTACACCGTGGCTACCGGCAAGGGCAGCTTCGCGGTCACCATCGCCGACAATGACACCCCGGTGGTCAGCATCACCGCCGGGCCCGGCGTCACCGAGGGCAGCCCGGCCGCCTTCACCGTCACCGCTGATCCGGTGCCAGCCGCACCGCTCGACATAACCCTCACCATCACCCAGTCCGGCGATGTGGCCGCCTCGGGCCAGACCGGCTCGCGCACGCTCACCATACCAACCACGGGCACCGCCAGCTTCACCGTCACCGTCGCCACAGACGACGACAGCACCGACGAGACGAACGGCAGCATCACCGCCACCCTGGCCGCCGGCACCGGCTACACCCTGGCCGCCGCCCCGGCCAATGCCGCCACGGTGTCCGTCACCGACAATGACACCCCCTCCACCGGCCCGACCATCTCGATTGCCGATGCCACTGCCCATGAGAGCCGCCGCTCGATGCCCTTCACGCTGACGCTGAGCGAGCCCATGACCTGGCCGGTCTATGTCCGCTATGCCACCCGCGACTCGACACCGGTCTCGGCCGTGGCCGGCCAGGACTACCTCGCCTACCCGCGCGCCTGGCGCCTCAGGGCCCGGTTCCAGCCGGGCCAGACCGAGACCACGATCTGGATTCCCCTCATGAATGACAGCCATGACGAGGATCCGGAGACCTTCGAGGTGATCCTCTACGATGCCGAGGTCTACAACCCGGATGACTCCGTCGCCATCGCCGATGGCGTGGCCATCGGCACCATCACCAATTCCGACCCGATGCCGGCCGCCTTTCTCTCCCGCTTCGGGCGCACCGTGGCCCAGCAGGCCCTGGATGGCATCGAGGGCCGCCTTGCTGCCGACCGTGCCCCCGCCACCACCGCCACCATCGCCGGCCAGGCACTGGCGCTGTCCGCTGCCGGCCAAACCGGCGCCAGCCCGCTTGATGATCTCATGGCACGGCAGGGCCCCGAAGGAGACCCCTTCGGCCACCACCCGCCCGAGCCCCTCTCCATGACCGCCCGGGAGGCTCTCCTTGCCAGCAGCTTCACCACCACCGGCGAGACCGCGACCGGCTCCCTTGCTATCTGGGGACGGGCAGCAAGGGACAGCTTCGACGGACAGGAAGGAACCTTTACCCTCGATGGCACCGCCACCACCGCCATGCTGGGAGCGGATTACGGGCGCGACAGCTGGCTCATCGGCATGGCCCTGCTGCAATCATCGGCCGATGGCAGCTATGCCGATACCAATGTCATGCCCCGGCCAGAGACCCAGATTTGCCCGCCGGCCGAGGCCGGGCAGGCGCCGTGCGGCGAAGCCATCCGTGAAGGCGATGGCAAGGTCGAGGCCTCCCTCACCGCCCTGGTGCCCTATGCATCGCTGCAGACCTCCGAGCGGCTGCGCTTCTGGGCAGCAATCGGCCATGGCACCGGCGAGGTGACACTGACGCCGGAGACGGGCGGCACGCTTGCCGCCGATACCTCCTGGCAGATGGCCGCCGCCGGCCTCCGGGCCGAGCTTGCCGCCATCGGCTCGGGCACGCTTCACCTCACCTCCGACGCCCTCTGGTCCCGCACCCGCTCGGAGAAGACGCACGCGCTGGCCGCCTCCGATGCCACGGTGACCCGCCTCCGGGCCGGGATGGAGGCGTCCTGGCAGATCGGCCTTGCCAGCGGTGCTACTCTCACCCCCGGGCTGGAGCTGGGTGCCCGCCATGATGGCGGCGATGCCGAGCGAGGGGCCGGCATCGAATTGGGCGGGAGCCTGGCCTGGCAGGATCCTGCCTCCGGCTTTTCCATGGATCTGTCGGCCCGCAAGCTGATTGCCCATGACGACGATGAGTTCGAGGAGAACGGCCTGGCGGCCAGCTTCATCTTCGATCCCGATCCTGCCTCCGCCCGCGGCCTCTCGGTCTCGCTGCGCCAGGATGCGGGAGAGACCACCGGCGGCGTGGATGCATTGTTCATGCCGGAGGTACTGGCGCCAGGGGAAGGCGGCGGTGCTGCCACCACCGCCGAGGCTGCATACGGCCTGCCGGCCCTCTCAGGCCGCTTCACCATCGCCCCGCATGCAAGGCTGCGCATGGATGACGCCTCTCGCGACTACACGCTCGGCTGGCGGTTCACCCCGGAGCGGGGGGCACCGGATCTCTCGCTCGGTCTTGAGGCCACGAGGCGGGAGCATGGGGCGGCAACGCCGGTGCATGGTGTGGGGCTGGGCATGACATTGCGGTGGTGAGGGGGGCCAGCACCGACACGTTGCCAGCAGCCGGCCCGGCCAGGCCCAAACGACCGCCTGCACCTTGCGGCCAGGACATGGGGCGGACATCGATTGGAGCGAGGTACGGGGAATCTCAATCCGCTTGTCTCACTTCCCGGTACCGGGCGAGAAGTGGTTTTTCTGCATCTGGGTGACGCTTCCAGAACTTCCGGAGCGTCTTCTTGGCGATAATCCGCCGCGATTACGGGTCATTTATGATGTTCCCGTTATGGGAGCTATCATATCGAGACCGCAGTTGTGCGCGTCCAGCGACTTTATTGGTTCGATCCGAGAGCCCCCAGGCACGCATTGCCTCTTCAGTAATGCTGATCAGGCTTGAACCCTTGCCTCGACAAGAATTGTCGATCAGCATGACGGGCATGATCACTGGGCCGGAGTCGCGGACTGGTCGGTGAAGGCTTCACTGGAGTTCAGCGCGTGTGTGACCTTCCTGACCCGGGCGATGCGGTCGACCGCCTCGTGGTCGAGCGGGCGGGGAGGCAGCCGGTCGCCATCGGCAATTTTCCAGCGGCGAGCCACATCGACACCAGAGTCACCGGCAAGGAGTGCCGCCGCCTGTGCGGCAGCGCCCCAGGCGACCAGTTCCTCGGTGCGGGGGATGAGCAATTCTCGACCGGAGATGCGCCCGATGACCTGCTGCCAGATCTTTCCCTTGGCGCCGCCGCCGACCAGGATGATCGGCGCCAAGGGATCAATGCCGGATGAATGCGCCCCGATGGTGTCGATTGACTGCACGAGCGAATAGGCGACTCCCTCGATGGCGGCGAGCAGGATCTCGCCCGAGGTTGTTTCGTGATCAATTCCGGCAATCGTGCCGCGTGCAAGGGGGTAGTCTGGCAGGCGCTCGCCGCTGAGATAGGGCATTACCACAGCGTCGGTTCGCTCGGCGACATCATCCCGGCCGAGGCCCAGCATTTTGGCCAGATTGTCGACGGCGAGGGTGGCATTCAACGTGCAGGTCAGGGGCAGGTGGTCGCCGCTGGCCGAGGCATCGGCGAGGACAGTGCCGCTGGGGTCGGCCGGTGCATGGCTGGATCGCATATAGGCGGTTCCCGAGGTGCCGAGGCTGATCACCGGTGTTCCGGGCGATATGCCGAGCGCCAGGGCGGCCGACATGTTGTCGCCGGTTCCGCAGGCAACGGGAATGCCGGCTGGCAGGCCGGTCCGGGCGGCGGTATCCTGCGTGATTTCGCCGGCCGGATCATCCGGGCCAAGCACCCTGGGCAGCATCGCCTCGTCAATCCGGACCGCGGGCAATTCCAGCACCTCGGGCACGTAGGACCCGCGCCGGCTTGACCACCAGCCGGTTCCGGATGCGTCACCTCGGTCGGTCACGCCGTTGCCGGTCAGCCATTCGGTCAGGAAGTCGTGCGGAAGCCGGATTTGTGCGGCCTGTTCCACGATCGCGGGTTCGGCCCTCCTGAGCCAGGCCCATGATGCGACTGACAGCCCGGCTATGGGCTGGGTTCCGACCAGTTCGGCCCAGCCATCCGCCCCCAGGGTCTGGCGCAACGCCTCGGCGTCATGGGCCGAGCGGGTATCATCCCAGAGAATGGCTCGCCGCAGCGGGCGCCGGTCGGCATCGAGCACAACCACTCCCAGCTGCTGGGCAGCCACGGAGATGGCGGCGATTTCGCCGGAACAGCCGGTTTGCGCGATGGCGCCAACCAGGGCCTGTTGCCAGTCCCGGGGGTCGGTCTCGCTGGCGGCACCGCGCCGCCGGACATCATTTGCAACCCGGCCGCTTGCGACCAGCTTCCCGGATGCGGCATCGACCACGACGACCTTGGTGGCCTGCGTGGAGCAATCGACCCCGGCGACCAGTTCCCTTCCCATTGCTGTAGTCTCCCCTTACGGTCATCGCAGTATAACAGATGTGCCAGCCTGCTGGCGACCCTGCAGCCGTGCTGGCGACGACGATGCCGTGTCCTGGTCCGGGTGCCGGCCCGATGGCGGCCGTCAGCCGGTTGCGAGGATACGGTAAATGATGTCGACGTCCCCGAGCCCCTGGCGAATCCGGCGGGCATTGGGAAGGTCGACCTCGTCGATTTTTCTCCGGATCTCGACATCGTCCCTGCCACTCTCCTTGTGCCGGCCTCGCAGGCGATTCTCGAGTATTCCCGCCGGCACGTCGATGAATACCCGCAAATCATACGCGGTCGCCGCCGACCGCCAGGGCTCGGCCCGGTCGAGAATGTAATTCCCTTCGATGACAAGGAGTGATTCAGTTCCGTCAATGCGCGTGCCTTCGGCAACCGGTTCGTGGGTCCGGCGGGAATAGCCTGGCCACCAGAAGGCCTCATGCGAGGCAAGGCGTGCCACGGCGGCGCTGAATCCCTGGCCGTCAAAGGTATCGATGCGACCCTTGACGGAGAGGAGACCGTGGTTCCGGAGTCGCCTGTTGGTCAGGTGAAAGCCGTCCATCGGGCAATGGCATGACGCATACCCGGCCCGGGACATATCCTCGACCAATTGTCGGGAAAGCGTGGTTTTGCCAGACCCCGGCGGACCGGAAATGGCCAGCAGGAAGGGCGCCGTGGCACCGGCGATGCCCGAGCTGACCCTGTCCGACAGGAGTGCGTATCGATCGATGTGTTCGGCCATTGGCATCTCGCAGAATGGTTGCGCGTGATTACCCCGAGGCTGGCAGATTGTTCAAATCCATGATTCGGGCAAACGGGCCGCCAGCATGACAGACGGGAAGTGCCGGAGTCGGCTCCGGCCGGGGCCGGAAGCCGCCGGATGGCGACCCCACACGGGCCGCCCTCCCCGGTATCATGGGTGCTGACTCGATGTGAATTGCGCGTGACATCGTTGCCGGGGTCTGATTTTTCTGCCGAAACAGGGTGGCTGCCGGCATGTGTCCATTCCAGTGCGGGACCAGGCCTGCTCGGAGATGGCGAGCGGTGGTGCCGGCGAGATGCAGTGGCCGGGGTGGAGCGAGTGCAGATGTTCAGATCCGGCGATACCGTCTTCTCGAGGAACTGGCGCCCCGTCATGGATGGTGGCCGTCACCACCGCGCCCGCCTGGGTTTTATTCTCATGTCTACAGATCTTGCCTCGGAGGCGGATTTCTTCGACATGGCTCCCGAGGGGGTGGCGGTGCATTTCACCCGGCTGAAGACCGAGGATCACACCACCAACGAGACCCTGTCCCGTCACGTCGAGCACATGGCCGAGGCGGCATCCCGGATTCAGCCCGACCTCAGACCTGATGTCGTGAGCTACAGCTGCACCAGCGGATCGATCGTGATCGGCGAGGAGCGGGTGCTGGCGGAGATCGCCAGGGGCGCTCCCTGGGCACGACCGATGTGCCTGGTCCGGGGGGTGGTCGATGCGCTGAACGAGCTGGGCGCGCGGAAGCTTGTCGTGGGGACACCGTATCTTGACGAGGTCAACACCGCCGAGGCGGAGTTTCTGCTGGGAAAGGGCTTCGAGATCCTGGATGTCCAGGGCCTCAACCTGGAGACCGGGACCGAGATGGGGAAGGTCACGCCGGATTACTGGCGGGAATTTGCCATTGCCATCGACCAGCCGGGCGCCGATGCAATCTTCCTGAGTTGTGGCGGCATCCGGGCGCTGGAAGTTGTCGAGGAGATCGAGCAGGCAATCGACAAGCCGGTGATCACCTCCAACCAGGCGCAGTTCTGGAGTTGCCTGCGACGGGCGGGCATCACCGACCGGTTGCAGGGATTTGGCCGGATCTTCGAACAGGAAGGGGCGTCCCTGCTGCCCCGGGACCGGACCGGGTCACGGCGCCAGGACTGCCGATGTTGATTGGCCCGTCGAATTTGGGGAGCCACGCTCGACCGCCCCTGGAGCGGACCGGCCTGGAAACTCCGGGGAGATAGACTCGTGGGCGTCGATGAAGTCAGTCTTGCCGAGTTGCGGCAGGAATTCCACCGTTTCCCCGAACTCGGGATGCGCGAGGCGCGCACCAGGGCCAGGATCGCGGAATTCCTGCGGGGGCTGGGACTTGAGGTGCATACCGGCGCCGGGGTGATCGGCATTCTCCGGGCCGGTCATGGCAACCGGGGCATCGGGTTGCGGGCCGACATGGATGCCCTTCCCATCCACGAGAAGAGCCGCCACGGATATCCATCCGAGAATCCGGGAGTGATGCATGCCTGCGGGCATGATGGCCACATGACGATGCTGCTCGGCGCCGCACGGGAGTTGGCTGCCGACCCCGGTTTCGACGGTGTTGCGGTGTTCATCTTCCAGCCCGATGAAGAGCAGGGCACCGGTGCAAGGGCAATGATCGGCGAGGGAGTCCTGGAGCGGTTTCCGATCGAGGAAGTCTATGCCATCCACAACCTTCCCGGCGAGCCCCTCGGGCGGGTGTCGACCCGTCCCGGCCTGATATGTTCCTCGGAGAGCCTGTTCGAGATTGCCATTCATTGCCAGGGCGGACATGCATCGATGCCGCAGAATTGCGGTGACGCCATCACTGCCGGTGCCGAGATCATCCTCGCCCTGCAGACCATCATCTCGCGCAAGCTTGAACCGGGAAGCGGTGCCGTGGTGTCGGTGACCGACTTCCGCACCGATGGCCAGCGCAACGTGCTGCCGGCATCGGCAACGGTGATGGGTGAAGTGCGGGCCCGCGGCGCCGGGGACCGCGACCGCATCGAGGGCCATCTGCGACGCATCGCCGGCGGTATCGCCGCTGCCCATGGTCTGTCGGCCGAAATCGGGTTCAGCACCGATTTCGTCGAGACGATCAATGCCGAGGTGCCGGTGGCGGCGGTTGTTCGGGCCGCCGGCCGGGCCGGGCTCGATGCGGTGGCAGACCGGCCTCCAATGAGCTTTTCCGAGGATTTTGCCCACTTCGCCGCCGCCATTCCCGGCTGCTTCATGCTGCTGGGCAACGGGGTAGAGGGGTCGTATGCACAGCCGTTGCACGCTAGCGACTATGATTTCAACGATGATCTGCTGCCTCTCGGCACGGCATTGTGGACAGAACTTGTCCGTGACCGGCTCCCCGTTCCGGGGCAGCAAGGGAGGTGACGATGTTCGCATCACGGATGCAGGAATTCGGCTCGTGCCTCGGCAATGCCGGGATTGACCTGGCGCTGATCACCGACGAGGACAATGTCTACTACCTGACCGGATTGTCTCGCCTGTTCTGGCCACCACGACTATTTGCATATGGAGTTCGGACGCCCGACCATTCTCGCAGTCACCAGGGATGGCGACAATCTGCTCATCACCCCGGAGCTTGATCTGAATACGGCAAGGGCAACAGCCCATATTGGCCGGATTGCTCCCTGGAATGACGGCATGGGCGAGGAATGGCGCCGGGAATTGCCAAGGCTGGTTCGAAAAGCCGAACGCATCGCCATCGAGCCCGAGCGCATGCCGCCGGTGGTCCGTGCCTATGTCGGTGAATTGGTCGAGCCGTCGAGGCTGACCGCTGCAACCGGCATCCTGGCGCAGATGCGCATGATCAAGTCGGCGGAGGAATTGCAGTTGGCCCGTCATGCCGGGCAGGTGGCGATGGCGATGATGGAGGCAGGACGGGCCACCATTGCCGACGGCGTGCCCGAATACGAGGTGGCCATTGCCACGGCCGAGGCCGGAACCCGCAAGGCGGCGGAACTGCTGGCGGCCCATTACGATGACGCCGACATGTCGCCAAATTCGCATTTCCTGCAGATTATGGCTTCGGGAGACACCATCATCAGGACCCACCACCGGGCAACGACGCGCATCATGCGCCGCGGCGAGCCGGTGTTCCTCTGCTTCTGCGGCATGACCAATTTTCACCGCTTCAAACTGGGCTTTGACCGGACATTCTGGATTGGCGAGATTGCCGACAAGTCGCAGGCCGACATCTACGAGGTGGCGGTGGCCAGTCAGAAGGCGGCCCTTGACGAGCTGCGGCCAGGCGTGACTGCCGAGAGCGTTCATGCCGCCTATGCCGAGGTGATCAGGAGTGCCGGCCACGACTATCCCTTCCGCTGCGGTAGAGCGACCGGGTTCAGCTTTCTCGAAACACCGCAGCTGGTCACCGGCGACAAGACGATCCTGCAGCCCGGCATGGTGCTGGCCGTCGATGGTTCGGTGTCGGTCGAGACCTTCCGCGCCCAAATCGGTGACAGCTTCATCGTTACCAAAGATGGCTGGGAGAGGGTCACCGACCATCCGATATCGCTGAAGGAGGTCATTCTCGGGTCGTAGCTGCATGGCAGTGGGACGCCTGAGTGGTGTCTCCATTCCTCCCGACTTTCTGGACAATTCAACGGAGGTTGGCACCTGATGCCCGTGCGAGTAAGGCAGGGCGGGGTGCCGGGAGACTTCTCCCCGGGTCGAAATCCACCGGGAGGAACAGGCATGTTGCCGGGAGCTGAGCAAGGAATTGTCGATCAGGCAGCGCGTGATCGCAATGCCAGGCTGTTGCGGGAGGCCGGCGTGATCCTGCCCCGTATCGGGGAGCTGGCCGACCCTGTAGGCAAACTGGCGCAAAAATCGGCCGACATCGCCAGCGCCGATCCGGATAAACCGGACCCCTGCAACCTCTTTCGGGTGCACTGGCACAATGGTGCCGACCGACGGTCACTGTCCAATGTGCCCGAGCACATTGTCCTTCCCGGGAACCTGACCGGCGTCAGGGCCAGGATCGTGGTTGCGCTGGGCAACCGCTTCCCGATGATCAGGGCGCACAAGGTGCTGGCGGCATTTGGCTGCCTGCTTCCGCATCTCCTGTCCGGCTCCTTCGACCTGGCCAGGCACCGGGCGGTGTGGCCGTCGACCGGCAATTATTGCCGCGGCGGCGTGGCGATTGGCAGGTTGCTGGGGTGCCGGTCGGCAGCGGTACTTCCGGAAGGCATGAGCCAGGAGCGATTCGACTGGCTCGAAGCCTGGCTTGCCGATCCCGATGACATCATTCGCACGCCCGGCACCGAGAGCAACGTGAAGGAGATCTACGATGCCTGCCACAAATTGGCGGAGGATCCGGGGAATTTGATCCTCAATCAGTTCACCGAATGCGGCAACTATGTCATTCATCGGTCGGTCACTGGCCCGGCGTTGCAGAGGATATTCGAGCATCTGGACATGGATGGCGGGTTGCGCCCGCGCGCCCTGGTAGCGGCATCCGGCTCGGCTGGAACCCTGGCCGCCGCCGATCACCTGAAGCAGGTGCTGGGCACCGATACCGGCGTGGTCGAAGCGGTTGAGTGCCCGACACTGCTCTATGGCGGATACGGCGAGCACAATATCCAGGGAATTGGCGACAAGCATATCCCACTGATTCACAATGTCATGGCATCGGACTTCATCATCGGGGTGTCAGACCGTGCCTGCGATGGGCTGAACCTCCTGTTCAATTCATCGGTCGGGCGAAGATTTCTTTCCGACCACAAGGGGATCGGCCAGCAATTGATCACCAGCCTCGGAAGCCTCGGCCTGTCATCGATTGCCAATATCATCGGCGCCATCAAGTATGCCAAATACATGGATCTCGAGGAGAATGACGTGGTGCTGACGGTGGCGACCGATGGTGCCGACATGTACCAGACCGAGATGGACCGCACCGAAATTGGCCAGTTCGGCGGGCGGTTCGGCGAGGTGGCGGCTGCCGAGACCTATGGCCGCTACATCCTCGGCGCCGCAATCGATCACGTGCAGGAGCTTGGCCGGTTCGACCGCGAGCGGATTTTCAATTTGGGCTATTTCACCTGGGTCGAGCAGCAGGGAATATCAATGGCCGAATTCGATATTCGCCGCAATCAATCCTTCTGGGACGGGTTGCTGGAGTTGGCGCCGGCCTGGGATGACATGACCAACCGCTTCAACCGCGGCTAGCCCTGGACCGGAAACGGATCTTGTCCGTTGCACCATACCGCTCTCGGGTCGTTGGACCGGCGGCGGGAAGTTTGGATGTCGGACGCCAATCAATGTGGCTCAGGTGTGGCAGGCATGGTATGGCGGGCCGATGGTGCATTTCCCGACTTCTCGCCGTCACCAACCATGACCCGCAGGCTCAGGACCGGCCTCTACGAAGAATTGCTGACGGCGGCGCTTGAGGCCAAACTCGGCGAGCTGAAGGATGAAGGCTGGTGGATCAATACCGGGAAGGCCGACAGCACCGTCCGGTCCGAGCTGCTTGCCCGTCACATCTATCGCCATCTTCGCCGGAAGCTTGACGGGATCGAGGTCTCCGAGCAGCTGTCGCTGGTCAATCGGCTCCTTGATTTGCTGCGTGGGGGCGACGTGGACACCAGGGACAGGATCGCCGATGCGGAGGCATTGTTGCTGGAGGTGGCACGTCCTGACCCGCTGGCCGGGGAGCCATGCCCGACGTCACGGCCGATCCACTCGCTTCGCCAGACCAGCCTGCTGGTCAATGGCGGGCGGGACACGCAGATTGCCGGCGAGGTCAACCGCGAGATTCCGAGCGCTGACCGGATTGACCTGCTTTGCGCCTTCGTGCGTCATTCCGGCTTGCGGCTGTTTCAATCGGAACTTGCCGATCGGGTGAAGGCAGGGGCCGAGTTGCGGGTCATTACCAGTGTCTATACCGGTTCGACCGAACGCAGGGCACTGGACACACTTGTCGGGCTCGGCGCCCGGGTGAAGGTGTCCTACGAGGTCGCAAGGACTCGCCTCCATGCCAAGGCGTGGCTGTTTCACCGCAATAGCGGGCTGCATACCGCCTATATCGGTTCGTCGAATCTCACCCATTGGGCACAGGTTGACGGGCTTGAATGGAATGTCCGGGTCAGCGCCGTCGAAAACCCCGCGGTGATCGAACGTTTCAATGCAACTTTCGAGCAATACTGGCAGGAGCCGGAATTCGAGGATTATTCGGCTGAGCCCGATGACAGGGAGCAGCTGCAGGATGCGCTCGACAGCCAGCGTGGTGGCGGGGGCCAGGCCGGTGCGGCCCATTCTCTGCTGGTTGACGTGTCGCCGAAGCCACACCAGGAGTCGGCGCTCGAAGCCCTGGAAGCGGAGCGCCTGCGCGGACATTGCCGCAACCTGGTGGTTGCAGCGACCGGCACCGGCAAGACCTGGATTGCCGCCTTCGACTTCAAGCGACTGCGCGATCAGGGTGTGGGGCGCTCACTGCTGTTTGTTGCGCACCGCGACGAGATCCTCCGGCAAAGCCAGCAGGTCTTCCAACTGGTCCTGCGCGAGCCGGGATTCGGCGAGAGGCTGGTCGGTGGCGAGCGTCCGCGCGCCGGTCGACATGTTTTTGCCTCGGTTCAATCCCTTGCCAACCGCATCGACATGATGGGTGCGACAGATTTTGAGAGCGCCAGGCTAACTGGTGAACGTGCAGCGGGTGAAAGTCCCGCGGAAAGGAAAGGTTAACCACCGACTTTCACCGCGAGCCGTGCGCCGGACACCGCGAGGTGTCAGGCGAAGCGTCGGCAGCGGCATGCGTGGGACGGGCGATTGAGCCTCGAAACTGTCCAATCGGATGCGCCGAGACTGTTCAAGTGGTTGAAGGCAGCACTTCCAAGCCGAATTGGTGAGGCGGAAGAAGGCATCCCGGGGTCGAAGAACCATGGCACATGCAGAAGCACGTCACCGGGACCTGGGAGGTCTCCAGGCCGCCCCGCAGTCGTGCGGGGCCGCAACGGAAAGGAGGGGAGACCCGAAGCCAATGACGAAAGGTCTGGAGAAGTCAGACCCGGCCATAGTAGCCGTGAAGCCTGCGAACAAGGGGCGGCCACGCCCGGCGGAGCCGGTGGAGCCAAGGGCCGGGGCCGAGGGAAATCCGGGAAGCCAAAACACGCGCCGCGCGCAGAAGCGGGCAAGCGTGTCACATGCGGCCGACCGGATACGGCAAGCTGCAAAGAGGAACCCGGATGAGCGTCTGACCTCGCTCCTGCACCACATCACGGTGCCCGTGCTGGAAGAAGCGTTCCACGCGCTCAAGCGTGTCGCTGCCGCCGGTGTGGGACGTGGGACATGTATGCGGAAGGTCTGGGAGACCGTCTGGTCGACCTTCATGCCCGCATACACAGGGGAGCGTATCGTGCGCCGCCGGTCCGGCGGGTCGAGATACCCAAGCCGGACGGCGGAACACGACCGCTCGGCATCGCCTCAATGGAAGACAAGATCGTCCAGAAGGCGGTGGCGGACACGATTCTGGTGCCGATCT
Organism: Paracoccaceae bacterium; assembly: GCA_964291445.2. Taxonomy (GTDB): domain Bacteria; phylum Pseudomonadota; class Alphaproteobacteria; order Rhodobacterales; family Rhodobacteraceae; genus JAPOXR01. The sequence continues at coordinate 720,788 of OZ219863.1, read as the reverse complement.
ACGAGACGGAGTTCCTCGGGTTCAGCTACGGGTTCCGACCGGGACGCGGAGCGCAGGGTGCGCTTGATGCGCTCACGGTTGGAATTGAGCAGCGCAAGATCAGTTGGATCCTTGACGCGGACATACGCGGATTCTTCGACAATCTGGACCGGGACTGGCTTGTCCGGTTCCTGGAACATCGCATCGGAGACAAGCGGGTCGTCCGTCTCATCACCAAATGGTTGAATGCTGGCGTCATGGAAGGCACAGACTGGACGGACGCGGGCAGAGGCGTGCCCCAGGGGGCGATTGTCTCGCCAATCCTGGCCAACGTCTACCTGCATTACGTGTTTGATCTCTGGGTGCACAGATCATGGCGCAGACGGAAGAGCAAAGGCGACATGATCATTGTTCGCTACGCGGATGACTTCGTCGTCGGCTTCCAACACCGGTGGGAAGCAGAGAGCTTCATGGACGATCTGAGGGAAAGGCTGGCCAGGTTCGGGCTGGAGATGCACCCCGATAAGACCCGGCTCATCGAGTTCGGACGGTTCGCAAGAGTGGACCGAAAGAGCCGGGGGCAGGGCAAACCGGAGACCTTCGACTATTTGGGCATGACGCACTTTTGCGCCAAGACCCTGAAAGGGAAGTTCCGGGTCGGGCGCAAACCAGCACGAGATCGGGTGAGACGCACCCTCAGACGGATCAAGGAGGAGCTCCGGAGGCGAATGCACTGGAGCACGCACGACACGGCCAGATGGCTCGGAAGGGTCATCAATGGATGGCTGAACTACTACGCCGTCCCCGGCACATCGCGTGCTCTCAAGGCATTCGTACGCGCGGTCAGACACATGTTCCTGCGCACCCTGCGCAGGCGCTCGCAGAAGGACCGCTACCAATGGTCAGCACTGGATCGCCTCATCGGCTTCCACTGGCCAAAACCCACCATCCGTCACCCGTGGCCGGCCCAGCGCCTTGCCGTCAACACCCAAGGCAAGAGCCGGATGCGTTAACGCGCACGTCCGGATCTTATTCCGAAGACGGAATAAGATCCGTTATTCTGGATTCTGGATTATTCTGGATCCCGCCTGATTGATGCGCCTAAGGACTCTCGCCAAAATAACTTGTCCTTTTTGGCGGGATCAGTTATCCATGCTACCATGGATGGTATGGTTGACACGCTTCGCTTCAAGTTTGTGGGGTTGCGCCCGGTTCTTGACGAACGCGCCCGGCGCCTGTGGGCGGCGACGGAAGCGCGCGCCATCGGGCGCGGAGGCATTGCAAGGGTGGCTGAGGCGACGGGCATGTCGCGCGGCACTGTTCGGGCAGGCCTGAAGGAGCTTGCGTCCGGCGTGGTTGCCGAGGCTTCCGGCGAGGCGCCATCGGGGCGATTGCGTCGGCCCGGTGGCGGGCGCAAGCGTGTGACGGAGCTGGACCCGGACCTTGTGGTGGCGCTGGAGCGTCAGCTTGAGCCGGTGACGCGAGGTGATCCGGAGAGCCCATTGCGCTGGACATGCAACAGCGCCGCGCATCTGGCGGACCGGCTTACGGCCGAGGGTCACCCGGTCAGCGAGCGCACGGTGAACCGGCAGTTGCATGCACTGGGATACAGCCTTCAAGCCAATGCCAAGACACTGGAAGGGCGCCAGCATCCGGACCGGGATGCGCAGTTTCGCCGCATCGACCGCCGGGTGCGCGCCTTCCAGAGGATGGGCCAACCCGTGGTGTCGGTTGATACCAAGAAGAAGGAAATCATTGGCCAATACCGCAATGGCGGCCGTGAATGGCGCCCCAAGGGTGAACCTGAGGCCGTGAAGGTGCATGACTTCCCCGATCCAGACCTGGGCAAGGCGATCCCCTACGGCGTCTACGATCTCACCGCCAATGCCGGTTGGGTCAGCGTCGGCATCGACCACGACACGGCGACATTCGCCGTTGAGACCCTGCGTCGCTGGTGGCAGCACATGGGACGCCCGCTCTACCCCGATGCCAGGCGCCTGCTCATCACCGCCGACGGCGGCGGCTCCAACAGCAGCCGCAGCCGGTTGTGGAAACTCGAACTCCAGAAGCTTGCCGATGAACTCGGGCTGACCGTCTCGGTCGCCCACTTCCCGCCCGGAACCAGCAAGTGGAACAAGATCGAACACCGCATGTTCTGCCACATCACCCAGAACTGGCGCGGCAGGCCCCTCGTCAGCTACCAGGTAATCGTCAAGCTGATCGCAGCCACCACGACAGGCGCCGGCCTCGTCATACACTCAGACCTCGACGACAACACCTATCCGCTCGGGGTCAAGGTCACCGACGATCACATGGAAGACCTTGCCATCCGAAGGAATCCCTTCCACGGCGAGTGGAACTACAGCCTGTCACCACGAAGATAACGAACAATCTATTTTGGCGAGAGGCCTTAGCGGCACTTGCGAGCGGATTTTCCGGAATAATCAGAGACCGTTCAGGAATTTGAGAACCTTGTCTTCGGGTTGATACCTTTGGACCAGTTTTCCCAGCGGCGTGGTTTTGGCCATTGCCTTCTCCTTGAGTTTGAGATCGGCGTGCAAGTAGATGTAGGTTGTCGCGACGGATTCATGGCCAAGCCACAAGGCGATCGTTGCCTGGTCGACCCCGCTCTGCAGCAGCGTCATGGCGCAGGTGTGTCGAAGCGAATGCGGGCTCACCCGCTTTTGTCGGAGCGAGGGACATGTCATGCGTGCCACAGCCAGGTTTTTCGCCAGAAGGTAATTGAGACTGTCGTGCGTCAGTGGCCTGCCTCGCTGATTTGCGAAGACGGGTTCGTCCGGCCCGCCGCGTCGCTCTTCGATCCATGCGCGCAAGGCGGCCACGGAATCCCGCCGCAAGGGGACAACGCGGTCCTTACGACCTTTGCCATGACACCGGAGATGGGCTCCCGTCCCGTTGTGAACGTTCTCGCAAGGCAGCGTGATCAGTTCCGAGGCCCGCAATCCTGTCTGCAAGGCGACAAGCAGCAGCGTATAGTCGCGTCGTCCGATCCCCGTGTTCTGATCGGGTGCCTGCAATAACGCCTCGGCCTCGTCCCTGTCGAGATAGTCAACCGGTCGTCGCACGGTACGCTTGCATGGCATGGCCAGAATCTGCTGAGCGAGCGCCGCATGGCGCGGTTCGCGCATCGCAATGAACCGGGAAAGCGACCGGATTGCGGCCAGACGTGCGTTGCGGGTGCGAGCACCATTGCCGCGACGGCTTTCGAGATGTTCGAAAAACCCCGCGAGGAAGTCCGTGTCGAGATCGTTGAAGCACAATTCCTGCGGTGGTTTCCCGAGCACACCATGGGCGTACATGACCAGAAGGCGGAAGGTGTCCCGATAACTTGCCACTGTATGAGGGCTGACATCACGTTGCATGAGATATTGGGCGAAGAACGAGCTGAGATGCTCGGGAAAATCTGCAGCCGCATTCATGACTGCTCTCCCGCCGCCACATGATCGACATGCCGGGCAGCCACTTCCATGAGCTCGGGAACCGCAGTCAGATACCAGTACGTACTGCCGATACTGACATGTCCGAGCCAGGTTGAGAGGTATGGAATCCGTTGCGCAACATCATCGCCTTCACGATACCAACGCATCAGAACCCTTATGGCGAATCCATGTCGCAGGTCATGGAGTCGGGGACCACGAAGCGCACCGTGTTCACGCAACCCGGTGACGCGGCACAGCTTTGCGAACGTCTCCCGCAAGGTATAGGCGCTGATCCGCTTGCCCTGTTCGCTCAGGAAGAATGCCCTGGTCCGTGGATGCGGCCAATGCCCATCGCGGTGTGCAGCATAGACTTCAAGCGCCTGACAGGTCGTGTGGTGGCAGGCAACGAGTCGCGACTTGCCGAACTTGGTGTTCCGGATCGCAATGACACCTTGTTCGACATCGTCACGGTCAAGGCCCACGACCTCGCCGCTACGCATGCCGGTCACCGATATCAGGCCCAAAATCGTTGCGTAAGTCAGAGGCCTGACTTGTCCGGACAGGCCATGTGCGGCGTCGATAAGCGCGGTGACTTCCTCGTCACTGTAGATATGTGGGCTGCGACGGCTGCTGCCGTAGGGTAGAAGACCCTCGGGCGGAACCTGGTGGTCTGGATCGACGGCGCTGGCGTAGCGAGCCAAATGGCGGACTGCCGCAAGGCGACGGGCCCGGTAGGGAGGTCGGGCATCTCGCGGCAGGGTCGCCCATTCGAGGGCCAGTTCCGTGGTGATGTGCTTTGCCCCGTGTTGGGCAAGAAAGCTGACGAATTGATGCAGGAGCCGTTCGCTCTCCTCCAGCTTCGTTCCCAGCATGCGGCGCATCGTGAGGTAGTCGTCAAGCAATACCTGCAGGGTCTTCATGACGTTGCTCCGGGCCATGCCGGCGCCAAACTGCGCAAGGATTCGATATCGACCTTACAATACAATCGGGTACTGTCGGGGTGGTTGTGTCGCAGGAGTTGTCCGATATCCCCAAGCGAGGCGCCGTTGCGAAGCATTCCGGTCGCCAGTGAGTGCCGCAGCAAATGGGCGGCACCTCGGGTGGACCGCTTGATCCCGGCCCGCGCCATGGCACGTCGGACAATGCCGCCAACCGCCGTGGAAGAGGCGAAGCCACGATGCGGAGCCATCTTGCCGACGAACAACCGGCGTGTCGCACGGGCGGCAGGCCGACCGTCCAGCAAATAGGCAGCGACAGCCTGACCGACCTCGCACGGCAGCGGCATGAGATCGCGGTGGTTGCCCTTGCCGGTAACCGTGGCGACACCTCTGGTCCAGTCCACGTCATCGAGCGTCAATCGGACAACTTCGCAAGCCCGCAGGCCCAGCCTAGCCAAGAGCAACAAGATGGCGAGGTCGCGCCGCCCAACCGCGGTTTCGCGGTCACAACTCTCCAGGAGCGCGTCGACTTCGTTCGGTGCAAGGGCCTTTGGCAGGCCGGAGAGGCGCCAGTTGGGAACCCCGGGTATGGCGCCAGCGATATCCGTGGCAATGTCTCCACGCTGGTAGAGATAACGGAGAAAACACCGCAAGGCGCAGACCACGACCTTCGCCCGCCCCGGGCTGACCTTCTTGCAGGAACGGCAGATGAACTCCTTGACATCATCGAGAGTCAGCGCTCCGAGGTCGAGGGCGTGTGTCGGAAACCGGTCACCGAGAAAGGCGTGTACGACCCGGAGACGATCCTTGATGGTAACAGGGCTCAATCCCCGGTCGTCATGCAAGAATCTCTCATACCGGCTTTCGATCTGCGCGGCCGGACAGACATGGCTCTCCTGACCGGCCTCTTCGGGAGTGAGACAGTGGATTGCACGCAGCCAAACCAGCAACTGACGCCCTGTAGCTGGTGCACCGTGAGGCCGCTCTCCGGGCTCGCCGAACCACGCATCAACCAGCGTCGCGTCCGGAAGATCAAGTTGCCGTTCCTCAAGCCAGATGTTGAACGCGCGCACCAGGCGCAGCTTGGCTTGCCGCGTGCTCGCCGCATACCCTTGGTCTGCGAGCCAGGAGTCGAAACCGTCCAGGTGCGGCGCGAGGGGGCCATGTGCCCCCGATGATTCCCCACATTGGGGAACAAACAAAATTGATGACATTTGCATTCTCCGTTGCAAGCGTCGGCAGAAGTGCCGACCAGAGCATGCATATTGCGACTATTATTCCGGAAAATCCGCTCGCAAGTGCCGCTTAGGCGCATCAATCAGGCGGGATCCAGAATAATCCAGAATCCAGAATAACGGATCTGTGCGGGGGGACCGGGGCAACCCGGTTCCCTACCGCGATCGTGGTCATCGTGGATGAATTCCATCATGCCGCCGCCGACAGCTACCGGCGCCTGCTGACTCGGCTGGAGCCGCGAATTCTCCTTGGTCTCACGGCCACGCCCGAGCGCACCGACGGCCAGTCGGTGTTCGAATGGTTCGGCGGTCGCGTGGCCTCGGAGTCGCGGCTCTGGGACGCTCTTGACCAGGGATTGCTGTGCCCGTTCCACTATTTCGGGGTGAACGATTCTGCCGATCTCTCGAAGGTGGGATTCGAGCGTGGTCGATACGTGCCCGGCGAGCTTGACAACGTCTTCACCGGGGATCACGTGCGAGCAATTCGGATACGCCAGGCCGTCGAGGAGTTGGTGACCGACCCGCACCAGATGCGGGCCCTGGGCTTCTGCGCTGGCGTCCGTCATGCCCATTTCATGGCGACGCAGTTCACGGAATTCGGCTATCCGGCGGTCGCGCTTGATGCCAAGTCCGGGCGGGATGATCGGCGGGCGGCGCTGGCGAAGTTGCGCCGCGGAGACATTCGGGCTGTCTTCGCAGTTGATCTCTTCAACGAGGGCGTCGATCTTCCCGAAGTCGACACCGTGCTCATGTTGCGGCCGACCGAAAGCGCCACGGTGTTTCTTCAGCAGCTCGGACGAGGGTTGCGTTGGGCTGACGGGAAGCGGGTGCTCACTGTTCTCGATTTCGTGGGCCAGGTTCGGCGCGAGTACCGGTACGATGTGCGCTACCGGGCGCTGCTCGGGGGCACCCGTCACCAGGTCAAGCGTGCCGTCGAGGCGGACTTCCCGCTACTCCCGCCTGGATGTGCGCTCAAGCTGGACCGCATCGCCAAGGATACGGTGCTGAGGAACCTGGGAGCAGCGGTGCGCAACGCCCGGTCGCGCCTTGCCGGTGATTTGCGTGATTTGGGCCCGGAGACACGGCTTGGCGATTTCATGCGGAAGGCCGGTGCCGGTCTCGATGACATCTACGCAAGGCCCGGTTCGGGGCAGTGCTTCACCGAGCTTCGACGGCGGGCAGGATTCGAGGAGGCAGGAGGGGATGCGGCAAGCCAGGCTCTCCTGAAATCGGTTGGGCGAATGATCCATGTCGATGACCGCGAACGGATCGATGCCTGGCGGCGTATTCTGCAGGGAGGTGCCATCGAAACGCCGCCTAGCCGCCAGCATCGCCTTTCCCTCATGCTGTTTGCCACCCTGGCTGGCCGTGACCGGGCGGTGTCGGAATTCGGACAATTGCTGGCCATGATTCGGAAATCCGGATCATTGCAGGACGAGATCATCGATCTCCTGGATATCCTGGCCGATCGCGTTCGCACCGTGCCTGGATCCATTGGGTCGGGCGACGAAGTGCCGCTGGCCAGCCACGCCACGTATTCGCTGGGCGAGATTGCCGCGGCCCATGGGCGACTCACCGGCGGCGGCGCAATTTACTACCCGCAGCCTGGTGTCCTGTGGGACCCCGAAACAGGTACCGACCTTCTTTTCGTCACCCTGGAGAAGTCCGAGAAGGACTACTCGCCCTCCACCCGTTATGCCGACTATCCGATCTCGCCGGAACTCTTTCACTGGGAATCGCAAAACACGACGACTCCCGATTCCAAACTCGGACAGCGATACGTCGACCATGCGGCAAGGGGCACGAAGGTGGTTCTGTTCGTGCGCGAGCGGAAGAAGGATGGCCGGGGCGAGACTCTCCCCTATCACTGCCTCGGCAATGTTCGCTATTGCAGTCACGAGGGCAGCCGTCCGATGCAAATCATCTGGAAGCTCGACCGGCCAATGCCATCCTGGCTGTACCAGGCGGGCAAGATCGTGGCCGCGTAAGGCGTCGGTCGCCGCCTCTAATCACTCTTGGAGGAACCGGCTTGCATGGAAGCCACCACCGGGAATGGCCGGCCCGGCAGTAATCATGCCGGCCGCCGGATAATGCTGATCGTTGCTCATGTTCGGGCAAGCGGGTTGGAGGTCATCTTGTGCGAAGCGACCCTGTATGGAAGTAGGGGCTGATTGTAGGTGATGCCGTATCCGACATGTGGAGGGCGGGATTGTCAGGATTGAACAAGGAACTGGCAGGACAAACGATGACTGGCCGGACCAATCCGGTGTCTGGCGTGCATGGTGCGAGGCATGTCGGGCCGAGTCACCGCGACAGGGCCACGCAACGGATTCCCGGAAGCGGGTGAGGGTGGGCGGTCGATGATGATGTTGGAGCCTGTCATGCCGGATCGATTTGTCTGCATTGGCTCGGCACATTGGGATCATGTCGGACGGTCGGTGGCCGACCCCCGGATTGGCCAGGATGTTCCAGGTGTTGTCACCCGATCGGCGGGAGGGGTGGCGCTGACCATCGCCCGGGCGATCCGCCGGCTTGGCGGGGAAGTCTCACTCTACAGCGCCGTCGGTGGGGATGATGACGGGCGAGAATTGGTCAGGGAGATTGACGGGGCGGGGATTGCAACTCGTGCCGTCATGCAGGTCGAGGGGCGGTGCACTGACCGGTGCATGTTTCTCGAAGGCCCGTCTGGCCTGGTGACCGGCATCTCCGATTGCCGGCTGCTCGAGGAAATGGGCGGCGAGTTGCTGGAGGGCTTGGCGGCGAGCGAGGAATTGCAGTCGGAGCGTTGTCCGTGGCTGGTGGTTGACGGCAATCTTGCCATCGACGTGCTGAACGGGCTGGCAGCCAGGGGGGAATTCGACAATGTTTCAGTGAGTTTCGTGGTCGCATCCGATGGCAAGGCACGGCGGGCACTGGCCTTCCGGCATCGTCAGAATGTCACCCTCTACCTGAACCGGGGCGAGGCCGAGACAATTACCGGCCGTGTTCTGCCGGATGCCGGCAGGGCGGCGGAGTGCCTTGTGGATTGGGGCTTTTCCCGGGTCGTCGTGTCGGATGCCGGACGGGCTGTTGTCGATCTGGATGGTGCAGAGTTGCACCGTGTCATGCCACCGGAGGCTGGCAGGCTGACCAGGTTCCTCGGCGCCGGCGACAATCTCGTGGCCGGCCACCTGTTTGCCCGGGGCGAAGGTCGCGGGCGGCTGGAGGCACTCGAATTTGCTGCGGGGTTGGCCCGCGATCATATAGAAGGAGGATCGGGTCATTGAACCGATATCTTGACCTGTTGGGGGAGGACTGGAGAATTGACCGGGTATCTTGACCTGTTGCCGGAGGTCGGGGAGGCGGTTGCCGCCGGCAGGCCGGTGGTTGCCCTTGAATCCTCGATCATTGCCCAGGGATTGCCATATCCGCAGAGCGTCGAGACGGCGCTGGCAGCCGAGGCGAGAATCGCCGAGTTGGATGCAGTGCCGGCAACCATCGCCATCTTTGAGGGCAGGATCCGGATCGGGTTGCGCCGGGAGGAAATCGAAGACCTTGCGACCGGCAGGCAGATCCGGAAGCTGAGCCGCGGTGACCTGGCCGTTGCCCTGGCGACGGGCGAGACCGGCGCGACGACGGTTGCCGCCACCATGATCTGCGCCCATGCGGCCGGAATCAAGGTGTTTGCAACCGGCGGTATCGGCGGTGTCCACCGCCTTGCCGAACACAGCTTCGACATCTCCCGCGACCTGCACGAACTGGCGGAAACGCCGGTCATCGTGGTCTCGGCTGGCGCCAAGTCGGTGCTGGACCTGCCAAAGACACTGGAGGTCCTGGAGACGCTCGGGGTTCCGGCGATCACCATTGGCCAGGACGGGTTTCCTGCTTTCTGGTCACGCAATTCCGGCCTGGCTTCTCCTCTGCGCATCGACGATCCGGAACAGGTGGCCGCGGCCCAACTCGTCCGGGAAGAGCTTGGAATAGCCGGCGGTATGCTCGTGGCCAATCCAATTCCCGAATCTGCGGAAATTCCCTTCGACCTGGTCCAGGGTTGGGTCGATGATGCCGTCGAGGCAGCAGACCGGGCAGGCATCACCGGCAAGCAGCTGACTCCGCACCTGCTGACATCGATTGCCGCCGCATCCGGCGGTGCGTCACTTGTCGCCAACCGGATACTGGTCGAGGAGAATGCCCGGATGGCAGCACGGATTGCGACCGGTTATTCCCGACTTTGCCAGCCAGGACGGTGAGACCGGCCTGCCTATCGCCGGGACGTGCAGCTACGGGCCCGGTAGCCCTGGCCTGTCGCCGAAACGCTGGATGATCCGGTTGTGGATCTGGTCGCGGGCCTGGCGGTAGAAACCGAGCTTGTCCTCCCTGGACTCGCCCATGCCGGTCGGGTCAAGGACGGGCCAGTACTCGACGTCCAGCGCAAAAAAGGCGGTTGACTCGATCGCCCGCCGCTGGGCGGCCGGTGACAGGGCAATGATGAGCTCGAAGCTGGACAGGTCATCGCCCCAATCCTGCATCTCGTCCATGCTCCTGACCCGGTGTCGGGCAAGTTCGACACCGATTTCCTGACAGACCGCGATCGAGAACCCGTCAATATCCAGGTCCCGGCGCACGCCGGCCGACTGGACATAGACCGTATCGCCATGCAGCTGCTTCATGATCCCTTCCGCCATCGGCGAGCGCACGGCATTGTAATCGCAGCAGAACAAAACCGACGAGGGGAGTCGGCCAGTCACCCGGTTCTCCCTACCGCCTCGGCTGCAGGGCGCAGATCAGCGTGAACAGCCGCCGGGATGTCTCGTCATCGACATTGATCTTGCCGCCAAGCCGTTCGGCCAGGATTCTTGCGCCCTCGTCATGGATGCCTCGCCGGGCCATGTCGATGGTTTCAATTCTGCTTACCGGATCGAACTTGACCGCGTTGAAATAGCTGGCGCAAATCTCGAGATAGTTCTTGATCACCTGCCTGAACGGGCCAATGAGCAGTTGGAATTCCACGAGTTTGGCGCCTCCCTCATCTGCAATGTCGAAGGCAATTCGCCCGGAACGGTGGGCCAGGCGCAGCCGGAACGGACCCGGCCTGACCTCGACCCCCGGTCGTTCCACCAATTCGAACCGATTGCTCTCCAGGAGGTCGAACACCGCCACCCGGCGTTCCTGCTCGACCTCCGGGGTAATCGCCGGCTGACCTGTATCGTCAATCTCGACATGAATGAGCCGGTTCGTGTCGTTCACCCTGCCTGCTCCCCTGCGCTGTCGAGGCGGCACCTGACCGCCGCCGCGTGACCGGGCAGGCCCTCGGCCTGCGCCAGGATCTCGGCGGCCGGGCCAATCGCGGCAAATGCCGCCCGGTTCATCTCGATTATCGAACTGCGCTTCATGAAGTCCAGCACCGACAGTCCTGAACCGTGGCGGGCAGCCCCGTGGGTCGGCAGCACATGGCTGGGTCCGGCCACGTAATCGCCGACAACTTCCGGGCTCCATTCGCCGAGAAAGATCGCCCCGGCATTGCTGATCGAATCGATATGCCGCCGCGCATCACGCAGGCTCAGCTGGAGATGTTCCGGCGCGATGCGGTTGGCAAGGTCGATGGCCTCGGCCATGTTCCTCACGATGATCACTGCTCCATGGTCCCGCCAGCTGGCAGCGGCAGCCGGGCCGGGGATGGACGCCTCCAGCATGCGGGCGATTTCCGCTGCCGTCCCGTCGGCAATCTCCCGGCAGTCGGTGATCAGCACCGACTGTGCCTCCGGGTCGTGCTCGGCCTGGGCAAGCAGGTCGGCAGCGATCCAGGACGGGTTGCTCCTGTCATCGGCAATGATCACGATCTCCGATGGTCCAGCCACCATGTCCATGCCGGTATGGCCGTAGAGCTGTCGCTTGGCGGCAGTGACATATGCATTGCCGGGGCCGGTAATCTTGTCGACCTTCGGCACCGACTCCGTGCCAAGGGCCAGGGCGGCGATGGCCTGGGCGCCGCCGATCCGGAAAATGCGACTGACCCCGGAGATTTCGGCTGCCAACAGCATCAGCGGATTGACCCGGCCATCCGGGGTCGGTGCCGCCACCAGCCGATCCCTCACCCCGGCAATTGCGGCCGGGATGGTGTTCATCAAGACCGAGGACGGGTAGGAGGCCAGGCCGCCGGGAACATAATGGCCAACCGAGCCAATCGGGCTCCATCGCCAGCCGAGACCGGAGCCGGTCTCGTCGACCTCCATGCTGTTCGGCGGCAGTTGTCGCAGATGATAGGACCGGATGCGTTCGGCGGCGAAGGAGAGGGCCGAACGTTGCGGCTCCCTGACGGTTGCGGCCAGCTCGGCGATCTCCCCCGGCCCCATGCAAATCGTGGCGGCGGTGACTTCAAAGCGGTCCAGCCGCCGGGTCATCTCGATGACGGCATCATCGCCGCGCCTGCGGACATCCTCGATGATGCCGGCGACCACATCGTCGACGCGTCCGGCCGATTCCGTGCGGGATTGCAAGAGGGACGCAAAGCGGGAATCGAACCCGGCCCGGCCGGTGTCGAGAAATTCCGGCACCGGTCGCTACCCGTGATCAGGCTTGCTGCCGGACACCGCCCCGTAGGGGCGGGTCACGTCGATCAGGCGAACATCGAGACACTCGACCTCGAACGCGATCTCAAGATCGCCGGACAGCATCAGCCGGAGGGTGCCGGTGCCGTCTTCCCCTGCCTCGAATTCGGCCGACAACAGCGAACAGGCCGGGGGTGCCCGGGACCTGCCGAGATCGCCCGATCGGAGCCGGGTGATGTCGCTCACCAGGAACACGCTTCTTACCCGCTCGAACCGGTCCTCGGCTGGCAACTCCCAGCGAAACCGGTTGATCAGGATGGCGAATTCCCGGCGGTTCGGGTCCCATGACAGATCAGAGGTCGAGAATATTCCGTCCTGAAGCAGTGCCGAAATCACCGACAAATCGTCGCCATCCATGGCCCTGAGGCGCAAGGCTTCGTCGTTGGCGTCCTCGAATCTTGCATCCTTGCCGGTCATTGGCTGATCCGCCTGATCCTGGCACCGCAGGCCGAGAGTTTCTGCTCCACCTGTTCGTATCCCCGGTCGAGATGGTAGACCCGGTTGATCGTGGTTTTGCCGGCGGCGGCCAGGCCGGCCAGTACCAGCGACACCGATGCCCGCAGATCGGTGGCCATGACCGGCGCACCCTTGAGCCCGGACACCCCGGTAACGGTTGCCGACCGGCCGCTGATCCGGATGTCGGCACCCATGCGACCGAGTTCCGAGGCATGCATGAACCGGTTCTCGAAAATACGTTCCTCGAGAATGCTGGTGCCGTCAGCAACTGTCAGGGCGGCCATCAGCTGTGCCTGCAAATCGGTCGGGAAGCCGGGATAGGGCGCAGTCGCCACATCGATGGCCCGCAGCCGCCTCCCATCCAGCCGGGTCCGGAGCAGGCCATCTTCCTCCTCGATGATCACCCCGGCCGTCTCGAGGGTGTCGGCAAAGGTGGTGATCAGGTCGCGCCGTGCGCCGTCAAGCGTGATCTCGCCGCCGGTGATTGCCGCCGCCAGCATGTAGGTGCCGATCTCGATCCGGTCCGGAATCACTGAATGGGTGGTGCCGACGAGCGACGAGACGCCCTCGATCCGGACAGTGTTGGTGCCGGCACCCTCGATGCGGGCGCCCATACCGGTCAGACACGCGGCCAGATCGGCGATTTCGGGCTCGCGGGCAGCATTCCTGAGTTCGGTCACCCCGTTTGCCAGCGTGGCGGCCATCATGGCGTTTTCGGTGGCGCCGACCGACACCGTCGGGAACTCCATGATCGTGCCATGCAATCCCCGAGGTGCCGCGGCATGGACGTATCCCTGGCGCAATTCCAGGTCAGCCCCCATTTTCCTCAGCACGTCAAGATGCAGGTCGATCGGTCTTGCACCGATCGCGCAGCCGCCGGGAAGCGAGACGGTGGCTCGACCCTCGCGGGCGAGAAGTGGTCCGAGCACCAGAATCGAGGCCCGCATCTTGCGCACGATGTCGTATTCGGCAAGCCAGCCGAGATTGCCGCGGGCATGCAGGCTGATGGTGCTGCCTCCAGGCATGTCGACCTCGACTCCCAGCGTCCGTAACAGGTTGGACATGGTGGCGATATCGGTCAGGCGTGGCGCGTTGTGAAGAATGACCGGTTCCTGCGACAGCATCGCCGCCGGCATCAAGGCCAGGCAGGCATTCTTGGCCCCGGCCACCGCAATCCGCCCAGACAGTGGCAAACCGCCCGTAATCTCGATGCAATCCATTCAGCTGTCGTCCTTCCGATTGCGCGACGGCCTTGCCGTTTGCGATTTTCGCTTCTTCAGATTGAGCCGAAGGGCGGCCTTCAGCCGCTCGGCCCGTTCGGCGGCAGCTGCCGGGCGCTTTTTCCTGCCGGTGTCCTTCGATCCTGCCATGCCAGCCTGTTATTGCATCGGTCGAAACGCGTCCAGAAGCGGATTGTCCATCACGTCGGGGCGGGGATGGCTGCGCGCCGAGAAGTTGCTTGCCACCCATCGGTTTCGCCAATAGGAGACTTCATCCCATCGCCGCAGTAGCTCAGTGGCAGAGCGCACCCTTGGTAAGGGTGAGGTCGGGAGTTCAATCCTCCCCTGCGGCACCATTTGCCAGGCCGGGCCGGGGTCAGCCTCCAGTCAGTTCTCGAATTCCCACTGGACCGTATACTGGTTCACGACCTCACTGATCCGGTCGCGATCGGCGTCCGGCGGCGCCTCAAGCCGGACCACCAGCCCCCTGGCCGGATCCTCGATGATATCGGTCAGCACGGCAATCCCGCCCTCGTCGAGCAGTCGGGCGGTCAGGACCCGATTGATTGCCCGCTTGCGCAGGGACGGTTTGAACACCTTGCCGACCGCGGTCTTGGGTAGTGAATCCATCACCTCGACATGGGCCGGAACCGCCAGCCGGTCGGCGATATGGGCGGTGGCGAAATCCAGGAGTTCCTGGTCGGACGCGGTGCTGCCATCGGTCAGCTCGACATAGATGCAGGGAAGCTCGCCGAGACGAGGGTCCGGCTGTCCAACCGCGCCGGCGAAGGCCACAGCGCCATGTTCGGCCATTGCCTCCTCGAGTATTGCCGGATCGACATTGTGTCCTCCCCTGATGATCAAGTCCTTGGCGCGGCCGGTGATCCACAAATAGCCATCATCGTCAATCCTGCCGAGATCGCCGGTTCGCAACCACTTGCCGTCAGCGATCAGCCCGGTATTCCGGTCGGGGTCGGTATAGGTGTTTCCTGGCCAGACCCCGGGCGAGGAAATGCAGATCTCGCCCACCTCGCCGGTCGGGAACTCGCGAAGGACCTGCCCGGACTCGTCGCAATCGAGGATACGGATGTCGGTATATGGAATGGGAATCCCGACCGAACCGACCTTTCGCTCGCCTTCCATTGGGTTGACCGAGGCGATGCAGGTGATTTCGGTCAGGCCGTAGCCTTCAAGAATCTCGACCCCGGCCGTCGACTCGAATCGCCTGTACAGCTCAAGCGGCATCGGTGCCGAGCCGCAGAATGCCCGTTTCAGGGACGATATGTCGGCATTGACCGGCCGCTGCATCAGCGCCGCCGCCGCCGTGGGCACCATGGCAATGAAGGTGATCTTCCAGCGCTCGACGAGTTTCCAGAAATTGTCGAACACACCATCGCCGCGATATCCGGCCGGGGTCGGCAGGACGATGTGGCAACCGCTGGCGACGGCGGACATCAGCAGCGGGTAGGCGGCAAAGACGTGGAACAGCGGCAGCGGGCAGGCAATCACATCCTCTGAAGACAATCCGACCACGGCGCTGACCCAGCCATTGTAGATCATGCCGCCGTAACGATGCCGGGTGAGCTTGGGCATGCCGGTGGTGCCGCCGGTATGGAACATTGCGCCGACCCGGTCCGGCCCCGAATCTTCAAAATCCAGACCGTCGGATCGCTGCCTGGCAATCGCCTGGTTGAAATCCTGTACGGCTGCCGAACGGTAGGGAGGCGATTTCGGCCGAACCAGCGGAATGATCCAGGATTTCGGGGGCGCAAGATGCCGCCCGAGGTCGATTTCGAGGACATGGCGAATCTCGGGACACTGGTTGGCGGCCTCGCTGGCCAGTTGCGCCAAATCGGTCTTGGGAAACGGCTTCAGTGCCACCAGCACCCGGGCATTCGACGCTTGCAGGATGCGGGCGATCTGGTCGGCCCCGATCAGCGGATTGATCGGACAGGCAATCCCGGCGATTTCCGCCGCCAACAGGGCGATGGCGGTCTCGGTCGAATTCGGCAATAGCAGTGCAACGACGTCATTCTCGCCAATGCCGAGGGAGCGAAACAGGTTTGCAGCCTGGACGACCCTGTCGTGCATCTCCGACCAGGTCAGGGTCTCCGATTTCGAGTTCGGCTCGGAAAGCAGCTGAAAGGACAGGGCATTCCGGTCACCGCACCGTTTCCGGACATCATCAAGCAGCTGGTAGAGCGTGTCGGCAGGTTTTCGCTGGTCCCAGCCCAGTTCGGATTCGATCCTGTTCTTGTCCTCCAGGGTTGCCAGTGCCATCAATCTGCTCCCTCTGCCAGCGGTTGAATCTCGGTCCTGTCAGGGTGACCTGCAAGGTATCATAAACCCGACCACGAATCACGCCAGCCAAGATTTGCACTCAAAACCATCCAGGAGTCTTGATGGTGCCAATTGATGCCTGATGGGGCTTCTGCCTGCCATCCAACCCGCCATTGTGCCGGTTTTTCAACATCGGACCATGATCTGCCGACCATCCAGAAGCGCATGATGCAGCGCGGACCGGTCCGGCTGGATTGACAGGCAGTTGATCAGGGGTCGGCCGGACTGGTTCCCGCCGCAGAGCCCCGAAAACGACCCGGATTCAGGCTGTTTCAGCGGGGGTAACGAGGTCACGGGAAGGGGCTTCCTGCGCTGTGCGGCCAAGACATGGCGTGAACAATCGCCGGTGGCGGGCGATCCCTGGTGCCAGCCCCCTGCTGTCTGTTGCCTTCAGGCAGGCTTGGTCGGGTGGCCGCCTAAATCAGTCCGCGATCAGGACGAACTGCAAAAACCACGAAAGTGGCAATGGACGCCACCAGGATGCCCCAGCCGGAGTCGCCCGCAAGGAACCCGGCAATGATCAAGGCGGCAAACGCCACGGGAGGCAGAATTCCAGCTGCGACCACTGCGGCAGGGCTCCAAGCCCATCTCGGACGATTATGCACCGGTTGCGATATCACGCTCCGGCCAACGTAGCGGTATGCCATGGTGTTGATCGCAAGCAGAACCCACAGCAGAATGTCGGGATTCGACATTGCTTCCGCCAGCTTCCGTGTCCTGCCAGGGGGGGGCGGCGGCTCGGTTGCCGCGGTCAGCCCGAGGGCGGCCACAGCCGCAAGGCGGCGAACAACAGGCCGCCGAGAGCGATGGCGGTGGCCGTGACCCAGACTTTCAAATTGGCGTTGGATGCTTCAATCCGCTCCAGGGTGCCGTTCAGCCGCTCCTCGCTGGCCTTCAAATGTGCCTGCATGGTGTTCATGCGTTCCTCCAGGACGGCGAGCCGCTTGTCCAGTTCGTGATTGTCGGGCGCGCCAATCATGTTTTCAAGAATAGGGATAGGTGCCGGTTCAGTCAATGTTGTGATTGCTGGCCCATGTGACCGAGCGCATGGCGCTAGACAGCCTCTCCACATCCATAGGTCATTATGAATTCGACCTGCGCAATGCCTGGAAGGTCATCGGTGACAAAGTTCATGACCACAATAACCGCGGGTAATCCTCGTCGATCATGCTGGCACCTTCAGATTGCATCACGCCAGGCGAATACAGCTGATTCGTGTCGTAAACGTGCTGGCATCCGTATGAGGGCTGTCAGGCGCTTCCGGCCGACACGCAGGGTCTTCGAAGCTCATGACCCACACCGTGCCCTTCAAACCGCCCATGAACGACAGGACACGTGTCTCCCCTCTGTCTGTTCGAACTCACAGCCGCCGTTGACGCTCAAGAGCGTTCCTCAGCCGTCAAAGGGTGTGGTCTGGTCATCATGACCCACCGTGGTCCCAAAAAAGATTGCCACAGCCACAGCCGGCAGCTTGGACTGATATGCCTGCCGCATCTGCATGAAGAGCTTCGATTTCGCCCCCTTCGAGAAGCCGAACTCCTGCCCTCACCGTCTCTTCGGCAAGGTGCTGCACCAAGTGTCCGCCCCGGATTGATCATCAATTCCGGGAAGCGGACCGGAATCCTGGATCACGACAATGTCTTTCGGCTCGAGGGGTGGCTACCTTGCGAAAACAATTGGCTACCGTGGGTGAAACCGGGTGGCTGCATTCGTGAAACGGGCTCCAGGGGAGTCGGCTGTCCACCATCCGTGAAGCCTGGCGGCCGGATCAGCCGCAAGCGGCCATTCGGGCGCAGCTCACGGTGTCTACAGGGACGAGCGATTCTTCTGGATTACACGATCATGGATGTCTTCCATGACGCCTACAAAGGACTGGTCCAAATGCCAGAACCCCGGGTGGTCGCCACCCTTCTTGGCCAACACGGCCGGCGTCGGCGGCGGCCCGGCAACGGCATTTACCGATGGCAGTGGGTGTTCGCCCATCCAGTACGATTTGGCGTCAATTCCTGCGGCAGGAATTCGTCGGGGCTCGGTGTAGCGGGTGGCAGGAAGATCAATTGGCCCATCCTCGCCGGCCTGCTCGTCGATGAGCGCCTGCCCCAGAGGCGATGCTGCGAGCTTGTCGCGGAACGTCGAAAATTCGAGCCCGCGCATCTCGAACAGCAGCATTGGATCGCGGTCCAGCAACGATGCGATCTTGTAGTAGACGCCGGCAACATGCTTGCAGGGCGAGGCCCAGTCCGGGCACGAGCACTTGCTGACGAGATCGTCCCGTGATCGCGGCAGCAGGGTCTTGCCGGTCCCCGAAACCGCGTCCTCGATCGCGGTCGGCATTTCGTTCATGAGCAGTTGGGACAGGCAGGCTGCATTGCTGGAGATCCTTTCCGATATCCGGTCCCAGTCAGCTGCCGTGAACTGTCGCAGCTTGACGGTCGCCTTGTATCGAGGCTCCTCGTAGACGCCAAAATAGTGATTGATGTTGCCCCGCAGCGTGGCCCTGGCCACACCTTTCCTGATGTCGAACTTCAGCAGCCGTCTCGGCCCGGAATACGCCCGGCCCCGCCTGAGCCGACCCTCATCCATGCTCATTGCGAGGACTTCGAGGAAGATTTCGCCCCACCAGGTCCGGGTCATCCTGGCCATGATCAAGCCTCCATGATGCTTTGGCGGTTCAATGCAATCAGCTGCCGGAAGGAATCGTTGTCCATTTCCGTCAGCCAGTTCTCGTCGGGGCCGACGATGTTCTCGGCAAGCGCCTTCTTGGATTCGATCATGTCGTCGATGCGCTCCTCGAGCGTTCCCAGCGTCACCATCTTGTGTGCGAACACCGTCTTCTGCTGGCCGATCCGGTAGGCGCGGTCCGTGGCCTGGTTTTCGACCGCCGGATTCCACCAGCGGTCAAAATGGAAGACATGGTTTGCCCGGGTGAGCGTGATTCCGACTCCGCCCGCCCGCAATGACAGAACGAAGATCCCGGAGGGCGAGTCCGGATCCTGGAAACTGTCGATCATCTGCTCCCGGCGCTTCCTGCTGGTGCCACCATGCAGGTAATGCACGGGGCATGAATGCCGTTCCCGAAGCTGGTCCACCAGCCGCTCGCCGATTTCGGTGAACTGCGTGAAAACGAGCAGGCTGTCCGATTCCAGCAGAGCTTCCTCGATCATTTCATTCAGGCGGGTCAGCTTGTGCGAACGGCTCTCGTAGAAGGCGCTTCCATCCTGCAGGAATTGCGCCGGGTGGTTGCAGACCTGCTTCAGCTTCATCAGCGTCGAGAGTATCAGTCCTCGCCGGGCCATCCCGTCGGCCTCCTCGATCTTTTCCTCCACATCCGTGACCACCGCCTGGTAGAGCGATGCCTGTTCCCTGGTGAGGTTGCAGTAGATCTTCTGTTCGACCTTGTCCGGCAGGTCATCGATGATCGACTTGTCGGTCTTCAGGCGACGGAGGATGAAAGGCTGGACCAGCTGCTGCAATTGGCGAGTGCGGACGTGGTCGTTATCTCGTTGAATCGGCAGTTCATAGGCGCGCCTGAACTGCGCCGCCGTGCCCAGGTAGCCCGGATTCAGGAACCGGAACAGGGACCACATGTCCATCAGCCTGTTCTCGATCGGCGTTCCGGTCATGGCAATGCGGCTGGTGGCGGGAAGCTCGAAGATCGCCCTGGCCTGCGCCGATTTTGGATTCTTGATGTTTTGCGCCTCGTCCACGACAATCCGACGCCAGGCCAGTCCCTTCAGTGTTTTCCTGTCCGAGCGGGCCAGGTTGAACGAGGTCACGACCAGGTCGCAGCCGGCGACCGATTTGGCAAAACCGGCATCGTCGCGAGGCCGGCCGGGGCCGTGGTGAACGTGGCACTCAAGCTCGGGCGCAAACTTGCCGACCTCCTTTTTCCAGTTGCTGAGCACCGAAGTCGGGGCGACTAGCAGGGTGGGTTGAATTCCGGAATCCCCGGTCGCGCCGCCGTATTGCCTCTCGTGCAGCAGCAATGCGATCAGCTGGATGGTCTTGCCGAGCCCCATGTCATCCGCCAGGCACGGATTCAGGCCAAGCCGTTCCTGGCGCGCCAGCCACGCGAGCCCGGTTTTCTGGTAGGCTCGCAACTCGCCGCGCATTCCGGCAGGGGTGTCCAGCGGCTCAAGGCTGGTCAGATCCATGATCCCCTTGACGATGCCGCCCAGCACGTCATCGAAGGCAAACTCCTCGGTATCCGGGTCCGCCTCGGCCATTTCCTTGATCATCTGGCTGAATTCGACGCCGACGCCAGCATCCCGGCCTCGCCACAATTCGAGCGTCTCGGACATTCTCTGGTGGTCGATCTCCATCCATTCGCCGCGGTACTTGACGAGTGGCGACTTGGCTTCCAGCAATGCCTTCCACTCGTCTTCGCTGACCGGTTCGCCGTCGATAGAGAGTGCGTAATCGTAATTGACCACCGACTCCAGCCGCAGCAGCCCCGAGGATGATGCCGATTGACCGGATTGACCGGATTGTCCGCTCGCCCTGATCCGCAATCGCGCCCGCCGGCGTCCCTTGGGCGTCCACCAGCTTGGCAGGACGATCCGGTAACCCGCCGTTTCAAGCACGAGCGCATCATCCTTCAGGAATTCATATGCCGTGTTCAGGTCAATATCGACGCCGGTGGGCTCGGCGGTTTCCATGCCCCGCCAGAGCAGCGGACAGATGCGCCCGGCCTGGCCGAGACTGATCAGCAGATGACGCTCGAATTCATGACCAAAGCGACCCTTCCAATCATCCTTCTTGCGTTCGGACATTGACCACCATTGCGACAAATCCACCGAGAGTGAGGGATCCTCGTTGCAGGATACAAAGAAGCCGATATGCCAGCGATCACCGTCCCTGCGATCCTCCTGGCTCAGGCGAAATCCGAGCGAGAATCCGGAGCGTCGCGCCTGGCCCAGGATCTTTTTCTGCCAAGTGTGCCAGTGGACGACATCCGCAACGCTGGGGCCCGGAGGAGGTTTGAAGTTCGCCCCGACCCGGCCAGCCGGGCCAGGCTCCAAAGTGTATGCAAACCAGCTGTCCCCGAGCCGATTCAGAAAGGCTTGCGTAAAAGGGGTACCGGTGACCAGCCTGTCAACCTGCTGTTCGGAAAACTGTCGCAGCAATTCCGTTCGATCCAGGGCCGATACCGGTGCCTTGCCGTTTGCGCGCCCGTTCCGGGCATTCATGACCAGGGTGCATGCCGCCGGCATTGCGTCGGCAAAGTCGCGAAGTCCGCGTTCGTAGAGATTGTCGGCGGGGGCCCATCCCGTTGCGTAAACGGGCTGCGACCGGCCTTTCCCGGAGTGAAGGCACTTCATGACCGGCAGGAATTGATGCTGACGAACCAGGGCGCGCAACTGCTGCGCGTAGCGGATCCAGAAGTTCAGGTCATGGCCGACATGGACACCGGCCCCGGAAAAACCGGACAGAAATTGCAGTTCACGAAGGAAGGCAAGCGGGTTTCGGATGGCGATCCCGTTAATGTCCCAGTCATCCCATTCGAACCGGTCGGGCAGGTATTCCCCAGTCAGCATTGCCATCTCGAGGCTCGGCAACGGCTTGCCATCGGCGCTCGGCATGGTGGCGCAGAAACCGGCCGGCTCGGGCTCGGCAACGGCGATTGTCGCCGCTCCGAGTTTCAGGTCGGAGGCAAGGAAGTCCTTCAGCCGCCCGGAATTGGCAAGGTGCGACGGATGCAGTCCGGGTTTGGACCTGCCGGTATCCTGTCCAGATGTTTCGACCCAGAAGACGAACCGGCCCGAATTGTCGAATTCCGCATTGGGCCGCGGGACCCAGGTGCCATGGTAGATTTCGATTTGCTGCTCCATTTGATGCATCCACTGGCGCCACATCGCCATGGCCGGTCCGGAGCAGGACCGGTTGCGGCTGATTCCCCGTTTCGTCGGAACTCTCAATACTCTCTGCCAGCCCCGGCAGGCAATGACCTATGAACAGGAAATCTCGTTATGCCATTCCAAGGCAAGCAGTGTGCAACCGACGCCGTCCTGCTCCAACTTGCGAACGAACCTGGGCCCACCTTGAGGAAGGCCTGGCCCGGACCACGGTTACGAACACCGACCACATGATTGATGACATCCGGGCCCTTGCCGGCAGATGCATCGACGCCGGAAAGACCCGGCGAGTTGTTGCACACCACTTTCCACCGGCCGCTCTCCGGGGCCAGCGCCCCTCGAATCTGCGCCCGTATGCGTCACTGTCCGGAGACCGGCCGGCCTTTGCCGTCAAGTTGCAGGCGTGAGAACCGTTCATAGATCCCGCCCTTGTCGACGAGCCGGGAATGCGGACCTTCATCGACGATCCGGCCTCGGTCGAACACCAGTATTCGATCGGCCTTTTGCACGGTTGCCAGCCGATGGGCGATGATCAGCGTCGTCCGGTCGGCAGCCAGGCTGTCAACCGCATTCCTGACATGCGCCTCGCTTTCCGGATCGAGCGAGGAGGTTGCCTCGTCCAGGAGCAGGATGCGGGCATCGCGCAGGATGGCCCTGGCAATGGCCAGACGCTGTCGCTGACCACCGGAGAGCATGATCCCCCGCTCGCCGACCACGGTTTCGTAGCCGTCGGGCAATCCGGCCAGGAAGTCATGGATGAAGGCGGCGCGTGCGGCCTCCTCGACCTCCCGGTCGGTGGCCCCCGGTCGTCCGAAGCGAATATTCTCCCGTGCCGTGGTCGCAAACACCGCCGTTTCCTGCGGAACCAGCGCGATCATTCGCCGAAAGCTGCTGCGGCGCATCCGGCGCAAATCGACGCCGTCGATGCTGATGGCGCCGGATTGCGGATCGAAGAACCGCAGCATCAGCTGGAATACGGTCGATTTCCCGGCACCGGAGGCGCCGACCAGCGCCACGGTCTCTCCCTGCCGGATGGTGAACGAGACATCCTCCAGCGCCGCCACCGTCGGGCGGGACGGGTAGCGGAAACCGACGCCGTCGAACACCACCTCGCCGCGCGCCGGCGTTGCCGGTTCCTCGAAATCGTCCGGATCGTTGACCGGATCGCCTGCTTCCAGCAATTCGATCAACCGTTCGGTGGCACCGGCGGCGCGCAGGATGTCACCCCAGACCTCGGAGAAACCGGCGGCCGAGCCAGCCACCATGACGGCAAAGATGACAAACTGGATCAGCTGACCAGCGCTCATCTGCCCGCTGCTAACCTCACCCGCCCCGGTCCAGATCACCAGCACCACCGAGGAGAATGCCAGGGAAATGATCAGCGTGGTCAGCAGGGCCCGGATCCGGATCCGGCGATAGGCCGCCTCCAGCGACAATTCGACCAGCCTGCCGAAGGTCGACACGGTTTCGACTTCATGGGTATTGGCCTGCACGGCCTGGACCGCGAGCAGCGCCTCGGAGGCATTGGCGGCGCCATCGGCAATCCGGTCCTGGCTGGTGCGGCTGTGCGACCGCAATCTTCGACCAAGGGCCAACAGCGGCAGGAGAATCAGCGGCACCACCACGAGGGCCAGCAGCGACAGCTTGAGGCTGGTCCACAGCATCAGCGACAGGCCGCCGACAAGAATAAGGCCATAGCGGACCGCCATGGAGATGGTGGAATCGAGCACGGCCTGGACCAGCGTGGTGTCGGTGTTCAGGCGGGAGATCACCTCGCCGGTCATGGTCTGTTCGAAATAGGCCGGGCTGAGCCGGATGACTTTCGAGAACACCGCCTTGCGGATATCGGCAATGACCCTCTCGCCCAGAGTGGTGACCATGGCGTAGCGAAATCCGGTTGTCACCGCCAACAGCACTGCAAGAAGGAGTGCTGCCTGGAAGTGACGGTCCACCGCCTCGGGCAGGGTGGCAGAAAACCCGTCGACGATGCCGCGGACCATGAGCGGCAGTGCCAGTGACAGCAGGGCGGTGGAAATCATCGCCAGCACGGCCAGCACCAGACGCAAACGGTATGCCCTGAGAAACGGCCATAACCTGCGAAGCGGCTGAACGGACCCGACGGTTGATTTCCTCATTGCAATGGTCGCCGCCGGACTGGAGGGAAATCTGGAGCGGGTGATGGGAATCGAACCCACGTATTCAGCTTGGAAGGCTGCTGCTCTACCATTGAGCTACACCCGCGCAGAAAGCTAGTTACCGCTGCATGTCCGCACATTCAAGCCGTGCATGGCCGCGGCAGCGAGGTGCCAGCCCGGTACCGTCCCGGGCCGACCAGACGTCAATCTCACCGATCACAGTGACCCACCCGCACAATTCAGCAATCGCCAGGCTCTCGGACAAGTGTGGCAACACCCCCTGCTCACTCTCCCCAGGCATTTCGGGCGCCGGCCGCAACTCGTGAACAGCAATGCCGGCCTCAAGCATGATGCCAGCCGACGGCCCGTTGGCTGGCGGGCCCCGACAATCCCGCCTCACGGCCCGAAATCACCAGCTTCAGAGCCGGCCCTGCACGCAATTCTCCGCCAGTCCCCCGCCCCGACACATGGTCAATCATCAAACGGCGTTGGTAGCCTGAATGGATCGGGCATGATGTCTAGGTCGGGATCAGGTTTCTGAGTCGGTTTCGGCGCCGCTCGTGGTCCGGGCGCATATCGCCGCACTTGGTCGCGGAAGTTGGTGAGCGCCTGTTCGACCGGCTGGCGGCCATCAACCACTGCACTGGCTGCCTCCTGCGCCAGGCTGCCTTCCTCTGGCTTGGCCACTACATCCGCCCGGACCGCTGCAAGCCACTTGCCCAGGTATTCATCGGCCCGACTGGCAAGCTCTCCGCTCATCCCGCTCATCCGGTCGGAATGGGAAGGATTGATCTCGTCTGCCCATAATTCCAGCACCCCGCAGAAGCGATCCACCGCCAGGGTGACATCCTCCAAATCGACCCTGTCGTCACCATATAGGGCCATATGATGCTGGCGGCTTTTCCCGTTCAGTGCCGACATCCGCCGCGCCAACCCCATTTCGCCGGGGCGCGCCCGGAGGAAGTCCTGAGCCAACGCGTCGATCTTGTGGGTATGATCGGCTGCAACACCCCGTCGCTCCATCGCCGCCTTGACCAGCAATTCGGCGGCATTCGAGGATATCCGCATCAGGTCACTGCAATCCCCCAGACACCTGCTCCAAGTCGGTGCCGTCAGCACATCTTCAATTGATGACACGGCAAATTTGATTTGCCTCAACACCGTGATCATCCTGTTTTGCCAGTCTTCGGGGTTCAATGTTGCCTGCTCGTGAATCTTTTTCTTGTCAGGTATTCGCAGTTGGCCAGCCAGCAGCCGGCCATCGCGGCAGACGGCATATGGCAGTGATCCAAGATCGGTCGCCCGCTTGCGCAGATAGCCCTCGGTCAGTGCCCAGGTATCGACACGGTCAAGATCGAAGAGCGGTGCTGCGTGCGGGAATTCCTCCGGGCAGGAGGCCGGCCGGGCTCGTTCAGGATTGTCCCCTGTGAGCACGATGGCCACGTCCCAGTCGCTTTCCTCCCGGCCGTCGCCGCGGGCCCGGCTGCCGAAGAGCAAGGCTGCCCTGGCTTCCGGCCATTGGCGCAGCGTAGCCCGGCAGGCCTCGCGCAGTTGTTGTTCATTGATGGTGGCAGGCATGGTCTCGACTCGTCACCGGCATCCGGCTGGCCGGAGCATATCATGACCCGGTGATATGTGCCGAATCACCGGTCTGCAACGGGCTCGTCCAGTCTCTTGACTGGATGTTCGGGTCTTTACTCGGCTCTCCGCCGAGCCTTCTGTCTGTCAAATGGTCAGTCATCAATCGGCGTTGGCAACCTGAACGGATCGGGCATGATGGTTTGGTCGGGATCGGGTTCCTGACTAGGCGCCGGCACCGTTGGCGGTGCGGGCACATATTGCTGCACCTGGTCACGGAAGTTGGCAAGCGCCTGCTCGATCTGCCGACGGCCATCTACCACTGCACTGGCCGCCTCCTGTGCCAGGCCGCCGTCATCGGGCTTGGCCACAATGTCCGACCGGACCATCGCATGCCAGTCATCAAGATAGTCACAGGCCCGAATGGAAAACTCTCCGCTCATCCCGCTCATCCGGTCGGAATGGGAAGGATCGATCTCGTCTGCCCATAATTCCAGCACTCCGCATAAGCGATCCACTGCCAGGTTGACATCGGCCAGCCTGACATTGCCAGGATCGTATAGTGCCAGGTGGTGCAGGCGGCTTCTCCCGTTCAGGGCCGACATCCGCCGCGCTAATTCTTCCTCGCCAGGGCGGACCCGGAGAAAATCTCGGGCCAGTTTGCCGACGTCATGGGTATGGTCGGCTGCAACGCCCCGCCGCTCCATTGCCGCCTTGACCAGCAATTCGGCGGCGTTTGATGATTGTCGCATAAGGCGACTGCAATCTGGCAGACACCAGCCCCAAGTCGGAGCTGTCAACACATCGCCAACTGACCGCATGGCGGATTTCAGTTCCCCCAGCACCGTGATCATCCTGTTTTGCCAGTCTTCGGGGTTCAATGTTGCCTCCTCGTGAATCTTTTTCTTGTCAGGTATTCGCAGTTGGCCGGCCAGCAGCCGGCCATCGCGGCAGACGGCATAAGGCAGTGATCCAAGATCGGTCGCCCGCTTGCGCAGATAGCCCTCGGTCAATGCCCAGGTGTCGACCTGGTCGAGGTCGAAGAGCGGCGCCGCGTGCGGGAATTCCTCCAGGTTGGTGGCTGGCCGGGCTCGTTCAGGATTGTCTCCGGCGAGCACGATGGCCACATCCCAGTCGCTGTCCCTGCCGCCGGTGCCGCGGGCCCGGCTGCCAAAGAGCAAGGCTGCCCTGGCTTCCGGCCATTGGCGCAGTGTTGCCCGGCAGGCCTTTCGCAATTGCTGTTCACTGATGGTGGCAGGCATGGTCTCGACTCTTCACCGGTATCCGGCTGGCTGGAGCATATCATGACCCGGTGATATGTGCCGAATCACCGGTCTGCAACGGGCTCGTCCAGTCTCTTGACTGGATGTCCGGGTCTTTACTCGGCTCTCCGCCAAGCCTTCAGCCTGTCAAATGGTCAGTCATCAAACGGCGTTGGCAACCTGAACGGATCGGACTCCTCAACCGGTTTCGGTGCCGCTGGTGGTGCGGGCGCATATCGCTGAATCTGGTCACGGAACCCGACAAGTGCCTTTTCGAGCTGTTGACGGCAATTCACCACCGCACTGGCCGCTTCATTTGCCAGGCGGCCGTCATCGGGCTTGGCAACAGCGTTCGACCTGGTCGTCGCAAGCCAGTCATCCAGGCGATAATTGATCAGGCGGTTCATGTCGTCCGTCATGCCACCCATTCCATCGGCATGGGACGGGTTGACCTCGTCTGCCCAAAGTGCCAGCACCCCGCACAAGCGATCCACCGCCAGAGTGACATCGGCCAATGAAACCTTTCCTGAATCGTAGAGTGACAAATGATGCTGGCGGCTTTTCCCGTTCAGGGCCGACATCCGCCGCGCCAACTCATCTTCGCCGGGGCGCGCCCGGAGAAAATCCTGGGCCAGCAGATCGATCTTATGGGTATGGTCAGCTGCAACGCCCCGCCGTTCCATTGCCGCCTTGACCAACAATTCGGCGGCATTCGAAGATATCCGCATCAGGTCACTGCAAAATGCCAAGCCTATGCCCCAGGTCGGTGCTGCCAACAGCTCGCGAATTGGTACCATGGCCAGATTCAATTGCGTCAGCACCGTGATCATCCTGTTTTGCCAGTCTTCGGGGTTCAATGTTGCCTCCTCGTGAATCTTTTTCTTGTCAGGTATTCGCAGTTGGCCGGCCAGCAGCCGGCCATCGCGGCAGACGGCATAAGGCAGTGATCCAAGATCGGTCGCCCGCTTGCGCAGATAGCCCTCGGTCAATGCCCAGGTGTCGACCTGGTCGAGGTCGAAGAGCGGCGCCGCGTGCGGGAATTCCTCCAGGTTGGTGGCTGGCCGGGCTCGTTCAGGATTGTCTCCGGCGAGCACGATGGCCACATCCCAGTCGCTGTCCCTGCCGCCGGTGCCGCGGGCCCGGCTGCCAAAGAGCAAGGCTGCCCTGGCTTCCGGCCATTGGCGCAGTGTTGCCCGGCAGGCCTTTCGCAATTGCTGTTCACTGATGGTGGCAGGCATGGTCTCGACTCTTCACCGGTATCCGGCTGGCTGGAGCATATCATGACCCGGTGATATGTGCCGAATCATTCGGGCGGTGCCGGGTTTTCTTGCCTCGTGCCCGACTGTTCGGTCCGGGCCGGGCCCGGCCTGTCCTTCTGGATCTGACGGTGTGCTGTCGGGTCCGCCTGGGAGGCGACATCAATCACGCCGGACGGTGGGGTGGTCCGGGCAGGGTGGAGGTTCGTCCACGGATCGGTGGGTGGCTCCAGGCACATGGCTGGTGCAATTCCTCGGTCCCGAACGGGATACGTCGGGCTCGATATCCTTGCCTGCCGGGCTTTGGGAGGGTCACGCCTCCCGTCCCCGGCGCGCGAGTTCGGCGTGGATGCGAATGGCCATGTCGAGGCCGTGTTCGAGTGCCAGTACATAGGCCTGGGTCAGGAAGAAGCATCCCTCATCGGTGCGGCCGGCATCGAGCAGCGTCTGTCCGGCGCTGGCATAGAGTCCGGCGAGAGCTTCGCCGTCATCCCGCCGCCAGGCATCGATGATGGCGGCATCCAGGCCATCAGGGCCCGTCAATTCCGGTTTGCCCGGTAATCCTGCATGCGGCTGGCGGCCCAGCGGTGGAAAATGTGGGTCGGTCCGTCCATGGCCGGGGAAAACTTGCCGCCGTCGAAATACACCCCGTACCTACCCTTCTGCATCCCTTCGACAACGAACAGATCCTCTTCGAGAACGCCGCGCCACTGAACGGCATTGCGGTCGATCAGCGGCTTGAGATCGGGACGCGTCTCCGGGTCGAAACTGTAATAGATCTCGTTGCGTTCAATGGTTCGGTCCTTGCCCTGCGGCAACAGTATGATCGCGTAGCAATGGTCCCGTTGCGCCGCCAGCAACACATTGGGAAACAGCGCGATATACTCGGCCCCTTCATCCCAGAATTCCGAAAGTCCGGGAAAATCGGGAAACCGCTCGCCATTCTCGCCCTCGATCTGGCGATAGACCCGGGTGCCCTGTCCGGCAAACTCCCCCGGGGCTTCGATATGGTAGTGATCTTCCAGTCTCGAATAGCTGTTGAGGCCCGGATGAATCCAGGGAAGGTGGTAGCTCTCGCAGTAATTCTCGATGGCCAGCTTCCAGTTGCAGGCGACGTCAAAGGTGAAACTTGACGAGGCGCCGCCATGATGGACCGGATGCTCCTGCTCGCGCCAGCGCGCCAGCAGCGCTGCCGCATGATCGGCGAATTCCGGCGCGTCGCCGGAAATGTTCACGAAGATGATGTCCCGCCACATTGTCGAACGAAGCTGGATCAGCCCCAGCTGGTCACGCCTGACATTCGGGTCGAGGTTTCGGCCCGGTCCACCGACATGCGGGGTGGCCCGCAGGCTGCCGTCGAGATTGTAGCACCAGCTGTGATAGGGGCACCGGATGGTGCCGCGCAGGTTTCCTGCCTTCTCGACCAGGATCATCCCCCGGTGGCGGCAGGTGTTCTGGAACACCCGGACCTGTCCATCATGGCCGCGTATCAACAGCAGCGGCATCCCGGCAAAATCGACCGGCATCACGTCGCCGGCCTCCGGAATATCGGCGCCGACCCCGATGCCCGACCAGCTTCCAAAAAGCAGCACCTCCCTTTCCTCTTCGAACACGGCATCGCTCGTGTAATGTGGGTTTGGCAGGCCGCGAGCGGTCTCAATCGATTCGGTTACCGCGTCAAGACCGGTATCGAGTGACTCATTTGGCATCGTCGGATCCTTCGAATTCGAGGTTTCAACGGAAGTATCCGGAACCGACATTTTTGCTTTTGCCGTCAAAGATCAAGTGAAATTTGCAGTGCCGGGCCTTCGGGAGGTGATGGTCCCTCCAGCGGCTTACGGCAACGCTACCGGCCCATCCAGCCTCCGTCGACGGTCAGTATCTGACCATTGACATAATCGGATGCCGACGAGGCCAGGAACACGACCGGCCCGCCGAAATCCTCCGGCCGTCCCCATCGTCCGGCCGGGATCCGCTCAAGGATTGCCAGGTATCGTTCCGGGTCGGCTCGCAGCGCCTCGGTGTTGTCGGTCTCGACATAACCGGGTGCGATGGCGTTGACATTGACGCCGCTGCCTGCCCATTCATTGGCCAGGGCCCTGGTCAGCTGGCCAATCCCGCCCTTGGATGCTGCATAGCCGGGCACGTTGATGCCACCCTGGAAGGCGAGTATCGATGCAGTGAAGATGATCTTGCCGGCGCCGCGGGCGACCATCCGCTTTCCGATATCGCGGCTCAGGATGAACTGGGCCGACAGGTTGACCTCGAGAACGAGATCCCACCATTCCTCCGGATGATCGGCGGCCGGCTGGCGCCGGATGATGCCGGCATTGTTGACCAGGATGTCCGGCTCGATGCCGGCCTCGTCGATCCTCCCGATCAGGCCATGCACCGCATCCCGATCGGCAAGATCACATTGGAAGGGCCGGAAGGTCCGGCCAAATCCGGCAACAGATTGCGCGACATCGCTTCCCGAAGCCTCCATCGATGCGCTGACCCCGACGATGTCGGCCCCGGCTTCAGCCAGCGCCTCGGCCATCGCCCGACCGATGCCGCGTCGGCAGCCGGTCACCAGCGCCAGCTTTCCCGCAAGGTCAAATCCGCCCGTTCCTGTCATTCTTCGCTCCATTTCCGGCCGGGCTCCCTGGTCGCCGGGCGCCGGCAAAGCTCGAGGGTTTACCGGATGGGGTGGAGTTTGCCGGCCCTCGTCCTCCGATGGGACCATCATCCTCCACCTGAGACCGCCGGGCGGCGGTTGCATCGGCCCCGGAATGGCAATTACCCACTCTCCACATGATTGGGAAGGCCGGGGCCGGCGGGGACTGGCGGGACGTCCTCGAATCCCATATCAGGCCGGGAGATCCGGCCCGGATATCCAGAACCATGAGCGAGTGCCATCAATCCGATTTCAACCCGTTGCCGCATTTGGCTGGCAGGCGAGTCAGTGACCCGTTTTTCACGCAGGCAATCCGGATGGGCCAATGACGCTTCTGGAGAGGGCAGGGCTGGCGCTGCTGCGGAGAATGGAGCCCGAACGAGCACACGAGTTGTCGCTGCAGGCGCTGCGACTCGGGCTTGCGCCCCGGCACCCTGCCGATCGGCACCCGGTGCTGGCAACCAGCCTGGCCGGGATGTCCCTGCCCAACCCGCTGGGCCTTGCCGCCGGTTATGACAAGAATGCCAGGGCAATTCGGCCGCTGCTCGATGCCGGGTTCGGATTTGTCGAGGCCGGTGCGGCAACGCCGCGACCACAGCCAGGCAACCGACGACCGCGGGTATTCCGCCTGGCGGAGGATCGGGCGGTCATCAACCGGCTGGGCTTCAACAATGACGGTGCCGACACCATTGCCGGCAGGCTGGCCATGCGTCCGAGGGGCAGGGGGGTGTTGGGGCTGAATGTCGGCCCGAACCGCGGGAGCGCCGACCCGGCTGGCGATTATGCCAAGGTGATGGGCATCTGCGGCGCACATGTCGAATTCGTGACCATCAATGTCTCCTCGCCCAATACCGAGGGGTTGCGAAACCTGCAGCAGACCGGGTCGCTCGAGGAGGTGATCAACCGGACCTGCCAGGTCCGTTCGCGGCTCGAATGTCCGCCTCGCCTTTTCATCAAGATTGCCCCCGATCTGTCGGCGGCAGCGATCGACGGCATTGCCGGTGCGGCGATGGCGACCGGGATTGACGGAATTGTCGCCACCAACACCATGTTGGCCCGCCCGGCGCTGGTCTCGCCGCTGGCCGGCGAGGCGGGCGGGCTTTCCGGCCGTCCACTCCTGGAGCCGGCCATGGCGGTGCTGAAGCGCCTCTACCGCGTGACCGGAGGCGGGATTCCGCTGATCGGCGTTGGCGGGATCGCCTCGAGCGAACATGCCTATGCGCGGATCAGGGCCGGAGCCAGCGCCCTGCAACTCTATACCGGGCTTGTCTTTGGCGGGTTTTCGCTGGTTGGCGAGATTCTCGACGGGCTTGCTGCATTGCTGCGTCGTGATGGCTTCGCATCGGTAAGCGAGGCAGTGGGGGTCGATGCCAGGATCGAGTGACGGTCCGGTCCGGCTCTCTCACCGTCACTCCGGCGCCAGTCAGGATGCGGCGTCATCCTTCCTGCGGCATTCGGGCTGCCTCCACCGTTCAGGTGGCGGTGTCCTCGAGGGATGGGTAGCGGGAGCCGAGCGTGACCGCGCGGGCAACGAACAGCACCAGCAGGGCTGCCCACAATCCATGGCTTCCGATGCTGTCCACCAGGATCACCAGCGACAGCGCGTAGACCAGCACCGAAACCAGCATCGCATTTCGCATGTCCCGGGTACGCATGCCGCCGACAAAGATTCCATCCAGCATCCAGGAAGGTGCACCGATGATCGGCAGCGCCACGACCCACACCAGGTATTGCCGTGCTTCCGACCTGATCTCGGGCGAGGTGGTCATGATGTCGATCGCCAGCGGGCCGAACAGGGCAAAGCCCGCCGCCAGCACGAGGACGGTTATGCCGGCCCACAGGCTCGTCAGCATCACAACCCGGCGAAGCTGGTGGCGCGTGCGGGCACCGACGGTCAGACCGACCAGCGCCTCGGCCGAAAAGGCAAAACCGTCGAGAGCATTGGCAGTGATATGCAGGAATTGCAGCAGGATCTGGTTGGCGGCAAGGGTCATATCCCCGAAATCTGCGGCCAGGAACAGGAACGAGACGAATGCTGCCTCCAGCAGGAGCGTGCGGAGCAGGATGTCGGCATTGATCACCGCCATCCGACGTAACTCTACCCTCGACAGGATCCGACGCCAGCTGCGCAAGATGCCGCCGACAAACGCATCGCGACAGAGCCACAGGCCAAGGGCCAGCCCGCTGAATTCGGCAATCACCGTAGCCACCGCCACCCCCCGGACACCGAAATCAAGCCAGAGCACGAACACCAGGTCGAGCACGATGTTGATGCTGTTCATGACCAGCTGAAGGACGAGCACCAATCGGGTCCGCTCGACGGCTATCAGCCATCCGATCATGCCGAAGAGGCAGATTGCCGCCGGTGCCGAGTAGATTCGGATCCGGACATATTGCGAGGCCAGCGTTTCAACCTCGGCCGATGCCGGTGCAATCAACAGGGCAGTCTTGAATATCGGATACTGGAGCAAGATGAGCACGAGCCCGGCAGCCAGGCCGATTGCCAGGCTCCGGGACAGCAGCACCTTGACCTCGGTTCGGTCGCCCCTGCCGCGGGCCTGGCTGGTCAGGCCGGATGTTCCCATCCGCAGGAAACCGAACAGCCAGTAGATGGTGGTCAGCACCAGCGCCCCGATTCCCACGGCACCGATCGGCGCCGCCTCGCCGAGTTGTCCGACCACCCCGGTATCGACCGCGCCCAGGATGGGTACGGTTGCGTTCGACAGCACGATGGGGACCGCAATCCCGAGAACGCGCCGGTGGGTGATTCCTCCGACCGGGTCAGCCATGTTTCTCGGGCATCAGGAAGTGACCGGTGGCCTGGGCAAACAGCCGGGTCCGTCGCTCCTGCCAGCCCTCGACATGAACCGAGGCAAATCTTCGGCCGGCCCTGTTGACCCGTGCCTGGGCGAAGGAATCCTTCGGCAGCCCGGGCCGCAAATAGTCAATCGAAAAGGAAATCGTCCTTGGCAATTTCCCGATGCTGCCGGTTTCGCAATCATCGCCCCCGAACATGGTCCAGTGAAGCTCGACCAGGGCGGTGACTTCCAGGAAGGCGGCGGTCACCCCGCCATGCAGTGCTGCCGGATCCGGGTTGCCAATCAATTTCGGGCAAAACGGCAGCAGGGCCGTCAACTCGTCGCCATGCCGATCGAAACGCAGGCCGAGAAAACGGATATAGGGGATGCCCTGGCAGATCGCCTGCAGAAAATCGCCGCCGGCTCCGGGCCCCGCCGCGGGGCTGGTCATTGCCTCGACGTTCCCATGGCGAACTGCCCGGTGGCGGTGGCCAGGGGCCGGTGATCGTCACCGTCGAATGCGCTCACCCGGACAAATGCCACGGTACGGGTGACGTGATGGCACTCGGCGGTGGCGGTGATGGTCGCTCCCGGGGCGGCGGGGCGCATATAGGCAACATTGAGATTGAGCGTTGCCACAGGCGGCAGGATTTCGGGATGCAGGGCCACGGCGGCGCCGGCGCAGGTATCGACAAGCGCCGATACCGCACCGCCATGGATGACACCGGAGACCGGGTCGCCGATCAATCGTCGGTCATAGGGCATCGAGATCGTCGCCCTGGCCGCACCCACCGATTCGATACGCATTCCCAGCGCCCTCGAATGCGGGATGTTCTCGAAGAACCGGGTCACGATTTCCTGTCGTTCGGCGGTGTTCACCTGGAATGTCCTGCCTTCCAATCTGTCCTGGCTCCGGTCGCGCCCGTGCTTATTGGCGCTTGTATCCGCTTGCGCAACATCTATATTCACCGCAGGTGATAATGATTCGCAATTGCATGTAGAGATCGGCATGCCGTCTGATGTAACCACAGCAATCCAGCCATTGACTCCCGGAGGCCGGTACCAGTTGCCGGGCGTCAGGCCGCGTCGACTGGCGGTTGCCGTCATGATCCTGGTAGCAGTGTTGTTGCCAGGAGAATTCGGGCTGATCGGTCGCCAGATGATCGTTGATGCCTACATCCAGGTCAGCGTGTTTGTCGCCGCCACCCTCTTGCTGTTCTACAGCGCCGAGCGGCTGCTCAACTTCGATATCAGGTCGGTCCTGCAGCAGTCGGGCCTGTTTTCGGTGCCGCTTGCCGCCGCGTTGGGGGCGATGCCGGGCTGCGGCGGCGCCGTCGTCGTGGTTGCCGCCTATTCCTCGGGCCATGTCGGTTTCGGCGCCGTTGTTGCCACATTGACCGCCACCATGGGTGATGCGGCCTTCCTGCTGATCGCGATCCGGCCGGACGCGGCGCTGGTGGTGCTGCCATTGTCCTTTGTCGTCGGAGTCCTGTCCGGCTGGACGGTCAACCGTTTCTTTTCGGGCATCGGGGCCGTCGGCGGCGGGAGGCGGCACGGCGCCCCGCCGCCGGTCGGCACCACCAGGCTGCGTGATTGCGCCTATCTTGCCCTGGCCATACCGGGGCTCGGTTTCGGCGTGCTGCAGCTGCTGCAACTCGAGCCAACCGGGGGCCTGGCGGCCCTGCCGATGGTGATCGCGCTGCTCGGCACCGGGACCGGATTATTCATCTGGTCGACATCGCAATTCAACACCCTGGGCAGTCCGGATGACGGACCGGTCACCAGGATGGCCGAGGAGACCAGCTTCATCTCGGTCTGGGTGATCGCCGCCTATCTTCTCTACGAATACCTGGTGGCCTTTTCCGGGATCAATCTTGAGGCGGTGTTCGCGCTGGTGGCGCCGGTTCTGCCGCTGATCGGCGTCATTGTCGGCTTCATTCCCGGTTGTGGTCCGCAGGTGCTGGTCACGTCGCTCTATGTCAGCGGCGTGATTCCCTTCGCTGCCCTGGTCGGCAACGCGATTTCGAATGATGGTGACGCGTTGTTCCCGGCAATCGCCGTCAATGCAGGGGCGGCGGTGCTTGCCACCCTGGTCTCGGCCGTCCCGGCGCTGATCGTTGCCTACGGGCTCTTTTTCCTGGCCCCGGGCTTCATGAACTGACGGCCGGACCCCCCCGGCAACCCCTCCCTCGCTGCCCGGGAGCGGGCATCGATGTCTTCTTGCCTCCGGCGACCCTCTGGACAGTCGTAGCCGATGATTGGGAACGGGCGTCGGTGACGTACCCCCAGTCGCGAGAGGAACCGGTCCTTGCCGATCGGGGGCGATGGGAATTGATGGTGCCGAAAGTTGCGTTGTCAGGCCTGCCTCCCGGCCATGGCTGGCCCGGAACAGGGCAGGGGCCTGCTGCCCGGATAAACCGCCGGCCCGGGACGGACGATGGTCGCGATCAGAAGAAGATCACCAGCAAGGCCAGGCTGAAGATGCCTCCGAGGACAAAGGCGCCGATACTGACGATGCCGGCAAAGGTTGCCCAGTCGGCCGAGCGCCAGGTTGGCATCTCGATATTGAACATGACCTCGTGGCGGTCGGCGATTCCATCGGCAAACTTCTTGAGTGCGTTCTCGCTGCCATGCGCCTCCCGGACCGAGACGATTGTGACCAGGATCATGGTCAGGGCCGAGGTAATCGTTCCAATGCCGAACAGCAGGACGGTGGCCAGCGCCAGCCAGTGGAATACGCCTTCAGAATTGCCGCTGGCGCCGCCGCCCATGAAACCGATGACGAGAGCCGCGCATCCGGCATTGCCGAACAGCAGGAACCGAACCGACTCGACGATGTTGCGGAACATGATGTTGCGGCGGGTTGCCACCACCTTGTAGGCCTCGCGGAGCCATTCCTCGGCGGTCTCCTCCCTCTGGAATTCGTCGATCTTCTTCATCGGGAGGCCTCCATTTCAGGCTGGCCGTCCTTGGTGATCTCGACCAGACGAACATAGTCCGATCCGGCATTGCTGCCCGATTCGAAGGCGATTTCCCAGCCGTCGAGACTGAAGGGACCACTTTCCAGGGCAGTCTTCAGGAACTCTTCCCGGTTCGTCTCGCCCTGCATGCGCTCGAGGACGTCGATGACAAAGCGGCCGATCACGTAGCCCTCGAGACTTGATTCATCGGCGACATGCGGGCCCGGTCCGGCGGCATCGTTCCGGTAGACCTCCATGGCTGCCCGGAACCTCTTGACCAGGGGGATGCTCTCATCGGAGGCATCCGGAAACACCCTGGTGATGACGGCTGGCCCGAATTCCGGACCGAGCTGTTCCTTGAGCAGGTCGAGATTGACGATCGACAGCAGCCCGAAGATGTAGTCATCACCGAATGCACGGGCAAATTCGATCGCCTCGCTGGAATTGGATGTCGTTGCTGCCAGGACCACGACGTCCAAATCCGCCTTTTCCAGGACGAACAGCGTTCCGTGAACGGAATGGGTGTGCCAGGTATAGGATGCCTTGGCCAGGATAGGCAGATCAAACTCCTCCAGCGAAACGTGCAAGCTGGACAACACCGATCGGCCAAGTGCATCGTCCTGGTAGATGATTCCGAACCTGCGGGCACCCAGTTTATCATGCAGGTGCGACACCAGCCCGTGAACTTCCTCGGCATAGCCGGTCCGGAGATTGACCACGTTTGGGTAGTGGTCATGTTCTCGCAGGAACCTGGCGCCCGAGAGAACGCCGACAAACGGTATCCCGGCGTTCCTGAGGATCGGGGCGATGCGCTGTGCCGTCGGTGTACCGATGCCGCCAATTACGGCGAAAACACCTGCATCGGTCGCGAATTCGACCGCCTTGGCTACCGCAGTTTCCGGGTTGTATGTGTCGTCATGCGAGGCGAGCACCAGCATCCGACCATCGACACCGCCCTGAAGATTGCGCTGGTGAAAGGCGGCAAGAATGCCGGACCGGAACCGTTTGCCGGTCTCGCCGCATACGCCGGACAGGCAGGCGGTCTGCGCAAAGGTTATGTTGTCCGGGGTCACACCCGGGGCCGGAGAATCTGCCCCGGCGGCAACCGCGACTCCCGCCCAGAGCGCCAGGGCAAACACCAGTGCTGAAGGACCCCTAATTTGCATTGACGGTCCCTTGGGCCGGACTCTCGGCGCCGCCTTCGGCAAGTGCAGCATCCCCGGTCTCCGCCGCGTCTGTCGGCGGTGTTCCACCATCATCTTCTGCATCCGTTACTTCTGCATCCTGCGCCGCCAGCGGTGCCTCGCTCTCGTCGGCTGCAGTGGAAATGCTGCTTTGCACAACATCCCGGTGGCCAAAAATCGACAGGTCGTCAAACAGGAGCGACTGCGGCCGGGTTCCACCATAATGATGTCGTTCGCCCAACGGGGAGTGGAACTGTCCGGACAATTCGGGTGAGTCCTGCTCCGTGGAGTCGAGATCCCGATGGCTGCCTTCGCTCAGCGCTGCCAACCAGCTACGGGCGCCGACAAGTGTTCTGCTGCTTCCATCGGCCGGCATGGCCATCCCAGGAACCTGGCCAACACCGGGCACCAAGCCGTCGATCATGTTGATGTCGAGTGCGGCAGTGTTTCCCGAACCGACCGCCGAGATCGTGGCCTCCTTGAGAATGGTGCGCATGCGTTGCCAGTAGCGGGTGACGATGACGGAATCCGACTGGTCCCGATAGGCATCCAGCAGGTCCCGGAAGGCTTCGGCGCTGGCCTCGGCCTGCACCTCCCGCTCACTGGCCCGCGCCCTGGCCTTCAGCACGACCGCACCCGCCTGGCCGCGGCTGCGGGCAATCAGCTGTTCGGCCTTTCGGGTGGCGCTGCTGACCATTCGGATGCCCTCGGCGATGGCATCGTTGACGTCACGAAATGCGGCGACGGTTTCCTCGATTGGCTGCAGATCGACGATGCTCAGGGTCAGGAGTTCGATCCCGATATCCTCCTCCTCCAGCCAATCCGTGACCTCGTCAAACAGGTGATCCTGGATGATGTCACGGTTGTTGGAAAAGATAAGGTCAATGTAGTTACGGCCCATCACGCCGATCAGCCGCTCGCGCACGATCAGCGTCAGGATTGTCTCCGGATTGCTGGTGGCAAACAGCCAGGACCTCAAATCACCGATCCGGTACTGCAGCGCCACGCTCGCCTCGAACAGGTTGGCATCTCCGGACAACAGGGAAAAGGCAACCTGCCCGCTGTCGCCCTTCGTCATGACATTCCGGTTCACGATCCGGGTGACCTTGCGAAGATGGGCCTGATCGACAAGCGGGATCGCGTAGTGGATGCCCGGCGTGACATTGTCATCCACGACCTTGCCGAATCGGGTCAGTACCGCCCGTTCCTCCTTCTTGACGACATAGAGACCGCTGGCCAGAAATGCGATGACGGCCACCAGTGCCAATGCCAGCAGGATTGCCCCCTTTCGTGCTCCCACGGCATCAAATGCCGCGTAGATGGCCCGGGTGCTGGGAGCGAGGGGTTCGGATTCTTGAGACACGGTCCGACTCCGCTATTCCTGGGCGTCCGCCGTACCGGCAGTTGGGCCGGGTGTCGGAATCTCGCTGCCGTCCAGATACCTGAACAACTCGCTGTCGGAGGGGAGGATCAGCGTCGTGTTGCTGTCGATAATCGAATCGTAACTGTCGAGCGCCCGGATGAACCGGTAGAATTCCGGATCCTCGCGATAGGCGGCGGCGAGCGTCATCAGCGCGTTGGCCTCGGCCTCGCCGAGAATCTCGGTGGCCTCGGCATGGGCGGCGGCCATGATCTTCTGGTGCTCGTTGACAGCATAGGCCTCGATGCCGATGGCCCGTTCCTCGCCCTCGCTGCGATACCGCGCCGCCACGCGCGCCCGTTCGGAGATCATGCGCCTGATGACGCTCGGCCGGTTCTCCACCGGAAGCGTGTATTCGATCAGTCCGGCCTGGACGACATCAATGCCGTAATCCTCGGCGGCGATTGGCTTGATGTTCTCGAGGATTTCGTCCGCCGTGGTGGTGATCTCCTGGTGTTTCAGCCCGAGGCTGACGAACGCGTCCCTGGACTTGTTGCTGACAACAATTCCGACGCTCGACCTGTAGAGATCGGTCAACCGGCTGACCGCATTGGCCTCGGTCCGGATCGCCTCCACGAAGCGGACGGGATCGGTGACCCGCCACAGGAGATAGCCATCAAGCAGGACATTCTTCTGGTCTTCCGTGATCAACTCCTGCCTGATGCCGGTCAGGGGTCGCACGCGACGGTCGATCTTGTAGACTCTGGCGATTGGAGTGGGCAGTTTGAAATGCAACCCCGGTTCCCTGACCGGCGGCACGATCTTGCCGAAATTGGTCAGCACAGCCTGTTCCGATTCATCAACCGTGTAATGGATGTCCCAAGCCAGGATTGCCGCCAGCACGACTAGAGCGCCAATCGTCAGGCGTCTTCGATTACTCATGGTTCTCTCCCGCGTGACCAGTTCCGTGTTGCTGTCCACCGGCACCGTTGGATTTCCAGATGGCAACCTTTTGCAGCATGCCATCCTGCGGAACGATGATCTTTCTGCGCCCGGCGAGCGCAGCTTCCAGTTTTTCGTACCACAGCATGGGCTGCAGCACGTCAGCCGCCGACCGGACGGCGTTTGCCACCACGCGAATCGCGCCGCTCTCGGCAGCTGATGTCAATTCCTTCCACTCCGCCTCGCCCCTGGCCTGTTCGACCTCGTAGGTCGCGTTGCCATGGGCCCTCGGGATGACCGATACCGTCAGGCGCTGGGCATTGACGATGATGCGCTCCCGGTCATCCTGTGAACTTGAGACATTGCGGAAGGCGCTCATGGCTTCCTCGACCGGGTTGACGGCCAGCAGGCTGATCTTGACCGGCTCGACGGAGGCAATCACCGCATTGCCGTCGCCCGAACCGCCGGCGCTGAGCACGTCCGTGATGTGCGCCTGCAGGTCGCTGCGCTCGACATTGAGCAATTGATCAAGCGGGGTGCTGGCAATGTAGCGCCGCATCTCCTCGCGGACCGTGTTGGAGATCACCTGTTCCGGATTGCCGGTCCTGTAATGATAGGCGTACGGATCCTCCACCAGGTACTGCAGGCTGACCGATGCCGAAACGAGGTTGAGATCGCCGGTCAGAAACTCGGTCGAGTTGCCGGCGGTAATGGATTTCACCTCCCTGACCGGCCATTTGTCGGCCCGGGCCAGCGGCCAGGGTGCCAGATAGTGCAGTCCCGGTTGCAGGTCGCGCCAGACCACTTTTCCGAACAGGCGTCCATAGCCAACTTCGCCTGGACGGACGACCATGAACCCGCTCAGAATGATGGCCACGACGGTTGTCAGCCAGACGGTGGCGCCGACCAGGCTGCGGGGCTGAAGCATTCCGGCAAGCGGCGCATCCTGGGTTGCCCACATCCACCATTTCGAAAACGGGGCGAAGGCCGGACGAAGATTGGAAAACAGGTCCTGGTAGCCGGTCCTGAAGGCACCGGCCCTGAAGCGCCAGATCATCAATGCGACCAGGCCGATGGCACCGCCCCATTGCAATGTCGAAAGCACGGGCGAATCGGAAGCCTGGAGATTTACCGCCAGCGACAATCCGAATGCGATCATGAACAGGTCGATCGCCACTCCCAGCACCACGGTGACCGCGATGACCGACAGGACATAGACATAGGCAAAACGGGCACCGAACTGGCTGGCGACGATGGCAATGGTGCCGGTATTGGTGGCCGGTCCGGTCATCAAGAAGACCAGGGCGGCGCCGGGACTGAATCCCTTGGCCATCAATGCCGCGGCAATCGGTGTGCTCGCCGATGCGCAGATATAGAGCGGTATGCCGACCAGCACCATGACCGGATACGACAACCAGCGGGCGTATTCGCTGGACATGAGATCGCCCGGAATTGCCAGGTACAGCACGCCGCCCAGTAATACGCCAACCAGGAGAGCAAAGAGAATGTCGTCAGCAACCTCGACGAATCCGTATCTCAGGATGTGCTTGAACACCTTCATGAAGGACAGTCGATCGGCATCATCCTCCGGGGTTTCGGCGTCGTCGCCATCCGTCGTATCTCCGGATGGCAGGAGCATTTCACGGTAGAATTCGGGCTTGATCCAGGTCATCGACCTGGCGCGGCGGACGCCTTGATTCATCCGCCCCAGCCACGCCATGAACAGCTCCCTGAGCCTCGCCGGACTGACGTAGCAGTCATTGTCCTCGGGGAACAGCATCCTGTGGTCATGGTCATGCCCGCAATCGTCATGCCCATGATGATGGTGATCATGCCCATGATGATGGTGGTCGTGCCCGCATTGCGGGTGGTCGTCGTGGTCGTGACCGGGCTGGTCCTTGTCCCGAATCAGTCCGATGCAGAAAATGCCGGCAACCACGCCGGTTATGAAACTGATGAATGGTCGGACGATGGCGGCAATCGGTCCGAAGAAGGCGTTGGTGACCAGGATCGAGTCGGCTCCGGTCTCCGGCGCGGTGATCAGGAACGACATGCAGGATGAACGGGAGGCCCCCTTTCGCCGCATCTCGGCGACCACCGGAACCACCGAACAGCTGCATAGCGGCATTGGCACGCCGACCGCAGCGCCGCTGGCGACCGATTTCAGGCTGTCCTTACGCAGCCATCTGAGGACTGCTTCCCGGGAGATGAACACATGGATCAGGCCAGCCAGGAACAGGCCGAGGAGAAGCATCGGCGCAAGCAGAAGGAAGGATGATCCGAGGAAATCCAGGAGTTCGGTCAGTGCATTCATGGAATTTCCCAAACCACGACGCCTATCGATGGCGCGGGAGACCGGCTCCCTGAATCGCCGGTCTCCATTGTTGGGTCAGTTTACCCCCGGTGTCAATCGGTTATCAGGCAGCTCTCGAAGGCCAGCGCCAGGTCCTCCATCATCCCGAACCACGCATCCGGTCCGGCCTCCAGGCTCGTTCCGATTGGGTCCAGCGTCGCGGTCCGCACATCCGTTCCCTCGATCAGGGTCTGCACCAAATCCGGTTCGAATTGCGGTTCCGTGAACACGCAGGCGACACCGCCTTCCGTCAGTGCCTTGCGCAGTTCGGCGATCCTCCGGGCACCTGTGGGCCGTGATGGGTCGACAGCAATCGCTCCGAATCCGCGAAGCCCGAATGCCTGCTCGAAATAGCCATAGGCGTCATGGAACACGACGAAGGGCCGATCCTGCACCAACGCAAGTCGCCCGTGCAACTCATCCGCCTTGGCATCGATCCGCGCCACCACCTGCGCCGCATTGCCCTGCCAGACCTCGCGGTTGTCAGGATCGACCCGACTCAGGGCCTCGGCTGCAGCCTCGACGATGCGTCTTGCGTTTGCGGGATCCAGCCACAGATGCATGTCGAATTCGCCATGTTCATGGTCATGGCCGTCCTCGCCATGATCCTCCTCGTCACCGTGATCCTCGTCCTCGTCGATGCGGCCTTCCTCGTCATGGCCGTCCTCCTCGTCACCGTGATCCTCGTCCTCGTCACCGTGATCCTCGTCTTCATGCTCCCAGATGCCGCCTTCGCGCGTCGGCAACAGGCGCATGCCGGGCAGTTCGCTCAGCTCCAGGGACAATGCGTCATTCCCGATCGTGGCGATCGGGCGAACCAGGAAGGTCTCCATGGTTTCTCCAACCCAGATGACGAGATCCGCATTCTGCAATGCCCGCGCATCGGACGGCCGCATCTGGTACAAATGCGGCGATGCAGTGGCCGGCAGCAACAATTTCGCAGGAGGTTCTGCATTGCCCATGACACCGGCAACGAGGGAATGCACCGGCTTGAGACTGACCAGCACCTCGGGTGCAGCCGCAACCGCTGGTGCCTGGATTCCGGCGGTCAGGAAGGCCAGTGCAGGAATTGACTTCTTCAACATGTCGAGTGCCCTTTCTTCAAATGCTGGGACCGGCAGGTGCCGACAGGCGGCCATGGGTTGCCGGCGGCGCGGCAGCGTCTGCGCGCGACCGGTCATTGCCGGAACAGCTTTCGGACCGGTCCTGGCAATCCGGCGGCGAAGAACATGCCAGCAACCAACACGATCGCCGGTCCAGCTGGCAGGTTCCAGGTGAGGGAAGCCAGAAGACCGATGCAGACCGAGGCGGCACCGATGATCGTGGCCACCACTGCCATGGTCTCCGGCGTCGAGGAGAATCGCCGCGCCGCTGCCGCCGGAATGATCACCAGCGCCACCACCAGCAGCATTCCCACCATCTTCATGCCAATGGCGATGACCGCGGCAAGCAGGAAGATGAGCAACAGGCGGACCTTCTCGACCGGCACCCCCTCCGCCGCTGCAAGGTCGCGGTCAATGGTCATGGAAAGCAGGTTGTGCCACTGCCATGCGATGACAGCCAGTGTTGCCGCGGCGGTTCCGAAGATCAGCCACAGATCAATGGGTCCGACCGAGAGAATGTCGCCAAACAGGTAACCGATCAAGTCGACGCGCAGGTTCTCCATGAAGGCCAGCGCCACCAGCCCGCCAGCAAGGGTCAGGTGGGCCAGGACCCCGAGCAGCGTGTCGAGCGAGACCGGGGCCCGGCGCTCGAGCAGGACCAGGCAGAAGGCAAAGAGGAGGCTGACGACCAGGACCGCGATGACCGGCTCCACCCCAAGAAGGAAACCCAGCACCACGCCCAAAAGGACGGTATGGGCCAGCGCGGTGCCAAAATAGGCCAACCGAAGCCAGACCACGAAACATCCGACCGGCCCGGCCGCCAGGGTGATTCCGACTCCGCCAGCCAGCGAGCGCAACAGGAAATCCTCCATCATTGCGGATTCCCCCGATCATGGAGTGGTCCGGGATCGTCGAGGCAGTCATGCCTGTGGTCGTGGGAATGGGGATAGACCGCCATCCACTCCGATACATGCGGACCGAACAGCGATGAGAAGGCCGGATCCCGGGCAATTGCCTGGGGCGGGCCCGAGCAGCAGACATGCCCGTTCAGGCAGACCACCCGGTCGGTCTCGGTCATGACAATGTGCAGGTCATGGGATACCAGCAGAATGCCGCAGCCGTAGCGATTCCTGATATCCGAAATCAGGCGATACAATTCGCTTTGGCTGACGATATCGACACCCGAGAGCGGCTCATCGAGGACAAGAAGTTCGGGCTCTCGCAGCAGCGCCTTGGCCAGCA
Organism: Paracoccaceae bacterium; assembly: GCA_964291445.2. Classification (GTDB taxonomy): domain Bacteria; phylum Pseudomonadota; class Alphaproteobacteria; order Rhodobacterales; family Rhodobacteraceae; genus JAPOXR01. The sequence goes on along the minus strand of OZ219863.1, from coordinate 675,909 downwards.
GCACCCGGTTCATTTCGCCCCCGGAAATTTCGGCCATCGGATGGTTCAGGGTCCGGTCGGCGCCAACCTCGGCAAGAACCTCGCCAATCCGTTGGGCAGGCACCGAATCGCCAAGCGAGAGAAATCGCCGGACCGTGATCGGGAGTATGGAATCGCGCCGTACCCGCTGCGGCGAATATCCGATCCTCAGCCCGGGTGCCCATTCGATCGTGCCTGAATCGGGTTGCAAGATGCCGAGCAGGGTCCGGACCAGCGTCGATTTGCCGGCGCCGTTCAGCCCCACCAGGGTCACGATCTCGCCGGCATGGACCTCCATGTCGACGGAGTCGAGCACCTGTCGCCGGCCAAGGCGAACACAGATTTTGCGGGCAGTGACCAGGGAATTGCTGCACGAGGCAGAGACCGACGCATCCGGCGTGATCCTGCGGAATCCGTCGGCGTCAGGCTGCCGAACCGGCCTGTCCGTCACCTCGCGCAACGCCAGCCTTCCTTCGGCATCCAGCCAGGCTGCTCCGGATGGGGTGCGTCGGTGAATCTGCTTCGCAACATGCCCTCCCGGGCCAGACGGGGTACACGACAATCCTGTTCCGACCCGGTTGTGTTCAATTGCGCACTGGGTTTGTGCAGGTTTGTCTTGTATAAACATTTATGGACAAGATGACAAGGGCATATCCGTACCCCATAACTGACACGCATGACGACCGACATGACCGACATTGACCGTCTCATCGAAGCCCGTGACCGGGCACAGGCCGAATTCGCCACCATTGGCGACATGCGGCCCGGCTCGCTGCAGGAAAATCTCACCCGCTGCGGAAAATCGAATTGTCGCTGCGCAGATGATGATTCGGCCCGGCATCCCGGAACCCTGCTCGTCCGCTCCCTGGATGGGAAGGTCTCGTCGACTCGCCTGCGACGGGACGAGATCAGGGAGGTCCGGGACCTTCTCGACGAGTACCGGCGCTTCCGGGAGGTGGTGACTGCCTTCACCGCCGCCAGCGAGGCCCTGGCCGAGGCCAGGCGCCAGCATGGGCGGATCACCGGTCGGCAGGAAGAGGGAAGTTGAGGCGAACGCCGCCACCGGGATTGCTGCCGGGTGCCTGATGGCAGCTTCGGCGTCAGCCCGACAGATTCGTCTGGCCTCACCGGAAGCCCACCCCCGAGGCCCGGCATGCCACGGGCCGGTGGCCGGAATTCGTTGTCGATTTCGCAACTGGCCGCTTCCAGTGATCGGGCAAAGACGATAGTGCAGGGCCGCGCCGGGCGACGACCGTGCCGGTGATCGGGATGCGTGATCAGGGGGTGCGGGCAGATGGCGGCAAGACTGTATTGTTTTGGTGAGAGCGGCAATGCCTACAAGGCGGCGCTGGCCATGGAGCTGGCCGGGTTCGATTGGGAGCCGGTCTTTGTCGATTTCTTCAATGGCGAGACCCGAAGCGAGGCGTTCCGCCGGCTCAACCCGATGGGCGAGGTGCCCGTCCTGGTGGCAGGGGATCTGGTCCTGGGCCAGTCCGGGGTGATCCAGGATTACGTGGTGCAGGAAACCGGAAAGCTGGGCGGCGGCACCGATGCCGAGAGGCGGGAGATTCTCCGCTGGCAATTCTGGGACAATCACAAGAATTCCTCCCTTGCCGGAACCGCGAGGTTCCTGGCAAATTTCCTTGCTGCCGAAAAAAGGCCGGGCGAGGTCATCAAATGGCTCCACGGACGCCTTCGCGGCAGTTGGAATACGCTGGAGGCGTCTCTAGCCGGCCGGGACTGGCTGGTCGGGGACGGGCCGACCATCGCCGACATCTCCTGCTGCGGATATCTCTACTATCCGGAGCCCTTCGGCTTCGACCGCCGGGACTGGCCGGCAATTGATGCCTGGCTCGACCGGATATCGGTGCTTGACGGCTGGAAGCATCCCTATGACCTGATGCCTGGCCGTCCGTCCGACAGGGAGGGCTGATCATGACCGATGCCTACATCTATGAGACCATGCGCACGCCTCGCGGCCGCAAGGGTGGCAGCCTGCAGGAGGTGAGTGCATCCCGCCTCTCGGCCTTCCTTGTCGACAGCCTGCTCGAGCGCTCGCTGGGCGGGGCAGGGCAGGTCGACGATCTGGTTTGGGGCAACGTGACCCAGGTGGGCGAGCAGGGCGGGTGCCTGGCCCGCACCGTGGTGTTGCGGTCCGGGCTCGACAACGGGGTTCCGGGTGTCTCGGTCAACCGGTTCTGTGCCAGCGGCCTCGAGGCCGTGAACCTGGCAGCAATGAAGGTCATGGCTGGCCAGGGCCAATCCTGCATTGCCGGCGGGGTGGAGATGATGAGCCGGGTTCCGATGGGCTCGGATGGCGCCCCCTATGCCGTGGACCCGCAACTCGCCATCAATTCCCGCTTCGTCCCGCAGGGGATATCGGCCGACCTCATCGCCACCGAGTTCGGATTCTCCCGCGAGGAATGCGATCGGTATGCGGTGGAGTCGCAAAGGCGGGCCGCCACCGCATGGAAGGAAGGGCGGTTCGCAAATGGCATCGTGCCGGTCGAGGACATGAACGGGGTCACGATCCTCGACCATGACGAACATCTTCGCCCGGACACCACTGTCGAGACCCTGGCCGGACTCGAGCCGTCTTTCCGGAAGATCGGTGAAACCATTCCCGGTTTTGACCGGATCGCCACAATCCGGTTTCCGCACCTCGAGGCGATCAACCATGTCCATCATCCGGGCAACTCGTCCGGGATCGTTGATGGCGCCGCCCTCGCCCTTGTCGGGTCGAGGGAATTCGGGGAGCTGCACGGATTGCGACCGCGAGCCAGGTTTGTGGCAAGCGGGAGCGTGGGCTCGGACCCGACCATGATGCTGACCGGCCCGGTCCCGGCAGCCAATTGTGCGCTGCACCGGGCCGGGATGACGGTCGGGGATATCGACGTGTTCGAGATCAACGAGGCCTTTGCCGCGGTGCCGCTGCATGTCATGCAGGAGCTGGGACTCGATCCGGAACAGGTGAATGTAAATGGCGGGGCGATTGCCTTGGGCCACCCGCTGGGTGCGACCGGTGCCATCATTCTCGGCATGGCACTCGACGAGCTGGAACGCCGGGATGGCGAGATGGCGCTGGTGGCGCTGTGTGTCGGCGGTGGCATGGGGGTGGCAACGATAATCGAACGGGTCGGAGAATGATCATGGATGACTTCCGTTACGAGGTCGATGCCGACGGCGTGGCAATCATCACCTGGGATGTTCCGGGCAAGAGCATGAACCTCATGAAGATGGCCGGGTTCCCGCTGCTGTCCGACATGATCGATACCGCCTTTGCCGACCCCGATGTCAGGGGCGTGGTCATCACCAGCGCCAAGAAGGATTTCTCGGGCGGCGTTGACCTGGCGAGTTTCCGGGAGCTTCCGGTCAGCGGGGAGAACCGATCTGCGGCCGGGGTGTTCGGACGGATCATGGCAATTCACCGCCTGCTCAGGAAAATCGAGACTGGCGGCCAACCTGCCGGCACCGTGGAGGGACGCAAGCCGGTGGTGGCCGCTCTGCCGGGGACCGCCGCCGGTATCGGCCTCGAATTGCCGCTGGGGTGCCACCGGATCATTTGCGCCGACCGTCCGGATGCCAGGATCGGCCTGCCGGAGATCAGGGTCGGTCTGTTTCCCGGCGCCGGCGGCACCACCAGGCTGGTGCGCAAACTCGGGCTGGCGGCGGCGGGCCCGCTCCTGCTCCGTGGCACACTGCTCGGTCCTCGCCAGGCCCTGGAGGCCGGTGTCATCGACGAGGTTGTCGATGTCGGGCAACTGTTGTCGCGGGCCAGGGGCTGGGTGCTGAACGCAAAGCCGGATGACCTGGTCAAGCCATGGGACCGGAAGGGGTTCAGGCTCCCCGGCGGAGCCCCTTACGACCGTAACGGCTTCGAGAGTTTCGTTGGCGCATCGGTGCAGGTGCACTCGCAGACCCTTGGCGCGTCACCCGCGGCCACCGCATGCCTGTCGGCAATCTACGAGGGCACGCTGGTGCCTATCGATGACGCGCTGAAGATTGAGGCCCGCTGGTTTACCTGGCTGCTGTTGAAGCCCTCGACCACGTCCATGATCCGGACGGTGTTCACCGATCGCCGGGCGCTGGCCAAGGGGGCGAGGCGGCCGGCCGGCATCGAGGCCAGGAACATTGCCAGGCTGGGCGTGATCGGCGCCGGTATGATGGGTGCCGGGATCGCACTGGTCGCGGCAAGCGCCGGAATGGAGGTTGTCCTGCTCGACCGCGAGCAGGAGGCGGCCGACCGGGGCCGGGACCGCATCGCCGGGATTCTGCAGCACCAGGCGAAGCGACGTCCGGCGCCATCCGGTGATGCCCGCGAGACCATGGCCCGGATCGAGGCCGGTACGGCGTTTTCCGCCCTGGCGGGCTGCGACCTGGTCATCGAGGCAGTATTCGAGGATCCGGCCGTCAAGGCGGAGGTGCTGTTGGCGGCAGAGGCGGCGGTCGGGCCGGAATGCGTGATCGCATCGAACACCTCGACCCTGCCGATCAGCGACCTGGCCGGTGGCCTCGGGAATGCTGAACGCTTCGTCGGCATGCATTTTTTCAGCCCGGTACACCGGATGATGCTGGTCGAGATCATCAGGGGCAGGAGAAGCGGTGACGAGGCGGTGGCGCGGGCCGTCGATTTTTCCTGCGCGGTCGGCAAGACGCCGATTATCGTCAATGATGCCCGTTTCTTCTACACCAACCGGTGCATCATCCCCTATCTCAATGAAGGAATGCGCATGGTGGGGGAGGGTGTGCCACCGGCACTGGTCGACAACGCGGCAAGAATGATCGGGATGCCGGTCGGTCCACTGCAACTCGTGGACGAGACATCGCTCGACCTGGCTGCCAGCATTGCCGATGCCACCAGGCAGGCCATGGGTAACGAGCATGTCGACCACGAATCGGAAGAGGTGGTGCGGTTTCTGGTCGGTGAAGGCCGGCTGGGCCGCAAGGCCGGCGCCGGGTTCTACGAATATGATGGCAAGGGAAACCGGACCGGGCTGTGGCCAGGTCTCGCTGACCGCTTCGGGTCGGATGGTGACCGGGATGTCGAGGCGGCCAGGGACAGGCTGCTGTTGATCCAGGTCATCGAAGCGGTCAGGGCGCTGGAAGACGGGGTGCTGGAGGAGGTCAGGGAAGGGGACGTCGGCGCCGTGCTCGGCTGGGGGTTTGCCCCGTGGTCGGGCGGCCCCTTCAGTTGGCTCGACTCGCAACCTCTGCCGAAGACCATCGAGCTGCTGCAGTTGCTTTCCCGGAAATACGGTCGGCGCTTCGAGCCGCCGGAACTGCTGTCGAGGATGGCCGAATCCGGAAGCTCCTTTACCGGTTGAGACGAGGCTGGCGGGAGTCGCCACCGGCATGAACTGACAGGGACCGGGCGGCCCGGCAGGAGATCTACGGGCATGCCGTTAGGCGCCGCAGGTTCGGGCATTGCCGGCGGCAGAATTCGGGGCCGTCGCTGCCCCGGTTGGACCGTCGGGTCGAGAGGTGACGGGCTGGATGCGATTTACAAAAATTGCCGGTTGGTTCATTAGGTCTGCCGGAGAAAACTGGTCTGATTGGGTGGAGGACTGATGGGCTGGCTGGAAGACGAATCCGGGCTGGAGCGGTGTGAAGCGAATTTCGTGCCGCTCACGCCGCTGTCACATCTCAACCGGGCGCGGGAGGTGTATCCCGAATACGAGGCGCTGGTCTATGGTGACTGGCGGATCGACTACGCCCGGTATCACCATCGGGTGACCTGCCTGGCCGGGGCGCTGGCATCGGCAGGGGTTCGGCCCGGAGAGGTGGTGTCGACCATCCTGCCGAACATACCGGCGGCGGTGGAGACCCATTTTGCCGTCCCTGCCTGCTCGGCGGTCCTCAATGCCATCAATATCCGCCTCGATGCCGGGACCATCGCCTATGTTTTCGATCACGCACGGCCGCGGATTGCCTTTGTCGATACCCAGTACCTGCCGGTTGCCGAGGCGGCGCTGGCGATGATGGAATCGTCTCCGCCGGAAATCATCGAGGTCGCCGATACCGGAGCAGGATATCCGCCGACCGGGCAGTATCGTGAATACGAGGCGTTCCTGTCCACCGGCTCCGGCGAATTCCGCTGGATCATGCCGCAGGATGAGTGGGAGAGCATCTCCCTCAACTACACCTCGGGAACCACCGGGCGACCGAAGGGCGTGGTCTGCCATCACCGGGGGGCGTATCTGATGACCATGGGAACGGTCATCAGCTGGCGAATGACGCTGTATCCGAAATTCCTGGCCATCGTTCCATTGTTTCACTGCAATGGCTGGAACCATTCCTGGATGATGCCGGCCGTGGGCGGAACGGTGATCTGCTGCCGGGACATCTCGGCCGGGGCCATCTACCGGGCGATTGCCGAAGAGCGGGTCACCCATTTCGGCGGTGCCCCGATTGTCCTGAACCTGCTTGCCAACGCCGCCAGCGAGGATCGTCGGTCGTTCGACCACCGGGTCGAGGTGTTTACCGCCGGTGCGCCCCCGGCTGCCGCCACGTTGCAGGCGGTCGAGGATCTGGGTTTCAACGTGACCCATGTCTACGGGCTGACCGAGACCTATGGCCATGTCACCGAATGCGTCTGGAAGGATGCCCTCTGGAATGATCTCGACCAGGCCGACCGGGCAGCGCGGAAGGCCCGCCAGGGCGTGCTGATACCGACCATGGAGCGCATCACCGTGGTCAATGCAGAGTCCGGGAAGCAAGTGGCGCCTGATGGAGCTTCGCTCGGCGAGATCGTCATGCAGGGCAATTCGGTGATGAAGGGGTATTACCGGAACCCGGAGGCGACCCGCGAGGCGCTTGATGGTGGATATTTTCGAACCGGCGACATTGCCGTGCTGCAGGAGGATGGCTACATCCAGATCGCCGACCGATCCAAGGACATCATCATTTCCGGTGGCGAAAACGTGTCGTCGGTCGAGGTGGAGGGGGTGCTGATGCACCATCCGGCAGTGTCGCTCTGCGCCGTCGTTGCCAGGCCTGATGAAAAATGGGGGGAGGTCCCGTTTGCATTCGTCGAATTGAAGGAAGGCGCCAGTGCCGGTGAAGGTGAACTCATCGCCTTCTGCCGCAAATCCCTGGCCGGATTCAAGACTCCGAAGGGCATCGCCTTCCGGGAATTGCCCAAGACCGCGACCGGCAAGATACAGAAATTCGAGTTGCGGAAGATTGCCCGGTCGAGCTGAGCAGGGCGCCGACGGTTCCGGGACCAGGTCATGCGGGACATGATCGGCGAGGAGTCATGCTGAAGGAAAAGAAGCGCGCCAGCGAGCGACTGGCCGATTTCCAGCTTCTCGAGTGCCTCGGTATCTGGCACCAGCTTCCCAATGATCCGGGCATGGAGGTGGTGATCAAGATCGATGCCTCGGCGCTCACGCTGATCAGCAAGGGCAACCAGGTCATCGTCCAGTGGTCATGTGACGCGATCCGGCGAAAACGCCAACGTGGCCTGCCGGCAATCTACTCGCCTGACAGCGAGTTCGCGGAAACCCTCGAAGTGTCCGATTCAACCGCGATCTCGGTGCTCGACGACATCATCGCAGGCTACAATGAACAGCTGTCCAGATCGGGCCTGTCATTGCGCGGCGTTGCCCTGTTCATGGTCATCCTGGCATTGATCGTGGTTCCGGCGGTGGCGTTCTTCGACCGGATTGCTCCGCATGTGGCAGGCCTGGTCGCCTACCGGCAGCAATTGGAGATCGGCGAGAGGGTGTTTGCCGCCCTGGCCGGTGAACGGGGCGGTGAGTGCAGAAGCGGGAAGGGACTGCAGTCGATTTCCGTTCTCGAGAGACGCATCTTTCCGGATGCTCGCTACAGGCTGCGGATCGTGGCCGACCAGGCGGTCAGGAGCCTGATGCTGCCCGGATCAATCATTGTCGTCGGTGCATCGGTGCTCGAGGAATTCGACGGGCCGGAGGTGGTTGCCGGCTATGCCTTGCTGGAGCTGGCCGCTGCCGGGACATCGGCGCCGTTTGACCGGTTTCTGAGCCATGCCGGAATTGGCGTGGCAACCTATCTTGCCCTGGAGCGTGGCATAGATGACCGGTCGGTGATCGATTATGCCCGATCGCTGCCTGCGGAAAATTCGGCCGTAGTCGATGATGCACGCCTCCTTGAGGAATTCGCCAGGGCCGGGTTCTCGAGCACGCCCTTCGGCCGGGTGGCCGGCAGGGCAGGGCTGGTGGCCGACGAGTACGGAGACAATACTTACGAGCCGCTGATGACGGACAGCCAGTGGTTGCGGCTGCGTGACATCTGCATTGGCTGACATGCGGTGCCGCTTGCCGGATCCCGGCAGGGATGACGGGGTGGAACGGTGTTCCGAATGCGGAAGGAGGCCGGCATGTCCGACACGCTGACGGAAGTCTACCGGTTGGCCACATCCTCGGGCGCACTCAGGCCCGACCCGGACCAGTGGGCGGCGCTGGCGGTGCTGGAGGGGTTGCACGGCCATTTCCGCCGGAGGGGAGGGCGGTCCCGGATTGCCGGCATCATGCGCAGGCAGGGACCGCCGCCGGGCATCTACCTGTGGGGGCATGTCGGACGGGGAAAATCCATGCTGATGGACCTGTTCTTCGACCATGTCGCGACCGCCAGCCGGAAGCGGGTTCATTTCCTTGAATTCATGCAGACGGTCCATGCCAGCTTGCACGAGATCAGGAAGTCGGAGGTCAGCGACGCGGTAATCCCGGCCGCCGACCAGGTGGCAGGGGAGGTTGAATTGCTGTGTCTCGACGAGATGCAGATCGATGACATTGCCGACGCCATGATCGTCGGCCGCCTGTTCGAACGACTCTTCAGCCAGGGCGTGGTGGTGGTGACGACGTCCAACCGGCCTCCGGAGGAACTCTACAAGTTCGGATTGAACCGCCACCTGTTCGTGCCGTTCGTCGACCTGATCCGCAGGAAGATGCATGTCCAAGAACTCGCCGGTGGCGAGGATTATCGCCAGGGCAAATTGTCCGGCCAGCCTGTCTGGTTCACGCCCGCCGATGACGGGTCGGTGCGACAGATCGACCGGATCTGGGACGACCTTGTCGGGGCTGCGGGCCGGGAGTTGACGCTGACGATCAAGCGGCGGCAGATCGCCTTGCCGTGCTATGCCAACGGTGTTGCCCGGGCCGATTTTGCCGATCTGTGTGCCCGCCCCTACGGCCCTGCCGATTTCCTGGCGATTTCCGGGGCGGTGCGGCTGCTGATGATAGAGAATATTCCGCTGATGGGCCGGGCCAACCACAACGAGGCAAAGCGGTTTGTCATGCTGATCGATGCACTCTACGAATCGGGAACCCGTTTGGTTGTGTCGGCGGCGGCCGGGCCGAATCAGCTCTATGCCGAAGGCAGGGGCGCTTTCGAGTTCGAGCGGACCAGCTCCCGCCTCGTCGAGATGCAGTCGGCCGGTTGGGGCAGGAAACTGCCAGCCGCCTGATGCGGTGTCCGGGGTGAGGAGCGTGCCGGCCGCCTGGTGTGGAAAGGTGCCCGAGGCAAGGGGTGGACTGGAATGGATGCAAATGACCGGGAGCTGGCGCATGCCGAAACTGACCGATCTCGTTGAAGGATTGCCGGCGACGGTTCCCTTTGTCGGGCCGGAGGCGGCAGAACGGGCACGGGAGCGAAAATTCCTGGCCCGGATCGGTGCCAACGAGAACGTGTTCGGACCCTCCCCGCAGGCCGTGGAGGCCATGCGCCGGGCGGCCGGCGAAGTCTGGATGTATGGCGATCCGGAAAACCATGATCTCAAATCTGCGCTGGCCGTCCATCTGGGTGTTGGCGCCGACAACGTGGTCGTGGGCGAGGGGATCGACGGGCTTCTGGGATACCTGGTGCGCATGGTGGTGACGCCGGGGACCAGGGTGGTCACCTCCAGCGGAGCCTATCCGACCTTCGGCTTTCACGTGGCCGGCTATGGCGGCGAACTGGTGCAGGTGCCATATCGCGACGACCACGAGGATCCGGACGGGTTGCTCGGGGCTGCCACGAAAGCGGGCGCGGCGCTGATCTACCTGGCAAATCCGGACAATCCCATGGGCACCTGGCATGATGCCGGCACCATCAGGAGTCTCATTGACCAGATCCCGGCAACAAGCCTGCTGGTGCTCGACGAAGCCTATGTGGAGTGCATTCCCGACGCGCCCGCCCCGATCGATGTTGACAATGCGAGGGTGATCCGGATGCGCACCTTCTCCAAGGCCTATGGCATGGCCGGTGCCCGGGTCGGCTACGCGGTGGGCCATTCACGGCTGATCTCGGCCTTTGACAAGATCCGGAACCATTTCGGCATGTGCCGGATTTCCCAGGCCGGAGCGGTTGCGGCGCTGGCCGACCAGGACGGTCTTTCCCGGACGGTTCACAGCATTGACCAGGCCCGCCGGCGCATCGCCGGGATCGCCCGCGCAAGCGGGCTGGTTGCGATCCCGTCCGGGGCAAATTTTGTCGCCATCGACTGCGGAGATGGCGGCCCGTTTGCAACCCGGGTGATGGAGGCACTGCTTGATCGGGGCATTTTCGTGCGCAAGCCATTCGTGGCACCGCAGGATCGCTGCATCCGTATCTCGGCCGGCAGGAAGGAGGATCTGGACCTCCTGGAGGCAGCGCTCCCCGAGGCGCTGGCCGCCGCCGAAACTCCCGGCAATTGAGCCCGCCCAATTCCGGGCAGCAGCCCTGCATGGCACGAGACTGACAACCGGCCATCACTGACCGGCGGCCGAATGTCGTCATGATCCCTGGCGATCATGGTGGTGGACTTGCCAGGGAAAACACCGGGCCAGGAGCCATCCACGATGGAAATTTCCATCCGCAAGGCAATGACACGCCTCAGCCACATCTCTGTCGGGGATGTGGTCGCCGGCCTGGACGACCAGGACATGACATTGTTGCCGATGACCATGCGGCCAGCGAATTCGAGACACCGCTGGGCCACAAGGACCGGTTCGACGAACTTCCGATGGTCCAGGCACAGGAGAAAGGCCTGCTTCTGCTGACCGTGGATGCCTGCCTGGTCGGACATCCCGTTGCGGTCACGGCGCATGAACTCGTGCAATGAGCGCGCACCTGTCCTGCAGCCCGCCCCTTGGCGCATGATTTCGGGTCATGATCATTCACCTGTCCTGCCGGTAGCGGGTCAGGGGCCGATCGCCGTCGGTCGAGAGAATTGGGGCAGCGGCCGGATCTCTGGTCAATACACGATGTTCAGCATGACCATGGAGACCACCAGGAAGAGGATGGTCATGATGCCGCCGCTCTTCAGGAAATCGGTGACCTTGTAGCCGGCCGGGCCCATGATCAGCGCATTGACCTGGTGCGTCGGGATGATGAAGGAATTCGACGTGGAAATGGCCACGGTCAGGGCAAACAGCGCCGGGCTTGCCCCGGCGGCAACGGCGATGGAGACCGCCAGCGGAACCAGGAGCACGGTGGCGCCGACATTCGACATCACCAGCGAGAAGGCGGTGGCAAGAATTGCCACGCCCAGCTGCAGCGACCAGATCGGCCAGCCATCCAGGATCGTGAGGATCTGCTGGGCGATCCATTCGGCGGTGCCGGTGTTCTGCACCGCCTGCCCGAGCGGGATCAGGCTCGCCAGCAGGAACACCGTGTTCCAGCCAACGGCGCGGTAGGCCTCGTCGATGCTGAGGACGCGGCTCAGCATCATCCCGACCGCTCCCGTCAGCAGGCAGAGTGACAGTCGCACATCGGTGAAGAGTATGAGCGACAGCGAAATCACCAGGAACAGAACCGCCCAGCCAACCTTGTGCGGCCGCAGCTCCTCCTGCGGAAAATCCGTTGTCACGACGATGAAGTTCCGGTCACGTTTCACGCGGGTCAGATTGTCCCAGCGGGTGTGGGCAACCAGCATGTCGCCGTCATGGAAGGGCACCAGGCCGATCTGCGTCGGCTCATGCTCGTCGGTCCTGACATGGCTGAGAGTTTCCTCGCCGCGGTGGATCGCCATCAGGCTCAGGCCGTAGGTCTTGCGCAACAGCAATTGTCGCGGGGTCTTGCCGATCAACTTCGAATCCGGCGGAATGACCAGCTCGGCAACGCCGGCATTGGTCGGTGCGAATTCCTCGATGAACACATCCAGCTCCGGTCGTACCACCAGCCCGTACCGGTCGGCAAAAGTCCTGACGACATCCTCGTTGCCGACAATGGCCAGCCTGCAAGGTGCGGCGATTTCGGCGGTCAGTATCTGGATCATCGACACCTTGCCGCGATAGAAGGTCGAGATGATGTAGAGATTGTTGTCGTTGTTGATATCCGCCAGGATCTGCCCGACCAGCGGGCTGTCGGGTGGGACCTCGACTTCAAAGACATCGGCGTGAAGCCCGTAGACACGCTCCAGGTAGTCGGCAGTTCCGCCTCCGGGCGCAATTTCGGCTGGCTCCGGCGAGCCCGGAAGAACCCAGCGGCCGAGCAGCATGAAATAGAGGATTCCGGTGGCGACCAGCGCCGCCCCGATCGGCGTCACCGAGAACAGTCCGAACTGCTCCATCTGGGCGTGGGCGTGCAAGCCCTCATTGGCGGTCAAGATCAAGTCATTCAGCAGGATCAGGGGCGACGAGCCGACCATGGTCATGGTTCCGCCGAGTATGGCGCAGAACCCCATCGGCATCAGCAGGCGGCTGATGGCGATGCCCGACCGCACCGAAATCCGGCTGACGACGGGCAGGAACAGCGCCGCCGCACCGACATTCTGCAGGAAACTCGAGATCAGACCGACTGTTCCGGACACGATCGGCAGCACGCGAATTTCCGTGGTGCCGCCATGCTTCAGGATGGCGGCGGCAACCTTGCTCATGAGTCCGGTCCGGTCAAGGCCGGCACCGACAATCATCACCGCGATGATCGAGATCACCGCGTTCGAGGCAAACCCGTCGAACAGGTGGGAAGTGTCGGCAAGGCTGCCGAGGCCCGGCAGGTAGCTCAGGGTGCCGACCATCACCAGCACGAGCAGCGCAGCCAAGTCTATCCGGATGATTTCCGAAACAAACAGGAAAACCGTAAACCCCAGCAGACCGAGAACAACCGCCATTTCCGTCGTGAACTGCAGGGGTTCCATGTCACTCCTCGCAACCGGACCAGCGGCCTGCCTGTCCGGGCCGGCAATGCAGGCGCATCGTCCAGACTCCCGGGATCAGTAATACCACCCTCCCCGCATTCATCAAACCGCGGCCGCAAGCGGCCCCGCTGTCTCGACACCAGCGGTGCAGACCCTGTCGGAGCCCCGGCGCCGGGACCCGCCCCGGCGGGCCTGGATGGTGCAACCCCTCCCGGAGCCTGCCATGGTGGGCCTTGACCGGGTTGCAGTTGAAGGTGCCCGGCTGCCACTCCAGCTCACGGCCGGGAATCGACGGCACCTTCGATCAACTGGCCCGAATCCAGCCGGAAAATCCGGTCCATTCGCCGGGCGAGCGCGACGTTGTGGGTGGCAATCAGCGCCGCCAAGCCGGAGGTGCGGGCGGAATCGAGCAGCATCTCGAAGACCTGCTCCGATGTTTGGGTATCGAGATTTCCGGTCGGCTCGTCGGCCAGGAGCAGGCGGGGGGCATTGGCCAGGGCCCGGCACAGGGCGGTGCGCTGCTGCTCGCCGCCCGACAGCTCGGCCGGCCGGTGGTGGATACGGTCGGCCAGGCCGACATGGCCCAGCCAACCTTGTGCAGTTGCCGTCGCCTCGTCCCGACCGGCGCCATCGGCAAGCTGCGGAAGAATGACGTTTTCCAGCGCGGTGAATTCGGGCAACAGGTGATGAAACTGGTAGACGAACCCGATATCGCGCCGGCGAATCCTGGTCCGCATGCGGTCGGTGGCGCCTGCGAGGGAGGTGCCGGCAATGGTCAGCGAACCGGTATCGGGTGTATCGAGCAACCCGGCCACGTGCAGCAATGTCGATTTGCCGGCCCCCGAGGGCGCCAGAAGACCGACGATTTCACCGGGGTTGATATCAAGATCGATCTTCCTCAGGATCCTGATTTCATTGGCAAGATTCCGGTTGTAGGCCTTGGCGATGCCGCGCATGGAGAGTACGGCCTCATTCATATCTGAGAGCCTCCACCGGGTTCATCCTCGCCGCGCGGCGGGCCGGAAATATCGTGACCACCAGTGACAATGTCATCGAGAGGATTACCGCCGATGCCACGTCGGCAAGCTCCAGCCGGGCCGGCAATTCCGCCAGCAGCCGGACTTCGGGGTCCCAGACACCGCCGCCGGCCAGCCTGTTCACCAGGGTGAAGATCGGGTCGATATTGATGGCAAACAGGCATCCAAGCGCCACGCCGAACGCGGTGCCGGTGGTGCCGATCAGGGCGCCGCACAGGAAAAACACCCGCATGACCGATCCCTGGCTCAGCCCCATTGTCCGCAATATCCCGATATCCCGCCCCTTGTTCTTGACCAGCATGATCAGCCCCGACACGATATTCGACGTGGCAATCAGCACCAGGATCGACAGGATGATGAACATGACGTTGTCTTCCATCTGCAATGCACGCAGGAAGACGCCGGATGAATCCTTCCACGACCAGGCGTAGTACCGGTTGCCGGCGGCTGCCAGCAGCCGCGGCTCGATGTCCTCGATCTCTTCCGGTTCGGCGACAAACACCTCGATGACATCGGCGGCGCCCTCGCGGTTGAGAAAAAGCTGGGCCTCGGCAAACGGCATGTAGATCCGGACCCGGTCGATGTCGTGTCGTCCGACCCCAAAGATGTAGACGACATCATACTGGTTGATCCGCGGCGATATTCCGAAGGCGGTCCTGGCGCCGTCGGGCGACACCAGCCGAATGGTGTCTCCGATCCCGACGCCGAGTTCGCGGGCAATCCCGGTGCCGATTGCAATGCCGTTGTCAAATTTGGCCAGGTCGCCGACGGCGTTTTCGGGATTGCTGACCAGGGGCAGGATTTCCAGATCCTCGGCGGTCACTCCGAACAGTTCCACGCCGGCATTGCGGTAATCGGAGGCGGCCAGCAATTGCGACCTGATGATTGGCGTCGCGTGGACAACCCCCTCGACCGATGCCAGCCTCGATGCAAGTGCTTCGTAATCGGTCAGGACGTCGGTCTGTCGGCCGGTTTCGGTCCGGTAGGTGCCGGAATAGATCGAACTGTGGGCGTTGGCGCCCAGGATGGTATCCAGGAACTCGGCGCGGAAGCCCGACCGCACCGCCAGCGTCGCCACGAGTGCGAACACGGCGATGGCGATTCCGGCGATGGAAATCACCGTCATGGCGCTGACGCCGCCTTCGCTCCGCCGGGATCGCAGGTAACGCCATGCGATCATCCATTCGAAACGATCAAACGGCGCGGTGCTGCGCCTGTCCATCTGTGCCTTCTGCTGCATGCGGAGCCGGGACCGGCCTACCGGCCGGAGGTCGAATAGATTCCGGCGACCCGGTCCACGGCCTGTGCGGGGGCAAGGTTCTCGCTGGCGCCGGTCCGGCGGCAGGTCAACTCGACGCATCCCTCGGCAATTCCTCTCGGGCCGACCGTCACCCGCCATGGCAGCCCGATCAGGTCCATGGTGGCAAACTTGGCACCGGCACGTTCACCGGTATCGTCGAGGAGCGGCTCGAGCCCCAAGGCCTGAAGCGCGGCGCAGATTCGGTCGCAGACCTTGTCGGTGCGGTCATCTCCCGGCTTGAGATTGATCACGCCGACCGGAAACGGCGCCACCGCCTCCGGCCAGATGATCCCGCGGTCATCGTGGCTGGCCTCGATGATCGCGCCTGCAAGCCGGGAAATGCCAATTCCGTGCGACCCCATGTGGACAGGGCGGTGATTGCCGTCGGCATCGACCACGGTTGCTCCCATCGGCTCCGAATACTTGGTCCCGAAATAGAAGATCTGGCCAACCTCGATGCCGCGCGAGGCCTGTCGCCGCTCCGGCGTCACCTCGCGCTCGAACACCTGCTGGTCATGGGTCTCGTCCGTCCGTGCGTAAGGGGCGGTCCATTCCTCGAAGATGGCGGCACAATCTTCGGCGCTGTCATAGTCGATCGACCTGGAGCCCAGTTCGAAATCGAGAATGGACCTGTCGAAATACACCCCCGATTCACCGGTTTCGGCCAGCACCAGGAATTCGTGGCTGTGGGTGCCGCCGATCGGTCCGGTATCGGCCCGCATCGGTATCGCCTTGAGACCCATGCGCTCATAGGTCCGCAGGTAGCTGACCAGGTGCCGGTTGTAGGAATGAATGGCGCGGTCCTGATCGATGTCGAAATTGTAGCCATCCTTCATCAAGAATTCGCGGCCGCGCATCACCCCGAATCGCGGCCGGATCTCGTCGCGGAATTTCCATTGCAGGTGATAGAGCGTGAGCGGAAGATCGCGATAGGAACGAACATGGCTGCGAAAGATGTCGGTGACCAGCTCTTCATTGGTCGGTCCATAAATCAGGTCGCGACCATGACGGTCCCGGATCCGCAGCATCTCGTCGCCGTAATCGTCATAGCGTCCCGATTCCTGCCACAGCGCCGCCGGCTGCAGGGTCGGCATCAGCAGTGGAACATGGCCGGCCCGCTGCTGTTCCTCGTGCACGATCCGTTCGATGCGCTGTAGTACCCGCAGGCCGAGCGGCATCCACGAATAAATGCCGGCAGCGGCCTGGCGGATCATGCCGGCCCGCAGCATCAGGCGGTGGCTCACGATCTGCGCTTCGGCCGGCGTTTCCTTGAGGACCGGAAGAAAGTATCGCGACATTCGCATCAATCAATTCCCCTTCCAGGTGGATCGGGCCGCATCCGTGGTGGTGAATTGCCGGCCGTCTGCGGCCAGGAGGCTATACGATTTCGACCCTGGCTTCGCAATCCATTGCCGAGGCCAGCGACTCGAAGCGGGCTGCGGCGGCTTCACCGTAGATTTCCTGCAATGCCGGCGGCAGGGTCAGCGTCAGCCTGTGCTTGCCCGGCTTGAATTTGAGCCTGGCAATCTTCTCCGGCGAGATCACGGCGATCATGGCGCCGAAGCGCATGGCCTTGCCGAGAATCTTCGCCTGCCGGAAATCGTTCTCCGGCAGCAACCCGCGATAGCAGGTGATGAAATGCTCGTCACCGCTGTTCCGGTAACGGTGAAAGAGGGCCAGGGCAAGAAACACCCGGCCGGCATGATCCAGCCCGCCAAGGTTTGCCCTGGTTGCATTGTCGAAGCTGATCTCGGCCCGGTAGTCGGGATGCGCCCGCCAGGTCACGTCATGGAGCAGGCAGGCGGCGTGAATCAGCCGCAGCCGGTCATGCCCGGCAGTCTTGAACAGCGGACGAACCAGCCGGAACAGTGTCTCGCCCAGGCCCGGGCGGCGGGAAGAGGAGATTTCCGAATGCAGGCAGGCTTCGATCAGCGGATCGCGATCTCGCAGATGTGTCGGCATCAGGCCGTAGAGCAGCCCCTCGCGGATGCCGTAGCCCGAAACGGCAATCTCGGCAGGCTCGAACGCCGCCAGGATTTCCTCGAGCACGATCATCGCCGATGGCAGGGCCCGAGCCCGCTCGACCGGCAGCCGGTAGCGGGACCGGATCCGGTCAATGCCCGATTTGCGAATCCACGCCATCGTCGAGTCGAGCGAGTCCCGAGGCATCCTGTATTCGTTCAGGACCCTCAGCGGATACTGGCAATGCTCCATGTGCAGGCGGGCGATCACCCGCCAGGAGCCGCCAACGAGGTAGAGTGTCGGACAATCGCGGTCGAATTGCCGGCGGGCCTGGCCGATCAGTCCGGCGACATGCGCACGCCTGTCCTCTTCCCGCTTGCAGACCCGCTCGATGGCCAGCGGTCCGAGCGCCAGCGTCGTGCAATGGCCGATCTGCCGGCAGCGGAGCTCGGCAAATTCCGCCGAATATCCACCAATGTCGCAAACCAGCCCGTCGGCATCCGGCCATCCGAGCAGGACGCCCTGGGCAGCAAGACGTGCCTCTTCCTCGCCGCTGGCAATCGCCACCTCGAGGCCCGTCGCCTCCTGCAGCTCCCGGCAGAACTCCTCGCCATCCGTGGAGTCCCTGATGGCGGCGGTGCCAACCCCGACCAGTGATGTCAGGCCCATATCCCCTGCCAGCAGGGTAAAGCGGCGGATTGCCGCCAGCGCCTTCCGCCTGCCGTCCGGGTTGAGGCATCCGGTCACGGCGAGGGAGGAGCCCAGGCCGCAGAATACCTTCTCGTTGAAGAAATATGCCGGTGAACGGGCGGCGCCGTCAAAGACGACCATCCGGACCGAATTCGACCCGACATCGACGACGCCGATGCGGCGAAGGCTGCCGAGCTCGGGGTCGCTGATGATGGCCGGTACCGACGACGATGCCGGCCAGCCAGTCGGATCACTGGCTGCGGATACCGCCTCGCCGGATGTCATTCGGCCTGGTCCCGGGAATGGGTAAGCGTGATCACATCGCCGGCGCCAGCCGAGCCGCGCCCCGAAAGGGATGGGTTCTCGATGAAGAACCGGTGGCAGTTGAAGACCTGCTCGCGGTCGGTCTTGTCATGCCGCATGAACACCCCGTCCGGTCGCAGCACCCAGCTCTGCGCCTGGTCGGCCAGGTTTGCCGCCATGATCTGGCTCACGACCTGTTCCTGCACGGTGGGATTGGTGATTTCCACCAGCGATTCAACCCGGCGGTTCAGGTTCCGGTCCATCCAGTCGGCCGAGGATATGAACACCCTGGCCTGCGGCGATGGCAATGGCTGTCCATTGGCAAAGCACATGATGCGGGAGTGTTCGAGGAACCTGCCGACGATGGATTTCACCCGGATGTTTTCCGACAGCTTGCGAATTCCCGGTTTCAGACCGCAAATGCCACGAATGACCAGGCTGGTCCGAACGCCGGAGGCGCTTGCCGAATAGAGGGCGTCGATGACATCCGGATCAATGAGCGAATTCATCTTGGCCCAGATCTCGGCCGGCAGCCCCTGCCGGGCATTTTCCTCCTCGGCAGCAATGCATTCGAGCAGCTGCGCCTTGAGATTGATCGGCGAAATGGCCAGTTTCTCGAGACTCTCCGGTTTGGCGTAGCCCGATACGTAGTTGATCAGCCGCGTCGCATCGCGACCGGCAGCAGGGTCACAGGTAAACAGGCTGAGATCGGTATAGACCCTGGCAGTGATCGGATGGTAGTTCCCGGTTCCGTAATGGGTGTAGGTCACCAGCTGATCACCCTCCCGCCTGACCACGGTTGAGACCTTGGCATGGGTCTTCAGGTTGATGAAGCCGTACACGACCTGGGCGCCAGCCCGCTCCAGTCGCCGGGATTGCCTGATATTGGCTGCCTCGTCAAACCGCGCCTTGAGTTCAACCAGTGCGGTAACCGATTTGCCGTTTTCGGCCGCCTCGCACAGGGCGGCCACGATCGGGCTTTCGTTGGAGGTACGATACAGCGTCTGCTTGATGGCAACGACATCGGGGTCGAATGCTGCCTGCTGCAGGAACCGGACCACCATGTCGAAGGTCTCGTAGGGGTGATGCAGCAGCATGTCCTTCTGCCGGACGGCAGCGAAAATGTCGCCATCATGGTCCTTGACCCGTTCCGGCACCCGGGGCGCAAAATTCGGCCACAGGAGGTCCGGGCGCGATTCCATGATCAGCTCGCCAAGATCCGCAAGTCCGACCATGCCCTGCAATTCGAATATCTCGGCTTCGCCGATTCCCAGCTCCTTCATGACCAGGTCGCGCAGTCGTGACGGCGTGCCCTGGGTAATCGACAGGTGGATGACCTCGCCCCGCCGCCGCCGCTTCAGGGCGGTTTCGAACTCGCGGACCAGGTCTTCGGCTTCCTCCTCGACCTCCAGGTCGCTGTCTCGCAGAACCCGGAACGCACATTTTTCCACCACCACGTAGCTGGGGAAGATGTAACCGATCTTCTCGATCAACAACTCCTCCAGCGGTATCAGGCGAATCTGGCCATCGGCGCCGTCATTCAGCCTGACAAAACGGTTGATCTGGTACGGAATGGGCAGCAATGCCTGGAGCTTCCGGCCATCTTCGGCGCGGCTCAGCTGCAGGGCGAGGGCAAAGCCGGAGCTGGGAATGAACGGGAATGGATGCGCCGGGTCGATTGCCAGCGGTGTCAGAACCGGGAACACCTTGTCAATGAACACCCTGTCGAGAAAATCCCGGTCATTGTCGTCGAGCTTTGAGCGGTCAAGCAGGCAAATCCCGGCAGACTCAAGCTCGCCCTTGAGCGATTCCCAGACGCTTTGCTGGGCTGTCAGCAGGTTCCGGGTATTGGCGCCGATTTCCTGGAGCTGTTCGGAGGGAAGCAGGCCGTCGATGGCGGCCGGCTGGTTTCCCGAACGGGCCAGTTCACGCAACCCGGCAACCCGGACCGTATAGAATTCGTCGAGATTCGTGGCCGAGATGGCAACGAACCGGACCCGCTCCAGCAGTGGAACCGACGGGTTCTGTGCCTCCTCGAGCACCCGCCAGTTGAAGGCCAGCCAGGAGAGCTCGCGATTGAAGAACCGGTCCCGGCAGCCCAGGCGGGATCCTGGAACGTCAACCGGTTCCGGAAAACTGCCCCGCAGGAAATCCGCATCAACCGCGGCGGGTCTGGTCTTCGCTGCCCGTGCCATGTCTGTGCCTTGCCTTGCCAAGCCGCCAAGTGCCGAACCGCCTCCCGTCTCGAGCCCCGCACCCGGTCGGACGCTTATTCCATGACCCCGGCAAGGTCTGCAACCTGCCTGATCATGTCATCAGCAGTCAGCAACCATCCCGCCTGACCGGCACCCTGGCGCCGCCAGGGCAAATCGCACCGCCGCAGTGACGACGAAGTCCCCAGTGGTAACCGAACTCTCCCGATGGGGGGCTCAACACCGGACCTGCTCGACACCCTGCACCGTCTGGCCGGCTGGAAGGTCTCGCTCGTCGCCATGGGCGGCATGACCTTCGAGCTCGACACCCCGAACGGCAGGATGATGGCCACGATACCGGCCGGCATTGCCCAGTTCGAGCGCGAGCTGAACAGCGAGCGCGCAAAATCGGGGCTGGCCGCCGCCAAGGCGCGCGGCAGCAAGCTCGGCCGCCAGCCAGGAGGCCGGCTGAAACCGGACCGGCCTGCCCCGAAAATCCTTCAGCTCGTCGGCGAGGGGCGAAGCTGGCGCTGGATTGCCCGCGATCCCGGACAACCAGGAATACCGTCGGCGTCACCGGAAGGCCGGATGACGGTACATTCTCGTAGCGTCCGGCACCGGATGTGCGGACAATCGCCCGTGAAGAGGCCAAGAGGCGAAGGCAACATGCCTGGCGCAGCAGTCCGTCCTCTGCCGGAGCCCACCCGATCCCGGGGCGACGCTGGTCGGGATCATCCTTCTCAACCCGGTCATGGTGATTGCGTCTTGAACATATGGACAGAAATCCTATATTAGATCAAGAAGGACGCGCCATGAAAACAGGGGATGCCATCCGTGCGTTTGCGGAGCTGGACCAGGAGGGACGGCGCGTGTTCACGACCTCCGACCTCAGGGAGATCTTTTCCGGGGAGAAGGAAAAGACCTTCTCCGAGGGTTTGCGTCGCCTGGTCGGCACCGGCCAGCTGGAGCGGATCCAGCGCGGCATTTACGTGAACCGGGGGTCGGTGCGCAGCTGGTACGGTTTTCCGGAGGAGCTGGCGGCGGTGATCCGCCGCGGCCATTGCAACTATGTGAGTCTCGAATGCGCCCTGTCAGCGTGGGGCATCATCTCGCAGGTCCCCTTCGCCTATCTCAGCGTGATGACGACCGGGAGGAAGGGAATCACGAGGACCAGGAATGGCTGGATCGAGTTCACCCATACCGCGCGACAGGGGCTGGATCTCAAGGCCGATACCGTGGATACCGGGCTGGCACTCAGGCTGGCGACGCCGCAGGCAGCACTCAGGGACCTCAGGAGGGTCGGCCGCAACCTGCACATGGTGGACATGGAGGAGTACGCGGAGGAAGCCGCCAGGTGCGGCGGGGCAGGCGTGCAACCATGAGCACTGAGCCCCGGTTTCGCACGCTGGCATCCAGGGTCCTGCAAAATCCTGACTACGAGGATCTGCGGTTGATCGTCGAGAAGGAGATCCTGCATCACGATCTCCTGGCCATCCTGCACAGTGGCGGCTGGCTGGACCGTTTCGTATTTCATGGCGGAACCTCGCTGCGCCTCTGCCATGGCGCGCCGAGGCTCAGCGAGGATCTCGATTTCTCGGCCGGGCCGGATTTTACGTCGGACCAGGCGGCCGGGATGGCCGCGGCACTGGAGGAGGGCCTGGCCGCTGTGGGCCTGGAGGCCGCGGTCAAACCGCCGCGAACTCACGAAAATACCGGTGTCGGTGTGTCCACATGGCGCGATGATGTTGAAACCCGGTTGGGTCATCGGAACACGCCCAAGCAGAAAATCAAGATCGATGTCGACACTGCAACCGCCCGAACGAGGGAGATGCACCGGGTTGCCTGCAACTACGATGTACTGCCGGACCGCCAACTCCGGGCGCAGGTCAAGAGTGCTGCTGACATACCTGCCAAGGCGTGAATGCAGACAAAGGCTTTGGCGACGTCGCAGGTTTCGGATCGTCGGGGGAGTATGTCGGCCGCATTTGACCCAGCCTCATCCAGGCGATCAACCTTCCGGCCATGGGTGCTGTCATCTCGGCATAGCTCACATCCAATCGGGCATGGAGATAACCCTGGTGTGATGTCGGCGAGGCGAGGGCGCCTGCCTGCTGGGCCTCTCGAAGCCACTCGCCCGGGGTCTTGCCTGTATCGCGCGCAAGTGCGCGGATAGACCATCTCTGCATCTGGGTGGCTGCTTCAGTACTATTGCGGGACTGTAGTCTGGAATTTATGGTCCATCCTCCAATCGAAAATACCCTTTCAAACTGACTTCGGAAATGGCTCAAAACCGCCGTTGGGGCTGTCTCATCTCCGACTGAAGGAAGAAATCGGTCAACTGTTCCATGGCTGCGAAGGCTTTGCCTGCCATGGCTTCGGAAAAGCCGATTGATTGCCGCATCTCCGGCACCCGGACAGAAATCTTAACTCCCTTTCCGGTCTTGCCATAAGAATTCATGACTGCCCAATCCGGAACGATATTCTCCAGCCTGGAGCGCTCATCCTCCGATGCCGGAGCGATGATCAGGTCAACCCTGCCGGCCGTATCCTTGACAGAAGTCCATAACCGGTGCCTCAGCCAGACATGGGCAGGAAATTCCGGATGACGAACCCCGTCGACCCAGCTGTCCCCGTCGTAATACGATTCCTTGAGCGCCGGGAAATTGTACGGGAGGTCCTTGCCTGCGCATCTTTCTCCGACCCATTGTAGATAGTCGGAGTGGAGCCGGAGCATTGCGGGGTCCGGGTTCTGGACGCCGGTTGCGGTATTCTTCCTGAGTGCCCGGGCGATGATCGAGCGGCGATAGTTCAGCCTGCACGCATCGGGCGAGTGGAGCATTTCAGCCACAACCTCGAGGTCGACGCTTGCATCATAACGAGCCCGTTCACCCCGATAGGATTCTGGGGCAACGAGCACGGTCACCACGCTGTCCCATCTCCCCTGAAGCATACGTTCGGCATATGCCGCATAGCGTTCTGCTTGCCTAGTGGCCGCACTCGCCGTAATCTTGTCTTCAATCAGCAATGCGGCGCGTTGCCCATCCATGTCGGCTTCCACCAGGAGATCGCCATAGCCTTCACCGCCAAGCGAAGGCTCAGGTGTCGCATGGATTACCCGGAAAGTGTCGAACTGCAGGCCGCAGGCCTCAGCAAAGCGCGCCGAAAATGCCGGATCACAGTGAAATTCCTCGGCCAGCAGATGATCAATTTCAATCTCCTGCGAGGGTTTCCGGGTCGTATTTGTCATGGATCGAAAGCCGTTCTAATGCGGTGGTCAAATGCGGGACTACCAATTTCTCCGAGGTCGGAGCAGTATTGGTAAATCAAGAGAATACAATGCTCAAAACAATTTGAGCGATCAAGAACGTCGGCCGATGCAAAAACTCCGCTGTCATAGGCAACCCCCAGCTTGCCAAGCAGACGTTTATCGTCGGTGCTGACGTTCACGTTCCGATTCGACGCTGTGTGAGATGAAGACTGGTCATTGATTATCTCCAGAATCAGTTGCACTGGCGAGCCAGATCAAGGCCGAATGGCCGGTTCCGGCTCGATGTACGAGAGAAAATATTACTGTAAATCAATTACTTATGTAGACGAAGGCACCGTAGGTGCGGCCGATGGTGTCTTCAGCCTGCCGAGGATGTGGCCCCGCTGGTGGAACCGGAGGACAAACAGGCGGGCGAGTCGGAGCCGGAATGGGTTGATGACCCACCCGGTGTTGCTGGTTGGACGCATCGTGGCTTGACCGGGATGGGCCGGATACACCTCCTGCCGCAACTGTTGTGTGATCGCTTGAAGCAGGCCCGGCGGCGATGCCTGGCTGCGACCGGCCGTGCATGACCGTTCGATGTCGGCGTCTTCACGACTCCTCGGCCAGGAATTCCTTGACCACGTCGGCCGCCAGCCGGCGGGATATCCGCTTTCCGGTGGCGAGGGAGCGCCGATTGATCTGATCAACCACGCGGACAGCATCGGAATAGCGCCGCTCGATGCGAGGAACGATGTAGTTGATGACGCTGGTCGGAACGGCGATCTGCCGGTCGGCAAACAGCTTGACCAGGACGGCAGCGAGCATGTGGTCGTCGGGCTGATACAGCCTGGCCAGGGCGGTTCCTTCCAGCCTGCTCCCGAGATCGGCCAGGCGGCATGCCCAGCGGGATGGAGGCTGGCAAGCCGTCATCAGGATTGTGCCGCCCTGCTCGCCGACATAGTTGATCAGGTGCAGGAGTGGCGGCTCCAGATCGGTGCGGGTGGTGACCAGGTCCGAATCGTCAATGGCCAGGCATGAGCCAGGCGGAATGTCACCGATCGGAAGATCGGGCAAACCGGCCGCCGGAATCAGCATGCCCCCGGACATGGCGGTCCAGATCGTGGCGAGATGCGTCTTCCCCGATGCGGCCGGTCCGACCAGGACCAGGCGGCCATCGGGCCAGTCGCCGCCGGTTATCCGGTCAAATGCCCGAGAATTGGCCTCGGTCAGTATGAAGTCTTCCCGGCGGTACGAATCAGGTTGACGGAAATCGAATGGACCGTAGCTGCCATCGTCGTCATTCCTCGTCATTCCATCTGCTCCCGAGATAGAGTCTGCTGGAGGTATAGCGGCCAACACCGTAGCGGAGAAAGACACCGATGATGGCGGAGGCTGGCACGGCAACCAGCAATCCGACAAATCCGAAGAGCGACCCGAAGGCCGACAGGGCAAACAGCAGCCACACCGGATGCAGTCCGACCGACTTGCCGACGAGGCGAGGGGTGAGGAAATTCTGTTCCAGCAACTGGCCCGACAGGAAGATGACGGCAACCACGCCGATCCACAGCGGATCATGCCAGAACTGGAAGATTGCGAGGCCCATGGCCAACGCACCGCCGCCAATCGAACCCACGAAGGGAATGAAGGACAGCGCGCCTGACACAACACCGACCACCAGTCCGAATGGCAGTCCGGCGATTTCCAGCAGGATGGCGTAATAGCCGCCAAGGATTCCACAAACGGTCAGCTGCCCGCGCACGAAGCCGGCCAGGGTGCGATCGACTTCCCTGAGCAGTCCGGTCAACTCCTCGGCATGATCGACGGGAAGCAGATCGTGGATCTTGGCCGTCGCATGGTCCCAGTCGGCCAGCATGTAGATGAACACCACCGGCACCACGAGGATGAACAGCAGAATGTTCAGGGTGCCAACGCCGATGGACAGCGCCTGGCTGGCCAGGCCGGTGGCGATGGTCTCGGCAAGGTCACCAAACCTGGCAAGCGCCGCTGCCACGTCGAAATCCTCGTCCAGCAGGTCAAGCGAGAGTTTCTCGAGCCAGGGTTCGGCAAAGTCTCGCAATGCGACGACCAGTTCGGGCAGAAACAGCGCCAACTCGACGGATTGCTGGGCCAGGAGCGGAATCAGGAATACCAGCGCCGCGGCAATCATCAACAGGGCACTGATCGCGATGATGGCCGTGGCCACCACTCTCGAACAGCCGATCCGCTGCAGCCGGTCGGCGACCGGATCAAGAAGATAGGCAATGGCCGAGCCGATCAGAAATGGAAGAAGAATGTCGCCAAGAACGACCAGGGCAAGGAACAGAATGACGAGGAATAGCGTCCACCAGATCAGTTGCTGTTTGGCAGGCAGTGCCATGTCGTACTCCGTTCAGCGGCGAATCCTGGCGCCTACTTATCATGAATCAGTGGATTGTCGCCCGGCTCCTGGCAGGCCGGGCGTTCGGGGTCCAGCATGATCCGGCTTTCGTGGACAGGTTTCGGGAATTGCCGGTCCCCTCGTTGGATCTCCGGAACGAGAATTCATGCAATCGGTGGATGATGGGTCGACAATCCTGGCGCCTGTCCGGGCGCCGGTCGAGTGAATTCGCCTTCTCCGAACCGTGGACGGGAGGCCGGGCCGGATCTGTCGGGGGGATGTCAGGAAATGGTGCTGAAGGGGTTCCTGTCCGCGATCATGTCTCTGGGAAGGATGGATACTCCGGAGGGTTGCAGTCTTGGCCGGCGAGATCGGCATTTGAATGGATCCCGAATTCGGCTAGATTCCGCTGGCCGGTTGGCGGGAGGCGTCACGTTGCCATCCATTCGTCTCCGGCAGCATCATCCAAGCGGAAGAATTCGATGACCGTGACCGACATCCTGGCCGAGTTCCGCCTGCCGACCTCGGATGTGCAGGCTGACCTGCCATTCTACACCGGGACGCTCCGAATGCGGATGGAGACCATCTTCCCGGCCGACGACCCGGCGGTGGCGGTATTGTCGGGGCACGGGTTGCGCATTCGCCTGGAGAGGGGCGCCCCAGAGCATCCCGGCACCATCAGGCTGCTGACCGGGGACCCCGACGGGTTTGCCGGCGGTCAGCGGGAGCTCATTGCCCCAAACGGCACCCGGATCGAGATCGACCATGTCAATCCGCCGATGATCATTCCCGAGACCGAACACGCGTTCGTGGTTCGCCACCTCAAGGACAAGGCGCCATGGATCATTGGTCGGGCCGGCATGCGCTACCGCGATCTCATTCCGTCGCGCCTTGGCGGCTCGATCATCGCCAGCCATATCCGCATACCGGATGGCGGGCCGGTTCCCGATGTCGTCCACTACCATACCGTCGGCTTCCAGCTGATATTCTGCTATCGCGGCTGGGTGGACATCGTCTACGAGGACCAGGGACCACCGCTGCGGCTGGGGGAGGGCGATTGCCTCATCCAGCCCCCTGAAATCCGCCACCGGGTACTGCATGCATCTGCCGATATCGAGGTCATCGAGATCGGTGTTCCGGCCCAACACGTCACCACCATCGATCACGAGATGGAATTGCCGAACGGCCCGCCGCGGCCCGGAAAGGAAT
This sequence comes from Paracoccaceae bacterium, assembly GCA_964291445.2. Taxonomy (GTDB): domain Bacteria; phylum Pseudomonadota; class Alphaproteobacteria; order Rhodobacterales; family Rhodobacteraceae; genus JAPOXR01. Next base: position 648,499 of record OZ219863.1, on the reverse strand, counting down.
ATCACGGCCAGGAATTCGTGCATCACACCAGGGACGGCGCCAGCTGGCAACCCTTCAGATTGCCGGGATTCACCTGCAGGGATACCGGGATCAGTTCCGGAACCCGGGGAGTTGCCGGGGTGCAAGTGGTGAAGCCGACCGGCGAGCAGACGGTCTGGTCCGCCAACCAGGCCGACATTCACTTCACATTCGTGATGGATGGCAATTTCACCCTGGAGGGCGAGGGCGTGCCTCCACATGACCTGATCGCCGGTGACGCATTCGTGCTGCCGCCAGGCATGGAGACGAAATATTCCAACTGCTCGGCCGAACTGGAGTTGCTCGAGGTCACGCTGCCGGGCGAATTCCCCACCGAGATCGGCAAGGCGGTCCGGCAGTGACGTGATCGAGCGCCGGGACTCTGCCATGACCAGGGGCAGGGCATCCGTGTCCCGGGAGATGGGTATCAGTCGGGCTTGATCCGGTCTTTCGGGCCATGGCCGGGCCGTCTGTGCGCATATCCGCCGGCGTCCGGGAATTGTGCGCCGGCGTTTCCATGCCGACGCCGGTGGAGACGTTTGCCGCCAGCACCGAATTGACCGGGAAGGTCAGACGAACTGTTCGCGGATCAGCCGTTCATTGAGGCCGTGTCCGTGGTCGAACAGCAGCCGGTGACTGACAGAAGGTTCGCTTTCGACATCGACCTGAACGACATTGTTGGCGGAGGTGCCATCAGCATCCGCCATGACCGGCCGGTCCTCATGGTTCAGGATCTTGAACCTGACATGAGCGGATTTTGGCAGCAACGCGCCCCGCCACCGTCGCGGTCGAAATGATGCCACCGGGGTCAGGGCCAGCACGTCCGAGCCGATCGGCAGGATTGGTCCATGCGCAGAATAGTTGTAGGCGGTGGAGCCGGCCGGGGTGGCAACCATGGCGCCATCGCAGATCAGCTCTTCCAGCCGGACTCGCCCGTCAACGATGATCCGCAGCCACGCAGCCTGCGGGCCGGCCCGCAGCAGGGCGACCTCGTTGATGGCCAGCATCCGGTGCGAGTCGCCGACAGCATCGATTGCCGTCATGGCCAGTGGGTTGATGACCTCCTGCTCGGCCTCGGCCAGGCGTGTCTCGAGACCCTGTTCGGAATACTCGTTCATGAGAAACCCGACGGTTCCCCGGTTCATCCCGTAGACCGGCGTTCCCCTGCACTGGGTCCGGTTCAGGACCCGCAGCATGAATCCATCGCCGCCGAGGGCGATGATCACATCGGCCTCGGCTTCCGGGTGATCGCCATAGAGGGCGATCAGCCTGTCCCTGGACTGGCGGGCAATGCTGACCTCGCTGGCCAGGAAGCACGGTTTGGCAAATGAATGCATGTTGGCCAGTGCTGAGTGTCGGGTGCGGCCTGCGCATCGGTCGCAAGCATCGGCAGTATAGCCAATTCCAAGTGCAATTGCACAACCTTCTTCGGTCTCGGTGGACAATGTATGGGGGTTGCGGAGAGTCTGGGTGTTGTTCTGCCTGTCATCCTTCCGGTGGGGCAGGGAATGGAAGGCGTTGCTGACCGCGAATCCGGCGCGGCGGTATCTCCGTCGGGAGGGCGAATGCCGGGGGCGGGCCAGCTTGCGGAGATTACCTCTTTGCTTGATCCTGAAAATCAATATGGAGGGAATCTGATTCCAGGTCCGGTTTGATGAAGAGAGGATCGTCCATGCGCAATGCGTCCGGCGTCAGCCTGGCAGACACCGATCCGCAGATATTCGAGGCCATTCGCCACGAACTGGGACGGCAGCGAAATGAAATCGAGCTGATTGCGTCCGAGAACATCGTGTCCATGGCGGTGCTCGAGGCCCAGGGTTCGATCATGACCAACAAGTATGCCGAGGGCTATCCGTCCCGCCGCTATTACGGCGGGTGCGAGCATGTCGATATTGCCGAAGATTTGGCAATTTCCCGGGTGTGCCGTCTGTTCGAATGCGAATTCGCCAATGTGCAGCCGCACTCCGGCAGCCAGGCCAACCAGGGTGTGTTCAATGCCCTGCTGCAACCCGGCGACACCGTGCTTGGCATGAACCTGGCATCGGGCGGCCACCTGACACATGGCGCCCGTCCCAACCAGTCGGGAAAGTGGTTCAATGCCATCCAGTACGGGGTTCGCAGGCAGGATTGCAATATCGACTACGACGAGATCGCCGAGAAGGCCCGGGAACACCGGCCGAAGCTGCTGATCGCCGGAGGTTCGGCCGTGCCGAGGACCATCGACTTTGCCAGGTTCCGCCAGATTGCCGACGATGTCGGCGCCATCCTGCTGGTCGACATGGCGCATTTCGCCGGGCTCGTTGCCGGCGACATGCATCCCTCGCCCTTTCCCCATGCGCATGTGGCAACCGCAACAACCCACAAGACGCTTCGCGGTCCGCGGGGAGGCGTGATCCTGACCAATGATCCCGACATCGCCAGGCGGGTGAACTCGGCGGTATTCCCCGGAATCCAGGGCGGCCCCCTCATGCACGCAATCGCGGCAAAGGCGGTGGCATTCGGAGAAGCGCTGCAGCCGGCATTCCGGGAGTATGCCCGCCAGGTCGTCGAGAATGCGGCGGTGCTGGCCGAAACGCTGCAATCCGGTGGCCTCGACATCGTGACCGGCGGCACCGACACCCATGTCATGCTGGTCGATCTGCGACCGAGGAACGTCAAGGGCAACCAGGCCGAAGCCTCGCTGGGGCGAAGCGGCATCACCTGCAACAAGAACGGCATTCCCTTCGATACCGAAAAGCCGACCATTACCTCGGGTGTTCGCCTCGGCACCCCGGCCTGTACAACGCGGGGATTCGGTGTTGGCGAGTTCCGGGAAGTTGGTGAACTGATTGTCCGAGTGGTCTGCGGCCTGGAATCCGCTGGCGATGACGGTAATGGCGCGGTCGAGGACTCGGTGCGGGAGCGGGTGTCCGAACTGTGTGCCGGGTTTCCTGTCTATCCCGGCATGTGACCGGCCGGGCAAATCCGGCGTATGGCCAGCAGGATCATACCGACCGCCGGGGGCCGGTATTCCGGTCCGGGGAGCGGGCGGAGGCCCGGGAAATCCGGGTCGTGCCGCGGGAGCTCGGCCGGCACCTGCCGGCGGTTCGGCGGCGGCGAGCGTGATGCGACCCGCCTGGCGGGTTCCGAAAGAAGTTGAAAATCGGCCGGTATTTCAATAGGCCATCCCTGCCGGTGTCTCGGCATTGGCACGAAACCAGACAGGAGCGAATATGCCCAAGGAAGAAATGCTCGAATTCTCCGGGGTCGTGAAAGAAGTCCTGCCGAATGCGACATTCCGGGTCGAGTTGGATACCGGGCACCAGATCATCGCTCATACGGCCGGCAAAATGCGCAAGAACCGAATCCGAGTGCTGGCGGGGGATCGGGTTCAGGTCGAGATGACACCCTATGACCTGACCAAGGGCCGGATCAACTACCGGTTCAAGTAGAAACCATGCGGCTGACTCTGGCGTCGGCCAGCCCTCGGCGCAAGGATCTGCTCGGCCAGATCGGAATCATTCCCGACAGGATCGAGTCGGCAGGAATCGACGAGACCCCGTTGCATGGGGAACTGCCACGCCGCTATTGCCGCCGCATGGCCCGCAGCAAGGCGACATTCCGCAATCCGGCCAGCGACGAGATCATTCTCGGAGCCGACACGGTGGTCGCTCTCGGTCGGTCAATCCTGGGCAAGCCGGCGGATGAGAGCGAGGCGCGCCGGTTCCTGGAATGCATGTCGGGTCGCCGCCACCGGGTCATCACCGCGGTTGCGCTTTCCTTGAATGGCCGGTTGCTGGAACGTGACGTCGTGTCGGTTGTCAGGATGAAAAGACTGTCGAAGGCCGACATCAATTCCTGCCTGGCCGGCGGCGAATGGGATGGTAAAGCCGGTGGCTACGCGATCCAGGGGCGGGCGGCGGCCTTCATTCCCTGGATCAGCGGCTCGTTCTCCGCCATTGCCGGTTTGCCGCTCGCGGAGACCTCAACCCTGCTTCGGTCTGCCGGATATCCTGCGGGGTGAAGGGGTCGCTGACAGTCCTGGGCCGGGTTGACGGGTATCGGTGCGCCGCCCTGGTCGTCAACGGCCAGCTCGAGGACTTCCTCCGAGACCCGGACCCGGTTTGGGGTCCACCTCCCGGCACGATCATGCGGGTCGTCACCGAGAGAAGGATTGCCGGCCAGGGTGCATGGATGGTTCGCCTGCCAGGCGGTGCCGCCGGTTTCCTCCGGGGATTGGGAGATGCCGATGAGGGGCAGCCGGTCATCGCCCAGGTTGCCGGCTACCCGGAGGCGGGAAAGGCGGTGCCGGTCCGGGCGCGGGTATCGCTGACAGGTCCCTATTCGGTTGTCCTTCCGGGGCAGGAAGGCATGTTCGTCTCCCGGTCGATCAACTGCGAGCAGCGTCGAGGTGAATTGCAGGAACTTGGCGCCCGTGCCCTGGCCGATTCCGGGCTTGCGGCAGGGCTGGTGCTGCGAACGGGCTGCCGGACGGCCGACGACCAGGAAATCCTGGAATGTATCGGGACGATGCTCGACTCCTGCCGGATCGTCGTCGCCGGCCAGGAGGGGAAGGCTGCCGAATTCCTGCTGGCGGCGCCGGATTGCCACCGGCATGCCAGGAATGAATGGTTGACCGGGAGAGACTGCCAGCTTGACGACCGGGACGGATCATTCGAACGAAACCAGGTGGCCGAGTTGCTTAATCCCTACCGGGGTCAGTTGATCGAGCTTCCGCATGGCGCCAACGCCGCGCTGGAGCAGACCCGTGCCATGGTGACCGTTGATGTCAATACCGGCCGGGACCTGTCCCATTCTGCTGGCCACAAGGCCAATCTCAATCTCGCCCGCCACCTGCCCCGCCAGCTCAGGATCAGGGGTATCGGCGGGCAGATTGTCGTCGATTTTGCCCCGATGGCAAAACGGCTGCGCACTGACCTGGAGAGCAGGATGTCGAAGGAATTCGCCGCCGACGGGACGGAGACCACCCTGGTCGGCTGGACCAGGATGGGGCATTTCGAACTCCACAGGCGGCGCCAGCGCCCGCCGCTGGACTGGATCTTCCCCGAATGAGCCCGGCCGACGAAACCACGGGCCGGACCGGCTGCAGCAAATTTCCCGTTGCCTATGGACAGCGTGAATTGCCTGCCTTAGTGAGTTCGGCCGTTGCCTGGGTAGCTCAGCGGTAGAGCAGTGGACTGAAAATCCTCGTGTCGGTGGTTCGATCCCGCCCCCAGGCACCACCCCTCATGACAATCGAAGGCCCAGCCGTCAGGCAAATCCCGGGAAGGGTGGCCAGGTCCGGTTGCACGTGATGCAATACCGGCAAAACAACCCCGGCCGTGTCCGGTTGGCTTGTCGGCAAGACTGGCCCGATGCGAGAAGTCGGCGAGCAATGCTGTCTATTCACAATCCCGGGCAGGAGACATCACAGGTCGCGACATGTCGGTATTGATTGGCGCGATGTGCCAAACGCTGCGGACGAGACGGCCTGTTCTGAAGTTCAGAGTCCCTGGCATTCAACGTTGATGTCGGTGTCGACAACTGCTGTTTCAACACCTGGCCGGTACCGGCCCTGGTGCATGCGCTGACCAGGTCAGGAGATCTGCGCCTGGTCCCTGACTCGTGCCCGGACCTGCAGGTATCGTGCGGTGATGTCCTGCCGGTGAATGTGCCTGCCTTCCTGGACCAGGTGGCGGCCCGCCGACCAGACATTGCGCACCGGGCTTGCCACCGAGGCGAATATCCAGCTGTCGAGTATCGAATCGCCGTTCAGACCAGCCAGGTCGATGCTGACGCCATCAAGTTCGACCAGGTCGGCCCAGGCACCGACGGCGATCTTCCCGCAATCCCGGCCGCAGGCTTGGGCTCCACCCCGGCATGCAAGGTCATAGAGCTCCCGCCCGACCGACATCCGGTCGATGGCAAGTGCCGCCCGGATGCGGCGGCCGAGTCGCTGCGAATATTCGAGGGTCCTGAGTTCGCCGACAAGTGAAATGCTGACATTGGAGTCGGTTCCGATTCCGGCCATGCCACCTGCCTGCAGATATTCGGTCCCGGCGAAGATTCCGTCACCGAGATTGGCCTCGGTGACCGGGCACAGGCCGGCAACGGCACCGCTGCCCGCCAGGCCGGTGATCTCGTGCTGGTCCAGATGCGTGCTGTGAACGAGGCACCACCGGTGGTCAGGGTTGCAATTGTCCAGCAACCACTCGACCGGCCGTGACGAGGTTGCACGCCTGACGCTGTCGATCTCCGCCTCCTGTTCGGCGGCATGGATGTGCAAAGGGCCGCCTGGCCATGACTCGCCGGCCGAGCCGAGCGAGGCCAGTGACACCGTTCGCATGGAGTGCAGGGCAATACCGGTCCTGCAATCGGCCGGGAGGTTGCGGGCATCGCTGCGAGCCTCGGATGCCAGCCGCTCGAATTCCTCCAGGCCGCAGGCAAAGCGGCGTTGGGCGCCCTCGACCGGGCGCCCGTCGCAATCACCATGCTCATAGAGAACCGGAAGCAGGGTCAGGCCGATCCCCGACCGGTCGGCAGCGGCCATGATGCGCGATGCCATCTCGCCGAGCCTGTCGTAATGCCCGCCATCCGGCCGGTGATGCAGGTAGTGGAACTCGGCCACCGATGCGAAACCCGCCTCCAGCATTTCCACCTGGGCAAGGGCGGTGATCGCTTCCACATCCTCGGGCGTCAGCTGTTCGAGCAACCCGTACATGGTTTGGCGCCAGGTCCAGAAACTGTCACCGCCGGCGGTAAGCCGGCATTCGGTCAATCCGGCCATGACCCGCTGAAACCCGTGACTGTGCAGGTTGGCCGGTGCCGGAAGCAGGATCGAGCAGGTCAGGCCATCGGGTGCGCCGCCGGCGGCAATCGAACTGATCCTGCCATCCTCGCCGATGGTGATCAGCACCGACTCCTGCCAGCCGGTTGCGGTCAGCGCTTTCTCGGCCCAGATCCTGGTCATGACCTCCCAAACCCGTCCTGCAGACCAAGCCGGGGCCGAATGCCCGGCATCCCTTCCATGGCGCCGCCTCCCGAAAGCCCCGATGGCTGAACATGTTGCCGGGAAAGAGCCCTGGCACAAGGCGGTACACATTCGGACGTCGTTTGCCACATGTGCAGGATGCACCATTGCCGGTCACGACGAAACCGATGCGGTCGTCAGGCGCGACAATTGGCACACCGCGCTTGCGGTGTCACGCATGAAAGGCACGGTCACCAACCCCTTGCCGGGCGCTTCCGGACCGGTCTCCTGTCGCCGGTCTGGCCGTCCTCCGACCCGCGGTGGCGGGGTGGCAAATGGTCGAAAACGATGGCGATGCCCCCGCCACGCTGATTGACGTCCGGTGTCGAATTGCCGATACGGGGCGAATTCGGGACCATTGCGGTGCCGGGGAACAACGAGTGAGCGGCACGATGCCATCAATTGCCAATTCACCGATTCGACAAAGTTGTGCGCGGGGAGTCCGAATCCTTCTTGGCTTCATGTTGGTTGCGGTGCCATGCAGTGTCGCCTGGGGGCAATCCGGGCCGCCCGACCTCAAGACCCCGGCACCTGTCATCCATCTTGCAGACAATCTGGATGAGCAGGACCGGCTCGGATATTGCATCGACACCGTGGGGCGAGGATTTGGTGAATTGCTGCACGCGCATTCCTGCAAGCCACGCGGCGGCGATGTGCAATTCGCCCATGATTCCGACACCAGGCGCATCATGTCGGCAACCTTCACCGGCAAGTGTGCCGAATTGCTCGCGCCACCCGCGCCGGGCGTCGCTCTCGGACTGGTGGATTGTGCCACCGACTCTGCCGGTCAGGATTTTGACTATGACGGGGATGAACGGCAATTTCGGCCCGGCTCAGACCGGACGCTGTGCCTGGCGGTCGGCGAATCGAGCCGATCGGCTGGCCCGTTCATGTCGCGTGATCTGCTGCTTGCTCCCTGCGGCACGACGAGCGCCCGGTTTCGCCAATGGGTCATACGCGAGGACCTCCCGTGAGCCTTTGCGTCAATTGATGGCAGTTGGCGATGCCGGTCACCGGCACCCATGCGGTGTGCTGCTGCATCCTTGCGCGTCCGATCGAGACATGCCGCAGGTGCACCGTCTGCACGCGTGTCGGAGGGGCGTTGCAGTGGGATTGATGCTGGCGACATAGTCCGCACCGTCTGCACGCGTGTCGGAACGGCTTGATCGGTAGCCGGGACCGGGCGTTCCGCCGGCCGCCAGGGCCGTCGTCGGGGCCTGGCCGCGACCATTTGATGGCGCCCGCCGCCAGGGTCAAGGCCGCTCGCGGCCCGGTGTCGGGCAATCGTGCCACACTGGGATCCTGACCGGAAAACCGGACGAGTCCGGCAGAGTCGGCGGGTGATGCGGCGGTGACAATTGCCTGCCCGGTTTTTCCGGAACTGGCGAAGGGCAGGGGAATCTCATATGTGAGTCGTTGACTGCCACAATTTGTCTTGCGGGATGTCTGGACATGCCGACTGTCGTTCTGCGCAGGTGCAATGCTGCGACAATGGATGAAGGAGCCAAGCCCTACGGGCTGGTTGGAGATTGCGCGATCGGCATCCGCGACGGGCTGATTGCCTGGGTTGGGCCGTGCTCCGAACTGCCCGCCGGATATTCGGGGGCAGCGGATATCGATCTCGAAGGTGCGCTGGTCACGCCAGGGCTGATCGACTGCCACACCCACATCGTGTTTGCCGGCAGCCGGGCCCGGGAATTCGAGATGCGTCTCGGCGGCGTCAGCTATGCCGACATTGCCCGGCAGGGCGGTGGCATCCTGTCGACAATGCGGGCGACGCGGGCCGCAACCGTGGATGAGTTGGTCGAACTGGCGTTGCCGCGCCTCGATTCGCTGATCGCCGAAGGCGTGGTGGCGCTGGAGATCAAGTCGGGCTACGGGCTGTCGATCGAGGATGAACTGAAGATGCTGCGGGCGGCAAGAGCGCTGGGCCGCCGCCGTGACCGGGTCAGGATCGTCACCTCGTGGCTGGCTGCCCACGCAGTGCCACCGGAGTACCGGGGCCGGGCGGATGCATATATCGACGACATCGCCATCCCGGGCCTGGTCCAGGCCCGGGATCAGGGGCTGGTGGATTTCGTGGACGGGTTCCTCGAGGGCATCGCCTTTGATGCCAACCAGGTCTCGCGCCTGTTTGACGTTGCCGCCTCCCTCGATCTGCCGGTCAGGCTTCACTGTGAACAATTGACCAATTTGGGCGGTGCCAGGCTGGCGGCAAGCCATGGCGCGTTGTCGGCCGACCACCTCGAATACCTGGACCGGGACGGTGTTGCCGCCATGGCGGCGGCCGGGACGGTCGCCGTGCTGCTGCCGGGCGCATTCTATACGCTTGGTGAAACGACGCGCCCGCCGGTGGCGGAATTGCGGGAGGCATCGGTGCCGATTGCGGTCGCCACCGACGGCAATCCGGGCTCGTCGCCGCTGTTCTCGCTGCTCATGGCCATGAACATGTCATGCATCCTGTTTGGCCTGACCCCCGAGGAGGCGCTGGCCGGCGTGACCCGGAATGCGGCCCGGGCGCTGGCCCTCGATGCGTCACTGGGGACAATATCCCCCGGCAAGCGTGCAGATCTTGCCATCTGGAATGTCGGTCATCCGGCCGAACTGGCGGCGAATATCGGCATCAATCCGCTCCGGATGCGAATGACTGGCGGTGTCCCGTGCTGATTTGTCCGACCGGGGTATCGCTATCGGGGTTGGAGAAGATCCATGACGGGGACGTCCTCGAGCTCGATGAAGGCTGGCGGGGCGGGGTCGAGCACAGCGCCCGGATCGTGGCTGCCGCGGCTGCCGGGGACGAGGCCATCTATGGAATCAATACCGGCTTCGGCAAACTGGCCGCCGTCAGGATTCCCTCGGGCGATACCGAGATCCTGCAGCGAAACCTGGTACTCAGTCACTGCGCCGGGACCGGCAAGCCCTTGCCGGACAAGGTGGTCCGGCTGGCGATGTCACTGAAGATCCTGTCGCTGGCCCGCGGCGCATCCGGGGTAAGGTGGAGGTTGCTGGTTCTGCTGGCCGGCATGCTCGAGCGCGGCGTGCTTCCGGTGGTTCCGGAGAAGGGCTCGGTCGGCGCCTCCGGTGATCTTGCGCCGCTGGCCCATATTGCCGCGGTCATGCTCGGTGAGGGCAGGGCGCGGCTCGGCGATGCCGAAATGAGCGGCGCCGAGGCGCTTGACCGGGCCGGCCTGGAGCCGGTCGTGCTGGCGGCGAAGGAGGGGCTGGCGCTGCTCAACGGCACGCAGATATCGACGGCGCTGTGCCTGTCCGGCCTGTTCGAGGCATGGCGGCTTGCGGTCAGTTCGATCGTGACCGGGGCGCTGTCGACCGATGCGGCGATGGGATCTTCCGCGCCCTTCAACGCCGAGATCCACGAATTGCGTGGCCATCCCGGCCAGGTCGAAATCGGGATTGCCCTGCGCAACCTGCTGAAGGGCTCGCAAATCCGCGAGAGTCATCGGCAGGGAGACGAGCGGGTTCAGGATCCCTATTGCCTGCGTTGCCAGCCACAGGTGCTGGGAGCGGCGCTGGATATCCTGCGCCAGGCCGGACGCAGCATGCGGACAGAGGCGGGGGCGGTGACCGACAACCCGGTGATCCTGGCAGATGGCCGGATCCTGTCCGGGGGCAATTTTCATGGCGAGCCTGTCGGCTTCGCCGCCGATATGGTGGCGATGGCATTGGCCGAGATCGGAAGCATTGCCCAGCGGCGAATCGCATTGCTTGTCGATCCGGCGATGTCATTCGGCCTCCCGGCATTCCTGTCACCCGATCCCGGGCTCAATTCCGGCTTCATGGCCATGGATATTGCATCGGCCGCCCTTGCATCGGAGAACAAGGCGCTGGCCAATCCGCGGGTAGTCGACAGCACGCCGACCTCGGCCAACCAGGAGGATCATGTCGCCATGAGCTGCCACGCGGCCAGGCGGCTGCTTGAAATGGCCGGCAACCTGTCCAGCCTGGTCGGCATGGAAGCGCTGTGTGCGGTCCAGGGGATCGAATTCCGGGCGCCCTTGCGAACCAGCCCGCCGCTGCAGAAATTCGCCTCCAGGGTCAGGGCGGTGGTCGATCCGCTCGGCGAGGATCGGTTTCTGGCCGATGACATCAGGGATGTCGCCGACATGGTCGGGGAGGGGATGCTGGTCCCCGAAGGCGGCCCGAAGCTGGAGGACGAGCAATGAACGGCCGGCTCAGCAATGAACGAAAGGTGCGGGCTCCAACCGGGGACCGGCTGTCATGCCAAAGCTGGCAAACCGAGGCCGCGTTCCGCATGATCCAGAACAATCTCGATCCGGAGGTTGCCGAGAATCCACAGGAACTTGTCGTGTATGGCGGGCTGGGACGCGCCGCCCGAAACTGGCCGGAATTCGACCGGATACTGTCGGCCTTGCAGCGGCTCGGTGACGAGGAAACCCTGCTGGTCCAGTCGGGAAAGCCGGTCGGCATCTTCAGGACCCAGAAGCTGGCGCCGCGGGTGCTGATTGCCAATTCCAACATCGTTCCGCACTGGGCGAACTGGGCCAAGTTCAACGAGCTTGACCGCAAGGGATTGATGATGTTCGGCCAGATGACGGCCGGTTCGTGGATCTATATCGGTTCCCAGGGGATCGTGCAGGGAACCTACGAGACCTTCGTCGAGGCCGGACGACAGCATTATGGCGGCACTCTCGGCGGCAGATGGATCCTGACGGCCGGACTTGGCGGCATGGGCGGCGCACAACCTCTTGCCGCCTCGATGGCTGGTGCCTGCTGCCTGGCCGTCGAATGTGATCCGACCCGGATCGAGTTCCGGTTGCGGACGGGATATCTCGACGAATACACCGCCTCGCTGGATGAAGCGCTGGTCATGATCGATCGGTGGATCTTGGCAGGCGAGGCCAGATCCGTCGGCCTGCTCGGCAATGCGGCCGACATCGTCCCCGAATTGCTGCGGCGGGGCGTTCGCCCCGACCTGGTCACCGACCAGACATCGGCGCATGACCCGCTGAACGGCTATTTGCCGGCCGGATGGACGCTCGATGAATGGCGCCAGCGTCGGCAGGACCACCCGGACCAGGCCGAGGCGGCGGCAAGGGAGTCGATCAGGACCCATGTGGAAGCGATGGCCGGCTTCTCGCGGTCCGGCGTTCCGACCATCGATTACGGCAACAATATCAGGCAGGTGGCGCTGGAAGCGGGGTTTGCCGATGCCTTCTGCTTCCCCGGCTTCGTTCCGGCATGCATTCGCCCGCTCTTCTGTCGGGGCGTCGGCCCGTTTCGCTGGGTTGCCCTGTCCGGAGATCCGGAGGACATCTACCGGACCGACCAGAAGGTCAAGGAATTGCTGCCTGACAACGCCCAGCTGGCCAACTGGCTTGACCTGGCGAGGAAGCGGATCGCCTTCCAGGGGCTGCCAGCCCGCATCTGCTGGGTCGGACTCGGCGATCGCCACCGGCTTGGCCTCGCCTTCAACGAGATGGTTCGCAGCGGTGAGGTATCGGCTCCAATCGTCATCGGGCGCGACCATCTGGACTCCGGATCGGTTGCCTCGCCGAACCGGGAGACCGAGGGGATGCGCGATGGCTCCGACGTGGTGTCGGACTGGCCGTTGCTCAACGCCATGCTCAACGTGGCCTCGGGTGCAAGCTGGGTCTCCATTCATCATGGCGGCGGCGTGGGAATGGGATTTTCACAGCACGCAGGAATGGTGGTCGTTGCCGACGGCACCAAGGCCGCCGCTGCCCGGTTGTCCCGGGTGCTGTGGAATGATCCGGCCAGCGGGGTCATGCGACATGCCGATGCAGGCTACCCGGAAGCGATGCAATGTGCGGCCGAAAAGGGGCTCGACCTGCCGGCAGCCCTGGGACGGGCCGATAGCGGCCGGTAGACATTCCGCCCGGTGGCGAAGGCAAGGCCCGGCCATGACAACGGGGCGCAGCTGGCTTGGTTTGGGATTCTTATACGTGATTGCCCAAGGATTATCGTGCTTCAAGCGCGGCGGTCTGGGATCATGCAGCCATATTCTCGTGCCACTCGTTATCGCCGCAGTACGAAAACTCGACAAGCTGATTGATCCGATCCTCAAGATTTGCAATTCGCTCCAGCAACCCGGACACATCCGAATTGCCTAACGCCTTCTCCATGTAAAGCAGGCGCAGGGTCCGTTCGGCAGACGGATTTCCAATGTCCCTGTTTTCCCTGTCTCTCTCCCAGCGAATGACTGTTCTCTCGGTGACGCCGAGAAGGGTTGAAAGCATCACTTGCGACAATTCCAGTTCGTGACGGAGAAACCGGATTTCACCGCCGGAAAGCTGTTTCCTGGTTGAAACCAGCCAACGTCCGATCGCACGGTGAAGCCCATCTATGTCATGTATTCTCAGGCGTCCGGCGTTCATCTCGAAGCCATTCGCGAGGTAGATGTCATTCAGTCCGCTTTCGGTGTAATGGTATGTCTCAGTCATCGTATCTCCCGTTCAGATGACGGTAACAACCGTGCATTTCCTGACATTCAGTGCCTGGGCCACCTGTATTTTCCGTCCGGCCACGTAGCGCCTCATCTTTATCCTGACGTCGCCATGAACGTCCTTCTTGGGCCCGTCGGTGATTTCTCCATTTCGCAAGGTCGAGAGAACCTGCCGCATGGTGATGTCCCGTTCCCGCAGCCGGTCACGGAAGTGCGGTTGCTCGAAGTCAACCTCGCTCCTGTCAAGACAAGTTCGGACGTGATCGGCGCAATGGTTGGCATCGTGGAGCGGGTGTTCAAAGGGGAGTACGTTGCCCATGAACATGACATAATGTCAGGTTAATGCCTTGTCAATTGCACAAATCCGCCTGACTTCCAGCGTGGAGTCGCGTGGGGGTGAAATTGTCACCGCAAAGCGGATTCAAGATGCCGTAGGACCGGAAGTTTCCGAGTGGGCACGAAGATTGCGTGAACTGCGCAATGACGAGGGCTGGAAGATCAGCAGCCACAACGACCGTGCAGACTTGAAGCCGGGACAGTATTGCCTCGAGGAGACTCCGCCCGCCGTGGTTTTAGGATACAGGTTCTCAAGGGCCATATCGGGACGCCTTCGGGCGGATGTCATTGAACGAAACGGCTTCACCAAATTTGCGGGATTGATGCTGGCGAACCTATGGATGACGGTCGCTCAGCGCGCTTGCATGTAGGCCACATCAAGAACCGGAGCCACAGCGGCAAGGCGAACTTTCAAGCCTTCGCGCCTTGTGCAGCACCTGCAATCAGGGCGCGAAGAACCTGGTCCAGGAACCGCCCAGCTGGACATGGCAGGCGCGATCATGTGGAAGTCGCCGAAAAAGGACTGGCGATTTGAAGCGGCGCGCGAGCGGGAGAATGATCAGGCGAACCGCGAAGAATTCGGAGCGGCGAGCTGAATTCGCCGTGGGTAATCACGTAAATTATTCCCCGTGGTTCAGCGGGCGGCGGCGGGCAATTCGTGCAGCCAGGGCGGGTTGGCACCCTGCCGGGACACGCTGAGAGCGGCGACCGCATTGGCGAAACCGAGTGCCGTCTCCAGCGCCGCCGGCGACAGGCTTCCGATCAATTCCCTGGCAAGCAGGCCCTGCCGTTCAAGTGAAGTCAGGAGTCCGGCATTGAAGGCATCGCCTGCCCCCACGGTATCGATGATTTCGGCATGGCCGGTCGCCGCACTGACCGTGAATTCCCTGGTATAGGCGGTTGCGCCATCCCCGCCGCATGTCACGATGACCAGCCCGGCCCCGGTCTCGAGGATCTGCCGGGCATATTCTTCCGATGTCATGGTGCCGTCGACCAGCCAGTCGATGTCTTCGTCGGACAGTTTCACGATATCGGTCAGCGGGGAAAGCCGTCCGAGCCGCCGCCGGTAGGCGCGCTCGTCACTGACCAGGGAAGGGCGAATATTGGCATCTGTCATGATGACCGACTCGCCGACATGTCGGCGTGCCAGGGCCTCGAATGCCGAGCCGCATGGCTCACCGATCAGGCTGATCCCGCCGATGAAGATGGCCGAAACCCGGTCCGGCAGTTCCGGCAGCAGCTCCGTCGTCAATGTGCCGCCGGCGGTATTCTCATCGTAAAAGGCATATCGCGCCTGCCCGTCTTCCAGGGTCACGAATGCCAGTGTAGTTGGCAGGTCGCGGGTGACCAGGAGATCCGGGGAGACCTTGCTTGCCACCAGGGTGTCCCGCAACTGGGCGCCGAACAGGTCGGAGGAAATGCCGGCGACCAGGCCAACCGGCATGTCGAGACGCCCCAGGGCAACCGCGGTGTTGAAGACGGCGCCGCCAGCATGCGGGGCAAAGCAGGTCGTGCCGTCGCCGGAACGGCACGGGATCATGTCAATCAGCGCCTCGCCGGCACAGACAATCATCGGGGGGAATCAGCTCGACTGGCCCGGGCGCAGGTCGCGGGCAAGCCTGTCGATGACCGGCATGGCCTCGGACCTGGTCATGCCCGACCTGATCTCCGGGGAATAGAGCATGCGCAGAAGCAACTCGTCGTGATAGGTCAGCAGGGCATATTCGTCATCGTCATTGAAGATCGACGGGCGGGCGTCCCGGCTGTCATTGGTCAATCCAAGCCCCTGGGCGATCTCCTCATGGTAGCAGGCCTTGCGAAGCAGGTCGGGATGTTCCGATTTGATGACGGCGACTGCCGCCACGTAGCGGTGATCGGTGTCCTGGTCGGTCACCGTGAATACCGAGCAATAGGTGTCCACGGTCATCCTGGAGATCTGATCGCTGATCAGGCCGAATGACGGCGTTCCTGCCACCGGCCGGCGCGAGCGGAAATTGTATATCTCCTGGGAGTTGAGAATATAGATATGGAAGTTCGGATTGCTGTCCGTCACCTCGATCTCTTGCCCGATAATGTCTTCCAGGTGGTCCAGGTAGTCGAGGATGAATTCCATATCCCGTTGCCGCAACGCATCGGGGACTGAGTCACCGAAGACAATCGATACCCTGACCAGGTTTTCCCATCGGCGGATCTGGGTGGCCTGGTTGGTCCTGATCAGCCGGCGCCCGCGCATCTGGAATTCGTCATAGAGCGCAATGCGTTCGAAATTGCTGGCCAGGGCGGCGGCGTCGAATCCGGCATCGGCACCGCCATTGGTCTTGAGGAGGCCGTTCTCAACCAGCCGTAACTCGAGTTTTTCGTAGTAATTCCGGGCGGCGGAGCTGGAAACCGTGGTTCGGCGCTCTTGCACCGGTTCATTCATGACGGGAAAACATCCCGACAACACCGTCACGACTGCCAAGCAGAGCAGTGATCGCGAAACGGTCTTGCGCCAGCGGCCCACAGGAACGGATGAAAATGATGCTACCACGACTCCCTGCCCTGATTCGTGACCCTGATTGCAACAGACCCGCTGCGCATGCGGGGTCGGACGGCGTCGCCGGCGCGCTCCGGGAATGCCGACTGCAGACCCGCCGCGCATGCGGGGCAGGAACAAGTAGTTTGATTTGGTGAGGTTCACAAGCACTTTGCGGCCGGTCTGCAGCAATGTCGCGCTGGCAAGGCCGATGTTCCGGCAGTGCTGGCCCGCTCCCGGCGCATGGCCGTGACACCATCCGGCCAGGCGGCGGTTCCCCCCGGGGAATTCACCCCTGTCCCGACGATCCGAATTGCGGGAAGCCGGGGAGTTGTCGTCGAAGAGTTCCGGGTTTCACCTCCTGCAGCTGTCCGGGCGAAAGATTGCCAAGGACAAAGGGGCCGAAGGAAACCCTGATGAGGCGGCTCACGACCAGGCCGACCGCTTCCAGCGCCCTCCGGACCTCCCGGTTCTTGCCGCTGCGCAACTCGACCGTGATCCAGGCATTGGAATTCAGTTGCCGGTCCAGGACCGCCGTCATCGGACCAAGCCGTTCACCATCTGCCTCGATGCCCTCCCGCAGCTGCTGCAACGCCCGCTCGGAGGCCGTTCCCCGCACCCTGGCCCGGTATCTCCGCGACCAGCCGGTGCCGGGATGCTCGAGCCAGCGCTGCATCCCGCCGTCATTGGTCAGCAGCAGCAACCCCTCCGAATTCAGATCGAGCCGGCCGACGGTCATCACTCTCGGGAGATGATCTGGCAGGATGTCGATCACGGTGCGACGGCCCTTTTCATCCCGGCTGGTGGTGACGATTCCGGTCGGCTTGTGCAAACGCCACAGCCGGATCTGCTCCCGTCTCGGAAGTGCCTGGTCATCGACCGTGACCGCGTCGGCAGCGGTCACGTTCAGTGCCGGGCTGCTGATGACCGTCCCGTTGACTGCCACCCGCCCCGACAGGATCATTTGCTCGGCCCGACGCCTGGAGGCCAGGCCGGCCCGGGCAATGACCTTGGCAATCCGCTCGCTGCTCATGACTCCATCCTGGCCTTCTGCCGTAGCCTCGAGAAAACGTCCTGGCCTGCACCACCCGGCTGCAGCCCGTGCACGAAATGGCAGCAAGGCGGGCAATGATCGCCCATCCCGCCGGTCAGCTCCCGGATCGCCAATTCGCGGGTCATGATGGCGAATCCGGTTGCGGCGGCCCTCCTGTCGAGCCCCCGTCACGCCGCCCGCCGCCTCTTTACTGTTCCGGCAACGGCTTGTCGCATCATAGCATGCGCAATGGCAAGCTGCATGAATGGCACGGCAAGTTCAGCCGGCATGACGCCGAACCGCAGAGGGGAATGCACCGGATGGTTGCCGACATGGCTGGCCTGGCCGGATTGATTTGCATGGCGGTGGAAATGACGGCAGGTTGGCGGTGAGGAGTTTGCGCAGGGTCGGTGGGCATGGCGGTGATTTCAACACGTGGCGAGCCATTCAGGTCGCAGATGCGGGCGGCGCTCGAAGAGGCCCGGCGTGCCGGTGCCCGCGGCGAGGTGCCGGTCGGTGCCGCAATCTCCGGCAAGGACGGAACCCTCATTGCCTCGGCCGGCAACCGAATCCGGGAATTGCAGGATGCAACGGCCCATGCCGAGATCCTGGCCATCCGGCGTGCCTGCCGGGAAGTCGGTGATTGCCGGTTGACCGGTTGCACGATTCACGTGACGCTGGAGCCATGCGCAATGTGTGCCGCGGCGATTTCCCATGCCAGGCTGGGACGGCTGGTATACGGCGCCTCCGACCCGAAATCGGGAGCGGTCGAGCAGGGCGGCCGGATTTTCGAGCAGGCCCAGACCCACCACCGGCCGGAGGTCATATCGGGAATCGGCGAAAGCGAGTCTGCCGCCCTGCTCAGGCAGTTCTTTGCGGAGTTGCGCAAGCAGGAAGGAGGGTAGGGGCGGCTGCATGGAGCCATGGCAACTTGCCTGCTGTGCAGGCTGCGGCAATGCCTCGGGCCGGGCTCCGACCAGGTCGATTGACGGTTGTCGCCCGAGGCTGGTGGCAGTATTCGTTCGCCACCATCCACCATCCGGAGCCGGGGTTGCCGACTCGCCCCGGGTGAACAGGCCGGGCAATCGGAGCCGTCCATGAGCAGCTGGACCAGTTACGTCGACGGCTATTGTGAACGGCTCGAGCCCGGTTTCTGGGCAGAACCGCTCAATGCCCTGACCAACCTGGCCTTTCTCATCGGTGCCCTGTTGGTGTGGAATCGCCTGTCGAAGGGTGGGGACCTGCAGGCGCGGGTGTTGGTGGTAATCCTGGCGATGATCGGGATCGGATCGTTCCTGTTTCACACATTTGCAACCAGGTGGGCTGCGCTCGCCGACGTTCTGCCCATCGCCGCCTTTGTGCTCTATTTCCTCTACCTGGCCAATCGATACTGTCTCGAGATGCGGGTTATTCGGGCATTGCTGGCGACATTGCTGTTCTTTGCCTATGCGCCGGCCGCCACATGGGCAATCGGCGCCATCCTGCCCGGGATTGGCGCCTCCGCCGCCTATGCGTCCATCGCCTTGCTGATCTTCATCTATGCCGGGCTGGTCTGGAGACGGGATCCTGACACCGGCTCCGGCCTGGCGCTCGGTGCAACAACACTTGTAATCTCCATCGGATTTCGTATCGCAGACCTGCCGCTATGCGATCTGATTCCGACTGGCACCCACGTCATGTGGCATTTGCTCAATGCGGTCATGCTGTCCTGGATGATCCTGGTGATGCGCAGCAGGATTGCCGCGACGGGTATGACGGCGCCCGGCAGCCGGAACCGGAGATGAGAGGATGAACAATGTCCATTGACCTGGAAACCGCCCGGCGGACCGCGCATCTGGCACGGATCAGGGTCGATGAGCAGGAGTTGCCTGCCATCGCCCGCGAACTCTCGTCGATCCTGGCGTTCATGGAGCGGCTTGGCGACGTGGATGTCGATGGCGTCGAGGCGATGTCGACCGTGACCCCGATGGAACTCGAAAAACGGCCGGACCAGGTCCGGGTCGAAACCGACCGGGACCGCATCCTGGCCAATGCGCCGGAAGCCCGGCAGGGCTTCTTCGCCGTCCCGAAGGTTGTTGAATGAATCCGGATCTGAACAGGCTGACCATTGCCGATGCGGCAAGGGGATTGCGGGCCGGCGAGTTTTCCTCGCGGGAGTTGACCGAGAGCTGCATCCGGGAAATCGAATCGGCGGGTCGGCTCAATGCGTTCTGCCACCTGACGGCCGAACTGTCCCTGGACCGGGCCGACGAGGCCGATCAGAGGCTGACAAATGGCGAGTCCGGGCCGATCTGCGGGATCCCGATCGGCATCAAGGACCTGTTCTGCACGGTCGGCGCCCCCACCCAGGCAGCCTCCCGGATCCTGGAGGGGTTCAATCCCAGCTATGAATCCACCGTTACCGCCAATCTTCGGGATGCCGGTGCCGTCATGCTCGGCAAGCTCAACATGGACGAGTTTGCAATGGGGTCCTCCACCGAGCACAGCATCCACGGCCCGACCATCAACCCCTGGCGCGCCACCGACTCGCAGGAGGACCGGTCGCCTGGCGGGTCTTCTGGCGGCTCGGCCGCGGCGGTCGCCGCCGATTTGTGCCTGGGATCGATCGGAACGGATACCGGCGGCTCGATCCGCCAGCCAGCGGCGTTTACCGGCATCGTCGGCATCAAGCCGACCTATGGCAGGTGTTCCCGCTGGGGAATCGTCGCCTTCGCCTCGTCGCTTGACCAGGCCGGACCCATGACCAAGTCAGTCCGGGATTCCGCCATCATGCTGACGGTGATGGCTGGCCATGACCCTCGGGATTCGACCTCGGCCCGGCAGCCGGTTCCGGATTACGAATCATGCCTCACCGGCGACATACGGGGAATGCGGATCGGCATTCCCAGGGAATACATGGTCGGAGGCACCCCGGCGGAAATCAATGCCCTGTGGCAGGATGGTGCACGGTTGCTGGAGGATGCCGGGGCTGAGATCGTCGATATCTCGCTGCCGCATACCTCCTATGCATTGCCGGCCTATTACGTGGTCGCACCGGCCGAGGCGTCTTCGAATCTTGCAAGGTACGACGGAGTCAGGTATGGTTACCGGGCGAAGCTCGACCAGGGCGACGGCATCGTCGAGATGTATGAGAAAACCCGGTCACAAGGGTTCGGTCCCGAGGTCAAGCGACGCGTTATGGTTGGTGCGTATGTGTTGTCACAAGGGTTCTACGAGGCATATTACAGGCAGGCGCAAAGGGTCAGGACGCTGATCCGCAGAGATTTCGAGAATGCATTCGCCGCCGGGATTGACACGGTACTGACGCCGGCAACGCCGAATTCGGCGTTCCGCGTCGGCGAAATCACCGATGACGACCCGGTCAGAATGTATCTCAACGACATTTTCACGGTCACGGTCAACCTGGCCGGCCTGCCCGGAATATCAGTGCCCTCGGGACTCGACTCCAGGGGTCTTCCGCTCGGTTTGCAACTGATCGGCCGGCCGTGGGAGGAAGGACGGTTGCTGAACTGCGCATATGCACTGGAACAGGCAGTCGGCTTCGAAGGGAAGCCGGAAAAATGGTGGTAGAAAATGGCAATCCAGAATCGTGCAGCCAGCTTTCGGGCAGCCCTGTGTCTCATTGCCGCGGCGGTGGTCGCCGGGTGTACGGAATCAAGTATGGAGACCGTGGCTGCAAACCCGTCTCCGCCGGTTGAAGATGCCGCCCGGCTGGCAGTGCCGGCGGAGCCGGAGCAGAAGGACCAGGAACAACTCCACGCCGAGGTCATGTCCAGCTATCGGCAGGCCATGGCGACTGCCGAACAGGGGGCGGAATCGGCAGTGCTGAAGCCGGCCCCGGCCGAGGCAGTACGAACATTCGCACCGAATGCCGGGCAGTATCCGGGAGCCTCGCCGCTTGTTGCGGCAGGCGTTGCGGCAGGGCCGGCGGCAGGGGAGGATGAAGGCGGAATGGAGCTGGCTGCTCGCCCCGAGGAGGACCCGGTGACGGATTCGCAGGATTTCGAGTGGGTATCCGCCCGCGAGTCGATCGAGGCGGCGGCGGCCCGCCGGGAACACAGCCGGCAATCGCTGATTGTCTACCAGCCAACCGATCTTCCTCCGCAACCGGGCAATTCCAGCGTGGCCAGGTTTGCCCTGAGCGTGTCGCACGGTGTCGGCTCGAAGGTCTATGACCGACCGTGGTTCCAGCCGGCCCTGCGCACCGTCCGCAAGCGGTGCGGGAAATATCCGGATCCGTATTCGGCGCAGGTTGCCTTCCTGGATGCCGGCGGGCCGGCGGTCGATACCATCGGACTTGATCCGGATGGTGATGGGTTTGTCTGCGGATGGACGCCGAAAATCTACCAGCGCATGCTGTAGGGCCGGCGGACGGTCTGTCGATCATCGATCGACCGTCACCGAATTTCGGGCCGAGACGAGGCGGCGCCACGCCGTCCCTCGTCGTGCTCCATTACACCGGTATGGCCAGCACCGAAGCGGCGCTTCATCGCCTGTGCACGGCAGAATTCGAGGTTTCCGCCCACTACCTTGTTGACGAGACCGGACGCATCTTGCGCCTCGTTGGCGAACGGATGCGGGCCTGGCACGCCGGCCAGGGTGAATGGGGCGGCGTGGCGGATGTGAACTCCCGTTCGCTGGGAATCGAGATTGCCAATCCCGGCAACCGGCCATTTGCCGAGGCGCAAATGATGTCACTGGAATCGCTCCTGCGGTCGATCATGCGGCGCTGGCGCATTTCACCGCAAGCCGTGATCGGTCATTCGGACATGGCGCCGGGCCGGAAAGTTGATCCGGGCCGCCGTTTCGACTGGCGACGCCTGGCACGCCAGGGTCTCTCGGTCTGGCCCGACCCGGCCGCCCCGATGGCGGCCGATGCGGGCCGGTTTGCCCGGGCCGCATTGCAGTTCGGATATCCGCGCCAGTTCGCCACCCGCCAGGCAGGCCATCCGGAGGTGCTGCTGCAAGCCTATCGCCAGCGATTTCGCCCCTGGGCCCGCGGCCCGCTTGATGCCGCCGACATGAGTGGCATACTCGACCTGGCCAACCGGTTTCCGGCCGATTGAGCCCGCCGGCGCCTCGTGCAGGCCACGGCATCGGGAGACCGGCGCGCCGAGTCACCCCATGCCCGGACCATGCGGGGTAACGCCTCCATCGACGCCGGGGCCGGGTCACCCGCGCCCGGACCACGCCTTCACCCCGTCACCATCTGCCAGCTCCAGTTCCCCGTTGATCCGGAATGTCGAATCGAAGAAGATAGACTTGCATATCCTCCATGCCGTGGAGTAAATACAAGGTATGTTCCAACGTCAAACCAACCAAGAGGTGATATCGGCGCTTGAGGACCAGGCGGCCGTTGTCCTTCTGGGGGCCCGACAGGTTGGGAAGACCACGCTTGCGCTGGGGATAGCGGAGCAACGTTCATCCGTCTACCTTGACCTCGAGCGTGACGCCGATCGGCAAGTCCTGGCCGATCCCGATCTCTACCTGGATGAACAGGTTGGCCGTCTGGTGATCCTGGATGAAGTTCAGCAACTGCCGGGCCTGTTCAGGAATCTTCGCGGCCAGATCGACATGCGGCGACGCAAGGGAATTCGCACCGGTCAGTTCCTGCTGCTCGGATCTGCGTCGAATGCCCTGCTTCATCAATCGGCGGAGTCCCTCGCCGGGCGCGTTCGCTACATCGAGATGCCGCCTCTCCTGCTCGAAGAAGTTGGCGATGACCGGATAAACGATCTCTGGCTGCGTGGCGGCTTCCCCGACAGCTTCCAGGCCAGGAGCAACAGGGCCAGCATGAGCTGGAGAGAGGCGTTCTTGCGCAGCTATCTTGAGCGCGACATACCTGCGCTTGGGCCACGCATCCCGGCGACCACGTTGCGCCGCTTCTGGTCGATGCTGGCGCATGCGCAGGGTGGATTGCTGAACGCCGCGGCACTGGCAGCAGGCCTGGGCGTGTCCGGCCAGACGATTGGTCGCTATGTCGATCTGTTCGTCGACCTGATGCTGGTGCGACGCCTGCAGCCCTGGCACCAGAATGTTGGCAAGCGTCTTGTCAAGTCGCCAAAAATCTTCGTGCGGGACAGCGGTCTCGTGCATGGCCTGCTCGGGCTCGCCTCGATGGAGAGCCTGCTCGGGCACCCGGTGGTGGGCGGGAGTTGGGAGGGGTTTTGCATCGAATCCCTGATCTCGGCGGCGCCAACCGGAACTGAACCCTGTTTTTACCGTACTGCGGCAGGGGCGGAACTTGATCTGGTGCTGCGGCTTCCGGGCGGCGGGATCTGGGCGGTCGAGATCAAGCGCAGCACTGCCCCCAAGGTATCGCGCGGCTTCCACCTGGCGGCCGAAGACATCGGTGCTGACCGGAAAATACTGGTCTATGCGGGAAAACGAGACGTTCCTGCCGGAAACGGCCTGCGGGCGATGCCGCTCGCCGCTGCCATTGGCCTGTTGCGAGGGCGGTAACAGGCAAGACCAGTTCGGAGTGTGAATGGTCCAACCGGAATTGACGGCCTGGCCAGTTCGGCGGTTTGATCATCATGTTGCCCGGTGGCAGTGATCGGCGGTGGCGGAAAGAGCCACATCCGTAACGCCGCCCCGGATCGCATGGCGAGTTTTTTCACCCGGTCCAACCCCCGGACGGGCGCCGCGCCGTCGGGGCCGGGACCGAAATCTGCCGGGACGAGCCGGACTTGACGAACGGAAATCAACCGGCTGTGAATGGCAGGGCCCGAAATTCATGATGCCTGGCCAAGAGCGCCTCGCGCATCCCTGCCACCGGTGAGACGGTTGCACGGGCAGCCGGCTGTCGTGCCAGGATGGCGTCCCTGTCCTGCGGAGCGACGGCGGCGTGGGCAAGCCTTGAGGCTCCAAGGCAGCCCGAAATGTCGCCATTTTCGGGAATTCCGACCTCCAATTCGAACAGTGTCGCAATCAGGGATACCCAGAACACCGACCGGCTTCCTCCGCCAACGGCCTGAATCGTCGTTACGGGCACGCCCTTGGCGCGCTGGGCGATGAAGCCGTCAAAGAACTGGAATGCCACGCCCTCCAGGACCGAATAGGCAATGTCGGCCATGTCGTGGACGGAAGTGATGCCGCCGAAATACGCCGATGCATCGGGGCGATTGTCCGGGGTACGAACACCGGTGATGCTGGGTCGTGCGACCGGGCATCCGCAGATTCCGGAGGTGGAAACACGGTGCTCAGCCATGTCGGCAAGGTCACCAACCGTCGTTTTCGTCAATCGGCTCAGCCAGTCCAGCGATTGTGTTGCGCTCATCACGACGGCCATCGACAGGAAGGTGTCCGGCGCGGCATGGGGTGTCGTGAGAATGGCATGATCGGGTGCGGGGCGGAAGATTCCGTCCACGCTGCTCAGAACGCCAGAGGTGCCGATGCTGACGGCCGTTCGCCCCGGGCTGGACGCTCCAACACCAAGCGCGCCTGCGAAATTGTCGCCGCAACCGGCGGCGACGGTCACGGTGGAGGGCGTTGACCAACGCCGGCACAATTCGGGCCTCAACTGCCCTGCCGGCTCGTGGGAATGCAGCAGGTTCGGGAGCTTGTCACGGCTCCAGCCCGCCGCCTCGATCAACCTGTCATCCCATGTCCCGGTTGCACAGTCGAGCAGCATGGTTCCCGAAGCATCGGTGATATCGCTTGCCCGTTCGCCAGTCAGTTTCAGGCGCACGTAATCCTTGGGAAGAACCAGGATCGTGGCGTCTCGCAATGCTCCCGGGTCATGTTTCGCCAGCCATAGCAGCTTCGGCGCGGTCAGTCCCGGATCGGGATGGCCGTTCGTGCGCCAGCCAATGTCGGGGACCCGCTCAAGGAGTTCGTCACACTCGACAATCGATCGCTGGTCGTTCCAGAGAATGCAGGGCGTTGTCGGGCGATCATTCTCGTCCAGCAACACCTGTCCGAGCATGTGCCCCGAGAGCGAAAGGCCCGAAAGTCTCGACATGATGTCCGGGTGACCTGCCGCCAGTTCATCGAAAATGTCCTTCGTCAGTGTCCACCATTGTTCGGGGCGCTGCTGGCACCAACCGGATTTGGGAATATCGACCGGAGAGCTCCGCGAGGCCGCGGCCAGGCGGATTCCGTTCTCATCCACCAGGGCAATCTTGATCCCCGACGACCCGAGGTCGATGCCGGCAAAGCAGCCCATCAGCCCTGTTTCATGATGGCTCGGGCCGTGTGTTCGTCGGTGACGATATGATTGACACAGCCGCGCTGCAGAATCGCGTTGATGATCGGGACCTTGCTGAGCCCGCCTGCCGCAACGATCACGTTCGGCAGATTGTCGAGGTCGTCGAGGCTGATGCCCAGAACACGCGAGTTGATCGGATGATCGATCAGGGAGCCGTCGGCATTGAGAAAATACCCCATGATGTCTCCAACAGCGCCGGCGGCGGCAAGGTCGTCGACCGTGACGTCATCCGGAAGGCCATCTGCCAGCAGAAGCGAGGCGTGCATGTCTCCTGCGGCGAAGGCCAGGCCATCAACATGCCGGATGTTCTCGATCGAACGGCGGAACACCTGCTGGTCCTGAAGGATTTCGCGGCTTTCGGGCGTCGATGCATAGATCGGAGCCGTGAAGTAACTGTGCGTGGCATTGCAGAGGTCCGCAAGCCGGGTGGTGATTTCATAGGTGTTTATGTCCGACCCCTTGGTCACCCCGCCCATCACCGAGGTGATTTCGAGATCGGGCCGTTCAAGTGGTTCCATGAATTGCGTGGCCATGTTGAGCGTGTTGCCCCAGGACATTCCGAAGAGCCTGACATCCTTTCGGGCCAGGAATCGAGCCAGAAACTGGGCAAGGGCCGAACCCAGTATGTTGTAGAGATTGAATTCCTTTCCACCCACGGGAGCGATGGTGGCGGAAGTCAGCCCAAACCGGTCACACAGCGCATCCTCCAGTTCGACGCAGGGTCCAAATGGTGAATTGATCGACACCCGCACGATCCCGCGGGCCCGGGCCTCGCCCATGGCCCGGTTCACCCGTAGCCGGGTCAGGCCGAACGCCTCGGCCGCCTGGGCCTGGGTCAACCCCTGCACCTCGCAGGCCCAGGCAAGACGGACGAGCAGCTGTTCCTCGGCGTTCATGATTTCGGTCTTTGGCAAGCGCGACACTCGGAGAATCCGCTATTTCACGGCACCCATCGTCAGGCCGCGAACGAGCTGCTTCGATGCCAGCAGGGCAAAGATCAGCACCGGAATCACGATCAGCGTCGACGTCGCCATGATCTTTCCATAGGGCAGATTGTAGCCTTCCATGAAGGAAACCGCCATGGCGGGTGCGGTTTTTGCGTCGTTGCGGGTGAGGATCAGGCCGAACATGAGCTCGTTCCACGAGAAGATGAAGGAGAAGATTGCGGAGACCGCAACGCCCGGCATTGCAAGAGGCAGGCAGATTGACCGCATGATCCGGAATTGTGACGCCCCTTCAAGCCTGGCGGCCTCATCAAGATCATAGGGCACCCCCCGGAACTGGTCCGTGACGATCCAGATCACGATGGGAAGGTTGAATGTCAGGTAGATCAGGATCAGCGTGACGTGCTTGTCCAGCAGGCCAAGGTTCCGGGCAATGAGAAAAAATGGAAGAGCCAGGACGATGGGTGACACCATGCGGTTGGTGATGAACCAGAACCAGAGATCCCGCTTGCCGCGGAATTCGAATCGGGCCAGGGCGAATGCCGCCGGTACACCAAGTGCCAGGGCAAGCGCGGTTGTAAGGAGGGCGATGATCAGGGAGTTGGCCAGCGTGAGCAGGACCCCGTCTTCGAAAAGGGCCTCGCGATAGTTCTGAAGCGTCGGCTCGAAGATCCAGACCGGCGGTGCCTCGAGTGCGACGACATGTGTCTTCAGCGATGTAGTAACCATCCAGTAGAATGGAAAGACGCAAATCAGGAGAATCACGACCAGGATTGCTGCCTGGCTCCATGCAGGACGTCGTTGCCTGCGACCGGGCATCCTACACCTCCTTGTAGAAGGCACGGATATAGAGTTGTGCCAGGACGATGGTGATGATCAGCAGGATGATCGCCTGGGCCGAGGCCAGCCCCTGGTCAAATCCGCGGAAGCCGACCCGTTGAATCATCAGCGATATGAACTCGGTCGATGACCCCGGCCCTCCCCGGGTCAGCGTGAAGACCATGTCGAAGAGCTTCAGCGTGTCTGCGGTTCGGAGAATCAGGATCGCCACCAGGCCGGGCACCAGGTAGGGCAGTTGGACGTACCGCAATATGGTCCACCATTTCCTGGTCTCCAATCGCGCCGCCTCCTCGATTTCGACGGGCACCATGGTAAGGCCTGCAAGCAGGACGAGGGCCACGAATGGTGTCCACTGCCAAACATCCCAGAATATGATCATGGTGAAGGCGTTGGAGGGATCGCCAATCCAGTTGATGTCGATTCCGCCCAGCAGCTGATTGACGACACCGAATTTCTGATTGAACATGACCTGGCCCAGCAGCCCGACAACTGCGTAGGTGGTCGCCATCGGAAGAACAAGGCCGAGGCGTGTCAGTGTTTTCAACAGCGAAAGCCCGGGCTGATGAAGCACCAGTGCAATACCGAGACCCAGGATGATCTGCAGGGGAAGGGCGGCTCCCAGGAGTGTGAAGGTGCGCCCCATGGCCTCCCAGAAAACCGGGTCGGTCAATACGTTCCCGTAATTGTCCAGCCCGATGAACTTGACCTTCTTGAGTTTCGTCAGGTTGAAGAAATGCAGGCTGGTCCAGCCAGCATATAGAAGTGGCGTGATACCAACCATCGCCAACCCGACAACTGCCGGGCCAATGAATGCGAGTATGGTCCGTCTTGAAACCTTGCCGCGCACGGTGCTCCATTCCGGGTTCGTTTCAGCAGTTGCGGGGCCGCTCGGGTGGCGGCCCCGCAATTCGGTTCATTGTTGATCGTTACTGCGCCAATGGCTTTTCGCCACTGTAGTAGCCAGCTTCCTCGAGTACCGCTTCCATGCGCTCGCCAAGGATCCTGGCGCCCTCCTCGGTCGAGACTTCGCCAAGCATGATCTTGGTTCCCCATTCCTGCACGATCTCGGTGATTTCCGGCCATTCGGCGAAGCGAGGACGGAATTCCGGAACGCCGTCCTGCCAGGACTCGACGAGGGCGGGAATGAACTTGAAGGTTTCCGCCAGCGCCGGGTCGGCGTAGGCAGACTGCCGGGCCGGGACGCCTCCCCGTTGCAGATACTCGCCGGCATTGGCCTTCGAGGTGGCCCACTGGATGAAGAGCCAGGCAGCAGCCTTCTCGTCATCATCGGCCTGCGAGGCGACGGCAAGGGAGAACCCGCCGAGTGCCGGCTTTCGGCCGGCCGGGCCCATGGGCTCGGGCGCAATGGCAACGCAGTCGGCTACCTTGGAGGTGTCCGGAGAGACCACGGTCGAGTAGAAGGCCGACCACTCGGTGATCATGGCCACATCGCCCTGGGCGAACGCGTTGACCGTTTCGGCATGGTCATAGGCGACGATTCCATCAGGCATGTACTGCATCAAATCCTGGCGGAAGTTGAGGCCAGCCTGGCTTTCGTCGCTCAAGAGATTCGACCGGAAATTCTCGTCGAGGAAGGATCCTCCGAACGGCCAGATGACGCGCGCGAAGCTGTCGGCCGACTGCGTTTCGTTTCGCTTCGACTGCAATGCAAAGGCATGCTTGCCGTCCTTGGTAAGCGCCGGGCCATAGACGTCCTTCAGGTCATGCCAATTCTCGGGCGGTCCGTCGAAGCCGGCAGCTTCCAGCATGCACTCATTGTAGAAGAGGAGCCCCGAATAGTTATCGAAGGGCAGGCCGTATACGACGCCATTCCAGCCACCGAAGGCGTTCAGGACGAGCGGAAAGAAATCGTCGATGTCGAGATCCGGATCGACGAGATCGGAATTCGACGTAAACTCGTCGATGGGCACGATCCAGTCATTCTCGGCAAAGTTTCCAATCCAGACGAGGTCGATCAGCGCGATGTCGAGATCGCCGCCGGCGACGAAATCGCGAACCTGCTCACCGAGCGCATTCTCGTAGGGATGCTTGATGACGTTGACCTTGATTCCGGTCTCTTCCTCGAAGGCCGGCAGCATGGCCTCGATAGCCTCATAACCCGGCCGCAACAGGAAAACCACGTCGACCGTGGTGCCAGCATATGGCGCCGCCGCCTCCTTGAGGCTCCAGGCATGGCTGTCTGTCGGCGCGCCAGCCACGAAAAACGCCGCCGCAGTAGCCGACGCCAGGACATTACTAAGTTTCATCGTTTCCTCCATGGAGAATTGGTTGACAAACATTTGTTTAGTGTCCGATACAAATATAAATCAGTTGCGCAAGTCAACACGAAAACTTCATGTTTGCGTCGTATGCTTCCAATGTGATGACGGGGAGGACCAATGCCGTGGCTACGGTCAAGCTGAAGAACATAGACAAGCAGTTCGGGTCGGTGCAGGCTCTTGAGGACGTCTCGCTCGACATAGACGAGGGATCCTTCGTGGTCTTTGTCGGTCCGTCCGGTTGCGGCAAATCGACGCTGCTTCGATCCATTGCCGGTCTGGAATCGATCGATGGCGGAACAATCATGATCGGCGATGCCGACGTGACAGATTTGGAGCCAGCGGACCGGGAGGTCTCGATGGTGTTCCAGTCCTATGCGCTCTATCCCCACATGACAGTCCGGGCCAACATGGAATTCGGGATGAAGGTCAATGGCGTTCCGCCGCCGGAACGGAGTCGGCGCGTCGAGGAGGCGGCGCGGATTCTTCAGCTGTCCGACCTTCTCGAACGGAAACCCGGGCAGCTGTCCGGCGGACAGCGCCAGCGGGTTGCAATCGGGCGATCAATCGTCAGGAACCCGAAAGTCTTCCTGTTCGACGAGCCGCTATCGAACCTGGATGCCAAGCTTCGCGTGCAGATGCGAATCGAACTGGAAGCACTCCACAAGGAACTTGGCGCAACCATGGTCTACGTGACCCATGACCAGGTCGAGGCCATGACCATGGCCGACCGGATCGTGGTCCTGAACGCCGGCCGGGTTGAGCAGCTGGGAAGCCCGTTGGATCTCTATCACCGTCCAGCCACCGAATTCGTGGCGGGCTTCATCGGCTCTCCGGCGATGAACATCCTTGATGCCGAAAGCAGCCTGGGTCGCGCCGTCGGGCCGCCCGCAGGTGCGGCCCGGGTCGGAATCCGGCCCGAGCATATCGGCATCGGCGTTTCGGGCCTCGAGGCCGAAATTCGGGTCAAGGAACAACTCGGTGGCGAATGCTACCTGTATGTCCGCACCGAAGACGGCGCCCAGATCGTGGTGAAGACGGAAGGCGAGGACGATCATGAGCCGGACGATGTCATTCGGCTCTCGCTACCGGAGCACCGCATCCACCTGTTCGGGGCCGACGGTCAGTCCATGCATGTCGAGAGCGTCGCCGAATGATGGCGTGGAGGGCGAAGCTTGACCGCCTGGTCGAACCAGCCCTGGCCCGCTCCGGGCTCACCGACGCGGTGAAGATTGGCCAGGGGACCCTGTCGGATGCCGGCGTCGTCGCCAGGCAGGTGACCCCGTCACGCAAGGCCCTGATCGTCGCCGACACCTGTGGCTTCGACGCAGCGGGCCCGGCGGTTGCGGCGGCGCTGCAAGCAGCGGGTTTCTCGGTCGAGACTCTGGTTCTTCCCGCCGATCCCCTGCCCGAGGCGTCGGTTGAGTGGGCAGAACCGATTCGGGCAATTCTGGCGGCGGATGGCGGAATTTTTCCGGTGTCCGTAGGTTCCGGCGTGATGAATGACTGTGTCAAGTATTCGGCCTTCCGAACCGATCGTCGTTACATGGCTGTCGCAACGGCGGCATCCATGGACGGCTACACGAGCGCCGGCGCCTCGCTGGCGCGGGACGGGTTCAAGGTGACGATCCCGACGCGTGCGCCGGTTGCGATGATTGCCGATCTCGACGTGATCACCGCCGCACCACCGGAAATGAATGGCTGGGGTTACGGTGACCTGGCAGGAAAGATCCCTGCCGGTGGCGACTGGGTTCTCGCCGAGATCATGGGCGCCGAACCAATCGATGAACTCGCCTGGTCTCTCGTCCAGGAGGATCTGAACGTCTGGCTGGAAGACCCCGAAGGCATCGCCACCGGCGACATGGATGCGGTTGCACGGCTCTTCACCGGGCTGACGGCGGTCGGCTTCGCCATGGAGGCGCATGGCAGTTCACGTCCGGCCTCGGGGGCCGAACACCAGATCGCCCATCTCTGGGAGATGCAGGGGCTGACGCATGCGGGGCGAAAAGTCGCACATGGTGCCGCAGTCGCCGTGGGCTGCATTGCCTCGCTGGCGCTGTTTGACTGGATACTGGAGCAGGAACTCGACAGGCTCGACATTTCCGCCACGCTTGCAGCGACGCCCGGCCTCGACGCCCGCGAGGAAGAACTGACCCGCACCATCCATGACACCCGAACCGCGGCCAGGGCGCGGGTGGAGTTGCGGGCGAAACACGTTGAACGAGATGTCCAGGAGGACAGGCTGAACCGACTGCGTACGAACTGGCGGGCCGTGCGAAACCGGCTGGAGGCGCAGCTGGTCCGCCGGGAGGACATGGAATCAATGCTCCGACGGGCAGGCGCCCCGGCTTCGGCGGCGGATATCGGCGTGTCTCCGAAACACCTTCTGGCAACGTTGCGGGCGGCGGCCTTCATTCGCCGTCGTTACACGATTTTCGACTTCTTGCATGACACCGGTTTGACTGAAGCAGCCCTGGCGGCCGTTGCTCCGCATGTTGCGGTCGGGCCAGTGCCGGAGCAACGGCCATGAACCCTGATGACACGGTTGGTCGGGCGCTCGCCGAAATCGGGCAGGTCCTGGCCTTGGCGGTTCCCCGGCAACTCAACGCAATGATGGCGCCGATCCGCAGGGCCAGACGGATCGCGGTCCATGGCGTTGGTCGTGAGGGCTTGATGATGAAGGCGCTCGGCATGCGGTTGTTCCACCTCGGGCTCGATGTTCACGTGGTGGGAGACATGACCGTGCCGCCGCTCTCCGAGGGAGACTTGCTGATCGTCAGCGCCGGCCCGGGGCAGTTTTCAACGATCCTGGGCTTGGCGGGCGTGGCGCATGACGCCGGGGCCGAAACCATGTGCATCACGGCGGAACCGGATGGTGCGGTACCGAGACTGGCTGATCACGTGATCCACATCCCTGCGCAGACCATGGCGAGTGACCAGTCCGGTGCCTCGTCATTCCTTCCGATGGGCTCGCTTTTCGAGGTCGCCCAATTGCTGCTTTTCGAACTCCTGATCCTTGAGCTCCGGGATGTCGAGGGCTTGTCGGCAGCAGATATGCGCGTCAACCACACCAACCTGGAATGACCATGCGCTGGAGCGACCGATCTTCCATTGCCAGGCGGGATCATTCGGCCACTGCCGCATCGAAGGGCGGCCTGAATGCGCTGACCAGGTCGCCGATGGCGGAGTTGGCACCACGCAACATCCAGGTCAACGCCATCTGTCCGACCGTGGTCATGACGGAAATGGGCAAGGAGATCTGGAGCTGGCCCGAGAAGTCCGGCCCGATGTTTGCCGCAACGCCGCTCGGCCGATTCGGTGAACCGGTGGAGATCTCGGACATGGCACTTCACCTTGCATCGCCTGCCTCGAACCTGGTGAACGGCGCATTGATGATGCTTGATGGCGGCTTTTCGAGCGGATGAGGAGGTCGGGACTGCCAACCAGCCTCCACGAGCCTCCGGGACCTGCCATGCGCCGGGCCTCGTCAGCTGCCGGCGCCGATGCGATGACCGGTGCGGGGCAGCAGGCCCGGCCCGGCGGCGTCGCCCCGGAGCGTTGCCGCCCCCCGGGGGATGTGGCGGATTCCCGCCGGCCGGGCTGACCCGATGCCGTACCAGTTTGTTGATGGTGCCGAGGGCGTCTTTCATCGCTACGAGGAGATCCGGCACCGGTTGCCGCAGGCCGACTTTCCTCGCGAATCCCGGGAGTGTTCCGGCCTCGTCGAGATCGCCGACCAGTTTGATGCCGTGATCCTGGACAGTTTCGGCGTGATCAATGCCGGTGACATGCCGCTCCCCGGTGCCCGGGAATGCCTCGCCGACCTTCGCGCCAGGGGGAAGCGGCTGGTCGTGCTGACCAATGCGGCAAGCGACCCGCACCGGGTTGCCGTGGACCGGTATCATCGTCTCGGGTTCGACTTTGCACCGGAAGACATCGTTTCCAGTCGCCAGGTCTGCGCCCGGCGTCTGGGCGGCGACCATCCGTCCATCCGCTGGGGTGCGGTGGCCGCAAGTGACGACGGGTTCGAGGATTTCGCTGCGGATGTTGTCCGCTGGGATGCCGAGTCCCGGGCTGACGTGGACGGATTCCTGTTCCTGTCGAGCGCCAATCTTGATTCCGACACGCTTGACGCATTGGAGGGGGAACTGCGCGCCCATCCCAGGCCACTCGTGGTCGCCAATCCGGACCTGGTTGCTCCCCGGCAGGAGGGATTGAGCAAGGAGCCAGGATACTATGCCCACCATCTGGCGGACCGCCTGGGCCTGGCGCCAACCTATTTCGGTAAACCGTACCGGGACGCCTTTTTCGACGCCCTCCGTCAGCTCGAGGGGATCGCTCGGGACCGGATTCTCATGGTTGGCGACACGTTGCACACGGACATTCTTGGAGGGTCTGCCGCCGGGCTCAGGACGGTTCTCGTCAAGGATGGCGGTCTGTTCGCGGGAACATGCATTCGAGCCTTCGTGGAGGCGTCCGGCATCGTGCCGGATTTCGAATGCGCGAAGATCTGAGGAATGCTGCCGGATCCGCACCTCCCGACATGCCGCGAGATGGGTGCGGCGAGGATGGTCGCCAGCCGCCGGCAGGCACCCGAGACATGTGCTTGCCGAGACCAGGTTGCGCGGTCGCCATCAACCTGGTGGCAGTGTTGCCGGACAGGAGCGCGCCGCTGGCGGCGGCGTTGCAGGTCTGCGCCATGGCTTCGGCCCCGCATGTGCAGTACATGCCGGCGTTTCCCGGCAACTCGCTCTCTCGCAAGCGGACAATCTGTTGACGATGGACGGTCGGCAAACTACCTTCCGCCCCGTGCGGATGGCTGGATGGCCGCGCGGCGTGCCGCGAGGAAAGTCCGGACTCCACAAGGCGGCGGTGCCGGGTAACGCCCGGCCGGGGAGACCCGAGGGAAAGCGCCACAGAGAACAGACCGCCTGGACGCAGGCAAGGGTGAAACGGTGGTGTAAGAGACCACCGCACTGCCGGCGACGGCAGTGGCAAGGCAAGCCCCACCGGGAGCAATGCCGAATAGGGGTCGCACGCGGTTGATCCGCATGTCTGCCTTGGACATCGCGACCCGGGTTGGCAGCCAGACCGGCGCGGCAACGTGCCGGCCAGATGA
Organism: Paracoccaceae bacterium; assembly: GCA_964291445.2. Classification (GTDB taxonomy): domain Bacteria; phylum Pseudomonadota; class Alphaproteobacteria; order Rhodobacterales; family Rhodobacteraceae; genus JAPOXR01. Next base: position 613,755 of record OZ219863.1, on the reverse strand, counting down.
ATGGTCATCAAGGAAGGCAATGCCTTCCAGACAGAATCCGGCTTACAGGCCATCCGCACAATCACCGGTCCTGGCCGAGGCGGATCGCCCGCCTGGCGCCGAGGCCTCCTGCAGCTCGGCCATGGGGAGCACGCCAATCCTTCGGGTCGCGGCGATCCGTTCGGCGTTCCAGGCTGCGAACTCCTGCCGGCGGGCGGAATTCGATTGACATTCCGGGAATGCAGGCTAGTTGCACTGGGGATGCGGCGGGTCCTGCAAGGTCGCCGGATATCATGACCAGCACGCTGTGGAGAATGACCGATGGCCAAACCTGCAACCATCAAGATCCGGCTGACCTCGACGGCGGGAACCGGACATTTCTATGTCACCCGCAAGAATTCCCGGACCATGCCCGAGAAGATGACGGTTCGAAAATACGATCCGGTCGCCCGCAAGCATGTCGAGTACAAGGAAGGCAAGATCAAGTAGCCTTCGCTGCGGACGGCACGTCCTCGACCCGCATGATCACGCCAGGCGCCTGCAACCCGCAGGCAGGTGGTGGCACGCCCCGAATGTGAAAAGGCCGGCGATTGCCGGCCTTTTGCGCGAGTGGATTTTCGCCTGCCTATTCCCGTGAGCCGAAGAGGTGCAGCAGCAGCAGGAACAGGTTCAGGAAATCGAGATACAGGCTGAGCGCGCCCATCAGCGCCGCCTTGCCAAGCCACGCGGTCTGGCCGTTGCTCGCCATCTCGATATAGGTGTTCTTGATGCGCTGGGTATCGTAGGCGGTCAGTCCGGCGAATATCAGCACCCCGAGCGTCGAGATTGCGAAGGCAATCGCCGGCGATCCCAGGAAGATGTTGACGATGGCGGCGAGAATGATTCCGATCAGCCCCATGATCAGGAATGAACCCATGCCGCTGAGATCCTTCTTGGTGGTATAGCCAACCAGGCTCAACCCGGCGAAGGCGATTGCGGTGATCAGGAAGGTCTGGGCGATGGCAAAGCCGGTATACACCCTGAAGATGTAGGATATCGACAGGCCCATGAGGGCGGCGAATCCCCAGAAGACAATCTGGGCAGTGGCGAAGCTCAGCCGGTTGATGGATGCGCTGAGGAAAAACACGACGCCAAGCGGTGCCAGCATGACCACCCATTGCAGCGGTGTGCTGTAGATTGCGAGAAGCATCTGGTCGTTGTTGCCCACGACATATGCGACCACACCGGTGATCACCATCGCCAGCGACATCAGGCCGTAGACCTTGTTCATATGGGCGCGCAGGCCTTGGTCAATCCTGACATCGGTTGCGGTCGAAAAGCCGCGGCTAATGGTTTGGGTTTGTCTCATCAGAAATCTCCGGGTCTCAGCTGCTCGTGACCGAGCCAATTCATGCACTCTATAATGGAGGCTGGCGAGGCGGATTTCAAGATCACCGCCGCCGCCAACCGGGAATTGTTGTTGTCACTGTCAGCATGTTGTTGTCACTGCCAGCCTGCTCTGCCCGCCAGCATGTCGCTGGCTCCGGCTGAACCGGCCTCGACCGTAACGGTATTCGGCCCTGCCCGCCAGCATGGCGTTGTATTTCTGCCCTGGCCGTCCTGTTCGCCGCGACAGGAACAGCTCGCCCTGTTGCCGCCAGGGCCTGCCTGGCCACCGCCGCAGGCGGTGACTGCCGGCTCGTTGCCATCCACGATGACCCTGGTCGGCGACAGGCGTTGCCCGCTATCGCTTGCGAATCCTTGGATCAAGGGCGTCCCGAAGCCCGTCGCCGACATAATTGACCGACAGGACGGTGAGGGAAATCGCCAGTCCGGGCCAGATGACCCGTTCCGGATATTGCTGGATGTAGTCGGTTGCATCAAACAGCAGCCGTCCCCAGGTCGGAAAATCGGACGGGAAGCCGAGGCCGAGGAATGACAGCGCCGATTCGGTGATGATGGCGGTGGCAATGCCGAGGGTGGCCGACACCATGATCGGCGACAGCACGTTCGGCAGGATGTGCCGCCAGATCAGCCGCTTCGACGGGGTGCCGATCGATCGGGCGGCCAGCACGAATTCCCGTTCCTTGATGGCCAGGACATCGCCGCGGACAATCCGGGCGGTCTGCATCCAGCTGGTGATGCCGATGACCACCACGATCAGGATGAAGATTCCGGTCTCGGGGCCGAATGCCGACCGCAGCGCATCGCGAAACAGCATGATGATGACCAGCAGCAGCGGCAGGATGGGCAGGGCCAGGAACAGGTCGGTCAGCCGCATCAGTGGCCCGTCGAGGCGGCGGAAGAACCCGGCGACGACCCCGACCCCGGTGCCAAGCACCAGCGACAGCAGCATGGCGGTCAGGCCGACGGCGACCGATGTCCGCCCCCCGGCCATGACCCTGGCCAGCGTATCGCGGCCGAGCTGGTCGGTGCCAAGCGGATGGGCGAGGCTGAGTCCGGAGTTCCGCGCCCTGATGTCGATATATTGCGGGTCGATGGTCCAGATCATCGGGCCGACGGACACGCCGAACAGCATGAAGGCAAAGAAGCAGCCCCCGACCAGCGCCCCGCGATGGGACTTGAACTGGACCCAGACATCCCGCCAGTGCGAGCGGTGCGGCGCCGAGAATTCCGCCAGGTCAGTCATATCGAATCCTCGGATCAAGGATGCCGTAGAGAATGTCGGCGATCAGGTTGAACAGCACGATCAGCACCGCGAAGATGAATGACAGCGACTGCACCATCGGGATGTCATTGGCCTCGATGGCAATGATCAGCAACTGGCCAAGCCCGTTCACCTTGAAGATCTGTTCGGTAATGATGGCGCCGCCGAATACCGATGGAACTCCCAGGGCGATGACGGTCACGACCGGGATCATCGAATTCCGCAGCACATGGACCAGGATGACCGTTCGCTCGGCCAGACCCTTCGAGCGGGCCGTCCGGACATAGTCGAGATTGAGATTGTCGAGCATCGAGGCTCGCATGAACCGGCTGATCTGGGCCGCATTGTAGAGGGCAAGCACCGATACCGGCAGGATCATCTGCCGAATCTGGGCCAGGAAGCTGCTCCAGCCATCGACAACCAGGGTGGTGTCGTAGATGCTCGGCAGCCAGCCGAGCTGGACCGAGAAGATGACGATCAGCAGCACGCCGGTAAAGAAGGTCGGAACCGAAAAACCGACCATCGACACGAATGTGCCGATCTGGTCGAACCAGCTGTATTGCCGGTAGGCCGAATAGATGCCGATGGGCAGGGCGATGATGATTCCGAACACGTAGGAAAGACCGACCACCCACAATGTCTGTGGCATGCGCTGGACCACGATGTCGACGACCGGTGAGCGGGTTTGCCAGGAAATGACTCGCTGCCGGTCGCCGGACAAATCCCATCCGGTCATCTCCGACAACAGGTGCAGCGGCTCGTTGACAAAGAATTGCTGGAGCCAGAGGAGGTAGCGAATATGGATCGGCTCGCCGAGGCCGAGCGATTCCCTGATCTTGGCCTTGACCTCCGGTGGAATTGTCAGCGGCAGGTTTGCAGTCGGATCGCCCGGTGCGAAATCGAGCAGCAGGAACAGGATCAGGCTGATCAGCAACAGGGTCGGAATTGCAAAGAGCAATCTGCGAATCGTGTAGTGAAACATCTTGCCTGCTGCCTACGCCGAAATCCTGTTGTTGGTGAAAGGGGGGCCGGACGGACCGGCCCCCGCTCGAGGCGTGCTACTGGACACGGTGCCAGCCGGCCGCGTTCCAGAGTTCGGAATCCCAGGTATTGAGATCGACGCCGCCGAGGCTGACGGAATGCGCCGATACCCGGCCACGATGGACCAGCGGGATCATGACGTATTCCTGCATGAGCATGTCATTCATGGCCTTGCCCAGCCTTGACCGCTCGGCAATGTCGCCGGTCTTGGCCATCTCGGCCAGCAACGCATCATACTCCTCGTTGCAATAGCGCGGCATGTTGGCGCCCTGCCACTGGGTATCCGGGCGCGGGTTCTCGTTGCAATGCCAGCTGCCAAGATAGGCTTCCGGGTCGGCACCCTCGAAGTTGTTGGCATACATTTCGACATCGGCATAGAACTTCTGGTAGGTGTCCGGGCTTCCCGGGTCGCTGCCGAAGAACACCGAGGCGCTGATGTTGCGCAATTCGGTTTCCACGCCGATCTCGGACCACCACTGCTTGATCAGCGCCTGGAAATCCTGGCGGACCGCATTGGTCGATGTCTGGTAGAGAAACGAAAGACTGACCCCGTCCTTCTGGCGAACCCCGTCCGAGCCCCTGGCCCAGCCAGCCTCGTCGAGAAGCGCGTTCGCACCATCGATATCCTGGACCAGGCAGCTGTCATTGGCAGTGGAGGCATAGACTTCCGGGGCCGGAACGACGTTGCAGGTCGGCTTGCCGGCCTGGCCATAGCCGATTTCGACCAGCAGATCGCGGTCAATGGCCATCGACAATGCCTTGCGGACATTGATGTCGGTCAGGGAGGGGTGCGGATGCATGCGAGTCGAGCGCTCGTCACCCAATGCCGGGTCCGGATTGGTGAGGTTCACCATGATCCGTTCGACCAGGGTTCCGAATGCCGACACCACCTTGCCCTTGCCGGCCATTTCCATGTTCTGCAGGACATCGGGTGCCAGCTGCAGGTTCCATGCATAGTCGAATTCGCCGGTTTCGAGCACCGCCCTGCCGGCAGAGGCCGCATCGCCGCCGCCCTTGAAGGTCAGGGTGGCGAATGCCGGCTTGTCGGGGTCGCGGTAATTGGCGTTTGCCTCCATCGAAATCACGTCATTGGGACGAAATTCGGTGACCTGGAACGGCCCGGTTCCGACCGGATTGAAATTCTGGTCGGTGCATTCTGGTGCGCGCGCTCCCATGCAATCGGCAAACTGCGCTTTCTGGAGAATCGGCGATGTTGCGCCAACGAACACGTTGTACGGATAGGGTTTGGCAACCCCGAAGGTGATCTTGATCGTCTGGTCGTCCATGGCCTGGACCGACTCGACATCGGCGAAGTTCTGCAACTGCGCACATCCACCTTCCGGGTGCATGCAGTAATCCGCGGTAAAGACGACATCTTCCGATGTGACCGGTGTCCCGTCAGACCAGGTGAGCCCGTCCTTCAGTTTCCAGGTTATCGTTGTCAAATCTGCCGATACGCCGCCATTTTCCACGGTCGGTACCGATTCTGCCAGCCAGGCAACGAGATTGCCGCCGGAATCATGCCGCCCGAGCGGCTCCAGCACCAGTGACGAGGCTTCGAGATCCTTGGTGCCACCCGACAGGTACGGGTTCATGATTGACGGGGCCTGCCAGTAGATGAGGCTGACATGGCCATCGGCGCCGCGTTCGGCCTGGGCCGCTGCTGCAAATAGCATGGCCCCGGTGGCAAGCGCCGCGGCGGAAAATGAAAATTGTTTCACGAATTGTTCTCCTTTGACTTGTTGTTGGTGGGTGGCCGCAACGGGGGTTGCGGTCCGGTGTCGTCCGGGTCCACCAGGTGGCAGGCCACGTAACGATTGGGGCCGATCCTTGCGAAGTCGGGCCTGACTTTCCGGCAAAGATCCATCACCTTGGGGCACCGGGTGCAGAACACGCACCCGTCGGGCGCATTGGTCGGCGATGGCACGTCGCCTTCCAGGATGATCCGCTGCCGGCCTCGTTCCACGACCGGGTCCGCTTCCGGAACCGCCGACAGCAATGCCTCGGTATAGGGGTGCTTCGGGTCAGCATAGAGGTCCTGGCGCGGCGCCAGCTCGACGATCGTGCCAAGATACATCACCGCGACGCGGTCGGCGATATGCCTCACCATCCCCAAATCATGGCTGATGAACAGGTAGGTCAGGTTGAACCGGTCCTGCAGATCTTCCAGCAGATTGACAACCTGGGCCTGGATGGAGACGTCGAGCGCCGCGATCGGCTCGTCACAGATGATCAGCTGCGGATTGAGCGCCAGCGCCCGGGCAATCCCGATCCGCTGTCGCTGGCCGCCGGAAAACTCGTGTGGATACCGGTTGGCGGCATCCTTGTTGAGACCGACCGATTCCATGAGATCATAGACCTTCGCCAGGCGGTCGGCGGCACTGTCCTTCCGGTGCTCGTAGAGCGGCTCGGCAATGATGTCGGCGACCGTCATCCGCGGGTTCAGGCTGGCCTGCGGGTCCTGGAATATCATCTGCATCAGTGGCCGCATCTGCTGCAGGACATTGTCCGGAGCCCCGGCGATATCGGTATCGCCGACATGGATGCTGCCCTCGGTGATGTCGGTAAGCCGCAGGATCGCCCGCCCGGCGGTGGTCTTGCCGCAACCCGACTCGCCGACCAGCCCCAGCGTCTCGCCATTCATGATCTCGAATGAGATATTGTCGACTGCCCGTACCTCGGCAACCTTCTTCCTGAACACGCCGGCATAGACCGGGAAATAGACCTTGAGGCCATCCACCCTGAGCAGGGGTTCGCTGGCCGGGGCGGGATCAGGCATTGGTTCCGCTGTCCGGTGGCTGGTCGAGGAAGCATGCCACGTCATGGCCGGTGCCCCGCAACGCCCGCTGCGGCACCTCCCTGCTGCAGCGGTCGAAGGCGAACTGGCAGCGCGGCCTGAATGCGCAGGCGACGGGCGGGCCAACCAGGGTCGGCGTTCTGCCCTCGATCGTGTTGAGCTTGTCAGCCCGCTTGCCGCGAACCGCCGGCACGGTGCCCAGCAATGCCCGGGTATAGGGGTGGAGCGGGTTGGCAAACAATTCCTCGACCGGCGCGTGTTCGACGATCTGGCCCCCGTACATGACGATGACCCGGTTGGCGATTCCGGCAATTACGCCGAGATCATGGGTGATCCAGATGATGGCCATTCCCAGCTTCTGCCGAAGATCCTTGACCAGCTCCAGGATCTGCGCCTGAATGGTGACGTCGAGGGCGGTGGTCGGTTCATCGGCAATCAGCACCTTCGGCTCGCAGGCCAGGGCGATCGCGATCATGACCCGCTGGCGCATCCCGCCGGAGAATTGGTGGGGATAGTCCTTCAGACGCCGCATCGGATCCGGAATGCCAACGAGATCGAGGAGCTCGGCGGCCCGGTCGCGCGCCTGGCGTTTCCCAAGGCCGAGATGACGCCTGATCGGCTCGACCAGCTGGAACCCGACCGAGAATACCGGGTTCAGGGAGGTCATGGGATCCTGGAAGATGAACCCGATCTTGCCGCCGCGGACGTCGCGCAGTTGGTGCTCGTCCATGTCCAGCAACTGCTTGCCGTCGAAGGTGACCCGGCCGTTGCGAATGTCGGCCGGCGGCGAGGGGAGGAGGCCGAGCAGCGACATCATGGTCACCGACTTGCCCGAGCCCGACTCGCCGACCACGCCCAGCAACTCGCCGGCCTTGAGGTCGAAGCTGACCTGGTTGACGGCAAATACCTCGTTGTCCCGGGTCGAAAACACGGTCTCGAGACCAGTGACCTCGAGTACGGTGCCGGGAGTCGCCATCAAGGGGAAGCTCGTTCGTCGTGCCCGGACAGGGAGTTGTTCATGCGCACGGCGCCTTTCCTGCCGATCGCCAAACCCGGAATATTCAGGTTGCGATCATCCAATCCGGACATACTGCCCGATCAGGATTGGCCGGTAAAGAAGAATATCGGGCCTGCTATGATCACCCGATCCCGGATACCTTCACGACAACCTTGCCAACTGCCTGCCGGTTTCGCAGGAGATCCAGCGCCGCATTGGCCTCCTCGAGCGGAACGACATTGCCGATGACCGGTTGCAGCCGTCCCTGCGCATGCCATTCCACCAGGGTCCTGGCGCTGTCGGCGATGACGTCCGGCCGGAAGCCGCGATATCCGCCCCAGTAGAATCCGATCACCGTCAGGTTCTTGACCAGGAGGATATTGGCAGGGATCTGCGGAACATCGCCCGATGCGAAGCCGATCGGCAAGAGCCGGGCTTCCGGATTGGCCGAACGCAGGGCGGCCTTGAACTGGTCGCCACCCACCGGGTCGAAGACCACGTCGGCGCCGCCGAGCGCCTTGACCCGCTGCCTGATGTCGTCCCGGCCAGTGTCGATGACATGGTCGGCGCCCGCCCTGGCCGCCGAATCGAGCCTGTCACGGCCGCGGGCAGCCGCGATCACCTCGGCGCCCATCATCTTCCCGATCTCGACCGCGCAGAGTCCGGTCCCGCCGGCCGCCCCCAGAACCAGCAGCCTTTCGCCTGGCCGCAATCGGGCCCGGTGATTCAGCGCCACATGGGCGGTGCCATAGGCGACGAGGAAGCCGGCGGCCTCGTCCACCGGCATCCGCTCCGGAACCGGGATGCACTGGGCGGCGGGAATGCAGCAATACTCCGCCATGCCGCCGGAGCCGACGAAGCCGGCAACCTTCTGACCGGGTTGCAGGCCGCAGCCATCGGCATTCACCTTGTCGATGCGGCCGCAAACCTCCATTCCCGGGGAGAATGGCAGGTCCGGCCGCTCCTGGTAGTGGCCGGATGCCAGCAGCAGGTCGGCAAAATTGACGCCGCCCGAGCCGACCCTGATGCGCAATTCGCCCCTGGCCGGCTCGGGCACCGGCACGTCGCGAAGTTCGAGTGGCTGCCCGTATCCGGTGACCTGCATTGTCCTCATGGCACGCTCCGTTCCGGTTGTCGGCCTGGATGATATCACGGAGATGCCCGCCGGAACGAGGCTCTTGCACGGGAATCTCGCCTGGACCGCTGTTTCGCATGCCGCCGCTGGTCACGGTCCCCCGGCGATGCTCTCCGCAGCCTTGACTTCCCGACAGTTCGGCCTTGTGCAGGCGGATCGTAGCCAATAATCCGAATCTGCCGCTCCGGGTCTTGATCCGGCGGCAGCCCGCCACGTGGAGAGCCCAGGGTGAAGCGTTTGAGCCCGGAACTCGAGGTCGAACTCGTCGATGTTGCCAGGGAGATGGCCGACGCCGCCCGGCAGGAGACACTGGCATTCTTTCGTTCGTCGTCGCTGGCAACCGACAACAAGGCGGGCGACGAGGGCTGGGACCCGGTGACCCACGCGGACCGTAATGCCGAGCTGGCCATGCGCAGGATCCTGGCGGCAAGGCGACCGCAGGATGGAATCCTCGGCGAGGAATTCGGTGCTGTCGAGGGAAGCAGCGGCCTGTGCTGGGTGCTGGATCCGGTTGACGGCACGCGGTCATTCGTCAGCGGTGCGCCGGTCTGGGGAGTCCTGATCGCGATATCCGACCAGGACGGGCCACTCTTTGGCATCATCGATCAGCCTTATATCGGCGAGCGGTTCGAAGGCGGGTTCGGCAGGGCGGCAATGCGGGGCCCGGGCGGGTTCCGGGTCCTGGCAGTCCGCAGGACCACCCGGTTGCCGGAAGCCATCCTGTTCACCACCCTGCCGGAGATTGGCAGCGCCAGGGAGCGGGCGGCATTCGAGCGACTTTCCGACCAGACGCTGCTGACCAGGTACGGGCTGGATTGTTATGGCTACGCCCTGCTCGCCTGCGGGCAGATCGACCTTGTCGTCGAGGCCGGGCTGAAGCCCTACGACATACACGGGCCGATTGCGGTGGTGCGCGGGGCTGGCGGTATCGTCACCGACTGGTCCGGCAATGCCCCGCACGACCAGAGCCGCGTGGTTGCGGCCTCAACGCCGGAGGTGCACGAGGCGGCACTGGCGGCGCTCGACTTTCACCCGTAGCGGTCGAAATGCCGGGCAACCCGGTCGAAGACCTGGCGGCGGATGGCATCGGTTTCCATCATCAGTTCGTGACGGGCGTCCGGAATCATCTCCAGCCTTGCCCCCGGCCAGCCCTGGCAGATTGCCCGCACCGGTGCCGGGTCAACCACCCGTTCGCTGGTCCCGAGCAAAACCAGCACCGGCATCGCTGGTGATGTGGCGCCCCAGAGCCATTCACACTCGGCAAGCGCGGCATGAATCCACCCGAAGGATGGTGCTCCCCTGGAGAGTTCGGGACGCTGGCGCAGCTGGTTCTGCAGGAAGTCGAACATGTCGCGATTCGAGGTCAGCGCGTTCCACTCCCGGCTGACGATGTCGATATAGCTGCGCTCCGAGCCGCCGGGAATGTAACGGTCTCCGAGGCCCGCACGGACCGCCAGCCCGGTGACCAGCCGGCCCAGCCGTTGCGGCAGCGGCCTGAGCCTGAGCCCCCACATCGGCGCAAGGAAGGCCGCGGCCCGAAATGCCAGCCCCTCATGCAGGGACCGCACGGCAATGCAGCCGCCCATCGAGTGCGCCAGCAGGTAGAGCGGCCGTGGCAGGTCAAGATCGGCCAGCCTGGCAAGCACTGCCCGGCAATCGGGCTGGAAGGAACGAAAATCGGTGACGTGGCTCTGGTTCGGGCGGTGCCGGTTGCCGTCCGAGAGTCCCTGGCCCCGCCAGTCAAAGGCGACAAAGGCATAACCGCGGCTGGCGAATTCGGCGGCGGCCAGCCCGAATTTCTCGATATACTCCGTCCGCCCGTTGAACAGCATGATGGTGCCGTTCCTGCCCTCCGGCCATGCCGCCAGCCTGATCCTGATGCCGTCTTCGGTCCTGGTCCAGCAGGCCGAAGCCTCCGTTGCCGGCCGCATGATGTCCGTGAACAGCGGTGCCGGTTCGATCAGCATTTCAGCCGTTGCAGCAGCTGCATGGCCAGCCGCATGTCGCCCTCGATGCGCAGTCGCCCGGACAGGTACAATGCCACCGGGTCCAGCCGTCCTTCCAGGATGCCGGCAAAGGTCTCGGCATCGGAGGTCATGGCAAGATCGGAGTCGTGCTCGCCTTCGAGGACCCCGTCGGGGCCAAGGGTGACGCTGCCCGAATTCCCGATCCGGAAGGCAACCGGCGAGTCGAACCCGGTCGGGAACATCGCCGTCAGGGCGGAAGTTGCCCGGGTGATGATGCTGTCCATTGATCCTGTTCCGGTTGGGCCTGTGCTGATATAGGGAAAGCCGATGTATAGGCCAATGATCTCCACCGGGAAACCGCCGCATGCTGCCGGCATGATGGCATGGATGGCCGGGCTTGTTCTGGCAATGACCGCCTGTCTTGCCGCACAGCCGGTGGAGGAGGAGAGTCTGGACCGGCTTTTTGCCGAGCTGAAATCCGCCGACCAGGCGGCGGCGCGGCAGATCGAGCACCGCATCCAGCTCATCTGGTCGGAATCGGGCTCGGAAGCCATGAACCTGCTGCTGGCAAGAGGACGGCAGGCGATCAACGATCGCCGCTACCGGGAGGCCATCGGCCATTTCAGTGCCCTGGTCGAGCACGCCCCGCAATTTGCAGAAGGCTGGAACGGGCGGGCGACCGCATATTTCCTCGCCGGCCAGCATGGGCTGTCGCTGCGGGACATTGGCCGAACCCTGCAGTTGAATCCACGCCATTTCGGGGCCATATCCGGCATGGGCATGATCATGGAAGCACGGGGAGATGTCGTGGCAGCGTTGAAGGCGCACAGGATGGTCCAGGAATTGTATCCGAACCGGGCGGGCCTGGAGGAGACAATCTCGCGGCTGCTCGACATGGCCAGCGATCTTCAGATCTGATCGATCCGCGACAGGAGAACAACCCTGGGTGACGGGAGCATAAGGGCCATCCTCGGCCCGACCAATACCGGCAAGACCTGGCATGCGATCGACCGGATGCTCGGCCACCGAACCGGCATGATCGGCCTGCCGCTGCGGCTGCTGGCCCGCGAGGTCTATGACAAGGTGTGCCAGTCATGCGGGCCATCGGTGGTGGCGCTGATCACCGGCGAGGAACGGATCATACCGGAGCGGGCACGCTACTGGATCTGCACCGTGGAAGCCATGCCGGCGGCCAGCGGGGTCGACTTCCTGTGCGTCGACGAGATCCAGCTTTGCGGCGACCGCGAGCGCGGTCACATCTTTACCAATCGCCTGCTTGGTGCCCGCGGGCAGGTCGAAACCCTGTTTCTTGGCTCCGAGACCATTCGGCCGGCAATGTCCCGGCTGATCGAGGGCGTGGAGTTCGAGCATCGCCGTCGGTATTCGGCGCTCAGCTATACCGGACTCAGGAAGATATCGCGGATGCGGCCTCGCTCGGCAATCGTCGCCTTCTCGGTCGACGATGTCTATTTGCTTGCCGAACAGGTCAGGCGCCAGCGGGGCGGTGCCGCCGTGGTCATGGGCGCGTTGAGCCCGCGAACCCGGAATGCCCAGGTCGAGCTTTACCAAAATGGTGATGTCGATTTCCTCGTTGCCACCGACGCCATCGGCATGGGGCTGAACCTCAATATCGACCACGTGGCCTTTGCCGGCCTCACCAAGTTCGACGGCAGCAAGATCCGCATGCTCGCACCCGGCGAGATCGCGCAGATCGCCGGGAGAGCCGGCCGGTATCACAAGGCCGGGACCTTCGGCGTGACCTCCGATTCCGAACTTCCCGGCGAGCAGACGGTGCTGGCGATCGAGGAAAACAGGTTCCGGAACCTGCATGTCCTGCAATGGCGAAACGCCAGGCTCGACTTCCGGTCGGCCGGGACGCTCATCGACTCGCTGCAGAAGCCCAGCGAAAATCCGCTGCTGGTGCGGGCACAGGAGGCCGAGGATTTCAAGGCGCTGTGCGAACTGGCCGGCGACGAGGAGGTCAAGGCCCGGCTGCAGACGGCAATCGACATCCGGTTGCTGTGGGATACCTGCCAGATCCCGAATTTTCGCAACGCGTCGACCGGCGAGCATGCCGAGCTGATCAAGAAGGTGTTCATGTTCATCGTCGAGCAGGGATCGGTTCCGGATAGCTGGCTGGATGCGCAGATAAGGAAGGTTGACCGTGTCGAAGGCGATGTCGATGCCCTGTCCCGGCGGGTTGCCGCCATTCGCATCTGGACCTATGTCTCGCAGAAGGTGGACTGGCTGGACAATTCCCGGTACTGGCGCACCCGCACCCGCGAGGTCGAGGACCGGATTTCCGATGCGCTGCACCTGGGCCTCACGAAACGATTCGTTGACAGGCGGACCAGCGTGTTGCTTAAGCGACTCAAGGAAAGGGAGAAACTGGTGGCCTCTGTAAACGAGCAGGGAGATCTTGTCGTCGAGGGAGAGTTGATCGGCCGGATCGAGGGTTTCAGGTTCGTGCAGGCCGAATCGTCGACGCCGGAAGAAGCCAGGGCGGTGCGGGCCGCCAGCCTGAACGTGCTGGCGCCGGAATTCGAACTGCGGGCCGGCCGACTGTGCAGCGCCCCGAACAGCGAATTCGACCTGACGGAACAGGGCGGGTTGATGTGGGGCGAGCATGCCGTCGGCAGGCTGAAGCCGGGAAAGGACCGGCTCGAACCGGATATCGAGGCGTTTGTCGACCCGGAGGCCGGCGAGGAGATCATGGCGCGGGTGTCCCGCCGCCTCTTCGCCTTCGTGAACCAGAAGATCTCCACCCATTGCGAGGCGCTGCTGGGGCTGGCTGGCGACGACGAGATCGCCGGGATTGCCAGGGGTGTTGCCTACCGGCTCGTCGAATCCTTCGGGGTGATCCGGAGATCCGAGATCGCCTCCGAGGTCAGGGAGCTCGACCAGGATGCCCGCAAGACCCTGCGAAAGCACGGCGTCAGATTCGGCCAGTACACCATCCATGTCGCCCCGGTTCTCAAGCCCGAGGCCACGAGGTGGCGAATCGTGCTGTGGTCACTGGCCGGGAACATTCCCGAGATCCCCTCCCCGCCGCCGCCGGGGCTGGTGACCATTGCCGCCGACAACTCGGCCCCGCCCGGCTACTACCCGCTATGCGGATATTACCGGGTCCAGGGCCTCGCCATCCGCATCGACATGCTCGAGCGGCTGCTGAACATGCTGCGAGAGCAGCCCGGGCGCGACGGCTTCGAGGCCACCGCCGACATGCTGTCGATTACCGGGCTGTCGCATGAGGGATTTGCCGAACTCATGCCGGGGCTCGGCTACCAGGTGACCAGCTTCGAGCGACCGAAATCCGGCCAGGGCCAGCCAGCGACGGCCGCCGACCAGGCCGTGGCCGCCGGCGATGAACCGGCAGAAGGCAAGACCGCCACCGGCGAAACTGCACCAGGGCCGGCGACGGGCGACGCCGCCCCACCCGGCGATCCGGAACCTGCGACGGGCGAAGCCGCCACACCCGGCGATCCGGAACCTGCAGCCGGCGAAGCCACCACCGCACCGGATTTGGCGACGCCGACAGTGGAGGAAGCCGCCACCCCACCGGACCAGGCGGAGCCTGCGGCCGGCGAAGACGCGGCCACGCCGAAAGAGCCGGGGCCCGTGGAGGATGAAGCCACCACCGCACCGGACGATGTCGGGCCGGCTGCAGAAGAGGCTGCCACCGCACCGGAAGAGCCTGGGGCGGCGGCAACCGCCGACGGCCCGGAAGATCAGCCTGAAGCCGCGGATGGCACCCCGGAGGAGCCGGAAATGGTGGTCTGCTACAGGTTTGTCTGGAAGCCACCGAGGCGCCGACCGGCCGGGCGGCCCGGGCAGAAGACGGAGCAGGGCCGACGCCGGGATGACGATGCGAAACGGCCGAAGAAGCGACCGGGGCGGCCGGGCGAAAGACGGGCGCCCGAGAGGCGGAAACACCAGGCCGGGCCGAGCGGTGGTGAATCCGGCAAGCGGCCGGCCAGGATCGATCCGGACAATCCCTTCAGCGTTCTCGAATCCCTCAAGGACAAGCTCTGACCGGCGGATGACCGAATGGGTGCAGACTGCCGGCTGCACCTTGAATCATCGGCACGGTGAACCTATCTACAGGCTTTCCCGAACCTATCCGGCTCAACGGCGAAGATTGCGCAATGACCTATGTAGTGACCGACAAGTGCATTGCGTGCAAATACACCGACTGCGTCGAGGTTTGCCCGGTAGACTGCTTCTACGAGGGCGAAAACATGCTGGTCATTCATCCGGATGAATGCATCGATTGCGGTGTGTGCGAACCCGAATGCCCGGTCGACGCCATCCTTCCCGACACCGAGCCGAATACGGAGCAATGGGTCGAGTTCAACCGGAAATTTTCGGAAGTCTGGCCGGTGATCTTCGAGAAACGGGAACCTTCCGCCGATGCCGAGGACCACGAGGACGAGGAAGGCAAGCTCGAGAAGTATTTTTCCGAGAAACCGGGTTTGGGGTCCTGACCAACAGGCGAAGAACCCGACGACATGCAGGTGGTTGCCGGCCGGCGCGATGACCGTGGCCGGACCGCCAGTCGACTGACCGGGCGGCAGTCAAGCCGCGAAAGGATTTGAACGCATGGCCAAGAAACGCAAGGCTTTCAATTTTTCCGTGGGCGAGCACGTGGTGTACCCGGCCCATGGGGTAGGACGGATCACCGAGATCGAGACCCAGACCATTGCCGGCACCGAGTTGGAGATGTTTGTCATCCTCGTCGAGAAGGACAAGCTGACCTTGCGGGTGCCCACCTCCAAGGCGCGCGCCATCGGGATGCGGGGCCTGGCCAGCTCGGAACTGGTGGGAACGGCGCTGGACATCCTCAAGGGGAAGGCGATCCAGAGGAAGCTGATGTGGTCCCGGCGGGCGCAGGAATACGAGCAGAAGATCAATTCCGGCGACATCATCCAGATTGCCGAAGTGGTTCGCGACCTGCACCGGCGCGACGAACAGCGAGAGCAGTCCTACTCGGAGCGGCAGCTCTATGAATCGGCATTTGACCGGCTCACCAGGGAGGTCGCCATCGTGAACAACCAGCCCGAAAAGGATACCGGGGAGAAGATCGAAAGCATCCTGGTCGCACGCGAACGGTAACCATCGCCAGGGCGACCCGGGAGGGTGTATCGGTCGAGGCCGCATCCTGGCCACACACGAGCGGTAACGATCGCCGGGCCCGGCGCTATGCCAGGCTTGCCAGTGCCACCAGGAAGGCAAGTTCGGTCAGTTGCTGGGTGCACCCGAGAATGTCGCCGGTCACGCCGCCGACCCGCCTCCTGGCAATCCCGATGAACGCCATGCCGACGGCCAGCGCCAGCGCCGTCGCCGCCAGCGCCGCCAGTCCGGTTGCCAGCAGGGCAAGGGCGGCGCCGACCGCCAGGCAGGCCGCCAGCGAAGCACGGGCCGGTTTGCCCAGCGCCGCCGCCATGCCGCCCGGGCGCGCCGGCTCGGCGAGATGCATGGCTCCGAACATCGCCGCCCTCGACATGGCGGCGGCGGCAATCAGCGGCCCCGCCAACTCGCCGGCGACCAGGAGTTCCCGGATGCAGATCAGCCGCCCGGCCAGGACTAGGAGGAGGGCGACAGTGCCGAATGTTCCGATCCTGCTGTCCTGCATGATGTCGAGCCGGCTCTGCGCGGTGGTCCCGCCGATCAGCCCGTCGGCGCTGTCGGCAAGGCCGTCCTCGTGCAGGGCGCCGGTCAACATGATCATGGCGGCAAGCGCCAGCAGGGCGGCGAGCGCCTCGGGCATGCCGGCCATGGTTGCAAGGAGGGCGATGGCGGCGCTGGCGCCGCCGATCGCAGCACCGACAAGCGGCCATGACCAGCCGGATGCGGTGTCATAGGCCAGGCTGTTGTCGCGATCGGTCGGCAGGCAGGTCAACAGGGAAAGCGAGGCGCGCACATCCCTGAGCAGCCGGTGCAGGACTGGTCGGGGATCGATGGATTGCATGGGTTGTCCGCCGGTAATCTGCCGGAATGGAAGGTGCGGTATAGGACAATTCCGCCCGGCTGGAAATTCGGTTGATCGGATCGGGGCGGCGCCCGGGCGCCGGCAAGACAGGTTCGTCACCGACCGCGCCGATGGTTCGGCCGGCCCCGGCCCCGGAAATGCTTTCTTTTGCCGTTGGCCAGCCCTAGCACTGTCGAAAGACGAATCATTGCAGAGCAGGCAGGATGACCGACCGCGCCGACATCCTCGACGGAATTTCGGGCCTCCGCAGATCGCTGGCCTCCCTGCCAGCCGCCGATGCCGGGGCAAGGCGGCAAGCCGAGGCGCGAAACTCGGTGTTGACCAAGCCGGCGGGCTCGCTCGGCCGGCTGGAGCAGCTGGCAAGCTGGTATGCGTCCTGGCGGCTGGACCCGGCGCCCGGCATCACCTCGCCGCAGGTGGTGATCTTTGCCGGCAATCACGGCGTGGCCAACCGTGGCGTGTCGGCTTTCCCGCAGGAAGTCACGGGCCAGATGGTCGCAAATTTCCGGTCCGGGGGCGCTGCCATCAACCAGCTGGCCGGGCAGATTGGCGCCAGCGTCGAGGTCCGCGCCATCGACCTCGAGACACCCACCGCCGATATCGCCCTCGGGCCCGCCATGTCCGGGGCCGAGTTCGACGACGCGCTCGGCATTGGCTGGGATGCCGTCGATGAAGATGCCGACCTCCTGGTTCCCGGGGAGATGGGAATTGGCAATTCAACCGCCGCTGCCGCGGTCGCAATGGCCCTTTATGGCGGATCGCCGGAAGACTGGACCGGGGCCGGGACCGGCGTGAAGGGCGAGGCGCTGACCGGAAAGATGCAGGTGGTCCGCCAGGCGGTGGAGACCAACCGGCCATTTGTCCCCGGCCAGGGCCTGGAGACCCTGCGGAAACTCGGCGGCCGGGAAATGGCCGCCATAGCCGGCGCCATCATCCGTGCACGCACGCGCCGCATTCCGGTCATGCTGGACGGATTCATCTGCTCGGCAGCCGCCGCCGCCCTGCAGGTGGAAGCCGCCGATGCGCTTGACCATGTCGTCGCCGGTCATGTGAGTGCCGAGTCTGGCCACGGGTTGTTGCTCGAGAAGATCGGCAAGACGCCGCTGGTCGCGCTGGAGCTTCGCCTGGGTGAAGCCTCCGGAGCGGCGCTGGCGGCGCTGATCCTGAAAGCCGCACTGGCCTGCCAGTCCGGCATGGCGACATTTGCCGAAGCCAGCGTGTCGAACCGGCCCGGGACGGAGTGACCCGGGCCGCCGGGCCGTCTTCGTCATTGCCGATTCCGGCCGGCCGGAAGGCCCGGTGGGCGGTGCGGCCGTCGCAACCGGCAGCGTCCCTCAACCGCCTTCAGGCCATCAAGTCTCCCGGCTTCGGCGCTGGCGGCCGGCCGTCTGCCCGGCCGGGAGCCTCGCCGGCCTTGTCCTGGTCGTCTTGCGGGGCCTCATCGGTGTCGTCCTGGCCGACAGTTTGGACCTCGACGGTTTCGTCCTCACTGCCCGGCCGGCCGTCGCTGGCCCCGGGGGCCTCGCCATCCTCGCCAAACCGGATGGTTTCACTTCCCGGGCCGGAGACGTCCTTCAGATTCTCGATCAGACCGAGATTCATCTCCATGCTCAGCTCCCGCAGGCGCTGGATGTAGATCTCGTTCTTGTCAATCGGGATGTCGGGATCCCAGACCAGCGCCAGTTCGCGGGTGGATTTCTGGTCGAACCGGAAATAGGCCCGTGCCCGCTGATGCGCCTCATCTTCGGGAATACCCAGCTTCTGCAGCACGTATCGCCCGGCCCTGACCGAGCTGTCGAGCGTTTCGCGGACGATATGGGTCGCTCCTTCCTGGTAGAGTTCGAAGGCGTGGATCCGGTCAAACGCCCGGGCGATAATGGTCAGATCGGGCCGCCGCCGCCGGGCATATTTGACCAGCTCCGTGGCCTTGTCGGCCATGTCAATGGCAATGACCAGTACCTTGGCCTCACTGATGCCGGCCGCTTCCAGCAATTCGGGCCTGGTCGGATCGCCGAGATAGGCCTTGACCCCGATTCGCCGCATCATGTTGATGACCCTGATATCGCTGTCGAGAACCGTGGTGCGAATGCCGTTGCCGGCGGCGAAATCATTGACCACCTGGCCGAATCTTCCGACCCCGGCGATGATGACCGGACCGGTGGAGACGATGTCGAAATCGACCGCCCGGTCGACCGGATCTCCAATCCGCCTTGCCCGGTATTCGTAGGCGATGAACAGCGCCGGGGTCAGGATCATTGACATGGCAACGACCAGCATCAGGATATCGGCAAGCTCCACCGAAATGACATTGGTCTGGGTCATGAAGATCAGCAGCACGAATCCGAATTCGCCAGCCTGTGCCAGGCCAAGGGTGAACAGCCAGCGGTCGCGGCCACGCAGTCGAAACAGGTGCGCCAGCAGCATGAGCACGCCGGCCTTGAGGGCGATCATGCCCAGGGTGAGCCCGATCACCGTCAGCAGGTTGTCGAACAGGACCACGAAATTGATCCCGGCCCCGACCATGATGAAGAACAGGCCGAGCAGCAGCCCCTTGAACGGCTCGATGTTCGACTGCATCTCGTGGCGGAACTCGGAATTGGCCAGGACCACGCCGGCCAGGAAGGTGCCGAGGGCCGGTGACAGGCCGACAACCGTCATCAGCAGCGCAGTGCTGACCACCAGCAGCAACGTGGCAGCGGTGGAAATCTCCATGAGGCCGGCGGAGGAAATGTAGCGGAACAGCGGCCGGCCGAGAAAATGTCCGACCAGGATTATGAAGGCAATCGATGCCAGCATGACCCCGGCGATTCCCCAGGCGGGCAGGCTTTCGATAAACGCCTGCGCCAGCACCGGGTCTTCACCGCCATGCTGTTCCGGCTCGGCGCCGCTTCCCGCGATCAGCAGCGGAATGATCACCAGCATGGGAATGACGGCCACGTCCTGGGTCAGCAGTACCGACAGGCCGGACCGCCCGCCATTGGTCTGGGTCAGGCCTTTTTCCGACAGGATCTGGAGAACCATGGCGGTCGATGACAGGGCCAGCGCCATGCCGACGGCAATGCTGGTGGTCAGTGGCAGGCCAAGCATGGTGCCGGCAGCGGCGATGAGGCCTGTCGTCAGCACCACCTGCAACCCACCGAGCCCCAGCAGCTTGTGCCGAAGTTTCCACAGGGTTTCGGGATTGACTTCCAGCCCGATCACGAAGAGCAGCATGACCACGCCGAACTCGGCGAAGTGCACCAGCTCCGCCTCCGGGGCGCCGAGCAATCCGCTGACCTGCCCGACCACGATTCCGGCGCCCAGATAGCCCAGCACCGATCCAAGCCCCAGCCGCTTGGACAGCGGAACCGCGAAAACGGCGGCCGCCAGCAGGATGGTGGCCTGTACCAGGAATCCGCTCATTCCGGCCGCCCTGCCGCCGCCATCCGGCCAGCGCCCTGCACGGCGTTCTTCGCCATCAGCCGTGAGCTGGCCGAACGTGGCCAGTTCGATGTGTCCGCAACCGGCATCATGCGCCCTGTCTTGACCCTGCCTGCAATTATAGCATGTAGCGGAACGGGTTCCCGAAGATAAGTCACGGCAATGCGAGGCCGGCAGTCTCCCCCGTGCATGCCGGGGCGGAACGGACAGGCCAATTGCCGTGACCCCCGATTGCGGGTAGGCTCACCGACCAAAGCCCGGGGCATGGCCGGCTGGTTGCGAGGTGTTGATTGGACAGGATTTCACACAGGAACAGACCCTTCCATCTCGGCCGTTTTCCGCTTGAGAGGCTCAGGCGCGGCCATCTCCCTCCCGACCCGGAAAGCGTGGCCGGTGATCGGCCGCTGGACATCGAATCGCAGCCCCGCCACTCGCTGGCCCATGCCATGTCAAGGTTCCTGGCCATGCTCGACACCGTGCGGGATGGCGACATCGTCAATCCGCCTGCCGATATCCCCGAATGTCCGGCCGAGAGGGCGAGGCACCTGAAGGCCGCCAGCTATTATTTTGATGCTTCGATGGTCGGCATCGCCGCCCTCGAGCCCGGTCATGTCCTTGACCGACCACGGCGCAACCCGATGATCGCCGGGATCCGGGAGGAACTCGAGGCAGGCCAGCCGGTCACCTACGCCGCCGGTGTCGATGCCATCTATGCCGACACCCTGGCCGCGTCGAGAAAGGAGTTCGGCCCGCTAGATGGCCACACCCATGCCATCGTGGTGCTGGTCGAGCATTGCCGTGAGCCGCGGGAGTCGGAACCGGGAGGTGATTGGATCAGGGGAGTCCAGGCCGAGCGGGCCGCCCTGCTGACCGCCAACACAGCCGTGGCCATGGCCAATTACATCCGGATGCTGGGCCACGAGGCCCGGGCGCATACCGCCACCACCTCCGAAATCGATCTCAACCGCCTGGCGGTGTCGGCCGGCTTGTGCAGCCCTGACGGAGACCGGGTCGTGAACCCTTTCGTCGAGGACAGGTTCGGTCTGGCGGCCATCAGCACAACCCTGGAAATCGAGCCGGACCTGCCGCTGTCAGGCGCGCCCGTCACCCGGCGACCGGCGCCGCCGCAACTCCCGTTTTCGGGACGGGAGTTTCGCATGGGCCCGCATCCGTTCGAGACCATCAGGCGAACCGACCAGCCGACGACGCTCATTGACCGGCAGCGGGTGCCGCGGTTTCCCAAGCGCGCCGACTTCTTTGCCCGTGCGCTGTTCGGTGATCTCGGCGACCAGGTCCAGGAGGCCGCGAAGGGCGGGTATTATGTCATGAAGAGCCCGATTGGCGGTTGTGCCAGGCGGGCGCTTGGCGCGTTGCTGCTACTGCAATTCGGCGAGGCACGAGGTCGGATATCCGAAACGGCAACGGATCCGGTGCGCAATGCCGACAATGTGAAGGCGGCCGCCTACTACCTTGCCACCGATGCCGTCGGTATCTGCGCCGCCCCTGACTGGACCTATTATTCGCATGATGCCGGCGGCAACGAAATCACGCCCTATCACGACAACGCCATTTCGATGCTGTACGATCAGGGGTTCGACACCATGGAGGGAGCATCAGGCGATGACTGGATTTCGGTTGCCCAGTCGATGCGCGCCTATCTGCGATTCTCGCTCATCGGCGGCGTGATCGCCGAACAGATCCGGCGGCTGGGGTATTCGGCCAGGGTGCACTCGGTCCTGGACAGCGAGGTGCTGCAGCCACCGCTGCTGCTGCTTTCGGGGCTTGGCGAGGTGAGCCGGATCGGCGAGGTCATTCTCAATCCGTTCCTGGGTCCCCGCCTCAAATCCGGTGTCGTGACCACCTCGATGCCGCTGGCCGCCGATCGACCCATCGATTTCGGCCTGCAGCGATTTTGCCAATCCTGCAACAAATGTGCCCGGGAATGTCCGTCCGGTGCCATCACAGCCGGTCCCAAACTGATGTACAATGGCTACGAAATCTGGAAGACCGATGCCGAAAAATGCACCAGGTACCGGCTCACCAATGCGGCCGGCGGAATGTGCGGACGCTGCATGAAGACCTGCCCATGGAACCTGGAGGGGCTGTTTGCCGATCGTTCGTTCCGGTGGCTGGCAATGAAACTGCCGGCGGCGGCGCCGCTTCTTGCCCGGCTTGACGACAGCCGGGGGCGGGGCGAGATCAACCCGGTCAAGAAATGGTGGTGGGATATCGAGCTTGACCGCGAGACCGGCCGCTACGTCACGGCGGGGCAGACCAATGCCCGCGGTCTCAATACCGGGCTGAAGATCAGGCATGACGAGCAGAGCCTGGCCGTCTACCCGGCCGATACCATGCCGGCGCCGTTCCCGGTGAAACAGCCGGTTGACCGCGATCGGGGAATCGAGCGCTACCGGGCGATGCTGACGCCGGCCCAATACCGGCAGCGGCTCGCCGATGGCGATGATGACGACCTGGTGCCGGCCACCGCCGGGCATGAGGGTCCGCCGCCGGTAATTCCGGTCGTGGTGGCAAGGCGTGACGACGTGTCGGAGACGGTTGTCAGGTTCGAACTGGCCGATGCCGACGGGGCGCCGCTTCCGGAATTTACCGCCGGCGCCCATATCGACGTGGTGGTTGCCCCGGAATACGAGCGGCAGTTTTCGCTGGCAGGCGACCCGGCCGATCGTTCGAAATACGTGATCGGAATGCAGCGCGAGATGAATGGCCGCGGTGGCTCCGATCTCATGTACCGCGTCTTCAGGCCCGGGAGGCGGGTATTCATTTCCCGCCCGAGAAACCATTTTCCCCTCGACGAGACGGCTGGGTATTCGATTCTCCTCGGCGGCGGAATCGGCATCACACCGCTGGTCTCGATGGCGCATCGCCTGCACGCCATCGAAAGCGATTTTGCCTTCCATTGCAGCGCCCGATCCGCCAGCCATCTCGGATTTTCCCGGGAGTTGCAGGAGGCCGGATGGGCGGGCAGGGTAGTCCTGCACCTGACCGACGAGGGCAGCAGGGCAAGGCTGGAGGGGATCATTCCCGGGTTCAAGCCGGGCTTCCGTCTCTATTGCTGCGGCAGCGACCGCTACATGGATGCCGTGTTCGAGGCCGCCGCCGACCGGGGCTGGCCGGAAGACGGCATGTCAAGGGAGTATTTCTCGACCCCCGAACTGCCGCCGCGACCGAGCCTGCCGTTCCGGCTGAGACTGGTTCGGTCTGGCCGGATGGTGGAGGTGGCGGCCGGCGAGAGCGCCGTCGACGCGCTTGCCAGGGCCGGGCTTCCGGTCGACACCAAATGCTCGGACGGCCTGTGTGGCGTCTGCGCCGTCCGCACCCTGTCCGGAGAGGTTGATCACCGCGACTTTGTCCTCTCGGGGGCGGAGCGAAAGGAGCGGATGCTGCTGTGCTGCTCGAGGGCCAGCGAGGACGGCGCCACCATCGGCATCGAGATGTAGAGGCGGGGATGGCCAGGTCCGGATGAAGATTTTCCATGATGATGCACACCGTTTGCACGCCCCGCGGGGAGAGTTGCATGGCGGCGAACTGGTCGAGCCGTTCGAGCGGCCGTCGAGGATCGACTGCATCCTGGAATGGCTGAAGCGGCGCGGTTTCAGCGACCCGGTGCCACCCGGGAATCCCGATCCCGGCCCGGTGCGGGCGGTGCATGATGCCGACTACCTGGCCTTTCTCGAGCATGCCTGGCACGACTGGCAGCGGGAAGGGTTTGCCGGCGATCTGATCCCGTCGACATTTCCGGTCCGCAGGATGCCTGGCCTGGCCTGCCCGGCGAGCATCGACGGCCGGGCCGGATATTACGCGCTGGCGGCGGAGACCTCCATCACCGCCGGCACCTGGACGGCGGCGATGGCATCCTGCGCCTCGGCGCAGGCGGCGCAGCGCCATGTCGCCTCGTCCGGCGCCCGGGCCGCATTCGCTCTCTGCCGACCGCCCGGCCATCATGCCATGAAGGACATGTTCGGCGGCTACTGCTTCCTCAACAACGCGGCCATTGCCGCACAGATGTTTGTCGATGACGGCGCGGCCAGGGTGGCCATACTCGACATGGACTTTCACCATGGCAATGGCACCCAGGACATCTTCTATGACCGGCCGGACGTGCTGTTTGCGTCGCTGCACGGCGATCCCGTGCATGCATTTCCCTATTTCTCCGGCCATGCCGGCGAGACCGGCACCGGTGCCGGCGAAGGGACCAATTTCAATTTCCCGATGAGCAAGGGCACCCGCTACGATGAATGGAGCCTCGCCCTTGGCTCGGCAATCGGCATGATCCGGGAATTTGGCGCCGAGGCGCTGGTGGTTTCGCTGGGCGTCGATGCGTTCCGGAAGGACCCGATCAGCTTCTTCCAGCTCGACACCGGTGATTTCGCCCGCTGCGGCTGCGCCATTGCCGGTTTGCAACTGCCAACGGTGGTGGTCATGGAGGGCGGCTACGCGATCGATGAGATCGGTATCAACACGGCCAGCTTCCTCGAGGGGCTGACGGGCAGGTCATGAACGGAAAACCGGCCCGGCACCATCTGCCCCGATCCGCGGCCCCCGACCGCCGACCGGCAGGCATGCGCGGAGCATGGCCCCGACCCGAG
The DNA here is from genome assembly GCA_964291445.2 of Paracoccaceae bacterium. Lineage (GTDB taxonomy): Bacteria > Pseudomonadota > Alphaproteobacteria > Rhodobacterales > Rhodobacteraceae > JAPOXR01. The sequence goes on along the minus strand of OZ219863.1, from coordinate 589,176 downwards.
GCCACCGCCTCCCGACCGCCGGTCCGGAGGCATGCGCGGAGCATGGCCCCGACCCGCCTCCCGCCCGCCGGGAGGCATGAAATGCCGCTTGATGACATCGAGTCGCCACTGGTAACGACGGCCCGGGGCCGGATTGCCCGGCCAGGCATTCGGCTCCAGGCTGCATGGCCACGTCCGGGCCCGGCCGGCACAGCCACCAGGACGGCAAAAGGGTAGTCGCCGAGATGATGGCATTCAAGCAGACAGGCTGCCCCGGCGGCGATGCCGCCAGCCCCGCCCGCCGCCGCAACCTGTTCGCATCGGTGCCAGCCCTTGCTCTCATGCTGCTTGCCGGCACCGCTGTTGCGGATTTCGAGGATGGGTGGGATGCCTACCAGTCAGGCGAATTCGGCATTGCCTATTCGGAGTGGCTGCCGCTGGCGGAAGCTGGCCATTCGGGGGCGCAGCTCAATATCGGCGTGATGTACAGGAAGGGCGAGGGGGTGCCGCAGGATCCGGAGCGGGCGCTGCACTGGTTTTCCAGGGCGGCCGGTTCCGGTGATGGCGCCGCTCATTACAATATCGGCATCCTCTACCGGGACGGGATCGGGGTCGAGAAGGACGAGGTGGTGGCGCTGGACTGGATCCGACGATCGGCCGAACATGGAAATACCTTCGGCCAGCTGCAACTCGGCCTCGCCCGATTGCATGGCCGGTCGGTCGAACAGGACATGACGTCAGGCATCCTGTTGATAAACAAGGCCGCCGAGTCCGGCAATGCCCATGCCGCCTACGAGCTGGCAAAAATCTACCAGCACGGATGTGCGATCACCGAGGAGAATGCGGAGGCGGTGCGGTGGTTTGAACGGGCGGCGCTTGCCAGGCATGCGCGGGCGGCATTTGCCGTCGGACTGATCTATTCCGAGGGCTGCGGAATTCCCGTCGATCGGCAGCGCGGCCTCGCCTGGCTCACGGTGGCGCATCGCCGGGGCCTGGCCGATGCCGGAGCCAGGGCAGCGACACTCGGCGAGACCCTGGATGGCAGCCAGGTGGACGCGGCCCGGGAGCTGGCCAGATCGCTGTTGTCCGGCACCGACCCATCCATGGCCGAATCCGGGGCCGACACCCCGCCACCCGTCGATCGGCAGCCGGAAGTCCAGATGGCAGCCCCTGACCAGGCCGACGACCAGGACGCATCATGACCAATCCCCCTGCCGGCCGGTGGCGACCTGACGACAAGGGTAACCGCCCCAATGCAGTCCAACCGACATTCACCACATTGGCAGGGCGGGCGGCCGGTCGAGCAAACTGCGCAAGCCCGTGTGGCAACCTGTCCCACTGACAGGCACATGATCACACGGGCGGCGAGTGGCTTTGGCGATTTGCAGGCATCCAGGAAGCCCGGCGCAGGATGTGGACCTTCCCGAACCTCCGGAGCGTACGCCACATGAAGACTCCAGGGCTGATCACGGCGATTGGCCGCTGGCAAACAGGACACAACCAGGCGTCAGGAAGATCTCCGGAACAGGCCTGGCGCCGGTCTGCCGGCCGCCAGATCCCCGATCGCCGGTCGCAATCTGGCGTGACCGGGCGGTGATTCCAGTCCATGCACGAATAATGCGATCTCTTGCCGCATCACTCTTGCCGCCGCCTGGGCACCAAACCCGCAAGCCATTGGGCGCAACGGGCTGAACCCACAGGAGATGAGGTCACGCCGGCCAAACCCAAGCCGATGGAGGCCCATTTGCCCGCGGTGATTCGGCAAGCGTTGACTCAACTCCGGGCGAGTGCCGCGGCTGCCCAACCGGGAGCCACATCGGCGATCCACCGTGCCCCGTCCCCGAGGATAGCAACTTCCCGGTGCGGCCTGAGGGAATCGGTATTGTCGTAAAGAACAGCAAGATCCGCCAGGGCCATCGCCACTGGCAGATTGCCGTGCGAGCGCCCGAATCGCCGTCTTGCATCGGATTCGGGAATGTCATGACCACCGAGAGCGACCCGGTTGCGAATGCGTTTGAGTGCCTGGTCCGGTGAGGCAACGGACACATAGTACAGAACGATTCGCCAGCCTTCTTGCCTGGCCGCTGCCATGTGGCGCAGAATTCCGGAACCGGCGAGGGTGGTCTCCAGCAGATGCGACCGACCGGCGGCAAGTGCCGCCTGCCGCCGACGGAGTGCCTCGCGGCCAGCATGCGCGGGGCTGCCGGATGCCACGCCGCGCGCAATGGCATCGGGGTCGATGATTTCGACCCCGCTGAAGCTGCTCGTGCGCGTGAGGGTGGATTTGCCGCAGCCGTTGGGGCCGGCCACGACGTGGAGAGTCGGCACGGCCGTGGAAACCGTGGGGGTCAGGCGGATCTCCCTTCCGGGGTCCTGATGATCCGGTCCCCGTCCTTGGTCCGTGCAATACAGGTGCCGTCCGAGCGGAAGCTGTAGAGCGTGCCGCCAGCTTCAACCTGGGCTGCCAGATCCGCCAATATCTCCTGGCGCCAGCCCTTCGGGAATCCCGGTATGTCGGGCGGTTGCGTGTCTGCGTGCTCATCCTTGCTCATGCTACCACCACTACATATCTTCGCAAAGCCGTTCAAATAAATTGTATCGTGGCGCCACCGCGATACCGAATTGTGACGCCGCTCGGAGGGGGCGTCCTCTCATATGACCAGCACGGGGAATATGAAGAGAAAGGGGTTGTACATTGTCGCGCGCGGCTTTTCCTGTGGAAAACTCCGCTGTTGCCATGACGCTTCGACCTCTCCATTTTCCGGCCGGGATCGCCGTCGCCAACTCCATCGTTTACAGCTCAGGCATTGCAAATCAAGCCTTCAGTCGTCAACGCCGAGCCGAACGCACGGCACCCTCCCGATGTTTCGGCCGGCTGTACGCTCATGCTTCCGTCTCTCCTTTCCATGGCTTTCCCGGAAGAAGCGAGATCAGCCGCCGGGAGACCGTTCGGGCCGCTTCAACCGGCTGCCACTCGAAGCCCGGCCGGAGTAGCGCGCTCATGTCGGCATCGAACTGCGCATCGCCGATCTTTCCTGCAAGATTCCGCTCGAACATCGCACGGGTTACTGGATGTCCCTCGCGCTCCATGTACTCGCGGAACACCGCAACAATCCGTCCGGCATCGCTCCGCCCGTCTGCAAGCCCCATCGCCAGATCGAACAGGTCCCGGCCCTTGCGGCGCTGATAGAGCGCTCGCATCTTGGTTGCCAACAGTTCGTCGAGCTCGAAGGTCGCGATATCGGCGCTTCCGGAATACCACCGTGACCCGACCGAGAACGGGAGTTTCGTCAAGCCCAGCACCGAAAAATGCTCGCGGGTGTTGATCTCGACTTTGAGCCGCAGCCGGATCGTCGGCACGTCCTCTGCCTGGAATCGGTAGTCAAGCGTCACCCGGCCCTCCGACTGCTTCCACCGCGCTTGACCGAGCCAAGGATCCAGAATCTTCCGCAAACCATCCATGACGGTGCCGGCTGGCCCGGACTTTACCTGCACCAGATCGATATCCTCGGAGTAGCGTGCTGGCGGCGTCAGGTAGAGCTTGTAGAGCGCGGTACCGCCGCGGAAGGCGAGCGCCTCGGCGAGAACGGAATTGGAGAATATGTCGACCAGGGCCCGGCTGATGACGAGATCCTGCTCGACTTGGAAATCCTCGATCCACGGCGCCTGCTCCCGCCACTGGGTGATGTAGTCCCGCGGGATCACGCGTCCGCCTCGATGCTGGCATTCACCAGCAGCCGCCAATCCTTCGATCGCTCTGCACCCGCGGCATCGGCGCCGGGCAGGAGTTTCGTGTAATTGCGCGCGCGCTGCCGGACATGCTCCTTGAGCGGCGCCACGCTGCCTCCGGCACCAACATGGTCCAGAAGATAGCCCAGACGTTGCGCCCAGAGAACCGATGCGGACTTCGAAGCCTCGACGAGGCGCCCCGGATCGATATCCTCGGCGAGCTCGACAAGTATCCCCGCCACCCGGTCCACGCCGCCAGCACGGTGCATGTAGCCCACCAGGTCGATCGCCGTCCCCTCCACGGTTGAGACAAGTACGGTTCCGCGCGGATTGTTGACCCTCTCGACGGGCACGGCCGAGAGATTGCGGCGGGCGACGAATGCGACCCTGACGGCGCCGCAGATGATCGCCGGCCGGTTCCTCTTGACCATTACCTGAAATTCCTGCGGGCGATGATGAGCTGCGCCGTGATATTGCGCAGCCGAGAGGAGGCCCATGTAGTAGCTAGTGTTCCGATGCTCCATCAGCGCGGGGATGAACTGATCTGCCGGCAGGCAGCCGAGCCGCCTGTATTCGGGCGGCACGATGACGTAGAACCCACGCGCAGGGCTTGCGATCTCCCCTTTGGCCGCGAGACGGCTCAGCGCCTGTCGCGTTGCCACCTCGGAAAGCCCGAGGGCCGAGCGAGCCTCGGACGAGGTAAAATGATAGCGGCCGCGGGCGGCCAGATCGGCAATGATGTTGCGAGCACGCGGCCTGGCAGATGCAAACATGACACTGTCAAAGTAGCATTAATTGTCACGTTATCAATGCATAATATTACTTTGGATAGTTCCAACATCTACTGAATCGCCGAACCAGGCCGAATGCCGTTAAGGTCATGGACACCGCCAGACACGCAGGTGCAGAGTAGTTCGTCATTGCGGCGGAACCGGGCGGCGCGGCCGTGGCGGTGACCGCCTTCGTCCTGCGGCCACCCTTCGGCGCCAGGTCGGGGTGGCGGCGAATATCGCCATCGGCCATCGCCTGGTACCGCTCCACCGTACAGCGGTCGTCGGCCAGACCGGGTCCGAAGAATTGGGTGGCGAAAGTCGCCGCCGTGTTGTCGGGCAATGCGACTGCGGTGCTCATGGGGCCGTCTCCATCGTGCCGGGGGGTGGAACGCGGCCGGACGCCCTCCCCAGACACCCGACCGCCGCGCCGCTCACGGCCAGCCCTCTCTTCCTGCTGGCGTAAGGCATCCACATGCAGACGGTGGCAGGACGGCGACGCAGCAGATGGGAGTCCTGGTGTCGGTGAATCTCATCACCGGGATACTCGATGGTCGGCGCGCTATCACCGGCGACACGGCGCTCATGCTCGGACGCTTCTTCGGTACCTCGGGCGAGTTCTGGCTCAATCTCCAGAAACTCTACGAACTTCGGCGCGCGGAAGAAAGAAACAGGGCGGCGATTTCCCGGTTGCCGACGCTCGACGCCGGCCCGGACCTTCATGCGGCCGGAGGACGGTAGATGGCTGGGCAGCAGGCGAAGGCCGTGGCGGTCACCTCAGTTCCCAGTCCGCGACCCCGTCCGGCACAGCCGGGAACAGCGGATGGACCCGCCACGGGGCCACCGTCGGGGCGGCTCAGGAATCTGCCCTGGGCTCCGGGTCCATGTCACGCCACCCTTCCTGCCCTCTTCCCGGGCTTTCAACGCGATCACAGGAATACCTGCACCATGCCATTCACAACCCTGGCCTCGATCATCCGCAGGTTGCGACGGGCCGGCAATGCCCTGGCCTCGCCGGTCCTGGCGTCGAATAGCCCCTGGTGCAACGGACATTCGATGAACCTCCCGTCAAAATACCCGTCGCACAAATTGGCGGCACCATGCGTGCAGCGCGCCATGCTGACAGTGATTCCGTCAACGGTATCGTACACCGCCAACTCCCTGGTGCCGAAACGGACCGGCGTGACATCGCCGGTGTCAAGTTCCGATACGGCAACCAAATCCTGCCATTTGCGCTCCCGCCTCACCCCGTTTCGTCGGCGTTGGTTCCGAGGCGCGGGCTGAGGCCGAGAATCTGCGACAGGATATCGATATGGGCGCCGAGATAGCCGCGTTTCTCGACATAGACATATCCTTCGAGTTTCCGGTGCAGTTCGGGCAATGCATGGAAGGGAACCGACGATGCGTAGTGATGCTCGGCATGGTAGTTCATGTTCCAGCACAGGAACCGCATCGGCATGGTCACCAGGTTGGTCCTGGTGTTGATCTTCATGTCCCGGATATTCGGCCTGCCAACATGTTCGGTCATCCGGATCATTCGCATGACCGGCTCGCCCAGGAACAGTGGCAGCCACCAGTACCAGATCACCCCCCACCAGCCCGACCAGGCGCTGGCGGCCAGGATTGCCAGGTACAGGAGGACCATGACCCGGGCCTCGACGACCAGCGAATTGCGGTCTTCCTCGGGGACGAACTGCTTCTCGGTCGCCGAGAACCAGCCGGCGCAATGCCGGATGATTTCCTTGAACTTCTGGTACCAGAACGGGATGGAGCTGATGTACCAGAGGTATTTGCCGGCAGAAATCGGCAACTCGATCAGCTCGGGATCGCGGCCATGGAGCTGGGTGTAGGTGTGATGGTCGCAATGCTCGTAGCGGAAGAACCGGTTGGGAAGCATGATGGCAAACCCGCAAAAATTGCCGAATGCCTCGTTCAGCCAGCGAGTCCGGAACGCGGTGTAGTGCACGCATTCATGCTGGAGGGAAAAATGATGAACCCAGACCACGCCATGCAGGAACATCGCCGGGACAAACCAGGCAGTGCCTTCTGCGAGGTGGACCAGGTAGCCGGTGGCGACCAGCACGCAGGCAAACATGACAAAATGCAGGAGGCCGGGAATGTTGGAGCGGCGCATCAGTTCCTTCAGCTCGCGCCGGCTCAGGGCACCTTCCTCGAGTGCCTGCGTGATCGGCGTCAATACCTGTTGTGACATTGCTCCTGTCCGGTTTGCACGGGCCGGGAGACGGCCCGGGCATTTCATGCTGGCTGTATATTCGCTGGGCCTTGCCTGCTCAACTGGATGTTTCGTGGCCGGGAGTGGCGGATGTCGATCATGCCGGTTGCCGCGGAGGGTCTCCAGTCTCCACATGAACCGGCGGGCGGGCATCGGTTTGCAGTTCACAATCAGGGCGGTTCAATGCATAATGGAATTCGGGGCCGCAAGACCCGACGGGGGGAACCGCCATTGAATGAGCAGCGTCCAGTCATCGAGATCAGGAATCTCGACAAGTTCTTCGGCAGTTTCCAGGCATTGTCGGATGTGAGCCTGACCGTTCAGTCGGGAGAGCGGGTGGTGATATGCGGGCCTTCCGGCTCGGGCAAATCCACGCTCATTCGTTGCGTCAACCGACTCGAGGACCACTCCGCCGGCGAATTGATGGTCGACGGCATCCGGCTGGATGACGAGACCAAGAATATCAGGGCTGTCCGCATGGAAGTCGGAATGGTGTTCCAGCAATTCAACCTGTTTCCCCACCTGACCGTTCTGCAGAACCTGACAGTCGGTCCGGTCCGGGTGCGCAAGCTCTCGAAGCAGGACGCCGAGGAGAGGGCGCGAAAATATCTCGAGCGCGTTCACATTCCGGAACAGGCCGACAAGTATCCGTCCCAGCTTTCCGGCGGGCAGCAGCAGCGGGTGGCCATTGCCCGGTCGCTGTGCATGGAGCCGCGGATCATGCTGTTCGACGAGCCGACATCGGCGCTCGACCCGGAAATGATCAATGAAGTTCTCGACGTGATGGTCGAACTGGCATCGACCGGCATGACCATGGTCTGCGTGACTCACGAGATGGGGTTTGCCCGCAAGGTCGCCGATACCATGGTGTTCATGGAAGATGGCCGGATCGTTGAAACCGCACCGCCGGACAAGTTCTTCTCCAACCCGTCAAGCGAGAGATGCCGCATGTTCCTTGACCAGATCCTGGAGCACTGACGGTCGTGACGCCGGTGGCTGAGGGCGGTCCGGCACGGGCCATGTCGCGTGTCACGCCGATGCAGCGACTCCGGGAGTTGATGCGGTCAAAACCGGCCGCGGTCGCCCTGTACATGATCATCATCTACCTGATTGTCCGGTTGTCGCTGACCGGCGCCGAGGCCATGGGCTACAATTGGCAGTGGTATCGAATTCCCGATTATCTCTACCGGCTCACCGATGACGGCTTCCAGTGGGGCGAGATCGCGATTGGTCTGGTCAAGACCATCGACCTGTCGGTCAGGTCCTTCCTGCTGGCGACGATACTCGGGCTGCTCGTGGCCATCCTGCGGCTGTCGGGGCTGGTCGTCGGCAGCGCGGTGGCAGTTGCCTATCTGGAATTCATCCGCAACATGCCGCTGCTGGTGCTGCTCTATCTCATCTACTACGTGCTTGGACCGATCTTCAAGTTCGACCGCTTCTCGGCATCGATCCTGTGCCTGGCCATCTACCATTCGGCGCTGATTTCGGAGATTTTTCGTGCCGGCATCAATGCCATCGGCATCGGGCAATGGGAAGCAGCCCGGTCGATCGGCATGTCCACCACCCAGTCCTATCGCTACATCATCCTGCCGCAATCCTTCAAGTTCATGCTGCCGCCACTGACCGGCGAGGCCGTGCACCTGATCAAGAGTTCGGCGATTGTCAGCGTGATCGCCGTTGCCGAGCTGACGACAATCGGCAGGAACCTGATTTCCGACACCTATATGAGTTTCGAGATCTGGTTCACCGTGGCCGCCGTGTACATGGTGGTCACTCTCATCCTGTCCGTATTCGTTTCTCACCTGGAGAAACGCTATGCGGTCACAACATAGGGGCCGACTGCCCCGCAAATAACTAGGGAGACTAGAATGAAGTTTACCAGACGTGTCCTCGGAGCTGCCCTGGCCGGCATGTTGGCGGCAGGGTTTGCCCTTCCATCGGTCGCGCAGAGCACGACGCAGCAATTGAGCGGCGAAAGCGTGATCGAGACGATCAAGAAGCGTGGCGTTATCAAGATCGGCCTGTCGCTATTCGTTCCATGGTCGATGCGCGACAAGAATGGCGAGCTGATCGGTTTTGAACTTGATGTTGGCCGCCAGCTGGCCAGCGACATGGGTGTCGAGGTCGAATTCGTGCCCACGGCATGGGACGGAATCATTCCGGCGCTGGTGTCCGGGAAGTTTGATGTCATCATCAGTGGAATGTCGGTCACCGCACAGCGGAACCTGACCATCAACTTCACCAACCCCTACGCGTTTTCCGGTCTGACAATCCTTGCAAACCGGCAGATGACCGAAGGGATGTCGCTCGAGGACCTCAACAGCCCCGACGTCATCTTTACCGCCCGCCGGGGTGCAACGCCGGCGGTGGTCATTCCGCTGATATTCCCGGAAGCGCAGCTTCTCCAGTTTGACGAGGATGGTGCCGCGGCGCAGGAAGTGCTGAACGGAAATGCCCATGCAACCATGGCTTCCGAGCCGACCCCGTCGCGTGAGGCGCGGACCTATCCGGAAACGCTGCATGTTCCCTATGACGCGCTGTTCGACCAGCGTGGCGAGGGATTCGCGCTTCGCAAGGGCGACCCGGATGCGCTCAACTACTTCAACAACTGGATTGCCCATCAGTGGCGAGTCGGCTGGTTGAAGGAGCGTCACGATTACTGGTTCACCACCGAAGACTGGGCCGACCAGGTTTCCAACTGACAACGTCTGGCCCGCCGCCCCCCGGGCGGCGGGCTGATTTCCCCCTGATGCCGTGGCTGGATTGATGAACGGATTGCGCAAGAAACTGCACTGGATGGATTACGTCATCGTGGCGGTCCTTGTGCTGCTCTTCGGCTATATCTGGCTCCGGATCGACGGCACGCTCAATTACAAGTGGCGATGGGAACAGATACCGAACTACCTGTTCCGCTACGACGAGGAACGGGAGCGGTGGGTCGCCAATGTCCTGATCCTGGGACTGATCACCACCATCAGGATCAGCATCTATGCCAGCGTGCTGGCGCTGGCGCTCGGAATCATCCTCGGTGTTGCACGAACCTCGCGCAATCTGACGGTCCGGATGCTGGCCCGGACCTATCTGGAGTTCCTGCGGAACATTCCGCCGGTCGTGGTCATTTTCATCTTTTTCTTCTTCCTGTCCGAGCAGCTCATTGCCGCGCTCAATATCGAGGATTGGGCAAGGGGCATCTCCAGGCAGGAGGACAAGTTCCTGTGGGAGTTCTTTTTCGGCGACATGCGGCGCTTCCCGTCACTGATTTCCGGGATCATCGTCCTTGCATTGTTCGAAAGCGCCTTTGTCGGTGAGATCGTCCGGGCCGGGATCGAATCCATCGGTCGAGGCCAGCTGGAGGCATCGAGGTCGCTTGGCCTGCACTGGACCGATGAATTGCGGTTCATCGTGCTGCCGCAGGCACTGAAGAAGGTGCTGCCGCCGCTGGCCAACCAGTTCATTTCACTGATCAAGGACAGCGCCATCATTTCGCTGATCTCCGTCCAGGACCTGACGTTGCGAACGGTGGAACTGGCCAATTCCACGCGTTTGACATTCGAGGCATGGATCACCACTGCCGTGCTTTATTTCGGCCTGTGTTTCAGCCTGTCGATGCTGTTCCGATACCTGGAAAACCGGGGCGGCCGTCAACACTGACGGCAGTACCGACGCCGGATGATTCATCCGCATCTCTACCCGAAACCGTGACGAGGCACCGAGCCGGTCCGGCTCCGACCGTGTCTCAGTCTGCCCCATACCGAGGCCGGATTCGATCGGCTCCCCTCTGCCCTATGCCGAGGCGCCGGATTCGATCAGCTTGCGGAGCGAGTTCCGGAACAGCTTGGCGCCGGCGTCGAGCCCGAGATCGATATTGGACGTGGATTTGGACTTCATGCCGGCATGAACGGAGACCAGGACATCCCGGTCCTCCTCGAATGCCGCCCGGGCCCCGTCATTCATCCGCTCGGAGATCGTCTTGTCATCCGGGTCGGTATTGCGATGCTGGAACCAGAAATACCTGGTCCTGTCGTCATCGATCGGCGTCATGAAGTTGTACGAGATGTTGATGTAGGTCTGGTCAACCGGCTGCACTCCCGGTCCGCCGGTGCCGGCCGGCGTGTAGACCGACTTGTTGAGGCCGATGGCCGGGTAGCACATCTCGTAATGCTGGAGGCGATCGCATTCCCCGTCGAATTTCACCAGATCGGCGTAATAGGGCGACGGCATTCCACCATGGATCCATCGCCAGACGACCACGCCGCGTTCGGTGCGGTCGACCGTCAGCGGGCTGTCATCGGTTCCGGCGCCGGCAAAGGAGGTGACATGCACCCAGGCCACGTGGCTGGGATCAAGCAGATTGTCAGCCACCCACAAATAGTTGCAGTCGATGTCGAGAACGCCGCCATCGGTCATGCCCCATTCGGGATTGTCGAAATTGTCGATCGGGAAAATCCGGTCGGGATCGGCATTGTCGGGCTCGCCCATCCAGATCCACAGGAACCGGTACCTGTCGACGACCGGGTACGACCTGACCACCGCCCGAGCCGGAATGCGGTCCGGCTGGGTGGGGGCGGCAACACAGTGACCGGCGCAATCGAAGGTCAGCCCGTGATAGCCGCACTCGATGACATCGCCCTTGAGTCGCCCCTTGGACAATGGGAGCTTCCGGTGCGGGCAGGCATCCTCCAGCGCCACCGGCTGACCGTCCTGCCTCCGGTAGATCACCACCTGCTCGCCGAGAAAAATCTCCGGCTTCAGCTCCCGGCCGAATTCGGTGCTCCAGCCGGCGACATACCACGCATTCCTGAGATACATGCAGCGATCCTTCATTCCAGCGGGCATCTTCTGCACCAGAATTCGCACCCGGGGCAAGCATCCATGTCTGCCTGCAAGGGGTTTTTTTGAAGTTGTCCCGGGTTTATACAAATCCATACACGGGCCATACAGTGGTTCTCCACAGCCCGCCCGTGCCGGCAGACGCGCCATTCTGCCCCGCTGCCACAGGCAGCGGGAAGCATCCGCCTCATGAAGTCCGCCCCGGCGGCGGATGATGTCAGGCCGGTGCCCGCTCCGACCAGGTCCGGCGATCCCGCAGCAGCGCGTTGGCGGTGACGATGAGCTTGCGCATCACCGCCACCAGCGCCACCTTGTGGTGCTTGCCCCGCTCCCGCAGCCGCTGGTAGAGGGCAATCATCTGCGGATTGTGCGACTTCGCCGAAAGCGCGGCCATGTAGAGCACATCCCTTGGTCTCCTGCGCCCGCCGGCCACGTGCCGCGCCCCGGAATGAACCCCGCTGTCGCGGGCGAATGGCGCCACGCCGATGAGCGCCGCTGCCTGGCGATTGCCGATGCTGCCGAGCTCGGCCATCCACGAGATCAGCGCCGCCGCGGTCACCGGCCCGATGCCCGGGATCGAGGTCAGGATCCGATAACTCTCGGCATGGGCGGAATCGCCGGATATCAACTCCCTGATCGCCTTGTCATAGTGCCCGATCTCCCGGTCATGCATGGCGATGATGCGGGGAAGCCGCCTCCTCGACACCGGATCGCCAAGCTCGGAGAAGGTTGTCCGCAATTGCGCCCGCTGATCCACGAGCATTTCCCGTGCCACCAGCATGTCACCGAGGTGATCGAGGAGACTGCCCCGCGGCTGCGTGAGCGGCAGGTCGGCAAAGGCGGCGCCGAAGGCCGCCAGCATCCTGGCATCGACCCGGTCGGTCTTGGCCAGCTTTCCGCTGGCTTTGGCAAAATCCCTGGACTGGCGGGGGCCGGCGACGCAGACGGCAAAGCCTTTCGCATGCAGGGATTGCAGGAGTGCCCGGTGATAGCGCCCGGTGGCCTCGAGGATGACCCGGTCGGGCCGGCGGTCCCGGAACCATCTGGCTATGGCCCGGAAGCCGTCCCGGTTATTGGGAAGTCTCCTGTCCTCTCCATCCAGATGGATGTCGAGATAATCCTTGCTGACATCGATGCCTGCGACTAGCTTGCTCATGGTCTCCCGCTCCTATTCTCGCGATGATCCGGCCTCTAACCCAGGCATCCATCCAGGACCCGGGAGACTAACGGGAAGGCGGGCCGACCATGCTTGCCCACGGATCCACTTTCGTGATCCAGGTTGCTATCGGTCCGACCCGCCTTGCGGGGCATGCACCCCGCTTCGTCGTTGCCGGAAGTCAGTCAGTGACAGCTGGCGACGGCGATCCCGTGTGAAGAATGGAGACTTGGAAGCTGCTCGGCAACCGCGGAGTTTTCCACAGGAAGGCCCGCGGTACAATGTACAACTTCCTTTTCTTCTCTACTCTCTGATTCTGGTCATACGAGGTTGTTTCCTGCCTGCGGGCTTGCCGATTTGCCGCCTGCCACCATTTGCCGTAGTGCGGGAATGACCGGATGCCAAGAGTGGAGAACGGAATGTCGGCCTGGATCAGGATGATATCGGATGACGATGCCGATGACGAACTGGGCTCGGTGCTGGAGCTGGCGCGCACGCCGCACGGGACCGTCGACAATGTCATGCGGGTCCACTCGCTGCGCCCGTCGACGATGCGCGGCCATGTCGTCCTCTACCGGGCGGTTTTGCATGATGATGCCAACCGGCTGCCGGCCTGGCTGCAGGAGACCATCGCCAGCTACGTGTCGATGCTCAACGCCTGTGACTACTCCCTGGCCAATCACTGGGCCAATGCCAGCCATCTGATCGGCGACGAATCGAGGGCTGGCGCCATCAGGCAGGCGCTGGAGCGGCGGCGGCCGGAGGAGGTCTTCGATGGACGGGAACTGGCTCTCCTGCGCTACTCGGCCAAGCTGACCATCAGCCCGCAGGCCATGACCCGCGGCGATGTCGGTGCGTTGCAGGAGCAGGGGGTGGATGATGGCTGCATCCTGGAGGTCAACCAGATCGTGGGATATTTCAACTATGCCAACCGGTTGTTGAACGGGCTCGGCGTCACCACTGATGGTGATGTCGTGGGATATTATCCGGCAGATGCCGGCAATGCATCGCAGGATGCCGATTGATTGCAGGGTCGCGGCAGGATAACCGGGGGGCCGCGACCCCAATCGGCGCTTGCCCGCCAGGGGACAGGCAGCGGCAGCATGTCCGGCACGGCCTGATCCATGGAACGATTTTCGATTCTTGCGCTGGCAAGGCACGCATTCAACGGACATCGCAGCTGGAAGCCGCTCTGGCGCAGCCATCCGCTGGCCGGCGACTATGACACGCTGATCGTCGGTGCCGGCGGTCACGGGCTCGCCACCGCCTATTACCTGGCCAGGAACCATGGCGGGAAGCGGATTGCCGTGCTGGAGCGAGGCTGGCTCGGCGGCGGCAATGTCGGACGGAACACCATTACCATCCGCTCCAACTACCTGCGCGACGAGAGCATTCCGTTCTACGTAAAGTCGGTGTCGCTCTACGAGGGCCTGACCGACGAGCTCAATTTCAATCTCATGCACACCAAGCGCGGGATGATCGATGTCGTCCAGACCTGGCCGAAACTGCGGGAGCTGCGCCGCAAACAGCTGGCCATGGACCTGCATGGTTCAACCTATCTCGACCTGGACGTCGATGAGGTGAGAAGGAGGATACCGGCCCTGACCGGCGGCGGTCCGGATTCGCGGCTGCCGATCATTGCCGGCATGCTGCATACCGATGCCGCCACCAACCGTCATGATGCGGTGGCATGGGGATATGCACGAGCCGCCGATTCGCTTGGCGTGGAGATTCACCAGGATACCGAGGTCACCGGGTTGCTGCGGGGCGAGTCCGGCGCCATATGCGGCGTGGAGACCAGCCGCGGCCGGATCAATGCCGGCAAGGTGTGCCTCGCAGTGTCCGGGCACACCACGACCCTCGCCGAGACGGCGGGGTTACGGCTGCCGCTGAGAACCTTCAACCTGTCCGCCTTCGTGTCCGAGCCGATCAAGCCGGTCATCGATGTCGTGGTGAACTGCCCCGATCTCGGCGTCTATCTGTCGCAGACCGACAAGGGAGAGCTGGTGATCGGCGGTGCGGCCGATCCGGGGCAGTCCTTCCGCCGCGATATCAGGCAGAACGTGTTCGAGGATTCGGTTTCCGGCATGCTGGAGCTGTTTCCGTCATTCCGGCGGCTGAAGATGCTGCGCCAGTGGGGCGGCCATCTTGACATGGCCCATGATGCCTCCCCGATCATCTCGAAGGCCGGGCCCCCGGGCCTGTTCATTACCGCCGGCTGGTGGGGTGGCTACAAGGCGATACCGGCTGGCGGCCTCACCTTTGCCCATCTCATTGCCACCGGTGCGCCGCACCCCCTGGCCGAGGCGTTCCTGCTTGATCGATTCTCGACACTGGATTTCATCCTGGAATCCGGAACGACGGCGCAGATCTGAGGTGATGCCGTGCTGCAGCTGACCTGTCCGTTTTGTGGCCCCAGGGATGAGCGGGAGTTTACCTATGGCGGGCCGCTGACCGAGCGTCGACCAGACAATGCCGATAATCTGGAACCCGAGGCCTGGGTCGAACGGCTCACCGTTCCGGACAATCCGCTGGGCGTGGTCAGGGAGTGGTGGTGGCACGAGCGGGGCTGCGGCGAGTGGGTGCTGGTCGAGCGTGACACCAGGAGCCATGCGCTGGCCGGTGGCAATGGAGGATCACCATGACCGGCGACCGTCTTGGCCGGGGCGGCATGATCGATCGCCAGCGCCCACTCGAATTCCGTTTCAATGGCCGTCCGTACCGGGGCATCGAGGGCGACAGCTTGGCCTCGGCTTTGCTGGCAAGCGGCGTGTCGCTGACCGGACGGAGTTTCAAATACCATCGGCCCCGGGGCATCATCTCCTGCGGGATTGACGAGCCCGGCACCATTGTCGAACTGCTTGGCAGGGATGCCAGCGGCAATCTCGCCGCGCCAGCGGTCCGGTTGCGTGACGGGCTGGATGCCAGGACCGTCAATTGCTGGCCTTCACCACGACTCGATGTCGGCGCCGTCAACCGGATTTTCGCCCCGCTGTTGTCGGCGGGCTTCTACTACAAGACATTCTTCCGGCCCGGCTGGAGGCATGTCGGTCCGCTGATCAGGAGGGCGGCGGGTCTTGGTCACGCGCCCGGGTCCCCACCTCCGTGCGGCCGCTTCGAGACCCGCAACCGGCATTGTGACGTGCTGGTCGTCGGCGCCGGCCCGGCCGGGCTGGCGCTGGCCCGGACGGTGGCCGCTGCCGGTGCCAGCGTCATTATCGTCGACCGGGGCACCGCACCGGGCGGATGCCTGCTGAACAGGCGGCTGGAGGTGGACGGGATGCCGGGCAGTGACTGGGCATCGGCGTGTCACAGGGAATTGCTTGAACATGACCGGGTCGACATCCTCCTCGAATCCGAGGCATGGGCCGTGCGCGAGCACAATCTGGTCATGGTCAATGAGCGGGCGCCGCCTGACCGGGATGTCATCGAGCGCAGCTGGAGCATCCGCGCCCGCCACCTGGTCATTGCCGCCGGATCAGGCGAGAGAATGCTGGTGTTTCCGAACAATGACCGGCCGGGGATCATGCTGGCTTCGGCGGTCCAGGCCTATGTGAACCGGTATGCGGTCAGGCCCGGCAGAAGGGCGGTGATCCTAGCCAATAATGACAGCACCCATGCCGTGGCGCGCGACTTGCTGGCGGCAGGAATCGAGGTGGCGGCGATCATCGATGTCAGGCAGCAGGGTACGGCCAGCATCAAGCCGGGCCTCGATGGGGTGGAAATGCTGCCCGGGCACCAGATCATCTCGGTTGCCGGACAGCGCCGGGTCGGCGCGGTGAGTGTTGGTCCGGTGGGCGGCGGCCCGTCTCGCCGGATCCGGTGTGACCTGCTGGCGGTGTCGGGCGGCTGGGACCCGTCGGTCCGCCTCTGGTCGCAGGCCCGCGGTGCGCTGGAATATGACGAGAGCGCATGTGCCTTCCTCCCATCCGGCCGTCACCCGCAGATGATGTGTGTTGGCGGCGCGGCTGGGCTCCATTCGGTCGGCCAGGCACTGGCCGACGGGGCCCGGGCTGGCAGCCGGATAGCCGAGTCTCTCGGCCTTGCCGGCGATGGACGCTGTCCGCAAACGGAGCCCGATGATGGCTACCGGATCGAGCCGTTCTGGTGCAACACGACGGATAGCGGTGCCGGTTTGGCCTTCGTGGACATGCTGAACGACGTTACCCTGGCCGATATCCGGCTGGCGATGCGCGAGGGGCTGTTGGCGGTTGAGCATGTCAAGCGCTACACGACGGCAGGAATGGGCTTTAACCAGGGACGAACCATCGGACCGAATATTGCCGGCCTGATGGCAGGGATTCTTGGCCGGTCACCGGGCGAGATCGGCCTGACCACCCATCGCTCGCCAACCTCACCGGTCTCCTTCGGGTCGATTGCCGGCGGAAGGACCGGGCCAGCGGTACTGCCGTTCCGGCATACACCGATCACGAGGTGGAATATCGACCGGGGAGCGGTGATGTACGAGGCCGGTTCCCGCTGGCGGCGGCCCGGCTACTATCCCGGACCGGGGGAGTCCATGCAGGAGGCGGTCAACCGCGAATCACTGGCAGTCAGGGAGCGGGTCGGGGTCTATGACGGCTCGCCGCTCGGCACCATTGCCCTCAAGGGCAGGGATGCCGGCAGGCTGGTGGACATGATCTTCACCAACAACCAGTCCGGGACGGCGGTGGGGATGGGACGTTATGGCATCATGCTGACCGATGACG
Source organism: Paracoccaceae bacterium (assembly GCA_964291445.2). Classification (GTDB taxonomy): domain Bacteria; phylum Pseudomonadota; class Alphaproteobacteria; order Rhodobacterales; family Rhodobacteraceae; genus JAPOXR01. The sequence continues at coordinate 571,770 of OZ219863.1, read as the reverse complement.
GCCGCATGCTCGATGATGGTGTGGCCTTCCGCATTGGCGAGCACGAATACCTGCTGTCGGTCTCGACCGGCAACGCGCCGGCGGTATACCGCCACATTTCGAGGTTCCTTGCCGTTGACCGCCCTGAATGGCAGGTGAGGATGACCGATTTGACCTGCCAGTGGATGAATGCAACCATCTGCGGGCCCGACTCCCGCAAGGTGCTGGCGGAGCTCGGGACCGAAATCGACCTGGACCGGGATGCATTTCCGTTCATGGCGTGGCGAGAGGGGATGGTCGCCGGCATCCCTTCCCGGGTGATCAGGGTGAGCTTTACCGGCTCGCTGTCATTCGAGATCAATGTCAGGCCCCGGGATCTCCTGCCCCTGTGGGAGCAAATCATCGAGGTTGGCAGCCGCTTCGGCATTGCTCCCATCGGTTCGGAAGCCAATCACGTGTTGCGGGTCGAGAAGGGATTCCTGTCCATGGGTCACGAGGCTGACGGCACCGTCGATCCGCATGATCTCGGATTTGGCTGGTTGATGTCACGCAGGAAGACGGACTTCATCGGCCGGCGCTCGGTGCTGTTGCGGCGACAGCCAGGCTTGCCACGCCGCGAACTGGTCGGCCTCCTGACCGAGGATGCAGCCAGGACCGTGCCGGAAGGAGCGCCGATCACGCCCGATGGCAAGCGGTGCCGGTCGGAAGGATTCGTCTCGGCCTCGGTGTGGAGCGTGGTCAACGGCCGGGCTGTCGCACTCGGCCTGCTGGAAGATGGAAGGCGGCGCATGGGCCAGACCGCATGGATCCGGGTGAGGGAGGAGCGGATTGCCGCCAGGATCGTCAAGCCCTGCTTCTATGACCCCGATGGCAGCGTCCTGAAGAGTTGACATGGCAATTCCGGCAACCATAACCGAACTTCCGTCGAGCGCCGTTTTCGACATCAAGGGCAGCGCCGGGGATGTCCAGGCCCTGCTCCCGGAATTCGTGCTTCCGGCCCGGCCAAACTCGGCATCGAACCATGGGGGTGGCGAGCTCTGTTGGCTGGGCTCCGAGCACTGGCTGCTACGGATGCCGATAGGCTCGGAGGACAGGCTGGAGGCGCGTTTCCGCAAAACTGCCGCCAATCCCGACCTCCTGGTCCAGACGGTCTCCGATAGCTGGTCGTTCCTCGCCATTACCGGCGAGGGGGCCCGGGATGTGCTGTCGACAGCCACCTCGGTCGATCTGGCGGCGGCCGGCGAGGATGCGGCGCTGTTCACGGAGGTGTTCGGGCAGAAGGGATTGCTGGTCGGCCGCCGGAACGAGTTCGAACTGGCGGTTGAGGACTGCCTGCGGGATTACATGCTTCTGCGGCTCGGCGCCGTGTCCGGTTGAGTTCCCGGTGCGGCCGGATTGTCGATGCGAAGTTTGCAGGACCGGCAAGTCGGGCTTGAAAATGCCGGCCCGATTCGTGCAAGTGTTGACGCCAGGGCGCCGCCAGGGCGACGGGGATTGATGACCGGTTCAGCACCAAGACCAGCACGCGGCATCGGCCGCATTCGGAAACACATGGTGCCGGCCGCTGATGATGGCCCGCCGATCAGCGTCTTCCTCGATTCCAACGAGAGCGCGTTCGGCCCCGGCATGCGCGCGGTGGCGGCAGCCAGGGCGGCTGCCGGCGAGATGCACCGCTATGTCGAAAACCAGGATCGTATCCTGGTCCCGGAACTCGCCAGCCATTACCGGCTCGACCGGGACCGGATCGCAATCGGATGCGGCTCCGACGATTTGCTGGCCAGGATCTGTCGCGCCTATCTGCGGCCAGGCGATGAATTGCTGCGATCTGCCAATTCGTATCTGAAGGTTCCCAACTACGCCCATTCGAATGACGCAACGCCGGTCGCCGCCCCTGATCATGATTTCACGCCGGTTCCGGATTCGCTGCTGGCTGCGCTCACCGACCGCACCCGCATCGTCTATTTGGCAAATCCGGACAACCCGTCGGGCAGCTATCTCGATGCCGGAGTCATTCGGGCATTGCATGCCGAACTGCCGGGGCAGGTGGTGCTGATCATCGACTGCGCCTATTTCGAATACGTGGAGATCGATGATCCCGGGCAGCTCTACCGGCTGGTGGAGGACTCCGGCAACGTGGTGATGACCAGGACCTTCTCCAAGGTCCACGGCCTGGCGGGAGCCAGGATCGGCTGGGCGTACGGGCCGCCGCCGCTGATCGATGCAATCGGCCGCATCTCCACCACCTTTCCGCTGGCAACCCCGTCAATCGCCACCGCGCTGGCTGCCATGGATGACCGGGCGCATGCAGCGATGGTGGTCCGTGAGACCTCAAGGCTGAGACGGCAATTTGCCGACCGGTTTGCCGCCTCCGGGATCACGGTCCATCCGAGCCAGGGGAATTTTCTCCTGCTCGAATTTACCGATCGGCTGCGAAGTGCGGATGGCGCCAGCCGCCATCTCAGGCGGCGAGGCATCTCGCTTCGGCGCTTCGCCGCGCCATCCTATGGCAACTGCCTGCGCGTCACATTGGGGTTTGAACGGGAGCTGGAGCTTGCCGCCGAGGCGCTGGAGGAATTCATGCAGGGCGGAGAATGAACGGGCAGGCGGCAGAGGCGCTCTCCGGGGCAGCCATCATCGGGGCGATGAAGGCGGCCGGCATTCGTTTCGTGGCGGCATTGCCGGATATCGTCACCAGTGACGGGCTGTTGTGGCCGATCTCGAGGGGCGGCGATTTTCGCCTGATCAGGCTGTGCAAGGAGGATGAGGGCGTGTCGATCTGTGCGGCGATGTCCTATAGTGGAACCCGTGCGGTGCTGCTCATGCAGCAGACCGGGTTCATGGACTCGCTGAATGCCGTGCGGGCCATCGCCGTCGACTACCAGCTGCCGGTGGTGATGTTGGTTGGAATGCAGGGCAAGGAAGAGAATGTGCCGGTGGCGCGGTCGGCGGTCTACGGAGTGCGGATCGTCCCGCCAATCCTCGATGTCATGGGCATCGGCTGGTCGGAGATCGAGACCGATGGCGATTGCCGGAAAATTGGCGGCGCCATCAACATGGCCTATTCCGAATCCCGGCCGCATGTCTTCCTGATCGGCAGATCGCCGAGCCCGCCATGAGACGCGATGCAGTGCTCGAGATTCTCCGGGACGCGGTCCGGCCGGACGACATCGTGGTCGCCGTCTACCAGACGCTGTTTGACTGGATGGCGATATGCCCGCGGGATCTCAACTACGTGGCTACCGGTGCCATGGGGCAGGCATCCTCGCACGGTCTTGGCCTGGCACTGGCCAATCCCGACCGCCGGGTGCTGGTGCTTGATGGCGACGGAAGCCTGCTGATGAATCTCGGATCGCTGGCCACGATTGCCGATTCCGCACCCGGGAACTTCCTGCACATGGTGTTCGTGAACGGCGTCTACGAGGTCAATGGCGCCCACCCTGTGCCGGCAGCCGGGCGGATGGATTTCGCCGCCGCCGCACGGGCGGCCGGCTACAGGCGGGCAGTCAGCTGGCGACGGCTTGCCGAGTTCCGTGACCAGCACGCTGAATTCCTCAAGGGGCAGGGACCGGCACTGGCCGAACTTGCCATCGAACCGGGCCGGAAATACCCGCGTGATTACCGATACATACACAGTCCCGAAGCCAGGAATCGGTTCAGACGGGCGCTGAACGGCCCGTCCGCCGCCGGTACGTCCGGAGGGCAAACAGTGAAAGATCGGGAAGCAGGCAGGAACGACCGAGAGGCTTGAGAGCCGGAAGTGGGTCCCGTTGCCAGGACCGGCACGGCCCTGCCGCCCGGAATGTGCCGCAGGAATTCCGGCCACATCCCGCACGGTCTCCCGCGCCATTGGCCACCGCAGGGTGAGGATTGCACCCGCCAGGAAGAAACCCCGCAAGAATCAGGCGCCGGACATCAATCCAACATTTGATGTGGCCCACGGATCAAGGACAGTAATCTCTTTCGGTATTTCTCAAGGAGCTTTGAAATCACCAAATGGAATGATCCTCCACTCATCCACGGAGCTGGAAATTGGAGTATTGTCGACGGTTTTCGGAAGCCGCGCGCTTCTGGCGGCCAAGCGCGCTCTTGAGGATCGCTTCGGTGTTGGCGAAGGCTCACTTCATGGGTCTGAGCCGCTCTAGGCCATCGTAATCGTTCCTCTTATCCGGGGCGCGATTTCGGGGGTCTTCAAGGCCAAGCTGCTTCAATGTGTTGTTCCACTTGCCAAAGTTGCACAGAGCGCAAGCTATGACCACATTGTCCTTGTCTGTCCTGCCGCCATGACTCCACGGCACGACATGGTCATATTGAAGCCACATGACTGCGAATCCGGCATGTTGATATCGAGGGTCGCCTCCCCATGTCACAGACTCCGGATGGAGCTTGTTCGCAATCTTGCGGATTTCGGCATCCACGACAGGAATTCCACAATAGCGGCAACGATAGCCATCTCGACTCAGCACAGCCCGCTTGACGTCAGCCGGAATGGTGCTGCTTTTTCCGTCGCGCCTGTCTTTGGGAACCCGGCTGGTGTCGCCCCGGGGGTTGGGGTCGATGACATGTTTCCCATCATCCACATCAAGCGACCATGCAGGGTTGAGCCAGTGCCAGATTCTGAGCCCATTGGCCCCATTGTTCCTGCAGGCGAACTGAATCAGTGCGGCCTTTTCCTCATCGCCCATGATCTGCGTTTCGACAGCGGCCGACATGGCCTCCCAAGCCAAAAATCGCCAGGATTGGCTGCTTGAGGCACCGGCGAAGGGTCATGATCGGTCCATCATGAATGGACGCGGGCCGTCGAGAGAGTGAACGCGGGTCAATTGTGCGGACCCGGACTTCACCGGCAGAATTTGCCTTTCCTGGACCGGTGAGGCCGACGGGAGGTTGGAGAGACCCGAGCTTTCGAAGCGCCCCATCCATAGGCGGAAATGCACGAAGCCCGCTGCTATAGTCTGAACTTCCAGGACGGCGTAGGCTATCTCGCTGATTTTCAATGATTTGTTGGCCTGCCTGTCTTCACACTGGGACAATCTTCTCCGGCTTGAGTCCAAGCAACTCCAGTGCCTTGGCCTGCAGCCGGCGTCAGCGGCAGGGCCAGCTCGCCCGGCAGGCTCACCTCGTTCAGCGTCATGGCCAAATCTTCAAGCAATGTGCGATTTCCGGCAGCCCGTCAGGGGTGGTCTTGGCTCCGGCCTTGTCCCTGGCACTCGCAGACCCGGGCCGGTGCCACCGGTGAGGCCCGTGCACTTCGTGCTCCCTCCCGATCATCGCGGCGCCAGTCGCCGCCGCATATGCCATTCGACATAGAGCGCCAGCATGACAGGAACACATCGCGCCCTTACATGATCAGCCGTATAGACATCGGATCGCGAGGTCTGACTTGGCCAGGGAATGCCCGCTCCACCCGTTGTACGCCTCGCCGCTTCCGTTCATTGCATCGGCACCCAGGCTGGTGCGCAGATACCATCGAGCCGGGCCTCGGCATTGATCTTCTCTTCATTCCTGGCCCAGACCATCTCTTCGTCGGTGACCTGGATGTCGAAATGCTTCTCCAATTCTTCCGGTTTGCCTTCCGGCCCACGCCTTCCAGGTTCCTCCCGACCCGCCGCACCTGGCATCTTGTCTCCTCGGTGGCCACAAGGAGTTCGCTTGCGGTCGGCCCTGAGGCGGGGGTTCAGGCAGACCATTGCTGCCGGAGGCCGCATTCGGGCACCAGCACCGGCGGGGCACCCCTGAATGTCCTGGCTCCTGAGGGCCGAGATCCAGTCAAGACCGGCAGGCTCGAGATCCGCGGAGCCGATCATTCCCCCTGTCACCTGCAGGTAGGATCGAAGCGTTGGATCGTCTTCACCTGGCTGGCCACCGTCGAAGCGCGGTATTGCCCGAAGACCTCGAACCGGGCAGCCCGCACAGATAGGTGATCGTCTTGCCCTGAATGCCGAATGCAAGCGGGCACTTCCTTCCCTCCAGGTAGGAGGATGAGACATCGTAGAGGATAAGCTGCCCGAGAGGTGCCGCCGGGCCAGCGAGCCCTCTCCAGGGCTGGCGGGACAAGAGCCAGTCCAGTTGAGCCCCCACTCTCACCGAGGCCCAGCAGGGCCCCGAGGGAGCTGGTGGCGGTATCCGGCGAGAGCTGCCTGGCCGTGGCCAGCCGAGATGATCCGTGGCCCAGCGCCAGATCCGCATTCCGGCTGCGGTGCAGCATGCGCGTGGCCGGTGCCCAGTACAGCTGCCACAGCCCCATGTGGCCGCGCGCGGCGGATCGAGAAGGCCTCTTCCAGGCAGCGGAATTCGACCGGAATCTGCCGGACAGATCGGTGAGATTGGCCAGCTTCTTCCTGACGCTTGACTTCGCATCAGTGTTCGGAATGACCTCGACATCACGACCTTCCTTTCGCTTATGCACTGGGAACATCTATCGGCCTGTCAAGCGGAATAGGATGTTGCAAGGAATATCAAAAACACAGCGCCAGGCACCGATGACCACCCTGGCATCGACATCCGCTGGGAACAGATATACAGGCACCAGGACCACATATCTTGCGATTATCCAGAATAATCAGCGGTTTGCAGGGCCGTGGGTGGGAGGCTGGAAGTTCAGTATAGTGCGTCTTCGAAGTGGTCCACCATAGCGGGTCCCCGTAACCGACGGAATTGATGCTGAGCTTGAGGCGGGTTGACAGTGATCGCGGCTGAACACGTACAAGTCGATCAATTTTGCCCTGGCAGTTTCAAACGCATCATCAGTCAGAAGACCGGCCATTTTCAGTCTTCATGATGCGATCACTAATGAGATGATGGACGCAGCGCAATGTCATCGCGATTGATCGGCGCTTCCAATAGGGCAAGCACGGCGCGAGCTTGGTAGACCCGATTGCGTCTTGACTGTCCGGACGGCGAGACGATGCCGGCCTCTTCGAGGCGGTCCACGGCGCGCCGGGCGGTGGTATAGGCGATACCCAGAGCCTTGCCGATCTCGCCGACGGTCCAAAACGGGCTCTGGACGAACAGGCCCATGACGTCGTCAAGCCGCGGCGACAATGCGTCGCCGAGATCGTCGCGCCAGGATTCAAACAGACCGTCAATGCGCTCGATGCGCGCCAGCGCGTCCTCCGCCTCAAGCCGGACACCGCGCAGGAAATAGACAAGCCAGTCTTCCCAATCGCCGGTCTCGGTTATTGCAAGCAGATGTTCATAGTAGGCCTGGCGTGTCTCCTCAAAATACGCGCTCAGACAGAGCAGCGGAGAGGGCAAGACACCGCGCTCGGCCAGCAGCAATGTGATCAATAACCGACCAACCCGGCCGTTGCCATCGAGGAACGGGTGGATTGCCTCAAATTGTGCATGTGCGAGCGCGGCATGCACCAGCACCGGCAGGCTGTCGTCGTGAAGAAACCGCTCCAGTGCGTCGAGGCAGAGCATCAATTCGTCGGGCGGCGGCGGTATGTAGTTCGCGTCGCTCAGCGTGCAACCGGACGGGCCGATCCAGTTCTGGCTGCGGCGGAACTCTCCCGGCGTGGCCGCGTCTCCCCGCACCCCGCGCATGAGTCGTTCGTGAATTTCGCGGATCAGGCGCAGCGACAGCGGCAGCGTGTCCAAACGGTCGAGTCCGTATTCCATTGCCGCCACACAGTTTGCCACTTCGCACAAATCGGCACTGTCTGTCGCGCCCTTCGCGCCGGCTTCGGCGGCAAGCAATTCGGCAAGTGTCGTCCGGGTTCCTTCAATCCGGCTCGACAACACCGCTTCCCGGCGGATGAAGGAACGGATGAAGAGATGCGGGTTGGGAAACCGGCTTCCCTCACCGGCGAGACGCCCAAGGGCGATGTCGGCGCGTGAGAGCGCGGCGGCCAGCGTATCGTTCCACCCGATCGGCGGTGGAAGCGGGGCTGGAAGAAACGCCCGGTAGCCCCCGGCGCGGCGGATCGTGCGGCCATGGGGCTGGCTGCTCTTTGCGGACCCGGCCATGGTGCGGCATCCTTGTTAGCGAAACGAAAACAGGCCGTCCTCATATTATCGAAACAGGGCAGTTTCGCAAACAGCATTCATTGCAGATCGTCGGCGCGTTTCCCGTCGCCCTGACGTCACCGGCTCATGGCCAGCATCGCCCACCTGTCGCTGATCTGCCTCCGTTCGATGCCGTTCGGGAATTGGGGATGTCCCTGTGAAGGGATCAAAGGCCTATTGTGCGTCTTCGAGATCTTGCCACGGATCAAGCAATCGAATGCCGAAGTTCCGAAAATCCTTCACATTGCGGGTGACAAGGGTCATGTCATGCTGAATGGCCGACGCTGCGATCTGTGCATCGGCTGCGGAAGGGCGACGGCCGACGCGATCCCCATCCCCCATGAGTCGCCCCCAGATCGCCGCGGTAGAAGCGTCAAACGGCAGGATTCGCCCGTCGAATTGCTGGGCGAGATCTTGTTTGATCCATCTCTCGAATTGTTCGCGGCGAGGCTGTTCCCTTGCCTTCCGCGCGCCTCGGACGAGTTCTCCAATGGTTAGCGCGGCAAGAAAGAGATCGCGCGGGCTCCGAGACGCCATCCAGCCTAGCACGGTCTTGGCAGGTCGCGGCCTGACAGTCTCGCTGATCACGTTTGTGTCCAGAAGAAAGGCCATCAGGCGAGATCGGCAGATCGGCCCGTGGAGTGGTCACGTTCGACCGCCAGGTCAGCGTGGGTCAGAGGCGATGCACGGAGGAATGCAACCAGTTCAGCGCCTGTCCTCGCCCGCGGGGGGATCAGCCTCTGCTGCAGGAACCGGCGGATGAGTCTGGCTTCCTCGCCGTCGGAACGGAGGGCGCCAGCGATTGCCTTGACAAGGGGTGCGTCTTCCACGGGCACTGTGACTTCGACGCGCCTGGCGCCGCCAGCGGAGATCCTCTTGCGGTGACGGGAAACACGGGACGATGGATGAGGCTTCAGATTTGAGGAGTTCACGACAGTATCCATTCCGGAAACGTTTCCGGATACTAGAGAATGACCGGTTCGTATGTCAAGTAAGGCGTAATCGCATTGTCAATGACTGGCTGTATATCGTGCGCCATGGAAAGGCGCGTCTCCCCAGTGGGTGCGAATTCCGCCCAACGGGTGTCGCCATGCCGCAATCCGGATTCCATGGCGAAATGCCGTCCCGGATAGGTGGTACGGAGACATCCGTCATCAGGACAACGACGCATGATTCAGCCTTCCGGGGGCGCCCTCCCGATGTCTTTGGTCAGGCCATTCGTGATTGCGCGGCCTGCCAGTGCAGGAAGTCCGCCCAGCACGGCAATTGACATTCGATGGATGTTGCAGACATTCCTTGCCAGAGGCAGGTTCCGAAAAAGGTCACGAATACATGGTTGAAACCGGCGACATGCGCCAACGAATCGAGAGCGCCATCGACAAGGCCCTGGCGAATGCACGGGCAGAGCCGGCGCCCGGGCGACTGTCCGAGGCGCTGGACTATTCTGTCAGGCCGGGCGGTGCCCGCATTCGCCCGAGAATGCTTCTGTCGGTCGCGATCGCCTGCGGCGATGACCAGCCTGGAGTTTCGGACGCCGCCGCGGTGGCGTTGGAACTCGTGCATTGCGCCAGCCTGGTGCATGACGACCTGCCATGTTTTGACAATGCCGAAATCCGCCGAGGGAAACCGTCCGTTCACCACGCATATTCCGAGGCGCTGGCAGTGCTTGCCGGCAGCAGCCTGATCATGACGGCCTACGAGGCGCTTGCCCGCACGGCGGAACAGGATCCGGCCCGTGTGGCGACACTCGTTCTGACGCTGGCGCAAAAAAGCGGCATGCCAGGCGGCATTTGTGCCGGGCAAGGTTGGGAAAGCGAGGACCGTATCGATCTGACGGCCTACCACCGTTCGAAGACCGGGGCACTCTTCGTTGCAGCAACCCAGATGGGGGCAATCGCCGCAGGTCATGATCCGGAGCCGTGGGCTGAGCTTGGCAGCAGGGTCGGTGAGGCCTACCAGGTCGCCGATGACTTGCGTGACATGCTCATGGGTGTTGAGATGACAGGTAAACCGTCAGGTCAGGACGCGCGCATGGGAAGGCCGAATGCCGCGGCCGAACTTGGAGTTGCCGGCGCCATCAAGCAATTGGCCGATATCCTCGCCGCCGCCGCGTCAGTCATGCCCGCCTGTCCCGGCAAGGCCTGGCTGGAGCGGGTCATGGCGGCCGAGGCTGACGAGATCATGTCACATTTCGCCGGGAAGCAGCATCCACGACAGGATCGCCGGGTTTCAGGATGATGTGACCGCTCCGGTGCCAGGGATGCAGGCAACGCCGCCGGGCAAGGCGTGCAGTCGGGTTTGATGCCCGGTGTCAGGCAGGAAGGGTGAAGCCGGGTCCAGTTCCGTTTTGCCCCTGCCCAAGCCACTCAATGACAGCAGCGGCGGCATCCAGCCCGCTCCGCAATGCGGCGTTCACCGACGGTACCCCCATGTAGTCGCCGGCAAGGAAAAACCCTCCGACTCCCCCGAAGCCTTGCTGCCGTATACGGTGCATGGCCGACATGCAGCCGCCGGGGGCCAGGCACATGGCCTCGGGCCATCGGTGCACATGAACAAAAATCGGGTTGCAGGACATCTGCGGGAAAAATCTGCGAATCTCCGAGAGGACCCGTTCACCAACCTGATCGTCGCGCATCGAGAACAATTCGTCCGCCTGCCGGTCAATCACGAGCGCATCAATGAGGGCCTTTTCGCCCGGAGCCACCTCCGGTGCGAGTACCGCGGCATTGCTGATGCCGGTGATGAGCGACCCGGCTTGCCTCGGAATGCCCACGGCATACCAATCGTCGGGCAGGGGGCTGGAATCGACCCCGAAGAAAACGCGACAACACCTGGAATAGGTTACGCGGCCCAATGTGTCGCGAAGGTCAGGCGGAAGGTCCGGCACCATGTCAAGCGCCGCGCTGGCGGTGGTGGCGCAGATCACGGCATCGGCCTCGAGGATGCCGGCATCAGTGACCACGCCCGTTGCTGCCTGTCCCTCGAGCACGACCCGGCGAACCGGTGTGTTCAGGCTGAGGCCCGGCCCGCAGCCATCCGTGAGCGCGTCGACAAGCCCGCCCACTCCTCCCGTCGGCAGGCAAGGCCATGCAACACCGTTCAGGCCGTTATGCCACAGCGTGGCCATGGCAAAGGCGGCGCCAATCTGCTCGGGATGGGCGAAAGTGTAGCCGGAGAGGCCCGGTCCGAACACCCATTGCAGCGAGTTGGCTCCGATCTTCGCCTCGAGGAACTGCGCTGCGCTCTCGTCGGTGTCAAGATCGAGCATCCGCGACGGATCATCGAAGTCCAGCTCGTCCTTTCGTGCCTCCAGAATGCGCGAGAGTTTCAGGAGCTGCCACACCCCGCCGGGCGAAAGCAGCCGGAAGGACAGCATTGTTGCCGCGGTTTTCAGCAGGCTGGCGAAGCCGCTGCCTCCGTACAGCCCGTGAAACCGGCCGTTGCGGTAAATCCCGCTATGTACCGGCAAGGGCGTCCGCGCCATGGGAATACCGAGTTGATCCGCCACCTGCCTGGCCGTGCCGTAGGTCTCGAGAAACAGGTTGGCACCAAGATCGACCTGGAACCCGTTGATCGTCCGCATTGTGGCCCGGCCGCCGGGCCGCGCCGCCGCTTCGAGCACGCGGGCGTTGACGCCGCGTCGGCGAAGTTCCCAGGCGGCCGTCAGCCCTGCCAGGCCGGCACCGACGATCAGAACCGTCGGATCACCGACATTCCTGGCTGTTCCTTGAGCCGTCATGGTCTTCGTGTAATCCCTGTCAGTGCCAGCATCGGTCATGCCTCCCCGGTTTGGTCATGTCAGGCATGTGCTGCTGGCGATGTTCCCGGGCAGGGAAATCACCACGGGGTTGGCGGGCGGCGCGGAACAACTGCCCGGTCGTTGCTGTCCGCAGGGCCGGCCCCACCTGGGCAGTGCCCCGACCATGCCCCTGGTCAGCATCGGCCTCCGCCCGACAATGCCGGCCCCGCCTGGGCGGTGCCTGGACTGGCTCAGGCCTCCTGGCGGCGGACCAGTTCATGGAACACGCCTCCGGCCGCATTCAACTCCTCATAGGTTCCGAACTCGACGACCTTGCCGGAGTCCAGGACGTAGATGCGGTCCGCCTGTCGCAACGTTGAAAGGCGATGGGCAATGACGATCCGCGTCACCGGCAAATTCGCCAGGCGGCCCATGATCCGGGACTGGTTCTCGTTGTCCAGGAAATTCGTTGCTTCGTCGAGCAGAAGGATACGGGGGTTTCGCGCCAGTGCCCTGGCGATGGTGATTCGCTGGGTCTCGCCGCCCGACAAGACGCTCTGGTTGTCGCCGACACAGGTCAGCATCTGCATCGGCATCTGCGCGATTTCATCGCCGACAGACGCGGTTCGTGCCGCCCGCCAGACATCCTCGACATCAATGTCGTCCTGGTTGGCAGCGATGTTGTCCCACAGATCCTGTGGATGCAGATCAGCCTTTTGTGGAACGGCGCCGAGCTTGCGGCGCAGTTGCCGGACATTCAATTGCCTGAGGTCGCGCCCATCATAATAGACTGTTCCGGCGTTCGGCTCGTTCAGGCCAAGCGCCAGGCGAAACAGCGTGCTCTTTCCCGAGCCCGAATGCCCGGCGATGGCGATGAACTCTCCACGCCTGGCGTGGATTGACACGTCGTCGAGAATCATCGGACCTTCGGGATCATAGCTGAAGGAGACGCGGTCGAAAGTCAGATCCCCGCCCAGGAATTCGATTGGCTCCTGTCCATCGCCTGCTTCGGGTGGCTCGGCGAGGAATGGCCGGATCTGGTTGAGTTCGGGGGCGACGGCGGCGACGACGGAGAACGAGGCACCCAGACGGACCACACCGGACACGAAAAGCATGAAGGCAGCATAGATCAGGAGGAAGTCTCCAATGGCCAGCGTGTCGGGGTCGCGCAGCGCCATGACTGCCAGCACCACCGCCGCCGCCAGCAATGGCAGCGCCGACCCGAAGGCCCGCAAATGCGCGTCGCGACTCCCGAGTTCCAACTCGGCGCGCTGCTGCTCGCCGAAATGCTGCGCCCAAACTGCGTAAGCTGACCCCTCCGCACCGTCAATGCGCAGCTTGGCAATTCCGTTGATGAACTGGAACAGCACACCGGTAAGGCGATGTGATGCACGGATCATCCGCTCGTAGGGAGAGACCTGCCGGAGGCCGAGGGTCACCGTCACGGCAAGGGCAACGAGGCCGAATGCGGAGGTAACGGCGCCCAGGGCGGCATCAAAGACGAAAATGACCAGGAGCGCCGGCAGCAGGAAAATGATCGAAAGCACGTTGTTGGCAGCCACGCCCTGGACGGCGTCGCGGAGCCGCTGGAACGTCATTCCGCGCATGGCGCGATCGCCAGCCGTGTATCGATGCAGGAAACCAAGGGGCAGCCTTAGCAGGCGGTCCCAGAATGCAGCCTCGATCCGGGACGCAATGCGCCCCTCGATACGCATGAGCGCCATACCCTGCAGGACATGGATCAATGCCAAGATCACTGCAATTGTTGCCAGCCCCGTCGTGATTGACACGAGGAGGCCAAGCTCCCCGGCCGGGATCACGTGGTTGGCGATGTATCCCAACGCCACCGCTGGCACCAGCATGGCGAGGCCACCCGCCAGCCCTGTTGCCGCAAAGCGGGCGAGCCCGGCGCCGAGCCCGTTGCCGAATATCCGCAACAGGTCGCCCGGCCGGACCGAGCTGGAACCCAGTGACCGATAGAACTGCCAGGCGTCGCCGGTGAGGGAACGGACGCAGTCGTCGGTGACCCTGGCCGTGCGGTCGGTCATCGGATCATAGATCCGGTACTGCCCAAGCGCACCGGGCAACAGCGCCACCGGGGCATCGCCTTCCGACCTGAAGGCCAGCATCGCACCGCTGTCGCCGCGCCACCAGCGGTCTATTGCGCCAAGCTGCACCCGTCGCCCGCGCACGCCGGATACATCCAGGATATCGATCAGCTCAGGAGGCAGGTCCGGCAAGTCGGACCGTCGCGGCCACCGGAACCGGATTCCTTCATGCTGCCCGACCGCCTGGAGAGCCTTGGCCAGGGGGGAGGCGTCATCGTCAATGCCCCCGGCCTCACCTCCGACCGGTACATTCAGGAGTTGGTGCCGGGCGCGGGTTTCGCCGACGCGACGGGTGGTGGCAGTGGTGCGCTCCAGATGAGCCTGATCGACGATCGCCAGCATCCGGTTGATCCGCTCGGTTTCAAGCGCCAGCGCATGGAAGTTGGTCAGCGCCGGCAGCAAGCGGCCATCCACGGCAAGCTCGTCCGAGGATATCGGCGTCGAGAGCCGCATGTGCGATGGCAGCGTGAGCCAGCTTGCCGGCGTCAGCGCCAGCGCAGTGGTGGCGTCATCCCCGCCTCCGACCTCGACCAAATCCATGTACAGGCCTGCGCCCGGGGCCGAATTGGGTACCTTCACCCACGCCACGCCACGCCGCATCGAGAAGGTGCCGCCCTCCGCCGCCGGTATCTGCCCGGCTTCAAGGAGCACGTTCGGCGGCGGCTGGTTCGCGAGGCTCCGGGACAGGGCAGCGGATACATCCATGATCCATGCATCAACCAGGGTGCCGAGCTCGCCGGCCTGCACCCCGGCCAGGCCATCGACTGACAGCTGCCGCAACACGGTGCCCGGCAGCCCCCTTGCCATCAGTCCCAGCGTCGTGCCCGCGGTTTGCGGCGCCACTCCGGGAAGCAGGCGGCTTGCACCGGCGCGCAACAGCAACTGCAATGCGGTCTGCTCAACCCCGTTCAGCCGTTCGATCAGGAAAATGTCGACTGCACCGGTCTCTACGAACCACACGCTTCCTGGATCGCCCATGTCCAGCGGCAGGTTGCCGGCGCAGGGCACTGCCTTGCCATCGGCAGCGAGTTCGGCAAATGTCCGTTTGTCCAGATCCGGCATCGCTTCAGCCCTATCCTGCCCTGACAAGCCGGCCATAGAGGCCATCCGGGTCGCCCAGGAGGTCATCATGGGTGCCACGCTGCACGACCGCCCCCTTGGCCAGGACGACGATCTCGTCGCAGTCCCTGATCGTGCTCAACCGGTGGGCCACGACCAGGCAACTCACACCTCGGCGGCGCAACGCGTCGTCAACAGC
This sequence comes from Paracoccaceae bacterium, assembly GCA_964291445.2. Classification (GTDB taxonomy): domain Bacteria; phylum Pseudomonadota; class Alphaproteobacteria; order Rhodobacterales; family Rhodobacteraceae; genus JAPOXR01. The sequence continues at coordinate 556,679 of OZ219863.1, read as the reverse complement.
CTTTTCGGTGTCTGCATCCAGGGCGCTGGTGGCTTCGTCGAGAATTAGCACGGTTGGATTGCCGACCAGCGCACGGGCGATCTCGAGACGCTGACCTTCGCCCCCGCTGAAATTTCCCCCGTCTTCGTCGACCGTGGCCGCATAGCCGAGCGGGCGTTCGAGTATCCGGTCATGGATGCGGGCGTCCCGGGCCGCGGCAACCAGGACATTGTCGGGGACCGCCGGGTTCCACAGCGTGATGTTCTCGCGCACGGTGCCGGAAAACAGGACCGGTCGTTGATCGACCACCGAAAGCGAGCGCACCATGACCTCGTCGGGAATTTCGCTGCGCGGAAGGTCATCGAACAATATCTGGCCGGACCAGGGCTCGTAGGCGCCGGAGACGAGGGATGCCAGTGTTGACTTCCCGGACCCGCTCGCCCCGATGACCGCGATCCGCTGACCCGGCCTGATGACCAGGTCAATGTCCTTGATCAGTGGCGGCCGGCCGGGATCGTAACCGAATGTCACGCCGCGCAGTTCCACGCGACCGGTCAGCTGCAGCCTTCCGTTCAGTGTCGCCGTTGCATCCGACCCGGCACTCCGACGCCCGAACCGCGAATCCTCCTCGGTTTCCGTGATGTCCTCGATGCGCTGCATTCCAATGGCGAGCGCCTGCCAGCCATCGGCCAGCTCGGCCAACCTGCCGATGGGCGCAAGGAACATTCCTGCCAGGACAAAGATTGCAGCCAGTGTACCAAGCGTCATGTCGCCATCCATGACCCGCCTTGCCCCGAGTGCCAGCACCGCGGCCTGGGTGAGGATCACGAACAGCCCGGGCAGGGCGGCGCTCATGTGACCGAACTCGACGAAGCGCTGACGCGCCGCCAGCTCGCGGGCCTGGTGACCACCCCAGCGGGAGAAGAATCCGTCATCCGATGCGGTCATCCGCAGGTTGTCGCCCTGATGCAGCATCAACATGCCATGCCCGATCAGCATGTTCTGTTCGCGTCGCAGAACATGGTTCTCTTCGGTGCGCATGCGCTCAATCACCCGGCCGACGGCGACGTTCAAGATGGCGAGGCCGAGAACGACCATCGCCAGCATCGGGTCATAGGTCAGCATGGCGAGCAGGAACACCACGCTCATCGCGAATTCGATCATCAGCTCGACCAGGTGGCTCTGGAGTCCCTTGGCAATCCTGTCGACCGACAGGATCCGGTCGGTCAGGTCGCTGGCAAGCCGATGACTGAAATAGTTGACCGGTAACCGGAGCAGTTTCGACAGGCAGCGATCACCGGCCGTGACCGCCATCTGGATTGACAGCCGTTTCATGCATAGCTGTTTCAACCAGCTCAGCCCGTAGATGAGGAGGGCGGCGATGGCCAGGATGACGGAAGCCATGGCCCCCCAATGACCGACCCCTGCCAATTCGTGGTCCACGAAAAGACCAAGGGCCGCCGGCGCCATCAGCGCCAGCACGGCCATCATGAATCCGCAGGCCAGGAGATAGGCAATCGGGGCTCCGCTTCCGCGCAGCCAGGGCGGCAGACGCCGCAGCATGCCTGGCGGCGTTCCACCGCGCCGAAATCCGGAATCGGGGCAAATATGCAGGGCAATTCCCGAAAACCCCCTGGCGAGCTCATCAATGGAAAGCTTGCGCCGACCCATCGCCGGGTCGTTCAGATACGCATGTTTGCCGTCGAATCCTTCCAGGATCAGGAAGTGGTTCCACTCCCAGAACAGGATCAGCGGATACTGCATCTTCATGAGGTGGCGTGCGTTTACGCTTCTGCCAGTGCATTTGAGGCCATAATGCCTGGCGGCCCGCGACAGGCCTGCGGCCGTCGAGCCGTCCCGACTGACACCGCACCTTTTGCGAAGTTCGGAAAGCGGCACCCAGCGCCCGAAATGTGCGAGCACGCTTCCAAGGCAGGCCGCGCCGCACTCGGTCATGTGCATCTGCATGAAAAGCGGCGTGACCGCCCGCCGTCTTGGCGGCATCCCGGCCTGGTTCGAACGCGAGTGTGCCGGTCGGGGTCGGGCGGGAAGTGACATCAAAACAGGCTGTTGGCGAGAAGTGCGGCGGGCGGGCCCTCGCCAAGCACCAGGTGTACACGACATGCAGTGCCGTTCGTCACGGACCACTCAGGCACCTGGTGAAGTCGTATATCGATCCGGTGCAGCCTGTCCGCCGTGGCCGGCGGCAATGCCGCAAGCCATGACGGCAGCGGTCCGGCGGCAACGGCAATCACCTCTCCCCCGAGCCGCTGCGCGCCGATGCCGGGGAGGTGCACCTCCACGCTCGCCGGCATTCCCGGGCGAATGCGCCGAGCCACGCCGGGGGCGACCCGCAGGACAGCCTGAACCGGCCCGGCCTCCATTCCGGGCTCGCTGCGGATCCGCGCCACCGGCGTGCCGGTCGAAAGGAATTCGCCGGGCGCCGACTGCAGCACCATGATCTCGCCGGCCTGGTGGGTAACGATTGCCTCCCGTGCACTTCGCTGCGCATCCATTCCCAGCAATGCGATGCGTATCTCCTCCGCAAGGGCGGGCGATGACGGACTGTCCTGCCGGCCTTGAACAGTTCCACTGTCAATGCCATCCAACCGGCGCCGCAACGCATCGATGTCACGGTCCAGATCGGGCACGCTCTGTCGGGCGATCCGTTCACCGGCCACGACCTGATCACCGGAAGACACGAAATATTCCAGCAGATGCCCGGGTTCGGTCGACACCACCTCGTGACGGTCTCCCGGTTCGATCAGCACACCGTCAATCACGACATCATGCTCGATGCGACCGAATACGGCCCACGCGGCCAATGCCAGCATCAGCACGGCCGTGGCGGCAAACATGATCCGCTCATGTGGAGCGGTCACCGTCAGCAGGACGTCAAACTGGCGGCGCTTGCTCCTGCTCGCGGCAGCCTGGTCCAGGCGCTGCAATCTCTTCATCTGGGAAACTCCGGAAACTCGGCGGCATCGATTGGCGCAGCATTATACACTCATGACCGGGCCACGAAGGACCAAAAGATCGATTGTCGTTGAACGTTGATGGCATGATCGGGGGCTGGATGCAATTCATCCGGAGGAGGACGCCAGCGCCATTGCCGGTTTCGGGGTATGATGTCACCTTGGCGGATTGCATGTTCCAGCGCCCTGAAAATGCACGCGAATTTCGTGTCCGGTTCAGCCGAGGGTTGCAAATTTCCGGCCAAAGGGTTACCAACGCGTCCCTCGTGTTACTGAGCAAAGGAGACGATCGATGGATTGGCAAACATTTGCGGATACGCCCCTGCAGTCGGCAGAGGACATGCGTGTCCAGGTCACGGACAGGGCCGTCGACGACGGAGAATTCCGCAGCCTTCTGATCTCGAATCCCAAGGAAGCAATCTCCCAGGAGTTGGGCGTGGACATTCCAGAGGACATCGACATCGTCGTTCATGAGAGCGATTCCCGGACTCTCCACCTGGCCCTGCCGACCACCGAACTCGGCGAAGAGGAGCTGGAGGCGATTGCTGCGGGTCGCTGCTGCTGCTGAAAGCGATGTCCCCCGTGTCCCGACGGGCCATCCGGCGGGATACGAAATTTTCGATCGCTTTTCGTGACAAGCCGGTCGCCAACTGGATCAGCATTGTCCTGGTAGTTCGACATGGCAGACAGCGGAACATTTGAAGAAACCCTGAGAGCGGGCGGTCAGGGAGGGCTCGGCGCGCCGTCCGAATTGTCATTTCTCAAGGCTCTTCCCTATTTTGCCTCGATCGCGATCTTTCCGTTCGTGGCGGTGGCGGCATGGTACGGGGGCTGGTGGCTGGCTGCTCCCTTCATATTCCTGTGGCTTGTCGACTTTTTCGACACGGCGCTGGGCACGGACGAGATGAATTTCAACCCGCGCCAGCAGGGCAACCAGCTATTCTGGTACAAGATGGCGGTCTGGTGCTGGGTGGCCATCTACCCGATTACCTTCATATTCGCCTTCCGGCAGGTCTTCGTTGCCGACCAACTTGCCTTCTGGGAAGATATCCTGATCGTGCTGTCGCTGGGGGGCATGGCCCGCCTGACGCTCAATGTCGGTCACGACATGATGCACCGGCGCACCACGCTGGAGCGCCGCATCGGTGAATTCGTGATGGCGTCGGTGTCCTTTCCGCAGGAGGTGACGGAGCATGTTTACGTCCATCATTCCCATATCGGAACACCCAGGGATGCGGTGTCGGCGCCGAAGGGAATGAGCTTCTGGCAGTATCTTCCACGGTCGGTCCTGCGCAGCTACCGGGATACTTGGGTCGTCGAGCGGGATCGCCTGGCCCGCCGCCGCCTGCCGGTCTGGCACCATAGCAACCCGGTCTGGCGCTACGTGTTTGAAACGGCCGCCTGGTACGCGCTGGCCTACTGGATTGGCGGCCCGGCCGGCCTCTTGGTTTTTGCCGCCATTTGCGCCATGGGAATCTTCCAGCTGCGGATGGTCGACTATATCCAGCATTACGGGCTGCAGCGGGTGCGTCTTCCGAGCGGGCGATTCGAACGGGTGCGCCCGCGGCATTCATGGAGCGTCGCCTACAAGCTGCCCAACTGGTTCTACTACAACGCCCAGCGTCATGCCGATCACCACATGTCGGCAACCCGGCTCTACCCGCTGCTGCAGCATTCCGGGCCGGACGAGGCGCCCCAGCTTCCCGGGAGCTATTCCGAGATGGGCAATCTGGTGCTGAAACCCAGGCGCTGGTTCGAGAAGATGGACCCGCTCGTCGACCAGTGGCGTGCCCATTTCTATCCCGAGATCGATGACTGGCGTGCCTATGACAGCGCCGCATACCGGGCTCGCCCGGACGCATACGAGGTGATTGACGAGATCCATCGTGCAGCACCGCGCCTGGCGGCGTGGATCGACCGCGATCCGTGCCTGCTCGACGGGCTTCAGAGCCGCGAATTCACCGATCTCGACCTGCCGGGAGGATTCGGACCTGACCCGGCCTTCGAGTCCCTGGCCCGCCGCGGCCTGGCTCGGGTCTACTGGACACATGAAGTCGACGTCGCCGAGATGCGGGCAAGGATTGCCGACGTGTCGGTCCGGAGCCTGCAGGAGGCGATCGAAGCCGCACGCAACTGGTCGAATGACAAGATCTTTCAGCTCTGCGTCCACGTGATTCGCGGCAATTTGTCGCCGGTCGAGGCCGGAATTGCATCGTCGAACATTGCCGAGGCGGCGATCGCCACCGTGCTTTCTGCCGTCTACGAGGATTTCCCCCACCTTCCCCCTGAAGGCGGGGTGGCGGGCGCGATGCTTGGTGGCCTGGCCAGCGGTGACGGGCTGTTCCAGGCCGAGCTGGACATGCTGTACATGTACGGGGGCAAGGCGGGCAATCACGACGCCCTGTTCCGCCGCTTCCAGGAGGCGCTGGCGGCGCTTTCACAAGACAATTTGCAACTTGCCCCGATCCCGCGTGGCCGGGATTTCAGGCCTGCCAGATCCATGGCCGAATTCTCGCAAGATTTGGAGGCCGGGCTGCCCGGCAGCGAGGTGCTGGACCTTATCCTGGCCCGGCGCGTCCTCGCCTGCGGAGATGCCGGCATCGGCGAGCAGTTCGACCGAGTCCGGCTCGAGCCGCTGGGCTGCCGCAGTGCCCGCGAGGCGGGGATTGCCGAGTTGAAGGAACGGCGCCGGGCGGTCTCGGCCGATATGGCGGTGCCGGCCATCGCCGGTGCTCCCGGCGGCTTCGGGGACATCGAGCTGGCGGCCCGCCGCCTGCAGCTTGCCCATGCTGCCGCCCATCCCGACATTCTTGCCACCGACCTGGCTGCCGTCTTCCGTGTTGCCGGCGAGCATGGCCTGGTCTGCGCCGAGGCTGCCGAACGCCTGGCGTCGGCGGCCGGGCTGTTGAGGAATTTCCACGGCATCCGGCAGCTGGTGGCCGAGGATGATGTCGCTATCGAGTCGGTGTCGGATGCGCAAAAATCCTGCATGGCGCAGGCCTGCGGCGCCGACAGCTTCGATGCATTGCTGACCGGCATCGGCGAAGCCACCACCAGTTCGGCGGCGGATATCGGCGAGATGCATGACGGGAATCCGGCAGCTCCGGAAAATGCAGGTGGCCAGCGGCCGACGGCGGCGTGATCTTCCCGCCGGGATCATGGTTGGCGGCTCGATGAATGCGCTGCCCGGGATGGACGGTACCGGTCGCGGAGACCGCTCGCCTCCCTTTGCGCATTGCCGCCAGCAGGCAGCGGCATGACGAAAGCCGATCCTTGGATCAACCGCCACTTTGTCCCCTGCAGCCATGAGCCGTCGCCGGGGCAGGCCATCAAGGCAGCACGGAATGTGCTCGTCCTTTGTGACCGGAACAGCTTCACCCGGGAGCATGGCCGGGCGTTCATGAGCTGGCATGCCAATCCGTCATTGGCCCGGGATGGTCCGGGCGAGGCGCTCGGCGAGCGCCAGCGGCGCAACGACCTGTCGATCTGCGCCGGAGTTTGCCGCCCCGTTGTCAGCCGATCCCGGCAGATCGTGTTCCCGGGCGGGGTGCGGGTCCACGCCGTATACGGCAGGACCGTCCGCACATGTCCGTGACACGGAAACCGATTGCTGCCCCGCCGCGGGTCTCCTTGAAGACCGCCGCGGATACCGGTCTCGTCGGGAGGCCGGCGCTTGCGCCGCATTTCGGATTCCACGCGATCGACAACCGGCAGGTGTTCCTGGTCTCGGAAACCGTAAATACGTTGCTCCACGGCCACATTCACCCCGATCTGCTGCCACTCCTCGACGGTCAACGCAACTTTGCGGAGATCGTCGCCTGCCTGGAAGGCCGGCACCCGGAAGCGAGCGTCAGGGCTGCCCTGGTTTCGCTGGCCTCCAGGGGATACGTGGTCTCGGGCGAACATTCCCTGGACCGGGGGCTGGCAGCTTTCTGGACCTCGCTGGGCGCCTCTCCCAAATTCGCCGAGGAACGCCTCGCCATGTCCGGCGTGGCGATTGCCGGCGAGGGAGGTAATCTTGCCGGCCATTTGGCATCGCTCGGGGCGAGGGTCATTGAAGACGGCGCCGCGGCGGTGTCGGTCATCATCAGCGACGACTATCTGGACGAGCGACATGGCGACATCAACGAGCGTCAGCTGGCTTCCGGCCAGCCATGGATGCTGGTCAGATCCGGAGGTTTGCGGCCCCTGTTCGGCCCGGTATTCCGTCCGGCGGATCAGGGGCCATGCTGGGCCTGTCTTGCTTACCGCCTGCGTGGTCACCAGGAGATCCATACCTTTCTGCGCAACGTGACCGACGGGGACATCGCCCTCGCGCCCAGGGCTGCCGCGATCGCCAGCCGGGACGCGATCCATGGCATGGCGGCGGTGGAACTGGCGAAGTGGCTGGTTCTCGGAGAAGCGGCACCCATCCATGAACGGGCGGTCTCGCTCGACACGGCCGATCTCTCGATGGCGCAGCACGCTGTCATGCGCCGGCCGCAATGCCCCGCCTGTGGCGACGCTGCGCTTTGTCGTCCCGACCGCAGGCTGGCCCCGCTCCGCCTGCAGTCAAGTCCGAAGAGCCTTCGCAACAGCGGCGGCGTGCGGTCGGTTTCGCCGGATGAGACATTGGCAAGATACGGTCACCTGGTTGATCCGGTTGGCGGTGTGGTGACCTGGCTGCGGCGTACCACAGGCGAGACCGACCCCTGGCTGCACGTCCATTGGGCCGGGAGCAACCTGGCGTTGAAAAACCGGGCACTGAACGTGCTGCGCCTCAGCCTGCGAACCAAGAGCGCCGGCAAGGGAAGCACTGCGCGCCAGTCGGAAGCCAGCGCCCTCTGCGAAGCTCTGGAGCGCTATAGCGGCGCCTTTCACGGCGACGAAATCCGTGTCCGGCAACGATACCGGGATTTGGCCGGAACCGGCGAATCCAACGCCATTCACCCGAACTCGGTGCAGCTCTTCAGCGAGGCGCAGCTTGACGACGCCGACAGGATCAATGCCAGCGGTCACCCTTACAACGTAGTTCCGCCACGTCTTGATCCGGATGTGGAGATGGACTGGTCGCCGGTATGGTCACTGACAGGGGGTTGCCGGCGTTATCTTCCGACATCCCTGCTCTATTACGGCACATCGACCGGTAATCGGGGAGGGGAGGGAGATTTCGTGGCCGACTCAAATGGTTGTGCAGCCGGAAACACGGTCGAGGAAGCAATCCTGCAAGGGTTCTTCGAACTGGTCGAGCGCGACGCCTTTGCTGCCTGGTGGTACAACCAGCTGCGCATGCCCGAACTCGACCTGGAGAGTTTCGATGACGATTACCTGGCGACGGCCGGCGACTACTATCGTCGCCTGAACCGGGAGTTGTGGGTGCTTGATGTCACCGGAGATTTCGGCATTCCGACCTTCGTGGCCCTGTCTCGCCGAACCGACAGGAAAGTGGAGGACATCATCTACGGGGCCGGATCGCATTTTGACCCGCATATCGCGGTGTTGCGAGCAGTGTGTGAGATGAACCAGTTCCTGAACTGGGTCCAGGGCACCGGCACCGGCGGTGCCGGCTACCAGGTCGACGACCCGCAATGCCTGGCGTGGTGGCGTCACGCCACGGTGGAGAACCAGCCCTATCTCCTGCCAGCGGTCGACACGCCGCCAACGGGGATGTCCAGCTACCCCGTCGCCGAAACCGACGATGTCCGGGATGATGTGGAGCATTGCCGGGCCCTCGTCGAGTCCAGGGGAATGGAATTCCTCGTGCTGGACCAGACCCGCCCCGATATCGGCATGCCGGTGGTACGTGTCATCGTGCCGGGAATGCGTCATTACTGGGCGCGCCTGGCGCCGGGGCGCCTTTACGACGTACCGGTCAAGATGGGCTGGCGTGAGCGGCCGATCGCCGAATCGGACATCAACACGGCGCCGGTGATCGGTTGACGCCATGCAGGCAAGGCATGACTTTCCGGGCCATGCGCGTCCTGGCCCTGCTGCCCGACCAATCCCGGCGGGCAGCGTACAATCCGGGGGAATTCGTCAATGAGCATCAATGAAGACTGGGCCCACACCGAGACGCGCCTGCCTGTCGTGGCGGACTCCATGGGTCACCTGCTGGCGCGGATGCGGCAGCACATCTCGCCCGGCATCCTTGACGGGACCGCGCTCTGGCGGCTGCTGGACCGCGCTGCTGACATCCCGGTGACAGCGGCAGCATTCCCCTTCGGAATCGAGGTGCCGTTGCACGTTCCCGAGCCGCGGGCGGATTTCGGCATCTCGCTGGTCGGCGACAGCATGACGGCCAGGAAATTCCAGGAGCAGGGCCATGCCGAGGGTGCCGGCACATCGGCGGCAGGCCTGGCATGGATCCTGGATGAGACCGATCGCGAGGAGTCGCTGCTGCGCCGCACCATCGGCAGGAAGATGGGACTCGAATTCGATATCGATCTCTCGGAGGCGGCGGTGCAGACCGACCCGGGCATATTCCTCTACCCGGAAGGCGACGTGCTGGAGGGCGGCGCCGGTCGCCTCAAGGCGTTGGGTGCGGTCCATGACGCGCTGGTTTTCGCCGGCGGTTGGAGCCCGGATTTGGCAGAGCGTCGTGAACTCGATCGCCTCTATTCGCTGCTGTCGCCGGACCGGCGCATCAGGGGTGTCGGCACGTTCCCGTCCCGGGAACGGGTAATCCGGACCACCGCAACGGGTTTCCGGTCCGCCAGTGAGGTGATGACGTATCTCCGGCGCGTCGGCTGGCCGGGCGATGCCGCCGCGGTTGGCGAGATCGTGTCATTCTTCGATGAACGCCGGAGCTTTGTCTATCTGGGCCTGCATTTCGACGTTACCGCCAGCGGGCTCGGGCCGGCATTGGGGTTGAGCATCTATGTTCATGAAATGGATTGGCTGAAGGATATCCGCTACTGGCGGCCGGTGATCGATGCCATCGGCGAGCGGGACATTGCCCATCCGGGGAAGCTGGAGGAGTTGGCCAGCTGGTCAAATGGAACGGCGAGCCTGTTCACGAAGGCCGGGCCACTCATGTTCGTGCGCGGCATTCACCATATCAAGCTGTCGATCATCGGTGACCAGGTGGGACCGGTGAAAGGTTACATCTTTTTCCTGATGATGATGTCGGCACGGTCCCGGAAGGCGGCAGATGACGGGTAGCGCCGGGCGGCCACGCCAGGCAGGAGCAATGTCGATGGCCGGAAGATCATTTCATGTCGCCGCCGCGGCGTGGCCGGGAGGCGCTGGCCACGCCCCTCCATGGTCGAGCCACACCGGATTTCGGGCCGCACCGTGAACACTCTCGACATTCCCGCTTGCTACCGGGACGGCTATGACCGGGCGGTCGCCATCAACCCGGATCTTGCCACCAACTATGTCCGCAACACCGCAATCGGCGACCCGCTTGCCGATGCCGTCGTCGAGGCATTGGCGCCGCTCACCGGCCAGGAAATCAGTCGCATCATGACCGCCGGCCTGGACCGGAGCACGAAGCCCGACCCGAACACGCTGCCGGCGCTGAATGACCTGGTAGAATCTCTCGGCGAGGTGCCTTCCTGGTTTGATCATGACGCGGCTCTTCCGGGCCGCCTCGCCCTGCACCGACATGTGGATTTGTTCATCATCGGACTCGTCTTCGTCAGCCTGCAAAACTTCAACAGCCTGATGAGCAGGGTATTCTTCCTGACGGGCCAGGGCACGACGCAGCAGGGATTGCGGGTGATCCGGCAGAACATACGCTACCTGACCGAGACGCTCATGCTTCCGCATTCACTCGATCCCTGGGAAGAGGGCTGGAAGTTTTCCATTCGGATCCGCCTGGTGCATGCCCGTATCCGGCGGCGCCTGCGCAAGTCAGGGACATGGAACGAGGCCAGGTTCGGCGTGCCCATCAGCGCCGCCAACATGGCTCTCACCTCGGCCAATTTTTCCGCCACCCTTATCCGGAACGCGCAGAGGCTGGGTGCGAATCTCGGTGCTGATGAGCGTGCTGGCCTCATGCAGGTCTGGCGTTACGCATCGTGGTTGATGGGCACGCCCGATTCCCTGCTGTGTGGCGGCGACGAGGGTGCGGCTGCCGAGCTGTCCAGGATCGGACATCTTTGCGAGCCACTGCCCGACGGGGTCACGACGGTGATCACCAAGGCATCGATGGGCGTCCTTCCCGAAGTCGCCAGGCTGACCGATCCGGCCGAAAAACAGGCGATGGTGGAGCACGGGTATAGGCTGGCGCGGGCATTGCTCGGCCGGGACGTGGCCGAGCAGTTCGAATTTCCCCGCAAGCGGGCCTTCGGTCTGCTGCCATTGATGCGGTTGCGATATCGCCTGCAGAATACGCCCGGTCACCTCGGACCGGCCATTGCACGATTCTGGAATGACGATCCGTTCCTGCGACTGCTTGACGCCGCCAGTATCGCCAGCCTGCGCCGGCAGATGCCCGAGGAGTTGCAGGCGGCCAGGGCACGCGCCGACGCCGGCAAGCGGTGGTGAGCCCCTGGCCGGATTGCGGGGTGGCACGATTGGTCAGGTGATGGTCGAATGCCGAGGACGCATGGCTGCCGCCATGTCGCCGGGGACCAGGTAAGGGACGGTCGGTCATGAATTTCGAACAGGAATGGATTGCCAATGAAGACCAGCTGGCCAGCGAGGCTGCCTCTCTCGGGGAATTGCTGGCGCGGATGCGAGGTCTCCTGTCGTCGCTGCCAATCGATGACCGGGAATGGGACCGGCTGGTGCGCTGCGGGCTGGCGCTGCCGCCGACGCTGGCGGGCTTTCCCCTCTGGATCGGGTTTCCGGTGGGCGACTCCCGGCCAGCCGCCTGCCTTGATGTGTCGGTCCTGGGAGGAACCAGGTCGGCGGCATTCTTCGAGGATGGGAGACCGCCCGACCTCGCAGGTCAGTCATCCACCGGCATCGCCGCGCTCCTTGCCGAGACCGGCAAGGACGACTCCTCGCTACAACGTGTCGCTGGCAACCGGGTGATGCTGCACTACGAGTTTGGCCGGGATCAGCATCCCGGGCCAGGCGTCTTTCTCTATCCCGCTGGCTCGACACTGGCCGGCGATCCCTCCGGCCAGCACCTGGACCGGTTTCGGCTGGCCTTCGATGCTGTGACATCGGCCATGGGTCGGACTCCGGACGACACTGCACGGCGCCAGGCTGAACGCGCCTATCTGGCGCTGGAGCCGACCACGCGCATCGGTGCCATTGGTGCCTCGACCGATGCGGAATCGCTCCGGATCGTCGCCCTGGGATTCGCCACGTCGCAGGATGTCGAGGCGTTCCTGGCTCGTGCCGGTTGGACCGGGCAGAAAGAAGCGGTTGCCTCGCTGCTCCGGCGGCTTGAAGGGCGCGGTGCCCTCGAGGGGATGCAGATTGGCGTCCAGCTGGATATCGGCACCGCCAGGCTTGCGTCGGAGCTGGAGTTGCAGATCTTTTCCGCCAACACGATTCGCGACAACACTGGCTGGTTCAAGGACAAGGATTGCTGGACCAGCCTGATTGACGGCCTGCACGGGGAAGGTCTTGCCATTCCCGGCAAATTGTCGGGCCTTGCCGAGCGCGCCTCCAGCGTCAAGCCACTATTCGGCCGTTCTGGTCCGCTATTGCTTCTGCAGCGGATTCACCATTTCACCGCCAGGCTGGCCGGGGGTGAAGTCGAGCGAGTCGATGCCTGCATGTTCATGCTGCTGTCCCGCTGGCCGCGCCAGGCTTCCATCCCGAAACCAGGCGGTAGGTAAATATGCCTTCCAGGACTCCTTGTCCGAGGTAGAGGGCCGATTGCAGAAACCTGAGGTAGGCAAGGTCTTCCGGCTTGGGCGGAGGAGATAGAAACATCGAAGTCTTGTATTTCCTTTCTATTTTCTTGAGGAATGGCAAAATCAGGTGATCGAGGTCACGTTCCTCAATGTCGTCAAACCCGGCCTGCGACAGTGCGGAACACAGATCATTCAGGGAGTGCAGATCCGGCATGGCCCAGCCACGGCGCGCGGCGTTGTTCAGGGCCATCTGCCCCTCGTTCATGGGTGTGCCCGTTCGTAGTCCGTCCGCGAGCCGCCAGCATCCCCCCGGCCGGAGAATCCTGTGCACCCCCTCGAGATAGGCGAGCGCATCGGTCACGTAACAGAATGATTCATGGTTCAGGACGACGTCGAAAGACTCGTCGGGGAACGGCATGTCCATGAAGTCGCCATGACGGAAATCCACCAAATGGCCAACGCCCTGCCGGTTGGCAATGTCGGTCCCGACCGCCACATGCGGCTCGCAATTGGTCAACCCGGTGACATGCGCACCGAATTCCCTTGCCAATGCGGCGGCCGGCCCGCCAAGGCCGCAACCGGCATCAAGAACCCGTTTGCCCGGACCGAGTCCGCAACCGCCACCTATCACGTGGATCGAATTCAGGAACGATTCGTCTATGGTTTCGGTGTCCGGACCCCAAAGTCCGAAATGCACCATGGGCAACTCGTCACCGAGTGACTTGATGAGACAGCCTGTCAACGAACTGTACAGCTCCGGAACCGATACCTCCGCCACCTGCTCCTGCCCTTGTTTCGTCATGATGAGATGCTCCAGTTCAAACACCACCCTGATGACAAACACAATTGACCTCGGTCCTGCAAGTCACTTGCGCGCACCTGCATTGCCAAATCCCGCCCGGCCGCAATCTGTCAGCCTGGCCCGACCAGCGCCCCGGCCCGGATCTCCGGCAATGGAGCCATAGTCCGAAGCTCGGCCAGCGGCCGACGAGCCCGGCCGGCTCGTATGCGGCAGCATGGCGCCTGGTGGCAGGTTTCTGCCAGGGGCAAGCCGCCCGGATTCGGATTCCGTCCGGTTCGGACGACAGCACGAATGTCGCCAACCAGACGTGACCGACAATATTGCCGCCCCCGGGCCCCGCCACGGAAATTACGCCCGCTCAGCTGCCGACACGCTTGTCACGTAACACGCCGGTGTTTAGACTTTCCTCGCCAAAATGGCATTGCGGCAGCGATTGTTGCCCTCTTGGGAATTGGAGTCATATGGAGATTCTCTCATGGCGGCCAGGAACACCAATGCCGGCGTGGTCACTGAAGAGGCAAGAACAGACCAGTTGACTGCCTCATTCGCAAGTGCCGCACCGCATTTTCTTACGCTTCTGCTGTTTCCGCTTTTCGTCGCGGCAGCGCTGTACGGCGGATGGTTGCTGCTCCTGCTGTTCCTGTTTCTCGGTCTGAACAGCCTGGACCCCGTCTTCGGCCTGGAAGAGCGGAACATGGATCCGAGCAAGACCTCCGAGGCCGAACTGCTCTGGTACAAGCTTACCGTATGGACCTGGGCAGTGCTGTGGCCAGTGATGGTCGCCTTCGTGCTCTGGCGAGTTTTCGCCGTGTCAGAACTTGCGGCCTGGGAGCAGGCAGTGCTCCTTTTGCTGCTGATCTCGTCGGCGATGCTGACGAATATATTCAGCCACGAATTCATACATCGCAGGAGTGCCTGGGAACGACGGATCGGCGAATTCCTGATGGCCTCCGTGTCGTACCCGATCTATCCGCTCGAACATTTGTACATTCATCATGCCCGCGTCTGCACGCCGGGCGATCCTGAATCTGCTCCCCGCGGAATGGGTTTCTGGCAGTTCTTCAGGAACGGCCTGCCAAAGAGCATTGTCGGGTCATGGCGTCACGAGGTCGAACGGCTGGCGCGGCGCCAGCGACCAGTCTGGCACAGCAATAACGCATTCTGGCGTTACCTTCTGATGACTGGTGCCTGTTACGCGTATGGCTGGTGGGTGGGCGGCTGGCGGGCGATGCTCGTTTTTGTTCTCATGGGTGCGCTCGTTTATCTCCAGATACGGGTGGCCGACTATATCCAGCATTACGGGCTGAGACGCATTCTCAAGCCCAATGGTCGTTTTGAGCCGATCAGGAAACATCATGGGTGGAGCGCAGGCTACCGAATGACGAACTGGCTGCTTCTGAACGCGCAGCGTCATTCTGACCATCACCTGTCGCCCAACCGCCGTTTTCCGGTTCTCCAGCACTACGGTGAGGAACTGTCGCCGGTGCTGCCAGGTACCTATGGCTCAATGATGGGCCTGGCACTGTTTCCGAAACGCTGGCTCGAGACCATGAATCCGATCCTGGATGAGAACAGGGCACGCTTCTATCCACAGATTGACGACTGGCGCCCTTATGACAGCAAGGCGTTCGCCGAGCGCCCCGGTTCATTCGACGCCATTGCAGAAATTCTTGGCGCCGCCCCCCATCTCGGGGATTGCATGAACCGGATGCCGAAACTGCTGGACAGTCTCGAATCCAGGGAATTCACCGACATCAGCCTGCCGGAGGGGTTTGGCGAGAATCCGGAAGTCGAGAGAATTGCCAGGCAGGGATTGGCCCGAATCTACTGGACCCTTGATCTCGGCCTGGACGAAATGAAGGAGCAACTTGACGACATACCTGTTCTGGACGCCGAAGAGACTGCGGACGCGGCACGTGAATGGTGCAATTCCAAGGTTTTCCAGATTGCCATGCATGTGATCCGCGGCAATCTGGCTCCAGCTGAAGCCCTGATTGCGACCTCCCGCGTCGCCGATGCAGCCCTCTGCGCCATTCTGGTTTCGGTCTGCGACGATATCTCGGATAGCAGGCCTCTGCAGCCGGGTAGCGGGATCGCGGCCCTGGGCTTCGGTGATCTCGCCGAGTTGCGCAGGTTCCTGGGAGCCGAACTGAACCTCGCCATCATTGTTGAAGGTGGATATGCGCAGAATCTCCACCGGGTCCGGGGCCGGTTTACCAGGGTCCTGCGGATATTCGCCCGCGACAATCTTCTCATTGCACTTGCAGGAAAAGGGCAGGACATCTTTATCGGAACCTTTGCCGAATTCCGCGACATGTATGGAGACACCGCGTCGCTGGACGATCTTTGCAATCTCGCCGGTGCCCGCATTCTGCCGGTGCCTGACGAGTCGGGTCTCGCCTTGCGTCTCGACGAAATGCGGAAGACGCGTCTTGCCGGCAGCACGCCTCACGGCTCCGAGATGCCGGAACTTCCGCAACCCGCGGTTCATGCCGCTCTGGAGACCGATTCCGCATGCAGTATTGTCGGCAGTCTGCAGGACATTGAACGAGCAGGCCGCTACCTGCAGATGAAATTTGCCGGTGATGAACCGGACCTCCTCTCCCTTGATTTGCCGTCCATATTCAGGGTCGCCGGCGAGCACCGGCTGATTCCAGCCGATTTGGCCGCGAAACTGGCGTCCAGTGCCGAAGCGCAGCGCGACCTGGCCGCTGTTCTCGGTCTGGCTGCCGGGGACTTATTTTCGACCGACTCGGTGCCTGACCAGGTCCGGGCCTTCGTCATGAAATCTGTCGGGCAGGAGGCGGGTGCTTCGCTCGACGAGTTCGTCTCGAAGACAACGGCAGAGGCACGGGCCTGCATCGAACAAATCCGGTCGGCGTGACGCGGGTCAATGGTGAGGCGCCGCCGCGCCGCACGCCACCACCACTCATTGCTGCCCGATTTCACCGGGGTCAGGTGATGTGAGTGATTGGTGAAGGCGTGACTGCCTTTCCCGAAGGCCCATGGTGGATGGTACTGACCTGGCACCGCATTCAGACTGGTCGCCGGGCCCACGGGAAAATTGCCAAACTGCCAGCAGCAGGCAGTTGGGGCAGATTCCGGTGATGCATCGTTCCTTTCGAAAACCGTCGACACACAAAGCACGCACCCGATGACCGGGCCCTTGCCGCAACAGGAAGTCAGCGACGATCCAGCGCCAACAGCAATGGTGGCAGGAACAGGAAATCGAATGCCAGGGCGAGCGAAATGACAATGGCTGTCAACTGTCCCATCTGCCCGGTGGGAGCAAAGCTGGACGTGCCCAGGACCAGGAATCCTGCCACCAGTATGGTCGTGGTCGCGAACAAGGCCAGACCGACAGTTCCGAAGGCATGGCGCACCGCGTCTTCGGGGGACTTTCCGAGCTCACGCCGCGCCTGGAGATACTTGCTGAGAAAGTGCACGGTGTCGTCCACCACGATACCGATTGTCATGGCCATGACGACCGACAGCGCAAGACCGACCTCACCGACGGTCAGTCCCCAGATGCCGAACCCGGCCAGGCCGGGAACGAAATTCGGCACCAGGCTCACCAGGCCGAGGCGAAGCGAACGAAATGCGGCAATGAGAAGGACGGAGACCCCCAGGAACGCTATGATGGTCCCGACCAGCATCGCCCGGATATTGCGTTGCCCGAGATGTGCGAACATCAGCGAGGCGCCCGAACTCTGGACCCGGGAAAAACGCAACGCCGAGTCATCAAGCCAGGATCTTGCCCGCGCATCGAATTCGAGCAGCTCGTTCGTGGACAGGGTCCTGGTGGTCACGGTCATGCGTGTCGCCGATTTGTCTATGTTGATGCGATTGTTGACGTCGAGACCGAAGGGAAGGGACAGTTCGTAGAGGAGCAGGAGTTGCGCGGCAAGCTCGCGGTCTTCGGGGATCCGGTAGGCGGCCAGGTCATCGCCATGCAGGCTCTTGTTCAGTTGGCGGAACGTGTCGCTGATGACAAGCACGTGCCGAGTCTCCGGCTGCGCCCGGAACCAGTCGGCAAAGGCGGAGACGTCCTCGAGGAAGGCAGGTTCGGCGATCCCGTCCGGGCCGTCTGCTTCGATCGAGTATTCGATTGCGGTGTTCCCGCTGAGATGTTCGTCAAGGAAATCGGTATCCTTGCGCAGCTGGACATCCTCGTCGAAGAAATTGGTCAGCACATCATTGAGTTCGTTGCGAGGAAGGGCGGTGCACAGGCCGATAATGACAGCCACCGACAACCACAGCAGCGGTTTTCGCCGCCGCAGCGTGAATTCTGCAATGGCGTGAATTCCAAACCGTGACCTCCCCGGGCGAAGCGGTCGAATGGGAGTCACGGACAGGAGTGCCGGCAGGAAGGTGACAGACAGCAGGAAGGAAATGGCGGCCCCGACGGCGACAAGTGTTCCGAGGTGCCGGTAGGGTGGAACCTCGGAAAAATTCATCATCAGGAACCCGAAGGCCGTGGTTACGCTTGCAAGGAATATCGGGTTCAGATTCTCCTGGACGGATTGTGCAACGGCCGCGTGTTTGGGAATCCCGTCCCCGAGGCGCTGCCGTGTCGTGACGATGACATGAAGGCAGTTGGCCACGGCCAGGGTGAGCACGATGACCGGTACCGCCGACGTGGCCGTGGATAACGGAATGCCGACCCAGCCTGCCAGGCCCATCGCAGCCAGGATGGACAGGATGACAACGCCGCCAGTGGCGACGACCCCCGCCATGCCGCGGGTCATGAGTCCGAGAATCACCGCCATGACTGCGAGGGCGGCAGGCGACACCGTTCTCGTGGTCGCCAGTGTCGCGTCGGAAAAGGCCTGATTGATGATCACCGTGCCGACGGGTCGAAAATCGATACCGGGAAATCTCTCTTTCGCGTCGGCGACAATCTGGTGCGCGAATCCAGCGACCTCGGCGATGCTCGCGGCATTGTCCCCGTCCGGCAGCTTGACAGTGATGCTGACGGCGCTGACGGCACCGTCCCGGGCCACGAGGTTTCCTGCGAGCCGCGGATCGGCAAGGGCCGTGGCACGAATCCTGCTGCGCTCCTGCGGGTCGCCCACCTTCTCCGGGTCCACCAAATCCTGCACCACCAGCCAGTCTTCATCTGCCGTCGTGTGCGGGAAATTGGCAATGGAATCGACGCGTGTCGCGTAGGGTGTCTGCCATGCCCGCTCGGTCAACCAGATGGCGGCCGAGAGCGCCTGCTCCGAGGTGGCGTCACCGTCATCCGGCACGATCATCAGCAGGGCATAGTCGCTCTTTTCGTATACGCGCTCCAGTGATTCCAACGCCAGGAGTTCCGGGTTGTCCTTGTTGAAGAACGCCCGGTAATCCGTGGAGACAGTCAGGAAGACGGCGCCGCTCGCCGCCGCGCCGACCAGGGCAAGCGTTGCCAGGATGACAACGTAACGGGCCGAGACGATCTTCTCGCCCAGCCATGTCCCGAAATCCCTGGTTGCAACATCCGGCGGCTTCGCCATCGCCCGACCTCTCATGCGCCACGGGAGGTTGGGCCCGATTGCGCAACCAACGCTACCCGATCTCTGGCCGCTGTCACGGCATGGATGACGGCAGAATCCGCAACGAAAGGATCAAAACGCAGGTCACGGCGCCCCAATCCTCTCGATGTCACCGCGCATCGCGGTCATATGCCCGATAGCCGCAGAATCCCTGTCGGGGTATCGGGGTTGCTGATGTCAGCAGCAGCAGCGGCCCGCTGCGATCGCTTCCAGCTGTTCTTCACCGATTTCGCTGACCGGAAGGGCCAGGTGAAGGGTCTCGGCGTTGCTCTCATGCACGACGATGTCCACGCCGTCCGGAATGTCCACGCCCAGCTCCTGGGAAATTGCATCCTTCGGGTTCGAGACCAGAAGGCTCCGGAAGTCGCTGTCGCTGATCGCTTTGTCCGTGATCTGCTGGCGCATGTCCTCGGCCGACTGAAGCGGGGTTTCTGAAAAAGATTGCCAATCCATAGGTCAAACTCCTGATATGTTACGACAAACAGGGAATTGACAATATATTGCTGCCAGCAAAAGATCAAATCCGTCATCGGATCTTCAGAAATTCTAATTATGCATTGATGTCTTGACTTTCGGCTGTTTCGGGTTGCGTGTCGGGGGGCTTGGGTGGCCGGCACATGAGTGCCGGCGGTGCTTCACGGAGGCTGTTCCGGAAGCTGGTCGGTGGTGATGGCCACGAGGAACTGGTCCCAGCCGCCGAAGACGACATAATTGACCAGGATCTTCAGCTGATCGAGCATCTGGTAGCGGGCCACCCACCTCTTGCGCGCCGCGCGCCACCGGGGGCAGACCATCTGGCAGGCGCTCTGTATCAGGAGGGCAACCAGGTTGAACATCGCCAGCACGCTGGACGCGGTCGATTCTCCATGGCCGAAGTTGTGCTCGAGATGGAAGAACTTTTTCAGCTCCCGAAAAACCGAATTTTCCACCGTCCAGCGGGTGCGGGCACATTCGGCCAACTCGGCGATGTTGTCCCTGGTGATGGTGATATCGGTGGCAAATGTACTGTAGTAGATTTGCTTGCCGGTCTCCGAGGTCACGGTGACCTCGAGCCAGCCCACCTTCAATGCTCCTGCACCGTCCCTCAATGGCAGATCATTCATCCACCGGTAGTGGAAGTGATGCTTGCGCTTGCCCCCCAGCCGCCTGGTCCGCCTGGCCTCGTCGAGGCAGGCGCCATGAATATACTCGTATAACGTGGTATGGCTACCCGGCTTGCAGGTCAGGATGAAGTGCCCGCCGGCATTCCCGATCGCCTCGCAGACCGGCTGGCAGCAATAGAGATCATCACCCAGGTAGACCGGCTTCAGCCGTGCCGCCCAGGGCCCGACCCGTGCCAGCCAGCGCTTCACCGCCGCCCTTTCGCAATCCTGCTTGCCTGCACCGTCCTGGGGCGTGATGAACTCCGGCGGCAATGGCAAGAGCTCGGCACTTCCCGGGGCAACGATGCTGGCCCCGACCATGGCGTGGTAGTGGCGGATGGTCCCGTCGGACTGCTTCTGCGTGGAGCAGTTCGGACACTCGATCCTGGTCGAAGAGACGTATTCGGTGCCACCTGCCGCCACCAAGAGATGCCCGCCCAGCCGGCGCAGCTTCTCCAGCGCCCCTCTTCGCTTCAGCCCGTCCACCACGTGGTGGAACATCGGACCTGCATGCCCGGCCGGCACCCCGTCCAGCATCTTGCGGATATGGTTGTCGGACGGGATGGTCTCGATGCCGAAGAGGGTATGGGCATTGGAGCGTCCCTGGCGGGAGAGCATCTGCCGCTGCGCATTGAGGAAGGAGGGTGACTGCAGAAACAGCACCGCAAAGCCGGACATGGCGATGTCGGCCATCGGGATCCGCGCGTTCTTCCCGGTTCTCCGGTCCGGAGCCCGCGAGCAGAGCTCGCGCATCACCTTCATGTATCCGGACAGGGGTGTCATGTGTCCCATATTGCATAAGGCGAATCCTTGTACAAGAACAAAATAGGATCATCTGCACGTTTTTGCCCGCCAGGGGCAGCGAATCACCCCCCGGGGGCCGACCGGTTGCCGGACCGGTTCCCGGAAAAAAATGACACCGATTCAAAAAGACGTGTCAAATCAGTAAGATGGAGTCATAATTAGAATTACTGTCGGATCTTTCCGTGAAGGACTCTTCAAGCCGTTGCAAACACGTCCGAATTCCAGTCCCGGACGTCGTGTCGGGACCGGCCCTCCCGGCAGCCGCCAAGCCCTCCTGTCAGGGATCCGGTCACGACATCGGCGGTTTGGGCATGGAGGGAAGCCGCGGAGGCTGGTAGCGGAGGAGGGACTTGAACCCCCGACACGCGGATTATGATTCCGCTGCTCTAACCAACTGAGCTACTCCGCCACGACGCTGAGTGGTTATTCCAGTCAGCCGGTATCGTCAACATCGCCGAAACTGCAAAAGAGCGTACGTCCAACGAATGCTAGACCATTGGCCTTTTGTCCAGAATCAACGGATCGGGATCGCGCTGTAGAGCCAATGCATATCCGGGGCGTGATGGCTCACGAAAGGTTATGGCGCTGTAATAGTCATCCAGTGGAACAAAAGCACCGTTTGCCTTTGCCCATTCCCGCATCCTCCCGTTACAGGAATGCAGCCAAGAAAGCACTTCAATTTTCCAACCACGCATGTGCAGAAGCTCAAGGGTTGTGTGAAAGCCGTGCCCTTCCTGATAGCCCGCCCCATCGCCGGTCAAAACCACGGCGATTCCCGGGGTTTCAATGTATCGCAAGGCATTCTCCAGCATGCGCTGTTGGAGCCAGCCATCGGGAATCTCCTGCTCCCCTCGGCCAGGGCTCCCCCGGTCGAACAATCTGACCTCAACACCCATATTCTCCATGCGATTCCACAAACCCTGCATTTCCGGTGGAATTGAGCCAGCTGCGAATGCCGACTTCAACGGCCGGTCCGCCTGTGCAAGTCTAAGAAGATTATCGAAATGGATTCGTACCAGATAACGAGCACCGGGAGTACCATTCCGTTCTTCCGCGAGTCGTTGTGCTTCGTGGAAAATGTTTGAGTTGTCCCAGTATACGAAAACGTCCTTCATGTCTCCACCGCCCGTTAATCAGCTATGACTGTCGGTCGTGATATACAATGCTACTCGCCACAGTAGAACCGATAGTTTGAACCGCGTAGCTCGTCTCCTGGTCGGCGATGCCTCGGGCTTCCGGCTGATTGCAGAAGGGGTGTGCCGGCGCCCTCATCGGCGCTCATTGGTGCCGAACAGTTGTTGCGCGTCCAGTTGAATATGGCCTGTTCATCACGCGGCCAGGGCAGCGACAGAGCATCAACTCTTGCGCATCCAGGCGAATATGGCCTGGGCGAGCAGGATGACGATGATGATCCGCAGAATGTGGTGGGAAATGACCAGGGTGACATCGGTGTCGGCAATGATGGCGATCACCGCCATTTCCGCCTGGCCGCCGGGCAGGAAGGACAAGAGCACGTCAAGTGAATCCAGCGACAGCATGGCGGCAATGGCCAGGAAGAACAGCACGCTGATGGCGGCGGTGACCAGGCTGAAGAGAATGCCGGCAACGACATAGCGGCGCACTTCATCCAGCGTGATCCCGGTATAGCGGACACCGACCGCCATGCCGATGAAGAATTGTGCCGCCAGCAGCATCTCGGTCGGTGGCCGGGAATTGATCAGGCCGGCGAGCGACAATGTCATGGAGAGGATGATCGGCCCGAGGATGGATGGGCCGGGTATCCGGGCCCAGGCGGCAAGTTTCCAGCCGATGAATCCCGACAGCACCATGAGCGCGATTTCCGTTGGCGGCAGGTGGGAAGCCGGGTTGCCCGGTGGATTGGTCAGGTCGATCCCCCAGATCAACGAGATTGCGAAGGGTGCGGCGGCGAATATGGCCAGGACCCGGGTGGCGTGGATGAGTGACATTGCCCGCAAATTGCCGCCAGCCTCCTCGCCGAGAAACAGCATTTCCTGCAACCCGCCGGGCATGGAGGCGAAGATCGAGGTCTGCCGGTCGAAACCCATCGCCCTGAAGAACAGGTGGCCGGCGGCGCCGACGACCAGCACGTAGACCGGAACCATGGCCAGGGACAGGGCAATGCCGGGGAAGCGGGTCAGGATCTCCGGTGTGACCGATGTGCCGATCGCCACGCCGAGAAAGGTTCGCATGAATTGCCCGAGCGGGCCCATTGCCTGCATGGGCACGGTGGCGACGGCGGCGACCAGGCATGCAACCATCGGTCCAAGCAGCAGCGGCAATGGCCATCCTGCAAGCAGGAAGGCTGCCGCGCCGGCCCCGGAAATGAGCAGGGTCAGAATGCGCTGCCGGGTCAACAGCGTCCGTTCACTTGCGATTTCATGGCATCGTCAATATGTCGGGCCCGTGGATGGTGCAAACCGGTTCGGCGATGCCGGATCCAGCCCCGGCGCTGGCTGGCAGCATCGAGACCGGCTCCGGGAGCGGGAATGACAACGGATATCGGCTCGATCGACAGGGTGCAGGAGTTGCTTGGTGCCTCCGGCTATGTCTGTGGCCGCCCCCTGGCCACCGCCGCCTTCCTGGCCATCAGGCTTGGACGGCCGCTGTTCCTCGAGGGCGAGGCCGGGGTCGGCAAGACCGAGATCGCACGCACACTGGCCGCGGTGACCGGCCGCAACCTGGTCAGGCTGCAATGCTATGAGGGCCTCGATGCCGCCTCGGCCGTCTGCGAGTGGAACTTCGCGGCGCAGATGATTGCCATCCGCACCGCGGAAGCCGCTGGTGGTGCCTCCCGACCGGATCTCGAGCGGGAGTTGTTTTCCGAGAAATTCCTCATTGCCAGGCCGCTGCTGCAGGCATTGCGGCCCGCTGGCGGGCGGGCGCCGGTGCTGCTGATCGACGAGATTGACCGGACCGACGAGCCGTTCGAGGCATTTCTGCTGGAGATCCTGAGCGACTACCAGATCACCATACCGGAGCTTGGAACCATACGGGCCGAGGAGCCGCCGTTGGTGGTGCTGACCTCGAACCGGACCCGGGAGATTCACGACGCGCTGAAGCGGCGATGCTACTATCACTGGGTGGATTATCCGGATTTCGATCGTGAACTCGACATCATACGGGTCCGGGTACCCGAGGCCCCCGAGCAACTTGGACGCCAGGTTGTTGCCTTCATCCAGCGGTTGCGCAGCGAAGATCTGTTCAAGAAGCCCGGCGTTGCCGAGACCATCGACTGGGCCAAGTGCCTGCTAGCGCTGGATGCGATCGCGCTGTCACCGGAACTCATCGGCAATACGGTCGGCGCCCTTCTCAAATACCAGGATGACATCCAGTCCCTTGAACAATCGGGTCTGAGGCGCCTGCTGGATGAATCGGCAGCGATTCTCGAGGCGGCATGAGCGATGTCGGCATCCGCCCACAAAGGCCAGCTTCCATGACCGTGGCGGCAGGATCATTCGCCGAGACCGGGCCGGACGGGAAGATGCTGGACAATCTCGTGCATTTTTGCCGGGCCCTGCGGCAGGCCGGACTGCCGATCGGCCCGGGGCAGACCGGCGAGGCGGTGCGGGCGCTGCTGGAAGCCGGCCCGCTGGATCGCCGGGATTTCTACTGGGTGCTTCATGCCTGCCTGGTCTCGAAGGCAGGGCACATGCAGGTCTTTCGCCAGCTGTTCCGGCTGTTCTGGCGCGATCCGAGATTCCACGAACACATGATGTCGCTGCTGTTGCCGTCGATGCGCGGCGTGGCGCCCGAACGGCAGGCCGAGGCAGCGGCCAGGCGCGCCGCCGAGGCATTGCTCGGCACGACTCCCGGGGACGAAATCTCCGGCCAGGAAGGCCCGGAGGACGACCGGGATTTCGCATGCGATGCGTCCGGGACCGTCGCCGGGAGGGAGAGGTTGCAGTCACTGGATTTTGAGCAGATGTCGAATTCGGAAATTGCCGAGGCCAACCGGTTGCTGGCCAGCTTCTCGCTGCCGGTGGCGCCGGTCAGGTCACGGCGGAAACTGGCTGACCGGCGGGGTAGGCTGGCCGACTGGCGGGCAACTATGCGCGCCGCGGCCAGGCAGGGCGGTGAATTCCGGTCCATGGAGAGGCAAGGGCAGCGGCATCGCTGGCCCAGCCTGGTGGCGATCTGCGACATCTCCGGCAGCATGTCGGTCTATTCCCGGACGGTGTTGCGATTTCTTCATGCCGTTGCCGGTCGGCGCGGCGACGGGTGGAGCAGGGTCCATGCATTTACCCTGGGAACCAGGTTGACCAATATCACCCGACAGATGCAGATCGGCGATGTCGATGCGGCGCTGACCGCCGCTGGCAGCGAGGCCATGGACTGGGATGGCGGGACCAGGATCGGCGAGTGCCTGGCGAGGTTCAACCGCGACTGGTCGAGGCGGGTCATGGGTCATGGCGCAATCGTGCTCCTGATCACCGACGGCCTCGACAGCGGCTCCACCGACCTCCTGGAGACCGAAATCTCCCGGCTGCGCCGATCTGCGCGACGGCTGATCTGGATCAACCCGCTCTTGCGCTGGGACGGGTTTGCGCCGAAGGCCGCCGGCATTGCCAGGATGTTGCCGCATGTCGATTGTTTCCGGTCCGCCCACAACATGAATGCGCTGGCGGAACTTGCCGATACGATTTCACGGTCGGATGATAGTGGTGAAAAATCGAGAATGATGAAAGCTCTGCAAGCATGATTCCAGGAGATCTCAGGCCCGTCGCCATGCAGGATGGAGGGTTGAATGCCGCAGCCCCAGCATGACCGCATTCCCGAGATTGCCCTCGACTGGCACGGTCGCGGTGGCTCGGCCATGGCCATAGTGGTCGATACCTGGGGCTCGGCGCCGCGGCCGGCCGGCAGCCAGCTGGTGGTCAGTCATGGCGGCGATTTCGAAGGCTCGGTGTCGGGTGGCTGCGTGGAGGGGGCAGTGGTCACCGAGGCGGTGGCGGCGATCGGTAGCGGCCAACCGGTGATGCTTGATTTCGGCGTGGCCGACGAGGATGCCTTCGCCGTCGGACTGGCCTGCGGCGGCCGGATCAGGGTTCTGGTCGACCCCGTTGGCAGCGGCCAGGGAATCCCGGCGGCGTTGCTGGCCGACCTGGTCAAATTGCGACTGAACCGCCGCCCGGCCGCCCTGCTGATCCACACCGGCAGTTGGGAGCACCGGCTGGCCGATGGGGCCAGCGACGGGATTGGCGCCGCCATTGGCCAGCGAATGCGCCAGGACCGCTCGGGGATGGAGGGTGACTGGTTCGTCAATATTCACAACCCGCCGCTTCGGCTGATCATCGTGGGCGGGGCCCATATCGCCCAGCCGCTGGTGGCGATGGCCCGGCAGGCCGGGTATGACCCGTTCCTGGTCGATCCCCGCCAGGGATTTGCCTCCGAGGCGCGGTTTCCGGATACAAGGATCTCCCATGACTGGCCCGACAAGGCGATTGCCGACGAACGTCCCGATGCCAGGACGGCCGTCGTTACGCTGACCCATGATCCGAAGATTGACGATCCGGCGATCATGGCAACCCTGGCGACCGATGCATTTTACCTGGGATGCCTGGGCTCGAAGACCACGCATGGCAAGCGGCTCGAACGGCTGTGCCTCGAGGATCGGGACGGTGCACGCATTCATGCCCCGGTCGGGCTGGATATCGGTGCCCGGTCGCCGTCCGAGATCGCCATCGCCATCATGGGCGAGATCACTCGGGCGCTGCGCCGGGGCAGGGCGGCGGCATGAAATTCGGAACGGTTGCCGTGCGGGAGGCTGCCGGCTCGATCCTGGCCCATTCGGTGATGGCTGGCGGCACCCGCTATCGCAAGGGTGTTGTGCTGTCGGCTGATGATCTCGACCGGCTGCAGGCGGCCGGGGTCGAGAAGGTGACGATCGCCAGGCTGGGTCCAGGGGATGTCGGCGAAGATGAGGCGGTGTCTAGGCTGGCCGATGCCCTGGTTGCCGCCTCGCCGGGCCTCTCCCGCCAGGCCGCCTTCGCCGGGCGGGCCAATATCCATGCCGAACGCCCTGGGCTGGTCGAGCTTGACGAGGGCGCGGTCGAGAGACTCAACAGCATCAACCCGGAAATCACGCTGGCAACCCTGCCGCATTTGGCCCGGGCGGCGCCCCGCAGCCTGGTGGCAACCGCCAAGATCATCGCCTTCGGTGTCCCGTCCGCCGATTTGGAGGCTGCCGAACAGGTGGCATCCGGGATCATGGCATTGCGGGAAGTGGTGCGGCACGACGCTTCGCTGGTGATCACCCGCACGGCCAGCCAGCCGGCGAGGCTGCTGGACAAGGGAAGGCTGTCTGTTGCCACCCGGCTGGAAAGGCTTGGAATTCGGCTGCACGACACCTTCGTCGTTCCACATGAACCGGCAGAGCTGGGTCGCGCCCTGGCCGCTACCGACACCTCGATGGTGCTGGTGCTGACCGGTTCGGCAACCTCGGACCTCCTGGATGTCGGCCCGGAAGGTCTCAGGCAGGCCGGTGGTTCGGTCAGCCGATTCGGCATCCCGGTTGATCCCGGCAACCTGCTCTTTCACGGCGATTTGGGAGGGCGCCCGGTGATCGGCCTTCCCGGCTGCGCCCGCTCACCTGCCCTCAACGGCGCTGACTGGGTGCTGGAGAGGCTGGCCTGCGGCCTCGAGATCAGCGATCGGGAGTTTGCCAGGATGGGAATAGGCGGGCTGCTCAAGGAAAGCCCGTCCCGGCCGCAACCGAGAGCGGCGGCCGGCGGGCCGCCAGCCCGGCCGCGAATTGCCGCGGTGATCCTTGCCCAACCCTGGCCAGCAAGGGATCTGGACGGGCTGGTGGCGGCGGCGCAGGCATCCGACGCTGATTCGGTGACCGTGGTTCATGCCCCCCTTGCCACCGGCCCGGAGCCTGCCGGGTCGCTGGCCGGCTGTGACCTTATTGCCGCCGCTGGTGACAGAAAATCCGATCTGCTCAGGGCCGGGATCGGCGGCGTGCCGGACCGGTCGAATGCGGTGCTGCTGCTGCGCTCGGGCGATCCGGTGCCAGGACCGGATCTCCTCAACCGGATGATGGCGGCATTCAGCCCCGCCGACGGACGTGAGATCTGCCGGGCCGGACCAGGCCAAATGGGGCCGCCAATCCTGCTCGGCAGCCGTTTCTTCGAGGCGCTGTCTGCCCTGGAGGGCGACCGGGGCGCGGCCGAGTTCCTGCCCGAGGTTCAGGAATTCGTGGTCGAGGTCGAGCCATGACGGCAGCGTTTTCCGGTCCGGACATGCAGGGATGTGCTGCCATCGCCATCCGGTCGGCAGACCGGCCGCGATGGCGACGGTTGGCGGTGCAGGGTCATGCAAATCGGGCCTGGCACCGGGCCGCCGGGCGTTCAGATATTTGTTGCCCTGACAGGCAAAATGCTGTGCAATGGAATCAGCAATTCGGGAGAGATCTATGAACAAGGTCAACATGGTCGTGAATGGCCAGGCCAAATCAGGCGAGGTTGAGGGGCGCACCCTGCTCAGTGATTTTCTTCGGGAACATCTTCGTCTGACCGGGACCCATATCGGCTGTGATACCAGCCAGTGTGGCGCCTGCGTGGTGCATGTCGAGGGCCGGGCGGTCAAGGCGTGCACGATGTTTGCGCTCGAGGCCGATGGCGCCGAGGTGACAACCATCGAGGGGATGGCCAATCCGGACGGAACACTCGGGATCATCCAGCAGGCATTCCAGGACAATCACGGGCTTCAATGCGGTTTCTGCACACCGGGAATGGTGATGTCGGCGGCTGCCCTGCTCAACGAGAACCAGGATCCGACCGAAGCCGAGATCCGGGATTATCTTGAAGGCAATCTCTGCCGGTGCACCGGCTACCACAATATCGTGAAGGCGATACAGGCGGCGGCCGAGGCCACCCGCAAACGGGCAGCCTGAGCAGCGGGCGGCCAAGGAATACAGGAGAAGGAAATGGCAAAGGATTTCGGAATCGGCGCCAGTTCGAAACGCCGCGAGGATGTCCGTTTTCTGACCGGAAACGGAAGATACACCGATGACATCAACATTCATGGTCAGGCCCATGCCTGTTTCCTGCGCTCGGAAGTGGCACACGGGATGCTGAAATCCGTGGACATATCGGCGGCATCCTCGATGCCGGGCGTGCTCAGGGTGTTCACCGGTGCGGATTTCGAGGGAGTCGGCGGGCTTCCCTGCGGCTGGCAGGTGACAGACCGGCATGGCGAGCCGATGAAGGAGCCGGGCCATCCGGTTCTGGCCCAGGGCAAGGTCCGGCATGTCGGCGACCCGATCGCGGCGGTGGTGGCGGAGACGGCGGCGCAGGCGCGCGATGCGGCCGAGGCGATCATCTGCGACATCGAGGAGTTGCCGGCCGTTATCGACATGCAGGCGGCATTGGATGGCGGTCCGCTGGTGCATGACGATATCGGCACCAATCTCTGCTATGACTGGGGGTTCGTCGAGGAAAACCGCGATGCGGTCGATGCCGCCATCAGGGACGCTCACCACGTGACCACCCTCGAACTAGTCAATAACCGCCTGATTCCCAATGCGATAGAGCCGCGGGTGGCCATTGGTGACTACGATGCCTCCACCGATGAATCGACTCTCTACACCACCTCGCAAAATCCGCATGTCATCCGGCTGCTCATGGGTGCCTTTGTCCTCGGACTTCCCGAACACAAGCTGCGGGTGGTCGCACCCGATGTCGGCGGCGGATTTGGCTCGAAGATCTTCCATTACGCCGAAGAGGCATTTTGCACGCTGGCGGCGCGCCAGTTGCGGCGGGCGGTGAAGTGGACCGCGAGCCGGTCGGAATCCTTCATGACCGATGCGCATGGGCGCGACCATGTCACCAAGATCGAACTGGCCCTGGACGAGGATGGGAATTTCCTCGCCATCCGCACCGGGACGCTGGCAAATCTCGGCGCCTATTTGTCGACCTTCTCGCCATCGATTCCAACCTGGCTGCATGGAACCCTGATGGCAGGCAATTATCGGACGCCGCTGATCTATGTGAATGTGAAGGCAATGTTCACCAATACCGTGCCGGTGGATGCCTATCGCGGGGCCGGACGGCCGGAGGCGACCTTCCAGCTGGAGCGGGTCATCGACAAGGCGGCCAGGGAGTTGAACATGGACCCGGTCGAGATTCGCCGCCGCAACTTCATCGGTGCCGACGAGTTTCCCTATTCGACCCCGGTTGCGGTCCAGTATGACACCGGCAACTACCAGGCGACCATGGACCGGCTGGTGGATATTGCCGATCTCGGTGGTTTTGCCGACAGGGCCGAATTGTCGGGCAGGAACGGCAAGCTGCGCGGGCTGGGCGTGAATTGCTACATCGAGGCTTGCGGAATCGCGCCATCCAATCTGGTCGGCCAGCTCGGCGCCCGGGCCGGGCTTTACGAAAGCGCAACCGTCCGGGTCAACGCCACCGGTTCGGTCACCGTGATGACAGGGGCCCATTCGCACGGCCAGGGCCACGAGACGACATTTCCCCAGGTCATGGCCGACATGCTCGGCATCGATGAAGGGCAGGTGCATATCCAGCATGGCGATACGTCCAGCACGCCGATGGGGATGGGAACCTATGGCTCCCGCTCGATCGCCGTTGGCGGTGCGGCAATGGTGCGCGCCACCGAGAAGATCATTGCCAAGGCAAAGCGGATTGCCGCCCACCTGCTGGAGGCCTCGGCCGAGGATATCGAGTTCCAGGACGGCAGCTTCACGGTGGCCGGAACCGACCGGTCTGTCGCCTGGGGTGATGTGTGCCTGACCGCCTATGTTCCGCACAACTACCCGCTTGACGAGCTGGAGCCGGGATTGGAGGAGACCGCATTCTATGATCCGGCCAATTTCACCTTCCCGGCCGGCGCCTATGCCTGCGAGGTCGAGGTTGATCCGGAGACCGGGCGGGTCGATATCTGCTCATTTGCCGCCGCCGATGATTTCGGCAACGTGATCAACCCGATGGTCGTCGATGGCCAGGTCCATGGCGGAATCGCCCAGGGTGTCGGACAGGCGCTCCTGGAGAATGCCACCTACGGGGCTGATGGCCAGCTCCTGTCGGGAAGCTACATGGATTACGCCATGCCGAGGGCTGACGATTTGCCGGAGTTCGTGGTCGATCACTCCTGCCAGACGCCATGCACCCACAACCCGCTCGGGGTGAAGGGGTGCGGCGAGGCCGGGGCCATCGGCTCGCCGCCAGCCGTTGTCAATGCAGTGATCGATGCACTGGCCCGCGGCGGGCATTCGGTGGACCATATCGACATGCCGGTCAGCCCCGCACGGGTCTGGGAAGCGATGAATGGCTGATTTGCCGGGGTGGCGGGCAGAATTTGCCGCCAGCACGACGATGAATTCAGGAGAAAGCTGATGTACGAATTCGAACTTGAAAGGCCGACCTCGATCGAGGCGGCAGCGGCGGCGTTGCAGGTGGAGGGCGCACAGGCGCTGGCCGGAGGACAGACGCTGATTCCGACACTGAAGGCCCGGCTGGCCAGCCCGACCCGACTGGTGTCGCTGACCGGAATTGACAGCCTGCAGGGCATCACCGTCGATGATGGTGCCATCCAGGTCGGCGGGGCGACCACCCATGTCGATGTCGCCGCCGGTGCGGCGGGCGTGTTCCAGGCATTGGCAGTGCTGGCCGGGAATATCGGCGACCCGGCGGTTCGCAATCGCGGCACCATCGGCGGCAGCCTGGCCAATAACGATCCGTCCGCCTGCTATCCGGCAGCAGCGCTGGCCACCGGCGCCACCATCACCACCAACAGCCGGCAGATCCAGGCGGATGACTTCTTTGCCGGCATGTTCGAGACGGTGCTGGAAGAGGGAGAGATCATCACCGAAATCGCATTCCCGGTGCCCGACGCCGCCAATTACCAGAAATTCGAACAGCCGGCCTCCCGGTTTGCCATGGTCGGGGCATTTGTCGCCCGTTACGGCAGCCAGGTCAGGGTTGCGATTACCGGCGCATCCGAGGGCGGGGTGTTCCGTTGGGTGGATGCCGAGTCGAGGCTGGAAGGGGATTTCTCGAAGGCGGCGCTGGACAGCCTGGATGTGCCAGCCAATGGCATGATCAGCGACATTCACGGCTCCGCCGCCTACCGGGCGCATTTGGTCAAGATCATGACCGGCCGGGCCGTGGCCTCCTGCTGAGCGCAGAGGGCGGTTGAGGTGCAAGCGGTTTGCGCGTGGTGCAATTGGCAATGAGCTCGGCGGTGCGCGGGGATTCTTCGGCGTGAAGGAGATGCGCCAGGCCGGGCCCGGAAGGGGTTGATCATGAAAACCGAACCGGGTTTCCGATACAACCAGCCGCTTGGCGGCAATGACATGGCCCGATTCAGCGGGCCGGCCACCATGATGCGGCTTCCGACCCAGGAGACCGCATCGGGCCTGGATGCCTGCTTCGTCGGGATTCCAATCGATATCGGGACCTCGAACCGGGCGGGAACCCGGCATGGCCCGCGGCAGATCCGCGCCGAGAGCTGCATGCTGCGCCCGTATGGCATGGGAAACGGCATTGCGCCCTTCGAGCATCTGCAGGTGGCGGATATCGGTGACCTGGCAGTCAACACCTTCAACCTGGTTGCAACCTGCGACATCATCACCGAGGGAATTGCCGCCATCCTGGCCGAGGATTGCATTCCGCTGATCCTTGGCGGCGACCACACACTGACCTACCCGGTGCTGCGGGCGATTGCCGAAAGGCACGGCCCGGTTGCCCTCATCCATGTCGATGCCCATGCCGATACCTCGGATGTCATGTTCGGCGAGAAGATTGCCCATGGAACGCCGTTTCGCCGCGCGGTCGAGGAAGAATTGATCATTCCCGACCGGACCGTGCAGATCGGGTTGCGGGGAACCGGCTATTCGCCGGGAGATTACGATTGGGGACGCAATCTCGGCTTCGAGGTCATCCAGGCCGAGCAGTGCTGGCACAAATCGCTGCAGCCGGTGATGACAGGGATCCGGGACCGGCTGGGGCCGGAAGTCCCGACCTACCTCACCTTCGATATCGACAGCCTCGATCCGGGTTTCGCCCCAGGAACCGGTACCGTCGAGATGGGCGGGCTGACCACCATCCAGGCCCTGGAGATCGTCCGCGGGTGCCGGGGGCTGAACCTGGTCGGCGGTGATCTCGTTGAGGTCTCCCCGCCTTACGACCCGAGCGGCAACACGGCGCTGATTGGCGCCAATCTTCTCTTCGAGATGCTGTGCGCGCTGAAGGGGGCCAATGGATAGGCATGGGCCCACCGCCTGACCACCTTCCAGGAAGACCGCCAGGTTACATGGAAGGTGTCTGACCAGCATCGGGGCTGGCCGCCGAGTTGCATGAATTCAGTCGCCGATGACCGGGAAGAACGGCTTTCCCCAGGGGTGGCCAGGGAACTGCATCAGGAGCTTGACCAGTATCGGCACCAGGAACTGCATGATCTGCGTGCCATTCCTGACCTGGGTGCGGTTCACGGTACTGTTCCAGGTGGCCCCGCCATGCATCAGCTGGTTTCGGAGCACATACAGCCGGTCAAAGAGCTTGCACAGGACGGTCCTGGTGTCGGTGCTGCTGAAGGCCTTCAGTATCTGCCCGTTTTCCCGGTTGAACTTGATCTCCCATTCGTCATCGCCGCTATCCATTGAATCCCAGAAGGGTTGGAACACGTAGCGGTTGTTGAGCAATTGCCGAATCGAGTCCGAGAACCGGTTCCAGATCGCATTGTAGATGACCCGGTCGCGGTCGAGTTCGACGACGAGGCCGAAGAATGTCAGGAAGCGCATTTTCTCACCGGTTGAACCGCGGTGATACTGTTCCGACGAGTAGATGGAATTGAAGGCTATCCAGTAGAAGATGAAGGCTGCGTCGTAGTCGGCCGCGTCCTTGCGGAGTTCGGCTTCGGCCCGCCCGATCCAGCTGATGGACCGGTGAAGCCGCACCCGCAAATGTTCGCTGAACCCGTCCCTGAATTCACGCTCGAGGTGCCTGAGCGCCTCGTAGTCGAACCTGTCATCGGCAATTGCGGATTCTGTCATGGCCATGCTGCCTGCCTACCATATCGGGATTCATGTCAAAAGCATCGAGACCACCTGGTCGGCGCCATCTCTCCCGGCCGATCCGTCCCGACCCGGCCAAATCGGCTCCGACTGCTGCATGCACGTTCGGGCTCGTTGGCGCCAGAAGGTGTAGGATCGCCTGGCCCGGATGGCGGCCACTGGAAGACAAGAAACGAGGTGGCCCCAATCCCGCCTGGTGTTGATGGAGGGACAAATGGAGGGACAAATGCAGGTGGATGCGCCAGGCAGGCAAGACAGCCGCCGGTTGAGAGGCCGGCAGCCGGTTGGCCGGCGGCTCTTGCGCATGTCCGGTAACCTCTCCTCGTGCTCCGAGGGCAATCAGGACGAACCGACCAGGCAAAATCCCCTTCCGAATTTCGGCCTCGCCCACTAACACTTGCACGGCAGCACCAGATCCGGATTGAACCCGTGTCGCTTCCCCGGGACTATACCACTCGCATATATGCCGGCATTCTCGGCAAGCTGATCGGAGTCTATCTCGGCCGCCCCTTTGAAGGCTGGACATACGAGCGGATCATCAGGGAACTCGGGGAAATCGAGTATTTCGTTCACGACCGCTTCGGCGATCCGCTGGTCGTGACCGATGACGACATTGCCGGCACCTTCACATTCATCCGGGCGCTCGAGGATTGCAGCCACCCGGATCTCCTCACCTCGGAGGCGGTTGGCAAGACCTGGCTGAACTACATCGTCGAGAAACGTTCCATCCTTTGGTGGGGAGGCAACGGCATATCAACCGAACACACGGCATGGCTCAACCTCGAGAGGGGCATTGCCGCACCCGGAAGCGGTTCGATCAGCACCAATGGCAAGACCGTCGCCGAGCAGATTGGCGCGCAGATCTTCATAGATTGCTGGGCGATGGTTGCGCCCGGCAGGCCGGAACTTGCCGCCAGGCTGGCCCGCGAGGCGGCACGCGTCAGCCATGACGGGGAGGCGGTCCATGCGGCCATGCTGTGGGCGGCGATGGAAGCCGAGGCTTTCACGAGCGCCGACATCGACCGGCTTGTCCAGGCCGGATTGTCGGTCATTCCGCATGACTGCCAGATTGCCAGGCTCGTTGCCGATCTGCGCGCCTGGCACCGAAGGAACAGTGACTGGCGGGATACCCGTCGGCGGATTGCCGAGCAGTACGGCTATGACAAGTATCCGGGGAACTGCCATGTCATCCCCAACCACGCCCTGATGATCATGGCCGTGCTCTACGCGCCGGACGATTTCGGTCGGGCGCAGAGGATCGTGAACACGAGCGGCTGGGACACCGACTGCAACGCCGGCAATGTCGGTTGCCTTCTTGGCCTCATGCACGGGCTGGACGGGCTGGATGCGGGGAGAGACTGGCGTGGCCCGATCGCCGACCGGATGCTGGTCTCCTCCGCCGATGGCGGCTTCGCGGTCAATGATGCCGTGCGCATGACCGACTACATTGTCGGGCTTGGCCATGCTGTCGACGGCAGACCGAAGCCGGCCGCACGCAAGGGTGGTGCGCAGTTCCATTTCTCGCTGCCGGGCTCGGTCCAGGGATTCCGCCTGTCGGGGAGCGCCAGCCAGGGGGCTGGCGCCAAGGTCAAGGGAGAGTGGCATGACGGCAGGCACCTCCTGTCTCTCGGGTTTGAGTCACTGGACGATGGCAGGACGATGATCGCAACGACGCCGGTCTTTGCATCGAGGGATGTCCTGCGTATGCGGACCTATGAACTGATGGCGTCACCGCTGGTCTATCCTGGCCAGGAATTGAAGGCCGCCATCCTCGCTGCTGCCGAGAACACCGGCGATGTCAGGGCGGGGTTGTTCATCAGGCGATATGGAAGTGGAGATGCCCTCGTCGATCTGGCCGGGCCCATGGAAGACCTCGGACCGGGTGAGAGCACCGAACTCTCGTGGATCCTGCCCGATTGTGCATCGCAGCCGATTGCCGAGATTGGCCTTTCCATCACCGGAACCGGTTCCGGTGTCGGGGGACGGGTTCTGCTTGACCGCCTGGGATGGGACGGCGTTCCCGACCTCGTTCTTGGCCCACCTGCCGAGCAGGGCGAATTCTGGCGGCGGGCATGGGTGAATTCGGCCGACTCATTCACCGGGGATGCATCCGGAATTCGCATTTCCCGGGACCGGGGCGAAGGCCTGATCATTCATGGAACCCGTCAATGGGCGGATTACCGCGTGTCGGCAAGCGTGAACATCCATCTTGGACGCTATGCCGGCCTTGCCGCCCGGGTGCGCGGATTGCGCAGGTTCTACGCCGCGGTTCTGTGCCGTGACGGCCGGTTCGAGATTATCCGCGTGCTGGACGATGACCGGAGGGTCATGGCCTCGACAGGATATTCCTGGCAATTCGACGAAATTGTGCCCATGTCGATGACCCTTCGATCTGGACACATCATCGCCAGCGCCGGAGACGCGGTTCTCGTGGCGCAAGATGACCGGGCCTGCCAGCTTGAATCCGGCGGCGTTGGTCTCCTTGTCGCCGATGGCGCAATGTCGGTGGACGAAATTCGGATAACCTCGCCCGACTGAAATCCGACATCCACCAATCGGCCCCAAACCGGACGGGACGAAGAAGGCGGCGGCGTGGCCCCGGGGGTGCCGGGCCAAACCTTTCCGGTTTCGGGCCGGCAATCACCAAGCCGGCACGATGGCGGGAAGCCGGATCATCCTTGCAGGGACTCAGGCAGCGGGACGAAAACCGGGCGGGTCGGCAAGACCGTTGCGGCTGGCGACATC
The DNA here is from genome assembly GCA_964291445.2 of Paracoccaceae bacterium. Classification (GTDB taxonomy): domain Bacteria; phylum Pseudomonadota; class Alphaproteobacteria; order Rhodobacterales; family Rhodobacteraceae; genus JAPOXR01. The sequence continues at coordinate 519,907 of OZ219863.1, read as the reverse complement.
CCTGAGCCAATAGGCGCTGTCTTTCGGTATTCGGGTCTGGGTTCCATACTCGACGAAGACAATGCCGTAGCGTGAACTATACCCTGAATCCCATTCGAAATCGTCCAGCAGTGTCCAGACATAGATTCCACGCAAATCGACGCCCCTGGTCATTGCACGGTGGGCAGCACGGAAGGCCCCGTCGTAGTAGCGGATGCGAGCAGTATCATTGACCCGGCCGTCGGGATTTACGTAGTCATTGAACAAATAGCCGATTTCGGTCACGTAGATTGGCAGTTTGCAGCCGTAATCCCTTGACGGCTTCAACAGGATCTCCTCGAGACCGTCCGGACGAAGGCCGCTGCCGATGGTGGTGAGCGGACCCAATGGGGCCATCCTGCAGGCGTGTATGATCGGAATTGTCCGGTCAAACCGGACGACCTCGTGGACGTAGTAGTTGAGCCCCAGGAAGTCGATCGGGGCGGAGATGCACTCGAGATCACCATCCCTGACGACCGAATCGTCCTCAAGACACGGGAGATATGGATACATGTGTGACGGATAGCTGCCCTTTAGCAGCGGCTCGAGAAACAGTCCGTTCGCCTCTCCGTCGACCGTTCTTGCAGCTTCCAGGTCTTCGGGCGCCTCCGAGAACGGCTCGATGACCTGAAGGCAATGGGTTACACCCACCTGTGCCTGCCTGGTATGGGAGCGGATGGCCGGGACTGCGAGGCCATGGGCAAGGTTCAGGTTGTGGGCAACGATTCCGGCTGCATGGTAATCTCGCACGCCAGGAGCATGCAGCCCCCTTGCGTAGCCAAGAAACGCACAAGACCAAGGTTCATTGGTCGTGATCCAGCTTGGTACCCGATCGCCAAAATGTTCTACGACCGCTGCGGCATGGTCCGCAAACCTGTATGCCGTGTCCCGGTTCAACCAGCCACCACTCTCCTGCAGTTTCTGCGGAAGATCCCAGTGATAGAGGGTAACCATCGGCGTGAGGTCGTTTTCGAGCAGTGAGTCGAGAACCCGGTCATAGTGGTCGAAACCGGCCTGGTTGCGCCTTGTCGAGCCTTCCGGCGACATGCGCGGCCAGCTGAAGGACATTCGCAGGCTGGAAAACCCAAACTTCCGGGCCAGGGCATGGTCTTGCGGATAGCGCCGGTAATGATCAGCGGCAATGTCGCCATTGTCCCCGTTCAACGTGCCCCCGCAGCGCGCGAAGACGTCCCAAATGGATTCGCCGCCGCCATCGGCAAGCCGATTGCCTTCGATCTGGTAGGCCGCGGTAGCAGCGCCCCATACGAAATCATCCGGAAAGGATGGATTGTCATTGTTGCTCATGTCTGGATTCTCCCTGTTCACGCTCCGGCAGCGCCGGTTCTGATTCTCCGTTTCCTCGCGATCATGTCGACCGAAACCGCCGCCAGCAATATCAGTCCGGTGATGATCGATTTGACATTCGCCGACTGTCCGAGAAGGTCGAGCCCATTGGCAACACTGCCGATCACGATCGCACCCAACAGGGCTCCAGGGACTCGCCCGCGTCCCCCGAACAGGCTTGTTCCACCGATCACCGCAGCGGCGATGGCATCAAGAACAAGGTTTCCACCGCCGGTATTGCTGTCGACCGCGTATTGCCGGGATACCGCGATGGTGCCGGAAATGGCTGCAAATGCCGAGCAGATCGAGAACAGGATGACCTTCGTTCTTGCAACGTTGATGCCCGCCCGCCGGGCGGCCTCTGCATTGCCGCCAACCGCAAACACATGGGCCCCGAACGGGGTATGTTCGGTGATGACCGTGAGGATCATGGCAAGAAAGACGAGGACCAGAAGCAGCACCGGAACACCCATGTGCCTCGACAGCACGGCAACGACAATGAGGGACATGGCCGGAAACAGTGAGGCACGACCCAGGAATGTGAGTTGGTCCAGGCGGTCTGCTCCGGACTGATGCCGCCAGCGTTGCGCACAAACGACAACGGCAGACATGGTGATGATCGCCACCAGCACCGCCGACAGCCAGAATGGCATGAAGGTCGAGGCAATGCCGAGCACAAGCGGATCATCTATCAATACCTGGCCGATCTGGTTTCCGACCAGCATTCGTTGAACGCCCTGCCAGACCAGGAGCCCGGTCAGGGTAACGATGAAGGATGGGGCGCCGATCACCGTAATGCATTTGCCGTGGATCCAGCCGATGGCCGCGCCGCAGAGAACAGCCGCAGCAATTGCGACGGGACCGGAAATCGAGAACGTCGATGCAAGCAGGACCAGCACCACCGCGCACACTCCCGAAACAGATCCCGCTGACAGGTCAATCTCCCCGATGAACAGCACCAGGCTGACACCGAGAGCCATGACGCCGAGCACGCCGACCTGGAGTGCCAAATTCGACATGTTGCGCGGTGTCAGGAAATACGGATTGGCCAGGTGAAAGACGATGAATGCGACGAGAAGTGCGACCAGCACCGGAATGAAGCCAAGCTCTCCCTGGCTGAGCCGCGCCGCAAGACCGGCATATCGTGCCTCGCCAGCCAGACCCGTCCCGGCGGCGGAGGGCAGCTGGCCGTCAGTCACTGTCGGGACTCCATGGCAAATTCGCTGCCGGTTATTTTTCCGACGACATCATCGGGCGTGCAGGAACGGGGGTCCATGTCGGCGATTTTCCGCCCGCGGCGCAGCACGGTCAGACGATCGGCCACGGCAAAGACATCCGCCATGTTGTGGGAAATCATGACGATGCCGACTCCCTGGTCGCGCAGGCGCATGATGAGCCTGTGGACGTTGTCGGTCTGTTCGACGCCAAGTGCGGCCGTGGGTTCGTCAAACAGGACGACGCGCCGTCGCCATACGACGGCCCGGGCGATCGCCACTGCCTGGCGTTGTCCGCCCGACAAGTTGCTGACCTGGCTATGGAGAGACGGCAATGTCGTGCCAAGGCTGTCAAAGGCCCTGGCTGCCTCCCGTTCCATCGATCGGCGATCAAGGAACATCCTGCCGAGTGGGGTGCGTTTTGGTCTCAACTCTCTTCCAAGGAACAGGTTCTGGACGACTGTCAAATTGTCGCAGAGTGCGAGGTCCTGGTAGACGGTCTCGATGCCGGCATCGCTGGCGTGGCGTGGCGTGGAAATCGAAACGGGAGCGCCGTCGATCAACACCTCGCCGCCATCCGGTCGATGAACCCCGGAGATTATCTTGACCAGCGTCGATTTCCCGGCACCATTGTCACCGAGCAATGCCAGCACCGAACCGGCGTGGACAGAAATGTCCACGCCGTCGAGTGCATGTACGCGACCGAACCTCTTGGTGAGGTTCCGGGTTTCAAGCAGTCCAGTTGCGGTGTCGCCTGCCGCAGTCACTTCAGAAATTGCATGCCTGCGCTGCATCTCCCGTGCAGACGGCGTCGCGGTCCGTGAATCCGTCGGCGATGACCGTCTCGCCAATGTTGTTGATATCAACAACTGTCGGCTGGAGGAGAAGTGCGGGAACATCTCCCGACTCGGTTGTCACCATTTCGGGAAAGATGTCCGACACGTCCTCGCCCTTGGCCAGCGCCACGGCCCCGCGCGCGGCGGCGCCGGCTTGCTGCTGGAGCGACTTGTAGACGGTCATTGTCTGCAACCCGTTCAGAATATTCACGATCGCAGCGTCGCTGGCATCCTGGCCGGTCACAAGGACCTTGCCATGCATGTCGGAACCCCTGAGGGCGGCAATGACGCCCTGGGCCAGCGTGTCATTCGCGGCAACGACGCCATCAATTCCGTTATCGGTCGCCGTCAATGCCTGCTCGATTGCCCGTTGTGCGTTCGCGGCGAGCCAGCCCTTTGCCTCGGCTTCGTAGACGATTTCAATCTTCCCCGCATCGGCGAGAGGGTCGAGAACCTTGTGGGCACCGACCTTGAACGCCCGGCAGGCGGCACAAAACTGCTCGCCATTGACAATTGCGATCCGCGCGCCCTCGGGAAGATTGTCGACCAGGTACTGGGCCTGCAGCACCCCGACAAGCTCATTGTTGAAAGTGACAAATCCTTCCGTGACCACGCCGACCATGAGACCGTCATAAGCGATGACAGGTACGCCCTCGCTCTGTGCCTGGCGAACGATCGGGACGGCTGTCGTCTCGCCGATCGTGTTGATGACGATTGCCTTCACCCCCTGCGCAAGCACGGATTCTCCCTGGGCTATCTGGCGATTGCCATCACCCTCGGCATTCAGTGCAATGACTTCAATGGACGGGTCAATTTCATTGACTGCCTCTATGAAGAATGGCCGGTCCTTGGTTTCCCATCGGTCGGCGCATTGGGTGCATGGCATGAGAAAGGCGATCTTGGTTGCCTCGGCGGCAAACACACCGCTTCCGGTGGCCACGGCCGCAATCAGTCCGGCCACGGCCAGTAGACGCTTGTGTTCAAATTTCATGACGTATGTCCCCCCCTGATCTGCCGGGCCTTCACAATCGGCCCGGCGATCCGCTCACTGTGAGCATGATTTTACCAAATACATGCTGAAATCGTAGCCAATATCGTTTTTGACTGCAACTCCGGCAGGGATTGCCAGACATGACCATGCCGCCGGCCCGGCGATTCGAACGGGCAAGATGCAGCATATCCGCTGATCCACGATGCTGCCGAAGACTCCGCAGAGGATGCTGATCGATGATCCACTGCCCCCGCCATACGCCGCCGGATGACTCCACACGGCAAGGCCCGGCGGAGAGACCCAGGCCGCAATGTCGAGTTCGAGATCACGAAGAGCATGCCTCCAGCCATCTCCGGCATCATATCCTGCATGCAGGCAACCAGCAGCCATGGCCCCACTGCGCGGCATGTTGTTTTTGGCCGCGCACACCGATAACAGGCGGAGACTCAGATGGTGACGAACATGGCCAAACCGGGAGCAAAACGATGCTTGATTCGAATTTCCTGAAGGAAAACAACGCTCGGCAATTCTGGCAGCCCATGGGCATCCCGGCCGAGAGCATCGACAACCCGCCAGCCATCATTGTCAGCGCATCGGGAAATTTGATCAGGGATATCGACGGCAAGGAGGTGATCGATGCGGTCGGTGGGTTGTGGAACGTCAATCTCGGTTTCTCCTGCGAGCCGGTCAAGCAGGCAATCACCGACCAGTTGGCCCGGCTCCCCTATTACTCGGCGTTTCGTGGAACCAGCAATGACCGGGCAATCGAGACTGGCCTACCTGCTGACCGAGTTCTTCTCCGTGGAGGGGATGGGCCGCGTCTTCTTCACCTCCGGCGGGTCGGACAGCGTCGAGACTGCCCTCCGCCTCGCCAGGCAGTACCACCGCGTCAGGGGAGAGGCCGGCCGTACCAAGTTCATCAGCCTGCGCAGCGGCTATCACGGCACGCATTTCGGCGGCGCCAGCGTGAATGGCAATGTCAGGTTCCGGGAGCAGTACGAACCGCTCTTGCCCGGCTGTTTTCACATCCCGGCACCAAATACCTACAAGAACCCGTTCGGCGAGTCCGATCCGGAAAAACTGGCGCGGCTCTGCGCCAAGGCCCTGGAGAGCGAGATCGAATTCCAGCGCCCCTCGACCATCGCCGCCTTCATCATGGAGCCGGTGCTCGGTGCCGGCGGGGTCATCGTTCCACATGAGATCATTCATGCCGGAAGTGGCCAGGATTTGCCGCAAGCATGGCGTGCTGCTGATTGCCGACGAGGTGATCACCGGCTTTGGCCGAACCGGTTCCTGGTCGGGCTCCCGGCTGTGGGGAGTCAGGCCGGACATCATGACCATCGCCAAGGCAATCACCAACGGGTATTTCCCGTTCGGCGCCGCATTGCTGTCGCATGACATCGGCGAGGCCTTCGAAGCGGAGCCCGGACCGGACAGTTTCATCGGACATGGCTACACCTATTCGGGTCATCCGGTTGGCGCCGCCGCCGGCATTGCCTGCCTGGCGGAAATGCAGCGGCTGAACGTTGCCGAGAAGGCCGCCAGGCGCGGCAAGCAGCTCTACCGCAGCCTGCTGGAATTGCAGGGGAGGCACGACATCATCGGAGACGTCCGGGGCGGGAGAGGGTTGATGCTGGCCATGGAACTGACCTCGGACCGGTCGACAGGCGCACCGCCCCCGAAGGCCAAGGTCGATGCGATTCACCGCAGCATCTACGATGCCGGGGTGATGGTCAGGATCTCGGGCCCGAACATCCTCATGTCGCCGCCGCTGCTGCTGTCCGAGGATGAAGCCGGACGGATCATCGAGGCAATCGACGCAGGGCTTTCCGCCAACTGAGAGACAGGCCGCACCAAACCGGAAGTCACCGCCCGCGCCCGTCCTGCGCACGGCAAATGCCAAGAACCGGATCGGTTTTCCCCGGTCATTTGCCGGCGCCCGCCCGTGGGCAGCAATGCGGATGCACGGCGAATGTCTCTCGATACCGGCAGTCTGGCTGGGCGGCGGCCGGGCCTGACGAAGCGGCAGAATTCCAGTTCGCACTCAACCAGGGATCAAGACCGCGCCACGGGCGGCTGTCAGAGGAGCGCGGCCCGTAAACTGCCGGCAAATCCTGCCCGCCGTCGAAAAATCGGGATCCCGGTGACTACTCCGGACCACGCACGGAGAGGCCACCACATGGCGGCCCCAGGCCGACGATTCTTACCTGTGTCCTGCAGTGGTCAAACGACAGTCCATGCCAATCACCATTCGGCAACCAGGCCGACTCCCAGGCGGTGGTCGGCGGAATTCGACAGGAGTCTCTCCCGCCTTGCCGCATTGATGTCGAAGGACAGGTCAGGCGCCTGCGGACCTGCCGGTGTCAGCCTCCAGCCGACCTTGTAGTCACGGTAGTCGTCCGTCTCTTCGATTCCGGCATGCGGGCTTCCGGTAAAGGATCCATCGATCACCGGGAACCCATAGGCAAGCTCGGTCGTCCATTGCGAGGAAATGCTGTCCTCGGCAGCCGTTTCGGGCAATCCGGATGTCAGGAGTCCGTTCATTGTGCTCTCGGAATTACCCCTGTCCTGGCGCATGCTAACCGACAGGCCGCGTTCGCTTTCCGGGTTGGGATCGTAGACCAGTGCCATCGAATAACCGTGATCCTTCCTTCCGGGTGAATCATGGGAGCGAAGTCTCCGTGCCGACAGGTCGATGGCCAGCCCGGTATCCGGGTCGGACCAGGAAAGACCGCCAACCAGTTCCAGCCCGAAACCGGACCCGACATCCCCGGTCTCCTGGATCAGATTGGTTTCCATGCGCGGGATGAGGATGGATCCATCTTCAAGCTGCATCTCCCAACTTGCCTCGAGACCGGCCCTGAGGCGGGTCACGCTGGCTTTTGATGCCGCGAGACCTTCCGTTTCCTTCGACGAAGTCCTGACCCGGTAACCATCGAGCAGTGCCGTCAATCGGGGACCACCATCCGGGCCGGGCCGTACCACGTCGCCACGCAACCCGGCGGCGGCCATGGTCCAGTCGAAACCGGTCTTGATCATTTCGCTGGTGTCACCGGCATTCAGGTCGAGTTCCATCTTGCCATTGCCATGCCCAAGCGCCCCCCAGATATCGATGCTGTCATTGATCTTCCACCCGGCATAGGGAACCAGCGCCGTCAGGTTCAGTTTGGTCATGCCGGTATTGGGATCCTCGGCCCCCGGCTTTTCCATATGGTCGATCTTGCCCGAACTCCGGATGAGCGCCAGACCGATGATTTTCCTTTCGCTCCAGCCAAGATCGGCACCAAGCATGAAGGAGGTTACCTCGCCATCTACCGACAAATTGCCCGGCTTGTCCCTGAAATACGAACGGGTGCCCCGGCCCCAGAATGCCGGGCTATGGCTGGAATCATCCTGGCCATTGAGGACAAAACTGCTGTCGGTCAGAATCTCCTCACGATCAAATTTCTCGACCCTCTTGTCGGTCGACAGAACGCCGCAGCCGGGGCAGTCGGGGTCCGGGGCCCTGTCTGCCTTCCCAACAACATTACCGGCAATCCTCGCCGAGGCCCCCGGCGAACGTGGACTGCTGATGCGGTCGATCACGCCTTCCAGAACGTGGTTTGCAACCGACCGGCCGAAATGTGCCAATTCCGATTGCGGAACATAATCGGCATTATTGATGGTGCCGGTGGCAACGCCATCACCAATGACGGCGTTGCTCGCATTGGACAGGACCACCTCGAAGGTTTCGGCCCCCTCGTTATGGGCATCATTAACCAGTACGATCTTGACCACCTTCGCGGTCTCGCCTGCCTGGAAGACCACCAGCGTGTCCAGGGATTGATAATCCAGGCCGCTGACCGCCGTGACATCCCGCGTCGCCACCCGGACACTGGCCTGGCTGTTGCCTTGCGTCGCCGCACTGAGGCGGACCGTGAAATTGATCGTCCCATCCTTTTCCATCGCGGTCGCATCATCGATCGAAAACGAACGAACCCCGTCAAGGGATGACCTTGCCGGCGGCGGTCCATCATCGTCATTCACCGTCACCGAAGCCGACGACGACGTGCTCCCAACCGAATAGCCAGTTCCGGTATCCACCGCCACCATCACTTGGCCATTTGGCTCGTCAGTGCTGTCGGCAACGGTGTCCACGGTAAAGGTTGCCGTGCTCGATCCGGCGTTGATGGTAACCGTCGCGCCCCCTTCATCATCCGAGGCCACGTAATCCTGGCCACCGCCCGTCTCCTCCGAGACATTCAGGTTCACCTCCAGACTTGCACTCGGCGCCGGGCTGGCATTCACGGTAAAACTCGCCGCCGTGCCCTCGGTGACCGCATTGCCACCGTTGATCGTGATCACGGGCTGCGACTGCAATGTGCCATCGTCGTCGAGGATCGTATACGTCACCTTTGACGTCCCCAGAACGACGTCGTCAGGCCCGGTATCAATCCTCAGCGTCGCTATCACCGTCTCGTCAGACTCGGAATCGGTGTCACCCTTTATCCGGATTCCCAGGCCAGTGTTCGTGAGGGAGCCCTGTGTCCTGAAGACCCGATCCGTACACAATGGATCCCTGCCGCTAAGGTCTATGGGTGCCTGGCCGAAAATAGGCTGGTAGTCAGCGCTAGCCGGAATGGTTCCGCTGGCCGAGGCGTCGATGGTCGCGGTGCCAGCAAAGCAGAGCTGCCAAGACACGGATTTCGATGGCGTCCCTGACAGACTAACCGTGAAGTGCTTGTCAGACGTGCCCGAGTTGCCTTCATTGGCGTCTGCAGGGCCGGTGAGCGACAGGATTGCCTGAGCAGCGGTGCCGTCATTATCGGTAATCGTCAGCGTATGGACGCTCGTGCTGCCGACCGTGTAACCGGTGCCTCCGTTCAGGGTCAGGACGACGGTCTCGGCAGACTCGTTCGTGCTGTCGTCTCTGATTGCAACCGGAATGGTGGCGGTGATGTCGCCGGCCGAGACCGAAAGTGTGCCCGAGTTCTGGATGGTGAAGTCGTTTCCGCTGCCGGCGGTTGCGGTGCCGCTGACGGAATAGCCGAGCTTGAAGCCGCCAGAAGGTGCGGCCGTGCTGAGGTTTACCGTCACATTGTGTGTGCCGTCGTCCTCGGAGGCGCTCGAGGATGCAGAGGCGAACTGAACGACCGGCGCGCTCGGCGGCGGATCGTCATTGTCCGCGATGGTCAGCGTATGGACGCTCGTGCTGCCGACCGTGTAACCGGTGCCTCCGTTCAGGGTCAGGACGACGGTCTCGGAACTCTCGACAGCACTGTCGTCATTGATGACAACCGGGACCTCCACCGTCGTGGCGTTGGCGCCCACTGACAGTGTGCCCGAGTTCTGGATGGTGAAGTCGTTTCCGCTGCCGGCGGTTGCGGTGCCGCTGACGGAATACCCAAATGTGAGGCCACCAGAAGGTGCGGCCGGTGAGAGGTTCACAGTCACAATGTGCGTGCCGGCATTCTCGGCCGCACTCGAGGATGCAGAGGCGAACTGAACGACCGGGGCGCCCGGTGGCGGATCGTCATCGTTGATTGTAAGGGTCGTGCTTTTCGGGTCCTCAACTCCTGCGACAATGGCGGTGGCAGAAACAGTGATGGTCTTGTCTGGAGCATCCACCGAGTTGTCCTCAGCCGTGATGGTCACGGTGCCGGCGCTGGCTTTGGAGCCAGCGGGGATGGTCAGGGTGGTGTGCTGGCTGAGCGTGAAATCGTCATTCACGGCCGGAGATTCCGGCGCCGCGGAGACTTCGAGGATGACATCGACACTTGCGGCCTTGCCCAAGGTGGCGGTGACGGTGGAGGTGTTCCTGCTTCCACTCTCGTCGATGGTTGTTGGCTTGAGCACCAAAGTGGCGACCGGCGGGTTTTCCTTACCGATGGTGACCTCCGTATAGCAGGAGGTCGGTGTCGGGCAATTGTCGGCATTTGAGTTAAATTTCGTGTCTGACTTCGCGGTCCAAATGACCTTGAAGGTATTCCCAATGCCTTTTTTGCAAAGCATGACTGGGACAAAGTGTTTCCCGTTCTCCTCACTAAGTTTTGTTATTTCGATTGGTTTGTTGTGGCTCACATCATCACCTGTGTCGACAGTGACTTCCCAGTCAACGATCCATGCCCTGTGGTTGCAATAGACGTTGCTGTCGTGGCCCTTCTTGCTTTCAAACGTGGCCATGAATTTATCTTTAGCGAGATGCCTCACCGGGATCTTGGCTCTCGAACTTTCTCTACCGGAATCAGAATTGAACTTAACATAGGCTGTCGCCGGAGGGGCCCAGGCGTTTGCCTTGGCGTCTGTTGCCAAGGCTGATGTTGACAGGGCCATGATTGCCAGCACGGTGCCTTGCCTGCACAGGGTCGTGAGCAGCTTGAGTATTCTGGACATGTTCAGATTTTCTGCTGGATCAGGAGGCGTGCCGACGGGTCGGCGACTGCCACTGTTGGAGAACTGAGTGGCGCGAGGAGTGAGTTGAGTCCGGCAACTGAAGCCGCAAGGACGTACGGCCTGCAACAATACTGGCTGACATCGGTATCCCCCACTACCGTATATTGTGCGTCCATATACATGTTGTGATTCTTGGCGCAACCGGCAACAAGCGGTTGTTCAGCAATTTTTTCGGTGGGTGGGTGCCGGAAGTAGAGAGGCCGAATGGCTGGCCGCTTCGAGGCTGGAGGTGGCATTGAGGGTGGCGTTCGGGGCCGGGACGGGCGGGGTTGTTCATGCCATGAAGACGGGTGACCCGGTAGTGCTGCCCTGCTGTTGCCACGAGAGGTTGGCCGCAGGTCGGTTGTTCCGATCCTCCGGCAGTATTCTCTGCCAGCGGGGGCCGGGTGATCTTGCGCGGCCTGGCTGCACCGTGCCGTGCTGGCCGCCCCTTGCGGGTGTTTGCCTGTACGCAATTCTCGTGCTCCCGAGAAACTTTTTCTTTTTGCTATGAGGCATGGTGTCTATGCTTGTCAATGTCGACGTTCGACCGAGTTGCAGATTATGGTGGCCTGTGTCCCTGGTGCCATGCCGGAGGGGTGTCCGGGTGGCGCCGATCTGATGACCGGCCCGATTGGTGGGTGCGGTTGTGCTGCTACGGGTCGGATTTTTTCTCGAAGGCGTGTTCGGCGATTGACCGGATGTGCTCGGAGACCATGGGCGCCGATGTCACGATGCGACCGCCCCCGGCAATCAGCTGGTCCACATCATGCTCGAATACGATGCCGCCAGCCTCTTCGACCAGCAGCAAGCTGGCGAGACAATCCCACGCGTTCTGGTATTCCTCGATGAAGCCGAGCGAGCGGCCGGCGGCAACATGGGCAATCCCGAGGGCGCCGGATCCGAGGAGGACGAATTGCAACTCGTCATCGATGAGCCGCTGCATGAGGGCGGAGGTGGATGCCTTGCCGCATTTTCCCGAGCGTCCGATGCCGATGCGGCCCCCCGAGAGCGTGGCATCCTGTCCTGCCTGGCATGGCCTGGAGTTCAGCCGGGAGCCATGCATTCTCCGGCAATGGAAGGTCTCGCCATGCACCGGATCGTGGACGATGCCGATGACGGTCTTCGAGTCGCGGATGCAGGCAATCGACACCACCCAGGCCGCTATTCCCCGCAGGAAATTCGCGGTGCCGTCAATCGGATCGATGACCCAGTTGAAGCAGGTCTCGGCTGGCCTGCCGGCAAGTTCCTCGCCGATGACGCCATCGCCGGGAAAGCGTCGCTCAATCTCCGCGCGGATCAGCCTCTCGACATCCCGGTCGGCCTCGGACACCAAATCGCCCGGCCCCTTGCTTTCGACCGCGAGGTCCTGGAGATTGCCGAAATATCGCACGGCCCGCTCGCCGGCCAGACGGGCAATGTCCAGCGCCGCCTCGTAGCGCTCGCCGACCGGGTCGGCAATGTCCTCGCTCGAGGAATGGCGGCAGGCCGAGCCGTATTCGAGGAAGCGGGCAATCCAGGCGGCAAATCTGCTGCCCTCGGCGGCGCGGCCGGCCATGGCGCGTGCGGCATCGATCCGGTCACCAAGTTCATCCTTCATCTCCTCGACGAGATCCTCGACGAATGGGCGGGTCATCTCGGGATGATACTGGGTGGTAAACACGTGGTTGCCGATGGCAAGGGAGGCCGCCGGGCAGTTCGGGCAGGTGCCGAGAATGCGGCCTCCCGGTGGCAGGAGGGTGACCTGCTCCTCGTGGGCCGAATAGAGTTCAATCTGGTCGCAATCGGCCGGCAGCCACGGATCCTGCCTGACAATCCGCATGGACTCGGTTCCGACCGACCAGCCGGCGCGGTTCGGCGCTACCTTGCCACCAAGCGCAAGGGCGATTGCCTGGTGGCCGAAGCAGCAGCCAAATACCGGGATCCGCAATTCGTGGATCTTGCGGATGAATTGGAGCAGGTTTTCGACCCAGGCGTGGGGGTCGTGCACCGAGGCCGGACTTCCGCAAATGATGTAGCCGTCATACGCATCGGCGCGCCGGGGAAGGACATCGTCACGTGCCGGGATCGGGACGAATTCCCAGTCCGGGCGGATTGGCGCCAGCAGGGAGATGAATTTCTCGCCATCATCCGGATGGCGGGCAGCGAATTCGGACCCGTCATTGCAGGTAATGAGAATGGCGATCTTCATCGGGTGCTCCCGGGTTGGTCCCGGCCCGACGGGAAGCTCGGCCCATTGGCCTGCATGCATGAGGCCGGCAATGTCAGTGGAGGTCGCAGGCGTACTCCATGAGGAATTCCATCGGCACGATGTCCAGCGCCTTCACATGGGTCGAGCGCATCCGCACCCGGGGTGCGGCGCCTTCCTGGTAGGCCTGCAGGAACCGCGCCGCGCACAGGCACCATTGATCGCCCCCCTTGAGACCGGGAAACCCGAATTCCTCCCGCGGTGTCGAGAGGTCGTTTCCCGCCTGCTGCGAAAATGCCAGGAACTCCTCGGTCATCTGGACGCAGACAGTATGGCTGCCCCGATCCTCGGGCGAGGTGTCGCAGCAGCCATTGCGGAAGAAGCCGGTCACCGGGTCGAGCGAGCATGGCTCGAGCGGTTCGCCGAAAACATTGAGCGAGTCTTCAATCTTCACGATATCGGGTCCGTGTGGTCATTGCCGGGATGACGGGTATGTCACAGGCATGGAATGCAGATGCAAGGCAAATTCGTCAAATCGCGTGGAGGCCCGATCCGAGTTCAGGACGACATCCGGTCCCGGAGCTTGCCGAGAAGAGACTGAAATACCCCCTCCTGCCGTTGCGGTGGCGGCTTGCTGCCAGGGTCGGAGCCTGCTTGCGCTTGTGGCCGCTTGCTGTCGGTATCGGGGCCTGCTTGCGGTGCCGGTTGCCGTCGTGCCTTGCCGAGACAATTCTGGAGGTGGGCAATGTCGCCGCCTGCCAGGCAGGGTGCGCATTCGGTGATGGCGGAGATGAGATCGGGCAGCCACTCCCGGTCGAGCCTGGAGAAGTCGGAGAGCACGTAGGGGGTGACCAGGTGTCGCTCTCCGGGATGTCCGATTCCGAGCCGGATGCGGACAAATTCCGGACCAATATGTTGGTGGACGGATTTGAGGCCGTTATGCCCGGCATGGCCACCGCCCGCCTTGACCCGCACCTTGCCCGGCGCAAGGTCAAGTTCGTCGTGAAACACCGCCACATCGCCGGGAGACAGGCGAAAATACCGCATCGCCTCCCCGACCGACTGGCCGGAATTGTTCATGTAGCCTTGCGGCTTCAGAAGCATGACCGGCGAGCCTTCCATCCTGCCTTCGGCCAGCAGGCCGGAAAACCGGCCCCGCCAGTTGCCAAGCCCGTGCTCCTCGGCGATGCGATCAACCGCCATGAAACCGATATTGTGGCGGTTGCGTTCATGTTTCTGCCCCGGATTACCCAGGCCAACCAGCAATTTCATCGACCAGTCCAGATCATGGGCGAGGGGCGCCGTCCGGCAACCACCGCATGTCTTCAGGTTTGGGCCATGCCGGGGTGAATGCGTGCCATGCCCGGGCAGGCGGCTGGCGCTCCGGGCATGGATGCCGCGAACCGGGCGAGGGGAGCGGTATGGCTGTCAGGACATGTCTCCCGGGCGGGCAGGGTTTGCAGTCTAGTCTTCCTCCTCGGGCGCATCCTCGTCCTCCAGCGGGATCAGGATTTCCGCTTCGTCCGCTTCTTCCTCCTCGTCGGAGCGCAGGCTGGATGGCGACGAGATATTGGCAATCACGAAGTCCCGATCGGCGATCCTCGGCGTGGCGCCCTCGGGCAATTGGATGTCGGAAATGGTAATGACATCGCCAATGTCCAGCCCGGTGAGGTCGGCGGTGATTTCCTCGGGGATGTTGTCGGCCGATACGTTCAGTTCGACATCGCCCCGAACCACGGTCAGCACGCCGCCCCGCTTGAGGCCCTCCGATTCTTCCTCGTTCATGAAGCTGACCGGAATGAACAAATTGACCTTGCTGGCCCGCTTCAGCCGCAGGAAATCGACATGGGTCGGCAGATCCCTGACAACGTCCCGCTGCACGCCCCTGCAGATCACGCGGACGTCCTCGCCGCCTTCCACCTTGAGCCTGAACAGGGTGGACAGGAACCGTCCGGCCCGCAAATTCTTGATCAGGTGATTATATTTGAGATTGATCGGCTGGGGATCTGAGCCCCCGCCATAGACGATCCCCGGGACCATCCCCTCGCGCCTTGCCTGACGAGCGGCCCCCTTGCCTGTCCCCGTCCGCGGCTCGGCATGCAGTTCTGGTAATTCTCCAGCCATTTGCCTTCTCCAGCTTGATTATCGGGCATCCTCCAAGGGTGTATGCCCGCGAAAGGCCGAGCTAATATGCCATACGCATGGCCATTGCAAAGAGGTTGCGCGGCAAGCGGCACGCCGGCGTGCAAATTCGGCCATGGGCCCGAACCGACGGGCCAGGCCTGCGCTCCAGCCGGGAGTCTTGGGAGGGGAGGCGGTGGTGCGAGGTCAGCTCCAGCGTGTCTCGAAATCCCGGGGCAGCATCAGGTTGTCGCGGCCGAGATTGGCGATGTCCCTCTCGCCGCACAGCGCCATGGTGGTGTCCAGCTCCTTGCGGATCAGTTCGAGAGCGGTGGTCACACCGGCCTCGCCCCCGGCACCGAGCCCGTAGACGACGGCGCGGCCGATATGGGTGCCGGTGGCACCGAGCGCCAGCGCCTTGAGGACGTCCTGTCCCGAACGGATTCCCGAATCGAGATGGATTTCCACCTGGTCTCCGACCGCCTCGACGATCCTCGGCAGCGTGCGGATCGATGACAGCGCGCCATCGAGCTGCCTGCCGCCATGGTTGGACACGATGATGGCATCGGCCCCGGTATCTGCGGCCCGGCGGGCGTCATCCGGGTCGAGAATTCCCTTGAGAATCAGCTTCCGGTCCCAGATCTTCCTGATGTCCTCGACCCGGCCCCAGTCCAGCGTCAGGTCAAACTGGTGATTGGTCCAGTGCATCAGCGAGTTGACGTCGGTGACGCCCTCGGCATGGCCGACGATATTGCCGAACTGGCGCCGCCTGGTCCGCAGCATGTCCAGCGACCAGCGGAGCCGGGTCGACAGGTTGAGCAGATTGGCGATGGTGGGGCGCGGCGGTGCCGTCAACCCGTTCTTGAGATCCTTGTGCCGCTGGCCGAGCATCTGCAAATCAAGGGTGAGGACCAGCGCCGAACAACCGGCATCCCTGGCACGGCCGATGATGTTCTCGACAAAATTCCGGTCGCGCATGACATAGAGCTGGAACCAGAATCCTGGACCGGCATGGGCTGCGACATCCTCGATCGAACAGATTGACATGGTGGACAGGGTGAAGGGAATGCCGAACTCCCGCGCCGCCCTGGCGGCCCTGATCTCGCCATCGGGCCACATCATGCCGAGCATGCCGACCGGTGCCAGCGCCACCGGAATTGTCACGTCCTGGCCGACCATCCTGCCGGCAAGCTGCCGGTCGGTCAGGTCGACCGCCACCTTCTGCCGAAGCCTGATCTCGGCAAAATCACTGCTGTTTTCCCTGAATGTCTGCCCGGTCCAGCTGCCGGTCTCGGCATAGTCGTAAAACATCCGCGGGATGCGCCGCCGGCACTCTTGCCGCAGATCGTCGATATTGGTGATTACGGTCATGTCAATTCCGGTCCTGGATGACGCAGGCGCCTCCCCCTTCTTCCTGACCAGCGTCGCCGGGCCATGGACATCGTCTCAGGCATGATGGGTGGCATCGGCAAGCTCGCCGGCGAATGCCAGGATGTCGCCCACCGTGCGTTTCTGCTCGATCATGGCGACGATCGACGAGCCGACCACCGCCCCGTCGGAGACCGAGGCGATCCGGCTGGCGGAGTCCGGAGTCCTGATGCCGAACCCGACGCAAACCGGCAGATCCGTCGCCGACTTGATCCTGGCAACATCCGGCGCAATGTCGCCCGCCACGGCAGCAGCGGCGCCGGTGATACCGGTAATGGACACGTAATAGACGAAACCGCTGGTGTTTCGGAGCACGGCCGGCAGCCGCCGGTCATCGGTGGTCGGGGTCGCGAGCCGGATGAAGTTCAACCCGAATTCCCCGGATGGCAGGCAGAGTTCCTGGTCCTCTTCCGGCGGCAAATCGACAATGATCAGCCCGTCTACGCCGGCATCGGCGGCATCGGCAAGAAACGCCCGTGCCCCCCGGTTGTGGATGGGGTTGTAGTAGCCCATCAGCACGATTGGCGTTGAGTTGTTGCCGCGGCGAAATTCCCGGACCATCTGCAGGGTCAGCTCCAGCGTCTGCCCGCCAGCCAATGCACGCTGGCCGGCCAGTTGGATGGTGGGTCCATCGGCCATGGGATCGGTAAACGGGATGCCGAGCTCGACAATGTCCACCCCGACACCCGGCAGGCCGTTCAGCAATTCAAGCGACGTCGAATAGTCGGGATCTCCGGCCATGATATAGGAGATGAAAGCCTTCCTGTTGTCGGCCCGCAATCCGGCAAACAGCCTGTCGATCCTGGTCATGTCGGGTCGTCTACGCTGCCGGCTGGTTGCAATTGATCATCCATGGAACGCCGAACCGGTCGCGGACCATCCCGAAGCCGGCGGCCCAGAAGGTCTTTTCGAACGGCATTTCCACCTCGCCGCCCTCGGCAAGCGCCTCGAACACCCGCCGGGCTTCATCAACATCATCGTATCCCATCTGGATCTGGATGCCCGAATATTTGGTCTCGCCACTGCCAGACATGTCCGAGCCCATCAATACCGAATCACCGAGATTCAGTTGCGCATGCATGACCAAATCGTCGGATATCGGAGGCAGGGAGACGCCGGACGGCGCATCACCGAACTTCATCACCTCTCCGATCTCGGCACCGAATATCTCGGCATATCGGGCGAAAGCCTCGGCACAATTGCCGTTGAATGTCAGGTAGGGATTGAATGTCATGATGGGCTGACCTCCTTGAGCCTGGATTTCATGCCGAAAATTCGCTGGATGTGCAATCTCGGATTGCATATCGAACCGACCGGCGAAGGTTGGAGGCATGTACAGGAAATGGGATTTCAAACCGGAATTGTCGGGCTGCCGAATGTTGGCAAGTCCACCCTGTTCAATGCGCTGACATCTTCGATGTCGGCGCGTGCCGCCAATTTTCCATTTTGCACCATCGAGGCAAATTCCGGCGAGGTCGCGGTTCCGGATGCGCGGCTGGCCCGCATCGCCGCCATCGCCGCCTCGCCGCGGAGTGTGCCGGCCCGGATGCGATTTGTCGACATTGCCGGCCTGGTCAAGGGGGCATCACGCGGCGAGGGGCTGGGGAACCGGTTCCTGGCCACGATCAGGGAGGTGGACGCCATCTCCCATGTCGTGCGCTGCTTCGAGGATGGAGACGTGACCCATGTGCATGGCGGGATCGACCCGGTCGGCGACATCGAGACCGTGGAGACCGAACTGATGCTCGCCGATATCGAATCGATCGAGCGGCGAATGCAGCGACTGTCGCGCAAGGTCAGGGGCGGGGACCCGGAAGCGGTGGTCCAGGACATGCTGCTGCGGCGGGCGCTTCCCGTTCTCGAACGGGGAGAGCCGGCCCGGCTGACCGGGATCGAGCCTTCCGAGCAGGCTGCCTGGGGTCGTATCCGGCTGCTGTCGGCCAAGCCGGTTCTCTACGTGTGCAATGTCGACGAGGACTCGGCCGCCACCGGCAACGACCACTCGAAGATGGTGGAGGAAGTTGCCGCCAAATCCGGTGCCGGGGTGGTGGTCTGCTCGGCGGCCATCGAGGAGCAGATCAGCCAGCTCGAGCCCGGCGAAGAGCGCGAGTTCCTCGCGGAACTGTCACTCCCGGAGCCTGGATTGGCACGGGTGATCAATGCTGGATACCAGTTGCTCGACCTGATCACCTTTTTCACCGCCGGCCCGCGCGAGGCGCATGCATGGACGATCCGGCGCGGCACCCATGCCGTCGATGCCGCCGGGGCCATACATGGCGATTTTCGCCGGGGCTTCATCCGGGCGGAAACGGTGTCGTACGAGGATTTTGCCGAATTCGGCGGCGAGGCCGGTGCCCGCGAGGCCGGCAGGCTGCGCGCCGAGGGAAGGAACTATGTCGTCCGGGATGGTGACGTCCTGCACGTCCTGTTCAACCTGTAGCGGTGCCGGTCAGGGTGCGGCGACGATCCCGTCGCAGCGGCGGCAGAGATCCGGCCTGGCCTGCTGACCAACCTCGGGAAGTATCTTCCAGCAGCGCTGGCACTTGGTGCCGCGTGCCGGGTGGAATTCCACGCTGATGCCGGGAATATCCTCCAGCCGGTGTGCGTGCCCCGGCCCGGTGCCGGCTTCGAGGCGAATCTCCGAGGTGATGCAGATATCGGCAAAGCCGCTACTCTCCAGCAGGGCAAGCTTGCCTGGATCCTCGACATGAACGACCGGATATGCCTGGAGGCTTGAGCCGATGACCTTGTCCTGCCGCTTGACTTCCAGGGCCGATGTGACCACCCGGCGCGCCTGGCGGACAATGTCCCACCGTCCGGCCAGTTCCTCGTCGATCCAGGCAGAGTCGGCATCGGCAAAATCGAGGAGGTGCACCGAGCTTCCCTCTCCCGGGAACCGTTCCAGCCAGATCTCCTCCATGGTGAAGACCAGGACTGGCGCCAGCCATGATGTCAGGCGGCGATGGAGAATGTCGAGAACCGTCTGCGCCGCCATGCGGGTCGGCGATGTCGCCCGCTCGCAATAGAGGACGTCCTTCCGGATATCGAAATAGAAGGAGGAAAGGTCTGCGGTGGCGAAGGCGAACAATTCCTGGAACACGCCCTGGAAATCATATTTCGCATAGCCGCTCCGGACCCGCCGGTCGAGCTTGCCAATCCTGTGAAGCACCCATTTTTCAAGCTCCGGCATGTCCTGCCGGGCGACGGAATCTTCCGGGTCGAACCCGTTGAGATTGCCCAGGATGAAGCGAAAGGTGTTGCGGATCTTGCGATAGGAATCGGTCACCTGCTTGAGGATCTCGTCGCCGATCCTGAGGTCGGAGGTGTAATCCGACTGGGCCACCCACAGCCGCAGAATGTCGGCGCCATATTGCCGCACGATCTGCTCGGGAGCGACGGTGTTGCCGACCGACTTGGCCATCTTCATGCCGTTCTTGTCGAGCGTGAAGCCGTGGGTCAGCACGCCACGGTACGGGGCGCCTCCCCGTGTGCCGCAAGCCTGCAGCAACGAGGAATGGAACCACCCGCGATGCTGGTCGGTGCCCTCGAGATAGAGATCGGCGATCCCGTCTTCGGTGCCGTCATCGCGGTCCCGCAGGACGAAGGCATGGGTGGAGCCGGAATCGAACCAGACATCGAGAATGTCGAAATTCTGTTCATAGGCATCCGGATTGTGAAGCCCTTCAAGGAAACGCTGGCGCGCCCCGTCATGATACCAGCAATCGGCGCCCTCCTGCTCGAATGCCTCGACGATGCGTTGGTTCACCCGCTTGTCGCGCAGCAGGTAGTCCGGATGGTCCGGGCGCAGATCCGTCCTGGTGAAGCAGGTCAGCGGCACCCCCCAGGCCCGCTGGCGCGACAGCACCCAGTCAGGCCGATGCTCGACCATCGAGTGGAGGCGGTTCCTGCCGCTCGGCGGGGTCCATTCGACGAATTCGTTGATCGAGGCCAGGGCCCGCTGGCGGATGGTGCGTCCGAATTGGTGGTTGTCGTCATCGATCTCGGTGTCGATCGAGGCGAACCACTGCCAGGTGCTGCGATAGATGACGGGTGCTTTCGAGCGCCAGCTATGCGGATAGGAATGGGTGATCGCCTGCCGTGCCGCCAGCATGCCGGCGCCGGCCAAATGGTCGATCACCGCCTTGTTGGCCGGACCCTCCTTGCCGCGGCTCGTATAGATCTCCATTCCGCCGAATAGCGGTATGTCCTGGCGGAATCGGCCATCGACCTCGACATTGTCGGTCATCTCGAGCCCGTGCAGCAGCCCGATCCGGTAGTCGTCATCGCCATGCGACGGGGCGGTGTGGACGAAACCGGTCCCGGCATCGTCGGTCACGTGGTCGGCAGCAATCATCGGCACGTCGAAATCCCAGCGGTCGATGTCGGGCGCGGACGGACCGGCCAGCCCCCGCAGCGGGTGGGCGCAGACAATGGAGGCAAGATCGGCGGCATCGAGGCCGCAGCAGCGGGTGAAGGAGTCGGCGCGCGAAGCTTTCATTACCGATTCCGCCAGCCGGTCGGCAATGATCAGCCGGTCGCCTTTCGCCACCCAGTTGCCCTCCGGCGCATCGGTGACCCGGTAGAGCCCGTAGGCAAGCTCCGGGTTGAAGCAAATTGCCCGGTTGGACGGGATGGTCCAGGGAGTCGTGGTCCAGATCACCACCGACGCGTCGGTGCAGTCGGGCCCCGCCCCGCATGGGCATGACACCACCGGGAACTTGACCCAGATGGCCGGGCTGCGATGATCCTTGTATTCCACCTCCGCCTCGGCCAGCGCCGTCTTTTCCACCGGTGACCACATGACCGGCTTGGCTCCCCGGTAGAGGGTGCCGTTCATCAGGAATTTCATGAACTCCCCGGCGATCACCGCCTCGGCATGAAAATCCATGGTCAGATACGGATCATCCCAGTTGCCGATCACCCCGAGCCGCTTGAATTCCTGCCGCTGGACATCAATCCACTTCTCGGCGAAGCGGCGGCATTGCTGGCGCAACTCGATGACCGGAACATCATCCTTTTCAAGCCCCTTTTGCCGGTACTGTTCCTCGATCTTCCACTCGATCGGCAGGCCATGGCAATCCCAGCCGGGCACGTAGCGTGAATCCTTGCCCATCATCTGCTGCGACCGGACCACCATGTCCTTGAGAATCTTGTTCAGCGCATGGCCGATATGAAGGTTGCCATTGGCATAGGGCGGGCCGTCATGAAGAACGAAGGAGGGGCGGCCGGTCCGTCCTCGCAGCTGGCCGTAGATGTCGTTCTCCTCCCAGCGGGCGAGCCAATCCGGCTCACGCCTCGGCAATCCGGCCCGCATCTGGAACGGCGTGTCGGGAAGCAGGAGCGTGTCCCGGTAGTCGACCGGTTCGGCGGTCATCTTGTCGTCAACATCCATTCGAGGACTCTCCGGGTCAACTGCCGGCAATTCCAATAGGTGTCATTGCGGTTTTCGTCCAGTCAGGGAAGGACGGCAATTTGCCAGTGGTTGCAATTCCTGTCGCGGCGATCTGTCGAAACCTGTGAAGGATGTCTGCAATCCGCGATTGTTGCAACCGGCAATCGGCGGTATCGGATCGATGGGCGGTCGGCAACCGGCCTCCCTTTGCCGCAACCGGAACGACCCCCTCGATTCATGCCGCGTTTCGCATTCAAGCTGGAATATAACGGTGCCCGATACTGTGGCTGGCAGCGCCAGTCCGGGCAGAAGACGGTGCAGGGGGTGCTTGAGGCGGCGCTCGCCCGACTGGAGCCGGATGGCGCCAATTTGGCTGCCGCCGGCCGAACCGACAGCGGCGTACATGCCTGGGGCCAGGTCGCTCATGCCGACCTGGCGGGAGACTGGGATCCGCTCAGGCTCCGGGAAGCTCTCAACGCCCGTCTCGGGAAGCAAAGGGTCGGGGTGCTCAATGTGGCTCGGGTCGACGATGATTTTCATGCCCGTCATTCGGCCGTTCAGCGCGTCTATGTCTACCGGATCCTGTCACGCCGGGCGTCGCCGGCAATCGAACACGGGCTGTTCTGGCATCGGCGATACATGCTGGACGAGGAGGCGATGCGTGAGGCGGCCCGCCACCTCGTCGGCCGGCACGACTTCACCACCTTCAGGTCGGCCCACTGCCAGGCGGCATCGCCGGTCAGGACTCTCGATTCGCTGGAGATCAGCTCGCACCTCTACCATGGAGGCCGGGAATTCCGCTTCGTGACCACGGCCCGCAGCTTCCTGCATCGGCAGGTCCGAAGCATGGTCGGGTCGCTCGAACGGGTTGGCGCCGGGGCAATCAGCCCCGACGACATTCGCAGCATGCTGGAGGCGTGCGATCGGAGCCGGTGTGGCCCCGTAGGGCAGGCGAGGGGTCTCTACCTGGCCAAGATCCTCTATCCCACCGACCCCTTCGGGCAGAACGTCGAGGGCTGAAGGGGAAGAAATGACCGACCTCCGGTGGGGTCAGGACGCAGGCGCCGTGGTTTGACGGGGGCTGCCTGCCGAGGCAAGAATGTCCGGGCGGCGCTGGCAGTGCCGCCCGGACATGATTTGAGTCAGATCAGTTGAGAGCCTGGTCGGTGATGGCGTGGCTCCATGCACCTTCAGGTGCCGCGGTGATGACCGGGTCCGAGCCGCCTGCCAGCAGGGTCTCGACCGTCCGCTCGTAATCGGCCGGGTCGAGTGAGCCGTCGGAGCCGGCGGTGAGCTTGGCGATCTCGCCCATCATGCGCTTCTGGTGAAGCTCGGTCTGGGCGCCGGTGGCATCGTTGTCGAGCACGATTTCGGCTGCTTCATCAGGATTGTCCTCGGCGTATTTCCAGCCGCGCATCGAAGCCCTGACGAACCGGACCATCCGGTCGACGAAATCCGCATCGGACAGCTTGTCCTCGAGCACGTAGAGTCCATCCTCGAGCGTAGCCACACCGTGATCCTCGTATTTGAAGGTGATCAACTCATCGGCCGACAATCCGGCATCGATCAACTGCCAGTATTCATTGTAGGTCATGGTCGACACGCAATCGGCCTGGCCCTGCAGCAGCGGATCGACGCTGAAGCCCTGCTTGAGCACCGTCACGCCACCATCGCTGCCATCGGTCGGGATGCCGAGCTGGCTCATCCAGCTGAGGAAGGGATACTCGTTGCCGAAGAACCAGACGCCCAGGGTGCGTCCCGGGAAATCGTCCGGCGAGGCGATACCGCTATCCTTGCGGCAGGTCAGCATCATTCCCGAGGATTTGAAGGGCTGGGCAATGTTGACCAGCGGCAATCCCCGCTCCCGGCTGGCCAGGGCAGACGGCATCCAGTCAATGATGACATCGGCGCCGCCACCAGAAATGATCTGCGGAGGTGCAATGTCCGGCCCGCCCGGATTGATGGTGACGTCAAGCCCTTCATCGTCGTAGTAGCCCTTGTCCAGCGCCACGTAGTAGCCGGCAAACTGTGCCTGGGTGACCCATTTCAATTGCAGCGTCACTTCATCGGCGGCCATTGCGGCTCCTGCGGTCAGTGCCGCCACGAGTCCGGTTATGGTGGCAATGGTTCTTTTCATGCGCTTGTCCTTTCTCTGATTGGCCGGGGTTCGTTCAACCCCTGATCGATGGGTGCCAGAACGTGACCCCCCGTTGCAACATGGCGACGGCACCGTAGAACATCGAACCGGTCACCGCCGCCACCAGGATTTCGGCCCACACAACATCAAGCGCGAGCCGTCCGACCTCGGTGGAGATCCTGAATCCCATTCCCATGGTCGGAGAGCCGAAGAATTCGGCAACAATGGCGCCGATTAAAGCCAATGTGGTGCAGATTTTCAATCCATTAAATGCAAATGGCATCGCTGCCGGCAGGCGAAGTTTCAGCAGCGTCTGCCAGTAGGAGGCATTGTAGGTCCGCAGGATGTCCCGCTGCATCTGCTCCGATGATGCCAGCCCCTGGACCATGTTGATCAGCATCGGAAAGAAGACCATCGCCACCACCACTGCCGCCTTCGACTGCCAGCCGAACCCGAACCACATCACGAATATCGGCGCCGTGCCGACAATGGGCAGCGCGGCCAGGAAATTGCCGACCGGCAACAGGCCGCGGCGCAGGAACTCGGAACGGTCAACCAGGATTGCGACCAGCACCGCCGAGCCGCAGCCGATCGCGTAGCCTGACAGCGCCCCCTTGGCGAAGGTCTGGACGAAATCGATCCACAGGATGTCGAGGCTTCGGGCGAAGGCGGCGGCGATTGCCGTCGGCGGCGGCAGGATGACGCCCGGGACCTGCAGCCCCCGTACCAGCCCCTCCCACGTCACCAGGATGGTGACGCCGAAGATGAAGGGAACCGCGAAGCGAGTCACCCGGGTTCGTGGCCGGGCGGCCAGCGAGACGTTCAGCCGCCAGGCGGCCAGCCAGAAACCGACGGCCAGCACCACCAGGATCATCGGGCCATTCCCATGCGCCGGAGCGTGGCCCGCTCGACCAGCCCGATGCCGCCGACCAGCATGGCGGCGAGAAAGGCACAACCGAGAAGTGCCGACCAGATCTGCACTGTCTGTCCGTAATAGCTTCCAACCAGCAGGCGGGCGCCGAGCCCGGCCACGGCGCCGGTCGGCAATTCGCCGACGATGGCGCCGACCAGCGACGCGGCAATGCCGACCTTCAGCGAGGTGAACAGATAGGGCAGGGATGCCGGCACCCGCAGCTTCCAGAATACCTGCGACCGCGTGGCCGCATAGGTCCTGAGCAGGTCGGTCTGCATCGGGTCGGGGCTGCGGAAGCCGGAGACCATGCCAACCACCACCGGGAAGAAGCTCAGATAGGCGGAGATGACCGCCTTGGGGACCAGGCCGGAAATGCCGATCGAGAACAGCACGATGATGATCATCGGCGCCAGGGCAAGGATCGGAATCGTCTGGCTGGCAATGGCCCAGGGCATGACTCCCATATCCATGGCCCGGTTGTGGACAATGCCGACCGCAAGCAGGATTCCCAGCATGGTGCCGAAGGCGAAGCCGAGTACCGTTGCGGTGAGGGTGATCCAGCCATGGAAGACCAGGCTCCGCTTGGAGGTGATCTTCTTTTCAGCCGTGGTTTCCCAGAGTTCGATGAAGACCTGGTGCGGCGCCGGCAGGAGCGGACGATCCTGCTGCATGGTGTCGCGGACAATCTCCGCCCTGGTCAGTTCGGTGCCGGCCCGTTCGGCCTGGTCCTGTGTCCAGGTCGAGTTCAGCACCACCGCCATCACGTACCAGACCGCGATGATGGCGGTGACAACGGTCAGTACCGGCAGCAGTGAACGCATCATCCGGCCCGCCATTCAGTCGTCAAGATGCCCCTCCCGCAACCCGGCCCGGACCTGCCCGGCAACGGCTATGAATTCGGGCGTGTCACGGATGTCGAGCGAGCGCTGCCGGGGAAGCGGGCTGTCGATGACGCTGGCAATTCGCCCCGGACGCGGGCTCATGACCACGATCTTCGTGGAAAGATAGACCGCTTCGGGAATCGAGTGGGTCACGAACAGCACCGTCATGCCGGTCTTTTGCCACAGGCTGAGCAGTTGTTCGTTGAGGTGGTCGCGGACAATTTCGTCGAGGGCGCCGAAGGGCTCGTCCATGAGCAGGATTTCGGCATCGAAGGCCAGGGCGCGGGCGATGGAGGCCCGCTGCTGCATGCCGCCGGAGAGCTGCCAGGGATAGCGGCGCTCGAAGCCGGTCAGTTCGACCAGCTCCAGCACCTTGCGAATCCGCTCCTCGCGCTCGACCCGGTCATAGCCCATGATCTCCAGCGGCAGGCGGACATTGGCGGCGATGGTTCGCCATGGATAGAGCCCGGCCGCCTGGAAGACGTAGCCATAGGCCCGGGCCATGCGGGCCTGGTCGGGCGTCATGCCCTTGACCGAAATCGTGCCGGAGGTCGGCTCTTCGAGCGCGGCAACCACTCGCAGGAAGGTGGTCTTGCCGCAGCCCGACGGCCCGATCAGCGAAACGAAATCGCCCTTGCCGATATCGAGATCGATGCCTCGCAATGCCTCCACCACGCCATCGGAGGTGTCGAATACCAGGTCGAGATCCCTGGCCTCGATGATGGAGGTCCCGGTCAATGCTGGCTCGGCCATCATCCCGTCGGCAATGATCCCGGCACCTCAGATGCCGGCCGGAATGTTCATCGGATCGCGCTCGACCCGGCGTGGTGAGTTCAACTCCTTCCACTTCGACAGCGCCTTGTGTGCCGACGGGAAGGCCGGCCGCGGCACGAATCGGCCGCGTCCAGGTTGCGGTTGCGAGTTCTGCCCCCACGCCCAGATCACCTCGCCGCGCGAGATGGTGTATCTGGCCTGCGCCTTGACCTCGAAGCCCTCGAACACGTTGTAGTCGAGGACCGATTTGTGACTGGTGGCAGTGATTGTCTTGTGGATCTTCGGATCCCAGACCACGATGTCGGCATCGGCGCCCGGCTGCAGGGCTCCCTTCTTCGGATAGATGTTGAGAATCCGGGCAATGTTGGTCGAGGTGGCGGCGACGAATTCGTTCGGGGTCAACCGCCCCTTCTCGACACCTTCCGTCCACAGCACTGCCAACCGCTCCTCGAGGCCGCCAGTGCCATTGGGTATCATGGTAAAATCGTCGCGGCCCATATGCTTCTGTTCGGTGGTGAAGGCGGCGTGGTCGGTAGCCACCACCTGCAGCGAACCGGCGGTCAGCCCGTTCCACAGCCCGTCCTGGTGCTGCTTCGACCTGAAGGGCGGCGACATGACCCGCCGCGCCGCATGGTCCCAATCCTTCGAGAAATACTCGCTTTCATCGAGGGTGAGGAACTGGATCAGCGGCTCGCCATAGACCCGCATCCCCTTCTGCCGTGCCCGGCGGATTGCCTCATGTGCCTGTTCGCAGGACACGTGCACGATGTAGAGCGGCACGCCGGCGGCGTCGGCAATCATGATTGCCCGGTTTGCCGCCTCGCCCTCGACTTCGGGCGGCCGCGAATAGGCGTGGCCCTCGGGGCCGGTAATGCCCTGGGCAAGGTATTTCTTCTGCAACTCGGCGACGATGTCGCCATTCTCGGCATGGACCATCGGTAGGGCGCCAAGCTCCCGGCAGCGATTGAAGGATGCGAACATCTCGTCATCCTCGACCATCAACGCTCCCTTGTAGGCCATGAAGTGCTTGAACGAATTGACGCCCATCTCCACCGCGTCCTTCATTTCGTTGAACACGTTCTCGTCCCAGCCGGTAATGGCCATGTGGTAGCCGATATCGGCGCAAATCTGCGGCTGCGACTTGCGGTGCCATTCCTGGATGGCGTTCCTGATCGAGCCATCGGGGCCCGGAAGGCAGAAATCGACCAGCATGGTGGTGCCGCCAGCCGCCGCCGCCCAGGTGCCGGACTCGAAGGTCTCGGCGGCGGTGGTGCCCATGAACGGCATTTCAAGATGGGTATGCGGATCAATCCCGCCGGGAATGACATAGGCGCCCTCGGCATCCACATAACTGTCGCCGCTCAGATCCTCGCCGATTTCCTCGATGGTCTCGCCGTCAATGCGAATATCCGCCTTGTAGGTGCGGTCAGCGGTTACGACGGTTCCGCCCTTGATTACCCTGGACATGTCCAATCCTCCTGATCATTCAATCCCCGGCCTGCCGCCGGGACGGGGGCCATCGCCGGTCAGTCGGCGATGCCGGCCGTCTCGACCACTGCATGCAGCAACACGTTGGCGCCGGCAGACGCCCATTCCCGGGTAATCTCCTCGGCCTCGTTATGCGAAAGCCCATCGACGCAGGGGCACATGACCATGGCCGTCGGCGCCACCCGGTTGATCCAGCAGGCGTCATGCCCGGCGCCGGACACGATGTTGCGATGCGAGTAGCCCAGCCTTTCGGCGGCATTCCTGACCGCGGTGACGCAATCCGGGTGAAATTCGACCGGATCAAACCCGCCAACCTTTTCGAAGACAACCGACAATCCCATCTCGTCGCAGATCTTCTGTCCGCCCTCGCGCAATCTCTGCTCCATGTCGGTGATGACATCGAGTTTCGGGGAGCGAAAATCGACGGTGAAGACCGCGGTGCCCGGAATGACATTGCGGCTGTTGGGGTGAACCTCGATATGACCGGCAGCGCCGACCGCATCCGGCTCGTGACTCCAGGCGATCTTGTCGACCAGCTCGAGAATCCTCGCCATGCCCAACCCGGCATTGCGCCGCATCGGCATCGGGGTCGACCCGGTATGGCTCTCCTTGCCGGTAATCGTGACCTGGATCCAGGCCAGGCCCTGCCCATGGGTCACCACGCCGATATCGGCCCCCTCGGCTTCGAGGATCGGGCCCTGTTCGATGTGCAGCTCGAAGAATGCATGCATTTTCCTCGACCCGGTCTGCTCATCTCCCTTCCAGCCGATCCGCACCAACTCGTCGCCGAAGGCCAGGCCGTCGGCATCCTGTCGTTCATATGCCCATTCCTGGTCGAGCACGCCGGCAAACACGCCCGATGCCAGCATCGCCGGCGCAAACCGGGTTCCCTCCTCGTTGGTCCAGTTGGTCACCACGATCGACCGCTCGGTGGTGATGTCGAGATCATCGAGGGTGCGGATGATCTCGAGCGCGCCGAGCACACCAAGCACACCGTCATACTTGCCGCCGGTCGGTTGCGTATCAAGATGTGAGCCGACATAGACCGGAAGCGCATCCGGGTCGGAGCCTTGCCTGGTGGCAAACATCGTCCCCATCTGGTCGACGCCGATTTCCATCCCGGCCTGCCTGCACCATCGGGCAAACAGCTCGCGGCCCTCGCCATCCTCGTCGGTCAGGGTCTGGCGGTTGTTGCCGCCGGCCACGCCGGGACCGATCCTGGCCATCTCGGCAATGCTGTCCCAGAGACGGGCGCCGTCGATCTTCAGATTTGCAGCTGGTCCGGACATGGCTGACTCCTCCTCACGCTGCCGATTTGAGGACATCGCCGAGCTTGCCGATGATCTCGTCGACATGCGACCGCTCGGCAATCAGCGGCGGCGACAGCGCCACGATGTCGCCGGTGACCCGGGTCAGAAGACCGGCCTCGAATGCCTCGATGAAGACATCGAAGCCGCGCTTTGCCGGCACGCCGGCAATCGGTTCAAGCTCGACGGCGCCGACCATGCCGGTATTCCTGATGTCGATCACGTGCGGGTGGTCCCGGAGCCCGTGCAGGGCATCCTCCCAGTAGGATGACAGCTCCCGCGCCCGGTCGAAAAGCCCTTCTTCCCGATAGACCTCGAGGGTGGCGATGGCGGCAGCGCAGGCAACCGGGTTGGCCGAATAGGTATAGCCGTGGAACAGCTCGATCATGTGATCGGGACCATGCATGAAGGCGTCGTGGATCTCGCTGGAGGCAAGGACCGCGCCCATGGGAATGACGCCGCTGGTCAGCCCCTTGGCGCAGGTGATGAGGTCGGGCCGGACCCCGTAATACTGGGCGGCAAAGGCCTCGCCGAGCCGGCCAAAGCCGGTAATGACCTCGTCGAATATCAACAGGATCCCGTGCCGGTCGCAGATCTCGCGGATACGCTCCAGGTATCCGATCGGCGGAATCAGCACGCCGGTCGACCCGGCAATCGGCTCGACGATCACCGCGGCAATCGTCTCCCCGCCATGCAGGGCGGCCAGCCTTTCGAGGTCGTCGGCCAGTTCGGCACCGTGCTGCGGCTGCCCGCGGGTAAAGGAATTCTTGTCTGGAAGATGGGTGTGGCGCAGATGATCGACACCGTTGAGCAGCGAGCCGAACACCTTGCGGTTGTTGACGATGCCGCCCACCGAGATGCCGCCGAAATTCACGCCGTGGTAGCCACGCTCGCGGCCCACCAGCCGGACCCGCTGACCCTCGCCGCGGGCGCGGTGGTAGGCGATGGCGATCTTTAGCGCTGTCTCGACCGATTCCGATCCCGAATTGGTGAAGAAGACGTGGTCAAGCCCGTCGGGAGCAATGTCGATGATCTTGTTTGCCAGGTGGAAGGCCTTCGGGTGACTCACCTGGAAGCCAGGGCCGTAGTCAAGCTCCTCGACCTGCTTCTGTATCGCTTCGACGATCCTGGTGCGGCCATGGCCGGCATTGCAGCACCACAGGCCGGCCGACCCGTCCAGGACTTCCCGTCCGTCCGGGGTGCGGTAGTGCATCCCCTTGGCCGACACGAACATTCTCGGCGCACTCTTGAATTGCCGGTTGGCAGTGAATGGGAGCCAGAATGCGTCCAGGTCATTTGGCCAATGTTCATGATCGAGCGCCATGTCGTTTTCCTTTCCGAAACGGGGAACCCCGGCACCGCCGAACGAATATCCGGTCGGCTGCTTGTGCCAATGGCACTAGCAGAGACAATCATCGAGTCAAGATACGCGGCCGGGACTTCAGACAAAAAACCGACCGCCGATCCGGGCAAGTCCCGCAGCCGCATGCCGCGAGGCAGACCTTCACTATCGCTTGTGGCCCACCCTCGTGTGACTGCCCCGGGCAGGAGTGGCGATGACGGCGTCCAGGATGGCGGCGCCGGATGCGTGTTGTCAGGTGGTCGGATTGCGTGATGCCTCACCTGCTGATGGATCCCCGGGACGGGTACCGGGCTGATCGACCCGCTCCACGGCGGAGGCGGGCCGCCCTCTGGCCAGATCCCTATCGGGCAGATGGGCCCCCAGGGGCAGTGACCTCCCTGGCCGCCGGAGGCACTGGAAGTCCTTGTCATGGCGGGTGTGTCCGGGGGGGGGATCGGCGACAATCGGCAGCGGTGAAAAAACTGCCTGCAATCGGCGGGAGATGTGGAAAAAATCCGCCATGCCGCGGCGTCAGGTTGTCATCCTGATTGACGTGCTGCTCTTATCCAGATTGACGCTCTAAATGCGGACCCGTCTCGAAGACCCCGCCGCTTGCTGGACGCCGCTTGGCTGCAAGCTGGACGCCGCTTGACAGGGATGAAGGACAAGAAGACGGTAAGGGTTAACAGTTATGGGTTGTGTCGATAGCTACAGGGAGTCATTGACATATACGCCATTGATGTATATTTGGATGACAGCAATGCAGACAGTCGTTCAACTCCCCGAATTTCAGCGACGGGCCAAGTCGATGATGTCGGGCAGCGAGCGCGGAGCCATGATTGACTGGATCGCGGCCAATCCAGAGGGCGGAATTTCCCTTGGTGGCGGACTGCGAAAGGTTCGCATCCCTCGTGAGGGTGGTGGCAAGAGTGGTGGGTTCCGAACGATTTATGTGTTCGGCGGTCGCCACATGCCGATATTCCTCGTGACGGTGTTTGCCAAGAACGAAAGGGCGAACCTGACGCAGAAGGAACAGGCGGCGGCTGTCGGGTTGAGCAAGGAGATCGTAGGAATGTGGAGCAGAAGACATTGAGTGCGTTTGAAAGCATCAAGCAGGGCTTGGAAGAAGCCAAGGCCTTCTCAAAGGGGCAGGGGACGGGTGCGCTTGTCCACGAAATTGAACTTCCAGAGGTCAATGTTTCCGCGATCCGCGCCCAGACAGGACTGTCCCAAGCTGAATTTGCGCGCAGCATTGGTGTCGCAAAAGGGACTCTTTTGAACTGGGAACATGGGCGCAGAACGCCTAACGGGCCAGCGCAGGTCCTTTTGGCTTTGATCGCGCGCAAACCTACTGTCGTTCAGGAGCTTCTGGGCAACCAAAACTGACGAAAGAAACGTCGCCCGGAGAACCAGAGAAATATTGTTGGTGTCCGATCAGTATGAGGAGATCCTCCATCTCCCGCGCCAGCTTCTTGTAGGCTGAGTAGGCATCGCAGACCAGTATCGTTCCCGGACCGAAATCGGCAAACATCCTGGCCGCGGCCCTGGCACTCCTGCGGGCATCGATGCAAAACCAGACCGCATCCCGGCTGGCGGCGCTCCAAGCTCAAGCCCGGGCAGTGCCGCGGATACCATCGAGGGCGGATACCCGCCCGCCGGTCTCGCCCGCCTGGACGATGTCCTCCGCCAGCAGGTGAACATGGATCGCCTGCGAGAGAGGAGCCATGAGCGGGACCAGCCGCTCCGTGGCACCGGCCAGGGTTCCGACCGAGACCGCCAGCCCCTGGCCCGTTATCCATTGTGCCACCTGCCAGAGCGGCCGGCAGCAGGCGAAGCGCACGTAGAGATAGAGGGACCAGACACTGGTCCCGAAGGCGGTCTTGGCAAAGAGCCGCGCCGGCGGCGGTGCCGAAACCTCCCTCGGCGAGGAGGGGCACTCGCAGCCCCGCCGCCAGCGAGGCCGGTGGACGGTGCGGGCATGCGCCTTGACATGGATCTCCATGGTCTCGGAGACGTGGTTGCCATTCCGGGGGATCGTAGCTCTCGGTCTTCTGTTCCGGTGCCGGGCGCTTCGTCCCGCCATGGCCGGGCTTGCCCTTCTGCTGGCCGCGCGTGCCGGAGCCGGATTTGTCCGTCTTCTTCTGCTTCTCGGATTTGTTGGCCGTAAGGCCCTGGCATGGGTGGCCCGCGCCGAGCGCAGCTTCTCGCGCTCGGCCTTCAGATCCCTGATCTCCTCCTCCTGGCTGGCGACCTTGCCCTTCAGCCGGGATATCCTCCGGCGCAGGATTGTCGCCGAAGAGCCGATTTCAACCAGGATCCGTGATCTGGTCGGGGTAGTTGGTTGTATGGAGTGACCGAATTGCGTTAGGCTGTCGGAAGTGGGTCGCCATCGCCAACATTTGGCTGATTGGCATCCCTTGGACACGCAATTGGGAGGAAATCATGAAACACCTTGGAAAACTGGCACTCGTTGCCGGGTTCGCGCTCGCGGGCCTGCCGGGCGCCGAGCACAGCGCGTCTGCCGCTGACAAGACGTATATCACCATTGGGACCGGCGGTCCGACGGGCGTCTATTTCGTGTCGGGCAATGCGATTTGCCGGATGGTACACAAGGAGGCCGCCGAGGGACGCGATTCCGGACGCAAGCACAATATCCGCTGTTCGGCACCGTCATCGGCAGGTTCGACATACAATATTGCCCAGATTACCGATGGCGAGTTCGACTTCGGCGTGGCGCAATCCGACTGGCAATTCCATTCCTACAACGGATCGTCGGAAAAAGTCACGAGCAACCCAGATCTGCGCGCCGTGTTTTCGGTGCATCCCGAACCATACCAGCTGATTGCGGCCAAGGATTCCGGCATCAATTCCTGGACGGATTTGGAGGGCAAGAGGTTCAACATGGGCAATCCGGGTTCGGGTCAGCGGGCAACAACCGAATTGCTCATGGAACGCTATGGAACGCCGGTTGATTTCTTTGGCCTGGTGACCGACATGACGTCGTCGGAACACTCCAAGGCACTCTGTGACGGCAAGATCGATGCGTATGGATACGTGGTCGGCATTCCGAATTCGGGCGTTGCCGTGGCGACCGAGGGCTGCGGTGCCTATATCGTCAACCTCGACACGGAAGTCGAAAGCGGGCTGATATCTGAATTTCCGTTCTACGGCCCGGTTACCATTCCCGAGGGCGCCTATTCATCCACGGTCGCTCCCGTGACGACCTTCGGCGGCTACGCGACCATCGTGACCGATGCGAGCGTTCCGGAAGACGTGGTCTACGAAGTTGTCCGTGC
This sequence comes from Paracoccaceae bacterium, assembly GCA_964291445.2. Taxonomy (GTDB): domain Bacteria; phylum Pseudomonadota; class Alphaproteobacteria; order Rhodobacterales; family Rhodobacteraceae; genus JAPOXR01. The sequence continues at coordinate 485,826 of OZ219863.1, read as the reverse complement.
GGTCTTCGAGAATCTCGACGACTTCAAGGCGTTGCATCCGGCCTACTCGATACTGACTCCGGAGGGAATGATCACGAATGGCCTGTCCGCACCGATGCATCCGGGTGCCGTCAGGTACTTCAAGGAAAAGGGTTTGATGTAGAACCCGGTACGGTGGCGACTGTTTACGTCGGCACCGCCCGCATACACCTGTTTCCCCCCTTTGGCTGCATGCAGGAGGGGGGAATGTCCGGTAGAACGGCTTGAACCCAGCGCCCGCACCAGATTCGCCCAATGTCGACGGATTGGTCGAGAAATTCGATGGACCACAACGGGCCCTCGGCGGTCGGCTTGCGGTCCTTGTGCCGCTGGTGGCGTTCATCTGGTCCCTCTGGCAACTCTGGATTGCATCGCCGCTACCCTTCGAGTTCGGTTTCGGAATCTTCGTTGACCTGCCGGCAAGGGCACTTCACTTGGCATTTGGACTTCTGCTCGGCTTCCTGATGTTTCCTTCCGCCTGGGAGGCGGCTGGAACAGGGCGCGGACTGATCACCGTCGCCGGCGGTGTTCTTGCCTTCGCGGTGTGTTCCTATGGATGGATCGCCTATGACGGCATTGTCAGCCGGGATGGAATTCTTCTTGAAATCCAGGTTGCGGGATTTGTCATTCCCCTCGAAGCGCTGCTCGGCGGTGCCGGGATCGTGTTGTTGCTAGAAGCGACGAGACGCAGCATCGGCCTGCCGCTGGTCATCGTCTGCTCGATTTTCCTGCTCTACTCGATTTACGGCCAGTCGATGCCCGATGTCATTTCGCACAAGGGCGTCTCCCTGGAACGGCTGATCGGCTACCAGTGGCTGTCGAGCGAGGCCGTGTTCGGAATTCCCATCGACGTCTCGGTCAGCTACGTCTTCCTTTTTGTCCTCTTTGGCGCGTTCATGGACAAGGCCGGCGCGGGGCGGTTCTTTCTCGACTTGTCTTTCGGGTTGGTCGGAGCAAATCGCGGTGGGCCAGCCAAGGCGGCGATCATGGCCTCCGGACTGACTGGAACGGTTTCGGGCTCGTCAATTGCCAACACGGTGACCACCGGTGCCTTCACGATCCCGCTCATGAAAAAGATGGGGTTTCCGGCACACAAGGCCGGTGCAATCGAGGTGGCGGCATCCACGAACGGCCAATTGATGCCGCCGATCATGGGGGCGTCGGCATTCATCATCGCCGAGTTCATCGGCATTTCCTACTACGACGTGATCATTCATGCCGCCATTCCGGCATTCATTTCGTATTGCGCCCTGTTTTACATCTCCCACCTGGAGTCGGCAAAGCTTGGCATCAGGGGAATGGAAAAATCCCGTCTGCCCAACGTCATGGCCACGCTGAAGGGCGGTGTCCAGTATCTGGTGCCGCTTGGTGCCCTGATCTACCTGCTGCTGGTTGAACGCTGGAGTCCGGGCAGCGCGGTCTTCTACGCCATATTGCTGCTGGTCGGCATCATCTACATCAGTGCGGTCATTGACGCCCGGCGGGCGAACAGGCCTGTCATGCATGGCCTGCTGTCCGGCAGCAGGACGACATTTGACGCCATGGTGTCGGGAGGCAAGAGCATGGCCGGGGTCACGGCTGCAGTGGGCGCTGCCGGGATCATTGTCGGTGCGGTCTCGTCAACTGGTCTGAACAATGCCATGCTGTCGGTGATCGAGGCAATTTCCCAGGGCAATTTCTACATTCTTCTGCCCCTTGTCGCCGTGGTTTGCCTGATCCTCGGCATGGGATTGCCGACCACGGCCAATTACATCGTCGTGGCCTCGTTGATGGCGACAGTTCTCGTCGAGCTCGGCAATGCGTCCGGTCTTGTCATCCCGCTGATCGCTGTACATCTCTACGTGCTCTATTTCGGCCTGATGGCCGATTCGACGCCTCCCGTCTGCCTTGCCGCCTTTGCGGCCTCGGCGATTTCCGGGGCAAACCCCATGCGTACGGGCGTGCAGTCGTTTCTGTACGACATCCGCACCAGCATTCTTCCAGTCGTATTCATATTCAATCCGGAATTGTTGCTCGTGGGCGTAACCAGCCTGTGGCACGGCGCCACGATCTTTTTCGTCTCGCTGATTGCCATCCTGTGCTTTGCCTGTGTGACCCAAGGCTGGTTCCTCACCAGGCTGACCATTGCCGAACGCATATTGCTGCTGATCGTCGTTGTTTCGCTGTTCCGGCCTGATGCCCTGATGAATCGCGTGTTCCCCGAATTCAGCCCGCTTTCGCTTGAACAGGTCCGTGCCGACAGTGGCGAAACAGTGCCGGACGATCGTGCAATTCGCCTGCATGTCACGCGATGGACAGAATACGGAGACCGCTACAAGCTGTTTGTCATACCGCCCGAATCCCTGGCCGATGGTGACAGTCTTGGCGAGCGCCTCGGCATTTCCGTCGAACCGGAAGAGGGGCGGGGCCTTCGCGTGAGCAACCTGCAATTCAACGGACCGGCAGAATTGGCAGGCCTGGACTTTGGCGACAATATTGACAAGTTCGATATCGCGGAACCCGACCGCCCGGCCAAGGAATGGGCGTATATCCTCGGCTTTCTTGCGCTGGGGGTGGTCGTCCTGACGCAATCGATGAAGACGAGGCGGAACCGGCCGCACCACAGCCGGTCCCGGGACAGTTGACAATGGCCAGTCACATACCAGCCACACTGAACCCGGCAATGGTTTCGCAGGTGCTGAAGGATGTAGACGATTCGCGGGACCGGATTGTCGGGCTGACCAGAAAGCTGGTCCGCATTCCTACCGAATCACCGCAAAGCGACACCGCCGCCGCGGTTCGCCTGATCGCCAATGAAATTGCCGGCCTGGCGGGGGTTGAAGTCACCACGCATACGGCGAGGGAGCCGATTCATAACCTCGTGGCCAAGCTGTGCGCAACGACACCTGGCAGGCGGCTGATTCTCAACGGACATCTCGACACCTACCCGGCTGGAGATCACGATGCCTGGACCGACGGGCCGTTTTCCGGTTCGGTTCGCGGTGGCAGGCTGTATGGCCGGGGCTCTTCCGACATGAAGGGGGGCGTCGCATGTCTCATCCACGCCTTCAGCGCCCTGGCGCAGATGCGCGACATGTGGGCAGGAGAGGTGTGCCTGACACTGGCTGGTGACGAGGAGACGATGGGTGTTCTCGGCAGCCAGTATCTTCTCGATACAACGGGGGATGCGCGGGGCGACGCCATGTTGAATGCCGATGTCGGCGCGCCTCTGGTGCCCCGGATCGGCGAAAAGGGCATGGTCTGGGTCGATATCTTTGCCCGGGGAAAGCCGGCGCATGGCGCCCATGTTCACAATGGCGAGAATGCCATCGACGCGTTGCGCACGGCCATGAATGCGCTTTCGGGCCTGTCATCCCTCGGCGTTGTGCTGCCGGATGAGGTCGCAAGGACGATCGACGCCGCCCGCCCGGTTTCGGAGCCGATTGGCGGGGATGGCGAGGCCGAAATCCTGAAATCGCTGACCGTGAATATCGGCCGCATTTCCGGTGGTCATTCCGCAAATCTCGTACCTGACCGCGCCGAGGCCAATGCCGATATCCGTCTGCCAATGGGGGTGACGGTTGACAGGGTCGAGTCGGAAATCTCCAGGTTGCTCAATCCCCTCCCCGGCATACGGTTTGAAATCGTTCGTCGCTATGAGCCGACATGGACATCACCGCACGACCCGGTGGTGACAGCCACGGTTGACGCCTGCCACCGGGTTCTCGGGCGCGCCCCATCCGTCAACATGCGGGTCGGCGCGTCTGACGCCCGCCTCTATCGCGCTGCAGGAATTCCCTCCGTGGTCTGCGGGTTGACGCCGCATAATCTCGGAGGGCCCGACGAATATGTCGAAATCGAGGAGCTTGGCGATGTCGCGAAGATACACCTCGTCTCGGCACTCAATTTTCTGTCTGCCGGCTGTTGATCCGGCACCACGGCAGCAACCTGCCCCCGGGACCCGGTTGAACACGTCACGATCACGAGCCCCGCCACCTGACGCCGTGCCTGCTCGAAACTTCCCCTCCTGCAGCCGACATGCAGGACAGACCAAGACAAATGATGGTATCGCCGCTTCACTGTCTGGGCCGGGCAATGGCGCACGACCCGCGCTTCAAGCGAAGTATGGTCAAACGCCGGTCAGTTTGCCGCTGACACCTCGATCGATTTCCTCCCCTATGCCCCGGAATGGCCTCGCGACGCATGCCCTCGTGCAAGCGGAATTCCATGTCGTCGGCGACGGCTCCATGCGGGTTGCGGCGCGGTATCCGCAGCCCGATTCGTGGGTGGATTCGCAGAGACCGCAGCCTGGCGTCGGTGGGAGACGACATACCCGAAGGGGATGCCGACCAGGTGTCGACGGCGAGCGGTCACACCCTTGCCGTGCGCCTGCCAGCCGACGGCTTCTCCACTGTCATCCGGGAGTCGGTGGGATGATGCTGGCCGAGCAGGTTGCCGGGCTCGTCACTCTGCTGTCATCCGGCAGTGACTTTCGCCCCGACCAGGCCCGCGCCGCTTCTCTCGCTGCGTCGGGGCTGGCTACCCGTCCTGCAGGCAGGTGCCGGCAGGCGTGTCCTGCGTGCTTGCCATCGGATTGTTGGGGTGGACGGTCCAGTTGCGGTAGCTGCCGTCGATCTCGACGCCGGTTCTGAGATCGGTATCACCGGGCTGCAGCTCCTCCATGGTGATGCAATTTTCCACCGGGCAGACATTGACGCAGAGATTGCAGGCCACGCACTCCTCGTCGATGACCTCGAATACCCGTCCCGGCCTGATGATGATGGCCTGATGCGACGTATCCTCGCAGGCGGCGAAACACCGGCCGCACTTGATGCAGAGATCCTGGTCGATCCTGGCCTTGGTCACGTAGTTGAGATTGAGATACTGCCAGTCGGTGACATTGGCTGCCGCCCGCCCCTGGAACTCGGAGATCGACGAGTAGCCCTTTTCGGTCATCCACAATTCGAGGCCGGAGACAAGTTCACCGATGATCCGGAACCCGAAGGTCATCGCCGCGGTGCAGATTTGGACGTTTCCGGCCCCGAGGGCAATGAACTCGGCGGCATCGCGCCAGGTGGAAATGCCGCCAATCCCGGAGATCGGCAAGCCGTCGGTCTCCGGGTCACGTGCAATCTCCGCCACCATGTTGAGAGCAATGGGCTTGACCGCGGGTCCGCAATAGCCACCATGCGATCCCCTGCCATCAATCGACGGTTCGGGGCTGAAGGTGTCGAGGTCGACCCCGGTAATCGACGAGACGGTATTGATCAGCGAGACCGCATCTGCACCGCCGGCCCTGGCCGCCCGGGCCGGAAACCTGATATCGGTGATGTTGGGGGTCAGCTTGACGATGACCGGCATTCTCGTATTGGCCTTCACCCACCGCGTGACCATCTCGATATAGTCCGGCACCTGGCCGACCGCCGATCCCATTCCCCGCTCGCTCATGCCGTGCGGACAGCCGAAATTGAGCTCGACACCATCGGCATTGGTGTCCTCCACGCTCGGCAGGATCGATTTCCACGAATCCTCGTCGCATGGAACCATCAGGCTGACGACGATCGCCCGGTCGGGGTATTCCCGCTTCAGGGTCTTGATCTCCGCCAGGTTGGTGGCCAGTGGCCGATCGGTAATGAGCTCGATATTGTTGAGGCCCATCAGCGAGCGATCCGGGCCCCAGACCGCACCGTAGCGCGGGCCGTTGACATTGACGATATGCGGATCAAGGCCCAGCGTCTTCCAGACGACACCGCCCCATCCGGCCTCGAAGGCCCGGCGGACATTGTATTCCTTGTCGGTTGGCGGCGCCGAGGCCAGCCAGAACGGGTTGGGTGACCTGATTCCGAGGAATTCCGAATTCAACAGGGACATGATCTTGCTCCGTGGCAGGAAATTCAGTCAGTTGCCGGACAGGCAGGCATGGATGTCATCTGCGGCATCGCGACCCTGGGCAACGGCGGTAACGGTCAAATCGTCACCGCCGGAGGCGCAGTCTCCACCGGCCCAGACCCCCTGCACGCTGGTCCTGCCGGGCCCCGACACGCAGATCTTGCCGCCCTCGGTCTTCAGCCCGGCGGCATCGAAGGTCAGCCGCTGGCCGATGGCCCGGAACAGCTGGTCGGCGACAAGCTGCAACCGCTCGCCGGTATCGCGCAGACCGTCCGGGTCGGTTTCGGTCCGCATGAGTTCGATGGCCTCGACCTGGCCCTCGCCAATCACCCGGACCGGCCGCATGTTGGTCAGGATCCGGACCCCTTTCGAGGTTGCCAGGTCCTGTTCATATTTCGACGCGCTCATGCGCGAGCGGTCGCCCCGATAGGCGATGGTGACCGTCTCCGCCCCGAGCAACTTCGACTGGACCGCGGCATCGATGGCCGTCATGCCGCCGCCGAGAACGACGACATCCCGCCCGACCGGGATCCGGGATAGATCGGGCGACTGCCGCAACTCGGCGATGAAATCCACCGCATCCCTGGCATTCTCCAATTCATCATCGCCGATGCCCAGCGAGTTGACCCCGGCAAGGCCGATGGCAAGGAATATCGCATCATGGCCGGCGCACAGCTCGTCCAGCCGACCGGCATCCACGGGCGGCGTGTCGCCATGGAGCGAAATGCCGCCGATGCCCAGCAGCCAGTCGAGTTCGGCGGCAGCAAAATCGTTGACGGTCTTGTAAGCGGCAATCCCGTATTCATTGAGGCCGCCGCCCTTGGGGCGGGTCTCGAACACCGATACGTCATGACCCTTCATCGCCAGGCGGTGGGCACAGGCCAGGCCGGCCGGCCCGGCGCCGATGACGGCAACCGATTTCCCGGTCGGCGCTGCCCGCCGGTAGGGATGGGTGCCGGTCGCCATCTGCGCATCGGTTGCATGGCGCTGCAGCCGCCCGATCTCGACCGGGTTTCCCTCGGAGGTCTGGCGGACGCAGACTTCCTCGCACAACGTCTCGGTCGGGCATACGCGGGCGCACATTCCCCCGAGGATGTTGCTGTCGAATATGGTCATGGCCGCGGCCTTGCTGGCACCCGTCGAAATCTGCCGGATGAACAGCGGTATGTCGATGCCGGTCGGGCAGGCCTCGACACATGGGGCATCATGGCAAAAATAGCAGCGGTCGGCGGCAACCAGCGCCTCCCGGTCCGATAGCGGCGGATGCAGGTCGGCAAAGTTGTCCCTGTATTCCTCCGCCTCCTGCCTTGACGTCAACACGCCAGGGGCGTGACGCGAATTCTGCAAATCTGGACTCCTCGACTCAATGCACCTGATGAACGGAAGATATCGCACACAAGCAGTGACTCGGCAAACCGCGTTTGGGCAGGAATTGTCAGCCGAAATTGTCGGGATGCACTACCATCCCCGCCGGTAATGCCGGCGGCAACCACCTTCGGACCGTGCCATACCCTGCCACCGGGCCAGCAATCCCCGCCCCGTCCGGGCCGGAATTACCCGCTTGCCCTGTATCGATGGTTGACACTATTACGGTCGGCGGAGACGTGGCCGAGTGGTCGAAGGCGCTCCCCTGCTAAGGGAGTAGGCGGGAAACCGTCTCGAGGGTTCGAATCCTCCGTCTCCGCCACTTACACTTGCCGAAACCGATCATGGGCATTAATGAGGCCCACTTTTCTTTTGGTTTCAAAGGGGTTTAGCAAGCGCGCCCGCCCTTTAGAGACAGCCAAGTCACCCAAAGTCGGTCTCTGAACCCGATTTTTCTATAATCAACCGCCCTAGGCCTCCTGAAGGACGCTTTCAATAGAATTTGGGATTTCAGTACTTTGCTGTTCTTGGTCGAGCGCCCTTTTCGAAGGTGCATCCGATAGCGCAATTCGATGCCAATCCAGTGGATGGGTGTAGGGTGGTCAAGCTGGGCAGTAATCAGGCCCTCGCTGTATGGAACAGTAATGACTGGGTCGCCGGACTTTTCAGACTGTTCTGCGAGTTGTCAAATGACTGCCATTTGCACGTTGCGTCCAGCAAGAAACCCGGCATCTGCGAAAATCGTCTTCTGCAGGTGCCGGGTTATCAGTGCCTCAGCCAGATAACGCTCAATTTGAATTCGTTTCATCGGGGTTCGGCGACTTCAAACAATTCTGCGGCCCCCATGCCACCGCCAACGCACTCGCCTCCTGCCATTTTCACGGTTCTTCATTGGATTAATGGAGAAGGACGTGAAAATGCGCGTGAAAATGGGCACATTTGTGCACCTGGTCGAAGAACCTACCGATTACCGGGCCGCCATAGCGATGGCACTGCACAAAGAGTTCAACGGCACACACAGGGCGATCAAAATGGCCATTCGGTGGACGGGCGCCGGCGAACGCACGGTGAAATACTGTTTTTCTGGCGAGCGGGGGCCGGGCGGCGGTCACCTGACCGCCCTCGCGCGGTATTCCGATGCTGTGCCCTATGTTGTTCTTGTGCTGGCGGGCCGCCATATCGTCGAAGAAGCGGAAGGCTGACTGAGTTTCATGGGCCGGGAAGGCGGATGATCGACGGCTTGTTTCGTGTGCGTTTTTGGTTATATTGAATACCCAAGAGGCGAGAGGTGCTCCGTCATGTCCAGAACAACAACGATGACCGTCCGCCTTGGTGGGGCTCTGAGCGACTTCGTTTCGGCCAACGTGGGCGATGACGGGTCCTATGAGAACGTCAGCGAATACATCCGCGACCTGATCCGGCGTGACAAGGAACGGGCCGAGGCAGAAGCCTTCAACAGGCTGAAGGCCGAACTAGCCCATGCCTTCGCAGCCCCGGAGGAGACATATCAGTCATTGACGACGGCCGAGGTGATTGCGCGGAACCGGACCTGACCCGGTGCCTGCCATCCGTATCCAGGAAGGGGCGTCCCACCGTCTCGATGACATTTACCGCTACACTCGGGACAGGTGGGGCGACGACCAAGCTGAGACATACATCACCGGCTTGTTCGCAGCTTTTGACAAAATCGCCGCCCACGGTGTCGTGTCAAAGCCTATCCCGGCCGAGTTCGGCGTCAAGGGGTTCTTCTTTCGCTACGAGCGCCATTTTGTCTACTGGCGCCATCTTTCGAATGGCGACATCGGGGTCGTGACCATCCTGCATGAGCGCATGCATCAGATCGACCGCTTCCGGGATGACTTCGGGCTCGGCTGATCGGCTGGTTTTCCAATGAGCGTCAGATTCGCGCGAGGTTCGCGTCGGTCACTCGGGGTCCGACGCTGGCACGAGAGAAGGTCGGGGGCGTGGTCATTTCCTTCGCCATAGCCGATGCCAAATGCTGGGGGCTTTCCTCCATCGTAGGCGGCATTGAATGCGGCCGAATTCCTCGTGGAATTGCTGGATTACTCGCCGGACAACGTGCTGCAGATGTCCTGGTATGAACGGGCAAGATGCTACGCGGATGGCCATGCGGCCATGGCCTATTGCTACACCCAGATCATGCCGATGTTTCTCAACGATCCCGCCTCGCCTGCATATGGCCGCACTGGATTTGCGCCGCATCCCTCGGTGGCGGGGCAACCGCAGATTGCCCCATTGAGAGGATGGAACCTCTGCACTCCCTCGAACGTCTTGCCGCCTCGCCTCGCTGCGCGACGAACGGAAGATATCGCACACAAGCAGTGACTCGGCAAACCGCGTTTGGGCAGGAAATGTCAGCCGAAATTGTCGGGATGCACCAACATCCCCGCCGGTAGTGCCGGCGGCATCCACCTTCGTACCGTGGCATGACCTGCCAACGGGCCAGCATTTCCCGCCCCATTCGGGCCGGAATTACCCGCTTGCCCTGTATCGATGGTAGACACAATTACGGCCGGCGGAGACGTGGCCGAGTGGTCGAAGGCACTCCCCTGCTAAGGGAGTAGGCGGGAAACCGTCTCGAGGGTTCGAATCCCCCCGCCTCCGCCACCAAGGACCGCCTGGGCACTAACGGGACGTCCGGATTGAGTCCCTCCGTCTCCGTAAATGTTCCTGATTTGTCTCACAGGCGATGCGACCGGAGACGCCATCGGTCAGTCGTCCTTCCACGACAATGCCCCTGGTATGCGGCGACCCTTGGCAGGCTGTCCTGCCTCGGCCGACGCTGATTGAGAGCAGAATCCCCTGGCTGTTCCGCGCGAGGAACATGTCCATTCAATCCCGGCAATGACAAATCGTGGCCACATAAGCGTATATGGCCTTCGCCAGCCGGGCATGCTAGACTCATGTCATGCCCGGAAAGACGCACAATTCCGCTCCCGAGATGGCAGCCACGAACAACCGCCTGGCCGAGGCCATCAACTTGCAGGTGATCGAGGGCAATCCCCTGTCGGCTGATGAAATCGCAATGCTCGAGATGTTTGAGCGAGAGGGTTGGTCGCCCGAAAGGTGTCGCGCCCATATCATCCGCCGGTTCAAGGAACTGCACCCTGCTGCCACGGCGGTATGAGCGACCGCGATTACTGCTATCCGCCTGACTACAGTGTTCTCCGCAACAAGCTGAACATTCGGGACGCCGCCATGTTGGAGGTGTTGGAGCGTCAGGTTGTCGCCATGCGTGTTGTTGGTCCCGTGCCGACCGGCGACTTTGATCTTGCTCATTTGACAGCGATCCACCGTCATCTGTTCCAGGACATCCATGCGTGGGCGGGTGAGATCCGTACGGTGGAGATTTCCAAGGGTGAAAGCTGGTTTCAGCCGACGCGGTATATCTCTACAGGCATGGCAGACATTCACCACCGCATCGTGTCAGCTGGATATTTCCGAGGATCAGGACCAGGCGAATTCGCCGAGGGTGCCGGTCCGGTGATGGGAGATCTCAACCATGTTCATCCGTTTCGCGAGGGCAATGGGCGCACGCAACTCCAGTTTCTGAGACAGCTTGCTGCGCACTCCGGACATGACATCGACCTCGCGCAGATCGATTCTGCCGCCTGGCTGGATGCCTCTCGCCGGTCCAACGCGGGCGATCATGCTGCAATGACTCGCTACATCCTTCAGATGCTCGGATGATCGGGGAGTCTACGACTTCGATCCTGGAAGTGAGACCTGATGGCGACCGAACAGGCTACCGTCACCCGGTGCAATCGCAATGTGGAGTGCCAGCACCTTCAGACGGCGGAGTTATCTTGCGAATGGGCCCGCCGTGAAATTCCAATCTCTGTACCGCGACGTTGCGGCAGTCCCGGAGCTTCTGCCTCACTGCCAATCGCCGTATCTCCTTCGATGTGTTGTCAATGCGCGAGATCACGATCTTCGCGCCAATGCCGACCTCCCTTTGGTTGTTCACAAACTTCACGGATACAGAATGCGAGGTGTCAGGGCCGATTACACGCAACAACATGGCCGGGATACGGCATGATGATCGGTCGCCATCAGGTTGGTTTGGTGTTTTTCGCACGTTCGGTGGCGCGGTCGATGTGTTCGCCCATGAGTCTCACCGCGAGGTTCGTATCCATGGCCTTGATCGCGGCAAGAATTGCCTCGTGTTCCCGGTGGTGCGGATCAACGAGGTCCGGGTCATTGACGACCATGTAGTGGGCAAGCCGGGCCAGGCCGACATATTGTTCCGAGATGATCGACTTGGCTCGCCCGTAGGTGGACGGTGCCAGCAGGGCCAGGTGAATCTGCTCGTTCAGTTCAACCTTTTCCCAAAGGTCGCTGCACCGGCGATCCCTTTCCAGCAGCGACTCGCAGGCCGCGAGCGAGTCCGGTGTATGATGCGGCACGGCGTCCCGCAGCACCATGGGCTCCAATGCGCCGCGGATGCTGTTGATTTCCACCAGGTCACTGTCGCAGATATCGGCGACAATCGGGCTGCGTCGGGCTCGCAGTATGATCAGGTCTTCGGCAGCAAGGATTCGGAATGCTTCGCGGACCGGAACGATGCTGACGCCGAGTTCGTCGGCAAGCGGCATGATCTTGAGCTCGCTTCCGCCCTTCAGTTCCCCGGCGATGATGCGCTGCTTGATCTCTTCATAGATGGCCCGCGGTCCATCGCCGTATTTGACCAGTGTTTCCGCCATGCCGCGCTCCGCCCCTAAAATGCCGACGTCGCCAGGAGCTGAATCCGGTCGGCAATGCTGCACAACACCAGGTCCGAGTATTTTCGTGTGACGAGTTGAACGCCGGCCGGCATCTCGCCATCCGGTATCCCCAACGGCACGCTCATCGCTGGATTGCCGGGAAGGCTGGCAAGGCCGAACCACATATGCTGCTCCACGACAGGGCGCCGTGTGCCATTGACCTCGACCGTTCGTGCGCGTGCACCATCTGCCATCTCGAAGGGCGGGGCCGTCCTTACCCCCGACGGGCAGATGAGCAGATCGTACTCCTCAAAGAACCTGTCCCATTCCCTGGTCAGTGAAAGGCGCTCCTCCTGCAATACGAGCCACTCGCGGTGCGAAAGGTCTGCCCCTTCGGCACCCGGCCTGGCGCCTGCCCTGTCACCGTCCGTGCGGGCATCCCCCGATGAGGTCGGTGCGGGGTCGAGCGACGGTCTCGTCGACGTTTCTGCCCGAACCAGGAGATTCATGATCTCGGTGTGCCTGGCAAGGTCGATTGCCGGCACGGCATTGCGAATGATGGTCGTGCCGGCTTGTGCAAGGTCGCCGGCGAAGCGGTTCATCCGGTCCAGGTAGCCGGAATCAACCGGGCACAGCTCGTGTTCCAGCAGCACCGCGAATTTCAGGTCTTGCAGCCGTTTCGGGCGGTGGCTCCCCAATCGGACCTGCCAGGCGGATGCTGGCGATGCCGGCCCGATCAGCACCTTCAGGAACGCCGCCGCATCGCGTGCCGATCGCGTGATCGGCCCGGCCACACCGATATCCGGCTCCCTGGCCTCGCCGAGCGGGCTGTGCCCGCGCATCGAAACCAGGCCCCAGGACGGCTTGAGCCCAAAGGCGCCGCAATAATGCGCTGGCAGTCGAATCGACCCACCAAGATCGCTGCCGATGTCGGCGTAACTCATGCCGGACGCCACCGCTGCCGCAGACCCACCCGATGAGCCGCCGGCGCCGTGCCGGCAATCATGCGGGTTGCGGGTGCTCCCGCAGAGCGGATTCCAGGTCTCCCAATCACCCAGATAGGCCGGGATGTTGGTCTTGCCGAAGATCACGGCCCCGGCCTGCTCCAGACGTTCCACGACGACCGAACTGGCGTCCTTGACATGTCCCTGGCGATCGGGATCGCCCCAATGCGTCGGCCTGCCTTTCCAGTCGAAGCACTCCTTTATGGTGACAGGAACCCCGTGCAGTGGCCCCAGTTCGTGGCCGGCGCGCTGCAGCCGGTCGCAGTTGTCGGCTGCATCCCGGGCCGTATCTTGTTCCTGGTAGATGATGGCGTTGATGTCGCCATCGAGCCGGGAAACTCGTTCAAAACACGATTCAAGTGCGTCCCTGGCGGTGGTCTCCCCGTTCCGGAGCGCCGCCTGCAGCCGTGTCGCATCAGCGTAGATGGTCCCCGTTCCCGCACTCCTGGCAATTGTCGGGCTCGCAATCATGTTGCCTCGAGAATCTTGCTCAGGAACTGTTTCAGCCGTTCATTCTGCGGGTTTCCGAAGATGTCGTCCGGCTTGCCCTCTTCCACGATATTGCCCTCGTCGAAGAAGCACACGCGGTCGGCAACCTCGCGGGCAAATCCCATCTGGTGCGTGACAAGAAGGATCGTGTAGTCGCCAGATTTTGCCAGGTCGCGGATGACGTTCAGCACCTCGCCGACCATCTCGGGGTCAAGTGCGGAGGTCGGTTCGTCAAACAGCAGGATTTCCGGACGCATGGCGAGGGCCCGGGCGATGGCCACCCGTTGTTGCTGGCCCCCGGAAAGCTGGCTGGGGTAATGGTCCCGCTTGTCGCCGAGGCCGACCATGTCGAGGAGTTCAAGCGCCTCCGACATGGCCTGCGCCTTTTGCAGCCCCTTGGATTGCACCGGCGCCTCTATGCAGTTCTCGAGCGCGGTCATGTGGGGAAAGAGATTGAAGTTCTGGAACACCATGCCGATTTTCGAGCGGATGCCCCTGATGTATGACTTGCTTGCCGGAACAAGCTGCCCGTTCTGTCGCATCAGGTTCAGCGGCTCGCCATCGACGAAAATGATGCCGTCCTGGATGCCTTCAAGGGTCATCAATACCCGCAGGACCGTGGTCTTGCCCGACCCGGACGGCCCGATGATGGCGACGACTTCGCTTTCATCCACGTGAAACTTCAGCCCCTCAAGGACCTTGAGGCTGCCATAGACCTTCAGGACGTTTTCAAACCTGATCTTCGGATTGCTCACGTCGGGACGCTCCTCCTGGGCATGATCCTCGGGTCGCTCACGTCAGGCTACTCCTCGCGAGCATGATCTGCGGGTCGCCAAGTTCCTGCTGCTCCTCTGACTCTATCCTCGAGTCGTTCACTTCAGAATGCTCCTCTTGAGCCTGACCTCGACGATGCGGACCAGCTGGGCGGAAACCAGGCTCATGACGAGGAAGAACACGCCCGTGATGGTGACGGCTTCGGTGAACCGGTAGTATTCCGAACCGATCAGCTTCGATTCGTGCATGATCTCACCCACGGCCACGAATGAAAGCAAGGGCGTTTCCTTGAATATCGCGATCAGGTAGTTTCCGAGGGCAGGCACGATCGGCGGCAGGGATTGCGGCAGTATGATCCGCCTGAAGGCGGAAAAGGTCGAAAGATTGAGTGCCGTGGACGCTTCCCACTGGCCGCGCGGAACCGCCTGCAAGCCGGCCCGGTAGACCTCGGCGCAGAGGGTGGAATTGTAGAGCGCAATGGCGATAATTCCCGAAGTCAGCGGCGGCAGCACGATTCCCACTTCCGGCAACAGGAAGAACATGAAGAAGATCTGAACCAGGAGCGGCGTCGCCCTGATCACCTCGATGAACTCGGTCACCACCTTCGACACGACCGGGTTCCTCGACATCTTCAGGAGCATGAGGATCAGGCCGCCGACGAGCGCAAACAGGAATGACACGACGGTTGCATAGACCGTGATGCCGGCCGCATCCCAGAGCCGCGGAATGACAACGTCAAAGGTGAAGTCCCAGCGCCAGTCCATGGGTCAGTGCCCCCGATCCAAATGCCTGGTGAACCGGTCTTCGAGTGCGCTGCCGCCAAGCCGGACGAACTGGGCGAGGCAATAGTAGAGCATGACGGTCACGGCAAAGATCTCGAGCGTCCTGTAGTGAAGCTGATTCTGTTGGGCCGCGGCATAGGTGATGTCGACAAGCGTGACCGCCGACACCAGCGAGGTCGCCTTGATCAGTTCGATGGTCAGGTTCGTCATTCCCGGCGTCATAACCATGATCGCCTGGGGTATCTCGATCCGTGTCAGTCGCCTCCAGTCGGTCAGGTTCAACGCGATCGATGCCTCGAACTGGCCCCTCGGAACCGCCGCCATCGAGCCGCGGACGATTTCTGCCCCATAGGCGCCGAAATTGAGGCCGATGCCCAGAATGCCGGCCATCATTGGCGTCAGCACGATGCCAAATTCGGGAAGGACGAAATACAGCCAGAACAGTTGCACAAGCAGGGAGGTTCCACGGAACACCTCGATATACGCGATCGCGATCCAGCGGATGGCGGCAATCGCACTGTCCTTGGCGATGCCGGCGACAAAAGACATGACAATGAAGAGCAGCGCCGAGAGCACGGAGATCTGTACCGTGACCACGGCACCGCGCAGCAATGCCGGCAGAAACACCCGCATCTCGGAAAATGTCGCGAAGCTGAGTCCGAAGAGAAACCCGGAGAGGGCCAGCACGGCTGCAATACGTGTCACCTCGGACGACTCCCTCCCCATGACCGGATTTGGCGCATGCATGTTGCCCCGGCCACGGCCGGGGCTGCAACCTATTCCTGCCTGCCGGCCCGAAGGCCGTCGACGCCGCTGTAGCACCAGGAGGTGTAGCCATTGCCCCGGCGCATGTAGCGACCGCCCGTCGGCGTGTGCGGATCGTCCCAGGAGAAGACCTCTCCCTGTTCAAGCGCTTCCCTGACCAGGAGCCGGGTCTTCTGGTTCCGGACGATCCTGGCCCGCAACTCCGTCAGATCACCCCAGGCCTCGTCTGCCAATCCCCGCAACGCCGATTCCTGTTCGGCCGTTCGGGTTTGCCCGGCCAGGTTGACCATCTCGAGCGGGTCGGCGTCGAGATCGAAGAGAAGCGGTTCGGTGGAGGAGGAATAGATGTATTTGTACGGACCTTGCTTGACCATCATGACGGGCTCGACCACCCCCTCGCAGGTCATTTCGCTGAACACGACATCAGGCCAGCCCCGTGCATCTCCCGATGCCAGCGGGATGATGCTGCGCCCGGCGATCGGCTCGACCGGTTCAAGTGAACCCGACTGGTCGGCAATGTCCAGGAAGGTTGGCAGCAGATCGACCAGCGACACGTTCTCCCGGACACGCCGCGGTGAATGTTCCGGTCCGGCGAGGATCAGCGGAACCCGGACGGAGTCCTGGAAGAACACCTTCTTGAACCACATGCCGCGCTCACCGAGCATCTCCCCGTGATCGGAGGTCAGGATGATGGTCGTGTTGTCGGCAAAACCTGCCAGCTCGAGAGCGTTCAGCACCCGGCCGATCATGGCGTCGATGTAGGACATCGAGCCGTAATAGGCGCGGCGGGCATTGCGGACATGCTGTTCGGTGATCTCCGGCGAGGTGAGATTGTAATGGCGGTAAATCCTCCTGCTGTGTTCATCGATCCGGCTTTCTTCGAGCAGCCCCACGGTCGGCAGTTCGATCTCGTCATCCGAGTACATGTCCCAGCAGGATTGCGTGCAGAGGAACGGCTCATGCGGATGGGTAAAGGAAACCGTCAGGAAGAAGTTGCGGGAATCCTCGCTCCTGGCCAGATCGAACAGCTTCTGTTCGGCGTGGAATCCCACCTCCTCGTCGTAGTCCATCTGGACCGTCCTCGGAACCGGGCCAGCCTCGACCAGCGCCTTGTGCGCGTCGGTGGCAAAATCATCATCCACGCCCTCCCATTGCGGCAGCGTCCGGATGTCGGCGGAGTAGATCTCGGGGGTCAGGCGTTCCTCGAAGCCATGTAACTGGTCCGGTCCGATAAAATGCATCTTGCCACAGAGCGTCGTCTGGTAGCCCAGCAGTCGCAGATAGTGCGCCAGCGTCGGAATGGTGGCACGAAACTCCGACGCATTGTCGTAGCACTCGATCCTGGTGGCGAGTTGACCGCTCATCATCGAGCACCTGGACGGCGCGCAGACCGGAAAGTTCGTGTAGGCGTTGTCGAACACCACGCCCCGCTCGGCAATCCGCTGGATATTCGGTGTCCTGGCGGTCTTGCCGCCATAGGCCGACAATGCCGACGCCGCCTGCTGATCAATCATCAGGAAGAGGATGTTTGAACGCTCGGTCATGTCCGGTCGGTCCCCGTCCCGTTCGACTGGGTGATTGCCCCGGCGGATTCGCAGGCCAACGGCCGGCGCTGCTACCGGGATGGCAGCGCCGGCGATTCTTTCGGAACTGGCCGGTCAGCCTTCACACAGATCGGCGGTGTTTTGCGAAGGCAACTCGTCTGCCATCATCCCGTGCTTCTCGAAGATGGCCAGGTGTTCCGGTGAACCGATAAAGGCGGTCAACTCCTCGTTGAACGCATCAACAAAGTCGCCATCGTCCTTGCGGAACGCGAACGCGCCGTGCGGCATCGCCACCTTTCCTGCCACCATGTTGAATGCCGGGACCATCTCCAGATCCTGCTCCGGCACCCCGTTCACCACTTCACGGCTTCCGGGCACGGACAGCGCATAGATTTGCGCCCTGTCAGCCCGCAATGCGGCAATGGCGGTCGGGTTGTCGGGAATCTGCATGATGTTGTCCTCCTCGACGCCTGAATCCCGGGCATAGGTGCCCTGGGCGGCACCTGAAATCACGGCGACAGTCAGTCCCTTCTCTGCAATCGAATCATAGTCGGTGACGTCGTGCGGATTGCCCTTCATGACGATCAGCGATTGCTGGATCCCGAAGGTCGGCTCCGAGAACCGGACTTCGGCGCAGCGCTTCGGTGTCACGAACATGCCGGCGGCAACGACATCAAAACGCTCCGACTTGACGCCCGGGATGAGGGCACCCCACTCGATTGCCTTGGCATCGGCAATGCCGCCGCCCAGCCGCTCGAGCACCGCATTCAGCGTATCGACATCGGTGCCGGTCAGGACCCCATCATCGTCTGTATAGGCATATGGCTTGAAATTGTAGAAAGCGACGTTCAGCCCGTCGCCCATGGCCTGGTCCATGAGGCCTTGTGCATGGGCGGCCAGCGATCCCATCGCAACCGCTCCCGCCAATCCTGCCGTGGCCAGCGTGTTTTTCCAACCTGTCTTCATCTTGGCTTCTCCTTTCTGAATGCCTGTCTGCCTGCCGGCGCGAATGCCTCTTCGCTACGGCGAGTGTCATTGTACTGCTCATGCCTCATGCTTCGATCACCGGAATGTCGAACTGTGCGGCCGGGGCCGACAGGAGGTCCGGGTCGCTCGAGGTCACCGCCCAGTTATCCTCGGCGTTGATGAACCCGAGATGATTTGCGAAATTCGGATTGCAGGCGAAGACGTTGCCCGCCTCGAAGGTGACGTCCTCGAAGGCCGCCAGGGACGGAAACTCCGTCGTTTCGATGCCGACCCCGTGGCCGACGCGCCCGACGCCCATGGTCTTGAGGCCACGCGCCTCCAAATAGCTGTCGACGACGGCGATGACGTCGGCCGGCCTGTTTCCGGCCCGCAACTGCATGTTGCAGTCATGCCGGAGCCGCATCATCCATTGATAGAATTCGGTGAGCTCCTCCGATGGCGGGCCGATCGAGGCAGTCCTGGCCAGATCCGACCAGTAGCCGCGATAGGAAACGCCGACATCGAAGCCGAGCGTCTCGCCCTTGCGGATGACCCGATCGGTCGGCAGGAGCACGATGCCTTTCTCGTTGGCCCCGGACAGCACGCAGAGCAGGGAGAGTTTCTCGGCCCCGCCCTCGATCAGGTTCCGGCGCAGGACCCGTGCAACCTGGTTCTCGGTCATTCCTGCATGAACCTCGCCGAAGGTCCTGGCCTGCGCTTCGGCGCTGATGATGCCGGCGCGGCGCAAATAGTCGATTTCCAGGGACGACTTGACGTTCCGGACCGCCAGAATGATGTCGGCGGCATCGACGAATTCGGCGCTGGAAAGATCGTTCACCATCTCCTGGAATCCGAGATGGCTGATGCCCAGATACTGTTCCCTGCCAAGCTCGCACCCGATACGCGCCGTCGCCAGGCCGACATCCCTGAGAACGCCGGCGATGAATTCCGGATGTCCTGTCAGCCCGCCGGTTGTCCTGATGTCGGTGACAAAACAGGTCTGTTCGACCTGCGCCACCTCGAACGGCATGGTGATCAGCACCGGATCATCATCCCTCGGCAGGATGAACATGTAGGGGCGAATCTTGTCGACGGCGCATTGCTCGGAGCGGTGCCCGCTATAGTACTGGTAGTTGAGACGTTCGGTGACCAGGAGTGCGTCGATCTTCCTGTCGGCCATGCGGGCGCGGGTTCTCGCGTAGCGATCCTCGAATTCCTCGCGCGGAAAATCGGCGAATTCCGGCCCCATTCTCCTGCAACCCCCTGTTGACCTGTCAATAACAATAGATAATATATTGTTTGATGCAAGCAGTTTTTCGGAGCGACGGAGGATGGCCAGCCCAGGGGGAAACCGATGCCGGCTCCGCTCGGCTCACATGATGGCCGGTCTGCAAGGAATGGCGGCAGCACCCCTGGAGGGAGCGGCCCTGCCGGCGCCGCGGTGCCAGTCCCGGCACGACCGCTCGTCTGTCTTCTCCGTCCTCCGGGATTTGGCGGCGACGGAGCCATGAGCATGGCAGGCCGAGCATGCACCTCCCCGTATCCGGAGGAGTCGTGGTCAAGGCGCCACTCCATGGCGGGCCGCGCAAACACCTCCCCGTGTGCAGATGACTGAATTCAGGTTCGCCAGAAGGTCCTCGATCCTGGGCAGATCGGTATTCGACCACGTACCGGGAACGATTTCGCTCAACAGCGGTGCCGCTTATCCTCCGCTGCTGCCGGATGTCGTGGTCGAAGCGGCGGATGCGGTCGGTCCGTTGCGCGAAGAGGCGATGCAATACGGACCGCTAATGGGGCTGGATGACCTTCGCGAGGAAATCTGCCGGTTTGCCAGCGAGGACGGGATCGAGGCAGAGCCCGACAATGTGCTTGTCACCTATGGGGCCAAGAGCGCGTTCGACCTGGCATGCCGGGTGTTCATCGAACCGGGCGACCGAGTCATCGTCACCCGGCCGACCTACATGACGACCATCCACATCATGCGCACGCACAACGTCCAGTTCGTCGATGTCGGCCAGGACGAGGATGGGCTGGATACCGACGAGCTCGAAGCGAAGCTCCGCCACATCGCCGCCAATGCCGAGCCGATGCCGAAACTGCTCTTCGACGTGCCCGACTTTCACAATCCAACCGGCATCACCACCAGCCTTCGACGGCGTGAACGGATGCTGGAGCTTGCCCGGCGTTACGAATTCCTGATCTGCGAGGATGACCCGTACCGCCGCGTCCGGTTCGAAGGCAACGCCGTCGCACCGATCAAGTCGCTTGACACGACCGGCCATGTCATTTCGCTTGGCACCGTATCCAAGACGCTGGCGCCGGGCTTGCGCGTGGGGTGGGCAATCGGCGCTGCCGGCGTCATCCGGCGAATGGCCCTCCAGAAGGCCGATGGCGGATCCAACACCTTTGCACAGCGAATCGTCGTGCAACTCATGCGATCTAACCGGATCGGCCATCATGTCGACGAGTTGAAAAAACAGATGCGGCTGCACCGGGACGTCATGGTTTCGGCGCTGACAACGCATATTCCCGAAGCTGCCGTCAGGGCTCCGGCCGGCGGATATTTCCTGTGGGCTGCCTTGCCGGATGGCGACAAGGCAGAGCGCGTGGTCGAGCTGGGAATCGAGGAGGGTGTCGAGGCCTCGTCCGGTCGGCTGAGCTTTCCGGTGTCCGACCCGGGAAATTTCATTCGACTGGCCTACAGTTTTGTGACCGAAGACGAGATCAGGCGCGGCATTGCCATGCTCGGTGCGGCGTACAGAACCTACAAATCAACAGCCGCAACCGGCTGAAACAGCAGCAAGGGATACAACCATGTCATGTCCGATCGTAAGCTTCGCACCTGCCTGCGAAGTTGATTTCCAGCAGGATGGCAAACACCATGGCTACCTGCGAATCCAGTTTTCATCCGACCGTTCCGCCTATGGCTGGATCCCGGTTCCGGTCATGTCGATCCGGAACGGCGACGGCCCTTGCGCCATCGTCGTCGGCGCCAATCACGGCGACGAATACGAGGGGGTGTCGGTCTGCAACGAGCTCTACCAGGCCCTGCAGCCATCGGACATCACCGGGCAGATCATCCTCCTGCCGGCGGCAAATGCACCGGCATTCTATGCCGGGCGTCGAACATCGCCGCTGGACTGGACCGGCGAGGCCAATCTAAACCGGTTGTTCCCCGGCAAACGGCTGGGGTCGCCAACCGAGATGATCGCATGGTTCATCACCAACCAGCTGATCGACCTGGCCGACGCCGTTTTCGATCTCCATTCCGCCGGCAAGTCGATCGACCACCACCCCTCGGCGAAGATTCGCCTCATGGGCGATGCCACCAAGGACGCCATGCAGATGAAGTTCCTCGAACTCTTCGGGTCGCCGCTCGGCATCGTCGGCAACCGGGTGCATGAAACGACCCTGTCGGGGGAGGTGCTGCCCAAGGACATCGTCTACCTCTCGACCGAACTCGGCGGCGGCGGCAAGATCAGGCCGTGGATCCGCGACTTTGCCTATAATGGCATGCGCAGGTGCCTCAGGGAGATGGGCATACTCCCCCCGAGCCTCGACCTGCCGGAGCCGGAACACGAGGTTCGCCTCATGGACATGCAAACGGACGAGAACTACATCTTTGCCTACAAGGACGGCATGTTCGAGCCGCGGGTCAATTTGGGCGATGAGGTCGAGGATGGCCAGTTTGCGGGCTATATCTGGTCGCTCAAGGAGCCGTGGCTGGCACCGGAGAAGCTGTATTTCAGGAGAGGCGGGGTCGTGTTCTGCAAGCGCACACCGGCGCTCTGCCAGGTCGGCGACACCCTGTTCTTCACGCTGAACGACTACACGGGATGACTGGCATCCGGGCCGATCATGCGGCTGGCGGTCCGCAACGGGGAGAGGTCCGGGATTGACGACTTCGGAGCTATGCCATGACTTTGTCGTCGTGGGCTCTGGCAGCGCCGGTGCCATCGTCGCCGCAAGACTGGCCGAGTTCGGTTCCGGCCCCGTTCTGCTGCTGGAGGCAGGACCTGCCGACCGAAGCCTGCTCCTGCGCATCCCGGCGGCAATGCGCCATGCCTATGATGCACCCGCCTATAACTGGAGTTACGAGACAGAGCCCGAACCATTCCTTGGCCAGCGCCGCCTGAAGCAGCCCCGCGGCCGGGTGCTCGGCGGCTCGTCGTCGATAAATGGCCAGCTCTATTTGCGCGGCCACCCGCTCGACTACGAGGGCTGGGCCAGCGCCGGGGCGGCCGGCTGGTCATACGCCGATGTTCTGCCCTATTTCAGGCGGCTGGAGGCCCGAATGGACGGGCCAAGCGAGTACAAGGGCGAAAGAGGGCCGATCGCGGTAACCACCACGGCGCCGGACCTGCTCGCCCAGGCATTCCTCGATGCCGGTACACAGGCAGGCTACCGGTCAACCGCCGATGTCAACGGCTTCCAGCAGGACGGCTTCGGACTGCTACCGAAAAACGTCGCCGGCGGGCTGCGCTCGTCGACTGCCCGCGGCTATCTTCACAATCCTCCGCCCAACCTGCGAATTCGGACCAACTGCGTGGCAACACGCATCCTGCTTGACAACAGGAAGGCCCGGGGCGTCGAGTTTCGCCATGGCAACGAGACAACGACCGTGTTCGCAAGGCGCGAGGTCGTGATTTGTGCCGGAGCCTTCAACAGTCCGGTCCTGCTGATGAATTCCGGCATCGGGCCAGCAGACCACCTCCGGGATCGCGGCATCGACGTCGTCCACAACCTGCCGGGTGTCGGTGAAAACCTGATGGACCATCCACTTTCCTCGGTCCAGGTGGCGTGCACGGAGCCGGTCACCCTTCACCGCCACGACAACCTGGTCTCGAAGGCGAAGGGTATCATCGAATGGATGTGGACACGGAAGGGTGTGCTTGCCAACAACCATTTCGACGCGGTGGCCTTCATCCGGTCCAGGCTCGGGGTCCGATTTCCCGATCTCCAGATTGCCCTGTTCGCCATTGCGGTGGCAGAAGGCAGCTCCGATTTTGCCAGGCAGCATGCCTTCCAACTTCAATTCGGCGTCCAGAGGCCGGCCAGCAGGGGGACCGTTCGCCTGGGCAAGACGGATGACAGGCAGCGTCCTCTCATTCGGTTCAACCTGCTGGAGCACCCCCGTGACATGGACGATCTCAAATCCGGACTCAACCTGTCCCGCGAGTTGTTGCGCCAGCCCGCACTGTCCCGCCTCGCCGGCCAGGAACTGTCTCCGGGAGAACATGTCGACAGCGACGACGAGATCGGCGCTTGGCTGCGCCGGACCTGTCATTCGTCGTATCACCCGTGCGGTACCTGCAAGATGGGCGAAGACGACATGGCGGTTGTCGACAGCGAGTGCCGGGTGATCGGCACCGACTGCCTTCGGGTGGCCGACGCATCCATCATGCCGGTCATTCCATCTGCCAATCTGAATTGCCCGACGATGATGATCGGCGAGAAGGCGGCCGACCACATCCTGGGAAGGCAAATTGAGCCTCCATCGGAATTGCCGTACTTCGTCGACCCCAACTGGGAGACCGCCCAGCGATAGGCCCGGCACTGCAGATTCGTCGGAGTCGCAAGCCCTGTCCGCTCCAGGCCTGGCCGTGAGCGTGCGGCTCGGCTCGGTCGGCTGACAGATGCAAGAGTCAGGCCGTCTGCTGATCAGAGAGGTCATGTCTGGCACAAGTTCTGATAGAGACGAAGCAATAGGTCCGTCAATCGTTCCAAATTCGAATTGAATATTCCAGCCGCGTGCAAGTGTTCTCTCCTTCCAACCAACCGTGAACGGCCCCTGGGAGCGCCACATACTCTGTTCGACAGGGGATGGTTCAACGGGCGGGCAGGGCCTGGGCGGAAGGCCTGCAAATCCAGCCCTCCTGTAGGGTGTCACAAGATTGGCGCGGAGTGAATCTCGCAAGTGACGCCCTATACGTGCGACCGGATTGAACCAGCCAGGGACATTGTGCAAGAGCGGCGGCGGCAGATGCTCAATCCCGTTCGAGATTCTGGACGAGCCGGATCCACCCTGGCCCCGCAGTGTTCCTTCGGTCCAGCCTGCCGGCATTACGAATCGTAGACGTGGCGGCGGTGTGCAATCCGGACAATCAGAATACGAATGTCCCTGTCGTTGATTTCAGCGACAATCCTGTAGTCTCCGACACGGTATCGCCAGAGATTGCGGTGCTGTCTCCCGTGCAGCGGTGAACCTATCTGCCTCGGGTCTTCCATGCCAGCCAATCTGAGCTCGAGAAAATCCCGGATACGGCGCCGGACTTGCCGGTCGAGGCGACGAACGGATTTCCGAACACTCCCGGCATACTCAATCGTCCAGGCCACGCCACATCTCTTCTGCAGTCAGCACCTCTTCCTCACCCTTCCGGATGCGGTCCAGGATCTTGCTGCCCAGATACGCATCTTCCATGTCCTCGATCTTCTCGAGGATGGCTTCGCGGGCATAGTAGCTTTTTGTCCTGCCGGTTTCCCTGGCAAGAGATTCAAGACGGGATTCAATGTCAGCTGGAAGGCGGAGTGAAAGCATGGAAACCTCCTTGTTGCACTACATGTATGACATGTGCCAGAACATGTCGAGGTCCCCGGAGCCAGGGAATTCTGCTCGATTGACCGACAAACCGGTACAACCCCATGACGAAGCAGCAGCGGTAGTTCGGCCGATTCCAGCATCAGGCGGGGCATCCTCTGAGCCAGGAGAAGTCTAGCAGGGGAGTGTTTGCGAGTGCACTATCTGTTTGTTTCTGCAGGTGCCCACGCGTGGAACGATGGCCCGTGGAAAATCGAGCGGAGTCGGTGCGTCCAGGAGTATACAGACGAAGAGATCCGGGACGCCTTCGGTAAGCTTGGGTGTGCCGAGATTGATCTGGTGTCGGGTCCGCAACTCGAAATTGCAAGATTAACCCTCGGGTTCGGAAGATGACCTTGGCGGCGACTGATCGAGTGTTTCGTATTGGGCTCCGCTCCTTGCCGCAGCATATTCCTCACATTGTAGTGAAATCCAAATTATAGGCAATATAAGGCACGTTGTAGTAATTTTTGTCTTTTATGGGCCTAAAAGTGCCCCTTGACAAGAGTCGTCGTTGTAGGCCACATGCGACCCGTAATATGGATTTGAGAACTGTAAGCGGCCATTTGTCGCTGCATGAGGGGAACATGAACACATCCCGACAAATGGAAATAGAGATCGGGTCCCGTCTTGCCCGGTTGCGACTGTCCCTCAACGTGACGCAGTCCATGCTGGCAGAAGATGCCGGGATTGGTCTGCGCACGTTGCGCCGACTTGAGGCCGGCGGGCCATCGACACTCGACACATTCCTGCGAGTGGCCTTGGCACTGGATCTGGGAGGTGAGATCCTTGGAGCGCTGCCCACCGGCGAGATCCGTCCGATCGAACGGGTTTCGCGGTCCGGTGCCATGCGACGCCGGGCCCGTCCACGACCCCGCGGTGAGGGTGGCCCGGCCTGGAGATGGGGCGACAATCCGGATGACTGATGCAAATGTCATGCTATGGGGAACGCGCATTGGCGCGGTGTCCTGGGACCAGGCCCGTGCCCGCGCGGTCTTCCAGTACGACCCGGTCTTCATCGCAGCCGGCGTCGAGGTTGCCCCGCTGACCATGCCGGTCCGTGAGGCGCCCTACCAGTTTTCGTCTCTCAACCGGGAAACCTTCAAGGGTTTGCCGGGCATGCTTGCAGACGCCCTGCCGGACCGGTTCGGCAATCAGCTCATCGATGCCTGGTTGGCCGAAACCGACAAGAACCCGGCAGAATTCAACCCGGTCGACCGGCTATGCTATATCGGCCGTCGCGGCATCGGTGCACTCGAATTCCAGCCTGCCATTCGGCGACCGTCCAGGGCCGGGCGACTGGAGGTTGCCCGATTGGTCGACCTGGCCAACCGGGTGCTCGACGAGCGCGCCAACCTTGCCGGGCATTTGGACGGCGAGGGCGATACCAGTGCCCTCGAGGACATTCTGAGCGTCGGCACGTCGGCGGGCGGTGCACGCGCAAAGGCCGTACTTGCCTGGAATCGAGCAACCGGCGAATTCCGGTCCGGTCAACTGGACGCCGGGGAAGGGTTCGAGCACTGGCTCCTCAAATTCGATGGCGTATCGAATGACAGGGACAAGCGGCTGGCCGATTCCGAAGGGTTTGGCAGGATCGAATTTGCCTATGCCTGCATGGCGCGTGCTGCCGGCATATCCATGTCGGAATGCCGGCTTCATCATGAGGGCGGCCGTAGCCACTTCATGACAAAACGATTCGATCGGGACGAAACCGGCCGAAAGATCCACATGCAGTCGCTCGGGGCCATGCAGCATTTCGATTTCAACGACCCCTCGGCGTATTCGTACGAACAGGCCATCATGACAATTCGGGAATTGGGTCTCGGGATGACGATTGTCGAGGAGCAGTTTCGCCGGGCAATCTTCAACGTCATTTCTCGCAACCAGGATGACCACGTCAAGAACATCTCATTCCTGATGAACCGGTCCGGGCAATGGTCTCTGTCGCCGGCCTATGACCTTGCCTACGCGTATAATCCACACGGCCAATGGACTCGTGACCACCAGATGAGTCTGGCAGGGCGCTACAATGGCTTCGAGCATGACGATCTCCTCCGGTTTGCCGCCTCGGTCGGCCTCAAACGGCGCAGGGCACTGCATATTCTGGACGAGGTGAGCGCGTCTGTTCGGGACTGGGCCTGCCATGCCGAAGCGGCAGGGGTTGCGCCGCGCGATGCGGGGCGGATCGAAAAGACATTCAGATTGAACCTGATGTCGGCTCGGTAGGGCGCCTGGGCCCACATCCCAGATACCACGAGACTCCCGGCACCCGCACCGCTGCAATCCTCCAGGTCCGAACTTGCGGGTCCAGTCTCGGAAGGTGTCGAAGTTGGCGAAGTGATTGGGACCCTGTCGAGCGGGAGCACAATGATGCCCATTTCACCAAACCTCCTTCATCGGATTTTCGTGCCAAATTTCACGATTGTAGTCACACAGATTCACGGAACGCATCCCAGCATGTCATTCACGCCATCGGAACTGCCTTGTATCGTTGACCCCAATTGGGATGCCTCCCAGCGTCAGGCCCGACGTCAATGCCGGATGGGCAGGCGAAAGCGGATTCGTTTGACTGGCGGAGACTCCGGTCAAGCTGGCCATGTCTGACATAAGGAACATGGACAGCTACAAACAGACTTGGCTTGTCAATCGGGGCAAAAGGCGACTGGGATCGATCTTGCCGTGTACCAATAATTGGTAAACCCAGTTCTCAGGGGGCACAAAATGGCAAGAAACACATCCATATCGCTTGGCCAGCACTTCACCAGCTTTGTGGATTCGCAGGTTCAGTCTGGCCGCTATGGATCGGCCAGTGACGTTGTGCAGGCAGGACTTCGTTTGCTTGAAGAGCACGAGATCAGGGTCAAGGCGTTGCAGGACGCCTTGCTCGAGGGTGAACAGTCGGGCGAGCCACGGCCATTTGATTTTGAAGACTTCAAGGCAAGCAAGAAAGCGGAGATCTATTCGACGGGCAAATGGGTCGTGCTACGTATTCACCTGCCGCAATCTCCGATTTTTCGCGAATTCTGGGACTATACCGCCGACAATTGGGAGACCGACCGCTACACGGACTGCATCCGTGTTGCGTGTGATGGCTTGGCTTGCGGAACGAAAAAAGGGCACACGGCAGATGTTCGTGCCGGCTATCTGACATATGCCCCATTGGGAGGATGGAACCTCCGTGTCCCTTCGAACGTCACGCCTTCGCGCGTGGCCTATCTGCCAGCCGCTGACACCGGACGCTGACCTCGGCGGCGGCAACAAAGCTCTATATCGAAAACGGCAGCACCGTCAGTTCACGATTCTCGGTCTGCAACGATCCGGGCGTGGCCAGCGGACGCCCGATCATCCCCATCGTCGACAGGATGGCTCGCCGGGGGCAGATCCAGGCCTGGCCGCGGCCAGCCGTCAGCGAATTGAGCGGGATCGTGCGAATTCTCGGCGAGGAGATCCACGCCATGCTGCTCCGGAACAAGCGGCCCCAGGCGGCGCTGCGGGATGCACAGGCGCGGTGCGACAAGCTCATGATCGACAATGGCAGATACGAGTCAATGACAGGCTGACGATGTATTTGGGAGGGGGGTGATTTCCACGAAACCGGGGACGCCTGACCATCTTGGAATTGCCGGACCCGTCGGATGGAGGCCCTCAGGGGCCGCGACCCTGCTGCCGGGCCGCGGGTCGCACCCGGAGACCCCGCGCCCCGTGCACGGTATGGCGGTGTTTCAGGCCGGAGCGCCGGCGGCGCTCCGGTCAGTCTTGACCAGACGAGCCTACTTGAATTCGGCGGCGTTGTCCGGCGTCACCAGGACTGCCCCGGTGTCGATTTCGTCCGGAATATCTTCACCGGCTGCCAGCTTGAGGGCATATTCGACACCCATCTGGCCCATGTTGTAGGGCCGCTGCGCCACCGATGCCTCGAGGTCTCCGGCGAGGATTGCCTCGGCAGCATTGGGGTTGCCGTCAAAGCCGACAATGAAGATGTCATCGAGCTTGCGCGCATTGCGCACGGCTTCCACGACCCCCAGCGCCATGTTGTCATTCGACGCGAAGACGGCTGCCAAATTCGGATTCGCGGTCAGGATGTTTTCCGTGACCGAAACTGCCTTGGCGGTATCCCAGTCGGCCGGTTGTTCGGCAACGATGTTGAGACCGCAGCCTTCCAGGCCCTCGCGGGCACCCTGCGCCCGATGCTGTCCGGTGGTGCTGGTGATGATCCCCTGGAGAATGGCGACGTCACTGCCGGCCGGCACGTTGTCACAGATGTGCTGGGCGCCGAGCGTGGCGGCGGGGATGTTGTTGGTCCCGATATAGGTGCCGGGCATGTCGGCGCGCTTGTCGACGAAGATGACCGCAACGCCGCGGGCCCGTGCCTGCTCCAGCGCCGGGATCACCGCCGCAGTATCGGCCGGCGCAATGGCGATGCCCTTGACGCCCTTGGCAATCTGGTCCTCGATCAGCGCGATCTGGCCAGCAACGTCGGTCTCGCCGCCCGGCGGGCCGACGGCAGCCACGTCAACGCCAAGCTCGGCACCCTTGTCGATCGCTCCCTGGGACACGGCGGCCCAGAACGGGTTCGCCGAGCCGATGTCGGACATGATCAATGCGACCTTGTCCTCTGCCACGGCCGCTCCGGCGGCAACAGTCATCGCAAGCGCTGCAAGCGCCCCGGTGAGTCTTCCTCCAGTCATGTTCATTCTCCCTTGATTCGGGCTGTTTTCAAGAACCCTGTCCGGGCGGGCCCGGACATCATGACGCTGCGCCAGCCCTCCTGCGCAACACATCCACGTAAACTGCTCCCACCACGATCATTCCGATCATGGTCTGCTGCCAGAAGGCACTCACATCCATCAGGTTGAGCCCGTTGCGCAGCAGCCCCATGACCAGGACCCCGGCAAAGACGCCAAGAACCGAGCCGCGACCGCCGAAGAAGCTGGCCCCGCCGATGATGACCGCGGCAATGGCGTCAAGTTCGGCCCCGATCCCGGCATTGGGGAAGCCGGCGCCGGTTCGCCCTGCCATCATGAGCGCTGCCATGCCGGCAAAAAACCCGGACAGACAATAGACGATGAGCAGCACCCGATCAACGTTGATGCCGCTGACCCGGGCGGCCTGGGGATTGCCGCCCACCGCCACGATATGGCGCCCGAGCGATACCTTGTTGATGAAATAGGCCACCCCACCATAGCAGACCAGGATGACGATGGCGCTGACCGGAAACGACGCGTATTCGCCGAGAAACGGCAGTGGAATCTCGCCGGATCCGAGGAAACGGACCTCCGGCGAGACGCCCGAGACCGGGCGGCCACCGGAGACGAGATTGGTGATTCCCCGGATCGAATACAGCGTGCCGAGCGTCATGATGAACGGGTGCGGCAGGCGAAGCACCGTCAGCCCGAGACCGTTGACGGCACCGCAAGCGATGCCGACCAGCGGCCCGATCAGCAGGACCAGCGGCCAGGGCAGGCCGCCGGTGTCAACCATGGCCAGCAGCATCGTCGCCAGCGCCATGATCGAGCCGACCGACAGGTCGATCCCCGCCGTCATGATGACGATGTAGAGCCCCAGCGCCAGCAGGGCGTTCATGGCGATCTGCCGCAGCACGTTGGTCAGGTTCTGCGTGGTCGGAAATATGTCCGGCTCGAGAAACGACAGGATCAGCATCATCAGGATGACAACGGCGAATACGCCGTATTTCTCGACCAGTCGCATCCTCCGGGCGGCCGGTGTCTCCAGTTCGTCCTGCACCGTGTCGTCAGAGACGGTCATGTGCCAGCCCCTCGCTATGTCCCCTGGTGCCCATGATCCAGCCAATCACCTCGTTGCGGCTGGTGCTTGCGATCGCGGACTCCTCGAAATTCCGGCCGTGAAACAGGGCCATGACCCGATCGCAGACAAAAAACACGTCGTCCATTCGGTGGCTGATCAGGATGACGCCGGTCCCGTGGTCCCGGAGCCGCTTGATCAGGTCGAGAACCTTGCCGACCTCCCGGATTGCCAGCGCCGCCGTCGGTTCGTCCATGATGACGAGGCGGGCGTCGGAGGCCGTGGCGCGGGCGATTGCGACAGCCTGGGCCTGTCCGCCGGACAGTTCCTCGACCTTCTGATCCACCGATTTGACCTCGATGTGCAGCCGGTCCAAATGGTCCTTGGCCAGCCGGCGCGAGAGCTTCCTGTCGACGATCCTGATGCCGAAACGCTGGCGCCCCGGCTCCCGACCGAGATAGATGTTCTCATGCACCGGGAGGTTGCCGGCAAGCGCGAGATCCTGGTAGACCATCTCGATGCCGATATCCTGGGCGTCCCTTGGTGAATGCAGCTGGACCGGATGGCCGTCAAAGACGACCTCTCCCGAACTTGCCGCATAGAGTCCGGAAAGGACCTTCATCAATGTCGACTTTCCGGCGCCATTGTCGCCGACGACACCCAGAACCTCGCCCGAAAACAGGCGCAGATCCACGTGATCGAGCGCGGTGATGGCGCCGAAATGCTTCGTGATCCCGCGCATTTCGAGAAGGGGAGTTGCCCCGGTCATCGGCCGCCACCTGCCCGGACACGCACAAACCGACCGGGAGCAGAGTAGACATTCCGCACGTCACCGGCTGGCATCACCAGCATGAACCCCCCCAAGTCTCAACATCATTCGCCTCTTCGCAGTGGAACTGCGTCGGCAAACCAGTGTATCACGCGGCGTATTGCATTTGTTGGCGCCGGACACAATCCGGAACACGACGCGGGGCCTGCGGATGAGGGAATTCGACTACATCATCGTGGGAGCTGGCACGTCCGGCTGCGTGCTCGCAAATCGCCTCAGCGCGCCGGACGACGTCTCCGTTCTCGTGGTCGAGACCGGTCCCCGTGATGCCAACCCCAACATCCACCGGCCGGCCGGCCTGTTCAGGCTCCTGGGAGGCAGCCTGACCTCGAATACCCGCACGGTGCGTCAATCCGGTCTGAATGGACGCGAGATGGAATTCGTGCAGGGACGGGTTCTCGGCGGCGGCAGTTCGGTGAATGGCCAGGTATTCACGCGGGGCTGCCCGGAGGACTACGACAGGTGGGAGCGTGACTACGGCTGCGCCGGGTGGGGATTTGCCGATGTGCTGCCGTATTTCCGCAAGTCGGAGCGCAATGATGTGCTGGCCGGCGAATTCCACGGAACCGACGGCCCGCAGGGGATATCGACCATGTCGCCCGACCCGCTGACCCGTGTCTTCGTCAGGGCGTGCCAGCAGGCCGGCATTCCCTATACCCCGGATTTCAACGCCGCCCGTCAGGACGGGGCAGGCATCTACCAGACCTTCACCTGGGGCGGACGGCGATGTTCGGCTGCCACCGCCTATCTCCACCCGGCCGCCGCCCGGCCGGGCCTCACCATCCGCACCGATAGCGCCGTGACCCGGATTGTCGTCGACAAGAGCCGGGCGACAGGGATCGAGTTCGTCTCCGGGGGCGGACGCACATCTGTGCGCGCCGCCCGGGAGGTGATTATTGCTGCCGGTGCCATTGGCTCCCCCAGGCTGCTGATGCTGTCAGGGATCGGACCGGCGGATGATTTGCGCAGCCATGGCATCGATGTCGCCGCCGACCTGCCCGGCATCGGCCAGAACCTCCAGGACCATCTGGACATCGATCTCGTCCTGTCGGTCGACCGGGGCCTCGGCCTCGACAAGTTCAAGGCACCGCACCGGATGCTGTGGGCGGGGCTGCAATATGCGCTGTTCGGCACCGGCCCGGTCTGCTCCACCATCGTCGAGGGCGGCGCATTCTGGTCGGTTGATCCGGGATCCGCACTCGCTGACACGCAACTCCATTTCGAGCCGGCGACGGGCACGGAGCCGGGATCGCCGACCTCACCCACCGGGGCTGGCTGCATGTTCAATGGGTACTTCACCCGGCCGCAAAGCCGCGGCACTGTCCGCCTGGCATCCGCCGAGCCAGCGGATCCGCCACTGATTGACCCCAACTACCTTGCGGAGCAGGGAGATCTGACAATGACGGTGGCGGCGGTGAAGCTTATGCGGGAGATCGCCGCCCAGCCGGCCTTCGACACGGTCGGCGCCGCCGAGATTTTTCCGGCAGCGGCCGCACGAACCGATCATGACATCGCCGAGTTCGTCCGCGCCCATGGCCGCACCGCCTATCACGCCGTGGGCACCTGCCGCATGGGAGGGGATGCCGATTCCGTCGTCGATCCGGCGCTTCGTGTCCGCGGCCTGGCGGGATTGCGGGTCTGCGATTCCTCGATAATGCCATGCCTGGTCAGCTCGAACACCAACGCGGCCTCGATCATGATCGGCGAAAAGGCCAGCGAGCTGATCCTGGCGGCAGAAGATTGACAGGTCATGCGGTTCCTTGCGATACGCCCATGGGCAGCGGCGCATGCGGGTGCGACATTGCCGGCAGGTTGACGGGTCTGGCGCCGGCCCCGCATGGGCCGGCGCGGTTGAACTTCCGGGATCGGGGGAGGAGATCACATGCTGCGTATCGAGGTCTTCGTGGAACACAGGAGCCAGCTGGGGGAGGGCCCGCTCTGGGATGCCGGATCCTGCCGTCTCTACTGGGTCGATACCTATGCGCCGGCGCTGCACAGCGTGGATGCCGCCGGCGGTGACATGAAGACGTGGTCCATGCCCGAGCATGTCGGTGCCTGCGCATTGCGCGAAACTGGCGGTGCCGTGGTGGCGCTGCGCTCGGGCTTCTTCACGCTGGATTTCGAAACCGGCGTGGTGGCGCGCATCAACGAGACCCATCCCGGTGAGTTGAGACCCAGGTTCAATGACGGCAAGACCGATCGCCAGGGCCGGTTCGTCGCCGGCACAATGGACTACCAGGAGGAAGGGCCGGTTGCGAAACTCTTCCGTCTCGACCCCGACATGTCCCTGGCCACGCTGGACCGCGACATCATCTGTTCCAATGGCCCGTGTTTTTCGCCTGATGGCGGCACCATGTATTTTGCCGATTCCTTCAAAAAGACGATCTTTGCCTATGACTACGACACCGCGGCCGGCAATGTGCTCAGCCGCCGCATCTTTGCCTCCTTTGCCGATTTCCAGGGATATCCCGACGGCATGACCGTCGATTCCGAGGGTTTCGTCTGGGTGGCCGAAGTCTATTCCGGGCGACTGGTCCGCTTCGACCCCGCCGGTGCGCTGGACCGCGTGGTCGGGTTGCCGGTATTCTCGACCACCAGCGTCATGTTCGGCGGGCCGGAAATGAACATTGCCTATGTGACCTCGATGGCGAGGCCCTTCGGCATGCGCCATCATCACGAAGTTGAGGCCGGCATGGTGTTTGCCATCCACGGTCTCGGCGTGACCGGTATTCCGGAAACGCCCTTCGCCGGTTAGGTGCCGTAATGAAGGCGCTTCGCTTCCACGGCAGGGGTGACCTGCGCATCGACGAGGTCGCGCCGCCGGACGCGCCAACCGGCGACAACGTGAAGGTTCGGGTGTCCTATTGCGGCATTTGCGGCACCGACCTGCACGAATATCTCGCCGGGCCGGTTTTCATTCCGACCGACCCGCACCCGTCCACCGGGGCTGCGGCGCCGATGATCCTGGGGCACGAGTTTTCCGCCGTCGTCGAGGAGACCGGCCCCGGCGTGTCCGGGTTCACGGTCGGTGATCGCGTGGCCATCCTGCCGCATCTGCTGCCGAAAGGCGACTATTACGTGCGGCGCAATCTGGGCCAGTTCAGCCCGATGGTCGGGCTTGTCGGCCTGTCCTGGCACTGGGGAGGGATGGGTGAGCATGCCGTGGTTCCGGAAGAAAACCTGGTCCTGCTTCCGGAAGGGGTAAGTGACCTGCAGGGTGCCTTGCTGGAGCCGTCGGCGGTGGCCGTGAACGCCATCGACGAGGCCGGGTTGCGGGTCGGCCAGACCGTGCTGATCACCGGGGCGGGCCCCATCGGGGCCCTGGCCGCCCTTGCGGCGCGGGCCGCCGGCGCCGCAAGGATTTTCGTCCACGATCCCGACACGAGCCGCCTGGCGCATCTGGAGCAGTTCGACGGAATCGAATTGTTTGGCGGCTCGCCGGCGGAGGTGCTGGATGCCATTGCCGGCAAGACCGAGGCAGGCGTGGATGTGGCGATTGAATGCGCGGCACAGATTGCCGCCTATGAACTTTGTGTCGATGCGCTCCGCCATGTGGGGGTCCTGGCGCTGGTCGGGCTGTACACGGACAGGCAGTCGGTTGACCTGTTCCGCCTGTGCGAAAAGGGCATTCGGCTGATCGGGTGCCTGGGCAACGACATCACCATCGGCCAGCGCCTGAACGCCATGATCGGCAGCGGCAGCCTTCCGGTCGAAGCCGTGGTGACGGGAGTGATCTCGCTGGACGAGGCGGTCGAGAAGGGGTTCGACACGCTGGCCCGGCCCGGAACCGGCCAGATGAAGATTCTCGTCGACATGCGCAGATAGCAACTGCGGGACTCAGGAATGCGTGTCCGGGATTCCCGCGGTGTGGAGTGGACCATGGGCCAGGCGGCTTCGGCGCCCAG
Source organism: Paracoccaceae bacterium (assembly GCA_964291445.2). Lineage (GTDB taxonomy): Bacteria > Pseudomonadota > Alphaproteobacteria > Rhodobacterales > Rhodobacteraceae > JAPOXR01. The sequence goes on along the minus strand of OZ219863.1, from coordinate 450,453 downwards.
GCTCTTCGCCGCCATGCATGGCTATTTCACCTTTCGCGCCGACACCATGGATCAGCTCGACGGGCTCTTGCAGGACGACCCCGAATTGCTCGCCGGCTGGGTGCTGCGGGGCTATCTGCTGCTCTTTTCGCGCGCCGCTGCCGATTTGCCCGCGGCCGCCGAAGCCCATGCCCGAGCCGAGGCGCTCAGCCGGGCGGCAACGCCTGCCGAACGGCTGCATGTGGGGGCGCTGAAGGCGTGGCTGGATGCCGATGCGATGGGTGCGCAGAGGGGCTGGGACGCAATCCTGACCATCACCCCGCATGACCTGTTGGCAATTCGGGTGCAGCACTTCACCGCGATGATGCTGGGGCGCCCCGATTACCTGCGGATACTGGCAGGCCGCTCGCTGGCCGCCTGGGATGACGGGATTCCCGGGGTCGGGTTCGTCTACGGCATGGCGTGCATGGGCCTGGAGGAGGCCGGCGAATATGGGCGGGCCGAGGCCCTGGGCCGGCGCGGCGCCGAACTGGAGCCTGACGATCTCTGGTCGGTGCACTCCGTGGCGCATGTGATGGAGGCGCAGGGGAGGCTGGGCGACGGGCTGGACTGGATGGAGCGCCCGACCAGCTTCTGGGACGGGCGCGGCCCGATGCGGCACCACCTGGAATGGCACGAGGCGCTGTTCATCTACGAGGCTGGCCATTACGACCACGCGCTCGAATATTACGACAGGCGGCTCGCGCCGGATGACATGCCGGATTACCTGTCAATGTCCGACTGTGTGTCCTTCCTGGTGCGGCTGGAGGCGGCGGGCGTGGATTGCGGGGATCGGTGGGAGGGCCTTGCCGAGGCTGGCCGGAACATGATTGACGGTCGTGTCCTGACCTTCAAGGACATCCATACGCTGTTCGCGCTGGCAATGGTCGAGGATGGCGAGGGGCTGCGACGTCTTTCCACATCGATTGCAGGATATGCTGCCGACGAGCGAACCTTCGACGCCGAGGCATCCGGCCGCATTGCCGTGCCACTGGCCGGGGCGCTGGACGCAAGACTGGCCGGTGATGTTGCCGGGGCGGCCGACCGGCTGCTGGCGGCGCGCTTCGCATTTCCGCATATGGGCGGCAGCAAGGCGCAGCGAGACGTGCTTGATATATTCCTCATCGACTGCGCCATCGCGGCCGGCGATACTGCGCTGTCACGCCGCCTGCTTCACGAATATCTCGACCTGCGACCAGGTTCGGTTCCGATGCAGGACCGTTTGTCCGAACTGGAGGCTGCCTGATGGGGCGGGCGCCCGTGACCGACTCGCCCGGGGTTCGGCGGGCCAATGGAGGACGAGCCATGCATGTCGCGATAATCGGCGCCGGGGTGATCGGCCGAATTCACGCCCGCAACATTGCCGCCCATCCGGATGCCGGGCTTGCCGTCATCTGCGACCGGGATGCCGATGCCGCCGGGTCCCTTGCCGGCCAATACGGCGTGTCGTCCGTCCATTCTGTCGAGGAGGCCCTGGCCTGCAATCCGGATTGCGTGATCATCGCCTCCTCGACCGCCTCGCATGGCGAGGTGGCGACGGCCTGCATCGCCGCAGGCGTCCCGTTCCTGTGCGAAAAACCGCTGGCATCCGACCAGGAAACCGCCCGTCGGATCGTCGTCTCGGCCCGCCAGGCCGGCTTGGTTGCCGCCACCGCCTTCAATCGCCGGTTCGACGCTGATTATGCCGGCATCAGGACGGCCGTTGCGGCGGGCAAGATCGGCCGCGTGGAGGCGGTGCTGGTGACTTCCCGCACCGCCTCGCCGCCCAGCGTGGATTTTGCCCGCACATCCGGCGGGCTGTTTGGCGAGAAAGGGGCACATTTCTTCGATCTGGCGCGGTGGATCACCGGCGAGCATCCGGTCGAGCTCTTTGCCATGGGATCGGCACTCGTGAACCCGTCATTCGCCGATATCGGCGAGGTCGACACCGCCATGATCACCATGCGAATGCCCAGCGGCGCATTGTGCCAGTTCGATTTCAGCTGGCGGGCGGCCTATGGGCAGGACGAGCGGATCGAGGTGAACGGATCGTTGGGCATGCTGCAGACGATCCAGGAGCCCGTGGGCCGTGTCCTGACAAGCAGGGGTGAGGGCCAGTCGCGGGATGGGCTCATGCCGACATGGCAGGAGCGGTTCGCTCCGACCTATGTCCGGGAATTGCATGCGTTCCTCAACGCGGTCCGGTCCGGCGACGCTTCCGGTCTGCCATCCCTGGAAGACGGCCTGGCGTCGCAGCAAATTTCCGATGCGGCCAGGGAGTCGGTGCGACTTGCGCAGCCGGTCCGGCTGACGTCTCGGCGGAGCTGAATCCTGCGGGAGCCAGGGAGGATATCGGGAACGGGCAGGGGGCCCATGGCCGGTGATGGTTCAATTCGCCATCACCGTATTCGCGGCTTGGCAAGCGAAGGGCAGGGTCAGATCCGATCTGGCGGTCCAAACGGAACCCTTTGCATCGACGAGTCAGGTAGCAGGTCAAGAAAATTGCGGAGCCGGGCGCATCAATTCGTCTGAGAACGAAACACGGGCAAGGCCGCAGAGATGGTCATGGATCAGTCGTCGAGTCCTGCCAAAACGGGCACGGGCATTTGCTCCGGGGCTTGCAAGATCAGGCCGAAAATCCTAAATTCAGAGCATGAAGAGAGGAAAACGGTTTGAGCGTCACATCTGACTGGATCACCTTGGGAGGGATCGTCGCGATCCTTGTCTTTCTGTGGAGCTTGCACAGGGACATGGTCGATCTTCGCGAACGCATGGCGCGACTCGAAGGCTTGTTCGAAGGTTTCACCGGGAAAACGAGACAAAAGGAAGCTCAATGACCCGGACGTCCATGCCTGACCCCAAGAGCGAGTCTGAATCTTTTAGCGGCCGGGCCAAAGCGCGTGGCCCCGGGGTGACTCGCCATGTTTACTTCCCGTCGTGTCGAACCGGGCAGGCATTACCGACACGAGCTGTCGAATTGGGGCAGGCCCTGGGTCACTATCCACAGCTATAGCAGCCAGGTTGTCCCGCTGCCCATCATCCATGACGCTTCGTTATGCCCATGCCCGCGACCGGGAAGTCGAGACTACAGCTGAGGGGGTCGGGGTGACGATCGCGGCGCATCTCGGGTTACCCTTCGGGCCATGAATCCGGCCCGGATGCCGGAGGCATGTCGGACGCCTGACAATTCTGCCCCGTTCTTGCAGCGAGGGGGCCGAGGCATCGGGTCCGGAGGTGGACTGCAATTGACGGAGAGAACGGCGCTATTGGACAGTTTTTCCTGAAAAGTCGCGTTGATTGAGGAGGAGCGAATGCCGACGCGCATTCGGGCGGCGTCCGATTCGTGTGTGTGCGCACATTCCGGAGGGTGGCCGCCCCAGCCCCCTGGCTGCGATTTCCGATCAGCCGCCGAGCAGCAGGCCGGGCAGGAAGAGGACGATTCCGGGAAAGAGGACAAGGCCGGCGATGGTCAGGGCGTCGGCGATGAAGAAGGGTGCGACTCCCTTGAAGACGTCCTGCACCGACAGTTCCGGTCGTACCCCGGCCACCACGAAACAGTTGAGGCCGATCGGCGGCGTGATCAGGCAGAGTTCGGCCATTTTCACCACGATGATGCCGAACCAGATGCCGCATCCGACGGCATTCATGCCGAAGGCGCTCTCGGCGGCGGTGACGGCCTCGCCGCCATTGAGGGCGATGATTGCCGGAAACACCACCGGCAGCGTCAGGATGAGCATGCCGATCGCATCCATGAACATGCCGAGAATGGCGTAGGCCAGCAGGATCAGGATCAAGGTCAGGAAGGGGCTCTGCTCAAGCGACGTGATCCAATCCGAAAAGACGCCGGGAAGGTCGGCAAATCCGAGAAACCGCACGAAGACCAGCACGCCCCAGATAATGGTGAAGATCATCACCGTGAGCTTGGCGGTCTCCATGAGGGCGCTCTTGAGTTGCGGCCACCGCATGCCGCGCCAGACGGCCATCACGAACACCACGAAGGCGCCGAGCGCTCCGCCTTCCGTCGGCGTGCCCCAGGCATCGCCGCCGAACGGATTGTAGATGAACAGGATGATGACCGCGACCACGAAGAAGATCGGGAAGACCGGCGGCAGCGACCTGAACCTCTCGGCCCAGGAAAACCCGCCGACCGGAGGTCCGAAATTCCTGACGACCACGGCCATGCCGATGATGAGGATGCCATAGACGAGTGCCGAAAATGCCCCGGGCAGGAAGCCGGCCAGCAACAGCGCGCCCACATCCTGCTCCACGATGATGGCATAGATCACGAGGATGGCCGAAGGCGGGATCAGCGACGCCAGCGTCCCGGCGGCGGCAACCACCCCGGCGGCAAAGCGCTTGTCATACCCGATGGCGGTCATTTCGGGTATGGCGATGCGGGCAAAAACCGCCGATGTCGCCACCGACGCACCCGAGACCGCGGCAAACCCGGCAGTGGCGAACACGGTCGATACGGCGAGGCCGCCGGGAACCCATCCGACCCATCTCTTGGCAGCCTCGAACAGGGCCTTGGTCAGCCCGGCGTAATAGGCGAGGTAGCCGATCAGGATGAAGGTCGGAATGAGCGACAGGACTTGGGAGGAAATCTTGGAATGGGGAACCTGGCCTGCCGTCTTCACGGCGACCGTGAGCGCCCAGAAAAACTGTTCGGGATCATAGGCCCGCTTGTCCCAGAAAATCCAGATCAGGCCAATCATGCCGGCAATCGCTGCGGCGAAGGCCACCCGCACGCCAAGGACCACCAGCACCAGCAGGAATCCGGTGACAACGAGGCCGATGTCGGTGGATGTCATCGGTGCAGTCAGCCGATGCGCCGGTTGTCGCTCTCGAGCCCAGAGACGGCGCTGGCCTCATGGGCGGCGACCGTCGAGGCATCCTCGATGAGCGGAATGGCCACGGGCCGGGTCGTCCCCGAGAGAATCGCCCTGCCATAGGCCCAGACCTGGATCGCCATGCGCAGGGCCAGCACGGAGAATGCAACCGGAACGAGAAGCTTGGCCGGCCACAGCGGCAGTCGGATATCGAGGCTGGAGTCACGGCTCCAGTATGGCGCAGACCAGTCGAACGACCGGTCGAAATGGGCCCAACTCCCCCAGATCATCATCAACATGAGAAGCAGGAGCAACAGGGCGCCGACAAATTCGGCGATCCAGAGGGGGCGGCCGCGCAACATCCCCACCAGGATGTCCATCCGGATGTGGCCGCCAAGCCGCTGGCAATATGAAATGCCGATGAAGGCGATGAGCGGCATCGCCTGCTCGATCCAGTCGACATATCCCGGAATCGGGTGGTTGAAGAAATTGCGCCCGCCGACACTGGCGACGGCAAGCAGCATCAACGAAAACACCGCCAACCCGCCGATGAGGGCCAGGAAGGATTCAGCCTGGAACAGGCGGCGGTCAACCCTGCTGAGCAGGGTGTCGTCCGCCAGAACCGATGATGAGCCCGCCATCTATCTGTGTCCCGGCAAGGCTCCGCCGGCCAGCCCTGGCCGGCGGACCAATCCTTGGCCAGATCAGTTTCCGGCGATGATGCCGGTCACGAGATCATGAAGCTCCTGCGCCGGCAGCCCGCGAGCCGTATTCTCCTCGATCCAGGCCCCTGCAGCCGGGGCGGCAACCGCATCGCGGAAGGCGGCGATTTCGTCATCGGTATAGGTTATCCTCTCGATGCCCTTTTCGTCGAGCGTCGGGCCCCATTTTGCCATCGTCTTGTTGTTGTAGTTGGAAATGTAGTGGGCCAGTGCCTCGTCGACGGAGCCAAGAAGGGCCTCGCGTTCGGCATCGCTCAACAAGTCCAGGGCGTCGGTGTTGACGACGACGGGACAATTGACCGTTCCGGGGTTGAGATTGGTGGTCCACCATGTGGCGCTTTCAACCGTTCCGAACGACATGTGGGCGTGGGGAGCGAACGCGACCGCCGTCACCACGCCGCTGTCGAGTGCCTGGCGGACCTCGGTTGCCGACATGGATGTCGGTACCGCGCCGATCGCCTTCATTGCCTTGCCGATTCCCCCGGTTGCCCGGACAGCCAACCCTTCAAACTCCGCCAGCGTTCTCGGCCCATCGCCAACACCGGCGATATTGTATTGCGGCAGCGGCGAGGGCATCAGCAGCGTGGCATTCCATCTTGCCAGATCGTCAATGGCAGCGGGATGCTGGTAGACCGCCCGCGAGACTTCCTGCTCGAGGGAGGATACTTCCACTTCCTGCTCGAGGGAGGATACGCCGAGGAATGGCAACTCAAGGACGGTGATCGAAGGGTTCTTGTCGTAATGGTAGCCGGCACAGAACTGGGCCATCTCGAAGGCGCCGATCGAAATGCCGTCCAAATTTTCGCGGTTCTTGGACAGGCCACCATAGGACAGGTTGAGCGTGAACTCACCGCCGGTCTTCTCGCTGACAAGCTCGGCCAGCTTTTCGACATGCTCGGTAAACGCACGGCGAGTGCCCCACAGGGACACGTTCCACTCGGTTGCTGCCGCTTCGCCGGCCATGACCAGCGACAGGCCGCCGGCAATTGCAAGTTTCATGTAATTCGGTGTCATGGGTTTCTCCTGTTGGATCGTGACATTCGTGGTCTGCAGGCAAGGCAACAATCCGACCTGCATGCTGTCACGACTTCTCGAAATCATCCGACCGAATTGCAAGCACATTTTTGCGAATTTCGGCAGGATCATCCGGGAAGAATCTGCAGTCCGATCTCGAATATGACCGCCAGGGCGGGGGTGCGTCCTTCCTGCCATGACCGGCGTCCTCGATGGTCCATGCCGGACCACGGGCAAACTTCGCCGTCAAACGCCCGAGATTGCCGAACCGTCACCGGTCTCCACGGCCCGTCGAACCGGAAATCTCCGGCCCCTTTTCAGGTCAATCATGTGTTTCTTCCGCCAGCATTCCGTGTTTGCGTCCGGACATGATCCACCCCATCGCGACACTCCTCATCGTTCAGTTGGCCGGCGAGGTGTTGATACAGGTCGCGGCTCTGCCGGTTCCAGGGTCTCGCCTCTGGCGCGTTGTCCGGCTTCCGTATTGGGTGACGCCATGTCGGCGCCACCCGGCAGGATGGGTCTGCAGGGCGGCGGAGCAGCGTGTTGCAGACGCGCCCCACCAGCCGTTATCTGTTGACCGTATCCCGACCCGGTAGTGCCGGATCAACCCTTCGCGAATTCGGGATAGGCCTCCAATCCCAGTTCGGACATGTCGAGACCGTTGATCTCGGCTTCCTGGTCCACCCGGATGCCCATGGTGTGCTTCAGGATGATCCAGGCAAGAAGCGACAACGTGAATGTAAATGCTCCGATGGCCAATATTCCCAGAATCTGGGTGCTGAAACTGGCATCACTGTTGTAGACCGGGACGATGAAGGTGCCCCATACGCCGGCGACCAAATGCACGGGAATTGCGCCGACCACGTCATCGATCTGCATCCGGTCAAGCAGCGGCACGGTCAGCACGACGATAACGCCGCCGACGCCGCCGATCCACAGGGCGCCGAAGAGGGTCGGGGCCAGGGGTTCGGCCGTAATCGAGACCAGGCCCGCCAATGCGCCATTCAGTACCATGGTCAAATCGACTTTCTTGTACCTGATCTGTGACAGGACCAGCGCCGCGACCGCGCCAGCCGCCGCCGCCATGTTCGTATTGGCGAAGATACGGCTGACATCAGCGATGTCGCCCACTGTTCCGGCGGCCAGTTGCGAACCGCCATTGAAGCCGAACCAGCCAAGCCAGAGAATGAGCATGCCGAGCGTGGCGAGGGCAAGGTTCGATCCCGGCATCGGATTTATCCTGCCATTCTTGTACTTGCCCAGGCGCGGACCAAGGACAATGGCGCCAGCCAATGCGGCAAATCCTCCGGCGGCATGAACCAGTGTCGAGCCGGCAAAGTCGCTGAAACCGGCCTGCTTAAGCCAGCCGCCGCCCCATTGCCATGACGCCTCGATCGGGTAGATCAGGCCGGTCAGCACGACAACGAAAATCAGGAAGGGCCAGAGTTTGATGCGCTCTGCCAATGTGCCCGAAACGATCGAGGCGGTGGTGGCACAGAACATCAGCTGGAAGAAGAAATCGGATCCGACCGATGCGTAATCGAGTGCCGCGGCCGCCGGCTCCAGCCCCACCGGTTCAAGCACCGCCGGTGAAATCAGGATGCCAATCCAGCCGGGAACCACCCACGCGTCGCCCGGATACATGAGGTTGAATCCGACCAGCCAGTACATGATGGCCGCGATCGCGAACAGCGAGACATTCTTGGTCAGCTGCATGGTGACGTTCTTGGAGCGAACAAATCCTGCCTCGAGCATTGCGAATCCCGCCGCCATCCAGAAGACGAGAACGCCGCCGACCAGGAATAGAAGGGTCGTGAAGATGTACGGATTGGCGTCAGCTGCGACCTCCTGTGCGCTACCCGTGGTTGGCGCGGCAATTGCCGCCACCAGGAAACATAGAATGCGAATTGTCATTGTCCTGTCCCTTTCCGGCTCAAATTGAGCTGCTGTGATTTGCATCGGCGTGCACCCGGACTCGCTCGCATGCCGGATCCAGGATCCGGTCCGCGGTCGAATATCCGGCTCCGGAATCAGGGGAGATGATCTCGCCCTCCTCGGCCGTTCGTATTCTGGTCCGTGTACCCACGGGCCCGGCCGGTTGTTGCCGTTGGACGCCGAGGCCCGACGCGTGCCAGGCCGCCGTCAAGCTATTCCCGGCTGCTGCACCGCGGCAATATTTGCGGTCGCCTGACGGGCTTCAAATCCGGAAAACGCCAAAAATTTGGACAGTTATCCGGAATCGAGACCAAAATTTTGGCGACAGAATGACTCCCCGACACCAACAATTCCGAATTCAGCTGCGAGTCATGAGGATCGGTCATCCAGCCAGGAATGAAGCGCCGGGGCTCATGACCGCTCTCATGTTCAGGCCGGCGACCAGTCACCGTTGCCAACCAGGGCGTGATCAGGCGATGTCATCCCGTGTGCCGAGCACTGACCGGCAATTCGGGCTATGCAGCAGACGTGTTGCCGGGGCTTGGCTCCGGGGGTGCCAAGTCAGGGGAGCGGTGAGCCTCCGGCCAGCAACCCCGCTTGCCCGATGCCGACTCGATACTTATGTAGAGGCCATGAATGACACGATTCAAAAACCGATCGGAGCCATCTGGCGGCGGGTGCGTGACCTCGCACCGGAGTACCGTCAATTGCAGCATGACGGCGCTCGCCAGGCCGCCAGCCGTTGGCGCCATGCCCGCCAGAAACTCGAAAACCCGGCCTTCGACCGGTCCGCAATGGATATCTGGCTCCGGGAGCAGAGGCGGGCCTTTGCCATCGAGACCGGACAGATCGAGGGCCTCTATCTCCTGCGCCGCGGCGTAACCGAAACCCTGGTCACCGAGGGCTTCGAGGGGGTGCGGGGCGCCCACTCGATCGGCGGCATCGGTGACCACACGCTCAGAGGCCTCTTGGAGGACCAGGAGGCAGCGCTGGAGATGCTGTTTGCCCATGTGAAGGACGAACGGCCGCTCACATCCTCGGCGATCAAGGAATGGCACGCGCTGCTGACCCGCCACCAGGCATCCGCTCACGGCATTGACCAGTTCGGTAACCGGATCGAGCTCACGCTCAGGAGGGGCGCGTGGAAGATCAGGCCCAACAACCCGATGCGGGCCGACGGCTTCGAGCATGAATACTGCCCGCCCGGGCAGGTGCAGACCGAGATCGAGCGATTCCTCGAATTCCATGCGGGTCATGTCGGGCTGGATCTGGCCCCGGAGCTCGAGGCCGCCTGGCTGCACCATGAATTCGTGCGCATCCACCCCTTCCAGGATGGCAATGGACGGGTATCCCGCATGCTGATGGCCTGGGCCTATGCCAGGGCCGGCGAGTTCCCGCCGGTGATCCCGGCGCAGAACAAGCTCGACTATATCACCGCTCTTGAAGCGGCGGATGCGGGCGACTTTCCCATCTTCGTGACCTATCTGGGGAACCTGGCCCAGCAGCGGTCCGATGCTGCCACCGCCAGGGCCAATTTGATCCTGCGTGGCCGAACCCATTACCGGCATGGCAATGGTGGCACGACCTCCAACGGCGTCTACCACCCGCCGGAAGATGACGGGCCCTCATTCAGCATGTGACCGGGACGCGGGCTGTTCCTGTTTCAGCACTGATCAGTTGGACTTCAGTTCATTGTCGGAGGAATTCCCGCCGATGCCATGCCAGTAGGCGGCCTGATTGACGCTGGATTGCCGCTCCGTAGATCAAACATTCCGGCGAGGATTTGCGGTTTCCGCAGACAGCGAATTGCCCATCTCGCGACAGGGCCGAACCGGTTCGCGATCTGTCATGGAGCGTGCTTGCGGGCCTGATCGGTCCCGAAGGTGCGTTTTCCGGTCCCTTGCCGTGATCGTGGTGCGGCAGGTCGGACCGGCAACGTCAAAGCGGATTGAAGCATGCAACCATCTGATCTGGCCCGTCACTGGCCAGTTCGGGGCGCTTGCGGGCGCACTCCTCGCTGGCTCGTGAACAGCGGGCGCGGAAGGCGCAGCCATGCGGCGGATGATGCGGATCAGGCAATTCGACCTCGCGCCCTTCAGGGGTTGTCAGCGGACGGCCGACGACAGGCGCGCTGTCGGCCAGAAGTTTGGTGTAGGGATGACGGGGTCTGACGAATATCTCCCTGGCTGGTCCGATCTCCACCACCGATCCGAAATAGAGGACGGCAATGCGGTCGCAGATCGTCTCGACCACGGCCAGGTCGTGGCTGATGAAGAGATAGGTGAGATCGAATTTTTCCCTGAGATCGGCCAGCAGGTTCAGCACCTGCGCCTGGACCGACACGTCGAGCGCCGAGACCGGCTCATCGAGGATGAGGATGCGTGCATCGGCTGCCAGCGCCCGGGCAATGACGATTCTCTGGGCCTGGCCGCCGGAAAACTCGTGCGGATAGCGGTCGAGAAACTCCGGGCGCAAATTCACGGCGGCGAAGATCTCGGCGATGCGTTCGGCACGGGCTTCCGGCGGCATGCGGTGCAGGTGCCTGAGCGGTGCCTCCATGATCTGGCGGATGGTCTTCCTGGGATTGAGGCTGCTTGCCGGATCCTGGAACACGTACTGGATCCGTTTGCCGAAATCGGCCGGGTCGGCTGTGTCCAGGGGCTCCCCCTCGATCCTGATCCGGCCTCCGCTTGGCTCCAGGAGCCCAACCAGCATCCTCGCCAGGGTCGTCTTGCCACAACCTGACTCGCCGACGATGCCCAACGTCTCACCCTTGCCGACCGTCAGCGTGAGAGGTTGAACCGCACGCACGACGGCCCGCGGCGGTCCGATGAACCGCTTGCCGACGGGGAAGTTCTTGCAGAGCCCGGTGATTTCGAGAGCGGCAGACATCAGGCTGTGCCCGTTGCCGAGATTTCGGGATCGATGCAGCGCACGGCCCGCAGGGCGGCGATGGCCGACAGGGAGATGTCGCCGCGGCGGCAGGCATCATTTGCCCTGTGGCATCGCTCGGCAAATGCGCAGCCATCAGGTAGGCCGTCCAGCACCGGCGGCAGCCCCGGTATTGCTTCGAGCCTGCGCCTGCCTTGCCCGAGTTCCGGAACGCAGGCCATCAATCGGGCCGTATAGGGATGCGCCGGTGAATTCAGGATGGCATCAGTCGGACCTTCCTCGACAATTCGACCGGCATACATCACCGCCACCCGGTTGCAGAGTTGGGCGACGACGCCAAAATCATGCGTGATGAATATGATCGCCAGCCCGCGCTCTCGTTGCAAATCCCTGAGAAGAGACAGGATCTGGGCCTGCACCGTGACGTCGAGAGCGGTGGTAGGCTCGTCGGCGATGATCAGTTCCGGGTCATTTGCCAATGCGACTGCGATGCCGACCCGCTGCCGCATGCCGCCCGACAATTCGTGCGGGTAGCCGTCGAAGCGCTCCTCCGCATTCGGGATTCGTACGGAATCGAGTAGCCCGATGGCCTGTTTGCGGGCCCGGGCCATCGGCATCGGGCGGTGAGTTCGGATGGCCTCGATCAGTTGCGCGCCCACGGTATAGAGCGGGTGCAGGGTGGATAGTGGATCCTGAAAGACATAGGCCACGCGGCTACCACGCAGGCGGCGAAGTGTTTCATACCTGGCCCCGACCAAATCCTGCCCGGCATAATGCACCGAACCGCCGGTGATCACGCCAGGCGGTGAGGCAACCAGCCGCATCACCGAAAGCGCGGTTACCGATTTGCCCGAGCCGCTCTCCCCGATGATGCCGACACACTCCCCCGGGTTCACGACCAGGTCGACGCCGTCCACTGCCTTGTGGACGCGGCCACTGGTGTGGAACTCGGTCTTCAGGCCGCTTAAGGTCAGCAGCGCCGAACTCCCTGCCGCGGGAGGGGAGGGCGTCTTGCGCCTGACCAGGGTGCTGGGCATCGACCGACTCAGCGTGCCAGATCGCAGTCGGGGGTCCAGCGCATCACGGATGCCGTCGCCCAGCAGGTTGATCGACATGACGATGACCAGGATCATTGCGCCCGGCACCACGGAGGTATGCGGGTTGGTGATGAGGGCTGAGCGGGCCTCGCCCAGCATCGAGCCAAGATCGGCCTGCGGCGGCTGGCTGCCAAGCCCGAGAAACGACAAACCGGCGGTCTCGAGGATCATCCAGCCAACGGTGGTGGACATGGCGATGACGATGACCGGTACCACATTGGGCAGCACCTCGGTGAGGATGATCCGCGCATCGCCCATTCCCGACAATCGTGCCGCATCGACAAATTCCCTGTGGGCGATGCCGACGGTCACACCCCGGATGTTGCGGGCGAAAAACGGAACATTGACCGCGGCCACGGCGATCAATGCGTTGACCAGGCCGGGGCCGAGGGCAGCAACGATTGCCAGTGCGAGCAGGATATAGGGAAAGGCCATCAACATATCGACGCCGCGCATGATGACATTGTCGGTTCGGCCACCGTAGAAGCCGGCAATGATCCCGATGGCAGAACCGATGGTGGCGGCGATCAGGGCAGAGGCGAAACCCACGGCAAGTGACAACCTGCTGCCCCAGAACAGTCGGCTGAGAAGGTCCCGACCAAGATGATCGGTGCCCAGGATGGTGCCATCCTCCAGGGGGCGCTTGAACCTGTTGGCGGTGTTCGTCACGTCCGGGTCGGCCAATGGCAGGAGCGGCGTGACCAGTGCCAGCACGATGATGATCAGCATGACCACCAGGCCGGCGAGTGCCAGCCGGTTGCGGGCCAGCAGGCCCAGTAAACTCAAACCTTGATCCTCGGATCAAGCAGGCTCTGCGCCAAATCCACCACGAGGTTGAACATGACGTAGCATGCGGCAACGAAAACCACCCCGCCCTGCACCAGGAGGATATCGCGCGTCAGGATGGCATCGACCAGCATCCGGCCGACCCCGGGCCATTGAAATACGATCTCCACGTAGACCGCACCGGAGAGGACGAATCCGGCCTGCACGCCCAGCACCGGGATGATGCTGACCATTGCCGCCCGAAGCGCATGCCGCCAGATGACGCTGCGTTCATGGACGCCCTTGGCGCGGGCGGTGCGAATGAAGTCCTGGCGCAACACCTCCAGCATGGCCGACCGCGACAGGCGGGCAATGACGCCGGTGGCGACGACCGCAAGTGCCATGGCCGGCAATGCCAGGTGGCTGATCAGCGCTGACAGGTCGCGTGCCCCGTAGATCGGCCACATGCCCGATACCGGGAACCAGCGCAGATTGACCGAAAAGGCGAGGATCATCATCATTCCGAGGAAGAATGACGGGATCGATATGCCCAGGAGTACCGTGAAGGTGATTGCCTTGTCGGCCAGGCCGTATTGCCGGGCGGCCGAAATGGTGCCAGCGGCAACACCGAGAAGGGAACAGATGACGAAGGAGGTGCCGGCAAGAAGAAGCGTGGCGTTGAACCGCTCCAGGATTTCGTCGAGCACGTCACGGTTCAGCGAGAATGATCGACCGAAATCACCCTGGAGCAAATTGCCGAGCCAGATGAAGTACCGTTGCACAAGGGGCTTGTCGAGACCAAGGTCGCGGTTCAGCTTCTCGACGTTTTCCGGGGTGGCGTAAGAGCCGAGGATGGCCGTCGCCGGGTCACCGGGAATCATGGCCATGATCAGGAAAACGATGATGGAGATGCCCAGGAGCACCGGGATGGCCGAGACAAGCCGCTTGAGAATATAGCCCGCCATTCACGCTCCCGGGGGACAGGTTGGGCAGTCGCGGCGCCTGCGCCGCGACTGCCCATAGTGCTTACTTCTTGGTGACCTCGTCAAGCAGGAGGAAGAATGACGGCTGGAGCGAGAAGTTGCCGACCCGGTCGGAGGAAACGGCGTTCTGCTTCCAGTTGGCAACGAAGACCCAGGGTGCGTCCTCTTGCACGATCACCTGCATTTCCTTGTAGAGGCGGGCACGTTCGTCCTGGTCGGTCGAGGCCCGGGCGGCTTCCAGGAGTTCGTCAACGGCGGGGTTGGAGTAGTAGCCCGAGTTGAACCCGCCCTTGTCCGGCCAGGCTTCGGTCCTGAGCGCCAGGAATGGCAGCGTGTCGGGATCATTGGTCATCCAGGCCATTTCCGCCATGTCGGCCTTGCCCTCGAGACCCGGGTTCACCTGGCCGAGGAAGGTGTTCCATTCATAGGTCTCGATGGCGACCTCAAGCCCCACTGCCTGCAGGTCGGCCTGGATGGCGGTGCCCATGGCAACCGGGTCCAGCATGCCCGACCCGCCTTCGGTGACATAGAAGGTCAGCTTGGCACCGTCGGCCCCGGCCTCGGCAATCAATGCGCGGGCCTTGTCGGGATCATGGGGGTACGGCTCCAGGGCCTCGTTGTAGGCCCAGGCAAATGCCGGCGGAGTCGGGCCGGCGGCGACGGCAGCCGTGCCTTCCAGCACATCATTGACGATGGCCTCCTTGTTGATCGCGTAGTTTGCCGCCTGCCGGACGCGGACATCGGCAAAGGGCCCTTCCTTGGCGTTCAGGATGAGGAACCAGACATGGGGACCTGCCTGTTCGTGAATCGTGAAAGCGTCGCCCTGGAATTCCGACAGCGAGACCGGCGGCACCTCGACCATCAGGTCAATTCCGCCCGCCAGCATTTCGGCCGTCCGGGTGTTGGCATCCGTGATCGGACGGAACACCACCGTCTGAAGTGACGGGGGGCCATCCCAGTGATCGGGGTTGGCCTCGACCACGACCGCCTCGTTCGAGCGCCACTCGACGAACTTGAATGCACCGGTGCCGGAGGGATTGCGTCCGACCTCCGAGCCATGGGTTTCTACCGAGGCCGGGGAGACGATCAGTCCGGTCGGATAGGCCAGGTTCGACAGGAACGGCGCGTAGGGCGCGTTCAGGGTGAATTGCACGGTCATCGGATCAACCACATCGACCGAGTTCACTGCCGAAAAGAAGAAGGATAGCGGGAAGGGTCCGGTGTCGTGATACGGATGGCCTTCATCAAGCATCCGGTCGAAATTGAACTTCACCGCGTCGGCGTTGAAGCCGGAGCCGTCGTGGAATTTCACCCCGTCGCGCAGTGAAAACGTATAGACGGTGCCATCATCGCTGATGGTCCAGTCGGTCGCCAATGCTGCCTCGACCTCGAGCGTGCCATCCTTGTAGCGCACCAACCCGTCGAAGACATTCATCAGGATGCGAAAGTCGTTCACTGCCGTCACCGCGGCCGGATCAAGCGCCTTCGGTTCGGCAATCTGGCCGACGATCAGCACGTCTTCGGGAGATTGGGCCGGGGCCGTGACCGCCCCGAGACCGAGAACTGCTGCCGTCGATGCGGCCAGCAATACACGGCGAGTCATTTCCGGATATGTCATTGGATGATCCTCTTCGTAACTGGTCGGAATTATCATTATCAATTGCTTCTTCCCAAATTATCATGACAAATTCAACAGGAATGTTACAGGAGTGCCGGCATGACCTATTCGATTCTGATGCATGACCGCGAGACCGGCGTCTTTGCCGCCGCTGCCGCTACCGGCAGCCTGTGCGTGGGCGGCTGGGTGTTGCGCGGCGACATTGAATCGGGATTGGTGGCATCCCAGGGAACGGCCCCCAGCACCTTCTGGCGCGACGAGGCCCTGCGCCAGATGCATGGCGGCGCCGATGCCGAAACGGCGATCGCGAATGTCATTCAACCGGACCCTGGCCGCGGGCATCGCCAGATCATCGCCCTGGACCCGCAAGGTTCCACCGGGAGTTTCACCGGCGAGGACAGCATCGCCTTTGCCGGCCATGCCTGCGGCGATGGATTGGTGGTTGCAGGCAACATGCTGACCGGCCGTGCCGTGCTCGAGGCCATGATGTCGGCGGCCCGGGACAGTGAGGGGCCGGTTGCCGACCGGTTGCTGGCGGTGCTGGCCGCTGCCGAGGCGGTCGGCGGCGATACCCGCGGGTTGGTGTCAGCGGCGCTTCTCGTGCTCGACCCGCACCATCCGCCGCTGGATTTGCGAATCGACTGCAACGAAAATCCGCTGGCGGCGCTGAAGCAGCTCTGCGACCGGGCGCACGAATCCCCCTACCATGGCTGGCTGGGCAAGGTCCCGGTCCTGGTCGACAGGACACGCCACCCGTAGCGACACACCGGTTCAGTCGCCCATGAAGTTGCGGGTGAGGTGGGCCTCTTGGGCGATCATGATCTCTTCTGCTCCCTTCATGTGGGAGGCCATGATCCTTCTTGCCTGTTCCGGGTCGCCGTCACGCAGTGACCGCACCAGCTCCAGCTGGTGCTCCCGGCCCCGCTGCCAGAGCTCGGTGCTCGGCGGGTCATAGAGACGGCGATACACTGTCAGGTCGGTCAGGATGCTGGCCATGAACCCGATCACGAAGCCGAGGAGCCGGTTGCCGGCGAATTCCGACAGGCGGGAATGAAAGGCCAGCGAGGAAATGTGCTGTTCCATCTCCTCCTCGGGGCTGGATGCCGGTTCGGGATGGCGTTCGGCCAGGTATTGCAACTCGTCCAGCTGCTCCGTCGCCAGCCTCCCGGCAAGGCTGGCCGCCAGTTCTGGCTCCAGCGTCTTGCGCACCTGGTAGATGTCGGCAATCGACAGGTTCTGGAAATAGAAATAATTCGCCAGGAGCGATCTGGCCCTGTCGGTGGAGACCTTGTCGATGAAGCTGCCCCCGCCCGGCCCGGTCCGGGTCACGATCAGGCCCTGCGCCTCGAGAAGCCGCATGGCCTCACGCACCGTTCCCTTCGACACCGAGAACAGCTTGATCATCTCGGCCTCGTTCGGCAGCCGGTCGCCCTGTTTCAGATCCCGGTCAACGACCCATTGCTTGATCTTGTCCGCCACGCGGCCAGGCCGTGACTGCTTCGGACGCGTGGTGAATTCGCTGCTTCCGTCCATGTCAGGCTGCATCTGTTATCATGGTGAAACCATAGCCACGGCCGGGATGGATGTGTAGTGCAATAATTGTCATGATAAATGGCATGGGATGGGGTGAAGCGGCAACTGTCTGCCGGGGCCCCGAAGCCCTGGCCGGATGGCCTGCATGCCCCCGGGAGTCGGCGCTGGCGGGCGCCGGCGGCGGCCTGGGACGGATGGCCTGCATGTCCGCGGTAGTCGGGGTGGGCCCCTTGCCGCATGTCGATGCCGCTGGACTTCGTGGTGGCTGCGGCGCCTGGCCATGAAACGGGGGAGTGGGCCGAATGCGTGAACAGGGTGGGGGCGGGATGCTGATTTCCCGTTTGCCGGTCAATGACCGGACCAATGTCTGGAACAACATGCTTCCTGCCAGAGAGCCGCGGGCCGAACTGCAGGGAGACGAGCGTGCTGACTGGCTGGTGATCGGTGCCGGCTATGCCGGCCTGGCGGCGGCAAGGCGGCTGGCCACGAACCGGCCCGATGACCGTGTGGTCATCCTCGAGGCCGGAATTTGCGGCGAGAATGCCTCGAGCAGGAACTCCGGTTTCGCCATTGATTTGCCCCATACGGTCTCGTCCGGCCTCGACGAGCTTGACGGGGCCCATCGCTACATGCGCCTGGCGCGGGCGGCGATCGCCGAACTGGAAGGGCAGGTCAAGTTGCACGGAATCGACTGCGACTGGTCGAGGGATGGCAAGTATCACGCCGCGGTGACGCCGGAAGGCTCGGCGGCCATGCTCCGGCCATTCGCCGAGGCGCTCGACAATCTCGGTGAGCCATATTCCTGGATGGGTGCGTCGGAACTGGCCGGAAGGCTCGGAACCTCGCATTTTCACGAGGCGATCTACACCCCCGGATGCGTGTTGATGAACCCGGCGGCCCTGGTCAGGGGGCTGGCGGACCACCTGCCGGCCAACGTGACCCTGCACGAGAATTCGCCGGCGATCCGGATCCGCCATTCCAAAGGGGTTGAGGTGGAGACGCCGGGCGGTTCGGTTCGGTCGCCAAGGCTGGTGCTGGCCGCCAACGGGTTCAGCGACCAGTTCGGCTTCGCCCGCAACCGGTTTGTTCACCTGGCGGCATCGGCCAGCCTGACTCGCAGGCTGACCGGGCAGGAAGCGGCGGCGTTCGGGGTCGAGCGGCCATGGGGGCTGACCCCGGCCAATGCCTTTGGCGGCATCACCATGCGCTACACCCGTGATCGGCGCATCCTGATCAGGCAGGATATCAGGGTGGCGATGGGGCAGAATGCTCCTGCCAGTCTGACGGCAAGGTTGGGGGCCGGTCACAAGCGGCTGTTCGATGCCCGCTTCCCCGGCCTGTCCGCGGTGACGATGGAGGGCAGTTGGGTTGGCTATCTCTGCATGTCGAGGAATGGTGCGCCGATGTTCGGACAGTTGGCGCCGAATGTCTGGATTGCCGCCTGCCAGAACGCCATCGGGGTCACCAAGGGGACGATCGGCGGCATTCTCGCTGCCGATATGGCGTGCGGCGTGGACAACCCGCTCATTGCCGACATGGCGAGTCTCGGGACGCCCGACGGGCTGCCACCGCGCCTGCTCGTCGAAATCGGGGCGCGGGCAAGGCTGCGTTGGGAAATCTGGAGGAACCGGCACGAAGCCTGAACCTGCATACCGGCCCGGAACGTGACCGGTCCAGCTGCCACGGTGGGATGGTGGCATGTCCTGGCTGGCCCCGAACGTGCGAGGGGGAGGGTCAGGTCTCGTGCGCCGCTTCCTTTCGGGAGCTGGCCTGTGGGTGCCGAGGGTCAGCCCGGTTGGGCCGGGACAGGCTGGCCGGGCGGGGACAGGTCCGGGAATGATTGCCCGAGCAAGGCCAGGGGCCGGCTGGCGGTTTCGACGAAGGCGTCGCCGACGATGCGTCGCTCGCTTTTCTTGCGGGAATCGATCCGTGTCAGCAGGCCGATGGTGCGGAACAGCTGCGGCGAGCCGAATTCCAGCATCCTGATCCCGGGCGGTGCCGGCCCGCCTGCCGACGCCACCGGAATGACCGAGGCGCCGAAGCCGAGTCCGACCATGATCTGGATGGCCTCGATCGATTCGATTTCGGCCGATGCATGCGGTGCGATGCCTAGCGCGGCAAAGCGCTGGTCGATCATCGGCGCCACCCAGGCCCGGCTGCCAAATCGGATATAGGGCAGTTGCAAGAACACCTCCTCGGCATTGCCGCCGGTCGAATCCGCCGGCGCAATGATCTTGATCGTCTGCCTGGCGATGTCGCTCCAGTGGAAGGAATCGGCGATGTCGTCGGGCTTGTGCATGACCGCCCCATCGAGTTCGCCCGAGCCGACCAGCCGGTGCAGCCGGCCGGAGAGGCCGGAGGAGACATTGATGGTCAATTCCGGCCGTTGCGACCGGAGCTCCACCAGCGCCGCCGGCATGAGGTTGGTCAACACCGTCGGAATGACGCCGAGACGGAAGGTGTTTTGCACCGCCAGCTCGCCGGAAATCTCGTCCACCATCCGGTCATATTGCATGACCACCGGCCGTGCCTGCTCAAGGATGCGCAACCCCTGCCGGGTCAGCTTCGCCGGCCGGAATCGCCGGTCGAACAATGTAAGACCGAGCGACTCCTCCAGTGCTGCAATCTGCATGCTGACCGCCGATTGCGTCAGGTTCAGCGCGCCTGCAGCGGCGGCAAAGGAGCCGTGTTCACAGGCGACCACCAGCGTCTTGATTTGCCTGAAGGACATGACGGTTCTCCCGGTTTTGCCAAATCCCCGACCGGATGGCAGCGATATATTATCAACAAGATTGAAGTTATGGCCAGATAATTCACATATTATGAAACATGAACTCTGCTATGATCGGTGGCAAGATCGCGGGCTGCCGCCAGGCGGCACGGAGCCCCGCCGGGGCGGGCCCGCTCCATGACCGGAGGAAACCATGAGACTATCCAGGCAAATTATCGGCGTATCCGCGATGGCGGGACTTGCCCTCTCCCTGTCGGCTGCCATGCCGGCACATTCGCTCGAGAAACCGGAAGGATTCGGGAGCCGGCCACTGACCATGATCGTGCCCTTCGGTCCCGGCGGTGGCTCGGACCAGCTAGCGAGGGCCATGGCCAGGGCGATGGAGGAGGCGGCGGGAATCTCGTTCCAGGTTGTCAACAAGCCTGGCGGCGGCGGCACTGCCGCCATCCCGGACTTTATGCTGGCCCCGGCCGATGGCTACACGGTGCTCGAACATATCGACAATGCGGTGTCGGCCTATGCGGCTGGCGATATCCGTGAAAACCCGGCCTCCGACTGGATCCCGCTCTGCATGACGCAGATCACCTTCAGCCAGATCTACATGCGGCCGGACGAGGATCGTTTCTCGGACTGGTCCTCGCTGGCCGAGTATGCCCGGGCCAATCCGGGTGAGGTGTCCATGGCCAATGTCGGCAAGGTCGGTTCGATGGAGCTGGTTGTCACCGAACAGCTTGAATCGGCGCTGGGGCTGGATTTCAACCTCATTGCCTTCGACAAGCCGGCCGAACGCTACGGGGCGCTGATCGGCGGCCATGTCGACCTGTTGTTCGAGCAACCCGGCGATGTGAGAAACTTCCTCGATGCCGGACAGATGGTACCGATTCTCACCTTCCTCAACGAGCGTCCCGGGGTCTTCGCCGACGTTCCGACGCATCGTGATGCCGGGGCGGATTTCGAACCGCTGACCCGGTTCAGGGGATTCTATGTCAAGTCGGGTGTGCCCGATGATGTCGCGACCTTCCTGTCCGATGCCTGCGCCGCCGGATTCGCCACGGCTGACTACCAGGCCTTCAACGAATCAAAATTCATGCATCTGATCGACAGCTTCCGCGACACCGAGGGGTCGATCGCGCTCATCAATGACGCCGTCGCCACCTACCAGGACATGTACAAGATGATGGGTATCGGCAACTAGACCAACCCTGGACCATCCGGGGGGCGCCACCGGTGCCTCCTGCGACATTTTCAGGCAGATTGCAGGGCAGGCGCGCAGATGCCAACCGATCAGGACGGCAATCCCGTCACCCCGGCCGAATTGCCGCCGAAATCCCGGCGGCATGTCGTGGAGTGGCTGGTCTGGTGTGGAATCGCCGGCCTGGCAATCGCCCAGGCCGGCAATTTCGACCAGCAGATACCCGATTATGCGTTTGGTGCCGATGGCTGGCCGCTGGCAATCTGTGTCGCCATCCTGGCCGGGGCCACGCTGCAATTGCTGTTTTCCCTGCGCCGGCGCCGGCAGGAGGCGTCGACGGCATTGGCAACCGGCCGGACAGAGACGGGCGCCGGGATCCCCGTTAGCGATGACAGGGCTGACCGGCTGACGCCGTTGCTGGCCGCGGTGTTCATCCTGCCTTTCGTGTTCCTTGTCCTGACGCCCTGGATCGGCTTCTACATCACTGCCCCGGCATTCGTCGTGGCGCTGCTGCTATGCATGCAGGTCAGGTCGCCTGCGGCCCTGGTGCTGGTGACCGCCTCGGTCTATGGCATCGCATTGCTGGTCTTTGCCAGGTTCCTGTACGTGGCGTTGCCGGTCGGGCGCATCCAGCCCTTCTACGATATCAACAACGCCATCATCTCGCTGGTCAGGGCCGGGTTGTAGGAGGCTGCAATGGACGCATTCCTCAACGGAACCGCCATGCTGTTCACCGACCCGACCGGGTTGCTGATCTTCGCCTGCGGGCTCATTGGCGGCATGCTCTTCGGCGCGATTCCCGGCGTCAACATGCTGACACTCGGGGCCGTGCTGCTGCCCTTTACCATCACGATGGAGCCAGCCCACGCGGTGATGCTGTTCTCGGTGATCTATTGTTCCGGGGTGTTCGGGGGCGCCATTACCGCCATCCTGTTCAACATACCGGGGGCGCCGGAGAACGCGCCAACCTGCTTCGACGGCTATCCGATGACCATGAAGGGGCAGGCGGGAAAGGCCATCGGCGCCGCCGTTTGCTGCTCGGCCCTCGGCGGCGTGGCCTCGGCGGTGCTGATGATGGGAGCGACCGGTACCATTGCCGGCTGGGCGGTGCGGGCATTCGGCCCGCAGGAGATCTTTGCCCTGATCTTCTTCGGCCTTGCGGTATCGGCATCGATCGGCGCCTCATCGCTGTGGAAGGGCTGGCTCTCGGTCTTTGCCGGGTTGCTGATTGCCACCATCGGAACCGATCCGGTCGGCGGCATTCCGAGATTCGATCAGTGGACCCTTGCGGGGCTGGAATTCCACTCCTACTACCTGTCGGCAGGAATCCATTTCATCCCGCTGATCCTCGGTTTCTTTGCCGTGTCCGAGGTGCTGGTCCAGGCCACCAACATCTCGCGCGGGGTCAGGGAGCGCCCGAAGGCGGCGCTGGAATTTCCCTCGATGGCCGAGTTCTGGCGGGTCCGGTTCACCATGCTCAGATCGGTGTGCATCGGCTTCTTTGCCGGCATCCTTCCGGGCATTGGCGCCACCCTTGCCGCCTTCCTGGGCTACAGCCAGGCGCAGAGATGGTCGCGCAACCGCCATCGTTTCGGGACCGGCGAACTCGAGGGCGTGGTGGCCTCGGAGACCGCAAACAATGCCGCCACCGGTGCGGCGATGATCCCGCTCCTTGCCCTCGGCCTTCCCGGCGGCGCCCTTACGGCCATGATCATGGGCATATTCCAGATTCACGGGATGGAGCCGGGGCCGCTCATCTTCATCAATTCCGGTGACCTGGTGTGGATCACCTTTGCTGCCATGTTCTGGGCCAATCTCCTGATCGTGCTGCTCGGTTGGGTGCAGACCAAGACCGTTGTCCACATCCTGCGGGTTCCGTTCCGGTGGCTGGCGCCCGGGATACTGATCCTGGCCATTATCGGTGCCTATGCCCTGCGCAACCTGCTGGTCGATGTCTGGGTCATGTTCATTGCCGGCGTGGTCGGCTACTTCCTGCGGGCCACCGGCTATTCGGCAGCCGGCGTTGTGCTGGGACTGATTCTCGGCAAGCTGGGCGAATCGGCTTTCTCGAAGTCGATGCAACTTATGCATTACGATGTGACTGGTTTCCTTGGCAGGCCGATCTCCGCAATCCTCCTGGTACTGGGCGTGCTGGCCATCCTGTCCTCGATCATGGGCGAGCTTGGCGGCGGCAAGCGGGGCAGGGTGAGGCCGGCCGATTGACCCCTCAAATGGAGAATTCGGGGATGCAGGGAAGATGAGTATCGGGAGAGACGGGCCGGTCGCCGGCGTTGGCAGGCTGGTCGAGCGGGCACGCATGGCGATGGATTGCTACGAGAACCACAGCCAGCTTCGGGTTGACGATGCGGTCCGGGCGCTGGCCTGGTCGATCTACCATGCGGGGCGAGCCCGAGAGCTTGCCGAAATGGCCGTCGAGGATACCGGGCTTGGCGATGTCGAATCGAAGGTGATCAAGAATACCCGCAAGACTTTCGGGACCTTGCGCGATTTGCTGCGGGCCGCGACCGTGGGCGTGATCGAGGAGGATGCATCGCGTGGGCTGGTCAGGTTCGGCAAGCCGGTGGGCGTGGTCGGTGCGGTCTGCCCATCGACAAATCCGTCGGCGACACCGGTCAACAAGGCGATGATGGCGCTTAAGGGCGGCAATGCAATCATCATCGCGCCGTCGCCTGCCGGATACCGGACCACCGCCCGAGCCGTCGAATTCATGCGCGCGGAGCTTGCCAGGAGCAACCACCCGGCCGATCTCGTGCAGATCCTGCCGCCACCGGTGACCAGGGAGGCAACGCAGCAGCTGATGCAGGCGGTCGATCTGGCTGTGGTTACCGGTTCGCAGAACAATGTTCGCAATGCCATGCGGTCGGGAACCGTCACCATCGGCGTCGGCCCCGGCAATGTGCCGGTCATCATCGATTCCACGGCCGAACTGGATGACGCGGCCGGCAAGATCGCCGCTTCGAAGACATTCGACAACGCCACCTCATGCTCGTCCGAAAACGCGCTGGTCATACTGGATGATGTCTATGAGCCGGCCATGGCGGCACTGGGCCGGGCCGGGGGCTGGCGCTGCACGCCGGATGAGGGCCGGCGAATTGCCGGGGTGCTGTGGAAGGACGGCAAGCTGAACCGGGACGTCATCGCCCGGGATGCGGCGGCAGCGGCCCGGGCATTCGGCCTGCCCGATGCGGCAGCGGCCAGCCACTTCTTCATGGTGGAAGCACAGGAGCCGGACGGTGTCGGCGGCTTTGCCGACGAGAAGCTCTCCCTGGTGTTGACGGTGTACCGGGCCGGGGATCTTGCCGAGGCCAGGCGGATGGTCGGCAGCATTCTCGACATCAAGGGGAAGGGGCATTCGGTCGGCATCCATACCGGCAACCGCGCCCATGCGATGGAACTGGCGGAGACGACCGATGTCGTCCGGGTGCTGGTCAACCAGGCGCACACATTCGGCAATGGCGGCAGCTTTGACAATGCCTTGCCCTTCACCCTGTCCATGGGCGGCGGAAGCTGGGCCGGAAACACGATTTCCGAGAACCTGAATTACCGCCACTTCATCAACATCACCCATCTGGTGACGACGATCCCGGAGGACCGGCCCTCCGAGGAGGAATTGTTCGGACCCTATTGGGAAAGATTTGGCAAGTAGAGGAGCGAGGCCCGCAATTGGCTGATTTTTGCGAATACCTGGCCAAGCCATTGCTGGCACGGGCCGGAATTCCGATACCGGACGGCACGGTGGTACGGCGTGCGGATGCGGCCGCCGACGCGGTCCGCCGCCAGGGCCCGAGCATGCTGAAGGCACAGATCCTCGCTGGCAAACGCGGCAAGGCCGGGGGAATCCTGGCGGCAGCCACACCGCAGGAGGCGCAGCGCCTTGCTGCCGAAATGCTTGGCTCGGAGATTTCCGGCCACAAGGTCGATGCCTTGCTGGTCGAGGAAAGGCTGCAGATTCGCCGGGAATTTTACGCGTCCATCACCTGCGACCCGGTAACCGGGGGACCGCTGATGCTGTTCTCGGCCACCGGCGGGATAGATGTCGAGGAAGCGAGCGCGACCTCGCCGCACTCGATGCTGCGCTTTCCGGTCGATATCAGCCATGGGCCGGAGCCGGGAGAGCTCGAGGCCAGGCTGTGCCAGGTGGTTCCGGACGGCGAGGCCAGCGCCGCCACCGGGATTCTGGCCGCCCTCTACCAGGTCTTCCGGACCCATGATGCGGAGCTGGTCGAGGTGAACCCGCTGGCCATGCTGGAGGATGGCAGGATCATGGCGCTCGACTGCAAGCTTGTCGTCGATGATGCTTCGCTTCATCGCCAGCCGGAGCTGGCCGAACAGGCCGGGTCACCGACCGGCAATCCGAGGGAAGTGGCGGCACGGGCGGGCGGGCTAACCTATATCGAACTCGACGGCCCGGTCGGCATACTGGCAAACGGGGCCGGCCTGACCATGACCACCATGGATGTGGTGTCCCGGCTCGGCGGGCGCCCGGGAAATTTTCTTGAAATCGGCGGCGAGGCCTATACCAGGGGCAGGCTGGCACTGGAGATCGTCCTGGGCAACCCGGCAATCAGGTCGCTCCTGGTCAATTTCTGCGGTGCTTTTGCCCGCACCGATGTCATGGCCGAGAGCATCGCCCGGGCATGGCGCGAGCTCGAGCCGGATATCCCGGTCTTCTTCACCATCCACGGCACTGGCAGCCGCGAGGCGGTCGAGTGCATTCGCAGCCAGTTGGGGCTGGAGCCGTATGAGAGCATGGATGATGCCGTTCGGGCGGCGGTGCGTGCAGCGGAGGCGGGTCGATGATCCTGCGTCGCCATCACCGGATTCTGGTCATGGGGCTGACCGGTCGCCAGGGAAGCTTCTGGGGCCAGGCCATGCTCGATTACGGCACCCGGATCGTGGCCGGCGTCAACCCGCGCAAACCCGGCACGTCGCATCTGGGCGTTCCGGTCTTTGCCTCGGCGCGCGAGGCTGCCAGGCATTGCAGCTTCGATGCCACGCTGATGTTCGTGCCACCGGGCGCTGCCGGTGCTGCCGCCATCGATGCCTGCGAGGCCGGCTCGGCAACGGTGATCTGCCTGGCCGAACACATCCCGACCCATGATGTCATGGAGATGCTGGCAGCGGCGAGGAATTCCGGTAGCCGCATCATCGGTCCGAACACCTCGGGGCTGGTGACGCCCGGGGAGAGCTTTGCCGGCATCATGCCGGCCTTCAGCCGGGAAGTCTTTTGCCCGGGGCCGGTTGGCGTCATTTCCCGGTCGGGAAGCCTTGGCACGCTGATCTGCCTGCAACTCACGGCGCAGGGGCAGGGCCAGTCGGCCTTCATTGGCGTGGGCGGCGATTCGATCGTCGGAACCCGGACCAGGGATGCGCTTGCGCTCTTCGAGGCGGATGACCGGACCAGGGCGGTGGTAATCTGCGGCGAGATCGGCGGCTCCGCCGAGGAGGAGGCAGCCGAATATGCGGCCGGTATGCGCAAGCCGGTGGTGGCGTTCATCGCCGGGCGAGTGGCGCCGAAGGATCGCAAGATGGGCCATGCCGGGGCCATCGTCTCGTCAGCCGGCGGCGATTATGCCGGCAAGCGACGCGCCCTGGAGGCGCACGGGGTCGAGGTTGCCGATTTGCCAAGCCAAATCCCGCAGCTGGTGCAGGACCGGATCGCCGGTTGACGGGGGCAAGGGCCGGCCAGCTCAGCCTGACGGGTCGGGAGGGATCAGTACCGGGCCGGAGTTCTCGAAGCTGACGGTCACGCTGCTGCCCGGCTCCAGCGGGTTGGCGACATCATCCTTGACCGCGAAGATGGTGCCGAACGAGGTTTCGAGCGAGTATTCCATTCGCACGCCGACATAGGTGGATTTGGCGACCCGTGCGGTGAAACCCTCCTCGCTGTCGAGCACGATCCGCGGCGGGCGAACCGCCAACCGGGCCGGCCCCTGGTCGAGGCCGCGGGATGGCAGCCGGAATCGATAGCCGTCGATATCGATCACGGCCATGCCGTCCTCGACCGACGTGATGTCGCATGGAATCAGGTTGGCCTCGCCAATGAAATCGGCAACGAACGCACTCACGGGTGCATCATAGAGTTGTCTTGGTGTTCCGATCTGGGCAATTCTTGCATCGTGCATCACCACGATCTCGTCGCTGACCGCCAGCGCCTCCTCCTGGTCATGGGTGACATAGACAACGGTCAGCCCGAGCTCCTTCTGGATCGACCGGATGTCTTCCCGAACCTGCCGACGCAGCTTGGCATCGAGGTTGGACAGGGGTTCGTCGAACAGCAGCACCTGCGGCTCCAGCACCAGCGCCCTGGCCACCGCGACCCGCTGCTGCTGCCCACCGGAGAGTTCGCTCGGCAACCGGTCGCCAAAGCCCCGCAGATCCACGAGCTCCAACCCGGCCTGGGCCCGGTCGGCAGCCTCCGATTTCGGGACGCCGGAAAATCCGAGCCCGTAGGCAACGTTTTCCATGACCGTCATGTGGGGAAACAGCGCATAGGACTGGAAGACCATCGACACATCCCGGTCGGTGGCAGGCAATGTGGTAACATCCTCGTCGCCGATGAGAATGCGGCCCGAACTCACCGTCTCGAGGCCGGCAATCATGCGCAGGGTCGTGGTCTTGCCGCAGCCGGACGGACCGAGGAGGGTGACCAGCCTTCCGGCCCTGATGTCGAGGTCGATATTGTCGACCGCCACCACCTCCTTGCCGAAGCGCTTGCTGACCCCCTCGAAGCGGACCGGAGCTGCCTTGCTGGATATCTTGCCATGGACCATGTCTCATGCTCCCCGTGCGAATTGGGTTCGCCGGCCGATATTGGTGCGACCCACCAGAAATTGCAGAAGGACCACCACTGCCAGCATCACGAAGACCAGCGTGGTCGAATAGGCGATGGCCAGTCCGTAATCATTGTTCTCGACCCGCCCGATGATGTAGCTGGTGGCCA
Source organism: Paracoccaceae bacterium (assembly GCA_964291445.2). Classification (GTDB taxonomy): domain Bacteria; phylum Pseudomonadota; class Alphaproteobacteria; order Rhodobacterales; family Rhodobacteraceae; genus JAPOXR01. Next base: position 422,178 of record OZ219863.1, on the reverse strand, counting down.
TGTCATGTTCGGCGCTGACCAGGAAGATCACGGCGCTGATCGCGGTCATGGATCGCACGAAGCTGAAGACAAGGGCGGCCAGGATGGCTGGCTTGAGCAGCGGCAGGATGATGCGGCGGAAGGTCTGCCACGAATTTGCTCCCAGTGTCAGCGAACTCTCGTCGAGCGAGGAATCGAGCTGTGACATGCTGGCGATGCCGGCGCGTACGCCGACCGGCATGTTGCGGAAAATGAAGCTCACCACCAGGATGACGCCGGTGCCGGTCAGTTCGATCGGCGGCACGTTGAAGGCGATGATGTAGCTGACACCGATCACCGTTCCCGGAATTGCAAATGACAGCAGGGTTCCGAATTCGAAGGCGTTCTTGCCGCGGAAACTCTGCCGGGTCAGCAGATAGGCGGTCACCAGCCCGACGGCAGCGGTCAACGGTGCGGCAATGGTGGCGATCTGGATCGTCGTCCAGAAGCTGTCCCAGGCCGAGCCCGACCAGTGCAGGCCGTGCTCGTTGAAACCGACCGAGAAGGCGGTGACATAGTGCTTTGCCGTCAGCTTGTTGCTGACGCCCCAGAGTTCGACAAAACTGCCATAGACGATCATGCCATAGACGGTGACGGTGAAGGCGACCCATAGGCCGACCACGATGAAAACCGGGATCGACAACCGCCGCGGCATCAGCGGATGAACGCCGGCATCACCCTTGCCCGACACGGTGGTATAGGCCTTGCGTCCCAGCCATACCCGTTGGAGGTAGAAGGCCGAGAGCGTGAAGCTCAGCAGCACCATGGCCAGTACCGCCGCCCGTCCCTGGTCATACTGGGCGCCGACGATAGCGAAGAATATCTCCGTGGACAGGACGTCGAAATTGCCGCCCAGCACCAGAGGGTTGCCAAAATCGGCCATGCTTTCGATGAAACCGAGCAGGAAGGCATTGGCCAACCCCGGGCGCATCAATGGCAGCGATACCGTCCGAAAGGTTTGCCACTTGTCGGCGCGAAGCGTTTGCGCCGCCTCCTCCATGGATGGCGAAACGCCCTCGACAACCCCGATCAGCACCAGGAAGGCAATCGGTGTGAAGGCGAGGGTCTGGGCGATGAGGATACCGGGCAACCCGTAGAGCCAGCGCGTGGGTTGACCGCCCAGAATCCCGGCGACGAATTCGGTAACGGTGCCCGATAGGCCGAACAGCAGGATGAGGGCGAGGCCGATCACGAAAGGCGGAGTTATGATCGGTAGAACGGTCAGCGCCCGCAGGCCTCTCTTGAGCCGAAAGCCCGAGCGGGTGACAACCAGCGCGAAGGCCAGGCCGAGGATTGTGGTGGTAAATCCAACGAAAATTGCCAGGAACAGCGAATTCCAGGCGGCACCGCACCGGGTGCCGGCGAGACATCCCAGGCTCCACAGACGGTCGTCAAACAGCTTCGAGGCCAGGACCGACAGCGAATATCCGCCTTCTTCGGTGATGAAGGCAAAGGCAAGCATTCTCCCGATGGGGAAGAACACGAAGGTGGCAACGATGATGATCACGCCGCCGATGGCGCTGACCACGAACACATCGCCCTTGATGGCACCCCTGGCGGCAATGCCCTGGGTAAAGATGAAAAGGAATGACGAGGCCAGGATGAGCGCCCCGTAACCCATGCCGAATTGTCGGTCGCCAAGATCTCCGAACAGCGCCGTCAGCCAGTCGAAACTGAAGCCGCGGATGCCGATGCCGAAGCCCTGGGCCATCAACCAGGAAAACCCCCGCCGCCGGCCAGGATCAGCACGGTCGAGAACCGCCGGTCGGACCGCTTCCGCCCGAGAACGAACAGGGGAGCCAGCATGGGAAGCAGCAGCGGGGCCAGCCACAACTTCTCGCCCTGGGCGATCAGGAAGGCGGCCGGCGCAAAGTCCGGGTCGAGCGGATAGCCGTCAATCAGCCATGAAAGACCAAAAAACCCGTCTTCGATTCCATACCAGGGAAGGCAGGCAAACCCCGCCCATCCGGCGATCATCCAGGCGATCAGAACCGGGTGGGCGGGATCCTTGAATGCGAGGTTGCGCACCTCTTATTGCGGCAGGGTCGAGACCTCCTCGTCCCACTTCTGAAGCAGCCGCTTGCGCTCATCCGACGAGCCGTATTTGACAAAATCGTAGTCGATCAGCTTGATCATCGACATGTCGGGAGCGCTTTCCGAGGTTTCGGCGCCCATGTTCGACGGAACCTGGAAGGCGTTGACCTCGAGTGCAAGGTTCTGCGCTTCGGGCGACAATGCCCAGTCATAGAACATCTTGGCCTGTTCCAGGTTGCGGGCGCCGGCGATGATCGACATCGAGCCGATTTCGTAGCCGGTTCCTTCGCACGGAGCGACAACCTTGATCGGGAAACCGCTGACCGCCTGCTTGACCGCATCGTGCATGAACACGATGCCGACCGTGGTCTCGCCGCGGCCTGCCGCCTTGATCGGTGCCGAGCCGGACTTGGTGTACTGGTTGATGTTGGCATGCAGGTCCTTCATGAACTGGAACCCGTCTTCCTCGCCGAATATCTGTACCATCGAGGCCAGCGTGGTGTAGGCCGTGCCCGACGAATTCGGGTTGGCCATCTGTACATGGCCCTTGAATTCGGGCTTCAGCAGATCCTTCCAGCATGCCGGCTCCGGCAGGTCATTGGCCGCGAGCAGTTCGGTGTTGTAGCCGTAGCCCAGGGCGCCGGAATAGATGCCGATGGTCCGGTTGCCGGCGCTCTCGGCCTGGGAAATCGCCCAGGGATGCAACTGGTCGCGCATTGGCGACAGGTATTCCTCGGTCAGCCCTTCCTCGGCCGCCTGCAGATGCGGATCACCGGTGCCGCCCCACCAGACGTCTCCCTTGGGATTTGATGCCTCGGCGCGGATTTGCGCGAAGGTCTCGCCCGAGGATTTGCGGGTCATGTTCACGTCAATCCCGGTCGTTTCCTCGAAGCTGCGAGCCATGAGTTGGCACCAGTCTTCCTGGGCACTGCAATAATATGTCAGCTTGTCGGCGCTGGCCGAACCGGCACCCATGGCGAGTAGCAGAATTGGCACCCCCGCCAGCAATTTGTTGAAAGTCATTTCTTCCCTCCCTTGGGAATTCAGTAAAACCTGCGGCAGTCTAGGCTCTTGCAGTCATGCCAACAAGCAAATTGCGTGTCGGCAGTCCCGAGGCGGACCGGGCGCAAATTCCAGCCTGGCCGCCTGCCCGATGCAGGTCCCCGGCCAGCGTGGCGGGTCCTGGTTGATTCGACCCGGCCGCCACCCTGCGTCACGACATCACGGCCAGATCGGCATCAGCCGCTGGGCCTCGTCTGCCGTCACCGCGGCCGGTTTGCGGTTGCAATCGGAAGCCGGACCGGTTTTTCTCGCCGGAGTTGTGCCGGCCTCACTGCTGCCGGTTCCGGGTCTGGTATGGAGATCACCATGGAATTTTCCGGCAGCAGAACGATCGCTGCATCCCGCGTCGATGTCTGGGCGTCACTCAATGATCCCGACATCCTTCGCCAATGCATTCCCGGCTGCCAGGAGATGACCGGTTCAACCGGGGAGGGGTTCGAGGCGGTGGTGACGCAGAAGGTGGGGCCGGTGAAGGCAACCTTCAGGGGCCGTGTCACGATTTCCGACCTGATCGAGGCCGAGAGCTATACCATTACCGGTGAAGGCAAGGGCGGGGCGGCCGGATTCGCCAAGGGATCGGCCAGGGTGACGCTGGCCGATGTTCCGGAGGGAACCGAGCTCGGCTACGAGGTGGATGCAAGGGTTGGCGGCAAGATCGCCCAGCTCGGATCCCGTCTGATCGCCGGGACGGCGCGAAAATTTGTCGACCGGTTCTTCGCGGCATTCCAGGCCGCGGTCGAGGGCGAAGCGGACATCGACGACGACGGCTGATCAGGCACCGTCCGGCAGGGCCCAGTTCCAGTAAAGCTCCAGCGCCCGGTCGGCGATCGGGCCACGTTGGTAATGGGTGTCATCGAACCTGGATACCGGCGTGACCTTCGACATGTTGCCGGTGAGGAAGACCTCGCTGGCCGACCGGAAATCCTCGAAACGCAACGTGGTCTCGTGGACCTCATACCCGTCTTCCCTGAGTAGCCCGATAATGCGGGAGCGGGTGATCCCCGACAGGAAGGTGCCATTGGCGGCCGGGGTGAACACCTCGCCATCCCTGGTCATGAACACGTTGGCGGTCGCGGTTTCGGCGACATTCCCCAGCGCATCGGCGACCAGCGCGTTGTCGAAACCCCTGTCATGGGCCTCGCGCAACATGCGGGCATTGTTCGGGTAGAGGCAGCCTGCCTTGGCATTGACCACCGTCGAGGCGAGAACAGGTCGCTGGAAACGGGTGGTGGTCAGGGTTGCCGGCCGGACCCTGGCCGGCAGCGGCAATTCCTCGAGGCAGATGCAGAAGCCGGTTGCGCCCTCCTTGGGCACCACCGCCATATGGTCGCCTTCCAGCGCCCAGTACATCGGGCGGATATAGATTTCGGCATCGGCCGGATAGAGTTTCAGCCCGGCCCACACGATCTCGGCAATCTCGTCTGCCGTGTGGGTCGGCGTGATGCACATGGCATCGGCCGACTCATTCAGCCGCTGGCAGTGACGCAGCAGATCAGGTGCCACCCCCCTGGCAAATCGCGCACCGTCAAAAACTGTGGTGCCAAGCCATGATCCGTGGTCGGCGGCCCGCATGACCAGGGCATCGCCCTCGTGCCAGCGTCCTTCCCAGTAGGTGCGGATATTGGTGCCGGTTGCCATGGTGCTCTCCCGCCCGGTTGATGTTGATTGACCGCGGCCTCAGCGTGACCGGATCATGCCGACGATCCCGTAGGTCCGCTCGAGGACAGGCTCGGCGATTTCGGATGCCCTGGCAGCCCCCGCTCCCAGGATGCGATCGATTTCCGACGGATCCTGCATCAGCCGGTTCATTTCGGCGGTGACCGGGCCGATCCTCTCGACCGCCAGCTCCGATAGCGATGCCTTGAACTCGGAAAACAGCTTGCCGGCAAACTCGGCAACGACATCGTCAACCGTCCGGTCGGCCAGGGCAGCATAGATGTTCAGCAGGTTTTCCGCTTCCGGCCGTCCCTTGAGACGGTCGGCCGTGTCCGGGATCGGGTCCGGGTCGGTCCTGGCCTTGCGGATCTTGAGCGCGATCCGGTCGGCGCTGTCGGTCAGGTTGATGCGGCTCATATCCGACGGGTCCGATTTCGACATCTTCCGGCTGCCATCGCGCAGCGACATGATCCGGGTCGCCGTGCCCTCGATGATCGGATCGATGACCGGAAAGAAATCGGTCCCGAAATCATGGTTGAACTTGATGGCGATGTCGCGGGTCAGCTCCAGATGCTGCTTCTGGTCCTCGCCGACCGGGACATGGGTGGCATGGTAGACCAGGATGTCGGCTGCCATCAGCGTCGGATAGGAGAATAGCCCGACCGAGGCATTCTCGCGGTTCTTGCCGGCCTTGTCCTTGAACTGGGTCATCCGGCCAAGCCAGCCCATGCGGGCGACGCAGTTGAAGATCCAGGCGAGTTCGGCATGGGCCGGAACCTGCGACTGGTTGAAAAGAATCGACCGGGCCGGATTGATACCGGCGGCCATGAAGCCGGCAGCGGCTTCCCGGGTCGCGACCTTCAGGGCGGACGGATCCTGCCAGGTGGTAATGGCATGCAGATCGACCAGGCAATAGATGGTGTCGTCACCCGTCTCCTGGATCTCGACAAACCGCTTGAGCGCACCGAGATAGTTTCCGAGGGTCAGGTTTCCACTTGGCTGAATTCCGGAAAATATGCGCCGCTTGCGGGAGCGTTCATCCATCAATTCATTCCTGGTGACCTGTCGGGCGAGGCGGGTGTTAGCCTTTTGGATTGCAGGAGGTCAATAGGAAGGTCTATTGGGCAGGACATCCGATGAGTGGCGGCCCCGTATTGACCGACAGACCCATTTCCTTTCATGCGATTGCGCTGGCCGTGCTCATTTGCGGGTTGGAATTCCTGTTTTTTCTCGGCGATTCGGCGCTGTTCCACGCCGAGGGCAGCATCAGCTGGCGACATCGGGCAATCATTGGCTTCGGCGTCTGGTCAAATTCGGTGGAGTTCTTGCCGGGCCAGGGCGGAACAGGCATCGGTGACCCGGTCAGGTTCATCACCTTTCCGCTCATTCACCGCACCACCCTGGATGCCCTGCTGAGCGCGACCTTCATCCTGGTCGTGTTCCGCGTGGTGCAGGGGTCGACACGGGACTTTGCCCTGGTGCTGACATTCCTCGGCTCCGCCGTGGTCGGTGCGGCCTGTTTCTACCAGTTTTCCGGCAGTCAGCTTCCGTTGACCGGGGCCTCCGCCGGTTATCTCGGCCTGTTCGGTTTTGCCGCCGCCGCCCTGGTCATGGCGGAAGCGGTTACCGGCCAACCGATCGGCCGGATCGGACACACCATCATCATCCTGCCGGCACTTTTTCTCGGCTTCGAACTGGTCATGGGCATGCTGATTGGCGGCAGCGGACGCTGGATTGCCGATCTTTCCGGCTACATGGCCGGTTTTCTGGCGGCGCCGCCGCTGATGGGAGTCCGCTACGGGGTGCTGATAGAAAGGATCGCCGATCGGCTCCGAAAATAGGGACCGCCCGCCATCATCCTGCCGACCGGATGGCGGCGAGAACAGCACCGGTTGCCATCATCCCGTCCACCGGATGGCCCCGAATGCAGGGACGACCACGATCGTCATGCCCGCCGAAGCAACTTCTTCACGTCGCTGACCGAGTAAACGGATAGAAGCAACAGCATGACTCCGTAGACCAACATGCCGACCAGTACCAGGAAGCCAAGCGCCACGTAACGGATGCCCGGTTGCCGGAACATCTCGCCGGTCAGGCTGGCCAGGCCGAATATGCAGGCGCCCATCACCAGGCTTGCCACCAGGATTCCCGGGATTGCCCGCTGCAGCCGGCTGTCCGGACGGGAGGCCGCACCCATCTGTCGTGCCCCCCGCCACAGCAGCAGCACCAGGGCCCAGCCTGACAGGCTGGCGCCGATGGCCGCCGACAGGTAGCCGAATACCGGCATCAGGCCGATCGCCACCGCGGCATTGACCAGCATGGCGATGGCCGCGAACCGGAAGGGGGTCCTGGTGTCCTCGCGGGCAAAGTAGAGTGGTTGCAGCACCTTCTGCAGGACAAATGCCGGCAACCCCGCACCATAGATGATCAGCGCCGCCGCGGTGGCTGCCGAGTCGGTGGCGTCAAACCGGCCCCGCTCGAAGAGGACGCTGACCAGCGGAAGCGGCACCACTGCCAGCGCCACCGAAGCTGGCAGGGCCAGGCCAAGGCTGAGTTCGGCGGCCCGGTTGAGCGCATGATTGCCACCGGCCTCGTCACCCTCCGCCAGCTTCCTGGACAGTTCCGGAAGGAGGACGACACCGATGGCAATTCCGACCACGCCGAGCGGCAATTGGTAGAGGCGGTCGGCATAGTTGAGCCAGGCCACTGCCCCGTCCTGGAAGCTGGCAACCTGGCGGCCGATCAGCAGATTGATCTGCACAACGCCGCCAGCCAGCGCCGCCGGCGCCGCGATCACTGCCAAACGCCGCATGTCCCCGGTCAGCCGGGGGATCCGGATCCGGATTGCAAAACCGGCCCTGGCAGCCGCCACCCAGACCAGGCCCAGTTGGGCAATTCCGGCGACCGGTGCGCTCCAGGCCAGCGACAGTGCCGGGTCCCAGCCGAATTTGTGTGATGCCAGGAGCACGGAGATGAAGCAGGCATTGAGCAACACCGGCGCTGCCGATGCCGCGGCGAACCGGCCGGTTGCATTGAGGATGCCGGAAACCAGCGCCGCCAGTGAAATGAGGATCAGGTAGGGAAAGGCGATCCGGCCGAGCAGGACCGCCAGGTCGAATCTCCCGTCGCCGACAAAACCGCTGGCCATCGCCAGCACCAGCACCGGCATCAACACCTGGGCTGCCACGAAGAAAATGATCAGGAAGCCGGCAAGGCCGGAGAAGGCCTCCTCTGCAAAGCCGCGGGGGTCGGTGCCGGTCTGCAGGCGTTTCGAGAACATCGGGACGAAGGCGGTGTTGAAGGCGCCTTCGGCGAAGATCCGCCGGAACATGTTCGGCAGGCTGAAGGCGACAAGGAAAGCTTCCGCCGCCGGACCCGCACCCAGTACCGCGGCGAAGATGACATCACGGCAGAAGCCGAGGATCCGGCTGACCAGGGTCCAGAAACCAACCGTGAAGAACCCGCGAACCAGCCGCGTCTGCCGTGCCATCATCTAGCCGGCGGGCTGGTTGTCGAAGGTTCCTCTATGCGCTGTCATCGCGATATCGGTCCACCTCGGCAGATGGATGTCGGAAGGCGGCAGGCAGGCCGGAACAGGGTCTGCAAGCCGTGATCAGGTTTCCCCATCTGCAAATGATCTGGGCGATCGTGAAATGACCACCTTGTCGAACTCCCGGACTTCCGCCACGGCCAGGCCGCGTTCGGGCAAGCCGTCGGCATGAAACCGGAATACGCCGTCGGCCCCCGAAAACCCTGCCGGGGAGTTGATGACCACCTGGCCATTTCCACCTGCCGACCGCAGCAACCGATCGGCCACGACGATTCCGTCATAGGCCAACCCGGCAAGCGAGTGCGGCGCCACGTTGAATTCATACTGGTATCGATAGCTGAAACTGGCGGCCAGATTCGGGTCGGGCAGGGGGAACCATCCTCCTTGCAGCCCCTTGATTCGCAAGTTGTTTGCCGGAATGTCCCAGCGGGTAATCCCGGCCATCTGGACGATCTCCGGATCCACGCCCGCCTCCGGAATCATCTGGGCAAGCATTGGCAATGCGCCGGCGGTGTTGCCGGTCAGCAGCAACAGGTCGGCGCCGGTCTCTTCCAGGGCGGCAACGATTTCCGGCACCGAATTGATCACGCCGATCTGGGAGAACTCGTATGTCACCGAGCCGGCAATCTCCATTCCGACCTGTTCCGCCGCCTGTTCGACGGCCTGACGGCTTGCCTGCCCGGCATCGGTTTCAGCATGGGTGATCAGGACCTTGCCGTGGCCTTGCGCCCGGGCGAAATCCAGGATCCGGGTGGCCGAATTGACGTGGGTGTGGCCGAGCAGAAAGACATTGCCGCCGGCGACTTCCGGCCTGTTGGAGAAGCTGAGGACCGGTATGCCTCGCTGGTTGGCGATCGGGCCGACTGCCGCCGCGGCGTCGCCGAATACCGGACCCAGGATGATGCTGGCGCCGCCGTCGATTGCATGGGCGGCGGCCTCGGCCGCACCTTCGGGCGTTCCGGAAGTCGGGTAGACGCTGAGTTCGATCGGTGAATTGCCCATGCTGGACAGGGCAAGCCGGGCGCCTTTCTCCAGGCTGTCGGCCAGTTCGGTGTTGTTGTTGTCGTCGGTGCCGTAAGGAAGCAGCAACGCCACCTTGGCCCCGCCGGGTGGCGAAATGGTCACCGGCGGGCTATTGTCGACTGGCTGGCCATCAACACATGCGGCCAGGAACAGTGCGCCTGCCAGGGCGAGTGCACGACCGAAACCAGTTTCAGCAGACATGACTTGCTCCCCGAAAATTGCCGGACCTTTTAGCCCCAATGACATCAAAACAAAAGCACGGGTTTGCCGTCCGAAGCGGGAAAGGCGCCGAAACCGCCCGCGGGCTGTCGGCAATGGTGGCCTGCACCACCTTCTGCCCGCCGTGAATCGGCCGTGGAAATGACGGTGGAGGAGGAGACGGTCGGCCGCGAGGCGCTTGCGCCGGGCCTATACCTGGTGTCGGCGCCAATCGGCGCCGCTCGGGACATCACGCTGCGGGCGCTTGACGTATTGCGGATGGCCGACATGGTGGTGGCCGAGGATACCAGGTTGGCCAGGCGGCTGATGACCATGCATGGTATTGGCCTGCAGGGCCGGCCGATCTCGTCCTACAATGACGTCAACGGCTCCCGGCGCCGTCCAGGGTTGATGGCACGGCTCAGGCGGGGCGAGAGCCTGTGCTACATCCCGGATGCCGGCACGCCGCTCGTGGCCGATCCGGGTTTCCGGCTGGTGGAAGCGGCGCGGGAGGAGGGAATTGCCGTGATCCCGGTGCCCGGGCCGACGGCGGCGATCGTGGCGCTGACGGTGTCAGGCCTGCCGACCGACCGGTTCCTGTTCGCCGGCTTTGCCGCCGCCAACAGCTCCCGCCGCCAGCGCCAGCTCGATGACCTGGCATCGGTGCCGGTCACGCTGGTGTTCTACGAATCGCCGCGTCGCCTGGCCGGCCTCCTCGCTGACATGGTTCACATTCTTGGCGGGGAGCGTCCTGCCGCCATCTGTCGTGAGCTGACCAAGCAGCATGAGGAGGTCGTGGCCGGCAGGTTGAGCGAACTGGCCGATCGCTACAGGGGCGAGGAGACCAGGGGCGAGATCGTGGTCGTGGTCGGGGGTCGCGGGCCGAAGGCGCCGGATGCCGGCGAGGTCCGGCACCGAATGGCGGAGCTGCTGTCGACGATGTCGGTCCGGGATGCCGTCCGGGAACTGGCAGCAGAGTCCGGATTGTCCCGCGGCAAGGTCTATGCCCTGGCACTGGAAGTCTCGGGGGAGGCCAGGCTCGATCACGATCGCGGGTAGGGCCGGCCGCACCCATCCTCCAAATCCCGCCGGCCGGGCACGGGCAACGGCGTCACCGGGTCCGCCTGGCCGCCGGCGATGGCCAATCGGCAGGATCCTGCCGGGCCGGTGACGGAACAACCGTTACGGACCATCCTTCCATGCCGCTCCGGTGCTTCCCGATGACAGCCAATCCGGCAGGCCCCGGGCGGTCAGCGCCGGCTCGATGTGCCGGATGTGGCCTTCTCTGCACCCATTTGGCGCTGCGGGTCAAACTTGCGTCAAGATTCGTCCGGATATCCGGGGCCGGGCCCGGCAACTGCCCTGCGGACCCGTTCAATATGGTCACTGCCCATCCAATCTCTGTCCGCTCGCCGCCGAATTGGTCACTGCCCATCCAATCTCTCCTTCCGGCCGCTGCCGGCCGGGCCTCGTTTTGTCGCCTGCCGCTGGCCACGGGCGACGACGATGCAGGGTTGTGGTTGCGCCCGTTCGGCTTTCTTGGTGAATTGGCCGCATGACTGGCTCGGGACTGACAGCATGACATTGCAGGCCGCATTCCAGATGGATCCGATCGGGTCGATCGACATTGATGCAGACAGCACGTTCAGGATCATGATCGAGGCCCAGCGGCGAGGTCACGAACTCTTCTACTACCTGCCCGACCGGCTGTACTTCAACGAAGGCCAAATCTGCGCCCGAGGTCAGCCGGTATCGGTTCGCCACGAACACGGCAATCACGTCACGGCGGGCCAGGAAAGGGTGGTTCCGCTCGCCGATTTCGACGTCGTCTGGCTCCGGCAGGACCCGCCCTTCGACATGTCCTATATCACCACCACCCACCTGCTGGACCTGGTGGCGGGCGAGACGCTGGTGGTCAACAATCCGTTCTGGGTCAGGAATTTCCCCGAAAAGCTGCTGGTGCTCGAGTTTCCGGAGCTGATCCCGCCGACGCTGATCTCCCGGGATGCCGATACCCTCGCCGAATTTCGCCGCCGCCATGGCGATATCGTCATCAAGCCGCTCTTCGGCAATGGTGGTGCCGGGGTGTTCGTGGTCCGGGAGGGGGACGTGAACTTCAATTCCCTGCTCGAGATGTTTCACGCCGCCAGCCGCCAGCCGGTCATTGCCCAGAAATACCTGCCCGACATCGGCAATGGTGACAAGCGGGTGATCCTGGTGGATGGGAAGCCGTTGGGCGCAATCAACCGGATCCCGGCCGAGGGCGAGGGTCGCTCGAACCTGCATGTTGGCGGGGTGGCCACCAGGGTTGGCCTGACTCAGCGAGACCTGGAGATCTGCCGGCAGGTCGGCAGGCGGCTGGCCGAGACCGGCCAGATCTTTGCTGGCATCGACATCATCGGCAACTGGCTCACCGAGATCAACATCACCTCGCCGACCGGCATCGTCGAGTTGGAGCGGTTCGATGGCGTCAACGCCGCCGCCAGCATCTGGGAAAGAATCGAGGAGATCGTGGGCAAGGGACCCTCGCCAGCCGGCTGAGCCGAGGTGGCTATCCGGGGCTGGTCAGGGAGTCTCGGGAGCGCTGATCAGCTGCCAATTTCCGCGGTTGAACGAAATCCTGGTCACGGACAGGTTTGGTATCCGGCAGTTGGGCGGGTTCCGGTCCTGGCCTTCCGTTCTGCCGATCTGGCTGGCAATTGTTCCGTGATGGGCGACGGCGACGATCGACATTCCGGCGAGTTGCGCAGTCATGCGGTCGACACATTCCGAGACCCTGGCCGCAAACCTGCTCCAGCTCTCGCCACCCGGCGGGGTGGCCGAGTTGGGGTCGTTCCAGAATTTCGCCGAGACCTCCGGCCATCGCTCCGAGATCTTGTGCGCCGACAGCCCCTCCCATTCGCCAAAATGGATTTCCCTGATTCCGACGGCATTCGGCAACCGCCTCCGCCCGCCGCAGATGGCGTCGGCGGTCAGGACCGCCCTGGTCAGATCGGACGACACCACCACGGCCGAGGGCGGCAACGCGTCGGATACGCGTGCAATCAGCCCGGTGTCGGAGAGATCGACACCGACATCGGTCCAGCCGGCCAGCCCGCCGACATGGGTCGGTCCGTGCCGGACCCACCACCACTCGGTCGCGCTCATCCTGGTATCCGACCCTTCAGCGTCACCGGCAACCCGGCAACCACCAGGGCGACATTGCCGGCCAGGCCGGCAATCTGCTGGTTGAGTTCCCCCTGCAGGGAGCCAAACCGCCGGGCAAACTCGCCCGACGGCGTGATGCCAAGACCGGTTTCGTTGGAGACGACGACAATGCTGCATCGTGCCGATCCGAGCGAGTCGGCCAGCCTTGCCTGTTCCCGCTGGATCGACCTGCCGGCCTCGAGCTGGTTGAGTAGCCAGAATGTGAGGCATTCGAGCAACACGGTCCGGTCTGCGGCCTGGCTTTCGATCACCTGCGCCACCTCCAGCGGTTCCTCGATCGTCTCCCATCGGGTGTCACGCCTGGCCCGGTGCCGGTCGATCTTCCGCCGCATCTCGTCATCCCCGGCGCTGGCCGTGGCCAGGTAGACCGCCCGCCCGCCCATGGCGAGCACCGCCCGCTCGGCAATTCCGGACTTGCCGGAATTGGCACCGCCAAGAATGAGTGAAAGGTCGGGTCCTTGCACCGGGTATCTCCTGGGCTGTAACGGTGCCGGTCTGGCAGGATAATGCCGGCATGGCAATAGCATCGCCGTGCCATTCACCGCCAGGCGGGCAACCGGATCGGGTCCGCTTCCCTGTCACGTCAGGCCGGTATTCGGGCCGCCGGTGTCGCGACTGACTCCACAAGCATGGCGCGGTCTGAAATAATCGGCACGGCAGGGGCAACCCCGGGATACGGCAACATGGTTAAGCACAGGAAGATCCTGGTCATCATTGGTGGAGGAATTGCCGCCTACAAGGTCCTCGAGCTGATTCGGCTGTTGAAAAAGGCCGGCAACGACGTGACCCCGGTCCTGACCGAGGCCGGGGAGCAGTTCGTGACGCCGCTCTCGGTTGCGGCGCTGGCCGGCAGCAAGGTCAGCAGCGAACTCCTCGATCCGGCCAGCGAGGGCGAGATGGGGCATATTGCCCTGTCCCGACAGGCCGATTTGGTCCTGGTGGCGCCGGCAACCGCCGATCTGATTGCCAGGATGGCCGGAGGTCTTGCCAATGATCTGGCGACAACGCTTCTCCTTGCCACCGCTACCCCGGTCGTCATTGCGCCGGCGATGAATGTCCGGATGTGGGAGCACCCGGCAACCCGGCGCAATCTCGACAGGCTTGAAAAGGACGGCGTCCACATCATCAGCCCGGTCGAGGGCGAGATGGCTTGCGGCGAATTCGGAATGGGCCGCATGGCCGAACCCGAAGACATCATGGAGGAACTGGCCAGGATCTCCGGATACTCGCAGTCCAGGCTGCGGGTGGTCATGACGTCGGGGCCCACCAGAGAGGCGATTGATCCGGTCAGGTTCATCGCCAACCGTTCGTCCGGCAAGCAGGGGGCGTCGATCGCCGAGGCGTTTGTCCGGCGCGGTGCCGAGGTTGTCTTCATAACCGGACCTGCCAGCGCATCGCCGCCGCTCGGGGCACAAATCGTCGAGGTTGAGTCGGCGGACCAGATGCTGGCCGCGGTGCAGGTGGCGCTGCCGGCCGATGTCGCGGTGTTTGCCGCTGCAGTTGCCGACTGGAAGGTGGCCGAACCGGGAGACGGGAAGATTTCCAAGACCCCGGATGGTCGCGGTCCCGAACTCGACCTGGTCGCCAACCCCGATATCCTGGAGACAATTGCCCGGGGTCCCAATCGACCGGAGCTGGTGATCGGGTTTGCCGCCGAAACCGGCGACGTGGTGGAGAAGGCGACAAGGAAGCTGGAGCGGAAGGGTTGCGACTGGATTGTCGGCAATGATGTCAGCCCGGGAACCGGCGTGTTCGGTGGCGACGAGAACGAGGTTTGCGTGATCACGGAGGACGGGTTCACGCGCTGGCCGCGCATGCCGAAGCGCAAGATCGCCGAGTGGCTGGTCGCCCGGGTCTACGAGGACATGCAGGGTTGAGCGGAATTGTCCTGCATGTCAGCCGGATCGATGGCGCCGATCCGAAGGTGCCGCTGCCGGACTTCGCCACGCCGGGGTCGGCCGGTGTCGATCTTCGGGCCAATCTTCCCGAGGCGTTCCGCACTACCGGGATGGTGATACCGGGGGGTGGGTGGAGGCTGGTCCCGCTGGGGCTGATCATGGAAATTCCACCCGGCCATGAAGGGCAGATCAGGTCGAGATCCGGATTGGCGCTCGAATTCGGGATCTCGGTTCTCAATTCGCCGGGAACGATCGATTCCGATTACCGGGGACCAGTCGGAGTGATCCTCGTCAATCACGGAGACCGGGATTACATGGTCGCGCATGGCAGCCGAATCGGACAGCTGGTGGTGTCTCCGGTCAGCCAGCCGGTGTTTCGGCAGGTCGAAAATTCCACGCAGACCGAACGGGGGGCCGGCGGTTTCGGCTCAACCGGTGTCGACTGATTTCGGTTGTCCAGCCGGACGCCCATCGGCGACCACCGGCCGGGGAAGGCGAACCGGCGCATGGTTGGCCCTGGCATGGATGATGGCCGGGCCTGCATCTGCCGGCAGCTTCGGCAGCATCGCCGGCAATCCCCGGCTCTGGCTGCTGGCAGCAATCCTGCTGGCGGTGATGGCTGCCTACTGGACGATGGTCCGGTGGCTTCGGCGCCGGGCCGCCAGCCGGATCGAGCAACCATCGGCTGGCGATGGCGGGTTTTCGCCGGAGGAGCTTGAAAGATATGCCCGCCACATCGTCCTTCGGGAGATCGGCGGTGCCGGTCAGCAGCGGTTGCGGAATTCCAGCGTGCTGGTGGTGGGGGCCGGCGGCCTCGGCTCGCCCTCGCTATTCTATCTTGCCGCGGCCGGTATCGGCCGGATTGCCATCATCGATGATGATTCGGTCAGCATGTCCAATCTCCAGCGGCAGATCATCCATGATGGCGAGCGAATCGGTGCCGCCAAGGTTGATAGCGCCGCCGACACACTTGAACGGCTGAACCCCGGCACCGAGATCGTGCGAAAACAGCTGCGCCTCACCGAGGACAATTTGGACGAACTGGCCGGGTATGACGTGATTCTCGACGGGTCGGACAATTTCGCAACCCGGCAACTGGTCAATCGCTACTGTCATGCACACCAGGTGCCGCTGATATTCGGCGCGATCAGCCAGTGGGAGGGCCAGGTCAGCGTGTTCCGGTTCGGGCGGGGCCCATGCCTTGCCTGCGTGTTTCCGGAGGAGCCGGGTCCCGGGCTGGCTCCGGGCTGTGCCGAGGGCGGTGTTCTCGGGGCGTTGCCGGGCGTGATCGGCTCGATGATGGCGGTTGAGACGATCAAGCTCCTGGCCGGGGCCGGCCAGGTGCTGGAGTCGCGGCTGTTCATCTATGACGCGCTTTGGGGCGAGAACCGGACGATCAAGCTGCGAAAGCGGCAGGATTGCCGCGTCTGTGGCCGGCCAGCGGATGGTGACGGGGAAGCCTGAACCGGGGCTGGCCGGACTTCAGAAGGAGCCGGGAACGACGAGATCGGGCGGCCGATGACCATCGGCGAAGGTCTTGATGTTGATGAGGACCTTTTCGCCCATTTCGATCCGGCCTTCGATGGTCGAGGAGCCCATATGTGGCAGCAGGACGACATTGGGCAATTCGAGCAGCCGCGGATTGATGTTGAGCCCGCGCTCGAAGACATCGAGGCCGGCGCCGGCAAGGCCGCCGTTGCGCAGTCTCCGGGTCAACGCATTCTGGTCGAGAACCTCGCCACGCGAGGTGTTGACGATGATCGCCTCCGGTTTCATCAGCTTCAGACGCCGTTCATTGACCAGATGAAAGGTTGATGGCGTGTGCGGACAGTTGATCGACAGGATGTCGACCCGGTTGACCATCTGGTCGAGGCTCTCCCAGTAGGTGGCATCAAGCTCGTTTTCGATATCGGCATGGAGCTGGCGCCGGTTGTGATAGTGAATCTGCATGCCGAAGGCGCGGGCACGCCTGGCAACCGCGGTTCCGATCCTGCCCATGCCGAGGATGCCCAGGGACTTGCCACCGACCCTGGTGCCCATCAGCGCCTTTGGCGCCCAGCCTGCCCAATGCCCCGAGCGCATGATGTCAAACCCCTCGCGGATGCGCCTGGCGACAGCGAGGATCAGCCCGAGGGTCATGTCGGCGGTATCTTCGGTCACCACCCCCGAAGTGTTCGAGACCAGTATTCCCCGCATGCGGGCGGTCTGGACATCGATGTGATCAATGCCGGCGCCGTAATTGGCGATCAGCTTGAGCCGGTCGCCCGCCCGTGCCAGCAATGCCTGGTCAACGCTGTCGGTGATTGTCGGCACCAGGACATCGGCCCGGGCAATGGCGGCAACCAGTTCGGCCCTGGTCATGGGTTCGTCATCCTCCCGAAGGAGCACGTCAAAAAGCTCCTTCATCCGGGACTCGACGATGTCGGGCAATTTCCTGGTTACGACTACAGTAAGCTTGGCTGGACTCATGGTGCAATCCGCTGACCGACAGCTTGAGTTGCTAACGCAAAGTCAGGTAGCATTAAAGAAAAATCATGTTGCCGTGATCGGCAAATCAGCGAGTCGGATCGGATGGGAATTATTGGTGGAGCAGGCCTGGCCGCGTTGTCATTTGCGGCGGTGATGATGCTGGCGTCTGCTGGCAGCGCCCAGGAGTCGCCGGCGACCGATGCTGGTGCTGAGGTGGCTGGCGAAGGCCGGGTCGGATCGGTGACCGGCTACCCAATTCCGAGATTTGTCTCGCTCAAGGCCAGCAAGGCCAATGTCAGGCGCGGCCCCGGCCGGCAGTTTCCGGTCGACTGGACATTCACCTATCCGGGCACGCCGCTCCAGATCGTCGATGAATCAGGTCACTGGCGGCGAATCCGGGCCTCCGATGGCGAAGGGGGGTGGATGCACAGCGCCCTGCTGTCGGGAATTCGCACGGTCGAGGTCATGAAGGACATGACCCGGCTTCGGCTGTTGCGGGATGACGACACCTGGATCAGGGCCAACCTGATGGCAGGGGTGATCGGCCGGCTGGGAAAATGTCACGAGGGGTGGTGCCGGGTTACGGTCGGCGACCATAGCGGATGGGTTGATGCCGACTGCCTGTGGGGAGTCGATGGCGACGGGGAATGACGATCGGGCGTGAATGCCGGCCCCGCCATCGTCGGGCCGCGCCGTGTCCGGCGCAGTTGACGAAAGTCACCGCCGAGCCGGCACCGCCATTGCCGGGTCACACCGCGGCATCGTTCGGGTCCTGCCGGTGGTTGGCGAAGCCGCGTTTCCTGAGCAGTGCCCCGACAGTGGGCAGTTTACCCCGAAAGGAAATGTACAGATCCTCCGGCTCCCGCCCGCCGCCCGCCGACAGGATGCATCGCGCCAGGCGGTCGGCGGTTTGCCTGCAGAACGGCCCGCCCGCATCCTGGAACGCCTCGAAGGCATCGGCGGCCAGCACATCGGCCCAGAGGTAGCTGTAATAGCCGGCTGCATAACCATTTCCGGAAAACACATGGGCAAAATGCGGCGTGGCATGGCGCATGCCGATCGCTGCCGGCATGCCCAGTTCGCCAAGAACCTCCCGCTGCCTTTCAACCAGGTCGGAAGGTGGCTCGCCGGAATGAAAATCGAGGTCGACAAAGGCGCTCGCCAGGTATTCGACCGTGGCAAATCCCTGGTCGAAATTGCGCGCGGAGGCCAGCTTGCGGCGAAGCTCCGCCGGTATCCGGTTGCCGGTCTCGGCGTGGGTGGCAAACCGGTCAAGCACCTCGTCGACTTCGAGCCAGTTTTCGAAGAGCTGGCTCGGCAATTCGACAAAGTCCCGTGCCACCGAGGTGCCGGATACCGACGGGTAGGTGACATCGGAGAGCATGGCGTGCAGGGCATGGCCGAATTCGTGAAACAGGGTCCTGGCATCATCATGCGACAGCAGGCACGGCTCGCCGGCGGGCGGTTTCATGAAATTGCAAACATTGACCACGATCGGCCGACTGCCTTCGGCGAGGCGGTGCTGGTCACGCAGGCTCGTGCACCACGCCCCCGACTGCTTGGATGGTCGGGCGAAGTGATCGGCGATGAAGGTTGCGCAGGGTGAGCCGCCACGCCTGACCTCCCAGACCCGGCAATCCGGATGGTAGGAATCTGCATCCAGTTCGTGAAAGCTGAGGTCGAACAGGAGTCCCGCAACATGGAAGGCGGCCTCGGTCAACGGGCGCAGCCGGAAATACTGCTTGATTTCGGCCTCATCGAGCCGATGCTCGGTCTCCCGCAACCGCTCGGCATAGTAGCGCCAATCCCATGGCTGCAGCTGATCGGTCTGGCCATCGACAGCCAGCGCCTGCTGGTGGCGTGCCGCATCCGCCATGGCGGCGGCCCGTGCAGCAACCCAGACCTCGTCGAGCAAGGTTCGGGCCGCATCGGGCGTCTTTGCCATCTCGTCCTCGAGCTTGAAATCGGCATAGCTTCGATAGCCGAGCAGCGTTGCCATCTCGTGCCTGAGGGTAATGATTTGCGATGCGATCTGCCGGTTGTCAGTCAAACCGCCACCGGCGCCGCGGCCCGCCCATGCCTGGTATGCGGCCCTGCGCAGCTTCCGGTCTTCGGCAAATTTGAGGAAAGGCTCGATCAGCGAGCGGTCAAGGGTAATGACATGGCCGACCCGTTGCCGGTCGGCAGCGGCCTGGTGGGCCGCCTGCAGCAGGAATTCCGGCAACCCGCGCAAATCGGACTCGCCGAGTTCCATGCACCATTCCGACTCGTCGGCGAGGAGGTTCTGCCCGAATTGCACATGCAGCCGGGCCAGCTCTTCCCTGATGCCGGCAAACCGTTGCTGGAGAGGTTCCCCGAGTATAGCTCCCGAATTCACGAAGTCACGCCGGCAGCGCTTCAGCGTCATCAGCTGTTCATCGTCAAGGCCGAGCGCCTCCCGTTGTTCCCAGACGGTGCTGATCTTCTCGAAGAGGCCCCGGTTCATGGCGATTTCGGTTTCGAAACGCACCAGTTCGGGCACGATTTCACGCTCGATCGCCTGTCGGTCGTCATTGCTGTCGGCCCCGGCCAGCACGAAGAACACGGCCTCCACGCGCTGCAACTCGGTGTCGGCTACTTCGAGGGCAGCGATGACGTTGTCGAATGTGGCCGGATCCCGCCCGCTGGCGATCTTTGATATCCGCTGGCGGGCCGCCTCGATCGCCTCCCGGAATGCCGGCAGAAAATCATCATCCGACACCTCATCGAAGGGCGGCAGCCCTCCCGGTGTCTCCCATGCCGAGATCAGATCCTCGATTGCCATCACCTGTCTCCTTCCCGGAATTGCCTGCCGGCGGCTGGGTCGGCGTGTCCGTCCAGCGACCGTTCGAGAACAAATATGGGACTTATATTTTTCCTCAAGAGTGATTATCGGAAACCCGACCGGTCCCGGGTCCGGAAATCGTGGAGACGGCAAGGATGAAGAAGCATGTTCGTGCGGTAGTGATAGGCGGCGGTGCGGTCGGAGCCGGCATTGCCTATCACCTGGCCAGGGCCGGTTGGCAGGATGTGTTGCTGCTGGAGCGTGATGAACTCACCTCGGGTTCCACCTGGCATGCGGCCGGCCTGCTGCCGCTCTTCAACATGAGCTATGCCACCAGCCACATCCATGACTACTCGGTTCGATTCTACAAGGAGCTGGAGGCGGAAACCGGTCTCAATCCCGGCTTCAGCGTGGTCGGGAATCTCCGCATGGCCCAGACGCAGGAGCGCATGGATGAATACATGCTCTATGCAACCACGGCCGAGACGGTCGGCATTGCCCATGAATGGCTCTCGCCAGCCCAGATCCGGGAGCGGTATCCCCTGGTCAGGACCGATGACCTCGTTGGCGCCATCTACCATCCGGATGATGGCTACATCAATCCGGCCGACGTGACCCAGGCCATGGCCAAGGGCGCCCGCCAGCGAGGGGTGGAAATCCTGCGCCGACGACAGGTCGACTCGCTGGACTGGACCGGTGCCGAATGGCTGGTCAGGGGATCGATCATGGCCGAGCAGGGAGGCAATCTCGTCCGCAGCGGCGAGGAGTTCGAATTGCATGCCGAGCACGTGATCACCGCAACCGGCAACCATGCCCAGCGCATGGCGCACATGCTCGGGATCCGGATCCCGGCAATCCCGGTCGAGCATCAATATATCGTCACCGAACCGGATCGTGAGCTGGTGGCGTGGCGTGGCAGCAACCCGGAGCACCCGGTGCTACGGGATGCGGATGCGAAATGGTATGTCCGCGAGGAGCGGGGCGGCTGGATTCTCGGACCGTACGAGAGCGGGGCGCCGGCCCGTTTCCGTTACGGCGTTCCGGAGTCATTCCGGGCCGATTTGTTCCAGCTGGATCTCGACCGGATCGAAGAGGAATACCTGTCGATGATCCACCGGATACCCTCGACCGAGGTGGTTGGTCTCAAGGACGACTTCAACGGTCCGATCTGCTACACGCCGGACGGCAATCCGCTGATTGGTCCGGCCCCGGGCCTGCGAAACCTGTGGCTGGCGGAAGGATTCTCGTTTGGAATTACTGCTGCTGGCGGTGCCGGATACTATCTTGCCCAGATCATGACCGAGGGCGAGGCGGAAATCGACATGGCCTCCCTGGATCCCCGGCGCTACGGCAGCTGGATGACCACCGAATATGCGGCCAGGAAGAACGAGGAATGCTACGAGCACGTCTATGTTCTGCACCATCCGGATGAAGAGCGGGAAGCCTGCCGGCCCCTGCGGACCGCGCCTTGCTACGACCGGATGAAGGCGCTCGGCGCCCAGTTCGGCCTGGTCAATGGCTGGGAGCGGCCGAACTATTTTGCACCTGCCGGTTTCGACGATCATGGCTCCCGTTCCTTCCGGAAGGGCGATTGGTGGGAGTTTGCCGCCGCCGAGGCACAGGCAGTTCGCAATTCCGTGGGCATGTTCGACGCCACCGCCTTTGCCAAGCACCGGGTTGTCGGCCCCGGCGCCACCGCCTTTCTCGATTGGCTGACCTGCAACCGGCTGCCGGCGGTCGGACGGGTCAACCTGACCTACGCGCTGACATCGGCGGGGACCACGAGGACGGAATTCACCATCGCCCGCCTGGGCGAGTCCGAATACTACTTGGTGTCGGCCGGGGCCTGGTCGGCCTATGATGGCGATTTCCTGTGCAAGGCGGCCGAGGACAGGATCGACGAATTCGGCTGGATCGAAGTGCAGGAGGTGACGAGCCAGTGGGGCGTGCTGGTCGTTGCCGGTCCACAATCGCGCGATCTCCTGAAGGGCATCATCTGCGATGCCGACCCGGATACGGCTCTGTCGAACCGCCGTTTTCCATGGCTGTCGATGCGGAATATCGAGCTCGGCATGTGTCCGGTGCGCGCATTGAGGGTGTCATATACCGGCTCGCTTGGCTGGGAGCTCCACCACCCGATCGAGATGCAGAATTACCTGTTCGACCTGATCACAGGCGCCGGCAGGGAGTATCCGCTCAGCATGTTCGGTGCCCGGGCGCAGAACTGGCTGCGCATGGAAAAGAGCTACCGCGCCTTCGGAACCGAACTCGGACGGGATGCCACGCCGCTTGAAGGTGGCCTGGACCGGTTCGTCGACCTGTCCAAGGAATTTCGTGGCAAGCAGGCCATGCTCGATACCGGCATAAGGTCAAGCTGTGCCACATTGCTGATTGACGGTCCCGACGATGCCTGCCCATGGGGACGGGAAGCCATCTATTGCGGCGATGATCGGGTCGGAAGGCTGACTTCCGGTGGCTACTCGGTTCATTTTGGCAAGGCGATCGGACTTGGTTACATCCGGCCCGATCTGACCGAGCCCGGGACCCGCCTGCAGATCAGGATGCTGGACCGGCTCTGGGATGCCGAGGTGACCGAAGAGAGCCCGTTTGATCCCCGGAACGAAGGCCTGCGGCAAGACGGGTGACCGCCGGGGTCAGCGCGATGGCCGGGCGATGCCGCCAATGAACCTGCCGATGAAATCGACGCATTCTGGCTCGTCGAGAAACGGGCAATGGCCGCGGCCCGCGACCTCCAGCGATTGCAGGCCGGGCTGAACATCCCGCATCCTGGCCACGGTCCCGGCCGACAGCAGATCGGAATTTGCCCCGCGAATGACGGCAAGGGGAATGTCCTTCAGGGCGCGGAAATACCGCCACAGATCGGGCGCCGGCCCCTCGGGGCGGTCAAGAACCGCCTCCCGCAGCTTCGGGTCGTAATTGAGCCTGATGCCTCCATCACGGGCGACGTAGCGGCGCCGGGCTTCGGTCAGCCAGCGCTCCCGGGGAAGCCGGTCAAACCCGGTTACCGCATCGATCAACGCATCGGCCGCATCCTCCATGGTCCGGGCGGAAGGCTGCCGCCCCAGATAGTCGAAGATGCGTGCCAGACCATCCTGCTCGATGGTTGGCCCGATATCGTTGAAGACGATGCCGGACAATCGCTCACCATGTCCGACCGCCATCACCATCGCCACGATGCCACCGCGCGAGGTGCCGATCACGACCGCAGATTCGATTCCGAGATGGTCAAGCAGCTCGACCGCGTCCCGGGCCTCCACCGATGGATGGTAGTTCCGGAAATCGGTATCCCAATCCGACGCTCCCCGTCCACGGTAATCCGGACGAATGAGGCGATAGCCGGGCAAATGCGCCACCAATTCGTCGAAATGACTCGAGTTCCAGGTCAGCCCGGCAAGGCAAAGCACCGCTGGGCCAGATCCCTGGTCTTGGTAGGCCAATCGCAGACCATCCGATGATTGCCAGAACTTCACCGGGCAGATGCCGCAAGTTCGGGAATCCGGGACAGGTCGCCTTCCATGCGCCAAGGTCTCCACGGCAATCGTTCCACCGGTTCGCCTGACCGGTTGACCCAGACTGTCCTGAAGCCGAAACCGGACGCCGCAGCCGCATCCCAGCCATTGGCGGACACGAAGAGGACATCGGCGTTTTCGCAGCCGAAATGGCTGGTGACGAGCTTGTAAACGGCGTGGTGCGGCTTGAACACGCCAACCGTCTCCACGCTCAAAACCGCCTCGACCAACTCGCCGATGCCGGCGGCCGATACGGCGCCATCCAGCATGTCCGGATTGCCATTTGACAGTATGGCGATCCGGTGGCCGTCTCGCCTGAGTGCCGACAGCGTCGGCGCAACCTCATCATAGGCGGGGAGTTTCCAGTAGATGTCGAGCAGCCGTTCACGCAGCCCGGCATTTCCCGACAATCCGGATGCCTCCAGTGTCCAGTCGAGGGCATCGCAGGTGACTTGCCAGAAATCGACATGGTCGCCGGTTATGGCTCGCAGCCAGGTATAGTTCAGTTGCCTGGTCCGCCAGCCCGCGGCAATGGCTGGCCATGACTCCGCCAGTGATTCGTTGCCCGGCTCGGCGGCCGCCTGGCGGGCCGCGGCGGCAACATCGAACAAAGTTCCGTAGGCATCGAATACACAATGCAAGTCCTGGCCTCCACCTGACCGACCACAGGTAGTTCGGGCGTCCGATTTTGACAACCGCCGAAACACCGGGATCGCCCGGCGGCAGCAATTCGGTGTGGAACCGGGAAGAGTCATGCCATATGACCGGGAGTTGCAGGGAATGTACCACCATCAGCACGAAAGGAATCTGCAATGGGCAACAGCCATGGGACGGTTTGCTGGTCC
This sequence comes from Paracoccaceae bacterium, assembly GCA_964291445.2. Classification (GTDB taxonomy): domain Bacteria; phylum Pseudomonadota; class Alphaproteobacteria; order Rhodobacterales; family Rhodobacteraceae; genus JAPOXR01. Next base: position 397,885 of record OZ219863.1, on the reverse strand, counting down.
GAATTGATGACGCGTGATTACGAGGCGGCCAAGACCTTTTTTGCCGAATTGTGCGGCTGGACCTACCAGGACATGGAAGGAATGGGGGGCAAGTACACGATCGCCCAACTGGACGGCAAACCGATTGCCGGTATCGGTAACAGCACAGCCATGAACCTTCCGGCCGAGATCCCGTCGCACTGGATGACCTACATCGAGGTGAGCGACATCCAGGCCACCGCCGACAAGGTCACCGCCGCCGGCGGCACGGTCAAGAACGGACCCTTCGATGTCCCCGGTGTCGGGCAGATCGCCATCGTCCAGGACCCTTCCTGCGCCGTGGTCGGCTTCATACAGCCGGCAGGCTGATTCCATCGGGTCGCCACCGCATCGCCGGCAGGGGCTGGCCTCCGGCCAGCTCGTCAACACCAACAGGGAAGGAATGAATCCAGGCATCATCTCCGGAAGAGACAGCGCTTCGCGCGGACCGGGCCGTCAATTACGGCCGGATCGGCGGTCAAGTGTTGCCGGATATTGCGTCGCGGCAAGGCCGGCAAAGGTCTACGGATCCTCAACCGGACAATCGCCGGACCAATACCGGGAGTAGCGAAACCATGCCGTCGGCAGGTGCGGAGCTTGGAACGACCCGTCGCCGCGGGCATAGACCCGGGACCGTACGGTGTTCCCGATGGGGCGGGACCGCTTCGGAATTCCGGATCGAGATTTCGAAGGCGATCAGCATGAACAACCTCGGCAGCCCTTGGCTGACCGGCGGGCCACGGGTCCTTGGTGTGCTCGTCCGTAGAGTTCGCTACGCAGTGAATATTGCCAGGTCCTCGATTATCTTCTAGAAGGCATATATTTGCTGCGCAGTAAAATAGGATTGAGCAGTGATGCTGGACTCGGATGTCATGGAAGGACAGCTGCTTGACGGGTTCCTTGAAGCCCTGCGGGGGCTCCCCGATGCGGAGGCGGAGGTCAGTGGGGCCGAACAGCCGGGCGGCCGCGATCGAGGACATTACGCCCAGATAGACCTCCGGGTGGGCGGGAAGGCGGCCACCCTGCTGATTGAGATGAAGAAGGACGTATATCCCCGTGACGTGCGGCAGGTGTTTTGGCAGGTCCGCGACTCCGCACGGAGATGGCCGCACCCGGAGAAAAAACGGGAAGCAGCGTTTTTCCTGATCGCCCAATCGATTTCACCCGGAGCCAAGGAGCTGTTGAGGAACGATCGGGTCGGCTACTACGACAGCGGCGGCAGCCTGTTTCTGCCCGCCAGCAACATCTACGTGTACGTGGACAAGCCGCCCCCGAAAAGCCTGTCGCGGTCCATCCGTTCCGTGTTTTCGGGCCGTCGTGCGCAAGTGCTGCATGCGGTCCTGCTGCGACATCGCGAGTGGTTCGGAGTGAAAGACATCGCCTACCAAGCCCGGGTATCGCCCGCGACCGCCTCGCAGGTCCTGATGGAAATGGAGAAGTTCGAATGGGTGGTGTCGCGTGGACAGGGGCCAGGAAAGAAACGCCATTTGCAAGAGCCGGGCGCCTTGCTGGATGCATGGGTGCACCAGCAGACGGTGATGCGGCCGTTGTCCATGCGGCGTTACTTCGTGCCGTCGGCGCGCGCTGAAGGGCTGGTGGAGAAGTTCGCCGAGGTCTGCGCAGAGAGCAAGGCCGAGTACGCGATCACTCACGAGGCGGCAGGGCAACTGTACGCGCCGTATCTGTCAGCTGTCTCCCAGGTGCGTTGCCGGCTGCTGGACAGCCCGGCAGCAGACCGGGCTCTTGGCGCAATGGATGCCCGGTTCGTGGATCAAGGCGCGAACCTTGCGGTCATCGAGGCCAAGTCGCCGAGCGAGTTGCAGTTTCGTGAGTCAGTGAACGGGATCTGGCTGGCAAGTGCCGTGCAGGTCTACCTCGACCTGATGCGCAGCGAGGGCCGCGCCCGGGAATTGGCCAAGCACCTGCGCCACGAAAAGATCCGTTTCTGATGGTGAAGCCCGCGACGTTCGACGGTTACAGCGATCAGTACACGGTCGAATGCGAGCGTGTTCTTGTAACCCTGCTGCGCGGACTGGGCCCATGGAAGGAGTCAGTGTTTCTGGTGGGCGGATTGACTCCCAGATACCTGGTAGCGGCCCGGCCGCCGGAAGTACCGGCGCACGCTGGCACGCTCGACGTGGATATCGTCATCGATCTGCAGATCCTGGCCGACACCGCGGGTTATCACACGCTCGAAGAGAGCCTGCGTGCGATGAATTTCAAGCGGTCGACGAACGAAAGTGGCCAGAGACTTTCATGGCGGTGGCAGACTCGCACCGAAAGCGGTGCGCGGATGGTGGTCGAACTGCTCGCCGACGCGCCGGACATCGCTGGTGGCAAGGTCGAACCGCTGCCTACGGAAGGGAACATTTCCGCGCTCAACATCCCGCATTCGTCCATTGTCTTCGAAATGCACCAGGTCGCGGAGATTCGGGCGGAGCTCCTGGGAGATGGGGGCCACACCGTCGAAGTGGTGAGGCATGCCGATTTGGTGAGCTTCACGTGCTTGAAGGCTTTTGCCTTCGATCAGCGCTTCGAGCGGAAGGACGCCCACGACCTGATCTATTGCATTGAACACGCGGAGGATGAACTCGACGGCGTCGCGCAAATGTTCCGGAATGCCTTGGAGGGCAAGCACGGCGCAGTGATTTGGGACTGTTTGTCAATTCTTCGCAATCGTTTCGCAGGGAACGGTAAAGTCGAGGGGTATCGGAAAGACGGTCCGGTAGCGGTGGCCCGCTTCGAACTGGGTGAGGGAGACGATGCTGGTCAGCGCGAGGCTCGGTTGCTGAGGCAGCGGGAGGTCAACAGCTTGATGGAGCAACTTCTGGGTCGAATCGCTTCGGAGGCGGCATGGCGGTAAGGGCGATTCTTCTCTTCGGTTTGGCTGTGTCGCAGTCAGGCAATTGCCGCTCGAATTTCCTGTCAATTGTTGCACTGTCTACGGCGAGGAGTCATGGCTCTGAATCTACAGGACACCAAGTTCTGTGAATGCTGACCGTGCGCTGTCGGCCATGGTAGCGCAGTCCACGGGGAAGCACCCCTCTCAAGCTTTCGGAACCGCGGGCAAGTCGTGACGATGACCGGCCCCAAACCTGCCGGATCTGCGGCCTCGGGGCACCGTTCTCAATGGGATGTATTACGTTGTGGCGGTGACAGAGCACCGAGTGCGAGTCGCAGGCCGGAATTTCCTTGCGCAGAATTCGGTTTGAAGAAATGCCGGGTCAGATATTTTCCGATTGCGGCATTCCCAGGATGTGAAACCCGCTGTCGACGGCGATGATTTGGCCGGTGGTGCAGGCGGCGTGGTCCGAGGCAAGATAGGCGGCGGTGCCGCCGATCGCTTCAAGGGTGGCATTGCCGCCAAGTGGCGCATTTGCCTCGGTATGCCGGAAGGTTTTTCGTGCGCCGCCGATGGCGGCACCGGCCAGGGTCCTCATCGGGCCCGGGCTGACCGCATTGACCCGAATTCCGTCGCGGCCAAGATCATTGGCCAGGTAGCGCACTGTCGATTCCAGGGCGGCCTTGGCAACCCCCATGACATTGTAGAACGGGACCACGCGGTTCGAACCCTGGAAGGTAACGGTCAGGACCGAGCCTCCCCGGTTCATGAGAGGACGTGCCCGGCGGGCAAGATCGATCAGCGAATAGCAGGATATGTCGAGGGATACCCTGAAGTTCTCGCGGCTGGTGTCGATGAATCGCCCGTTGAGTTCCTCGCGGCTCGAATAGGCGATTGCATGGACCACGACATCCAGTTCGCCCCAAACTTCCGAGATCGAGTTGAACAGGCCGTCCAGCGTATCGGAATCGGTCACGTCGGCCTGGCCAATGATCGCGGCGTTGATCTGCTTACCAAGCGGCTCGACCCGACGCCTGATTGATTCACTCTGGTAGGTCAGCGCAATCGCTGCCCCCGCATCGTGCATGGCCTTGGCGATACCCCAGGCAATCGACCGGTCATTGGCGACGCCCACTACCAGACATTTCCTGCCCTCCAGCAACATGACACTCTCAGCCGTCAGGCCTGCTGAATGACAGGGTTGCATTGGTGCCTCCGAAGCCGAAGCTGTTGGAAAGGGCGGTGTCGATCTCCACGCCTTCGACGAGTTCCGTGGTGACTTCGTCGGGATGAATGGCATCGTCGAGATTGAAAACATTGGCCGAGCCGGAAATGAACCGGCCTCGCATCATCAACAGCGTGTAGATGGCCTCATGTACGCCGGCCGCCCCCAGCGAGTGCCCGGTCAGGGATTTGGTTGAACTGACCGGCGGCGTGGTTCCCTCGCCGAAAATCCGGCGAATCGCCTCGATTTCCACCACGTCTCCGGCTTGCGTCGATGTGCCATGTGCATTGATGTAATCGACCGGGCGTTCGCCGTTGCCGGACCGGGCCAGCCGCATGGCACGCTCGCCTCCCTCGCCGCTTGGTGCCACCATGTCATAGCCGTCGGAAGTAGCGCCGAAACCGGTCACCTCGGCGTAGATGGTCGCCCCCCTTGCCCGGGCCCGCGAGTATTCCTCCAGCACCAGCACTCCGGCACCGCCGGCAATGACGAACCCGTCACGGTCGATATCGAAGGGGCGGGACGCGGTTTCCGGCGTATCGTTGTATTTCGAGCTCAGCGCATTCATGGCATCGAACAGGCATGACAATGTCCAGTCAACCTCTTCGCCGCCGCCGGCAAACACGATGTCCTGGTTGCCGAACCTGATCTGTTCGGCGCCGCTGCCGATGCAGTGTGCCGAGGTCGCGCATGCCGAGGTGATCGAGTAGCTGAGCCCCTTGATCTTGAAGGGGGTGGCAAGACAGGCCGAGTTGGTCGATGACATGCATCTCGTCACCATGAGCGGCCCCATCCGCTTCGGGCTTCCCTTCAGCTTGACTGCCTGGTGGGCCATGTAGAAATTCGATGTGGACGGTCCGCCGGAGCCCATGATCATTCCGGTGCGTTCGTTGGAGACCTCGCCGGGGCCCAGCCCCGAATCGTCGATTGCCTGTTGCATGGCGATGAAATTGTAGGCGGCGCCGGGTCCCATGAAACGCAACTGGCGCTTGTCGAGGTGATCCTCGACTGCCATGTCGGGAACGCCGTGCACATGGCTGCGGAAATTGTTGTCGGCATAGTCCTCGGAAAACGCAATTCCCGACTTCCCGGCCCGGAGGGAGGCCTCAACCTCGTCCTTGCTGTTGCCGATCGGCGAGACGATACCGATCCCGGTTACTGCTACGCGCCGCATTGAATTCCCCCAAATCACCTTTGCCCGACCGCTATTCGGAAAACAGTCCCACCTTCATTGCGGTGGTCTTGTAGATCTCCTTGCCATCGGCAAGCATCCGCCCATTGGCAACCCCCATCTTCAGCCTGCGGTTGATGACCCGGGTGAAGTCGACCAGATAGGTGAGGAGATTGCATCCCGGTGTCACCATGTCGGTGAACTTGACCTCGGCCACGCCAAGCGCCCTGCCTTTGCCCGGAAAGCCTCTCCAGCCAAGATTGAATCCCGTCAACTGCCACAGGGCGTCCAGGCCAAGGCAGCCAGGCATCACCGGGTCGTCCTGAAAATGGCAGGAAAAGAACCAGAGATCCGGCCTGATATCGAATTCGGCTATGACATGGCCCTGGCCAAATTCGCCCCCGGTTGCGGAAATCTCGGTGACCCGGTCGAACATCAGCATTGGCGGAAGTGGCAGCTGGGCATTGCCGGAGCCGAAAAGTTCGCCACGGGCACATTTCAGCAACCCTTCGTAATCGAAGCTTGAGGGAAATGAAGGCATGTTCGCGCCCTGTGCCACGCAGGAATTCGAGCCGTTCAGTATCACTCAACCCTGCATATAGGCAATAGGACGAAAACTTCCGGCGAATTGCATGAACGCCGAACCGGGCCGCCATGCGCCCGGGCGATGGAAATGTCTGCCCGGGCCGGCGAGACAATGTGCCAGGTGCCGGGCCAGGCAGCCGGATCGGTGATCGGGAGGCTCCGAATTGTTTGAAACCTGTTGCTGGATGTGCAAGTATAAGGCTGTTGCAGCAACGGCCATGGGCGAACTGGCTGTGAACGAAACTCTGTCGTACGAGCATGAATGGCTGCGCTCTGCCGGTCTGCAGCCGACAAGACAGCGGGTCACCCTGGCGCGGTTGCTGGTCGGCGACCGGAGCAACAAGCATGTGACAGCCAACCGCCTGCATTCACAGGCAATCGAGGCTGGCGAATCGATGTCCCTGGCAACGGTCTACAATACGCTGCGGGTCCTGTGCGGCGCCGGATTGCTCAAGGAAATCACCGTGGATGGTTCCGGGTCATGGTTTGACACCCGGGTCGATGACCATCCGCATTTCTACTGGGAGGATACCGGCGAGTTGGCGGATGCGTCCGATGGTCCGATACCCTTCCCCGAGATTTCGGACCTGCCGGAAGGCGTGGAGATTTCCGAAGTTGACGTGGTCATCCGGTTGCGGCGCAAACAGGCGGACAGCAATCCTACGGTCCAGCAAGGCCGGGGCCTGTCGGACCAACTTCCGGAGTGACTGTTGGCAGCGATGGCAGGCGCCGCTGCTTCGGTGACGGCGAGGGGAAGGAATTCTACGCCGCCTACCACGACGACGAATGGGGCATGCCGGTCCATGACGACCGTGTCCTGTTCGAGTTCCTGATCCTGGAAGGCGCCCAGGCAGGCCTGAGTTGGGAGACCATCCTTCGAAAGCGCGAGGGGTATCGCCGGGCCTTCCATGGCTTCGACCCGGCAAGGGTGGCGCGTATGGAGGATTCCGAGCTGGAGGCCCTGCGGTCCGAACCCGGAATCGTGCGTAACCGGCTCAAGATTGAATCCGCTCGCAGGAATGCCAGGGTTTTTCTGGAAGTTCAGGCCGAGTTTGGCACCTTCGACCGTTTCCTGTGGGATCACGTGGACGGCGTGCCATGCATCAACAATTGGGCAAGCCTCGCCGAGGTTCCGGTCTCTACGCCAACCAGCGACGAATTGTCACGCAATCTGAAATCCCGGGGCATGAACTTCGTCGGAACGACGATCATCTACGCCTACATGCAGGCCGTCGGCCTGGTCGACGACCACACCGCCGATTGCTGGAAGTCAGCAGGCAGGACCCGCCCCCGAGCGTGATCATGCGATTGCCGCAGGCAGGCCACTCGGCATGACACCGACCAACCCCGCTCCCTGCACAAACGGCGAGAAAGCGGGCAGCCGACCCGGCAGCCCGGGCATCGGAGGTTTGACCGGGCACCGCCGCACCAAGGCATCATCCGGGTTCTGTTCCAATTTCGCGGATGGCAGGCTTGCACCGGCCGCGGCACAAACCCCGTTGAAGAGGATGTCTGCAGCCCGTGCAGTCCCGCCGGACATCCACCCAATCTGCCCGCCCTGGCAAAAACCCGCGTCAGCGTGTCGGTTCTGTCTCGCCGAGGTCGAACGGCACGGCATTCGACAATTGTGCCCGAAATTGCTGGAGCGCAGCCTGACCGCCGGCCTGTGGATAGAGCCTGTCAAATGGTTCGATGGCACGAACGCATACTGCCGGGGCCCATCCGTTCCATGAGGACAGCAAAGTCGAGATGGTCCCGACCCGCGTTCCGCCTGAGAGTCATCGACGCCTTGATGTGTCAACGGTGAGGTGGAACTGCGTGAGTCCGGTGGTTTGCCCCGAGCGTTCCGTTTGCGCGTCGGGCCCGGGTCGCTACCGCAGAAGGTTGCGGATCCGTGCCCTGACTGCGGCGGAGCTGTCACCGGATGCCCGACGAATTCGTGCCATGTCGGCTTCAGCGTCAGGGTGGCCGGCAATGGCAAGGTGGTAAAGGGCATCGAGCGCCCAGGCCCGGACCATCTTTCCGGAATCGGTTGCATGGGGAAGAATCGCCTCCCGGAACTCGCTGACCGGGATTGCCGCCAAGTCAAGAAACCGGACAATCTGCAGGATATGCAGCCGCGCCTGCCAACTCTGCAGCCGCGGGAACATCTCGGCGATCTTGCTGCTGGTTGCGGGTGAGGCGGCGCCGGCCTCCTGGATCCGCTTTCCGAGCAGCCAGGTGGCAGCGATCTGCGCCTGGTTGGCAGACGCCGCCGTGACCAGGGTCTCGGTAAATTGAACCGAGTCGCGATGCCGCTCATGCATGTCCTCGAGTTCGGCAACTGGTGGAAGTTCGTCGGATTCGATTTCGAAACGAGGCATGCGGGATGCTCCGGTGTCGGTGGTTGCCGGTGAGGGGAAAGGGTAGTCGACTCCATGCCGTCCGGCCAGCCAACTTCTGCCGAGTCGTGTATGGGGCCAGGAATTGCCATGCCTGGGCGTGGCCTGTCCTCGCCGTTGGCATGGTGTGGAGGGCGCCGTCATTGCCATTGAGATTTGATGCGACCGGTTGTAGTTCGGGGGCACCACGGCCAGGCATTTGTGGCCGGATGTGCCGTCGCCGGCCGTGGGGAGCGACCTGCAGGAGATTGTCATGGACAGGAAGCGCCGGAACATCGGCTGGCACGGCTTTATTCACCAGAGCCGGATAAGGAGCCCGGGACCTCCTGGCCATGACGGCAGGCCGGTCAACGGCATCGGCAATTCTTGGTCGGATTTGGCCTGGTGCGAATCCGGTCTGCGGCAGGTGGCGGCCGGGTGCCGTGTCCGGGAGGCGGGCGATGCGCCGGCATTGGCCCATGCTGGCGATGCCGCTGCCTTGGATGTGGCCGGCGGCGCCCCTGGCCTCGGTCTTGGCAAGGGTGAGCGGCGGCTGGCTGGCCCCGTCCTCCGGGTTGGCATGGAGCCGCCTCCGGTGACGGGGGAAGGCAATTGAGATTGGCCAGGATGCCGATGCTGGCGCCGGCGATCTCACGGCTTGCGGCGATCGGTGGTCTTGTAGCGGGAAGATGGCGCTCCTACATCCCGGACATGCGACTGAATCCGTTCAAGAAGAAAACGCCGCTGGTGGCGGCAATCCGGCTTGAAGGGGTGATTGCGCCCGGCGGCCGGCGCCATGCCGGCTCTCTCAACGATCACGGATTGGCCAGTCTGATCGAAAAGGCGTTTCGCAAGGGCAAGCCGAGCGCCGTTGCCCTGGTGGTCAACAGCCCCGGGGGCTCGCCGGTCCAGTCATCGCTGATCGGCGGCCGGATTCGCCGCCTGTCGGAAGAGCGCGGCATTCCCGTCTACGCCTTCGTGGAGGATCTGGCGGTTTCGGGAGGCTACTGGATCGCCGCGTCTGCCGACGAGATCTTTGCCGACATCAACTCGATCGTCGGCTCGATCGGGGTGATATCATCCTCGTTCGGGTTCCAGGAATTCCTGCAGAAGGCCGGCATTGAACGCAGGGTCCATACGGCCGGCGAGGATAAGGGCCTCCTTGATCCGTTCCTGCCAGAGGACCCGAAGGATGTGGAGCGACTGAAACAACTCCAGGAAAACGTGCACCAGAACTTCATTGCCCATGTCAAGGCGAGGCGCGGTGGCAGGCTGAAGGGCGAGGATTTGTTTACCGGCAAGTTCTGGTCCGGAGAGCCAGCCGCCGAAAACGGCCTGATTGACGGGATCGGCAGCCTGGTGCCGAAAATGCAGGAGGTGTTCGGCAAAGAGGTCCGGTTTCGCAACTACTCGGCGCAGCGGAAATTCCCCTTCAACATGGGTTCGGCCGTTGCCGGCTCGGCGGCCGATGCATTCGAGGAACGCCTTCTTCGCGCCCGGTTCGGGCTGTAGGCGGCGCAGCCACCGGCGACGCTGGAAGGGAATTTGCCATGATATCCGGAGGAGCAGCACTGGTCACCGGCGGGGCCAGGCGAATCGGCCGCGCCCTGGTGCTGGCGCTTGCCGGGCGGGGGCATGATGTCGCGGTCCATTTCAACGGATCCGCAGACGCGGCAAGGCACACGGTGGACGAGGCCAGGGCGGCAGGTGTGAACGGGGTTTCGCTGGCGGCGGATTTCGAGGACGAGGATGCGGTGCATTCGCTGGTTGAGCGGGCCTCGCAGTCACTTGGCAAGCCGGTCTCTATCCTGGTCAACAACGCCGCAGTGTTCGAGTATGACCGGATCGAGACCGCAACCACGGAGGATTGGCACCGGCACCTGCGGTCAAATCTCCAGGCGCCGTTTTTCCTGACCCAGACATTTGCCCGGCAGGCGCCGGGGGCCACAACCGACGAATCGGGAGAATTGGTGGCCGGTGCAGTGATCATCAACATGGTGGATAACCGGGTTTTGCGGCCAACCTCGGAATTCGCCACCTATTCGATCTCGAAGGCGGGCTTGTGGGCCCTGACCCAATCGGCGGCGGTGGAGCTTGCGCCGTCCATCCGGGTGAACGCGATCGGACCCGGCCCGACACTGCGTGGAGAAAGGCAATCCGAGGAGCATTTCAGAGCCCAGCGACAGGGTGCGATCCTGGGCCGGGGCGGCGACCTTTCCGACCTCGTTGCCGCCCTGGGCTGCATCCTGGATTCCGACTCGATGACCGGCCAGATCCTGTGCCTGGATGGTGGCCAGTTCATGCAGTGGAACTACCGGCCGGTCCGCAGCGGCAATCCGGGCGATGACGGATCATGAGGCCGGGACCGGCAGATTTCCACTGTTTTCACGGAAATGCCAGTTCGGTTTCGCCGAAAAACCGGAATTTCGTCACCTGATATCAGGAAAATCAGGAAAGTCAGTAAAATCAACCGGATGTTTCTCGAGGCGGTGTTGTGGCGGACCCGCACCGGATCGCCCTGGCGCGACCTTCCCGGACATTTCGGCAACTGGAATCACTTGGGAGATTGGCGTCTTGAGTGCCGTTACCGCGCCATTTCTGCGAATCTGTTTGGAATACCGAAAGAATTGCCGATTTTCCTAGAGTTTTCCCCACAATTTTCCACAGGCTGAACAAATAAGACCGCCAGCAGGCACAGTTTGCTTGTCGGTTCCGATGCGCGTGCAATAATGTGGCCTTGACTGGCCGGAGTCCGGCCATGATGTGACTTCACGACCGCACCGGCCACAGGCATTCATGAAGACCGGCGTCAAACTCATCCAATCCTATGTCGAGGCGCTTGATGGCAGCCCTGGCGTGTATCGCATGCTCGATGAGCGTGGCGAGGTGCTCTATGTGGGGAAGGCAAGGAATCTCAGGAACAGGGTCCGGAGTTACACCACCCTCGCCGGCCAGAACCACCGGATATCCAGGGTCATCGACTCGACGGCGTCGATGATGTTTCTGACCACCCGGACCGAAACCGAGGCGTTGCTCCTCGAGCAGAATCTCATCAAGCAGCTGAAGCCCCGCTACAATGTCCTGCTCCGGGACGACAAGAGCTTTCCCTCGATCCTGGTCTCGCGGGCGCATGCCTATCCGCAGGTCAGGAAGCATCGCGGGTCCAAGTCGGAAAAGGGAAACTATTTTGGTCCGTTTGCCTCGGCCGGCGCGGTCGGACGCACATTGAGCCAGCTGCAGAAGGTGTTCCTGTTGCGGAATTGTTCGGATTCGACCTTTTCCAACCGGACACGGCCATGCCTGCTCTACCAGATCAAGCGGTGCAGCGGCCCGTGCGTGGGGCTGATTTCGGAGGCGGAATATGGTGCGCTGGTGAAGGATGCCGAGAGGTTTCTTGCCGGCAAGTCCTCGTACATCCAGGAGCAGCTTGCCGCCGAAATGTCCGAAGCCTCCGACCGGCTGGAATTCGAGCGGGCGGCGGTCATACGTGACCGGATCGCTGCGCTTACCCAGGTCCAGAGCGTGCAGGGGATCAATCCGCGCCAGGTGCGCGAGGCCGATGTCATCGGGCTTCACCAGGAGGCCGGGCAGGCCTGCGTGCAGGTGTTCTTCATTCGGGCCAACCAGAACTGGGGAAACCACGCCTATTTCCCGAGAACCGGGTCCGGTGCCGAAGGGCCGGAAATCCTGCAGGCATTCCTTGGTCAATTCTACGGCAACAAGACGCCGTCACGGCTGATCCTGCTGTCAGAGCCGATCGAGGATCGTGAGCTGATGGAGGAGATGCTGTCGGAGAAAAGCGAAAGCAGGGTCAGGATTGCCGTGCCCGTCAGGGGACAGAAGGCGGTGCTGACGGCGAACGCGGTTCGCAATGCGCGGGAAGCGCTGGCCATGCGGGTTGTCGAAACCGCAGCCCATGGCAAGCTCCTGGCAGGGCTGGGCAGCGCGATCGGGCTGGACCAGGCACCGGGACGGGTGGAGGTCTATGACAACTCGCACATGCAGGGGCAGAACGCCGTCGGCGCCATGATCGTGGTTGGTCCCGAAGGGTTTGTGCGCAGCTCGTACCGGAAATTCAATTTCAGGGATCCGGAGACCCGGCCAGGGGACGATACCGGCATGATGCGGGAGGTGCTCGGCCGGCGATTCGAGCGGCTGAGCCGGGAGGATCCCGACCGGGAAACGGAAGGGTGGCCGGATTTGCTGGTCATAGATGGCGGCAAGAGCCAGGTTTCCAGCGTCACCGCGGTGCTGGAGGATCTTGGGATCCAGGACATGCCGGTTGTCGGCGTGTCCAAGGGCAGGCAGCGCAATGCGGGGCTGGAACAGCTGCACCTGCCTGATGGTGCCATTCGAGCCCTGCAACCACAGAACCCGGTGCTCTATTTCATTCAGCGCATCCGCGACGAGGCGCACCGGTTTGCCATTGGCGCCCACCGGTCGAAGCAACGGAAATCGGCATCGGCGACACCAATCGATGACATCCCGGGCGTGGGTGCGGTGCGCAAATCGGCGCTGCTGGCCCGGTTCGGGTCGGCGACCGCCGTCGGGCGGGCCGGCCTTGAGGATCTGCAGGCTGTCAAGGGGGTGTCAAGAAAGCTCGCCCTGACAATCTACCAGCATTTTCACTGAGCCGGCGCAAGCCTGGCCATGGCGCCGGCAGGAGGTGGGGCAGGCAACGGCACCGGCCTTCCAGGCATTTGCAGACCTGCCGATGGCGCGAACACCGGTCTGGCGCGGAGACCGCGTCAAGGTACGAAGTGGTTGTTCGGGCGCGGCGGCGTTGCGCCGGGGGCGTTGTAATCCCCCGGAATGCTGGCGCGCCGAGTCGCGGTCAGGACGTTCGAAGCATGCCCGCCAATCCTGTTGCAGGTCGGCAGGCAATTCGGCAATCAGGCGTGGTGGCGCCTATTCGACCAGGGACAGGTTTTCGGCCGATGACCTGCCGTCACGTCCCGGCTGCAGCTCGTACGAGACCCGCTGACCATCCGACAACGAGGTCAGGCCGGATCGCTGAACCGCCGAGATATGCACGAAGGCATCATCCGAACCCTCGTCTGGGGTGATGAAACCGAACCCCTTTTCCTGATTGAACCATTTGACTGTACCTGTGGCCATAGCGAAGAAACTCCTGGGGTTAGGTGGCGGGTTTCTATGACCCTTTCCCATCCGGGTGTCAACGAAAAGAAATCAAGAATCATGCGGCCGGAGCCGGTTGCCTTTCCGGATGTGCCGCCGCCAGGGAGGCTTTGGCCCCCGCCGGCTGCCAACACCGGATGACGGGAGGTCACCCCGGTCTGGTCGCATGGCCGGCTCTTTCCGGGCGGCATGGTCCTGGTCCGGCCTGGTCGCGGACGGATGGCCGCCTGGCCGGGAATTGGACATTTGCGCTGGAAAGTGGTTCCGGGGGACTTGCATCTTCAGGAGTTGTTGCGCGAGGTCTGGGCCGAGGCCCTGGCCGGTTTTAGGCTGGCAACGGGGTGATGGCGATGCGGATCCCGGTTCCGGGCCGAATGCAGGAGCAATGGCGATCACCATACCGACCATATTGACCCTGTTCAGGATTGCATTGGCACTGGCCATACCGCTGGTGCTGCTTGTCGCGCCTGCGCCGACGGTCTACCTGGTGATTGCCGCGGTGTTTGTCGTTGCCTCGCTGACCGACTACCTCGATGGCTACCTGGCGCGGAGACTGGACCAGCAGACGCGGCTGGGAGCGGTCCTCGACACCATTGCCGACAAGATCCTGGTCTGCATCGTGCTCATTGTCGTGGTGGGCGGCCTGGAGGCGCGGGAATGGATCACGCTTCCGGCATGCCTGATCATCGCCCGGGAGTTCCTGGTCTCGGCGCTGCGGGAGCTTGAAGGCGCGGGCGTATCGGGGCTGACGGTCACGAAAATCGCCAAGTGGAAGGCAGCGGTGCAGATGTGTGCGCTGTTTCTGCTCCTGCTCGGCTGTGCAACCGGGGGCGGAATGGAGAGCTGGCTGGTGGTTGCCGGTGTCCTTGCCATCTGGCTGGCGGCGGTGATGACGGTGATGTCCGGCCTCGACTATTTTCAACGGGCCAGGGCAACCCTGTTCCGGGAGCAAACGAATGATTGACGTGCTGTATTTTGCCTGGGTTCGGGAGCGCATCGGCATTCCGAGGGAAACCGTCGATAGCCGGGCCTCGACGGTCAGCGAGTTGGTGGCGGAACTGCGGGGGCGTGGTGACAGGTATCGCACGGCGCTGGCGGACCTCGAATCGCTGCGATTTGCCGTCGACCAGGAGTTGGCGGAACTTGATACCGGGATCGTCGAAGCTGGCGAGGTGGCGATATTCCCGCCGATGACCGGGGGTTGACGTGAGCGTGCGAATCCAGTCCGGGCCTCTCGATGCCGGTGCCGAACTTGACGGGTTGCTGGGCTCGGTCACCGAATCGGGCGCCACCACCTGTTTTGTCGGGACGGTGCGATCGACGCCGGACCGGCCGGTGCTGTCAATGACGATCGAGCACTATCCGGGCATGACCGAGGCGGCAATCGCCGACCATGTCCGACAGGCCAGGGAGCGCTGGCCGTTGCTGGGATGCCGGGTGATTCACAGGGTCGGCAAGATGAAGCCGGGAGATGCAATCGTCATGGTAGCGGTAATGTCCGCCCACCGGTTCGATGCATTCGAAGCGGCGGAATTCCTCATGGACTACCTGAAGTCACGCGCCCCGTTCTGGAAGAAGGAGGCGACTGCGTCCGGCTCCAGCTGGGTCGAGGCACGTCCGCAGGACGAGATTGTCCTGAAGCGCTGGCAGCGGTGACCGCTGGGCAGCCTTTATCCGCCCCCCGCCAGTTCACGAATGCTGTTTTCGAGCCTGTCAATCGTGTCCTGGGCAATGCGTAGCTGGTCGACGGCCCGGTCATAGTCTTCATTCCGTGCTGCCGCTTCGCTGGCTGTCTGCACCTTCAACTCTTCAAGCGCCTGGATAAGACTGTCCCTTTCCGATTCTACCACCATCAACTTGCGGGTCAGGTCACTTATGGCAGCCGAATCGGAATCCGGATTCGGCCCGAGTTTCCAGGAAAGCATGCCGGCGATCCACCCGGCAAGGAACATGCCAAACACGACAAGCGCGGTGACGACGACAAAAACCACCTGGTTCATTTGCTGCGCTCCTGGAGACTGGTGCTATCTGGGTGAAGAGCCAAACGCATTGTCCCTCAGCCGGAACTCGATCCGCCGGTTCTGTTCCCGGCCGGCCGCGGTCGTGTTGTCGGCAACAGGCCGCGTCTCCCCGTATCCGGTCACGGTATAGTTGTTCAGCTCCAGGCCCTCATTGGTCAGTGCGGTCAGGACCGCAATGGCCCGCCCTCTGCTGAGATTCATGTTCATCTCCTCACGGCCCTGGTTGTCGGTATGCCCCGAGATTTCGAGAGGAGCGTCCGCGCATTCCCGAAGTACGGTTGCCAGCTGACCGATCGCCGGCAGTGATTCGGAGGTCAGCCGCGCCGAATTGGGCTCGAACGTAATCCTGTGCGTGACCATAATGTCCTTTGCCAGCGATTCACAGCGTCTGGGATTCATGCCCGAACCCCTGAAGGAAAGGCCGGGATCATAGGTCACATCGACCGAGCGCTCCAGCCACCCAGGGAGCCCGGAAAGCTGGTGCAATATTGCCTTGCCCCGACCGGCCACCCCGGACAGGCCGGACAATTCAAGAAAATCGGTGCCGACCAGCAACTCGCCTTCATGCAATCCCGAAAGTGTGTCCAGCCCGGCAATCACGCCCTGAGTCAGGGAGGCGCTCACGGCCTCGTCGATTCCGATTTCCACGTCTTCCGCGATCGGGTCGAAGACGGCGCGGGCGAATGCGATGACCGCCTGCCGCGAACTCCGGTTGTTCAGGTTCCCGCGTATTCGCAGGGTGCCATTTTCGGCCAGGCCGGCGGCCAGGACAGGCATGCGACGCTCGGAAGCGTCGGAATCATCGAAGTATTGCGGGCCAACCAGGATCAGGCTGTAACCGTCGGGTAGCCCGGCCGCCAGGGTGGTGGCGGTATCGTTGAATCCGGATTGCGACTCTGCATCCGGCGGCCCGGCGAAGATTGACCCATCCTCGATCAGCACCGAGCCGCCACCGGCCGCCTGCAACAGCGCCACCGCGCCCGCCACCGCGTCTGTCCAGCCGGCGGGAGGCGTGCCGCGAGCCAGGTGGCACCTGCCGTCCAGCGCCGCCGACTCGCCCGCCACCGCGGCATGGACGAGTTCCCTGTCTTCCTCCGTTTCCACGTGGCAATCGGCGATCACGGCCCGGCCATCTTCAAATTGCATGCTGAACCTGAATATGCCGACAGTCGGGCGGGGAAACGTCACCTGCAGTTCGAGTTGCTGCGGCTCCTGCCTGGCCGATTCAAGAATCTCGCGGGCCCTGTCCAGCTCCGCCTGGCTCCCGGCCTGGCCGATGACGGTGACCCGCCCATTGGCCAGGAACACGTTGGAGCCGGGCAGGAGTTCGAACCCCATGAGCCCCAGCAGCAGCAACTCGGACCATTCCTGGCCTGCCTCGCCGGCTGCCGTGCTGGCCAAATCCTCGATCGTGGCGTCGGGAAATGCCTCTGCAACGCGGTCTCTTGCCGACGACCGGGATCCGTCATCCGGCAGTTTGCCCAGCATCAGGATGCGATCGCCTGCCCAGACCAGTTGAAGCTTGAAGTCACGCTGCCTGCCTTCCTGCGTCGTGGTTGTCCTGTCCCTGATTCTCGAATTCGAAAACAGCGACTGGATGGCCGACAGCCCCTTGATTCTCTCGATCTCGTCGGGCGCCTCACCGGAGATTTCGACGAGAAGGCCATCGGTACGGATCCGGATCCAGTCATGGTCCGTGTCCTCGATGGCGGCAAGCGCTGCCTTCATGCCCCTGTCCTCAATGTAGATCGAGGCCAAGATTGCGATGCCGGCAGAGACCGCCATGGCAACGGCAAGGACAACAAGTGACGATTTTTCTACCAGTCTCAACGTGTTCTTCTGTGTCCGTGAAATGCCGTTGCTACCCAACCAGGACAGCTATCGCCAGGAAGGTCGCCGGAATAAGGCCAGCGTCACGATTGCTGCGGAAAATCCTGAGGCAACTGGCACTGTCCTTCAAGTCCAGTCTGCGCAATTGCCAGAGCAGATGCAATGCAAAACAGAGAACGCCCGCCAAGCCGATCACGAAAGCGGCGCCATGGCGGTCGGGCGGGATGGCCATCAGCATCGCCGTCATCATCAGGATTGCCGAAGCGGCAACAAATCGGAGCAGCCAAATCCGGGTTTTCTCGCCGAACAGGCGGGCTGTCGACCTGATTCCGACCAAACCGTCATCTTCTCGGTCCTGGTGTGCATAGATGGTGTCGTAAAACAGTGTCCAGCAGATGCCGGACAGGTACAGCGGCAGGACCGCGAGACCCGGCGAGCTGTCATGGGCGGCCCATGCAAGCAGGACACCCCAGTTGAAGGCGATGCCGAGGAATACCTGCGGCCACCAGGTGAACCGCTTGGCAAACGGGTAGACGGCCACGGGGACCAGGCTTGCCAGGCCCAGCAGGATTGCCGTCGAATTGAAGGTGACCAGTATGGCAAGCCCGGCCAGCGACTGGATGATCATCCAGGCGCTGGCATGGACCAGTGAAATCCGGCCCGCCGCCAGGGGCCGCTGCCTGGTCCGTTCGACCCTGCGGTCGAGGTCCCGGTCGACCACATCATTCCACGTGCAGCCGGCCCCACGCATGACGGCGGCACCGATGGCGCAACCCACCAGGATCCAGGCATCGCCTGGTCGGACGCTGTCCGGGTTGCTGGCCATGGCCATCATCAGCCCCCACCAGCAGGGAATCAGCAGCAGCCAGGTGCCGATCGGCCGGTCGGCGCGAGAGAGGCGCAGAAACGGCCGGGACCAGCCAGGCGCAAACCTGTCGACCCAGTTATGCGCCACGGCATCGGCAATGCCGGGATCGGTATCCTGGATCACTGGAACTCGCCGGTCATCATGCATAGATGCATACCATGCCGTTTCCGCCGATGAAGACAAGGTTGCATGTCGAGCATCCGCTCGGCCACGGGGCTGAGCTGGAGGCCGGTGACAGTCATACACATTATTTGTACCGGGTGCTGCGGCTCCGGGAGGGTGACCATGTCGGGCTGTTCAACGGGGAAGATGGCGAGTGGCGCGCAACCATGGTCTCCGCCAGCCCCGGCCGGGTCCTGCTTCGTTGCCTTGGGCAGACCCGGCAGCAATCCGATCCCCCGGATCTGTGGCTGCTGTTCTCGCCACTCAAGAAATCGAGAACCGATTTCATCGTGGAAAAGGCGACCGAAATCGGGGTGTCGGACATCTTCCCAATCCGGACCGAACTGACCAATTCCCGCCGCGTGCAGACCGCCAGACTGCGCGCCGTTGCCCGGGAGGCGGCCGAGCAATGTGGCGGGTTGTCCGTTCCGACCATTCACCAATTTGCCGCATTGAAGCCGGCACTCGCCGGCTGGCCGGAGGGAAGGGGGCTGATCTTTTGCGACGAGACCCGGCTGGGATGCAGCGACTTTCCCCTGCCACCCTCCCTGCCGGACCGGCTGGCAGTGCTCATCGGCCCCGAAGGCGGATTTACCGAATCCGAACGTCACCATATCCGGCGGATGGCCGGCGCGGTGCCGGTCGGCCTTGGCGACCGGCTGCTACGGGCAGACACCGCGGCGGCGGTGGTATTGGGCCTGGTCAATATCGCCGGACGCGCCGGTTGAGCCACCCATCCATTCCTGTTGCCAGGCGGGCTGCAGGTCTATAGCGGTCGGGCTCTGATCGCGGACAGGAAGCGCCACATGTCAATTCCCCAGACCGGGGGCGTTCGCATCGAACGCCACGAACAGCTGGCCGGATACCTGGAAGATGGCTGCAAGCCCCAATCACGGTGGCGGATCGGGACCGAGCACGAAAAATTCGGGTTTGATTTGGCGAGATGTCAGCCATTGCCCTATGACGGCCCCTGTTCGATCCGGGCCATGCTCGAGGGGCTGAGGGACGAATTTGGCTGGCGGCCGGTTGCGGAGGCCGGCAACATCATCGGCCTTGAGCGTAGCGGGTCAAATATCTCGCTGGAGCCGGGCGGGCAGTTGGAGCTGTCGGGCGCCCCGCTGGAGACGGTCCACGAGACCTGTGACGAGGTCAACCAGCATCTCGGGGAGGTCAGGGAGATCGCGGATCGCATCGGCGCCGGCTTCATCGGTCTGGGGGCAGCGCCGGCCTGGAATCATGCGCAGATGCCGCTGATGCCGAAAGGCAGGTACCGGCTCATGACCGATTACATGCAGAAGGTCGGCACCACCGGTCTGGACATGATGTACCGGACCTGCACCGTCCAGGTGAATCTCGATTTTGCCAGCGAGTCCGACATGGTTCGCAAGCTCAGGGTGGCGCTGGCACTGCAGCCGGTGGCGACGGCGTTTTTCGCCAATTCACCCTTCTTCGAGAACGGGAAATCCGGATATCTGAGCCTGAGAAGCCGGATCTGGCGAAGCCTGGATGCCAGTCGCACTGGCATGCTGCCCTTCGTGTTCGAGGATGGGTTCGGATTCGAGGCCTGGGTGGAGTATGCGCTCGATGTCCCGATGTATTTTGTCTATCGCGACGGGAAATACATCGATGCGCTCGGCCAGTCCTTTCGGGACTTCCTGGCTGGACGGCTGCCGGCCCTGCCGGGAGAATTGCCCCTGATATCCGATTGGGCCGATCATCTCACCACGATCTTTCCGGAAGCACGAATCAAGCAGTTCATCGAAATGCGCGGGGCGGATGGCGGTCCGTGGCGCCGACTCTGTGCGCTGCCGGCATTCTGGGTCGGGCTGGTCTATGATTCGACCTCGCTTGACGCGGCCTGGGACCTCGTTCGCAACCTCGATGCCGAGGCAAGGGAGGGACTCCGGGTGTCGGCAGCGCGGCATGGCTTCAAGGGCGGTCACAACGATGAGAGCCTGGCCGAATATGCCAGGCAGGCCCTGTTGATCGCGGAAAGCGGCCTCAAGAGACGCGCCCGGCCGGGTGCTGGCGGTCTAGTCCCCGACGAGAGTCACTTCCTTGATGCACTGCGTGACAGCCTGCAACGGGGTAAGACGCCAGCCGAGGATCTGCTGGACCTCTACGAGGCGGAATGGAACCGGCGCATTGATCCCATTTACCAATCCTGCAGCTACTGAGTGCCGACCTCACCGTCCGGATTGCCGATCCGGCAACCCAGGGACGCCGGTCTCACCGTCCGGATTGCCGCCCTCCCAGTGATATCCTCGACTCCGTGCCAGCTACCAGGCGTCCGACATTTGCCCAGTGTCGGAAGACGACAAGCGCGGTCATGATTGCAATGAACAGCGTGCCGTGGTCCCAGCCAAGGATCCAGGGGAAGCCCAGAGCGGCGATCGCCGCCAACAGCGAGGACAATGATGCATAGCGGGACAGGACCGCCACCACCAGCCATACTGCACAGGCAAATATACCCGCCATCACCGAATAGCCCAGCAATACACCCAGAAAGGTGGCTACGCCCTTGCCGCCGCGAAATCGCAACCACGGCGGAAACATGTGCCCGATGACGGCGGCGCAGCCGGCAGCGAGCGCGAACTGTTCGCCGGCAATCGATTGCGCGATCACGACAGCGGCCACTCCCTTGCCGGCATCCAGCAGCAGCGTCATGGCAGCCGCCGCCCGGTTGCCGGTTCTGAGAACATTGGTCGTGCCGATATTGCCGGATCCGATTTTTGAAAGATCGCCGAGTTGCCAGATCCTGGCATTCACGACGCCGAATGGGATGGAGCCCAGGAGGTATCCCAGGAGCAGGGCGGCGATGCCGGCCTCATGGATCAGATTCACGCCGAATTCCTCCTCCTGATGGCAAGGTGCGGCCGGGAATGCAGTCCTCCGGACGCGCTGCCCTGCTTCGGTTCACGACACGAGTCATTCCCGGGAATGGCGAAATATCTCCATTCCGTTCACATATGTCCGCAAAACCCTGCCCTGCAGGGTCTGGTTGTCAAAAGGGGTATTCCCGGATTTGGAGCTGAGCGTAAAGCGGTCGAGACGAAACGGATAATCCGGGTCAAACAGGACCAAATCGGCCGGTGCTCCGCTGGACAGTCGGCCGCCGGGCAGCGACAGCCTGCGTGACGGATTCAGTGACAGCGCCCTGAACAATGCCGCAAGGCCAAGCTCCCCGGAATGATAAAGGCGCAGGGCGGCCGGCAGGATGGTCTCGAGTGCAACGGCGCCGCCTGCCGCCTGGGCATATGGCAGCCGCTTGGATTCTTCATCCTGCGGCGTATGCATGGACGAGATGATCGAGATGGCTCCGCTGGCAAGCCCGGAAATGACCGCCTGTCGATCATCCTCGGACCGCAGTGGCGGTTTGACCTTGAAGAAGGTCCGGTAGTCGCCAATGTCGAGTTCGTTCAAGGTCAGATGGTGGATTGAGGTGCCGGCGGTCACATCGAGCCCCGCCTCCAGCGCCCGCTCCAGCACCGGCAATGCGGCGGCGGTGGTGATCTGGTCGGCATGGTAGCTGGCGCCGGTCAGCTCGACGAGGGAAAGATCGCGCTCCAGCCCCATTCTCTCGGCCATTGTCGGCACGGTCGGCAACCCCTTGAGAAAGGCAAACTGGCTTGCGGTCGCCGCCGCGCCCTCGGACAAATCCGGATCCTGCGGGTGACCGACCACCAACGCACCCTGCTGGCCGGCATAGGCCATGCATCTTGCCATCACCCGGGCGTTGCGGACCGGCCGGTCGCAATCCGAAAACGCCACCGCACCGGCATCGGCCAGCAGGCCGATCTCGGAAATTTCCTCGCCATTCCGGCCCTTGGTCAATGTTGCCATGGGAAGAATCCGGATCCCGGTCGATGCTTCTGCCCGTCGTATGAAGAATTCCAGTGTCTCCGGATTGTCGATCGGTGGAACGGTATCGGGCCTGGTCACGACCGAGGTGATGCCGCCTGCGGCGGCGGCCAAGCCGGCGGTGCGGAAACTCTCCTTGTGCCTCTCGCCGGGTTCTCCGATCTTGACGCCGAGATCGACAATTCCCGGGGCCAGGCAATGGCCATCGCACTCGATGACCTCCGAGGCGGCTGCAGTGCAATCCGGACCGTCCCGCCCGGCGACCAGGCCATTCCGCACCAGCAGCGAGCCAGGTTCGACCGAGTCGGTCTCCGGATCCACGATCATCGCATTGCGAAAGATCAGCGTCATCGCGCCCTCACGACCCGGCAGTGAGGTTCGGATTTGGCGGAAGGCGCCGGGGGTCAGCACGGGTTCGGGTATCGGAATGGCTCCGGTCGTCATCAGGGCTCCGCGACAGCAGATCCATGACCGCCATCCGCACCGCGACGCCCATTTCCACCTGGTCCTGGATCACCGAGCGGTTGATGTCGTCGGCGATCGTCCCGTCAATCTCGACCCCGCGGTTCATCGGTCCCGGATGCATCACGATCGCATCCGGGCGGGCATGGGCGAGTTTCTCGCGATCGAGGCCGTACAGGTGAAAATACTCCCGGAATGACGGGATGCTGGCGCCGGACATCCGCTCCTGCTGCAGTCTGAGCATCATGACGACATCAACGCCCGCCAACCCTTCATCCATCCGGTCATGGATTTCGACACCGAGTTCAGCCAGTGATTTCGGGATCAGCGTCCTCGGCCCGATCATCCGCACGCGGTTCTGCAGCTTGAACAGCATGAGCATGTTCGACCGGGCCACCCGCGAGTGAAGGATGTCGCCGCAGATTGCCACCGTCAGGCCGTGCAGGACTCCCTTGAACCGGCGAATCGTCAGGGCATCCAGCAAGGCCTGCGTCGGGTGTTCATGGCTGCCATCGCCGGCATTGAGGACGGAGCAATTCACCTTTTCCGACAACAGGTTGACGGCCCCTGATGCCGGATGCCGGATGACCAGGAGGTCGGGATGCATGGCATTCAGGGTCATGGCGGTGTCAATCAGCGACTCACCCTTGCTGAGCGAGCTGACTTCGGGGTTCATGCTCATGACATCGGCACCGAGCCGTTTGCCGGCCAGTTCGAAGCTGGCCTGGGTCCTGGTGGAACTCTCGAAGAAGAGGTTGATCTGCGTCTTCCCGTCCAGCACCGATTCGTGCTTTACCCGCTGCCGGTTGATGGCGGCGTAGTGTTCGGCAAGTTCAAGAATCCGCAGGATGTCATCGACAGAGAGCTGTTCGATCCCGAGAAGGTGTCTTGAACTGATTGCCATTGGCGAAATCCATCTCCGCAACGGCTTATAGGCAGGTTGGATTCGCTGAACAAGCGGCGCCGCCCGCCCAAGCCATCCCGTCACAAGCGAAGCCAGGCGAGCGACGCCCACCACACCGCCTTCGGCCGAGCAGTTCCGCCCCCAATTCCTGACACATCCTGCAACCGCCGCGAGACACGCAACCCCGTCCCGCATTGCCTTCAAGATGGACAGGGGCTCCATCCACCCCCGCTGCCACGACCCCGTGCCTGACATGCCACCCGCCGGCCGGCCGGTCGGCGGGTTTGACTTGCCGAGCCGGGGCTGATGCTGGGCCGTGTATCCGGAATGCCGCCGGATGTCGGCCGGTAACTGTCAGTGTCGGTTTGAGGATGTTTGCGATTTCGAATTCAATTGCCGGCTTGACCTGTGGAACGGTGAACAGTTAGTCGTTTGATGGTCGGCATGAAGGATCGGCGATCGCAACTCCGGTCTCTTCGTCGCCTGGAACGGGCGTCTGTCGGGGTTTGCGAAGCCAGGGTGTTCCCGGTTGTCATTCCGTCCTTCAGGGCGGTGACCGGGTTTGCCGGGAGAGCGTCCGGGCGGCCAGGACCGTCGGCGGCGTGCGGCTGGTGATTGCCAGGATTATGTGGCGATGGCACATCGTTTTCGGGTTGGCGCGACCGCGGATTGAAGGCGGGGGAGTGCATCATGGCATTTGGTCGGAACAGGCTCGGGGTTCATGCGCTGTGCTGGGTGGGCGGCTGGCGTGAAGCCGAGGCCCGCAGGGCCATCGAGGGCACCGCGCAGGTCGGTTATGATCTCATCGAAATACCGGCTCTCGATCCCGACAGGATCGATTCGGGCCTGACCGCCAGGCTGCTCGAGGAGTACAATCTCGCTGCCACGATCTCGCTTGGCCTCGGACCAGCTACCGATCTGTCGTCCGGCGATTCCGAATGCGTCGCCCGCGGCGAGGCGCTGTTGATGAAGGTGGTGTCCATCGCCCGCGATATCGGCGCCAGCCATATTTGCGGGGTCCTCTACTCGGCGCTGATGAAATACGGGCAACCGGCAACGTCCGAGGGGCTGGAGGAAAGCGTCAGCGTGCTGCGCCGGGTTTGCGCCGCCGCCGAAAGGAGTGGAATCACCGTCGGTCTGGAGGTTGTCAACCGCTACGAGACGAATATCGCCAATACGGCCGCACAGGGTGTTGCGCTTTGCGAGATGATCGGTGCGGCCAATGCCAGGGTGCATCTTGACACCTACCACATGCATATCGAGGAAGCAGACCCGGCGAGGGCCATCCTGGAGACCGGAGACCGGTTGGGATATTTCCACCTCGGTGAATGCCACCGGGGCTATCTGGGGTCCGGTTCCATCGAATTTGCGCCGATTTTCCGTGCCCTGGCGCAGATCGGATATGGTGGTCCGCTGGTATTCGAGTCCTTTTCGTCCGAAATCGTTGATCCACAATTGTCTCGCACTCTCGGAATTTGGCGCAATCTGTGGACCGATGGCGACGATTTGGTCCGCAATGCGCTGGATTTCACGCGGGCCCAGCTTGTTGCGGCGCAGCAAGCGAAGGCTCTGTCTGCCTCCCGTGATCGAGGAGTGGTCCAGGATGTGTGAGATCACTTGCGGGCTGTGCCGATGGCTCGATTGGAGGGATGTCCCGTGCCAGACGACGCAACGGGAAGCCAACGGCGCATCTGCGGTCACATGACGAGCGCAATGGCGTACGGGCAGGTCGAATGCCGGTGGGTGCCGGGTCCCCTGGCCATTGCCGGGAAGGCCGTGGCATGGAACGGGAGGCCGGTTCGCAGCGAATCGGCCTTCGCGACCAGGGTTTCTGCGCCGCCGGGAGCGCTGATGCTGGTCACGCCTCGGGCCGGTGAAACCGATGTGCTGGCTGCGTGATGCCCGGCCGGGCAGATGATACCCTGTTGCTTGAATGGCAGGTCGAGATCGGTGCCGACGAATGCACGGGTGAGGTGCCGGTCGACCGGTTCGCGGTTGCGGCTGGACCGATGCCGGAACGGACGATGCCCGCCGGCACTCCTGCTACCGGCCCGGCCCGCAATTCGGCTCTCGACCTCGACGGCAATCCCGCCCGTGAACCCGCTGGCAATCCCGCTAGTGAACCTGCTGGCAACCCGGCTCCCGGGCCTTCCGGCAGCCCCGCCGCCGGGCCTGCCATGAGAGAAGAGGATCCGATTGCGGCGGCGATTGCCATTGCAGAGAGGGAGGCCGGGCGAGCGCTGACCCTGGATGCGCTCAGGGATGCCATCGCCGCCTACGAGCATTGCGAGGTCAGGAAGATGGCAACCAATCTGGTGTTTGCCGACGGCAATCCGGAGGCTAGGGTCATGATCGTCGGCGAAGCTCCCGGGGCCGACGAGGACAGGCTGGGCAAGCCATTTGTCGGCAGGGCCGGGCAGTTGCTGGACGCGATGTTCGCAGAGATCGGCCTGGACAGGGGGGCGGCAGAACCGGAGCGTTCGCTTTACATCTCGAACATCCTGCCCTGGCGGCCACCCGGCAACCGCAACCCGACCCGGCAGGAGATCGGGATGATGCTCCCCTTCGTCAGGCGGCATGTCGAGCTTGCCGGGCCTGATATCCTGATCCTGATGGGCAATATTTCCTGCGACGCCCTGCTAGGAAAGCAGGGGATCACCCGGCTGCGCGGCAATTGGCATGCGTGGAAGGACATTCCGGTCATGCCCATGTTCCATCCCGCCTATCTCCTCAGGAACCCGGTGGCAAAACGGGATGCCTGGATCGACCTTCTGCTGATAAGGAGCCGCCTGGCCGATGGGGGAATCCGGTGACGGTTCAGGCTGGCGACCGGCAATTCATTCCACTGGGAATCGCCCTGCTCACCGCATCCGATACCCGGTCATTGGCGGATGACAGCTCTGGCCAACTGCTGGCGGACCGCATTGCAACCGCCGGGCACGCCGTGGTGCGCCGGACGATCCTTCCAGACGACCAGGCGGCAATCTCCTCTCGGCTGCGCAAGTGGTCGCTGGAGTCGTCAATCGATGTCATCATCTCCACCGGCGGAACCGGCCTGACCGGGCGCGACTGCACGGTGGAGGCACACAGGATGGTGTATGAAAAGGAGATGGATGCCTTCGGCGCGGTATTTGCCGCGATATCGATGAACAGCATCGGCGCGTCGGCGATCCAGTCGAGGGCATGCGCCGGTGTGGCCAACGGGACCTTTCTGTTTGCGCTTCCCGGCTCGCCGGGCGCCTGCCGGGATGCCTGGGACCAGATACTCGAACGGCAATTCGACTATCGCACCCGCCCTTGCAACTTCGTAGAGATCCTGCCGAGGCTGGACGAGCATCTGCGTCGCAAGTGATGGGGCCGGATATGCTGCTGGCAGCGGGAGGCGATTGGCCTTGCTGGCCTACCTGTCTGCCCCATCGGAATGACACCCGCTGAACTCCAGATAGTCTCTTCCGGAAATCAGGGTCATTCGGAGCTGCGAGCGGTCAAGGAAAAACGGGCCGGTGCCGAAATACTCCATCTGCGCCGTGGCCGATACCATGCCGTTTGGCCGTCGTGACAGCCTGGCGTCGCTAAACCAGACAGGCTGACCGGGATACTCGAACACTGCGGCGGCCAGCGGCGACATCGGCCGCGAATGATCGAAATCATAGGTCACCTGGTAGCCGTGCGGCGGGCTGCGTCTCGTCAGCCGACACCTGATCCGCACCGCTCCGCCCGTCGCATCGATTCGATTCGGCCCCATGCGCAGCGCACGCACGATCTCGACCGGCGGAGTCGTTTTCCGGTTGGACAGCATGATCGGGAACTGGAAGGAGACGGGAACGCAGACCTCCCTGCACACGCCGAGATGCAGGTCGGCATGGGCCCGCATCCCGCTGCCGGCGCGGTCAGGGAAGAAATCCAGCGGAAAAACGACCTTGTCGGCATAGCCAATGGTCCTGACATCATTGTCGAAATAGATCGTCGGCCTTGGAAAATGCATGAACACGCCGCGGATATTCTCGCTGCGACTGAGTTCGAGCCTTGGCGGGATCCCAAACTCACCGGGTGCCCGCCAATAGGTCTTCCATCCCCTGGCGAGGCTGATCTGGATGCCGCCGGTATGGACGTCGCCGGATGGGCTCGCCCAGCCTTCGAGGAACCGGACCGTCGCCAGGGTCGACGGAATTCCGGCCTGGCCGAGGGCGCCAGGCACCCAGCCAAGAATGGCCAGCACGGCCGGAAGGAGAATTCGAATCAGACTGTACATGGTTCCCGATCACGATCCGGGCCGATTATCGGCAGGGAGCATGAAATGTGAAATCAACTTTTGGCGACTTGAAGGGCAGCGAAATTGCAACCGCGACTCACCGGGCCGCCAACGCCGTCAGTAATCGCTTTCGATACCGGCGTGAAGCTTGATATGATGGACCCGGTTGCACGGAGTCCGGGATTGTCTCGATGGTCGGTTCGGAACGCTATCTAGGCGGAAAACTGCTGATCGCCATGCCCGACATGGCTGATCCGAGATTCCGGCGCAGCGTCATCTACATGCTGGCCCATACCGACCAGGAAGCCATGGGAATCGTCGTCAACAAGATTGCCGGGAGCATTTCCCAGACCGGCGGCAAGGATGACGAGAAACGGTTGACCCTTCCCCTGCATGATGGCGGCCCGGTCGATCCGGAGCAGGTTATCGTCATCCACTCCGGAGATGGCTCAGAATATCCCTCCACGCATGTGGTGGCCGACAATTTCTGTGTCACCGCAACGCCTGACATCATCGATGACCTGTCGAGAGGCGAGGGACCCAGGGAGCGGATCATCGTCGTCAGTTATGCTGGCTGGTCGGCCGGGCAACTGGAGAGTGAACTTGAACGACATGCCTGGCTGGTTTGCGACGCCACCTCCGAACTGGTCTTCCGGACGGAACCGCAATCGATGTGGGATGCGGCCATCAAGTCACTGGGTTTCAGTGCCGGAATGCTTGCCGCTGGCGGGGGAACGGCCTGAAATCGTGCCGGCATGCCTGCTGCCGACGGCAGGTGGGCCCGAAATCGTGCCGGATGCGCGCCCGAGGCGTTCATTGAGGACCCTGCCGAGCCCGGTATCGGGCAACGGGGCCACGGCGATGGAGCTGGCGCCGGTGCGGATGGCCATCGAATCGGCAGATCGCAGCACGTGGTAGAATGCGGCAGCGGCTTCCTCGAGATCGGCATCGGGCGACAGGTTGAATTCCGCCCGGACGCCATCCTCGCCGATCCTGACGGAGATTTCGTCCCTGCCAGGGCTGCACGCATTCATCCGCAACCTGGTCCGTGGTGCATAATGGACAGGCATCCGGCCCGGTGACACCGGCCCCTGCCGGGAGTCGGCCATGCGCATCCCGATCCCGGCATGCCGCTCGAGTGTCTCCCGGGCGAGTGCGCCCGGTCGCAACAGTTCCGGGCTGCCGTCGCTGACCCGGATCACGGTGGATTCAAGGCCGAATCGGCACGGGCCGGCATCGATTACGGCCCGGATCCTGCCGTCGAGATCAGACAGCACGTGATCGGCCGAGGTGGGGCTGACCATGTTCGACCTGTTGGCAGAGGGGGCGGCAACCGGAATGCCGGCCAGGCCGATGAGCTCGAGGGCGACCGGGTGGGCCGGCACCCGCAATGCCAGGGTCGGCCCTCCGGCGCTCACCGCGCTGGCGATCCGGCTGCGCCGAGATCGGGTCAGTACCAGGGTCAGGGGCCCCGGCCAGAACTGCCGGGCCAGTCTCGTCGAGATCTCGTCAAATTCGGCCAGCTCCCGGGCAGCATCCAGGCAGGTGACATGCACGATCAGCGGATTGCAGGCGGGCCTCTCTTTGGCCCGGAAGAGTTCGCTGATTGCCTCCGGGCGGGTTGCGTCGGCACCGAGCCCGTAGACGGTCTCGGTGGGAAAGGCGACCAAACCGCCATCGGCGAGTAGCTGGCCAGCGGCCTCAATGTCCTTCCGGCCAGCCGATAGTCTTCGGGTTTCCAATTGCCGATCATCCTTATCTGGTGGACGCGCCTTCCATCCATCGTCTAATACCCGGGCTGGCCGAGTCACGCCACAATCCGGATCCCGTATTCCTTTCCCGCAGCTCAGCAAACCATTCAATGCCCTACCAGCCACCCGTTGACGAGTTCCAGTTCCTGTTCGACCGCGTCATCGGCCCCGGGGATGTGCCCGTCGCCGGCCTGCCGGACGGGCACGACAGCGAGGAGTCCCGGAGCATTCTCGAGGTTGTCGGCGCGCTCGCCCGTGACGTGATCATGCCGGTGCGGCGCACCGGCGACATCGACCCGCCCCGGCTGGAAAACGGCATTGTCAGGGTGACGCCGCAAATTTCATCGGCCTATCGGCAAATCGCCGCCGGTGGCTGGGTGGGCATGTCTGCCAGTCCCGACCATGGCGGCGCCGGGTTGCCGTTCCTGCTGGCCAATGCAGCCAATGAAATGATCAACAGCGGTTGCATGCCGTTGGGGCTATGCATCATGCTGACCCAGAGCCAGATCCGGACACTCGAGGCCCATGCGTCGCCCGACATCCGGAATGTCTACCTGCCGCGGCTGATTTGCGGTGACTGGATCGGGACCATGAACATCACCGAGCCCTCGGCCGGTTCCGATGTCGGTTCGATTCGCAGCACTGCCCGGAAGGCGGAAGGCGGCAATTACCGCCTGTCGGGTCAGAAGATCTTCATCAGCTGGGCCGACGCCGATTTTGCCGAAAACGTCTGTCACCTCGTTCTGGCCCGGCGGCCAGGGGCGCCATCCGGCACCAGGGGGCTTTCGCTGTTCCTGGTGCCGAAATTCGTCCCCGATCAGGACGGTAGACCGGGACGGCGAAACGAGGTCCGGATACGGTCGCTGGAACAGAAGCTCGGGCTGCACGGCTCACCGACCGCGGTTGTCGAATTCGACAATGCGGAGGGTTGGATGATCGGCGCCGGCGAGTCCGGGATGCCGGCAATGTTCACCATGATGAACATGGCCAGGCTTGGCGTCGGCTGCCAGGGAGTCGCGATTGCCCAGGCCGCACTGTGCATGGCTGCAGATCATGCATCGACCAGGACGCAGGGAAAGCCGGTCCGCAAGGATGGCGCCGGGACCATCATCGATCACGCAAATATTCGCCGGCTGCTCGGGTTGATGAAGGCGGAACTGTTTGCAGCCAGGGCAATCTGCGCCAGTTGTGCCCTGGCCATCGATCATGCCGAGGCGACCGGGGAGTCGCATTGGCAGCGGCGGGTGTCGCTGCTGACGCCGCTGGCCAAGGTCTACGGCTCGGAGGTCGGCCTCCGGGCGGCATCGCGTGCAGTCGATGTGTATGGCGGCATGGGTTATGTCGAGGAAACCGGGGTGGGCCAGCTGCTGCGCGATAGCGTGGTGGCGACAATCTACGAGGGAAGCAACGGGATCCAGGCCATCGACCTGGTCACCCGCCGGCTGCGGAACCATGGCGAGGATGTGTTCTGCCTGCTGGCCGAATTGGAGAATGATCTTGACCGGGCGGGGCAGGACCGGGCCGGCATGAGCGCCAGGATCAGGGCGGCCATGCGCGAGGTCAGCCAGACCACCAGCTGGCTGGCCGACCAGCAGGATCGGGACGTGCTCCTGGCGGCCTCGCATCCCTATCTCCACGCCCTTGCCATCCTGCTTGGCTCCAGCCTTCACCTCCGTGCCAGCCTTGCATGCGACGGTCGCGGGCCGAGGGCGGCCCTGGCCAGGATTTACGTGGACCGCATCCTTCCTGCCTGCTCCTGGCATTGCCATGAGGCAAGGAACGGCGCCAACGATCTCTTCGATCTTGCCGATGACGATCTCAAGGTCTGAGTCGGTCGCCGGGTCGGAGGCAATCCGCTTTCCCTGGCCCGGCCCGCCCGGGCCAGGCGAGGCGATCGAGATTGATGAGCGCTGCCTGTGGCTCAGGTTTCCGCTTCCCATGGCCCTGGACCATGTCAATGTCTTCGCATTTCGTGATCCGCAAGGTTGGACCATTGTCGATACCGGGTTTGATTCCGCAACCACCCGGAAGGTCTGGCGCCAGGCGATGGCTGGTCCGCTGGCAGGCCTTCCGGTCAGGAGGGTGATTCTCACCCATCACCACCCTGATCATGTCGGGCTTGCCGGCTGGTTCAAATCGGAATTTGGTGCCGAAATCGTGGCAACCCGGGTGGCATGGCTGATGGCAAGAATGCTGACACTCGACGTCGAGACGCATTACACGCCCGAAGCCATCGGCTTCATGCGCGATGCCGGGGTATCCGCGAGGGCGATCGCTGCCCGGCAAAAGGAAAGACCCTTCAATTTTGCCGATGTCGTCCATCAGATCCCGACAGGATTCCGGCGAATCACCGATGGCGAGTGCATCGAGTTCGGTGGACGGAGTTGGGATGTGCGGACGGGAGGAGGGCATGCGCCCGAACACGCGACATTCTGGAGCAGGGACGGCGAGTTTGTCGTTGGCGGTGACCAGTTCCTGGCCGACATTTCACCCAATATCGGTGTCTACGTCACCGAACCCGATGCCGACCCGCTGACGGACTGGATGGAATCATGCCGGCGATTCCAGGCGATTGCCGACAATCGCCCGCTGGTCCTGTCCGGCCACAAGCTGCCCTATTCGGGACTGGCATTGCGGCTCCGGCAACTTGCCGAGAATCACATCTTTGCGCTTGAGCGGCTGGTCGCCGGGCTTGCGCAGCCGCGGACCGCCATCCAGTGCTTCCAGCTGTTGTTCAGGCGGGAGATCGGTCAAGGCGAATTCGGGTTTGCGCTGGCTGAATCGGTTGCCCATCTGAACCACTTGTTGCTGGCCGGCCGAATCACCCGGTTTCGCGGCGATGATGGCGCCTGGCACTGGGTGGCCGGCGACACGGGATCGAGGCCGCCGGGCGGTTGAATTTGCCGGCCGATTGCGGCAGTAGGGGTCCGTTGGAAATTCCGGGGCGGATGTCCCGAACGCGAGTATGGGGAATGAAATGGGCGAGTACAAACATGGCTCGATGGACATCAGCGAACACCAGCGGGATTTTGCCGGGTTTGTCAGGTTGTCGGCCTGGGTCTGCGTGGTATCGGTGCTGGTGCTGGTGTTCCTGGCAGTCTTCAACAGCTGACGCAAATGTACATCCCGGCGGCCGGCCCTTGATGCGAACCGCGCCCCGACACCCGATTTTCGATGATTGCCGGCTGGCGGCCGGCAGGTGGCGTCAGCCGCCTTCCCGCAATGCCCGCTTGCGCGCCAGTTTCCTTGCGCGCCGAATTGCCTCCGCCCGTTCCCGAGCCTTTCTTTCCGACGGCTTTTCGTAATGCTGCCGGAGTTTCATCTCCCGGAACACGCCTTCTCTCTGCAACTTCTTCTTGAGGACGCGTAGCGCTTGGTCGACATTGTTGTCGCGGACTTGAACCTGCATGGAACTCCCTTGCCCGTCATGGCGGTGATCAGTGAACTGTCAGTCCGAGGGCTATACCAGCCTTCACCGCCTCCGTCCACAGCCTGTTGCGGGTCGAATTTCAGCCACGGCAAGGCGCTGGACCCGGCCCGGGGAAGGGCCGGTGCCGGCCGCAAACCACCGACCGTTCCCCCGGGAGCATCCACCAGGCATGGCCATCGCTGGTCCGGATGCTTCCGGCGCTGCCTGCCGTGAATGGCAGGGGGTGCATGTTGCTATCCCCGGCCAGGCCATTCCATGCTCTGCGGCCCTCCGGACAAGGTTGCCGGTTCAAATCGGCACCGAATTCCGGTAGGGCTCGGGGCGTTGCGTCCGTGGTTACCGAGTGAAAGAGAATGGAAGATACCGAATCCGTCATTGATGACCTGCCTGAGTTGCGTCGGCAGATAATGCTGAAAATCCTTGAAATCGTGCCATTTGAAGGCTGGCGCAAGTCCAGTCTTGACCTGGCCTGCCGGGAGATGGGCATCCAGCCGGCAGATGCCGCGCTTGCCTGTCCGGGCGGCGTTCGCGACCTGGCGGTCGAGTTCCAGGGCTGGGGCGACGAGTTGATGATTGCGCGCCTGGAGGAGATGGATCTTGCGTCCATGCGGATGCGGGACCGGATTGCCCTTGCCGTCAGGACCAGGCTGGAGGTCGTGTCCGGTCACCGCGAGGCAGTCCGGCAGATGCTGGTATTGTTTGCAATTCCGATCAATGGACAAGCTGGCGCCAGCGCGTTGTGGCACAGCTCCGACCGAATCTGGGTCTTCCTGGGCGACCGGTCGGACGACATCAACTGGTATTCGAAGCGGGCAACCCTGTCGGCGGTACTGGGCAGTTCGGTTCTTTACTGGCTTGGGGATACCGGCGGCGGCACGGCGACCGCCGAATTCGTCGACAGGCGAATTGACAACGTCATGCAACTGGAAATTCTGAAATCGGGAATTCGCCGGGTGCCGGGTGGGTCGCTTCTGTTGAATTCAATCGACAACTGCCTGCGATTCGTCCGCCCGCCAGCGCATCGACCGGATCGGTATCCCGGCTGGCTGCGGCCAACCTCGAGGAACTGGCCGTCATGACCATGCGTGTCGTCGAAATCAGCGAGGCTGGCGGGCCGGAGGTGCTTCGACTTGCGGACAGGCAGCCACCGTCGCCACGCCACGGTCATATCGTCATCCGGAATGTTGCGGCCGGGGTTAATCGACCCGATGTGCTTCAGCGGTCGGGACTCTACAATCCTCCGCCCGGCGCGTCGGACCTGCCCGGCCTTGAATCGGCGGGCGAGGTGGCCGCGGTCGGCAAGGGAGTCATTCGCTGGAAGGAGGGAGACCGGGTTACCGCCCTGCTTCCCGGCGGCGGCTATGCCGAGTATTCGGAAACCGTTGCCAGCCACGCATTGCCGATCCCCCGCGGCATGGAAATGCAGGCGGCAGCAGCGCTGTGTGAAACGGCATACACGGTCTGGAGCAATGTCTTCGTTCGGGGAGGGCTGCAGGCGGGCGAGACATTCCTGGTGCATGGTGGCTCGTCCGGCATCGGAACGATGGCAATTCAGCTTGCCGCCACGCTGGGCAGCAGGGTCTTTGCAACCGCCGGCTCCGATGCGAAATGCCGGGAGTGTGAAAGGCTCGGGGCAGACCGGGCGATCAATTACCGGGAGGATGATTTCGTCGACATCACCCGCGGCCTGACCGGCGGGGCGGGGGTGGATGTCATCCTCGACATGGTTGGCGGAAGCTATATTCCCAGGAATATCAAGGCACTGGCAGATGACGGGCGGCTGGTGCAGATCGCGTTCCTGCAGGGCCCCAGGGTCGAGCTCAACTTTGCCCAGATCATGACGCGGCGATTGACGATCACCGGCAGCACCTTGCGGCCGCAATCGGACATTGCCAAGACGGCAATTGCCGAAGACCTTGAACGGACGGTGTGGCCGCTGCTGGAGACCGGGGTCATTGCGCCGGTCATGGACTCGGAGTTTCCACTTGCCCGGGCCGCCGATGCGCATCGGCGGATGGAAAGCTCGGACCATGTGGGGAAGATTGTCCTGACGATGGGGTAGGCCCGCCTTGTGGCGGAATTGCAACTTGCTGCATGGCAGTGCCTCCATCGCCAGCCGAACGGGCAAAGTTGGGCCTTGGAACGGGGCGGCTGTCACTGGCATTCGGTGCCTCGCCCGGTGGCGCCGATCTGTGTGTCCGGGTCATCGGGCGGGCTGGCGGCGGCACAGGGAGCGGCATGACGGTGGCGGCAGGCCGAACTTGATGTGGTGCCGCATTGGGGGCTTTATTGTTCCGGCAATGGCGTTTATTCATCCCTCGCGTGCCGGGGCGATGATGGACCATCGATCGGTCTGCCATCACGTCCAGGAAATTGTGGAGAGCGGGTGAAATGCCAAACAAACCCATCATGGCCATGGCCACCGCGGTGTGGCTGGTCGACAATTCGACATTGACGTTCCGGCAGATCGCCGAGTTTTGCGGATTGCATGAGCTGGAGGTCCAGGGAATCGCCGATGGCGAAGTCGCCGCTGGCATACTGGGTTTTGACCCGGTGAAGAACAACCAGCTCTCGGCCGAAGAGCTGAAGCTGGGCCAGGAGGACCCGGATCATGCGCTGCAGATGACGGAAGCGCAGGTCGTCGACGTGCCCAAGAAGCGGAAGGGGCCACGCTATACACCGCTTTCCAAGCGCCAGGATCAACCGGCTGCCATTGCCTGGCTGCTGAAGAATCACCCCGAGCTGTCGATTGCCCAGATCAAGGCGCTGGTCCGCACCACCAAGAACACGATCCAGTCGGTGCAGGGCCGAACCCACTGGAATATCAACAATATTCAGCCAACGGATCCGGTGGCACTGGGACTGTGCAGGCAGCTTGATCTCGATGAAGCGGTCATGCGGGCCGCCGAAAGGGTGTCTGCCGAGAAGGAAAAGCGAATCCAGGAAAAGGGGCAGGTGCTCTCGACCGTCGACGAATCGCTGAAGCCGCAGAAACCGCAATCGCCGCTGGCAGATCTTGAGGGCTTCAAGCTGGATACCAGGTCGTAGGCCGGACCTTCCCGCCGATGGGCGGCACCTCAGTGATGCGGCTCGGTATACCGGTCGAGCAGCGAACGGCCACCATCAATGGTCAGGATTTGGCCGGTCATGAAGCTGGCGGCGCCCGAGACCAGGAATGTCGCCGCATTGGCGACTTCGGTCGCATCGGCAACCCGGCCTAGCGGCGTGGCGGCGGCAATCCGCTCGCGGAGTCCCGGATTCTCCAGCGTCATCTGTTGAAGATTGCCGCTCATCACCGAGCCGAAAGCCACCGCATTGACGTTGATTCGCAACCCGGCGAAGGCCACGGCGAGCGAACGGGTCAACTGTTCAAGTGCCGCACAGCACACCGAATACTCGACAAGGTCGGGATGGAGCCGGTTGGCGGCGATCGACGAGACATTGACGATTGACCCGGCCAGCTCGGTCGGCCGGGATGATGGCCGTTCCTGTTCGGTGAAATACCGGGCCACCTGCCGTGACAGGGTGTAGTGCTGTCGCAGGTTCTGGCTGAGCATCTCGTCGAGAATGTCCGTCTTGAGGTCGTGATGCGACGAGGTCATCATCCTGCGGCTGGCATTGACCAGGATGTCGATCCGTCCGAACCGCTCCGCCGTTGCCGCCAGCAGGTTGGATTGGGTCAACAATTCCTGCAAATCGCCGACAAACAGGTCGACATTGTCGCCATTGGGGTCGAATTCCGATTTGAGCAATTGCTGGTCGCAATCGGCAAACATGACGTTGGCGCCGTGTTCGGCCAGCTGCAGGGCAATTGCGAGGCCGACGCCGCTCGCCGCCCCGGTCACAATTGCGGTCTTGCGTTCCATTGAATGGGTCACTTTGCTATCGCCATGATGTGCCGATGACGCGTGCTGCCCTCAGTCGGACAGGCTGCAAGCCCAGGGTGGGCCCCGGGGCGACATCGGAATTTCCGGCTCCGGTTGCAGGAGATTGCGGGTCAATCCCTTTCAATCGTGCATCGCAGGGGATGCTCGTTGTTCCTGGCGGCGGCCATGACCTGGTTGGCCTTGGTTTCCGCGATTTCATGGGTGTATACGCCGGCGATGCCGACACCCTTGTTGTGAATGTCAAGCATGAGGGACACTGCCTGGTCGCGCTGCATCAGGAAGATGTGTTCCAGTATGGCGACCACGAATTCCATCGGCGTGTAGTCGTCATTCAGCAGGATGACCTTGTACATCGGCGCACGTTCAACGGCCGGCCGGGTCTGGGTCAGTACCGAGGTTCCGGCATCCGTTCGGTTGTCACCGTCAATTTCGTCCGGATTTCGTGGCAAGGCGGTATCCATCAAAACCTGCTTGAGTGCCTGTTCAATATAGTTGACTATCACCGGCTTGGCAAAACTCAGGGGTGGGATGACCGTGTTGACCTCCATCGGCTTCGATGCCGACGACACGCTGTGGCAGAACGAGAAGTTCTTCCGCGTCACGGAGGACAGTTTCATCTCCATCCTGTCGGAATACTCCACCTGCCAGGATCTGAAATGGAAGTTGCTGGAGACGGAACGGAAGAATCTCAAGCGGTACGGCTTCGGTATCAAGGGCTTCCTGCTGTCGATGATCGAAACGGCGCTCGACATTACCGACAACCGGGTTCCGCCGGCAGTGATACGGCAGATCATCGATCTCGGACAGGAGTTGCAAGCCCACCCGATCGAGTTGTTGCCGGGAGCGGAAGAGGTGGTCCGCGATGTTGCCAGCAGGTACACGGTGGTGCTGGTGACCAAGGGAGACCTGCTTGACCAGGAACGCAAGCTTGCCCAGTCGGGACTCGGCGAGTTGTTCGACGGAATCGAGATTGTCAGCGACAAATCTCCCGATGTCTATCGC
This sequence comes from Paracoccaceae bacterium, assembly GCA_964291445.2. Taxonomy (GTDB): domain Bacteria; phylum Pseudomonadota; class Alphaproteobacteria; order Rhodobacterales; family Rhodobacteraceae; genus JAPOXR01. The sequence goes on along the minus strand of OZ219863.1, from coordinate 360,115 downwards.
CGGACCTTCCGGGAATACGGAACCGGGCCCGAGGCCGCGATGATGATCGGCAACTCGGTGAAGTCGGATGTCATACCGGCCTTGGAGGCAGGGTGTTGGGGCATCCTGGTACCACATGATCTGACCTGGGAATTGGAACATGCGGAGCTTCCGAGCGACCATCCGAGGTTCGGAGTCGTCGCCGGGTTGCACGAGATTCCGGATCTGGTTTCGTCGATCGCGGCCCGGGACGGGCAGGGCGAGGCGGCGGCCTGACGGGGGAAAATTTTTTTAGGTGTTCTTGCTGGCGTTTTATGCTAGTTTGCGCGTCCGGCGAGTAGCTGACACAGAAGTAGCGCCGCCCTGATTGAGGAGCAGTTCGGTTTCTGCCGATTCGGCAGGAAGAGGTTGTAAATGGTGCAGGATTGATACGTCTCATGTTTTTGGCGCGCATGGCCTCATGGCGCGGTGCCGTCGTGATGTTGCTGGTCGCGCTGACCATATCCCTGTGGGCGAGGGACTCCCTTGCCTCCAATTATGCATCCGTTGTCATGGATGCCCGTAGCGGCCAGATTCTCTTCTCCGAGAATCCGGACAAGATTCTCAACCCGGCCTCGCTGACCAAGATGATGACCGTCTACATCGCCATCCAGGCGGTCGAAAATGGCGAGATATCCCTGGACCAGCCGGTCAGGATCTCAAAATTTGCTGCCAGTGAACCGGCGTCGAAGCTCTACCTGCGGTCAGGCTCGCGCATCTCGCTGCGATACCTGATCCGGGCGGCAGCGGTCCGGTCGGCAAATGATGCGGCCACGGCCATCGCCGAGGCCATCTCGGGAAGCGAAAAGGAATTCGCCGACCGCATGACACGGACCGCTCGGGCAATGGGGATGTCGAGTACAACGTTCAAGAACGCACATGGGTTGACCCAGAAGGGCCACCTGTCCACGGCACGGGACATGTCGGTTCTCGGGCGGCGGGTCATTTACGACTATCCCGAATACTACAACCTGTTTTCCAGGCGCTCGGCCCATGTCGGCGCGACGACCGTTCGCAATACCAACCGGCGGTTCCTGAATTCCTACAAGGGCGCCGACGGAATCAAGACCGGCTATACCAGCAAGGCCGGCTTCAACCTGGTGGCCTCGGCCGAGCGCGGCTCCAAGCGGATCATCGTCACGGTGTTCGGTGGCCGCAGCGCCCAGACCCGGGACAAGCATGTTGCCGAACTGATGGACCGGGGTTTTGCCAAGGCCGGCCGGGATGTCAAGCTCTGGAAACCGGCGACGCTCGAGCCGGTTTTTGGCAAGTTGCGGCGGGTTGACGTGTCGGTCGACAGCGCCGAACGGCGCCGTCGCCGGCCGCCGGAGATCGAGGCCGTTGCTGGCACCATGCCGGAGAATTTTGACGATGCCGTTGTCGTCGCCGATGACGAGACCAGCGTGGCGACAGGCAACGAGACACGTACCGGGGCGCTGCGCATTGCCAGCCTCGATTCCACGCTTGCCGCAATCCTGGAAGGCGAGGGCGACATGGGGCCGGCACTCGAGATCCTGGCCAGCCTCAAGCAGGGTCCGGAGACGTTTGCAATCGATTATCAGCGCCCGCGGCGTCGGCCGCTGCCCGCTGGCAGTTCGGCCTCGCTTCACGGCGAGGGGGTGTCGATCTGGGCGGTCGAAGTGGGGAGTTTCAACACCAGGGAGCGGGCAACCCACCATTTGCTGAAGGCGGCCCTGGTAGATTTCGGCTCGCTGGGAGACGCACGGCGAACCGTCACCGAGACCGGCGGTGCGTTCACGGCGCGTTTCGAGGGGATGTCGCGATCGAGCGCCGACGTTGCCTGCGGACGGTTGCGCGCCCGCAACATGGAATGCAAGGTCATCGGCATCTCGTCGCTCTGAGCCGGTCGGACGGGAAGCAGGAACAGGGTCTTCCCGCAGGGCTCCTCCGATGGATCCCGGTATCCGGGTCGTGGAGGCAGGAATGAAGCGATCGGAGATCAATGCCGCCATTCGCATGGCCGGCGCCATGATCGGCGAGCACGGGTTCAACCTGCCGCCCTTTGTCGATTGGTCGGCCGAACAGTGGATGGATGGCGCCGTCGAGATTCGCGACATGCGTCGGATCGGCCTCGGTTGGGACATCACGGATTTCGGCAAGGGGCGTTTTGCTGCCGAGGGGTTGGTGCTGTTCACGCTTCGCAATGGCGGGCGTGACCGGGACGGCCGGCCGCTCGGCGTTCCGTATGCCGAGAAGCTGCTGGTGTCCCGGGCCGGCCAGGTGACGCTGATGCATTACCACATGCAGAAAACGGAAGACATCATTGTCCGCGGCGGCGCCCCCCTTGCCGTCAAGCTGTACGGCCTTGACCGCGATTCCCGCCTCGACCGGGTAAGCCCGGTTACGGTCCGCATGGACGGGCTTCGCCACGAGGTTGAGGCTGGCGGCGTCATGCTGGTTGAGGCGGGGGCGTCAATTACCCTGGAGCCGGGTTGCGCACATGCGTTCTGGGGGCATGAGGGTGACAGCCTGGTCGGCGAAGTCTCCTCGGTCAATGACGACGTGGCGGACAACTACTTCTTCGAGCCGGTAGCACGGTTTCCGGAAATCGAGGAAGATGAGGACCCGCATCGCCTGATCGTGCCGGACTATCTGGAGGCATGACCCGGCGACATGCCGGCCCCGGCACTGCCGGTCATCCGACCAGTTGGTCAGGCTCGGCGCCTTCCTCTGCCTGCAAATCGAAAGCGGCCGAGAGCAGCTGGCGCGAGTAGTCGGAGCTGGGGTTGCGGAAGATGTCCTCGGCGTCGCCGGCCTCGACGACATCGCCATCCTTCATGACCAGGATCTTGTGGGACAGCGCCCTGACGACCCGCAGGTCATGGCTGATGAAGACGTAGGCCAGGCGGTATTTTTGCTGAAGCTCAAGCAGCAGGTCGACGATCTGCGCCTGGACGGTGCGGTCGAGGGCCGATGTCGGCTCGTCCAGCACCACCAGCTTGGGCTTCAGTATCATCGCCCGGGCGATGGCAACCCGCTGTCGCTGGCCGCCCGAAAACTCGTGCGGGTAGCGCTCCATCATCGCCGGGTCGATGCCAACCTCCTCGAGGATCTTCTCGGTGGCGGCCCGCCGCGAGCGCGCAAGACCAGCTCCGTGTATCTCTAGACCCTCGGACACGATCTGCTCGATGGTCATGCGGGGCGAGAGGGAGCCGAAGGGATCCTGGAAGACCACCTGCATGTCACGGCGGATGAGGCGCAGATCGCCGCTGCGCAGCGGTTGCAGGTCCCGGTCGAAGAAGCGTATGCTGCCGGTTGATGATACCAGCCGAAGCGCCGCCATCGCCAGCGTCGTCTTTCCGGACCCCGATTCGCCGACAATACCGACAGTCTCGCCGCGCCGAACGGCAAACGTCGCCGAATTGACTGCCTTGACATGGCTGACCGTCCGGCGAAGGACGCCGCGCTGGATGGGAAACCAGACCCGAAGATCCGAGACATCCATGACCACCTCGGTCTTCCGGTTGACCGGTTCGGGCGCACCGGTCGGCTCGGCGGCAAGCAGCAGCCTGGTATAGGGGTGCTCCGGTGATTCGAATATCCTTGAGGTCGGCCCCGATTCGACCACGCGGCCCTCCTTCATGACGTAGACCCGGTCTGCCATGCTGCGAACGATGTTGAGATCGTGGGTTATGAACAGCAGGCTCATGCCCAGCGTTGCCTTCAGCCCGTTGAGCAATTCCAGGATCTGGGCCTGGATGGTGACGTCGAGGGCGGTTGTCGGTTCGTCGGCAATGAGCAGGTCGGGCCGATTGGCCAGGGCCATGGCAATCATCACCCGCTGGCGCTGGCCACCGGAGAGCAGATGCGGATAGCATTTCAGCCGGCTTTCCGGGTTGTCGATGCCGGTGCTGTCAAGCAACTCGATGATCCGCTCCCGTGCCTCGGCGCCGGTGATCTTCTGGTGGAGAGCCAGGCTCTCGGCGATCTGCTTCTCGAGCGTGTGCAGCGGGTTGAGGGAGACCATTGGCTCCTGGAAGATGAAGGAAATGTCATTGCCGCGCAGCTTGCGCAGGATTTCCGGATCGGCGCCGACCGTCTCCTGGCCACGGTACCGTACCGAGCCGGTCGTGTCGGCATTCTCCGGCAGCAGGCCAACGGTCGACAGGGCGGTGACCGACTTGCCGGAGCCCGATTCGCCGACAATGGCCACGGTTTCGCCATGGCCGACATCGAGATCGACATCGTCGACGGCCCGGGTTTCAACGCCCTCCTGGAAGAACGAGACCGAGAGATTCCTGACCTCGAGCAGGTTCTGCGTCATTTGAAGGTCTTTCTCGGGTCGAAGGCGTCCCGCACCCCTTCGAAAATGAATACCAGTAGCGAGAGCATGATGGCGAAGGTGAAGAAGGCGGTGAAGCCGAGCCATGGTGCCTGCAGGTTCTGCTTCGCCTGCAGGGTCAACTCGCCAAGCGATGGAGATTTCGAAGGCAGACCGAAGCCGAGGAAATCAAGCGCCGCCAGCGACCCGATGATGCCGGTGATGATGAAGGGAAGCAGGGTCAGCGTGGCGACCATGGCGTTGGGCAGGACATGGCGTCGCATGATCAGCGAGTTGGGCAGTCCGAGCGCCCTGGCTGCCCTGACATATTCGAAATTCCTGGCCCTGAGGGATTCGGCGCGCACGACCCCGACCAGGGCAGTCCAGCCGAATATGGTCATCAGGATGACCAGCAACATGAAATCCATCTGCCAGATCGCGGCCACGATGATGATGATGTAGAGGGACGGGGTGGCACCCCAGACCTCGATCAGGCGCTGGAAGAACAGGTCGATCAACCCGCCGAAATATCCCTGGATCAGCCCGGAGGCAATGCCGATCACCGAGGTGGTGATGGTCACGATGATGGTAAACAGCACCGACAGCCGAAACCCGTAGATGACACGCGCCACGACGTCGCGGGAGGTATCATCGGTTCCGAGCCAGTGATCCGCATCCGGCGGCGACGGCGCCGCCCGGCCAAGATCGTTGATGGTGTTGTAGGCGTAGGGCACGAGCGGCCACAGCAGCCAGCCGCGCTCGATTTCCCTGCCGCCGACCATGCCGTCCTCGGCATCGGAAAGTATGCCCTCCGGATCGTCCCAGCAATCCTCCAGCCCCCCGGACACGATCAGGCACCTGACCTCGACATCGCGGTATATGGCTTCGGTCTGAAAGTCGCCGCCGAAGGCGGTTTCGGGATAGAACTTGAAGATGGGCACGAAGTAGTCGCCCCGGTATTTCACCAGCAGCGGCTGGTCATTGGCGACGAACTCCGCCAGCAGCGAGAAGCCGAAGATTACTGCAAACAGCCAGAGTGACCAGAACGCCCTCCGGTTGGTCCGGAAATTGCGCCAGCGGCGGCGCCCGAGCGGCGACAGGCGAATCATGTTTCCCGGGTCTCGAAATCGATGCGGGGGTCGATCCAGACATACATGAGGTCGGAGATGATGCCGACCACCAGGCCGAGCAATCCAAAGACATACAATGTGCCGAAAATCACCGGGTAATCCCTGGCCACCGCCGCCTCGAAGCCGAGCCTGCCGAGCCCGTCCAGCGAAAAGATGGTCTCGATGATCAGCGACCCGCCGAAGAACACGGCAACGAATACCGCCGGAAACCCGGCAATGACGATCAGCATGGCATTGCGGAAGACATGCCCGTAGAGAACCCGGTTCTCGCTCAACCCCTTGGCCCGGGCGGTCATGACGTAGTGTTTCTTGATCTCGTCGAGGAAGCTGTTCTTGGTCAGCAATGTCAGCGTGGCAAAGGCAGAAATCGTCGATGCCAGGACCGGAAGCGAGATGTGCCAGAAATAGTCGGCAACCTTGCCGATGAGGCTCAACTCGTCGAAATTGTCAGATACCAGCCCGCGCAGCGGAAACCACTTGAAGTAGGTGCCGCCAGCAAACAGCACCAATAGCAGGATGGCGAACAGGAAGCCCGGAATGGCGTAGCCGACGATGATGGCGCCGGATGTCCAGGTGTCGAATGGCGTGCCATCACGGACCGCCTTGCGAATTCCCAGCGGTATCGACACCAGGTAGGCAATCAGCGTGGACCACAGGCCAAGGGTAATCGAGACCGGCAACTTTTCCAGCACCAGGTCGATGACGCTGATCGATCTGAAATAGCTCTCGCCGAAATCAAGGCGGACATAGTCCCACATCATGTTCAGGAACCGCTCCAGCGGCGGCTTGTCGAAGCCGAACTGGACCTCCAGTTCCTTTATGAAGTCCTCCGGAAGGCCGCGCGAGCCGAGATACCTGTCGTCGCCCAGGTTTTCCTGCAGTGCATCTCCCCCGGTTCCGGAGATGGTCTCGAAGACATCGCCCTCACCCTCGAGCTGTGCCAGGATCTGTTCGATCGGGCCGCCCGGCACAAACTGGACCAGGGTGAAGTTGATGATCATGATGCCGATCAGCGTTGGCAGTACCAGCGCCAGGCGACGGATTATGTAGGCACCCATGGCGGGTCGACCGCAGGATCAGGAGTCAGAGAGCGCCGGCATCCTGGAGCTTCCGTGCCTTGTCGGCATTGAACCACCAGAAATCCAGCTGTCCGAGCGAGTAGGGCGGGATGGTCTCCGGGTGTTCGAAGATGTCGAAATAGGCAACGGTATGGAAGCCGCGATACCATTGCGGAACCCAGAACTTCCCGGCCCGCAAAACCCGGTCCAGCGCCCGGACCGCCACCTTCAATTCCTCGGCGTTGTCGATTTCCTGGATGACGTCGATCAGCCGGTCAACACCTTCATTGGCATACCCCATGTCGTTGAAGACACCGTCGACATAGGCCGACCCGAAGGTCTGGCGCAGCCCACCCGCTGATGGCTCCAGGCCAAGGCGAAAGCTCGTGGTAATGATGTCGAAATCGTGATTGCGGGACCGGTCGGTATATTGCGCCGGATCGATGCGGGTATAGACCGCATCGACGCCAAGGCGCCGCAGATTCTCGACAAAGGGGTTGACGATCCTGTCGAAGGCCGGCGAATCCTCGATGAATTCCACCTGCAGCAACTCTCCAGCCTGGTTCCGGCGCAACCCGTCATCGCCGACCGGCCATCCGGCTTCGTCGAGCAGGGCCGAGGCACGCCTGAGATTGCCACGATCCAGCTGGCGATCGCCCGAGGGCGGCGCCATGACCACCGGCTCGGTAAACACCGAGGCAGGAATGAATTCCCTGATCGGCTCGAGGTATTCGAGTTCATCCTCGCCCGGCAATCCCTCGGCCGCCAGGAAGCTGTTCTCCCAGAACGAGTTGATCCGGTCATAGAGGCCGTAGAACAGGGTCTCGTTGGACCATTCGAAATTGAACATCAGCGAAATCGCCTCGCGAACCCGAATATCGTGGAATTTCTCGCGCCGCAGGTTGAAGACGAATGACTGTCCACTGGCCGGAGTCCCGGAATCAAATGTTTGTTTCAGGGCCCATCCATCATTGATCGCCCCGAAATCGTAGCCGGTTGCCCATGTCTTGGAGCTGTTTTCGGAACGGAAGGTGTATTCGCCGGCCTTGAAGCCCTCGAAGGCCGCGGCGCTGTCGGCAAAATACTCGATGCGGATGGTCTCGAAATTCTGCCGGCCACGATTGATGGGCAGGTGATCTCCCCAGTAATCGGGGTTGCGCCGGTAGACAATGCGCCGGTTGGGATCAATGGATTCAACGACATAGGGTGACGAGCCGATGGCAGGCTCCAGTCTTGATTCATCAAGTCCGGCACCGGTGGAGTCGAACCACGCCCTGGAGAAAATCGGCAAACCGCCGACCATGGCCGGGTAGTCACGCGGCGATTCCTCGGTATTGAAGGTGAATTTGATGCGAAGCGTGTCTTCGATTTCAACCGATTTGACGGCCCGTTCAAGTTCGCTGCGGAACGAAAACAGGCCCTCGGCCAAGAAGATCTCGTAGGTGAATTTGACATCCTCCGCCGTTACCGCGGTGCCGTCCGAGAAGCGCGCCTCCGGCCGGATGTTGAAGATGACCCAGCTGCGATCCTCCGGATACTCGATCGTCGAGGCCAGGAGCCCATAGGTGCCGCTGACCTCATCGGCGGTTCCGGTCAGCAGCGACTCGAAGAAGATGCTGGACAGTGCACCGGACCGCCCCTTGCGGGTATAGGGATTCATCGAGTCGAAGGTGCCGGGCGCCCAGATCGATATTTCGCCTCCCCTGGGCGCGTCCGGGTTCACGTATTCCAAATGCTCGAAATCCTCGGCATATTTGAGGTCGCCGAAGGTCGAAATCCCGTGCGATATGATGATGTCCTGGCTCGCCAGGGCCGGCGTGACCGCCAGGCATGCACCGAGGCCGGCTACGGCGAGAATCGCTCCGGCCAGGAAGTTCCGGCTAGCCGTTCGTGAACCCGCACAACCGGTCTGGACCTGCTCGTTCCTCATTTCCGAATCCTTTCATTTTCCTCGAAGCCTATCCACTGCCGGATTGGCAATCAACGTCTTGCCCGCCCGGCTCGCGCGAAATTCAGACCCGCCGCCTCTGTCGCGGCCGGCCGGGAGAATGCATGTGGTGAAATCTACTGGAGCGATTGAAGGTAGGCAATCAGGTTGGCCTGGTCCCTGGGCTTCTTCAGGCCGACAAACGACATCTTGGTACCGGGCAGGAATCGTTTCGGATTGGCAAGGAATGCCGCCAGCGTCTCGACATCCCAACTGCCATCCAATTCCGACATCGGGCCCGAATAGCCGAAGTCGTCAATGGCCGCGACGGCCCGGCCGATGACCTGGACCAAATGGGGCCCAACCCCGTTGACCGCTTCATCCGCCTTGTGGCAGGCCTTGCACTTGGCGAACACCTTGGCCCCCTTGGCGGAATCGGCCTCGGCCAGCAGGGCCATGATATCCACGGCCTCGACCTCGGCGGCGGCGTTGCCATGGGCGTCCGGTTCCGGGAACAGGCTGGCAATCGCATGCGCGTCGCCATGGCTGTCCATCCCGACATGGTAGATCGATTCGGCAGCCCATTTCCCCAACAGCAGGACCAGCATCGCACCGCACAGCGCACCAACAGCCTTGGTTGCGGTCATGGTGTCGAACATTGCGTAACTCCCGACGGTCGGCGGACCGGGCATTGCCCGGCGCCTTCTACAGCCTTCCATTCACGAATTGCAAGATATAGTAGGTTGCAGTTTCCGGGCGGAATCGAAGCAAGGCGGGCGGTCCAGTGGTCCACAAGGTAGCATTCCAGGGAGAGCGGGGAGCCTATTCGCACCAGGCCTGCATGGCGGCGCGGTCCGACGCCGTTGCCGTGCCCTGCGAGACCTTCGAGGGCGCGGTGGAAGCGGTCAGGTCGGGACACGCCTCAATGGCGGTCCTTCCGGTCGAGAATTCGATCTATGGCCGGGTTGCCGACATCCACCGCCTCCTTCCCCATTCGGGCCTGTACATCGTCGACGAGGTCTTCGTCCGCATACACATCAATGTCCTGGTGCTGCCGGGAGTCAGCCTGGCCGACGTGAAGACGGCGCTCAGCCACACCGTCCTCCTGGGACAGTGCAGGGGCTTCATCAGCAAGCACGGAATTCGCCCCCTGGCATGGGCCGACACGGCCGGTGCCGCCAGGCATGTCGCCGATGCCGGTGATCCGACCCAGGCGGCACTGGCGTCGGAACTGGCCGGCGAGATCTACGGCCTGGAATCGGTCAGCCGCCATGTCGAGGACGAGAAATTCAGCCGCACCAGGTTCTTCCTGATGTCGTGCGAGCGGAATTTCGAGCGCCGGGCGCCGACAATGATCACCGGGTTCGTGTTCCGGGTGCGCAACATTCCGGCGGCCCTGTACAAGGCGCTTGGCGGATTTGCCACCAACCGGGTCAACATGGTCAAGCTGGAAAGCTACATGGTCGGCGGCTCCTTCAACGCAACGCAGTTCTTTGCCGAGGTCCAGGGCCATCCCGGCGACGACAATTTGGCGCTGGCGCTGGAAGAGCTGGAATTCTTCACCGACTACCTGGAAATCCTCGGGGTCTACCCGGCGGCAATCGAGCGCGGCTGACGCCAGGACCGGCCATGCCATCCCAGGCGACCCCTCCATCGACACTGGCGACCGCTCCGACGACCGGGCCCACCACCCGGTCCGGTCACATCCTGCATCCGGTCAGCCATTGCCAGATCAGGTATTCGGCCATCGACCCCGCTCTCGGCGGCCTGATCTCGGCGTCCGGGTCGGCCCAGATATCCAGCATGCGTTCCCTGGAAACCCAGAGGGCCGCCGCCAGTTCATCCCGGTCAAGCCGAATCTCCATTGAATCGGCCTGGCCGACGCAGCCAATCATCAGTGACGACGGAAACGGCCATGCCTGGGAGGCAACATAGCCGACCTTGCCGACCCGTATCCCCGCCTCCTCGAAGGTCTCGCGGCGAACTGCCGCCTCGATGGTCTCTCCGGGTTCCATGAAGCCGGCCAGCAGCGAGTACATGCGATCGGGCCAGCCCTGGTTCCTGCCCAGCAGCACCGAATTGCCGCCGGTCACCAGCATGATGACGACCGGGTCGATTCGGCAGAATTGCTCGCATTGACAGTGGTCGCACAGGCGACGCTGGCCATCTTCCGACATGCGGCTCCGGTTTCCGCAGGTGGCGCAGAACCGGTTCCGGGAATGCCATGCCAGCAATGGCTTTGCCCGGGCCATGAACCGGGCTTCCTGGTCGGTCAGTATTGTCATCACCGAGCGAAGATTGACGAATTCCGAACCGGCGGGGGCATCCGGATGGTGCTGCACGGTCTGGTCGAGGATCGAGTCGGGGCCAACATCCGGGATCCCGGCCGGCTGCCAGTCCGAGACATCGCAGGCAAATCCCGGCACTTCTTCGATATCGCCGACATGAATCGGCCGCCCGACCACCTGTTCGAGAATCGGGTGATCCGGGCCGAGCCAGCACAGCGCCGACCCGCCGGCCACCAGCGGCTTGCCGCGCCAGACGGGCAGATACCTGCCATCGCCCGAAAACCCCTCGCCGCGGGGAAGCAATTCACCGGCAAAAGCCATGCGCCCCATCCGAATGGCCACGGAATCAGGCCGCCCGACCAGGTCGTGAAATCAAGGCAGGTGCCACGCTCCAACCCCGCAGCCAGCAAGGCGAAATGGCCATGACCGCCAGCAAACCCGGCCGACATCCGGAACAAGACACATGCATCTGGTCAGCCCCCGTTACCCGCCTGCAAAATGCCATGGCGCCACGGCCCCGGAAGGTAGGCAAGTACCTGCACCAACACAACACCCGGCCCCGGCGTCATGCGAGTATGCGAAGTTGGCGATCAACGGCGTGTGGCTGTATGGCAAGTCCGTGTTCCCACAGCTTCGGCGAGTCCTCGCCGAGACCACTCAGGCGGGCAAACGCCTCCCGTGTCACTCCAAGATCCTCGCGGAGTCTCCGAATCTCGTCGGGAACGCGCGCAGACCGGTGCTTCAGCCGTTCTGCCGCACGATCAAGGAAATCGAACTGGCACGCGTCGCACCGGTGCACCGGCACCCGCGCTCGCAATGCGACCGCGGATTCGTCAGACCCGAAATCGAATTCGCAAATCTCCCGCATGGTCGAGATGTCGTCCCCACCACAGATGGGGCAAGATGGTGCGACATCCGATGAAGTGTGCGATCGGGTCCGCTGCCGGGTGTTCCTGGCTTCCGGTTCCATCTTCAGTCTCCCGTGATCGTTCCGTCCGGAATGGCAAAACCGGGAATGACAGTCATTCCCGACTCCCGGTTGGAGTTTGACGTAGAGTTGCGGCGGGCGGGGCTCAAGGTCGATTCTCATTCAGCCTGGCATGCTGTGGCGAGTCAGCCTGTCGCGTGCGGCTCATGGCTTGCGGCCCGGATGAAGTTGGGTGCGTTCACGGGTCGTGCAGGCGGGTTCATGACCGACAGGCCGGGATTTGGCCAAGAACGGCCATCCGGAGACGGTCTGGTCCGGTAACTGACTGAATTACGTGATTGTTTGCCTGGTCATCGGATGCAAAGGAGTGCCGGGGACAGGCAATTCTCCACCAGGTGGGCGTTGGACGGTCAAGCGATTTCCGCCACGTTACTTTCAATTGGACGGACAAATTATTTCAAATGGTCGGATAAATTCTTTCAATTGGACGGGCAATCGATTTCAGATGGACGCAAGACGCCCCTGAATTGGCCGTCACGGAAGGAGCGGCTCATTCATCCAAGATTGGGCAGACGGCGAATCTAGGACGCGCTGAAGGATACCCGGGTGGTCCTGATCTCCGGGCCGCGCCAGTCAGGCAAGACGACACTTGCCACGGCAATCGCCAGCGAGGACATGCCTTTCCGCTCGCTCGACAACCCTGTGCAGCTGGATAGCGCGACAAGCGACCCGATCGGCTTCCTTCGAGGCATTGACCGGGCGGTGATCGACGAGGTTCAACGGGCACCGACCCTATTGCTGGTGATCAAGTCCTCGGTCGACAGTGACACCCGGCCAGGACGCTTCCTGCTGACCGGGTCTGCCAACCTCATGATGATCCCGCAAGTTGCGGATTCGCTTGCCGGGCGGATGGAGGTTGTTCGGCTTCTGCCACTGTCCCAGGCCGAGATCAGGGGCGGGAAGGGGCGTTTCCTGGACGATGTCTTCACCGGCAAGTCACCATCCGTCGGCGAACCAGTCCTTGGCACGGCACTGATCGAGCGTGTCCTGGCAGGCGGATACCCCGAGGCGATCAAGCGCCAGAGCCGGACGCGAAGACAGGACTGGCACCTGGGTTACGTGGACGGCATCGTTCAGCGTGACATCAGTGAAATCGCCCGGATCGGCCAACTTGGCCAAATGCCAAAACTGCTCAGAATTCTTGCCGAGCACTCAGGGCAATTGATCAACTATTCCGGAATCGGCGCCGCCCTGGGCATGAGTCACGTGACCACGCAGAAATACGTCGGCGTGTTCGAAAACCTGTACCTGATCCATTCATTGCCGCCCTGGTTCACCAACAGGCTCAAGCGGCTCATCAAGTCGCCAAAACTGCATTTCCTGGATTCCGGGCTTCTCTCGGCGCCGAGGGGCATGTCAGCCGAGCGAATTGCCGGGGACAGAACGCCGCTCGGTGCGATTCTCGAGACTTTTGTTGTCGGAGAGTGCCTGAAGCTGGCGAGTTGGAGCGATGAGCGTTGCTCGTTTTCCCATTTCCGCGACAAGGACGGCAACGAGGTCGACCTGGTGGTCGAGAACCGCCGCGGCGAGATCGTCGGTATCGAGGTCAAGGCATCGGCGACGGTCACAAGCGCGGATTTTTCGGGGTTGAGAAAGCTGGCCGGGGCCTGCGGCAGCAACTTCGTGCAAGGCATCGTCCTCTACGACAGCGATCAAGTCGTGTCTTTTGGCAAGAACCTGTTGGCGGTGCCATTGGCAAGTCTCTGGGCCTGACCGGCCAGGTATTCGCAACCGTTCGACCCGGGCCCGACTTCGTTGGCTGGCCGTGAAATCGTCAAGACGCATGCAGGTTGCGCTGCCTGCGGCCCATGCCCGGCGCCGTGCAGGCGATGCCCATTGTGCCTTGGTCACTGCCAGTCGCGCCGGGTTTGCATTCAGTTTGAGTTCCGCAGGGATTGCCAACATCGAATTCATGCTGGCAGCCGCTTCATTGATCATCTTGCCATGGTGGCTGGCATTTCCTATTGAACCGGTGGGTTGGCACGGGCGGACGACTCGCAAACCCGGTCAGGTCCGAAAGGAAGCAGCCGTAGCGATAACAGTTCGGGTCGCTGCCAACCCGTGGTCGAAACCCGGACCGGATTGCGGTCGGGCCGCAAGCCAGGTGAATTGCCGGGCGGTTGCGCCAATGCCGGCAATGCGCCTGGACCAATCGTTTCGGGGAGCAGGGACGGCAGTGAAAGGATTTCGGATCGGCCCCCCGCGACATGTCACCGGGAGAGGCTGCTTCGGCCGGCAGGCCATCGCGGCTTCCGCGAGCCGGCAACGACTGCAGCCGGGCCCGGAATAGGGCGGCATGCATGCGCAAAGTTTCGGCTGAACAGATCCGGGCCCGCAAATCCTACAAGAAAATGCTGTCCCAGATTGTCGAGGGACTTCCTTCCGGAACCCGGGCACAGATCGCCCGCAGTCTTGGCCATTCGAACAGCTATGTCAGCCAGATGCTGAGCACCAACTCCAACGTTCCGGTGCCCCGCACGCATTTGCCGGAGATCATGAAGCTGTGCGAATTCTCGGAACAGGATGCAGCCGAGTTCCTGGCGTTCTACGAGACCGCCCACCCGAGAAACTACAGCGACATCCTGAAAGACGGTGCCGATTCGGTGACGATTTCGCTGCCCCGGTTTGCGACGGCCAGCCAGCGCCAGTCGGTCATCGATGCCATCCGGCAATCGGCGGAAATCATCATCGAGGTGTCCAACCAGGCAAGAAAACGCGGCCCCCGCAAGTAGAGGGGAGTTGCGCTTTCAGGCAATACCTCCCTCGATCACCTGGTCGGGGAAATCGACCGACCAGCGGAGCAGGAATTCCGCCATGTTTCGGTTGCCGGCAAACCGGATCGTGCGGAGTCCCAGCTTCACGCCGGCCTCCAGCGCCAGCCGGGCACAGGCGATGTGATCCCGGGCCGCACGGTTCGGGCAATTCTCCGAGCCATGAATGATCGTGGACAGCAGTTCACCGCCAAATCCGTTGACGTGTTCGAGGGACGGTGACAGCGACAGAAGCCAACCCATCGTGTCCGGCAGCCCTTCCCAGCCGGCGATATGCAGCGGGGTCATGCCCATGTCGTCGGCCGCGTTCGGGTCAAATCCGAATTCGACCAGCCGTTTCAAATGCTCAAGCCGGTCCGGATAGGGCGTCAGGTTGGCCAGGAGCCCGTCCACTTCGGGGGACGACTCGATATCCGCCATCCCCTTTGCCCGGGGAGAGACACCCTCGGCCAGCGCCGCCAGCGCCGACTCGCCGGGGCCGAGTGTCGTGCTCCCGCCGCCTTCCTCGATGACGTCGGCAATGGCGCGGTTTCCATAGATCCGGGCATAGGCAAGGGGCGAGTGTCCGTGATGCAGCAGGGAGGTGTCGGCGTCGGCTTGCAGCAGGATCATGGCCATGTCGGCTCCGCACATCCGCCTGGCCGCATGGTGAAGGGCCGGCACCATCAAGGTCGGCTGGCCTCCCGGATGATCCCTGGGCTGCGCATCGACACTCGCCCCATGCGCGATCAGCAGGCGGACCGTGGGGCGGTCATCGAAATCGATGGCTCGCAGCAGCGAATTCGTGCCATCCACCTTGGCGCCATGCGTCAGCAACAGGCGGGTGGCGTCGGCATGTTCGAGTTCCGTGGAATGGTAGAGTGATTCATCATCATCCGGGTCCGCTCCCCGCGCCAGCAGCCAACGGCCAAGTTCGAAATTGTCGGCATGGCACAGTGCCGCATAGAGGGCAGACAGCATGTGCGGAGAGTCCGGCTCGGCCGGGATTCCGTCATTGACATCTGCTCCCGACCGGAGGAGCGCCGATGCGATACCGAGCATGGCCTGGCGTTTTTCCGGTGCCGCATGCAAATGCCGCGACAATGCAAGGTGCATGATCGGCCGGCCCCTGCCGATCTTGCGAATGGCGGAATTCGGATCGTCCCGCAACCGCCCGGCGACAGCAGCCTCGTCGTAGAGGGCCAGTTCGATCGCCATGTCGGCATTGGCAATTTCCGGATCGCCATCGAGCAGCCGGCGCACGACCCAGTGCTGGCCGTGAACCAGGGCGGTTTTCAGCCGGTCGATCCTGGCGGCCCGGCCCATATTCCGATCATCCTGAGCCATCCGTCGCTCGGCCCAGTCGGCAAGACTCGCCGGTGGCCGGGCCGATGCGGAATCGGCCGGTCTTCCAGGATCGTCTGACCGGGCGGTTTTCGTCTCTTTGGTCTTCATCAGGCCCGTCCCGCCGAGGCTTGGGAGCCGTCCCGACGGGTCCGCCGCCGCGCCCACGCCCCGCGTGCTTCCATGTGCCGGAGGCTGCCGTATCATGCCCGGCTGCGGTCATGGTAGTCCGCGATCCGGGTTTTCCACATCCTTGTGGCTCCCGGCTTGCCAGGCGGCGGTCTTACGGACGACGGGCCGGGCGCTTCACACCGGCATGGCGGCCGGGTCGTCGTGCGTGGCAAAGACGATGCTGCCAGCGTGTATTCCACATCCGTGTGACTATAGGTTGACAATGAGGCCGCTCCACGGCCATCCCATGGCGTATTCCACATCCTCGTGGCTCCCGGACCTTGTTCAATCACCCAAATGATTCTAATTCAGCCAGAAACCTGCGGGTGACAATGGCGCAATCTCCAGAGACGTCCTACCGGGTTCTGGCGAGAAAGTACCGGCCAGGCACGTTCGGTACGCTGCTCGGCCAGGACACGCTGGTCCAGGTCATGCAGAATTCGTTTGCGGCCGACCGGATTGCCCACGCAATCATTCTGACCGGCGTGCGCGGGGTGGGCAAGACAACCACGGCCCGCATCATTGCCAAGGGCCTCAACTGCACCGGTGCCGGCGAGGAGGGCGGTCCGACCACCGAGCCCTGCGGCAGCTGTGACCATTGCCGGGAGATTGAGCTGGGCCGGCATGTCGATGTGCTGGAGATGGATGCCGCCTCGCGGACCGGTGTTGCCGATATCAGGGACATCATCGACGGCGTGCCGTTCCGGCCAGCCACCGCCCGCTACAAGATCTACATCATCGATGAAGTTCACATGCTGTCGACCAACGCCTTCAACGCGTTGCTGAAGACACTCGAGGAGCCGCCCGACCACGTGAAGTTCATATTCGCAACCACCGAAATCCGGATGGTGCCGGTCACGGTGCTGTCCCGCTGCCAGCGGTTTGACCTGCGCCGGGTGGAGCCCGGGACCCTGGCCGGGCATCTCCGGAAGATTGCCGGGCTTGAAGGTGCCACCATTGCCGATGATGCGCTGGCCCTGGTCATTCGGGCATCGGAGGGATCGGTCAGGGATGCCCTCAGCCTGCTTGACCAGGCGATCGCACTGACCGGCGGAAAGATCGTGGTCGAGGACATTCGTAAAATGATCGGTGCCGCCGACAAGGGGCGAATCCTGGATCTGCTCGAGCTGATCATGCGGGGCAAGGCGGCAGCGGCGCTTGCCGAATTGTCGGACCAGTACCGGAACGGCCTGGAGCCGGAGCTTGTCCTGGCCGAACTTGCCGAGGCAGTCCATTGGGTGTCGGTGCTGAAGATCTCGCCGGAGGTGGCCAGCGATCCCGGCGTCAGTCCGGATGAAAGGGAGCGGGGCCTTGCCCTTGCCAGGTCGCTGACGATGCCAAGCCTGACTCGGGCCTGGCAAATTGCCATCAAGGCGATCGACGAGTTGGCGGCGGCGCCCAATGCGAGGATTGCCGCCGAAATGGCCGTCATCCGGCTGTGTTACGTTGCCGAGCTTCCGTCGCCGGAGAAGCTGGTAAGGGATCTGTCCGGCCGGCAGGATGCGCAGCAAGGCGAGGGCATGACGCCGCCGCCGGACGAGCCTGCCGCAGCATCGGACGAGCAGGCGCCGGCGCCGATGCCGTCGAATGAGCCTGCTCCGCTGCCACCGCCGGCCACGGAGACGCCGCCGGCGCCGGTGCAGGAGGATTTTGACCGCTCGGCCGGATTTGTCGAGGCATTGCCGCCGGACCGGGTGGCCGAGGAGCCGGCCCGACGGGTGACGGATGCCAGCCCGGAAGGGCAGGAGGCCGGTAGCGAGGCCGACCGGGTGCGGGCGCACGAACTTGGCCAGAGCGTGCTCGACCTCTATCCCGACGCGCAAATCCGTGTCAGGAAGGCCGGCTGAGTGACGCGGTCAATCCCGTCCGGTTTCGGGATTGCATGGCCCGGCAGGTGACAGGCAGGAGACGGAATGCTCTCAGAACAATCGGACATGCAGCTCCTCATGGATCTCCTGGCGCGGCTTCCCGGCCTCGGGCCGGTCTCGGCCAGGCGGATCGTTCTTCACCTCATCCGGGCGCGCGGCGGCAAGCTTGGCGAGATTGCCAGGGCAATGAAGCGGGTGGCGGAGAATGTCCGGGAATGCGCCGAATGCGGCAATTTCTGCACCGATGAGATATGTCCGATCTGCATGTCGCCGGAGCGTTCCGCCGAGCAGATTTGCGTGGTCCAGGATGTGGCGGATCTGTGGGCCATGGAGCGCTCGTCGGTCTTTCGCGGGCGATATCACGTGCTTGGCGGCGTCCTGTCGATGCTCGATGGCATGGGGCCGGAGGAGTTGCGAATCCCGGTCCTGGTCGAACGTGTTCGACGGGTCGCGGCCAGCGAGGTCATCCTCGCCCTGAGCGCCACCGTGGACGGGCAGACCACGGCACACTACATTGCCGAACAGCTGTCCGGCCTCGATGTCAGGATCACATCGCTGGGCCAGGGAGTTCCCATCGGCGGCGAGCTTGACTATCTGGACGGTGGCACCATCGCTGCCGCGCTCAATGGCCGTCGTGACTATTGAGACCGGCGCCTGCCGGTCGCCGCTTTTGCCGGTGACGGGGGATGCGGGAGGTGCGTGATGCCGACAGTATTCCTGCCGGTGACCGGGAACTCATGGCCAGGGCGAGTGCCTGGTTCAGGGAGTTGCAGGGCCGGATCTGCGACCGCTTTGCCGAGTTGGAGGCGTCGAGATGTGGTCGGCAAGACCCGGCACGGGCCGAATTCACCGAGACCAGGCGGCGATCGGGGCAGGACGGTGATGGCGGCGGCGGGCTCATGGCGAGGTTCCGCGACGGGGCCGTGTTCGAAAAGGCCGGGGTCAATTTCTCCGAGGTGCATGGCATTCTCGATTCGGCTTCACGCCAGTCGCTGACCTCCCGCAAGGGGCTGGAACTTGATGGCGATGCACGGTTCTGGGCCGCGGGGCTGTCGCTTGTCTGTCACATGCGGAACCCGCATGTCCCGGCCGTGCATCTCAATACCCGCATGTTCTGGACGCCGACCGGAAGCTGGTTCGGTGGCGGGACCGATCTCAACCCCTGCATCGAGTACGAGGAAGACACCAGGCAGTTCCATGCCGTGCTCAAGAGGTGCTGCAACCGGCACCACCCGGATTATTACCCGGAATTCAGCGCCTGGGCGGACCGGTATTTTCGCATCCGGCACCGGGACCGGGCCCGGGGGGTCGGCGGCGTGTTCTTTGATGATTTGAACACCGGTAGCCGGGATGACGATTTCCGCTTCGTGCAGGAACTCGGCGTTGCGTTCATCGACGCCTATCTGCCGATTGTCGAGAGGAGGCAGGGCATGGCATGGTCCGATGACGACAGGCAGACCCAGCTTGTTCACCGCGGCCATTACGTGGAATTCAACCTGATCTACGATCGCGGCACCCGGTTCGGACTCGAAACCGGCCATGACCCGGATGCGGTGCTGATGAGCCTGCCGCCGCTGGCGAGCTGGCCGTGACGGGTGCCGGCACTCAGCCCGCTCTGACGATGTCGATCACCCGTTCCAGCTCGGCAATCCTGGCATCCGGGGTTATGCCGTGACCGAGATTGAAGACATGCGGACGGCCGGAGAAACTGTTGATGATCTTGCGGACCGCGGGTCTCAGCCGGTCTCCGCCCTCGACCAGCAAGGCCGGGTCAAGGTTGCCCTGCAGGCAAATCCCGGCGGGCAGGGAATCCCGCGCCCATTCCGGATCCACCATGTGATCGATGGCAATGCAATCGGCTCCGCATCTGTCGGCAATCCGGCGGTAGCGCGTGCCGGAGCCCCGCGGGAACAGGATGACCGGAATGTCCGGAAACTGCGACCGGATGGCGGTGATGATCCGGCGGTTTGGCTCGACGACAAACCTGTCATATGCCAGGCCGGTCAACTCGCCGGCCCAGCTGTCGAACAGCTTGACCAGTTCGGCCCCGGCCCTGATCTGCGCCGAAAGGTGAATGATGGTGGCATCGACGAGGATGTCGATCAGCCTGCGGAGCATCTCCGGCTGCTCCTGCAGCAGCCGGGTCGCCGCCTGCCGCCCCGGCGGGCGGTTGCCGGAAATCATGTAGGTGGCGACAGTCCAGGGCGAGCCGGCAAACCCGATCAGTGCGGAATGGGGTGGCTGGCCGTCACGCAGGAGCCGGATGGTCTCGTAGACCGGCGAGAGCCTGTCCTCGATGTCCTGGCCGCGGCCCAGGCGGTCGATATCGCCGGCCGACCGAAGTCTCGACAGTCGCGGCCCCTTGCCCTCCTCGATCGACAGTTCGGAGCCCAGGGCATGCGGCACCAGGAGAATGTCGGAAAACACGATGGTGGCATCAAACCCGAACCGGTGGACCGGCTGCAGGGACACCCTGGCGGCAAGTTCCGGCGTGTAGCACAGGGTCAGGAAGTCGCCAGCCTGTTTGCGCACGGCACGGTATTCCGGCAGGTAGCGCCCGGCCTGGCGCATGATCCAGATCGGCGGCCTCGCCGTGACCGTGCCCCGGATGGTTGCCAGCAGCAATTTGGGCGAGGTCATCCGCTGTTCGACTCCAGCTGTGGGTTGCCAGGAGGGAGAAGGTATGGCCTTTAATCCGATGCGCCCCGATGCGCCATCCGCTTTTGGAACTGGCAGATGCATGACAAATCCCGAAAGGCACCGGTGATCAGGATCGGAACACGGGGCTCGCGCCTGGCGCTGGTCCAGGCGGAGATGGTCCGCGAGCGGCTGGTGCGGGCACATGGCCGGGCCAGGGGTGAGTTCGAGCTTGTCGCCATCAGCACGAGGGGCGACCGCGAACAGCATCGGCCGCTTGCCGAAATCGGTGGCAAGGGGTTGTTTTGCAGCGAAATCGAGCGGGAATTGCTGGCTGGCAACATCGACATCGCCGTGCACTCGATGAAGGACATGCCGTTCAGCCAACCCGATGGGCTGGCAATCGATTGCGTGCTGCCGCGGGGCGATCCGGCAGATGCGCTGATATCCGGCCGCTACGGCACGGTCGCCGACATTCCGCCTGGCGCCAGGATCGGAACATCGAGC
Organism: Paracoccaceae bacterium; assembly: GCA_964291445.2. Classification (GTDB taxonomy): domain Bacteria; phylum Pseudomonadota; class Alphaproteobacteria; order Rhodobacterales; family Rhodobacteraceae; genus JAPOXR01. The sequence goes on along the minus strand of OZ219863.1, from coordinate 339,147 downwards.
GTCAGGCGTCGCGCCCAGCTGCTTCACCTGCGGGGCGGGATCGAGGTGGTGGGATTCAGGGGTAATGTCGAGACCCGCCTGCGAAAACTCTCGGGCGGCGCCGTCGATGCCACCATGCTGGCGGTGGAGGGTCTACGGCGCCTGGGCATAGCCGATTCCCGCATCCACCCGGTGGCGACATCGGAGATGGTGCCGGCGCCGGCACAGGGCGCGATCTGTGTTGAACGACGGCAGGATGACCGGTTGATGGCCAATATGCTGGAGCCGGTCAATGACCCGGTCAGCAACCTGGCCTGCGAGGCCGAACGCGTCTTCATGCATGCCCTTGGCGGCGACTGCTCGAAACCGGTGGCGGCACTGGCAGGAATCGTCGACGGCATGATCAGCATGACCGGCGAATTGCTCGATACCGATGGTCAGCGCCGGGTGCGCAAGACCATCGATGGCGATGCGGCCGAGGCCGGCCATCTTGCCAGGAAGCTGGCCGGGGAGGTGCTGGGCGAGATGTCCTGACCGGTTGGTCCCCGCCTGGCGGGGCGACGACCTACCGGTCGGCCAGCAAGGTCGTGACCTGGCAGACCGAGGACAGGGTCTTGTGGACCGGACACTTGTCGGCGATTGCCAGCAGCCGTGATTTCTGCCCGTCATCCAGCTCGCCTGCCAGCCTGATCGTCCTCTCGAACTGATCGATTCCGGACCCGCCACTCTCGCATTCGCCGCAATCCACGGCGTGAATCTTCCTGTGGATGACATCGACCGAGACATGTTGGAGATTCCAGCCCTTGCGCCGGGCATAGAGGCGTATCGTCATGGATGTGCAGGCGCCGAGCCCTGCCGACAGATACTCGTAGGGAGTCGGCCCCCTGGCGGTTCCGCCATAGGCGACCGGCTCATCGGCCACCAGCCGGTGGCCCTGGCCGGTCTCGATCCGCTGTCGGAAACCGTTCGGGTCGGCTTCCGAGATTCGCAGGAATCCCTCCTCGGATTCCCCGGCCGTGACCGGCTCCGGCTGGTCGATGTATTTTCGTGACCAGGCGGCAATGACGCTGGCCACGTAATCGGCAGCGGCGCCGTTGGTGATGAGATGATCGGCATCATCGAGGGTCACGAAGGATTTCGGATGGCGTGCCGCCTGGAAGATCGCCGCCGCGTTTTCGATGCCGACGGTCTTGTCCAGCGGGGCATGCAGCACCAGCAATGCCTTGCGCAAATTGGCGATGGCCGGCACCAGGCTGGTCTGGCCAATATCGTCGATGAACTGTTTCTTGATGGTGAACTTCCTGCCGCCCAGCGACACCACGGCCTCGCCATCCTTTTCGATGTCGTCAAGATTGCCGGAGAAGTTGTGCGTGACATGTCCGGGATTGGCCGGGGCGCCGATGGTCACCACGGCCCTGGCCGAGTCGATCCGGCTGGCAGCCTTCAGCACGGCAGCGCCGCCGAGCGAATGTCCGATCAGCAGCGATGGCGCCATGCCGATCGAGTCCAGGTAGCCGGAGGCCCGCACCAGATCCTCGACATTGGAGGAAAAATTGGTGTTGGCAAATTCGCCTTCCGAATGCCCGAGCCCGGTGAAATCGAACCGCATCACCGCGAAACCAAGCTCGGCAAGATCGGCCGAGATCCGCCTGGCGGCGGCGATATCCTTGGAGCAGGTGAAACAATGTGCAAACAGGGCGGTTGCCCTCGGCGCAACATCCGGATGATCCAGCCTTGCCGCCAGTTTCCCCCCGGAATGCCCCTCGAATTCGATTCGTTGCGTGGCCATGATCGCCTCCTTCAGGTCGCTGGCAGAATAGCCAATTCCGCCGCCCGCAACAGGAGATATTGCCGGCCGCCGGGTCCAGGGGCCGGCTCGCGCCGTGACGGCGGCCAGGTGGACATGCCTGGCCGGCATGGCATGGCTCCTCCTGTTCGATGATCAGCGATCGAGGCCAGCGATGTCCAACTCCTCGAGCAGCACTGCCAATTGCGCCGCATGCATGTCGCGATCCAGCCTTCCCCCCTGGACGGTGGGTCGGCGAAAGCTGAATTTGAGCACCCTGATCCGGTCCATCTCGAAGCGTGTGACCGAGCCTGCCGGCAGCCGGTAGAGGTCTTCGATCACCTTACCGGATATGGCCTCCCGGATCCTGTCAAAGCCGTCCTCGTCGGAACAGAAGATGTCGATGGTGACGGCAAACGGTCCGGCATTCTTCGAGCGCGCCCGGCAACCGAGGTCACCAAGCCGGGCCATTGCCGACCTCCAGCACATTCAGCCTGAACGCGTCCATCGGATGATCGAGCTCCAGAACATGGTTGAGGAGAAACTCGTAGATCGGCCCGCGCTCGGTTTCGGCCGGCGAAAAGGGAAAGGCGAAGCTCGGCAATTCCCCGGTCTCCGACAGTGGAAAATGCAACAGGAACGGGTTGGCAAGCTTGGCAATCTCGTTGGCCGAAATCTGCGAATCGGCGGTCACGATGCACATTACCCCGACCTCGTTCGGCAGGGCGGTGCCGGTCTCGAGCGACCCCAGCGCCGCATCGATCCCGATCAGGCGAAACTCCAGCTGCCAGGCATCCTGGTCCATCCCGGTCCGCCGGCCGATCTCGCCGGCAAGAAACGCCTGCAACCTTGCCACCCAATTCCGGGCATTCCGCACGTAGTGGCGGTCCCGGAGGATGACCAGCGTCATGGCCTGGTATCCGGCCAGGCCAGCGCCTTCGAGCTTGACCGTGTAGCCGTCGGAGGGAATCCACCGTGATCCCTCGATCCGTACCCTGGTGGTCGACTCGGCGATATAGGTCGCATCCCTGGCGTCGAGCACGCCGCCAGGTTCGACCATCTCGTTCGGGTCGGCATTCTCGTACAGCATGTGGGCGCAGACCGATTGCGGTGTGCATTGCGCATTGGTGGCCAGCGGTTCGACCGAACAGCCATCCCGGTCGAATTCAATTTCGATGACCCCGCTTAGCGGATTGGTCGAGCAGAGGGCGCCGCACTCGCCGATCTTGGCGCCATGCCAGGCGCCGCCCGGATGGTTGCCATTGAGAAGCGGCAATGCGGCAATGGCGGCGGTATCGGTGGCCCGTCCGGCAATGATGATGTCGGCATCCGTCTCCAGCGCCATCTGCACCTGTTCGGCGCCGGCCAGCGCCACGATATTGCTGCATCGCCCGAAATCATCGGTGGAGATGTCGGGGGCATGTGACAGCGGGGTCACCCGGCCGTTCTCGAAGGCGCGGCATGTCGCGCCCGAATCCTGCGATGACTTGATTGTCGCCACCTTCAGTCTCACCCCCAGCCGGTTGGCGATGTCGCCGGTCAGTTCCACCATCCAGTCGACCATCCGGTCGGTGCCGCAGGTTCCGGCCGAGCCCAGCACCAGCGGGACCCGGCGCGATGTCGCGGCCTCGACCAGCTGCGACCATTCGGCCAGGGTGGAGGAGTGAGAGTATTTCGAGCTGCCGGTGCCCAGGTAATAGGGGCCGCTGTCGGTGGAGCCGCCATCGATGCAGATGATGTCGGGGTTGCGTGTCAGCCCGGCCTGCAGCGCGGCGGAATCAAATCCCAGCCCCAGCACGCCGGAAGGAACCAGCACCCGGGTCGACATCTCAGTCGTCTACCGGTTTCGGCGGCTTCAGGTATCGTCTGAGGAACATCGGTGCCACGAATCCGGCAATGGCGGCGATCCACAGGCCGAGGGATATCGGCGACGAGAACAGGTAGATCCATTCGCCATCCGAGATCACCATGGCCCGACGCAGGCTGTCCTCCATCTTGTTGCCGAGGAGGATGCCGAGAATGATCGGCACGGTCGGCACATCGAGCTTGCGAAAGACATAGCCGAACAGGCCGAACAGGATCATGAGAACCAGGTCGAAGCTGCTCCCGGACAGGGAGTAGATACCGCCGAAGGATACCATCATGATGCCGGGCAGCAGGATCCAGGGCGGGACCGAGAGGATCCGGACAAACAGCCGAACCATCGGCACGTTCATGATCAGCAGCACGAAATTGGCGATGAGCAGGGCGGCAATGAGGCCCCAGACCACCTCGGGACGCTCCTCGAATAGCAGCGGACCAGGGGTGATGTTCAGTGTCAGGAGCAATGCCAGCAGCACCGCGGTCGTTCCCGAACCGGGCACGCCGAGCGTCAGCATCGGCACCAGGGCGCCGCCTGCAGCGGCATTATTGCCCGCTTCCGGGGCGGCCACGCCACGTGGATTTCCCTTGCCGAAGCTGTCCGGGTCCCTGGAAACCGATTTTTCCGCCATGTAGGCCAGGAAGCTGCCGAGCGAGGCACCGGCCCCCGGCAGCACCCCGGCCATGAAACCGATGGCGGTAGAGCGCAGCATGGTGAAGAATGAACCGACAATGTCCCGTATCGGAATGGTGATGCGGTCAAGCTTGACGCCGATGGCCGTGTTCCGCCCATGGCTCTCGATATAGACGAAGATCTCGGACACCGCGAACAGCCCAACGATCGCCACCAGGAAGTCGACACCATCCATCAGGTGAAGCTCGCCGAAGGTCAGCCGCGGGATTCCGGTCTGGTTGTCGAGGCCGATCATGGCAATGGCCAGTCCGATGACTGCCGCCAGCGCCGCCTTGGCCTGGTTCTTCGACGCCAGGCCGCCGAGGGTGCAGAAGGCCAGGAGATAGAGTGCAAAATATTCGGCCGGACCGAACAGGTAGGCCACCCTGGCCAGGATCGGGGCCAGCAGCATCAACCCGATGGTCGCCAGCAACGCGCCGACAAAGGATGCGACCCCCGACAGGACCAGGGCATCGCCGGCCCGACCCTGCCTGGCCATCGGGTAGCCGTCGAGCGTGGTCATGAGGGCCGGTTCATCGCCGGGTATGTTGAGCAGGATGGACGAGATCCTGCCGCCATACATGGCACCGTAATAGACCGAGGTCATCAGCACCAGCGCCTCGGTGGCATCGAGGCCGAAGGAGAATGCGAGGGGAATCAGGATGGCGACGCCATTCGACGGGCCGAGCCCGGGTAGTGAGCCGATGATGGTTCCCAGGAAGCAGCCGGCCACGGCCAGGAACAGGGTCGAGGGCGTCAGTGCGACCGCGAAGCCCTGGGCAAGGTTGGCGAAAAGATCCATGGCGGTCTGTCTAGCCGGCGAATGCCCGGCCGAATGCCGACAGGCTCAGGCCGAGGCCAAAATTGAAGACCAGGAACAGCCCGATCGACAGGCTGACCCCCGAGATGACCGCGGTCAGCAACCGCGGCGAGATGAGGTAGCTCAGGGCGGCGGATGCCAATGCCGCCGGCACGATGAATCCAAGCGGTTTGAGGGCAAGGGTGAACAGGTACATGACCGCTGCCGCCAACAGCAGCCGGCCGATGGTGGCCAGTTCCGGCCAGGCCGGATCGTCATCCGGCCTGATGCAGATATAGGCACCGCACAGGGCGGCGATGCTGCCAACAAGGTAGGGAAAGGTCCGCGATCCCACCGGATCGGACAGGAACCCAATCTGGATTTGTGTCGCGCCCGCGATATAGGCGAGCGCGACTGCAATGACGCCAAGACCGAATATACGGTCGCTGGCCACTACTGGATCACACCGATTTCACGGGACAGTTCCTCGATCTCAACGATCACGCCATTGACGTAATCCTGGAAGTCGGCCCCGACCTTGGTGAAGGGTGCAAGGCCGTTTGCGGTCATTGCCTCTGCCCATTCATCGGATACGGCAACTGCCGCCAGCGCGTCGGACCATTTCTGGTAGTCGGCGTCGGAGATTCCCTTCGGAACGTAGAGACCCCGCCAGTTGACGGACACGATATCGATGCCCTGCTCCTTGGCGGTCGGGATCTCTTCGAAGCCCGGGACCCGTTCATCGGTAAAGACGGCGAGAACCCGGACATCGCCGGCTGCCAGGAACCCGACAACTTCCGACATGTCGCCGGTCATCGCCTGGGTGTGGCCACCGACGGTCTGGGTGATGGCATCGCCACCGCCATCGACGCCGATATACTTGACCTTGGTCACGTCGTTGAATCCGGCCCGGCCCAGCGCCATCAGCACCTTCAGGTGATCGAAGCCGCCAGCAGCGGAGCCGCCGGCAAAGGTGACCGAAGACGGGTCGGAGATGACCGCATTCAGCAGGTCGTTCAATGACTGGTAGGGCGAGTCGGCGGCGACCACGATGATGCCCGGATCGGCACCGATGGCACCAAGAAACTGCACCTGGTCGGCGGTCAGTCCGCCATAGGCGTCCTGGGCCAGGCGAGTCGCGGTTGCCGAGGATGCGGCCACGATCAGCTCGCCATCATCGTTGCGTTCGTTGACGACATGGCTGTAGGCGAGCCCACCGCCACCGCCGGCCATGTTGGTGACCTGGATCGGTTTGTCGACCACGCCGATATCGTGCATGATCTTGCCGATCGATCGGCAGGTGAAGTCCCAGCCACCGCCGGGGTTGGCCGGGGCGATGCATTCGGCGGCGAATGCCGGCGATGCCAGTCCCACGATGCCGGCAATGCTGCCGACAATCAGGCCCTTGCGAAGTGTAAATTCCATTTGTTCCTCCAGTTTGTGCGCTTCGACGATGTGCGTGCCGCCACCTTGCTGGTCAATTCCGCCATCCGGAGTCGATCACCCAGTCATGGCTCCCGGCACACGGCACGCTTCGCTACAGCAAGGTGGTCCGGTTTGCAACGTTGCGCATGTCGGCCGCAGCCACCTCGCCGGCGGGATGGACGGGGACGCGGCTGGCCGGCAGGCACCGCAATCGGGGCAATCGACGGTGGAGTGCGGCTGCCATGCCCCGGGGAGCGGCCTGCCACCGGCGGCTCAGGATTCCTGTGACAGGATGCCCTGTTCGATGGCGTCGAGCAGCTTGATGCCCAGGGCATTGCGGCGCGATTCCGCATGCAGCTTCAGGCCGGCCATGTCCTTGACATAGAAGACATCGACGGCCTGGACGCCGTAGGTTGCGATCACCGCCCCGGAAATCGTCACATTGGCACGATAAAGCGTGTAGGCGAGATCATAGATCAGTCCTGGCCGGTCCCGGGTATCGACCTCGATGATCGTGTAGATCTCCGATCCGTCATTGTCGAAGGTGATCTCGGTCGGCACCTGGAAGCTGTGCCGCCGCCTGGCTGCCGCCGTCTTCTGCAATTCGCTGTCCCGGTTCCTCAATGCCTTCCTGGTGTCGATCTCGCCCTTCATGATCTTGTCGATCATTCCCATCAGGCGCTTGACCCGGGACTTCTCATACGGCCTGCCGCGATGATCCTGCACCCAGAATACCGCCGTCGCATAGCCGTCGGTGCTGGTATAGGTCTTGGCATCGACGACATTGGCCGAAGCAAGGGCCAACGCCCCGGTTATCCGGGTAAAGATGCCGGGATGGTCGGCCATGGCGAAACAGATGCGGGTCGCATCGCGCCCGGTCTCCGGCCTGGCATCGGTACGAATCTCGCTGTCGCTGATGTCGTCGAGCAGCCTGGCGAAGGTCAGCTGCGTCTCCTTCGGCAATCCCTGCCAGTATGGATCGGAATGCCGGTTCAACTCCTGCTCGATGCGTTCGGCCGGCAACTCCTGCGCCGCTTCCCTGAAGGCGTCCCTTGCCGCGTCGATGCCGGTGAATCCCACCTCGATCAGCCCGTCCGACATGGCCCTGTGTGTCATCCAGTAGAGGTCGCGCAGCAGCTGTGCCTTCCACTTGGTCCAGACACCTGGGCCCACGCCCCAGATATCGCAGACGGTCAGGACCGTGAGCAGTTTCAGATGCGACCGGTTGCCAACCTTCAATGCGAAATCCTGGACGGTCTTCCGGTCGGAAATGTCGCGCTTCTGGAAGGTGTCGGACATCAGCAGGTGGTTGGCGACCAGCCAGGAAACGGTCCGGGAATCGGTTTCGTCGAGCCCGAGCCGCGGGGCAAGACGGGCGGCAATTTCGGCGCCGGCCTCCGAGTGATCGCGGCCGGTTCCCTTGCCGATGTCATGCAGAAGGAGTGCCATGTAGAGCACCCTGCGGTTGACGCCCTTTTCGAGGATCCCGGATGCGACCGGCAACTCCTCACGAAATTCGCCATGCTCGATCTGCGCCAGTATGGAGATGCACTGGATCGTGTGCTCGTCGACCGTGTAATGATGATAGCTTCCGGGTTGCATCATCGCCACGATCCGTCCGAACTCCGGCAGGAATGCGCCGAGGACGCCGAGTTCGTTCATGCGGCGCAGGGCCCGTTCAGGGTTGCCATGCTTGACCAGCAGGTCGACGAACAGGTTGTTGGCGTCCGGATTGTTGCGGAACCGGTCGTCGATCAGGTGCAAATTGGCGGCAACGAGCCGCATCGCATCGGGGTGAATGAGCAGCCCGGTCCTGAGCGCCTCGTCGAACAGCCGCAGCAGGTTCAGGGAATCGGCAAGGAATGCATTCTCATCGGCAATGGCCAGGCGATTCTGGACGGTCTCGTAGCCGGGAGCCAGCTTGGTTCCGAATTTGAGGCCGGTACTGCGCAGGAAGCCTATCACCCGCGGCTCGCGCTTGACGTGCCGGGCCTCCATCTCGGTGAGGAAGATCCGGGTCAACTCGCCGACCACGGTGGCATGTCCGAAGTAATCCTGCATGAAAAGTTCGACCGCGCGCCGGCCGGCGGCATTGGTGAATCCCAGTTTCAGCGCCACCTCCTCCTGCATGTCGAGGTGCAGCTTGTCCTGCGCCTTGCCGGCAATCATGTGCATGACGCATCGCACCGACCACAGGAATGCCTCGGCGCTGATGAATTTTTCATATTCCTCGATGCGGAAAATCCCGAGCGTGACCAGTTCGATCGGGTTGTCGACCCGGTTCAGGTATTTCAGGATCCAGAACAGGGTCTGCAGGTCACGCAGCCCGCCCTTGCCCTCCTTGATGTTGGGCTCCAGCACGTAGCGGTTGCCGCTCTGGCGTTCGTTCCTGCTTTCCCGTTCCGCCAGCTTGGCCTCGACGAATTCCGGGCCGGTGCCCTTGAACAGCTCGTTCCAGATGCGGTCATGCAACTCGACTGCCAGATCCCGGTCGCCATGGACCAGCCGGTGTTCAAGCAGGGCGGTCCTGATGGTGAAATCTTCCCTGCCAAGGCGGACGCAATCCCTGGAATTGCGGCAGGAATGTCCGACCTTGAGCTTCATGTCCCACATGAAGTAGAGCGCGTTCTCGATGACTTCCTCGATCCAGGGCGTGATCTTGTCACCGACCAGGAACAGCAGATCGATATCGGAGAAGGCGGCCATTTCGGCCCGCCCGTAGCCGCCGACCGCGGCCACCGAATATGCAACCGGTTCACCCTTGCCGCCATGGAGCGGTCCGGCCGCCAGCTTGACCACCGATCGCACGATGGCATCGGTCAGGTAGGAGTAGCTGCGAACGGTCTTGATGGCGGCGAACGGATTGCGCGGAAAATCCTCCAGCGACAGCCGCTCGATTTCGGCCATGCCCTGCAGCCTTCGGTGCTGCAGCTCGGCAAGCGCCGTCGCCCGGATTTCCGCCGGCGCGGCATTCCGTTCCATCAGCGAATCGACAAGCGCATCCATCGAGTCCTCGTCGAAGATGTCGGAGGCCGGAAGGATCAGATTGTCCAGCGGCGCCGTGCTGAAGCGTTCATTGTCCCGGTGCGGGGATGTCGTCGGGTTGTTCATCTTGCCCTCCACATGGCGCATCCTGATCGGCCGGCAAAGGGCCGGACCGAAGGTAGCGGCCGGCATCCTCCATCACCGACTGCAGCCGATACATTAGCCGTTGCCACCCATAATTCAATCGGGGCCGTCCTCACCGCGGCAGCATTTCGTGGAAACTGCCGACCGTCATTGCCCGGCCCGGCCGGCAGGGAGGGGACAAAAGGCTTCTCAATTCTCGCACGATTGGTGCAACATGCGGCAGATGTGGTTGGGGCTGTTGCATAGAATCGATGGTCGCGCATAGATTGCAGCGTTCCGGCCCGGATGCAGGGGCGGGCCTGGCAACAGGAGAGTGGCAGTGACGGCACCTGGATATGACAGGGACATGCTCGGCTACGGGGCAGCGCCGCCCGATGCGGCCTGGCCCGGCGGTGCCGTGGCCGCGGTGCAGCTGGTGGTGAATTACGAGGAAGGTGGCGAAAGAAGCATCCTGCACGGCGACCGGGAATCGGAATCCTTCCTGTCGGAGATTGCCGGCGCCGAGCCCTGGCCCGGCCAGCGGCACTGGAACATGGAATCGATCTACGAGTATGGCGCCCGCGCCGGTTTCTGGCGGCTCATGGATTTGCTGCAGGAATTCGACGTGCCGGCCACCGTTTTTGGCGTTGCCACTGCCCTTGCCCGGTCTCCCTCCCAGGTCACGGCCATGCAGCGGGCGGGCTGGGAAATCGCCAGCCACGGGTTGAAATGGATCGACTACCGCGATTTTACCGAGGCGGAGGAGTGGGAACACATGCAGCAGGCAATCCGCCTGCATCGATCAGTCACCGGCGAGCGGCCCCTGGGATGGTATACCGGCAGATGCTCGGCCAACACGGTCAGCCTCGCTGCCCGCGAGGGCGGTTTCGAGTATGTCGCCGATTCCTATGCCGATGATCTTCCCTACTGGATCGAATCGGAGGGCAGGCAGCAGCTGATCGTTCCCTACACGCTGGATGCAAACGACATGCAGTTTGCAACCGGCCAGGGCTTTACCGGCGTCGAGCAGTTCACCACCTACCTGGTCGACACGCTCGACCAGCTGGTCCGGGAGGGTCGGCGCGGTCAGCCGAAGATGATGTCGGTCGGTCTTCACTGTCGCCTTGCCGGCAGGCCGGGCCGGACCAACGCCTTGCGACGCTTCCTCGACCACGCCCGCACCTTGCAGGGGGTCTGGTTCGCCCGCCGGCTCGACATTGCCCGCCACTGGTGCCGGCACCACCCGTGCAACCGGCCCGGACCGGCGCCGGTCCGGACCGCCAGCGCTGACGAGTTCATCGGCAATTTCGGCGAGATCTTCGAGCATTCGCCATGGATTGCCGAACAGGCATTTCACTACGAGACCGGCAGGGCGCATGAATGCGTGGATGGCGTGCACATTCTCCTGTGCCGGGCGTTCCGGGATGCCGGCGAGGATCGCCGCCTCGAGGTGCTGGCTGCCCATCCGGAACTGGCAGTCAAGCCGGCATCCGGCGAAAGGCTGACCGAGAGTTCGGAGGCAGAACAGGCCGGCGCCGGGCTTGATTCGCTGACCGTCGGCGAAGCGGAACGGTTTCGGGAACTCAACCGCGACTACCGCAGCAAGTTCGGCTTTCCGTTCATCATGGCGGTGGCCGGGTTTGGCAAGCGGGAGATTCTCGGGAAATTTGCCGAGCGGATGAACAATGACCGACAGTCCGAGTTTGACGAGGCCTGCCGGCAGGTGGAGCGGATCGCCCGCATCAGGTTGACGAAACTGTTTGCCGAAAGAGGCTGGCAATGACCGGATATGCCCGACCGCCCGGCGACTTGCCGGGCCAGGACGAATTGTTGACCGGCCGGGCGGCGTGCAACGAATTCTACGCGGTCATACCTGGCCGTTCCATGCGGCGCATCGTCACCAGCCTGCTGCCCGGATGGCGCAATACCCGTCTCTGGATACTGGCCAGGCCGCTTTCCGGTTTTGCCGAGACCTTCTCCCACTACGTGATGGAGGTCGAGGCCGGCGGCGGCAGCGAGCGGCCGGAGCCGGACCGGGGCTGCGAGGCGGTACTGTTCGTGACCCATGGTGCCTCCTGCCTTGCGGTGGCTGGCCGGGAATACCGGCTGGCGCCGGGCAGCTATGCCTATCTTGCCCCGGGCGAGGCGTGGCGCCTGCAGGCCGATGGCAAATCGGCATGCGTGTTTCACTGGATCCGCAAGGCCTACCAGGCCGCCGACGGGCTGGAGGTTCCGGACTCCTTCGTCGTCCGCGAGCAGGATATCACCCCGGACCCGTTTCCCGAGGCCGGCAATGCCTGGTCAACGACCAGATTCGTCGACCCCGGGGATCTGCGCCACGACATGCAGGTCAATATCGTCACCCTGCAGCCTGGCGCCACCATTCCCTTCGAGGAGGCCCATGTCATGGAGCACGGCCTCTACATCCTGGAAGGGAAGGGCATCTACCGGCTGAACCGGGACTGGGTCGAGGTCGAGGCCGGTGACTTCATCTGGCTCAGGGCATTCTGTCCGCAGGCCTGCTATGCTGGCGGGCCGGGACCGTTCCGCTACCTGCTCTACAAGGATGTCAATCGCCACGCCTCGCTGCGGCCCGGCCCAGCCGATGGAGGGGCGGGATAGGATGGCGGCATGCAGGCAGATCCGGGTGCGGCCGATCGACGCCGCCGAGTTTGCCCGGTTCGGGCAGGTCATCGAGAGCCATGGTCATGTCGGCCTGCCGATCAACCAGGGCAAATGCCTTCGCTACCACGATTTGGCGGTGCCGGATATCGGCGCCAATGGCCAGGCCGGCATCAGCCTGTTTCGTGCCGAGCTTCGATCCCTGCCGTATTCGCTCGACATGATGGAACGGCATCCATTCGGCTCGCAGGCATTCATTCCCATGGACCAGGCCTCCATGCTGGTGACGGTCAGCGAGGACAGGGACGGAAATCCCGGAATACCCAGGGCATTCGTGACCGGACCGGGGCAGGGGGTGAACATTGGCCGGAATTGCTGGCACGGTGTCCTGGCCCCGCTGGCCGGCTCGGGACTCCACGCGGTAATCGACTGGATCGGCAAGGAGTGCAACCTGGTCGAACACTGGTTCCACGAGCCTTTCACCATCACCGCGTAAGACCGCGGTGAGCCGATCCCGGGCTCAGGTCCCGTTTCACGTCCAATCGGGGCTGGTCGGCCCCTGCCGGAAGACCAGGTGCAGATGGCCACTCCTCTCCTCGCCATCCGGACGGGCCGGCAGGGCGGGGTGGGCGGCCGCGCCTTCCGGGTGCGCCTGGCCGGAAACCGGCCCGAGCACGAATTCGGGAACGGGTTGACTTCATGCCTGGTCATTGCCAGATGCGCGGGCAGGTCGGGACGGCAGGAGCGAATGATTCGCAGGAAGAGCGCAGCCCGCATGAACTTCGAAGGCATCTCGAAATCTGCCGAGGATTATGACCGGATGGGGATGAGGCCCACAACGTGCCCGAGACCCGGGAAGACGGAATGCCCGCGGGCGCGGCGCAGAAGGACCAGGAATGGTGGGTTTTCGACGCCGGTCTCGATGACGTCTCCACCGTCGTGGTCATCTCCTTCCCCGGGCCGATGGCCCCGTTGCGCAAGGAGCTGGCCCCGATGATCAACATCGAGTTCGATCGATGTGACGAAACCTCGTACAAGCGTGACCTCAAATTCTGTCCGGCCGAATTCTCGGCGGCGACCGACAATTGCAACGTGCAAATTGCCCACAATCACCTCCGGGGCAACGTCGAACATTGCGAGATCCAGAGGATGACCCGATGATATTGAAACGCATCCTGATCGGCCTGGTTGCGGTCGTTGTCCTGCTGGCCGGGGCCGGGTGGCTGCTCCAGGAACGCATTGCCGTCGCCGTCTTCACCAGTTTTGCCAAGGCCAATGTCGGCAGCGACATCCGGGATGAGTTGCCGGACGGGCTGCACGTGTTTTTCTGTGGCACCGGCTCCCCGATGCCCGATCCGACCCGGACCGGAACCTGCGTCGGCTTGATTGCCGGCTCGCGTGTCTTCGTCGTCGACATGGGGGCCGGTGGCGTGCGCAACCTGGTCCTCAGCCAGTTTCCGGCCGGCAAGATCGAACGGGTCTTCCTGACGCATTTGCACTCGGACCATATCGAGGGGCTTGGCGAGACCATGATCCAGACCTGGATCAATGGCGGACGTACCAGCCCGCTCCCGGTATCCGGACCCGAAGGCGTGGACAGGGTGGTCGAAGGCCTCAATACCACCTATGGTCCGGACCGCACCTACCGACAGGATCACCAGCCGGAATTACTCGATCCGAACGGCTTCGGCTTCGTTGCCACGACCATCGCCCTGGCCGGCGACAGTACCGTGGTGCTGGACGAGGACGGTTTGACGATCACCGCCTTCTCCGTGAGTCATCAACCCGTGTATCCGGCCTTCGGTTACCGGATCGACTACAAGGGACGTTCTGTCGTCTTCAGCGGCGACACCGCCTTTGATCCCAATCTCGTCAGGGTGGCGACCGGGGCCGAATTGCTGGTCCACGAAGCCCAATCGGCAAGGATGCTGGGCATCCTGGAGCGCATGGCTGGCGAGAATGGTGAGGGCCGGATGCAGGCGATCATGACGGATGTGCTGAGTTATCACACCACCCCCGAAGAGGCGGCACGGGCGGCAGCCGAAGCGGGAGTTCGGGAGTTGGTGCTCTACCACATCACCCCGCCCGTTCCGTTGGCACTGCTCAACGGGCTGTTCCTTGGCGACGCGCCGGAGCGGTTCGACGGCAGGATCACCCTTGCCAGGGACAGGATGATCGTCAGCCTGCCGGCCGGCAGCGACAGGATCGACTACCAGGACTGACACCGAGAATGAGCCAGCACGGGGCTCCATCCCGGGCCGCCGCCGATTCGAGCCCGGCATGGATGCCGGTCAGGGCAGTCAGTCTCCTGCCCGCCGGGACCCGGGGGGATTTCCGGTTTGCCGCTGCTCTCGTCCCACTCCGGGCGGTCAGTCTCTTGCTCGCAGGACCCGGGAGGGCGAGACGTTGAGCGGGCCGAGGGCAAACAGCAGGCCGGCCACCAGCGAGACGAGCGCACCGCCGCCCACTGTCAGCATTGCCGACACCGGCTCGAAGGTGAAATCCTGTTCCATAACGAAGCGCATGACCGCCCAGCCGATCGCCCCCCCCGCCAGGATGGCGACCGAGCCGGCCGCCGCACCGAGAATGACCGATCGCAGGGCAACATAGGACAGGATTCGCCCTCTCACCGCGCCAAGCGCCTTCAATATGGCCGAATCATAGGTTCTCCGCCTCTCGCCGGCGGCGGCGACTCCGATCAGGACCACGAAGCCCGTCGCCAGGGTGATGGTCGAGCCGAGAATGATTGCCGCAACCAGGTTGGCGAGGATCTCCCTGACCCGGGCGATGCCTTCCCTGACCGAGATCATGGTCACGTTTGGCAGGGCGGCGCCGATGCCCTGCAGCAGGCCGTCCTCGGCGGCCTGGTCGGCATAGATGGTGGCGATATGCGTATGCGGAGCGCCGGCCAGCGCCGCCGGGTTCATCGACATGATGAAGCCGACCCCGGCATCCCTGAAGTCGACGACCCGGAAACTCGCAACCCGTGCCGTGATGTCCCGGCCAAGTATGTTGACGGTCAGCCGGTCGCCGAGTTCCAGACCCATCTCCCGGCCTTCCTCATCGGAAAAGCTGACCAGGGGCTCGCCGGTGTAATCCTCCGGCCACCAGCTCCCCGATGACAGGATCGCATCGTCGGGCGCAGCCGCCGAATAGGTCACGCCGCGGTCTCCCCGCAGCGCCCAATGATCGCCGGCAACCGCTTGCGCCGGGGCGCCGTTGATCCTGGTGATGACCCCTCGCAGCATGGGCGCGGTCTCCACCCGGTTGACTCGGGAGTCTGCGGATGTCAGCTCGAGGAATTCCGACAGCTGGTTATTCTGGATATCGACGGCAAAGAACAGCGGCGCCACCTCCGGCAGGTCATTGCGGATCGAGTTGTTGAGATTGGCGGATACCTGGCCGATGGCGGCCAGCACGGCAAGTCCGAGCCCGAGCGACAGGACGACCGGGACCGCGTCGCTGTCGATGCCGCCGATCGATCCGACGGCAATGCGAAGAACCGGCCTTCCCCGAAAGATCCGGCTTGCCGCCAAACGGTGCAGGGAGAGCTGCAGGGCGATGCCGGCGATCGAGAGCACGGCCAGGCAGGCCAGGATCCCGGCTGCCGACCAGAGCGTCAACCTGGTTGCCCCCGAGAACCAGCTGGCGATGGCAATCAGCGCCAGCACCAGCGCGAGAATGACCGCCAGCAGGCGGGGCGGGGGGAGGAGCCCGCCGCTCCGGACGCCATCCCGAAACAGTTCGGCTGGCCGGATCCGTCCGGTCCTGGCCAGTGACCACAGGGCAAAGGCCGTCCCGGCCAGGACGCCGTAGATCGAAGCTTCCACGAGCGGTTTCAGGTAGATGGTCGATTCCACCGGCACCGGAAGAAATTGCGCGGTCAGTGGCAGCAGCAGGAGCGGAAGCGTCAAACCGATGGCATTGCCGACGACAATTCCGGCGAGGATCATGACCCCGACCTGGGCGAGGTAGGCGGCAAACACCGTCGACCGTTCGGCGCCCAGCGTCTTCAGGGTGGCGATGGTGGAGGTTCTGCGGTCGAGAAACACCCGCACGGCTGCGGCCACGCCGATGCCGCCGACAACGAGCCCGGCCAGGCCGACCAGCACCAGGAATGCACCGACCCGCTGGATGAATGCCCGCACACCGGTATTGGCGTTGGTCCGGTCCTGCCATTGCAGTCCGCGGTCGGCAAAATTGTCGCGTGCCTCGCTGGCGATCTCCTGCAGATCGGCATTGTCGGGAAGTTTCATCCGGTAGTGGGAGCTGAACAGGGAGCCTGGCGCCAGCAAACCGGATTCGGCGAGGTCGCTGGTCAGCACGATGGTCCTGGGGCCGAGCATCGGCCCGGTTGGTATCGAATCCGGCGCCCGCTCAAGCAGCGCCGTCAACATGAATTCGGCGGCGCCAAGCCGGATCCGGTCGCCGGGAGCGATCTGCAGCCTGGCGGCCAGTGACGGTTGCATCACCGCGCCGGGCAGATCGCCTGCCGGTGTCAGCGCCTCGGTCAGGGAAATGGGCGGGTCGAGGACAACCTCTCCGTAGAGCGGGTAGTCCTGGTCTACCGCCTTGACCTGCGTCAGCGCCCTGGCCGGGTCCCCGGCGCCGTCCGTTATTGCCATCGACCGGAAGTCGATCACCTCCGATATCCGGTCGGCGGCCTGGCGCATCCAGTCGAGCTCGGCCTCGTCGGCATAACGGTAGCTGAACTCGATTTCGGCATCGCCGCCGAGCAGGTTTCTGCCCTCGCGGGAGAGGCCGGCCTCGATTGCCGAACGGACGGTTCCGACCGCGGCCACCGCCGCCACGCCCAGGGCAAGGCAGGCGACAAACACCCGAAATCCCCGGAACCCGCCCCGCAACTCCCGCCGGGCGATCCTGGCCGCTGCCATCGGTTGCATCAGGTCGGGCCCGCGGTGTCGCCGTCGGCCAGGCGGCCATCTTCGAGGCGGATCAACCGGCTGCATCGCCGCGCAAGTTCCGCCGCATGGGTAACCAGGACCAGGGTTGACTGGTGCTTCTCGCCGAGTCCGAGCAGGAGATCCATGACGGTCTCGCCGTTTTCGGTGTCCAGATTGCCGGTTGGCTCGTCGGCCAGCAGGATGTCCGGCTCCGGCGCCAGTGCCCTGGCGATGGCCACGCGCTGCTGTTCGCCGCCGGACATCTGCCTCGGATAGTGGTCGGCGCGCCCGCCGAGGTCGACGGCCTCGAGCTCCTGCCGGGCCAGTTCGAAGGCGTCGCGGCGGCCGGAAAGTTCCAGCGGGGTTGCCACGTTCTCCAGCGCGGTCATGGTCGGGATCAGGTGGAAGGACTGGAAGACGACCCCGACATGGCGCATGCGAAACCGTGCCAGCTGGTCTTCCGACATGGCGCCCAGATCGCGCTCGAGCACCGACACCCTGCCTTTGGTTGCCTTTTCCAGCCCGCCAAGCAGCATCAGCAGGGAGGATTTGCCCGATCCGGACGGACCGGTCAGGCCGATCGATTCTCCCTTGTGGACATCAAGGGTGATGTCCTTGAGTATATTGACCGGGCCAGCATTGCCGGCCAATGTCAGGCACGCGTCGTGCAGGGAGATGAGGATTTTGGCCATGTCGGGAATTGCCCGGTCCAAGCTGTTGCATCCTGTATATGTAGTGCGGGAAATCTTTCACAAGACGGCAGCCGACATTTTCCTGTTGATCACCCTGTTGATCACGATGATGTCAACTGGCGCCCTGGCGGAGCCGGTCAGGGTCACCGTTTTCGGTGACAGCCTGGTCCAGGGCTACGGCCTGCCACATGAGGACGGGCTGGTTCCGCAGCTTGAACGCTGGCTGCAGGATCGGGAGGTGGATGCAGCCCTGTTCAATGCCGGCGTGTCGGGCGACACCACAGCCGGCGGGCTGGCGCGGCTCGACTGGACCCTGGCCGACCGGCCGGAGGCGGTGGTGATCCTGTTTGGCGGCAATGATCTGCTGCGCGGGCTTGACCCGGAATCCAGCCGCAGGAATTTCGGCGCCATCGTTGACGGGGCCATCGCGAGCGGGATGGAGGTGCTGCTGATCGGGCACGAGGCCCCGTCGAATTTCGGTCTCGACTACAAGCGGGATTTCGAGGCGATCTTCGCCGGGTTGGCGGCCAGCCGCGATATCCTGCTGTTCGAGCGATACTTCTCGCCGCTCGATGATCTCGGTGAGCGGGACGAGGTCAGGCGGCGCTACATGCAGGCTGACGGCCTGCATCCCAATGCCGACGGGGTGGCGGAAATCGTCGGCAAGCTCGGACCAATTGTTGCCGAACTGGTGGAGCGGGCGAGGCGGGACTGACCGCCGGTCACTGGCGGGCATGCAGGGCCATCGGGCTTACCGAAGGTAGTCAAGCCACGGTTTTTGCTCGGAAATCATCTGGTCGACCAGCTCCGGAACCCGCTGCGAGACCGTCACCACCGGGTCCACCAGCAATGCCTGGACCACCAGGTCGCGGCGCTGTTCGAGGACGGCATTGGCGGTCATGTCGTGGATGCCGACCTGGTTGCAGAGCAATCCCAGCACCCCGGGCGGAATGTCGATGGCGATTCCGTCAACGCCATTTCCGCCGACCATCGCCGGCACCTCGACGGCAAGCCAGTCGGGCAGGTTGCGGATGAAGCCGCGATTGGGAATGTTGACCGCCGGTTCCTCATGCGAATTGCCGGTCAGGATCCCCTCGATGATTGGAACCACCCGTTCGCGCAGCTCGTGCCTGATTGACGGTGTCACGCTGCCGAGGAAGTTCCGGTAATAGGTGTAGAAATCCAGGATCCCGCGATGGTCGGCACATTCATGGGCCCACTGGATGTACTCGCCGAGATGGCTGTCGGTGGTGATGGGCAGTGCGCCAAAACGGGCCATGAACTCCCTGAACAGCCAGCGATCCGACCAGGGACGGCACCGGTCGATGTCGCCGGCGGCGATGTCCATCCAGCCCTCGGTCTCGATTGAGTCGCCGGTCCGCCGGGTATGATCGAGGATCTCCGAATATCCGGGTCGGCGGGAAAAATATTCCGGCGCCCTGGCCATGACATCGTCATAGGCCGACCTGCCGGTGGCGTCATGAACGACCTCGGTCAGCACTGCCATATGGTTCAGGCCGCCAGCCCGGTAGGAGATCTCCGACCGGTCGACGCCAAGAATGGGCGGCAGGTGACGTTCAAGGGAGGCGACCTCGTGGCACATGCCAATGAATGTCAGCTCGGGAAACTTGCGGTGAACGGTGGTGCAGATCCGGCTCATCGGGTTGGAAAAATTGAACACCGTTGCGTCCGGTGCGACCTCCATGATCGTGCTGCAGATTTCGAGAATCGGCGGAATGATCCGCAGGCTGTGGAACAGGCCCCCCGGCCCGCCATTCTCACCATAGATCTGATGGATCCCGTATTGTTGCGGGATCTTCCAGTCGAGATCCCACAAGGCAAAGCGGTCGCCAACCTCGATCGATATCACAACGAAATCGGCGCCGCAGAGCGCGTCCCCGAGTTCGGCCTCGACCGAGACCTCGTGATCGAGACCATGCGCCTCGATATGATCCCGGGCCATCGTCAGCGTTCGGCCGACGGCAGGCAGGTTGATGTCATTGAGGATGATCTCGACCTTGCCCAGCGCTTCGGACTGGAAGATGTCACCAAGAAACCCGGCGCCAAACTGAAGGCTGCCGGCGCCCACAAGCACAATCCTCGTCATTTACGACCTCCCGGAGGTTCAACAGGATTGACCCGGATTCGTGATTTCGGGGTCGCTGTCAAGCCGTAAGCATGCCGTGGATCCGGTCGGGGGCGCATGTGACCGCAATCTGGCCCCTGGCACCTGTAGGCGCCCGGCAGGCAGGTGGTTGGCGGGTCAGGAGTGCTGGAAGTCGGTATCGACTGCAGGCCTGGTGTCAGCCAATCGACCGGATGATATCCGATGCGGCTTGCCGGTTTCGTTTCAGTTTCGTTGACACTGGCGAATCCGATGCACTACACTTGAGTTTCCGATTGATTGCAGATTTGTGCATCGGCGCCGCCGATGTGATGCAGGAATACCGAAAGGACGACCATGAAAAGACCACTCTATGTCGGCGCAGCAGCATTGGCGCTGTCTGCCGCTTCGGCCCATTCGGAGCAGGTGACCGTATTTGGTCCCTGGCTCGGGCCTGATCAGGCCAATGTGACGCAGGTGCTTGACGCGTTTGCCGCCGCCACCGGTCACGAATACAGCTATGTCGGCTCCGACAGTTTCGAACAGCAGATTGTCGTGGATGCCGAAGCCGGGTCCGCACCGAATGTCGCCGTCTACCCGCAGCCGGGCCTGGCGCAGGGCATGGCCAACCGGGGATTTCTGGCTCCGCTTGCTGACGGCACCGCCGACTGGGTCCGTGAGAATTACGCAGCTGGCCAGTCCTGGGTCGATCTGGGAACATTTGCCGACGAGAATGGCGAGGATCAGTATTACGGATTCTTCTACAAGGTCGATGTGAAATCGCTGGTCTGGTATGTTCCGGAGAACATGGAGGATGCCGGCTACGAGATCCCGGAAACCATGGAGGAGCTGAAGGCGCTGTCGGACCAGATTGTCGCCGATGGCGAGACTCCCTGGTGCATCGGACTTGGCTCGGGTGGTGCTACTGGCTGGCCGGCAACCGACTGGGTCGAGGACATGCTGCTGCGCACGCAGCCGCCTGATGTCTACGACCAGTGGACGACCAATGAAATTCCGTTCACCGATGAGCGGATTGTCGCTGCCATCGACGAGTTTGGTGCTTTTGCCCGCAATGACGACTATGTCGCCGGTGGCGCCGGGACCGTGGCCTCGACTGATTTCCG
Organism: Paracoccaceae bacterium; assembly: GCA_964291445.2. GTDB lineage: Bacteria > Pseudomonadota > Alphaproteobacteria > Rhodobacterales > Rhodobacteraceae > JAPOXR01. The sequence continues at coordinate 318,071 of OZ219863.1, read as the reverse complement.
TGACAGTCCGAAGGGGATGTTTGCGTCGCCTCCGCAATGCTACCTCCATCGTCAGGCCTCTTTCATTCCGGCCTTCTTCCCGGAGGGCACGCTGGTGGGCGAGGACGCTGATTTCTTCTATTTTCCGGCCTATGAAGGCATGGATCTCGGACGTCCGGTTCTTGGTGCCGGAACCCTTTGGGCCATCACCAACGAGAATCAGGCCGCGCACGACCTGATCGCATTCTTGCAGACGCCGGAAGCGCATGAGATCTGGATGGGACTGAAAGGCTTCCTGACCCCGCACAAGGGCGTGGATTCCTCGAAATTCGCCGATCCGACGCTTGCCAAGATGAACGAAATCCTGCTCGGCGCGACCACCTTCCGCTTTGATGGTTCGGATTTGATGCCCGGCGCGGTTGGTGCCGGCAGTTTCTGGACCGGGATGGTGGACTATGCTGGTGGCAAGGAAGCTGTCGATGTGGCGTCCGAGATCCAGGCATCCTGGGATTCGATCAAGTAGCAGGGTGACAAGAGATGCGAAAAGCCCGGCCCGCCCGGGCTTTTCCAACCACGGCCGAAGCCCGGACATCGGCATGTCCGGACTAGTGTAGGGGAAATTCATGCATCCGGCGCTGCAGGGGTTGTTGACCGTAATCGTCGGCGTCGGCGGCTGTATCGGCTATTTCTACCTGTCGAACCAGTTTCTCGACAAGGTGCTGTTTCCGGCCAGGGGACCGCAGGCAGGACGGAATATCAACCGCGCCAACATGATCCGGCCATGGCTGTTCCTCGGGCCGGCACTCCTGGCCCTGGGCCTCTATCTTGCCTACCCGGTATTCGAGACCATCCGTTTGTCGCTGACCGACAGGGTGCCGGGCGGCGGGTATGAATGGGCCGGCCTTGCCAATTACGAGCAGATGTTCGGAGAGGCCAAGTTCTGGGAAGCCCTGCGGAACAACATGTTGTGGCTGATCGTCGTTCCGGCGGCCTCCACGGCATTCGGTCTTCTGGCCGCGCAGTTGACTGACCGGATTGGTTGGGGAAACACCGCCAAGTCGCTGGTTTTCATGCCGATGGCCATTTCATTTGTCGGCGCATCGGTCATCTGGAAGCTGGTCTACGACACCCGCCCGGTCGAACAGCAGCAGATCGGTGTCCTGAATGCGATCTGGCTCAAATTCGAGGGAGGCTTCTTCTCGCTCGTGTTCCTGCAGATTGTTCCGATGCTGATCCTGGCCGCGTTCGCGGCGGGAGTGGCCTATATCGGGTACGGCATGGCTAGGCCATTCTGGGAAAAGAGGCAGACACTCCCGGCCTGGATGCTGGCCCTGCGCGTTGTCGGTGTGGCCGGTTCCGCCTGGCTGGTGTTCCTGTCGCTTCGCTCGATGCTGTCGCTGTTGGCGATCGAACTCCCTTATGGCGAACCGCAGACCTGGCTGACCAAGTCGTTCTGGAACAGCTTTCTCCTGATGGTCGTGCTGATCTGGATCCAGACCGGTTTTGCCATGGTCATTTTGTCGGCGGCGCTGCGCGGTATTCCCGAGGAGACCGTCGAGGCGGCGATTGTTGACGGCGCAAATCCGTTCCAGATCTTCTTCAAGATCAAGGTTCCGCAGATCATGGGTACGATCGTGGTGGTGTGGACCACCATAACCCTGGTGGTGCTGAAGGTGTTCGACATCGTGTTTGCCATGACCAACGGGCAGTGGGAAACGCAGGTTCTGGCCAATTACATGTTCGACAAGCTGTTCCGCGCCAATGACTGGGGGGTCGGGTCGGCCAGTGCAATGGTCATCATGTTGCTGGTGACACCGATACTGGTCTGGAATGTCTACAGTGCTCGCAAGGAGATGAAGTAATGGACGGCATGGCCGGCAAGAAACCCGGCCTTGTCTGGGCGGTTCACATTTCGGTGCTGGCGCTGGTGCTTCTGTGGCTGTTTCCCACGCTGGGGCTCCTGATTTCGTCCTTCAGAACAGCCGATCAGATTGCGTCATCCGGATGGTGGCGGGCCATGTTCCCTTCCGAGCAGAACCTGACCCTGCGGACCGCACCGCCTTCGGAGCAGGTCCAGGAAGGCGATCTCTTCGTCATCAGCGGCAATTTGTTCGAGGAGGGCTCGGAGGCAACGATCTCGGTTTGGGGGATCTCGAGCCGGGAGATTTCGGCCTTCGTCCCGGGCGAGACGGCAGCGTTGCGGCGCGGTGGCGAGATCACGGTGCAGACCAATGGCGATTACCGCCTGTTCAATACCGAGGAATTTGAAGGCTCGCGCGGGCCGCGCGTATTCGTGACAGCTGAAACCCCGCCGGAATTCACCACTGAAAACTATGGCACGGTTCTGTCGGGCGGCAATACCAGCGACAGCATGGCGAAGGCATTCTTCAACACCTTGACCGTGACAATTCCGGCGACCATCATTCCGATTCTTGTCGCTGCCTTTGCCGCCTATGCCCTGGCCTGGATGGAATTCCCCGGACGCACGCTGCTGATTGCCGTCATCGTGGGGTTGCTGGTGGTCCCGCTGCAGCTCGCACTCATTCCGCTGCTCAAGTTTCACAACGGTATAGGAATCGGCAAGGGGTATCTGGGAGTCTGGCTGGCCCATACCGGGTTCGGATTGCCATTGGCAATCTACCTGTTGCGCAACTACATGGTCGGTTTGCCGAAGGACATCATCGAGAATGCTAAGGTCGATGGTGCCACCGATTTCCAGATTTTCGTGAAGATCATCCTTCCGCTGTCGTTTCCGGCGCTGGCATCCTTCGCAATCTTCCAGTTCCTGTGGACCTGGAACGATCTTCTTGTCGCCAAGGTCTTCCTGATCGATGCGACGGGCGAGACCACGGTGATGACCAACCAGATCGTCGAGTTGTTGGGAACCCGGGGTGGCAATTGGGAGATCCTGGCAACCGCAGCCTTCGTTTCAATTCTTGTCCCGCTGATCGTGTTCTTTGCCATGCAGCGCTTCCTGGTGCGCGGCCTGCTGGCCGGCTCCGTGAAGTGATGGCGTGGCTGGCGGCAGCGGACCGGGTGACGATTAGGAGAAGAAATGGCCAACCTGAAACTGACTGATGTTGGAAAGGCCTATGGCGGAACCGTCGAGGTTCTCAAGAATGTCAATCTCGATGTGTCGACCGGAGAACTGATTGTATTCGTCGGTCCGTCTGGCTGTGGCAAATCGACGTTGTTGCGGATGATTGCCGGCCTCGAACGAATCACCAGCGGCACGCTCGAGATCGATGGCGAGGTGGTAAATGATGTGCCGCCAGCCGAGCGCGGCATTGCGATGGTCTTCCAGTCCTATGCGCTCTATCCGCACATGACAGTCTACGACAACATGGCATTTGCGCTGCGGCTGACCAGGAAGCCGGAGAGTGAAATCAGGGAGTCCGTGCAGGCGGCGGCTGACAAGCTGCAATTGACCGATTACCTGGACCGCCTGCCGAAGGCCCTGTCGGGCGGACAGCGCCAGCGGGTGGCCATCGGAAGGTCGATCGTGCGCAACCCGAAGGTCTACCTGTTTGACGAACCGCTCTCGAATCTCGATGCGGCATTGCGGGTCGCCACCAGGATCGAGATCGCGCAGTTGAAGGAACAGATGCCGGAATCGACCATGGTCTACGTGACCCATGACCAGGTCGAGGCCATGACCCTTGCCAGCCGCATCGTCGTCCTGGCCAACAAGGGAATCGCCCAGGTCGGCTCGCCGCTCGAACTCTATGAGACTCCGAATTCCGAATTCGTGGCACAGTTCATCGGCTCGCCGGCCATGAACCTGCTTTCGGGCGAAGTCGTGGGCACCGGGCAGCAAACGACGGTCAGACTGGATGGCGGCGGAATCGCGCATTCATCTGTTCCCACCCGCGACAGCGATATGGGACTCAAGGTCAATATCGGGATCCGCCCCGAGGATTTCCTCGAAACCGACGGCGAATTCACGTTCCAGGGCAAGGTCAGTTATGTCGAGGCGCTTGGCGAGGTGACCCTGCTGTATTTTGGCCAGGCTGCCGGGGAGAACCAGATCCTGGGCAAATTGCAGGGAATTCACCGCGATGTGCGTGGCAAGACCGTCAAGCTGGCAGCTGTTCCGGAAAAAGTTCACCTATTCTCCAATGGCGTGTCATTGTTGTATCGCTGACCGGGCTCCTTCCCGGCAGCGCCGACATGCCGTCCTTCCAGGTTGACCGCTTGGTCCCGACCTGCGGTTGCGCATTGCCGGCCAACCCGGGTGGCGGGCGGAGCCGGGGTTGGCGCGGGGTCCGGGTCTCCATTGTGGCAGACGGGGTTGGCCGAGACGATGGATGGGGCCGGGAGCGAGCGGGATGTCGTTGGCGGAGGAAAGATGACGCCATGGCAGTGAAGGAAGCGAGCGCTGGTATCGACTGGAGGTGCCACCAGACGTGGAAACGTGCTGCAAAGAACACCGCCTGGTGCCTGCTGGGCTGTTCGATTGGTGATTTCGGCACCATCGCCTGGTTCCAGTATACCGGGACCGATTGGCCGACACTGGCGATCATGTCGCTGGCGGTCGTGAACGGGCTGTTGACCTCGATTGCCCTCGAGACATTCATCCTGGCCCGGCAAATGAATATTGGCGCGGCTTTCCGGACCGCGATCGGGATGTCCTTCATCTCCATGATCTCCATGGAGGTGATGATGAACGCCGTAGACTGGCTGCTGACTGGCGGGGCCAAGCTGACCTGGTGGGTGATTCCCATCATGCTGGCGGCCGGATTCGTCACCCCGCTGCCATACAATTACTGGCGGTTGAAGGTGTTCGGACGGTCCTGCCACTAAACCTGGCCGCGGGACGGGCAAAAGCAAGCCCAGGCACTTGTCCGCTGTTGGGCGAGTGAACCTGTCACCGAAGCCTGGCGGTCGGGCAGGGAAGTTGGCGTCCTGACATCCCCCGACCGCGGCCGTGTGAATGGTGTCTTCTCCGGAGGCGGTAGCGTGCCCGGCCTGCCGTCAGGGGGTGGTGGTCGGGGTAAACCGGGCCGGATCGACTTTTGCCACCGACCGCAGCAGGCCGACGAATCCCGTGGCCTGGTGGCGGGCGGTGGCCCGGCCCTTTTCGGCCGTGGCCGCGGCGGCGTTGCCGACGGTCCCGGCGGCGTTGAGGTCACTGGCAACCCAGCCATAGCTGATCGGGCCCACCGGGGGCACCGGGTCGGCATCGGCGGTCGAGGAAAAATCCCTGGCCGCCTCCATGTCGACAAGGTCGGGACGAAAGTGCAGCATCAGCGAGGTCTCGACATCGCCGCCATGAATTCCGATGCTCCGCTCGTGATCAGAATAGAGTCCCGGTGGATGTCCGAAGCTGCCCCACTGGCACTTGACCACGTATAGGCCGGCCTGGACCCTGAGTTCCCTGGCAACGATCGACACCAGGTCGAGATTGCCGCCATGCGAGTTGGCGATCACCAGCTTGCGTATTCCCGACCGGGCAACCGACAGGCCGATTTCCGTCCAGGCCCGCAACGCGGTTTCGGCAGACAGGGTCAGCGTGCCGCGTGACCACAGATGTTCATTCGATTTGCCAACCGACTGTAGCGGCAGGATCCGGACATCGAGGTCATCGGGAAGGATTCTTGTCACCTCGGACAGCATCCCGCTGCCGATCATGGCATCGGTGCCGACCGGAAGATGCGGGCCATGCTGTTCGATGGCCGCGGTCGGCAGGATGGCAATGGTCTGGCCGATATCCGCATCGGCAAATTCGACCCGTCGATATTCGGCCCAGTCACGTCGCATGGCTCTCTCCCCGATCTGTCTTTGCTGATGAAGGCCCCGGTCAGGTGATCAGCCTGTCCATGGCGCGGGCTACCCGGCCGAGATGGCGCGCTCGGCTTTGCCTGGTCGACGAGTCCATCCGGTAATGGGCGGCAAATGCCGTCCTGGCATTGCGGGCGCAAAGGGGGCGAAGCCCGCGCAGAAGGGTCCTCTTGCCAGGTGCGCCGACGAAGAAGGTCCAGGCCCGGCTGGCACCGCAGGTTGTGAACACGCCAAACCTGGTGACGTGCTGAAGGCCGGGCCTGATGGCGCCCTTTTCATTCTCCGGCATGTGGAAGGCCGAGCCTGGCAGCATCGTCCGGTCAAGCCATCCCTTCAACATCGCCGGCAGCCCGTACCACCAGGTCGGATAGACAAAGATCAGCGTGTCGCACCATTCGATATCGGTGACATGGCCGGCTACCGGCACCCGGTTGACAGGGTCATCCAGGTAGCATTCGAGTTCGGGGCCGGTCATGACAGGCGTGAAACCGCTATCGTAGAGGTCGGAGACCCGGATGTCATATCCATGGCTGGCCAGGCGTTCCTGCACCGTCTGCAGCACGGCGGCGGTAAAGCTGTCCGGGTCCGGGTGGCAGTAGACGACCAGGGCCTTCATCAGAAGGCAGCCATCTCGGCCCGCACCCGTTCGACAAAGGCCGCTCTCCTGTCTGGCCCGGCCCGGTTCATGTCATAGAGAGCCAGGTAGCGCAGCTTGTCCGGCTGGCAGTAGAAGCGGACCGCACCGCAGACGATCCGGCGGGGAGGATCGAGCACACCCATGGCCCGCAGCCTGGTGCCGCCATAGGTCGTCACCGCGGCAAGCTTGCGAATGTTCCGGAGATTCGGCGCAACCTTGCCGTCTTCAAGCCGGAATGCCACGCCGGGGACGCAGACGCGGTCGAAGAATCCCTTGAGAATGGCCGGAAATCCGAAAATCCACACCGGAAACACCAGCACCAGCGCATCGGCCTGGCGCAGTCGTTCGACGTAGTCGTTGACCGGCCCGGTATTGAGCTCCAAATCGTGGTAGTCCCGACGCTCCCGGTCAGTCAGCACCGGCGAGAATCCCTCGGCATAGAGGTCGCAATCGTCGATCTCCCATCCCTTCGCCGCCAGCGTCCCGGTGACAACCGAATGCAGAGAGGCCGAAAAGCTCTCGGCAACCGGGTGGGCAAACAGGATCAGCGCTCGCATCAGGGTTTCGGAAGCAGGCCCGGATAGGCATACATCCGGGAATAGTCCCAATCCGGGTCGTCCCAGGCAATCATCTTGCCCGGGTTGAGCAGACCCTTGGGGTCGGCCTCGCGCTTGAAGTCGAGCTGGCGCCCGTCGACGGTCTGCCTTCCGCCTTCCTCGAGCGTGTATCGATGTGGATTGAAGATCATGCAGCCCATTTCCTCGTGGATGCGAACGATCTCGTCCAGCCGCTCCTCGGTGGTGAATTTCACGATCGGCAGGCCGGCAAACATGGCCTTGCCGCTTTCCCGTATGACCTCGAGATGTTGCAGGACTTCCTCGCCGAATTCCCTGCGGACCTGCTCGACCAGCTCGAGATGGACCGGGTAACGGTAGCGGACCTGCAGGTAGGTGATCGATGGGTCGACGCGGATCGCCCGCAAGGTGGTATGGTTCCACCCGTATTCGAAAACCGGCCCGGGGTCGCGGGGCCAGTCATTGTCGTCCGTCCGGAATATCACCTTCGCCTCCTTCCGCCCGGCGGTGAAGGTCAGGAACCCGTCGAGCGAATGTGGTGCCACCATCAGCGCAACGATATTGGTGTCCCTGGAGATGTGTGGCCGCACCCTCGGGAAATAGTCATGGGCGATCGGCGCCTCGAATGGCGTTGCCAGCTTGATCAGGATTCCATCCTGGTTGGCCAGGTCGATGGCAAAACGGGCACTGTCCATGAAGTCGTCGAATGCCACGAACATCCCGACCCAGTCATAGGCCGGTGCCAGCGGCATCTCGATCTCGGTAATGATGCCATTGGTGCCATAGGCATGCGATACCCGGGGCAATTCGTCGCCGGTAAATTCGAGAATCCGCGGCTGCTCCTCCATGGTTGCCACCCTTAGGCGGATGATGTTGCCATGATCCCGAAGCTGGCCCCAGGTGCAGGAGCCGACACCGCCGGAGCCACCGGCAACGAAGCCGCCGATCGAGGCGGTCGCCCAGGTTGACGAGAACATGCGAATCTCCTGGCCGGAATGTTGCCGGCATTGCTCGTCCAACTCCCGCAGCAGGCAACCGGGCTCGACAACGACCCGGCCGGGGCTGATTTCCCTGACCTTCGACAGGTGCCGCATGTGCATGATGCAACCGCCGGCCAGCGGCATCGCCTGGCCGTAATTGCCGGTGCCGGCGCCCCTGGTGGTCACCGGCACATCGTGACGGTAACAGGTGGCAAGCACTTCCAGCACCTCGTCTTCCGATCTCGGATTGACGACGAATTCGGCCTCGACATGGTCAAGCCGGTCCTTGAGCACCGGTGAGTACCAGAAGAAATCCCGGCTCTTGGCCCTGGTCGTGGCCGGGTTGTTGTCGATATCAAGATGCTGCAGGGCATCCCGTGCGGCGGCGGTTGCAGGTCTCATGTGGCCTCCATCAAATCGTCCAGCTCGCGGTAGTCCGGCAACGTCCGGTCGATGGCGCGCCCGCCCCGAACCACGACCCGGTCCGATTGCGGCCGCGGCAACAGTTCCGACCAGTTTCGTGCGTTGCAGATCATGAAATCGGCCGGTGCGCCCGCCTCCAGCCGGTTGCCGGCAAACCCGCAGATCCGGTTTGGGATGCGGGCAAAGGAATCGAACCAGTGAATGTCGCTGTGATCGAGTTGGCAGATTCGGGTTGCCTCGCGGATCACCTCGATCATGTCCAAATCCCCATAGGCATAGAACGGGTCCCTGGTATTGTCCGATGCGAAGGCCACGTCGATGCCACGGTCCATCATCTCGTGAACGAGCGTGACGCCGCGCCAGCGGGGGGTTCGCCCGGCCTGCCGGTCCTGCAGATACATGTTGCACATGGGCAGCGACACCACGGCGATCCCGGCCTCGGCGACCCGGTCGAGGCAGGCGCTGGCCGCGGCATCCGGATAGAGGGCCAGTGAACAGCAATGTCCGACCACCACCTGCTGCCGGACGTCGTGCCGAAGCACCGCATCGGCGATCGTCGACAACGTGCGCACCGAGTTGTCCGATGACTCGTCGACATGAAAATCGGCATCCATTCCCAGTTCGGCGGCAATGGAGAAGAACAGGTCAAGCCGGTGCTCCAAATCCGGCAGCGGGTAGGTGACGCAACCGAGCACGCCGCCATGGCGGGCGGCGGTCTCGGCAATGTCGCGGAAGTCACCGGTGTCATCGACGGCATCGATTCCGAGTATGGTGACCGCCTGCAACTCGATCCGGCCTGCCCAGTCGCTGCGGACCCGGTCGAAAACCGGCCAGGTAATGCGGTGCTGGGGGGCGGCAGAATCCAAATGGGTCCGTATGGCACCGGTGCCATGGGCATGGGCACAGCGCAGCGAGAATTCCATTCGGCGCTGCACGTCACCGGCGGTCCAGTTGCTGGTGCGGTCCGCCTTGACCGTCTCGAGGGCCGATTCGAATGTGCCGTTCCGGTTCGGCGCCCGCGGCCAGATATGCCCCTTGTCCAAATGCGTGTGCATGTCGGTCAGGAGCGGCAGAACCACCGCACCGCCGCCATCCACCTCCGGGCCGTCATGCGCCCCGCAGATCCGGTCGCCGTCTACATGAAGTTGGGTCAGGTCGCCGAATGCGCCCGGACCGGTGCCGGCGAGCCGTATATTGGCGATGCTGTAGCGCCGGGTCTCGGGAAGTTGCAGGAAATCCTTCATGTGTCTTGCTTGACCGCGCTCTCGTGCCATTTGTGCAGAAGCAGGTGGCTGAGCACCGACAGGATGGTGAAGATCATCACCCCGGTTCCGGCAATCAGGATCAGGGCCGCGAACATCAGCGGAATATTCAGCCGGTATCCGGCTTCGAGGATGGTGAAGGCCAGACCGGAGCCAATACCCCCGGTCCCGGCCACGAACTCGGCAACCACGGCGCCGATCAGCGCCAACCCGCCGGCAATTCGCAGGCCGCCAAGAAAATAGGGCAGCGCGGTCGGCACCTGCAGGTGCAAAAGCTGCTGCCAGCGGGATGCGCCATAGATTCGAAAGAGGTCGCGAAGGTTGTGATCAGCCGAATTGAGCCCCAGCGCGGTGTTCGACAGGATCGGGAAGAAGGCCACGATCCAGGCACAGATGAGCAGGCCAACGAGCTTGCTGTCGACATAGATGAAAATCAGCGGCGCTATGGCGATAATGGGTGTGACCTGCAGGATCACTGCATAGGGAAAGAGCGACATCTGGATGAAGCGGGACTGGGTGAACAGTATTGCCAGGCCGGCACCGCCGATCACCGCCACGGTGAGCGCCAGGATGGTAATTCGCAGTGTGACCACCAGCGCATCGAGCAGCAGTCCCCAATCTTCGATCAGCGTCGAAAGGACCAGGCCCGGGCTTGGAAGAATGTAGTGCTGGATCTCGTTCCAGTGAACGATCCGGTCCCAGAGCCAGATGGTCAGCACGAACACGATTGCCGGCAGGAACCATTTGGCGATTCGCTCGATCCGGGCACGGCGAAGCCGCTTGCGCTCCTCGTCATCAAGCCGGACGCCGGCACGGCCTGCCTCGGGAAGGATGGAGCCGGTTGGATTGCTGTCAGCCATGATAGGTCACCTCTTGCCGTTCTCAGCCAAGCTGAGAAAGCGGCAGTTCGTCAGTTTCCTGCATCGAGTTCCTCAGCGCGTCCGAAGTGGTCCTGCAGCAGGCAGCATACTCGCGGGAGGTGCGGAACATGTCGTCCCTCGGATAGGGGGCATCAACGGCCAGTTCCTGGATGACCCGGCCCGGCCTTGCAGCCATGACCGCGATCCGGCTCGACAGGAAGACGCTTTCGAAAACCGAATGGGTCACGAAGATGATGGTGCAGCCCAACTTGTCCTTCAATGCAAGGAGATCGTCGTTCAACTTGAAGCGGGTTATCTCGTCGAGGGCGGCGAATGGTTCGTCCATCAGGATGATGCGCGGATGGGTGGCCAGCGCCCTGGCGATCGACACCCGCATTTTCATCCCGCCCGAGAGTTCCCGCGGGTAGCTGCCGGCAAAACTCTCGAGGCCGACCAGCGAAAGCGCCTCGTGGATGGTGTCCCTGGCCGATGCGAAGGACTTCCCCTTCAGCCGGAAGGGCAGCCACACATTCCGCTCGATTGTTGCCCAGGGCATGAGGGTGGGTTCCTGGAACACGAAACCGATATCATGGTCGCCATGGTCGACATGCCAGGCGATCTGGCCAGTGGTCGGCACGGTCAGACCGGCAATCAGGCGCAGTGCCGTGGACTTGCCGCAGCCGGACGGGCCCAGCAGGCTGATGAAATCACCATCACTGACGGTGAGAAACATGCCTCGCAGGGCCTCGACCTTGCCCGCAAAGGTCTTTCCGACATTTGACAGCGACAGGAGCTTCTGTTGCACGCGTGGTATTCCTGAATGTACCGGAATATCTCCGGGGATGGCCGGGATCCGCCGGCAGGCAGCGCATTCGGAAAGCGCTGCCTGTCGCAGTATTTCCGTCCGAAGGGAACGTGTTACTTCAGGTCCATCCCGACGCCGGTTCCGGAAAACTCCGTGGTGAAGGATGCCCTCCAGTCAACGCCGCCATCAACCACGCCGGCCCCGACCATCTTGTCGAAGAAGTCACCGACCTTGGCCTCGGTGATCACGCCGACGCCATGTTCCAGAGCATCGCCGGAATCGACGATTCCCGCCTCGTGCATCTTGCCGATTGCATAGGCGATCTTGTCGTCGGACATTTCCGGGTTGTGCGCCTTGATCAGATCATTGGCGGCCGAGGGGTCGCCATAGAGATAGTTGTACCATCCCTTGATCGAACCATCGACGAAGCAGCGGACCACTTCCGGCTTGTTGGCTATGGTATCAGCCATGGTCTCGATGGTCGTTGCATACGTGGAGTACCCGGCATCGGCGATCAGGAACACCAGCGGCGTGAAGCCACCCTCCTTTTCGACCACGTAGGGCTCCGATGACAAATAGCCCTGCATGCCGAGATTGTCGTCAACCAGGAACGGCGCCGGATTGAAGGTGTACGGGCGGCGCTGTTCCACGGTAAAGCCGTAATCGGCCATCATCCAGCGATAATAGGAGCGGAAACCGTTATCGCCGATCAGTAGCGTCAGGTTCTTGAGATCCTCGAATGACGAGGCCTTGCCCGGATGGGCCAGGATGACCTGCGGGTGCTTCTGGAAAATGGCGGCAACCGACACCACCGGTATCCCCTGTTCCACGGCGCTGAAGGCCTGGAGCATGTCACCGCCCATGTGGAACTGGATCTTGTCGGCAATCATCAATGCCCGGTTGTTGACCTGTGGTCCGCCCGGAACGATCTCGACATCAAGCCCGCACGCAGCATAGGTGCCGTCAGCGACAGACTGGTAGAAGCCGCCATGTTCTGCCTGGGCCAGCCAGTTGGTGCCGAAGGCGACTTTCTCCATGGCAAATGACCCCGTGGCACCAAGTGCTGCGATCGTCGCCAGGGCAATTGACCTGAAACGCATGTGAATACCCCCCTTTTCATCAAATTGAATCGTGTTGTGCCGCCTGACCGGGCTGCCCCTCGGCGGATTGTTGGGTCATTACACCAATGGCAATATACGGTCAACAATTGTGAAATTTGTCGGTGGAGTATACAGGATGTTGCGGTATTGTGAGAATTATCCAGGCTGTCGTCGGCGTTGCAACCGGCGCCATCCGGCCCGGAACGGATCAATATTCGGGCCAGCAGGGGGTCGTCAGCATGCACAAGGCAGTCAATCCGGCCGGGATACACCCGCCATTCTCCAACTACTCCCACGGCATCCTCGCCGCTGGAGGTGTGCTCCACCTATCCGGGCAGCTCGGCATCCTGGAAGACGGCACCGTGCCCGCCGATGCACAGGACCAGGCGATGATCTGCTTCGGGAATATCGAACGGATCCTGGCCGAGGCCGGCTTGGGGAGGCGGCATGTGACCAGGATCAACGCCTACGTGTCGGACCGGCAGTATCTGCCCGCCTACATGGACGCACGCAATGGCTGGGTGGAAGGGCTGGATCCACCGCCGGCCTCGACGCTGATGATCGTTGCCGGATTTGCCCGTCCGGAATTCAAGGTCGAGGTGGAGGTGACGGCATCATCGCACTGACGCCCCCGCCATCGCCGGTCAGGCTGCCGTCCAGACTGCGAATTCATTTCCCGACGGCTCCTCAAAGTGAAACCGCCGCCCGCCGGGAAACCCGAAGATGTCCCTGACAATGCGCCCGCCCGCCGCCCTGATTCTGGCCTGCGTCTCCTCCAGCGAATCGCTGTAGAACACCACCAGCGCCGCCCCGGAGCCGGCCTGGCTGGCGGCGTCAGCCCGGTAGAAGCCGCCATCGAGGCCGGCCTGCGAAAATGCCGTGTAGTCGTCGCCGTAATCGGTGAATTCCCAGCCGAACACCTCGGCGAAAAAGCGTTTGCTGCGTTCGGGGTCCCGGCAGGGAAATTCGACATAGTCGATGCTGTGATGCGTGGGCATGGTTTTGTTCCCGTGCTGTCGGCGGCAGTTTGGCCATGCGACCCCGGCCTGCCGCCAGTCTGGTTGTCGGGCCCGCCACAGGCCGATCCTCCGGCTGCAGCGCACCCACATGGATGCCTGTCCGCCCACCTCCGGCCGCTCCCGGTGGCGTGCGGTGGGTGGCCGGTGAGGCCGGCCGACATTCGGCACCGGGCCTGCCCGGAGAACCGTCACTGGCCCAATGACGTGATGACCGAAGCAAATTCGGCACCTGGCCCGCCCCGGGAAGCCGGCTGCCGGTCATGCGGCCCCGCCCTCAGAACGGCGACGGGTCGCTGGTTGGCTCCAGTCCCGGGCCGAGCTCAGGCTCAGGAATCTCGGGTGTGGACTCGATGCCGAGATGGCGTGCCATTTCACGAATGTCCAGTGATTTGAATCCGGACCTGGCGTAGTGCTGCCGCTGTTCGGGGCTGAATTCCGGCGAGACCACGAGTTTCTCCTGCCGAAGGGCGCGCATGCGCTCGCCCCTCTTCCCGCCGAGGTCGTCGAGCATGTCGTTGAATTGGTGCTGGAGCAGCGCCGTGTTGTGCTGCCCGGGATTACGCTTGCAACCGACCAGCATCAACACCGGATCCGGGTCGTCCAGCCAGCCCCGCAAGGCCATGACGTCGATATCGGCCAGTTGCGCCGGTGCGTCACTGCCGGCAATCTTCTGACGGTTGCGCCACAAATTGTGTCCACCCCAGGTCACACCTGGCAGGCGCAGGAGGCAGTCGGCCGTCAGGCGCTCCAATGCAATCCCTTCCAGTGTCTTCAGCCGGTCGAGCATCCGGGGTTGCGACCTCCTGTCTTCCGGCCCATAGCCGCCGCGCTCCGATCCATCGAAGAGTTCCGGATACACATGGATCTGGAACATGGTGCTGTTGTCGGCAATCCGCCACCTGGGCTTCTCCTTGACCATGAACGGATAGCACCTCTCGATCATCCCCAGATGGTCACGCAGCACATCAAGCGTGTTTTCGAGTGCGCCTCCCGGAACTTCCCGCATCTCGGCGGGAAACCTTGAGAAGACCGTGCCGCGCGGATGGCTTCGCGCCAGCCACAGCAGGGCATCGCGTGTCGGCTCGGCCAGTTCGATGAATGCCTTGCTGTCGAACCGCTCCCGCGGACTGTCCGCCAGCATCTCCCGGTGCCAGTCGAGAAACGCCATCCGCCAGGCATCGTCACTCTCCCAGGCGCCCATATCGGCCGGGTTGCCGGGGGGCAGGTTTGCGAACCGCTCCCAGTTGCGAGGTACGCCGCCGAAGGCGCACCACAGCGTCAGGAAGCGACCCGGCCGTTGCAGCAGGCCCTGCTCGGATGCCATTTCGAATACCGTCTGCACCTTCCATTGCCGGAGCCTGACGAACCCGTCCGCCCGCTGGTGGAGCGGTTCGGTGGACCGGAACATGTCCAGCACCTGCTGCTGGTGCGAGCCCATGAGGATCAGCTTGCCGGGCGGATTGTCGCCGAGCGGACGGGATTGGTCGATGAGCCGCTTGAGGCCGCCTTCAAGCCCCATCGGTTTGGCTATGTGGAACTCGTCGAGGCAGACCACGACCCCATGGACGAGCAGGTGCCTGATGAGCTGGAAGAAGCGCTCCTTGGGCTGTCTGGCACGATAATCATCCAGCGGTGGGATCGATGACGATACCGGCTGTGGCAACATGTCCTGGATTGCCTGGATCAATCGATCGTTGGCAGCCATCTGGTCTTCCAGTTCGGGATCTTCCAACTCGAATATCAATACCGACGGCTTGTTGCCAATACGCCGGCGGGTCTCCGCGAGCAATTCCGACTTGCCGATGCCGCGCCCGCCAAAGATCGTGCCAGCCGAAAAGTTCGGCCTGCCGATGAAGTCCCTGACCTGCGCCAACTCCTTCTCGCGTCCATAAAAGTGCCAGGCAGTCATGATTCTCTCCGTAGGGGGTTCGCTGCCCTTTATACAGCGGTCATGTGAACGGGTCATGCGGCCAATCCGTCAAATGCCCTTCATTGGTCCCGAGAATCCAGGAATCTCGGGGAGAGTCCGTGTGGGCGGGATCGGCGTGGAGTTCCGTGGAGACGCTGCATGCAACATATCCGTGGCAACCTATCTGGTCGTACGGCTTGTGTACATTCGAAAAAGGCGGAATGATGGGGGCACGGCGCCTGGATTTGACGAGACAGGTGCCTGATGGTCGGCTGTCAACAGCGCGCAGCCTGGCCCGTGGACCAACCGGGAGGTACTGATTGCCCGGAAGGCAGGGTGTCATGGTCGAGCAAGGGAGGGTGAATGATGAAGAAATCGGAATATGAAAGGGAGCTGTTTCGCCTGCAGCTTGAACTGGTCAAGCTGCAGGGCTGGGTAAAATCCGAGGGGCTGAAAATCATTGTCATCTTCGAGGGCAGGGATGCGGCTGGCAAGGGCGGCGTGATCAAGCGGATTCTGGAGCATCTGAGTCCGCGGATTGTCAGGACGGTGGCATTGCCGGTCCCAACCGAACGGGAGCAGACGCAGTGGTATTTCCAGCGTTATGTCTCGCACCTGCCGGCGGCCGGCGAGATCGTGCTCTTTGACCGCAGCTGGTACAACCGGTCCGGTGTCGAATACGTGATGGGGTTCTGCACCTCCGAGGAATACAAGGAGTTCCTGCGCTCGTGCCCCGAATTCGAACGCATGCTGGTCCGCAGCGGAATCGTGGTGCTCAAATACTGGTTTTCGGTCTCGGATGAGGAACAGGAGGCACGGTTCCAGAGCCGGCTCAGCGAGCCGCACAAGCGGTGGAAACTGTCGCCGATGGATCTGGAATCGAGGACCCGCTGGGTCGAGTATTCACGGGCCAAGGACCAGATGTTTGCCAGCACCGACATCAAGCAATCCCCTTGGTACGTGGTCAATTCCGACAGCAAGCGGCTGGCCAGGCTCAACTGCATCAGGCATTTCCTCGAACAGTTCGACTACGAGGATCTGACACCGGAGCCGATTTCGCTGCCAACGAGAAAGGATGACGAAGGCTATATCCGACCGCCGCTTTCCGACCAGACCTTCGTTCCCGAATACTATTCCTGAGGAGTCATGCGGAAATCGCGGACCCGCCGATGGGCGGGCCGCACTCCAGCTCAGGCCAGGGAGTCCGGGTTGACGACCATGGCCGGATCGAGTGTTCCGTCAATGCCGGCGATGGCATTGCGAATGGCCAGCCTTCCCATTGCCCGCAGGGAATTGTCGGTGAGCGCTGCCGAGTGCGGGCTCAGGATGATTCGTCTTTCGGCCAGCAGCGGCGAGTCGGCGGGCAACGGTTCCTGGCAGAAGGTGTCGAGGCCGGCGCCGAACAGCTTCCCGGAGTTGATGCGGTCGATCAGCGCCGCTTCATCAACGAGGCCGCCCCGGCTGGAATTGACGATGATGGCATTGTCGGGGAGGAGGTCGAGTTCCCTGCCGCCAATCATGCCCGCAGTCTCCGGTGTGAGTGGAAGGTGGAGGCTGACGAAATCCGCCTGCGGCAGTGCCTCTTTCAGCGAGCCAACCCGTTCGAGTTCGCGATCCTGGGCCGGCTCCTGGAACGGGTCATGGACCAGAATCCGCATTCCGAATGCCTTGGCCCTGGCGGCCAGCTGTTGCCCGATTCGCCCGTAGCCAACCACCAGCAACGACTTTCCGGCCAGTTCGATGCCGACAATCCGCGAGCGGATGGCGAAATCACCTTCCCTGATCCCGTGATCCATCTCCATGCCAGCCCGGGCCGCAGCCAGCATCAGGAAGAATGCGTGTTCTGCCACCGCGTTGGAATTTGCACCGGCGGTAATGGCGATGGCGATGTTCCTGCGGGTGCAATACGCCACCGGGATATTGTCATAACCGACGCCATGCCGTGAAATTACCCGGAGCTTCTTGGCTGCATCCAGCACCTCCTCCGCAAGGTTCATGACCCGGATTGTCATGCCATCGGCATCTTCGATCGCCTCGGCAAGTTCTGTCGGCGATCCCGGATCGACGACGCACCACTCGATATCCGGGCGCTCGTCCAGGATCCGGTAGGCATCCGGGAGCAGTGGCTGGACAATGACAAGCTTCTTCAATTTCCTCACCCTTCATTCTTGTCGGTCCCGGCGACGGCCGGGGCTGGTTCGGACCAGCAGGTGTCGATCCACTGGCCGGTCTCGGCCGAATTCCTGATCGCTTCGACGAGACGCTGGATGCGCAGGCCGGAGTGGAACCCGAACGGCTCGTCACGCAAGCCGGCTATGGCTTCGACAAAGCCCCTGATCTCTATGGCCTTGAGGTCATTGTATCCGAGCTGGTGTCCTGGCGCGACGCAGAACTCCCCGTAGGGGGCATGCGGCGGCCCGGCCATGATGGTCCGGAAGCCAGATGTCCGGTGATCCGTCGTCTCGTAGAGGCGGAGTTCGTTGAGCCGGTTCTGGTCGAAGGTCATGGCGCCGCCGCTGCCATAGACCTCGAACGCGTGCTGCATTTTCTGGCCGCAGGCGATCCAGTTGGCCTCGATGGAGCCGGAGGCGCCGCTTTCGAACCGCAACAATGCTCGTCCGATGTCGTCGACATGGACCGGCCTGGACGGCTCGCCCGGCGCCGGTCGCGACGCGATCGCCGTATGCATGTCGCCGAACACGCGGGCAATCGGGCCGAGCAGGAATTCGGCGGTCGCCAGGATGTGGCTTCCGAGGTCGGCGGTTGCTCCGCCGCCGTCGAAGTCGTGGCGCCAACTCCAGGGGGTATCCGCATCCGCCATGTAATCCTCGGCATGAATTCCCCGGAAGGACCAGGGCTGGCCAATCCGGCCCTCGGTAATCATCCTGCTGGCCAGCAGGAACATCGGGTTGGAGAGGTAGTTGAATCCGAGCTGGGTCCTGATACCGGCCCGGTCGGCGGCGGCCACCATGTCGAGCGCCTCGGCGACGTTGTTTGCCAGCGGCTTCTCGCAATAGACATGCTTGCCGGCGCTGGCGCCGGCGATCGCCATCTCACGGTGCAAGGCATTCGGAGCGGTGATGTCGAGCACGTCGATCTTCGGATCATCGACCAGGTCCTGCCAGCTGTCGGCGCTGCGGTTGAAGCCGAACCTGTCCCGTGCCCGCCGCGCCAGCTGCGGGGTTGCATCGGCAATGCATTCAAGCACGATGTCATAGGGAAGATCGAACACCCGGTTGGCGGTGGCAAATCCGAATATGTGGGTCTTGCCCATGAAGCCGGACCCGATGAGGCCGATCCTGAGACTGGGTTTTGTCATAGCTCACCTCCCGGTCCGGGTGCCTGCGCAGATCTTCGAAAGGGGCGGGCTGGGGACTTCCCGGTGCACCGTCACTGTAGGAGACGCAACCCGTGCAGTTCCGTTTCAGCCGGCGATTTCGCCCACATCAACGAATCGTCCCTCGGAGAGCGACAGGTAGGCTGCATCGGCCAGGACCAGCGCCTGGCGGCCATCCTCGAATCCGACCTCGGGGTTGGTCCCGTCGGCCACGCATGCAGCGAATGCCTGGAGCTCTTCCATGTAGGAGTCGTGGTAGCGCTCGATGAAGAACGGCATGTAGGGAGCGGCAGAGCCGGTCGTCTCCGACGAGTAGCGCCGGACCGAATTCATGGTCACATTGTCGCTGACGATCATGCCGCCGGGACCCAGGATCTCGACCCGCTGATCATAGCCATATGCCGCCGCACGGGAATTGTTGATGAAGCATTGCCTGCCGCTGTCGGTGGTCAGGATGATCATCGCCGTGTCGTGATCGCCAATCTCGGCCATCAACTCCGGCTCGACCTGGCGCCCGGCCACCGCAAACACCCTGGCCGGCTCCTCGCCGAGCATGTAGCGGGCAAGGTCGAAATCATGAATCGTCATGTCACGAAACAACCCGCCCGACGCCACGCAGTAGTCACGTCCTGGTGGCTGCGGGTCGCGGGAGGTGATGACAACCTGCCACAATTCGCCGATTTCACCGCCATGAACGGCGTCGCGGAGCGAGCGGTGCCCCGGATCAAACCGGCGGTTGAAGCCGAGCTGTATCGGCGTCCGGGCACCGGCAATCCTTTCACGGCACAAATTCACCCGGCCGAGATCGAGGTCGATCGGCTTTTCGCACAGCACGGGCCTTGACGAGGCCACGGCCTGCTCGATGAAGTTGCAATGGGTATCGGTTGACGAGGCAATGAGAATTGCCTCGACACGGTCATCATTGAACATGTTGTCGACATTGGCAAATGCCGGAACCCCGTGCCGGGCGGCGACCCGCTCGGCGTTGGGCGAATGGATGTCGAATACGGCCGCCAGTTCGGTATCGGGATGGGCCCGGATATTGTCCGCGTGCATCTCGCCAATGCGCCCGCAACCCAAAACGCCTATTCTCAGCATGCGTGTCTCTCCGATCATGTCTCGTGCAAATTCAGTCGGCGGACGCTAATGGACAGGCCGGAATTTGTAAATCCGCGGAAGCGGAGGTCTGGCCGGGCAACAAGTGTACATCCGCCCGTTCGGCCCGGCAGTCGGCGATGGCGGCATGGATGGGGATGGCTCGTCCATGCCGGCTCCGGGCTTTCACGTGCAGGCGAGGGGCAGGTTTGCCAGACGGTTGCGATTCCGGGGATGAGGGATCGGTGGCCGGGGTTGCGTCAGATCCTGTTGCCATCCATGCCGAACATCAACTGGCGACTCGCATCCCAGTCGATGCCGCACTCCTCATCCTCGTCGGGAATGGCCGCGACTCCCTCCTGCCGGATGGTGAACAATGTTCCGTCATTCATCCTGAGATGGAGCAATGTCTCGGCGCCGAGCGCCTCGGCATAGGTCATCCTCGCCTGGGCACGCCCGTCGCCGGCGGCGCAAATCGCCGAATGTTCGGGGCGGACGCCGATCCGGGCCACGCCCTCGACCGGGCTGTCAAGGAGGTCGGCCGACAGGAAGTTGGTTGCCGGGGAGCCGATGAATCCGGCCACGAATTCCGTTCGCGGGTCGGAGTATACCTCCAGTGGCGCCCCGATCTGGTCGGCCACCCCCGCATTCATCACGATCATCCGGTCGGCCAGCGTCATGGCCTCGACCTGGTCATGCGTGACATAAAGGGCGGTAATTCCGAGTTCCCGCTGCAAATCCTTTATTTCCAGCCGCATCTGGACCCGCAGTTTCGCATCCAGATTGCTGAGCGGTTCATCGAACAGGAACAATTTCGGCTTGCGCACGATTGCCCTTCCCATGGCCACCCTCTGGCGCTGCCCGCCGGAGAGTTCCCGGGGCTTGCGGTCCAGCAGCGATTCCAGCTGCAACATCTCGGCTGCGACCTTTACCCGGTCATTGATCTCGGGGCGAGGGACGCGCGCAATCTTCAGCCCGTATGCCATGTTGTCGAAGATCGACATGTGTGGATAGAGCGCATAGTTCTGGAACACCATGGCGATATCCCGGTCCATGGGCTCCTCTTCATTCACCCTCCTGCCGTCGATCTGCACCTCGCCGCCGGTGACAGTTTCAAGGCCGGCTACCATTCTCAGCAGCGTGGATTTTCCACAGCCGGACGGGCCGACGATCACGATGAATTCGCCATCTCGAATATCGATCGACACCCCGTGAATGACCTCGGTCTTTCCAAAGCTCTTGCGGACATCATCAAGCGTGATTGTTGCCATGATCTATTTCTCGCTTTCCATCAGGCCGCGGACAAAGAGTCTCTGCATCAGGATGACCACGAATACCGGCGGGATCATGGCCAGCAGGGACGTTGCCATGATGACCGGCCAGTCGGCCACGTCATCGCCGGATGGAAACATCTGCTTGATTCCCATGACGATGGTATTCATTTCCGGGTCGGTCGTGATCAGGAGTGGCCAGAGATACTGGTTCCAGCCATAGATGAAGAGAATGACAAAAAGCGCGGCGATATTGGTACGGCTCATTGGCAGCAGAATGTCGATGAAGAATCTCATCGGTCGGGCTCCGTCGACGCGGGCGGCCTCGGCCAGCTCGTCCGGAACCGTCATGAAGAACTGCCGGAACAGGAATGTTGCGGTTGCCGAGGCGATCAGCGGGAATATCAGCCCGGAATAGGAATTGAGCATTCCGAACCGCGCCGCCACCTCGTAGGTCGGCACGATCCGAACTTCCACCGGCAACATCAGGGTCAGGAAAATCAGCCAGAAGACCAGGCGCCGGCCCGGGAACCGGAAATAGACGATGGCAAAGGCCGACAGGAGCGAGATGACAATCTTGCCGATGGCAATTCCCATTGCCATGACTGCCGAGTTCGCCAGCATCCTGGCAACCGGCGCGTTGACTCCCGACAGCAGTGCACGGCTGTAGTTTTCCAGGAACTGGTCGCCCGGAAGCAGCGGCATGGGCGGCTTGACGATATCCTGTTGGTCGACAGTCGAGGCCACGAAAGCCAGCCAGATCGGGAAGAAGATCAGCGCAACGCCGAGAATCAGCCCGGCATGGATCAGCCAGTATGATGCGTCACGCCTTTCAACCATACCGCTCATCAGTAGTGCACCTTGCGTTCGATGTATTTGAACTGAACGATGGTCAGCAGGCCGACCACGACCAGCAGAATGACCGACTGGGCTGAGGATGAGCCCAAATCCTGCCCGACGAATCCGTCGGCGAACACCTTGTAGACGAGGATGGTTGTCGATTGCTGGGGACCACCGCTGGTAATGGTATGGATGACGCCGAAAGTCTCGAAGAATGCGTAAACGACATTGACCACCAGCAGGAAGAAGGTGGTGGGTGACAGCAGCGGGAAGACGATGGTCCAGAACCGCTTCCAGAACCTGGCCCCGTCAATGGCTGCAGCCTCGATGACCGACTTCGGAATGGCTTGCAGACCGGCGAGGAAAAACAGGAAGTTGTAGCTGATCCTGCCCCAACTCGAGGCGACAACGACCAGCCCCATCGCCTCTTCGCCATTCAGCACATGGTTCCAGTCATATCCCAGTAGCCCGAGATACCAGGACACCAGGCCGACACGGGTGTTGAACATGAACAGCCACAACACGCCGGCAACGGCCGGGGCAACTGCATAGGGCCAGATCAGCAGCGTGCGATAGGCTCCGGAGCCCTTGATCAGACGATCGGCAAGCACGGCCAGCCACAGCGCCATGCCCATCGAGACAATGGTGACCAGCGACGAAAATATGGCGGTGGTCAGGAAACTTGCCCGGTAGAACGGATCGGTCAGCAGGAAGACAAAGTTGCCGAGACCGACGAATTGCGATCGCAGACCGAAGGGATCGGGAATGAATAGCGACTGCCAGACCGCCTGTCCCGCCGGGTAGAAGAAGAACACCGCGGTGATCGCGCATTGGGGAAGAACCAGCAGGGCAGGCAACCACCAACCGCGAAATTTCACCCGTTTTTCCATGCTCTTACCCGGTCATCCGGAGTCTGCGGGGGGAATTGGCCGCAACGGCATCACCGTATTCCTCGTGCAGCGTGATGTCGAAACGGCAAGCAAACCCGGGCCCGAAGGCCCGGATTGACGTTTTCTGGTCAGCCGGGAGCGATGACGGCGCCCGGCCATGCCCGGCAGACTCAGCGGTTGGCCTGCTCAAAGCGCCGAAGCAGGACGTTGCCGCGTTCCACCGCGCTGTCGAGTGCCTCCTGGGCAGTCTTGTCACCGGACCACACGGCCTCCAGCTCCTCATCGATGAACCCGCGGATCTGGTCGAAGCTTCCCAGGCGCAACCCCTTGGAGTTTGGCGTCGGCGCCTTGGCGGTCATCTGCATTCCGGCAATGTCGGTGCCAGGATTGGCTTCGTAGAACCCTTCCATCCTGGTTTGTTCGGCAGCCGCCAGGGTAATCGGCAGATACCCGGTATCCTGATGCCATTTTGCCTGGATGTCGGAGCTTGACAGGAAGCTCAGGAATTGAGCCACGCCGTCATAGTCACCGTCTTCATGTCCGGACATGATCCACAGCGAGGACCCGCCGATGATGGTGTTCTGCGGCGCACCGTCGACACCATCCCAATAGGGCAGGGACCGGATCTCGAAATCGAATTCTGCCTGCGCCTTGACACCGGCATAGCCGGCCGAGCTTTCGGTGAACAATGCGCATTCTCCGGCGCGGAAATTCGCACCACCTTCATTGCGACGGCCGGCATAGATGAACTTTCCATCCCTGGCCCAGTTCCCCATGGTCTCGATATGCTGGACCTGGACTGGCCCGTTGAAGGCCAGTTCGGTGTCAAGTCCGGCAAACCCGTTCTCCTGCGTGGCGAATGCGACATCATGGTATGCCGAGAAGTTCTCCAGGTGGACCCAACTCTGCCATGCGGTGGTCAGCGGGCATTCCACGCCGCCATCCTGGAGTCCCGCAAGCGCGGCATCCACGTTCTGCCAGGTCGACAGGTCCATGTCAGGGTCGAGTCCGGCCGCTACGAACAGGTCACGGTTCACGTAAAGGACCGGCGTTGACGAGTTGTAGGGCAGGGACAGCATCTCGCCCTCGGTCGTCGTGTAATACCCCTTGACTGCACCGAGATAGCCGTCGGGATCAAACTCGGCTCCGGAATTCGCCATCACCTGGTAGACGGGATTGATGGCGCCGCCGGCAGCCATCATGGTCGCGGTGCCGACTTCGAATACCATGAGAATATGCGGTTGCTCGCCGGCGCGGAAGGCGGCGATTCCTGCATTCAGGGTCTCCGAATAGTTGCCCTTGTGGCTCGCCACCACCACGTAATCGCTCTGCGAGGAATTGAACTTGTCCACCTGTTCGGCGACCAATTCTCCCAGTCTTCCCGTAAATGCATGCCACCAATGAATCTCTGTCTGGGCGTATGCGCCCGTGCTCAAGGCGAGACATGATGCGACCATCCCGACCCCGAGCTTCAATTTTCTGGAAAATGTCATGAGTTCTTTCCCTTTATGCCCGTCGCGGGCAATTTCGCTTGGTGCCAGCTTCGCCGCCTCCCGCCTGGTGCAGGAAGGCGCGTTGGTGGCTGGCAAGGTTGCGACAGGTATCAGATGGGGGGGGGGTGGATTGCAAGGCGAAAACGACCGGCAAACAGGGCAATTGTCGTGCCCGGCAAGGGGTACGGCTTGGCAGGCAAGGTCAGAAATAGGCGGAATCCGCAAGGGGCGCGGTGATTTTGGCGACCTCCGGGCGTGACCATATCTTGCGGCCTTGAGTTTGCCGGCCGCTAGACCATAAGACTCGCCGATAACGGGTCTGGCGAGCATCAGGGGCAGATGACATGACGAGATTGCGATGGGGTCTCATCGGGGGAGGCGAGGGAAGCCAGATCGGATTCGTGCACCGGGCCGGTGCAGAGCTTGACCGGCAGTTCGAGCTCACGGCAGGTGCTTTCGATGTCAACCCGGATCGCAGTGTCGAGTTCGGACGCAGCCTCGGCTTGCCGGCAGGCCGTGTCTACCGGTCCTGGCCGGAGATGCTGGAAGCCGAGACCGCCAGCGATGACCGGCTTGACCTGGTGACCGTGGCCACGCCGAATTCAACCCATTTCGAGATCTGCCGGGCCTTCATCGAGGCCGGGTTCCATGTCTTCTGCGAAAAACCGCTGACCACGACGCTTGATGCGGCCCGCCGGATCGAGAGGATATCCCGCGAGCACGGACGGCTCTGTGCGGTCAATTTCGGCTATACCGGCTACCCGCTGGTTCGGCAGATGCGGGCGATGGTTGCCGAGGGGGAAATCGGGCAAGTCAGGTTGGTCAAGGCCGAATTCGCCGCCGGGTTCCTGGCCGATGCCAATATCGATGCCAATCCACGTGTTCGATGGCGCTTTGACCCGGAACAGGCCGGAAATTCTTTCGTCATGGCCGACATGGGATGCCACGCAATGAGCCTGGCCACCTTCGTGACCGGGCAACATGTCGAGTCGCTGTCGGCGGATTTCGGCTATGGTGTCGAGGGCCGCCGGCTCGAGGATGATGCGGCAGTTGCCTTCCGCATGACGAATGGCGCCATCGGCCGGCTGTGGGTCAGCGGGCTTGCCGTCGGCCGGACCCACGGGCTTACGCTGCAGGTCTTTGGCGAGAAGGGCGGCCTGTCATGGGAGCAGGAGCATCCCGACCAGCTGCGATTTGCCGAACTGGGGGGTCCGGTCCGCATCCTCGAGCGCGGGATGGCCGATCTGTCGGCAGCGGCACGCGAGGCCGGCAGAATCACGGTCGGGCATCCGGAGGGCATGGTTCTTGCCTTCGCCAATCTCTACCGGGATTTGGCGAGTGCCATCCGGTCATCCTCTCCCGTCGAAGGCGGCCCGTCAATGCTGCCCGGCGTCGCCGATGGACGGCACATGGTGGAGGTGGTCAGTGCCGCCGTCGAATCGAGCGCCAGAAAGGGCGAGTGGAGGTCGGTTGATTGAAGTCGGCCGCCAGCGGCATCGATCCGGATTGCAGGAGGACGGAGAATGGCTGGCCGGGGTTCCGGGAAGCATTTGGATGCTTGTGGGTGTCGCCTCCGGCGGAAATGAAGGTGCCCATGGAGGACTCCGAGGCGCTTGAGCGTGCGCGGCGTAGCAGGACTTTCCCATGCTGCGGCTTTCCTTGCAAATCTCCGGCGATTGAAGGCGCCCGGAGCGATCCATTCGGCCGCGCGCCCTGGAATCAAAGCCGTCCAGGGGCCGTCTCCGGCTGCCGGGTGATTCGGCATCAAGGGTGTGGCGGTGTGCCGGCGATGTCCGGGATATGCCCCGGACGCGGCGACCTCTCAGGGAAGGGTCAGGGCGGCGATGGCCTGGCTGCGATTGAGCTGCAGCCTTCGGCGGGTGGCAGCGAGGCTCTCCGCCTGGCGGCGGTTCACGAATATGAGCGCCAGCGCGATGGTGTTGAGGCTGGCCCGGCCCACCGGGCCGTGACCGGTGCGGGTCAGGCAGGCATCCTCGCCGAAGACGCAGTCTCTCTGGCGATGATTCAGATTCTCCACTGTCCAGTGCCGGCGATTCAGCCGCAGCAATTCCTCCGGCGATGCACGATCGGCATCGAGCGAGGTGATGAGATAGGCGGTGGTGGTCCGGTCTTCCTCGTCCGTGCCTGCCGCATGCTGCTTCAATACCTCCCGGTAGCGGGTGATACGGGCGATCTGGCTGACGCCTGGATAGTTGATGGCGCCCTTGAGCGGGGTCATGACATCGATGGTGCGTTGGCAGGTGCGTCCATGCGCCTTGGAATACGGCTCCTCGAAGCGACCGGTGGAATCCTGCTCCCAGTCGATGCTGCCCAGGGTGCCGAAGGTCTCCGGGGCATTGCCGCCGGCGGTAAAGACGTAATCGGCCCGCAGCGCCGGTGGATCACCTCTGCGGTCTTGCGGGTGGTATGCAGCGCGCAGGCGGTGATCACCCTGCCACGGATGTCGCTCCTCTCCAGGAGGTCGATGGTGGCCGCCCTCTCGCCGCCATCATCACCGAGCCTCATCAGTGCAAAGGGTGCGCCGGCGCCGTGTTCGACCAGGGCCACGGTCTCGTAATGATCCTCGCCGTTGCGGTTGGCGCCCCGTATGCGGGCAGCCTGGCGGCCAGCGCCCGGCCCAGCTGGATCCGGGGACGGCTGTAGCGGGCAGGCCCTCTTCGAGCGCTGCCGGGCAGATCAGCTGGATCACCCGGTGGATGGTGGATTTGGACGGCGGCTCGAAGAGGCCGGTCCTGCGGTTCTTCCAGGCACCGACCGCCGCCAGCTCCTCCTGCGAGAGCGCGCGGGCGAACTCGGCGGTCGCCAGGCAGCCCTTCATGTTGGCCAGCTCGGCCAGGACATGGCAGGCAAGGACGCAGGCCACGCCGTGCTTCCTGCCCTGCGCCCGGCGGAAATCGGCCACCGCCGCCAGCTCGTCATGCAGCGAGCGCATCGCCGCTACCCCCCTTGGCGCCAGTTCCGGGCCGGAAGGCGGCATCACGTCGGCTGGCAATGGCTGCGGGTCCGACAGGATCCGGCAGGCATCGGGCCTGAGCCGGGCAACCAGGATCTCCTTCGGCTGGCCATGCGGGTCGGTATACTGCCCGTTCATGCGGGCATAGCCCTTGGTCTTCCCCAGCCCCTGCCAGCCGGCCGCCCTGTACATGGTGCCGGCAAAGCGCTGCGGATCGCAGAAGGTCTCGGCCACCAGGACCCGGCGTCCATGCGCGGCCAGCCAGTCATCGGCCAGCCGGCGGGTCATCGCGGCCAGGAACATCGAGGCGAGGTTCGGGAAAGTCCCGGGCTCGGCGAGGATCAGGAACCTGGTATTGTTGGCAATGAGCTCG
Source organism: Paracoccaceae bacterium (assembly GCA_964291445.2). Taxonomy (GTDB): domain Bacteria; phylum Pseudomonadota; class Alphaproteobacteria; order Rhodobacterales; family Rhodobacteraceae; genus JAPOXR01. The sequence continues at coordinate 290,468 of OZ219863.1, read as the reverse complement.
AGGCGCTGGAACTGCTCGGCCTTTCTCCAGCCGCACCAGCGGTCGCGCGGCTGGCACTTGAAGGCGCCGTTCTGCCAGGCGGCCAGGCCGAGCCACTGGCCGCGGAAGGTGGCGATGTAGCGAAGGCCGCGCCCGGCCAGCCGGCGAAAGCCGAGATAATGGTGCTGGTTCATCAGCGCATCCCAGAGCGGGCGCTCATCCGGTCTTGCCAGCCGGGTCTCGACCTCGGACAGGCAGAAGCCTTCCGGCCTGGTCCGGTGGATCGGGTGGGCGGCCATGCGGGTGCGAATCGACATGGCGGGACTATCGCACATGCAGCGGGAGCCCAGCCAAACCTGCCGATCCTCGCGCGGGTCCGCGCGCCTGCGATGGCGGGATGCACGATGTCAAGACAAATCGAGCGAAATTAGCGTGGGACGGCCCTGGCGGCGTAGAGTTGGGAATTGACATATGCAAGGCATATGTCATAAATTTCCCTCACTATGGAGATGTCCCATGACCCGCACCGTGTCCATCTTTCGCAATAACCGCAACCAGGCAATCCGCCTGCCCAAGGACCTTGAGTTCCAGGGGATGACCGAACTGACCATCGAGCGGCAGGGCGATACGATCCTGCTGCGTCCCGTCCGGCCGGACTGGCTATCGCTCATGGAAGAACCGTCTGCGGATGCGGATTTCCTGGGCGAACGCCTCGACCTGATCGAAGAGGGACGGTTCTCTCTTGATGATGATGGGAAGCAATGATGGCGGCCAACTATATGCTCGACACCAATATCTGTTCGTTCATCATGCGCGAGCGTCCGGCCTCCGTGCTTGAGCGTTTGCAGGAAGTTGCAGAAAGCCAGCACCAGATCGTTATCTCGGTCATCACCTATTACGAAATGCTGCTGGGCACGATCGGCCGCAATACCTCGCCCCGTCATGCGCGGCTGGTGGATGCTTTCGTCACCCGTCTCTCCACCATTTTGCCATGGGAAGCGACGGCTGCGGAAAGAGCCATGCGAATCAAGCAGGATCTGGCAGCAATGGGAACGCCCATCGGCGGCAATGACATCTTGATTGCGGGTCATGCGCTGGCTGCCGAATGTGTGCTGGTGACGAACAACACGCGCGAATTCGCGCGTGTGCAGGGGCTGCAGTTCGAAGATTGGGTGGCTGTCTGATCCCTCCTTTTGTTCTTCCGAAGACGGTGGCGCCGGTTCTGCCTCACTCATGCGGGGTGAGCGATTGCGACTGGCGCCCTTTTCGGAATCCACCGCAGGTAAGCCCTCCTTCCACGCCTTGACGAAGGCGCGGTCGCTGTCGAGGAAGGCTGCGAGCATGAAGGGGATCAGTTCGGCGATTTTTTCCGACGCACCGTAAGCGGCGACATAAAGCCTCTGATAGTCGTGGAGTTCCTGATTGAGATCCGCGCTCACCGATTACAATTGGCCCCGGTGGAGGCTTGTTCACGGGTCATACAGTTTGGCTGGGGTGGTAGGATTCGAACCTACGGTACACGGTACCAAAAACCGCTGCCTTACCACTTGGCTACACCCCATTTGCCGGGGCGACATTTACGACCACCATTGATACGGCGCAACTCGAAACCGTGATGGCTCGGCGGTATCACTGCAAGTGCGCCGGGCCGGGGTTGTTTGCCGGATGCCCCCTCGTGACCGCCGGTCTCAATTGTGGACCAGGGCCATACCCGCATGAAGGCGGCGCCCCCACGTGACCATCGGCCATGATCGTGGACGAGCGCCAGACCTCCGTGAAGGCGGACATCACCCCGTAACCGCCGGTCATACCTCCTGGTCGTAGGGGCCGATCTCGCAGACCGAGCGGATTGCCGCATCGAAATCCCGGAAGATCCGTACCATCTCCTCCTCGCTGTCGACGCTCTCGCACACGACGACGAGGTTGGGGGTGTTCGATGATGCCCGGATCAGGCACCAGGAGCCGTTCTCCAACACGCAGCGGGCACCGTTCACGGTGATGATCTCGGCGATCTTGCGGCCGGCAATGGTGGCGCCGCCGCGCTGCATGCCGGCAAGATGGGCGTCGATGCGCGCCATGACCCGGTACTTTTCCCGATCACTGCACCAGGGTGACATGGTCGGGGTCGACCAGGTTGCCGGGAGGGTCTTGCGCATGGCCGACAGCTGCTGGTCCGGGTGGCGATCCAGCACCCGGCACAGCTCGATGGCGGCGAGAATGCCGTCATCGTAACCCCTTCCCGCCGGCGGGCCGAAATAGAAATGTCCGGACTTCTCGAATGCGGCCAGGGCGCCGGTCTGGTGCAGGCGGTGTTTGAGATGGCTGTGCCCGGTCTTCCAGTACTCGGTGCTGGCGCCGAGCGAGCGAAGCACCGGATCGGTCTGGAATGCCGAGGTCGACTTGATGTCGGCGATGAATCCTGCGCCCGGATGCAGTGCAGCGAGGCTGCGGGCCAGGAGGACGCCGAGCTTGTCGGAATAAAGAACCTCGCCCCGGTCGTCGACGATGCCGAGGCGGTCGCCGTCACCATCGAAGCCGAATGCAATGTCGGCCGCCGATGCCAGCACCGCCGCCGCCATGTCATTCAGCATGTCCTGCGATTCCGGGTTCGGATTGTAGTTGGGGAAACTGGAATCGAGGGAGCAATGCAGGGGCACCACCTCGGCACCGATCCGCTCCAGCGCCGCCGGGGCGAAAATGGAGGCGGTGCCGTTGCCCGTCGCGCAAACGGCCCGCAATTTGCGACCGAGGCGGAACGAGCCGGTAACATCGTCGAGATAGGCCTGGCGCAAATCCGGGACCTCGCGGATGGTGCCGCCCTTGCACCGGCGAGTCTGGCCGCTGGCCACGATGTCCCGCAACCTGGCAATCTCCTCTCCGCCCAGGGTGAGCGGATGCCGGAAGCCGGCCTTGAGCCCGGTCCAGCCATTCGGATTGTGCGAGGCGGTAACCATGGCGACGGCGGGAATGTCCAGCATGACCCGGCTGAAATAGGCCATCGGGGAGAGTGCCATTCCGATATCGAGCACATCGATGCCGGCGCCGGTCAGCCCCTCCATGAGGTTGCAGGCCAGCTCCGGCGAATACTCACGGAAGTCATGGCCGACCGAAATGATCGTCCCGGAGCCGGTCTCGTGCATCAGCGTGCCCAGCGCCGCACCGAGCAGCCTGAAGCCGGCCGGATTCACCTGGTCGGGATACCTCCAGCGGGCGTCGTATTCACGAAACCCGGACCGGTCGATCCGCGTTCCGCCATCGGGTCCCGCATCACCGGCAGGTTCCGTTGTATCGGCCATGAGTTCGGCAGATCCGGTTCAGATCTCGACCGGTGCCGATTTGGCAACGACGTCCAGCGCATTCAGCACCGAAACCAGTTCGGGCATGTCATCGATCCTGATCATGTTCGGCCCGTCACTGGGCGCCAGGTCCGGATCCGGATGCGTCTCGATGAACACTGCCGCAACCCCGGTGGCCACCGCAGCCCTGGCTATGACCGGAGCGAATTCCCGGCGCCCGCCGGAGGATGTGCCCTGCCCCCCGGGCTCCTGGACCGAATGGGTGGCGTCAATGACGATCGGATAACCGGTGGCGGCCATGATCGGCAGGCTGCGCATGTCATTGACCAGGTTGTTGTAGCCGAAGCAGGTTCCCCGCTCGCAAAGCAGGAGCCGCTCATTGCCGGTGGAGGTGATCTTGTCGACGATGCCCGACATCTCCCATGGCGACAGGAATTGCCCCTTCTTGACGTTGACCGCCGCACCGGTCCGGCCGGCCGCGAGCAGCAGGTCGGTCTGGCGGCACAGGAATGCCGGGATTTGCAGGATGTCGACGCATCGGGCAGCAAGGTCACATTGCCAGGTCTCGTGAATATCGGTCAGCACCGGGCAGCCGATTTCATCGCCGACGACCGAAAGTATTGCCAGCCCCTCCTCGATGCCGGGGCCCCGCTTTCCACCGATCGAGGTGCGGTTCGCCTTGTCGAAGGAGGATTTGAAGACAAACCCCATCCCCTCATTCCCGGCAATCCGGGACAGGTCTTCGGCGATGGCCAGGGTCTGGTCCGCATCCTCGATCTGGCATGGCCCGGCAATCAGCACAACAGGGCGATCATTGCCGATCTCGATCTGTCCGACCCGGACCGTCTTCGGCGCATGTGTCAATTCCGGGACCCCCGATATCGGACGGAAAGAATGGCGGATTCCCTGGCCGGTTCCGGTCTGTGCCCGAATGCTGCTGACACTGCCGCCGCTGGCAATGTCGGCAGAAGATGTCTCGGCGGGCCGGTCATTCCATCTTCTTGATCGGGAACAGCCTGGCGACCAGGAATGCCAGTCCCGCCGAGCCGAGGCTGAGCAGCGCCCCCATCTTGGCGGCGTCCTGGACCGGGCCCGGATCAAATGCCACCGTGGCAATGAACAGCGACACCGTGAATCCGATCGCGGCAATGAACCCGACGACCAGGATGTCGGATGCCTGCATTCCGGTTGGCATGCCGAGGCGAAGCGGGCCGGCGGCCACCCAGCCGAAGAGGAAAATTCCGACCGGCTTGCCGACGATCAGCCCCAGCAAGACCAGGATGGTCGGTGTCCCGAAGGTCGAGAACTCGACCCCGGCATTAACCAGTCCGAACAGCAGCAGGATGACCTCGACCGGTTTTTCCAGCAGATGCTCGATCCGGTTGAGCATGTCCAGGCGCTTGGGCTCGGCATGGACGAACAATCCGTAATCGCGCCCGGCATGCGGGATCGCCACGATGATCGGCAGCAATCCGAGCGCCGGATGCAACCCGGATTGCTGGAAACCGTACCAGCACAGGGCGCCGCCAGCCGCATAGGGAATGAGTGACAGCCGGCGCTCGACCATGCTTGATACCGGGTTGCCGCTGCGTGAATCGTCCAGCTTCCGGGGCAGCCAGTTGAACAGGAGATAGACCGTGGCGGTTGCCGCCAGAGGCAGCAGCAGCCATTGCAGGTGCAACTCGCCGGAGGGGTAGAATATTGCCAGAATGGCCAGACCTGCCGCATCATCGGCAATCGCCAGCAACAAGAGGAAGGTGACTGCAGGGTGTCGCCGGCCGAAAATGATCCGGCCAACCAGGTAGGAAAAGGCGATGTCGGTCGCGGTCGGAATTGCCCAGCCATTGGCAACGGCGGAGTAGGTGTCGGAGCCAAGCAGCAGTGCCAACCCGAGATAGACGGCAATCGGTCCGAACATGCCGCCGGCGGTCGCAAAGAGCGGCGTGACGGACTTCTTTCCCCTGAGGGCGCCATTGGGGAGAATGACCGCCTCCCAGACTTCCTTGCCGGCGACCGCGAAAAAGAAGGCCATCAGCACGTCATTGACCAGGTAGTGGAATGTCAGCACCCGGCCCGGCCCGTGGCCGTGATCACTCGACAGGTGGCCAATCACTCCACCTTCGAACAGCACGAAATCCACGACGGCGTGGTAGCTGTGCGGCGCGATATTGGCCCAGATCAGCGCCATCAAGGCTCCGGAGATAAGCAGAAGGGAATAGTCCGAGATGAATCGCCAAGTCTGTTTCATGCAGGAGTCTCCGCTGCGGGTACATGTGGCCGGAAGGACATGCGTCCCGGCCTGGCCGCCGATAATGTCATCCGACCATGCCCCAGGCAAGCCCGCTGAGGACGGCGCCGACACAGGCAAGCACGATATAGCTGGCAAACACCGGGATGCGGGCAACGGCCCAGACCGCCATCGCCGCCGGGAAGCTGGTGATCCCGCCGGCAATCAGGAATGACATTGCCGTTGCCGACGACATTCCCTGGTCGACGAGCCCGTCGACCAGTGGCACGGCGGCATATCCGTTCAGATAGGCCGGGACGCCGAGCAGTGCGCCGAGCCCGACCGAGGCTGGTCCGCCATTTCCCAGCAATGTGGAGACCCATTCCGGCGGCACCCAGGCCACCATCAATGACTGCAGGATATAGGCCAGGAGCAGCCACTTGCTCAGGAAGAGCGCGTTCTCCACCAGGTTGGCCCGGAACAGCTGCATCCGAAGCTGGTCTCGCCAGAACAGGAGTTCGGTGTGCTCCGGTGCTGCCGGCCCGCCACAGCAGGAGGCCATCGGTGTATCGGGCCGCAGCGTGGTGGCAAATGCCCCCGCCCGCTCCAGGGCGGCAATCGAAAATCCGCCCAGCAGGCCGACCCCGACTGCGGCGATGGTCTTGCCAATGGCAAAGTCAACGCCCAGGACATTGCTGGTGATGATGAACATCGGCGGATCGATGAGCGGCGAGGACAGCCAGAAGGCCATGACCGGTGACAGCGGCGAGCCGGCGGCCAGCAATGCCACCACGAATGGAATGACCTCGCAGGAGCAGAAGGGCGACAGGCCTCCCGCCAGGGAGGCCAACAGGATGGCAAGTGCTTTTTGCCGGCTGAATGCCCGGGATATGATCCGCTCGAGACTCGACGCGTGCAGCGCCGCGGCCAGCAGCACGGCGATGGCGATGAATGCCGCAGTCTTGAGGAAGGCCGAGGATGCAAAGATGACTGTCGGGGCAAACTGTTCTGGAGCAAGGGCCAGCAGGCCCAGGGGAATGGCCGCGATCAGTAGCCAGACCCGGTCAACCCGGCCTGCCAGGCTCCTCGTGGTCGTGACTGCCTGGTTCATGACGGCGTCCCCTGCGATCGGGACTCCAGGAGTCGAGCGGTATCGGTTCCTGCTCAATCTGCCCTGCTTTCCCTTGCGACGACAGATCTAGGTAGTGATTGAAGCCGGGCCGTCAACCGGCAATGGCGCCGGGTCTGGCCGGTGCGATCGGATTGGCGTTGAAAACCCGGCCTGCTGGCCGTGCTGTCGATCGACTGGGCCGGCCCTGCGGGGCATGACACCCCGCTTCGTTGTTGCCAGGCGGTCCGTTGAAGGCGACTGGCGACGGCGATCCCGACTGAATAATGGAGGCGTGGAGGCGGCACGGCAACCGCGGAGTTTTCCACAGGAATGACCGCGTGCGACATGCACAAAGTCTTTTTGTTCCTCTATTCCTCTATTCCCTGATTCTTGTCTTGCAAGGAGGCCACATGACCTTTCATCAGGAATCCGGGCAACTGGGTTTTGCCTGGACCAGCCCGGAATGGCCTTCCTTGCCACCCGGCCCACCGCGGCGGGCGCTGTTCCGCTACCGTCAATCCCTGGCAAAACATGTTCATGACGCCAGCCGGCTGGAGGGCAATCCCTTCACCTATCCCGAAGTCAAGACGCTCCTGGACGGCGTCACCGTCGGTGGTCGTCGCATCGAGGACGAGCAGCAAGTGCTCAATCTCGCTGTTGCCGCAAAACGGCTGATCGCCCTTGTCGAGACCAGGCGGTTCCAGCTCACCAAGGAGGTCTCGGACCAGCTGCATGCCTTCACTGCCCGGCAGGAAGCACTGGAATGGGGTCATTTCCGCGGCGAGGGCGAGGAGGTCGCGCTCACGCCACGGGTCATGCTCGGAGGTCGCGAGCATGTGCCGCCGCCGACCGAGCCGGGCGGCAGGAACCTGGCAGCGCTGTGCAGTGCAGGGCTCTCTGCCCTGGCAAGGGTGGAACATCCCTGCGAGCGCGCAATGGCATATTTCCTGTTTGCCGCCCTGCACCAGTTCTATTTCGACGGCAACAGGCGAACCGGCCGCTTCATGATGAATGGCGAGCTGATGATGCATGGCTGGGATGCCATATCGGTGCCGGCAGGGCGCGCCGCCCGGTTCAACGAGGCCATGGTTCGATTTTATATCGATCGTGATGGCACCGAGATGATGCAATTCCTGCATGACTGTCGCCCGCGGGATGAGCCGGCACCGTCCCGCGGGATTGAGTTCGGGCCTGACGGCAACCCGTCGCCGGGATTCTGAGCGATGCTGCCGATTGATGTCAGGGCAGCCCGTGATGAATGACACCGCACGGGAAGTGTGCCGAAGTCTGCAAATTGCTACGGACCAGGACGGCCGGCACCGATCCGAGCGCCAAGACATGGCGAGAACATCCATGCCTGTGCTGTTGCAGGGCGGATGCCGGGGTATTGTGGCGGTGCTGATACACCGGCTGCGGCAGGGGGGCCGGCCATTGCCGTGACCGGAAGACGTGCTCCGGTGGCCCGGGCCGGATCGTGGTGGGCGCGCCGCCGCCGGTGGCGCCGGTCAGTAACCGCGATTGCGGTCGGCCAGGTGGAGAAGCGGCTCGCCCTTCTCGCCCCGGCGAATGTTCTCCACCAGCACCGCCGATGCGGATTCCGGGTGGGTATCCGAAGCGATGTGCGGCCAGATGGTGATATTCGGATGCGCCCAGAACGGGTGGCGCGCAGGCAGGGGCTCCTCGCGGAAGACATCGAGTGTCGCGTTGGCGATATGCCCCCGGTCAAGGGCAGCAAGCAGGTCCTGGTCATTGACCAGCGCGCCGCGGCCCGAATTGAGGAGGACGGCGCCCGGTCGGCAGGCGGCGAGGAAGGCGGCATCGACAATGTTCTCGGTCTGCGGGGTGTGGGGCAGCAGGAGCGAGATGATGTCGACATCGGTGATGGCGGTATGCAGCTGGTCGGGACCCGAATGGCACCTGACCCCGGGGATTGCCCGCGGTGTTCGGCTCCATCCGCTGACCCGGAAGCCAAGCGCCACCAGCGCGCTGGCGGCGGCGGTGCCCAGCTCGCCGAGGCCGAGGATGGCCACTCGGCGGTTGCGGGCAAGTGGTGGACTGTATTGATTCAGCCATTCGCCCGGACGGGCAGCCAGGAACCGGTCCATGTGGAGATGATGGCGCAGCACCTGCCCGGCCACCCATTCGGTCATTCCTTCAATCATGCCGGGATCGACCATGCGGGCGATCGGGCAGGAAATTGTCGGATTGACGACCAGCGACTCCACCCCCGCCCACAGGCTCAGCACTGCCTTGAGCCGGGTGAATGGCCGAAAATCCTGGGTCGGGCCGCCGGGTGAGCAGAGCACGTAGTCGTATTTCGAAGGCTCGTCCTCGAGACCAAAATCGACCCGTGCGGTCAGCCGGGCATCGTCGAGCGCGCCGGCAAGTGCCGGCCTCCATTGCTCGAAGAGCCGTTCCTCTGCCGAAAACAGGATGTGCGGTGTCATGTTGCCTGGTCCCTTCTTGACTGGATATGGGCGCCCTGTATCCATCCGAAGCTGGCGAGTGTCACCAGCAATGCGGTTCCACCATAGGAAATCAGCGGTAGCGGAATGCCGACCACCGGTGCCAGCCCGGTAACCATGGCCAGATTGGCCGATACGTTGAGGAAGAACAGCCCGGAGAACCCGATGACCAGGATGGCGGAGAACCGGTCACGGCAATTGAGCGCCGATTTGATGCAAGAGCCGATGATCAGCCCGTAGAATGCCAGCAACAGCAGGCAGAGAATCAGCCCGAATTCCTCGGCCAGGGTCGTGAACACGAAGTCGGTGTGTTTTTCCGGCAGGAAATTCAGCTGGCTCTGGGTGCCCAGCAGGTAGCCGCGCCCCTCGAGGCCACCGGCGCCGATGGCGATCTTGGATTGCAGGGTGTGAAATCCCGCCCCGAAGGGATCATTGCCTGGATTGAGGAAGGTTTCGATCCGGGCGTACTGGTAGTCCTGCAGGAATTGCCATTCGGTTCCCTGGGTCAGGATGACCAACCCGACAGCGCCGGCAGCCAGCAGCAGGATGGCGGCAAAATACCAGTAGCTGACACCGGCGGCGAAGACGACGATGCCGCCAGCCAGTACCATGATGACGGCGGTGCCGAGATCGGGTTGCCGAAAGACCAGCAAAGCCGGGATCAGGATGATGGCCGCGGCCAGGATTGCCCAGAGCAGGTGCGACGCCCGGTGTGAAGGAATCTCCGAATAGATGGTGGCCAGGGCCAGGATGACCGCGGCCTTGGCGATCTCCGAAGGCTGGATTCGCAACGTGCCGAATTCCAGCCACCGTTGAACGCCCTTGACTTCGGGACCGTAGAATTCGGCGGCGACGAGCAGGGCCAGTGAGACGAGGTAGATCGGCGCTGCCAGCGCCTTCCACATGCCGACAGGGGTCAGGGCGATGGCGAACATGATCGCCATCCCGACCAGGAAACGCTCGATCTGCACATTTGCCCAGGGCGAAAACGACCCGCCGGCAACGGAATACAGCGCCGCAAACCCGACCGAGGATGTCAGGATGATCAATGCCAGCAAGGCCCAGTTGAACCTGGCCAGCTTTCCCGGAAGCAGGGCAGGGTGCCCCGGTTCGATGTCGCCGAAAGTCATGCCTGGGTCTCGCCCGCCAAACCGCCCAACACCGTGCCCTGCATTTCCTGTTCGAGGACATCCTGTTCCCGGCGGATCCGTGACCGCAATTCCGGCGGGTAGGCCTCGAGTGGCGGCACCTTGCCGTAATGGGCGGCCATCAGGATATCGCGGGCGATCGGCGCCGCCACTTGCGACCCGCTGCCGCCATGTTCGATGATGACCGCAATTGCGTATCTGGGATTTTCATAGGGGGCAAATCCGCAATACAGGGCATGGTCGCGGTCCTTCCACGGCAGATCGGCATATTGGCGTATCCCGCGCCGGCGTTCGGCCAGCGAAATGGTGCGTACCTGGCTGGTCCCGGTCTTGCCGGCAATCGGAAAGCTCGAATCGAATGATCGGGAGCCAAATGCCGTGCCCAGGCGGTCATTGGTTGCGGCAAACATGGCGTCACGCACCAGTTCGAGCGAGTCCTCGCCAATGTCGAGCGGAACTGGCGACGATCTGGTGACCGGATTATCGTCGATGGCCATGAGCAACCCCGGCCGAGTTCGGCGTCCGGTGGCGATCCGGGCGGTCATCACCGCGATCTGCAGCGCCGATGCCAGCACGTAGCCCTGGCCGATTCCGGCATTGAGCGTGTCGCCGATCAGCCAGGCATTCTGCTTGTTTTCCAGCTTCCAGTCCCTGGTCGGAATCAGTCCCCGGGCGACATCCGGCAGGGGAATGTCGGTGCGGGCGCCCAAGCCCAGCTTCCGGGCCATGGCGGCGATCGGCCCGATATCGACCTGCTGTGCCAGCAGGTAGTAGTAGACATCGCAGGACTCGCTCAGCCCCTTGCGAAAATTCACCTGGCCATGGCCACCGCTACGCCAGCAATGGAAGGTCCGATGCTGTGTCTCGTGCTCGCCGGTGCAGGTGATCTCGTCATCCGGCCCGATGATGCCGGCTTCCAGCGCCGCCAGTGCAGTCACCATCTTGAAGGTGGATCCGGGGGGATAGACGCTTCGCACCGGCCGATTGATCAGCGGGCTGCCCCGCGTGTCCAGCAATTCCTGAAATTCGCTTTCGGTGTAGCCGGAAATGAACTTGTTCGGATCGAATGTCGGTGCCGATACCGAGGCAATGATGTGATCATTGGAGAGGTCCAGCACCACGACGGCGGCCGCCTCGCCTCCCAACCGTGCTGCGGCATAGGCCTGCAACCCGCTGCGAATGGTGATTTGCAAGTCCCGGCCGGCCTGCGCATCGACCCCGTCAACCTCGCGAATCTCCCGCCCCTGGGCGTTGACCTCGATGGTCCGGTTTCCTCCGCTGCCGCGCAATTCACGGTCGAGGCTTCTCTCGAGGCCGGTCTTGCCGATCTGGAAGCCGGGAAAATGCAGCAGCGGGTCCCAGTTTGCCTCGCTCTGCTGGTCTTCCTTGCTGACCGGTCCGACATATCCGATCACATGCGCAAAGGCCCGGTCGAAGGGGTAGGTTCGGGTGCTGCCATATTCGACACTGATGCCGGGCAGGGCCGGGGCGTTGGCCGAGACCTGGGCAACCTGCTGCCAGGTCACGTTTTCTGCCACCGTGACCGCGTCGAATGTCCGGTGGCCCCGTATCTCCTCGATCCTGGTCTGGATCTCCTCGTCCGACATCGGGATGATTGCCCGCAGATTGGCCAGCACCCTGTCGATGTCGCCAGCCTGTTCCCGGACCAGCATGATCCGGTAGTTGAGCAGGTTCCCGGCGAGAAGGAGGCCGTCGCGGTCGAACACCTCGCCCCGCATCGGCTGCAGCAGCCGAACGCTGATCCGGTTCCGCTCGGCCATCTCGCTGAGCGATGGCGAGGCCGTGACCTGCAGGTAGCGGAGCCGGCTGGCAATGATCAGCAGCGCCGCTCCCTGCAACCCGCCAAGCAGCAGGGCGCGCCGGCCGAGCAGTTTGCGGGCGGTGACCGCGTCGGGACCTTCCTGGGCTCCCCGCATCAGCCGCGCCCCTCGAAGAGGCCCAACTCCGCTGGCCCGGCCTTGCGGACCCGGAACACGGTATTCGAAATCATGACGACTACGGGATAGGCGATGATGGTCACAAGAACATGCAACGCGGCGCTGCCGGGTTCAAGCACCGGAACGAAGGTGATGACCAGGACAAGCTGGTAGAGAATCATGGCGGCGGCAAAGGTGGCGGAGAACAGGATCCACTCGAATGTGAAGGCCTGGTAGCGGATCCGGTCGACCGATGACCTGAGAAACTCCGTGGCAAGAAGGACCAGCGCCGTCCACAACCCGGGCGGCTTCAGGAACATGATCTCGGACAAGAGCACGGTGACGATGATCATGACCGGCCGGACATAGTCCGGTTGCCGCATGGTCCATGCGGCGATCAGGCAGAACAGGATGTCCGGCTGCGGCAGGACCGGCTGCTGACTTCGAGGTGGCATCATGCTGATCGACATCAATGCGAAGGCAAGAGCCAGGAACAGGGCCTGGTAGAGCCATATCCTGATCGAGGCGGTCATCGCGGGATCATCCGCCGTTTCCGTCGCCGGCGTCGGGTGTCGCCTCCGGCAGCAGCAGGTTGCCCTGGGGCTCGACCGACTCCGGCGCCGCTCCCTTGACGACCTTGACGAATTCGAGACTGGCATGTTTGGCGGCCGGGATGATCCGGATCGGGCTTCGGGAATCCGGGGCGACGGCTCCGACCAGCAGGTCGGGCGGAAAGACGCCGCCCTCGCCGGAGGTGAGAACCCGGTCGCCGGCCTTGATCGTCTCCGCCTCTCCCAACAGCTCGATATGTGGCGATGGGCCGTTATTGCCCGTTGCAATGCCGCGGGCATTGGAAGGCTTGATCTTGATCGGGATCCGGCTGTTGGAGTCGGTTATGAGGATGACCCGCGACGTCGACCGGCTCACCCCGGAGATCCTGCCGACCAGGCCCAACTCGTCCATGACCGCCCAGCCATCCTCGATCCTGTCCTGGCGTCCGACATTGATCAGGATGGAATGCCTGAAGGCAAAGCTGGTATCAGCAAGAACCTCGGCCGAGATCAGTGACCGGGCCGGGCTGAGCTTGAGATTGGCCAGCTGGCGCAGCTGGGCATTCTGCTGTTCGAGCCTCTGCGCCCGTTCCTTCCAGTGCAGCAGTGACTGCAGCTCCCCTTCGAGTTCCTCGATCCGGTCACCCGTTCGTGACAACTCGCCGGCCGCCCTCGCCAGGTCGGCGATGAACCGCCCTGGTTGGATGCCGATTTCGAAGCCAGGGATCAGCCTGTCGACGATTTCCGCCCGCAGGATCTCCATTCTCTCGTTGTCGGCGCGCCAGAAAATGAAGAGGCCGATCATCAGGAATGCGGCAAGACCTACGGCCAGCTGCCTCAGTGGCTTTCGGATGGACTCCTGCGTTTCCCTGTCATGTGAAAGGTTCGGCACGGGCTAATGGTTTCAGCTTTCATAGTCGATAAGCTTCAGGCCGCGGTTGGTCTCCTCGATTTCCAGTGCCTGGCCGGTCCCCACCGCAACGCATGTCAGCGGGTCCTCGGCAATGGCTACCGGAAGGCCGGTATGGTTCCGCAACTCCTCGTCAAGCGACCGCAGGAGCGCGCCGCCACCGGTCAGGACAATTCCGGTGTCGGAAATGTCCCCGGACAGGTCGGGCGGGGTCGACATCAATGCCCGGCTGACAGCCTGGCGGATTTCACCGATCGGTCCGGAGAGCGCTTCTGCGACCTGGGCCTGGTTCAGGTTGACATCCCTGGGAGCGCCGGTCAACTGGTCACTGCCCCTGATCTTGGCCGTCCGGCCCACCCCGTCGGGGGGAACACAGGCGATTCCAAGGCGATTCTTGATCTCCTCCGCTGCCGCCTCGCCAAGGCGAATATTGTAGCGCGTCCGCATGTAGTCGGTCAGGGACTGGTTCATCCGGTCGCCGGCGGTCCTGATCGAGGTCGCGTAGACGATTCCGCCGAGCGACAGCACCGCAACTTCGGTGGTGCCGCCGCCGATATCGACGATCATGCTGCCCTTGGGATCGGTGATCTGGATGCCGGCGCCGATGGCGGCGGCCACCGGTTCGGGAATCAGCCCGGCCTTGCGGGCGCCGGCCGACAACACCGAATCACGGATCGCCCGCCTTTCCACCGGCGTCGCGCCTTGCGGAACGCATACGACGATGCGCGGTCTGGCAAAGACCGAACGCCGGCGAACCTTGCGGATGAAATGCCGGATCATTTCCTCGGCCACGGCAAAGTCGGCGATGACCCCGTCCCGCAGTGGCCGGATGGCCTCGATGGTGCCCGGGGTGCGACCGACCATTGCCTTGGCGTCCTCGCCAACGGCCAGCACCCGGCGCCGTCCATCCTTGGTCTGGTAGGCAACCACTGACGGCTCATCGAGGACAATGCCCTCTCCCTTGACATAGACCAGCGTGTTGGCAGTGCCGAGATCAATGGCAATGTCGTAGCTGAACAGCCTGGTCATGAAGGATAGCATCTACTCGAATTCCCGTAATCTTGTGCCGCAATTCAACTGTTTTGCCGTTTCCCGTGTTTTGTCATTCTGTGCATCGGAGGTAAAGATGGCAATTCCGGCAAACCGGCACCGGACCTGGCCCGGCAACCGGCCCGCTGCCGGCACCCGGCGGGTCAGATTGCTTCCGGTTCCCGCTTGGCGCGGCGGCTGACAAGATTGTTGAGCGCGTCGACATAGGCCATCACCGAGGCCAGAATCGTGTCGGTATCCGATGACTGGCCGACAACGATTCGCCCGTGCTCCTCGAGGCGGACGCTGACCGTTGCCTGGGCGTCGGTGCCCTCGGTAACTGCCTTGACCTGGTAGAGTTGCAGGGCGGCCTCGTGATCAAAAGCCTTCTTGACGGCGTTGAAGGCGGCGTCGACCGGGCCATCCCCTTCGGCCGACACCTCGCAGATCGACCCGTTGACCCGGATACTCAGCTCCGCCGTCTGCGGCGACACCGACCCGCAGACCACCCGCAGGTGCCGGACCTGGAGATGGTCGTCATCGCGGTTGCTGGCATCGGCCTGCATCAGGGCGACGAGATCGTCGTCGAAGATCTCCTTCTTCTTGTCCGACAGTGACTTGAACCGGACAAACACGTCATTGAGCCGGTTCTCGCCAAGCTCGTAGCCGAGATCTTCAAGCTTCCTGCGCAACGCCGCCCGCCCGGAATGCTTGCCCAGCACCAGGCTGGTGGCGGCAATCCCGACATCTTCCGGTCGCATGATTTCGTAGGTTCCCGCATGTTTCAGCATGCCATCCTGGTGGATCCCGGCCTCGTGGGCGAAGGCGTTCTTGCCGACAATCGCCTTGTTGTACTGCACGGGAAACCCGGTGGCGTCCGATACCAGCCGCGAGGCCTGCATGATCCTCCGGCTGTCGATGCCGGTGCGAAACGGCATGATGTCGTTGCGGACCCGCATCGCCATCACCACCTCCTCGAGCGCACAATTGCCGGCCCGCTCGCCCAGCCCGTTGATCGTGCACTCGATCTGGCGGGCGCCGGCGATCACCGCCGCCAGCGAATTGGCCACCGCCATGCCGAGGTCATTATGGCAATGGGTCGACAGGACCACCCGGTCGATATCGGGCACCCGCTCGCGCAGCATGGCGATGATGGCAGCGCTTTCATTCGGTGCGGTGTAGCCGACCGTATCGGGAATGTTGATGGTGCCGGCGCCGGCGCGGATTGCCGTCTCGACCGTGCGGCAGAGGAAATCATGGTCGGTGCGGGTGCCGTCTTCCGGCGACCATTGCACATCATCGGTGTATTGCCTTGCATGCTCGACCGATCTGCCGACCGCCTCGACGACATCCTCGGGCTGCATCTTCAACTTGAATTTCATGTGCAGCGGCGAGGTCGAAATGAAGGTGTGGATGCGCGGCCTGCGGGCCCGCTTCAGGGCGGCCCCGGCACGATCGATATCCTTCGGCCCCGAACGGGCCAGCCCGCAGACGGTGGCGTGTTTGATTCGGGTCGAGATTTCGCGAACGGCCCGGAAATCGCCTTCCGACGCGATGGGGAAACCGGCCTCGATGATGTCGACCTGCATCTCGTCCAGCAATTCGGCGATTTCGATCTTCTCGCCGAGCGTCATGGTGGCGCCGGGCGACTGCTCGCCATCACGCAATGTCGTGTCGAATATCAGGACATGATCCTGGGATTCACCAGTTGAACTCTCCATGGGTAATTCCGGTTTGACGTGTAAGATTGATTCCGCTTTTCGGTGCGTCTCTTACCCCTGAGCCGGCGCACCGAAATCCGTGGCGCTCAGAGGCAGGATATAAGGAGGAGGTTCAGCCCGCCGGGGAGGCCGTGTGGATTCCGTTCGGATCTGCATTGCGTCAAACGCGACATGCCGATTCTATAGCAGTTGCAATCGGATTTGAAAACAGGAGATGGCCATCATCGCGCGCCGGCCGGGGAGACGGCACCGGGCCGCCATGCCGGACCCGGGCGGCGACAGGCCGCAGCACCCGGCAAGGGAACGCATCCCCGTTGCCGGTCCTGCTTCTCCCGGCGCCGGGATGACGTGCCAGCGCCGCTTGTCCCGGTGCGGGAGCGGCGTGCCGGGACTGCATCTCCCGGCGCAGGGGGTCCGGCGCTGCCATGGGCCGGAAATCCCGTCCATGCAGCCACACTCGCCATGTCCGCCTGCTCAGCTGCCGTCATCCGTCACGACCGAGAAGATCATGCGGCCCTCGCCGTGGCGCTGGCCATTCTTGAACTCGCCAATATAGACATTGCCATTCGGGTATTCGGCCCTGCCGTGACCATGTGGAAGCCCTTCCTTCCAGCTGCCCTCGTAGCGGAATCCGTTGGGGTGTTCGACACGGCCCTGCCCCGATCTCTGCCCGTCAACGAACTCACCGCTGTAGTGGGTTCCGTCCGCCAGCCACTCGGACCCGTCCCCGTATTTCATGCCGCCGCTGAAATGGCCGGTGTAGCGGTAGCCATGCGGCAGCACGAGCGTGCCGTTGCCATGCATCAGCGAATCGGAAAATTCCCCGACATACACGGAGCCATCCGGAAAAAGGGCCTCGACATGGCCGCGCAGTTCGCCGGTCTGCCAGCGGCCCAGGAACCGGGACCCGTCAGCCGAGGTCAGGATGCCCGGACCCTCGGGCTGGAAGTTGCTGATGCCGCCTTCGAAGACATCGCCATTGGCAAACCTGACCACCCCCGGGCCATGCGCCTCGCCGCCAAACCATTCGAACTCGAACACCGTGCCATCGGCCGCGGTCAGCTGTCCCTGGCCATGGCGCAACCCCCCTGCGAATTCGCCCGAATAGGATTCGCCGGACGGATAGATGGCGTCTCCCTTGCCGTCAAACCGCCCGTCCTTCCAGCCGCCCTGGTAGCGAAACCCGTCAGGTCGGGTCATGATGCCGTCGCCGTTTCGCCGGCCGTCGGCGATGCCGCCCCGGTAGATCGTTCCGTCCGGATAGGCGATTTCGGCCTTTCCCCGGACGTCGAATCCGTCCCATTCGCCGGTGATGGTGGTCCCGTCGCCGGTCACCAGGGTTCCCGGGCCTTGTGGCCGCCCGCCCGAGAACATGCCCGAATACACGCCGCCATCGGCCAGGGTCAGTTCCCCGTCGCCGTCGGCGACGCCATCCAGGAAATTGCCGACATATTCAGAACCGTCCGGCCGGGTCTCCCGGCCTGGCCCTTCCAGCCTGCCATCCCGCCAGTCTCCCAGAAGCACATGGCCATCGGCCAGGTTCAGCCTGCCCCGACCGTGGCGCCGGCCATCCACAAGCCGTCCCCGGTAGACCGCGCCATCAGCCGAGATGAAGGTGCCGGTTCCACTGATCAGGTCATCCTGCCAGGCTCCGGTGTATTCGCTGCCATCGGCGAACCGCATCGTGCCGGCTCCATGACGTTTTCCGGCATCGAAATCGCCGACATATACCGAGCCGTCGGGGTAGGTGGCGATTCCCTGACCGTGCTGAGAACCGTAGCGCCACATGCCATCATAGACATAGCCATTGGGAAGCCGCAACGTGCCGGAGCCATGACGCAGCCCGCTCTCGGTTTCACCGACATAGTGATCATCCAGTGACCGGTCCGCGCCCTGTCCTCCGATCGCCGGCCCGCCTATCAGGCACAGCGATACCGCCCAAAACAGCACAATCCGGCTGACCCTCTGCAACATCATGTATGGGTTCCCTGATCAAACCGGCGCCTGTATAGGACAAATCACCCCCGGAGTCTGCAAAAGTAATGCGCGAGTTCAATTGTCCGACCGATTTCGACTGATGCTATCCCAATCCGGCCCGACCACGGGCGCGTTGGACAGGAATGCGGCGGCGGTCATTGACTGCCAGCGTGCGGCGGGTGCCGATGACGCCGACATGGTGGCGCTCCCGGAATTGTTTCTGTCCGGATACCCGGTGCAGGATCTCGTGCTCAAGCGATCCTTCGTTGCCGGGTGCATGGCCAAGATCGACGAAATTGCCGAGGCCTGCCGTGATGGGCCGGCGATCGGTTTGGGCTCCCCCTTTCTTTGCGATGACAGGCTCTACAACGCCTACCTGGTCCTTCACCGGGGTCAAATCGCCTCCAGGGTATTCAAGCACCACCTGCCGAATACCGAGGTCTTCGACGAAAAACGGCAATTCTCGCCGGGGATGATCGCCGGCCCCTACCGGGTCGGTCCGGTGCGAATCGGCAGCCCGATCTGCGAGGACGCGTGGAGGCCGGATGTTCCCGAAACCCTTGCCGAATCCGGTGCCGAGATCCTGCTGGTGCCGAATGGCTCGCCCTATCACCGCGGCAAGATGGATGTCAGGATGTCGCAGATGGTGGCCAGGGTTACCGAAACTGGCCTGCCCCTTGTGTATCTGAACCTGGTCGGCGGTCAGGATGACCAGGTCTTCGATGGCGCCTCCTTCGTGCTGAACCGCCACGGTCGGCTGGCGGTGCAGATGCCGGCATTTGCCGAGGATCGGCAGGTTGTGGATTTCGTCGGCGGAAATGGTTCCTGGCAGGCGCATCCCGGCAGTTGCACCGCGTATCCGGACGAATTGGAGGCCGATTACCGGGCCATGGTCACCGCGGTTCGGGATTATGTCGCCAAGAGCGGTTTTTCGGCGGTCCTGGTAGGCCTGTCCGGTGGAATCGACAGTGCCCTGGTCGCCACCATAGCCTGCGATGCCGTTGGCCCCGAGAATTTGCGCTGCGTGTTGATGCCGTCCTGCTATACATCCGCCGCATCCACCGGGGATGCGCAGGAGATGATCGGCCTGCTCGGATGCCGATCCGACACCGTTGCCATCCGGGACCTCCAGGAGACAGCAAGGCAGACGCTGGCGCCGCTATTCGCCGGCACCGGGACCGACACCACCGAGGAGAACATCCAGTCGCGACTGCGGGGCCTGCTGCTCATGGCCATTTCCAACAAGTTTGGCGAATTGTTGCTGACGACCGGCAACAAGTCGGAAGCGGCCGTCGGCTACGCAACGATCTATGGCGACATGGCTGGCGGCTACAACCCGGTCAAGGATCTCTACAAGACCAGGGTCTTTGCGACCTGCCGGTGGCGGAACATCAATCACCGGGCCTGGATGCTCGGACCGGAAGGTCGTTGCATTCCCGGGCAGATTTTGGAAAAGCCACCCTCGGCGGAATTGCGTCCAGACCAGAAGGACCAGGACAGCCTGCCGCCCTACGAGATTCTTGACGGAATTCTGGAACAGTTGATTGATCACGACATGTCGATTGCCGAGGTCGTTGCAGCCGGGTTCGACCCGGACACCGTCAGGCATGTCGAACAGCTTATCTACCAGTCGGAATACAAGCGGTTCCAGTCGGCGCCGGGGGTCAGGCTCACCGGGCATGCGCTGTGGCTGGATCGCCGCTACCCGATCGTCAATCACTGGCGCGACCGCAGCCTGGCGGGGCGCAGCTGAATGCCGGACCGACGACGTGGCCTGGCCGCCAGGCGGGTGCCGCCGGCGGCACCCGCCCCTGGACGGCGACATGGCCGAGCCTTGCCTGGCTGAAAGGACCATCATGACGATCACCCGCTTTGCGCCGTCGCCTACCGGGCACCTGCATGTCGGAAATCTCCGCACCGCCCTGTTCAATTTCCTGATTGCCAGGAAAGGCGGCGGCCAGTTCATTCTCCGGCTCGACGACACCGACCCCGAGCGGACCAGGCAGGAATTCGTCGATTCCATCATGGCCGATCTCGAATGGCTCGGGCTTGGCTGGGACCGGGTCGTGCGGCAGTCGGAACGGCTGGATCTGTATGCCGAGACCGGGGATGAATTGCGCCGGCAGGGACGACTCTATGAATGCTTCGAGACTCCCGAAGAGCTGGCGCTGAAGCGGAAGATGCAGCTCAGGGCCGGGAACGCACCGGTCTATGATCGGACCGGCATGTCCCTGGACGAGGCGCGACGCGAGGAATTGCGAGCCTCGCGTCCAGGCTATTGGCGCTTCTGCCTGGACCGGCAGCGGGTGGCGTGGACGGATGCCATCCAGGGTTCGGTGTCGATCGATGCCGCCAGCGTCTCCGACCCGGTGCTGATCCGTGCCGATGGCCAGGTGCTCTACACCCTGGCTTCGGTAGCGGATGATGTCGAGATGAAGATCACCAACGTGGTCAGGGGGGCCGATCACATCACCAACACCGCGGCGCAAATCCAGATCATGCAGCTGACATCGGACCGGCTGCCCGGATTTGCCCACCACTCGCTCTTGACCGGGGCCGATGGCGGGCCGCTGGCAAAACGCCAGGGAGCGCATTCGATCAGGGGCATGCGCGAGGCCGGCATCGAACCGATGACGATCCTGACCGTGCTGGCCTTCACCGGGTCCTCGGCGGGGCTCGAGGCCAGGTCGTCGGTCGAAGAGCTGGCGGCGGAATTTTCCCTGTCGGATTACGGCACGGCGCCGACGAGAATCGACGATGCGGAGTTCGGCCAGGCCAATGCCAAATTCCTGGCATCGAGGCCATTCGAGTATGCAGAAGGCAGCATCGCCGAACTGGGAGTGCCGCCGCAGCTGGCGCAACGTTTCTGGGATACGGTCAGGGAGAACATCTCGACGCTCGGCGAGCTGGAGGGATGGTGGAGCATGTTCCGCGACGGTGCCGAACCGATGATCGGACCGGAAGACCGGGAATTCGTGGCCGCGGCGATGGAGATCCTGCCGGAGCCACCCTATGGCGGGTCGGACTGGAAAGCCTGGACCGACGCGGTTGCCCGGAAGACCGGCCGGAAGGGCAGGGCACTGTTCATGCCGCTTCGCCTGGCGCTGACCGGCAAGCCGACCGGGCCGGACATGGGCAGGGTCATGCAGTTGCTGCAGAAGGTGAACAGGTGTTGATGATCGGAAAAATCCGGTCTATGGGCGCGGTTCCCGATTTTCTGCCGCCGCCGGTCTGCGCCGCCTTCGGTACCAGGCGCAGGGTGCCGCCCTCGGGCGTGGTTGCAGGCCGGCCCGGGCAGGGACGGGTATTCGGGAGGCCGTGGAGACAGGAGCGATCGGGATTGTGATGTCGGAGACCGCATTGAACGAAACCGCGCTTTGCGAATTTCACCACCGCCACGGGGCGCGGATGGTTCCCTTCGCCGGCTATCGGATGCCGGTTCAGTATCCCGCCGGCATTTTGGGCGAACACCATGTCACCCGGGGATGGGCAGGATTGTTTGATGTCAGCCATATGGGGCAGGTCAGGCTGTGGCCGAAATCGGGCTCGGTGGCGGATGCCGCCCTTGCCCTGGAGGCGCTGATTCCCTCCGATATCGTCGGACAGGCCGAGGGGCGGCAGCGCTACGGGCTGTTCACCACTCCGGATGGCGGGCTGGTCGATGACCTGATGATCGCGACCAGGTCGGACCATCTCTTCCTGGTGGTCAACGCCTCTCGCAAGCATGTCGACATGGAATTGCTCGAATCCGGGCTTGGCCGGGAATGCGAGGTTGAACTGGTCGAGGGGCGCTCGCTTCTTGCCATCCAGGGGCCGGATTCGGAGGACATCCTGTCCCGGCTGGTCCCGGAAGTGGCGAGCATGAACTTCATGGACTCGCTGGTCCTGGACCATGCTGGCAAGGAGATCTGGGTATCCAGGTCGGGCTATACCGGCGAGGACGGATTCGAGCTGTCGGTGCCCGATGACCTCGCGGTCGGCCTGGCCAGCGATTTGCTGGAGCAACGGGGCGTGCTTCCGGTCGGGCTGGGCGCGCGGGATTCGCTCAGGCTGGAGGCGGGTTTGTGCCTTTATGGCAATGATATCGACGAGACGACAAGCCCGGTGGAAGCCGGCCTGTCATGGGCAATTCAGAAAGCCAGGCGGGTTGGCGGCTCCCGCGAGGGTGGGTTCCCTGGAGATGCAAGAATCCTGGCCGAACTGGCCGAAGGAACCGGTCGCCGCCGCGTCGGTATCAGGCCAGTTGGGCGGGTGCCAATGCGGCAGGGTGCGCCGATTTACGGCAGCGAAGCAGGTGATGACCGCATTGGCGAGGTGACCTCAGGCGGGTTTGGCCCGACGGTGGGTGGTCCGGTGGCGATGGGATATGTCGAGACCGGGTTCGCGGCTGAAGGGACCATGGTGTATGGCCAGGTCAGGAACCGCAGGTATCCGGCCGAAGTGCGGGCATTGCCGTTTGTCAAAACTCGATTCAAGAAAATGAAGGGTTGAGAAGGTGAAATTTACCGATGAACATGAATGGCTGTTCCTGGAGGACGGCATCGCAACCGTGGGCATTACCGAGTTTGCGGTCAGCCAGCTCGGCGACATCGTCTTTGTCGAACTGCCCGATGTCGGGGCCGAATTGTCGGCAGGCGGTGACGCCGCCGTCGTGGAGAGCGTCAAGGCGGCATCCGATGTCTATGCGCCGCTTGCCGGCGTGGTGACCGAAATCAATGAAGGGCTTGCCGACGAACCGACGCTGGTCAATGATGACCCGCAGGGAGAGGGGTGGTTCTTCAGGCTCAAGCTTGCGGATCCCTCCGAATACGAGGGGCTCATGGATGAGGATGAATACCGCTCGCTCATAAGCTAGGCTTTCGTGCCGCCCATCAACCAGGTTTTCGGGAGATTTTCATGGCCAGCGGTACGGTACCTTACGATCCTGACGACTTTTGCAACCTGCGCCATATCGGGCCGTCGCTGGCCGAATTGGCCGACATGCTCAACGAGATGGGCTATCGGTCCGAGGAGGAGCTGATCGATGCCCTGGTGCCGCTGCAATTGCAGAAGGCAAGGCTGGACGGGCTTGGCCGGCCGCTGACCGAACAGGAAACGCTGAGGCTGTTGCGGGAGACCGCTGCCCGCAATCGGCAGATGATCTCGCTGATCGGCATGGGGTATTACCGGACGGTCACGCCGCCGGTAATCCTGAGAAACATCCTCGAGAACCCGGCCTGGTATACCGCGTACACGCCCTACCAGCCGGAAATCAGCCAGGGACGGCTCGAGGTGCTGGCGGCCTTCCAGACCATGATCTGCGATCTGACCGGGCTGGAGGTTGCCAACGCCTCCCTGCTCGACGAAGCTACCGCCGCCGCCGAGGCGATGGCCATGGCCCGCCGGGTGTCCAAATCCCGTTCGGACGCGTTTCTCGTCGACCGGAACTGCCATCCGCAGACCATCTCCGTGCTCCGGACCAGGGCGCGGCCGACCGGGATCAGGATTGTTGTCATCGATCCCCGTGAGGATTTGACCGCAACCGAGTGCTTTGGCGCCGTGTTCCAGTATCCGGGAACCTATGGCGACGTGCATGATTTCAGCGATGCGATCGGGCGGTTGCATCAATCGGGAGCCATCGGCGTTGTCGCCGCCGATTTGATGGCGCTGGCCTTGCTGAAGGAGCCGGGCGCCATGGGTGCCGACATTGCGGTCGGTTCGACCCAGAGATTCGGGGTTCCGATGGGATATGGCGGTCCGCATGCCGGCTATATTGCCTGCCGGGATGCCCGCAAGCGGGAACTTCCTGGCCGGGTCGTCGGTCTGTCCGTGGACAGCAGGGGGCGAAATGCCTACCGGCTGGCGCTTCAGACCCGGGAACAGCACATTCGTCGGCAGAAGGCGAAATCGAACATCTGTACCGCACAGGTCCTGCCGGCGGTCCTGGCCAGCATGTTTGCCGTGTTTCACGGTGCGGTCGGCATCCGGGCGATTGCCGAGCGGATTCATGGGCGGGCTGCAACCCTGGCCCGGGCATTGACGGCGGCCGGCCATGTGGTCGAGACCGGGGTGTTCTTCGACACCATCGTCGTCAGGGTCGGCGACGCCCAACGGCACGTCATCGACACCGCCCGTGCTGCCGGGATCAATTTCCGGATCATCGGGCAGGACCGGATCGGAATCTCCGTGGACGAGCTGGTGGACAAGACGGAATTGGCGGCGATCGCCGAATGTCTTGGTGCATCGGGCAAGCTGGAATACGGGTCGGGGGACGCGGTCATTCCGCGGGCCCTTCTCCGGACATCCACCTACCTGGAGCATCCGGTATTCAATGCCAACCGCTCCGAGCTTTCCCTCACCCGTTACATGCGCCGGCTGTCCGACAAGGATTTGGCTCTCGACCGGACCATGATTCCGCTCGGCTCATGCACCATGAAGCTCAACGCCACCGTGGAGATGATCCCGGTCACATTCCCGGAATTCGGCAATATCCACCCATTTGCGCCTGCCGACCAGGTAACCGGTTACCGGGACATGATCGAGGATCTGTGCGAAAGACTGTGCCAAATCACCGGGTATGATGCCATATCCATGCAGCCGAATTCCGGCGCCCAGGGTGAATTTGCCGGACTCATGGCCATTCGCGCATATCACGAGCATAATGGCGACGGTGACCGCATTTTCTGCCTCATTCCGAAATCCGCACACGGGACCAATGCCGCCTCGGCCCAACTGGCCGGGATGGAGGTCATCGAGATCATGTCGCGGGACGACGGAACCGTGGACCTCGATGATCTGAAAGAGAAGGCCCGACAGGTCGGAGACAGGCTGGCTGCGACCATGATTACCTACCCATCGACGCACGGGGTGTTCGAGGACACGATCGGCGACGTGATCGAGATCACCCATCGGAATGGAGGCCAGGTCTATCTTGATGGTGCGAATCTGAATTCACTGGTCGGCATTGCCAGGCCTGGCGATCTCGGCGCCGATGTCGGCCATCTCAATCTCCACAAGACCTTCTGCATCCCGCATGGCGGCGGCGGGCCGGGAATGGGTCCGATCGGGGTCAGGTCCCACCTGATACCGTTTCTTCCCGGTGATCCGTTGCTGGCGACAGAGGTCGGCGCGGTGTCGGCAACCATGTTCGGCTCGGCCTCGATCCTGCCGGTTTCCTGGGCCTATATCCTGATGATGGGATCGGAGGGGCTGTCGCGGGCGACGCGGATTGCCATCGCAAGCGCCAACTATATCGCCAACCGGTTACGGAAGAGATTCGAGATCTGCTACGCCGGCAACCAGGATCTGGTTGCCCATGAATGCATCATCGATATCCGCAAGGCGGTGGAAGGGACCGGAATTACCGTGGACGATGTCGCCAAGCGCCTGATCGACTGCGGGTTTCACCCTCCGACCATGAGCTGGCCAGTGGCCGGCACGCTGATGGTGGAGCCAACCGAGTCCGAACCGAAGGCGGAGATGGACCGGTTCTGCGACGCCATGCTCGGGATCATGGACGAGATCGACGATGTCAGGGAAGGCAGGCTGGAGGCCGACAACAACCCGCTGGTGAACGCACCGCATTCCCTGGCAGATTTCATCGAGGATTGGGACCGCCCATATGCGCGCAGGCACGCCGCATTCCCGCCGGGTTGCGACCCGGACAACAAGTTCTGGCCACCATCCAACCGGATCGACAACGTCCATGGTGACCGGCATTTCGTCGGCGTATTGCAGGAACAGCCAGACAGGAAATAGGCCCGGCAGTCAGCCGGTTCAGCCAAATCGGGAATGGACCCGGCCGAACGCCAGGCAAGCTGCCGACAAGATCCCGCCCCGATGCCTGGAAGCACGGTGCAATCGGTACCGGTGAGCCGCAGCGCCGGGTCGAGTGAACAGCTGGCTGGAACGGGCTGGTCGAGACCCTCTCCCGGGTTGCCGGCGCTGCGACTGGTCCAGGTCGTCAGATGTCGAGACCGGCGGCGAATTTGGCGTTTTGCTGCAGGAACCTGAATCGCTCTTCCGGCTTCTTGCCCATCAGGCGGGAAATCAGGTCTCCGGTGCTGCTTTCCTCGCCGCCTTCAATTCTCACCTGGACAAGTTTCCTGGTGGCCGGGTCCATGGTGGTGCTTCGCAGATCCTTGGCATCCATTTCGCCGAGCCCCTTGAACCGGGATACCTCGATCTTGCCGCGACCGGTGAGGTTTTCAGCGATCATCCGGTCCTTTTCGGCATCATCCCTGGCATAGAGGCGCCTGGAGCCCTGGGTGATCCGGAACAGCGGCGGGCAGGCCAGGAACAAATGGCCCCGGCGAATGATGTCTCGCAGCTGGGAAAAGAAGAACGTCATCAGCAACGAGGCGATATGCGCGCCATCGACATCGGCATCGGTCATGATGATGACCTTGTCATACCGCAGATCGTCGATCTGGAACCGGTTGCCCGGCCTCACGCCGAGCGCCTGGTAGAGGTCGTTGATTTCGCTGTTCTGGTTCATCTTCGAAGATGATGCTCCCAGCACGTTGAGGATCTTTCCCCGCAGCGGAAGCAATGCCTGGCTCTCCCGGTGGCGCGCCATTTTCGCCGACCCGCCGGCCGAATCGCCCTCGACAATGAACAATTCGGTTCCGTCGCGGGCCGAGCGGGAGCAATCGACCAGCTTGCCCGGCAGGCGAAGTTTCTTGGTTGCGGTCTTGCGGGAGGTCTCCTTCTCGGCCCGGCGCCGCAGCCGGTCCTCGGAATGGCGAATTAGCTGTTCGAGCAGGTCTCCGGAGACCCTCGGATCTGCCGCCAGCCAGTTGTCGAAATGATCACGTACCGAGTTCTCGACCAGCCTCTGGGCGGCGGCGCTGGCGAGCCTGTCCTTGGTTTGCCCGACGAATTCCGGATCTTCGATGAAGCACGATACGATGGCGCAGCCGGTCGCCTGGATGTCTTCCCTGGTGACCTTGCCAACCCGGGGGTTGGAGATGAACTCGCCATATCCCCGAATGCCCTTCAGCACTGCACCCCAGAACCCCGATTCGTGCGTGCCGCCTTCCATGGTCGGAACGGTGTTGCAGTAGGACCGGGTAAACCCGTCACGGTCCGCTGCCCAGTTGAGAGCCCATTCGACCGATCCCCCGGCCTGGTCGCCGAACCGTTCCGAAAAATCGACCTTGCCGGCAAATGGCCGTTCGGAACAGAGGGTGGCCCCCGCCAACTGGTCCCGGAGAAAATCCCTGAGACCGCCGGGAAAGTGGAAGACGGCAGATTCCGGAACATCGGCATCGGCCATGGCGCATTTCCAGCGAATCTCGACCCCGGAAAACAGGTAGGCCTTCGACCGGACCATGCCCAGCAACGATCTTGGTTTCATCCTGGCGCTGTTGCCGAATATCGCCGGGTCCGGACTGAAGGTAATGGTCGTTCCTCGCCGGTTCGGGGCACCACCAGCCTCCCGCAACGGTCCGAGCGGTTTGCCCCGTGAGTATTCCTGCCGATACCGGGTCCGGTTCCTGATCACCTCGACCGACAGCGATTCGGACAGGGCGTTGACGACCGACACGCCGACACCGTGCAATCCGCCCGCGGTCTGGTAGACCTTGCCGGAGAATTTTCCGCCGGCATGGAGCGTGGTAAGTATGACCTCCAGGGCAGATTTGTCCGGATTGCTCGGGTGGGGGTCGACCGGAATTCCCCGGCCATTGTCGCTGACGGTCAGTGAATGATCAGGGTTGAATTCGACATCGATCCTGCTGGCATGGCCGGCTACCGCCTCATCCATGGCATTGTCGAGCACCTCGGCGGCCAGATGATGCATGGCCCGAAGATCGGTTCCGCCAACATACATGCCCGGTCGCATGCGCACCGGCTCAAGGCCTTCGAGAACCTCGATTGCAGTTGCATCATAAACAGGCTGAGCCGAAACGCGCGCGGCTGCGCTTTCGAAACCCATTGTTCTTCTGCCTCAATTCATTCTTGTTGCCGGGCAGGATAGTCGGACATGGTGGTGGGCCGCAAATCAATTCGACGGGAGCGCCGCCGATTCGGCAAGGCTGTTGCCGGTTTGCCGTGGAAACTCCTGCCGGTCGGTCAAGGAGCCCCGCATGACCGGAATCAGGGTATAGGGGAGCACAAGGGGTGGTGCACTGTCCGCGCGGTGTCTCCCGTGGAAAACTCCGCGGTTGCCATGCAGTTTCGCCGTCTCCATTCTTGAGCCGGGATCGCCGTTCATGCCGGAGTCGCCCGACCGCCGCCGACCCGATAAAGCAGGCCACGGCTTGTTGTCGATACCGTCATCGCATACTGCGACCCGATGCTCCTTGCCAGGAAAGACAGCCCGCTTGGCGGCCAGGTCAAGGCGACCATGGCGCTGGCCCTTCCGGTGATCGGAAGCAACCTGATGCAATCGCTGAAGCACCTGACCGACGCGGTCATGCTCGGCTGGTACGGCGTTGACGAGCTTGCCGGCGGGGTCCTCGCCACCACGCTGTTTTCCGTCATCTTCATCGTGGGGTCGGGCTGCGCAATGGCCGCGGTGCCGCTGGCGGCCAGCGCCGAGGGGTCGGGGCTGACATGGAGAGTCCGCCGGGTCATCCGCATGGGTTTGTGGCTGTCGCTCATCTACGGGGTGCTGGTTCTCGTTCCACTGTGGAATACCAGGTGGATGCTGGTCTCGCTCGGCCAGAAGGAGTTGACGGCCTCCCTGGCAGGCGAATACATGCGGATTGCCATGTGGGGGTTGCTGCCGGCGCTCGGCATCATGGCCCTGAAGAGCTTCTTCCTGGCCCTGGTCCGCCCGAGGATCGTCCTGTGGGCCACGCTGGCCGGTGTTATTCTCAATATCGTCGCCAATTACGGGTTGATCTTCGGCAATTGGGGTCTTCCGGAGCTCGGCATCAGGGGCGCCGCCATCGCCACGGTGGTCTCGCACGCCTTCGCCCTGTTGATCATGGTCGCCTACACGGAAATCATGCCGGATTTTCGCGAATACTCGCTGTTTTCGAATTTCCTGCGGCCGGATTGGCCGGTCTTCAGGGAAGTGTTCCGGCTCGGATGGCCGATCAGCGCCACCCTGGTTGCCGAGACCGGTTTTTTCGCCATCACGGCAATCATGATGGGCTGGATCGATACCGAGACCCTTGCCGCCCACGGCATCACGCTGGAAATCGCCGCCTTCGTCTTCATGATCTATCTCGGGCTGGCCAATGCAGGCACCGTACAGATTGGCCGGGCGGTCGGGCTGCAGGACCGGGCCGGGATCATGCTGGCCTCGCGGGCAGTCATCATGCTGTGCGTTGGTGCCGTGGCCATCGTCGTGTTGATCATGGTGTCGATTCCCGAGACCCTGGTATCCGCCTTCCTGGATACCGGTGCCGACAACGCCGATCAGGTGATCGCAATCGGAGTGTCACTGCTCTACATCGCTGCCGCATTTCAACTGGCCGATGCGATGCAGGTGATTGCCCTCGGGTTGCTGCGTGGTCTGAGCGACACCCACCTGCCGATGATCATTGCCACCTTCAGCTACGCCGTGCTTGGACTTCCCGCCAGCTACCTCTTCGGCTTCACCCTGGGCGGCGGCGGTGTCGGGGTTTGGTCGGGTTTCGTCCTCGGGCTGGGAAGCGCCGCCGTACTGCTGTTTCTTCGCTACCGGGCGCTGCTGTCGAGGCTGGAACTGCCGCCAGGCTGAGGTCGGACTCGTGTCGGAAACTCGGCATCGAAGGCGTGCCGTCAGCCACCCATCAGGCGGCTGTCGAACGGGTAGCGGGTGAGGTTTTCGTAGCCGGTTTCGGTGATGAGCACCTGGTCTTCCAGCTTGATCGAAAAGTCGCCGCCCTCGGCACCGACCAGGGCCTCGACACATAGCACCATTCCGGGCTCCAGGACGTATTCGAAGCCGCCTGGTTC
Organism: Paracoccaceae bacterium; assembly: GCA_964291445.2. Lineage (GTDB taxonomy): Bacteria > Pseudomonadota > Alphaproteobacteria > Rhodobacterales > Rhodobacteraceae > JAPOXR01. The sequence goes on along the minus strand of OZ219863.1, from coordinate 260,246 downwards.
GTATGAATCCGGATAGCAGATATGCGGCCATTCGTCGCACAGGCCAACACCATGCATCTGGCAGCCATATTTCAGCTTCTGGAATTCCGGGTCCAGGACGTGGCCGCCGAGAATCAATTCCCTGAACGGTACGCCGGGAGCCAGCCTCTCCATGTTGGTCATGATGTGCTCATGGGCATGCTGCATGGCGTAGACCATGTCGGGTCGCGGCGGGCGATCCCCGATCCACCAGGTTCGCGAGATGTCCACGCAAATCCCGTAACAACCGATCAAATCGGTGTCGAATGCCAGGATCTCGTTGTTCTGCAGCACCCGCGGGCCGGATTCCATGAACCACGGATTGGTTCGCGGCCCGGTTGTCAGCAGCCGGGTCTCGATCCATTCGCCGCCCCTCCTGATGTTCTCGGCGTGCAGTATCGACCAGATCTCGTTTTCCGACCTGCCGGGAATGGCGCCATCATGCATGGCATCGATCGCCTTTTCGCAGGCCAGGCTGGCGCATCGCATGGCCAGGATTTCGTCCTTTCCCTTGACCGAGCGGGATTTCTCGGTGACTTCCTCGCCTTCCCTGATCTCGAAGCCGGCGGCACGAAGCGCCTCCAGCCCGTGAGCCAGGATCTTGTCGACTGCCAGGCGGCGATTCGATCCGGCATGCGCGTCCATGATGTCCTTCACCTGCCCGGCAAATTGCTCCGCCCTCCGGCCGGCGAGGTCGCCGGCGGCAAAGTAGAACATGGATGCCCCGGTGCGGACCTCGCGCACCAGGGGGTTGAAATCGGCCAGGAAAGGCGAGTTCTTGTATTCGAACAGCACCATGTAGCCATCGGCGCAAAGCAGGAGCGCCCTGAACGGATTGTGGGTATTCCACAATTGCATGTTGGTGGTGTCGGTGGCGTAACGGATGTTCAGCGGATCAAACAGCAGAATGCCGCCATAGTCGCGATCGACCAGATGATCGGTCAGCCGCTGCCAGCGATAGCGCCGCATGGATTCGAGATTTGGCAGCACAAGCCCGGCCTCCTCGAACTCGCGAAAGGCTTCGAGGGTGGGTCCGATCTCGATGCGGTCGCAGTCGTTCGGTGTTCCGTCGCCCAGGAATTCGCTCCTGGTCGGGTCAATCTTCCTGACTGGTCTGCTGAAGCTGTCCATGACCACGAATTCCCCCGATGAAGCCTCGCCGTCCCGGCGCGGTTTCTAGCAGAATTCGGGCAGACCACATAGAAATTTCAGGCTGAAAATTGCGGAAAACTCCGGGCCGTCGGGAGCCTGTATCCCACCGGATGTGAAGGGCCGGCGGCCATGATGACCGCCGGCCCGAATGTCACCGGGTGATTCCTGCCCGGAAGGCCCTCAGGCCGAGTAGTACATCTCGAATTCGATCGGGTGCGGTGCATGTTCGAAGGCAAACACCTCTTCCCATTTGAGTTCGCAATAGCCGTTGATCTGGTCGCGGTTGAAGACATCGCCGGCCAGCAGGAAGTTCATGTCCTCGTTCAGCGACTCCAGCGCTTCTCGCAACGAGGAGCACACCGTCGGAATTCCCTGGAGTTCCTCCGGCGGCAGGTCATAGAGGTTCTTGTCCATGGCCTCGCCCGGATCGATCTTGTTGCGAATTCCGTCCAATCCGGCCATGAGCAGCGAGGCAAAGCAGAGATACGGGTTGGCAAGCGGGTCCGGGAATCGTGCCTCGACGCGCTTGGCCTTGGGATTTTCCGTCCACGGAATCCTGACGCAACCCGAGCGGTTCCGTGCCGAGTATGCCCGCAGAACCGGTGCCTCGAAGCCTGGAATGAGCCGCTTGTAGGAGTTGGTTGTCGGGTTGGTGAAGGCATTCAGCGCCTTTGCGTGTTTCAGGATTCCCCCGATGAACCACAGCCCCTCATCGCTCAGATCGGCATATTTGTTGCCGGCAAAAACAGGGGCGCCATCCTTCCAGATTGACATGTTGACATGCATCCCGGTGCCGTTGTCGCCGGCGATCGGCTTGGGCATGAAGGTTGCCGTCTTGCCGTAGGAATGGGCGACATTCTGCACGACATACTTGTATTTCTGGAGTTGATCGCCCTGGTCGGTCAGCGACGAAAAGATCAGGCCGAGTTCGTGCTGACATGACGCAACCTCATGGTGGTGCTTGTCGACCTTCATGCCCAGCTCGGCCATGGTTGACAGCATTTCCGACCGGATATCCTGCCCGGCATCGGTCGGGTTGACCGGGAAATATCCGCCCTTCACCCCCGGTCGATGCCCGGTATTGCCCGTCGAGTACTGGGTGTCGGTATTCCACGAGCCGTCGATGGCATCGAGTTCATAGGCCACCTTGTTGATGGTGTTGGCAAACCTGACGTCATCAAACAGGAAGAATTCGGCTTCCGGGCCGAAATAGGCGACATCGCCGATTCCGGACGCCTTGAGATACATTTCCGCCTTGTCGGCGGTGCCCCTGGGATCGCGCGCATAGGCCTCACCGGTATCGGGCTCGACGACATTGCAGTGAATGCAGGCGGTCCGTTCGGCGTAGAACGGGTCCATATAGACCGAATTCGGATCCGGCATCATCTTCATGTCGGATACCTCGATTGATTTCCAGCCGGCGATGGAGGATCCGTCGAACATCAGACCGTCTTCGAAAAAATCCTCGTCGACTTGATCCGCCTTCAGGGTGACATGCTGCAGCTTGCCGCGGGGGTCGGTAAATCTCAGATCGACATAGTCGACCTCTTCTTCCGCCATGAATTCCAGAACATCTTCGGCTGTCGGCATGGTTGTTCCTTTCCGTTAATTGTGAGGTTTGGACCGGCAGACCGATTACAGGGCGTCTTCGCCCGATTCGCCTGTCCTGATTCGAATGGCCTGCTCAACCGTGGTGACGAATATCTTGCCATCACCGATCTTGTCTGTCCGGGCCGAATCCTGGATCGCATCCAGGGCGTCATCCAGCTGATCGTCCGCCAGAACCACCTCGATCTTCACCTTGGGCAGAAAGTCGACGACATATTCGGCGCCCCGGTACAGTTCGGTATGGCCTTTCTGGCGGCCAAAACCCTTGACCTCCACGACGGAAAGGCCCTGAATTCCAACTTCCTGCAGCGCTTCCTTGACCTCATCAAGTTTGAAGGGCTTGATGATTGCTTCGATCTTCTTCATCACCATCACTCCTTGATTGGCGGATTTGAGTCACACAACTATCGCATCCCGGCGCCAGACCAAGGGAATGGCGGCGGACAATCGCCGGGGACGGGACGGTTTCTCGCCTATTGTCCAAGATTTGTGCAAATGGCCTATTTTCAGTACAGGTTGAGGAGACACCATTGATGACACCGCTGCTCACCAGCGACCAGATGCAGGAGATCGAACGGCAGGCGATTGCCTCCGGCCGGGTAACCGGTCTCGAACTGATGGAGCGGGCGGCGCAGGTGGTGGGCGACGAGATCCTCGGCAATCTTGATGCCCTGTCGGCCGGATGCCGGCAGGTGGCCGTGCTGTGCGGTCCCGGCAACAATGGCGGCGACGGCTACGCGGTTGCCGATTTGCTGGCCCTGGCCGGATGGAAGGTGTCGGTCTGGTCGCTCGGTGACGGTGCGGGTCTGTCGGCAGAAGCGGGGACGGTCCGGTCCCGGTGGCTGGCACGCGGCCAGGTCGGGAGGCTGGAGGCGTTCGCCGGCAGCGGGCTGGAGGAAGGCACGATCGTGGTCGACGCGCTGTTCGGCACCGGCTTGCGCCGGCCGATTGCCGGGCCGGTCATCCAGGCCCTGGACAAGGCGATGCGGCTCGGCCCGGTGGTTGCGGTTGATATTTTCTCCGGGGTGGATTCGGATACCGGGAAATTGCTGGCCGAGACCGGGTTTGATCCGGCCGGCGCTGCGCTCACCGTGACCTTTCAATGTGCCAGGCCCGGTCATTGCCTGGGGCGGGGCGCTGGCCTGGCCGGTCGGCTGGCCGTCCGCTCGATCGGCATCGAGAACGAGTTGGCCGATCTGCGCTCGAGGCAGCGCCTCTGCCGGCTCGCGGACCCGCAGGCGATCACCTCGGCAAACCTGGCAAAGCGTGACCCGAACTTGCACAAGTATGATTACGGCCATCTGCTGGTGCTGTCGGGAGGGCGGGGCCGCGGCGGCGCTGCAAGGCTGGCGGCCCGGTCGGCAATGCGGGTCGGTGCCGGCCTGGTGACAATCGGAGTCGAGGATCGGGCCATCGACGAGCACGCTGCCCAGTTGAACGCCATCATGCTGGCAGCCATCGACGATGAGGCGATGTTGCGGCAGTTGCTTGCCGACAGCAGGGTCAACGCCGCCTGTGCCGGCCCGGGTCTCGGCACCGGCCCCGATGCCAGGAAGCTGGTTCTCCGGTTGCTGCAATCGGGACGTTCCCTGGTGCTGGATGCCGACGCTGTGGGCATGTTCCATGATGATCCGGCGACGCTGGCCGATGCGGTTTCCGGAGATGTCGTGTTGACGCCGCATGCAGGGGAATTTCGCCGGCTGTTTCCCGATTTGGGCCGGCGAATGGATGAAGAGGTGTCGTATTCGAAACTGGATGCGACCATCGCCGCCGCCCGAAGATCGCGGGCGACCGTCCTGTTCAAGGGATTCGACAATGTCGTTGCCGGGCCGGATGGGCGCTCAGTCATCATTCCGGCCGTCGGCAGTTCTGCCGCCCCGTGGCTGGCAACCGCTGGCAGCGGCGATGTGCTTGCCGGCCTGGTGGCCGGGCTGATGGCCCGCGGCCAGAACGGGTTTGCCGCCGCATGGCTGGCGGCATGCCTGCACATCCGGGCCGCCCGGCAATTCGGCCCGGGGCTGATGGCCGAGGATCTGCCAGAGGCAATCCCGGCCGTCCTGTCCTCGCTCGAACAGCATTCGGCGACCGGGTGATCGCCGGCGTCGGACCGGGCAGGCAGCAATGCCCGGCCCTGGGCGAGAGCCACGTCGCCGGGCTTGCCGCACTCTCCCCTGGCTGGCCCTTGGGTGCAGGCCGGAGACGGGAGATGGTGCCTACAGCCGACCCGAATTTTTTTGCTCGCCTGTATTGGAGCGCTCTGCTAATGACCGCGTCCTTTGCAGGGTACGGCCATGTGAGCGAAATCAGGCGGACGTGGCGGAACTGGCAGACGCACCAGATTTAGGATCTGGCGCCGAGAGGCGTGGGGGTTCGAATCCCTCCGTCCGCACCAATGATGAAAGGGGCGTTGCGACCGATGGAGTTCGTGGAAACCTTTAACGAAGGGCTTGTGCGCAAATGCGAGGGCAGGCTCGAACCGGCTGAAGTCGAGGACCGGATCAATTCGGAGATAGAAGAGGTCAGGCCGACGCTGACCCTGCCGGGCTTCCGCAAGGGCAAGGTCCCGAGCCATGTCATCCGGGCACGCTTCGCCGCCGGGATGCGGGGCGATCTGGTCGACAAGATCGTCGCCGAGTCATTCAACCGTCATCTCGAGGAGGCGGGCAACAAGCCGGCCTTCCAGCCCGCGATCCATGTGGATGACCAGGACGGCTCCGGTCCTGCCGGGCCCGATCAGGCCGAGCCGATGGCGATCCGCATCGAGTATGAATGCCTGCCGTCAATTCCGGAGGTCGAGTTTTCGGATATCGAACTGACCCGGATCGCCCTGTCCGACATCGATGCCATGGTCGAGGACAGGCTCGCCAACATTGCCCTGGAGATTGCCGAGGTTGAAGACACGGAGGAGGGGTACCAGGCGGTCAATGGTGACGAGGTCCGGGTCGATGCAAAAATGTATGTCGGTGACGAGGAGATCGAGCGCTATGCGGCGAGCGAGATCATGCTGCGCTCCTGGGAGAATCCGCAGGCCATTCAGGAACAGGGCTTCAGCCTGATCGGCCTGAAGGTCGGCGACGAATTGACGGTTGATCGTGAAATCCCCGACCCCCGAACCGAGGAAGGCGGCCAGGTGGCTGCCGAGCAGAGGATCCTGGTGACGGCCATTCGCAAGGCAGTTCCGGCAGAACTCACCGACGAGATCCTGACCGAGAAGTACGGAACCGGGCTGGAAGAGCTGAAATCGGACATCGGCAACCAGCTGGTTGAATGGTGCAACGCGCATTCCGAGAGAATTATGCACAAGGAATTGCTGGATAGGCTCGACGAAATGCTTGACTTTCAGCTGCCGCCGACGCTGTTGGCCAGGGAATTGGCAAATACGCGGCGGGCCCTTGGTGAGGTCGAGGGACCGGCGCCGACCGGCGAGGCGGCGAGCGAGGGCGACCAGGCCGCCGGAGACGAGGATGCAGGCGCCAGGGAGCCTGGAGACGAGGATGCGGGTGAGGAGACGGCCGGGAAGGATGCTAGCGCCGAAGAGGTCGGTAGCGAGGAATCGGGTGTCGAGGGGGCCGGCGGCGAGGATGCCGGGAGTTCCGACACCTCCGATGAAGAGATTGAGAAGATTGCCCTCAGGAGGCTGAAGCTCGGATTGTACCTGATGGAAGTGGCTGGCAGGAATGACATTGCGGTCAGTGAAGCCGAAATCCTGACCAGGGTGCAGGAGAGGTACCCGCGGCAGGCGCGCCAGTTCGGCGCCCGGGAACTGATTGCCGCCCAGCCTGCGCTCAGGGACCAGGTTGCCGGAATGGAGGTCGAGCGCAAGGTGCTGCGGTTCATCGCCAACATGGCCAGCGTCAAGGTGGAGGATCTGACCCATGACGAGGTATCCGGCAGGGTTCGGGAGTTCGACGCCGAAGAGTGAGGCCGCTGGCCGGAAGCAATTCCGGGCGGGTGCGCGAGACCCCGGCAGGGGATGAAGCCAGCCGGTGCCGGCGGTGATTGGCAGGGTCGCGGCAGGCGGCTGAACAGGCAACAGGGGGTGGTTGGTCGATGAAGGACCCGTTCGAAACCTACATGAATACATTGGTGCCCATTGTCGTCGAGCAGACATCGCGCGGCGAGCGAAGCTACGACATCTTTTCGCGGCTGCTGAAGGAGAGAATCGTTTTCGTGTCGGGCCCGGTCAGCGATTCGCTGGCCACGCTGGTGGTAGCGCAGCTGCTGTTCCTGGAGTCGGAAAATCCGAAGAAGGAAATCGCCATGTACATCAACAGCCCGGGCGGCGCCGTGACGTCCGGCCTGTCGATATACGATACCATGCAGTATATCGCCCCGGAGATTTCGACGCTCGCCGTCGGCCAGGCGGCCTCCATGGGGTCGCTGCTGCTGGCAGCGGGAACCAAGGGCCTGCGCTTTGCCCTGCCAAACAGCCGAATCATGCTGCACCAGCCAAGCGGCGGATTCCAGGGACAGGCATCCGACATCTCGATCCATGCCAGGGAGATCCTGGAGACCAACAACCGGCTGAACCGGATCTATTCCAGGCATACCGGCCAGACCGTCAAGCGGGTGGAGAATGCCCTCGACAGGGACAACTTCATGACTCCCGAGGAAGCCAGGGAATGGGGGATCATCGATCGGATTGTCGAGAAGCGGGACATGACTGGTGATGACGGAAGTTGACGCGGCGATTGTTGTTTTTCGCCCGATTCTTGCGTAGGAACCGCAGAAGAGGCAGATATTCGTGGACCTCCCGATCCCGGGATTTCTGAAAGAGCAGGTTTGAATATGTCCAGCACCAGCAAGTCCGACGGCAAGCATCTGTTCTGTTCCTTCTGTGGCAAGAGCCAGAACGAAGTCAGGAAGCTGATCGCCGGACCACAGGTCTATATCTGCGATGAATGCATTGAACTGTGCATGGAGATCATCAAGGAGGAGGCCAAGCAGGGCGGCAAGAGCGAGGAATCCGACGCCTCCAACCCGCGCTACATCTTCGACGTCCTGGACGATTTCGTCGTCGGGCAGGCGCGGGCCAAGAAGGTCCTGTCGGTGGCGGTGTACAATCACTACAAGCGGTTGGCCAATTCCTCGAAATCGGCCGATATCGAGCTTGCCAAGTCGAACATCCTGCTGATCGGTCCGACCGGCTGCGGCAAGACCTTGCTGGCCCAGACCCTGGCCAGGATTCTCGATGTGCCGTTCACCATGGCCGATGCGACCACGCTGACCGAGGCCGGCTATGTCGGCGAAGATGTCGAGAACATCATTCTGAAACTGCTGCAGGCTTCCGAGTATGACGTGGAGCGGGCACAGCGGGGAATCGTCTATATTGACGAGGTCGACAAGATCACCCGAAAGGCGGAGAACCTGTCGATTACCCGTGATGTCAGCGGCGAAGGCGTCCAGCAGGCGTTGCTCAAATTGATGGAAGGGACCGTTGCCTCGGTGCCTCCCCAGGGAGGCCGCAAGCATCCGCAGCAGGAGTTCCTGCAGATCGACACCACCAATATCCTGTTCATCTGCGGCGGCGCATTTTCTGGCCTGGAAAAGATCATTTCCAGGCGGATGCGCAGTTCGGCCATCGGCTTCGGGGCAAATGTTGCCGACGAGGAGAGCCGGGGCCTCGAGGAGCTGTATGCGGCGCTCGAGCCGGAAGATCTTCTGCGATACGGTCTGATACCGGAGTTTGTCGGCCGGCTTCCGGTCGTGGCCACGCTCGAGAAACTCGATGAAGCTGCGTTGGTCAAGATCCTGACCGAACCGAGGAATGCGCTCATCAAGCAGTATATGCGGATGTTCGAGCTCGAGGATGTGAAGCTGACCTTCACCGACGATGCCATCGAGGCGATCGCCCGCAGGGCCATCGATCGGAAGACCGGGGCGAGGGGGCTCAGGTCGATACTGGAAGACATCCTGCTGGAGACGATGTTCGATGTGCCATGCCAGACCGGCATCGAGGAGGTGGTCATCAACCAGGAGACGGTGTCCTCATCCGTGCAACCGCTGCTGATCTACTCGGACAAGAAGATGCGGCCGGCCGAAGTCGAGGACAAGATCGGCGAAGTGGCGGCTGGCGGCTAGGGATGCAGGCAGGCTCGGGAAGCAAGGGATGACGCTGCTCAGGAGTCTACTGACCTGGTGGAATGGCCAGACAATCGGGACCCGTCTCTACACGATGCGCAAGGGCAACAGGGTCGGCGAGGATTCCGAGGGCAACGTGTTCTACGAGAGCCGGGACGGCTCCAGGCGCTGGGTCATCTACAATGGCGAAATGGAGGCCAGCCGGGTAGGTCCGGAGTGGCATGGCTGGCTGCACCATACCTTCGGGAAACCTCCGACCGAGGAGCCGGTTCCCGCTCCTGCCTGGGGCAAGTCGCATTCGATGAATTTGACCGGCACCGGCGCGGCCTATGTTCCGAAGGGATCACTGCGATCGGACCGCCCGGAAGACGGGCCGGATTACGAGGCGTGGAGGCCGGGATGATCGCTGGACCCGGACGGCATTCGGCATGATGTCCGAGAACCGGTTCGAGGCGCTGGTTGGCGCCGTGGTGCTGGCGGTGGCGCTGGTATTCCTGGTCTACCTGACCCGGGACCAGGAGTGGTTTGGCAGTGAGGGCGGATACGAGCTCTCGGCGAGATTCTCCTCAGCCCAGGGAATCAACGAGGGTACGCGGATCAAGATGGCCGGCGTGCCGATCGGCATGGTCCGGGAAATCGACCTGGATCCGGAGACCTATTTTGCCATGGTCAGGATGCGGATCGAGGGCGGTGTGGGCATCCCGGATGACAGCGTGGCGGAAATATCGACCGAGGGCATACTTGGTGGCCAGTATATCGAGATCAGCCCGGGCGGCTCGCCCGACAACTTGGCGGCTGGCGACATCATGGTGGATACCAGGGGATATGTCGGGCTCGTGGATCTGTTGTCCGATTTCTTCTTCAACCAGGGACAATGATCCGGCTGGCTGCGGCGATTGCCGCGGTATTGTTGTCCTCGACCGCCGCCGAATCGGAGGACGCGCTGAATGGCAGCGGGGCCATCATGCGGGGGCTGGATACCATAACCGGCAGGGTCAGCGAATTCGAGGTCGCGGTAGGCCAGAGTCAAAAATTCGACCGGCTGTCCATCCGGCTTGACGCGTGCCGGTACCTGCCGGAAAACCCGGCCCTCCACTCCTACGCCTACGTGGTGATCGACGAGTTCAAATCCGGCAAACCCCTGTTCAGCGCATGGATGATTGCATCGGCGCCGGCCCTGTCGGCAATGGATCATCCCCGTTACGATGTATGGCTCGTTCGCTGCAAGACCGAGCCGGTGGATTCCGAGGATGGCTGAGCGCTGAAACCGGTGCTGGCATTGATCGCCTCGCCGAGCAGTTCGAGGTAGTCCCGGCGGCTGATCTCGGTGGTGCCGAACCTTGCCAAATGCGGTGTCTGGAACTGGACATCGAGCAGCAGGAAGCCACAATCCCTGAGGCGGGCAACGAGGTGAAGGAGGGCAATCTGCGAAGCGCCCGGAAACCGCGAAAACATGCTCTCGCCGGAGAATGCCCCGCCGAGGGCAAATCCGTAGAGACCACCGACCAGCTCCTCGCCGATCCTGACCTCGACCGAGTGGGCGAGGCCGCAAGCGTGCAGTTTCAGGTAGAGATCGGAGATCTGGCCGTTGATCCAGGTCTTGTCGCGCTTCGAGCACCCGGCGATGACCGCGGCAAAGTCCTGGTCGAAAGTCGCCCGGATGTCATGGCGCCGGGCAAGCCGGCGCAGGCGGCGGGGGAACCTGAAGGCGTCGAGCGGAAGTATGCACCGCCTCTCCGGATTGAACCAGCGAACCGGATCGCCCGGATCATCGATCCCCATCGGGAAGTATCCATGCAGAAGGGCGATGAGGAAATTCTGCACCGGAATGGATGCGTCTGCCCGGACACTGTCCGGCATCCGGTTGCGGGTCATGTTCGCGTGAGCCACTTCTCCAGCCAGTGGATGTCGTACTTGCCGGCAATGATCTCCGGTTCGTTCAGCAGGCTCTGGAACAGACCAACCGTGGTATCGACGCCATCGACGATCAACTCGTCCAGCGCCTGGCCAAGCTTGGCCATGGTGGCGTTGCGGTTCGATGCGTGAACAATGACCTTGCCGATCAGGCTGTCGTAATGCGGGGGGATCCGGTAGCCGGAATACAGTGCCGAGTCGGTCCTGATCCCGGGGCCGCCCGGAGCGTGGAACGCGGTGACCGTTCCGGGGCAGGCGATAAAGGAGGGGAACGATTCCGCATTGATGCGAACCTCGATGGCGTGACCCCTGATCCGGAGATCTTCCTGGGCAAATGACAGCGGATTGCCGGATGCGATCTGGATCTGCTCATGTACCAAATCAACCCCGTAGACCGATTCGGTGATCGGGTGCTCGACCTGCAGCCGGGTGTTCATTTCGATGAAGTAGAATTCGCCATCCTCGTAGAGAAATTCCACGGTACCGGCGCCGGCATATGAAATCGATGCGGCGGCGGCGGCGCATTTCTCGCCGATCTCCCGGCGGGTGGCGTCATCGATGCAGGGGCTCGGCGTTTCCTCGAAAAGCTTCTGGTGCCGGCGCTGCAGGGAACAGTCCCGCTCACCGAGATGGACAGCGTTGCCCCGCCCATCCCCGAACACCTGGACCTCGATATGGCGCGGCCTGGTCAGGTATTTTTCGAGATAGACCTCGTCATTGCCGAAGGCCAGCCTGGCCTCGGCGCGGGCGGTTCGGAATGCATCTTCGATGTCGGTCCTGGAATTGGCAATCTTGATGCCGCGGCCACCACCACCAGCCGCCGCCTTGACCAACACCGGGTATCCGATGTCATCGGCGATGGCGACGGCATCCTCGACGCTCGAGACGCTGCCATCCGAGCCCGGAACGCAGCTGATGCCAAGCGAACGCATGGTCGTCTTGGCAGTTATCTTGTCGCCCATCAGGCGAATATGCTCGGCAGTCGGGCCGATGAAGGCGATGCCGTGATCCTCGAGCACCTGGACAAAATCGGGATTTTCCGAGAGGAACCCGTATCCCGGATGGATGGCATCGGCCTTGGTGACGAGGCAGGCCGAGACGATTGTCGGGATTGACAGGTAGCTTTGCGAGGAGGGTGGCGGCCCGATGCAGATCGCCTCGTCAGCCATGCGGACATGCATGGCGTTATCATCGGCGGTCGAGTGGACGGCAACCGATGGTATGCCGAGTTCCCTGCAGGCCCGGATGACCCGCAACGCGATCTCGCCCCGGTTGGCGATCAGGATCTTGGAAACCATTGGCCGCTGACCTACTCGATGATCATCAGGGGCGTGCCATACTCCACGATCGACGTGTCCTCGACGAGAATTCGCCGCACCGTTCCGCCGTGGGGTGCGTGAATGTGGTTCATGGTCTTCATCGCCTCGATGATGAGCAGGGTCTGGCCTTCCTCGACCCGGGAGCCGATCTCCACGAAGCTCGGCGCCCCCGGCTCGGCCTGGAGATAGACGGTGCCGATCATCGGCGCGATGACTGCCCCGGGATGCGAAGTCGGGTCGAGACTGCCCTCCAGCGTCTCCGCCGCCGCCGGGGCCGGTTCCGTGGACCGTTCAGCTGGCGGCGCCGGCTGGCTGGCAGCAGCAGCGCCGGCCCTTGGCCTTGACAGCTTGATCCGATCCCGCTGGAATTCGCCGCGAACTCTCGATATCTCGACCTGCTCCAACCCGTACTGGTTCATCAGCCTGGCCAGATCCTCGATCTCGGTCTGGCTGTCACGATCAGTTTCTTTGCTCATGGTCTACTCGGCGCTGGGGTTGATGCAGATTGACCGAATGCCGGCAGGTCGGACCGGTCGGATCTCTGCCCGTCAGTTCGTTCCGGACCGTTGTTGATTCACGATCTCCTGCATCTCTGAATACGGAATATAGCCCCTCACCATCCGGTTCCCAATAACGAAAGTTGGCGTGGAGTTGATGCCCATATTGCCGGCAAGTTGAAAATTGGCGGAAATCGCGTCATGCGGCGTCAGGGAATCGATGTGCTCGACAATCAGTTCCGGGTCAATTCCAGCCAGGCCGGCAACTTCGCTGACAAATCCGTCATCATAGGGGCCCTCATGGGTCATCATCAGGTCATGGACCGATTTGTACTGCTGATCACCGGCCAGCTGCAGCACCGAGACGGCCAGCAGGGCGGCGATCTCGGAATTGGTGCCCAGTATTGGATATTCCTTGACCACGAACCGGATATTGCCGTCGGTCTCAATCAGCTCGTCCACGACATCGGCGGATTTGCGACAAAATCCGCAATTGTAGTCCAGGAATTCGACCAGCGTGATGTCGCCATCCGGGTTGCCGCCGACCCAGGAATGGGAGTCGTGAAACAATTCGTCGCCGAAGCGTGCAATCAGCTGCGCGTCACTCGCCTCCTGTTCTGCGGCATCCATGGCCCCCTGGGCTTCCAGCGCGTCGATGATGATGTCGGGATTCTCGAGCAGCAACTGGCGAATCTCCTCGCGCAGAACCTCGCGTTCGGCCGCGGTCAGATTGGCAAGGTCGGTTGCGGCAACCGGTTGCGGGTTCAGCCACGCCATGCACAGGAATGCCATCAACAGTGCCGGAACCCGCAGGAATGCGCGGGCAGCTGTTGCTGGTCGGGAAGAGGGTGTGCTCATGATGCTCTCCGTCTGCTGGATGTCCATGTCCTGTCCGGGCGCCACCCGGTCAATCGGTTTCGGTGGTGGCCGCCGGTGCCGAATCGCCTGCCTCCGAGGCATGGCTGACCTTGTCGCCATCCCCGGTGCTGGCCGTGGAATCGGTCGCCGACCCGTCCATCCCGGAATCCTTTGCCGGTGTGCCCTTGCCCGACTGCCCCTTCTTCCGGCCGCCCCGACGCCGCTTGCGCGGCGGTTTCGACTGCTCCTGACCTTGTTCCGCCATCTCCTGCTTGCCCGGATCCTCTGCCGCCTCCGGGCTGGTCACCTCGGACTCGCCGCGGGCCCTTTTCCTGGAGCCGCCCCGGCGCCGCTTCCGGCGCCCCTTTCTGTCCTCCGGCTTGCCGTCCTTGTCCGCCGACTGGTCCTGGCCGGATTCCTCCTGCGCCGTGGCAGCAGAGTCGTCGGACTCGGCACCGGCCTGCGGAGCCTGCCCACCCCGGCGCCCCGACCCCCGCTGGGACCGCCGCCGGCGTCGCCGTGACTCGCCGCCCTGTTCGCCGGATGACCTGCCCTTCCGCCCCGGCCGGTCATCGGTGTCGATACTGATGATCTCTTCACGGGTCTCATCGGATTCGGGATCCCGCTGCGTGATCCGCCTGAGGCGGAGTTCGCTGCCGGAAAGATCGGATGATCCCTCCACCGACACCGTAATCGAGTGCGTTTCCTCCATCTGTGTCAGGGTGGCGCGTTTCCGGTTCAGAATGATATTGGCAACCGCAACCGGCGCCGAGGCGATGAGTTCAACCCCTAAGTCACCCGCCGCCGCCTGTTCGATGTGGCGAAGCGCATCCAGCGCCACCCAGTCATCGGCGCGGACCACGCCGGTTCCGTTGCAGGTCTCGCAGGGCTGCGATACGAGTTCCTGAAGGCCTGGTCGCAGCCGCTGGCGACTCATTTCCAGCAATCCGAAACCGGTAATGCGCCCGGTCTGGATTTTCGATCGGTCAGCCTTCAGGCATTCCTTGAAGCGTTTTTCGACCGCGGAATTGTTCTTGCCCTCATCCATGTCGATGAAATCGATGACGATCAGGCCGGCAAGGTCCCGTAGCCGCAACTGCTCGGCAATGACTTCGGCCGCCTCGAGATTGGTCTGCAGGGCAGTCTGCTCGAGTGATCCATGGCTGGTCGACCTGCCCGAGTTGACATCGATGGCGACCAGCGCCTCGGTAATTCCGATGACGATATAGCCTCCAGATGGCAGGGGAACGCTCGGCTCGAACAGGTTCGACAGCGGTTTCTCGATTCCGAACTTGGCAAACAGCGGAAGCGGACCGGCATGTTTCTTTACCCGCTTGGCATGAGACGGCATGATCATCTTCATGAAGTTCTTGGCCGATTTGTACCCCTCTTCGCCTTCGACGATCACTTCCTCGACACCCTTGCTGTAATCATCGCGGATGGTCCGCTTGATCAGCCCGCCATCGTCGTGAATCAGCGCTGGCGCCGCCGATTTGAAAGTGAATTCCCTGATCTTGTCCCACTGTCGGACCAGGTATTCGTAATCACGCTTGATCTCCTGCTTGGTGCGGTTGGCTCCCGCGGTCCTGATGATCAGACCGACCCCTTCGGGAAGGTCGATGTCGGACACGATCGACTTCAGCTTGCGGCGGTCGACGGCATTGGTGATCTTGCGGCTGATTCCGCCGCCGCGGTCGGTATTGGGCATCAGCACGCAATAACGGCCTGCCAGGCTGATATAGGTCGTGAGCGCCGCACCCTTGTTGCCGCGCTCATCCTTGAGAATCTGCACCAGCACCAGTTGTTTTTGCCGGATGACCTCCTGGACCCGGTATCGCCGAACCGGAGGTCTCGGCCTGGCGATATCCTCCTCGTCCACGGCGTCATCATCCACGCCGTCATCGCCCGACTCGTCGGCATCGCCAACATCCTCGGCCGTCCCGGCACCAGCATCGCTGCCACCCTCGCCAACATCCTCGGCCGTCCCGGCACCAGCATCGCTGCCACCCTTGTCGGCATCGCCAACATCCTCGGCCGTCCCGGCACCAGCATCGGTCTCCTGGTCGTCCGGGGCCGCGGTTCTGTCGGTGTCGTCGTCGGCATTTTGCCCGGCATCATCCGGGCTCTCCGGGTCGTCGCCATTGTCGGCGGTGGCCTGTTTGTCTGCGACCGGAATATTGTAGTAGTGCGGGTGAATCTCCGGAAAGGCCAGGAATCCGTGCCGGTTTCCGCCATATTCCACGAATACGGCCTGGAGCGAAGGCTCCACCCTGACCACCCGGGCCAGGTAGACGTTGCCGGTAATCTGTTGCTTGTTGGTCGATTCGTACTCGAATTCCTTGACTCGTCCGTCATCGACAACTGCTACACGGGTCTCCTCGGGATGTGATGCATCGATCAGTAAATGTTGTGCCATTGGCGTTCCTTGTGCCGCCCGCCGAATCGAGGGAAATCCCGTAATCGGCAAGCGGTTGCATTGTCATGGGGAACCGAAGTGCCTGGCCGCCATTCGTGCTGTTTCGCGTCGGATTGGTGATCACTGGACGTGGTTCCCGGTCATGGTTGTCAATTTTCGCCCGAAGCCTGAGGAGCGGTCATGCGCCCTCGAATCCGTCATGTACCGGCCATCTGGACATCGCCATGTGTCCGGTGAACACGCGGTTCTGGCATGAATCGGGTTCAAATGCTGATTTCCTGCAGTCGGCAATGGTAGAGTGCCGACATTTTTTCGGACAGATAATCGAAGACCGAGAAGATTGCCAGTAAATTCATGTTGAATGACCGGGCCTGGCAATTTCGCCGGGTGCCTGCACGGTTGCAAGTGTTGCGGATGCGTGTCCATGGGGGTTCAGTTGGGCGTGCGTGCTTGATTTGGGCGGGTTAAACACATTACTTGCAACTCACGAATTGGGCCCCCGGATGCAGACCGACAGCTCCCGCACAGTCACTCCCGAAACTGACGGCAAGCCGACCGCGCCAGCGCCGGGTGCCCGGTTCTGGATTCGGAGGCTGCAGGGGGCGCTGGGTTTCGTCTTCAGCTGGGCGGTGCTGGCAGTGCTCGGTGCGGCCTTGCTGCTCGATTGCCTGGTGTGGCTGTTCGACCGAGACCTTCCGAATTACGAGCAGCTGGCCAATTACGAGCCGCCGATCATCAGCCGCATCTTTTCGTCGGAGGGCAGGCTGATCGACGAGTTTGCCAATGAGCGGCGGCTGTTCAGCCCGATCGAGGAGATACCCGACCTGGTGAAGAATGCGGTCATTTCGGCCGAGGACAAGAACTTCTACACGCATCGGGGCTACGATCCCGTCGGGCTGGTCAAGGCCATTCTCGACGCCATGGCCGGCCAGAGGCTGCGAGGAGCCTCGACCATCACCCAGCAAGTCATGAAGAACTTCCTGCTCGACAACGAACGATCGGCCGAGCGGAAGGTCAAGGAACTGATTCTCGCCTACAAGATCGAAAAGACCCTCGAAAAGGACCAGATCCTTGAACTCTACCTGAACCAGATCTTTCTCGGTCGGAATTCCTACGGGGTCACCGCCGCCGCCCAAACCTATTTCAACAAGTCGCTGGACGAATTGTCGATCGAGGAGGCGGCCTACCTGGCGGCGCTGCCGAAGGCGCCGTCGAGGTACCATCCGGTCACCGCCAGGGCCGCGGCAATGGTGCGGCGCAATTTCGTCATCAACGAGATGGTGGAGAACGGATTCATCGACGAGGGGGAAGGCGAACTGGCCCGGCAGGCCGAGTTGCGGACGGTGCAGGCCGGCGATTTTTCCTCGTTCCGCTCCAGGCTTCCATATCGGGATTATTTCACCGACGAGATCAGGCGCCAGCTTTCCAGTTCGTTCGGCCAGGACGAGTTCTTCAATGGCGGCCTGACCATCAGGGCAACCGTGGATGCCGGCCTGCAGGCGACCGCCGCCGAGGTGTTGCGGTCCGGGCTTGAATCCTACGACCGCGAGCGCGGCCGGGTCTGGCGCGGGACCGGGATCGTCGTCGATGGCGAGGCGCTGGAGGTGGAGGCAGCATGGCGGGAAAGGCTGGATGATTCCGGGTTGCCGCGGGACATACCGGGCTGGATTCCCGCCATCGTGCTGAGAATGACCGACCGGGGCGCCCATCTGGGCATCAGAGGCCGGGAACTGGACGTCGATGACATCATCGGGAATGCCGATGTCGAATGGGTGTCGGCAAGGCGGCGCCCGGATGGCGGCACGGACCGGGTCAACGGGGTGGCGGATATCCTCGAGGTCGGGGAGGTGGTGTTCGTGGCAGACATGGCTGTCGAGGGCGACGGGCCAGGACGCTGGTCGCTGCGGCAGATCCCGGAAATCCAGGGAGCATTCGTAGCCATTGATGCCAATTCCGGGCGGGTGCTGGCGATGCAGGGCGGATTCTCCTACCAGCAATCGGTATTCAACCGGGCCACCCAGGCCAACCGGCAACCTGGATCGTCATTCAAGCCCTTCGTGTATGCGGCGGCGCTGGATACCGGATATACCCCGGCCACCATCGTCATCGATGCGCCGATCGAGTTCGAAACCCCGGAGGGGCTGTGGCAACCGAAGAATTCCGGCAATGATTTCCTCGGACCGGTTCCGGTCCGCAAGGGAATCGAGAAGTCGCGCAACCTCATGACAATCCGCATCGCCGATGATGTCGGCATGGACAAGGTGGCCGGCTATGCCCGAGATTTCGGTATCTACGAAGACATGCAGCCATTCCTGGCCAACTCGCTGGGGGCGCAGGAAACCACGCTGTTCCGGATGGTTGCCGGCTACGCGATGTTTGCCAATGGCGGCGAACGGGTCATCCCGACCCTGGTTGACCGCGTGCAGAATCGCCGGGGCAGGACGGT
Organism: Paracoccaceae bacterium; assembly: GCA_964291445.2. GTDB lineage: Bacteria > Pseudomonadota > Alphaproteobacteria > Rhodobacterales > Rhodobacteraceae > JAPOXR01. The sequence goes on along the minus strand of OZ219863.1, from coordinate 241,937 downwards.
CTACAACCATGACACCCGCCTGTGCCTGGATTGCGCCGAGCCATCTCTTCCCGGTGGCGCGGTGCCGCAGGTGCTGGCTTATCGCAGCCGCATCATTGATGCCATTACCGCATACCAGATCACGTCGATGATGCGCGGGGTGGTAGAAAGAGGAACCGCGTCGCGGGTGGTCGATCTCGGGGTTCCGGTGGCGGCCAAGACCGGCACCACCAATGAATCCAGGGATGCGTGGATCATCGGGTTTACCCCGGATATCGTTGCCGGGTGCTACATGGGTTTCGACGAGCCGAGGTCGCTGGGGCGGCATGCCTATGGCAGCAATTTGTGCGGCCCGGTCTTCAATTCATTCATGAAGGAAGCGGTCAAGCGGTACGGCTCGGCCGAATTCAAGATCCCCGAGGGCGGCGTGTTCGTGGCGATCAACCGCGATACCGGTGTGCCGTCGGGCTCGGCCGGTGGCGAGCCGGGCAATAACGACGTTGCCGAGTATTTCCGACTGGGAAGCGAGCCTCGCCCGGGTGAGATCAGGATCGTCGATGGCGGATTTGTCATGGGGTCGGACCTGGCCGTCTACGTGCCTGAAGACAGCCAGGCGCAATCATCGCCAGCCGCTATCGCCGAGCCGGAGACGGGTGCGGAGGCCAGCGAGGACGCCCCCGGCCCGTCCAGTTCATTCGGCGCACTCTCATCGGGAGGGCTGTACTGAACCAGCGACCGACTGCATTCCTGGTAGCTGGCTGCACAACCCGGTGCAGGCTGTACTGAGCCGCGACTGGCCGCATCTCCGGAGGGCTGCACCGACGACACAGATGCGGTCCGCAGCGTGCCGATCTTCTTGAACTCCGGGCCTTTCTGCACCATGTGTCGTGGTCGGCCCGGGCGGCAGCCGCACCAGCAATGGCAGGATGGATTTCCGACCATTCCGGACTGCGCCGGCGACAGGCAATGGGCGACACGGACAAATGCGAGCAGATCTACAGAACTCGGTGGATGCGATCGAAAAGTCGCTCGAATTGCTGACGGCACGGATTGACCGGAATTCGGTCGAAAGGAAACTGGCCGAATTCAATGCCATGTCGGAAGATCCCGGTTTCTGGAGCGATCGGAACCGGGCCCAGACCGTGATGCGGAAACGGCAGGCCCTTGCCGATTCGCTGGAGATGCTCGATTCTCTCCAGTGCGAGTTCGACGACATCATCGCCCTGGTCGAACTTGCCGAATCGGAGGCCGATGAGGAGTTGCTGGCGGAGGTTGTTCCCACACTGGACGAGTTGCAGCGCCGGGCCGGGAAATTGGAAATGGAGGCGCTGCTGAGCGGCGAGGCCGACGCCAATGACGCATTCCTGGAAATCAATGCCGGCGCCGGTGGAACCGAATCCTGCGACTGGGCCATGATGCTGGCGAGGATGTACGAGAAATGGGCGCGGCGGCGCGGCTACGAGATCGAGACCATCGCCGCCAACCGCGATGGCGAGGCCGGGTACAAGTCGGTGACCATGAAGGTGTCGGGGAAGCACGCCTTTGGCTGGCTGAAATCGGAATCGGGCGTGCACCGGCTGGTCAGGAACTCCCCCTTCGACAGCAATTCCCGGCGCCATACCTCCTTCAGTGCGGTTTCGGTCTACCCGGTTGTCGATGACAGCATCGAGATCGAGATTAATCCGGCCGATCTCCGGGTCGATACTTTCAGGGCATCAGGTGCAGGTGGCCAGCATGTCAACAAGACCGACTCGGCTGTCCGCCTGACACATTTGCCGTCCGGCATCGCCGTGACCTCGTCCGAGAAGTCCCAGCACCAGAACCGGGCCATCTGCCTGGCTGCGCTCCGATCGAAGCTCTACGAGATCGAATTGAACCGGCGCAACGAGCAGATGCAGGAGATGCACAGCCAGAAGGGTGACGCCGGGTGGGGAAACCAGATACGGTCCTACGTGCTGACACCGTACCGCCTGGTCAAGGATCTGCGGACCCAGATCGAAACCTCCGACACCCAGGCCGTCCTCGACGGAGACCTTGACGAGTTCATGGCCGCCGTCCTTGCTCAAAATGCCACCGGCCGCGCCGGAACCAATTGAACCGGCGCTGCCTGGCCCGGTGATTTCGGCCGGGGCCGCACCAATTCAACAAGGCTGCCAGCCGGAAGGTCGGAGTTGCGGAAGGCGGGGCAAATTGTTCACCCTGCCGGCCCTGCAGGGGCTGCCCTTGCGGAATCCCGCATCAGCCGGAAGGTTTTGCCCTGACCTGCCGGTCCTGCAGCGGGCATCTCCCCTTACGAGCCGTCCTGGTCCTTGGGCCCGCGCTTGATCCGAGCTGCCGGCGGTGCCACATGTTCGGCGAGCGGATTGTCCTGGCGTTTTACAGATCCCTCGAAATGGGCGCCAGCCTCAATGGCGATGGTCTCGTGAATGATGTCGCCCTCGACACGGGCACCCGAGTTCAGCCTGACCTTGATGCCCCTGATCTTGCCGATGATTCGGCCGTTGATCACCACCTCGTCACCCATCAATTGTCCCCTGATGGTGGCGTGTTCCCCGATCGTGAGCAATCTTGCCCTGACATCACCCTCCACCTGGCCTTCGATCTTGATGTCGCTCTCGGTCTTGAGATTGCCCTTGATGAAGAGGTCGGTCGAGAGGGTTGACGGTTGTCCGCTTCCCTTGGCGTTCTTGGTTCCTGTTGGCGCCGCCTTTCGTGCAACCGGCGGCGAATTCGCAGGTTGGGCGGCTGGTTGCTGGGACTGTCCGGGAGTGTCGTTGCTCTTTCGGTTGGTAAACATTTTCAATGCATCCTGATGAATTTCAATGGATTGACGGGTTTCCCGCCTACACGAACTTCGTAATGAAGATGAGGGCCTGTCGAGTTGCCCGTCGACCCTATATCACCAATATGGTCACCTCTGGAAACCCTTTGCCATTTCCTGACGTGAATTTTGTTCAGGTGACCGTACCGGGTTTCGGTATCGCCGACATGCCTGATCTTGACCGCCCGACCGAATCCGCTTTCCCAGCCGGCAAAGGTAACAATGCCGTCGCCCGTCGCCCGCACCGGGGTTCCGGTGGCGGCGGCATAGTCGACCCCTTCGTGAAATTGCCGCCGGTTGTACACGGGATGCATCCGGTTGCCGAACCCGCTTGACAGGCGGACGCGCCGGCCCGGGACCGGATGGGCAAAGGGCGCGGACAGGTAGGCAAGCCTGGTCATGTCCAGTCGGTCGATATCTCCGGCCAGTGACTCGATGATGGTTGCCAGACGGTCCGCCGCCGCCGAGTTGGCCCCGTGGCTCCGAAGGTTGGCCTCGTCCAGCCATCCGCCCCGTCCGGCATGGATCGAGCGGATCTCGCCGACCAGCGCTTCGGGGGATTGGTCCAGCCGGGCTAGTTCATTCTCAATGCTTTCGGTTGCCGAATTGATCGCTGCGGAGAGTCTCAGGACAACGGATTCCACTCGCCTGGATTCTTGTGTCAGCAATTTCACCTGGTTGTCCAGTTCCCGGTTCTGCTGCCTGGCCGCAGCAAGCTCGTCGACGGTCCGGTCCAGCGCCAGCAATATATGGTCGTCACCACCACCGGCCCCGTCGGCTTCCTGGCCTGCATCGTCGGATGGCCCGATTTCGGCGAGCAGCGCCTCCGACCGCGCTCTCCTGCCGGCCGAGTCTCGCAGCGCCAGCAATGCGGCGCTGTGTTGGTCTTCAAGCAGGTCTTCCATCTTCTCCAGGCGGGCGATCTCGTTGCCGAGAAGGTCGGCCTGCGAAGTTCTGCTGCCGCCAGATGTCGTGCCCGGATCATCGACGCCGGCCAGGTGCCACATCGCCAGGCCGGTTGACAGGGCCGTCCAGGCCAGCAATCCGATGCCGGCGGCAATGGCCGAAACCAGCAGCCCCGGTCCGATTCGGAAGGTCCGGTGCCCGGAGGCGGACCGGATGGTTATGAACTGTTCGCTGAGCACTCTTCCGACATTTCCGGTGTCGATGGACTCCACGTCACTCGACAGCTGTCACCTGCACAATTCCGACCCGGCTGGCCGGGCGTCACGAAGGCAGAAGGATATCCAGCCGCCTTCCCGTCTACAAGATGGATTTTCATCACGGTATGGTATACCGTCTTCGGGACTGCCGAATCCGGAACCGAAGCAGCCAGTTGGTCGGCCGTTGACAGATTTCCCGATGTTGAGAAGGCCAGTGCAGACTCGTTCATTCGGCGACTTTTCTGCCGCGGTGTCGCCTGGTTGGTGCATGGCGTTATTGTTGGGCTGTTCATGAATTCAGGACGCACATGTCTGTTTGACCGGGTTTCGGGTCACCTCGCCGCACTGGCGGTGGCGGCGGGGCTGCTTGCCGCCGGGGCCGGGGGTTTGTCGGCAACGACGCCGGTCCAGGTACCGGATGCAGTGCGGGTTGCAATCGAAGACTACGTGAATTCGGTCATTGGCGAGCGGGGGCAAGCGACGATCGGCGCGTTGACCCTGTCCGTGGACGAGGAACAGGATCGACCAACCCTGCTCCTGGAGGAGGTGGAGGTCGCCGGCCTGCTGCCGGGACGAATGGTCAGTGTCGGCGAGATCGAAATCGTCGTGGAGATTCGCTCCCTGTTCAGCGCCGATATCGGCCCGTCGAAGATTGCCGCCCGGGGCCTGACCATCGGTCCGCCATCGGTGCCGGCGGCGCCTTCGTCGAGTACGCAAGGCCAGCTGACCGACGCCCTCGCATCGCTGCCCATGGTTCTCGAATCCATGACCAGCTCCGGACCGGACCAGGTATCCGTCGTCGATGCCAGGTTCGTCGATGCCCTGCCCGGGATCGACCTGGTGGCCGGCTCGCTGGAGCTGGTCAGGGCCGAGGACGACGTCAGGATTCTCGGCTCAATGGCCATGGTCCGGGACGGCATGGAGTTGGGCAGCGCCACCATCGATGGCCGGCATCACGCTGCCGATGGGTCAACCGACATGGCCGTCACCGCCAAGTCTGCCGATGCCGGGATTCTGGCGAGCATCCTGTCCGCCGCCAGCGGCCGGACTTCGGGCGGCGGCGAGGCCGGCCTGTCGGCCCGGCTCAAAGTCGACCGGACCGGCCGACTGATCTCGATGACGGGATCGATCAGCCTGGAAGGCGGCGCCATCCTGTTGCCGGGCATCGCCGAGCCCTACCTGGTCGGTTCGGCCAGTGCCGGATTTGCCTACGGGCAGGAGACGGGCCGCATCACCATTTCCGATATTGTGCTGGAGACCGAAACCGGCCGCGGCCGCGGTAGAGGATTCGCCTATGTCGATGCCGGCGCCGATGCCGGCCCGGCGGTGACCGGGCAGTTGGACCTGGCCGAGATCCTGATCGATGATCCCGGGCTGTTTGCCGAACCGGCTGAAATCGAATCGATCTCCGTGGCCTTCCGGGTCGGGTTGGCGCCGCTCCACCTGCATTTCACGCGTTTCAGCCTTGACAGTGGCGACGCGGTCCTGCGTGCCGAGGGCGAGGCAGGTATGGCCGACAACGGGTGGTTTGCCAGCCTGTCATTCAGCGTCGACGACATGGATCGCAACACGCTGCTTGCCCATTGGCCGGTGTCGCTGGCCGCCGGCGTCAGGGGCGGGGTGGCGCGGGTTCACGAACAGGGATCCGTCGACAACATACACGGGGCATTGTCATATTCGGGGCAATCCGGCTGGACGGCGCATGTCAGTTTCGAGTTTGCCGATTCAATCATCCGCTACATGCGGGATTTTCCGCCGGTGCTGGCGGCGACCGGATTCGGGACGCTGACCGAAAAATCTGCATATTTCGTGCTCGAACGGGGCAGCATTGCCATGTCCGGATCCGGGGATGTCGATGTGTCCGGCTCGGATTTCAGCGTGCCCGACATGTGGGCGGCGCGGCCCGGATCTGTCGTCCGGGTCAAGTTCAGGGGTCCGGTCCAGGCCGTTTTTTCCTGGCTCGACCATCCGCCCTTCGGGTTCCTGGAAAAGGCCGGCCTGGGAACCGATTTTGCCGAGGGGTTGGCAAATGGCTATTCGACGGTCCAGGTTCCGGTGAAGGCGCCGCGTCCCGAGGAGGTGACATTCTCGGTCGGAGGAACGATCACTGATGTTCGCTCGACCGCTCTTGGTGAAGATGTGCCGCTCGAATCCGTGCGGCTGGCCGTCTGGGCCAACAACAGCGAGATCATGGTGTCAGGTGCCGGCACCATTGATGGCGCGCCCGGGGCCGGAGAGTGGCGGTTGGGATTGGATGAGGATGGAGGCTCCCTGCTGATCGGCACCATCGAGCTGTCGCAGGATTTGCTCGAGTCGCTGGGGATCACCCGGGTCGGGAGACTGATCGATGGCACCAGGGAGGCAGATTTCTTCGTCTCCTTTTCGCCAGGCGCCGAGATCCGTTTCGGCATAACCACCAGCGCCGCGGCGCTTGGCATGAATATCCCGCTTCTCGCCCTGGCCGCCGATGGCGGCGAGGCGACGGAGTTCGTCGTCGAGGGAGTCCTGGACGAAGAGACAAGAATCACCAGGGTGTCGATCATCGGCGACGGTTTCGAGGCCGAGGGCGTGCCCCGGGTTGCGCCGTCCGGCCAGGGCACGGTCCTGGAATTCGAGAGTGTCAGGATCGGCGACTGGTTTTCGGCGCCGGTCAGGCTGGGAACCGACGAATCCGGAAAGGTCCGTGTCGCGCTGCTGGGGGGAGTCATTGACCTGACCAGGTTCGGCAAGGTCAATGTCGCCGGCGGTAGCGGCGGGCTTGACCTGCCGATGGCGATCAGGCTCGACCGCCTGATTCTCTCGCCAACAATCGAATTGACGGAAATCGTTGGTGAGGTCAGCGTCGACGGACCGGTGCGCGGCAAGTTGACCGGGCGGATCAATGGTGGACAGATTGTCGGCATCGAAATTGCCACCTCGGAACGGGGGCTTGCCGCATACCTGGTGACCAATGATGCCGGCGCCGCCATGCGCGATGCCGGAATTACCGGCAACCTGCATGGCGGCGAGATGGAATTGTCGTTGCTGCCAAGAACCGGCGCCGGGTCGTACCGGGGACAGTTGCTGATCACCAATGCCGTCGTTCGTGACATGCCAATCCTCAGCGAGGTGCTGAGCTATATCAGTATCGTCGGGTTGTTTGACGACCTGATGACAAGCGGAATCACTTTCAGCACCATCGAGGCCGAATTCGAGATCGACTCCGAGCGGATTGTCCTGAATAACGGCGTTGCTGGAGGCCCGTCAATCGGCATCAGGATGGAAGGCTTTCTGGATACTCGGCACTCGGTGCTGGATATCGAGGGAACCATCACGCCCTTCAACCCGATGAACGAGGTTGCCCGAAGGACTTTCCTGCAGTTCTTCGGGCTGAAGAAGGGGGCCGGGATTGGCGGCGTGACGTTCTTTGTCAAGGGGCCAACCGACAATTTGACCGCCGGCGCCAATCCGTTGACAATCATCACCCCGGGCCCCCTGCAGGAAATCTTCAATTGATGGAATGCCGGTGCAGCCGGGGTTGACCGAACTCGACTTCGAGCTTCCGGAGCAGTTGATCGCGCTGCGGCCGGTTCGTCCGCGACGCAGTGCCCGGATGATGGTCTGGGATCGCGGCATCCTCGAACATCGGCAATTCTCCGATCTTCCCGAGTTGCTGCGGGAGGGAGACCACCTGGTCTTCAATGACACACGTGTCATTCCTGCCATGTTGAAGGGGGTCCGCCGCCGGGGCGGCGGGCAGGGCGGGACCGCGGCAATCTCGATAAATCTCGACCAGGAAAATCCCGATGGCAGCTGGCGGGTCTTTGCCAGACCGGCCCGGCGGTTGCGGGCCGGTGACCTGATCGAGATGTCACCACAGCTCGCTTGCCGGGTGCTGGCTCGACATGACGATCACTTCATTGTCGGTTTCGATTGCCGGAAGGAGGAATTCGAGGCTGTTCTGGCTTCAGTCGGATCGATCCCCCTGCCTCCCTACATCCTGTCGAGGCGGGAGGCCGACCAGCGCGACCGGGAGGATTACCAGACGGTGTTTGCCTGCAGGCCGGGTGCTGTCGCCGCGCCGACAGCGTCATTGCATTTCGACCGGTTGCTGCTCGACCGGCTGGCGGCGCGGGGTGTGACCTGCTCGACCATCACCCTGCATGTGGGAGCAGGGACATTCCTGCCAATCCGTGCCGGCGATGTGGCCAGTCACCGGATCCATTCCGAATGGGGCGAGATTTCGGCAGCAGCAGCGGCCGAGATCAACCTATCACGGGGCCGGGGCAACAGGATCATCGCCGTCGGCACCACCGCCTTGCGTTTGCTGGAGTCCGCCGCCGGTGACGGTCGGGTCGGAGAGTGGAGGGGAGATACCGATCTTTTCATCCGCCCGGGCTTCCGTTTTCGGCTGGCGGACGGCCTGGTCACCAATTTTCACCTGCCGGGCTCGACCCTGATCCTGCTGGTGGCGGCCTTCCTGGGAGTCGCGGACATGCAGAATGTCTACCGGGCAGCAATCGAGCGGCAGTACCGGTTCTATTCCTATGGCGACGGGTCGCTGCTCCTGAGGCGTTGAAAATCGTCAATCCGATGTCGATTTCGTGCGTGACGTTGTCGGAAATCGCGCTATTGGAAGCCAAAGATTCGGTTTGCCATGTTCCAAGTCCTCAAGAATACCTGGGCCCTGCAGGTTGGCATCCTGATGCTGATGACCGGCAACGGGATGCAGGGCACGCTGCTGGGCGTGCGGGGCTCGGTCGAGGAGTTGTCGGCCGGCGTCATGTCCTGGGTGATGTCGGGATATTTCATCGGTTTCGTGGGCGGCTCGCGGCTGGCGCCGACCATGATCAAGCGGGTCGGGCACATTCGGGTGTTTGCGGCCCTGGGCTCGCTCATTTCGGCGGCAATCGTGCTGTTTGCGGCCTTCCCGGATCCGTATGTCTGGTTTGTCCTCAGATTGGCGATCGGGTTCTGCTTTTCCGGTGTCTACGTGGTGGCCGAGAGCTGGCTGAACGACAGTTCGACCAACGACACCAGGGGCAAGGTGCTGTCCGTCTACATCATTGTCCAGATGGTCGGCATCGTGACTGCGCAAGGGTTGCTCAATATCGGTGATCCGGGCGGGTATTTCCTGTTTGTCATTTCGTCGGTCCTGGTGTCGATCTCGTTTGCGCCAATCCTGCTGTCGGTGGCGCCGGCGCCGGTATTCGAAACGGCAACGCCAATGTCGCTGCGCAAGCTGGTGTCGGTCTCGCCGCTCGGCGCGGTCGGAAGTTTCTGCCTTGGGGCGCTGTTTTCGGCATTGTGGGGAATGGGCGCGGTCTATGGAACCGAGGCCGATCTCAACCTGCAGCAGATATCGATCTTCGTGGCCACGATCTATATTGGCGGCATGGTTCTCCAATACCCGGTCGGCTGGCTGTCGGACCGTGTCGACCGCCGCCTGCTGATCCTGTTTGCCGCCGCCACCTGTTCGATGACTGCGCTGGTTGCCGGCTTCACCAGTCACTCCTTCACGGTGCTGCTCCTGGTGGCATTCGTGATGGGCGGCCTGACCAACCCCCTCTATTCGCTGATCATCGCCTACACCAATGATTTCCTTGAGCCATCGGACATGGCCGCCGGCGCTGGCGGGCTGATCTTCATCAACGGAATCGGGGCGATCGGCGGTCCGCTGCTGGTCGGCTGGATGATGACGGTGGCCGGCCCGCCGGGATTCTTCCTGTATATCGCCATCGTCGCCGGCTTCCTGACCGCGTTTGCGGTGTTCCGGATGATCAGCCGACCGGCATCCGACCTGGATCAGTTGGCGGTGTTCACCCCGGTCAGCCAGGCCTATTCCCCGGTCGCGGTCGACATGGCCCAGGAACACGCCATCGACGTCCAGGAATCGGGGCAGGACGGGGAATGATCGGCGCCGGCCAGCGCTATCCCTGCGCCCCCGTCCCGGTCGGCCAGTGCGGGCAAACCGGTCACTGATTGTCACTCTGTCGATCGCCCGGGCAAATCCTCCTTGATAAATTTCTCGGCCCAATCCTATATTTTTCCGGAATCAGCGGGTTGCCGGGCGACCGCCCGGGTGTCGCCGCCCGCGCAGCCGGCAAGGCAAGGGATCATGAACACCGATTTCAGAACGAGCTTTGTCTGGAACGCTGCCAGCCCGCGGCGGTATTCGGCGTTGGTACTGAATGCCGACTACCGGCCGCTTTCCTATTGCCCGCTGTCGCTGTGGACCTGGCAGGAATCGGTCAAGGCCGCATTCCTTGACCGCGTCGATGTCGTCTCGGAGTATGAGTCCTGCGTGCGGTCACCCTCGACCGAATTCCGCCTGCCGTCGGTGGTGGCGCTGCGCAAATACATCAAGCCGGCAAATGTCTCGGCATTCACCCGGTTCAACCTGTTCCTGCGGGATGAATTCTGCTGCCAGTATTGCGGTGCGGAAGGCGATTTGACATTCGACCATGTCATCCCGAAATCGAAGGGCGGCAGAACCACATGGACCAATGTGGTCGCCGCCTGCTCCGGCTGCAACCTGAAGAAGGGAAACCGTCTTCCGGATGATAGCGTGGTCACGCTGCGGCGGCAGCCTTTCGAGCCATCGGTGGGACAGTTGCTCAATGCCGGCAGGAGGTTTCCGCCAAACTATCTCCACGAGAGCTGGATCGATTTCCTGTATTGGGATGCCGAGCTGGAAGATGACTGAGGGCGTGGCCGGCCGGCGTGTCAACTCGATCGGATTGCGGGTCGGCCCGGCTTCCATGCTGCCAGTATCCAGGCGATCGCCAGCCCGGTCGAGACCAGCCCGTTCCAGGCTGCCATCGACAATCCGAGGAAACTCCAGACCACCTCGTCGCAGCGGGTAACGGTCACGGGTTCCGACAGGTCAAGGAGGTCGGCGCCGGACATCGCCACCAGCGGCTGGCCGGCGCAGCTGTCGAGGCCTGCCCACCAGTGCTGTTCGACCCCGACATGGTAGCCGGCGATGGCAGCGCCGATCAGCAGCGCCGCCGCCGGCAGCACAAACAGGAACCGCCTCCTTGCCAGCATCGCCACCAGCCCGAGCAGGATGGCGGCCAGGTGGGGCCATCGCTGCCAGATACAGAGCGGGCAGGGGTCCAGCCCCTGCAGGAACTGGGCGGCGAGAACATAGGCCAGAAGCGCCGTCGAGCCGGCAATGCCGAGGATCGGTAATCTCAATTCCATTATCCGGCCCCCAGGATCACCGCCAACGCCACCAGCACCATGGCCGCCAGCGCCGTGACCAGCCCGAGGCGTCTTTCGATGAACATCCGCAAGCGATCCCCGTATCTTCGCAGCAACAGTGCAATCAGAAAGAAACGAACTCCCCGTCCTGCCACACTCGACAGCAGAAAGAGGGGGAGTGACAAGCCGGTCGAGCCTGACAATATCGTGATGACCTTGTACGGAAACGGCGTGAATCCCGCCATGAATACCACGAGAAACCCCTGTTCGTTGTAGCGTGCGGCAAACTGGTGAAACCGCTCGGCCTCGCCCAGCATTGTCAGCAGCGGCAGGGCCAGTTGATCAAACAGCAGGGCGCCGATCAGGTAGCCGACCAGGCCGCCGGCGACGGACCCGGCGAGACAGACCGAGGCGGCAATCCAGGCGCGGTCGGGCCGGGCGATCACCATCGGGATCAGCATGGTGTCGGGCGGAATCGGGAAAATCCAGCTCTCCAGGAAGCTGACCACCCCCAACGCCGGCACCGCCCGCCGGTGGCCGGCGAGGGTGATGGTCCAATTGTAGAGCCTGTGGAGAATCATGGCCGCCATCATCCCGAGATTGTCGCCCGAACACGGGCACAACCGGTCGATAGGAGAAACCATGCCCGGTTTCAATCGAGTGCTGCCTCGCAGGCACCTGCCAGCCTCCCGGCTCAGCCTGCAGTGATCCCCCCTGCCTCCCAAGTCATGAACCCGTCCCCGGCAAGCTCTGCCAACTGCGCCGCAATGCGCGCACCACCCGCAACCCGGTCCCCGAGGCGAGTATCGACCCGCCGAGGCAATGACGGGCAGGTCACGGCGCCGGGGCAGTGCATTGCGCACCCGGACGGCGACCCGGTCCCGACGACCGGGTTCCGAGGCTGCCGGTCGATCCGCCTGGCGGCCTTCGACCCGACCCGGGAAAGCGCCGGGGAGACGGCAAAAGCAGGCCGATGGTTGACCCTGCACCCATTTTCGTCGCCTTCATGTGCCGGTGGCCAGCAACATTCCGTACCTGCCGGTTCGGCCCGGATTTGCGTATTGCCCAACCTCGGCATCGCCAGTAGTTCCGGTAGCCATGAACACGCCCGCACATCTGGTCCTGGGCATGGCCGCCTTGTCACGCCCCGGGGCGCCGGGAATCAATGTCGCCATCCTTGCCGGCTCGCTCCTGCCCGATCTTTCGCTCTACCTGATGGGTGCCCATGCCCTCTATATCCAGGATATCCCGCCGGGAATCGTGTTCGGGCAGCTCTATTATTCCGAGAATTGGCAGCGCATCTTCGCGATCGACAATTCGGTCTTTGTCTGGGCCGGCGTGGTGTTGGCCGGATTCTGGCTGCGTCGAGGATGGCTGCTGGCGCTGGGGCTGGCCGGGATGCTCCACCTGGTGCTGGATTTTCCGCTGCACCATGATGATGGCCGGGCCCATTTCTGGCCGCTCACCAACTGGGTTTTCGAGAGCCCGATCAGCTACTGGGATCCAAGACATCACGGCACCATCGTCGGTGCATTGGAGGGGTTGGTTTGCCTTGCATTGTCGATCATCCTGGTCAGGAGATTCAAGTCGATCTTCTCCCGGGCAATGATCCTGGTGCTGGCTGCCACCGAGATTTTTCCGCTGCTGGCGCCGGTCCTGATATTCGGCTCCCTGTCTTGACCTCGCCGGCCGCGAAGCCGGTCCGGCGCCGGCCTTGCGGAGTCGCGTCTCCTGCCCCCAGCCTTCTGGATCACGAATCGCTGACGAGGTGGCCGGCGGCAGGATTCGGGCTGGCGAATCCGGCCTCGCCGGTTCGAGGCCACATTGACGGGCAAAACCGGGAGGTCTAAGAGTGCGCATCGGCCCGGGTGGCGGAATTGGTAGACGCAGGGGACTCAAAATCCCCCGATGATGAATCGTGCGAGTTCGAGTCTCGCCTCGGGCACCAATCCATGCAGTGCATGCCAGTTTCGACTTGCCGTCGCGATCGATGTTCGGTCTGGTCCAGTCCTGAGGATGACATGTCATTGATCGCCCTGTTCCGGAAACTGGCTCTCTGCCTTGCTGCCCTCGTGACGCTGGCCATTCCGGCCGCGGTGGTCGCCGGCGAGGCGTTGATCGCGGTGGCGGCGAATTTCACCCATGCGGCCGAACGCCTGGTGGATGAATTCGAACAGCGTCATGATCACCGGATCACCATGACCACCGGTTCGACCGGCCGGCTGTTCGCGCAGATTTCGAATGGTGCGCCATTCGACGCTTTTCTCTCGGCCGACCGGAAACACCCGGTGCTGCTCGAACAGGACGGGCTGGTCCTTCCCGGTTCAAGGTTCACCTATGCCGTCGGCAGGCTTGTCCTGCTGGCCAAGCAAGGCCACCAGGCAGGAGAGCCCGGACCATCCATGCTTGCGGACCCGTCGGTCCGCCGCATCGCCATTGCCAACCCGGCGCTGGCTCCATATGGGGAGGCGGCCCTGGAGACCATCGAGGTTGCCGGATTGACCAGCGACGCCGAGCCGAAACTGATATTCGCCGAGAGTGTCGGACAGGTCTATGCCTTCGTGCAAACCGCGAATGTCGAGCTGGGCTTCGTTGCCCTGTCCCAGACCATGAACCGTGAGAATGCCAGGGTCGGGGTTGGCTGGACGATTCCCGATCATTACCACGCACCGATTGTACAGGATGCGGTTCTGACCCTGCGGGCCGGCGGAAACCGGGCGGCTTCGGCATTTGTCGAATTCCTGAAGGGAGAAATTGCCCGGGGAATCATCCGCGATTTCGGCTACGATTTGCCAGGCGACGATGTTTGACTACGGTTCGGTAGCGGTCACCCTCAAGCTGGCAATTGCGTCAACCGCCATTCTGATGCTGGTTGCCACGCCGCTGGCATGGTGGCTCGCCAATACCGGCAGCCGGCTGAAGCCGATCGTGGAATCCGTCACCGCCCTGTCATTGGTGTTGCCGCCGACCGTGCTCGGATTCTACCTGCTGGTATTGTTCAATCCCGATTCACCGATCGGGGGAGCCTGGGTCCGCCTGACCGGTGACACGCTGGCCTTTTCCTTTACCGGCATCCTGGTCGCCGCGGTTCTGCATTCCTTCCCGTTTGCGGTGCAGCCATTGCAGGCCGCCTTCGAAAAGGTCGGCAAGCGAGCCATGGAGACCGCGGCCAGCCTGGGCGCCAGGCCGCTGGATGCATTCTTCACCGTTGCGGTACCGTTGGCCAAGCGCGGCTTCCTGACTGCCGGTGTCCTGGCCTTTTCGCATTCGGTCGGCGAATTCGGGGTCATCCTCATGGTGGGTGGCAACATCCCGGATCACACCAGGGTGATTTCCATCGACATCTATACCAGCGTCGAGACCCTGGACTACGAGAGGGCCCACATCCTTTCTCTCGGCACCCTGGCATTCGCGTTTGCAGCCATGATGCTGCTGTTCATCATCAACCGCAGATATCGGCATTATGATGAAATCTGAGGACACGCTGCGGATTTCGATCCAGGTCGGGTTCCCGAAATTCACCCTGGATGTGACCGAATCGATTTCGCTCGACGGCGTCACCGGGCTGGAAGGCGAGAGCGGCGCCGGCAAGAGCACGATCATCCGGGTGATCGCCGGCATCGAACGGACTGCGACCGGCACGGTCAGCTTCCGCGGCCGCAAATGGATGGATACCCGATCGGGGATCTTCGTTCCGGCCCACAAGCGTGCTGCCGGCATCGTCTTCCAGGATGGGCGCCTGTTTTCGCATCTGAGTGTCGAGCGAAACCTGGGCTACGGTTTTCGCCGCCGCCGGGGCCGCAAGGGCCCCGGCTGGGACGAGGTCGGCAATGCCCTCGACCTGGGGCCATTGCTGCCGCGCAAGATCCAGAACCTTTCAGGCGGCGAGCAGCAGCGGGTTGCCCTGGGGCGGGCGCTGCTGTCGGCACCGGAGCTGCTGTTGCTGGATGAACCGCTGGCGTCGCTTGACGGCCAGAGCAAGGAGGAGATCATTCCCTATCTCGGACGGGTCATCTCGACCTTCGGGATACCGGCGATCTATATCTCGCATTCGAACGACGAGCTTCGCTCGCTGGTGGACAATATCCTGGTCGTGCAGGAAGGGCGGGTCGTCGGCAGGGGCGGGGTCGAGCTCAATTCCCGGTCGGGGCAGCAGCAATTCCTGCGGGCGAAGGTGGTCAAGGCGCTGGGGGAGGGATTCGCCTCCTGCAGCGTTGGTGACACGGAGATCCTGGCCCGGTCGGCGGGCGGGTTCGAGCCGGGGACGGATGTCGCATTGTCATTCCAGGCGGGCGACCTTGCGGTGACCGACACCCCGTCGGCCCTCACCTTCGGTGCCGGCACGCTGCCCGCCACCATCGAGAAGACCAGGCCCGGTCGGAACAGGCAGGAAGCGATGCTTGGGCTGCGCTCGGAAGGCGGCGAGTTCTACGCCCAGATTGCGCTGCGGCCGGCGGGCAATCCGAGCATGCAGCGGGGCGGCAGGACGGCAGTCGCCTTCATCCGCCCGCCGCAAATCGTGGATTTGGCCTACCTGCAGAAATTCCGGCCATCCTGAGCATGGGCTGGCCAGACCTTGCTCAGGATGGCAGCTTCATTCGGACCGGTCATGTCCCCGGGTGCATGGCGGCGATGGCTACCGGGATGCGCATGCGCGGCCGCTGGTCGTCATGTCCCGCGGGCATGGCGGCAATGCGAGGAATTCGCACCGGAATGTCGCCGGAGGATATTGTTGCCGGGGATGGCCGCTTGTATATGGGGGCTGGCGGGCGTGGCGGAACGGTAGACGCGACGGACTTGGGTATCTGGGTGCCCCCCGGGAAACCGGGGGTGTAGAACCGCTCAAATTCGGGGAATCCTTTGACATGGCAATCCCGAGCCAAGCCTGGGCGCAGCCCGGGAAGGTGTAGAGACTAGACGGGCGGCACCTAACGCCGTGATGGCCAGGGTGAAGGGATAGTCCAGACCACGAACTTCACCTCCGTGGAGGCGGCGAAAGCCGTAGCTGGTACGAAAATCCGTTTGCCGAAAGGCAGTGAGGGTTCAATTCCCTCCGCCCGCACCACCGCCCTGGCAACCCCGCCGCCAGGCGGCCCAGTCCGATTGGGTGTCCAGGTCCAGCCGGCTCACCATGCCCGGCAATCCGACATGAAGGGAGTCCAGCCCGCTTTCCCGGATCAGGTTGCGGGCGCCCTGGTCGCCCGAGAGCAGGGCCATCCGTGGAAACAGGCAGGACGGGATGATGACCGGGTGTCCAGCTATGCCGTCTTGGTCGGCGGCCCGGACAATGTGGTCGGGCAGGAATCGGGCAAGGAGCAGGTTGATGTGATTGCAGCGGATCCCGGGCATGTCCGGAAGAATGATCATTGCCCCGTCGCATTCGGCAGGCAGGCCGGCGATGCCCGATCGCAGCGATTCGGCCATGCCGAGATCGGGTCTGCCAACCTCGATGATGGTGCAGTCCAGGCCAGACAATTGCCGCCGCCGCCATTGGTGATTGCCGCCAATGGCGACCAGCACCGGGCTTGCATCGGAGTGGATGGCCTCCAGCACCGTCCGGCGCAATATCGAGATTCCGCCGGCCAGTTCGAGCAACTTGTCGGGACCGGCCATCCTCGAGGAAGAACCGGCGGCCGGAATGATGGCCGGAATGCGGTGCCGCCGCCCGGCCGGCATCACCGGGACCTGCCGGTCATTGACCACCGCATGCCCGGGGTCACCCGGCTGGCGGGGCACGTTTCAACCGCGCATGATGGTGCCATCTGCATCATAGAGTTGCCTGGTGATAAGCCTGGCCGGCCGCATCTCGCCGAGGATCTCGATGTTGACTTCAAGCCCGACGGATGCCAACTCGGCCGGGACGAAGCCGAGAGCGACCGACTTGTCGGCAAAATGCGAATAGCCGCCCGAGGTGCAGAAACCGCGGACATCGCCGCCGATCCAGATCGGCTCGTAGCCGACGACATCCGAATCGAGGGCATCAACGTCAAATGCCTGCAGTTTCCGGCTGTTTCCGGTCCGGCGCTCGTCTTCGGCCGCCGCCCGACCGATGAAATCGTCATTTCGAGACCAGGCAATGAACCGGTCAAGCCCGGTCTCGCCGGGGGTGTAGTCCGGCGAGTATTCACGCAGCCACGAGCCGAAGAACTTGTCCAGGCGTAGCGACATCATGGCGCGCATGCCGAATGGCGTCAGCCCCAGCCCGTCCGAATGCGCCGTCAGCGTGTCGTACAATGTTCGCACCGCCCCGGAATCGCAGTAGATCTCGTAGCCCAGCCCGCCAGTGAAGGTGATGCGCTGCACGATGCAGTTGACGAGGCCGACCTGCATCCGGCGGCAGTCGAGGAAGCGGAGGGAGTCGGCCGAGACATCCTCCCGGGTCGCCCTCGCCAGCAGCGTCCGGGAGTTCGGTCCGGCGATCTGGAACCCGATACGCTGGTCGGAGATGTTCTCGATCGTCACCCCATTGTCGGGGAGGTTGCGGGTCAGCCAGCGCAGATGAAATGCCTGGGCCGCATAGGAAGAGGTGAGCTGGAATTCCTGCTCCGACAGGCAGCTGACGGTGAAATCGCCGATGAGTCGTCCCTTTGGCGACAGCATCGGCGACAGCGATACCCGTCCGGGGCCGGGGATCCGGCCGGCAAGGACGCGGTTCAGCCATTGGCGCGCCCCGGCCCCGGCGACCCGGAACTTGCCGAAATTCAAGATTTCGTTGATGCCGACCCGGCTTCGCACTGCCAGCACTTCCCGCCGTGTCGCCTCCCAGGCATTCGAACGGCGAAATGACGGCGTCTCGTAGCGGGGGTCGCCGGGCAGGGCAAAATAATTGACGATTTCGGTTCCGAATTGCGCACCGAACACGGCATTGAGGCGGCTCCAGTGGTCGTGCATCGGCGAGGTGTTCAGCGGCCGCGCTGCTGGCAGTTCCTCGTTCGGGTAGACGACCGAGAACCGGCGGCGGTAGAATTCACTGACCTTCTCGATTGTGTAGGCGGGGCCGATCCACGGTCCGAACCGGGCAACATCGAGGGCCAGCGTGTCGCGCTCGGTCTCGCCTGAAACCATCCATTGCGCCAGCATGTCACCAACCCCGCCGCCCTGGGAAAACCCGGCCATGACGCCGCAGGCCGACCAGTAGTTCCGCAGGCCGGGCACCGGGCCGATCAGGGGATTGCCGTCCGGGGCAAAGGTGAAGGGGCCGTTGATGATGCGCTTGATCCCCGCCCGCTGCAATGCCGGGTAGCGGCTGTAGGCGTGATCGATCGAATCGGAAATCCGCTCCAGATTGTCGGGCAGCAATTCATGTCCGAATTCCGGCGGTGTGCCGTCGATCGCCCAGGCCTCGCAATCCTGTTCGTAGAAGCCGATGCAGAGTCCCTGTCCCTCCTGCCGCAGGTAGTTCTCGCCGGCCGGATCCAGCACATGCGGGTGCTCGGTGCCGGAGCTGGCGACTTCCGGAACATCCTCGGTGACCAAATACTGGTGTTCCATCGGGTGTAGCGGAAGATATACGCCGGCCAACATGCCAACCTCGCGCGCCCACAGGCCGGCGGCGTTGATGACATGTTCGGCGTGAATGGTGCCGCTGCGGGTAACAACATTCCAGCTGCCGTCCGGGCGCTGGTTGGTCTCGAGCACAGGGTTGTCGGTGACAATCTCGGCGCCGGCGATGCGGGCCGCCCTGGCATAGGCCATGGTGGTGCCGGACGGGTCGAGATGGCCGTCGAGCGGGTTGAAGATGCCGCCGATGATGCCATCCAGATCGGCCAGCGGCGCCAGTTTGCGAATCTCGTCCGGCCCCACCAGGTGGGTCTCAAGCCCCATGTAACGATGCTTGCCCCGCTCGGCCCTGAACATGTCCATTCGCTGCCGGCTTTCGGCAAGGGTGACTCCACCGACATGGTGGAGCCCGCATGACATGCCGGTGATGGCTTCGAGTTCCTGGTAGAGCCCGATCGTGTAGCCCTGCAGGGCGGCCATGTTGATGTCGCCGTTCAGGGTGTGAAACCCGCCGGCGGCATGCCAGGTCGACCCCGAGGTCAGCGCCGACCGCTCCATCAGTGAAATCTCGGTCCAGCCATGCCTGGTCAGGTGGTAGAGCACCGAGCACCCCACGACCCCGCCGCCGATCACGCATGCCTGCACGCTGGTCTTCATTGCCATCTCCTGCCTCCGTGTTCAGTCGGGAGTCGTCCTGTCATGCCGTGTCCTTCCGGTCATCGCTCGGGAATCAGCCCGCGCGGGCGAAAGCGCATCACCAGGAGCAGGATCAGCCCCATGGTCAGGAAACGCATATGGGCGACCGAGTCCATGAGATGTGTCCGGACCGGCGATTCGGCGCCCATCCAGGATGTCGCGGCATCGAGCAGAAATGCGCCGATCGGTTCGACCTCGATCCAGAAGAACCAGATGATCATGCCGCCGAGAATGGCCCCCCAATTGTTGCCGGAGCCGCCGACAATGACCATGACCCAGATCAGGAAGGTAAAGCGAAGGGGCTGGTAGGTTGCCGGCGTGAACTGGCCGTCAAGCGTGGTCACCATGGCCCCGGCAATGCCGCAGATCATCGAACCGAGCACGAACACGTGCAGGTGGCGGGCCTTGACATCCTTGCCCATGGCTTCGGCGGCGGTCTCGTTTTCGCGGATGGCCCGCATCATGCGCCCCCATGGCGAATAGAGCGACCGTTCGCACAGGAACAACAGCACCGCCAGCACCGTGACCAGCAACCCGGCATAGCACAGCTTCACGAAGATCGAGGATGCCTCGACCGGGCTCACGGCAAGCCGCCCGGCGGCGCTGACGAACCAGTCCGCCGCCTGCAGATCGACCTCGTAGGGGACCGGACGCGGCAACCCGGCAACGTTCTTGACCCCGCGGGTCAGCCAGTCCTCGTGCTTGAGAACCGCAACAACAACCTCGCCAATGCCCAATGTGGCGATTGCCAAATAGTCCGATCGCAACCCGAGGGCGATCTTGCCAATCACCACCGCGGCGAGTGCGGCCAGCAGGCCGCCAACCGGCCATGCCAGCAGGACCGGCAGTCCGAGCCCGCCGAGATACCCGGTCCCGGCCGGGTTGACGCTTTCAATGGCCAGCACCGCCGGGTCGAACAGCCAGCGGTAAAGTGACAGGCCGGCAACCAGCACCCCGATCATTGCCAGCGCCCGGATCGTCCCTGGCCGCAGCCGCTTCCAGGTGGCAATGGCGGCAAGGATGGTGAGCAGGCCGATTGCCAGCGCCAGGACCACCCTGGCACCGCCGGCATGCCAGGCATCCACGACTGGCGGCGTGGAGACGATGATGACGGCAAGTCCGCCCAGGGCGACAAATCCGGTGATGCCGATATTGAACAATCCGGCATAACCCCACTGGATGTTGACGCCGATGGCCAGGATCGCCGAGATCAGGCCGAAATTCAGGATTGCCAGCGCGACATTCCAGCTCTGGACCAGACCGGCGCCGATGACCAGGGCAATGGCCGCCAGGAAATAGACGAGGTCCCGGCGGGTCAAAATACCCGCCCCCTGAACAGTCCGGTCGGCCGAAACAGCAGCACGATGACCAGCATCACGAAGGAGACCGCGAATTTGTAGTCGGTTGAAAGAAGCTGCAGCAGCGAATCGGGCTGCCATCCATCCGGAAGGATGTAGCCCGCCACCTTCCTGAAGGCGTAGGTGATCGAGATTTCGGACAGTGCCACAAGGTATCCCCCCACCACGGCGCCAACCGGGTTGCCCATCCCGCCGACGACCGCTGCGGCAAAGATCGGCAGCAGCAGCTGGAAATAGGTGAACGGCTTGAAGATCTTGTCGAGCCCGTAGAGCGTTCCGGCAACGGCGGCCAGGCTGCCGGAAATGATCCAGCAGATCATCACCACCCGTTCCGGATTGATTCCGGACAGCAGCGCCAAATCCTCGTTATCGGAATAGGCGCGCATGGATTTGCCGGTCCGGGTCCGGTTGAGAAACCAGAACAGGGCTGTCATCAGCACCAGGGCGGCGGCGATGGTGATTCCCTGTGTCGTCCTGAAGGCCAGCCCCTCCTCCAGCCCGGTGAGGGATTTGAATTCCCTGGCGGAGATGATGAAGCGGGTGCCGTCAAAGAACCGTTGCTCACCCGGTCCGATGATCAGCCTGACCAGCCCGTTGACAACCAGCATGACCCCGAAGGAAACAATGACAAAGGTGACAAGCGGGGCCTTGATCCTGCGGTAATGCCGGTAGACCAGGCGGTCGGTCAGGATCACGAGGCCGACGGTGGCGCCGATCGAGATCGGCAGGGCCAGCAATGCCGTCGGCAGGAGGCCGAAGCCGATTCCCCGGGACTGGAGCCACCAGGTTCCGAACACGGCGACCATGCATCCGAAGGCCATGGTGTCGCCATGGGCAAAATTGGCGAATCTGAGCACCGCATAGACCAGCGTCACTCCCAGCGCCCCCAACGCCAGCTGGCTGCCATAGGAAAGGGCAGGGACCAGCACGAAATTGGCCAGGACGATGACGGCGTTCAGGGGATCCATCGTCGGTCAGCCCCCAAGAAACGACTTGCGGACTTCGGAATTGGCCAGCAGCGCCTGGCCGGAATCGGTGAACCTGTTCCTGCCCTGGACCAGGACAAGCCCGACATCGGCAATCTCCAGCGCGTGGCGGGCATTCTGCTCCACCATCAGAACCGCCACCCCGGTCCCGGCGATCTGGCAGATCCGGTCCATCACCTCATCCATGATGATCGGTGACACCCCCGCCGTCGGTTCATCGAGAATGAGCAGCTTGGGAGAGGTCATCAGCGCTCGCCCCAGCGCCACCTGCTGCCGTTGACCGCCGGAAAGCTCTCCAGCCTGTTGCGAGCGCTTGTCGCGAAGCACCGGAAACAGCCCGAACAGCTGCTCCATGGTGTCGGAAATGTCATCCCGGCGCAGAAACGCGCCCATTTCGAGATTCTCCTCGACGGTCAATGTGGCAAAGATGTTCCGGGTCTGCGGAACAAAAGCCATTCCGCGCGTGACCCGGTCCTGCGGAGACAGGCCGGTGATGTCTTCACCATCGAAGACAACCTGTCCCTTCCGCAGGTTGAGCAGCCCGAAAATGGCGTTCATGACCGTGGATTTCCCGGCCCCATTGGGTCCGACCACGACCGCAATCCGGCCAATGTCGACCGACAGATCGACATCATGAATGATGTCGGCCCCGCCATAACCGCAGGTCAGGCCGCTGCAATCGAGAAAGCTCAACCCGCTTCTCCCGGTCGATCCGGCCCCGGCGCGCCGGGCGGCGGGGAGACGCTGCCAGCAGCTTCAGCCATTGCCGGCATCCCGTCCTGGCCGGGATCGCGCCGTGCCGCGTCCCAGATAGGCCTCGATGACCTGCTCGTTTGCCCTGATGTCCGGGGCCGGTCCCTCGGCAAGGATACGGCCTTCCGCCAACACGATCACCGGATCGCACAGCAGTGAAATCAGGTCGAAATCATGTTCGATCATGCAGAACGTATAGCCATGGTGCTGGTTGAGCCTGAAAATCGCCTCGGCGATGGTCTTGAGCAGGGTTCGGTTTACACCGGCACCGACCTCGTCGAGAAAAACCAGCCTGGCATCAACCATCATCGTGCGGCCCAGTTCCAGCAGCTTCTTCTGCCCCCCAGACAAATTGCCGGCTCTTTCCTGCGCCAGATGCGACAGGGTCAGGAAGTCCAGGACCTCGTCGGCCTTGTCGCTGATTGCCTTTTCCTCGGTCCGGATCCTGCCGGTCCGGAACCAGGTATTCCACAGCGATTCCCCGGACTGGTTTCCCGGCACCACCATCAGGTTTTCCCGTACCGTCAGCGACGAGAATTCATGTGCAATCTGGAAGGTCCGCAGCACGCCCCTGGCAAACAGTTCGTGTGGCGGCAGGCCGGTGATGTCGTCACCGTCGAGCAGCACCGATCCGGATGTCGGCGCCATGGCCCCGGCTATGACATTGAACAAGGTGGTCTTGCCGGCGCCGTTGGGTCCGATCAGCCCGGTGATGGAGCCGGTGCCGATTTCAAGCGAAACGTTGTCGACAGCCGTGAACCCGCCGAATTTCCTGGTCAGGTTTCGGGTGGCGATCACGGTGGGGGTTCAGCCCTGCCAGCAGGCGGTGCGACGGGCCGGAGCCAGGCGGGCGGCCATGCGACCGCCCGTCCCGGGATTCGACTCAACGATAGCCGACAATGGAGAATTCGCCATCGACAACTTCATGCTCGGCAAACCGGCCAGATGCTTCACCGGGTCCGATCAGCTCGACATCGGACGCGCCCGAATAGTCGACCTCGCCGCCATCGGCGAGAATCTGCAGGGCCTTGCCGATTTCGCCAGGAAGGATGATCTCGCCCGGCGCGTTGGCCACGCTGAAGATCATGTCCTTGTAATCGGCACTCATCGACGACCCGGCCGCCTGCATGGCGAGGATGATCAGGGCAGCAGAATCGTAGGCCTCGGGGACATACGGGGTGCTACCGTCTACGCCTGCCGCATTGGCAAGATCGGCCAGAATCATGCTTCCGGCACTGTCCGATCCCGGGGCCTGCCCGAATGACCCGTCAAGATCGGCGCCGATATTCTCGACCAGGCTCGGTCCGATCATGCCGTCGGGCAGCACGAAGACGTCGAAGGCGCCGGAATCGAGCGAGCCCTGGATCACCCCGAGACCGCCCTGGTCCAGATAGCCGACCACGACCAGCGCATCGCCGCCGGCAGCATCCAGGGTGCCGACTTCGGCCGAATAGTCGCCCTTGCCATCCTCATGGGCGAGCGAGACCGTCACCGTTCCGCCATCATTGGCGAATGCGGCGGCAAAACTGTCGGCCAGCCCCTTGCCGTAGTCATTGTTGGTGTAGGTGAGGGCAACGCTGGAAATCCCGCGGTCCATGATGACGTCGCTCATCACCTGGCCTTGCCGGGAATCCGACGGCGCGGTGCGGAAGAACAGCCCGTCATCCTCGGCGGTCGACAGGGCCGGAGAGGTGGCGGACGGCGAAATCATCACCATGCCGTTTGGCCGGGCAACGTTCTGCAGTACCGCCCCGGTGACGCCGGAGCAATCGGCCCCGACAATGCCCGAGACCTTGTCCGCGGTCACCAGCTGTTCGGCCGCGGCGACGGCGACAGCCGTATCGATGCAGGTCGAGTCGGCCCGCACTGCCGTGACCGACGCACCGCCCAGGAACACACCGGAATCGGTGGCCTCCAATGCGACCTGGTCGACCGCCCAGCCCATTGGCGGCGTCAGGGATTCAATCGGGCCGGTAAATCCGAGCAGGACTCCCAGCTTGACCTCGTCCTGGGCGTGTGCAGCTGCGGTCAGCCCGGCAATCGAAACGGATGCCAGCAAGAATCGTATCATCACTCCCTCCTTATCGAGTCATGAGAACAGGTTGAAATCTTGACGCATGAAGAAGGCAAAACGGTGAAAAACTCAAGCAACAAGTGGTGTCGCCGGGCAGGTTTGCAGGAAGGAGGCGGCAATGCCGGATGCCGGGAGCCGAAAGGTTGGCCAGCGTGATTGTCCTGGAAGGAATGGCGCCGGTCCCGGCAGCGCAGTTTCCGGAGGCCGAACCGTGGTGTAGACTTGCCGGATCATGCACCGAGTCGCCCTGATCCTGCCGCTGATCCTGGCCATGCCCGCGGCCTCGGCCGAGAGGGTGGTCGGCGAGCATCCGGTTGTCGTCGAAAGGATGATCGACCGGCTACGGGTTCCGTGGTCGATCGCGTTTCTGCCCGGTTGCCAATTGCTCGTCACCGAGCGTGGTGGCAACTTGCTGCATGTCGGGCAGGATGGTGCCAGGACATCGGTGGCCGGGGTGCCGGATGTCCATGCCAGGGGGCAGGGCGGGCTGCTTGACGTCGCGGTGCCGCGGGATTTTGCCGCCACCCGGCAGGTCCTGCTGAGCCATTCAAGGCGGCAACCGGGCGGTGCCGGCACCGCGTTGTCGGTCGGAAGGCTGTCCGAGGATGGCCGGGCCCTGACCGGCGTGAAGCTGCTGTTCGAGATGGCTCCCGGCAGCGATGGCGGCAGGCATTTCGGCTCGCGGGTGGTCGAGGCGGAAGACGGGCGGATTTTCCTGACCACTGGCGACCGGGGCGACCGGCCCTCGGCCCAGGATCTTTCCGGCCACAATGGCAAGGTGATCAGGGTCAACCGGGACGGGACGGTGCCCGATGACAACCCGTTTGTCGGCACCGGCCGCAGCCGCCCGGAGATCTGGTCATATGGCCACCGCAACCCGCAAGGTGCCGGTCTCGACCTGGAGGGAAGGCTGTGGATCTCCGAGCACGGCGCCAGGGGCGGCGATGAAATCAACCGGATCGAACCCGGGCGCAATTATGGCTGGCCGGTCATTTCGTATGGTGTCCACTATTCGGGACGGAAGATCGGCCTGGGAGTTGCCATGGACGGGATGGAGCAGCCAGCCCATTACTGGGACCCGTCCATCGCCCCGTCGGGAATGATGGTCTATTCGGGCCGGCTGTGGAATGACTGGCGGGGCCACCTGTTCGTCGGGTCGCTGAAAGGCGATTTCATCTCCAGGCTGGATCCCGTGGACGGTCTGAGGGAGGTGGAGCGGATCAGCTTCCCCGAAACCAGGAGAGTCCGCGATGTGCGGGAAGCACCGGACGGCGCCATCTGGTTCCTGTCCGAGGACCGGGGAGGCGCCTATCGCATCACCCCGGCGGATGGCGGGCCGGAGTTGGCCGGCGGGTGCAGGTATCCCAAGGCACCAGAGCGCCGCCAATAGCGGAATGCGAACCACGCTGGCTGGCGCCCCCAGCTTTCGAGACCCCGTTTCTTCATCCGGCCGTGCCGTCACCGAATTCGGGCGGCGGGTCTGCGGATGTGGCAGAAATGCCGAATCTGGCCAAAAGCCGGTGCGGGGAGAGGAAAATCATGGAGTTCGCTGGCCGAACTGGTGTAGAGAGCCGGCCCCTGTTCCACCGAAAGGCGGTTTCCGATGCCCACAAATTGGCAAACGGCAGGATGGCGCAGCAAACCGCGCGTCCAGATGCCTGACTTCACCGATGCGACTGCGCTGAACCGGGTCGAGGAGAAACTGGGCAGCTATCCGCCGCTGGTATTCGCCGGTGAGGCCCGCACGTTGAAGAGCGCGCTTGCCAGGGCCTGTGAAGGCAAGGCGTTTCTCCTGCAGGGCGGCGATTGCGCCGAGAGTTTTGCCGAATTCGACGCCGACAGCATCAGGGACACCTTCCGGGTGCTGCTGCAGATGGCCATCGTGCTGACCTTTGGTGCCAAATGCCCGGTGATCAAGGTCGGAAGAATGGCCGGGCAATTCGCCAAACCCCGCTCGGCCGCCACCGAAACCAGGGACGGGGTCGAATTGCCCAGCTACCGGGGCGACATCATCAACGACATCGAATTCAGTGCCGATGCCAGGGTGCCGGGTCCGGAGCGCATGCTGCAGGCATATCTCCAGTCGGCGGCAACCCTGAACCTGCTGCGCGCCTTCAGCCAGGGCGGATATGCCGATATTCACGGCATGCATTCCTGGACGCTCGGCTTCACCGAATCGGAGCGGGCGGCCAAATACCGCGACCTTTCCTCCAGGATCGCCGATTCCCTCGATTTCATGTCTGCAGCCGGCATAGACGGGGAGCAGATCCACGCCCTTCGATCGGTCGATTTTTACACCAGCCATGAAGCGCTGCTGCTGGAATACGAGGAGGCGTTGTGCCGGATTGATTCGACGTCGGGCCTGCCGGTGGCCGGTTCGGGTCATCTCCTCTGGATCGGTGACAGGACCCGGCAACCGGATGGCGCCCATGTCGAGTTCCTGCGAGGGGTGCAGAATCCGCTCGGCATCAAGTGTGGGCCGTCCCTGACCACCTCCGATCTCAATCGACTGATCGAGAGGCTGAACCCGCAAAACGAACCCGGCCGCATCACCCTCATTGCCCGCTATGGCGCCGGCAAGGTCGGCAGCGGTCTTCCGGCCCTGATTCGAACCGTCAGGCAGCATGGCCACCACGTGGTCTGGAGTTGCGACCCGATGCATGGCAACACCGTCAAGTCGGCGAGTGGCTACAAGACCCGCCGCTTCGAGAGTGTCCTGACCGAGTTGCGCGAGTTCTTCCAGATCCATGCTGCCGAGGGAACCTATCCGGGCGGCGTGCACATCGAGATGACCGGCAGGGATGTCACCGAATGCACCGGCGGGGTCAGCGCCGTGTCCGACGAGGATTTGCAGGACCGCTATCACACGGCATGCGATCCGCGGCTGAACTCGTCGCAAGCGCTCGAACTCGCCTTCATGGTCGCCGAGGAACTGGCCAAGGCCCGCCTGCCGGAAGATACGAAAGCGATGTCCGCTACCGGCTAGACCTGTTCAAGCAGGCATGGGTCATGAGCCGAAACCTGGGAAGACGTTGAACGAAGTAGGCCTGAAGGGCAATCCGGTCCTGGCCCTGCCGCTGCTGGCAACGCCGACGCAGCTGCAGGAAAGGGCGCTGGAACTGCTTGGAATCAGACCGGAGCAGACTGTTCCCAGTGCGAAGGCAGGCAGGCCAATGGCGGCCTGACCAAAAAACCATTGAAAATCAGCGGGATTGCCTGCGGAGTCCTGCTTGTGGTGTCCTGGAAGCTCCACCCGATATGGATCGTCGTCGCGTACCACGGTTCGGTTGCCATGCTCCTTGACTCACAAAATCTGTGTCCCGAAAGACAATCGAATTTGACGCATAGCTTGCTTGTCAGAAAAATATACCTTATTTTATGACATCAAAGGAGATGCTTCATGACCGCTGACAAGATAAGACGTCGCATTACCGGCAAGGGCCGGGGGTATGTGTTCACCCCCGGGGACTTCCTCGATCTCGGCTCGCGCGCCGCGGTTGACCAGACGCTGTCGCGGCTTGCCGATCAGGGTATCATTCGACGGCTGGCAAGAGGGGTCTACGACTATCCGAGGCGGAGCCCGCGCCTCGGCGTCTTGTCACCGGACTTGGATGCCGTCGCGCGTGCCATTGCGCGCAAGGACAACCATGTTGTGCAAGTCTCTCCAGCCCGTGCGGCGAACATGCTCGGCCTGACTACCCAGGTTCCGGCAAAGGCCGTCTATCTTACCAATGGCCCATCTCGGTCCAAACAGATTGGTCGTCAGTCGATCTTCATGCGTAATGCGGCAGCGAAAAACCTCGCTGGTGCGGGCCGACCGACCGGAACCGTCATTCAGGCA
The DNA here is from genome assembly GCA_964291445.2 of Paracoccaceae bacterium. Taxonomy (GTDB): domain Bacteria; phylum Pseudomonadota; class Alphaproteobacteria; order Rhodobacterales; family Rhodobacteraceae; genus JAPOXR01. The sequence continues at coordinate 213,581 of OZ219863.1, read as the reverse complement.
CTACGCTATCTCGGTAAGGACGACGTCAATGACGATGTGGTCGCCCATCTTTCTCGTGCCCTTGATGCCGACACACGCGCAGCACTTGTCCATGATGCCGTCAGGGCACCAGGTTGGATGCGGTCCGTCGCCCACAAGATTGCGGCGGTAGTCTAATCTGTGGACGCCTTCGCATGTGAGAAGCCGGAAATCCGCGCCGAAGCCTTTCGTGAGACGGCGGCCCGGATGAACATCCGGCCTGTTATCGTAGAAAAGGACTTCTGGGTCTGCTGGATTCTAAAGCACGCCTTCTCCCTTGATGGTTCAATTCCCGGACTCATCTTCAAGGGCGGAACATCGCTTTCCAAAGCCTATGGCGCCATAAGACGGTTTTCTGAAGACATAGATCTGAGCTTTGACCGCAAATGTTTTGGATTTTCCAAAGATCGCGACCCGGCGTCAGGAAATCTTTCCAACAAGGCGCGGCAAAGACTTATTGATGAAATGAAAGCGGTTGTGGTCAACACGGTTTCCGGTCCAGTGAAAGACGCGTTAACCGACGCCGCCTGCGGCATCCTCGGCTCTGATATCAATGTCTCCGTCGACGCGAAAGACCCTCAAACTTTGCTATTTGCCTATCCACGAAGCTTCGGTCACTATGATCAGTCGGCTTATGTCCGGCCCACAGTTAGGCTGGAATTTGGGGCTCGTTCTGATCATGTGCCTTCGGAGAAAAAGCAAATTGCGCCTTACATCCATACCGAGTTTCCCAACCTGATTGAAAACCCAACGGTCACGGTGAAGACACTCGCTGCCGAGCGAACTTTCTGGGAAAAGGCCACCATTCTACACATGTTGTTTTATCAAGACCCCGGAAAGCCGCTCGGTGAGCGCATGTCTCGACATTACTACGATCTGGTCCAACTTGCCCGAAGCGACATCAAGGAAAAAGCGCTAAACGATCTCGATCTTCTTATCGCAGTTGCCGATCACAAGAGAGTTTTCTTCAGATCAGCTTGGGCAAGATACGAGGAAGCGCGCCCGCCGACCCTAAGATTGTCACCAAGCTCTGATTTGGAGAGGGTCTTGCGAACAGATTATGTGCGAATGAAGGAGATGCTGTTCGATGAGCCTGAATCGATTGAAGATATCTTGAATGCGGTTGGCGAATTGGAAGTGGAGATCAACGCTCTTGCCGTGAACTCATAAGCAGACGGGTGTGATTTCGCCCTGGCAGATCGCCAATTTCCTAGAGCGTTGAATTAGGCAGACCACTTCACTTGACGGCGCGGGTCTTTTGCGCGCCCGTTCAGGAGTTTCCTATGTGAATTGTTCAATGGCGCTTGATCAGGTGCAACTGGAGAAACTGCTTTGCGAGCGACTTTGTGCAGAGGTCAGGATGCATCGGTGCGAGGACGGTGTGTTGATGGTCGAGTCTCCCTTCACGTTTCCGGATGGCGATCACTTCCCGATCTACTTGTCGGAAGCGGCGGCTGGCCGGGTGAAGCTCAGCGACCTCGGTCATACCTTGATGCATGTGAGCTACGAGCATGACGTCGATCTGTTTTACGGGGGCACCCGAGCGTCACTGCGCGAGCAGATCGTGCGTGAAGCCGGAATCGAGGAGGAGAATGGCATCTTTTCCGTCGAGGCGACGCCGGACCAGTTGACAGGGGCGCTGTTCAGGCTCGGGCAAGCGTTGACGAAGATTCATGACTTGACGTTCCTGGGCCGAGAAAGGGCCTCCTCGACGTTTTACGAGGACCTGCGCGGGCTCGTATTCACCATCCTGGACGAGGATGTGGTCAAGGCCGACTACCTTCTTCCGGAGGTTCCGGATGCCAACCACTATCCGGTCGACTACCGTATCGAGGGGAAGGCTGGCAGGCCGGTATTTCTGTACGGAATTCCGGGGCGCGACAAGGCGCGCCTGACGACAATCATGCTGTCACATTTTCTGATTCACAACGTGTCTTTCGAGTCGGTCATAGTCTACGCTGATCAGAAGGAAATTCCGCGACTGGATCTGGCCCGCCTGACCAATGTTGCCGGAACTGCGGTTGCCTCGCTCGAAGCAGAAAAAGATCTGCGCCGAAAAATCGAAAGCCTTGCCGCGTGAGTGCTTTCCGGTCCAACCTCGCGTCGGTCGCGCCGCATTGAGATTCCAGGATCTTGCCCGAGATTGGCCGCTCGATTTTCGAAGTCGAGTCTGACTCTTTCGCTCGCCTGGTCGCACGGCCTCCTGACCGGCGCCGGGAAGTTGCAGGTGGAATCCGACCACTTGCAGGGCCACGTCCCGTCTCGGGTATCGATGTCGAAGATGATGCCGGTCCTGCATTCGGCAACCGGGCAAGGCGTGCCTCACTGCAGCCCGGAAGCGGACGAATTTCCGGTTGTCTGGATCGCCGGTTGCTGCATGGCAGCGCTACGGCTGGCTATTATGGCCCGACCGCACCGCGTGTTCGCAGTGCCTGGCCAGGTCCTTGCGGTCATCAAAGCGGGATACGGCCACCGGTTCGTGGTAGATCAATTCGACCGAACCGGGCTCTGCGGTTGCCAGCACCTTGAGCATGTGGCCGGCCAGCGGCATCTCGCCCCAGAAGCCGTAGAAGCGCCGGTCCTGGCCGGGCGGGGCGCGGTAATTCACCGTTGCCGGCTGCACGTAGAGGCGGTCTTTCAGCCGGTCATCGAACATGGCGGCAAACAGGGTTGGCTTGAAAGGCAGAACCCGCAACCCGTCAGTGCTGGTCCCCTCCGGAAAGAACAGCAGGGTATCGCCGCGAAGGAAGCGCTCGGTAAAGCGATGCCTTTGCTGCCTTGCCTGGCGGCGGTCGCGGGCGATGAAGACGGCGCCGGTTGTCCTGGCCAGGATTCCGATCCCGAACCATTTGCTGACCTCCTTCTTTGCCACGAAAAAGACACGCTGGCGGGAATTCATGACCAGGATGTCGAGCCAGGAGACATGGTTGGCGACGGTTGCGCCTGCCTCCCGCATGGGCTCCCCCCTGACGCTGAGCCTGACCCCCATGAGTCGCAGGCTGAGCCGGCTGGCAAGCCTGGTGATGTCCGGGGTGACCGGCCGGCCAAACGGCCATTCAAACAGCCGAACCAGCCAGAACACGACCAGCAATCCGTAGATGACCGCGGCCACAAACATCCAGGTGACGACAAACCTGGCATATTGGGCCGGGCCGAAAGACAGGGGTTCGGGAAGCCTGTCCGGGTCCCAGTCGCTCACTGCCGGCCCCAGTGTTGCACGTAATAGTTCCGGTGGCGTGACGACATCCGTTCGGTATCCATGACCAGGCAGACATCGATCGTATTGAAGTCGTGGTCGATGAATGCACCGTCGCCGACGAACCCACCGAGTCGCAGATACGCCTTGATGAGAGATGGAATGGCCTCCATCGCCCGCCGGCTGTCCACATCTGCACCCTGCATCTGGTCGAGCATAACAAAGTGCTCGGGTCTCGCCCGCACCCGCATGTCCTCCGGTGCCAAATGGTGGCGTCCAAGATAGGCAAGTGGTTCGGCCAGTGACGCAATGTCGGTGCCGTGAAAGCTGGCGACGCCGAACATGATTTCGATCTCGTTGTCGAGGACATAGCTTGCCAGGCCGCGCCACAGCAGGAACATGGCCGAGCTGGCGCGGTAGTCGCGATGAACGCAGGAGCGGCCGAGTTCAACCAGGGGCCTGCCTGAATCGACCAGCGCCGTCAGGTCGTATTCGCTGCTGGAGTAGAACCCGCACTCCCGCATGGCCACATCGCCACGAAGCAGCCGATAGACGCCGACAACATGTTCCAGCGCCGATTCGTCGCGGCTGCGATCAATCAGGACCAGGTGATCGAACCAGGGATCAAAGCTGTCAGTCTCGATCTCTTGCCGGTGGTCGATTCCATCGCCGACCGCACCGAACTCCTCGACAAACACCCGGTAGCGCAGACGCTGTGCCGCCAGCAGGTCATTCGCCTCGGTGGCAATGCGCATCTCAAGCCGGGCACCATCAGTCATCGATGGAATCCGGAATGGTTTTGGCGGGTCGGCGAGAGGTTCATCAGCAACACTCGAGACCGACGACGGCGCCATTCAGCACGAGTTTGCCGGCATTCGCGAAATTGACGGTAATGGTTGTTCCGGTGATCGACTGGATCTGCCCCTCGCCCCACATCTCCTGCCTTGGATTTCGAACCCGCATGCCGGGCTCCAGGGCAAAATTGACATCGAGCATCACCCCCGAATCGCCCAAGCCGGCTCCGGCCTCGCCACCCTTGACGGCCGTGTCGGGATCCAGTGCTTCGAGGCCGGTCCGGTAGCGTCCGATCTTGCGGCGATAACTGGAGGCGGCCTCGGCAAATCCGGCAAACTCGTCCCTGCCGAGGGTGCGCACCACCCTGGCCGGTGAGCCGACCAGCAGCGAATTGTCGGGATAGACCTTGCCTTCGGTCACCAGGGCGCATGCGCCGATCACCGAATGTGCCCCGATGCGGGCGCCATTGAGTATCGTGGCCCCCATGCCGACCAGGCATCCGTCGTCAATTGCGCAGCCATGCAGTATTGCCCGATGGCCGACCGTGCAGGACTGCCCGATCGTGCAGGGGAAGCCCGGATCGGTATGGATGATGCAGCCATCCTGGATGTTGCTGCCTGCGCCGATTGTGATCGGTTCGTTGTCGCCCCGCAGCGTGGCGCCAAACCAGATCGACACGTCATCGGCGATGGTGACATTGCCGACAAGGTTGGCATCGGGGGCGATCCAGAAGGAGTCGGTTTCGGGTAGAGACGGGCCAGTTCCGCCAAGCGCATAGAGAGTCATCGTTGGGACTCGGCAAATTCCTGTTCAAGCGAACAGACCAGCCCCGACAGGTCAAGTTGTCGGGTCCTGCGTAGACGCTCAGCAATCACGATAGCCTTGATTTGTTCAAGAACGCCGTCTATATCGTTGTTTACCAACACATAATCGTAGTCAGTCCAGTGGTCGATCTCACCGCGGGACTTCTTCATGCGCTGGTCAACCGTCTTCTGGCAGTCAAGGCCCCTTGCCTGCAGCCGGCGCCGCAATTCGGCAATCGACGGTGGCAGCACGAATATTGAGACGGTGTCGGCGACGTAGTTGGAGTTGCGAATTTGCTGGCTGCCCTGCCAGTCGATGTCGAAGACGATATCACCCGCATTGTTGATGGCGCTCGCCACCGGCGCTTTCGGAGAGCCGTACATATGTCCGAAAACCCGGGCAAATTCGAGGAACTTCTCTGCCTCGACCATTTCGGCAAATTCAGCATCCGACCGGAAGAAATATTCGCGCCCGTCCCGTTCGCCGGGTCTGGGCGGGCGCGTCGTCGCCGAAATCGAGAACGAAATTCGGGAATCCCATTCGATCAGTCGCCGGGCGAGGGTTGTCTTGCCGGCACCTGACGGTGACGACAAGATGATCAGCAATCCCCTGCGTCCGCCCACGCTCATCCAATTCCTCTCGAAACCGACAACTCCGGGGGTTCCTATACCTTAAGCCGCGGCACTTAAAGGTTGGAAACGGAGATTTGGCCGGCTCGGCATGTCCATCGCCGGGCAACCGACCGGCGACCCGAGAGGCCGGCCGGGCTGATCCCTGGTCTCCCCGGTTGCCAGCAGCCGACCGCAATTCCGTGGCGCTGGTCGGCGTGGTCCCTGATCTGCCCGACTGCCGGCAGCCTGACCTGGTTGGAAGCTTCCCTGCATCATGCGCTGCCAGGGGTGGTAGCACGGGTCATTCGTCGAGGCTGGCGGCGTTCGGCATGGTGTCGCGGGCTTTTCGGGCGGGAAATGCCGTCCCCATTGGGCTCATTCTGGTGTCCAGATTGCCCGGGGGACCATCACCTCGCCGCGAGCGATGAGCCTGGCCGTGCGCGTGATGCCGGCCGATTCAAACTCGAAGGGTGAGGCGGCGTAGCAGACCTGAACATCCATGGTGCCCATCGGGTGCTCGATCACGATGGTTGCCGGCGAGGGGTCGATCCTGCGGGTGATCCCGTCCGCCACCGTCGCCGGTGCCAGGGCGCAGGCAGCAAGACATTGCGACCCCGTGACCGCCAGTGTCGGATGCGTGGTCCAGGGCATGAAATACCTGGCTGCAAAATGACCTCTCCCGCCCGGCTCGGCGATGAGGCCGAATTTCGGCACCACCGATTGCGCCACGTTGCCAAGCCCCATGCGTTTGCCGGCCTCCAGCCGGATTGCCTCCATGCGATCAAACAGCTCCGGCATCGAATCCAGCACCTGGTGGTCCTCGTGACCGGAAAGGCCGAAATCCCGGGCACGCGCGATCACCATCGGCATGGCGACATCGACGCATGATACCGCGATTCCTCCGATCTCCTCCTGCGGTCGTCCGGTGGGAAACAGCGACCCGGTGCGTGAGCCCGTCACCTCCAGAAATTTCAACGCAACCGGAGCGGCTCGCCCCGGCACGCCATCGATCGCCACCTCTCCTTCGTATTGCACGACACCTCCCGGCGTCCTGACATCGGCCTCGATCAGCGCCCCGGTGTTTACTGCCCGGATTCGTACCCTGGTGGCCGGTTTGCGGGCCGCGACCAGACCCATCTCGATCGCTGCCGGAGCGACGCCGACCAGGATATTGCCGCAGCTTGGTGCATAATCGACGAGACAGTCCTCGACCGAGACCTGCGCGAACAGGTAATCCACATCTGCGGACGGGTCTCTCGAGGGTGACAGGATTGCCACTTTGGTGGTCACTGGGGTGCCGCCGCCGATGCCGTCGATGTTGCGGGGATTGCCGGCGCCGATGACGGCGATGAGGATCCTGGATAGACGATCGCGATCATCGGGCAGGTCGGCGGCATTGAAATAGGGTCCGCGCGAGGTCCCGCCGCGCAGAAACAGGAACGGAACGGGATGCTGGCTCACCGGAGCGGCCATGGCAGGTCAATGATCTCCTGCAGCAGGCCGGGCGGAAAGTCGCGGTTCAGCGTGGAGGCAAGGAAGATCATGAATGCCACCCCGGCCACCGAGAACAGCGCCGTTCGCGTCCAGCCCAGGCCCGCACGTTGGCGGAAAAACGCCGCCATGAAGATTGCCAGCGCCAGTATGAATCCCAGGAGCGAGGTCAGGACCAGCAGCGCCGCCAGCCAGGCAAGGGTCCCCCACAGACCATGAGGGGCCTCGGCATCCTCGCCGCCGGCCTCGCGGTCGGCAAAGACGGCATCGGTTTCGGTTGTTCTGGTCATGCGGGCCAGAAGTAGCAACAGGGCCATGATTCCCGCCGTCGCCACCGCCAGTGGGAATATCTTGTCGGAGATGTTGTCGATCAGCGCGGCATTGACCCAGGTCGCGATCATGTAGGCAAGAATGAGCAGGAGGAAGACCAGCGGTGCCCGTTTCGAGCCGGTCTCGACGGCGCCTTCGGAGAGAATCTGCCGTGATTGACGAATGCCGAAGATGACCGAGACGACCGTGATCAACAGGATGACGATGACGATGGGCGAGGCGACATAATCCAGGCCGTCCTCGAGGCCGCGCCGGAACCGGAACGTGGCAATCTGCAAGGCATTGGCCGAATAGACTTCGGCCTGGCTGGACAGGACGAAACCGATCAGGAATGCCGGCCGTGACCAGTCGAACCTGCGCAGGAAGATGCCCAGCAGGCCGATGGCAAACAGTGTCACGAGATCGCCGAGCGACTGCCGCGACTGGAAGGCGGCGAAGGAGATCATCATGAACAGGAACGGCGCCAGGAGCGCGAACCTGATCGTGGTCAGGCGGGCAATGCCGCCGGAGAGGGCGATGCACAGGCCGGCCCCGACGACATTGGCGAGTGCCAGCGACCAGACGATCGTGTAGGTCACGTTCAGGTCGTTCTGGATCATTTGCGGGCCAGCGGTGTAGCCGAGAAGGGCAAGACCGCCAATGAAGACCGCCATGGACCCCGAACCGGGAATGCCGAAGATCAGGGTCGGCACCAGGCCGCCGCCTTCCTTGGCATTGTTCGAGCTCTCCGGCCCGATCACGCCCCTGATCTCGCCCGAGCCGAACCTGGACTTGTCGGCGGTCGATTGTACCGTGTGGCCATAGGCAATCCAGTCGACGACCGATCCCCCGAGGCCCGGAATGACGCCGACGATGACCCCGATGATCGAACACCGGATCGACAACCAGATATTGGCCGCCCAGTCGCGAATTCCCTGTGCCCATCCTGCGCCGAGCCGCGCGTCCCGGGCGATGGCCTGATCCTGGCGCAACAGGCTGATGATCTCCGGGATGGCGAAAATCCCGAGTCCGACGATGACCAGCTTGATGCCATCGGTCAGGTAGGGGATATCGTATGTCGCCATGCGAAGCGAACCGCCGTGGCTGGCCTCGCCGATGGTTCCGATCAGCAATCCCAGGCAGGCGGCGGCAATCCCCTTGAGCGGCAGGCGCCCTGCAAGGATCGCCACCATGGCAAGACCCAGCAGCGTCACCGCCAGCATCTCCGGCATGGCGAAGGCAAGAACCAGCGGTCGTGCGATCAGTATGAAGAATGTCAGGATGGTTGCACCGAACAGGCCGCCGAACAGCGACGACGCAAAGGCTGCGGCCAGGGCCCTTGCCGCCTCGCCGTTTCGCGCCAGGGGAAACCCGTCAAGAACGGTCGCCTGCGATGCCGAGGAGCCGGGGATTCCCATGAGCACGCTGGCAAACGTGTCCGATGTCGGCACCACGGCAACCAGCCCGACCATCAGCGCCAGGCCCGCGACCGGGTCCATTCCGAACATGAAGGGCAGGACCAGGGACAATCCGGCAATGCCGCCCAATCCCGGGAAAACACCGACCGACAATCCCAGCAACACCCCGACAACGAGAAATCCCAGCTGCTGCGGTTGCAGAATGAGAGCAAACGCCTCGGCGAGGGCTGGAAGTGCCGTTACCAGGAGGTCCATGATCCGCCCCTTGTGAAAGCGCCTCCCGCGTCACCGGCGGGAGGCTCCGATTGCTACTTCAGCGAAACACCAAAATCCTCGGCAAGCCAGTTGACCACGAATTCCTTGGCCGCAGCATCCACATTCGTGCCAAGCTCCAGCGTCGCTTCGGCCTGTTTGCCGGTCATCTGCGGATAGACACCGAGGCGCTTTGCCGAGATGTCGGCAAAATCATCGCGGGCAATCACCGCGTCCAGGGCAGCGGAATAGGTTTCGATGGCCTCGGCGCTTGCGCCATTGGGAAGGAAGATCATCTTCTGCGCCGGGAATCCGGCAATCATGAATGCCTTCCAGGCATCCCAGGCTTCGCCTCGGGTTTCGCAGGCCGGTGTCGCCTCACAAACTTCCTTGAAGCTCGGGATCTCCGGGAAGGTCGGATCGCGCACGATATTGCCGTCGGCATCGAGAGCGCCCCAGGTCATCCATGGAACCGCGGCTCCCGACTCGACCAGCGGCACGACATTGGCCAAATATGCCGACGAGGTCTGGTAATCGACATTGGCCTCGCCCCGTTCGAACATCAGGCGGCCATCGCCCCGTCCCTTGATGCCGAATACCGGTTCGACATTCATGCCGAGCATCTTCCAGGCCAGGAGCGGAACCAGGTCGAGACGCGTCGCCCCCTGGCTGCCCCAGATGAAATATTGATCGGCCAGACCGGATGCATCAAGACCATTCAGCATGGAAGCCTCTTCCGGCGGCAGATAGGCAACCCCGCCGGTTCCCGACGCCAGCACCACATTCCAGTCGCCATACTCGTATTTGACCCGGGGGTCGCCGAGAAGATAGGGAAACTGGGTCGAACCGGAGGAGCCGAAAATCAGCGTGCCCTCGGAGTCTTCATAGGCTTGTTCCTGGAACCAGTTGGCGCCCTTGGTCGAGCCTGCGCCCGGCATGAACTTGACGACAATGGTCGGGCTGCCCGGCAGGGCTTCGGACAGAAGTGGTGCGTAGAAATTGGCCCATTTGGCCGAGCCCCCGGATTCCGAGAAGGGAATGACGAATTCGACGGTCTTGCCAGAGAGGTCGAGCCCGTCGGCGAGGGCGACCGTGGATGCGAAGGCAATGGTGGCCGCAGCGGCCGTGGTTTTGATCAACATGGTATCCTCCTGTGGCGGTTAAGCCGCCGTTTCGCAGAAATTCCTGCACTTGAACCTTCACATCTATATTGCGAACCTTGCGTGAAACTGACGAGGATTGCATGCGCATCGCCATCATCGAGGACAATACCGGCATCGCCAAGGGCATCGCCTATCGCATGCAGGATCGGGGGCACGCCACCGACATGATCCATGATGGGCAGACCGCGGACATGTTTCTCCGGTCGGACGAAAACGATATCGTCATTCTCGACATCAACCTGCCGAAGATGGACGGAATCTCGATCCTCCGCGGGATGCGGGCTCGCGGCGATCACCGGCCGGTCCTGCTGTTGACCGCCCGCACGACCACCGGCGACAGGGTAGATGGCCTGGATGCGGGTGCGGATGACTACCTGGTCAAGCCCTTTGAAATGGACGAGCTGGAGGCCCGGGTTCGGGCGCTGGCGCGGCGGGCGCGCCGTGCCTATCACGCAGATTTCAGCTTCGGCAGGCTGCGATATCAACCCGACCAGAGGCTGGTCAGCATCGATGGCCGGCCGCTGATCCTGCCACGCCGGGAATTGGCGCTCCTTGATGCCCTGCTGCGTGCACGCAGCGGCGTCAAATCCAAGGATACGCTGATTGAAACGCTCTACGGAACCGGCGCCGATGTTGGCGAGAGCGCGATCGAGGTCCACGTGTCACGCCTCCGCAAGAAACTGGCGGCCGCCGGCATCGAGATCAGGATGCTCCGCAATATCGGCTATGTTCTGCAGGAGGGTGGACAGTGAACCGCAGGTCACTGAGGTTTCGCCTGTTCGCGATCATTGTCCTGCCACTTTGCCTGCTGGCGCTCCTGATCGGGTCCTGGAGGGTCGGCGTTGCCCAGCAGACGGCACAGGAACTTCTGGACCGGAATCTCATGTTCACGGCGCTTGCCGTATCCCGGGATGTTGCGCGCGACGACGGCGATGCAATCTCGCCCGAGACCGAGAAATTCCTGAGCGAAACCGCTGGTGGGCCGGTGCGCTACCACGTCTACGGACCGGATGGCGTCCTGGTGACGGGCTATGCGGTGCCACCGATTGCGCCCGGACAGCTGGGTCATGGCGAGGCCTTCGCCTTCTATGACGCGACCTACCAGGGCGACCCGGCCCGGGTATTGCGTCTCAAGGATGAAGCCAGCATTGACGGCTTGTCCGGAACCTTCACCATTACCGTCTGGCAGAACCTCGATGCACGCAATGCCTTCATCTGGCAATTGGGAATGCGGTCTGCCGGGGTGATGGCGACATTCCTGCTCGGGGTCACGATCCTGGTCTGGTTTGGCGTCGGCATCGGCCTCAAGCCGCTGACCGACCTCGAGGACGCGATCTCGAACCGCTCGCCGGAAGATCTCAGCAAGATCAGGAGACCGGTGCCGGCCGAGGCGCGCGGCATCGTGTCGCAACTCAACCAGTTGCTCGAGCGGATGAGAGTCACCTACGAGGCGCAGATTGCATTCGTCTCCGATGCTGCACACCAGCTGCGCAACCCGATCGCCGGAATGCGGGCTCTCGGCGAGTCCATTCAGTCGGCGGAGACACTGGACGCGGCACATCTGCGTGCCGGAGACCTGGTGGTCGAAGCCGCCCGCGTCGGCGATCTTGCCGACCAGCTCCTGACGCTGGAACGGGCGCAGGCCGAAGCCGGAAGCGATGCATTTTCGGCGGTCAATCTGGGCAGGCTGGTATCCGAAACCGTCGCCGACCTTCAGGCATCCGCTCGGGCAGGCGAGGTCGCCCTCGACGTCGACATCGAGGGCGAGCCGTTCATCATGGCCGATGACCTGTTGCTGCGTGAGGCCCTCACCAACCTGGTCAGCAATGCGATCATCCATGGCGGACCGGATATGTCGTCGATCCGTGTCCGGCTGGGCTGCACCGCCCGTTCGATCGACATTTCGGTACGGAATGACGGCGCACCAGTTGCCCGAAAGGATTTTTCCAAGATCCTGGCGCGCTTCGGCCAGATCGAACCGGGCTCCGGAAGCGGGTTGGGGTTGTCGATTGCCGATGCCGTTGCGCAGCACCATGGCGGGGTCCTCGTCTTGCATTCCCGCCAGGATGGCTTTGCCGTCACCATGAAACTGCCGCCTGCAAGAGACGGGCAGGTGGCGTAGGCCGACAGGGCAGGCAGGCGGCGCAGGCTGGCAATTACAGCTGCGCTGCCGCCCCGGGATCGCGGCCGGACGGGTGTCGGATGCGCGCCGCATCATGGGTCAGCGCTGCAAGCCGATAGAAGCCATGCACCATTTTCGAGTACGGTGTCAGCAAGAAGAAGGCGAGAACCGTCCCGAGGTGAATCGCCAGCAGGCCCTCGACAATGGCGGTGCCGGTGGCGGCATAGAGCATCAGCCCGGTTGCGCTCACCGAGAACAGCAACATCACGAATGCAAATTCACCGTGCCAGAATCGGGCGGACCCGAGTTGCCGATCGGCCCTGAGTTTCAGCCAGGCCAATCCCGCCGACCCCCAGCACAGCAGGATGCCGCCCGGAACGCCGAACAGCTTCGGCAGGCTGAGCGGTCCATGGGGGGCGACCTGTCCGAATCCGTAATGGAGGATCGTGCCCGAGGCCGTCGATGCAAAGCAGAGCAGGAAGCCGTACATGGCCGCCTGGTGATACCAGCGGCGGGCGTTCGAATAGCGGTCCTCTTCCTCGAAATTGCAGCCATCGCCATGCCCGCCGGAGAGGTTTTTCATTCTTCCTGCGGAGCGCAGCGCGTCCCTGATGTCGGAAGATGTGACTGGTCCGCCGCCAATCGTCAGCCAGTACCGCCGAATTGACATGATCATGGCGATCATCGGTGCCAGGAATGCCGGCACGAAGATGGTGACCATCAGCCCATGCGACATGTAGGCATGGAATCCGGTTCCCGAACTCGGCTGCATCGACCTTGCCAGGCCGAAGACCAGGGCGATGGCGACGACCAGAAACATGACGATTGCACCGCCACCCCTGTCGAACAGCCGGGCAAATCCCCGTGGCCAGGCATGGGCTTGCCAGCTTTCCCGGCGAATCTCGGCCAGCGCCCTGGGCAGGTTCAGCGCAAATTCATGCGGCTCGGTATACTGGCACGCATAGTAGCAGCCGCGACAGTCATGGCAGAGATTCGCGATCTGGGTGATGTCGCCATCGGCAAACATGCGTCGCCGGGCGATGGCTGGAAACACCGAACAATACCCCTCGCAATACCGGCAGGCATTGCAGATCTCGATCTGGCGGCGGGCGTCATGATAGGCCTCAGATGACATGTTCCGCCGCCTCCCTGCCGGCCAGGCGGCCAAAAACCGTCCCGATGGTCATGCCGAAACCGGCCAGGTAACCCTGGCCGAGAATGGAGCCGGCCATGATCTCGCCGGCTGCCCAGAGATTTTCGACCGGCGATTGGGGCCCGATCACCCGCCCGCCCTGGTCAACCCGCAAGCCGAGATAGGTGAATGTCACCCCCGGCCTCAGTTCGTAGCCGTAGAATGGCGGCTCGGAAATCGGTCGCGCCCAGTTGGATTTGGGCACATCGAGCCCCTCGGTCGCCAGGCCGTCTAGGCGGGTCGGATGGAAACTGCCATTGCGGCAGGCGCCATTGAATTGGTCAATGGTCGCACGCACGGCATCGGCAGGAAGATCAAGCAGCCGGCAGAGATCCTCGATTCGATCGGCAACCAGCGGTGGAAAAACCGAGGGCATGAAGAGATCCAGCGACCTGGAATCAATGATTGCATAGGCCACCTGCTCCGGCTGTGCCGCGACAAGACGGCCCCAACTGGCATAACGCTTGGGCCAGACATCCTCGCCCTCGTCATGAAATCTCTCGCCAGCGCGGTTGACCACGACGGAAAACGGCACGCAATCCAGCCGGGTCACGATGCCGCCATCGAATTTCGGTGCCCGCCCGTCAATGGCGACTGCATGACACTGGGTCGGGTCACCGACGCTCTCAATTCCCTGGTCCAGCAGGTCCTTCAACACGCGACCCCGGTTGTACGGCGTTCCGCGAACCAGGAAGTTTCGCGCCGCCGGCCCCCAGGCCTCGGCCAGCCAGTCAGTATCGGCCTGGTAGCCACCAGACGCCACGATCACCGCCCGGGGCGCCAGGGAGCGATTTTCACCACCAATGATCGCCTGCACGCGCTGAATTCGACTGCCATCGTATTCCAAATGCACGACTTCGGCGTCGTAGATGATGCTGACACCGATGCCTGCGGCCCGGCGGCAATAGGCATTGACCAGCGCCTTGCCGCCGCCGAGGAAGAAGGCATTTGTCCGCGACAGTGACAGCGTTCCCGACAGCGAGGGCTGAAACCTGACGCCGCGGGCCTCCATCCAGCCGTAACATTCTTCGGACGCGCAAATCGTCATCCGGGCGAGCGATCGGTCGGTTCTGCCATCGGTGACGGCCAGCAGATCCTCGAAGAACTCATCCTCGTCGTAGCTGTCCTGCAGCACCCCCAGGGGTCCCCGGTGCCGACAACGGAAATTGCGGGTGTGACGCGAATTGCCGCCGCGATACGGCTTTGGCGCCGCCTCCAGTACAACCACGCTGGCGCCCAACTCCCGTGCCGACAGGGCGGCACACAATCCGGCGTTGCCGCCGCCTACGACAATGATGTCGGGATCCGTCTCCATCGCCCGGGTCCTTGCCGGATTTTCGATGATTTGCAATCGGAGACTTGCAACATCCAGCCAACCGCAACAGCCTGGCCGCCGAACCGCAACCCTGCCAGGCAGCTTCAATCATGCAGTCCAGTAGACGCCAATCCCGGGCGCATGCGAGACAAATCGTTCGCAACTGGCGAGGGGAGGAAATGGCAGGCCAACGACCGAACCAATTTACGACCTTCTCTGCATGTTTCTCAAAGGGACAGCTATTGGTGATCCTTCAGGTACGGGGAATGAGCCGTCAATTCGCTGGCATCCTTGCCGCCAAGGAACAGCCAGATCGGTTGCATGGGCGTTGACGGATGACTCGGCAGCGATGTCTTGCCCGGCAACTCCGCTGTCAGGCCGCCGCTCCTGCATGCCGTTTCGTCACGGCATCCCGGCCAGCTCGCCCAGCGTCCCGGCATTGTCCAGCATGATAAGCCGACGATCGGCCCGGTTGGCGAAGCCCTGGCAGGTGGCAACACGGTGCCCCTCGACAAAGCGGCGCGTATCCCTGTCTTTGAAACTCCGAATCATGCCGGCCGGCCGGACAGTATTTCTTGTTTTACGTAAGGGATGCAGGCAGTCCGGATTTCCGGAACTGCTGCCTGGTCTCCTGGCGTCGCTTGCGGTCCCTCCGACCTACCGGGTCTCCACATCGAATCGGGAGGCGGGCAGCCACATGGAACTGGATCATGAAGAGTCGTGATCCGCCAGCACTTCCAGGAGACGCCCGTCAGAAGGGGTCGAAGCTGTCGTCCTCGGCTTCGGCGGCCGGCGCCGCTTGCCGGGGCAGCGCCGGTGCGGTGTATCGGCTCCCTTCCGGTCCATATTCCGCGATCAGTCCGGCGATCATCTCGCTGTCCATGCCGGCAAATGCCGGCAGGGCGCCGCCGGGCCCGGGTGCCTTCCAGCTTCCGCCGGAGGTGATTTCACGGCTGAGCACGGGCTGACCGGCATCGCCCGTCTGCAGGCGGCCGTAGCATTCCGGGCCGACATCCGGCAGGGTCAGCCGCGCCTCGCGCATTGCCAGGTGCAGGCCAGTGCCAATTTTCTCGAGAGAGATGTCGGTCGTCAGCGTCATCGGGTCGTCCGGATTGTCCCTGCGGACCGTCACGCTCCAGTTGAGCGAAGCTCTCTCGATCAACGAAAACGGGCTCAAATCTGGTGCCTTGCCGGGCGCGGCGCAGGCCATCCGCCAGAGCGGCATGACATGGCGATCCAGCATCCACAGATCCACGAAGTCCCGCTTCCTCATCCGCCCGGCCGCTGCAATCGCCTTGTTGACGGCAAGATCGGCAAAATGCAGCCGGTGGCCGAATAGCGGGTCGGGAACCGGTGCGTAGTATTCCCGGGCAAGGGCGGCCGTCCATTGCAGGAGTGTGGTTCCGATCATCGGCTTCATGACCATGCACTCCCTGAAGCCTGACCAGCTGCGGCGTATCCGAACCGTGTACCCGGCCGCCTCGAGTGCCAACCGGTCGGCCTGCACCAGCTTGTCGAGAGGCTCTTCCCCGGCCGTGAAGATGTCCTGATCCTCGCTCAAGCGGAATCCGTGTTGCTGGATTACCGCGCCGCCGGCAAAGGGGCTTCCGGGGTCCCGGTTGCGGCTGATGACTGCAATGACACCCTTCTGGAATTCGTCAAGCGGCACCGGCCCTCCTCGATCTGATTTCCTTCAGGATCGCCGCCGCCAGGAAGGCCGCCTCGAGATCGCCGTCGGTGCGCAGGCCGTCGGCCACTGCGGACATGGCCCCGTAGGTTGCATGCGGCGGCACCGACCAGAGAGCAGTGGCACCGTAGCGGTCCCAGGCGATCTTCCTGAGCTCCATAAGCCGCTCGCCGATATCCTCGTACCTGACCTTGACCCCCAGGCTGGCCTGCTGGGCAGCCCGGTCCTCGGCAGCGCATCTGAATCGCTCGTCGATGCAGGTGGTGTCCATGGTGACAATATAGGTCGGCCGCCGCCCGGATTGAAGCTTGGCGCCGGGAGGTTCTCCACATCAAATTTCAGGGTGGGCGATCGAACTGTTCGCCGGGCCCTCCAGCCGGCTCAAGGAACGGGATCATGATGATTGGTGATCCGCAGGCATTCCCAGGAGATACCGGGCAGCAGCAACTCGGCCTGCCGCTGAGGATCGCCGGCCCCCGGCCCGAGGTCCGGTTGACAATGTGTTGCATGCGGTCAGGTGAATACGAGTTCGGGCAAACAAACCACCGAGAAAAACCACGATGAGAAGTTCGATACGCCTGTTCTTCTGGTTGGCTGCCGTTGCGATCAGTGCGATTCCGGCAGTCGCCCTGCCATCCTTCAACGACTGGAACTGTCACGAGTTCTTCAGCGCGGCATCGATCGAAGACTGGCCTCGCCATCTGCAATATTGGTGTTGTAGTAAGACATGGTAGGACAGAGGTCAGACCCGGATGGCAAATCGGACAAATGACATTGGTGCCGATCTCGACTTCGTTGGCCGTGCCCCGGTCGATTCGTCCCCTGCAACTGCTGCGGCACGGATTCGAGAAACACAGGATTTTCTTGCCGAGCGGCGGCGCTTGATGGCCGGCATGATCCGTCGCGGCTATGACAAGTCGAGTTGACGAGATGACAGCGATTACTGAGAGCGAAGTCGAGCAAGCGGAATATGACTGCTAGGGAAAAGGAACTTCCGGCTGCTCCCGGAGGCGAAGTCATCGTTTACGAGACTCCGGAGGGCGTAGGGAGTGTTGACGTTCGCTTCGAGGATGAATCGGTCTGGTTGACGCAACTGCAATTGGCAAAGGTGTTTCAATCCACGCCCCAGAATATCCTGATGCACCTGCGCAATGTCTTTTCCAGCAAGGAATTGGACGCCGAGGCAACTAGTAAGGATTTCTTAGTAGTTCGATCCGAAGGCAAGAGAACGGTCCAACGAAAGGTCAAGCACTACAACCTGGACGCCATCATATCGATCGGCTACAGGGTCAACTCGAAGCGGGCGGTGCGTTTTCGCCAGTGGGCCACCCACACCCTGCGTGAGCACCTGGTGAGCGGCTACACGTTAAACAAGAGAAGACTTGCCGAACGCGGCCTAGACGAGGCCAGGCAAACTCTGGAGCTGCTCGCACGCACGCTCAAGAACCAAGAGCTCGTGGACGAGACTGGTCGCGCCGTGTTGCACATCATCACCGCGTATGCCGATACTTGGCGCCTTCTGATTGAGTACGACGAGGACCGCCTGACAACTCCAGCTGGCGCAACACCGGCTACAAGCGCACTTGATCTCGAAAGCGTCCGCACTGCAATCGACACATTCAGGCGCGATCTGGCCGCAAAAGGCGAAGCCTCGCCGCTGTTCGGTAACCCGCGCCGCGATGCGCTGGAGGCGATACTGGGCAACATAGAGCAAACCATGTTTGGCGAACCCCTCTACCGTTGCCGCGAGGAAAAGGCGGCCAACCTGCTCTATTTCGTGGTCAAGGACCATCCCTTCACCGACGGCAACAAGCGCATCGGCGCCCTGTTGTTCCTGCTCTACCTGGAGAAGGAGGGCATCGGGCGCCGACCCGGTCCCGGAGAATTGACGGCACTCACCCTGCTGATTGCGGAAAGCGCACCGTCCAGCAAGGACCTCATGATCCGCCTCATCGTGAATCTGATGGGCGAATTCGGCAATTGAGCGCCTTGCCGGTGCGATCGAATGGATCCTCGAGGTGCAGCAGCGCCGGGCAGCCAGGGAATCGACGGAGGAGGGCAGGAAGCACGCACATCGCCGGTTCAACGATGCCATTCTGGCACTCTCCAGGGCGTTTGCTCTCGCAGCAGCGAGCGATCAAGCACGGAACATCCGCGATGAGGCGGGCTTCTTCCAGACCGTCCGGGCTGCGCTTGCCAAGAGCACGCCGGGAAGTGGAAAGTCTTCCACCGCCCGGGACCTGGCCGTGCAGCAGATCGTCAGCCGCGCCGTCGTCTCGACCGACATCGTCGATATTCTCAAGGCGGCCGGGCTGGAGACACCGGATATCTCGATTCTCTCCGACCAGTTCCTGGCCGAGGTGCAGGGGATGGAGAAGAAGAACTCGGCCATGGAGGCACTGCGCAAGCTCATCAATGGCGAAATCCGCTCGCAGAGCCGCGTCAATGTCGTGCAGACCCGGGCCTTTTCCGGCCGGATGGAGGAGGCGATCGCCCACTACCACAGAAATGTCATCACGACCGCGAAAGTCCTCCAGGAACTGATCAACCTCGCCAGGGATATCCGCGCTGCGCGTCAGCGCGGCGAAGGGGAGGGGCTTAACCTGGAGGAGGTCTCCTTCTACGATACCCTGGCCCAGAATGAGAGTGCGGTTGAGGTCATGGGCAACGCCCACCTCCGTGTCAACGTCCATGAGTTGCTAGACAGCCTGAAAGGCAGCGCCTCCGTGGATTGGCCGCCCCGTGAGCCTGCCCGGGCCCGGATGCGGGTTCTGGTCAAGCGAATCCTGCGCAAGCACGACTATCCGCCGGATCTTCAGGACGCCGCCGTCCGGACCGTCCTTCAGCAGGCCGAGGTCCTTTCGGCGCGGTGGGCGGCATGACAATGCCACCCGAGATGTGCTCGAAGTGCAGGTGCCGCTCAAGATGTGAAAACACCAAGCCAAGCTGGCTGATCTACGTCAATCCTGTTCCGGATTCTCGGGGTAGTTACCTGCGATCTATATGAAACTCTGAACATCGGTCCGGTCGAGCGAGTTGGGCGGTGTGGGGTCCAACAGTTCCTTCGCCGTCCTGTCAGAGAGGTCTGGAAGAGATTCGTAGACACTGAAATCGGGCCGTGCCGTGCAGCCGGGGACTGGTGGTAATTCAAGCTGTCCTTTCATACGGGAATCCCGTATAACTTTGTTCATGGCCAATGGATTTGACCTCGCCAAGGATGACATCAACCGGGAAAAGCACGGGTTGTCCCTGGCGTTCAGACACAGGATTTTCGAGGATGTCGACCACCTGATCATCCCCTCGATCCGGAAACAGGACGGAGAGGAGCGCTTCAAGGTCATCGGCACCGTCCGGGAGAAGCTGTTTACCGGTGTGTTCACCTGGCGAAGAGGTCGGCCCCGGTCCATATCCGTGAGAAGGAGCAACAGAGGTGAAGAAAGAGCCTACCACACTGAAGGCTGATCCGACCGATCCGGAGGATTTCGATGCAACGCCCAGGGCAATGGACCGCGCCCTGAAGGCGCGCCTGATCCGCAGGACAAGAACCGGCCTGGGTTTGTCACAGACGGAATTTGCACGCCGCTTCTGCGTGCCACCGGGCACATTACGGGACTGGGAGCAGGCGCGGTCAACGCCTCCGGACTTTGCCATCGCTTATGTCAAGGTAATTGCCCGACATCCGGACATGGTGGCGAAGGAAGTCGCCTGACGCCGGCGACAGCCCGACAGCCTTTCCCACCGCCTTCAGCGGTGCATGTCCAACTGCCCGTGAGCAACCTCCGGTGTGCTCAATTTTCCAGATCGAGCGCCAGCAAGTTCTGCCATGGGTCTTTCTCGGACCCCGGCCTCGACAACCATTCCCGCGACCTCATGAAGTCCGTTTTGGTTCCTGGTATGGGTGCGCCCTCGCCGGGAAATCTGTTGCAACAAAGTCTCCGGGCCCGACTCGTTGGCCGAGGCAGCCATGCCGGCAGGGTCGCAAGGCAGGCTGCGAAAAGGCGCTCTGGCGGCCGGCATTATACGAGGTATTTCCGGACCATCCTCGCCGGACAGTTCAGCTGAGCCTGAACCATTTCAGGCGACTTCGAAACCGGTTCGCGCATCACGAACCGATATTCGACCAGGATCTCTGGATAGGCTGCGACAGCCTTCCGGAAGCAGTTGGCTGGATATTGGCAGAATTCCGGATGTGGATCGGGGAGCATGGGTTTTTGCCAGTCGCACGCCAACAACCGTGCCCGGCGCCAATCCGTCTATTGGCACGGTTTTGCACTATCGGGCAATGAGGCGGCATGACGACAATGTGAAGCCAGGCTTGCCCCCGAGGTCAGAAATTCGCTGCCGGGTGTCGTCGCCGACATGGTGGAGATCTCTCCGTGGTCCGGTGCTTGCACCGGCCTGGCAGTGATTTCCCGGTCGTCCGAATTGGAAGGGATTCGAATTCTCCGATGGATGCCGTCTGGAGGTGATTTGGTGCAATTTGGCAATCGGGCGATTGCCGCATTCGACCTCAGCCACTATGTGTCTGGCTGACCGGCAAATCCGGTCGTTCGATACCGGGCCCGCATGACTGAAACCAACCCCGCCTTCGTGCTTGTCAATCCACAACTCGGCGAGAATATCGGTGCAACCGCCCGGGCGATGCTGAATTTCGGATTCACCGGGTTGCGCCTGGTTGGCCCGAGGGATGGATGGCCGAACCCGGACGCTGTTGCCATGGCCAGCGGAGCCGGACGGGTCCTGGAATCGGCGATTGTCCATGACAACCTCTCGGAGGCCCTGGCAGGGTTCGACTACGTGCTGGCGACGACGGCCAGGGACCGGGATCTCGCCAAACCGGTCATGAACCCCGAGCAGGCGGCACGGGAGGCCAGGCAGCGGATGGCCGATGGCAGGAAGGTCGCAATCATGTTCGGGCCCGAGCGCACCGGGTTGGACAATGCCGATCTCGTTTCCGCCAATGCCATCATCGAGGTGCCGACCGACGCTGCGTTCAAATCCATGAACCTTGCCCAATGCGCCCTGCTGATTGCCTACGAGTTGAAGCGGGCGGTGGCGGAGCCGGGTGCCGGTCCGGCGGCGGGCGAGCTGGCAACGCACGAGGAAAAGGATGTCCTTGCCCGGCTGTTCCAGGATGATTTGGCCGAGGCCGGGTATTTCCGGCCCGGGGAGAAGGCGCCGTCAATGCAGCAAAACCTGCGAAACATGTTCCTGCGCCTGGAATTCGGCAAGGCCGAAGTGAGAGCCATGCATGGTGTGCGCAAGGCGCTGAAGCGCTACCAGCCGTGACGGCAGGCGGCAGGCAAGACCAGGAAGGATCAGGCGTGAACAGGAAAAGACAGGTATTCGCCGAGGTGGGCTCCGGTGAGGAGGTGGGGGCCGCGGTCCCGACCGGCGGGCCATCCGATGACTGGAAGGGAAGGCCGGCAATCAGGTTGTGGCTGCTGTCGCTGCTGGTTCTTCTGGTGCTGACCGTGCTGGCCGGGGGGATCACCCGCCTGTTCGATGCCGGTCTGTCAATCACCGAGTGGAAGCCGGTTGCCGGCATCCTGCCTCCCATGGGAAATGCCGCCTGGAATTCGGAATTCGAAAAATACCAGCAAATTCCGGAATTTGCCCTGCAGAATTCACAAATGTCCTTGGCGGAGTTCAGGACGATCTACTGGCTTGAATGGGGGCATCGACAGGCGGCGAGGGGGCTGGGCCTGGTATGGGCGTTGGGTTTCCTGTGGTTTTGGCTGCGGCGGGAATTGCGGGCCGGCTGGACCTCCAGGCTGTTGTGGATTGGGGCCCTGGGTGGGCTGCAGGGCGTGATCGGCTGGTGGATGGTCAGCAGCGGGTTGACCGGTTCGGCGGTCGATGTTGCGTCCTGGCGGCTGGCGATTCATCTCGGCCTGGCATTCATCATCGCCGGGATGATCTCCTGGTATATCCTGTTGCTCGGGCGCGAGAGCCGGGACCTCTTCCAGGCCCGGCGCAGTCGCGAGCACGGGATGGGAGTCATGTCCGGCATCATGCTGTGCGCGCTGTTCGTGCAAATCGTGCTCGGTGCGATTGTCTCCGGAATTGATGCCGGGAGCGCCTTTCCGAGCTGGCCGTTGATGAATGGCCAGTTGCTGCCCGCCGACAGCCTTGTCCTCGAGCCGGTGACGGCGAATTTCCTGCAAAATCCGGCGCTGGTCCAGTTCAATCACAGGATGTTTGCCTATCTGATCGTGTTGTTCCTGCCGTTCCTGTGGTGGCGAGCCAGGCAGAGCCCCAGTGCCCCGACCCGCCACGCCGCGGGGTGGCTGGCCGGGATGGTGCTGGTGCAGGCGGTGCTGGGAATCGTCACAGTGGTCCAGGCTGCCAGCGCCAGCACCGCAATTCTGCACCAGTTGGGCGCAGTGATGGTGTTCCTGCTGGCGCTCAGGTTGCGATTCCTGGCGATGTATCCGGCAAGGAGCCTGGCATGACTGGAAACCGCGGGACGGCGATCGAGGCGTTGCTGAAGTACCAGCGGCAGACCGAATCACTGGAACAGGTGGCGCAGCTGGTCGATTGGGACCAGGAAACCCTCATGCCCGTAGGCGCTGCCGAACAGCGATCCGAATGGCGGGGTGCGCTTGAGGAGGTGATTCATTCGCGCCGGATTTCATCGGAATTTGCCGAATTGCTCGAGGCGGCTGTCGCCGAGGCCGATGACCGGTTTGCCTTGGCCTGCCTGCGCCGGCTGAAGCGTGAGCGTGACCGCGCGATCCGGGTTCCGGCCGAATTGCCGCCGGCAATCGCCAGGACTAGCTCAAGGGCGATCCATGCCTGGCAGGAGGCGCGCCGCCGCAACGAGACCGGACTGTTTCTGCCGCTGCTCGGAGAGCTTGTCCGGCTCAGGCGGGAAGAGGCAAATGCCCTGCAGACCACCGGTGACGCCTACGAGGCGCTGCTGGATATCCATGAGGCCGGCGCCACCACCGCCTGGCTGGACGAGGTGTTTGGCAGGTTGCGGGCTGGCCTGGTCGGCCTTCGGGAGAGGATCGGCGAGTCCGGCCGGCAAATTCCCGCCCTTGATGGGCGGTTCCCGCGCAAGCGTCAGCTGAAGCTGGCCCGGGAGCTGGCATCGAGATTCGGATATGACTGGAGCCGCGGCAGGCTGGACCGGTCTGTTCATCCTTTCACCAGCGGTGCCGGCAATGATGTGCGCATAACCACCAGGGTCTCGACCACGGATCCGTTCAACTGCCTGTATTCCACCATCCACGAGGCGGGTCACGCGGTCTACGAGCAGAATGTCAGCCAGGAATACCTGCTGACGCCGCTCGGCAAGGGGGTGTCATTCGGCGTGCATGAGAGCCAGTCAAGAATGTTCGAGAACCAGCTCGGCAGAAGCCGGGCCTTCACCGGGTGGCTGTTCGGCAGAATGACCGAATTGTTTGGCAGGACCGGCATCCCGGATGCCGATGCCTTCCACGGCGCCGTCAACCGCGTCTGCCCGGGTCATATCAGGACCGAGGCCGATGAGGTTCAGTACAACCTGCACATCATGCTACGCTACGAGCTCGAGCGAGACCTGATCAATGGGCAGCTCGATGTCGCCGGGCTGGAAGAGGCATGGAACCGGGCATTTCTGGCCGATTTCGGATTTGCCGTCGATCGGCCCTCCAATGGCGTGCTGCAGGACATCCACTGGGCGGCAGGGTATTTCGGCTATTTTCCCACCTACGCCATCGGCAACATCTATGCCGGTTGCATGCATGAGGTCATGCGGGGCGAGTTGCCTGGCCTCGACCGGCAACTTCAATCCGGAGACCCCGGCGATGCCGTCGCCTGGTTGTGCGACCGGGTGCATCGGCACGGCAGCTGCCTGGAGCCTGCCGATCTGGTGGCGGTAATCACCGGTGCCCCTGCGACCGAGGTGCCGTTGCTGGGATACCTGGAGCGAAAATTTGGCGAGATCTACGATCTCTGATCGGGATCGCCGCCAGTTAGCCGGTGTTGTTCCGGCCAGTCCGGGGGGCGCTTGTCGAGGAAGGCCGATATTCCCTCGCTGGTGTCACGAAACATCATGTTCTGCACCATGATGTCGCCGGCATAGCCATAGGCATCGGCAAGACCCATTTCGGCCTGTTCGTAGAATGCCCGTTTGCCGATCCGCACCGCGGTTCCGAGCTTGGTGGCAAGAAGTTCTGCCAGGCTCCGGCATTCGGCATCCAGATCCTCGTCGCCGACCACCTTGTTCACCAACCCCGTGCGGCATGCCTCCCCGGCATCGATCAGCCGGCCCGTGGTGAGCATTTCGAATGCCAGCTTGCGAGGCAGGTTTCGCGACAGCGCCACCATCGGCGTGGAGCAGAACAATCCGATATTCACGCCATTGACACCGAACCGGGCGGAATTGCCGGCGATTGCCAGGTCACAGGTGGCGACCAGCTGGCAGCCGGCGGCCACCGCCGGCGCCTGCACCTGGGCGATGACCGGCTGCGGCAGCCTGGTGATGGACATCATCATTGCCGAGCACTTGTCAAAGATCCTGCGGAAATACGCCTTGCCGCCATCCTCGGATTGCCGGCCCCTGGTCAACTCCTTCAGATCATGTCCGGCGCAGAATGCGCGACCAGTTGACCTGATGATCACCGATCTGATCGACCGGTCTTCCTCCAGCTCGTCAAATGCCTGCTGCAATCCGCCAATCATTTCCTCCGACAAGGCATTGAGCGTATCCGGCGAGTTCAGTGTAAGGGTGGCAATCGAATCCGTCTTGTCCAGGAGCAGGAATTCGTGGCCCATGGCGACCTCCGTGTCGTTTGTCTGGATGGTGCGGGATGTAATTGAATGCGCAGGCCGTGCATAGGTGAAACATGCAGCAGATGATGTCAGTCGAGGAATTGCAGCTGTTCATGGAGCGGGAGTTTCCGCAGGTCGCGGGACGCATCCGGCTTGAGGAATGCCGGGATGGCAGGGCGGTGGTCAGGATGCGCATTGGCGATGACGAGTTGCGGCCGGGCGGTACGGTGTCGGGGCCGACCATCTTCATGCTGGCGGACGTCTCGATCTACCTCCTGGTCCTGTCGGCCATCGGACCCAGGGCGCTGGCGGTGACCACGAATTCCTCGATCGATTTCATGCGCCGTCCCGAGCCGGTTGATCTCGTTGCCGAGGCTCGCCTGCTGAAGCTGGGACGGCGGCTGGCCGTGGGTGATGTGCTGGTCTATTCGGCGGCGCAGGCGCAGCCGGTTGCCCGGGCCGCAATGACCTATTCCATACCCGACAGGTGATGGGGAATCAGCATGGGGTATTATAATACCCCACACGTAAGGTATTCAAAAACAACGGCAAAGAAATACCTGTTGACATTGTTTGCGAGTGGCGGGATAGGGGCCGCCTGCCGATTGGCGGCAACAGAAGATCAGGATTGCTACGGAAACGGAAATGCGCACATTCTCAGCCAGACGGGATGACATCGAGAAGGACTGGATCATCATCGATGCCGAGGGCGTTGTCCTTGGTCGCCTTGCCAGTATCGTTGCCACCCGCCTGCGTGGAAAACACAAGCCGATATTCACGGCTCACATGGATTGCGGCGACAATGTCATCATCGTCAATGCCGAAAAGGTCCAGTTGACCGGCAGGAAACGCCGCGACAAGACCTATTACTGGCACACCGGCTATCCCGGGGGCATCAAGTCGAGGACCGTCGAACAGGTGTTGTCCGGCAAGCATCCGGAGCGTGTGGTGACCCAGGCGATCAGGAGAATGCTTCCGTCCAACCGGCTGTCGCGGCAGATCATGAAGAATCTGCGAGTCTATGCCGGTCCCGACCATCCACATGAGGCACAGAAGCCAACCGCACTCAATGTCGCCGACATGAATGCCAAGAATACGCGGAGAACCAACTGATGAACGAGGTCATTCAGTCCCTTGAGGAGCTGGGGGAACAGGAACCTGCTGCCGAGGTAGCGGCCGAGGCCATGCGCGAACCCCTGAGAGACGAGTTGGGACGCTCTTATGCGACCGGAAAGCGGAAGGATGCGGTGGCCAGGGTCTGGATAAAGGCCGGCTCGGGCATAATGACCGTGAATGGCAAGAGCATGACGTCATATTTTGCCCGCCCGGTCCTGCAGATGATTCTGCGTCAGCCATTCAGGATCGCCAATGCCGAAAACCAGTTCGATGTCATGGCCACGGTGCGTGGCGGCGGGTTGTCCGGCCAGGCTGGCGCCATACGGCACGGCATTTCCAAGGCATTGCAGCTCTACGAGCCGTCATACCGCCCTCCGCTCAAGGCTGCCGGGTTCCTGACCCGGGATTCACGGGTGGTCGAGAGGAAGAAATACGGCAAGCGCAAGGCCCGGAGAAGCTTCCAGTTCTCCAAGCGCTGACGCCCGGTCCTCCGGCAGGTCACTGCGGCCGCCGGCATTGGCGGCCAGGGCTCCGGCGTGGCGGCGCCCCGCACACCGATACCCTGTTCCCGGTTACGGCCGGCATGGATGGTGCCAGCGGTTGCATGCCCGTCACCGGTTGGGGGCGGCGCTTTCCCGGACAGCTCCGCCATCGGCGGGAGGCGAGGCGCCGCATGCGCTGGCCGGTCACGGGAGGCAGGACGCAACCGGCCGGCTGTGGTATAGGCGGGGCAGCAATTTCGGATCAAAGGCAGGATACAGGTGAAGACAGCCATCATAGGTGCGAGCGGTTACACCGGCGCCGAACTTGTCAGGATCATCGCCGGTCATCCGGGCCTGGAGATTGGCGCGCTGGTTGCCGACCGGAATGCCGGCAAGGAGTTCAGGGAGGTTTTTCCGGGATTTCTTGCCCTGGATTTGCCCGGCCTGCAGCGTCTCGACGAGGTGGAGTTGGACCGGTTCGACCTGGTGTTCTGCGCCCTGCCGCACATGACCAGCCAGCAGGTCATCGGACAGATCCCCGCATCGGTGCCGGTTGTCGACCTGTCGGCCGATTTCCGGCTGCGGGACATCGAATCCTATGAATACTGGTACGGCCAGCCGCATTCGGAGCCGGAATTGCAGCAGGAGGCGGTGTACGGTTTGACCGAATTCTACCGTGACCGGATCGGCGCTGCCAGGCTCGTGGCCTGCACGGGCTGCAACGCGGCAACCGGGCTTTATGCCCTGCTGCCGCTGATGACCGGCGAGTTGATCGACACCGACTCGATCGTGCTCGATCTCAAGACCGGCATATCCGGCGCAGGGCGGGCACCGAAGGAGGCATCGCTGCATGCCGAGGTCTCGGAAGGGTTCCAGGCCTACAATGTCGCTGCCCACCGCCATCTGGCCGAATTCGACCAGGAATTGTCGGCCGCCGCCGGCACGACGGTGCGCATCACCTTCGTGCCGCACCTGCTGCCGCAGAACCGGGGAATCCTGGCCACCCTCTATGTCAGGGGAGATGCCGACCGGATCCATGCGCGATTGTCCGAACGCTACGAGGATGAGCCATTCCTGCAGGTGCTGCCATTTGGCTCCCACCCCTCGACACGGCATGTCCGCGGGACCAATTTCGTGCATCTGGGGGTGGTCCCGGATCGCCGGCCCGGCTGGACAATCATCCTGTCGGCGCTCGACAACCTGACCAAGGGGTCATCCGGGCAGGCGGTACAAAATGCCAATTTGGTACTCGGGCTGGATGAAACCGCAGGGCTGGATCTGCTGCCGCTGGTTCCATAGCCGATGATGGGTCTCAGGAAACGGAGGCGATTGCAGTTGTTCGCGGTATCGGGGTTGGTCCTGGTGATCGCCGCCGTGTTGGCCGGCTACGGGTTTCGCAGCGGGATATCCTATTTTCGCAGCCCGACCGAATTGCTCGAAACCATGCCATCCCGGGACGTGTCCCTGCGCCTGGGCGGCGTGGTTGAGGCAGGGTCGATCAGCCGCGGCGAGAATGGATGGGTGGAATTCGGCATTACCGATGGCCAGAACACGGTCCAGGTCCGCTATTTCGGAATCCTCCCCGACCTGTTTGCCGAGAATCGTGGCGCCATCGCCCGCGGGAATTTCGATGGACGGGAATTCCGGGCCAACGAAATCCTGGCCAAGCATGACGAAAACTACATGCCCCGGGAGGTCGTCGAGGCCATGAAGGAGCAGGGCGTATTCAGGGCGGATTCCGAATGACGGTCAGCGGCACATCTGCGAGCGGGCGCTGCCGGCTGGCGATCCCGAGAGCCAGGAACCGCCAGCCGGACGGCAGGCGATCGCCATGATCGTCGAGATCGGTCATTTCGCGCTGGTCATGCTGCTCCTGGCCTCGATGGTGCAGGTGACCGTTCCCGGCATCGGCCTCGTTCGGTCCTGGCCAGGCTGGATGAAGGTGGCGCCGACACTGTCGATTGTCATGCTGGTCCTGACATCCATATCCTTCCTTGCGCTGACGGCATCGTTCCTGCGGTCCGATTTTTCGCTGGCCCTGGTCGTCGCCAACTCGCATTCCGCCAAGCCGATTCTCTACAAGTTTTCGGGCGTGTGGGGTAATCACGAGGGGTCGATGCTGCTGTGGGTGCTGATCCTGACCCTGTTCGGGGCGCTTGTTGGCTGGCGCGGCCGCCTTCTGCCGTCAGGGTTGCATGTCCGGGTGCTATGCGTGCAGGCTGCCATCACGCTGGCTTTCACCGCCTATATCCTGTTTGCATCCAACCCGTTTGCAAGGCTGGAATTTCCACCTTTCGATGGTCGTGATCTGAACCCGCTATTGCAGGATCCGGGCCTGGCCCTGCATCCGCCACTGCTCTATCTCGGCTATGTCGGCCTGTCGGTCTCCTACAGCTTCGCGATCGCGGCGTTGCTGGAGGGACGGGTTGACGCGGCCTGGGCTCGCTGGGTTCGTCCCTGGACACTGGCGTCCTGGATGTTCCTGACGCTGGGGATCGCCGTCGGCTCCTGGTGGGCCTATTACGAGCTGGGTTGGGGAGGATGGTGGTTCTGGGATCCGGTCGAGAACGCGTCCTTCATGCCCTGGTTGGCCGCAACCGCACTCCTGCATTCGGCGAGCGTGGTCGAGAGACGCGAATGCCTGATGAGTTGGACCGTCCTGCTGGCAATTCTCGGATTTACCCTGTCATTGGTCGGAACCTTCCTGGTGCGCTCGGGCATCATCACCTCGGTTCATGCCTTCGCCAGTGACCCGACCCGCGGCGCGTTCATTCTCGTTATCCTTGCGGTCTTCGCCGGTGGCGGTTTCCTGCTCTACGCCATCAAGTCCGGCTCGCTGGTGCCGAGCGGGGCATTTTCCATCGTCAGCCGGGAGACTGCCCTGATTTCCAACAACCTGCTGCTTGTTGTTGCCATGTTCGTGGTGTTCATCGGTACCTTCTGGCCGCTGATCATGGAAATGCTCTTCGACCGCTCCGTGTCCGTGGGCCCCCCCTTCTTCAACATTGCTTTCACGCCCTTCGTGACCGTTCTCGTTGCACTTCTTCCCTTCGGCGCCATCATGACCTGGAAACGGGCATCCCTTGTCGGGACGGCACGGCGATTGCGCCTGGCATTTGCCATCTCGATTGCTGCCGGCTCCATTGCCTGGGCAGTCCAGGTTGGTGACAGCCTGGTGGCGCCGCTCGGCCTGACACTCGCATCATGGCTGGTCCTGGGCGCATTGGCAGATCTCTGGCACCGGGCCGGATCCCTTCGTGGCGGAATCGGCGCTTTCGGGCGGCGCCTGTTCATGTTGTCGGGAGCCGATTGGGGACGGTGCATGGCCCATGCTGGCCTTGGCATATCTGTGGCGGGAATGACGGCGGTGACCGCATGGGAGGTGGAGGACATTCGTATCGCCATGCCAGGAGACTCCTTCAATGTCGGATCGTATCACTTTGAATTCGTGGATGTCGGCTCCAGGGAAGGTCCAAACTACTCGGCGCTGTACGCTGCGTTCGACATCGAGACCGGGGGGCGGCAACTGACCCGTCTTCATCCCGAGCGGCGGCATTACCAGGTCGCGGACAGCCAGACGACCGAGGCCGCGATCGACATCGGCCTGTTCAGGGATATCTACATGGTCATAGGCGAGATTCATGAAGGCGGCGGCATGACCGTGAAGACCTATGTCAAGCCGTTGGTGAACTGGATCTGGCTGGGTGCGATCATGATGGCGCTGGGAGGGGTGGCAAGCCTTGCCGATCGCCGATACCGGGTCGCCCGGCTGGCGTCGAGGCGCCTTGCCCCTGGAGAATGGGCGCAGCCTTGACGGACAAAAGGCAGAACCGGGCCAACCCCGGAGGGTCGCACGGGCCATGACAGGTGATGGGGAGAAGCGGCCCCGGCCCGGGCGGCCGCACATGGAGATGCCGGCAGAAGCGCCCCCGCCGGATGGCGGAACAGGACCCGGGCGGCCGGGCAAGGCGACCGGCAGTGACCGGAAACAGGCCAGGCGGGAGAAGACAATTGGCCGGGTCGTCGGCGTCGGCATTGCCATCCTGGTGATGATGATCGTTCTCATGCTGAATTCCTCGCCGGCGGTCGAGCCTGGCGAGGTGCTGGAAGATGCTGGTCTCGAGGAACGGGCGCGGGAGATTTCCCGGCATTTGCGATGCCTGGTGTGCCAGAACGAGACGATTGACGAATCGAATGCGCCACTGGCCGCCGATCTGCGGGTGCTGGTGCGGCAGTTGCTGGCCAGCGGCAAGGACGACCAGGAGGTGCTCGACCATATCGTCAGCCGATACGGCGAATTTGTCCTGTTCAAGCCGCTGCGGCAGGGTGCGAACTGGATACTCTACCTGGCGGGTCCGACGGCATTCATGTTGGCGCTGCTACTGGTCATTGCCTATATTGTCCCTCGTCGCAGGAAGGCTGGCAGCGGGGAGGGCAGGCTGGAGCCGAAGGAACAGGAGTTGCTCGACCGATTGCTGGCGGATGACGATGCCGCCGGGATGGATGGCGGACACAGGTGATCCGGCAGTGCGCTGACCGCCGGAATGGAGACAAATTCTACAGGATGCAGGATTGGCGACACGTCAATCGAATTCGGGGATTGGGCTGATGGAATACGAAACCATACGTCTCGAAGTGGATGACGAGGTGGTGACGCTGCGCCTCAACCGGCCGGAGGTCATGAATGCGCTCAACACCCAGATGCGCGGCGAGATTGCCGATGCCGTCGGTGCCGCGTCCAGGCTCGGTCGGGTGCTGGTGATGACCGGCGAGGGCAGCGCATTCTGCTCCGGCCAGGATCTCGGCGACGGAATGAATGTCGCCGATCCCAATCTCGAACGGGCACTGCGAGACGAGTATTTTCCGATGCTCCGCGCCGTAACCGGCTCGACCATACCCACCATCGCCGCCGTCAACGGCTCGGCGGCTGGCGCCGGGGCAAACCTTGCCCTGGCGGCTGATGTCGTGATTGCCACCGAGAGCGCGTATTTCCTGCAGGCATTTGCCAGGATCGGACTGATCCCCGATGCCGGCGGCACCTGGGTGCTTCCCCGGCAGATCGGACTTGCCAGGGCGATGGGAATGGCCCTGTTCGCCGACCGGATTTCTGCCCGGGATGCCTGCGAGATGGGCCTGATCTGGGAAGCGGTCGAGGACGGGGAGTTTTCCGGTCACTGGATGGCGCGGGCGCGGCAGCTGGCATCGGGCCCGACCCAAGCCTATGCCCGTATCAAGCAGGCAATCCGAAGCAGCTACGGCAACAGTTTCGAGGAGCAGCTGGCGCTGGAGGCAAGATTGCAGGGGGAGGCCGGGCGGACCAGGGATTTCAAGGAGGGTCTCCTGGCATTCGTCGAGAAACGCCAGCCGGAATTCGAAGGCCGGTAACCGGCCTTCCGATGCTCGAGGGCAGGGTCAGGCGCAACCGGCCCTTGGCTTGGCGGCCTGCAGGTGAAGAAGTTCGGAGACGGTCCCGTCATACCCCTTGCCGGACGAGGTGGTGATGGCGATGTCGATGAATCCCGCCTCCTGCATGGTCGCGGCCAAATCGTCCGGTTGCTGGTGGCAATACAGCCTGCCGAGCGAGTCACGGCGGGTCTCGCTACCCCGGTGCATGCCGATATAGATGACTCCGCCCGGCCGCAAAGCCCGGAACAGCCGGGCAAGCATGTCCGGAAGATGCGGACGAGGCACATGCTGAAGTGTAAAGCTGGCCCACACGCCATCGAATTCCGACTCCCGGTCGAACTGGTCGAAGGTCATGTGGACGGCGCCGATGCCGCGCTCCCTGTTTGCCACCTCGACCAGCCCCCGCGAGCCGTCAATGGCGGTAACCTCCAGCCCCGCCTCCATGAAGGCCAGGGAATCCCAACCGGCCCCGCAGCCGAAATCGAGCACGGCGCCGCCTGCGGGCAGGCGCTCGATCATGTCGGTGCGAAAACGAGGCGCCTCCGGCTGCCTTGACCACTTGGCATACTGGTCCGACCGGCCGTCATAGAGGTCAAGTGTCTGCTGGTCATGGGTCAACGGGCAGTCCTGGTCCGGGCGCGCCGTCAGGTGGACCGGCCCGCGGGTTCGACACACCCGCCAGCATCCGGGCGAGTCCAATCACGTTGCCGGGTCCGGCTGCAATTCACTGATGATCCTGGCCCAGCAGCGCGCCCCCTTGGTGAAGCTCGACACATCGTATTTCTCGTTGGGAGAATGGATCTGATCGTCATCCTTGCCAAAGCCAAGCAGGAGCGAGTCAATGCCGAGGATCTCGCGGAAGTGACCGGCGATCGGAATCGAGCCCCCGCAGCCGGCAAACACCGCGTCATTCGGCCACTCTGCCGACAATGCGCGCCTGGCGGTGGCAAACAGCTCGTGGTCGGTGCAGAACTCGCTGGCTGCACCCGCGCCATGTCCGGCAAATTCCACCGAGCAATCGGCAGGAATCCGCTCGCGGACAAATTGCCGGAACGCCTCCCTGAGCCTGATCGGGTCCTGGCCTCCAACCAGGCGGAAGCTCAGCTTGGCAGAAGCCCGGGACGGTATGACAGTCTTGAAGCCGTCTCCGGCATATCCGCCGGATATGCCGTTGATTTCGCAGGTCGGCCTTGACCAGATCATTTCGAGCGGGCTGCGTCCGGCCTCGCCGGCCGGGGTGTCGAGGCCGACCTCGGCCAGGAATCCGTCGGCCGAAAAGCCGAGGCCATTCCAGCTCTCCAGCAAATCGGGCGGCAAATCCGGCACATCGTCATAAAATCCCGGAACGGTGACTCGGCCGTCATCGTCGTGAAGGTCGGCCAACACCCTGGCCAGCACCCGCAATGGATTCGCCGCAATGCCGCCATACATTCCGGAGTGAAGATCCTTGTCCGGGCCGGTTATGAAGATCTCTTCGCCGAGCAGGCCCCGAAGCCTGGTGACGATGGCCGGCGTCGATGCGTCAAACAGGCCAGTATCGCAGATCATTGCCAGTTCAGCCGACAATTCCCCGGAATTTTCGGCCAGGAAGGGAACCAGCGACGGCGAACCGGATTCCTCTTCCCCTTCGAACAGCATCACCAGGTTCTCGGGCAGCTTGCCGGTCACATCCTTCCACGCCCGGCAGGCCTCCACGAAGGTCATCAGCTGGCCCTTGTCGTCGGAGGCGCCGCGGCCCCTGATGACGCGGCCATGCGGCCGGTTCTCGATGACCGGCTCGAAGGGGTCGTGGTCCCAGAGATCGATCGGGTCAACGGGCTGAACGTCGTAATGACCATAGAAGAGAAACCGCGGGCCCGATGACGGCCCGTGGGCAATCACCATCGGGTGGCCGCTGGTCGGGCGGACCGATGCATCGAATCCGATCGCCCGCAACTCGCCGGTCAGCCACTCGGCCGCCTGCAGGCATTGGGCAGCGTGTTCCGGGTCGGTGGAGATCGACTGGATGCGAAGGAAATCCGAAAGGCGGTCAATGGCGTGTTCGCTCTGCGCATCGATCCGGTCGAGTACCTGGTCCAAGATCATTGTGAATTCCTGAAATTTGTATGCGATGTCCGTTTGTGGCCCGGCATCAGGCCTCGGCGGCCTGTGCCTCCCTGGTGATCCAGCCACCCCCAAGGACACGGGATCCCTCGGGCGAATAGAACACGCATGCCTGGCCGGGTGACACACCGGTTTCAGGTGCCATCAGCTTGATGTCGGCACTGCGATCTCCCCGTGGGCGAATGACGGCCGGGGCAGGCGGGCGGGTCGACCGGATCCTGACACGCGCCGGCCATTCATCCCGTTCCACGAACCCGGAATCTCCAAGCCAGTTGACCTGCCCGACCGGAACATGTCCCGATTGCAGCGCAGATCGCGGTCCGACGATGACCTGCCGCTCCGAAGGCTCCAGCCTGACCACGTAGAGCGGGTCGTCCAACCCGCCAATTCCCAAACCGCGTCTCTGGCCGATCGTGTAGTGGACGATTCCCTGGTGACGGCCCAGCACCGTGCCATCAAGATCGACGATCTCGCCCGGCTCCGATGCCTCCGGCCGCAGCCGCTTGATGACATCGGCATAGTTGTTCCCGGGCACGAAGCAGATGTCCTGGCTGTCGGGCTTGTCGGCTGTCGCCAGGCCGAATTGCCGTGCGAGTTCCCTGGTTTCCGCCTTCGAGCCGAGAGTCCCGAGTGGAAAGCGGAGAAAATCCAGCTGCTCCCTCGTGGTCGAGAACAGGAAATAGGATTGGTCACGATCCGGATCGCGGGCACGGTGCAATTCCGGCCCGCAGGGTCCTTCCTCGCGCCGGATGTAGTGGCCGGTTGCCAGGCAATCGGCCCCCAGATCCCTTGCCGCGTCGAGCAACTCGCTGAACTTGACCTTCTCGTTGCAGCGGATGCAGGGAACCGGCGTCATCCCGGCAAGATAGCTGTCGGCAAATTCATCGATCACCGCGTCCTTGAATACGCTTTCATAATCAAGGACGTAGTGGGGAAAGCCGAGTTTCTCCGAAATCCGCCGCGCATCATGAATATCACGGCCAGCACAGCAGGCGCCCTTCCTGGCCAGCATTGCCCCGTGATCGTAGAGTTGCAGGGTAATCCCGATGACATCATATCCTTCGCTGGCCAGCTTTGCCGCCACCACGGAACTGTCAACGCCGCCCGACATGGCCACGACGACCCTCGTATCGGCCGGAGCCTTCGGAATGGCCAGGCTGTTCAAGCCGGTCATCTCGCGTGCTGTGCCAGTCATCATCTGTTCCGGTACCAGGGGTGACCACCCGGCGTGACCACCCAACCCTTGCGGGCATTCCTGCATTGCTGCGAGCGCCAGCCCGACATGCCCATGACTTGCAGCAATCGCCCCGCGCAGTCAAGAACGCAGGAAAGCCGGTACTCGGGCCCGCCTGCACCACGGGCATGGCGGCCCTGGCCGGAGGCGGCGTTCTGCCGCCGGTTGCAGGGTTGCAGGATGGTGTGATGCCGGACAGGAAATTGTTCCAATTGGAGCCATCAAGGGCGACTGCTGTCCTGCAGGCTCGCGGCTCGACACCAGACGCGCGACAAATCGTATCGCGCTTCTCGGCAACCTCCGGGTGAATCACGTCCAGAGCCATGACCGGTGCGAATTCATGCCACCGGGCATGTGGAAGATCGCCGATCCCGCCCGCCTCCGGTCGCGGAGACAACAACCGCGCACGAGCCTTCGCGGCGTCCAGGAATTCATCTCCGGCGGGCAAGCCTCGCCCTGCACCAAGAGCCCGATCGCGCCTGTTTCCCATGCACCATGATCATGCCGACGATTCGACCTTCCGTTGCAGGCCCGGCTGGCGACCTGAACGCAACGCCAGCCCATGGGTGATTCAGGTCATACAAGTCGTCTCCACCCTTCCCGATTCGCGTCATGCATCATCCGGACCGACAGCAATGGGCGCAACCGCGGCAGGTGCCTGTTGTCGGGGTTGGGGAGGATCGGGGTTTTCAACAAGTCCGTAGCCCGCCGGGGCCGGTTGGCTCGTCAAATGGCTTGAATCCTGCGGGATACAGAACATATGCTTTCGAGAGCTTGCCATGTCAGGTGCAGATGCGTGGCCGGCAACGCAATTCCTCCAGTTACGGTCGGAGCCATGACAGAAACCCCGGAGCAGATCACGGCAATGACGGTCGACGAGGCCGGGAGGCTGCTCGGGGAATTGTACGGTGAGATCGACCGGGCAAACCGGGCATATTTTGTCGATGACGAACCGATTCTCGAGGACGCGGAGTATGACAGGAAGAAGCGTCTGTTGCGGGGAATCGAGGGACGGTTTCCGGCGCTGAAGCGCCCGGCGAGCCCGACCGACCAGGTGGGGGCGGCGCCTGCCGAACGCTTCCGGAAGGCCCGGCATTCCCAGCCGATGCTGTCCCTGGACAACGCATTCGATGAACAGGGCGTGTTCGAGTTCGATGCCAGGGTGCGGCGCTTCCTGGGGATGACCGACGATGAGGCCCTCGACTACCTTGCCGAACCGAAGATCGACGGGTTGTCGATTTCCCTGTGCTACCAGGATGGCCGGATGACCAGGGCCACGACCCGGGGCGATGGCATGACTGGCGAGGATGTCACCCGAAACGTCCAGACCATGGCAGAAATTCCGGACCGGCTCGATCAGGCGCCGTCACTCATCGAAATCCGCGGTGAAATCTACATGAGCCATGCCGATTTTCGTGAACTGAACCAGGGGCAGGCCAAATCTGGCGGGCAGGCCAAGGCCTACATGAACCCGCGCAATGCCGCCGCCGGTTCGCTGCGCCAGCTTGATCCGGAGATCACCCGGTCGAGAAAGCTGCGCTTTTTCGCGCATGGGTTGGGGGCGGTGTCCGAAAAAATCGGCGATACGCAGCACGAGATATCGGCGCGCATTGCCCGCATGGGCCTGCCGATCGGTCCGCACGCGGAATTGTGCGACGGCCCACGGGCGTTGCTGGACTGTCT
This sequence comes from Paracoccaceae bacterium, assembly GCA_964291445.2. Taxonomy (GTDB): domain Bacteria; phylum Pseudomonadota; class Alphaproteobacteria; order Rhodobacterales; family Rhodobacteraceae; genus JAPOXR01. The sequence goes on along the minus strand of OZ219863.1, from coordinate 176,424 downwards.
CGACCGCCTGGAGGCGATGCGCTCGAAATTGCCCTTTGACATTGACGGCGTCGTCTTCAAGGTCAACGACGTTTCCCTGCAGAACCGGCTCGGGAACAGTTCGACGGCGCCGAGATGGGCGATTTCCGCCAAGTTTTCCGCCGAGAAAGCCTGGACGACATTGCAGGCAATCGAGATCCAGATCGGTCGAACCGGTGCATTGTCGCCGGTGGCGCGCCTGGCTCCGGTGACGGTTGGCGGGGTGGTGGTCTCGAACGCCACGCTGCACAACGAGGATTACATTGCCGGTTTCGGGTCGGACGGGTCGCCGATACGCGCAGGCAACGATTTGCGGGAGGGCGACTGGGTGGAGGTCTACCGGGCCGGCGATGTCATTCCCAAGATATCCGATGTCGACATCTCGAAGCGGTCGGAGGGCTCGACCTCCTATGGCTTTCCCTCTGCATGCCCGGCATGCGGCTCGGAAGCCAGGCGTGACGAAGGCGACGCGGTGAGGCGGTGTGTCGGGGATTTTGTCTGCTCGGCGCAGCGGGTCGAAAAGCTGAAGCACCTGGTTTCGAGAAAGGCGTTCAATATCGAAGGGCTGGGCGGTCGCAGGATCGAGGAGTTTCACGAAGAGGGGCTGGTTGGCGAGCCGGCCGACATATTCCGGCTGAGAGCGAGGATTGGATCCGGCGAGAGCCGCCTTGCCGCCCGTCATGGGTGGGGGGAGCGGTCGGCATCCAGGCTGTTCGACGAAATCGATGCCAGCAGGGAGGTGCCCCTTGACCGGTTCGTTTTCGGATTGGGAATCCGGCATGTTGGCGAAGTGGTGGCCGAACGGCTTGCTGCCCATTACGGCAGCTGGGAGGCATTTGAGCGCATGCTCGAAAATGCCGTGGATCGCGACAGTGATGCCTGGGCTGAACTCAATGCCATTGAAGGTGTCGGGTCCACGATCGCTGACTCGCTGGTTTCGGCCGTTGAGGATGAGAGAACACGCCGAATTATCAATGACCTGGCCGCTGAACTTGACATTCGGGAGGTCGAGGCCCGGCGACCGGTTGCCAGTCGCATATCGGGATTGTCGATCGTGTTCACCGGGACACTGGAAGGAATGACCCGGGCCGAAGCGAAGGCCCGCGCCGAGGCCCAGGGGGCAAGAGTCTCCGGTTCGGTGTCAGCAAGAACCGATCTTGTCGTCGCCGGTCCGGGATCCGGGTCGAAATCGAGGAAGGCGCAGGAATTGGGCGTTCGTGTCATCGACGAGGCCGGGTGGACAGGGTTGCTGGAGGCTGGCAATCCGGAATGACGCTTGACCGACCTGCATCGCTGTTCAGACTCTACAGGAAAATCGAAACGCTCGACGGGGTTGGGCCAGCCACGGCGCAAATGCTTGACCGGCTGGACATCCGGCTTGTCCGCGACCTGGTCTTTCACCTGCCAAAATCCGTGCTCGATCGCCATTTCGTCGAATCGGTAGCCGACGTCACGCCGCCGGCGATGGTGACCGTTCTGGTCGAAATCGGTAGACATCTGCCGGCAAGACCAGGCAATCAGCCATACAGGATCGAGCTTCATGACGCCCGGACCAGCTTCTGCCTCGCGTTTTTCGGCAGTACGTGGAAACGGCTCGAGTATCGGCATCCTTCCGGCAGCAAGCGCTACGTGTCGGGCAGGCTCGACAGGTATCACGATGATCTGCAGATGGTTCATCCGGATTACATTCTTCCGGACTCCTCCCGGCATCTGGTTCCGGACCGGGAGCCAGTTTACCCCCTGACTGACGGTCTGTCCGGCAAGGTGATGTCGAAGATTGTCGGCAAGGCGCTGGAAGACGTGCCCGATCTGCCGGAATGGCATGACCCGGAATTACTCGATGCGAGATTCTGGCCGGGCTGGAAGGAGTCGGTGTTGGCGGCACATTGCCGATGGCACGACCGGTCCGACACGGCCATGACAACGGCGCGCTCCCGCCTGTCCTTCGATGAACTCATGGCAAACCAGCTGGCGTTGCTGATCGGGCGGAAGTCGCTGCGAAACTCTCCCGAGAGCCAGGTTGACTGTGGCGACAACCTGCATGGGCCGGTGCTGGCGGCGTTCGGCCACGAGCTGACCGCCGGCCAGAAGAAGGTGCTGCAGGAAATCACCGCCGACATCGAGTCACCGAAGCGCATGATCAGGCTGTTGCAGGGCGATGTCGGTTCGGGAAAGACTATCGTGGCGCTCCTGTCGCTGCTGGCCGCCGTCGAGCGGGGTGGGCAGGGCGTATTACTGGCCCCGACGGAGATACTGGTTCACCAGCACTACCGGAAATTCCGCAGCCTGCTCCGGGATGTTCCACTTGGCGTCAGCGTTCTCACCGGCCGCAGCCGCGGAAGCCTGCGAAGCGAGCAGCTCGACGAGATTGCGTCGGGAGAGACCTCGATAGTCCTCGGCACCCATGCCGTGCTACAGGAAGGTGTCGGGTTCCGGGATCTCCGTCTCGTGGTGGTGGATGAGCAGCACAAGTTCGGCGTTGGGCACCGACGGATGTTGCTTGCCGAAAATCCGGCGGCGAACCTGTTGATGATGACCGCGACTCCCATTCCCCGAACCCTGGCGCTGACGGCCTATGGCGATGCCGATATCTCGGTTCTTGACGAGAGACCGGCGCAGCGAAGTGAAATCCGGACCGCAATCATCCCCGCAAGGCGCACGGGGCAGGTCATCGAGCGGCTGGCAAGGGCGGTCAATGACGGGCGGCAGGCTTACTGGATCTGCCCTCTCATTGCCGAGACCGATGGCGAACGGCATGCGGCAGCCGAACAGCGCGCCGACAGCCTGGGGACCATAATCGGCAAGCCTGTCGGCCTGGTGCATGGCAGGATCCCGGCACGGGAGCGCATCGAGAGAATGAACAGCTTCCAGGCCGGAGAAACCAGCATACTGGTGGCAACCACGGTGGTCGAGGTCGGGGTCGACGTGCCCAATGCCTCGATCATGGTCATCGAATCCGCCGAACGCTTCGGGCTGGCGCAGCTTCACCAGCTGCGAGGCAGGGTCGGAAGGGGCGAGCATGAATCGGCTTGCGTGCTGATCTACAACTCGCCGCTCGGTGAGCCGGCCGGACAGCGACTGACCGCATTGCGCCAGACAAATGACGGATTTCGGATTGCCGAAATGGACCTGGCGCTCAGGGGCAGCGGCGAGCTTGTCGGCGACAGGCAGTCCGGAGAAGTCATGTTCAGGCTCGCCGATCCGGCGAACGAGGTAGCCGCACTCGGTGATGCCCGGGAGCAGGCCGGCGAGTTGGTCGAGTCGGACCCCCGGCTGGAAACCGAGCGGGGGCAGGCCGCCAGGGCCTTGCTGTTCCTGTTCGGCCATGACCGGTTGCTGCCGGCTCTCGATACCTGACCTTCGGTCCGGGGCTCCATTCCGGACTGTGGCAGAATTGACGCAGTATGTTCCAATTTTGATCGAATTACTTGTGAAGGTTCCAGGATTATGTTGAACATGACAGGAACAATAAAACAAATAAAATCGAACGAAATCTCGAATGGTTCACAAGATTATGCGGTTTATTCCGAAAATACGGTTGGAAGAGGAAGGCGACATCGTCGGTTGCCTCGCCCTGGTCATCATATTCCTGGCGCTGATGTTTCTTCCGGCCCCGGGATAACGCCGAGACGTCAACCGGCATTCAGCCAGCACAGGCCATGACAAGCCAGCCTGCATCCTCGATCAGGTGCCAGGCTCAACTCTGCAGGCGCACGACAATATCCTGCATGGTCGCGCCGTTTACGCATTCCGCCAGCATGCCGCCGGAGCCGCTCTCTCAGAATGACCTTCGTATCGAGAGCCGCAATCCGTGGGCTCGGAGACGCGTCCATGTGGGCGCCAGGTCAAGCGGGTCCGGCGGCATGCTGCCATCCCTCCAGACGACCTGGCCACCGCCAGTCCCCGTGCGGAATTCGCCGAGATCGGTATAGCGCCAGCCGATATCGAAGTTGGTCCGGTCATCGAGTTCAATCGAGAATCCGGCAGTGACCATCCAGGCCGTATCGGTATGACTGCCATCGGGAACGGTCGTGTATGTCCGGGGGAAATTCTGCGTCTTGTTCTTCACCGTGTTGCGGGCAACGCCGATCCCGGCCCCGACGAATGGCCCGACCTGGCCCACGACCGGGAGCGTGGTTGCATTCATGTCGAAGAAGGCGGCCGCCATCGCCGATATTGATCGTGCATCCGCGACGGTGTCCTGTTGCGTTGCCCAGTCGAAGTTTGGCTTACCGTCATAACGGAAGCCCGGACGATATTCGACAAGGAGTTCGAAACGCGCTGCACCCTCCGGGTCATAGCCGGCTCCGAATTCCATCACCGCCATGGAGTCGAACTGTCCGATCGAACGCCGCGGGTTGCCGTCGGCATCACGGCCGCATCCGTAGAGTGGGAGCGCGCCCCGGCTGTCACAATCCTTGTCCAGGAAGACTGAATCGCCCGGGATGTCGTCGAAACCGGCACCGCTGCGAAGGTAGAATTCGCCAGCTTCGGCGGTGGCGGTCACCAGCACCGATGACAGGGCAAAAACCGCCAGCCCGGGCCTGAGCCCGGGACAGCAACAACGAATGAAATCCGAATTCATTTGGCCTCTCCAATTGCCTGTAAACTTGGAAGGCAGTCATGAACCTGATGCATGCACTTATAGCGGTGACGCATGATTTGTCAATCCGGGCGTGGGCTTCAGATCATTGCGTCGGCCAGGATTCGGAATGCCCCACCATTCCGACGCCTGCCGGCGATCTGCGCCTGGCATTGCAAGGGATTACTCGCCTCCCGGCAAGAACCGGGGGCCGGCAGCGGCCTGATGACCGGCCGAGGGCTGGGCCAGGTTTGAATTGGGAGCCAGTGTTCGAATTCGGTTGCGGCTGCCTGTTGCCGGCGGTTAGCGCTTCCGGGTTGCGGCGTCAAATGCCGAAAGGGTTGCCTCCAGCGACAACAGAATCGAGGCATGTCGGTTCCTGTATTGCCTCGCAGGCTCGAGAACATGAAGCCCGTCAAATGGAGGCTCGGGTGGCGGACCGTCTTCGGCAAGCATGGCGCCAAGTTGGCTGAAGGCAAGCTCGACCTCGTCCCTGGTCCTGCCGATGATGTTGGATCCTACCACCGACGCCGATGCCTGACCGAGCGCACATGCCTTTACGTCCTGGTTGAATTCCGAAATCCTGTCGCCGGAAATTTTCAAATCCACGGACACCGTCGATCCGCAAAGTGGTGAACGGGCCCGGGCGCTGCCATCCGGAGACGCGATCGGCGCCGTCATCGGATATTGGCTGCAAGCGACAGGATTTGTTGCGAATACAGCTTGATCAGATTGACGTCTTCGCCCATTCAAATGCTTTCCAAGCCTCAACGACCAGATAATCGAGGATGTCGACATTGGAAAGCAAATCCGACCCGCAGCTGATTTCCGACATCAAGTTCGACGATAGCGGACTGGTTCCGGTGGTGGCCCAGGATGTCGAATCCGGTGACGTCCTGATGTTGGCCTGGATGAATGCCGAGGCAGTTCGCCGCAGCCTGGTCACCGGGAGGATGACCTACTGGTCACGGTCCCGCCAATGCTACTGGGAAAAGGGGCAAACCAGTGGCAACACCCAGGGGCTCGTCGATCTCAGGCTGGATTGCGACCGCGATTGTCTGCTGGCAATTGTCGATCAGACCGGATCGGCCTGCCATTTGGGTGAGCGCTCCTGTTTCTTTCGACCGCTGGGTTTGACCTGACACCACCGGCTGTCTTCCGAAAATCATGCGAGGCCAGCAATGCCGCGGATATCCGCCGCCGAGTGGCCCGCCTCCCGGTAGGACCGCAGGGACTCCGAATCATGTCGTTTGGCCAGGCGTTTCCCGAACCGGTCACGGAGCAGGGGGTGGTGGTTCCAGACCGGAACCGGCAGTCCGAGGAGTTCCTGGAGAAGGCGATGTACTGCGGTCACACCGACGAGGTCCTCGCCGCGTGCAACATGCGTGATCCCCTGTTCTGCATCGTCGACGACGACGGCAAGATGATAGGAGGTTCCGATGTCCCGCCTTGCGATGACGATGTCGCCATGGCTGCGCAGTAGGCTGACGGCGTCAAGAAATTTCCGTCCCGCATGCCCTGGACCGGTCTCGTCGCAATACAGCCTGCCGATGACATCCTTTCCACCGAGCAGGTCGATTGCCTTCGACATGTTCAATCGGATTGCATCATTGCCGTCCCGGTCGGCCATGGATCGATTCCTGCAGGTTCCGGGGTAGGTGGCGATTGAACCCGCTGAACCATCCTCCTCCTGGGGTGCCGCCAGGGCGTTGCGTATGTCTGCCCTCGTGCACCGGCAGGGATAACAGACTCCCAAGCCGGCAAGTTGCCTGATGGAGCCTTGATAGGCGGTTATCCTGTCCGACTGTCGCATGACCGGCTGTTCCCAGTCGAGACCCAGCCATTTCAGATCTTCAAGAATGGCCTGTTCGAATTCCGGCCGTGACCGTGCGGTGTCGATATCCTCGATTCGCAACACCAGGCTGCCCGAATTCTCTTGAACCATGTCCCAGACAGTCAGCGCCGAATATGCATGCCCGAGATGCAGGAGTCCGGTGGGAGACGGCGCAAATCGACCGCGGTGCATCTACCGTTTCTGAATCACATAGACCGTGGACATCAGGTCGATTCCCGGCAGATGTGCGCCATGCTCCTTGAACAGGAGATCCACCGACGACGTGTCGACATGTTCCCGAACCCGGCCGACATATTCCGGCGAATCTAGGGTGTGGTCGTTATAGGAGAAGGTGAGGGTTCCGCCCGGTTCGAGCAACTCGACCAAATCGTCCATCAGGGATACCGGGGCGGCGCCGACACTGATGACGCCGACCGCGGCAATGTGACCGTAGCTGCCCGTGGCGAATGGAAGTGGCTGGCCCAGCCTGATTGTCGTCAGCTTGCGGTAGACATTGTGGCTTCGAGCCACATCCATCATGCCCTCCGACAGGTCACACCCATCGACCGTCTTGAACCCCGCCTTGACCAGTTCACGGCCGGACCATCCGGTGCCGCACCCGTAGTCAAGAACGGGCGAGTCCCTGTCCTCGACCACGGAAGCCAGCGCCGCCGCGCATCGGCCAGGGGTGGCATATCCATGGCGCAGCAACTCCTGGTCATAGCTATTCGCCCAGTCATCATAGAGCCTGATCGAGTCTTCCACCGTGCGGGTCGCATATACCCGATCAAGAAAATTCGAGTTCATCTCCGGCACCCTTCAATACCCAAAGGGTAGGTGGCAAATCTCGGCTTGTCCACCGGGAAGCAAATCGGCTCCGGTCGACATGCAGGCAGTATGCCCGCCATCACGGCTTCGGGCCCCGATGTCGAAGCCGGTATCCTGGCAGAACATGATGGAATGCGCCGGTGCCCACCGGCAGATCTGAACAGCACCCTGCGTCTTCCATTGAGGCTCGCTTGCCTGACAGTTTCAAATCTGAAAGTCTGTCCCGGATGCGGGGACGGTCAGACATCAGTATCCGGCCGCCAGGCCAGACCGGGCCTTCGCCAGGGGACGGGAAGTAATGGACAGGAATCGGGGGACAGCGAGGAGGGGGCCGGTGATGACGCAGCCATGCCTGCCGGAAATTTCGACAGCCAGGCGGCCGGGTTTGAAGAGGACCGATTCTGTCGGCGGATTTGACACGACTCGAACAGGAGTTGGACATCGGTATGGCTGATATGGCGGTCACCAGTGACAGCGAATTCCTGGATCACTACCTGCAGGGTGTCTCCCGATCTTTTGCGTTTACCATTCCGCAACTGCCATCGCCACTCAGCCGATCGGTTGCGACTGCCTACCTGCTGTGCCGGATCGCCGACACCATCGAGGATGAGCCAAGACTGGACCTGTCCGGGAAGCATCACTTCCTGCAACGCTGGGCAAGCTTGGTCAGGAATCTTGACGGCGCGCCCGAATTTGCGTCGGAGCTTTGCACCGCACTCTCCACCGGCACCCCCGAAATTGAACGCGACCTGGTATCGGACGTTCCCCGCGTCATCGAGATTACCGCCCGGTTCAGCCCGGTTGTCCATGCGGCAATGGCGAATTGCATCGAAGTCATGTCGGCCGGGATGGCGCGTTTCCAGGAGCGAGCCAATCGCCGCGGCCTGGCCGACATGGCCGAGATGAACCGGTATTGCTACCATGTCGCCGGCATTGTCGGCGAGATGTTGACGGAACTGTTCTGCGACCATTCGGAGGAAATCGCCGTCCGGCGGGAGGAGTTGATGAGCCTTGCGGCGTCACACGGGCAGGCTTTGCAAATGACCAATATTCTGAAGGATCTGTGGGATGATCTTGATCGGGGTGCGTGTTGGCTTCCAAGGAATGTCTTTCGGTCGGAGGGGTTTGATCTGGGCGATTTGACGCCGGGATCGGCCGATCCCGGATTCGTTGCCGGGTTGAACAGGCTGATTGCGATTACCCGCCATCACCAGGGCAACGCATTGCGATATATCCAGCTCCTACCAGCCAGGGAGGTGGGGATCAGGCGCCATTGCCTGTGGCCGCTCGGAATGGCTGTCCTAACCCTGCGACGGATCCATTCCATGCCGGAATTCCGAAGCGGCGAGGACGTCAAGATCTCGCGCCGGCAAGTCAGGATTGTCATCATCACAACCAAATTGCTGACACGGTCGAATGCCGGTCTCGATTTTCTGTTCTCGCGGCTCCACCGGGGAATGCCGTCAATCAGCGAAACAGATCTGGCCCGGTGAGGCGGGACGAACCTTAGAAAGTTCGTGCCGGCCGTTCAGCGGGATTGCTGTCGACGGTTTTCGCAAAGAGCGGGATCCTGGCAGCAAACCGCCCTATCTGTTGGCCGCTGACAATGGATGAAATCACTGCCCTCCGGCGATGGTGAGCAGGGTCCGGTTTCGCTCGCCGGTGGCGCCTGCCGCCAGTGCCGACATCGCATCACGGCGGGCGGCAAGGCACGAAAATCGAACTCGTCGTTCGGATTGAATGCACGGCGTCAGCCGCGGAAATTCGGCCGTCATGTCGTCGGCGCAAATCCCTCCCATGTGCGCAGGTGCTTCGTCCAAGAAAGTCCGGAGCCGGCTGGCCAGGTCTTTTACAAACAGGAAGACCAGGATGCCTGAGTCGCTTATTTTTTGCTGCTGTCGAGCGCGATCAGCAATGGTGGCAACAGCAGAAAGTCGGTGACAAGGGCGAAGGCGATGGTGATGGAAACCAATGCTCCAAGCGCCCAGCTCGCCTGGAACCCGGAAAAGACGAAAACCAGGAATCCGAGCACCAGAACCAGCGTGGTCGTCCACAAGGCGCGGCCAGCTGTATGGAAGGCGTAACGTACCGCATCGGATGGCGAGAGGCCGTCATCCTTGCGGGCCTTCAGATACTTGGTCATGAAGTGGATCGTGTCATCGACGATGATGCCAAAAGCGATGGTCGTGAATACCGCCGAGGCCATGCCGACGGTCCCGACCAGATGTCCCCAAATGCCGAGAGCAGCGGCGGCTGGCACGAAATTCGGCACCAGGCAAATGAGACCGATCCGAAGGCTGCCAAATACCAGCATCAGGATGACTGAAACGATCGCCATCGCAGTTGCCGTGCCGATCAGCATGGCATGAATGTTCCGGTCGGTCAGGTGGGAAAACACGACCGACAGGCCGGTCGCCGGGACCACGAGCCCGGGCGCATTGGACTGCAGCCATTCATGGCCGCGCTCGGCAAGAGCCCGTTGCTCGGCAGTCGTGGGATCGCCCAGGGCGACAACCATCCGAGTTGCAGATTTTGACAGGTTTATGCTGTTGTGCAGGTCGCGGCCGAACGGAAGGGACAATTCGTAGAGCAGGAGATACTGGGCAGCCAGTTCGGGGCTGTCCGGCAGGCGGTAGTAGTCCGGATCGTCTCCGTTCATGTTCTTGTTCAGCCGTTTCATGATGTCGGAAAATGTCCAGACATGCCTGACGCCTGGCTGGTCGCGGTACCATTCGGCGAACCTGTCGATCTTGCGCAGATATTCGGGATTCGTAATCCCGTATTCCTCGCCCGAATCAAGGGAATACTCCTGGGTTTGGAGTCCCGTAAGGTTCCCAACAATGAAGTCGGTGTCGCGACGAAACTCGTGACGTTCGTCGAAGTATTTCGTGAAATTGTCACTGAGTTCGATCCGCACGATTCCCGAGGCCAGGATGATGGTCACGAATGCAGCCCCGTAGAGCAGCAGCCTTCGGTTGCGAATAATCGAATCGGCCATTCGGCCATAGAAGTCCTGTCCGCGCCCTTCAGCGCTCCTGGCCCGTAATGGCAACAGGGCCAGAACTGCAGGCAGCAGGGTCACCGAGAAAAACAGATTGAACAGCACTCCGACTGCAACGAGATTTCCGAGCGTGTGAAAAGGCGGCAACTCGGCAAAATTCAAGCTGAGGAATCCGACGATCGTGGTGATCGAGGTCAGGAAGACGGGATACGCGTTGCTGTTGAGCGAACTCGATATCGCCTCATGCTTGTCCATGCCGCGGTGCATAGCCGATAGTGTGCCAACGGTGAAATGAACCGAGTAGGCGATCGTGATCGCCATCACGATAATCGGGACGTAGGCACTGATGGGTGTGAACACCGCGCTCGTCCAGCCGGCGACGCCCAGGGTCGAGCCAACGGTGAACACGATCATGACGACGATCGACAGCGAAGCGACAACCGAACGCATGACGACGCAGGCAACAGCCATCATCAACAGGAAGGCGATTGGCACCAATGCCAGGAAGCCTTCTTCGGTCGCCTGCGAGAATGCGCGGTTCATGATGATTTCGCCGGTCGCGTAATATGCGATCGTCGGAGTCCGCACTCGCGCTTCATCCAGAAGCCTGTCGAGGCTATCGTTGATCTCCATGACCGCCATTTCCTGGTCCGCCGGCAATACGAAGCTGATTGTCAACCCGGCAATGCGTCCGTCGCGGGAAACCAGTCGTCCCTCGATCTCTGCCGTGTTCAACGCAATGTCAGCGATTTGCTCGAGCGCGGCGGCGTCCAATTGCCGGGCATCCTCGACCAGCGGTTCGACCGTGAGGTCGTCTCCCGACGCAGCACTGTGGAAATGGTTGGTCAGCGAGTCTACCCGACTGGAATGGGGCAGTTGCCAAGCCGCGTCCGTCAACGATTCGACGGCATCGAGCGTCTCCCGCGTAAATACGTTTCCGGATTCAGGGGCCAACGCGACGATCACCACATTGGTCGAGGCGTAAAGGGCCTCGAGTTCCTCGAACGCAGCCAGTTCCGGATTGCCTTCGTCGAAAAGGATCCGGTAGTCATTCGAGGTCGTCACGTTGCCAGCCCGCATCGCCAATGCAACGAGGACCGCGACGCACAACACGACGACCAGCCATTTTTGCCGGAGAACGACCTCGATCAGGGCGTCGAGTTGGCTACGCTTCTTCGTGTTCATGTCGGCCCACCCTGCCTGTCAACCGGATGCGTCCCGCAAGTCGGGCAGCCTGGAATGCGGAATGACGCGGGGTCGCGACCCGAGGAAAGCCTCGTGGTCGGAATTCTGTGGTCGTTGTGCGGGACGGCTTTTCCGTAGCGCAATGACGCTGCGGCAAGGTTGGCGGGATTCTCACAATTGTCATTGTCGTCGAGCCACATTCAGGACGAAGGGTTTTGGTTCGACGGACATCGCGAACAACTCGTCCTCGCACACCGGAATTCCATCCGCTGGCTCGAAGTGCAAGCGGTGCAGGATCCTCGTTGCATGGAGCCATGCGGCGGACACGGCGAACCCGTCACCGGTACATCGACGGATGCCAATTCCGAAGGGCATATAGGCGTCGCTGGACAGGGCTGGGGAAGGACTTCCATCTTCCCCGGGCAGAAACCGATCCGGGATAAACTCGTCCGGCGCCTCCCAGAACTCCGGATGGTGATGGACGGCGTGGAGGCTGCCGAGGACCTGCGTGTTTGCAGGAATCCGGAATCCTGCCACCTCGGTTTCCTTGATGGTCCGGTGCGGAAGAGCAATCGGGGCGATCGTGCGGTAACGCATTGATTCCGCCAGGCATGCGAAAGTGTAGGGTAGCCGCCCGCGGTCGTCCTCACTCGGCGGCGGGCCGTCTCGGCCGATTATCTGGTCCAGTTCTTCATGGATTCTCGATTGCACATTTGGCCGGTTTGCGACGATAAGAAGAAACCAGGTGGCTGTTGCGGCAACGCCAGAAGGAATCGCCGCCATCAAATCCATGCAAATGGCATGTATCTTGTCGCGGCTGAGTTCACCGGCCTGTTCCTTTTCCAGCATGACATCCACAATGCCCGTCGCCGCCGGAAGACCGGCCGAGCGGCGTTGGTGGACGCTTTCGACCAGTTCGGCATAGAGCTTGTCCCTGAGATCCCTGTGCCGGGCAATCTTGTTCAGCTTGGGGCGCATGAGTGCTCTGGCCCAGGGGAAGAAGTCGGACGGCGTGGGCGAAGCTGCAAGCACATTGAACTTTGCGACATGGTCACGCAACGTTTCGCGCCGGTCAAGCAGTTCCGGCGTGATGTCTTCCGGCCATCCGAAAATGGTGCGAAAGGTCAGATTGAAGCCTGCCTCGATCAAGACCTTGTGAATGCTGACCGTCTGCCCGGTATCCGCCATCACGCCGATCCGTTCAATCGCTTCGTCGATCGCCGGCTCAAAATGAACTCTGCAGGCCTCCGAGACGGCTGCGGGATTCCAAAGTCGCTGGGCAGCCAATCCGGACAGGGCCCGCCAGTTTTCATTGTACGAGGAATAAATGAGCCCTTCGGCCTTGGACAGCCGGACAAACACTTCATAAGGAAAGCGATCGCTGAATTCAGCCTTGTCGAATGCCTCCCTCATGATTTCGGGATGGGTAATCACCACCGTGGGAACGCCTCCAAGATGCATAAGACAAAGGCCGCCGTATTGGGCGGCCAGACGGCTAATTGCAATATGGATCGGCTGGTGCCTGTCCAGTTTGTGCATCGCGCCGATGATGGGAATTCGCCCTGGCCCGGGCGGAAGGTGGGCACTGGATCCCGCTGACGGTATGTTCACGTTGTTGCATCCTCGTGATCTGGAGATTGCGCCATATGCCGTTCAATTAACCACCGCGCGGCCTCGACGCCGCTTCCCAGCGCGTTGTCCACGCCCATCATGCTCATGTACTCGCCGGCCAGCACCAATCCGGACACTCCAGGAAAGCCCTGCCGCCGCAATTCCTGCATTTCGGTCATCACGCCGTCCTCGGCCAGAAACACTGCTTCTCTCCAGCGATGCACACGGGAAAATAGCGGCTCCTCCGGCATGTCGGGGGCATATTTTCGAATCTCATCGATGAATTTGCGCGTGATATCCTCGTCGCTCATTTCGATGAACTCTTCGGTATATTCCTCGCGCGGATAGACGTGGATCAGCCCCTTGCCGGGCGGAGCCGCCAGCGGCGATGCCACCGTGCAGTCGAAATAGGCGGCGATGAAAGACCGGGACCGCGGCAGGAAGGAGAATGTGTAGGTCGGCTTCGGCAGGGGATTGCCTTCCACTCCGAACGCTGCATGGCAGCAGCTGGAATACGTGACCTTCCTGAGGGGAGCCGAAATGTTGTTCGGGAGGTTCGGCATCATGCGCAGTGCTGCAGACGCCGTGGTCGCGCAAATCACGGCATCAGCGGCAACAAAACCGCCGCCGCCGAGGGTGATGCCCTTCACCTTGCTGTCCTCGATCACGATGCGCTCGACTGGCGATGACAACATCGTATCGTTCTTGCACGCATCGGCCAGGGCGATCGCGAATTCTGCAACTCCACGCTCGGGATTGCGCGCTGTCTTGTCCGGATAGCCGAAGACGAAATTCCAAAGCAGAACCAGGCCTTGCAAGGCGCCCATGCGTTTCGGAGGCGCAAGTGCAGCTACGTTGAAAAAAAACTCGGCCATCCCGCCATTCGCGAAATCGTCACCGGCAACGCGAGCTGCGAAGTCGACAAAGTTTTCTCCCGTATCCAGATCCAGGAGGCGCGCAAGATCCTTGGTGTCAAGGTCGTCTCGGCGGCCCTTGAGGAACCGGGCGAACTTGCCAATCTGCAAAATCTCCCTGAAGGAAAACAGGTCAAATGAGAACAAGGTTCTCAAGTTGTCCAGAGTCACCATGGACTCGATGCTGAGATTGTAGGTTCTTTTCCGACCGTGGATTGTTCCCACGTGACTTCTTGGAGACCGATCGAACGAAACCCCCAGTTCATCGCAGAAGCGATTCACGTGTCGCTGGGTTTCATGAAATATGCAGGCACCAGAATCTACATGGAAACCTTCGACAATTTCGCCATACATCCGGCCACCGGCCTGGTCTGAAGCCTCAAACAGGGTGACATCGGTCCCGTGTTTACGGAGAGTATGGGTTGCAGCAAGACCTGCCGCTCCGCCGCCCACAACCACGACCTTGCGGGAACTGCCGGAGTTGTGCCCTGATCGCATGCCGGTGATCACCTAACTCTTCACATGACGTGATATATCCCGCCGGTGAGTTGGGCGCAACGAGCTCGTCACGGGACGGAATATTGTTGGAAGCTGCTTTCGCGCCCATTTGACGTGCCGGTCGGAGCCATCGGGTCTCCGGACTGGTGATTCCGACAGCGATCGGCGAGAGATGATGAGTATTCGCACCTGAGGGACGCTTGCTGCCATGCTTGACCGGCCTTCCGGGGCAGGGAACATGTCCGAGCCGGGATGACGATTATGTCGGCCAAATGGCATATGCGGCGTATGGCCGCGTATAGCGGTACAGCGTCTCCATGACCGGCCTGTCTGGCCGCACCTGGCTTGCCCCGTCCATGGGCGGCGGCAATGCCGGCCAGTGTCTCCTCGGTGGCCACAAGGAGTTCCTCCCGCTTGCGGGCCCGCTCGGCCCTGAGGCGGGGGTTCCAGACCATCCTGATGGGCCGATAGCAGGATTTTCCATGAACCTGGGATTGTCCGGGCGTTGGCCGCCGCGGAGCAGGCGCTTGCTCTTCTTTCAGTTTCCGGCCGCATCGACGAGGCGGTGCACTCCCAGTGTCGTTCCCGAACCATTCCCGGGCGCTGCTGGCATGACACTCTGCCCTTGTAACGAATTGCCCGAACCCCGAGATTGCACCCATGTCCATTAATCCCGTGGGAATGTAGCGAATGAACCGCTATTCGCCGGGCAACTGCATGACCAGTCGCGGGGGAAGAAAAGTCCTGACAATTACCTACCAGTAACCCGAATTTTCCGAATAGACGCTAGTCGGCAATCGATAATCAATTCCTTTCTGGTCATAGAACGAAAGATTCAGAATGGTCGTCAGGTTAACCTGTCTCGGGGAAGTCCCGGGCATCAACCTCTCCTTCAGATTGCCGATCCTGTTCAGCAGACGAAATCGCCACAGGGCTCTTGGCAGTGCCTGCTTGTCATACATGAGTTGGTCGGCGAGCTCGTTGCCGATCATCTCGCGCGAAATGTCCATGATCTTCTGCGACAACACTCTCCTTGATCGCGCATCGCTCAGGCCTATCAGCAGGGGTGCCGAATTGATCAGTGACGAGGCCAGTGCAATCGATTCCATCGATGGCGGAGGCTCGCAGATGTGCCCGATATCGAAGATGGCCAGTGCATCCTCTTCATCCATGAACAGTATGGTCTCGGGAATGCCCATCAGGTATCCGGAGTACCTCCAGACAGCCATGAAGCTCTCCCTCTCTTCCTGTGTGAACCTGCCGCCCAAATTCTTGAGATGGTGCAGCAGCCGGGCCGAAAAGGCCGAAATCGCAAACCCCAGATTTGCCGAGCTAATTGGAGTTCCGAATTCCCCGACATCCCACTCGCCGGCTTTGGTGAGCATGGAGCGAACCTTGGCATGAACCAGCCTCACACGAATGGAGTGTGCCCAGCCATCATTGTGAATAGTCATGCCTTCGGGGAAGAAAATCTCGAGCATGTGGCGGTTGTTTTGCCTCAACCGGCGTACCCCCCTGTCGCGCAACCTGCCGGTGAGGAAGAACGACTTGGCAATATTGGTCGAAAACCCTTCCACCAGAACGCCACCCACCATCCCGGCAAGTACCAGTCTGGAATTTCGATGAAACATTTCGCAGCCTGGCACGAACGAGTCCATGTCGACCCAGTCCGGTTGGTCGAAACAGGTATCGAAGAATTTCCGGACGGTCTCCGGCGCGTCCCGAATTTCGGATCGATTTCTCCCATGCAGACCCGCATGAATCAGGCGGGCCGATCTCTCCTGGCCGAGATCCTCGAGGTCTTCCGCGGCTGCATCCGCGACGGGGTCCCCGATCATTGTATGGGCAACGTAGTTGTCCGCCCTTGCGGCATCGACTGCCCTGGCCTTCGGGTAACCGTCCTTGTACGAGCCCGGAATTTCCATAGTCTCAAATTTTGCAATGACTTCGCAACACTACCCGAGAATGGACTTGTTCAAGGAATTTGTAAACTCCCATCTCTGGCACCACATTCTCCGCGTCGGAACGACCAGGGCCCGCATGCAAGCCCTGACGGCGAACTGTTGCGGCAAGACTGTCAACTCCCTCCTGCCGTCCCGGCGCAAAACCATTCCCGTCCTCCTGTCGATGACGGAAGGCAGAAAACCGGTGGAACCGCCTACCGGCCGGAATTCCCGGGCCCTGGACGGAGTCGGACTACCTCCCTGGTGTCGCCGGTGCCGGGTCTGGCTCGGCAGGTTGACCGTCGGCCTGCCCGGCCGTGTCATCGTCGCCGGTATCGACAATCCTGGCAACGGAGACCACCTCTTCGCCTTCGGCAAGATTGATGACCCTGACCCCGCGGGACGCCCTGGACTGAACGCGGATATCCGAGGCGCTGCAGCGGATCGTCTGACCGGAATTGGTGGTTAGCATGATCTGGTCATCCAGTTCGACCACGTCAAACCCGACGACACCGCCGCCGGCCTTGGCAATGATGCCCTTGCCCCCGCGGCCCTTGGCGGTGAAGTGATGCGAGGACATGATCTTGCCGGTACCATCACTGGAGATTGACAGGAGCAACCGCTCGGACTCCCGCATGGCCCGAATGGTGTCATCGGACAGGACCGGAAGGCCGGCGTTGTTACGTGCCTCCTCGTCGGTATCCTGTTCCTGGTGCAACTCGCGACCGGTCCTGAAGAAGGCATCGCGCATTTCCGGATTAGTCTCGAATTTTCTGGCCATGACCATTGATACGACCCGGTCGCCGGATTTCACCTTCATACCCTTGATGCCGGTCGAGTTTCTCGACTTCCTGATCCTGACCCGGTCGACGGAGAACCTGATGACGTTGCCGGACGCGTTTGCCAGCAGGATATCATCATCCTGGCCACAGATGCTGACACTGACCAGCGTCTCGTCCGGCGGGAGCCGCATGGCGATCTTGCCATTGGCTCTGACATTGGCAAAGTCGGATAGTTGGTTGCGTCGAATCCTGCCGCCCGATGTTGCAAAGGCGATCTGGTAGTCGTCCCAGTCGGATTCATCCACGTCAATCGGGGTAATGGCCGCAATCGAGACACCCATCTCGATCGGGAGTATGTTGACGATCGCCTTGCCGCGCGCATTGCGCCCGAATTTGGGTAGCCGCCATGTCTTGAGCTTGTAGACCATGCCGTCGGTTGAAAAGAACAGCAGAGCAGTGTGCGTGTTTGCCACATGCTGGGTGGTGACGAAATCCTCGTCCCTGGTCGCCATTCCGGACAGGCCCTTCCCCCCGCGTTTCTGTGCCCGGTATTCGGATAGCGGTGTCCGCTTGATGTAGCCGCCATTGGTAATGGTGATGACCATCTCCTCCGGTTCGATCAGGTCCTCATCCTCGAAATCCTCGACCCTCTCTTCGATCGATGAGCGCCGCGGGACGGCAAACCGTTCCTTGACCTGCTCAAGTTCGCCGGCGATGATCTGCCGAATTCGGTGCCCCGATGCCAGGATGTCGAGAAAATCCCTGATCCTGGTTGCCAGTGCCTGCAACTCGTCGGTGATCTCCCGGACACCCAGGGCAGTCAGGCGCTGCAGGCGAAGGTCCAGGATGGCGCGGGCCTGTATTTCTGACAGGCGGTAAGTTCCTTCATCGCTCACCGCGTGACCGGCCTCGGCAACCAGCCGGACATACTCGGCAATATCCGCTGCTGGCCAGTCCCGGTCGCGCAGCCGCGATCTGGCAACCGCAGGTTCAGGTGAGTTACGGATGATTGACACGACTTCGTCAAGATTGGATACCGCGACCGCCAGTCCGCACAGGATGTGGCTGCGCGCCCTGGCCCGCCGCAATTCCTCGGCCGTACGCCGGGTGACGACCTCTTCCCTGAAATCGAGGAATGAGCGCAGGATCTTCCAGAGCGTCAACAGTTCCGGACGTCCACCATTCAGCGCCAGGAGGTTGCAGCTGAAGGATGATTCCATCGGGGAAAAACGCCAAAGCTGGTTCAGCACGATCTCGGCGGTCGCGTCACGCTTGAGTTCAATGACCACCCGGACCCCGACGCGGTCGGACTCGTCGCGGATGCCGGATATGCCCTGGATCTTTCCGTCCTTGGCAGTCTGGGCAATTCTCTCGATCATCAGCGCCTTGTTGACCTGGTAGGGTATCTCGTCGACGATGATCGCGTGGCGATCCTTGCGAATTTCCTCGAACCTGGTTTTGGCCCTGACCACGATACCGCCGCGCCCTGATACATAGGCCTTGCGCGCTCCCGTCCGGCCGTGGATCACCCCGCCGGTCGGAAAATCGGGCCCGGGAATCAGTTCCATCAGGCGCTCGGCGGAAATGTCGGGTTCCTCGATCATCGCCAGGGTGCCGTCGATCACCTCCCCCAGATTGTGCGGGGGAATATTGGTCGCCATTCCTACCGCGATACCGCTCCCGCCATTGACCAGAAGATTGGGAAACCTGGCCGGCAGGACGGTCGGCTCCCGGTCCTTGCCGTCGTAATTGTCCTGAAAGTCGACCGTATCGCGGTCGATATCCTCGAGCAGCATGCTCGCTGCCCGATCCATTCGAACCTCCGTGTAGCGCATGGCGGCAGGGTTATCGCCATCCATCGAGCCGAAATTCCCCTGGCCATCCAGCAACGGCAATGACATCGAAAAATGCTGTGCCATGCGCACCAGCGAATCGTAGATCGCCGCGTCGCCATGCGGATGGTATTTTCCCATCACCTCGCCGACCGGTCGGGCGGATTTCCGATACGGTTTGTCATGGGTGTTTCCGGAGTCGTGCATTGCAAAGAGAATGCGGCGATGCACGGGCTTGAGCCCGTCCCGCAAATCCGGAATCGCCCGCGAGACGATGACGCTCATCGCATAGTCGAGATAGGCCGATTTCAGCTCATCGACGATGGAAACGGTCGAGTCGTCCGCAGGCTGGTGACGGCCGCCATCACCACCCTCTCGATGGAGTTCAGAATTATCTTCCGGCACCGGGGTTGTCGCTATTCGATCATACAATACATGGTAGGGACCAGTTTAACCGACAACAAGATCAGCGTAAATCGCCCGATTACCCAAATGACAGAATTATGGGTGGGGATGCCTGCATTTCCCGGGCAGATGGTTACCGCTCACGGTCGAAACACCGCCAGGTCGCCCGCCACGCGCAAATGGCGACCTTGCCGCGCTCCCGGCCCTTCCGTGTCGGGTCCGTACGTCCAAACAAGCGATCGTCACCCCGCCAGGCCGTCGACCGATATGATACCTGTTACATGCACCGCCATGCCGTGGCCCGGCGAGAAGACATGTCGGGTCCGCCCTGCCTGATCTCCCCCCTGTCCCGAACCAGGCTACCCCAGCTATTCTTGTGAAGGTCAGAGGCGCTGCCGCAGGTTCAGTGAACCCGGCGTGGGCGAAGAAGTTCGATGCGATCTCATGATTCAAGAGGCCCGGGAACAAATCGTGCGATGAACACGCCCACAATGCGAATGCTGCCAAGGCGTTCAGAAATAATCCGATGAGCAGCCCGGTAATGTGCGTCGGCTGTCACAACGTCGTCGACGATTACAATGCGCTTCGGAGACGGATTACACTGCGTTTCATCGATCTTGTACAAATCAAGGAGCTCGTCAGGAGTTGGTCTGCTCTTGGAGTCGTGAGCCGGGGTCGTGCTCTTCGTTTGGCAAATGATTTCTTGGTTTGGCAAATGATTTCTTGCCAATCAACGGGATTGCCTGGATCCATTTCTTTCGGGATCCGGGACATCCGATCATCATGCATCGGATCGGTCTTCATCCTTGATGGCGGGATTGGGACAAAGATTGCCGAGTTGAACCAACCACTGCGAATTGCCTTCCGAAGAACGGCGGCCGCCTCAAGGATGGCCGTTTTCTTGTGCTTCCACTCTGGCGTGCCACGCTTGTCCACCCCCTTCTTGAGGTTGAAGATCAGTCGGTTTGTTTCGCTATAGTTGTAGCCCTTGTACGCAGTGCACTCGCCGAGAAATGCACAGTCATCTTCGGAGTTCAGGCGGCGGTGATCCGGCAGGCCCAGTCGATCAATTCCGGTGAGGTTACTCGGCAAGGACATTGCGAACGTCCTCATAATCTCTCACTCTGATCGCCCCCATCTTTTCAAACTTTCTGGGCCATGTCAGGCGCTCATTGCGAAAGCAGTTGTCCAGAATGAACAGCTTCCGGTTCTGTTCAAGCGCAGCGCGGGCTTGCACCAGTGTGCCTGAGATTTCTCCTGCTTCCACGATGACTGTTGCCTCGGTCAGCGCCGACATTGTCTTGTTGCGTTCAGGGAAAAAATGACGGTTGTAGCGGTAGTCCTGGCTTTCGTATCGGAGCACTGGGACCTGACTGACAAGCAGGTACCGACTTGCAATCTTGCCCTGAAGCCCTCGGTTCTCCTTTGGGTAGAAATGCGTAAGCGGCGTGCCAATGACTGCAATCGTTCTTCCGCCATGCCCAATTGCAGTGTTGTGTGCGACAGTATCGATTCCCCTGGCGAGGCCTGACACAATCGTGAATTCGTCATCAACAAGAGCCCTGACAAGTTTGCGGGCTCGCTCACACCCCTCAGGTGAGGGGTTTCGGGTGCCGACGATGGCAACACCGGGCAAGTGGATGAGATCCCACAGCCCCTGGAAATAGAGAAATTCTACTGGATGCCGGGCGTCGCGGAGTTTCTTCGGGTACTCGGCTGCACCGTGAACGCGAACGCCAAAGGATATTCCATCGGCCATCTTCAGTTTCTGATAAACACTTTCTGCCGTGCTTTCGGCGACTTCATGGCAAACAAAGTCCGAAGGAACGGATCCAGGGCTCGCTGCAAACTTTTCTGCAATCGACCTGAAGCTGGTCTTGCCTTCTGCCCAAAGTGCCTCATACGCACCGAGTTCACGAAAAGGGGAAATCGTCCGTGGCGAGGGACTGACATCGAACTGCATCTCTTTGACTCGCCTCAACCGGATTTCTCAAAGACAAACGTCATTCGACGAGCAGGCAGCTGAGTGTTGACCTGATGGCAACCAGCAATCTCCCCGGATATCTGCCTGCCTTCAACAAGGATTATTGTATCGATGGTCTCGCCAACCGGAAATTCGTGCGGCATGAGCAATGCTGCCGAATCCTCTGCCACCCACTCGCCCCTGAGCTCCATTTCCGCCGCACTGCCTCCCTGATGGTGTCATTGCCGGTCTCGATGGCAGACGTTGCTACTGGAGACTAGAATGGTGTGTCGTCGTCGAGTTCGACACCGACCGGGTCATCCTGCGATTCGAAACCCCTGTCAGGGGGTCGGTTGTCGTTGCGGCTGTAGCCTCCCGATGGTGAATCGGCCGAATCACCACGCCGGTCCAGCATCGTGAGTGCCGAACTGAACGGGCGCAGTGCAACCTCGGTGGAATACCTGTCCTGGCCTGACTGGTCCTGCCATTTCCGGGTCTCCAGTTGCCCTTCGAGATAGACCTTGCTGCCCTTGGAGAGGAATCTCTCGGCAACATCCACCAGCGCCTTGTTGTAGATCACGACCCGGTGCCATTCGGTGCGCTCCCGGCGGTCGCCGGTGTTCCGGTCACGCCAGGTTTCGGAGGTGGCAACTGTCAGGTTGCAATACTTGTCACCGGACGGGAACGTCCTGGTTTCGGGGTCCCTCCCGAGATTGCCGATCAGGATCACCTTGTTTACGCTTCCAGCCATCGATCAACTCCACCCCTTCGTCGTGGAAACCTTACGGCGGCAAGCGGGCGACGGCAACTCCACAGATGCTGCCGGGCCACCAATTTCCCGGGATACCGGAGATGTGGGTCGGGACAGGTGACAGCGATGTGTCATCGGCAATGGCCAGGTGGTCGGTGGGCGAGGGGAAAAATCAATCGGTTGCATATTGTTGCCTTGTTCACGTAGGTGGATGGTTCTTCCGGGGGGAGGACGGCAATTCCATTTTCTGGCTCGACAGGGCTTTACTGTCCGTGTAATGTATGTTCTATGTTCCATATTAGTTTTGAAATTTGGCAAGTCAAGGGGCATTTCGGGAGATTGTAATGCGAGATCCGGCAATGATCAGCGTCAGGGGCGCGCGGGAGCACAATCTCAAGTCGATCGATGTCGATATTCCCCGCAACCAGCTGGTGGTGGTCACCGGGCTCAGCGGCTCGGGAAAGTCGTCACTGGCCATGGACACCATCTATGCCGAAGGGCAGCGGCGCTATGTCGAGAGCCTGTCGACCTATGCCCGTCAATTCCTGAACATGATGGAAAAGCCGGATGTCGACCACATCAGCGGCCTGTCGCCGGCGATTTCGATCGAACAGAAGACAACCTCGGTCAATCCCCGTTCCACCGTCGGAACCGTGACCGAGATCTACGACTATCTGCGGCTGCTCTATGCCAGGGCCGGGACACCGTATTCGCCGGCAACCGGCCAGCCGATCATGGCGCAGCAGGTGTCGGACATGGTCATGCGTATCCTCGGGATGGAGGCGG
Organism: Paracoccaceae bacterium; assembly: GCA_964291445.2. Taxonomy (GTDB): domain Bacteria; phylum Pseudomonadota; class Alphaproteobacteria; order Rhodobacterales; family Rhodobacteraceae; genus JAPOXR01. The sequence continues at coordinate 153,491 of OZ219863.1, read as the reverse complement.
GAACCCGGGTGACCCTGCTCTCGCCGGTGATCCGGGACCGCAAGGGCGAATTCCAGAAGGAATTGCTGGGTTTTCGCAAGCAGGGTTTCTTGCGGGTCCGGATTGACGGCGAGTCATACGAACTCGATGAACTCCCGACCCTGAAGAAGACCTTCCGGCACAATATCGATCTGGTTGTCGATCGAATCGTGACATCGCGGGATATCGGCCAGAGACTTGCGGATTCGCTCAGGACCGCGCTCGACCAGTCCGGGGGACTCGCAGTGGCCGAATATTCCGGCCCGACGGAAGGCGAGGGGTCAATCACCTTTTCCGAGAACTTTGCCTGTCCGGTGTCGGGCTTTACCATTCCCGAACTTGAGCCAAGGCTGTTTTCCTTCAATGTGCCATCCGGGGCCTGTCCCAGTTGCGACGGGCTTGGCCAACAGGCCTTTTTCGATGAACGGCTGGTGATCCCCGATCACGATCGCCTGGTTCTGCGAAACGCCATCGAGCCCTGGTCCATGCTTCCGGGCAGCTACCAGATGCAGACGGTCGAATGCCTGGCGAAGCATTACGAGGTGAATGTCGGCGGCGAGTGGCGGCGGCTTCCGGAGAGTTTTCAGCAGGTGCTGCTCCATGGCTCGGGCGAGAAGGAGATCGAGTTTCGCTATGTCGACCAGGACAGGTCCTACCAGGTCACGAGACAGTTTGAAGGCATCATTCCGAATTTGGAGCGCCGCTACCGCGAGACCGGCTCGCCGACGGTACGCAGCCAGCTGGAACGGTATCGCAACAGCCGGCCTTGCCCGGATTGCAGGGGGTACCGGCTTCGCATGGAGGCGCTGGCCGTCATGGTCGGTGATCTGAATATTGGCCAGCTGACCGAATTGTCGGTCGGCGATGCCCATCGCTGGATCAGCGAGGTCGGCGAGCAGCTTGGTGCGCAGAACCGTCAGATAGCAGGGCCGATTCTCCGGGAGCTGCAGGACCGGCTCGGTTTCCTGGTCAATGTCGGCCTCGAATACCTCACCCTGTCCCGGCAGGCGAGCACGTTGTCTGGCGGCGAGAGCCAGCGCATCCGGCTGGCCAGCCAGATCGGCTCCGGCCTGACCGGGGTGCTCTACGTTCTCGATGAGCCGTCGATCGGCCTGCACCAGCGGGACAACCGGAGGCTTCTCGATACCCTCAAGAATCTCCGGGACCAGGGAAATACCGTCATCGTGGTGGAGCACGATGAGGAGGCGATCCGCGAGGCCGACACCGTCATCGATTTTGGACCCCGTGCCGGCATTCATGGCGGCAGGATCGTTGCCCAGGGCGCCCCGGCCGATATCGAGCAGAACCCGTCATCGCTGACCGGCCAGTATCTGTGCCGGAGAAAGGTCATTCCCTATCGCAGCCGCCGGCGCACCGGCAACGGAAAATCGCTGCGTATCAAGTCCGCCTTCGGAAACAACCTGAAGAATGTGACGGTCGACTTCCCGCTCGGCAAGTTCATTTGCGTGACCGGCGTGTCCGGCAGCGGCAAGTCCACCCTGACCTTCGAGACGCTGTACCGTCACGTGAAGGTGGCGACCCGTCGGTGGAGCGAGCCCGGCCTGGCGAATTGCGAGGGGATCGAAGGGATAGAAAATATCGACAATGTCATCAACATCGACCAGCGGCCCATCGGGCGGACGCCGCGGTCGAACCCGGCGACCTATACCGATTCGTTCACGCCGATCCGCAACTGGTTTGTCGAATTGCCGGAATCTCGGGCCCGGGGATACAAGCCCGGCCAGTTCTCCTTCAACGTCAAGGGCGGACGATGCGAAGCCTGCCAGGGGGATGGCGTCAAGCGCATCGAGATGCATTTTCTGTCCGATGTCTTCGTGACCTGCGAAAGCTGCAGGGGACAGCGATACAACAAGGAAACACTCGAGATCAGGTTCCGCGGCAAGAGCATTGCCGATGTCCTGGCCCTGACCGTGGACGAGGCGGTCGAGTTCTTTTCCGCCATACCGTCCATCAGTAACCGGCTGCTCTGCATGCAGAAGGTCGGGCTCGGATATATCAGGCTCGGCCAGCAGGCCACCACCCTGTCAGGTGGCGAGGCCCAGCGGGTCAAGCTTGCCAAGGAGTTGTCGCGCCGTTCATCGGAGAGAACGCTCTATATCCTGGACGAGCCGACAACCGGGCTGCATTTCGAGGATATCAGGAACCTGCTGGCCGTGCTTCACGAATTTGCCGATCGTGGCAATACCGTGGTGGTCATCGAGCACAATCTGGATGTCATCAAGACCGCGGACTGGATCATCGATCTGGGGCCGGAAGGCGGCGATGGTGGCGGCCGAATCGTGGCAACCGGCACGCCCGAACAAATCTGCCTCGATCGGCAGAGCCATACCGGCCGCTACCTGAAGCCGCTCCTTGACCAGGTCGGGACCGAGGCCGCGTAGGGCGGAAAGTTCAACCGGTCTCCTCGAACTGCCGGATGATCGCCGAAAAGTCGAGGCCGACCCCGCCCTGGTTTTCGACAAAATCCCGGTAGATTTCCATCGCCTTGCTGCCGATGGGCGTCGGGGCGCCGGAGGCGGCGGCCGCGTCCTGCGACAGCGCCAGATCCTTCAGCATCAACTCGGCGGCAAAACCCGGCCTGTAGTCATTATCGGACGGGGAGCGGGGCCCGACATCCGGCGCGGGACAGTAGGTGTTGAGGCTCCAGCTGAACCCCGAGGATGATGACACCACGTCAAACATCTTCTGGCGGTCGAGGCCGAGCCGGTCGGCAAGCCCGAATGCCTCGCAGGTCACGATCATGGTGGCGCCGAGAATCATGTTGTTGCAGATCTTGGCCGCCTGGCCGGCGCCGGCCGCGCCGCACAGGACCGCCCGCCCGCCCATCACCTCCAGTAGCGGGCCGACCATGTCGAAGCCGCCCGCCGGCCCGCCGACCATGAAGGTCAGGGTGCCGGCGGTGGCGCCGGCAACACCGCCGGAGACGGGAGCGTCAAGGAATTGCAACCCGGCCCTGTCGGCGGCATCCGCTGTCTGCCGGGCGCTGCCAATGTCAACGGTCGAGCAGTCGAGGAACACGGTGCCGGCGGTCATGGCCGGGATGATGTTGGCGGCGACCTGCCGGAGGGCCTCGCCATCCGGCAACATGGTGATGACCACGTCCCTGCCGGTTGCGGCCGATGCCGCGGACCCGGCCTGCGCCACGCCGTCCGGACATGCGGTGGCCAGGTCATACCCGGCCAGATCATGGCCGGCATCGCGCAGATTGATTGCCATTGGCCGGCCCATATTGCCGAGCCCGATGAATCCAACCTTCAATGTACCCGCTCCAGTTTCAGTTCCGACTCTCCCAGCGGCGCAAGCAGGCGCCTGACATCCCGGCAACCCACCTCTTTCGGCGAGGCGTGCCGCCAGGCAGGCCGGTTGTCCTTGTCGATAATCACGGCCCGGATTCCCTCCATGAAATCAGTGTGTTCCACGGATCTGTGCACAAACCTGTATTCGAGGCCGAGCGCCTGTTCAATGGTCAATGACGAGCGCTGCATGCGCACCAATTCAAGCGCACAGGCCATGGAGAGCGGCGAGTTGCACGACATGCCGCGGCGGAATTTTCCGGTCAGTTCGGAGGTGTCCTTGAGCAACGCCTGTTCGATTTCGGCAACCGATGGCAGGGCAAACACCCGGTCGATCATGGGGGCGCCCTGTTCGAATGCACCACTCGGCGGCGCTTCGGCAGCCTGGTCGATCAGCGCAGTATCGCCGGTGGCGGCGAGCCCCTGGAGCAGGTCGGGCCAGTGCTTCCGTGGCACGAACCGGTCGGCGAAGCCGGCATGAATGGCATCGGCTGGCCCGGCCCGGAAGCCGGTCAATCCCATGCATTCGCCGATCCTGCCTGGCGCCCTGGCCAGCAGGAAGGAGCCGCCAACATCGGGAACGAGGCCGATGGCGCATTCCGGCATGGCGATCCGGCTGGTTTCGCAGACTATGCGATGCCTGGCATGGCATCCGATCCCGACTCCGCCGCCCATGGTATATCCCTGCAGGAAGCTGATGACCGGAAGGCGCGACCCGGACAGCCTGGCGTTGAGGCGGTATTCGTCACGCCAGAATCGGCGACCGTAATCGAGATCGCCGCGACGTCCGGATCGGTACATCTCGACGATGTCGCCGCCAGCGCAGAATGCCCGCTCGCCCTCGGCATCGATGACCATGGCATCGACCGAGCCGTCGCCGTTCCACCGGTCGAGTGCAGCCTCGATGGCGCCGCACATGCCGGCCGTCAGGGCATTGAGCATGTCGGGGCGGGTCAGGGTGACATGGCCGATCCTGCCATTCGACCTGATCGTGATCTCGCTCATCAATCGTCAAGCAATTGGCGCGAGATGATCACCCGCATGATTTCGTTGGTGCCTTCGAGGATCTGGTGCACCCGCAGATCCCGGACAATCTTCTCGAGGCCGTAATCGGCGAGATAGCCGTAGCCACCATGCATTTGCAGGCATTCATTGGCGATCCGGAAACAGGAATCGGTGGTAAAGAGCTTGGCCATGGCGCAGAATCGGGTGGCGTCGGCGGCGGCGCCATCGAGTTTCCAGGCCGCCAGCCGCAACAGGTTTCGTGCCGCCTGCAATTCCGTTTCCATCTCGGCGAGCCTGAACCGGAGGGCCTGGAAGGAGGAAATCGGGCGACCGAACGCCGTCCTCTCCCGCATGTAGTCGAGGGTGGCATCCATCGCCGCCTGGGCTCCGCCCAGCGAACATGCGGAAATGTTCAGGCGGCCGCCATCGAGCCCCGACATGGCATAGCGGAAGCCATGTCCTTCCTCGCCGAGCAGATTGGCCGAATCCACCAGGCAGTCATCCATGTTGACCTGCCTGGTTGGCTGCGAGCGCCATCCCATCTTGTCCTCGAGCGCCCCGAAGCCCAGCCCCTGCTGACCGGCATCGATGATCACCGCCGAGATGCCGTCGGCGCCCTTTCCGCCGGTCCGGCACATGACAATATAGGCATCCGAATAGCCGCCACCGGAAATGAATGCCTTGGTGCCGTTGAGTTGCCAGCCATCATTGGTGCGCGTGGCCGCGGTTGCGAGAGCGGCGGCATCGGAGCCGCAACCCGGTTCGGTCAGGCAGTAGGAGAACACCGTCTCCATGGCGAGGGCGCCGGGAAGATACCGGTCGCGCAGATCGTCGGAGCCGAACGTGCTGATCATCCACGCGCACATGTTGTGGATTGACAGGAAGGCGGCGACCGACGGGCAGGACCGGGCAAGCGCCTCGAATACCAGGGTGGCATCGACCCGGCTCAGGCCCGCCCCGCCATGGTCCTCACTGACATAGAGACCGCCAAATCCCAGCTGGCCGGCCGCGATCCACAAATCCCGGTCGATCGTGCCTTCCCGCTCCCAGTCGCGGGCGTGGGGGGCGATGCGCTCGACGCCAAACGCCATCGCCGTATCCTCGATGGCCGCCTGTTCGTCGGTCAGTGCATAACTCATCGGCCAATCCGGATTGTCACTCCATGATCGGGAAATTCAGAATGGCGCCTTCCTTGATGCCGGAGGGCCAGCGGGAGGTGATGGTCTTGGTGCGGGTATAGAACCGGAATGCATCCGGCCCGTGCTGGTTGAGATCGCCAAATGCCGACTTCTTCCAGCCGCCGAAGGTGTAATAGGCCAGCGGCACCGGGATCGGAACGTTGATGCCAACCATGCCGATATTGATCCTGGCGGCAAAATCCCTGGCAGTATCGCCATCACGGGTAAAGATGGCGGTCCCGTTGCCGTATTCGTGATCCCGGGCGTATCCCAGTGCCTCCTCGTAGGATTTTGCCCGCACCGTCGACAGCACCGGCCCGAAGATCTCGGTCTTGTAGATGTCCATGTCGGTGGTCACATGATCGAAGAGATGCGGTCCGACAAAATAGCCGTCCTCGTAGCCCTGCAGGTTGAATTCCCTGCCATCGACCACCAGCTCCGCTCCCTGCTCGATGCCGGAGTCGATCAGCCCCAACACCTTCCGCTTGGCGTCACCGGTAATCAGTGGGCCGTAATCCATGTCTTCTCCGGCCGTATAGGGTCCGACCCGAAGTTTCTCGACACGCGGCACCAGCCTCTCGATCAGCGCATCGGCAGTCTTGTCGCCAACGGGCACGGCAACCGACACCGCCATGCAGCGTTCGCCGGCCGCCCCGTAGCCGGAACCGATCAGCGCATCCGCCGCCTGGTCGAGATCGGCATCGGGCATGATGATCATGTGATTCTTGGCGCCGCCGAAACACTGGACACGTTTGCCGTGGGCGCAACCGGTGGCATAGATGTATTCGGCAATCGGCGTGGAACCGACGAAGGCCACCGCCTCGATTCCCGGGTGGGTCAGTAAGGCGTCGACGGCTTCCTTGTCGCCGTGGACGACCTGCAGGATGCCCGCCGGGGCACCGGCCTCGACCATCAACTCAGCCAGCATGTTGGGAACGGTGGGGTCGCGCTCGGATGGCTTCAGTATGAAGGCATTGCCGCATGCCAGTGCCGGCGCAAATTTCCACATCGGGATCATGGCCGGGAAATTGAACGGGGTAATTCCGGCCACCACGCCCAGGGGCTGGCGCAACGAGTACATGTCGATGCCCGGGCCGGCGCTGTCGGTAAACTCGCCCTTGAGCAGGTGCGGGGCGCCCATGCAGAACTCGACCACCTCGAGGCCCCGCTGGATATCACCCCTGGCATCGGGAAGCGTCTTGCCATGCTCCGATGACAGCGCCTCGGCCAGCTTGTCCATGTCACGGTGCAGCAGGCGGACAAATTCCATCATCACCCTGGCCCGGCGTTGCGGGTTGGTTGCCGCCCATCCCGGCTGTGCCGCCATCGCGGCCTGGACCGCGGCATCAACATCCTGGGCCGTTCCCATGACCACCCGTGCCTGAACCTCGCCTGTCGCCGGGTTGAACACCTCCCCGAACCTGGCCGCCTCGCCCTCGGCCGACTGTCCGTTGATAAAATGTGCGATCTTTCTCATGATGGGGCCCTTCGAATCCGGATGTACTGTTCAAGCCCGGCGCAGGCGCATGGCCATCTGGCCGGACCGGCATCCACTTACCAACCAAACTCCGGTTCGACAATGACCGAGGCACGGCCCGCGGCAAACGGCGCTTGCAAATCCCCCGGCCGCCGCCGTAACAGGACGCACCCCGGCGGTTGCCTGGCGGGACCGGTCACATGCTGTCCTGTCTGATCCGGTTCGGGGCGCTCGATACCGGGGAGCAGGGTATGCGGATTGGTCTTTATGCAGGGACATTTGACCCGGTGACCTTTGGTCACCTCGACATCATCCGGCGCGCCTGTTCGCTGGTCGACACCCTCGTGATCGGCATTGCGAGCAACCAGGACAAGTCGCCGCTCTTTGATCTCGAGGAGCGGGTGGCCATGGTGGAATCGGAAGTGGCCGGCATCCACGAGTCGACCGGCGTTGCCATGTCGGCCTGGCCGTTTTCGAACCTGTTGGTGGATTGCGCCAGGGAAGTTGGTGCCTCGGTGATCATCAGGGGATTGCGGGCTGTCTCGGATTTCGAGTACGAATACCAGATGGTTGGAATGAATCGGTCACTCGATTCCAATATCGAGACCGTCTTTCTGATGGCCGATGCACGCTGCCAGTCAATCGCCTCCAAGCTGGTCAAGGAGATTGCCAGGCTCGGTGGCGATGTCTCGAATTTCGTCTCGCCGCGGGTCGCTGAATCGCTTCAGCAAAAATTTGTTACAATTCGCGTTTGAGAGAGGGAACTTTCACTCATGTCATGTATCAATGGTTGCCGAGCCGGCAGGTTTGGCGGTTTTGTCAATTGCAGGAATTCTGGAACGGAGATTGGAAATGCGATGCTTGCTGCTTGCTCTCACCCTGGCGCTGGCCGGTGTCATGACTAGCGCCGATGAAAACCTGGTGTCGATCGAGATCAATGGCGACAGCGATCGCCTGATCGTGATCGAGCTGCTTCCGGAACTTGCGCCCGGTCATGTCGAGCGAATCCAGACCCTGGTGCAGGACGGGCAATATGATGGCGTGGTCTTTCACCGGGTCATCGACGGGTTCATGGCCCAGACCGGCGACGTCAAGTTCGGCCTCAAGGGCAGCCCGGCAATCCAGAATGCCGGCATGGGTGGCTCCGATTACGAGGATTTGCCGGCCGAGTTTTCCGAGCAGCCCTTCAACCGCGGCACGGTCGGAATGGCCCGCGCCCAGGATCCCGACAGCGCCAATTCGCAATTCTTCATCATGTTTGACGACGGGCCGTTTCTCAACGGACAATACACCGTGTTCGGCCAGGTCATCGAGGGCATGGAAGTCGTGGATTCGATCAAGAAGGGAGACCAGGCCCGCAACGGGATGGTGTCCGAACCCGATTACATGAGCAAGGTATGGCTCGGGGAGGCCGGTGCAGTCAATTGACAATTTCCTGCCTGCCATTCGACATTCGCAATCCACCCCTGGCGGCCGCGGCCGGCCGGTCCCTCATGCCGGCGCTGGCTGCCATCCTGCTTGCCGGCGCCGCCCCTGCCCAGCCATCTTCCTGGGCATATGAATGGCCGAATACCGATTTTTCGCAGAGTTCTGTCGACCTCGGCGAGGTCATCTCCGGCGGACCACCACGGGACGGCATTCCGGCGCTGTACGACCCGGATTTCATCGCGGTTGGCGCCAAGGACGGGCTGGCCGACCGGGAGCCGGTCATGACTCTCGAGATTGATGGCGAGGTACCGCGGGCATACCCGATCCGCTACCTGCTGTGGCACGAAATCGTCAATGATGTGGTCGGCGAGACCCCGGTGGCGGTGACCTATTGCCCGTTGTGCAATTCCGGACTGGTCTTTGATCGGCGGGTCGGGTCGATGACGCTGACCTTCGGAGTGAGTGGCAAGCTGCGCAACTCCGACATGATCATGTACGACCGGGAGACCGAGAGCTGGTGGCAGCAGGCGGTTGGCGAGGGGATTGTCGGCCATCATCTCGGGGCCAGCCTGGTTGCCCTGCCGGCATGGACCGAGAGCTGGCTGGAGTTCTCGCAGCGCAACCCCGACGGGCTGGTCATGGCCACGCCGGGACATTCGAGGCCGTACGGGGCCAACCCGTATCAGGGTTATGACACCTCCGACCGCCCGTTCCTGTATTTTGGCGAGGATCCTCCATTCGGGATCCACCCGCTGTCCAGGGTGGTGCGGGTCGGCGACCGGGCGTGGCTGCTGGAGCGGTTGCGCGAGGAGGGCATCGTCGACGAGCACGGGATTGAAATCTCGTGGCAGGAAGGTCAGGCCTCGCCCCTTGACCGCTCCGACATTTCGCAGGGCCGGGAAGTGGGGTCAATCCGGGTCCGCGACGCCGGCACCGGCGATGATTTGGCCCATGACATCATGTTCGCATTTGCCTTCCATGCCTTCTACCCTGACGGCGAATGGATTCTCGCCAACTGATCCCGGTGATCGAATGGCAGGACAAGAAGCTGCACCGTCCGGGCGCAGGCCGGCAACATCTCCCAGTAACTGCCCCGTTCAGTGATGAAGCTGCACCGTCCGGGCGCAGGCCGACAAGCCACGCCGACAGCCGTCTTCACTGTTGCGTGCGCAGCCCGACGGGGATCGGCAATCTAGGCTGACAGCCGGCTTCGCCGTTGCGTGCCTGCCCTCCAAGGCCGACGGCCAGGACCCGAGTAATCCGGAGCGTCATCCGCATCGGTTGTGTGCCCCGCAGGGATGCAGGTCAGGATGACCCTCTGCACGACCTCATGCAGCACGTCCGTGCGCCCCCGCGGGCGGGGGCCGGTGGCAAGGTGGACAAGGGAAGGATGTCGCGCCCGCAGACGGGAGTCAGCCCAGGGACAGCATCGCATGCCGCTTTCGGCCGGATGACAGCTTGAGCGGAGCCGACAGATCGTCCCGGGTAATCCTGTGCGCCGGGTCGGTCACCGCCACGCCGTCCAGCCGCGCCGCCCCGCCGGCGACCATGCGGCGAGCTTCCTTTCCGGACGAGGCCAAGCCGGACATTACCAGCGCCCGGGTGATGACAAGCCCCTCACCGGCCAGGTCGGCATCGGCAAGGTTGCAGGTCGGCAGACCGTCGCTACCGCCTCCCTTCTCGAAGACATCACGCGCCGTTTGTTCGGCCTGACCTGCCGCCTCGGCGCCATGGGCCAAGGTGGTGACTTCCCGGGCAAGAATGATCTTCGCCTGATTGGCCTCGCTGTCCCGCAATTCGCCCAGCCGGCGGCATTCGTCGAGATCAAGCTCGGTGAACATGGCCAGGAACCGCGCGACATCGGGATCGGCAACGTTGCGCCAGTACTGCCAGAACTCGAAGGGCGGCAGCTTGTCCCGGTCCAGCCACACCGCGCCTCGAGCCGACTTGCCCATCTTGGCGCCATCCGAGGTGGTCAACAGCGGTGTGGTCAGCCCGTAGGCCTGGCCCCCGTCGACCCGCCGAACCAGGTCAACTCCGTTGACGATGTTTCCCCATTGGTCCGACCCGCCCATCTGCAGCCTGCAGCCATGCTCCTGGCTCAACACTAGGAAGTCGTATGCCTGAAGGATCATGTAGCCGAATTCGAGAAAGGACATCGACTGCTCGCGATCCAGCCGGGCTTTGACCGATTCGAATGCCAGCATCCGGTTGATCGAGAAATGTCGGCCGATGTCTCGCAGGAAGGGGATATAGTCCAGGCGGTCAAGCCAGTCGGCGTTGTCGAGCATGCAGGCATCTGTCGGCCCGTCGCCGAATTCGACATAGCTGGAAAACACCTTGCGGATACCGGCGATGTTGCGGCGGATCTGCTCGACCGCCAGCAATGGCCGCTGGTCGGCCCGGAATGACGGATCGCCGACCTGGCTGGTGCCGCCGCCCATCAGGATAAGCGGCTTGTGGCCGGTCTTTTGCAGCCATCGCAGCATCATGATTTGCACCAGGCTGCCGACATGCAGCGAATCGGCGGTGGCATCGAAGCCGATATAGGCCGGCACCACCCCGCTGCAAAGTTCCCGGTCGAGCTGTTCGAGATCGGTGCAGGCATCGACCAGCCCGCGGGCCTTGGCAATCCCCAGGAAATCCGACTTGCATTCGTGCTGCATGACAATCCAGTCTGGCGAGACGTTGGGCCATTCAATACAGAAAGCCGCCAGGTGAGGGAACGCCGAATGACAGCAGGTGACGGCAAGACATTCCTGGGTTGCATGTCCGGCACGTCTGCCGATGGTGTCGACGTGGCAACGCTGGAGACGGATGGAACACGGATCCTGTCTTTCGGCCCGTCCGGCTACCGGCGATACGGGGCCGTGGAAACCGCCAGGATCAGGTCGGCGTTCGGAAGCTGGCCGGGCGAGGGGCGGGCCGCGGTGGTGGCGCGGGTCGTCGAACAGGCACATGCCGGAATTCTCAACGTCTTCAAGGAGGGCATCCCGGTCGGGTTTCATGGTCAGACGCTGGCCCATGATCCGGACAATGGCAGGACCCACCAGGCTGGCGACGGCCAGCGTCTTGCCGACGCCACCCGTCGCATGGTGGTCTGGGATTTTCGTTCGGAGGACATGCGCCATGGTGGGCAGGGCGCACCGCTTGCGCCCTTCTACCATTTTGCCCTGGCCCAGTGGCTGAACCGGACGCGGCCGATCGCCTTCCTCAATCTGGGCGGCGTGGGCAATGTCACCATTGTCGACCCGTCCGTCGGGGCGCCAGAGGATAACGGTGCCCTGCTGGCATTCGACACCGGCCCCGCCAACGCGGTGATCGATGATCTTGTCAGGTCGCGAACCGGGGAGCGGCATGACGTGGCCGGGAAGTTGGCGCTGAACGGGACGGCGAACATGGAGGTGGTGGCCGAGTTTCTCGACGATCCATGGTTCCGGCCGCCGCCCAGGTCGCTGGACCGGAACGATTTCGATTGGCTGGGCAGCAAGGTGGAGGCCATGACCGTCGAGGATGGCGCCGCCACCCTGGCCGCATGCGTGGTGGCGGCTGTGCGGGAAGCATTTGATCATGCCGACGCTGCGGTCGAGATGGTCGCGATCTGTGGAGGTGGCCGCAAGAACGCGGCAATCATGGCCGGCCTGTCCGACATGCTGACCGCCCCGGTTGTCGGGGTGGACGAGTTTGGTCTCGACGGCGACATGCTGGAAGCTCAGGCCTTTGCCTATTTGGCGGCCCGGGTCGTGCACCGGCTGCCGACCAGTTGCCCCGGAACCACCGGCTGCACGTCTCCGGTAGTCGGCGGCAGGATCAGCAGGCCCGGTGGACCAGGCGCCGCCGGGGTATAGATCCCGCGGCGCGGTGAGGGGTGCACATCGATTATCCAAGGAATCAGAGTAACTGCTTATCCTTCCCAAGGGCGGTTTGTTCATGGTACGGCCTGAATTTGACGGCGACGTGCCTGATGGCTGGAATTGTTGAATTCCGGTAGCGCCATGTTCATTCTAGGCTTATATTTGTTCTTGGATATGCAGATGCGCAGCATCGGAGGGTAAGATGGCATCCAAGGGCCAGCACGTTGTTCCACGGGATGGGAAATGGGCCGTGCGCAGATCCGGGTCTGACAGGGTCACCAAGACCTTTGACACACAGAGAGAGGCGATCCGGGAAGGCCGCAGGATCGCACGAAGACAAGGCGCCGAACTCTATATTCACGGGCGTGACGGACGAATTCGAGATCATGAACCATATGGGAGTGATCCATTCCCACCAAAGGGATGAACATTGCCGGACGCTCCGGATTTCGAAAACAGTGTTTTCATCAACTGCCCGTTTGATGATGCCTATGAGCCAATCCTTCAGGCGATCCTGTTTTGCCTGGTTCGGTTTGGGTTGAAGCCGAGGATCGCCTCGGAACGGAGCGATTCAGGTGAGGCTCGCCTGGAGAAGATCAAGGAATTGATCCGCAACTCCAAATACTCGATCCATGATTTGTGCCGATGTCAGTGTTCCAGGCCCGGTGAGCACTACCGGATGAATATGCCGTTTGAACTCGGTCTGGATTTCGGATGCAGGAACTTCGGCGGTCCCCGGTTTGAACAAAAAAAGATCTTGGTGCTGGAAGAACAAGAGTATCGATATCAAGCCTCTCTCTCCGATCTTGCCGGAAACGATATCGAAGCGCATGAGGGCGACTATGCCAAGGCGATGCGCAAGGTGCGCAACTGGATTTCACAGCAGCGCGGTTTTGAACAGTTGGGAGCGTCGAAGATCTTGGGTGAATACGACGACTTCCGTCGATGGCACTTTGACAGGCAGCGTGCGGCGGGGTTCTCGCAGGACGACATTGCAGATTGCCCAACCGGAGAGCTGATCAATGCAATGATCGACTGGAATAATCTTGGGCGTCCCAGAAGAGGCTGATCGAGACCGACCCGACAGTTGCGACCAGCATATGTCGGGGGATTGGAGATATGCAAGGAGTTGGCGACGCGTATATGGACATCCCGCGGTGCAAGCTGACGCTATCAAAGGCAGGTCCGACCGGCCACCGCGTCGGCCCGCCGGGACGCGGGCCCGGAAGGGCGAGAATTTGGCCGTGATGGTCGTCACTTCCGACAAATTGCCTGCAGAATGCTCTCAGTGGTCGGATGCGAGTCCCGTGACCAATTTGGTCTGAATTCCGAAGGCCGCAGTGCCGGGATAGGCTGCTGCGCTGCCCAGCTCTTCCTCGATCCTGATCAGCTGGTTGTATTTTGCCGTGCGGTCCGAGCGTGACAGGGACCCGGTCTTGATCTGGCCGCAGCCGGTTGCCACCGCAAGATCGGCGATCGTGGTGTCTTCGGTCTCGCCCGAGCGGTGCGACATGACCGAGGTGAATCCGGCCGCCGCCGCCATCTTCATGGTCTCCAGCGTCTCGGTCAGCGTGCCGATCTGGTTGACCTTGACCAGGATCGAGTTTGCGCAATTCTCCTCGATGCCGCGGCGCAGGCGATCCGGGTTGGTCACGAACAGATCGTCGCCGACCAGCTGGCAGCTCGCCGACAATTCCCCGGTGAGCAGGGCCCATCCATCCCAGTCATCCTCGGCACATCCATCCTCGATCGAGATGATCGGATACTGGCCGGCTAGCCTGCGCAAGAACTCGACATTCTGTTCCCGGTCGCGGCAGGTGCCTTCGCCAGCGAAATTGTAGACGGAGCCGTCGAAATACTCGGTGGATGCGCAGTCGAGGGCCAGGGCCACCTCCTTGCCGGCAGCATAACCGGCCTCGTCGATGGCCATCATCAGCAGGTCAAGGGCGGTTTCGGTCGAGGAGATGTCCGGCGCAAAGCCGCCCTCATCGCCGACGCTGGTCGACAGCCCCTTGCCAGACAGGATGCTGCTGAGCGAGTGAAATACCTCGGCGCCGGTCCGGACCGCGTCATGGAAACTGGTGCAGCCGATCGGAACGATCATGAATTCCTGGATATCGACCGGGTTGTCGGCATGTTGGCCGCCATTCAGGACATTCATCAGCGGCACCGGCAGGGTGTTGGCTTTCGCCGTTGCCAGCATCCGGTAGAGCGGCAGCCTCCGGTGCTCGGCGGCGGCCCTGGCGCAGGCCAGCGAGACCCCGAGTATGGCATTTGCCCCGAGGCTTCCCTTGTTGGCGGTGCCATCGAGGGCAATCATGTCACGGTCCAGATCTTCCTGTTCGAGCGCCGACCTGCCGATCAGCACCGGTGCCAGGACCCTGTTGACGGAGTCGACCGCCTTCAGCACGCCCTTGCCGCGGTAGCGCCCGGGATCGCCGTCACGCAACTCGACCGCCTCGTGGGCCCCGGTCGAGGCGCCCGATGGAACGGCGGCCCGCCCGAGCGAGCCATCGGCGAGGATGACATCGACCTCGATTGTCGGGTTTCCGCGGCTGTCGAGGATTTCCCTGGCGGTTATGGTGCGGATTTCACTCATCTGGCATCCCTTCTTCCCTGGCGGCACTGGCCCGGTTGTCATTCATACGGAAACCCCTTCTTCCCTGGGGCGGCACTGGTCCGGCTGTCATTCATCCGGAATTCGCTTTTCCGTGGCGGACAGTGGAACCCCGTAGAGTTCCATCCTGTGACCCCTGAGCCGGTAGCCCAGCCGCTTGGCAATCGCCTGCTGCAATTCCTCGATGTCCGGGTCGAAGAACTCGACGACCTCCCCGGAATTGATGTCGATGAGGTGGTCATGATGTTCCCGGTCGGCATCCTCGTAGCGGGCCTTGCCATCGCCGAATTCATGGCGTGCGATCACCCCGATCTCCTCGAGAAGCTTGACGGTCCGGTAGACGGTGGCGATCGAGATCTGCGGATCGTGTTCGAGGGCCCTGGCATGCAATTCCTCGACATGCGGATGGTCCGTGGAGTCCTCCAGCACCTGGACCACTGCCCGACGCTGGCCGGTCAGCCTGATTCCCTGGGACTCGCAACGCGATATGATCTGTCCTGGCATTCGTCGATCTCCGAATTCCTTCCTGTCATTTCATGGCGGGCGATCGGGTCCGCTTGCCAATATCCGTCCCGTGCACAGGGTTATGATTTTCGCAGTCTGGCGGCCGACGACAGGGGCCGTGGCTGGTGCCTGGTCCATGCGGGATGCTCTACGATGTTGCAACTATTGGTCGATCTACGATGTTGCGACTATTGGTTGATAGCGCCGGATTGTCCAGCCTGTTGGTCGGCTCCATTGGCCTCCTGTGCCGGATTGGTAAGCCTGTAGATCGAATACGAATAGAATCCTGTGCCGGATTGGCCTGCCTATTGGCCTCCTGCGGCGGATTGGTCAGCGCCGAATTGGCGGGCCAGCCTGCCGACGGTCAGCCCCTGGACAATGATCGAAAACACCACGATGCCATAGGTCGTCGCCAGGATCATCGGCGTCCATTCGCTGTCCGGCAGCATCAGCGCCAGCGCCACCGAAATCCCGCCCTTGATTCCTCCCCAGGTCATGATCGGGATGACGCCGGCGGAAAACCCGCGGAACGGCCTGAGGATCAGCACCGGGATGGCCACCGCCGCCAGGCGGCCAGCCAGGGCCAGCACCAGCCCGCCCAGCATGGCGGCAATGAAATCGGCATGGAAGGCGATGGTCAGCACCTCGAAGCCGATGATGAGGAACAGCACGGCGTTGAGCAACTCATCCATCGTGTGCCAGAATACCGGCAGCGCCGAGCGGGTCCGCTCGGACATTCCCTCCCGCGTGCCGACATCGCCGATGAGCAGGCCGGCGGTGACCGCCATCAATGGCATGGATACATGCAGGAGCGCCGCCAGCTGGCCGGTCCCCAGCACCAGCGCCAGCGTCATGAGGATTTCCAGCTGCGGGTCATCGATCCGCCGCATCAGCATGAAGACCAGCCAGCCGGCCGCCAGGCCGAGCAGGATGCCGCCGAGCGCTTCCCTGGCAAGCAGCATCGCCGCCGCCGAAAACCCGGTGGCATGTGTGTCACCGGCCCCGAATGCCAGCCCGGCCAGCACCAGGAACACGGTATAACCGACGCCGTCATTGAACAGGCTCTCGCCGGCAATCTTGGTCTCCAACGATTCTTCCAGCTCCGCATCCCGCAGAACACCCAGGACTGCCACCGGATCGGTCGGTGAGATCAGGGCGCCAAAAGTCAGGCAGACCAGGAGTGGGAACCCGGTGATCAGTGCGAAAGCGAGGCCGAACACCAATGTCGAAAGGCCGACGCCGATGGTGGCCATCAGCAGAACGATGCCGGCCTGGCGCCGAAGCGTTGCGAAATCCACGTGCAGGGCGCCGGCAAAGAGCAGCAATCCCAGCATTCCTTCAAGAAGCGTCGCCGGAAAATCGATTTCCGCCACCACCGCCCGGGTCCTGGTCACGAACTCCATCTCCGGAAACAGCGCACCCACCGCCAACACTGCCATGGAGGCAAGCAGGGCAATCAGCAGGATTCCAATGGCCCGCGGCAGCCGCAGGAGGTGATGATTGACGATGCCAAAACCCGCCGATAACACGATCAGAATGGCCGCAAGCTGCAAAAAATCCATGAAATCCGCCTCAACAATTCGTCACCTTTCGAGAATAGGGTGACTGCATCTCGGTTCAATGCCGAATTCGGCCCGCCGCCGGGCCGCCACTGGGCATGAAGGTGCCGGAATGGTTGCAAGACAGGGAGGGCCTGGAAGGGCGGCAAGGGAGGAGTTGGACGGGTTTGGTGTAGCGGCCCTGGTCGGGTTCTCGCTGCTGCTCGGCTTCAACCAGGTTCTGATCAAGTTCGCCAATGAGGGATTGCAGCCAGTGTTCTGGGCCGGCATTCGCTCGCTTGGCGCCGCCGCCTGCGTCGCTCTCTGGATCTGGTGGTCGGGCGGCAAATTCGCCATCGCCCCCGGAACCGCCAGGGCCGGGCTGGTCACCGGAATGATTTTTGCCTTTGAATTCCTGCTGTTGTTCCTTGCGCTTGATCTGACGACCGTCGTGCGGGTCTCGGTTATTTTCTACTCGATGCCGGTGTGGCTGGCGCTGGCGGCGCATCTGCTGATTCCCGGCGAAAGACTGACCCCGGCGCGGTCGGTCGGATTGCTGATTGCCTTTTCCGGCGTGTGCTGGGCATTGATCAGCAGGTCTACCGGGGCGGAGGATGGCAGCCTGGCCGGCGATTTGTGCGCATTGGCGGCATCGATCGGCTGGGCAGGAATTCCGCTCTCGACACGAATTACCGCCATGCGGCGGGTCGAGCCGGAAATCCAGCTGATGTGGCACGTGTCGGTGTCGGGTCCGGTTCTGCTTGTCGCCTCACTGCTGTTTGGTCCGTGGATTCGGGAATTCGAGATATCGCACGGGCTGGTGGTGGTGTTTCAGTCCGTGGTGGTGGTCGCCGGTGGGTTTCTTGGCTGGCTGCACCTGTTGAAACGCTACCCGACCGCCAAGGTCACCAGTTTCAGTTTTCTGGCACCGCTATTCGGGGCCGGGTTCGGCTGGCTGCTGCTTGGCGAGCCGATGACGGTCGATACCTGGTGGTCGCTGGTCCTGGTTGCGGTCGGCCTGGTGCTGATCAACCGGCCGCAGCCCGTGCGCCGGTAGGGTGGGTCAGGTACCGCAGAAGGTGCGACTCACCACCTGGTCGGGTGTCGGTGGCAGGCGAAGCCGGTCGTCCGGAGGTCGGTCGGAATAGGGAGTCCGCCAGGCCTCGGCCAGCCTGTCGAACAGGCTGTAATCTCCCTGGATCGCAAGTTCGATTGCCTGCTCGACCAGGTGATTCCTGGGTATGACGGCCGGGTTGACCGACTTCATCGCCGCCTTTCGTTCGGCGTCCGGGATGTTCAGTTTCCGGACCGCACGGGTCCAGTCGCCAAGCCAGCATCGTGCATCGTCGGTGCCGCCCAAATATTCGCAGAACGCCTCCTGATCGTCCGGCTCCAGGGACAGGCATGACAGCCTGCGGAATGCCTCGGTAAAATCGACCCGGTTCTCGT
The DNA here is from genome assembly GCA_964291445.2 of Paracoccaceae bacterium. Lineage (GTDB taxonomy): Bacteria > Pseudomonadota > Alphaproteobacteria > Rhodobacterales > Rhodobacteraceae > JAPOXR01. The sequence goes on along the minus strand of OZ219863.1, from coordinate 135,109 downwards.
GCAGAAGTTCGAGGAGACGGTGCACCAGCCGGGCTTGTGCCGTGGTACGGCCAAGACCGGCCTTGCGGCAGAAGCGGGCGGACCAGGCGTCGGCAGCCTGCTGGAAGAAGCCCATCACGGTATCGGTCGCCACCGCCACCGCCTGGTCGGGGTCATCATCGATCACCGGAAGCAGGGCGTTGGCAAGCTGGGCCAGGTTCCAGTAGCAGATCGCCATCTGGTTCGAGTAGCCGTAGCGGCCGCCATGATCGATCGAGCTGAACACCTTGGTCGGATCGAAATGGTCCATGAAGGCGCAGGGCCCGTAATCGATGGTCTCGCCGGCCAGCGATACGTTGTCGGTATTCATGACCCCATGCACGAATCCGACCGCCAGCCAGTCCGCGACCAGCTGGGCCTGCCGGGCAACGACCTGTTCAAGCAGGCCCAGCACTGGCCGTTCCTTGCCGGCAAGTTCCGGATACAGCCGCGACACCACGTGCCCGATCAACAACTCGATCGCCTCGAAATCGCCGCGGATGGCGAAATACTGGAAGGTGCCAATGCGTACGAGACTGTCGGACACTCGGGTCAGAACCGCGCCCGGCAGCGGCGCCTCCCGGTAGACGGGCTCGCCGGTGGTGACCGCCGCCAGCGACCGGGTGGTCGGGATGCCGAGCCCGTGCATGGCCTCGCTGACCAGGTATTCCCGGATGACCGGTCCAAGCCATGCCCTGCCATCGCCCTGCCGGGAGAACGGGGTCGGGCCTGAACCTTTCAGCTGCAAATCGCGCCGTGTCCCCGAACGATCGACGACTTCGCCGAGCAGCAGCGCCCGCCCGTCACCAAGCTGGGGCACCAGATTGCCGAACTGGTGGCCGGCATAGGCCATGGCCAGCGGCTCCGCGCCGTCCGGAACCCGGTTGCCAGCCAGGATGGCGACGCCCTCCGCCGATTCCAGGAAACCGGAATCGAGGCCGAGTTCGTCGGCCAGTTCATGATTGACCTTGATCAGGCCGGGAGCAGACACCCTTGTCGGTGAAAGTTTCGCATGAAACCGATCGGGAAGCTCGGCATAGCTGTTGTCAAAATTGAACACGTGCGGATGTTACCTGCAATGGCCGGCCCGGTTGCCGGCAGTGTTGTCAGAGGCGGGAAATCCTGTCGGTGAGCAGTGAAAAGAACCCGTCGGCGTCCACCTCGCCGAAGACCATGGCATTTTGGGCCCGGTCGGTTACCTTCCACCAGTCGACGACGGTCATGCCCCTGGTCAATTCGGAACCGGTCTCCACCTCGACGTTGCATTGGCGCCCCTCGAACAACTCCGGCGTCAGGAGGTAGGCAATGACGCAGGGGTCATGCAGCGGCCCGCCCTCGGTACCGTATTTCATGGTGTCGTACCTGCCATAGGAGGCCAGGAGGTCGGCAACCACCTGGCCGGGTCGGGTTCCGAGCCGGCGAAACGCATCGAGTCGGGCCAGCGTAATCTGCGCCTTGTGGGTGACGTCGAGCGGAAATACCGAGATCCTGGCGCCGCTGGCAAACACCACCCGGGCCGCCTCCGGGTCCACGAAGATGTTGAACTCGGCGGCAGGCGTGACGTTGCCGACCTCGAAATAGGCGCCGCCCATCAGCGCGATTTCGCCGATGCGGCTGGCGATGTCCGGGGCTCTGCCCAGGGCGGCGGCAATGTTGGTCAGCGGCCCGAGCGGGCAGAGGGTCACCGTGCCCGACTCCTCCTGCCGCAGGGTTTCGACGATGAAGTCGACCGCGTGTTGCTCCTGCGGCGGCACCGATGGCTCGGGAAACTCCACCCCGTCGAGCCCGGTCTTGCCATGAACCTCCTCGGCCGTCACCAGCTCCCGGACGAGCGGGCGGTCATGCCCGACAAATACCGGCACATCCGGCCGGCCGGCGCACTCGCAGAGTGCCCTTGCATTGCGCTCGGTCAGGTTGAGAGGAACATTGCCGGCAACGGCCGTGATGCCCAGCACCTGCAATTCCTCGCTGCCCAACGCCGTGAAGATGGCAACCGCGTCGTCATGGCCAGGGTCGGTATCGATGATGATCTTGCGCGGTCGTGTCATGCGGAGTGATCCAGCCTTGTCGAAAATGTCTCCAATCCGGGGTTATAGGTGACTGCAGGGCGCGTGTGAAGCGAGGGCAATGGGTGCATCCGCCGGCCCCGCGGCATGGCGGGAGCGAGGGCGACCAGGAAGCGGTTCAATTCCGTGCATCCCCCGATGCCCGAGGGCGACCATTTCCGATGACGGGGCCATCCCGGATTTTAGCCAAGCTAAAAAAAACCCTTGACAGCGGCGATGCCAATATTTTAGCTCAGCTGCAAATTGCCGGGGGAAAGGATGGTGGACCCAGCCAGGTCGACGGGTGGTCTTGAGCCGATTGGCGACAAGCTGCGCCAGAAGCGGCTCGAACTGGGACTGACCCTTCAGGAAGTTGCCGATGGCGTCGGCCTGTCGGTTGGCTTTATCTCCCAGCTTGAGCGCGATCTGACCTGGCCATCGCTGTCGTCGCTGGCGGCAATCTCGCAGGTGCTGCAGGTAAATATCAACGATTTGCTGGCCATGCCGGGCGGGACCTCGGCCGCAACCAGGTCCGGCAAGCGGCGAACCTACCCGCTCGAAAGCCGGGAATTCAACTATGAACGGATTTCGGCCAGCTTTCCGGGTCGGCAGCTGAGCGCCGTCATCCTGCACGAGGCGCCGGGGCACCGCAGCGAGCCGATCCAGCACGAGGGCGAGGAACTGTTCTTCGTGTTGTCCGGTGCGGTGACGGTGGAGGTCGAGGGAAAGCGCACCATCCTGGCCGAAGGCGATTCAATTCATTTCGCCTCGCATCTCAGGCATTCCACGTGGAATCACACCACCGAACCGGCCAGCATACTCATCGTGCTGACCATGGACATATTCGGTGAATTGCCAACCGCCCCCAATGCCCGGCAACGGCCGGTGCCAGCTCGGGCCGTCGGCGGCGCCACCCCATTGCAAATTCCAGGAAAGGAAAGGAACCAGGAATGAAAACCTTCATCAAGACCCTTGCGGCCGGCATGGTGATCGCGGTCGCGGCAACTTCGGTGCTTGCCGAACGGGTGCTGCGGCTGGACGAGGTCGCCGTGGGCGAGCTCGATCCCGGCAAGGCCTCCGACTATGCCGACTCGATCCTGATGTTCAACGTCTATGACACGCTGGTCCTTCCCAGGCAGGGAGGCCCCGGCCATGTGCCGCACCTGGCCGCGAATTGGGAAGGCGACGGCACAACCTACACCTTCACGCTGCGATCCGATGTCAGCTTCCAGAGCGGGAACCCGCTGACGGCCGATGATGTCGTGTTTTCCTTTGACCGGATGGTTGCCCTGGGCCAGGGGCTCTCCTTCCTGTTCGGCGATGTCGAGGGTGCGGAGGCGGTGGATACCCATGCCGTCCGTTTCACGCTCTCGCAGCCCTATGCGCCCTTCATATCGTCGCTGGTGCGCCTGCCAATCGTCGACAAGCAGCAGGTGATGGCCAATCTTGGCGAGGGCGAGGGTGACATGAAGGATTGGGGGCAGGCCTACCTGTCGGCCAATGGCGCCGGAACCGGCGCCTACATGGTCACCTCCCACAATCCGCTGGAAGAGACGGTCATGGTCAGGAATCCGAACTATTTTCTCGGGATCGGCGACAAGGCCCCGGACACCGTGCGACTGCGCTACGGGTTGGAAGCGCCAACCGTCCGCACCCTGATAGCCCAGGGCGAGCACGACATCTCGTCGCAATGGTTGCCGCCGGAAGTCATGAAGGCGTTGGCCAGGGATGGCAACCAGCTCCTCTCGGAAGGCGGTACCGGCTCCTTCTACTACAAGCTGAACACGACCAAACCGCCGCTTGATGATGTGCATTGCCGCCTGGCGCTGACCAACGCCTTCGATTACGGCTCGGTGCTGAAGATCATCGCCATCTCGGACAATGTCGCCGGCGGAACGGCGGCCACCGGTGCCATCACCGCCGGCATGTTCGGCGCCAACCCGTCCGACCAGCCGCTGGAGCGGAACCTGGATGCGGCCAGGGCGCATTTGGCAGAGTGCCAGTACGACCCGGCCGAGTTCACCATCGACATCACCTGGATTGCCGAGGTGCCGCTCGAGGAACGGCTCGCCCTGCTTTTGCAGGCCAACCTGGCCGAGCTCGGCGTGAACGCCACCGTCACCAAGGTGCCGTGGGCACTGTTCGCCGACATGGTGTCCAAACCCGAAAACACGCCGCATGTCTCGCAGATCTACGTGACGGCGGTGACGGGCGATCCGGATACGCTGCTCTATGGCATGTATCATTCCAGTGCTGCCGGAACCTGGCAATCGCCGGAATACCTGAATGATCCGGAAGTCGATTCCCTGCTCGAGGCAGGCCGGGTCGGCGCCAGCGATGACGAGCGGGAGGCGGCCTATTCGGCGCTGAATGACCGGCTGATGGCCATCGCGCCGACAATCTACGGCTATGACCAGTTGAGCATTTTTGTTGCCCGGCCGAACATCAGGGTTCCCGCGATGTCGGATCCGGACCAGGCCTTCGGGCTCGATACGATGGGATTCTCGTTTCGCCTGATGGAAATCGACTGATTCGGATTCACGCAAGATTGCCCGGCGCGCCAGGTGGCGCGCCGGGCAATCCTTCAATGCACACGGGTAGCAGATGACTGCAATCTTCCGGCTGCTGGTGGCGCGGCTGGGCGTTTCGATGCTTGTGCTGGTCGGCGTCTCGATGCTGATTTTTGCCATTGCACGCGTGATCCCGGGCGATCCGGCCCGGATTGCGCTGGGGCCGAATGCCACCCCGGAGCAGGTGGAAAAGCTGCGGGTGGATTTGCATCTCGACCAGCCGATCTGGGTCCAGTACGGGCATTTCGTGAGCGGGCTGTCGCGGGGCGAGCTTGGCATCTCCCTGTACACCAACCGACCGGTTGCCACCGATATTGCACAGTTTCTTCCGGCAACTCTGGAGCTGGTGTTTGCCGCCGGAATTCTCATGGTCGGGATCGGCCTGCCACTGGGCATCATCTCGGCGAAATACCGGGACAGCATCGTCGACAACGCCATCCGGGTGGTGTCGCTTCTCGGCGTATCGGCGCCGAGTTTCGTCTGGGCGGTCATCCTGATGCTGCTCTTTGCCTTCTTCCTGCCGATTTTTCCTATCGCCGGGCGAATATCGACCGACTACGACATCGAGCGCATCACCGGTTTCCTGCTGGTGGACACGCTGCTTGCCGGCGACCCGGCGGCGTTCGGCAACGCCTTGTCGCATATCGTCCTTCCGGCCATGGCGCTGGCGCTGTCGGGAATTGGTCAGGCGGCACGGCTGACCCGGTCCAACATGGTCGAGACCTATGACCAGCCCTATATCGAGATGGCCCGCTCATACGGTTTTCCCGTTGGCGCATCGCCGGTCGCTATGCCTTCAAGCCATCGCTGATCCCGTCCCTGACCATCATCGGGCTCGATTTTGCCGCCATGCTCGGCAACGCGTTCCTGGTGGAGGCAATCTTCGCCTGGCCCGGATTGTCCCGCTACGGGGTGGCGGTGATCCTGCGCAAGGATCTGAATGCCATCGTCGGCACCGTGCTGATCATTTCCGCAACATTTCTCATCGCCAACCTGATTGTCGACCTGTTGATTGCGCTGCTGAATCCGCGCATCCGCCATGCCAGGGCGCCAAGATGAGACGCGCCGTTGCCGTGGTGATCGCGAACCCGATGTCGCTGCTGGGGGTTGTGCTCATTGCCATCGTGATACTGTCGGCGCTTCTTGCCGATTTGGTGGCACCGTTTCCGACTCATCGCGGCACCGTGGTCGATTTTGCCAATTTCAACCAGCCACCGGGTTGGCCGAACATCATGGGCACCGATCTTGTCGGTCGCGATCTGTTCAGCCGCATCCTTTTTGCCTATCGCCTGTCACTGGTGCTCGGGGCGGTGGTGCTGGCGCTTGCGGTTCCGGTCGGCGTGACCGTCGGGCTGCTGGCCGGATATCTCGGCGGATGGGTGCGGGCGGTGCTGATGCGGGTCACCGATGTCTTTCTGTCGATACCGCCGCTGGTGCTGGCGATGTCGATCATGGGGGTGCTGGAGCCGACCCTGCTGAACGGCATGATCGCGGTCACCGTGATGTGGTGGCCCTGGTATGCGCGGCTGGTCTACAACATCACCCTGGCCGAGCGGGAGGAGGGCTACGTCATGGCCGCCGAAATCATCGGTGCCTCCCGTCTGCATGTCATGTTCAGGGAAATTCTCCCGAACTGCTTTCCCGCCATCCTGACCAAGATGACCCTCGATCTCGGCTTCGTGATTCTCATCGCCTCCTCGCTGTCCTTTCTTGGCCTTGGCGTGCAGCCACCGACGCCGGATCTGGGCTCGATGGTGGCCGAGGGCGCAAATTACCTTCCGGATTCCTGGTGGCTGACCGTGTTTCCGGGGCTGGCCATCCTGGTGGCGGTGTTCGGCTTCAACCTGCTGGGAGATACCCTCCGCGAGATATTCGGGACCGGACAATGAGCACGGATACGCTCGATATCCGGAACCTCCGCCTGGGTTTCCGCGACCATGCCGTCGAAACCGAAATTCTCCACGGCATCTCGTTGCGAATCGCACCCGAGGAGCGCGTTGGGCTGGTCGGCGAATCCGGGTCCGGCAAGTCGGTGACCGCCAGGGCAATCCTGGGGCTGGTGCAGGTGCTGCGCACGGCCCGGGTCTCCGGGGATATCGAGTTCGAGGGTCGAAACCTGGCCGAGCTGCCGCCGCGGCATCGCCAGGCGTTGCTCGGCACAAGGATGTCGATGATCTTCCAGGATCCGACATCGTCACTCAACCCGGTATTTCGCATTGGCAGGCAGTTCCACGAGGTGCTGAGGCGGGCCAATCCGGGCATCGGCTTCGATGACTCCTGCGCCAGGGCGGCATCGATGCTGTCCCGGGTGTCGATCACCGAACCGGAACGGGTCATTCGGTCATTTCCATTTCAGCTTTCGGGTGGAATGAACCAGCGGGTGATGATCGCCATGGCCCTGGCCAACGAGCCGGCGCTGCTGATCGCCGACGAGCCGGGGACCGCCCTCGATGTCACCGTGCAGGACCAGTCACTGAAGCTCATGCACCGGCTGGTTGGCGAGAGGCGGACCTCGGTGCTGTTCATCTCGCACAATCTCGGCGTGGTCCGGGAATTCACCGAACGCATCTATGTCATCTACCGGGGCCGGATCGTCGAGGAAGGGTCGACCGATGCCATCTTTCGGTCGCCACGTCATGCCTATACCAGGGCGCTGATGGCGGCAGTGCCACGCATCACCCGCCAGGGCATCCCCGAGATCAAGGATGATCCCGGCAACTTCCTGGCGCCTTGCGAGGTGCATGCGCCGGCAGGAGCGGCCTGATGCCCGATACCGTGCTTGGCATCCACGACCTCTCGAAGGTGTTCAGCCAGGAGGGGCAACGCGTGCACGCCGTTCGGGGGTTTACCGCCGACATCCACCGCGGCGAATGCCTGGCCATCGTCGGGGAATCGGGGTCGGGCAAGAGTACGATCGCCAACATGATACTGGGCGTCCACCGCCCAAGCGGCGGACGGATGCTGCTTGACGGGGAGGCGTTGCCCAACCGGCGCACCCTCCGGCACCGGCGAATGATCCAGCTGGTCCAGCAGAACCCGCTATCCTCGCTGAACCCGAGGAGGGCGGTCGGGGCCTCGCTGCGACTGGCGCTCGATGTCCACCGGATTGGCGACCGGGCAGGGCGGGCCAACCGGGTTGCCGGGTTGCTGAAGGAGGTGGGCCTGCCGGAAGATTATGCCAGCAGGTATCCGGCGGCGCTGTCGGGGGGTGAGCGCCAGCGGGTGGCCATCGCCCGCGCCCTCGCATGCCAGTCTGAGCTGGTGGTGCTCGACGAGCCGACCTCGGCGCTGGACGTCATCGTGCAGGCGCGCATCCTGCGTCTCCTCGACGATCTCAGGGCCGCCCGTGGCCTGACCTATGTCTTCATCACCCATGACCTTGCCGTCGTGTGCAACATCGCCGACCGGGTTGCGGTACTCAGGGATGGGCAGCTTCTCGAATTGCAGGAAACCGGGGCGGTGTTCGCCAATCCCGACCACCCTTACACCCGAAGCCTGATCGCCGCATCGCCGGTCATCACGCCGGATGAAATCGCCCTGCGGGAGAAGATGCGGGAAGGGGAGGCAGCATGCTGATCGCCACGCTGCCATCCTGCGCCCGCCAGGCGGCGCTCGAATGCCGGTCCCGGCCGGAAGGCGCCAGTGTCGATGCCGGGGCCGCGAGTGCGATCTTGCCCGCCCTGCTTCACGGGGCCGCAATCCCGGCACCCACCGGCCACCGGCACGGGGCCGCAATCCCGGCGCCCTCTGGCCAGGTGCCGGCGCCCGCCAGGCCGGCTTCCCGGCACATCCATTTCCTGAAACCGACCAAGATGGAGATTTCCAGTTGACGACTCCCGTTACCCGCGTTGCCACCGATGTCGGCGGAACTTTCACCGACCTCGTCTGCTTCAGATCCGATCCGGATACCGGACGCTCCCGCATCACCACCGCCAAGGTGTCCACCACGCCGCCCGACTACGAGCGCGGCATGATGGAGGTCCTCGACAAGGGCGGCATTGATCTTCGCGAGGTCGGCTTCCTGGCCCATGGCACCACGGTGGTCATCAACGCCCTGACCGAAAGAAAGGGCGTGAAGGTCGGCCTGATTGCCACCGAGGGGTTCCGCGATACGCTGGAGATCGCCCGGGGAAACCGGCCGGATTTCTTCAATCTTCACTACCGGAAGCCGAAACCCTTCGTGCCGCGCCATCTTCGGCGGGAGCTTCCGGAGCGCATGAGCTACCGCGGTGAGGTGATGCGGCCGCTGGACCTGGCCGGCCTGCCGGCGATTCTCGGCGATTTCAGGGCGGAAGGCGTGCAGGCGGTCGCAATCTGCTTCCTGCATTCCTATGCCAATCCCGCGCATGAACGCCAGGTCGAGGAGGAGGTCCGACGCCTGTGGCCGGAGGTCCGGGTGGTGTCGTCACACAGCATTGCCCAGGAATGGCGGGAGTACGAGCGCACCAATACCACGGTGCTGTCCGCCTATGTGCAGCCGGTGGCGGAGCGATACCTTGAGCGACTGGATGACGGGCTGCGCCAGCGCAACTTTGCCGGCAGCCCCTACGTGATGCAGTCCAATTGCGGTGTCGATTCGCTCCGCTCGGCAGCACGGGCGCCGATCAAGATGATCGAATCGGGTCCGTCATCCGGAGTCTGGGGAGCGGCGGTGCTCGGCCAGCTGATCGGGGATGCCAATGTCATCGCCCTCGACATCGGCGGCACCACGGCCAAATGCTCCCTTATCGAGAACGGCAATGTCCGGATCATCACCGATTACTGGATCGAGCGGGACCGGGTATCGGCAGGGTATCCGGTGATGGTGCCGGTGGTCGACATCGTGGAGATCGGCAATGGCGGCGGCTCAATCGCCTGGGTAGATGATTACGGGAAGCTCAATGTCGGCCCGCACTCCGCCGGCGCCGTTCCCGGCCCGGCCGCCTATGGCCAGGGCGGAAGCAGCGCCACCACCACCGACGCCAATCTGTGGCTGGGCCGGATCAACCGCGGCAATTTCTGCGGCGGCGATGTCGAGGCCGACATGGCGGCTGTCGAGCGGGCCATGTCGGAGCTTGGAGACAGGCTGGGGGTGGATGCCGATGCCGCCGCCCGCGGCATCGTGCGAATTGCCAACAACAACATGGTCAATGCCCTCAAGCTGGTCTCGCTGAACCGGGGCTTCGACCCGAGAGACTTTACCCTGGTCGCCTTTGGGGGCGGCGGGGCCATGCATGCGGTGGCCCTTGCCCAGGAACTCGGCATCCGCAAGGTCGTTGTTCCTGCCGACGCCGCCGTGTTCTCGGCCTGGGGAATGGTCATGTCGGATTTCCGGCGGGACTTCATCGTCACCAGGCTGACCGACCTCGAGCCGGCCTCGGCCGGCGACATCGAGGCCATGGTGCAGGACATCGAGGGCCGGGCGAGGCGGCAATTCGAGGCAGAGGGTGTTGATCCGGAGGCTATCTCGCTCAGGCGGTTTGGCAAGTTCCGCTACCAGAACCAGGAGCACACCACGGAGGTGGAACTCGAGGAGGAGAGCATCACCGCCGAGCGAATCCCGATCATCATTGACCGGTTCCATGCCGCCTATGAGCGGGAATACACCTACCGGCTCGACGCCCCGGTCGAGATGGTTGGCGTGCACGTGGTGGCGACCGCCCGGGTCGGCAAGATGGACATGTCGCCATCGTCTCCCGGCACCGATGATGCCGGGGCAGCCCGCAAGCCGGACCGGCAGGTCGATTACGCGCTGGAAGGAATTCACCTGGTGCCGGTCCATGACCGGGATTTGCTGCAGACGGGGATGAAGATCTCCGGACCGGCGATCATCGAGGATTCGGCATCCACCATCGTGCTGCACCCGGGAAACCGGGCCCATATTGACGGCTTCGGCAATGTCGTCATCGAAATCTGACTGGCGGAGGAAGAGATGAACGCAACAGCGCATGATCCGAAGGAGTCACGCGACAGGGGCCAACATGTTGGAGAAGGACATGAACACAAAAGCGCATGATCCGGTCACGCTCGAGATCATCCAGAACTCATTGCAGGCGGCGGCCGACGAAATGTTTGCGGCCATGCGGAAGACCGCCATGAGTTCGATCATCTACGAGGTTCTCGACATGGGAACCGGCATCATGGATGCCAGGGGCGAGATCGCATCGTCGGGAGCTGGAATCCCGGCATTTGTCGGCGTGCTCGACAAGTCGGTCAAGGTCATCATCGACAAGTTCGACCGTCCCGGCGACATCGAGCCTGGCGACGTGTTTGCCACCAATGATCCCTACCATGGCGGGGTGACGCATCTCAATGACATCGTGATCATGATGCCGGTCTTTGCCGATGGCGAACTGATCGCCTGGTGCGCCAATATTGCCCACAATTCCGATGTGGGCGGCATGGCCCCGGGCTCGCTGACCGGCGAGGCGACATCGATCTTCCAGGAGGGGCTCAGGCTGCCGGCGATCAAGATCATCTCGCGGGGCAAGGCCATTATTCCGGTCATGGAGGTCATCAGGGTCAATTCCCGCATGCCAGACGTGCTCGAGGGCGATCTGTGGGCGGCCATCGCCTCGGTCCGGGTCGGATGCCGGCGGCTCGAGGCGCTCGCCGACAAGTATGGCACCGGGACCTTTGCCGCCGCCATCGAGTCATTCATGGATTTCGGCGAGCGGGCCTCGTTGAAAGGACTCTCGCAACTCCCCACCGGAGTCTTTGAGTTGTCGGAAGAGCAGGATAGCGGCGTCGTCTACAATGTCAGGATCACCATCGGCGCTACCGAATTCGTCGTCGATCTGCGGGACAATCCGGACCAGCTCGACAATCCGCTGAATACCAGCCGGGACGGGGTGATGGTGGCGGCGCAGATGCTGTTCAAATCACTGACCGATCCCTATTCACCGGCAAATGGCGGCTCGTTTCGGCCGATTACCCTTCTGACCAGGGAGGGGACGGTGTTTCATGCCCGGGAGCCGGCACCGCTCGGATTCTATTACGAGATCGAGTTGCGGGTCTATGATCTCATGTGGCGGTGCCTTGCCGGCCACATGCCCGATCGCCTGGCCGCCGGCCATTTCGCCTCCGTCTGCGGCACCTTCATCGGCGGAACCCATCCCGATACCGGTCGGCAATACACGGTGATCGAACCGCAACTCGGAGGCTGGGGAGCCAGCCCCGAGAGCGACGGCACCTCGGCAATGTTCTGCGGGTTTCATGGCGAGACCTACAATTGCCCGGCCGAGATCAACGAGGCGCGGAACGGGCTGATCGTCGACCAGATGACTCTCAATACCGCGCCTGGCGGCGAGGGACGACGGATGGGCGGCCGCGGCATTGTCCTCGACTACCGGGTCCGGTCCGAAAACGGGTTCCTGACCGCGGGCTATACCCGGTCGAAATTCCCGGCCTGGGGCGTGGATGGCGGCCGTGACGGCTCGCCGAATTACATCGAGTTCATTCCTGCCGACGGAGAACGACAGGAATTCTCGGCGATATCCGGACTGGCAACCGGCAAGGATGATGTCATCCGGGTCTTTACCGGCAATGGTGGCGGATTCGGTGATCCGCGGCTGCGGGAGCCGGAGTTGGTCCGGGAGGATGTCAGGAACGGCCTGCTGACAGCCGAACGGGCCAGGGAGGTGTTCGGCGTGGAGATTCAAGGCCAGGCAACGGAAGGAGAATGACATGATGGCTGACACGGCAGGCGCGAGGATAATGTTTCTGAACCCGGTCGGCACGGCCGATTACGATGATGTGTTCGCGGCGATGGCAAGGGACAACAGGATGCCGGGCACCGAGGTGCATGTCACCTCGCTCAAGCCGGCTGACGGCGCCTTCACCCATATCGAGTTCAGAAGCTACGAGGCCGTGGTCACGACCGGTATCGTCCGGGCGGCCAGGGCGGCGTCGCGCGAGGGATTCGACGCCCTTGTCATCGGTTGCTTCTACGACACGGCCCTGCACGAGGCCCGGGAGGTTTCCGGCTCGATGGTGGTCACCGCCCCCTGTTTTGCCTCGATGGAAATTGCCGCCAGCCTTTCAAACCGGTTCGGCATCATCGTCGGCAGGCGCAAATGGGTCGACCAGATGAACGCGACGGTCGTCGCCAACGGGATGGGGCACCGGCTGAGCGGGTTCTACCATGTCGAATTGGGGGTCAATGAATTCCAGCTTGACCATGACCGCACCCGCGACCTCCTGGTCGAGGCCGGCAGCCGGGCCATCGAGCAGGATTATGCCGAGTCGCTGATCCTCGGCTGCACGCTGGAGATCGGCTTTGACCGGCAATTGTCCGACATCCTCGGCGTGCCGGTCATCGATCCCTCGATTGCCGCGTTCAAGCGGGCCGAGTACAGCGCCATGCTCCGGCGGCAATGCGGATGGATTCCAAGCCGGAAATGGTCATGCGAATCGCCGCCGGAGGCGGAGATCGAGCAATTCGGCATCATCGGCGACGGCGATGTGTTCGGAAATCGCGTGATCGTCCCGGCAGAGACCTGAATGCCAAACCGTTGGCCCGGCCGGTTGCGCAGCCTCCCGGTCGCAAGGGAAGGGGAGATCATGCATGCATGACCATGCCGGGCCGGTCGCATCGGCGCCTGCCGCCAAGGGGGGAGGACGCGATTGCATGGCCAGGCCGGGAGCGGACGCACCGGTGCCGGTTGGGGTAGGAGGGGCTGACATGCCGGTCGCACCATCGGACCGCCAGCCCCCGGACTGCGACGGGCCCGATCCGGTTTCCGTTGCGGTGGTGCAGGCCGGGCTGACCGCGGCTGCCGACGAGATGTTCCTGCTCCTGCGTCGAACCGCCATGAGCCCGATCATCCACGAGGTTCTCGATGTCGGAACCGGTGTGACCGACGCCAGAGGAAACCTGGTGGGCTCGGGTGCCGGGATTCCAACCTTTGTCGGCGTTCTCGACAAGGCGGTTCAGCGCATCATCGAACTGCACGGCGCCGGCAACATCCATGATGGTGACCTGTTCATCACCAACGACCCCTATTACGGCGGCGTGACCCACCTCAATGACGTGGTGGTAGCCCGGCCGGTATTCTTCAGTGGGGCCTGCATAGCCTGGGTTGCCTCCATCGGACACTGGAGTGACATCGGCGGATTGACGGCCGGCTCCATGTCGACCCGGGCAGAGGAGATTTTCCAGGAAGGGCTCAGATTGCCGGCCGTGCGCCTGTTCGAGCGCGGTCGCGAGGTCTCGTCGCTCCTGGAGATCATCGCCGCCAATTCCCGGCTTCCGGATTTTGTCCGCGGCGATCTCTGGGCGCAGATTGCCGGCTGCCGGCGGGCTGGCGAGCGGATCTGCCGGCTGGCGGAAACCTACGGGCTGGATCTCTACCATGAGGCGATTGACCGCCTGTTCCAGGAAGGCGAACAGAGGTCACGGCGAGGGTTGGCGCGGATTCCGCAAGGCGAATTCGGCATCGAGGAGGAGCAGGATGACGGCAGCATCTGGAAGGCGCTGATCAGGGTGTCCGGGAGCGACTTCCTGGTCGATTTGCGGGACAACCCGGAACGCAGCCGCGAGCCCTTCAATACCAGCCGCGACGGTGCCGTGATTTCGGCCCAGATGATCTTCAAGGCGCTGACCGACCCGGAGCTGTTCGCCAATGCAGGGTCGTTCCGCCCGCTGCGGGTGCTCACCCGCCCGGGCACGATCTTCGACGCCCGAGAGCCGACTCCGCACGGATATTATTTCGAGACGCGCATTCGGCTGTTCGACCTGTTGTGGAGATGCATGGCAGGGGCAATGCCGGACAGGCTTCCGGCCGGGCATTTCGGTTCGGTTTGCGGGACGGTCATCGCCGGCCGGCACCCTGATACCGGGCGAAACTTCACCATGGTCGAGCCGCAGATGGGCGGTTGGGGGGCGACATCGGAGCGAGACGGACTCGATTGCATGTATTCATGCAGCCATGGCGAGACCTTCAACTGTCCAGCAGAAATCTGCGAGGCGCGATACGGGTTCGATGTCGACTGGAAGCGGATGAATGACGAGATTGCCGGCCAGGGACTCCACCGTGGCGGCAAGGGCATGTCGGTGCGTTACCGGCTGCGGGCACCGGCCGTTCTTGCTGTCGGCTTCAGCCGAAGCCGGCAGCCGGTTTGGGGAAGTGGTGGTGGCGACAGTGGCGGCACCAACCGGATCCGGATCCTCCGACGGAATGGCGGCGAGGAAATCTTCGCCTTCGCCAGTGACATCACCCTCGAATCCGGCGACCGGATCCTGGTCGAGACTGCCAATGGCGGCGGCTGGGGACGGGTTGGCGACGACTGAATCCAGGCCGATGTCAGGCTCGCCATGCACTCACCCGCCGGTATGCCGGTCCGCATCGCCGCAGCCACGCCGCTTGGAGGCAGCCCAGTAGGCTTCGAGTTCATCCGGGCTCAACCCGGCCATTGCCAGGCCATCCTCGCCGATTGTCTTTTCCATCCACTCGAAGCGCCGGACAAACTTGGCATTTGCCGCCCGCAGCATGTCTTCCGGGTCAAGACCGAGATGGCGGGCCAGGTTGACGCAGGTAAACAGGAGGTCTCCCATTTCCTCGGCGATTGCCGGGGCGTCCTTGCTTGCTGCCGCCTCGGACAATTCCTGCAACTCCTCGCCGATCTTGTCCATCACCCCGGGCCAGTCGCTCCAGTCGAACCCTTCCCGTGCCGCCAGCCTCTGCAGCTTGGCCGCCCTCGTCATTGACGGCAGCGCCATGGCGACCCCGGTCAGCGCCCCGGTCAGCGAGGATTTGGCCCGCTCCCGGGCCTTGTGATCTTCCCATCGCTGTTCCTGCTCTCCCGATGACAAGTCGAAACTGTCCGGGCCAAAGACATGCGGGTGGCGTTCGATCATCTTGTCGCAGATTCGGCCAGCGACGCTGGCAAGATCGAACAGCTGTCGTTCGGCCCCGATCTGGGAATGATAGACGGTCTGCAGCAAAAGATCGCCCAACTCGCCCTCCAGATCGTCCCAGTCGGCCCGGTCGATGGCGTCGGCAACCTCGTAGGCCTCCTCGATGGTGCAGGGTTTTATCGAGTCGAAATCCTGTTCGAGATCCCATGGACATCCATCCCGTGGATCGCGGAGCCTCCGCATGATGCCAACCAGGCGGACCAGCTCGGCCACCAGTAGCCGGTCGCCCGAATCAACGGGCTCCGATTCGTCTGTCGTCATGGACATGTCTCCAATCCCGTCAGCGGACGCAGCTGACGCCGCCATGCAGACCGATTGTATCAGGCATGGATGGGGCATGGCAGACCGCATGTCGACCGGTACGTTTGACACGCTCCGTCGCCTGGCGGCCTCTTCCCGGCCCGTGCGCCACGGCATGATCCGGCGCCGGCAAGCCAGTTGAGAGCCATGATTTCCGCCTCGCAATCGACGCTCCCGTCGCAGCTCTCTTGCAATGCAGGATTGCCCTGTACCCTGCAATTCACGGTCTCATTTGAAAGAGCGATACTCGACCAATGTGGAGCGTCCGACAATTTCGACCATGGTCACTGACAGTTGAGTTCCGAACGCATCGGTGAGCTTCATCGGTTTGCCCAACCGGAAAGAAACCGGTTGCTGCCGACCATCCTCGATGGCGATGTTGTCCGCATAGAGATAGGTTCGATCGGCGGTGTCGAGTATGGGATTGAGCCGTCCGCGCAGTCCGGGAATATGTCCGGTTGCCTGCCGAAATATGACTGAGCCTCCATCTGCAAGCGGGTCCACTTCCATCAGCAATCCGCCACGGCTTGGCAGCCACTCTCGCACCAGCCCGCCAGCAAAACCTGGCGCCGCAGCATAGACGGTCATCGGAAGATGTGTGGTGTACAAGTCCAGCGCTGCTTCGCCTTCTCCGTTCGTCACTCCCAGTTGCCATGTCTTGTTTGGAAACAGGGCCAGCACTTCAACTCCCGCAAGTGGTGCTCCCCGTGCGTGCACCGTTACCGTGGAATCCGCGGGAATCAATTCGAGGCGTGCTGCGGGAATGCTCAGCACGATGCTGGATGCATCAACAACCTTGTAATCGGGAAGGTTGCCAGTGGCTTCCCGCGTCTCCGCCTTGATAATGGATACGCCATCACCTCGGCGCTCCATCAGGTGCCGGCGATGGCCCGCCCCCTGGATATCGCCGACGGGAATTCGTCCAAACACGGAGGCAATGACTTCATTGCGCGTTGCCTGGCTCGTGTCCATGCCTTCAATGGTCATCCCGTTTGGAAGCTGGCCCGGCGAATCAATTTCGAGACGGTCCTTGAACATGGATAGCCGGATCCGGCGTGAAGACATCGAGTAGTCACGATGTGCCACTGCGTTGACGACCGCCTCGAACAAAGCTGCAACACTGTACTGCGGCAAATCTTCCCGCTCCGGCAACTTGCGGGCCGCAACCCGCATGTTGCGTACAACAAATCGCACCGCATCGGCGACTTGAAGAGGCAGAGGGCCGACAATTTCCATAGCGTCAAATTGACCCGAAGCGCGGTCCTGTCCACGATAATGCGTCGCATCAATCCTGGCCTGCGGCAACCACTCATGCGGCGACTGGGTGCAAAACAGCACTCCGGCCACTGTTGCGCGTTCCACACCAGCTTCATCCTGGGCCAAGAGCCTCAAATTCATCAGGCCCCTGCGAGGATCACCTGCTCCGGCCACACTGAGCAGTGGCTCCCACAACCGCTCGGCGAGCGTCTCGAAACCGGAATCGGGCACGACTTGCCGGTCGAACCACAGGTAACGACTCTGAGCCCGGTTCTGGGCCATCCGCAGCCGCTCGTCACCCTCCAGGCGTCGCTTGGTCCCGCCTACGCGGATAAACGCGCGCCCATCCCGCTCATGAATTGTGTCACGCCGGGGTACTTCGACCAGCACGAATGCCTTTTCGTCAATCTCCCGGTGATGAACCTCGATTCGCAGAGCCGGCCTAACCGAATCGGTGCTTAATTCGACGAGCAGGCTATCTACCGCCGCCATTTGCGCCGGCGACATTCCTTGGATCTGGCCATCATCCGTCACACCGCAAAGAAGCTTGCCCCCGCTTGCGTTCGCAAACGCAGTCAACTCATCTGCCAAGTCTTCCCTCCGGGGGCTGGTCGGGCGGCCCCCCTTGAACGTCAGTTGTTTGAATTCCCAACCGCTGTCCTCGCCAAGCCGCAGGCGTTGCCGAATTTCTGTGTCGCTAACGACCACCAGTTATCTCCGATACTTTCGGCAAGCTTATACCGAACAAGGACATACCCTCAAACAGGACACAAGTCATGCACCGCAGTTATTCCGGAATGGCGGCCTTTCGCCCGAGTTTCTGGCAGCAGATTTGGCTTGCCCTCCGGCCTGACGAGTCCGGTTTCCTCCGGGAGTTTCCGGCTTGCCGCCTTCGGCATGGGAGACTTCAACCTCGATGGCGGGGCCGGGAGGCGTCGTCACTTCGAGCGCTGCCGCTGCTGCAATCCCGTGCAGGGTCCGGGGGCTGGTCGGGCGGCTCCCTCGTCGTGGTCTTGTCTTGCGGTGCACCTGGCACTGGGAAAAGCGTGCCCGTTGTGTCGGTGAAGGATTCCAACTATTGGCGATTCCGATCTTACCAATACCGGAGGAAAAGTCATGGGAGTTCTGAAGTTCTTGGTTGCCGCTGCCGCCGCAACCGTGCTGGCAGGGGCGGCAATGGCCGATTGCGACGACGGTGAGACCGTCATCAAGTTCAGCCATGTCACCAATACCGACAAGCATCCCAAGGGGATCGCGGCGTCACTGCTGCAGTCGCGGGTCAACGAGGAGATGAACGGTTTGGCCTGCATGGAGGTCTTTCCGAATTCATCGCTCTACAATGACGATCAGGCGCTCGAGGCGCTGCTGCAGGGCGATTTGCAGATGGCGGCGCCGTCATTGTCGAAATTCGAGAAATTCACCAAGCAGTTCCGCATTTTCGATCTGCCTTTCATGTTCAAGAATATCGCGGCCGTCGATGCCTTCCAGGCATCGGAAACCGGGCAGGCGATGAAGAACTCGATGGCTCGCCGTGGGCTGGTCGGCCTGGAATTCTGGCATAACGGTCTCAAGCAGATTTCCGCCAACAGGCCATTGCTGGCGCCGGAAGACGCCAGCGGGCTGAAATTCCGCGTGCAACAATCGGACGTGCTGGTCGCACAGATGGAGGCATTGGGAGCATCACCGCAGCCGATGGCGTTCTCGGAGGTGTACGGGGCGCTTCAGCAGGGTGTTGTCGACGGCCAGGAGAACACCTGGTCCAACATTTATGGCAAGAAATTCTTCGAGGTGCAGGACGGCATTACCGAATCGAATCACGGCATCATCGACTACCTGGTCGTCACCTCGGTCGACTGGTGGGAGGGGCTGCCGGAGCAGGTTCGCACGCAGTTGGCGACGATCCTGCGCGAGGTCACCGAGACCAGGAATGGCGAGGCATTTTCGGTCAACCAGCAGGCAAGGCAGGCCATCATCGATGCCGGTGGCACCGTCCGCCAGTTGACCCCCGAGCAGCGCACTGCCTGGGTCGAGGTCATGAAGGAAGTCTGGTCCAGCTTCGAGTCCGATGTCGGCGCCGACAACATCGCCGCTGCCCAGGAAATCAACATGGCCAACTGACCGGGTCATCGGTCGGCTCCCGGCGGCATCTCTGCCGGGGGCGGCCCCATTGGTGCAGCATGAATGGCAATAGCTCCCGAGCCAATTTCCTTACGGTGACCGGCCGGCTGATCGATCGCCTGGAGGAGGTGGCCATTGCCGTGATCCTGGGGCTGATGGTGGCGATCACATTCGTCAATGTGGTCTTGCGCTACGTCTTCAATTCCGGCCTGATCTGGGGGCTGGAAGTCACCCTGGTCCTGTTTGCCTGGCTGGTCCTGTTCGGTGTCAGCCACCTGGTGAAATCCGGCAGCCATCTTGGCGTCGACGTCGTGCTGACCAGGCTGGAGGCAAGGGGGCGCCGACGGGTGGCATTGCTGGCGGCACTGGTCTGTCTCGGCTATGCCATGCTGCTCTGCAAGGGGGCCTGGGATTACTGGGCCCCGTTTGCCGGCCTGTACGAGACCACCGGACGATGGTTCCCGACCGGCTTCGACGAGGCAACCCGGGACCGCGCCTGGTACGAGACCACCCAGATCCCGATGCTGGATTTTCTGCGGTTTCTCGAGCAAATTCTCAACCAGGGCGAGGAATACGAGAAGCTTCCCCGCCTCGTTCCCTATGTCATCCTGCCGTTCGGCGCGGCGCTGCTGTTGCTGCGGTTGTTGCAGGCGACCTGGGAGATCGCCCGCGGGCGGTCGGACCGGCTGATTGCCAGGCAGGATGACGCCGAGTCGCCTGGTCTGTCGGGCCCGGGGGAAGGGTAGGCAGGTCCGTCATGGAAGTTGCCGTTCTCTTTGCCATGGTCGTGGGTCTCCTGATGATCGGCGTGCCGATCGCGGTGTCACTCGGCTTCTCCTCCATGCTGTTCCTGCTGGTGTTGTCGGAGACCTCCCTGGCCTCGATTGCACAATCCTTCTACCAGTCGATGGCTGGCCACTACACGCTACTGGCCATTCCCTTCTTCGTGCTGGCCTCCTGCTTCATGTCCACCGGCGGCGTGGCTCGCCGGATCATCAGGTTCTCGATCGCGGTGGTCGGGCATTTTCCAGGTGGGCTGGCAATTGCCGGCGTCTTTGCCTGCATGCTGTTTGCTGCCCTGTCGGGTTCGTCCCCGGCGACCGTCATCGCCATCGGCTCCATCGTCATCGCCGGCATGCGCCAGGCCGGCTACTCCCGGGATTTTGCCGCCGGTGTGATCTGCAATGCCGGGACCCTCGGCATTCTCATACCGCCATCGATTGTCATGGTGGTCTATGCCTCGGCCACCGACGTGTCGGTCGGGCGAATGTTTCTCGCCGGGGTCATTCCCGGCATGCTGGCCGGCGCCATGCTGATGGCGGCCATCCTGGCACTGTCCCTGGTCCGGGCCATGCCCCGGGGCGAATGGCTGGGATGGGGCGAGATCGTGAAATCCGGAACCGATGCCATCTGGGGGCTGATGCTGATCATCATCATCCTCGGCGGGATCTATGGCGGGCTGTTCACGCCGACCGAGGCGGCGGCGGTCGCCGCGGTCTACGCCTTCGTCATCGCAAATTTCGTGTATCGTGACATGGGACCGCTGGCCGCCGGGACCGGCCGGGGCATGTCCAGCCTGCTGGCCCGGCCGTGGACAATCGTCACCGTGTTCCTGCACCGGGATACCGTGGCCACGCTGCATGAGGCGGGCAAGCTGACCATCACCCTGATGTTCATCATTGCCAACGCGCTGATCCTCAAGCATGTGCTGACCGACGAGCAGGTTCCGCAGAAGATCGCCGAGTTGATGCTGAATGCCGGGTTGGGCCCGATCGCCTTCCTGATCATCGTCAACCTGCTGCTGCTGGTCGGGGGTCAGTTCATGGAGCCGTCGGGCCTGATCGTCATCCTGGCGCCGCTGGTATTTCCGATTGCCATCGACCTCGGAATCGATCCCATCCATCTGGGCATCATCATGGTTGTCAACATGGAGATCGGCATGATCACGCCGCCGGTCGGATTGAACCTGTTTGCCACCTCCGGCGTGGCCGGTATGCCGGTCATGCGGGTGATGCGGGCGGCCCTGCCTTTCCTCGGGGTCATGGTGGTGTTTCTGCTGATCGTGACCTATGTTCCGTGGATCTCGACCTTCCTCCCCAACCTCGTCTTCGGGCCGGAATTGATCACCAGCTCGTTCTGAGAACCACCTGGTCGGAGGCCCGGAATCGTGCCGGCAGGCGCGCCTTCGGGCTGTTTCCGGCTGGAATTTCAGGTGGAGGCTCGCGGGTATCGGGGCAGGGGTCCGGACGGCCGGTCCTGCCCGGGCGGGGCCAGGGTATCGCGTCGGAAGAACGGCCCGGGTCTGCCCGTCCTGTCGGGTAGGGGGGCGCCCTTACGAGGCGGAAATCTTGATGACCGGCTCCATTGAATCGAGAATCTCCTGTGGGAGGTGGCACTTGATGTAGTGGTCGTCGGCAAGGAATTTGTTGGCCGGGATTTCGATCTCGCAACGGTTTCCCGGCACCATGGATTTCCACCGGCAGCGCGTCTGGAACGGACATCCCGGCGGCGGATCCATCGCCGAGGGAATTTCGCCCTCCAGCACGATATGCTGCTTCTCAACGCTGGTATCGGCAATCGGCACCGCCGACAGCAGAGCCTCGGTATAGGGGTGGTAGGGAGGCTTGAAGACCTGGTCGGTGGTTCCGAGTTCGACCACATGGCCGAGATACATGACCATGACCCGGTCGGCAAGATAGCGGACAATCGACAGGTCATGGGAAATGAACAGGAGGGTGGTCTTTTCCTTGGCCTGGATCTCCATGAGCAGGTCGGTGACCGCGGCCTGCACCGAGACATCGAGGGCGGAGACCGGCTCGTCGGCAACCACGATCCGGGCGTTGCCGGCAAATGCCCTGGCGATGCCGACCCGCTGTTTCTGACCGCCTGACAATTGCCGGGGCATGCGTCTGGCAAACTCCCGCGGCAGTTTCACCAAATCCAGCAATTCCAGCATTCGCGTGTCGCGATCGGCATTGGTCTCGCCAATGCCGAAGATCTCGAGGGCGCGGATGATCTGCGAGCCGACCGACATGCTGGGATTGAGGGTGTCGAACGGATTCTGGAACACCATCTGGATCGCCGACACGGTATCGACCTTGCGGGATTCGATCGGGATGTCCTGGATCTCGTTGCCATCAAGGGCAATCTTGCCTTCGGTGGCAGTCTCCAGCCCCATCAGCACCTTGGCAAAGGTCGATTTGCCGCAACCCGATTCGCCGACAATGGCCAGGGTCTCCGATTCCCTCGCCTCGAAGGTCAGCGTTTCATTGGCCTTGACCACCCGGTCGCCGGCACCGCCGAACAGGGCGTTGGCCGAGACCTTGTAGTATTTCTTGAGGTCCTTCATGCTCAGGACCACCTCGCCCTTTTCGCTGGCAATCCCGCCATCCTTGGCCGGTGGCGGCGCATCCCAGTCGATCTCCCCGAATTTCAGGCAACGGCTCTCATGGCGGTGATTGGCCTCGACATCGACCATGGCGATCTCCGACCGGTCGCAGCGCCCCGGTTCGAAATAGGTGCAGCGTGGCCCGAAATTGCATCCGGGCGGGCGTTCATGGGGCAGGGGAAAATTGCCGGGAATCGCCACCAATGGCCGGGAATTCTTGTCGGCGCCGGGCAGCGGAATCGATTGGAACAGCGCCTCGGTATAGGGATGGCGCATCTTGTCGAAGACATCATTGATCGAGCCGGTCTCCACCGCCTCGCCGGAATACATCACGCACAGCCGGTCGCACACCTCAAGCACCAGGCCGAGATTGTGGGAAATGAACAGCATCGAGGTGCCGTAATCCTTGCCCAGATCCCGGACCAGTTCGACGATGCCGGCCTCGACGGTCACATCGAGTGCGGTGGTCGGCTCGTCGAGGATCAGCAGGGACGGCTTGGACATCAGCGCCATCGCAATGACGATGCGCTGCTGCTGGCCGCCGGAAAGCTGGTGGGGATAGCTGTCGAGCATCCGCTCCGGATCCGGCAGGCGTACATCACTGACCACCTTCAATGCCTGGTCGCGCGCCTCCCGCCTGGTGACCTTCTCGTGCAGCAGCGGCACCTCCATCAGCTGGGCGCCGATGCGCATCGCCGGGTTCAGCGACGCCATCGGCTCCTGGTAGATCATGGCGATCTCGCTGCCGCGGATTTCCCGCAATTCCTCGCTGCTCATGGTGCCCAGATCGCGTCCCTTGAAGCGGATATTGCCGCCGACGATGCTCCCGTTCACACCGAGATCCTGCATGACGCCCAGCGCAACGGTGGATTTGCCGCAACCGGATTCCCCGACCAGCCCCATCGCCTCGCCCGGCTGCACGACGCAGGAAAAATCCATGACCGCCGGTATCTCGTGCAGCCTGGTGAAGAATGAAATCGACAGGTTTTCGATTTCGAGGATCGGCGTGGTCGAATCTTGCGTGTCCATAATTCCTGTCATCTCGTCAGTCCCTGAGCGATTCCTCGCGCAGTCCGTCCGCCAGCAGGTTCAGCCCGAGCACCAGGCTCATCAGCGAGAGGGCCGGGGGCAACGCCGGATGCGGGTAGATTGATAGGAGCTTGCGGCCATCATTGATGGTGGAACCCCAGTCGGGGCTCTCGGGGCTGACGCCGAGGCCGAAGAAGCCGAGGGTTCCCAGCAGGATGGTGGTGTAGCCGATTCGCAGGCAGAAATCGACGATGAGCGGGCCGCGGGCATTCGGGAGAATCTCCCACAGCATGATGAACCACGGACCCTCGCCCCGGGTCTGCGCTGCCGCCACGTAATCCCTGGTCTGGATGTCGAGGGTCAGCCCTCGCACGATCCTGAACACGGTCGGCGAATTCACGAACACCACCGAGACGAAGACATTCAGCAGGTTCGGGCTCATTCCGAACACGCCGAGCGGGTCGGCATTGAAGGCCAGCCCGGAATAGGCCCACAGGCCCAGCGCCAGGGTCAGCGCCAGTAGCAGCAACCGCCGTCCGGGTTGGGTGAAATAGCGCGAGTTCCACAGGATGATGAAAAACACGATCGGAAATGCAAACAGCACCGCCGCCAGCAAATTGGGAATGGAGGTGGTCCAGGTATTGTCGAGCCAGAGCGGGATCTCGGTCCCGGCCTTGCGAATTTCCGGCGTGACCAGCAGGTAGAACAGCAGGATCACCGGGAATGCCAGCACCAGATTGGCAACGAATGACAGGACGGTGTCGAAGCGGCCACCGAAATACCCGGCCGGCAGGCCGAGGGTGATGCCGACCATAAAGGCGAAAGTCGTCGCTGCCGGGGCGATGCTCATGACATAGGTCGAGCCCACCACCACTCTCGAGAAGACATCACGACCGAGATTGTCACCGCCCAGCAGGTAGACAAGGCCGTCGGAGTCGGGAACGAGCATGCCGGGAAGCTTGTTCTTCAGCGCCGCGTGCTGCACCAGCGGGTCGATGGTGGCGATGGATGGCACGATGGTGGCGCCGCCAATGGCAATTCCCTCGGCAAAGATCGCCGTGAACAGCCAGAAGGCAACGATGCCGAAACCGATCATGCCGATGGTGCTGTCGAAGAGCTTGCCGTAGAGTCCCAGCCGGCGCTTGAACCGGATCGAGAAGACGTAAATGACCACCAGCGTCACCCAGACCGGGATGAACTGGATGAGGATCTGCAGGGTGATTTCGCCCCAGGTCAGCGGTGTCACGACGGCATCCTCACGAAATGCGGATGCGGGGGTTCAGATAGACATAGCCGATATCCGAAATCAGCTGCGTCACGAGAACGACGACGACGGCGGCAATCGAACAGCTGATCAGCAATTCGATGTCGTTATTCTCTGCCGCTTGTACAAGAGTCCATCCGAAGCCTTTGTAATTGAACAATGTTTCCACGATCACCACCCCGGTTAGCAACCACGGAAACTGCAGCATGATCACCGTGAACGGCGCAATGAGGGCATTGCGCAGGGCGTGTTTCAACACGATCTTGTAGAAGGGAACCCCCTTCAGCCGTGCCGTCCTGATGTATTGCGAGGTCATGACCTCGGCCATCGAGGCCCGGGTCATCCGGGCAATATAGCCCATGCCGTACAGCGCCATGGTCAGCACCGGCAACGTGAAATTGGCAAAGTTGACGCCGTCATTCAGGGCGCTGGCGGCCGAGCCCTTGAACCATTTCAACCCGACGGCAGATGACGCAAACACCACCACCAGTACCACGCCGGATATGTATTCCGGCGTTGCCGTGGTCACGATCGAGAAGGTCGACAGCGACCTGTCGGTTCGGCTTCCCTCCCGCATGCCGGCCAGAACCCCGACCACGAGGGCCATCGGCACCATGACGATCATGACCCAGAACATGAGCACGCCGCTGGTGCCCAGCCGCCGCCAGATGATCTCGTCGACATTCTGCTTGGCCACGGTCGAGTAGCCGAGATTGCCCTGCAGAAGCCCGCAGCGATTCGGCACCTCGCCATCTTCGGATGCGTATCTGGCACAGCGACCGCGAATGGTGCCGTCCTCCAACTCCTGGCGCCAGCCGGGGAACACGCCAAGCCACTGGCCGTAACGGATCAGCACCGGCTCAAGATAGCCATTATTCTCCAGATAGGACTGGACCTCGGAATCCTGCATGCGCTGACTGCCCTGGAACTTGGCCAGCTTTTCCAGGTTCGGGTAGAGATTGGTCATGAAGAAGACCAGGAAGGTCAGCACAAGGGCGGTCAGCGCCATGACGGCGATGCGCCTGATCAGGAACAAGAGCACGGAGTCTTCCCGGTCAATGGATCGGCCGCTGCCGGCTTCCGGTCACCATTCGCCATGACATGCAATGGTGGCGCGAA
The DNA here is from genome assembly GCA_964291445.2 of Paracoccaceae bacterium. Taxonomy (GTDB): domain Bacteria; phylum Pseudomonadota; class Alphaproteobacteria; order Rhodobacterales; family Rhodobacteraceae; genus JAPOXR01. The sequence goes on along the minus strand of OZ219863.1, from coordinate 109,104 downwards.
CCGGCCGGCACCGTGAAGGTGCCGGCCGGAGGCAATGTCCGCCGCTAGGCGGCAAACCCGATCTTGTAGAGATGGATCTCGAAGGTCGGATGCATGTCGGCGCCAACCAGGCCTTCCCGGTAGTGACGATACAGCGAACGCCAGTAGGGTTGCACGATGAAGCCTTCATCCTGCATGATTTCCTGCAGGCGCTTCATGACTTCCCGCCGCCTGTCGGCATCGGCAATTGACAGCGCTTCGCTGAGTTTCTCGTCAAACTCGGCATTCGCCATCGCGGTTTCATTCCAGGCCTCCCCGCTGCGATAGGCGAGGGCAAGCACCTGGACGCCCAGCGGGCGCTGGTTCCAGTTGGTCGACGAATACGGGTATTTTGCCCAGTCATTCCAGAAGGTTGATCCGGGCAGGATGGTGCGCTTCACCTTGATGCCGGCATCCCTGAGTTGGGCGGCCACGGAATCGGTGGTGTTGCGCCTCCAGTCATCGTCGATCGAGACCAGCTCGTGCTCGTAATCGAGCATGCCGGCCTCTTCCAGCAATGCCCTTGCGCCTTCGACATCCCGCACAGGTGCCGGCAACGAGGCGTATTCCGGGTGAATCGGGCAGACATGGTGGTTTTCGGCCACCGTTCCCCGATCATTGTAGCCAAGCTGCAGGCAGGTTGCGTTGTCGACGGCCTTGACCAGGGCCTGCCGGACCCGCTTGTCGGCATAGGGCTTCTGCTCATCGATCTCGGCATCGGCATTGGTGCGGATCACGATGGTGGCCGCGGTGACGATATCGGAATTCACCCAGCCGATGCTGTCGAACACGTCGATGAACTCGCCGACCGTCTCGTAGGTCATGTCGAATTCCTCGGCCTCGGCCCCGGCAAGCCAGGACGCCGGATCGGTTCCATAGTCGAGAAACTCGATGCGGTCGAGATAGGCGCCTTCACCCCACCATTCGTGGTCGGTATTCCGGACCAGGACGCCCTTGACGCCGACTTCCAGCGATTCCGGCAGATAGGGTCCGGTTCCGACCGGGTTGGCCACCATGTCGTCATCGGGGTTGAAGTCCCTGTGGACAATGGCCGCCGGGTAGTCGGCCATGCCCGGAATGATCGAGATGTCGGGGCTTGGCAGGTTCAACTCGACGGTATGGTCGTCCAGCATCACGATCGCGCCCTCGCGCGCCTGGCCGGTCTCTTCGTCGATCAGCGTGGCCATGCGGCCGGCCATGGAGTTGCCGTCGGCCGACTTGTCGCACCAGCGGGTGATGTTGACTGCCACGTCCTCGGCGGTGAAATCGTCGCCATTGTTCCATTTCACGCCCTTGCGCACATTCAGGACATAGCGGGTGGCGTCTTCATTGACCTCCCAGCTGTCGAGCAGGATGCCCCTGAAGGTGCCGTCGGAATTGTATTCGACCAGGTATTCGAGCCATCCCCGGGCAAAATTGGCGATTTGCGACCAGTCAAAGGCTCTCGGATCCTTCAGCCCCCGAACCTCGGTCTGGATCCTCAATGTGCCGCCCTGCTGGGCTTCCATGGCGTTGGCGGTATCGGGAACGAGGCCGGCCAGCGAATAGGCGCCGGCGGCCGTCACGCCCATTGCGGTCGATCTGGCCAGGAATTCACGCCGGCTGAGTTTCCCCTCGGCGAATTCCCGTGCATACATCCCGGCAAGGCCATGGACGGGTTTTCCGTTGATGGTCGGATGAGTGGTCATTTGTCTGATTTCCTCTTGGTTTCGCTTGGCGCCTCGCAGCAGGGAGAGGTCTCCGGAAAGCACGGATTCTCCATCCTTCCTCTCGAGAATACGGTCGGCCCTGCCCGTGAAACTCCACGAATCATTATTTGCATTGTGTGCAGCAATTGCAACGAAGTTTGTCCGGGCCCGCCGGCAGCCGGCATTCCCGGCCCGGATTTCAACCGGTCTTTGCGGCCTGCGTGACGGCCGGCACGCGGGTCCATCCACCCATCCTCGAGCGAAACCAGGTCCGCTGCCGCTTGGCATATTGCCGGGTCGCGACCGCCACCTTGCGAATGGTGTCGTTCAGGGAGGCGGCGCCATCGAGATGCGCCATGAACTCGGCGGCGCCGATGGCCCTGGCCCAGGGACGTGACGGCTCCCAGTCGCCGCGCAGCGACTGGCATTCCTCAAGAACGCCCTGCCGCAGCATCCATTGCAGGCGTGCATCGATCCTGGCGCCGGTGCGGGACGGGTCGTCCCCGACCAGCAGCAGTTCGGCCTGGCCGAGCGGTATCACCGGCTCCGTGGGCTGCCGGTGCCAGTGGGAGAGTCCCCATCCGGTGGCTTGCAGCACCTCCCAGGCCCGGCTCACCCGGGCCGCATTCATCATGTCAATTCCGGCAGCGGTTTCCGGGTCAAGCCGGCGCAGGTCATCCTGCATCCGGCCAAGATCGCCGCCCGCCCGCATGGCGGCGCTGCGCTCACGAATGGACCGGGGAATGGGCGGGATCGGCGCCAGCCCTCTCGTCAGGGCGCCAAAATAGAGCCCGGTTCCGCCGACGATGATCGGCAGGCGGTCGGGATTGTCTGCCAGGACCCGCTTCACATCGTTGATCCAAATGCCCACCGAGTAATGGACCGACTTGTCGACATGGCCATAGAGCGCATGTGGCAACTCGGCCTCGTCATCCTTCCCGGGCCGGTCCGTGAGCACGCGCCAGCACGAATACACCTGGATGGCATCGGCATTGATGACAATTCCGGACCGGCGCCTGGCGATCGCCATCGCCAGTTCGGATTTGCCGGAGGCGGTGGCGCCGCAAATGAGCACGGCCCGTACGCCGGCCGGCGGCGATTCCGCTCGCCCGGTCACGCCGGGGCCCTCCCTGGCCGGCCGGGGAATGGACAATCGCCGCTGGACATGTTCAATGCGTACAACATCTGATCATCCGGATTTGCGACCACATGCGCGAAAATATTTCAGGGCTGGGCCCGTCCCACAAACGAATTCTTGTCAAGATATCCGGCGAAGCCCTGATGGGCAGCCAGACCTATGGGCTGCACCCGCCTACCGTCGAGAGAATAGCCGGTGAAATCAAGCAGATATACGAGTTTGGCGTTGAAGTGTGCTTGGTCATCGGCGGCGGCAACGTCTTCCGCGGCCTGCAGGGCTCGGCCCAGGGCATGGAGCGAACCACCGCCGATTACATGGGAATGCTGGCGACGGTCATGAATGCGCTGGCCATGCAGTCCTCGCTGGAGTCGATGGATGTGCCGACCCGGGTCCTGTCGGCGATCCCGATGGACCAGATCTGCGAGCCCTATATCCGGCGCCGGGCGATGCGGCACCTGGAGAAACAGCGGGTCTGCGTCTTTGCATCCGGCACTGGCAACCCGTATTTCACCACCGATACCGCGGCGACGCTGCGGGCCAGCGAACTCGATTGCGAGGCCATCTTCAAGGGGACGAAAGTGGATGGTGTCTACGATGTCGATCCGGAATTGCATCCCGATGCGGTGCGATACGAATCGATCAGTTTCGACGAGGTGCTGCAGGCGCATCTCGGGGTGATGGATGCCTCGGCAATTGCCCTGGCCCGCGACAACGACCTGCCGATCGTGGTGTTTTCGATCCGGGAATCGGGCGCATTGCGGAAGATCCTCGAGAACCAGGGCACCTATACAATAATCAGTTGATTGGGATATACGGGAGGCATGGAGGTAAACCCCAATGACGGTCGATGATTTTGATCTGGATACGGGTGATTTGGAGCGCCGGATGAACGGGGCGCTCGAGGCGCTCAGGCAGGAATTTGCAACCTTGCGGACGGGACGCGCATCGGCGGTCATGGTCGAATCGCTGTCGGTCGATGCCTATGACACGGTCATGCCGCTGAACCAGTGCGGAACCATCAACATTCCCGAACCGAGGATGATCTCGATCAGCATCTGGGACAAGACCCTGGTTCCCGCCGTCTCGAAGGCGATCCAGGAATCGGGGCTGGGGATCAACCCGATCGTCGAGGGCACGGTCATTCGCCTGCCGATACCGGAGTTGAACGAGGAGCGACGGCTGGAGCTGTCGAAGACCGCGGTTGGCCAGGCCGAGAATGCCCGAATTGCCATTCGCAACGTCAGGCGCGACGGGATGGAGCAACTCAAGAAGGCCAAGAATGACGGGGTGAGCGAGGACGAGATCCATTTGTGGTCCGGTGAAGTCCAGGAATTGACCGACCAGGCAATTGCCAGGGTGGACGAGGCATTGGAGGCAAAGCGCACCGAGATCATGGCGGTCTGAATGGAGGCGCGGGCAACAGGGCGGGCACTCGGACAGCAGGCGGCTCCGGGCGAAAACCGCCTCGCCCATGTCGCCATCATCATGGATGGCAACGGGCGCTGGGCCAGGCAACGCGGGCTTCCGAGGATCAGGGGACACCAGCAGGGTGCCGAACGGTTGCGGGAAATCGTCGAGGAATGCCCGGGCTTCGGGATCAGGTACCTGACCGTTTTTGCCTTTTCGACCGAGAACTGGAAACGCTCCGCCGAGGAAATCGACGGATTGATGTCGTTGTTCAGGATCTATGCCCGCTCGGAAGCCGAAGCGCTGGTTCGCAATGGCATCAGGTTCAGGTTCATCGGCGATCATGCCCGGCTGGACGAACCGCTGACCGAGCAGATCAGGCAATTGGAACAATCCACGAGGTTCGGCACCAGGCTGGAGCTGTCGGTTGCGGTGAATTACGGTGCCAGGTCGGAGATGGTACGGGCCGTCCGCAAGCTGGCGAAAGAGGTGGCGGAAGGAAAGCTTCGGCCCGACGACATCTGCGAAGAGAGCATCGATTCGCACCTCTATACCAGCCACCTTCCCGATCCGGACCTGATCATCAGAACCTCCGGCGAGTACCGCCTGTCGAACTTCATGCTCTGGCAGTCGGCCTATTCGGAGTTCGAGTTCGTCGACACGTTGTGGCCGGAATTCGGCGTCGAGACCTTCCGGTCGGCATTGGCAGGATTTTCCCGGAGGAATCGCCGCTTCGGTGCTGCACATGAATGACCTTCCGGCGAAGGTTTCCGATGAATTGAGGCTCAGGATGCTGTCTGGTGCCATCCTGGCGGCAGTCGGGGCCGGTGCACTCCTAGCCGGCGGTGCCTGGTTCGCCCTTCTCTGCGCCCTGGTGGCCGGCGCCATGCTTTGGGAGCTCGGCAGGCTGCTTTGGCCCGGCATCCGGCCCTGGCATGCGCTGGCCAACGGCGTGGCGGTGGCGGTGGCGGTGGCGGCTGTGTCATTCGGCGCCGTTCAGCCGGCCCTGCTGGTGCTGCCCCTGGCCGTGCTGATGGCCGTCATCCTGCCGAACCGGCGTCTGGTCATGGGCATCTGTGCCGCGGCGATCATGCTGGGAAGCTGTGTTCTGGCCGAGCTCCGGCTGCAATCCGGGGTCGTGCCGGCCCTGTGGATGCTCCTGCTGGTGGCGGCGACCGATATCGGCGCCTACATGGCCGGGAAGGCGCTGGGCGGGCCGAGGCTGGCACCTTTCATCAGCCCCGGCAAGCGCTGGAGCGGCGCGATTGGCGGCTGCGTGGCCGCCGCCGCCGTCTCCGGATCGGTGCTCGGAAGCCTGCCGGCGCTGGGTCTGGGCCTGGTGCTGGCAGTGTCGGCGCAGCTTGGCGATCTCGGCGAGAGCTGGATCAAGCGCCAGGCGGGCGCCAAGGACAGTTCGAGGCTGATCCCGGGTCACGGAGGGTTCATGGACCGGTTTGACGGGATGATCGGGGCCTGTCTCATCTTCGGACTGCTTGATGCGGCCGGGATGCTGGAATGGTTTCCACGATGAATCACGATGGACGGGTGATTTGGGAATGGTGTCCACGATGAGTCTCGATGGATGAATGATCTAGGAATGGTGTCCACGATGAATTCCGGCCGGCGGCGCATATCTGTATTCGGCTCGACCGGCTCCGTGGGCATGCAGACCGTCGGGGTTCTGCAGCGCCTGGGAGGGTGCGAGAGCTTCGAGATCGTTGCGCTGACCGGGGGGCGAAATGTCGAGTTGCTGGCCCGGCAGGCGAGGGAATTGCGGCCGCAAGTGGTGGTCACGGCATTTGACGAGTGCCGGCCACGGCTCGAGACCCTGCTGGCCGGTTGCCCGGTCACCGTGGCCTCCGGGTCGGCGGCGCTGGTCGAGGCCGCCGACCGGAAGGTGGATTGGGCGATGTCGGCAATCATCGGCTTCGCCGGCCTCTATCCCAACCTCCGGCTGCTTCGGCAGGGCTGCGTGCTGGGCCTGGCCAACAAGGAAAGCCTGGTCGCGGCCGGCAAATTGGTGACCTCGACCGCCAGCAGGTCCGGGAGCACCCTGCTGCCGGTAGACAGCGAGCATTCGGCGATATTCCAGCTGTTGCGCCACCGGCCCATGGGCACGGTCGAGACGATTACCCTGACCGCCTCCGGCGGCCCGTTCAGGAATGCCGGCCCGGAGGAGCTGGCTGGGGTGACGCCGGAGCAGGCGGCCCGTCACCCGACCTGGGATATGGGAGTCAGAATCTCGATCGACAGCGCCACGCTTTTCAACAAGGCCCTGGAACTCATTGAAGCACATGAACTGTTTGGAATTGCATCCAACGCCCTCAAGGTGGTGGTGCACCCGCAATCGGTCATCCATGCCATCGTCGGATTCATCGACGGGCAGATGCTCGCACATCTGAGCACCACCGACATGCGCGGCGCCATCGAATATGCGCTGAACTGGCCCGAGCGGGCGAAGACCGGCCTGGAGAGGCTGGACATTGCCGCCCTTGGCGCGCTGGAATTCGAAGCTCCCGACGAAAACCGCTTCCCGGCCCTCCGGCTGGCCCGGGAGGTGATGGAGGTCGGCGGCGTGGCCGGTGCGGCGTTCAACGGCGCCAAGGAGGCAGCCCTTGATGCATTCCTGGCCGGGCAGATCGGGTTCACCGGCATGGCGCAGGCGGTCGAGGCGGTGATGAACGGCATGGCTGCAAGCAACGATCTTGGCGACAACCCGCTCGACCTTGACAGTATCCAAGCTGCCGACCGCCTGGCCCGCACCCGGCTGGGCGAACAGGTCGCGGCATCCGGAGGCACAAGGTGAGCCATCCCAGGCTCCATCCCCGGGACGCCGCCCACCAGGCAGGTGGACCGGCAGGCCCGGCAACCCGGCAGCGGCGGATTCGATCCAGGGGCCCCGATTCATGCTGGTAAACCTGCTGGCCTTCCTGGTTGCGGTCGGAATCGTCGTTTTCGTGCACGAATTCGGCCATTACGCGGCTGCCAGATGGGCCGGAATTCGGGTCGGGGTGTTCTCGATCGGGTTCGGCCGCCCCATCATGTCCTGGACCGATTCCCGCGGAACGGTCTGGCAGATCGGCTCGATTCCGCTCGGAGGATATGTCCGCTTCGCCGAGGAGGATGGACCGGCATCGGCACCGGGCCGCAGGCAGGGTCGGGGCGACAGCCTGGCCAATGCGGCGCTGCACCATCGAGCCATCACCGTGGCCGCCGGTCCGCTGGCAAATTTCCTGTTTTCCCTCATCGTCTTCGCGCTCGTCGTCCTGGCAACGGGAATCATCTCCGACGAGCCGGTCATCGGGACGCTGAAGCCGCTGCCCGGTCACGCCTACCAGCTGCAGCCGGGGGACCGGATCCAGGCAGTCGGCGGGAACCGGATCGACGGCCTGGTTGATCTCTACCAACAGGCCGGGACCCTCGATGGGCGAGGAGAAATTCAATACCAGGTCGACCGGGATGGCGAGACCCTGGTGCTGGCTGGTCCGCCGCTGATGCCGCCGATCGTCGCCGGGATCCGGCTGATGTCGGCAGCCGACGATGCCGGGCTTCTCGTGGGCGATGTCATACTGGCGGTCAACGGCACGGAGGTGCATTCATTCGACCAGTTGCGCCGGTTGGTGGCAGAATCGGCCGACAACCTGGTCACGCTGCAGGTCTGGCGATCCGGCGAGGTGTTCCGGGTCGACCTCTTTGGCCGGGAGGAAGCGGTGCAGGCTGCCGATGGCGGCCTCGAGCAGCGTAGGCTGATCGGTATCAACGGCGCCCTGTTCTTCGAGCCGAAGCGGGCGACGCCATCGATAGGTGACGCGATCCTGATCGGGTTCGACCGGACCACCAGCATCATTTCCGGGACCGTGCAGGGTGTGGGCGCCATGCTCTCGGCCCGGATCAGCGCCTGCAACCTGCAGGGACCGATCGGAATTGCCAGGATCTCCGGTGCCGCCGCATCGCGGGGATCCATGGAATTCATCTCGCTGATTGCGGCCATTTCAGTGGTCATCGGGCTCCTGAACCTCGTTCCCATCCCCGGCCTCGATGGCGGTCACCTGGTCTTCTACGCCTACGAGGCGGTGGTCGGGCGAGAGCCGGGCAGCAATTTCAAGCGGATTTCCATCGCCGTCGGCCTGGTCCTGGTGATCATGCTGATGGGCTTCGGGCTGTTCAACGATTTGACCTGCCGGTAACAGGCGCCAGCGCCGGCCTGCGTCTCCCTTGGCGGCCTGAATGGCCAGGATGCAGGCGGTCGGGACCGTCCTGCGCCGGCAATTCGGCGGGAGGTGTGACGCTATTCTACAACATGCCGCCGACGGGGATCGAATTGCCGCGACCGCAGGCGCGGAGACTTTGACAAGTCAGCCTTTGGCCATTATGCCTCGTGATGTTGGAAGTGGGGGCTGCCTGACAATGCAAGTACGTGGTTTTGTTCTGCGGTTTGGAGACTTTTTCCGTGGTCTGTCAATTTGTGGTCTGTTGTGCATTCTCCTGCCGGCCGCCGCCGCGGGACAGTCTTACAGCTATTCGGATATCGTCATTGAGGGCAATACCCGCATCGATTCGGAAAGCGTGATTCGGATCTCGGAATTGCCGTATTCCGGCACGGTTTCGGCGGCCGAGGTGAACGCCGCCTTCCGGCGGATATCCGATGCACAGCTTTTCGAGGAATTTGCCATCGCCCCCAGGGGCAGGCAGATGGTGATCAGCGTCGTCGAGTTTCCGACCATCAACGAGATATCGATCGAAGGCAACGAGCGAATCAAGGATGAGGCCCTGACCGGGCTGGTGCGATCGCAGCCGCGGCATGTCTACAATCCGGCCCTGGCCGAGACCGATGCCACCGCCATTGCCGAGGCCTACCGGGTCGGCGGCCGTTATGCGGCCACGGTGACCCCGAAAATCATCCGGCGCTCGGGCAATCGGGTCGATCTGGTCTTCGAAGTCTTCGAGGGCAAGGTCATCGAGACCGAACGAATCAGTTTCGTCGGCAACAGTGCCTTTTCCGAGGGGCGTCTGCGCCGGGTCGTGGCATCGAAACAGGCCGGAATATTCCGAACATTCGTCCGCAGCGATACCTATATCGCCGAACGAATCGAGGCTGACAAGGCCTTGCTTGAGGAGTTCTACAAGGACCGGGGGTATATCGATTTCGAGGTCCTGTCCGTGACCTCGGAGCTGACGACCGAGCGGGATGCATTCTTCCTGGTATTCAAGATCCGGGAAGGTCAGGTGTACCGGTTCGGTGAGGTCGCCGCGGTGACCGATGTGGCAGGGCTTGATGTCGAGGAATTTGCCGCCCACACCCGGATCGTGGCCGGTGACATCTACACGCCGAAACTCGTGGACGAGACCGTCCGGCGCATGGAGTTCCTGGCGGCCGAATACGACATGCCGTTCATCCGGGCCGAGCCGGAGTTGGTGCGTGACGATCTGGCCCGGATCGTCGACATCAATTTCCACCTTGTCCGGGATTCGAGGATCTTCGTCGAGAGAATCGAAATCGAGGGCAATACGACCACGCTAGATCGGGTCATCAGGCGGCAATTCGATATTGTCGAGGGAGACCCTTTCAACCCGCGCGAGATCGAGGATGCGGAAGCGAGAATCAACCGTCTCGGCTTCTTTTCGTCGGTGAATGTGACGACGGAGCGGGGCTCGAGCGGCAGTCACGTGGTGGTGCGGGTCCGCGTCGAGGAAAAGCCCACCGGCTCGCTGTCCTTTGGTGCAACCTATGCCAAGGCGGACGGGATTGCGGCCACAGTCAACTTGTCGGAGAGCAATCTTCTCGGGCGCGGGCAGTTTCTCAGCTTCGGAATCGAGACCGGCAACAGCAAGAGCTATTCCCTGACCTTCGTCGAGCCGCATTTCCTTGATCGCCGGGATGTCGAATTCCAGCTGCGAACATCGTATTTTTCCGAGGATGGCGATGGCCGCCTTGCCACCAAGCAATGGCGCATTGATCCGTCGGTGAGATTCTTCATCAACGAGAATACCCGGCTGCGGGTCGGGGTCGGTCTGGCGACCTACAGGATCCAGCCGCAAAATTACACGTCATTTGTTGTCACGGAAGATTTCAAACGGGGCCGTGGCGACACCGTTTCGGCCAATTACCTCGCCGACTTCGACAGCCGGCGGACCGCATTCAACCCGCGCCACGGGATCGTCTTTCGCGGCGGGCAGGAATTTGCCTATGGCACCAAGGACAAGTCGTCGACGATCACCACCACCGGGCTGCTCGGCGGACAGACCACCATACTCAACGAGGAGGTGACGCTGACCGGCGAGCTCGAGGGCGGTATCCTGACGGCATCGGGCGGCCCGTCCCGCTACCGGGACCGCTTCCACCTGCATGGCGGAATCATGCGCGGCTTTGCCGCCGGCGGGATCGGCCCCCGGGACTTCACATTGGACTAGAGAAAGGGACAAGGATGACTCGGTAACGAGGTCTTACCATACCGGTCTCGGTGGCAACTACTTTGCGGCGATGCGGCTCGAGAGCCGGTTCCCGCTTGGCGTGTCCGAGGAGCTTGGCCTGGCCGGCGGGTTGTTCCTCGATGCCGGCTCCATCTGGGGGTTGGACGACAAGCGCTGCGCAAACTACGGTAACCCGCCTAGAGCCCGTCACCCGGAAAATGACAATGTCATCAAGGATACTTGCGTGATTGATGACCGGATGCATTTGCGGTCGGCGGCCGGGTTCTCGCTGTTCTGGACGACGCTCCTGGGTCCGCTGCGGTTCAATTTTGCCAGGGATCTGAGATCACAGCCCTATGATGAGACTCAATCATTCAACCTGGAGCTGGAATCCAGTTTCTGAATGGGCCGTGCAATCAGATCGGCATCCGCAGCCATGCTGGTGTTGACGGCGGCCCTGTCGTCAGCCGCTGACGCCCAGGATGTCCTGCCGCCGCCCTCCGGGGCCACGGGAGGCGATGAGGCCTCCGAGACCGGATCGTCGGTGCCGGGTCAGGATTTCGATCCCACCAACATGGCCGGTCAGCAGGGATCCGAATTCCTGCTACCCAGCTACGTCATCTCCCCGTACGCGATGCTGGATATCGATGAGCTCTACCGGATATCGGATTACGGGCGACGGGTTGCTGACGAACTCGACAAGGGACGGGCGGCGCTGGCGGAAGAGAATGTCGAGTTGACCGTGCTTCTGGAGCAGGAGGAGGAGTTGCTCGGGAGGGTGGCGGCATCCCTCTCCGACCATGAATTCACCATTTTGTCCGGCGCCTTTGACGCCAAGGTCGGGGAATTGCGCGAGCAGCAGGATCTGAAGGCCGAGTTGCTGCAGGAATGGCTTGACCAGGAAGCCCGGTTCTTCGAGGGCTTTGTTCGGCAATTCGTGCGGTCGGTGGCCGACCGGGAGGGCTACCTGTTTGTCATGAATTCGGATACGATCTTTCACGCCGACGATGATGTCGACATCACCGAACCGATACATCATGAGTTGAGAAGCGTTCTGGGTGACGGAACAGCTTCGTGGAATTATGAATCGCCAGCGCAGTATATCTCCAGGGGGGTATACAAGATAAAGAAGCAGGTCCTGTCCGAACAGTGAGTTGTCCTGGCGCCATGCCAGGGGGCGGACACAGTGCGAAAGGGTGATGTATGGTTGAAGCTCCGGAAGTCGACGACGTGGTCATCGATCATTCGATGATCACCCGCATGATTCCGCACCGGTTTCCATTCCTGATGGTGGACAGGGTCATCAGGCTGGAGAAGGGAAAAAGTGCTGTCGGAATCAAGAATGTCACCTTCAATGAGCCGCATTTTCCCGGACATTTTCCGGACAACCCGGTGATGCCCGGCGTCGCCATTGTCGAGTCGATGGCGCAATCGGCGGCGATTCTCGTCAATTACACGCTGGACCTGATCGATCAGCATATCAGCATCTATCTCCTGGGAGTCGACAATGCGCGGTTTCGGAAGATGGTAGTCCCCGGGGACGTGCTCGAGCTTCACATGACCGTGCTCAGGAGGCGTGGCAAGGTGTGGAAGATGCAGGGGATGGCCTATGTCGGCGATTCGCTGGCGGCCGAGGCGATGATAACGGCGCTCTGGGAGCCAGGTGAAGAGGTTGCCCGGGGATGACGATTGCGCAATCGGCAACGATCCACCGAACGGCCGACGTCGCGCCGGGGGCGGTGATAGGCGGCGGAACCAGCGTCGGTCCGTTCTGCGTGATCGGGCCCGACGTGGCCCTGGGAGACAACGTCGTGGTGAAGTCGCACGCGGTGATCACCGGATGGACCGAGATCGGCGATTTTACCGTTGTCTTTCCCTTTGCCTGCGTCGGGGAAATTCCGCAGGATTTGAAATACCAGGGCGAGCGAACCCGGCTGATCGTTGGCAAGCGGAACCGGATCAGGGAGGGCGCGACCCTCAATGGCGGAACCCGTCTCGGCGGCGGTGTGACCCGGGTCGGCAATGATTGCCTGTTCATGACCGGCACCCATGTCGGCCATGATTGCCGTGTCGGAGATGGCGTCATCATGGCCAACCATGCATCGCTCGGCGGCCACTGCGTGATTGGTGACAACGTGATCATTGGCGGCCTGTCCGGTGTTCACCAGTTTGTTCGCATTGGCAAGGGGGCCATCATCGGCGCCGTCACCATGGTCCGGCGCGATGTCATACCGCACGGTTTCGTGCAGGGGCCGGCGGGCGAACTGGAAGGGGTAAACCTGGTCGGCCTGCGGCGTCGGGGCGCCGATGGCGGCGATATTCGCAATCTGCGAAGCGCCTATAACGAGCTGGCCGAAAGCGACCGGCCGATGGCAGAGAAAATCCTTGATTTGCAGGAATCCGGTGACAGGGGCAGGCTGGTCGACGATTTGATCGAATTCGTGCGCGAGGATACCGGGCGCTCGCTGCTGCGGCCGCTCAAGCGGTTCCATGACGAAAATCCTGCATGACAATTTCCTGCTGGTAGCCGGCACCGGTGAACTGCCGCGGCTGGTGCTTGATCTGGCAGCCAAATCCGGCGCGACCGCATGCATACTCGGTCTGCCCGGCTTCGACCGGTCGGGCACGGCCGGTCATCGCCAGATCCCGGTCGACCTTGGCAGCTTCGAGGAGGTGATCACCGGCCTGGCGGCGGAAGGTTATCGCCAAATCATTCCGGCTGGCGGGGTCAGGCGCCACCTGGTGGCCGATGGCTCCCGCCCGGAGATCTGGGATGGTGACGATGCCGTGATCCGGATGCTGGTGGAGAGGATCGAAGGTTTGGGGCTGGAGATCACCGGCGTTCACCAGTTGCTTCCCGGCCTGCTGGCCGGCCCCGGTGTTCCGACCGCGATTCAGCCGGCAGACGCCGACCGGGCCGATTTGCGCCGGGCGCGGGACATCGTCGAGCAGTTGGGGCAGGCCGATATCGGGCAGGCGGCGGTCGTGGCCAGGAGATTGTGCCTGGCGGTGGAGACGGTGACCGGAACCGATGTCATGCTGCAGCAGGCGGGAGTGGCGCTGGCGGCCGAATTCCCCGATCGCACGGGAAGGTTGGGCCTGGCCTACAAGGCGGCAAAACCCGGCCAGGAACTGCGCGTCGATTTCCCGGTTGTTGGTCCCGGGACCATTCGCCGGGCGGCCGAGGCAGGGCTCGGTGGTATCGCCTTGGACGCCTCCGGCGTAATGCTGCTGCAGCGGGAGCGGGCAATCGCCATTGCCGACCAGGAGGGAATGTTCATCTGGTCGGTGGCAAGGGATCCGGATTGAGCCGGCGGGTCTTCCTGGTAGCTGGCGAGCCGTCCGGCGACCGCCTCGGGGCATCGCTGATGACCGGACTGGCAAAACTCGCCAGCCCCGTCGGGTTCTCGGGGGTTGGCGGACCGGAAATGGCCAGTTGCGGGCTGGTGAGCCTCTATGATTTCAGCAGGCTTTCGGTCATGGGGATCGTCGAAATCGTCAGGCATTTGCCGTCTCTGCTGAAGCTGGTCAACGTGACGGCCGAGGCGGCGCTGGCCGAGAATCCCGATGTCATGGTGACCATCGACAGCCCGGATTTCTGCCTGAGAGTTGCCCGCCGGGTCAGGGAAGGAGGCGGGCGCTTCCCAATCATCCACTACGTGTCGCCGTCGGTCTGGGCCTGGCGCAGCGGCCGGGCCAAGAGGCTGGCAGGCGCAGTTGACCATGTGCTGGCCCTCTTGCCCTTCGAGCCGGAATTCCTGGCCGAGAACGGGGTGGACTCGACCTTTGTCGGACATCCGGCAGCGGATCGGCCGGCAACCGCCAGCCGGGACGAGTCGTGGCGCCATGCCGGGCTGGAGGAAGGGCAGGGGCCGGTGCTGGTGGTGTTGCCGGGATCCCGACACTCGGAGATCGAGATCCTGGCGCCAGTCTTCGGGCGGGCGGTCGGCATGTTTTGCGAGCGGCAGCCGGAATTCCGCATCATCGTTCCGGCCGCGGCCTCGGTGGCGGCCAGGCTGGAGCGCTACCTTGAGGATTGGCCGGAACAGGTGCAACTACTTGACCCGAGGGGAATGGCGCTGCCCGCGGCCGAGGACCGCAAGCTGGCAGCGCTGCAGCTGGCCGACCTGGCGCTGGCGGCCTCGGGAACCGTTGCCCTTGAGTTGGCCATGGCCGATACGCCGATGGTCGTGGCCTATGACATGAAATGGATCTCGCGCCAGCTGATTGGCAGCCTGCTGAAGGTCGAAACCGTCAGCCTCGTCAATTTGGTTGACGGGTCCGCCACGGTTCCGGAATTGCTGGGCAGAAACTGCCAGCCAGGGCTGATCAGCGGCGCGATTGAAGCGTTGGCACGGGATCGCAGGCAACAGGACCGGCAGCGTCAGGCATTTGCCAGGGTCAGGGAAAAGCTGGGAGCGGGTGGCGAGCAATCCGGCACCAGGGCGGCGCGGGCGGTGCTGGATGTCATTGCGAAAAACCGGCAGGTTCGGCCCCGAACACCGTCACCAGTTCGGCCGGATCGATGTTGAAGACATGATGTGGTGTTCCGGCCGCTGCCCAGACTTCGGAGAAATGCAGCAGGCGATGGTCGATGAAGCTGCGGATCGGCGCCGGATGGGCAACCGGGGCCACGCCGCCAATGCTGAAGCCGGTGTGCCGGCGAACCAGCGCCGGCTCGGCCCTGACAAGGCCGGTCCCGGCCAACTGCGCCGCCATGCCGGTCAGGACCCGTCGGCCACCGGGTGTCAGGAAGAGGAAGACGCTGCCGGCCGAGTGGTCGGCAAATACCATGGATTTGACGATCTGGTCGAGCTCGCAGCCAATCTCCGCCGCCGCCTCCCCGGCGGTCCTGGCCGGATTCTCGAACTTGACGATGTTGGCGGCCAGTCCCTGGCCGACCAGGCAGCGCCGAACTCGCTCCACGCTGTTTCCCAACGATCCGTGCTCCCGACATGACTGGCCGGCAAATACAGGGGAGTTGCCGGCGGGACAATATCGTGCATGACATCCGGCACATGTCGGACGCAGACAGGGACAGACATGACCATGCATGACATCCGCAATGATGGCCGGCAGGTGTTCGAAGCAGGCAGGAGCAGTCATGTTTGAGACCCGCATTTCCGACATGCCGGGGATTCTCGACGATGATTGCGGATTTGACATGGGCCCGTATCTGGGAAGCGGTTCGCCGAATTTCCGGCAATTGGTCAGCCACGCCACCAGCTGCAGCCCGTTCCTTCGGTCGATTGCCGAACGGGATGCCGAGTGGCTGGCGGCGCTTGCCGGCCGGTCGCCGGACGAGGTGTTGTCGGAACTGCTGTCCGCGGACATCCCCGGGGATGCCGGTAACGCTGCCCGCCTGCTGCGAATCGCCAAGAAGCGGGTGGCAATCCTGACTGCCCTTGCCGATCTCGGCGGGGTCTGGTCGCTCCAGGAGACAATGGCGGCGATGACCGGGTTTGCCGATTTGGCCGTGCAGACCTGCCTGCAGGCCATCTTGCGCAAGGATGGCAGGGGCGAAGGGCCACCCGAACTGCTCGACGGCATGTTCGTTCTTGCCATGGGCAAGATGGGGGCGTGCGAGCTCAACTATTCCTCGGATGTCGATTTGATCATCCTGTTCGATGACCAGGATGCAACGGAGGCCGAGCTGCAGGTCATGCGCAGCAGGTTCGTGCGGGCAACAAGGCGTTTTGTCTCGATGATGAGCAGCCATTCCGAGGGCGGATATGTCTTCAGGACCGATCTTCGATTGCGGCCGGATCCCCTGGTCACGCCGGTCTGCATCTCGGCCGAGGCGGCAGAAAGATACTATGAGAGCTTCGGCCGGACCTGGGAGCGGGCCGCCTTCATCAAGGCCCGGCCTTGCGCCGGCGACCGGGAGGCGGGGGACAGGTTCCTGCAGGCGCTCGAGCCATTCATCTGGCGACGAAGTCTCGACTTTGCATCGGTCGAGGATGCCAGGAACATGCGGCGGATGATCAAGCAGCAGGTTGAAATCGACCAGGCGGGCGGCGGTTCCAACCTGAAACTCGGCCGGGGAGGCATTCGCGACATCGAGATGATGACGCAGTCCATGCAGATGATTGCCGGTGGCCGGGATCACTCGCTGCGGGTGCGCGATACGCTGGGCGGGTTGTCGGTCCTGAGCAGCCGGGGATGGATGCATGCAGAAACACGGACGCTTCTTGGTGACAGCTACACCAGGCTGCGGCGCATCGAGCATCGCCTGCAGATGGTCAATGACCTGCAGACGCACAGCCTGCCGGCAGGCGAGGACGATCTGCGGCGGGTGGCGGCGCTGAGCGGCGAGTCGGACATCGAGGCCTTTGTCGGCGGAATCGAGGCGGTAATGCGTGCCGTCGACAGGGTGACCGGCGACTATTTCTCCACCTCAAATGCCGGCAGCAAGGATCTGCCGCCGGTGGATGTCAGTCCGGACATCCTCGAAGCCGCCGAAGGTTGGCGTCGGTTTCCGGTCATGCGAAGCGAGCGGGCCCGCACCGTGTTTTCGAGAATCCTGCCAACGATCATGTCCGGTTTGCAGCGCTCGCCGAACCAGGGGCAGGCGATCTCGCAATTCGAGGGGTTCCTGCGTGGACTCCCGGCTGGCATCCAGCTGTTTTCCCTGCTGGAATCCAACCCGGTGCTGATTGACCTGTTGACGGATATCTGCGGAACGGCGCCCGGACTGTCCGCGTACCTGGCACGCAACTCGCAGGTGCTCGATGCCGTGCTTGACGGAAATTTCTTCGACCGGACCGAATCGGCGCCGGAGCTGGCCGGCAATCTCGATTCGATCCTGTCCCGTGAAGGTGATTTCGAGAGCATCCTCGATGCCAGCCGACGATGGATGAAGGACCATCATTTCAGGATCGGTGTGCAGCATTTGCGGGGACATATCGACTGGGAACAATCGGCCCGCTGCTATGCCGATGTCGCCGAGGCAGTGCTGCGCTCGCTCCTGGACCAGGTAATCACCCAGCTGACGGCCAGGCATGGCAGTCCGCCAGGTCGGGGCGTCGCCATCATCGGGATGGGATCGCTTGGCGCCGGTCGGCTGACCGCCCAATCCGACCTTGACCTGCTGGTCATCTTCGACCCGCTCCAGGACGGGTTCTCGAATGGACCCAGGCCGCTGCCGGCCCGCAAGTATTTTGCCCGCCTGACCCAGGGGCTGGTATCGGCGTTGTCGGCGCAGACCGTGGAGGGACGCCTGTATTCCATCGACATGCGGTTGCGGCCGTCCGGCAACCAGGGGCCGGTGGCAACGTCGCTGGCCGCATTTGAGCATTACCAGAACAAGGAGGCATGGGCCTGGGAGCACATGGCGCTGACCCGGGCGCGCCAGGTGGCCGGCTCCGGGAAGATCGGGCAGGAATTCGAACGGATCAGGAGACAGGTCATCATGTCCAGGGGCCGCCGCCCGGACGTGATCGACGCCCTGCGTTCCATGCGAAGCCGGCTCGAGGAGAATTTGCCGGCAAATCGGGACCAGGACCCGTGGGAGGCTCGTCTCGGCCGCGGCCGCCTGCTCGATATCGAACTTGTGGTCCAGGCGGGCGCCCTGGTTGCCGGCGAGTATTCGAGATCGATTTCGGGTCAGCTTGCCGCCGGGGCCGGAAGCAGTTGGCTCCGGAAGGAGGAAGCGGAGGCCTTGCTCGCCTGCTACGCCACGCTCCGCCAGCTGTTGCAGGTCGCAAGGCTGACCGTCGACAGCACCTTTCGGCCGGAAGAGGCCGGGGAGGGGGCGGTTGCCTTCCTGTTGCGGGAGACCGGGGAGGCAGATACCGGTGCGCTGGCGACCCGCTTGCAGAAGGAGCGCCGGATGTGCAGGGAGATCATCAGGCGTGTGATTGACCGCAACAGCCAGGAGGAAGTTCGATCATGAGCGAACGGTCAGACCGGGCCAAGGCGGCCGATCCCCGCGGCCTGATCCGCGAATCCTACCGGATTGCCGGAATTACCGAACCGGATTGCCGGACCATCTTTCTCGACTGGGTGCTGGGAATGCCCGACCAGCCGGCCTGCCACGAGGCGATGCGGCTATTGCTGGAGATCCATGGCGACGAAAACCCGGACCACCCGATGACCAGGCTGCTCAAGGACGGGCTGACGCAGCCGGCAGCTAGGCGGCGCCGGCGATCAGCCAGGCGCACGCCCGGGCAGCCGGAGAACGGGGGGATGCAGGGCAGCGGCGGAAATTCCGGCAGCCGTCAGTAACGCTGCCGCCGCGAATCGCTGCCTGCCATTCGGCAAGCGGCACGGTGCTCCGCGATTGACCACCAACCATTCGGCAAGCGGCATGACGCCCGGCGATTTGCCGCCTACCGTTCGGCGAGCGGCAGGACGTCCCGTTCCTTCAGACCGGTATATTTCTGGCGGGGTCGGCCAATCTTCTGGGTCGGGTCGGCGATCATTTCCTGCCATTGGGAAATCCAGCCAACGGTCCTGGACAGGGCAAAGATCGGCGTGAACATCGAAGTTGGGAAGCCGATCGCATCCAGGATGATCCCGGAATAGAAATCCACGTTCGGATACAGCCGCCGTTGCTGGAAATAATCATCCTCGAGTGCAATCCTCTCCAGCTCGCGGGCAACCTGCAGCGTCGGCACATTGTCATTGGGCACGAGATCGAGGACCTCGTCCGCCGAATTCTTCATGATCCGGGCGCGTGGATCGAAATTCTTGTACACCCGGTGTCCGAATCCCATCAGCCTAAACGGGTCGGACGGATCCTTGGCCCGGTTGATGAATTCGGGGATCCGGTCCGGCGTGCCGATCTCACGGAGCATCATCAGGCAGGCCTCGTTGGCGCCGCCATGTGCCGGCCCCCACAGGCAGGCGATGCCGGCGGCGATACAGGCAAACGGGTTGGCGCCGGATGATCCGGCCAGCCGCACCGTCGAGGTGGAGGCATTCTGTTCGTGGTCGGCATGCAGCACGAAAATCCGGTCGATGGCCCGGGCGATCTCCGGCTCGACGGAAAATCTCTCGGGTGGAACCTTGAAACACATGCGCAGAAAATTCGACGCGTAGTCAAGATTGTTCTTGGGATAGATGAATGGCTGCCCGATCGAGTATTTGTAGGCCATGGCCACGATGGTCGGCAGCTTGGCAATCATCCTGACCGACGCGATCTCCCGCTGGACCGGATCGGAGATGTCGGTGGAATCATGGTAGAATGCCGACATGGCCCCCATGACGCCGGTGATGATGGCCATCGGGTGAGCATCCCGCCGGAACCCTCTGAAAAAATAGTTCATCTGGTCGTGAACCATTGTGTGCATGGTCACGCGTTCATCGAAATCTTCCAGCTGGTCCCGGTTTGGCAGCTCGCCATAGAGCAGGAGGTAGCACACCTCCACGAAGCTCGAATGCCTGGCTAGCTGCTCCACCGGATAGCCCCGGTACAGCAACTTTCCTTCCTCGCCATCGATGAAGGTGATCTTCGATTCGCAGGATGCGGTCGAGGTGTAGCCCGGGTCGAAGGTGAACAGGCCGGCATCGGCATACAATCTTCGAACATCGATGACATCCGGGCCGATCGTTGGCGAAGACACCGGGAGCTCCAGTCGCCTGTTGCCGATTTCCAGTGTCGCCATTCGGGTGTTGTCCAGCATGCAATTCTCCTCTTCAATTCTTCTCCGGGCTGCCTCATCTGCATCCGGGAATCCGGATGCGCTCGGGCCGCCACCGCCAGCATCGAGCCATGCCCATGCCCGAAAGGCCGGGCATCGACGAACCGTGCTGCAATCTGGCTGTTTCATGCAGGGCTTCGGCAGTTCGCATGCGGGGCTCAATGCCACTCAACCGCAAGTGAGCCCGGCATCCCGGATGACGGACACTTATCCAATTCGGCGGCAAGGTTCAATGTCCGCGTCGGTCCGTCCGGCCCTCTGCCGGCCGCCGGACATGCCTCAGCCGTCGGTTTCTTCCGGCTTGCCGCAGGATGCATCCCGGAGGCGGCCAAGTGAGTCGTCCCGTCCCAGGATCACCATCATGTCCAGCACGCTCGGGGTCACCGTCGAGCCGGCAAGCGCGGCCCGAAGCGGCTGTGCCAGCTTGCCGAACTTGACCTGGTGCTGGCGGCAGAACTCGCCAGTGGCGGCCTCGAGACCGGCACGGCTCCATTCGGCGGCGGTGATTGCCGCTGCCAGCTCGTGCAACAATTCGGTCCCGCCCGCATCGAGGAGGCGTGCAGCATCGGCGCTGACCGGAACTGGCCGGCCGGTCAGCATGAATCGGGCCCGTTCGGCAAGATCGACGCATGTCCTGGCGCCCTGCCGCAAGGCAGGCATGGCCTGGACCAACCTGGCATGCAGCTCGGTCCCGCCGCCAGCATCCGGAACGAGATCGCTGCGTTCGATGATTTCCCGGGCCAGCACCGATTCATCGGCGAGCGCCAAATGCTGGCGCGACAGGTTGAGCAGTTTCTTCCTGTCAAGCCTGGCGGGCGATTTTCGCAATCCGTCCAGCGAAAACCAGTCAATTGCCTGGGCGGTGGTGAAGAACTCGTCATCGCCATGACTCCAGCCAAGCCGGGCAAGGTAGTTGCGCATGGCCTCGGGCAGAATTCCCAAATCCCGAAAATGCTCGAGGCCCAGATCGCCGGATCGCTTCGACAGCTTCCTGCCATCCTCGCCGTGGATCAGCGGGATATGCGCAAAGACCGGAACCTTCCAGCCAAACGCATCATAGACCATTTTCTGCCTGGCCGAATTCGAAAGGTGGTCATCGCCCCTGATGACGTGGGTAATACCCATTTCCCGGTCATCCACGACCACGGCAAGATTGTATGTGGGCGTGCCATCGGACCTGACGATGATCATGTCGTCCAGCGTCTCGTTCTGCCACGACACCCGGCCACAGACGGCATCGTCAACGGCGGTGACTCCGGTCGCCGGCGACCGGAGTCGCACGGTGAAGGGTCGGTCGGGGCAGGACGCAGGGTCGGCATTCCGCCATGGGCTTGCAAAGAGGACCGGCCGGTTCTCCTCCCGGGCCTTCTTGCGGGCGGCGTCGATTTCCTCCGGCGTGGAGAAGCAGCGATATGCATGCCCCGATTCGAGCAGTATGCCGGCGGCCTCCCGGTGCGATTCGAGCCTGGCATGCTGGCTGACCGCATCGCCATCCCAGTCCAGCCCGAGCCAGGTCAGGCCGGAGACGATTGCTTCCCTCGCCTCGGGGGTCGAGCGAGACCGGTCGGTATCCTCGATTCGAAGCCTGAAACTGCCCCCGGTCTTCCTGGCATACAGCCAGTTGAAGAGGGCAGTTCGGGCTCCGCCGACATGCAGCATGCCGGTCGGTGACGGGGCAAACCTGGTGGCTGTCTTCCTGTGCGCCATGTCGGGGCCTGCCTCGATTCCGCGTGACCTGTCGGGCCGGCACCTTGATGCTCGACCCGAGGAGGTCAGCGATTTCGGTCCTGGCTGCAAATCCAATTAGTAGCTTCGCAGCAATCCGACAAGCTTGCCCTGGACGTCGATCTCGTTGGTCCGGTAGACCCTGGTCTCGAATTCCGGGTTTGCCGCCTCGAGGGCAATCGAACTTCCCTTCTTGCGCAGCCTCTTCAGGGTGACCTCCTCGCCCTTCACCAGGGCGACGATGATTTCCCCGTTATCGGCCGTGTGCTGCTTGCGAATCAGGACAACATCGCCATCCCTGATTCCGGCTTCAATCATCGAATCTCCGGAGACGGTCAGGGCAAAATGCTCGCCAATTCCGCTGAGCATGAATGCCGGCACGTTGATGTCATGGTCCTTGCGGCTGATGGCTTCGACCGGGGACCCGGCGGCAATCCTGCCCATGACCGGGACCACGATCGTTTCATACATCTCCTCAAGGGCCGCTTGCCGGCTGGCATGGGCCTCCCGGTCTTCCGATGGCGGTGGCCCCGCTGCCTGTTCCGGCATCCTGACCACTTCCAGCGCCCGGGCGCGGTTTGGCAGCCGGCGCAGGAACCCCCGTTCCTCGAGCGACATGATGAGGCGATGAATTCCCGATTTGGACTTCAGGTTCAGCGCATTCTTCATCTCTTCGAAGGATGGAGGCACGCCGTTGCGCCTCGTTCGTTGGTCTATGAATTGCAGTAAATCGAGTTGGCGTTTGGTAATCATGGCTCTGTTCTCGGTATGTTGCCTAGTTCAGGGCCGGTTCTATAAGTGTTCGTTCTTTGTGTCAAACGGTTTTATGAGGTCACAATATTCGACGATATCACCCTGCTGGCGGGGCGGATCGGAGGGCGGGCGCACGACGAGCGCATCAGCCTGGTCGAGGACGCTCATCAACGAACTGTCCTGGCGAGTGGCCACGCGCAAGTGGCGCTGCCGTGACCGGTAGGCGCTTGTTGCCCGCATGTAATGTTCCCGGTTTCCGTTGGCCGGAACCGGCTCCAGGAGCGGCGCCTGCCTTCTCGGCAGGGCCGATCGACCGAGGCCGAGCATGGCCTGCACCGCCGGAACCAGCAGCACATGGCTGCAGACCAGCGCCGATACCGGGTTGCCCGGCAGGCCGACCACCGGCGCATCACCGATGGTGCCGGCCATGACCGGCTTCCCCGGCCGCATGGCCAGCTTGTAGAAGGATTCCCTGAATCCAAGCTTCCTGGCCACCGGACGAATCAGGTCGTAATCGCCCTCGGATGCCCCGCCGACGGTCACGATCAGATCGGCATCCCCGGCCATGGCAAATGCCGCTCGAATCGACTCCTCGCGATCGCGGGCAATCGGCAGGATCCTGGGACGGGCCCCGCATTCGTCCAGGATGGCGGCGATGCCAAAACCGCTGGAGGCGATGATGCTGTCGGTGCCGCCATCCTCCCCCGGCATGACAAGTTCGTTGCCGGTCGGAATGATGGCAATATCCGGCTTCCGGGCCACCGCCACCCGGGCAAAACCCATGGACGCAATCAGCGTCACCGTCGAGGGACGCAGAAGACGGGGGGCAGCAATTCGCATGCCGGCCCGGAAGTCGCCGCCGGCAGGGCGGATATACGTCCCGGAATCTGCCTGCGCCCTGACGGTGAGCGCCGAGCCGTCAAATTCCGCATCTTCCTGGATCAGGATCCGGTCGGCGCCGGGGGGAACTTCGCCGCCGGTGAATATCCGCACCGCTGTTCCTGGCCGCACCTCGCCTGGGAAGCGGTGGCCGGCGGGGGCTTCGCCAATGACGGTGATGTCAGCGCCGGGATGTATGTCGGCATCGCGTACTGCGAATCCGTCCATCGCCGAGGTGGCAAAGGGAGGCTGATCCCGGGTGGCGATGACGGGTTCGGCAAGCACCCGGCCGGCACCCTCCAGGATTGGGACATCCTCCGTGCCGGCCGGCGCAACCAGATCGAAAATCCGGTCAAGCGCCATCTCCACCGATATCATCGCTGTCTCTCGTAGACCCCGGACTTGCCACCATCCTTGTAGACCAGGCTGACCTGGCTGATTTCCGCCGACCGGTCGCTCGACTTGACCATGTCGTAAATGGTCAGGGCGGCAATGGCGGCGCCGGCCATCGCTTCCATTTCGACACCGGTGCGGCCGGTGGTCTCGGCCCGCACCCTGATGCCGATCGAGGGCGGCTCGTCGTTGAGGGTGAAATCAACCTCGATGCCGGTCAGTGAGATCGGGTGGCATAGCGGGATGAGGTCGGGCGTTCTCTTGGCGCCGGTGATGCCGGCCACCCGTGCCACACCGAGAACATCACCCTTCCTGGCCGCATTTGTCTGCACCGCTGCCAGCGTGTCGGCATTGACCAGGACGGTGGCGGCGGCAATGGCCACCCGCTTGCTGGCCTCCTTGCCGGAAATGTCGACCATCCGGGCGGCGCCGGCCTCGTCGAGATGGCTCAACCTGCCCATGTTGGCTCCCTGCTCCCGATGCCCGCCGGCAGGGCCGGCGACATGCCGGGACATGCTGCAATTGCTGCCGGCACCGTCAACCGCCGGCCGCCTGGCTGGTCAGCGCTGCCAGCCGGTCAAGCCTGTCCCTGGCCGCGCCGCTGTCCACGCTCTGCCGGGCGATGGCGACCCCCTCCGGCAGGGCGTCTGCCCGACCGGCGATAACGAGCGCCGCCGCCGCGTTGAGCAGCACCGCATCGAGATAGGGTGACTTCTCGCCATCGAGGAGCGAGGACAGCCTGGCCGCGTTCTCCCTGGGCGTGCCGCCGAGAATGCTGTCGAATGAATGGCATGGCAGGCCGGCATCCCCGGGGTGAATCACGGTTTCGGAGATTTCGCCGCCACGCAGCCTGCACACCCGAGTCGGGCCGCAGATCGACATCTCGTCGGTTCCGTCCTCGCCATGGACCAACCAGGCCGAAGTTGAGCCCAGCATCATCAGCGTTTCGGTCATGGGACGCAGGAGGTCGGCGGAAAATACCCCGGTCAGCTGCTTCCTGGCGCCGGCCGGGTTGGTGAGCGGGCCGAGGATGTTGAAGATGGTCCTGGTTCCCAACTCCCGGCGAACCGGCATGACGTGGCGCATCGCCGGATGGTGAACCGGCGCCATCATGAACCCGATCCCGATTTTGGCGATGGCGCTCTCGACGATGTCGGGCGGGACCGTGATGTCCACCCCCAGCGAGTCCAGGACATCGGCTGCCCCGGACAGCGAGGAGAGATTGCGATTGCCGTGCTTGGCGACCGGAACCCCGGCGCCGGCAACAACCAGCGCCGCCGCCGTCGAGATGTTCAGCGTTCCCTTGCCGTCGCCGCCAGTGCCGACGATGTCGATTGCGTCCTCCGGCGCCGCCACCGCCCGGCACCTCTGCCGCATGACCTTCGCCGCCGCCGCATATTCCTCGACGGTTTCGGTGCGGGTCCGCATGGCCATCAGCAGGCCCCCGGCCTGTGCCGGCGTTGCCTTGCCATCCATGATGACCGAGAATGCCGAATGGGCCTCGGCGCCGGTCAGCGGTCGCGCGCACGCAATGGCAATCATTGGCTTGAGATCATCGCTCATGTTCCAGCTCCGGCAAGTTTCAGAAATGCCTCCAGGATCCCGTGCCCATGTTCGGTCGCAATGCTCTCCGGGTGGAATTGCAAACCGAATATCGGAAGGGTCCGGTGCTGCAGCCCCATGATGATCCGGTCATCATTCCAGGCAACCACCGAAAAATCCTCCGGCACCCGGTCCCGGTCAAGGACCAGCGAGTGATAGCGGGTCGCATCGAAGGGGGAGGGCAAATCAGCCAACAATGTCGAGTCGCGATGGTGGATTCGGCCAGTCTTGCCATGGACGATTTCATGGCACCGAACGACCTTGCCACCAAAGGCCTGGCCGATGGCCTGATGTCCCAGGCAGATGCCAAGCACTGGCACCCGCTGGTCGGCGGCCCACGCGGCCAGTTCGAGGCAGATGCCGGCATTGTCGGGCGTGCTCGGCCCGGGCGACATCACCAGGGCTGACGGTGCCATTTCGGCTATCCCGGCAATGGTGATCTCGTCATTGCGACGAACCGCGACCTGCGCACCGAGTTCGCCAAGATACTGGGCGAGGTTGAAGGTGAAGCTGTCGTAATTGTCGATCAGTAGCAACATGTGACCTTGTTCCCCGGTGGCGGCCGGCACAGTTTGACAGCCATCCCGCGGCCCGGCCGAGGGGAGCCTCCGACATCAACCGCCAATGGCAGGCTTCCTGGCATCAACCGTCAGTGGCCGGGCTGCCGGCCGCAAACATCTCGGCATCCTCGCAGGCCTTGCGCAGCGCCTGCGACTTGTTGACGGTTTCCTGCCACTCGGACCCAGGGTCGCTGTCATGGACAATGCCCGCCCCTGCCTGCACATACAACGTGTTTTCCTTCAGAACCGAGGTGCGAAGCGCAATGCACATGTCCATGTCCCCATTGGCCGAGAAATAACCGACCCCGCCGCCATAGACGCCGCGTTTTTCGACCTCGAGTTCATCGATGATTTCCATGGCCCGGATTTTCGGCGCACCGGAGACGGTTCCGGCTGGCAGGCCGGCCAGCAGGGCCGACAGGGCATCATGCCCGTCTGCCAGTTCGCCCTCGACATTCGACACGATGTGCATGACGTGCGAATAGCGTTCGATGGTGAACATCTCCGTCGGGTGAACCGAACCGGTCCTGGCCACCCGGCCGACATCGTTCCTGCCCAAATCGAGCAGCATCAGGTGCTCGGCCCGCTCCTTTTGGTCGGCAAGAAGCTCCTCGCCAAGCAGCCTGTCCTCCTCCGGGGTCTTGCCGCGTGGCCGGCTGCCGGCCAGCGGTCGAAGGGTAATCCGGCGACCGGCCACCCGGACCAGGATCTCGGGGCTGGCCCCGATCACCTGGAATTCGCCGAAATTGAAGAAAAACATGAAAGGCGAGGGGTTGATCCGCCGCAGCGCCCGATACAGGGAAAACGGTTCGGCAGAAAAATCGATCTGCCAACGCTGGCTGAGCACCACCTGGAAGATTTCGCCTTCGCAAATGTAGTGCTTTGCCCGGCGAACGATGTCCATGAACTCGTCCCGGCTCAATCCCTCCCGCAAACTGCCCGCACCGGCACCCGGGCTGCCGAAGCGTGCCGGTCGCGGCAATGGTCCCGACATTCGTTCCACCGCCGCCCGAACCCGGCCGACAGCCTTGTCATAGGCTTCGCGGGCTGGAATGTCGCGGTGGTGCCAGGCGGGGCTGACGACGGTGACATCGCTGCGCACGCTGTCGATGACGGCAATCACCGATGGCCGCAGCAGAATGGCATCCGGGCAGCCGACCTGGTCGTCATTCATGTCCGGCAGCCTTTCGACAAGCCGCACCATGTCGTAACCGAGATAGCCGAACAGGCCGGCAGAGCTCGACGGCAGAGAATCGGGCAAGTCGATCCGGCATTCCTCGATCAGCTCCCTGAGCGAATCGAGCGGCGCTGCCTCCTCGACTCGCCATTGCCGTGGCCCGGTCAGTACCGTCCGGTCGATCCTGGCGGTGTTGCCCGTGCATTCCCAGACCAGGTCGGGATCCATGCCGATTATCGAGTATCGACCGCGGGTCTCTCCGCCGGTGACCGACTCGAGGATGAAGCTGTGTGTGTCGGAGCCAGCCAGCCCGAGCGCCAGCGACACCGGCGTGGCCAGGTCTGCTGCCAGTGTCAGGTGCACCACCTGGTTCCTGCCAGCCTCGTAGCCTGCGGCAAATTCGTCAAAGCCGGGCAGGATTTTCATGTCGGGCCCTCAGGGCAGCTGCGCATGTATCGATTCAATGGTTGCATGATCCAGGTCGATCCCGGTCTCTTCCTGCAGGAAGCGGGAGTAGAGCTGGTAGGCATCGGCCCCGGTGCCGAATTCGGACCGCAAGGCCAGCAATTCCATGGCCGATTCCACCTCCTCGGACTCCATCTCCGCCGGAGAAATTGCGTCGAGCCTGGCGATGGCCAGAAGCTCGCCTTCACCCGAGACGGCAAACTCTCCAATCGCCAACTCGAACAAATCCTGCACCATGCCGGGCGGGCTGCCGGCAAGATTGCCCGTTCGGCGAATCCCCTGGTCGCTAGTGGCAACAAGCCCAAGCTCTTCGAAGGTCGATCCCGATTCCAGGCTGGAGCGCAGTTCATCGGCATGTTCCCGGAGGAGTTGTTCGGCCCGTTGCCGGCGCCAGGCCTCCTCGACCTCGCCGGCGGCCTGGTCGAATGGCTGCAGCGCCGGCGGCACGATATTGTCGAGCCGAATGGCGAACAGGCTGCCATCTGGAAGGTCGGCAAGTTCCGGGAATCCGCCGATATCATCTTCGCCGAGTGCGTTGACCGCGGCAAGGAAGACCGGCTGGCCGGCAACGCCGTCGCCGGGATTTCCGTCGAATATCATGCTCGACAGCCGGAAGTCGGTATCTGCCGCCAGCTCCTCCAGGCTGGCACCGCCAGCCAGCAGATCCTCGTAATGCACGACATTCTCGGCGATCCGGTTGCGACCCGCTTCCTCGGCCAGCGCCGCCGCCAACCCGTCACGGGCTTCCTCGAACCTGGTCAGGCGTCCGGCCAGGACCGCATTGACGCGAAAGATCGCCGGTCCGAGCGCCGAATTGACCGGCCCGTACACCCCGACATCATCGCCGGCAAAGAGCAGGCTGGCCGCCTCGCTGCCAAGATCCGCCCTGCTGACATCGCCAAGCTCGGTATCCGCCAGCTGTATGCCCCGCTCGGCAAGCAATTCATCGAAGGTGATCCCCTCATCGTCGAGGCGGGCCTTCGCCTCGTCGGCCTGTTGCCGGTCGGGAAAGACCAGGCGATTGACGTTGCGGCGCTCCGGAACATTGTAGGTGCTGATCCGGTTTTCGTATTCGGCGCGCAGCGCCTCCTCGGAAATCTCCGCCGGGTCGGCCAGCATCCCGGGGGTCAGGCTGACATGGGTCAACTCCTTCAGTTCGGGCCGGGTGAACAGCTCCGGGCTGCTGTCATAAAATTCCCGGAGTTGGCCGCTGGTCGGGTCGGGAACCGCCTGCGGCAGCTGATCGATGCCGAGCGCGGTCCAGGTGATGTCCCTGGTCGAGAACCGGTATTCGATCATGCGCTCCTGGTAGGTCTGCGATGCGGCAAAGCCACCCGAGACCGATGCCGCCAGGATGTTCCGGGTCTCCTCATCCCTGATCTGCTGGTCCAGTTCGGCCTCGGTCAGCCCGGACCGCTCCAGCAGGAAATCATAGCTTGCACGATCGAACTTGTCGTCAGCGCCAAAGAACTCCGGCATGGAGTACAGGCGGTTTAGCACGGTCTCGTCGCTGACCGAGATGCCGATCCGGTTGGCCTCGTTGTCAACGGTTGCCCGCAGGAACAGCGCCTCGAGCACCTCCCGGTCAATCCCGAAACGAATGGCCTGGTCGGTGGTCAGGCTGGTGCCGAATTGCTGCGAGTATCCAGCCATCCGCTGCTGCAGGGCGCGGACATACTCGTCGACGGAGATTTCCTGGTCGCCGACCGAGCCGACGGCACGGACCGAGGTCGAAAACCCGCCAATCCCGAACCCGGCCAGGCCGAGAATCAGCAGGATGATCAATACCCAAGCGACCTTGTTCTTGGGGGATGCCTGGAGCGCCTTTGCCATGTCGTAGCTCGATGAGTTCCAAAGTCGGTGAGTTCTAGGGATAGTGGGGGCAGGTTACAAGGCGGAGATTCGGCCGCCGAAGGCCGGTAGCAACCGGCTCACCACCCCGACCTCCATCGCCGCCAATCTGCCGGCAGTTGACCAGCCAGCACGGGGCTTCCCATCCGCCGGCCTGGTCAGCTGCCGCGGGGCAATAGTCTTCCAGGCGGGTGACGAAATCGGCAATGCCGGCGGCATCAACATTTGCGAAGGCAATCCGGACCTGACGGCACGGGGCCAGTCCGTGATCCTCCTGGCCGAACATGGATCCCGGCAGGGCCAGGATTGCCCGGTCCTCGAGAAGTTTCAGCACGAACCGGCTGGACGGCAGCGCAAACGGGTATTCGGCATAGGCAAAATATGCGCCGCATCCGGGCAGTCTCCACCCGTCGAGCCTGGCAAATCCCTGCTCGATGCATTGCCGCCGCCGCAGGATTTCCCGGCGCTCGCCGGCCAGCCAGTCGCCAAGATTGCGCAACCCGTAGAGCGCCGCATGCTGGCCGATCCGGCCCGGACAGATGGCGACGGTATCGAGGAATTTCTCGATTTCGGCCAGGATGCCTCGTGCGGCGATGACGGCGCCGACCCGGTGGCCGGTCAGCCGGAAGGCCTTGGAAAAGGAGTAGAGGTGAATCAGCGTGTCCGGCCAGTCAGGGTCGGAAAACAGGTCGTGCACCGGCCCGGCCCGGGAATCGAAATCACGGTAGGTCTCGTCGACGATGAGTGCCAGCCGGTGCCTTCGCGCCAGCTCCAGCGCCGCCCGCATGACGCTGGCAGGATATTCGATGCCGGTGGGATTGTTCGGCGAGATCAGCACGATGGCCCTGGTGGTGTCGGAGACCAGGTCGGCGATGGCGTCCGGGTTCGGAACGAGGTCTGGCGTCGCAGGTGGCACCCGGGCCTCGATGCCCATCATGTCCAGCCACATCTTGTGATTGAAATACCACGGCGTGGTGATGATGACCGAGTCGCCGGCCCCGGCCAGCACCGACATCGCCGCCACGAAGGCCTGGTTGCAGCCCGAGGTGACCGCGACCTGCGTCTCGTCGATCGCCCCGGCATAGGCTTGCGACCACCGGCTGGCGATTTCGCTGCGAAGCTCGTCATCGCCGAGCACCGGACCGTAGGCATGCGCCCGCTGATCATTGATGGCAAATTCGGCAATTGCCGTGCGCAGCGACTCTGGCGGCGGCGCCACCGGAGCGGCCTGCGACAGGTCGAGCAAATCGTATCCGGGCGCCAGCGAGGTGGTGTCCAGCCAAAGTCTTGCCTCCATGACCGGGGGCCGTGCCGTCGCACCCATCAGCGGGTTGATTCCGATTACCATGCGGCTCCTTCCTCTCTGTCACGCCGTGCCCGGCCGGCAGGCATCCTCGCCGGTGCGGCTTATGACATGCTTGGCCGTCAATGTCGCCACGCAGTTCCGAATTCCAGGGAGCCGCCCCATCTCCAGGCCGGATCGAACCCGTGCCCCGATAAGCCTCCAGGGCAAGCTCCCGGCTGCGAGACACTGGCGAGGCAGGAAGACGGCGGCGCTGCCACCACCGCCGAGGCTGCATACGGGCTGCCGGCGCTGGCCGACCGCTTCACCATCGCCCCGCATGCAAGGCTGCGCATGGATGATCATGCGCGCGACTACACGCTCGGCTGGCGGCTCACCCCGGAGCGGGGAGCACCGGATCTCTCGCTCGGTCTTGAGGCCACGAGGCGGGAGGATGGGGCGGCGGCGCCGGTGCATGGTGTGGGTGTGGGTTTGACCTTGCGGTGGTGAGGGGGTGCCTGCCGCTGCCTTTCTTTTTGGGAAAGGCGGGAGCCGCCTGACAGTGCTGCAGATCTGGCCACGAGATACGAAGATCGTGCACTGCCCGCATGTGCGGGCAGGAAGAGGTGCATCCCGATTTCGGTGATTGACGCATTTCTTGCATCTGGAGTTGACATGCCCTGGACCGTTTGAGGTCGATGCGGGAATTGCATTCAGGCCCAGGAAATTGCTAGGGTTTCCGGTACCGCCGGTCCAGGTCCGGATTCTCCTGGCCGGGCCGTTTCTTGGGAGTGGATTGGTGACAGCACCTGCCTCGATTTTGGAGACTGACCTGCTTGCCGACCTCGCCGGATTTGCGCCCGGTTTCGAAGCGGTTCTCGGTCGGCTGATGCCGGCAGGCACCGAGACCGGCCTTGCCGAGGCGATGGCCTATGCGGTGTCGGGTGGTGGCAAGTATTTGCGGCCCTACCTGCTTGGCTGTTCGGCAGACATGTTTGACGTTCCGGCGCAGCGAAGTCTGCATGCCGGCTCGGCGGTGGAGGCGATTCATGCCTATTCGCTGGTGCATGACGATCTGCCGGCCCTCGACAATGACGATCTGCGTCGGGGTCGGCCAACCTGCCACCGGGCCTATGGCGAGGCGACGGCGCTGCTGGCCGGCGACGGCCTCCTGACCCTGGCATTCGAGATCCTGGCCAGCAGGACCACGCATCCGGACCCGGAGGTCAGGATTCAGCTCGTTGATGCGCTGGCGCGCAGTGCCGGTGCCAGCGGAATGGTCGAGGGGCAGATGATCGATCTTGCCTGCCAGCACCGGGAGGTCGGGGCGGGGACGGCCGAGACCCTTGCCCGCAAGAAGACCGGGGCATTGTTTGCGTTCTCGGCATCGGCAGGCGCCATTCTCGGCAAGGCCGGGCTCGAAAGCCGCCAGGCACTGGAGGCGTTCGGGTCCGATCTGGGCCTGGCTTTCCAGATCGTCGATGATTTGCTGGATGTCGGAGGCGACGAGTCGGTGGTCGGAAAGCGGGTTGGCAAGGACAGCGATGCCGGCAAGGCCACCTTCGTCGCGGTGCTTGGGCTGCAGGGAGCCAGGGCCGAATTGGACCGCGTGTCGGCGGCGGCCTCCTCCCGCCTGGAAATGTTCGGCGGCAAGGCCGACAGGCTGCAGGAAATCGTGGATTTCGTGACGACCCGCGATCGATGAGGATTCCGGCCATGTTTGGTGAAACGGTATATCTGGTGCAATGACATGATTGACACACCACTGCTCGACTGCATCAGGATTCCCGCCGATTTACGAAAGTTGCGGCCTTCCCGGCTCAGGCAGGTTGCCGATGAATTGCGGGCGGAAACCATCGACGCGGTGTCCGAAACCGGGGGTCATCTCGGGGCCGGTCTGGGGGTGGTCGAACTGACCGTCGCCTTGCACTACCTGTTCGACACGCCCCGAGACAGGATCATCTGGGATGTGGGCCACCAGGTCTATCCGCACAAGATCCTGACCGACCGACGTGACCGGATCAGGACATTGCGGAAGGGTGGCGGACTGTCCGGCTTCACCAAGCGTGCCGAGAGCGAATATGATCCTTTTGGCGCCGCCCACGCCTCGACCTCGGTATCGGCAGCGCTGGGATTCGCGGTCGCCCGGGATTTGCGGGATCGAGACAATCGGGTCGTTGCCGTGATTGGCGACGGGGCCATGACCGGCGGCATGGCCTTCGAGGCGCTCAACAATGCCGGTGCCATGAAGAACCGGTTGATCGTCATCCTCAATGACAACGAGATGTCGATTGCGCCGCCGGTCGGGGCGCTGTCCTCCTACCTGACCCGGCTGATTTCGTCGAAACCGTACCGGTCACTCAGGGATATCGGTTTCGAGCTCACCGGCAGGGTCTCGTCGACAATCAGGAATTCGGCCCAGCGGGCCGAGACTCTCGTTCGCGGCATGCTGCATGGCGGCACGCTGTTCGAGGAGCTTGGATTCTTCTATGTCGGCCCGATCGATGGCCATGATCTTGACCACCTGCTGCCGGTCCTGCGCAATGTCAGGGATGACGGCCCGGACGGCCCGGTGCTGATTCACGCGGTGACCAGGAAAGGCAAGGGCTACCTGCCGGCCGAACAATCCGATGACGCCTATCATGGCGTTGGCAAGTTCGACGTGTCCACCGGCAAGCTCTCCAAGGGTGGGACCAACATACCGAGCTATACCAGCGTTTTTGCCAGCAGCCTCATCGAGGAGGCGCGCAAGGATGACAGCATCGTCGCCATCACCGCGGCCATGCCGTCCGGCACCGGAATCGACAAGTTTGCGCGGGAGTTTCCGGCCCGGACCTTTGATGTCGGCCTGGCCGAACAGCATGCGGTCACCTTTGCCGCCGGCCTGGCCGCCGACGGCATGAAGCCGTTTTGCGGCATCTATTCGACTTTCCTGCAACGGGCCTTCGACCAGATCATCCATGACGTGGCGATCCAGGGTCTGCCGGTCAGGTTTGCCCTCGACCGGGCCGGCTATGTCGGCGCCGATGGCCAGACCCATTGCGGGGCATTCGACATCGCCTATATGGGCTGCATTCCCGGCATGGTCCTCATGGCGGCCGCCGACGAGGTCGAACTGGTCCACATGGTGGCGACCGCCGTTGACATCGATGACCGGCCATCTGCGCTGCGCTACCCGCGGGGCAGCGGCGTCGGGCTGGAATTGCCGACCAGACCGGAAATCCTCGAGGTCGGCAAGGGCAGGGTGGTGCGCGAGGGGAGTGCGGTGGCGCTGCTTTCGTATGGCGCCCGGCTGCAGGATTGCCTGGCCGCGGCAGCCACGCTGGATGACGACGGAATATCGGTCACCGTAGTCGATGCGAGGTTTGCCAAGCCGCTGGATGAGGAGTTGGTGCTGCGGCTTGCACGGGAACACGCGGTGCTGATCACGGTCGAGGAGGGATCCATTGGTGGATTTGCCACGCAGGTGATGAGTCTGCTGGCGACCAGGGGAGTCTTCGATGGCAAGCTGGTCTTCCGGCCGATGCACATGCCGGATGCGTTTCTTGACCAGGACACGCCGCAGAACCAGGTCAGCCTTGCCGGGCTGGATGCCGGCAGCATCGTCGAACAGGTAAAGGCAGTCATTGCCGGGTAAGCCCACCCTTCCGGCCGGGAGGGCTCCGCAGCGATGGTCGCGGCCGGGAGGCGGGCCTCGCGCCACAGGCCGTCCGGTCAGGAGGAGCTCGGCGCGTCCTGTCTTTGCAGCCTGGTCAAGTCCCGGGGCAGCCTGAAGGTGACCGATTCCCGAATCCAGTCAACCTCCTCGACCGATGTGTCGAACATGTCGCCGAGTCGCGCAACCAGCCCCTGCACGAGAAATTCCGGCGCCGAGGCCCCGGCAGTGATGCCGACGGCGTCGACGTCCTCGAGCCATTTCGGCTCCAGCGACTCGGCATCGGGAATGAGATAGCTCGGCACGCCGCAGGTTTCGCTGATCTCGCGAAGCCGGTTCGAATTGGAGCTGAAATCCGCCCCGATCACCAGGATCAAGTCGCACCGGTCGACCATGCTGCGAACCGAGCCCTGGCGGTTCTGCGTGGCGTAGCAGATATCCTGAGCCTTCGGTCCGGTGATGTGCGGGAAGCGCCGTTTCAGCGCAAGGACAATGTCACGGGTATCATCGACACTCAGCGTCGTCTGGGTCACATAGGCCAGCTTTTCCGGATCGGCCGGTTCGATCGACATGGCATCCTCGACGCTGGTCACCAGGATCACCCGACCGGGAACCTGGCCCATCGTTCCCTCCACCTCCGGATGTCCGGAATGGCCGACCAGGACCAGCTCCAGCCCCTCCCTGGCGTATCTCCTGGCTTCGTTATGGACCTTGACCACCAATGGGCAGGTTGCATCCACCACCTGCAGGTTGCGCAGGCCGGCATCATCCTTCACCCGCCTCGACACCCCATGGGCGCTGAAGACGGTGATGGCGCCGAT
This sequence comes from Paracoccaceae bacterium, assembly GCA_964291445.2. Classification (GTDB taxonomy): domain Bacteria; phylum Pseudomonadota; class Alphaproteobacteria; order Rhodobacterales; family Rhodobacteraceae; genus JAPOXR01. Next base: position 73,635 of record OZ219863.1, on the reverse strand, counting down.
CGGAATATCGGCGACTTCCTTGACAAAGATCGCCCCCTTTTGCCGCAAATCGTCGACGACATGCCGGTTGTGGACGATTTCGTGGCGAACATAAATCGGTGGACCATATCTCGCCAGGGCCTGCTCGACGATGTCGATCGCCCTGACCACGCCGGCGCAGAACCCTCGCGGGCTTGCAAGCAGTATCTTCAATGCCCGTCCTGCCATGAGTCGCTACCTCAGGGGTCCGCCCCAATCATTGGCCAGACCTTAGGAGCAGGGAAGGCGAAAATCAACCGGACGCCCGGGAGCGCCTTGCTGCCCGGTGGTCACGAAAAGGCTGCGGGAATGAATTACAGCCGGTCGAGCAGGAGGCGGGCATACTCCTGCGTCTTCCGGTCGAAGGCAGTTTTCGCCGGCAGCGACAGGGCCACCTTCAGAAGCCGGGTGGCGTCGGCAAGGTAGCGGGCCTTGTCGAGTTCCAGCAGGCCTCGTCCGTATTCGTAGAGGACAATGACCGATTGCGGATCGAGGTTGGCAGCTTCCCGGTAGTGGCGGAGCGCCATTTTCCTCGAGGCACCGAAGGCGAGCGCACCCAGGAGCCCGCCCCTGGTGACGACTTCCATGTGCCAGGTGGCCAGCAGCAATTCGACTGCCGGATTGGCGGGGTCAAGCCGGCGCGCGGTGTCCAATGCCTCCTTGATCCGGGACCCGTAGCCTTCGCTTGCCGCCCGTCCAGCCCCGATGAGCTGCGCATACCGCCCCATCACCCTGGCATACTGAACCAGGATGTCCGGGTTGTCGCCATCCTGCTCCGCGGCCATCTCTGCCATCTCCAGCGCATGCTCAAGCAACAGCCTGGCATTCGACGGCGATGCATTGAATCGGGCGTGGGCGGCCAGCGATGCCGCCGCCAGCGCGTAGCCTTCCGGGGTCTCCGTCTCGCCGGAGACCCGGGCCGCGGTCAGAAAATCGCCGGCATCATAGAGGTCCTGTGCCCGCCGCAGCGGGTCGGCGCCGCCAGGCCAGGCAACGAGGAATGACAGGATGGCGACCGGCGCGATCTTCCGTGCGATGACGAAAGTCGGCGCGCTGGCCAGCAACCTCCGTCCGGAAGCCGGCTTCCGGACGGGGCACAATGCACCGGCCGGTTGCTGGAGGGCGGGCAGCAGCATACGGATAACGGACGAGACCTGCATCAGAAGCTGTAGCGGAAATTGATGCCGATGAAGCCGTCCTTGCGGATCGGATGGGCGAATCGATCGTCTTTGTCCGAATCGAGGATGGCAAATGCCTCGACACTCAGCGAGGTCGAATCGGTAATTCGCCGGTTGAACTCGAAATTCATGGTGCGGGTCTCGTAGTCGAGATCATCGAGGACGGCCAGCCGCAGGTCGGTATCCTGTACGTCGTTGAAACTGTAGCGGGCGGCCAGGAACAGGTCGTTCTGCAAGGCGCTGGTGGATTTTCCCCGCCGCTCATCCTGGTTCAGCTCGGCAAAGAGGGTCAAATCTGCATCAGACCCACCAATTGCGTAGATCGTGTACTCGCCACCGACGACCCAGGCATGGTGGGTGGCCGGCTCGGCACCCGGCATCTCCCCTTCGTCCCTGGCGACAATCTCGGCCTTGCCAAGAAAGGCGTCCATCGTCACCTGCATGTCGAGTCCGACCTGCCGGACATGGTTGTAGTGCTGGATCATCTGGCTGGCGACCGCGAGAGACCGCACTTGCTGTCCGCGGTCGTCGGCGGGAAGCAGCAGCGGTTGGCGGTTGGTGCCGTCAAACAGGCTCAGCCCGATATCGATCGGGCCGACGCTGTTGCTGTACCTGGCGGCATAATCGACATGGCGCCGGCCGGAGCCGGCCTCGTAGGTGATGCTGTCACGGTCGTTGTCGACGGGAAGCGGCCCTCGCAGTCGGCCCCTGGTGCCGGGAAAGGTCACCGGCCGGTGCCAGGGCAGGATGAACAACTCCAGGATTCCCCAATCGGCGCCAAGCGTGCCGTGGATCATTGGCTGCCCGAGTTTTTCCCGTCCGTCGGCGCTGTCGACCAGGTCGGGTGTATTGATGATGTTGACCGGGTTGTTCGATTCGGCAACCCCCCAGAAGACCTGGTCGATACCCACTCGCAATTCCCACTCGGAACTCTCGAATTCGCCGAACCACAGGGCATATGCCTCCCTGATATCGAGATGGGTTCTCTCCCGGTCCGAGCCATCGACCCTGACATACGGAGTCAGGGTAAAACTTCCCGACTCCTCGCCCTCGATGTAGAGAGTTGGCTCGAAGGAAACGCTGGCGCTGTTCCGCCGCTGGCCGGGATAGAGCGGCGCGTCGGCAAACAACCTGCCTTCCAGCGTGGCGGTTCCCCAGATTTCCACCGCCAGTTCCTCGCCATCCTCGGCGACGGAGGCCGAGGCGGTCACGACCAGCAGGATGGCAAGCAGCCAGCGCCAGCGGAGCCTGCGGCCCCGGCTCAGCGAATTCTTCTCAGGCCGGTCTTCGAGAATTCTCGATCCTTGAGTCCCGCCTTGAACTTGTAGTCGTTCCACTGGAGTTCAGTGCTCTTTCCAGTAACGTGATTGACCATGTTCGAGTTTGACGGCCGCCAGAACTGACCCGCATACCTCTTGTAGCCGTTATGGGTCAGCGTTTTCAGATGCGCATTCTTCCTGTCGTAATATTCGATCCGGTGTGTCCGGTACTCGCCGGTGTCATGCCAGTACAGCATCCTGACATACCCCGATCCCTTTTCGGTGGGGACGAATTCGGTGACCGTGCAGGTTTGCGAGCCGCAGGGCTCGTCCCGCAGGTAGCTGTAGGTGAACTTTTCCAGCTCGGGTTTACTCATATCCTCGTATGCAAGCTCGCTGCCGAGAAACGAGCCGGAACGATTGGACGAACTGATCCGCTTGACCCGCTTCAGTGCTGGCAGATAGAGCCATTGATCGTCAGCCTTGGTCCGGTGACCGTGGATCAGGAAGGCGGTGCCCTTCACGTCCGGCGGGCTGTCGAAGACAAACAGGAGCTTGTCGCCGTCACCCTGCACCTCGAGCGACCTGATCCGCAGGTTTCGCCGGTTTTCCTGTCCGGCCTTGTTGCGCAGGATCATGACCATGCCAGCGGTATAGCTCTGGAAATTCCGATCTGCATCGAGGGCGGCGCTGGCGATCTGCTGGCCTTTCTCGGCGCTCGACTGCGCCGCTGCCGGATCGACATTTACCAGCAGGGCCAACAAGGCGGCAACGAGCACCGGCCTGGCCGGCAACCGTCTCCGGCCTGACAAGACCGATCGTGAATCGGGGACGCAATCCCTGTGCAATGTGGGCTGCCATCCTGTCATCCGTGAAGTTCCGTTTCCCGACAATGGATTGCCCAGATTATCCCGAAGCCGTGCCTCATGTCCATACGGCCCGCGCACAGTTCGGGCCCGAAGGTCTGACAGGCAACACGCCGGCCTTGTCATGCACCCTCGACTGGCCAGCATTTCGCATGCCCGCCAGCCTGGTCGGATGGCACGGAGCGAGCCATGCCAAGGCGTGTCACCCGGACCAATTCCCGGCTCTGATCATGGGTCATGCGGGGTGCAGCGTGCTTACAGGCCTGGCCCGAGCTGCCTGGCCGGGCTCAATCATCACCTGGCGCCTGGCTTTCAACGGGTGGCTGCAGGCGTCCGGCCGTGAACTTGTCCGTGACCAGGACATCGACGGCGCCGGTCATCAGCGCACCGCGGATCGCCTCCGTCTTGGATCGTCCGCCAGCCAGGGCAATCACCCGGTCGATCCCGGCCAATTCCTCCAGCGGCATGCCGATGACGCGGTCATCCAGCGGCGTGCGCACCGGCCGGCCGTCCCGGTCGAAGAATCGCAGGCTGATATCCCCGACGCCGCCAGCATCCGCCACCTCGGCAAGCTCGCTTTCGGAAAAGACGTTTCCACTGCGTGCCAGCATGCTGGACGGCTCGACGGCGCCAATTCCGACGATCGCCAGCGTGACCTTGCCGAACAGGTCGGTGGTCTCGCGAATATACGGGTCACTGACCAGGACCAGCTTGGCCTCACGAGATTGGGCGACGCCGGGAGCACTGAGCAGGCGTGGCTCGCCGCCGGTCAGCCGCGCCAGCCTCGTCGTCAGCTGGGTGGCATGGGTCTGCACGGCCGGGTTGCCCATACCGCCAAGGGTCTGGACCACGTATCTGGCCTTGCCCGATCGCATCGGGTGCACATTGTCCACCATCTTGAGGATGGTCTCGCTCCAGCTTGAGACGCCGATGACTTCGTCATTCTGCAGGGTCGCCTCGAAAAAATGTGCGGCGGCTTCGCCGATCCGGTCCATGATGGCACCGTCGCGGTCTTCACTGCACTCGACGACAATGGCCTCCAGCAGGTTGAACCTCTCCCGCAAACCCGCTTCGAGGTCGGCATAGCTGCCGGATGGCGACACGATGGTGGTTCGCACGATGCCCTCGGCCTGGGCCCGTTTCAGCATCCGGGACACGGTCGTTTGGGACACGCGCAGATGCCGGGCAATCTCGGCCTGGCGCTCGCCCTCGACATGGTACATCTGGGCAACCCGCGCAATCAGCCGGAGTTCATTGGCCCGGGTCAATGCCGACGCTCCGGGCAAGGGCCGGATGCCCCGCCAGCAGGATTGCCGGAGGCCGACATCACCCTCCATCCGTCATCGCCACCGCCGGTCAAACCCACCTCCATCATCCCCGTTCATCCATGCAAGGGCCGGGTGCCATGCATGGCGCGGGCAACGGCCCGGCGCCAGCCGGCGCGGACGGCATGCCGTGATGCCGCGTCGAGATTCGGCTGCAATATTCGTTCCCCCCGTTCCAGTATGGCAATTTCCTCGCGATCTTGCCAGAATCCGACCGCGAGTCCGGCCAGGAATGCTGCGCCGATGGCCGACGCCTCACCGTCGTCCCGAATCGTGACCGGACGATCAAGGTGATCCGCCATTGCCTGCGTCACCAGGGTGTTTCGGCTCGGGCCGCCATCCACGAACAGCGCGCCCATTGGCGCTGGCGAGGCGGTCTTGATGATGTCCACGACATCGCAGACCTGCAGGGCCATGCTGAGGATGGCGGCATGGGCAAGGTGGGCCTGGCCGGCGCCAAAGGTAAGGCCGTCGATCAGCCCCCTGGCATCGGCGTTCCAGTGGGGCGAGCCCAGCCCGACATGCGCCGGCACCAGGTGGATACCGGCCGGATCATCGACCGAGCGGGCGAGTTCCACCAGGGAATCGACGCTCTCCAGGCCCAGAAGCCCGGCCGTCCACGGAAGAATGGAGGCGCTGACAAGGATGTTGCCTTCGAATGCATAGGTTGGCCTGCCATCAAGCATCCAGGCGACGGTGGTGGTGATGCCTCTGGGCGGGACGACAAATTTTCCGATGGTGGTCATGACCGACGAGCCCGTGCCCAGGGTCACCTTGCCTTCACCTGGACCGAAGGCACCGTGACCAAACAGCGCCCCGTGGGAGTCGCCGATGGCGGACGCGATCGGCAGCCCGTCAGGCAGGCCGGCAGCACCCCTGGTCCTGCCGAACAGGCAGGAACTGTCACGGACGTCCGGCAGCAATCCGGGGTCGACGCCGAAGAGGTCGCACAGATCGGCATCCCATTTGCCGGACCCGATATTGAAAAGCTGGGTCCTGGCGGCGTTGGATGCGTCGGTGGCGTGCACGGCGCCTCCCGTAAGCTTCCATATCAGCCAGGAATCGACGGTGCCGATGCAAATGTCGCTGGCCGATTCGCCCTGGCAGCAATTGTCGAGGAGCCACCTGATCTTGCCGGACGGGAATAGCGGGTCAATCGGCAATCCGGTGGCGGCGATGATCCTGTCCTCGACCCCTGCATCCCGCAAAGAATCGCAGGCCAGCGCGGTTCGACGGCACTGCCAGGTAATGACCGGCCCAAGCGGCTCGCCGGTCCGGCGGTGCCAGGCGAGCACTGATTCCCGCTGGTTCGAGATGCCGATTGCCCGGATCCCGATGTCGGGATGATCCTTGCGGCAATCGGCGATGGCGGCCATGGTGCTCGACCAGATCTGTTCGGCATTCTGCTCGACCCAGCCCGGTTTCGGGTGGCGAATGTCGACCGGGCAGGAGCCGTTCGACAGGATCTGACCGCGGGCCGATACCAGGACGGCCTTGGCGTTGGTGGTGCCTTCATCAATGGCAAGAATTGCCTGGCCGACCATGTCAGGCCGCAAGCCTGATCAGCCCGACCGCAGATTCGGCAATGCCCCTGGGCGACATCCCGAATTCGTCCAGAAGGAAATTGGCCGAACCGGTGGGTGCGAAGATCCCGGGCACGCCGAGGGACCACACATGCACGGGCCTCCTCGTGCAGACGATTTCGGCGACGGCACCGCCCAGCCCGCCATGAATGCTGTGTTCCTCGCAGGTCAGGATTGCGCCGGTTTCCTCGGCAGCCAGCACGATTGCCTCCTCGTCGATCGGCCGGACTGACGCCATGTTCAGCACCCTGGCCGCGATCCCGCCGGCGGCGAGGATGTCGGCGGCGGCAATCGCCCGATGCGCCAGGGTTCCGTTGGCAATGATGGTGATGTCGGTCCCGTCGCGCAGCATGCTGGCCTCGCCCGGCTCAAAGCGGAATTCGGGGGTGTGCAAATCCGGGACGCCAACCCTGCTGAGCCGCAGGAATACCGGCCCGGTATGGGACGCCGCCCATTCGGTCGCGGCTGCGGTTTCAATCCGGTCGGCCGGGACCACGATCGCGATATTCGGGATTGCCCGCATCCAGGCAAGGTCTTCCGTCGAATGATGGGTAGAGCCCAGAGCCCCATACGCCATTCCGGAACTGATCCCGCACAGCTTGACGTTGGCATTGGAGTAGGCGACGTCCACCTTGATCTGCTCCAGGGCGCGCCCGGTCAGGAAGCAGGCGGCGGCGCAGACGAAGGGCAGCTTGCCACCATTGGCCAGCCCTGCCGCCACGCCCACCAGGTTTTGCTCGGCAATTCCGACGTTGACCAGCCGTTCCGGCCACCTGTCCCTGAAGCCCGCCAGCTTGCTCGACCCGACCGAATCGTTGCAGACGGCAACGATGTCCGGGTTTTGCGCCGCCATGGCCTCGAGTGTCGAGGTAAAGGCATCACGGCAATCGTGAAGCTCGCCCGCCTGCATCCGGGCGCTCACCGCCGGGCCTCCACGACCCTGGCCTCGGCCTCCAACTCCGCCATGCCCCGTTCGAATTGCTCGGCATTCGGCACCTTGTGATGCCAGGCAACGTCATCGGTCATGAAGGAGATGCCCTGTCCCTTGTTGGTATGTGCCACCACGCATCTGGGTCTGCCGGCGACCGCCGCCCTCGGTGACAGCGCCCGGCAGATCGCCTGCATGTCATGACCGTCGATTTCCTCGACTGCCCAGCCGAAGGCCGCCAATTTGGGCGGCAGAGGGGCCAGGTTGTTGGTGTCGGCAAGCCGTGCGCCCTGCTGAAGCCGGTTGTGGTCGATGACGAGAGTCAGGTTGTCGAGCCTGAATTGGGCGGCCGCCATGATGGCCTCCCAGTTCGAGCCTTCCTGCATTTCACCATCGCCGGTTATGACGAAGGTATGCCAGGTGGCGTTGTCGAGCTTTGCCGCCTTGGCCATGCCGACGCCGACCGGAAGGCCATGTCCCAGCGGCCCGGTATTGGTCTCGACGCCTGGCACCTTGGTGCAATCCGGGTGGCCATTGAGGCGCGAGCGTGGCTGAAGATAGGTCGGGATCTCGTCTTTCGGAATGAAGCCTCTTTCGGACAGTGTTACATAGAGCGCCAGTGCCGTGTGCCCCTTGCTGAGGACCAGGCGGTCCCGGTCCGGGTCCAGCGGTGCCTCCGGGTTCACATTGAGGATGTCGAAATACAGGGCCGTCAGGATGTCGGTGACCGACATCTCGCCGCCAATATGGCCAGCACCCACCTCGAACACCGTCCGAAGGTCACGACGGCGAATCCGGTTGGCGATGATTTCAAGTTCCCTGTGGTCCATATTTCCCGCAAGCATAAATATTCAATATCTAATATTTCTGCAATTCCTTGCCGGTGTCAAGTTGCAGACCACGTGCTTTCCACCAAAACCCGGCAACAAGGCTTGACAGATCGGCCTGTTCAGCTTAGGAATTGACGGTCAGTTGTGAATAAATATTCTGAAACGGGGAAAGACTCGGAATGAGTGCCGCGACATCCGATGGCGAGAAGAAATTCCGGTTCAGGTTGCCGTTCTCGCTGGGCCGGGCCACTGGACCGCTGATCGGACTCGTGCTGCTTTGCGTGTTTCTCAGCATCGCCACGGATTCGTTCCTGTCGGTCCGCAACTTTCTGAATATCCTCGACCAGATCACGGTCATCGGCATCATTGCCGTCGGCATGACATTCGTCATCCTCATTGCCGGAATCGACCTGTCGGTTGGCTCGGTGCTGGCGCTGTCGATGATGGTGCTGGGCTATCTCAATGTCGAGGCTGGCCTGCCGATGTACATTGCCATTCCGGGCGGGCTGGCCGCCGCCGCCGTCGCCGGACTGGTATCGGGATTGATCATCACCGAGTTCAGGGTGCCGCCATTCATCGCAACGTTGGCGATGATGTCGATGGCGCGCGGGATTGCCAACATGATCACCAACGGCTCCCAGATCATCGGCTTCCCGCCCTGGTTCAACATGGGCGCAATCATCAGGCATGGCGGCTTCCTGACCGTGACCGTTGCCGTCATGCTGGTGGTGTTCGTGGTTGCGATTCTCTACCAGCGCTTCCGCGAAGGCGGGCGTGCGCTCTACGCCATCGGCGGCAACCCCGAGGTGGCGCGGCTGGCCGGGATCAACGTCAAGCGTGCGACCGTCCTTGTCTACACGATGTGTGCGGTACTGTCCGGGCTGGCCGGCATTCTGCTGGCGGCACGGCTGGATGCTGTGCAGCCAAGCATCGGCTTTGCCTACGAACTGGATGCCATCGCTGCCGTGGTTATCGGCGGCACCAGCCTGGCTGGTGGCACCGGCGGCGTCGGCGGCACCATCATCGGCGTGCTGATCATCGGCGTGCTCCGCAACGGCCTCAACCTGCTGAGCGTCTCGCCATTCCTGCAGGCCGTCATCATCGGTCTCGTCATCGTCCTCGCAGTGGCGGCCGAGACATTCAAATTCAGAAGGAATTAGGCAAGGGGGCGCTTCGAATCCTGCTCCCTGCTGCAGACAGTCCGAGATTTCGGGCGCAAACCGGTCCCAACCAACTTCACGCGGACCACACAACCAAGGAGAAAATATCCATGAAACTCAAGCTGAAGCCAGTACTCGCGGCAACCGCAATGGTTGCGGCGGTCGGTACCGCATCCGCACAGGGTGTCGGAATCGAAAAGATCGGGTTGGCCGTCCCCAATTTGCAGGCGGACTTCTTCAACCAGATCAAGCTCGGCGTTGAAGGCTATGCCGGCAAGCTGGGCATCGAGGTCATCGTCGTTGACGCCAAGAATGACACCGCCACCCAGGTCAGCCAGGTCCAGGACCTGATTACCCAGGGCATCGACGCCTTCATCTACATTCCGGCCGGTGCTGCCGCTGCCGCCGTTCCGACCCGCCTTGCACGGGCCGAGGGAATTCCGGTCATCAATGTCGACCGTGAACCTGAAGGTGCGCCGGGCGACACCGTCATCTATGGCGAGAATATCCTGTCAGCCTACCAGGTCTGCTCGCACATCATCGGCCTCGCCGGTGGCGAAGGCAAGATGGTCATCATTCACGGGCAGAAGGGAACGACCCCCGAAGTCCAGCGCTACCAGGGCTGCGAGCGTGCCATCAACGAGAACCCGGGCATCGAGCTGGTCGCCCAGCAATGGAGCCAGATGTGGTCGCCGGATGAGGGCTTTTCGATTGCACAGAACATGCTGCAGGCACATCCGGACACCAGGGTCATCTTCGGCCAGGCCGATGGGCTGGCCATGGGTGCCGCCAAGGCCGTCGAGGTGGCCGGGCTCGCTGATCAGGTCATCGTTGGCGGATATGATGGTGACGTTGCGGCGCTGGAATCGCTTGCCGCCTGTGACACGCCGTTCATCGTGACCGCCACCCAGAGCACCCAGGCCATGGGTGTGCTGGCTGTGAATTCTGCCATTGCGGTGTCGCACGGCGCCTCGGTCCCGGCTCGCCAGATTCCGAACGCGGTGCTGACGACCTGCGACAATGCACAGCAATTTGTCGAGATGCACCCGTAAGGCACCAGGAGCCAGCGCCGTTTTGCGGCGAGCAGCCCCATGACCTCCGAAAGCACGGCACCGATCCTGTCCCTCAGCGGAATTCGCAAATCCTTCGGGCCGACCGAGGTTCTGCACGGGATCGACATGGATGTGCATGCCGGTGAGGTGGTGGCGCTTCTCGGTGAAAACGGCGCTGGCAAATCCACGGTATCAAATATCATATCCGGGGCGGTGTTTCCCAGCTCCGGTGACATGACCTGGCAGGGCGCGCCCTATGCGCCCGCCAATCCCAGGGAAGCGATCGATGCCGGCGTCGGCATGATTCACCAGGAATTGTCGCTGCTGCCGCATGTGTCGATCGCCGAGAACGTCTTTGTCGGCCGCTACCTGACGAAACGTGGCCGCGTCGACCGCGCCGAGATGGAGAGACGGGCCCAGCGGGGAATCAGGCGGCTGGGGCTGGAGGTGTCGGCCAGGCGCGTGGTCGACGGGTTGTCCACCGCCAACCAACAACTGGTCGAGATCGCCAAGGCGCTGACGCTCAATGCCCGGCTCCTCATCCTCGACGAGCCGACGGCCGCCCTCGGCGGGGCGGAAACCAGGCTCCTCTTCAAGCAGATCGAGACGCTGAAGTCGGAAGGGGTGGGCATCATCTACATCTCGCACCGGCTTGAAGAGATCAAGCAGATCGCCGATCGCATCATCGTGCTGCGGGATGGCGACAAGGTCCAGGAATTCGACACTGCCGACCTGCCGGTGCGAATGATCGTCGAGGCCATGGTCGGCCGCAGCATGGACCGCATGTTCCCGTCCATTCCGGACCCGGACGACAAGACCGTCCTCGAAGTTCGGGACCTCACCTCGGCAACGGGGGAGTTTGCCGATGTCAGCTTCGAGGTCAGAAGAGGCGAGATTTTCGGCATCGCCGGCCTGGTCGGCGCCGGCAGAACGGGGCTCGTGCGTGCCATCGCCGGTGCCGATCCGATCTCCGCCGGCACGGTCTTGGTCGACGGCGAGGATATCACGCCGCGAGGTCCGGCCGATGCAATCAGAAAGGGCATCATCCTGGTGCCGGAAGACCGGAAATTGCAGGGGCTGGTGCTGATTCACAGCATCCAGGACAATTTCGCCTACTCCAATTTTGACTCGGTCGGGGCATCCGGGTGGATCAGCGGCCGCCGCGTCAGGCGATTTGCCGCCGAGAATATCGAGAGATTTGGCGTCAAGGGGGTTGGGTACCAGAACGCCAACGAGATGTCGGGCGGCAACCAGCAGAAGGTCGTCCTTGCCAAGTGGCTCTCCAGGAACCCGCGGGTGGTCCTGCTGGACGAGCCGACCCGCGGCATCGATGTCGGGGCCCGCTCCTCGATCTATGAGCTGATCGTCGAACTGGCCGGGCGGGGAATCGCCGTGGTAGTGGTCAGTTCCGAACTCGAGGAGGTCATGGGCGTCTCGAGGCGCATCATGGTCATGTCGGAAGGGCGCCAGACCGGGATCCTCGACCGGGAGGAGGCCAATGACGTGCGTGTCATGGAACTGGCCACGGCCGGTCACTCCAGGGCTTTCGAGCAGGTAAGGGCTGGCTGAGTGGCGGGAAGACAGGCGCGGCCGTCCTTGGGTTCCGTGCCTGCAGCCGGGAGCCGGGGATGGTGGTGCAAGCACCACCAGGGAGGCGGAGATTCCGGTGTTCCGACAATGACGAGGAGACGGTACTGACCCGTTCTCCGGCAATGTAGAGGAGGTCCGGATGAAACGATTTACCGGAAAGACTGTTGTCGTGACCGGTGCCGACCGGGGCATCGGGTTTGCAATGGCCGAGCGATTTGCCTCGGAAGGTGCCTCCATTGTGGTGGCCTCGGTCGATGAGCGGGTCGAGGATGCCGCCGGCAGATTGCGGCAATCCGGCGCCGATGCCGTTGGCATCTTGTGCGACGTGACCAACAAATCGGCGGTCAGGGATCTCTATGACCGGGCCATATCGTCATTCGGGGCGGTGGACATCTCCGTCCAGAATGCCGGCATCATCACCATCGAGAAGATCGAGGATCTTACCGAAGACCAGTGGGACGACACCATGCGGGTCAATACCAAGGGTGCCTTCCTGTGCTGCCAGGAGGCGATCATCCGCATGCGTCGGTCAGGCAGGGGCGGCCGGCTCATCAATATCGCATCGGGCCAGGCCCGGGACGGGTTCATCTTCACCCCGCACTACGCGGCCTCCAAGTTCGGCGTCATGGGGATGACGCAGAGCCTGGCCAAGGAGGTGGCACTCGACGGTATCACCGTCAACGCCATCTGTCCCGGGATCATCCGGACCGATATGTGGGTCTACAATGACCGGGTCTGGGGCGGATTGCTGGGCGAGTACGGTCCCGGTGAATTGATGGAGGAGTGGGTCCGGAACATCCCGATGAAGCGCGCCGGCGAGGGCAGGGATGTCGCCGGCCTGGCGGCGTTCCTGGCCAGCGACGATGCCGACTACATCACCGGCCAGACCATCAATGTGGATGGTGGGCTCATCATGTCCTGACGGCCCGGACGCAACGACACTCGACAATTGCAGCGTCAACGGAGGATACGATGACCAAGATCTCCCTCGATGCACCGTCGCTGTTCGACCTGGCGGGCCGGGCGGCCCTCGTCACCGGGGCGGGCAGCGGAATCGGACAGCGCATCGCCCTGGGGCTGGCACAATCGGGCGCCGATGTCGCCTGCCTGGACCGACGCACCGATGACGGGGTCGCGAACACCCTGGAGATGATCGCCACCGCGGGCCGAAGGGCGATCGCAATCCAGGCCGATGTCACCGACCGGGCGGGGCTGGATGCAGCCGTGGCCCGCACCGAGAGCAAGCTTGGCCCATTGCGCATTGCCGTCAATGCTGCCGGCATTGCCAATGCCAACCCGGCCGAGGAGATGGGAGAAGAGCAGTACCAGTCCCTCATGGACATCAACATGAAGGGCATTTTCCTGTCCTGCCAGGCCGAGGCCGGGGCAATGCTGCGGCATGGCGAGGGATCAATCATCAACATTGCCTCCATGTCCGGCGTGATCGTCAATCGCGGCCTGATGCAGGTGCATTACAATGCCTCCAAGGCCGGGGTGATTCACATGTCGAAATCGATGGCGATGGAATGGGTCGATCGGGGGGTGAGGGTCAACTCGATCAGCCCCGGCTACACGGCGACACCGATGAATACCCGGCCAGAAATGGTGCACCAGACGAGGGAATTCGAGGCCCAGACACCAATGCGGCGCATGGCAAGCCCGGACGAGATGGTCGGGCCAGCCATATTCCTGGCCAGTGACGCCTCCTCATACTGCACCGGCCACGACCTCCTGGTCGATGGCGGCTTCTGCTGCTGGTGAGAACTCATGCCCGAGAGCACGGCTCGAGCCTGCAAGAAGAGGTCTGGACACGTCGTCTTGGTTGCCTTGGCTAAACCCGGGCCGGGATACGGCAGGCCCGTTCCCAATTGTCCGGGGTTCACCAAAGTGGGACCGGATTGAACCCGAAATCTCGGACTGCCTGCAGCAGGGAGCAGGCTTTGAATTGACAGCGGCTGGTAGTCGAAGCTTTGGACTCTGTTGCCTAATAATTCATCCAGAAGTCTGTTCCCTGCACAAGAACAGGGCGGATGGCAGGTTAATGATCCTGCCAGATTGCAATTTCGTGGCGACCCGGAGCCGGCCGGCACAATAAGGGCGCTGAACTCACGCCCTAGGGGCGCCGGCCTATCTCAATATGATGCGTGAAAAGCATCCTCTGACCCTGGGCGAGCCGCGCGATGTAGCGAATTGCGTCCTTTTCCTCGCCTCCGATGAATCGCGGTTCGTGACCGGCCCAAGTCCTGTTTGCGATGGTGAGTCTACCGCGCATTGAGCCAACTGGCCATCGGGACCAGACACAGTACAGCGAAAGTGAAGTGCGGATTCTGCCCTTACGAGCCGGATCCAATGGCCGTTTTTGCGACTTTGATTGCAACGCGGCGTAGCGCCCGCGACAAGTGCAAACGGATGCTGCGGCAGCAATAACTTCACGAGCGAACGTCGGCTTCGCCCGCGAACTGTGAGTTCGTCGGCTCCAAGAATGCACGGTTGCAGCAAACGGCGGCTATGCGGGCTGCGACCGCAGCATCTTGACTGGTCAGTGAAAGGCCGGTTTGGGCCGTTCGTAGCAGATCTAAACTCCCAAATGTGGCCCGGCCCGTCAATCTTCGATCAGCAAAAAATCGTCGCCATCGCCCGATTTTCCTTTGTGGCTTCTTGCTTTCCTAGGTCGCCGTGGGCCTTTAGGAACGTAGTTGTCGCTTGAGGCCTTCTCGACCAGCCATGTTGCGTGGTGATCCGGGAAACCTTCGCCATAATGGCGGATCAGATCGACATATTTGTAGCCAAGCGCAGAAATCTTGCCGATCTCCTCGCCGGTCGAAGCGTTCTTGACAACAAGGCCGCCGCCCTTTGCCGCTAGCACTATATCTTTCTCAGCCAACGCTGCCGAAAGTTCATCCCATGAATGTGCATCGGCAATAGCTGTGCCGATGAATGATTTGAGGTCGAGTTTCGGCGAATTGCAAGTCTCCTGCGGTCTTGGAGAAGAGATATCAGCAATTCTTGCGGAAGGGTTGGCCATTTTTCGGCCTGGAATGTGCCTGACACGCTCCGTTTGATCATCCTCTTGGGATGTCGGTGGCTTAAGAGCACGAGAGTCTTCGGCATTCTCATGCCGGAAGGTCAACTCTGGCAGTACTGTCTCCCAGCTGTCTCGCCTATAATAGTGAGCGTACTCTTCGCCGCTGTCGATCTTGCGCCAGTTGATGATGGCCCCGATCTGACCGGAGGCAAACACATGCCCCCGAGGTGGTTTCCACGATTTGGCCATACGTCCGACAACACGGTTTTTGGTGTCCAGCAAAACCCAATGAGGTTGATGAAATACAAGAGAAAGGGTGTCCCCGACATTTGCTGAGTGCACTGCCTTGTGCACTTCATGTGCCCCTCCTTGACGACCGGCGAACGACAAGTCGACGATATCGAGCGCAGGCATTTGGTACCTGACTGCGGGTAAGGAATGCTTGTCGAGATCGGGCACTACGCGCCTGACCAAAACGGAATCTGAACCAGTTTTCAGAAGGGGGTGCGCTCCGGACGTCAGCACCGTCAGGCTTTGCTGCGCGCGGGTCATGGCCACATAGAATAGGCGTCGGGGGGCTTCGGGATCTTCCTCTTTCGAGACCCGTGTCCAGCCGCCGTTTAGAATGGCAACATGGTCGAATTCAAGGCCTTTCGCCCTGTGTGCCGTCAGCAACAGCAGCCCGCGTTGTTCGCCGCGTGTGTCCCGGGACCACTCTGCGATCCACTCGATGATGTCGGGCACCGGAATTGTTTTGGTGCCCAATTCGCGGTCCAGTTCGGCCACGCCTTCCGCCAACAGATCCACCCATTTGTTTTGAGACTGTTCATTCAGTACCGTAAGAATATCGCGAATACCCAGCAGTGCGCCCTGTTTCTGGCGCAACCTGGATACCAGGCGCTGCGTTTCCCTCAGCCGCCAGACATTTGGACGGTCCTCGTTGGCCATGTCTACTCTAATGCCCTGCGCTTCGGCATAGGTTCGAACCGCATCCAAGGCTTTCCAATCGCGGGAAATCACAGCCGCACGGGACCAACTCCAATTGGGATCAAGACGAGACAGACGGGACAACTCATCGACGGCTGCTGCCGCTTGCGGCATCGCGTCAGGTTGGACATCAAGCAGTTGCACCCTGCCGTAGGCGACTGGATCTGCCCCCTCCAGATGCCCACCCCTTGGTTGAGAAACCCGCGCCTGATTGATCCTGATGTCGTGATCGACCTTCATCCGATCAGGCGCTTTTGAGATAACCTGATTGGCCGCCTCGATGATATGTGCCGTCGACCGGTAATTCTCGATCAGAAAAGACGGTTTGGCCCTGTAATCCACTTCGAACCTGCGGATGAAATCGACCGAGGCTCTGTTGAAGGCGTAGATATTCTGGTCGTCATCGCCCACGGCAAACAGGCTGAGTTTCAGATCGGCATCTTCCAGCGAACGGCCTGCCACGGCAGAAATTAGCGCATATGCCTCAGGGCCGATGTCCTGGTATTCATCTACAAGTATCCAGCGAAACCCCTGTATCAGGCTATCGCGCTGCGCCTCGGTCTCGGCTTTGGTCAGTCCTTCGGGGCTGAGCAGGCGCACCGCTTCCATGATGACATTGTCGAAGTCCTCGGTTGCGGCCTTTACCCCCGCGAAACTGGCGCCTACCAGTTTCATGGCAAGCGAATGGCAGGTCGAGATCGTGACACCTGCCGCATCGTCCCTAACAAGAGCCCTCAACCGAACGCGAATTTCTGCGGCGGCATGGCGGTTGTAGGCCAACACCAGGATACCGCGCGGATCTTCGCGCTTCATCCGCAACAGATAAGCGATCCGATGTACCAGAACGCGGGTTTTGCCGGATCCGGGCCCTGCCAGAACCAGCACATTGGTCTGTTCCCGGTCATCCACGACGATGTCCTGTTGGACCTTGTTGCCCAAATCTTCGACAATGGATGCCCAGGATTTACTGGTAGTCTGGCGTTTAACTTCGCGCGCCATACCCGGCATCCAGCGTTTCATGAACTGCTCTTTGTTGAGCAGAAAGTAATCCTCTGACAAGCGCTCAGCATCAGCCATCTTGTTCAGACCTGTTTCTGCATAGGTTGCCACGACATGGATCTGAAGCGTCTGTTCGGCGTAATGCTCTTCCAAAGGCAGGAAGTCCGATTGGGTGAACTGGCCACCTTTGGGGTTCAGAAAGACTGTCATGGCAGGGCGGAACACGGTCAACCCTTTGCCTAGTGTCAGCACGCCTTGCTCATGCATCCAAAGCAGGGATCGCTCTAGCAGCTTAGTCATGTCGCGCCGACCACTGGATTTCAGAATGGTGTCCTGCGTGAGCTGTGCAAGAAGGTCGCCTACGGTGGTTTCCACCTGCAGGTCTTTGCCGCGTGCGCCTTTGTCGAGCTGCATCGTCAGAAACTTCAGCAGAATCTCGGCTGCCCGGCGCCGAAGTTCAGCGGTCTGTGAAATCGTGTTCCATGACCTCTCGAGTGTGATGTTCAGGGCGTTCCGGCTTATCTTGCGCAGTCGGATATTGCCTGTGCCGCCATCCTGGCCTTTGCCATCCCGAGCGATACCTCGAACCAGCTTATCGATCACGTCAGGACGGGTATCGGCGTGGTCCTGGTCGCGCAGACGCTGGCAGGTTTCCGACAGGCTTAGGGGTATCGGGGTCTCTTTGTCGGCATCCGGTGCCAGCTCGCGCAGCAGCGCGACAAGATCCCGTTCCAGGTTTGCGGCCTGCGTCAGGCGCACAGAAGAAGACTGCGCTACGCCGACACGGATGAACACTGTCATCGCAACGTCGTTGCGCGCAATACCAAAGCTTTCAAGATTGGCCATCGCTTTTGTCAGCGCACCCGGTGTCAAGCTGCTGACGCCGCAGAGCTGATCGGTTGAGACCCCTTTATCCGCCTGGGCCGAAATCAGATGCTGCACGATGGCCAGCAATTGTTTGCGATGCACCTGGGTGATATCCGCATCCGCAAGCCGTTGTTTCGCCTCGTCCAATGTGCGGACCGTCAACGAAGAGGGGAAAACTCGAACACGGTTCTCTTCACGCGAGACAAGTGTCGCTTCCTCAAGCCATGACACAGCCGTCTTGACCCTTGTGTCATCTGTCGCGCTGTCCCGTTCGAATTCTTGATCCTTTTCGGACCGGACAATCTCACCTGCGGTGGCGACGATCTTGCCGGTCTTTCGTGTACGTTCATCAATTCGGCGCAGGGCCTTCAGAATGGCCCCGATTTCATGCTGGGCCAAACGCGAGCCAGCGGACAGTCTGAACTGGCGTTCCACATCATTCCCCGCGAACAGCAGCACGCAATCGGCGTCTTCCCGGTCGCGTCCGGCGCGTCCAGCCTCCTGCAGGTAGTTTTCCAGCGACCCCGGGATGTCGGCATGAACCACCAGCCGGATATCAGGTTTGTCGATGCCCATGCCAAAGGCGTTGGTGGCTGCGATCACCCGCAGGCCTCCGACCCGGAAACGTTCCTGAACGTCGTGTTTGTCATCGGACCCAAGCCCGGCGTGGAAATGCGCCGCATCCATACCTCGCGATTTCAGAAACTCGGCAACGCGCTCGGTTTCTTTGCGCGTTGCGCAATAGACCACGGCACCGGATCGACCCTCGGATGGCAGTAGCTCTTCGATTACGTTCAGGACATCGGTCAGTTTGCTGTTCTTGGTCGTAGGCCTGACATCAAATTTCAGGTTTCTCCGCGATGCCCCGCCATCAAGGGAGAGCAGCTCGACCCCAGCACGAGACTGGAAATGCTCGACGATATCCGCGACAACCTCTGGTTTGGCTGTGGCGGTGAGGCAGAGGATCGGGGCAGGTGGCTGGTCGCCCGAGAACTCTTTGATGAACCGCCCCAGATACCTGTAATCCGGCCTGAAATCATGACCCCACTTCGACACGCAGTGCGCCTCGTCGATAGCCCACAGGCCAACTTCGCGCTGTGCCAGAGCCGACTGGATGGATGTGCTGCGCAATTGCTCAGGTGAGATGATCAGAATGCCCGCATCCCCCATGCGGACCTTGTCCAGCGCGTCTTGCCGTTCCGGCATGGACATCTGACCATTGACGGTCACAGAACAGGATATACGTGCCCGTTCCATCCCCTGCACCTGATCCGCCATCAGCGCGACCAGAGGGGATATGACCACGGTCAGCGCCCCGGTCTTGTCGAACCGGGACAAGGCGGGCACCTGGTAGCATACGGACTTTCCGGTGCCGGTGGGCAGGATGCCCAACAGGCTGGTGCCCGACATGGCCTCATCAACAATGCGTTCCTGCAACGGTCGACCATCCGGGTCGACGGGCTGTGGTCGGAAACTGGCGAACCCGAACCACCTGTTTAGCGCGCGAATGGGATCGTTCTGTTCGGCGCACCAGTCGCAGGCCGGATTTTTGCAGGAAGTGTCCCTGAGATGCCGGACAATCAGCGAGGCCACGCGAAACTGCGACCTGACCCATGGAGGCATGACAGAATCCCCACCCGCCACGGTGATCCAGGATAAAGCATAGGCCATGGGCCAGCCGTTTCGGGGATTGCTGAGACGGCTAATGGTTTGTTCGACTCGTTTGCTGCATGCCCGTGTGTCCAGCATCCGGCGGATGGCGGCTATGGCCTCATCCTGTGACGGGCAATCCGCTTTTCGTAGATATCGGAAAACGGCATCAAACCCGCCTGATCGTTCCGTTCGGGTTGTCAGATTGTGATATGCGGCAAGCGCGTCTGGGTCACTATCAGCGAGGCCTTGGAACGCGTCGAGCTGATTGGCCAGCACCTCAAAAACAAGCCGGGCATCAAGCTCCGGATCGTTAATATGTCCCGCAGCCAACCGCCCGTCCTGATAGTGTTTGACCAAGCGGTGATAGGGGTTGCGCGGGAAAGCAAGTGGATTCAGCCACAGCGTATCAATGGGTGCCTGTATGATCTGGGCCAGCCGTGGTCTGGCGGCGAATAGGTGTTCCATATCGTGGTGCAGGAAATTGTGGCCAATCGGATGTGCGACGCCCGTGATAGCCGCTTCGAGGCGGTCGAGATCTTTCTCCAGCAAGCTGGATCCCGACTTCAAAGCAGGTCGATCATCGTTTCGAACGGCGGCAAAGGCAAATACCTTGGTTGTCTTGGGATCTACCTCGAGATCGATGGACAGACATTTGGAAAGAAACTCGGTATTTCGAGCGTTCATTTGTGATGCGCAACTGTCTTATTGGCTGCAGTCAAAGAATACCCTTTTGAGACCGCGCACAACCCGGAAGAGATGGTCGGGCCAGCCATATTCCTGGCCAGCGACGCCTCCTCATACTGCACCGGCCACGACCTCCTGGTCGATGGCGGCTTCTGCTGCTGGTGAAAACTCATGCCCGAGAGCACGGCTCGAGCCTGCAAGAAGAGGTCAGGACACGTCGTCTTGGTTGCCTTGGCTAAACCCAGGCCGGGATACGGCAGGCCCGTTCCAAATTGTCCGGGGTTCACCAAAGTGGGACCGGATTGAGCCCGAAATCTCGGATTGCCTGCAGCAGGGAGCAGGATTCGAATTGACGGCGGCTGGTAGTCGAAGCTTTGGACTCTGTTGCCTAATAATTCATCCAGAAGTCTGTTCCCTGCACAAGAACAGGGCGGATGGCAGGTTAATGATCCTGCCAGATTGCAATTTCGTGGCGACTCGGAGCGACGCGGCCCAATAAGGGCACTGAATTCACGCTCTGGAGGGAGTCATCACCCAGTTGCAGTCGACATCTCCGCAACTCGCGGCGCCGGTCATGGCGCGGGCGCAGGGTAAGGTCTTGCTAGCCGCCAAGTCCAGGGATGGCGGCACCGCGTTGCGGAGACTGCGGCAATCGGGATCGTTCAAATGCCTGTTCCCCCGAGGCGTCGGGCATGCAATGCAGGCAGTCCTCCTGAACTGCGCCGGGGGTGTCACCGGAGGAGACCGCTTCTCGATTTCCGCCCGTGCCGAGGCCAGGACGGTGCTGACGCTCACCACGCAGGCGGCCGAACGGATCTACCGGGCCTTGCCGGGGGAGAAAGGGCGAATCGAGACACGTCTGGACGTCGCGAATTCGGCGCGCGTGAACTGGCTGCCGCAGGAGACGATTCTCTTCGACGGATGTTCACTGGAGCGATCGCTGACAATCGAATTGCAGGAAGGAGCCGCCTTGCTGCTGGCGGAACCGCTGGTCTTCGGTCGCCTTGAGATGGGGGAGACCCTGACCTTGGCGCACTTCCTGGACCGGATAGAGATTCGGCGGGCGGGCATTCCCATCTATATGGACCGTGTCCACCTGGTGGCCGACGTGCAGGCGCAACTTGATCGCCCGGGCATCGCAGGCGGGGCGCGGGCCATGGCCTTCGTGGTCTATGTCTCTCCCGATGCCGAGGCGCAACTTGCGATGCTGCGCCATCATCTGCCCCGTCACGCTGGAGCCAGCCTGCTCCATGCGGATGTCCTGGTCATGCGAATTCTATCCCGTGACGGCAACGAGATGCGCTCGTGTCTCGTCCCGATGCTGGATCATCTGAGCCATGGAGGGCTCCCCCGATGCTGGCGCATCTGACATGAACCTGACGCCACGCGAGAAGGACAAGCTGCTCATCTCCATGGCGGCGGAAGTCGCCCGAAAGCGGCTGGCACGCGGCGTGAAGCTGAACCACCCCGAGGCGATTGCCCTGATCGCCGATGCGGTGGTCGAAGGTGCGCGCGATGGTCGCTCGGTCGCCGACATGATGGAAGCCGGTGCAGAAATCGTCACCAGGGTCCAATGCATGGAAGGTGTGGCCGAGATGATCCACGACGTTCAGGTGGAGGCGACCTTTCCCGACGGCACGAAACTTGTCACCGTCCACAATCCGATCCGCTGAGGAGGCGTCCCATGCGTGTCCATCCACCCCTTCCCTCGTTTGCATGGCCTGCTTTGGCCGACGAGGCGGCATTGCCTGCCGCCGGCGCCGACTGGAGCGAGCTCATGGGTTTCCGTCTCGTCGCACCGGCAGGTTTTGCCGGGCTGGGCCGCGCGAGGATGCGCACATGATTCCCGGCGAGGTCATGGCCACGCCGGGTGAAATTACCCTGAACGCCGATCGTGAAGCCATCACGCTGATGGTCGCCAATTCCGGTGACCGGCCGGTGCAGGTGGGCTCGCACTACCATTTCGGAGAGGCGAACGGCGCATTGGAATTCGACCGCGACGCAGCGCGTGGCATGCGGCTCGACATCGCCGCCGGGACAGCGGTGCGATTTGAGCCGGGTCAGCGCCGGGAGGTTCAGCTCATCCCCATTGGCGGCGCGCGAATTGTGTTCGGGTTCAATCAACGGATCATGGGAGCGCTCTGATGTCTGGCTTGTCCGTGACCCAACTCTCGCTTGCGCAGCCCGGCGCGCAGGATGAATGGATGACCGGTACTCATCCGATGTCAGGGGTCGGCGGGTTTCCCGGCCCACCGCCCTTCGTCCCAAGCTGGAACGCAACGCGTCTCTTGCGCCAGGTCCCGAGGCCCTGCGAGCCGTCATGTCCGGTCGTTGGCAAATCCTGGCCGGACTGCGTTGGGAATGCCGATCGCCTTGAGCGCACCGCCTGCGGGCTCCGGAGCGGATAGGGAGGGAAGGTGCCATGCCGGCGACGATCTCGCGCGCTGACTATGCAGCAATGTTCGGCCCGACGACCGGGGACAGGGTTCGGCTCGCCGACACCGACCTCGTCATCGAGGTCGAGCGCGACCACAGCTCCTATGGCGAAGAGGTCAAGTTCGGCGGCGGCAAGGTCATCCGCGACGGGATGGGCCAGTCACAGGTCACCCGCGCCGACGGAGCGGTGGACACCGTCGTCACCAATGCCCTGGTCGTCGACCATGCCGGCATCTACAAGGCGGATATCGGGCTGAGGGACGGCCGGATCGCCAGGATTGGAAAGGCGGGGAATCCCGATACGCAGCCCGGTGTCGACATCGTGATCGGACCGGGCACCGAAGCGATTGCCGGAGAAGGCAAGATTCTCACGGCCGGCGGCTTTGACAGCCACATCCATTTCATCTGTCCGCAGCAGATCGAGGATGCACTGCATTCCGGTCTGACAACCATGCTCGGCGGCGGCACCGGGCCGGCGCATGGCACGCTCGCCACCACCTGCACACCCGGGCCCTGGCATATCGGGCGGATGCTGCAGGCGGCGGACGCCTTCCCGATGAACCTCGCCTTCGCGGGCAAGGGCAATGCTTCGCTCGCTGCGGCCCTTGAAGAGCAGGTACTGGGCGGGGCCTGTGCCCTGAAGCTGCACGAGGATTGGGGAACGACGCCTGGAGCCATAGATTGCTGCCTGTCCGTGGCAGACGCGATGGACGTTCAGGTGATGATCCATACCGACACGCTCAACGAAAGCGGTTTCGTCGAGAACTCCATGAAGGCCATGAAGGGCCGCACGATCCACGCCTTCCACACCGAAGGTGCCGGGGGCGGGCATGCGCCGGACATCATCAGGATCTGCGGCGAGGATCACGTCTTGCCATCCTCCACGAACCCGACGCGGCCGTTCACGGTCAACACTGTGGAGGAGCATCTCGACATGCTCATGGTCTGTCATCACCTCGACAAGTCCATTCCGGAAGACGTGGCGTTCGCGGAAAGCCGCATCAGGCGTGAGACCATCGCCGCGGAGGACATCCTTCACGACATGGGCGCGTTTTCGATCATCGCTTCCGACAGCCAGGCGATGGGGCGCGTGGGGGAGGTTGTCATCCGTGCCTGGCAGACCGCCGACAAGATGAAGAGGCAGCGGGGGCGGCTGCCGGAAGAGACCGGTGACAACGACAACCTCCGCGTGCGCAGGTACATCGCGAAATACACGATCAACCCGGCCATCGCACACGGGATCGCGCATGAAATCGGATCGGTCGAGGAAGGAAAGCGCGCCGACCTGGTGCTGTGGAATCCGGCATTCTTCGGCGTGAAGCCGGAGATGGTGATTGTTGGCGGGACCATTGCCATGGCACAGATGGGCGATCCCAACGCCTCGATCCCGACGCCGCAACCGGTCCATTCGCGTCCAATGTTCGGCGCCTATGGCAGAAACGTCGAATGCTCTTCCGTGACCTTTGTCAGCGCCGCAGCGCAGGATGCCGGCATCGGCGCAACGCTCGGCCTGTCCAAGGACACGCTGGCCGTCGTCAACACGCGCCGGATCGGCAAGAGGGACCTGTTTCTGAACGACGCCACGCCGGAGATGGAAGTGAACCCCGAGACCTATGAGGTGCGCGCCGATGGCGAATTGCTGACCTGCCAGCCTGCCGAGGTTCTGCCCATGGCGCAGCGATACTTCATGTTCTGAGGAAACAGCGATGAACCTTCCTGTCAGCCGAAAGATAAGGCGCACGCATAATGTCGACGACAGCGTGGTTCTGGACTATGAGGCGCGGTTTCTGCGCCGCAAGGTACTGACCGCCACAAGCGGGTTGCGATTTCTTGTGGATCTGTCCCAGACGATTTCGGTGGACCAGACCGGAGCATTCGTCCTGGACGATGGTCGCGTCGTCGGAATCGTAGCCGCCGAGGAAGAAATCCTCCAGGTGAAAGGCGACCTGGTCCGGCTTGCCTGGCACATCGGCAACCGCCACACGCCTTGCCAGATCGAGACCGGCCGGCTCCTGGTCCGGCGAGATCACGTGATGCGCGACATGCTGGAACAACTCGGTGCAACAGTCACCGAGGTCACCGAACCATTTACGCCGGAAGGCGGGGCCTACGGTCAAGGCCGCACCCATTCCCATGCCCACTGACACGCAAATCCTCACCCTGACGCAGTGGCTCTCCCCCGCGTTTCCGGTCGGGTCCTTCGCATACAGCCACGGGCTGGAAGGTGCGGTTGGCCTGGGTTGGGTGAAGGATGGAGCCGGCCTGGAAGCCTGGCTTGAAGACGTTTTGCTGCATGGTGCGGGCCGGGCGGATTCCCTGCTTCTGGCCGCCGCCTTCAACGCCGGCACGCGTCAACGACTCGGGGAAATCGACCGGACGGCACGCGCCTTCGCGGCCTCGTCCGAAAGGCGGCTGGAAACGGACGCGCAGGGTCAGGCCTTTTGCAGGGCCTTGGTCGCCTGGGACGTTGCGGCGGAAGGACTGACCTATCCCGTCGCGCTAGGCACTGCCGCCGCACAGGAAGGCCTGCCCATTGCGCTAACCCAGCAACTCTACCTGCAGGCCCTTCTGTCCAACCTTGTCGCCGCCGGACAGAGACTGCTGGCCGTTGGCCAGCAGCAAGGACAGGCCATCCTTCGACGGCTGACCCTTCTCTGCCCCGAGGTCGCGGAGGACACGCGCCACGGCGACCTGTCGAAACTTGTGTCAATGGCGTTCCTGACCGACATCGCTTCGATGCGGCACGAAGCCCAGGATTCGAGGATATTCCGCACATGAGCAGTCCGAACGGCCCTCTTCGCATCGGCATCGGCGGCCCGGTAGGGGCCGGCAAGACCACGCTGACCGCGGCGCTCTGCAAGGTGTTTCGCGACCAACTGTCGATGGCTGTCGTTACGAACGACATCTACACCCAAGAGGACGCTGACGCGCTTCTACGCGTCCAGGCGCTGCCGTCCGACCGGATCAAGGGCGTCGAAACCGGCGGTTGCCCGCATACCGCGATCCGTGAGGATGCCTCGATCAACCTTGCCGCGATCGCCGAGCTTCGCGAACTGCACGCCGATCTTGACCTGGTCTTGATCGAGTCCGGCGGCGACAACCTGTCGGCCACGTTTTCGCCTGAACTCGCGGACTTGACGATCTATGTCATCGATGTTGCAGCCGGAGAGGAAATCCCGCGCAAGGGCGGACCGGCGATCACGCGCTCCGACATCCTGGTCATCAACAAGACGGACCTGGCTCCCCATGTGGGCGCTGACCTTGATCTCATGCAGCGCGATGCCGACCGCGTGCGCGCTGGCAGGCCCTATGTGTTCTGTCAGCTCAGGTTCGGCGGCGGCGTGAAAGAGATCCTGCTCCACATCGACGAAATTGGCGATGTGGGCCGAAAATGATACGCTTGCGGCGAAGACAAAGCCGGGCTCGACTTGCAGGTGCAGACCCGGAGACATGCGGCTCGGAGAAGGATCGGTGTCCGTGGGACGCCGGTCAGGCTGGGCCGAGATGCCGCGGACTGAGTCCGGCACACAGTGGTCGCGGAAATTAGAGATTTCAGCGAATTCGGAACACTCGCGAAGGAAGGGTCACGAAGTCCATGGTTGAACACCACCAGACGAGCGATGGCGGCAAGCTGATCGAAGCGGCAATCGCCGGCGATGTCGAGGCGGCCAGGGCAGCGCTCGAGACCACGGATGTAAATGCCGTCGACGACGATGGCTGGACGGCACTCCATATTGCCGTTCACGGCGAGAGGCGCGACCTGACGAGGCTGCTGCTTGAACATCCGGACATTGACGTCAACGCCAGAAACAAGTGGAGAAGCACGCCGCTGATGCTCGCCGCCAGCAGCGGCAACCTCGACATGGTCGAAAGCCTGCTTCGCCATCCCATGACTATGGTGGACCTCAAGGCCGAGTACTACGGCCGTACCGCGCTGATCGAGACTGCCGTAAAGGGTCATGCCCACATCGCGCGATACCTTGTCAGCCACGGCGCGGATGTGAACATCTCGGACAAGACCGGAAGAAACACCGCGCTCATTGAGGCAATCAAGAACAAGCATGCCGACATTGCGATCTATCTGCTCAGGACCGGAACGGTTGACTTTTCCGACCGCGACCTGCGGCTCCAGGCACTGATCTGGGCAAGCAGACGCGGGGATAACCTCAACATGGAACTTGACCACGCAATTGCGGCCTACTTCAATCGAACCGGCGGACGGCCGGAAGGCGGAGGCAAACGGCATGCGTCCGAGGCTCGACAAGCCTAACTGGTGTCTCCGGTCACCGGAGGCAGGCAAGCCAGCCGGAAAGTATCCTCTTGGCAAGTCGTGGCCTGCTGCGAGCAGGTTTGGCGGCAGAACCGAAGATGCCGAATTGAGCGCGAGCATGATCGTCCGTGACATCGATCCGGGTGACATGGCGTGGCTTCGACATGAGGCGGGTCGGACCGGCATGTCGGTGGAAGAGCTGGTCCGACGCCTGATCCACGTGAAGCGCGCCAGGGCCGAGCGCCGCCCGACACCGTCGGAGAACTTCGAGCATCTTTTCGGGGAGAGGCGCGGCGTCGAGCCGCCGCCGCGGGTCCGGTTTGGCTACAAGCCGCTGTCCTTTTCCCTCGCGATTGGGAGGCATGACCGCCAACAGGCTTGGCTGATTGCCGCCAACATTGTCGTTGATTGAGTTGTCCAACTCCACTTGCCCTGCGGGCAATGCAGGTTCGACCGGCGATTTGTGAAGTCTCGCCTTCTCCCTGTATCAGGGCCGGGAAGAATCGATTGCAGCTTGGGCGAAGGGCAGGGCACTGGATGTCTAATCATCTCCATGACGGGTTGATCGGGCCGCATGCTGGCAACCTGTCCTGTTTCCTGGCGCTCAATGAACCGGGAGCGATCGGTCACGAAATCAGCTTTGCCCAATTGGCGGAGCTCTCCTCGCAATATGCAAACATGCTGGCCGCCCGCAATGTCCGGCCGGGAGACCGGGTCGCCGCCCAGGCATTCAAACGCCCGGAGATTCTTGCGCTGTACCTGGCCTCGGTGCAGGTTGGCGCGGTGTTCCTGCCGCTCAACACCGGATACCGGCAGAACGAGGTCGCCTACTTCCTCGAGGATGCCTCACCCAGGCTGTTCCTGTGTGAAGACCGGTTTGCCCGCGACCTCGAGCCGGCGGCTCGGCAGGCCGGCACCAGCCTGCTGACCATGAATGCCGACGGGACCGGCAGCCTTGCCGCTGCCGTGGCCGGCATGCCGACTCGGTTTGGTCCGGTTGCGCGCCGGCCGGATGATTTGGCGGCACTCCTCTATACGTCGGGCACCACCGGCAGACCCAAGGGGGCGATGCTGACTCACGACAATTTGCTGTCGAATACCCGTTGCCTGGTCAGGCTGTGGAAAATGTCATCGAGAGACGTGCTGATCCACGCCTTGCCGATCTATCACACCCACGGGTTGTTCGTGGCCGTGAACACGGCGCTGGTGGCCGGCGCCAGGGTCGATTTCATGGCCGGCTTTGACCTGGATGCGATCATTGACGCCCTGCCGGGCTCAACAATGATGATGGGTGTGCCGACCTTCTATGTGCGTCTGCTGAACGATCCACGGCTCGACCGCCGCCTGGCCTCCGGCATGCGGCTCTTCATTTCCGGTAGCGCTCCGCTGCTCGCCGAAACGCATGCGGCCTTCGCCGACCGGACCGGCCACCGCATTCTTGAACGATACGGCATGACCGAGACCGGCATGATCACCTCAAACCCGGTCGACGGGAGCAGGCAGGCCGGAATCGTCGGCACGCCGCTCGATGGGGTCGAATTGCGCATTGTGACGGAAGGCGGGGATGCGGTGCCGGCCGGCGAGATCGGGCAAATCGAGGTGCGGGGCCCCAATGTCTGCCGCGGCTACTGGAAGAATGCCGAAAAGACTGCCGAAGCCATTCGGAGTGACGGGTTCTTTGCCACCGGTGATCTTGGCCGTCTCGACGAGCATGGCTACCTGGAGATCGTCGGTCGCCAGAAGGATCTGATCATCACCGGCGGGCTGAATGTCTACCCGAAGGAGGTCGAGGATGTCCTCAACTCCGTGGATGGCGTGGCTGAATCGGCCGTGATCGGACTCCCGGACCCGGAATACGGTGAGCAGGTCGTGGCGGTGGTGGCGGCGCCGGACAACACTCTCGATACCGGGCTTCTTGGCCATGAAATTTCCGGCCGGCTTGCCCGGTTCAAGCATCCGCGGAGGATCGAGGTGATCGACGAGTTGCCTCGCAACAGCATGGGGAAGGTGGAGAAGAATGCGCTCCGCCAGCGATATGCCGACCCGGATTGTTGAGGCCCATGCATGGACGTCAGCGGCGGCTTCCGGGTCAGGCGCGCCGGGGACTTTGTTGCCATGCCGGGCTGTCGCCATCGCCATGCCGTCCATGCGGATGATGGCGCCGGCATCGGGAGCAGCGGTGACCGGGCCGGTGCCTGACCCGGAGAGGCTGGCTGCCGGATGAGGGAGTATTGGCGGAGAATATGGGAGGAGATTGAACGCCAGGGCGCCGGCCAGGCGGTGGAGACCGGCCAGCAGGATTCCGCATTGCCGATGATCTGGGTTCTCGGCAAGACCGGGGCTGGCAAGTCATCGCTCATCGGCATGCTTACCGGGGCCAGCGAGATCGGGATTGGCAATGGTTTCGAATCCTGCACCACCCAGTCCAGGCTCTACGGCTATCCGCAGGAGGCGCCGGTCCTGCACTACCTGGATACGAGGGGAATCGGCGAGAGCGGCTACGACCCGGCTTCGGAGATTGCCGCCCATTCCGGGACCTGTTCGGCCATTCTTGCCGTTGCCAGGCTCAATGATCCCGCCCAGGGCGAGTTGTGCAGGGCAGTCCGGGAGGTCAGGCGGACCCGACCGGGGCGGAAGATCATCCTTGTCCACAGTTGGGCAGGGGCGTTTGCCGACGGGACCAGGAGAGAATTGGCCCGGGAGGTCAACCAGACCGCCATTGAGCGGGCAGCCGGACGCCGTCTCCCGGGGGCAGTGGTGGAGACGCGAAACCCCGGAATTGGAGATGCGGACAGGGACCGGCTCCTGCAATTGCTCGGCCACGAGTTGCCGCTGGTTGCGTTCCTGTTGGCCAGGCAAGGAGGCAAGACGACAGAGTCGGAGGAATTCGCGGCGATCCGGGGCAGCGTGTCAAGATATTCGCTACGTGCCGGCGTGGCGGCGCTGATCCCGGTTGCTGGTCCGGCATGGACAATACCAATTCAGGGCAGCATGCTGGTCGAGCTTGCCCGTCACTACGAAGTTGAGCTGAACCGGAAGCTGTTGGCTTCCCTGGCCTCGCTGCTCGGCACGGCCCTTGTCGGCCGGTTCGCGGCAAGCCAGGCGGTTGCCATGATTCCGGCAATTGGCCAGACGGCGGGAGCGGCTGTCAATGGAGCGGCGGCATTTGCCACCACATTCGCGCTGGGACGGGCGACCGGATACCATCTTTTTCACCTGAAGGCGGGAAAACGGCCTGACAAGCGCGAGATCAGGCAGATCTACAAGGACGCACTTCGTGGTGCCCGCCATGCATTCAAGGAGGATGTCGGGGCGGGAGACTGATTGCGGGCAACGGGCAGACACCAATAATTTGCACTTCACACGGCACCCCCTTCATGGTCTCATTTTGCGGATGACAGAATGGATTCTGCCCAGACGTTGCAACTTGGTCCGGATGGCGGGCCGAGGCGAGGCGTGGAATACTGCCACAGGGGAAACAGGCCGGGACATGACGGATTTGATTGTGCATTTGTTGACGAGGCATGGATGAGCGGGTTCGGCGGCCGGCCCTTCTGGCGGCGGGCCGATATCATGGTCGTCTGGTTGCGATACGTCTTCCCGGTTCTCTGCCTGATGGCAGCTGGCCTGTATCTCATCATCACCGAGGGCTGGCTGATCCAATTCGCTGCGGCGTCGTTGGCCTGGGTGGTGGTGTTGTTCGTGGCCGGGCTGCTGCTGCGCAGGTGGAAATCCGTGGACCGGGACGCGGTCGAAGCCGACATTCCACCGGTCGTTGCCGACGCCGACTGGAGTCCCCGGGAGCGGCAGGTCTTTGATGAGAGTTGCGCCCGGATCAGACATGATACTCGCAAGTTGTGCCCTTGGGATGAGGAGTTGGTCATCCTGGCGCTCAATGTTGCACGCAATGTGGCGCAGGAAATGTCGGGTCGGTCGAATGGCAGTCATCTCGACGTGTCTGTTCTGGAATTGCTGACGCTGATCGACGAGGCAGCTGACGAATGTCGTGAATTCCTGGGCACGAATCGATGGCACGCACCCTTCCGGGGAATCTCGGTCGGGAACATCCTGCTGGTGCTCAGGAACCGGCATCGACTGGCGCGGGGCATCGAATATGGCGAACATGCCTACGGGGTGGCCCGGCTCGTCATGAACCCTCCAGCAGGGGCGATGCAGGTCATGGAGTCCCTGATTGCCGGCAACAACACCAAATATCTCACCGACCAGGTCCAGTTGGAGTTGCAACGACGAATTCTCTACTATGTGGCGGCGAAGTCGATCAATCTCTATTCCGGGCGCTACCGTCGGGGCATCGTCCCGGGAATCGGGCCTTCCCAGCATGAGCCGGTCAGGATCCTGATGGTCGGGCAGGCCGGGGTCGGCAAATCCGCCATGGCTTCCCTGCTGGCCCCGGCAGGCAGGGCGGCATCGACGGCAAACGGGGCCGAGGCAGGTGTCACTCCGGTTCGCACGGAAATTGGCGGCATCCAGTGTGCCCTGATCGAGGCGCCGCCCATTGATGCGCTCGAGGACAGGGCGCGCCACCCAGGCTGGTTCAGGTTCATAATGAGGCAGGCTGGCCAGGCGGACCCGATGATGGACGCGGTCCGGTCCGGGTTTCTCGATTGCGACATGGTTGTCTGGACCGTGCGGGCAGACCAGCCAGCCCGCAAGGTGGATATCGATACCCTGGCGGTCTTCCAGGGGATCTATGACGAGTTGAGGTGGAACCGCTTGATGCCGCCGCTGGTCGTTGCCGTCTCGCATGTCGACCGCCCGCCGATCATCGAAATCTGGCCGGACTCCGGCGACCTGTCGCCGGCGCAGGTCCTGAAGATCGAGAACATTGCCGGAGCCGTGGCCCGGGAATTCGATGTGGGCCTGGCAGTTCCCGTGAAGCTTGACCCGCCGGGGTGGAACGGCGACGAACTCACCGCATCGATCAGGAACGCGCTTCCGAATGCGTGCCTAGCCCAGCGCAACCGGGTGCGGAACCGCCAAGACGGGAATGGCGACAATCGGATCGCCGGGGCAGATGGCCCCGGCCAGCGGAAGCAGAAAGGCAGGGAAAGACCAGGTGAAGCCCCCGCCGATGGCCGAAGCGGGCAGTCAGACCGCCAAGCCACCAGGCTTCCCCGCACCGGCGTGCCAGAACGGGGCAGGGTAAGGACGGGGCTGTCCAGGGTTGCCTCGCGGATCGGACGACACGTTCCTTCCCGCCCGAAGCTCCGAAGAGGATCAGGATCCAAATCCAGACAGAAAGACGAATCCTGACTTCGGCAAGGTGGAATTTGGACACACCCGACTGTGACGTTGATTTTGTATCGCCGTGCCGAGTTTTGGAGAATGACGTGGGCTTGACCGATCCGCACTGGTTGCCAGCCGGGGCCGGGCAGGCAGGACCAAACCAGGAAAATTGAGGACGGGGAGTGATCTCGTGCGACTGATATTCATGGGCTCCGACAGTTTTGCCGTCCCCTCGCTGGAGGCGCTGGTTACCGCTGGCCACGAGGTCGCCGCTGTCTGTTCGCAGCCTCCGCGACGGGCAGGGCGGGGCCGGAAGCCGCGACCGACACCGCTGGCCGCCCGGGCACAGGAGCTCGGCCTGAATGTACAATTTCCCGAGAACGTCAGCAATCCGGATTTTGTCAATGACGTGACAGGCCTTGGTGCCGAATGCGGAATTCTCGTTGCCTATGGCCAACTCCTTCCCGGCGCGGTCTTGTCGTCCCCGACCCGCGGGTTCCTGAACATTCACCCGTCATTGCTTCCACGCTGGCGGGGTGCGGCACCCATACAGCGGGCAATCCTGGCAGGAGATCAGGTAACCGGGGTGTGCGTCATGAAAATGAATGCGCGCTTCGATGACGGGCCGGTGTTGATGCGGCGGGAGGTACAAATTCCCGATGATGCAACCGCCACTTCGCTGGCTGGCGATCTGGCAGCAATCGGGGCCGACATGCTGGTGGAGGCCCTGGCCCGCTTCGACCGGCTTCGGCCCATTCCGCAAGGCAGCGCCGGCAGGATTCCGGCACCGAAAATCGACAAATCCGAGACCGGGATTGACTGGACCCGTCCGGCCATCGAGATCTCCAGGCAGATCAGGGCGCTGGCGATGGCTCCCGGTGCCTGGACCGGGCATGGCGGTGCCCGGCTCAGGATCCTTGCCGCCGAGATCGCCGCCGGAAGCGGAAAGCCGGGCGAGGTTCTCGACCCCTGCCTCACCGTTGCCTGCGGCCAGGGCGCAATTCGACTGGTGAAGATACAGCGACCAGGCAAGAGTGTTGCTGCAGCCGACGAGTTCCTGCGTGGCTACCCGATCACAGCCGGAGAGACCCTGGGAGGACCGGTGGGATGAGGTGGGCAACGGGGCTTGATTTCACATTACTGCCTACAGTCCTTGCCAAGGGCTACGATGATGCAATGTTCGGTCTCGTGAAGCCAGGCACGGAACACCCGGCCTGCCGTGCGCCGCAACTCGCCGGTTCTCGGCGAGACGGCCTTCGAGGCCATCGCCGCCGCCATCGCCGTCAATTCGTCCGGTGTGAGAGTGCCGCCATCGGCGGCGCCGATGATCCTGTTCAGCAATTGCCGGTATTGGCCAATCGTGCGCTCGGCGTAGCCCTGTTCGGCGAGACGATCGAGGAATTGCCCGAGCAGGCGCTGAAGATCGGCGGTGCAAAGGGCAGCAGCCCTGGTGTGATGGTGCATTCTCTTGTCCTTTCGGTCTGGTGAAAGGAGCAGGAATGGCTCGTCGTCTTCCGGCCATGCAACGGATAATGCCGACAAGCGGCGGGCGGATCAGTTCGGACTCAACGATTTTCGCCGGCAAGTCGGCATTACCCCGAGACCAGATTACACTACGTCCGTGACTTCACCTATGACGAGGATCGCTGCCGGGCCCATGTCGGCAATGTTCCCGAGAGGCTGGCGGCCATCTCCAACACGGCGATCTCGCTGATCAGGCTTGATGGCCGCTTCGAACACGTACCGCCGGTGGGCCGGCAATTCGCCGCCAGGCCCCTGGAGGCGGCGGGTGCCGTCATGCGCTGACGATTGCGCCTGGCTGGGGCCACCCGGTTCGTTCACCTGACATCGCTTCTCATCATCCGGCCTCGCGGCAGGGCCATGTCCAGAAACGTCTTTGGCACCGGGTCCGGGCGGACATTGTCCGCCATTCACCCGACATGACAGCCGGATGACGACCGGATTACGGACTCAGGGGCTGGATTTGGCCATGGCTGCCGACTATTGAATGGGCCTGACACCGTGCTCATGGTGTCTTGCGCGATCTAGAAGTTCATATAAGTTCGCCGGTTTGGCGGTGAACTCCTTGGTTTGTATTGGCACGGTGATCTTACCAAACATGCCGCCTGCGCAAATGCTCTGAAGCCAGCAATGGCATATTTTCAATTCGATCGTTGATCGGCCAAGCAAGAGACCGCTGTGGATTACCAGGACTTTCAAAACTTCAGCCTCGAGTTTCGAAACCAGATTCTCTCTGGTGCTGACTTGCTCCGCGACGAATGGACGCCCGGCGCCGTAAGCTTCTTCTTGGCAGCCTTTGCGGTGGCCATAGTTGCTCTTCTCGCTTTTCGGGACTGGCAGCGAAGACGCGCGCTCAATTGGGCGATTCGCAATGTTTCGAAAGCCAAAGATCGGGCCAGCTTTGCGGAGAGGTTCATCGATGTAGATGGTTCTTTCGAGCGAGCGAGCAACAGGAATCGGCAATGGCCTGCAAATGTTGTTGTTCAGAGCGAATATCGTAGACCAATTTGCATTGCCTGGGGCGAATACAAGGAAACCATGGTCGTTCCAGAATCTTCCCGCGGCGAGGTGGTTCGCAACAACGTACGCCCAAGCGTGTTTTTCAACGCTGAAGAATTGGAATTCGAAACGCGATGGTGGCGCGTCTGGCCAGGGTTATTTGTTTCCGTGGGGCTACTCTTGACCTTTCTCGGATTGATCGCGGCGCTGACAGCAATTGGCGGAGACGAGATTACTGACAACAGCTTGCGCCAACTACTGAATGCGGCTTCCGCAAAGTTCATCATGTCGCTGACCGGGCTTGCATGTTCGATCGTCATTTCAGTAGCAGGTCGAATTTCGACGAACCTGGTTGACAAGAAAATTCGAAGCCTGTGCCACGTAATCGAGGAACGGTTACATTTCCAAAGTCTTGAGGAGTTGGCCGAGGAACAGCTGAGGGCGCTGAAGGAGCAGGGAACTGCCATGCGTCAAGTGGCCATGGAAATGGTCGCAGAATTGTCTCGGCCTCTCAAGGAGGATCTACCCGCTGCCATCGGCGCGTCCATCAAGGCCGAGGTTGCACCCTTAATGGAATCGCTGGGGCAAACCAGCGAACAAGGTCTCGGGCAGATGGTTGGGAGTCTGTCGCAACAGTTGTCCGGAGATATCGGCCAGGCGATGGCCCTTGCCTCAACCAGGCTCGGCGAGGCGGTCGACAGACTTACTGCGCTGACTGAACGAATGGAGAGCGGTACTGGACGTATTGGACAAGAGTACGAGTCGCTGGCTGCTCGCATGGGCTCTCAACTGGTTGATATGCAGAACGCCATGCAAGGCGAAGTGAGTCGTGGTCAACAAGCCATGTCCGAAGGCATGGAGAGGTTGATGCAACAGATGAACGACAGCCTTGGCGCAATCAGACAAAATACGTCCAGTGGTGCCCAGGCCATCTCGGATGCTGCCGAAAACCTTCAAACCGCTGCCAAGGACTTCCGAAAAGAGCTTGAAAGTGCATCGGAGAATGGCGCTGCTATTGTGGATGCCCGAATTCAGGGTGCCGCACAGGCGGCAGAAGCCTCGATCTCCATGGCCGCTGAAAGAGTGACTGGTCCGTTGAGTGGCCTGGCCGAGACCCTGCAGACTGCAGCGCAAGCAACACAGACCGGCGTCGAAGAGCTTGTTCGGTTTGCCGAAGCCGCGCGTGACGGAGGCAAAGCCATCGCCCATGGCTCTGAACGCTTTGAAGCAGCATCTGGCGCGATGGTGGAAGCAGTAGACCCAATCCGGACCAGTATTGACGGGCTGCGATCAACTTCCCGCGACATGGCCAATGACTACAAGATAACGATGGAATCGACGATCAAGCACTCGGAAGCAATTGCCCGGCAGACACGCGATGCGCTGGAATCTTCAATCCAAATTCTTTCAGACAATCACAAGGGAATTGCTGGGGCAATGGAGGGGCTATCCGTTGCACTTGCCGAACTCCGAGGTCACGGAAAAAATCTGGATACTATCGACAGAAAGCTTGGAGCTGCATTCGATAGCTACAGAACCCTTGTGGAAACCACGATGGCCGGCGCGACTGAACAGGTCAATGAAATTTTGGAGATTCTCAATCCGGCGCTGGCGACGATGCAAGCCGTGGTCGAACAGGCAGAAGAGTTTGCGCCGCAATCCGTTCTACAACATCATGAAGGGCATCGCTGATGCGGGGCATTGCGCTCCGTCGAGGTAGCGGGGAGGAAGACGAGTCGGTCTTCGTATCGATGACCGACATGACAATTTCCTTCCTGATTATCCTGATGATCCTGCTCGCATTCTTTGCATCACGATTTTCAAATGAGGATATGGTTCCCCGGTCAGAATTGGAGGAGATGCAACAAGGGCTCGAGGCCGAACTGTCAGCTACAAGGAAAGACCTGGCGAACGCTCGGTCAGATCTCTCACAGGTTGGGCCGGAGTTGACATCAAGCAAGAGTTCTCTCCGGGATGCGCGATCCACAATCGATGCACTCAACGTGACCATTCGGCAGCTCCAGACAGAACTCGCCGCGCTTCGGCTACGATTCCAACAATTGAGGCAAGGTCGCCACGTCACACAGAGCGCTTTCGATGAAGAACTTGAAAGGCTCGAGGCCGAACTGTCAGCTACAAGGAAAGACCTGGCGAACGCTCGGTCAGATCTCTCACAGGTTGGGGCGGAGTTGACATCAAGCAAGAGTTCTCTCCGGGATGCGCGATCCACAATCGATGCACTCAACGTGACCATTCGGCAGCTCCAGACAGAACTCGCCGCGCTTCGGCCGTTGCGACGCCCCGACCCGCTTGAAGAGTATCTGGTACAAGTTGCGCGGTCACGCCAGATTGCACTTCGGTATCTGCGTGACGCGATTAGGCAGGAGTTTCCGGCCCTGCAAGTCGTCATCAGCTCGGAAGCCGATGCACTTCGTTTCCAGGGTGAGGGGTTGTTCGAGTCTAATGCGCGAACGCTTTCGGTTGACAAGCGTCAAATTGTGGAACGGATTTCCGAACTTCTGGACGAAATTTTGCCCTGCTATTCGCTTGGTGCGCGATCTGACCACAGTGTCGAATGCAACCCCGGTTTTGCAGTCATTGAGGCGGTCCAGATTGAAGGCCATACAGACAACAGCGGAACGGTGAACTACAACATTGGCCTTTCTTCCGCTCGCGCAGTCTCAACCTATCTGGCAATGTCTGAACATGTTTCCGGTCTGCTCGACCACACGAATCTGGATGGTGAACCGGTTCTCTCGGTTGCTGGCTACGGGGAGGCCCGGCCTGTGGTCACAAACAATACACAGGAAGGGAGATCGACAAACCGTCGCATTGACTTGCGCTTCATCATGTATTCGCCCAATCGAAGTGAAGAGATCGAGAGAATCCGCCGCAAATTGGCAGACGGAGCGATCACGGAATTACGGCCATGAGTCAAGACAACGCGCCCAACGTCAGTGGACTTTCGTCAATGTTGAGCGCAGGGCTGCACAAGCCGTTGGTCAAAGTCAATGCACGCCTCGATCCATTGAGGCAGGCGGTTCTCAGAATTGAAGACCGTTGGCCCGACATGGCCGCACCCGATGAGCGTGATCGGGACGAAATCGTGCGGGAACTCGCAGAGCGACACTCACTGAATAATTGGCGCGCATGCCCGTTGAGTCTCGTCTGCGCCGGGATCCGTGCTGCTTTCGATGGCAAGCGTCTCACTCGTCATGATCTGGACGAGTTGCGCAGTTTCTATTTTCGCGAAATCGAGGTCACGTATCATTCGTCGCTGCTCAACGCTGCTCTGGCAACCTACCTTGAGAGTTTCGAGCCGGAAGCGATTCATACTCGCCAACTTGCTACGGCACTCAACTCAGGCAGGCCTCGGTTTGCATCCCGATCCCATGCCCTTCTGAGCCACTTTCCAAACTTGTTCGACCCGCGGCGGATTGTGGACGACACTGTCAACGTCATGTTGGAAGCCCAGGCACCGTATCAGCGACTTGTCCAGATGGGAATACGGGCCCCTCATGGTCCGGGATTGATGGATCATGCACATCTGCGCTTCGTTGGCAAAATCTCGAGCAAACTTGGCGACAGCCATGTTTGCGACCGTTTTCTGGATTGGCTTGGGCCGAAGGGGAAGCTGCCCCGCCGAATAGGATCTGCCGAGGCAATTGACGCAATTGTTGGGCACTGGACAGAAAGAGATCCCCCAGCCGACCGCCAATCGGTTCTCACGAGACGTCTCGTCGAGATGTATGGCGACCCGCGCAGACTATCAGGTGACCCATGGAATCGAATTAGTAAGACCAGTCGTGACGCTTTCTTGCGTTGGCTAACCGGCGAAAACCTCAGAATTCTGTTCGAAGCCATAACCGACACGAACGAAAGTCACATGTGGGACGAAAGGAAGAAATTCTATCTTGGGCTTCACGACCGGAAGAGAATTGATGATGCGTGGGTCGCCTTTGCTCCGGCAGGTGAGCGACAGGCAAGGAAGATTCTGGAGAGAGCGGGCCACAGCGGCGGATTGGAGTTCGGGCGACAGATTGCAGGTGGAACGCGGTCAAACACGTCTCTGTTGATCGCGAAGATAGGCTCCAAGATTGTTGTTGATGGCTCACACTCCTACAAGGTTCATATCTTCAGGGATAATGATCCAAGGGCACCGAAGTTGTTCCTGCCCCACTACGACTGCGAACGTATCCGCTTCGATTCTCTGGAGAGCAAGATTCACCACAGCGGCTGGCAAAACTGGGTTTTGATGCGGATTTGATGCATGAAATTTGATGTGGAGATCACGGACGCCGCCGTAACGCTGACGCCGAAGACACCATCAGTGATCGGTCGGCTGATCGCCAAGAAGCAAAACCTAACCGCGCCAATCGCGGGCGACCAAGACCTGAGTCTGGTCTTGGGAGATTTGGCGGCCCTCGATGAAGAGATACCCGGTTCTGCATTGGTCCTTGAAGGCAGGATAATACTCAAGCACGACGCAGTATCTCGAATGGATGGTGCGACGGCCCGCGCTCTTGGGCTTCCGCCCCTGCCGGACCTGACACTTGCTACAGACGTGGAAGGGGTCGTCGGCAACTCAGATTTTCGATTGAGGTATCGCTGGATCCGCGATGGAATGCATGTGCCATCAAGGCGCACCGGTTCAATTCTTCATACGGCGGACGGGGATTATCGCATCCCGAGAGACCTGCTCGATGCAATTACGCTTGCCGATGCACCGAGCCCGCCAGATCTCTCCGAGCAATGGAACATGTTAGCAAGATTTCGAAGGGCCCTGCTTGGTGCCAATATTGACCAGGTTGGCGGGATCGCCATGACGGAATTCTTGACCGGTCTCGAGGTTCATCTCGCAAGCGGATTTTCGATTGAACCCAGAAATGGAAATGGGGGCCTCGACTTCGAAGTGCGGGCGCATTCGGATCGAGGTCCTGGTTCCATGCTGGTCGAGGTAGACCAGTGCCGGGTTTCTTCGCAAATCCGCGACCGCGGTT
Organism: Paracoccaceae bacterium; assembly: GCA_964291445.2. Classification (GTDB taxonomy): domain Bacteria; phylum Pseudomonadota; class Alphaproteobacteria; order Rhodobacterales; family Rhodobacteraceae; genus JAPOXR01. Next base: position 34,158 of record OZ219863.1, on the reverse strand, counting down.
CGCTACCAGCATACCGTCTTGCTGCCGGATCATTTCTCGTTGTCGATTTGGCGGCCCGAACCGTTCTCGACGTCATGACCAGGATGCATAAGGCAGAACCAAGAGTGCGAGAAGCGTTTGTTCGAAATCCCTTGCGCTACATTACGGAAGCTGTCGAAGACGATCTGGCCGCCTCCTCGGCGCTGGATCAACTCGGGGATGCAGACAGGCAGGATGTCGTTGAGAGAGCGACGGCAGCCTTCGTCGAAACCGACGGATACGCGGATCGAGTGGAAGGCATCGGTGAGTACGCAAAGCCTGTAATCGACTTCGGACCTGGTAGTGGCGTGACCTGGCTGCCCGAGGAATTCAACTCAAGATTGAGGGAGTGGATCAGAGGAGCATCCACTGAAGATCTCCTATCCGTTCGGGACCAAGCTGCGCAGGCAGAAAATGTCGGTGGTATGGAAATCCGGGCAGGTGAAGCAGGGGACCACACTGGGGTCGAGGAGATCGATGCAGAGATCAAGAGGCGAGGAGTCCTCGAAGAAGAGGAGGAGGGGGGTTGCGGGGCAGAAAACGGAAACCATGATCACGAGGATAGTCCTGGCCCGCCGCAAATCCTACTTCCTGGCGAGAATTTCGAGCAATTGGCTTTCTTTGCCCGCAATCGGCCAAGATCTACAGAGCGGCCGAATGACTTGCCTCAAACGCTGCTTAGTTCGCTTTTCCGGCATCAGATCGACGGCCTGCACTGGGCGCAGGCCGCCTGGAAAAGTGGCCTGCCGGGTATTCTGAATGCCGACGAACAGGGACTCGGCAAGACAGTGCAAACGATCGCCTTTCTGGCCTGGCTGAAGGAGTGTCTTGAAGCAGGAGACGGTCCCGTTCAGGGGCCCGTCCTGGTAGTCGCACCAACCTCTCTACTTGAAACCTGGGAAGGCGAGGTAGCGCGACATCTTGAGGAACCAGGCTTAGGTGCCCTGGTCCGTCTTTACGGGAGTGGTTTGTCAGGCTTCAGACGAGCCGGCATCGTCGGAAGAGAGACCAAGGACGCTGTTCGAAGACTTGACTTCAGAGTAGTTCACGAAGCGATCAAGGAGAAGCGTGGTCATCGCCTGTGGCTGTTGACTACGTATCAAACCCTTACGAATTACCAGTATTCGCTTGGCAGGATTCCGTTTTCTTCCATCGTATTTGACGAAATCCAGGCGTTAAAGAATCCAGGCACCATGGCAGCAAAGGCCGCGAAGGCCATGAACGGTGATTTCAGGATTGGACTCACGGGAACGCCAGTCGAAAACGCGGTCACAGATCTTTGGGCAATCTTGGACCAATTGGTTCCCGGATATCTTGGGACATTGAAAGACTTCCGAGCGAAATTCGAGACCGCAGAACCGAACACGGAATTGCTGGCTGAACTGAATCAAATGGTGTTCGAGGCTAAGGGTCCTCATCCGCCAATCGGGCTTCGTCGCCTGAAGGAGCACGCTGCGAGCTACCTTCCCGAAAAGTCACGATACCTGCACCCCAACCAAATGCCATCTGTTCAGGCGAAGGTCTATGAATCGGCCCGTCTAACCCTTGCCGAAGGCGGATTCAGTGCTGTCCTGAAGATGCTGCATCGGATTCGTGGCGTTTCCCTGCACCCTGACCCAGGCATGACCGAAGGATTTGAGAATGCATCGGCGCGTCTTCGGGCCGGATTGAAGATCCTTGATAGGATCCGTGACGCTGGAGAGCGGGTGCTGGTCTTCATTGAGGACCGGCGTATGCAGTATCGTTTTATAGCGCTTGCTCGCTCTCGATATGGAATCGAGCGCATCGACCTGATCAATGGCTCCACTCCTATTCGGCAAAGACAGGAAATCGTCGACCGCTTTCAAGAATCGCTAGGGATTGGTGGATTCAATATCCTGGTGCTCGGGCCAAGAGCCGCGGGAACCGGTCTCACGCTTACAGCCGCAACCCATGTGCTGCACCTTTCGCGGTGGTGGAACCCTGCTGTGGAAGAACAGTGCAACGATCGGGTGCATCGGATCGGACAGAAGAGCCCCGTAGCAGTGCATGTGCCTCTGGCAGTCCATCCGCGCTACGGCCTTGGAAGTTTCGACTGCCAGCTCCAATTGCTTATGGAAAGAAAACGACGTCTTGCGCGCAAGACGCTATTCCCCGCAGGCGAGTCGAGTTCCGACGTTAACTCGTTGCGAGATAGCCTCTTGGAAGGCCGGCAAACCACCGAACTTTCACTTGATTCCGTCATGAACGAACTCTTCGTCAAAATGGGGATTGAGACTCCAAAATCCGAACCTGATGGGTCATACCGGATTGGCTGAAGGATGCTGACAACGGCCGCGCAGTTGGCTCGCCAAGAATTGATGAGGAGACAAGGTGTCAAGATGGAGGATTGTCGTTTTCCGGGATTGCCCTGCCGCGGCAGGGCTGACTGTCGACGGGTTTGTCCGCCTCGGCCGGTCTCGATCTCCTGGCCTGACGACGGCGACTCTGGCATCAAGTGGAGAAGAGGTGGTGGCCTTGCATGGCGAGGAAGTGGGGGATGTCGATGAAGATCCAGTTTTCGGCGAGTTTGTCGCCTTGGCGCCGGTAGAGGTCGACGATCCTCATCTCGGCTGGCGTGTCGCTTTCGGGCAGGCCGAGATAGCCCTTGGAGCGCATGGTGAGGCTCGGATAGCCGAAGAAGCCGCCGAATGATCCCTCGCCGATGCGGGCGACATGTTCGGTGTGACCCAGGAATTCCAGCCCCTCCTCGAATGGCGCGGCGTGACCGCGCCGGTAGCCGTGATGGAAGGCGCTGGCACCGATGCCGCCGGGGCCGAACCAGCACATGTCGCTGGTCCAGAAGCGGTCGAGATGGCTCCTGGGCGAATAGAGGGAATTGGCGCGCAAATCGGCAATCATGGCGGCGATCAGTTCGACCGTTGCCCGTCCTTCCTCCGGTGGCTGCGGGTCATAGAGGAGGCCATCATGCGTTCGCGGCCCGGGAGTCAGCAACTCGGTGCCGGTGTTCTCCAGGGCGATTCGTTGTCCGGACACGGCCAGCATGTTCAGGATGTCGACGAAGCAGGCGGTCTCGGCGATCCCGCCGTCGCTGACCCGGTGAAACTCGGCGTAGCGGAGGAAGGCGAGTTTGCCGGTTGGAGCGAAACCCAGCCAGGGCCGGTCCCAGATTCCCATGAAATGTCCCGATTCGGCGACCCAAATTGATGAACGGTCATCGACCTGGTTGGCGTCGGCCAGGAATATGTCGGGCCGGCGCTGCAGCGGCCCCATGGCCTCCTTCAGCGGACGCCAGAAAGTTTCTCCCACCGTATCGGCGCCGAACTTCTCGTTGAAGGGATGCACGCCGTGCCAGAGATAATTCCTGGCAACATGGCCGGCGACTGCCCTGGTTGCATCCACGGGGATGGCGGCATCGATGTCGCGGTTTGCCGCCTGCACGATGGCCTTGGCGGCTTGCAGTTCATCCACGGCAACGGGCTTCGGCGATCTGCATCATCAGGTCAAACTCGTTGAACAACTGCCATTCCTGGCAGACCTGTCCATCCTCGATTCGCCACTGGGTGATCCCCCAGACTTGGCAGGGGGCGCATGTCGGGTCACGGTACAGCCCGCCGCCGCCATGCGATCCCTCGGCGCTCCAGCGGGTCGAGACCAGGTAGCCGTCAGCCGCGTTGCCCATCCAGTAGACCTCGTCGACCTGCAGTTCGAGATCGGGAAAGGCAGCCCGCAATTCGGCCACGTAGCCGCGATAGGCATCGATGCCGGTGAATTTCCGTCCCGTCGTTCCCTCGAAACGCAGATTGGTATCGTAATGGCTGGACAATGCGCCGCCATCACCGTTCCAGACGTTGTCGTGAACCTTGCGGGCGAAGGCGTCCGGGTCGAAGCCGGCGATTGGCTCCGCCTCGCAGATCGGCCTTGTTGGCGAGGCGGCTGCACGCAGCTGATCCCAGGTTTCGGGGCTGCGTGGCCAGCCTGCCGGCCTGCTTGCAACCATGCGTCGGGCTTCCTCCCAGAGATCGATGCCCAGCTGCCGGAGCATCTCCGAGGTGTTGTAGAGGACATGTTCGAGGAAGATGTCGTTCCCGAGCGCCACGCAATTTGCGATAACCGGAACATTGATGCTGGCCCCGCTTGGATCGCCGTAGCGGCTCGGTCCGGTATTGGTGCCGGCAATCCGGGTCAAATGCGAGGTATGGAAAGCGATGCTGTCATCGCCCGCCCAGATCACCTCCTCGGCATCGAGGATGATGTCGGGAAAGGCCGCGGTGGTGTGGTGCGTGTCGGCGATGATCTTGCTGCTGCCGGTCTGCAGCCCGTAATCGTCGTAGACGAGGCTGTCTGGTGCATAGCAGTCACCGATATATTCGACGTCCCGCTGGTCGGTCTCCCAGATCCGGTGCGTGATGCGCACGATATAGTCGACGATGTTGCGGTAGTCAGGGTCGAAGCCGGCAGGATCCTGTGCAGGGCCGCGATCCCGGGGAATTCGCACCGTGCGCCCCTGCGTGTAGTTCCCGAGCGAAATGTCGTATCCGCTCGGCATATGGGCGCGCGAGAGCGGCCGTGCCGGATGGTGGGAATTGCGCCGTTCAGGCTGGAATCTTGTCATCGCCCTGCTCCTTGATATCGGCCAGGAGATCAATGCCCTGTTGCAGGAGAAAATGCAGCATGTCGATGAATATCCAGTTCTCCGCCAGCAGGTCGCCCTGCCGCCGATAGACGTCGACGACCCGCATTTCGGCGATCGTGTCATTGGCGGGCGCGCCCATGAAGCCGCCCCTGTTGCGCATGGCCAGGCAGGGCCACCACAGGAAGGCGCTGTAATGCCCTTCGGCGGTGGCTGCCGTCTCGTGGAAGTAGTCCACAAACTCAAGACCCTTCTCGAACGGGCGGGTGTGCCCCCGTCGGTAGCCGGCAAGGCCGAGACAGGAACCGATGCCGGCCGGCCCGTGCCAGTTCATGTCGGGATGCCACCAGCGGGCCAAATGATCGGGCGGCGATGTCAGCTTGCATTCGGCCAGTTCGGTCAGCATGCCGTGGGTCAGGGTAAACGTCGCTGCGCCGATCTGCGGATCCTGCGGGGCATCAAGCACGCCGTCATGGGTCAGCGGACCCGGGGACATGAGCTGGGCGGCAGTCTGGCTACCGGCATAGGGGTTGCACCCCGCCTGGGTCATGACCGCCAAGAGGTCGAGGAATTCCACAGTCTCGACAATGGCTCCGCCCTCGATCCGGTAGAAGGCAACATGTGGCACGTAGCTGGCCTTTCCGGTCGGCGGGATGCCGAGCCAGGGGTCGGTGAAGTCGCCAAGGAAATTGCCCATGGAGACCACCCAGAGAGCGGCCTCGCGATCCATGTGGTGCCATCCGGCGAACAGGATGTCCGGGCGACGCTGCAGGACTGGCATGGCCCGTTTCATGGGCGTCCAGACTGATTTGGCGACCTGTTCCGGCGAGCGGATCACGTTGAATGGGTGTACCCCGAAATACCGGTGACCAGGTGCCAGTGTCGCCGAGCAAACGGCCTCTGCGCCGTCGGCTGGCGCCGCGTCGAGGGCGGCGTGAAAGCTGCTGACCACTGCCTTGGCCTGCTGAAGAGTGGCCATCAGCTCTAGCCTTTTACGGCGCCGGCGGTCAGCCCGCTGACGATCTGTCGCTGGAAGAACAGGACGAGGAAGAACAGCGGCACCATGGCGCTGACCACGGCCGCAACCGCGAACATCACGTTCCCCTGTTCTCGCACCGTGCCGAGGAAGCTGGCGATCCTGGGCACCATGGTCTGGTTTTCCGATGACAGCAGCATCGAAGTGATGGCAAAATCATTGTAGGCGAGCAGGAACGAGAACAGCCCGGTGGTGATGACTCCGGGCCACATGACGGGAATGATAACATACCGGAAGGCCTGGAAACGGGTGCAGCCGTCGACGATGGCGCTCTCATCGAGCTCGCGGGGAATGTTGAGGAAGAACGAATGCAGCATCCACAGGGTAAATGGCTGGTTGATGGCCACCAGCACGATGATCGTCGTTGCCAAATGTCCCCACAAATTCCACTCGAAGAAGGGGAGGAGGTATCCGGAAACCAGGGTAATGTGGGGCATGGCCCGGAATACCAGGGCGGCGATCAGAATCCAGAAGGCATAGCGGAATCCCGAGCGGGCCAGGGCATAGCCACCGAGGGTGCCGAGAGTCAGTGAAATGATGACGGTAAAGAACACCACGATGCAGGTATTGATGATGTTTCGCCAGAATTCTTCCTGGATCCATGCTCCGATATAGCCGTTGCCAGTAAAGGCGCCGCCGGTCTCGGCGACGGTGCGAACGCCGTAGACGGCATTTCGCCAGTCGGCCTTGGAGAAGAAATCACCCTGTACCTTGAATGATCCCCAGACGGTCCACAGGAACGGTCCGGTGGCGATCATCAGCCAGAATACGATCAGACCGGTCGAAAAGAAGACCAGGAAGGATGAGCGGCGGTCCTTTGGTGCTGCCATTCCGGCTCTCCGTCTACGCCTTGCGGCCAAAATCACGCCAGGTGCGGATCAGCACCGGGGCGAGCAGGATTGCGACGCCGATGATCGTCAGCATCGAGGTGGCGGCAGCCGAGCCGAAGAGCTTGGTGTCGCCCCTGAGATCGTTGAAGATGATCCAACTCAGCGAGGTCGCCTTTGCCGAGGCGGAAAAGCCGACGATCGGCTCGAATACCCGGAAATTGTCCATCAATTGCATCAGCGTGATGAAGACCACCAGCGGCATCATGTGCGGTATCACGACACAGCGTATGCGCATCCAGCGGCTGGCGCCGTCGATTTGTGCCGCCTCGAGGGTTTCATGCGGCACCGTCTGCAGCCCGGCATAGAAGACGATGAAACTGAAGGGTGCGCTGTGCCAGATCCCGTAGACGATCAGCATGATCCAGGTCAGCGGCGCCGATGCCTTCAGGCTCAGATTCGGCTGGTCGAATATCAGCTGCAGGGTTGCGCCGATGATTCCGTCGGCATCGACCATCCAGAACAGGATCAGCGAGCCGATCAGCGGCGTCACGGTCATCGGCAGCAGCGATGCAAAAATTGTCGGGCCCTTGGTGACGGCGGGCAGTGCGTTGACGCCCAGCGCAATGACCAGCCCCAGGGCCAGGACAAATGGGGTGACCACGGCCGTATAGGTCAGCGTAAAGGCCAGCGCCTTGTAGAAGGGAAGGCCAAATATGAAGCGGGCGAATTCGCCCAGTTCTTGCGAGTCCCGCCATGCAGCCGCGATCTGGTCAAAGGCCAAATGGTTGCGGTTGGTATAGGTTCCGAACCAGTTGAACTGGCCCAGCGGTGCATCCTCGTTCAGCAGGGCGGTAGCTTCGGAGTCGACCGAGACGATTGTCTCGCATTTGAACGGAGTGCAGTTCTCGACTTCGACCAGCACCTGCTCGTGTTCGACAAAGAATGACTGGATCGCGACTGAGACGATGGGCAACGCGATGAACAGCGCCATCGCGGCAAATGATGGCAGGATGAACCAGATGAAAGCCCGGTGCGGCAAGCGTTATGTCCCTGGAATAGGCAGGGCCCTTTCGGGGCCCTGCCTCGCCGCCTGCTACTGCAGGAAGCCCGTTTCTTTTGCCTTGGTGATATACGAGGCCTCGATATCGGCCAGGGTCTGCTCGGCACTGCGGTTACCCTGCAGGAAATCAGGCAACTCCTCGAAGAATGCCTGGTGCAAGAGGCCCATATAGGGCAGCATCGGATATGGCTCGGCGCCCATTGAGGCGACCGCAGCCACGCCCTCGGCCGCCTTGCCGGGCACGTAGGCGCTCGACAGCCAGACCGCCAGGTCATTGTTGGCCATCACCATGTCATCCGACACGCCATGGACCATGGCAATGAAGCTGGCCTCGGCATCCTCGTCGGAAATGTTCTTGGCGATGGTGAAGCCGTCCCACCACAGCGTGGAGGATGGTATCGAGCCACCGGCAACCGTCGGTGCGCCGACCGGTTGGGTATTCCCCGATACCTCCGGTGTGGATCCCTCATCGTCGATGAGTTGCCCCATTGACGATGCCCACATCTCCGCCATGGCCAAATTGCCGGCCTCCCAGATCGGGGCGACGGTTGAGGTGTTGTAGGTCAGGAAATCGGGATTGGAATACGCCATCAGCGCCTTCAGCATGTTAAGCGTTGCGACACCAGCCTCGTTGTTGACGGCTGGCTCGGCAGTGCCTTCCACGAAGAATTCTCCGCCATGACCGATATACATGTTCACGAACTCCTCACCGAGATTCCAGTCGGACTTGGTGAGCATGGCAAACGGATACTCCATGATTCCCGCTTCGCGGATCGCCGCGGCCGCCTCCAGTACCTCTTCGTAGGTCGAAGGCGCCTCGAGGCCGACCTGGTCAAGAATATCCTGACGTACAACCAGGTGCTGGGCGTTGGCCATGAATGCAACTGCCATGACCTTGCCGTCGATGGTGATCAGCTGGTTCTTGCCGAGATGACTGCCATGCTCGGCAACCAAATCGTCGAGAGGCCGAATCAGCCCGTCGTTCAGCAGCGGCACGATGGATGAATTGGCAACGATCACGGCCGTGTATTCCGCTGGATCGGCTGTCAGGGCAGCAACCTGGATTTCGCGATGCTGAGCCGTGTGGTTCTTGGCAAAGGCTACCCCGTCTCCGGCGCATTCCTCGGCGGTTGACACGACAGCGTGCAAGGCCGGGAAGTCATTGGCCAGGACACTGATATTGCCGCCGGAAATACCGCATCCGGCGATCGCGGTGCCAGACGAGAGTGCAAGCGCCGCCCCTGCAAGAGTGAGTTGAATGATGGTTTTCAAGGTCTTTCCCCTCAGTTTTCGATGTCCAAAATCCTCTACCTGAACACCAGGCAAGGCGTCAGTCTGCGCCTTTCGCAAACGTATGCAAAACTCTAGCGGAGATCGGTCTGGATGTAAATTGCCTCACCAATCCAATTCCAGGCCCATTCAAGAGGCGACAGCCATGACCAAATCCAGCCTCTGAGCCCGTTATCCGGTCGCCATCCGGCTGTCATGTCGGGTGATTTACGGACAATGTCCGCCCGGACTCGGTGCCGCAGACGTTCCTGAACATGGCCCTGCCGCGGGGCCGGATCATGAGAAACGATGACAAGTGAACGAGCCGGGTGACCCCAGCCCCCCTTCCCATCGTGATTGTCGCTCTGTACCTTGAGGTCCGGTACGTCTGCGGCACCGGATCCGGGCAGGAATCGCTACCGGCCGGCAGGACTCGTCTGTAAATCATCCGACATGACTGCCGGATAATGGCTGGACTGCGGAACAAAAGGCTGGATTTGGTCAAGGCTGCAGACTATTGGATGGACTTGCTGTAGACAACGCCGGCATTGACCACCGCGCACGGGCTGCATAATGGTCACAGTGCGGTGCTGACCGAACCGAGTTTTGACATCGGTCGGGAAATTCCCACGTAGGGGATCAGGTGGTACGAGATAGGACAATGGCCCTACTGCCGATCGCGGATGTTCCCAAGAATCCAAACCGCTCGACGCAAAACGCGGTGTCTCCATTTCGCTACCCAGGCGGAAAGGGGTTTATGTCGGAATTCCTTAAGCAACGCATGTCACAGCTTGATCCTGCGTCAGAACGAATATTTGTGGAGCCATTCTGCGGTGGAGCCGGGGCGGCATTAATATTGCTAGCGGACGGAGATGCCGATGTTGTCATGCTCAACGATGCCGACTTGCGTATCTATTCAGCGTGGCGCGCAATGCTGCAAGAGCCCGCACGCTTTGTGGCCAAACTGCGCAGTGTAAGGCTGGACATGCCGGAGTGGTACCATCACCGTGGCATCGTAGCTGGTTTTTCGGAAAGTTCCTATGATTTTGAACTCGGGTTCTCGACGTTCTACATGAACCGCACCACCCGGTCGGGAATTGTATTGAATGCGGGACCTATCGGTGGTTATGGCCAACGTGGACAGTGGAAACTGGATGCACGGTTCAATGTCGAACGCTTGGCCAACCAGGTTCTCTGGCTTGCCGAACGCGGAAATCGGATTCAATTGTCGAATGCCGATGCCTTATCATTCATAGATCGGGTGCGGCGCAGTCCAGCGGCCGACTACACGCTGTTTTTCATTGATCCCCCTTACGTCAAAGCAGGTGGTCGCCTCTATTTTGATGGCATGAGTGAAGCAAAACATGTGGCCCTATCCGACATCTTGACAAGCGAATCTGTCAAGAACTGGGTCCTTACCTACGATGATGTGCCGCTTATTCGACAACTGTACAAGTCACAGAAGTGCTCAAATATTTCTGTGAACTACAGCCTGCATTTGAAGCGCCGAGAAAACGAAATCCTCGTTGAACCGAACCACTTCTAGGCGAGCGCCTTGGCACGAAACTCATTCAGCCAAGCTAGAACCTGAGCCATGTTTTCCGATTCGTCCATTTCGACACCCTTACCCGCAAGGGTCTGCCCGATTACAGCATGTCTTGATAATCGCGTTCGATCCAGCAACACCCCATGGAACAAATGCTGATTTATCCATTTGGCTTCATCAGCCACTCGAAAAGGCAAGAGCGTTGCGTAATTCACGTTACCCCGATGGGCGTCTTCCATGTAATTCCGCTCAAACAGTTCTGAGTAACGGTGCACGGATTTTCCAGGCCAATTGTGACCGCTGGCCACCTGGGCAAAATAGAACAGAATTGGCGGAGGGCGTGCGTCGAATTGCCATGCGATCACGTCGACGCCGCCATCCTTTTCGTTGGGCGGCGTGTGACCCCCCGGGCCTTTCTTGGTCAGAAAGCCCGCGCCACGCTCCTCCGCTCTCTTCAAGGTTGTCATGATATCAGCCTTGTCAGTGCGCGGCCAGCCAATGCTGGCGGCGCTCCCGTTTGCCAAGCCAGCCATCGCGAATGTCGATATTACCTGAAAGACCCGATTCCTCAGGCGCCGGACCAGATCATCCTCTATTTGGAAATTGAACAGGCTTTCTCTGGTCACGTGGGTTGTAATCAGACATGTCAAGTACGGTGTGTATTTGTCGTCCTGCCAGTCATCCATCAAGATCAATTCCTCGCAATCGGCTTCCAGGCGAAAAGGATATGCGTCCTTGCAATCTTTCAGCCGGAATTCGACTTCGTTTTCAACGCGCTCTCGAGCCCTTTCCCTTTCTGAGTCGATGCTGGCAATGTTGCCACCATCAACAGCAGACTCATCAAAGTCTCCATCCGTGTCATCGTCTTCCGAACTCTCGGATTGCACTCTGATCGCCGCTTCGAGTTCATCCAACCTTGCGGTCCGAAACTCGTTGAAAAAGGCAACAAGTTCCAACCAGTCTACCAACACATGATCCTCGGCATCCAGGCCAGGCGTCAACACAGGTTCACTCGCCATGTCAGTCTTCAATGCTCTTTTCGAATTCAGACATCTGGCTGTCAACGGTGCCTTTAATTAACTGTGCGCGTTTGTGCGCCGCCGTGACAATCTCGTGAAGCTCAGATTGGGTCTCCGGGTCGAAGCCATCCAGGGTTTCTAGTGCCCGCCGGAGTTGTCCATTTGCCTCAACGATGTGCTGTGAAAAACGAAGGTCTTTGGGGGTCGCTGTAATCAGGGCATCTTCAAGCTGGCTGGTTTGCTCTAGAACTCTGGTTCCAGCTTTGGATCTCAGTACTTCCCTCACCCGACCAAGGTCCGGGTTTTGGCTACGGACAACGGGTTGGACTTCACGCTCTTTCGAGCCGTAGAGCCAGGTCAGGACATACCGCAGGTTCTGGTAGTGCTCCTCGCGGACAGGGTCTCTGGAAGGGTCTTGATCTCTCTGCGGCCGCGGCATCCCGAGGTATTCCGTGAACTCGCCGTAAGACAAGCCAGTGTACAAGTGCGAGAAACTGAATGTCCGTTTGAACCTGTCATCGATTTGAAATATGTCGAGGCGTTCGGCCTGCATCAAGACATAGTAGGCGGTTACCATCCGGTGGACTGTGGCGTGCTTGTCACCCAATCGGTTGGCTATTTCATATAACTGAAGCGGGTTCTCCACCTTTGATTGAGAATCCAACCATTTCGCGGCATATGTTGCCTTTGCAAAGGCATCCCAGGCTTGGGGACCATTGATGTGTTTGAAACCAATCAGTTCCCGTGCATCCTCTTCCCGCTCGACGCGGTAAACTAGGATTTTTTCCATCGTCGCTCGAATGTCATTGGTAAGGGCCGGCAGGCTAAGTTTTGCATGGCGAGCCAACTCTTCATCCCTGAGGGCTCTTACCGCTGCTAACCTCCTATTGCCTTCAAGTACCACCAGCTTGTTCTCGCGCACGACGACCACTAGGGGTTCAATATTGATATAACCACTTGTTCCAATGGACTGGACCAGTTCAGACAAGTCCGCTGTTCTTGCCAATTCAGCTACAATTGCGCGATCAAAAGCTTCAATTGGGCGCTTGTCACGTGTAAAGCGTGGATTGTCTCTGTCGAAATTCAGCTGCTCGACGTCGACCAGTTCGGTTGCTCTGACGCCTACGATCTTGTCCCATTCCATTGGTGCCTCCAGTCCGGTCAATCGTTCGGTGGCCTCCGGTGTAGGCCGACAGATTCTCTAGTGTCAAACTACCTGCAAGACCATTCAAAAGTCCTGAATCCAATCCAGACCGAAATTTGCGCTGGACCATCCAGGGTGGGTAATTTCTTCCGTATATGCTCAGAACGGCCCGAGTGACGAGAGTTGGGCGCTGGTTGTACTCGTTGACACGCCTCCTGGCAGCGAAAGGCCAGGGATTTGGCTTCTGCAAACTCGCTCAACACGCAAATCTCGTGACTGGGCACCAGCTGTCCACGACCCCGCCAATACTCGCCTCGACAGACTTTCTTGCGTGCCCGGCGACCGTCGGCCGACATCGCGTGGGCGCCGATGCCGTGATGACAGCAATTCGTGAGGATCAGGCGAGCACCTCCTGTTCCCCGGCATGATGTGGCCTGCCTGCTGTGCATGCTCGGCATTCCTATTTGCTGAACCGGGCCAGGCTTGCTCACCTTGTCTCGAGTTGGGCATCTTCAGGGTCCCAGGCTGTGTTCCCCTTGTAGAGATCGGCAAATTCCTCCCGGTATGGTGAATTCGGGTCCTCGAGGCCACGCAGGAACTCCTGGTAGCCCCACCCGCCTCCAATATCCTCGATCGGACAACGCCCGGTCCCGGAGACCAGATACGGGTAGCGTCGGTCATCACGTGCTGGCTGGGCCTTTCCAATCCGGATCCTGTGTTCCCAATGGTCCCCGAAATCATACACATAGGTGAAGTCCCGGTTGCCTTGCAGGAAGGCGATGACATCGTGAATGGTCTCCTCAACTACGTCGTCCCAGTGCTCGGGGCTCCAATAGGCCCTCCTTCCATACCGCCGTGCTTCGAACCCCCATGTGTGGTCATTGTCCCATCCCATGGCCGCCTGGATGTAATAGTGAAGATCGTCAAGACAGGTATCCGTGGGCACATCCATTCGCCTCGTGATCTTGTGTTCCACGCGTTGAAGCGTGATGCTGAGGCGAAAGATGTCGGTTTGGTTGCGTTTCGGGGCCATGGGTTTTCCTGCGAGTGATTTTCCACGGATCACTTTTGTCCGAGAGATCAACGGTTTGCAAACAACAATGGTCAGTTTGGCGCTTTGTAACCGTTCGGGCAAGCCGTGACGCCTTGCCAGGCGTCATTCAAGACCCGCCATCCAGGCAATTCATTTTCCTCTGGCTACATTTCAGGACATCTGCTAGTCCGGCCGCATGTCGGTATGCGAAGTCATCTCTCGGCCCCCCGCCCTGCCTCCGGTCCTGGATCTCGAATCCCGTCTTGCCCGGGAGCAGGCACGCGCCGAGGCGGCCGAGGCGAGGATCGCCGGGCTGGAGGCCGAACTCCTGCAAGCAAGGGCCGATGCCGAGCGCCGCAAGTGGGAATCGGCCGAGGCCCGCAACAAGCTGAACTCCCTGCGGGCCACCTTCGAGACCAATCGGGCCAAGCTCGCCGCCGCCCGGGAGGAACTCAAGGAGACACGCGCCAGCCAGGCATCGAGGAATGTGCGCCGGCTGGCAAAGAAGGTGGTGCATCTCGAGGCGCTGCTCAAGCAGGCCGGCATCGATGTGCGACAATCCTGCGCCGGCGGATATCCCGGCTGAAGGACAAGGTTGCATCTCGAGGCGCTGCTGCGGCCTGCACCCGTCTCAGCACCAGGCCGGAGGCTGTTCCGGAAGCTGGTCGGTGGTGATGGCCACCAGGAACTGGTCCCAGCCGCCGAAGACGACGTAATTGACCAGGATCTTCAGCTGATCGAGCATCTGGTAGCGGGCCACCCACCTCTTGCGCGCCGCCTTCCACCGGGGGCAGACCATCTGGCAGGCGCTCTGCATCAGGAGGGCAACCAGGTTGAACATCGCCAGCACGCTGGACGCGGTCGAGGGCCGAAGTTGTGCAGATGGAAGAACTTTTTCAGCTCCCGAAAAACGGAATTTTCCACCGTCCAGCGGCTGCGGGCACACTCGGCCAACTCGGCGATGTTGTCTTTGGTGATGGTGATGTCGGTGGCAAATGTACTGTAGTAGACCTGCTTGCCGGTCTCCGAGGTCACGGTGATCTCGAACCAGCCCACCTTCAATGCTCCTGCACCGTCCCTCAATGGCAGATCATTCATCCACCGGTAATGGAAGTGATGCTTGCGCTTGCCCCCCAGCCGCCTGGTCCGCCTGGCCTCGTCGAGCGCAACTCCATGAATATACTCGTATAACGTCGCATGGCTGCCCGGCTTGCAGGTCAGGATGAAGTGCCCGCCGGCATCCCTGATCGCCTCGCAGACCGGCTGGCAGCAATAGAGATCATCACCCAGATAGATCGGCTTCAGCCGTGCCGCCCAGGGCCCGACACGGCCCAGCCAGCAAACGCGGCCAGCGGAAGGGCAAGCCCGGGCACGGTCGGACGAAGCGCCCGGCACTGGAGCTTCAGGCCGAGAGCCACGATCCGCCGCCGCAGGACCGGAGCTGTTCCTGCTGCGGCCTGGCCCTATGTGAAGAATGGCAGCCATGTCTCCGGGATCATCGAGATCCCGTCAAGGGCCCATACCCGTGCTCATCCACCGAAATCGCTGGCGGCGGGGCTGCGAGTGCCCCTCCTCGCCACAGGAGGTTGCGGCACCGCCGCCGGCCCGGCTCTTTGCCAATACCCCCTACGGTGTCAGCGTCTGGTCACTCTATCTCTACGAGCGCTTCGGCTGCTGCCGGCCGCTCAGGCGGGTGGCAGAATGGATGACCGATCAGGGGCTGGCGGTCTCGGCCGGAACCCTGGCCGATGCCACGCCGAGGCTGGTCCCATTGTTCGAGCCGATCTCGCAGGCCATACATGACCACCTGCTGGCGGAGGAGATGCTGCATGGCGACGAGACCGGCTGGCGGGTATCCGCCCTCGATGCCATCCGCGGCACCTCCCGATCCTGGCTCTGGAGCGCCGCCAGCCGGGATGCGGTCTGGTTCCGCGTGGACGCCAGGCGCAGCGCCAAGGCCGCGGCCAGGATATTTGCCGGCATCCGCCCCGGAACGATACTGGTCTGCGACGCCTACTCGGCCTACAAGAAGCTGGTGCGGGAGCTGGAGGATCTCCTCATACTGGCCTGGTGCTGGGCGCATCTGCGCCGCCACTTCATCAAGGCTGCCGCCGGCAATGCCGGGCTGGACACGTGGCGCGACCGGTGGCTGGTGCGGATCGGGCGGATCTATCACCTGAACGAGGTTCGGCTCAAACACTGGGACCGGGAGGCGGCAATGGATGCGCAGTCACGCAAATTCGTCATTGTCCAGCGCCAGCTGGAGCGGGCGCTGGCGCGGCTCAATGCCCTCGCGCAGAAGGAGCTTGCGGGACCTGCCGGCTCGGACCGGCGCGCCAAACCGCTGGCCTCGCTCATTCGCCACCGCCAGGGGCTCTCGGTGTTTCTTGGCCGCCCGGAGGTGCCCATGGACAACAATTTGATCGAGCGGTTGCAGCGCCGGGCGGTGATCGGCCGCAAGCTGTCCTTCGGCTCGGACAGCCTGGAAGGAGCCGCCTTCTCGGCCACCATGTACGGCATCTTCGGCACCCTGCGCATGAACGGCATCTGCATCCGCTCATGGCTGGATGACTGGCTGGCGGCCTGTGCCATGAATGGCGGGGCA
Organism: Paracoccaceae bacterium; assembly: GCA_964291445.2. Classification (GTDB taxonomy): domain Bacteria; phylum Pseudomonadota; class Alphaproteobacteria; order Rhodobacterales; family Rhodobacteraceae; genus JAPOXR01. The sequence goes on along the minus strand of OZ219863.1, from coordinate 17,986 downwards.
CCGCCGGATGATCTGTCGCCATGGCTGCCCTGGTCCATGGATCCAGATCGGCGCCGGGCGCTGGCGGCAGGGTGAGCGGCGACAGCGACCCCGTGGAGTGCCGCTATCACGGGCGCGACTTCACCACCGCCGAGATGGCGCTGATGCGGCAGCTGATATCCGACAATCCGCAGGAGACCCGCGCCGGGCTGGCCCGGCGCTTCTGCCACGCTGTCGGCTGGACCGGGCCCGATGGCCGGATACGGGCGATGATGGCCCGGCTCACCATGCTGGACATGCACCGTGACGGGCTGATCTGTCTGCCCGAGCCGCGCCGGGCGGCGCGCCAGCTGAAGAGGATCGAGTTCGGCCCCGATACCGAGGAGCCGCTGGCGCCGGTGCCGGAGACGCTGGCGGCGGTGCAGCCGCTGCGTCTGCTGATGATCACCGGCGCCGGGGCCCGCGCCTCCCGGCGCTGGAACGAATTCATCGCCCGCTGGCATTATCTGGGCTACACGCCGCTGGTGGGCGGCCAGCTGCGCTACGCGGTGGAGGATTGCCAGGGCCGGCCGCTGGCCATGCTCGGCTTCTCGGCGGCGGCGTGGAAGACGGCGCCGCGCGATGCCTGGATCGGCTGGGATGCCGGGGCCCGGCAGCGCAACCTGCACCTGGTGGTGAACAATGCCAGGTTCCTGATCATGCCCTGGGTGCGGATACCGAACCTGGCCTCGCACATCCTGGCGCTGGCGCGGAGGCAGCTGGTGGCGGACTGGCAGCAGCACTACAGTGTGAGCCCGGTACTGATGGAGAGTTTCGTCGAGACCCCGCGCTTCACCGGGGCGGTCTACAAGGCCGCCGGATGGGTGCATGTCGGCACCACGCAGGGGCGGGGCAAGTATGACCGGGAGTGGACGTATGGCAAGCCGAGGAAGGATATCTGGCTGTGTCCGCTCCGGAAGGACTGGAAGCGGGTGTTGAACGGTTGAGGCCGGTCAGGGCCGGGCGCCGCCGCGGGCGGCGGTCAGGCCGGGAGTGATGGCCCTCAAATGCAGGCAGGATGGGCAATCACGGCTTGCCCGAACGGTTACGGCGCTTTGTAATCGTTCGCCCAAGGCGTGACGACTTGCCAGGTGTCATTTGAAGGCCGCTCTCCTTTACTGGCCACAAATGCGGGATGCACCCTTTACAGGCCGGTCAGTTGGCGTTGCCTGGCAATCAGGTCGACACCGAGTTGGTCGAGGAAATGCAGGTGGTCGATGAAGTTCCAGTTTTCGGCCAGCTTGTCGCCCTGTCGCCGGTAAATGTCCACGACCCGCATCTCCACCTTCTTTTCGGAGGCAGGAGCCAGTCCGATATATCCGCCGCGGGAGCGGACATCGAAGGTCGGCCAGCCGAAGAACCCGCCATAATGGCCTTCGGCAATCTCGGTACGGTGCCCGAAGAAATCTCCCCATTCAAGGCCCTCCTCGAAAGGAATGCAGTGCTGTTCGAGGTAGCGCTGCTGCGTGTACGGCGCGCCGATACCACCCGGTCCCCACCAGATCATGTCATCGGTCCAGTCGAGCGACAGTTCGGTTCCCGTGGTGCGGACATCAACCGAGAGCAGCCGGTCGATCATTCGCACGAAGAGAGCAAGGGTTTGCTGTCCTTCCTCCGGCGGCTGGTCGGCAAGAAGCAGCCCGTCCTGGGTACGCGGTCCCGGCGTCACCATGACCGATGCCGTGGCAGGCGGAATCACTTCGGCCCGGATTTGGGCCATCAGGTTCATGATATCAAGAAAAATGGCCGACTCGGTGATGCTGCCATCCGCAATCCGGCTGAATTCGGCATAACGGAGCATGACGGCCTGCCTGGTGGGTCGCATTCCCAGGAAAGGTGCATCGAACAGGCCCAGGAGATGCCCCATCGACAGCACCCAGATCGAGTCGTTGCCATCGAGATGGTTGGCCCCGGCAAGGAAGATGTCCTGTCGGCGCTGCAGTGGGGCAAAGGACCGCCTGATCGGCCGCCAGAAAACCCCGGCGGCCTCCTCGGGGCCGACCGCTCCATTGAAGGGATGGACAAACCGGAAACTGCAATCGGAGGAACAGTGCCTGGACAGCGCTACGGCAATGTCGCTGATGTCGGCCCTGTCCAGTGCGCCCTGGTAGCCAAGCACCAGGGACTTGGCTGCTGCAAGGTCATTCATCGTGAAGTTCTCCCATTCTGGGCCGCCGGTTGCAGGCATGCTCCCGGACCTGGCCGCCAAAACCAAAAATGCCGGATTCGTACCGGACTCTACCGGCACAGCCTCCATGACCACCAGCATCCGAATTGGAGTGCCGATCCGCCGAAGACGGGAAGATCACGGTAGCCTGCGACAGGACCTGTCGGGCAATTTGCGATCCCCTGATTGCCGGTCGAATTGTTTTGCTGATGGGTGTGTAGTTGGATATGCTTCGGTGGATGACCTCAGCACAGGAAATGAAGCCTCCAGGATCATCTTGTCCTGAGACTTGATGGAGCATCATGGCCTGCGGCCACCTGTGATCTTGGGAGTAAATTCCGAGGATATGATCTGCCACATCGAGGACATTGAAGACCAGTTGCAGTTGGGCGAGGACAGCCACTGGGAATTCAAGCAGGTCGAGTTCGCCGGGGATCGTCCAAAGGGCCCGTCCCGCAGTGTCTGGGCTGACGAAATCTCGGCCTTCGCAAACGGCGTCGGGGGCGTGATGCTCGCTGGAGTCGCCGATGGCGGCACGGTTACCGGCATGTCGAAAGCGCAAATCGTCAATCTGGATACCCTTCTCGTCGAGGTGTGCACCGATACGATCAAGCCTCCTGTTCGCATCCGCACATTTCACAAGAAGATGCCGGACGGCAAACGCGTGCTGCTGGTCGAAGTTCCGAGGAGCGATTTCGTACATGAAGGTCCCGGCGGATGCCATATCCGCGTGGGTGCAACGAAGCGGCCCATGGCCGGTGACGAGCGGTTACGGCTGGAGCAGAGGCGGTCACAGGCCCGCTTCTTGTGGTTCGACATGCAGCCGGTGCCGGAGACCGGCTTCGGGACATTGGCCGAGGGACATTGGAGGCAGTTGCTCAGCGCCGAAGGCGCGGCCGAGCCCGAGGCGGCGCTCGTGAAACAGGCGCTGCTTGGCGTTGACGAGGCCGGAATCCTTCGTGCCACGGTCGCCGGCGTGCTGCTGTGCACGCCAAATCCGGAACAATGGCTTGCAAACGCCTGCATTACCGCGACGAGGTATCAAGGCGCTGACCGTGCATCGGTCCAGATTGATGCCCAGGAGATCACCGGGCCATTGAACGAACAGATCGCCGGCGCCATTGCCTTTGCCATCAGGAACATGCGGGTCGCGGCATGGAAGGATCCTGCCCGTTCGAACCTGCCCCAGTACAGCGAAAGGGCCCTGTTCGAAGCCCTGGTCAATGCAGTTGTCCATCGCGACTATTCCATGCGGGGAGCCAGGATTCGCCTGTCGATGTTCCATGATCGTGTGGAAATCCAGTCGCCCGGCTCCCTTCCCAACAATTTGACGGTGGAGAGCATGGCTTTGCGGCAGTCGACTCGCAACGAGGCCCTGACCTCCGTATTCGCGCGGATGCCTGTCGGCGGAATTCGCGGCAGCGAAGACAGGCACTACGTCATGGAGCGCCGTGGCGACGGCGTGCCCATAATCCGGCGCGAGACATGGGAGTTGTGCGGGAAATATCCCGAATACAGAGTCGTTGACGACTCCGAGTTTCTCCTGGTCATCCCCGCGGCAAGGCATGATTGGAGCCCGGCCCGCACCATTGTCTCTGTTCGGTCGGGCGGCCACCCGTTGCCCGGTGCCGATCTCCTGCTGCTGTTTCCCAACAAGACCTGGAAGCAGGTCAAGACGGACAATGAGGGCGAAGCTGCGTTCGATCTGCACACGACCTCGTTGCCCTTGACAGTCTTTGCATCGTCACCTGGACATGCCGCGTATCTGGAGCAGGGCTGGATACCCGAGGAGCGGGCGCTGGCGATCGATCTGGAGGCCCTGCCGGCAGGCGGAAGCATCATTTTTCCGGAGGCGACAGGTCATGTCCCGGGGTTGAGGGGCAGGCTCAATCCCATACGTGATGCCCATGACCGCACGTATCTCTACGCATCGAACATCGCCATCGACCAGGGCAAACAGCAGCCCGTCAACTTCATTCCGGGCGAGGAGTTGCAATTGACCGATGCAGAGGGGGCAGAACTCCGGGTGCGGATCGTCGAAATCATGGGCCGGTCAGCACTGGTCGAGTATGTCGATGCCCGGCGAAGAGGCCGGAAACCGCCCTCAATTCCCGGATGACACGCAGGGTGGGTTGCCGACTCATGGAACTGGCTCGCTGTTCCTGCTTCCGCGGCAGTCGTCACCGTGGCGCAGCCCGGCTGGATTTCGCTTCGGGAGAGCGGAAGGCTGCCGGACCCATGCACGGGCCCGGGTGCGTTGTCTTCACCTCACCAGTTCAGAACTTCCCGGAAGAGACCTCCAGATGCAGGACGTTGATTCCGGCCATTGCCGAATTTATGGGCGACAGGGTGGTTTGCCGGGCATGCGCCAGGCGGGTAGAATGAAGGGCAGTCATCGACCGGTGCGGGCCGGGAATGACAATATCCCCAACTCATCCATCGGTGAACGGACTGTCCTCGTCCGGATCTTGGCCGTTCCTCGAAAATCCGGTCGCCGCCGGTTGCCTTTTGCCCGCCGATGGTGGTCCAAGGAGCGGCTCGGGATCGAGAAACCGCCTGAGCACGTTTTCGGTCACCCGGCTGACAGGGTTGGAGCCGGCATTCCACAGCAGCGAAGTCGCCCAGGCGATGGACCCCGCCGACCACACAGCGCCGCCGCCAGCCGTCGTGAAATACACCATGTCGGCGCGCACCCGCCGGTTCTGGAGCCCGTCAAGGGCGCGGGTGGTGGTAATGAACTCCTCGCCCGTCAGGAGGCCGCCCTGTCCCACGTCCTCCGACGTTGCAAGGATGACCGATCCCGGCGGCGAGCCAAGATCGGCATCCCACCTGTCCAGTTCGAGGCCGACGGCCCCGCCGCCTCGATATCCGAAATCACCAATCACATCCGAGTTGAGCCCATCGAACACGAATGCCAGGTCAGGATCGCGGGACGCCTCTGTGCGGCGGAAGTGGGTCGAGCGGACGAAGAATGTCGAACTGAAGCCGGTTCCGACCAGCATTTGCGGCGCGCGGCCATGCGTACGCCACAACCCGCCGGGCTCGCCGGTGAAACTCAGATGGTGTTCACCTGGCTCGCCCTCCCATGTGCGCACCCCGGAGATGCCGCGACGGTTCTCGACGATTCCCGGGCGCTCATCGGACCATGCGACCCGCCAATAGAACCCGTTTCCTCCAAGGTAGAGGTGCCGGCCGCCGCTTTGCTGGTAGTCGTGGAGGGCATCCCACATCCGTGTTGAATAGTATTCCGGGTGCGATCCGGTGATCACCACCCTGTAGCCATCCAGCAAGTCACGACCATGGCGGTGCAAATCTTCATCGGTTGCAAGATCGTAGCCGAAACCCCGACTCTCCAGCCATTGCACGATGTGGGTGTCGTTCACGTAGTTGAAGGTATAGAGCCCCGGCCGCATGTTCATCAATGGCCGCCGCTCGCTGGAATAGACGACGCCCGAATCGTCGGCATGCGTGTCGTAATGCGACAGGCCCAGCTCGCGGTGCTCGTTGAGATAGAGTTCGTCCTCGCTCAGCACCATCGGTGCTTCGTAAAGGTTTTCCGTATTTTGGCTGTCGAACTTGATGTGGGTGTTTGCATAGGACAGGTAGGTGGCGGTCGCCGCGATCAGCAGGATGTCGGCCTGACGCTGGCCTGGCCGGACGGAGACAAAGAACGGCACGTCGCTCTGAACATCGTCGGAGGTCACCCGGGCGACATAATAGCCGGAACGGCTTCCGTCGGGTGCCGTGACCCTGAGCGAGGTATCCCAACGACAGTCGGTCATGTCGTCATCGTGAAAGTGAATCGCGCCATATTGCGACGGATCCCGTCGCCAGCTTTCGACGGAACCATTCCAGTTCGAGCCGGTTGCGCCCCGCATCGGCGTGTTGACAAGGGTCAGGTGAACGCCCTGCGGCCCGGTGTCGTGCGCCGTTGCGCTCTCGATGTGCCGGGAAAAATCCCAGGCGGCAATTGGTGTTGCAACCGCGCCGGCCTTGATCACGGGTGCCTCGATCTTGCCGTTATAGGCACATGTGACGACGGGATGACCGGCGCGCCAGCCCTCCATGGCGGCGCCGAAGATGATCGGGTTGTCGCATCCCGGCAACAACACAATCGGTGCCGGGGCGTCCGATCTCTCGACATGTGGCCAGGTTGCCATGGCTGCGATCGGTTCGACCGATATGGCGATGCGTTCATCGGAGGCTTCGAGGATGATCCGAAACCAGCGACGTCCCGGCAAGGGGCGGGTCAGAATTGCGGCCGATTTGCCGAGGCGAACGCCGAGATGGCCAAATCTGTCCATCTCCAGCCGCAATTCTCCCCAATGCAACAGGCATTGCGGCTTGCCGGTCGGGAGTGTTGGCCACACATTCATCTCGAGCCGCAGCGAATTCGCAACACCGGTCGCCGGTCCCCGGGGCGAAAAACCGAAGGATCCGGCGTTTGCCGGCTGATGCCTGACCGGGAGTCCGGTTGCCTTGCACCAATCTGCTGTCTCGAAACTGGCGCCTGGACCATTCGGGTCGATATCCCCGCATACGACGCGCATCACCGCAACGGAACAGGTGTCGGGCCCATTGCTCGACAATTTCAACTCGGTCGTCTCGCCGGCGTGGATCGCCAGCGGCTGGCAATAGCCGATCAGCCCGGTCGTGCTGATCACCATGGGTCCGCAACCGTGACCGGCATGCCGGTCAACTCCTGCCAGCGGCGCTTGAATATGTCCCATTCGGCCTCGGGGATGGACGCATAGCTCACCCCTTCGACCACAATGGGTGCAACGCCGCGCTCGCCGGTCAAGCGGACCAGCGCGAATTTGCTGAAGGGCTCGATCACGGAAAGAGCCAGGCGGCCCTTCATCGGTGTCGACCGCATCCTGTCGAGCACGCGTTGCAACTCGGCACTGTAGGGTCCGCGAGGATTATCACGGTATTCCAGCGCCAAATCCATTCGGCCTCCATCGAACTCGTATGTCGCATTGTCCGGGTCATAGCGAAGCATGGCCGTCTCCTCGCAATCCATTTTGAGATTGCCACCTGGCGCGGTTATTGTGAATATCATTCTTTGCGGGGACAGAGATGCATTTATCCTGCCATGTCATGCGAATCCGTCCCTCGGGGACGATACGGCTGGCCGAGATGGCACGCCAGCGTGCCGATTCGGGAAAAAGAACGCATGATCTCGCCGAGGGTGAGTCGAGCTTCGATACGCCTGACCACATCATTGAAGCTGCACACCGGGCGGCATGTGAGGGTCAGACGCGCTACACGTCGGTTGCCGGGACCGCGGTGCTCCGCGAGGCGGTAGCCAAGAAATTCCGCAGCGAGAACGGGCTTGCATGCGATACGGATTGCGTGATCATTGGTACCGGTGCCAAGCAGTTGATCTACACGGCCTTGTGTGCCGGCCTTGATGTCGGGGACCGGGTGATCGTTCCGGCTCCGTACTGGACCAGCTATCCGGACATCGTCAAGCTCGCCGGTGGCGAGCCAGTGATCGTGTGCTGTGCCAGAACAGGCTCCAGGCTGACACCGGAAGCGCTGGACGCGGCCATCGGGCCGCGCACGCGCTTCCTGATCCTGAATTCGCCGGGCAATCCCGGCGGGACGGTCTACGGCGCTGGCGAGTTGCTGGCGCTGGCCGAGGTGCTGCGCCGTCATCCCCATATCGGCATCCTGAGCGACGACATCTACGAAAAGATCCTGTACCGGGACGAGCCCTTTGTCACGCTGGCGCAGGTTGCGCCGGATTTGGCCGAACGGACGGTGACGGTGAACGGCCTGTCCAAATCCTACGCCATGACAGGCTGGCGCGTCGGTTATGCAACAGGCCCCGGCAAGTTCATTGCTGCCATGTCCAAGCTCCAAGGTCAATTGACCACCTGTACAAGCTCGATTGCGCAGGCGGCAGCACTCGCCGCCCTGACCGGGCCACAGGATTTTCTTGACAATTGGCTGGCTGCCTATCTCCGTCGTCGTGACATGCTGCTGGCCGCGATTGCCAGGATCCCGGGTCTGGAGGCGCGCGTGCCCGAAGGTGCCTTCTATGTCTTCGCCGCGTGCAATGGGCTTCTCGGTCGGCAGACGCCGAAGGGCGGCATGATTCGCACCGACATCGAGCTCTCCGAATACCTGCTGGAGGCGTCAGGCGTGGCGTTGGTTCCCGGAACCGAATTCGGCGCACCCGGTTATTTGCGACTCTGTTTTGCAAAACCCGACGAAGTGATGGCCGAAGCGTCGAGGGACATGGCTGACGCAATCACCGCGCTCGGCTGATCCGGCGCCGAATGGGCCGGGCGCATCCTGCCTCCATCCCGGCCGGGGCGGACTCGCCGGCCGAGCGGGATGTGCCGATCAGGTCGGCCAGTTCTCGCACCGGGTTCTGCCGAAGTGCAAAAATGGCGGTTGCGATTGATGCAGCGCGCTCGTGACCAAGCACCGGGTCGAAAAGTCGGTGGAATTTTGCAACGAGATGAGATCTGTCCATGGGGTTGGCAGGATCGCCGAATGCGGAATCGACGCGCTTTGCAATCGGGCGTCCGTTTGACACCACCTCGACGATTGATGGTGCCAGGCGGGGGAACAGGGTCTGAAGCTCATCATCATGGCGGATGTCGATGCGTTCGCCAAAGCGGAGCACCTCCTCGTCCTCGAGCAACGACAAATCGAGCGGAAGCAGTGCCTCTCGACCCTTGAAGGCCGCCGCCGACAGCACGAAGGGAATCGAGAACTGGGCCTCCGTATCCGAGGCCGGGCGAAGGTGATTGCCAAGGGCGACGGCACGGTCGAATGTCCTGACAGTGACATGGTCAATCCGGTCAGGCGGCAGCGCCTCGTCGTCCATGATGTCCAGAAATGCGTCGATGGCGGCGTGGATCCACCGGCAGCAGGCGTATGGCTTGAAGAACAGACCATCGACCGCCGCGAAGTCATCGAGGCCTTCGACCAACCTCGATGGCGAGTACAGCTCGCCAGTCTCGAAGGTATCCGGATAGCCCCGGAACCCGGCACTGGCGAGGTCGACGGCACGCAGCGCCGTGAATACGGACCAGGCAATCCCTTCCTTCACATCCGATCCGGCAAAGCCGTGCGAATCGGCCGAGCCGAGCCGGGGGGCATGCTGCTCGGAAATGAGAATGCTCTGGGCAATCGTCTCGGGCGGCAAATTGTACAGCCGGGCGACGGCAGCCGCGGCACCGGTGCCACTCCAGCGTCCGCTGACGGTTGAAGCGTGCTGCTCCGGCACACGCGCAAGGGCAACTCGTACGGAGACTTCATAGCCGAGGACAATTGCGGTGAGCAGTTGCTCGCCCGGCGTGTCAGGCGACACCGCGGCCAGGGAGGCAGCAATGATTGCCGCGCCAGGATGGCCCGCCGCCATTCGATGTCCATCATCGATATCGAGCGCCGTCGCCGCCATCGTGTTCAGTGTTGCCGCCGTCGCCGTATCGCAAATCCTGCCCGTGAACCAGACCGACGCCGCGCCATCCTGCCCGGGAAAGGCGCGGGACATCGCCATCGTGCCGGCCGCGCTGCTGCCTGCAGCGGCGGCACCGAGGACGTCAAGCATGCAATCGGAGGCGCGCGCCATGACCGCATCGGGGATCTCGTTTGGCCGTGTCGCGCCGACCATTCGGGCGAGCGCGAGAATTGCCTGGCTCATGCGCACTCCCTGACGTGGCGGCCCAGGAGATCAAGGCCGGCGCGCAGGAGCCGGTCGATGGCCTGGCTCGTCATCCAGGCAGAATGCGGTGTCAGCGTCACGTTGTCCATGGTGCAAAGCGCATGTTCTGCCGATAGCGGTTCGGTCTCGAACACGTCCAGCGCCGCATGACCGACCTGGCCCGAAGCCAGTGCGCCCAACAGCGCTCGCTCGTCGATCAATGCGCCGCGTGCGGTGTTGACGAGGACCATGCCCGCACGTGCCCGGGCGAAGTCGGCGGCACCGACGATGCTCCGTGTTTCCGGGGACAGCGCCAGATGCAGCGAAACGATGTCGGCCCGGGAGAAGACCTCGTCCTTTGACACCATCTCGACCGGTGCACCGCGTGCATCGCCGGAAGGCGTCCAGCCAATGACTTGCGCCCCCAGTGCGTCGGCGAGCCGGGCGGTCTCGGCGCCAATCCCGCCAATGCCGAGAATGCCGAAAGTCTTGCCGGCGAATTCCTCGGCCCGCATCAACCGGAACCTGCCCCGTCGGACGGCACGGTCCATCTCGGCGATTCGCTTCAGCCCGGCCAATGCAAGCGTCACCGCATGTTCGGCCACCGCGCGGTCGCCATAGCCCTTGACTCCCTCGAAACGGATACCCAGTTCGGCCGCCGCATCCAGATCGCCATGCGTTGCCAGGCCGGTCGAGAGATAGGCGATCGTTTGCAGGTCCGGGCAGGCATTCAGGACTCGTCCAGACATGTAGCCCATGTAAACGAGCGCGTTTCTCCGCCCTGAAAGACGCGCGATCAACTCGTCCTCATCCACAGGTTCGTCGCGCCAGATCACGAGCTCCGGGACAACACGAATCATGTCGTCGGTCAGTCGCTCCGCCATCGCGCCGTAGCAGTCGACGAAAGCCGGCTTGCCGGCCATCAGCCCACGACCGAGAAGCTGCTTTCGCGGTTGATCTCGCGCAGGCGCGAGCAGAACCTCATGTTCAGCGTGTAGTCCATGTGCGGAAGCCGGTAACTCATCGGGTTTGCGTCATGGTCGTTGCCGGCCTCGCAGTAATCGATGAGTTCCTTCATCATCATGCCGACAACCGGCGCGTTCTTGAACTGGTTGCCGCTGGTTCCGACGGCCATGTAGAAACCTGCCAAATCGGAGCAATCATAGATCGGGATCCAGTCGTCGGACACATCGTAGAGATCGGCGATGCCCTGCACCGAATTCGGCACGCCCATCTCCGGGAAACGCTGCGCGCCGCGCAGGGCCTGCAGTCGTGCCTGCTCCGTCACGTCGGTGTTCCACGCATCCGGGTCCACCCATTCCAGCTCGTCGCATTGTGGCTCTTCGCTGCCAATCAGGATCTTGTTGCCAATCTCCGGCCGCCAGTATCCACCGATATCGGCATCCGAGCAGATCAGGCCATCCCTTTCGAAATCGAAGCCTTTCGGCGAGGGAACATGGGCAACCTCGACACGAAGCGCCCGTGTGGCGATGTTCATGCCATCCGCCACGCCGGCCAACTCGTTGATCTTGAAGGAATGCGGGCCCGCAGCGTTGACGACAACCGGCGCCGTGATTTCGGTCTCGTCGTCAAGTCTCACGCCTGACACGCGTCCACCATGCCGCAGGATTTCCACGACCCGCCTGCCGGTGATGAAGTCCGCGCCCTTGCGCGTTGCAGCTGCCTGGATGTTCTGGGTGGCCAGCATCGGGTCACTGACATAGCCGGCCTTCGGGAAAAACAGCACGTAGCGCATCTCGCCGTCCTGCTGGCCGAAATCGGGATCATCGGCAGGTCTCGCCGGATGGAAGTGGCCCGGATTCATGATCGGCAGCCTGGCGCGGATCTTGGCCGGCGTCCAGACCTCGTAGGGGATGCCAATGGCGATGGCGATCTCTTCCAGCTTCAGCCCGTAGCCATTGTCCTCGAAGCATGTATAGAGGCAACCGACCTCCCGGTAGGTCGCCAGCGTTTCACCGGCTTCGGCCTCGAGATAGCCGGGAAAATCCTCCCAGCAGGGATAGTTCGACTTGGCCAGGGCGGCACCGTCCAGCGTCGAATAATGTGTCCGGATGATGGCGCAGGAATTGCAAGTGGATCCGGAGCCGGCGACCGCGTTCTTGTCGATGCCCGCGACCCGCCTGCCATCCCTGGCCAGTTCGTAGGCAATGGCGGCCCCGATGATTCCGGCGCCGACAATGATTGCATCGTAGTGTTTGACCATTTGGAGGCTACCCGGTATTCTTGGATATATCTCAAATATATTATAGCGATTCCGAGAGGTTGCAATCGGAAACCTGCCGGGATGCCGTGAATTCGCCTGCCTTGCGGGCAGGCATAAGGTGGTCAGAGGATGACGTCGGGCAGCCAGAGCGCAATCTGCGGGAAGACGGCGATGATCACGGCCGCAAGGAGCATCAGCAGGAAGAACGGGAATGCACCCCGGGCGATTTCCCCTATCGGTTTGCCGGTTATTCCCTGCAGCACGAAGAGGTTGAATCCGATCGGCGGCGTGATCAGGCCGAGTTCGATCATGATGACAAGATAGACTCCGAACCAGATCGGGTCCCAGCCGGCCGCCACCACGATGGGCAGCGTGATCGGCAATGTCATCACCATGATTGACAGCCCGTCCAGGAACATTCCCAGGATAACGTAGAAGGCACCGATCAGGATGACGATTCCAGCCGGACCAAGGTTCATGGCAGCGATGAGCTTGGCAACTTCCTGGGGAACATGGAGATAGGCCATCGTGGACGACATGAAGCTGGCGGCAACCAGGATCGTCACCACCATGCAGGTAATCCGCGTCGCCCCGGTCAGGGCATCGACGAATACCGACCAGGAGAACTGTCCCAGCACGATCACGAGCAGCACCGAGGCGGCAAAGCCAAGAGCTGCGGCTTCCGACGGTGTCACGACGCCGGTGTAGATTCCGCCCAGTATGATGAACATCAGGACCAGGATCGGTGCCAGGTCAACCAGGCTCATCAGGTAGTCGATCGGGCGGTAACGGATGCTTTCGGTGCCGCCGGTGACCGGTGCCACCATCGCCCGGTAGATGATGTAGAACGAGTACAGCACGGAGATCAGCAATCCCGGCAGGATGCCGGCCGCAAACAGCCCGGTGATCGACTGTTCGGCCAGGACTCCGTAGATGATCATGGAGATCGAAGGCGGGATCATCAGGCCGAGGCTCCCGGCTCCGGCGAGCGAGCCCGTGGCGATGCGGCTGTCATATCCCCGCCGCTCGAGTTCGGTCATCGTGATCTTTCCGACCGTGGCCGTCGTGGCCGTGCTGGACCCGCTCACGGCAGCGAACAGGGTACATCCGACAACATTGCAATGAAGCAGCTTGCCGGGGATCAGGCTGGTCCAGGGCGAGAGACCCCGGAACAATCGATCCGAGACATCGGTTCTGAACATGAGCTCGCCCATGAAAATGAACATTGGAATGGCGGCAAGTTCCCATGTGCTGGCCGTTCGCCACATGGTCCCCTTCATGACGGGGCCGACCCGTGACAGCGGGAAATCAAGCAGCAGGACGAGAGCTGTCAGCCCGACCATCAACAGCGCGACGAAGATCCAGGAACCGATACCGAGATAAAACGCAAGGAAGCCGAAGACCAGGGCGGAAAGGGCAATCTCTTCCATTGCGCTATTCGATCCCCAGCTCGGCGGCCTTGGCGGAAGAGAGATCGGCCTCGCCCATGAGCACACGCATCAGGTAGGATACAAACTGGAGGAGAAGAATGGCGAGGCCGACTGAAATGAAGGATTCGGGCAACCAGAGCGGTACCTGGGCAATGGTCTCGCTTACATATCCTCGTTCGTAGTTTCGGATGACGTTTCGCGTGAAAAACCAGAACGCCATGCCGCAACTGAAGATCCCGAAGATTATGCATGTCACTTCGACTGCGCGCCTGGCCAGGCCGCCGCTCTTCATGTTCGCCAGCAGCAGGTTCATGCGGATGAGCGTTCCCTTCTCGAGGGCCTGTCCGAGTGCAAGGAAGCTCATTGCACCGATTCCGTAACCCACGAGTTCATCGGCCATGTGCGTGGATGACGCGTAGAAGGTTCTGAGGACGACTTCCGTCAGGATGAGGCCCGTCATGCCCAACAGTATCGTCACTGCTGCAAACATGCCGAGGCCATTGACGAATGAAGAAAACCGATGGAGATGGGTCATTGACGACCACTCACCTCTCTTCAAAAGAGGTCGCCGCCCAAGGGGCGGCGACCAGCTGTGTCGGACATCTTCAGCTCTAGTTGGAGACCATCTCGAGCTGTTTGGCATATGTGGCCAGGATTTCGTCCGCAAGCTCCTGGCCGATCAACTCGCGCCATTCGTTGATCGCAACCATCGATGCGGTCTTCAGCTCGTCGATGAAGCTCTCGGGCACATCCTGGATCGCGGTGACATTGGCATCCTTCAGGCGCTGGACGTTCAGGTCGATTCGATCCTGTGCACGCGCCCAGAGTTCGGCCTCGACTTCGGCAGCGGTGTCGAGCACGATTTGCCGGAGATCATCCGGAAGCCCATCGAGAACGTCCCGGTTCACATGAACCATGTTCGAGCCCATGGTGAAATTGAGATAATGGTAGTGATCGAGGTATTCCTGGAAATTGGCCGACAGACCGCCTTCTTCCGAGGTCAGCACCGCTTCGATCGTATTCGTGGAAAGCGCCGGCACCACGTCGGCCCAGCTCATCTGAATCGCCGCCGCACCCAGTTCCTTCAACGTCAGCGTGCCATTCTTGTCGTAGGTCCTGACCTTGAGCCCCTGCATTTCGGCAGCCGACGCGATCGGGCGCTTGGTCCACAACCCGACCGGCGACCAGGGTTCGGTGAGCAGAAGAACCTGGTTCCCCTTGGCGAAAGCCTCGGCGTAGTAGGGACGCGCGGCATCGATCAGGGCCTTGCTCTGCGTCGGGTTGGTCGCCATGAATGGCAGGTTGTTCATCAGGAAGATCGGGTCGAATCCGGTAAACACCCCTGTATAGGTGCTGGCTAACGGAACGGCCTGGTCTTCAACCGCCGCCCAGTGGTCCTTCGACTTGTAGCCCAGCGAACCGCCGAAGTGATTGGTGACGATGATCCGTCCGCCACTGTTTGCTGCCAGTCTTTCGGCGAATATCTTGTCTGCCTCACCGGAGATCGACGTCTCACCATACTCGTTCGGCATGTCCCAGGCGACATCCTGCGCCGGGGCCATGACGGGCAAGCCCACGGCCAGCGCCCCTGCCAGCAGCGTCATTTGCAACGGTTTTCCGATCTGTGTCATCGATTGGTCTCCTTTCCCTTGTTGAAAGTCGGGTCCTTCTCACGCGTGTTTCATAGACCCATCTGAGCAAAGAGCGCCGCGGTGAGCGGGCTCAGGCGATTGCGATATTCTCCTGCGACATTCACGTGATCGTGGTTGCCGACTTCAAGGTAACTGACATCGAGCCCGGCGTCACGGCAGGCATCGGTGTATATTCGGGATTGCCGGCGGAATTCATCGGTTTCACCCCCGCCGACGGCAATGACCGTTGGCGGCATCCGCTCGGGCAGGTGGTGAATCGGGCTGTTGCGCCGCGCCTCGTCTTTGCTCATCTTGAGATCGGCGTTGAGATAGGAGCGCCGCAGCGGTTCGAGGTCAAACAGGCCGCTGAGTGGCACGGCACCATTGACGACGTCACCCGGCAGCCCATGGCTCGTCCAGTCAGTCGCCAGCAGCATGGCCGTCAGGTGACCGCCAGCCGAATGCCCGGTGACGTGGATCCGGCCCGGATCGCCACCGAATGCCCCGGCGTTTTCGTAGATCCACTTCAACGCCTGCCGGTTCTGTTCCGCGATCACGTCCATCGTGACCTGGGGACACAGGTCATAATTGTTCAGCACCACTGCCGAACCTGCCTCGACGAATCGTTCTGCAACAAACCGGAACATCGCCTTGTCGAATGCCCGCCAGTAACCGCCATGAATGAACAGCAGGATCGGAGAGGCACCCCGCCCCGGCCAGATGTCCAGTTTTTCCAGGTCGCGGTCACCAAAAGGCACGTCCAGGCGAGATTCGTAGATCTCGGCCATGCGCGTATTGTGAACGTCCATCGCAGCGAATGTCTCGGCAAAGTGCGGGCAACGGATGCGCATGTCGTATTCGTGATCAAGCCCGGCCTGCGAATACTTGCCGTACACCTTGCTTGCCATTTCCGCAGGCTCCCTTCCAGGCTCCGTCAAGCCGCGACAATAGGGGACGCAGCCGCCTATTGCAACCAAAATATATCTCGAATATATTTCACGCTGTCGCAGCAAGGGAGGCATGTGCCGTGTATGTCAGGATGGCGCACTGGAAGTGCAAGGCCGAGTATTGGGGCGAGGACTCGAAACTCTTCGAGGCAGGTGCCGTTCCCATGATGCGAGAGCATGCCGGCTTCGTGCGAGCGATGCTGCTCGGTGCACCATCGGGCCCGCAGCGCATCGCATTCACTGTCTGGGCGGACCGCGCCAGCTATGACGATTTCGTGGCCAGCCCCGATCTCGGCCGGATTATCGACATGTTTTCGCATATGTACCTCTCCGACGGCAGTCCGGATCCGGTCGAATACGAGGTTCGGGCGCAAGGCGCGTCCAGCTGATTTCATAACCATGCGGATGCTCGCCGGACGTGCGGGACGCAAGAAAGGGCAATCAGGAATGGCACAGCTCCTGGATATTGAGACGGCAGCACGCTACAATGCATGGGCCAACATACGCATCTACAATGCGCTGCGAGAGTTCTCGGACACGGAGCGCAAGGCGGATCGGAAGGCGTTCTTCAAGTCGATCCACAACACCATGAACCACATTCTCCTGGCCGATCTCATTTATCGCGAGCGGCTGGAGAAGAAACCCACGACATACACGGCACTGGACGAAGTGCTCCACGACCAATTCGATGATCTGGAGGCCGCACATCGCGCCAGCGACTCGTGGTACGCCGAATTCTGCGCGGCAATGACGCAGGACGAGTTGGATGCGAACCTCACCTTCACGGCCGTCGGCATGGACCAGAAGGAGGTCTTCTCGCTGCCGATGAAACTGTGCCTCACCAACCTGTTCCAGCACCAGATCCATCACCGTGGACAGGTTCACCAGATGATTGGCGAGGCTGGGCCCGATACCCGCCGCCTGTGGATGTGGTCAAGTTCGGGCGCGGCGATTTGGATCGGTGGAGCGACGCGGCGTGAGCAAAGCCGTCGAGACCGTGCTTGTCATCGGAGCCGGGCAGGGCGGGCTTTCAGCAAGTTATTTCCTCACCCGGGCCGGAATTCCCCACCGGATCGTGGATCGGGGCGGCGTGGCCCATGCCTGGGGAAGGCAGCGCTGGGACTCCTTCTGCCTGGTTACCCCGAACTGGACGGTCAACCTGCCGGGGAAGCCCTATGACGGCAGCGATCCGGACGGTTTCATGCTCCGGGACGAGTTCGTGTCCTACATGAAGGGCTGGGCCGACTCGTTCGGTGCACCCGTCACGAGCGGCGTGGACGCAAGACGGATCGAGAAGACCGGCCGGCAATTTCGTGTCCTGACCAATGCGGGCGACATTCATGCCCGTGCCGTTATCGTGGCGACAGCCACCTATCAGCATCCGAAATTGCCCAGGGTGGCACGCGGGAATTCCGGAGGACATCCTCCAATTGCACGCCGAGGATTACAGGAATCCCGACCAGGCATCTCCGGGGGCCGTGCTGATTGTCGGGACCGGGCAGACCGGATGCCAGATTGCCGAGGATTTCCTTCGCACCGGCCGGGATACCTATCTCTGCGTCGCACGCAACGGCCGGCTTCCGCGGCGGTATCGTGGGCGCGACATTCTCTGCTGGCAGCAGCGGATGGGCTATCTGGACAGGACGCCCGACATGCTTGACAATCCCGGAATGCGTTTTGCCGGCGACCCGCACGTGACCGGGCGAGATGGCGGCGCAACGGTGAGCCTGTACGATTTTGCCCGGCGAGGCGCGCACCTGCTCGGTCGGCTCGAGGGTGTCGAGGGGCGATCATTGCGCCTCGGGGATGATTTGGCCGACAATCTTGCGCATGCTGATCGCTACTGCGCCGATCTTGTTGCACGAATCGATGCGTTCATTGAAGAAAACGGGATCAATGCCCCGCC